>OZ251456.1:0-2780000 GCA_965242545.1 bacterium
CCCGCAGCCAGCGCGCGAGCGCCTTGTCGGGGTCGGCGATCTCCTCGACCGAGGCGTACCAGTAGGATTTCCAGCCGAACTCCGGCAGGCCGGTGAACAGCATGAGGTTCAGGGGATAGCCCTCGCAGTCGGTGCAGCGGCGGAAATCGTCCCGGAACAGGAACACCGGCTTCTCCCAGGCGATGGCCATGCCGAGCTCCACCATCACGCCCTCGTCCGGCGGGCAGCCGTTCACCACCCCGAAGAAGCCGGCGGCGGCGCGCACGTCGCGCTTGTCGTCCTGCCCGACGCGCCACGCCCAGCCGGGTCGCGCCAGCCGCTCGGGCTGGTTGTTGCGGGAGAACGGCTCCCACACCTCGGCGCCGGCCGCCTCGAGCGCCCCCGCGAGCGCCTTGAGCGGCCCCTCGCGCTGCTGGGAGGAAAACCCGTAGGGACTCGCCAGATAGAGCGTTTTGCCCGAAGCCGCGCTCAATTCATCCGTCTCCTTCGTCCGCCGCGCCGCCGACCGGCGCGCTCGTCATGCTCCCACGCCGAAGGGCGCGTCGTCCAGCGCCGCGGGCTTCCGGGCGAGATCGCCGCCGGGGGATCTTGTCAGGCTCACTTCACGCGCTCGCCGAAGAGGGCGAAGGCGAGGCCGGCGCCCAGCGACATGACGGCGCCGGCGTGGAGCAGGTTCACGAAGCCCCAGTGCGGAAGAAGCCAGCCCGCCAGGAGCGCGCCGAGCGTGGAGCCGAACCCCCAGGTGGCGGCGGTGTAGAGCGCCTGCGCCGTGTTTCGCGTCGCCGGGCCGCTCAGGCGATCCACGTATTGAATCGCCCCCGCGTGGAAGACGCCGAAGGCGACCCCGTGCAGAATCTGGATGAGGATGAGCGCCGCCGCGCCCGTCGCGCGCGCGACGAACTCCCACCTCAGTCCCGCGGCGATCATGCCGGCGACGATCATCCATTTGAGGCCGAACCTTCTCTGTATCGCCCCCGCGAAGACGAGAAAGAGAACCTCGCTCACCACGCCCGTCGTCCACGCCAGGGCGATGAGGTCCGCCGACATGCCGAGCTCCTTGAGCCGGATGCTGAAATACACCCCGAAGGGCCCCGCCGAGATCGAGGCGAACGTCGTCGTCAGGAGGAACACGGCGAGCGGGCGTCCCCGGAGCAGAAGCGCCAGGTCGGCGCGGAACCTGGGGCGCGCGCCGCCGGACTCCTTCGGCAGCCTCAGGAGAACGAAAACGAGCAGAAGCCCCACGCCCGCCACCACCGGAAAGATGGCGGCGACGCCCGCGGTCTCGACCAGACGGCCCGCGGCGGTGGCCGCCGCGATGAAGCCCAGCGACCCCCACAGCCGCACCCGGCCGTATTGCGCCCCCGTGCCCTCTATCTCCCGCAGGCAGAGGTTCTCGGCTATCGGAACGAGGGGCGCCTTGAGAACGGAGAAGAGCGTAACGAGCAGAAACAGCGCCAGGAAGCCGCTCGCCCCCCAGAGGAGCAGGGCGACGGCCGAACTCGATATCGCGCACGCGAAGGCCAGGCCGCGGCCCAGGCGGAACTTGTCGGCCAGCGCGCCCGCCAGCGGGGGAGCGAGCGCGCTCGAGAGGCGGGGAGCGGCGTTCAGCAGCCCGAGCTGAAGCCCGCTCATCCCGACGGAATGATAAAAGATGTTCAGGAACGGAAGCAGGACGCCCACGTTGAAAAAATGCAGGAAATAGAACGCGGGCATCCGCCAGACGGGCGCGGGGCGTCTTCGCGCGCTCATGGCCGCGCGCGCGGAAAGCGGGGCATCGGGAGTCTCTTTCCCGGGCGGGGAGGCTCCATTCGAGCATGAACGCAAGCCGATTTCCACCCGCGCGGCGGCTTCCTTCCCGGGCGCGGTTTTGCTATTCTCCCGGAGCGGAAATTCATCAGCGCCCGACGCGGCGCCGGGCGGCGCCATCGAGCGGGGGCGAATCCGGCTTCCCGACGCGCCGGCGCATCCGGAGCGAAGCGGAACTCCCCCGCGAGCGGGGGCGGGAATTTTCATCTCATCGGCAACCCTTGCGGGAGCGAAACCATGAGCGGGAGCGATCTGGCGAAAATCGCCAAGCGGATGGTCGCGCCGGGCAAAGGCGTCCTGGCGGCGGACGAGAGCTCGGGCACGATCAAGAAGCGCCTCGACGGCGTCGGCGTCGAATCCACCGAGGAGAACCGCCGCGCCTACCGCGAGCTGCTCTTCACGACGGAGGGAATCGAGGAATACATCAGCGGCGTCATCCTCTTCGACGAGACGCTGCGCCAGAGCGCGTCGGACGGGACGAACTTCGGCGCCCTGCTCGCCGGGCGCGGCATCCTCCCCGGCATCAAGGTGGACAAGGGCGCGAAGGACCTGGCCTTCGCCCCCGGGGAGAAGGTCACCGAAGGGCTGGACGGCCTGCGCGAGCGGCTTGCGGAATACGTCTCCCTGGGCGCGGCGTTCACGAAGTGGCGCGCCGTCATCACCATCGGCGAGGGCATCCCCACCGCCCGCTGCATCGAGGTCAACGCCCACGCCCTCGCGCGCTACGCCGCCCTCTCCCAGGAGGCGGGCCTCGTCCCCATCGTGGAGCCCGAGACGCTGATGGACGCGGACAACGACATCGGGGTCTGCGAAGAGGCGACGAACGACGCGCTCGCCGCCGTGTTTCGCGCCCTGCGCCGGCAGGGCGTCTCGCTCGAGGGCATGATCCTCAAGCCCAACATGGTGATATCCGGCAAGGGCTGCCCGACGCAGGCGGGGGTCCGGGAGGTGGCCGAGGCCACGGTGCGCGCGCTCTCCAGGAGCGTGCCCGCCGCCGTTCCCGGAATCTGCTTCCTCTCGGGAGGCCAGAGCGACGCCCTGGCCACCGCGCACCTGAACGCGATGAACGCGATGGGCCCCCACCCCTGGGAGCTGAGCTTCTCCTACGGCCGCGCGCTTCAGGCGCCCGCGCTCAAGGGCTGGGGCGGCGAGGCGGCGAACGTCTCCCTCGCCCAGAGGCTCTTCCTCCACAGGTGCAGGTGCAACGGCGCCGCGCGAACCGGGGACTACAGCGAGGCGATGGAGGCGGAGGCCGCCTAGCCGCGCGGCCTTCGCGCGAGGGGGAGGCGAGAGAGGATGCCGAAGGACGCCGCCGTCGATGACGGCTTCCGGGGGATGACCCTCGAGCGCCGCATCCGCGAGGAGGAGCGCAACCACCCGGGCGCGCGCGGGCTCTTCACCCGCCTCGTCACGCAAATCACCCTCGCCGCCAAGATCATCAACGCCGAGGTCAACAAGGCGGGCCTCGTGGACATCCTGGGGCTGACCGGCGAGGTGAACGTGCAGGGGGAGGAGGTTCAGAAGCTCGACGAATACGCCAACGAGGTGATGCGAAAGGCGCTCGACCACACGGGCTCCGTCGCCGCCCTGGCGAGCGAGGAGATGGAGGAGGTCTACGTCATCCCCGGCAAATACGTGGAGGGAGGGGAATACGTGGTGCTCTACGACCCCCTGGACGGCTCCTCGAACATCGACGTGAACGTGAGCATCGGCTCGATCTTCTCCATCCTGCGCCGCAGGAGCCGGGGCGGCGCCGCGCGGCTCGAGGACTTCCTCCAGCCGGGCCTCTCCCAGGTCTGCGCGGGCTACGTCATCTACGGCTCCTCCACCATGCTGGTCTACACCACCGGCAACGGGGTGGACGGCTTCACCCTCGACCCCTCGGTGGGCGAGTTCTTCCTCTCCCACCCCGACATCCGCGTCCCCGAGCGGGGGAAGATCTACAGCATCAACGAGGGCAACGCCTCGAGGTGGGAGGAGGCCACAGTCCGCTACGTGGCGCACCTGAAGGAGGAGGACGAGGGGGCGGGCCGCCCCTACTCGGGCCGCTACATCGGCTCGCTGGTGGCCGACTTCCACCGGAACCTCCTCAAGGGCGGCGTCTTCCTCTACCCGGGCGACAGGAAGAACCCCGACGGCAAGCTGCGCCTCCTCTACGAGTGCAACCCCATGTCCTTCATCGCCGAGCAGGCGGGGGGCGCGGCGAGCGACGGCCGCCGCCGGGTGATGGAAATCCAGCCCGAAAAGCTCCACCAGCGCGTCCCTTTCATCGTCGGCAGCAGGCGCGACGTCGCCGACGCCGTCCGCTTCCTCTCCGGAGGGAAAACCGAATGAAGACCCGTCTCCCCGCCTTCGCGCTCCTCGCCGCCCTTCTCGCCGGCTGCGTGGGCATCGAGGACTACGAGCGGAAAACGGACGAGGCCGCGGGCCTCAGGCGCGAGATGGACGAGGCGCTCGCGAAAACGGACGCGCTTCAAAAGAAGGCGCGGGCGCTGGAGGCGACCATCGCCCGGAAGGATCGGGAGATTCAGGAGCTCGGCGAGTCGCTCACCATGTCGCGGCGCTACAGCCAGCGCAAGGAGACGGGCGAGGCGGACCTCCGCGCGCGGGTCGCCTCCCTGGAGGCCGAGAAGGCGCGGGGCGCCGCCGGCGCCGGGCGCCTCCGGCGCGCCTACGAGGCCGCCCGCGCCCGGAGCCTCAAGCTCCGCAAAAGCCTCCTCGCCGCCCAGAAGAAGCTCCTCCGCTTCGAGGACAGGCTCCGCTTCCAGGCGCAGCTGGAGAAGGACGTGAAGGCGCAGCTGGCGCGGGAGCGCCGCCGGGGGCGCGCGTTCGTGCGGCGCGCGGGCGACCGGGTGGCGATCAGCGTCGAGAGCGCCCTGCTCTTCAAGTCGGGCAGCGCGCGGGTGCGGACGGAGGGCAAGCCCCTGCTCCTCAAGCTCGCCGGCCTCCTGCGCCGCTACGCCAACCGCGAGGCGCAGGTGCAGGGACACACCGACAACGTGCAGATCTCAGATCGCCTGGCGGAGCGCTGGGAGACGAACTGGGAGCTCTCCGCCGCGCGCGCCACGCGCGTGCTGCGCTACTTCGTCGAGGTGGGGAACCTCGACCCGCGCCGCATCTCGGCGGCGGGCATGGGCGAGTTCCGGCCCATCGGCGACAACCACACGCGGGAGGGCCGCCGGATGAACCGCCGCATCGAGATACTCATCTTCCCGCCCGACTCCTGAAGCGCGCCGTCCCTCCCCGGAGAAAGGGCGTTTTCTTGATCATCGAGCGGCTGCCCGTCGGTCCCTTTCAGATGAACAGCTACCTCGTGGGCTGCGAGGAGACGATGGAGGCCGCCTACGTGGACCCGGGCGCGGAGGTCGGGCGCGTCCTCAACGCCGCGCGGGCGCGCGGGCTGCGCGTCTCGAAGCTCGTCGGCACCCACGCTCATCTCGATCACGCCGAGGGCGCCGCCGAGGCGAAGCGGCGGCTGGGCGTCCCCTACCTGCTCCACGAGGCGGAGCTCCTCAACCTGCGCGACATGCCGAACGCCGCGCGCGCCTACGGGTTCCCGGCGCCCGAGGTTCCCGAGGTGGACGCCTGGCTCGTCCCCGGCGAGACGCTCGAGGTGGGGGCGCTCGCCTTCGAGATCAGGCTCACGGACGGACACGCCCCCGGCAACGTCACGCTCTACCGCCCGGCGGGGGGCGGCGAGCCGGGCCGCGCCATCGTCGGCGACGCGCTTTTCGCCGGCTCCGTCGGGCGAACCGACCTCCGCATGGGCGACGCGCGGACGCTGCTCCGGAGCGTGCGGGAGCAGCTGCTCACCCTGCCGGAGGAGACCGTCGTCCACCCCGGCCATGGCCCCGAGACCACCATCGGCCGGGAGAAGGCGACAAACCCCTTCTGCCGCCCCGGCGCGGAAAGCCTCCTCGATTGAGCGCGGACGCGCCGCTGGCCCATCCCCATCTGGGCGGACGCGCGCGGTTCTGCGTCTCCTGCGGGAGTCCGCTCGTGCGGCGCGCCTGGACGGAGGGGGACGGCTCGCTTCAGCTCTGCTGCGCGGACGCTTCTTGCGGCCACGTGCATTTTCTCGACCCGAAGGTGGCGGCGGGCGTGGTCGCCACGATGGGGGGCCGGGCGGTGCTCGTGCGGCGCGCCCACGACCCCGGCAAGGGGCTGTGGACGTTTCCGGGCGGTTTCGTGAACCGGGGGGAGCCGCTCCCCGCCGCCGCCGCGCGCGAGGCGCGGGAGGAGGCGGGCGTCGAGGTGGCGGTGGACGCGCTGCTGGGGGCGTATTCCTTCGAGGGGAACCCCACCGTCCTCATCGCCTATTCGGGGCGGGTGACCTCCGGCGTCCCGCGCCCCCTCTCCGAGACGACCGAGGTCAAGCTGATCTCCCCCGGCGAGATCGACTTCTCCGAGCTCGCCTTCGACGCCACCCGCGCGGCGATGCGCGACTGGCGCGCTGGAGCGGAGGGGTGATTCCCAGTCCCCGGCCCAGGCGTTATATTGCCGGCGGGGGTTCTGGCTTGTTGGAAAGCCGCGAGAAGGGCTTTCATTCCTGGAAATGAACCCCCGCCCGTAGGGAACAAAATGGCGACGAGCCCGAAGCGCAAAATCATCAAGGTGCCCGACGGGCAAATCTGCGACTACGTCGATGGGAAATTCCGAAAGGACACGCCCGAGGAATACGTGCGCCAGACCATCGAAAAGAGACTGGTCAACGAGCACATGTACAGTCGGGAGCGGATCAAGATCGAGTTCGGCGTCAAGCTCGGCTCCCGCCGGCCGCGCGCGGACATCGTCGTCTTTCCCAAAGAGAGCCCGGAGCTTTCTCAGGATCACGTCTGGCTCATCGTCGAATGCAAGAGCGAAAAAGCGGGGCCGAAAGACAAGAAAGACGGCGTTCCGCAGCTCAAGTCCTACATGAGCGCCTGCCCGAATTGCGAATGGGGCATGTGGACGAACGGCAAGCACAAGGAAGTCCTGCGAAAGGTGAGCGTGGGGGGAAAGATCGAGTTTCGGGAATACAACGACATTCCCCGCGCCGACGGGTCTTTGGAGGACATAGACAAGCCGAAGCGCGCCAAACTGCGAACGGCCTGGGACGACAATCTGCTCATGGCGTTCAAGACCTGCCACGATCATATTTACGTAACGGACGGCCTGCAGAAGCAGCCGGCGTTCTTCGAGCTGCTGAAGCTCATCTTCTGCAAAACGCTCGACGAGCAGAACTATGGGAAGTCGCTTGAATTCTTTGCGACCTCGAATGAGCGCTCCAACCCGGACGGCCAGCTCACCGTGAAAAACAGGATCGCCAGGATTTTCGAGCGCGTCAAAAGCCAGTTTCCTCAGATATTCGACGCGAGCGAGGAAATCAGCCTGAAGCCCCGCTCCCTGGCCTGGATCGTCCGGAGCTGCAGCCCTACAGCCTCCTGGAAACCCACATCGACGTAAAAGGCAAAGCCTACGAGGAGCTCGTGGGCGCGAACCTGAGAGGCGATCGGGGGGAGTTCTTCACGCCGAGAAACATCATGCGCATGGCCGTGCGGATGATAAACCCGAAGCCCGATGAGAAAATCTGCGACCCGTCGTGCGGCACGGGCGGCTTTCTCGTCATGGCGATGAATCACGTGATCGAGCAGTTGAAAAATGCGGCCGCGAAGGATTACGGCAAGCCGGAAAGCGAATGGACGGATCACGAAAAGATCGCCGTCAACAACAGGGTCAAGGAGATAGCGGCGTCGAATTTCTACGGCTTCGACATCAACCCGGATCTGGTCAAGGCCACGAAGATGAACATGGTGATGAACAACGACGGCAGCGGCAACATCTATCGGAACGATTCCCTGCTGCCGCCGCACGAGTGGGATTTGGAGGACAAGCGGACGCTCGCCAAGGCGCTGAACATGGACGCGGACGCCATCACGAACCCAGCGTCCATCGAATTCTTCGACGTCATCGTGACCAACCCGCCCTTCGGAAGCAGGATACCCGTCAGAGACTCCCACATCCTTGAGCAGTTCGACCTCGGACGCATCTGGCGAAGCGAACCAGGCGGCGCCGGCGAGCCGACGATCTGGGAGCGCTCATCCGACCTGCAAACGTCAACGCCGCCGGAGCAGCTGTTCATAGAGCGCTGCCTGCAATTCCTCAAACCGGGCGGGCGGCTGGCGATTGTCCTGCCGGACTCCATCCTGGGGAATCCGGGCCTCGCCTTCATCCGCCACTGGCTGATTGAAAAAACGAGAATCGTCGCCAGCGTCGATCTGCACGTCGATACCTTCCAGCCCAGGAACGGGACGCAGACCTCCATCCTCCTCGTTCAGAAGAAGACGAAGGAGGAGACGGACGCCGAACTGCGATCGGGCAAAATCAGGCCCTACAGCGTCTTCATGGCGATGGTCGAAAGGGTCGGGCACGACAAGCGCGGGAACACCATTTTCAAGCGCGACGAGCGGGGCGATGAGATTTGGGAGCTGGAGGAGGCGAGCGAAACGGCGGAGGACGACGGCGAGGTCAAGACCGAAAACAGAACGCGCGTCATCGACGACCAAAGCCTCGAAGTCCCCGCCGCGTTCAAGGAATGGAAGCGGCGAGAGGGCCTGCCATGGTAGCCAGACCCCGCCCCGCTCCCCAGGCGCGAGAGACGAAAAAAGAAGAAGCGCCGCCTTTCAAGTGGACGTCCGCGACTATCGAGGAAATCATTGAAAACGAATATCGTCTGGAGGGCGGCGTCTATGGAAGCGAGGGAAGGCTGGCGAGAAAGGATTTAGAAAAATGCAAATGGGGCGTAGTTCGCTTTGGCGATGAATTCATTGAGAACGCTTTTTATCTGGGGAGATTCAGAAGAATCTACGTCGATAGAGCAAACGGCATCCCCTTTATTCTTCCGTCTCAAATAACTGAAATTTCCCCAAAGGCCGTTAAATTCATTTCCCCTAAAACGAACGTTGACATTCAAAGCACGAGGGTTAAGCGAGGGCAAGTATTGCTGACACGTTCCGGCACGGTTGGCGTTGTCTCATACGTAGCCAAAACGCTTGAGGGTCAGTCCATATCAGATGACGTTATCCGGATCGAAACGAAGGATTATCCGGGTTTCATCTATGCCTACTTAAAATCAAAAACCGGCAGTTCGCTGATAACAACCAACAACTACGGCGCGGTCATCAAGCACATCGAGCCCAACCATCTTGACAACGTCCCCGTTCCCAATCCGCCCCCCATATTGAAGATGGAGATTCACGGCCTGATCGAGGATTCGTTCAGACTGCGGGACGAGTCGAACGACCTGATGGCCGAGGCGCAAGCCCTGCTGAAAGAAGCCTTGAAACTGCCGGACCTGGACGAACTGAAAGCCTGGGCCAGGCTCTTTGACGAGAACGCCGGCTTTCGAGGCTATTCCGTTCCGTTGAAGCAGCTGGACAACCGCCTCGACGCCTCCTATCACGTCCCCATCGTCGCGGTAATCGAGAAGCGCGTAAGGAAAGCCGCCAGAGAGGTAACCCGCGTCGGGGACGGGAGGATAAGCCGGTCCGTCATTCTGCCGGGCCGGTTCAAGAGGGTGTACGTGGAAGAGGGCAACGGGGTCGTATTCTTTAGCGGCAAGAACATTTTGGAATTGGACCCAGCCGACAAAAAATACTTGTCGTTCTCACAGCACAATCGGAAAATTAAAAACGAGCTCACCATCAGGGAAAACATGATTTTGATAACGCCCAGCGGAACTATCGGCAAGACCGCATTCGTTCCAAAACATTGGGATGGATGGGCAATGACGCACGACATTATTCGCATCGTCCCGACGAGCAATGAAATTTCCGGTTATCTTTACGCTTGGCTATCAAGCCCTTACGCCTTTCGGTTGATCAGCAGATTTACTTACGGCGCCGTAGTTGGACATATTGAAAAGGAGCATATTCTTAAAGTCAGCGTTCCTTTGCTGAGTGATGAAAACACCCAGCGAGAAATCAACGACAAGGTTCTGGAGGCGAACCGAATGCGCGCGAAGGCTTATGAACTGGAGCGGAAAGCGCTGGACATCCTCGACAGGAAAGTCATCCACGCGCGATAAGCCGGCCGTTTCTCGCCCCGGCCCTGGTCCCTGCGAGGCGCCCGCGCGGATGAGCGCGCGCCCGCTTGCCCCCGCGCCGGAAGCGTGGCAGGATGACGCCGTTCCGAAGGCGGCTTCGGGGGCGCGGGGCGGAAGCGGGAGAGGAGGCGGAGCGATGAAGGTGATGAACTACAAGGACGCGGCGCTCAAAATCGAGAAGGCGGCGAAGGGCGCGGGCGTTCGCTGGCTGCTCAGCGAGCGCGACGGCGAGACCGGCATGGCGATGCGCGTCATCGAGATAGAGGCGGGCGGGCGGACGCCCGACCACGCCCACCCCTGGGAGCATCAGGTGTTCATGCTCAAGGGCGAGGGGCGGGTGGTCGTCGAGGGCGAGACGCGCGCCATCGCCCCCGGCTCGGCGATATTCGTCGCCCCCGACGAGCGCCACACCTTCCACAACGATTCGGACGAGGCGATGGAGTTCGTCTGCATGATTCCCGTGAGCGCGACCAAAGCCTACGACCACTAGAACCGACCGAATCGGCGCCCCCCGATCAGTTCCGGCGGGGGAGCCCGGCGAAATTCACCGCCAAAACCGGGCGAGTCGGCGCCCTCCCGAACGGCGGAAAAGACGCGCGGCGCGCCTTCTCGCGCGAACGCGCCCGAATTCAGGCGAATCCGAGCGAAAATGAGCGAATAGAGAGCCTTTTCAAGGCGAATTCCCGCACAAATGCGAACAAATGCGACGCCCCCCCCAACATCTGGCGTCCGGCTGAATCGTCTGGCGCAAGATATGGTGTTTCCCCTCTTTTTTATTGACGTTACGCCGACGCCCGCGTCGGGAAAATCCGGTTTTATTTCAAATAAATCATTAAAAATCAATCAGTTATGATAATTTCCGCATGAAACGCTTGAGGCTTCGTCCGATTGCGTAAATTTTTTAACGAAATAAAACAAGTAAATACAATAGATTGCGTTGGTTAGTGAAAAATTTACTTGAAACGCCGAGGCGCCCCCTGCTATATTCGCTCCATTCCGAATCCGTCCCGTCGGGTGGTGGGCATGACGCATCTGGAAAGGGATCTTTTCTCTCTCATCACGCTCGTGAGCAACGTCACGGAGGCGTATTCCGCCTGCCTGTTCCTTGAAAACAAGCGACTCAAGCGGTTCCAGCTCACCGCCTACCACAGCCTGAGTCCGCACGTCGTGGCGGACGCCTCGGTCGAGGCCGGCCAGGGCTTCATGGGCTGGGTGCTGGAGAACAACGAGCCGCTCAGCGTCAACCAGTTCGACAAGGACACCATCGTCCTCGGCTATTACGGCAGGAGCGAGGACATCAAATCCTTCATGGCGGCGCCCCTTCCCTCCTCCCTCAACAAGGGGGCGCTCGCCATCGACAGCAAGAAAAGCTGGTGCTTCACCTCGAGGGACCAGAAGATTCTCGCGGGGTTCGCCCAGCAATTCGCCTATCTGGCGGACGGCGCTCTGGCGTCCGTTCAGCTGGAGCGGCGCTCCATGAGCGTTTCCGCCTTCGGCGGCTATCTGGCCTCGCTTCGCGCAAGCGAGAGCGAGGAGCAGCTGCTGAACGCGATCTGCCAGGCGCCGCGCGAGTTGCTTCCCTTCGACGCCTGCTTCCTCGTCCTCGCCGACGAGGAAGCAGGCACCCCCCGCCTGGCGCGAACCTCGGGCTTCGGGGAGCTCTTCCTGGGCGAAATCGAGATCAGCGAGCGGGGGAGCGTGGCGGGATACGCGCTCGGCAAGAAAGAGAGCCTGCGGCTCCCCTCCCTCCGCGGACCGAAGGACGCCAGACCCCTCTTCCACCCCGCCGAGCCGCGCTTCGAGGCCCGCTCCGCCCTGTGCCTCCCCCTTCTCGCCGCGGGCGGCGAACTGCTCGGCTGCCTGGGGTTCACGAGCAGGACGCGCGCCAGATTCGACGCCTCCTCCCTCAAGCAGGGGGAAATCATCGCGGCCGTCGCGGCGGACGCCCTCGCGCACCGCAAAAACGAGGCCCGCTGGCGCGAACGGCTGGAAATCGACCCCCTCACCGGCGGACGAAACGCCGAATATCTCAGCTCCCGCCTCGATGAAGCGATGCGCGGCGCGGAAGCCGGGGGCCGCCAGCTGGCGCTCCTGAGCATCGCGCCCGACACGGGCGCCGCGCCGGAACTCAAGGACGCGCCGGAGGAAGAGGTGATTCTTCACCTGTTCAACTCTCTCAGGCAATTCGTCAAGGAGGGCGACGTTCTGGCGCGGCACGAGGGGCCGCGCTTTTTCCTGCTGCTGAAGGATTCATCCCAGGAATACGCGGAAGCCGCGGCGGAGCGCGTCATTCACGTCATCGGCCGCGCGCCCTTCCGCCCCGGCGGAAAAGAGGTGGGATTCACGATTTCCATCGGCGCCGCGTGCTTTCCCGAAAACGCGCGAAGCCCGAAAAGCCTCGTCAAGTCATCTCTCGAAGCGCTGGCATTCGCCCAGAAGGGGGGCGCGGCGAATCAACTCTGTCTCATGGGGGGACGCGAAGAATGAAACTGCATTTCCTGCAGAAGATCAGGGCCTTGACGGGCCCCAACATCGCGATGGATCTCGGAACGGCGAACACGCTGGTCTATACGAAAAACGACGGAATCGTCCTCGACGAGCCCTCCGTCGTCGCCCTCAACTCCGGAAACGGAGGCGCGGTTCTCGCCGTGGGGAAGAAGGCCAAGGAGATGTATGGCCGCACCCCGGAGTCGATCCGGACGATTCGCCCCATGAAGGACGGGGTCATCGCCGACTTCGACGTGACCAAGGCCATGATACGCCATTTCGTCCGAACCATCGTCCCCAAGGGCTCCTTCGGCCGGCCCACGATGATGGTCTGCGTCCCCGCGGGAATCACCAGCGTCGAAATGAAGGCCGTCATCGACTCCGCCACCCAATGCGGCGCCGCCAAGGTTCATCTGATAGAGGAGCCCATGGCGGCGGCCATCGGCAGCAAGCTGCCCGTCCATGAAATCTCCGGCTCCATGATCGTGGACATCGGGGGAGGAACGACCGAGGTGGCCGTCATCTCCCGATACGCCGTCTCCTATTCGGAGTCCCTTCGCGTCGCGGGAGACGCGATGGACGAGTGCATCCAGCGCTACGTCAAAAGATGCCACGCCCTGGCCATCGGCGCGTTCGAGGCCGAGCGCGTGAAAATAGCGGTCGGGGCGGCGGCGGCGCTTTCGGAGCCGCTCGAAACGGAGGTCGCCGGCGCGGACGTTTCCACCGGCATCCCCCGCACCATCATGCTGACCGACGGGCACGTTCGAGAAGCGCTCGAGGGCCCCGTGAAGGCCATCGTCGAATCCATCGGAAAAGCGCTCTCCAAGACGAGCCCCGAGCTCGCCTCGGACATTCACCGGCGCGGAATCGTGCTGGCCGGCGGCGGCTCGCTCCTGAAAGGGCTCGGCGCGAGGCTTCACGACGAGACGGGGCTTCCGATTTACAGGGTGAAAGACCCGCTCACCGCCGTCGTCCGCGGCACCGGGCACGTGTTGGACCATCTGAAGGACTTCAAGCAGGTCTGCCTCAACTGATTTTCCCCGAGCACCATCCCCCCAGCCGGGGGACCGGCCCCATGCGCAGCACCGGTCCCCCGGCCCCCTCCTTCACGCGGGAGATTCCAAAGCCGGCGGCGATCCGCTAGAATGGCGGCCGCGCGAGGCGCGCGTTCCGAAATCCCCGACCCGAACGGGAAGACAAGATGACCTTCACGCGGCAAGGCGGTTCCTATTCGTTCGAGGCGTCCATAGAGGACATGAAGCTGGTCTACAGGGTCCTGCACCGGCACATCGGGGATCATCTCGAGCTGATGGACAGCGGCTTCATGGACGAGCTGCAGGCCGCGCTCCAGCGAAAAGCCCAGGAAGAAGGGGTGGACGTCGGCCACCACGGCGCGTGGGACCTCTGGCTGGGCAACGACGCGGCGACGCCGTGCGAGGAGCGCGTCAAAAGGCGGAAGATACTGGACGACTAGGCGTCGCCCCCGGGACGGGATTCCAGCGCCTCGAGCAGAGCCTCCATCACCACGTCCACCGGCATATCGACGCCCGTCCACATCTTCCAGGCGTCCGCGGCCTGATGGACCAGCCAGCCCGTTCCGTGAACGATTCGCGCGTCGGGCGGCTTTCAGAAACGCCGTGTCGAGCGGCGTATAGACCGCGTCCGAGCAGACGCAGCCTTCGGGGATGGCGTCCTCGGGAAGGGGGCTGGCGGCCATGCGTTCGGCGTCTCCCCACATGCCCAGGCTGGTCGCGTTGACGATGATGTCGCGGCCTTCGGCCGCCGAGCGCGGATCGTCCAGCCCGCCGCCGCTCACCCTGGCGGAAGGCGCGCTCTTCTCCACGAAGCGGGCCAGCGCCAGGGCTTTGCCGGGCGTCCGGTTTCTGATTTCCAGATGCGCCGCCCCGCACCGGGCGATTTTGACCGCGACGGCGCGCGCGGCGCCTCCCGCGCCCAGAACGAGGCATCTTTTCCCCCTGGGGTGACTCCCCGTCGCCTCCTCGAAAGACCGGAGCCAGCCGACGCCGTCCGTATTGTGGCCGACGAGGCGGCCGTCCCCTTCAAAAACGATGGTGTTGACGGCGCCCATCAGCCGGGCGTCCTCGCCGAGCTCGTCCACCAGCCCGGCGACGGCCACCTTGTGCGGAATGGTTATCGTGAGTCCGCGAAATCCCATGGCGCGGGCGCCCCGCACGGCTTCTTGCAGATCGTCCGGGCGCACCTCGTAGGCGAGATAGCGATAATCCAGCCCCAGGGCGTCGGCCGCCGCGTTGTGAAGCGCGGGCGACAGGATATGACCGACCGGACTCCCGAAAACGCCGAGCGGCGTCGGATTCGGCATGAGCGCTCTCCTCCCCGTCGTTTCACGCGGCGCCCGCGCGCTGCCGCCGCCGCGTCGGCAGGATGCGGCCAGATTAGAATTTTCAAAGCCGCCGCGCAATCGGAGCGTCAGCGGAAGAAGCGGGGGCTTCGCCCCGCCGACGAATGCGCGGGAGTGGAAAAACAGGCGCGCGGGCGATAAGATTGACGTCCCGGAGGGCATCGCCCCGGCTTCTCGGGGAATCCGGGGAAGACTTGGCTGCGGACGCGGAAACGTCGGGGAGACCGAGGGGACGCGGGAGATCAGCCGCGAGGAGGTGGACGCCTTCGGGAGGTTTCCGGAGAAGCGCGAATGAGCGAAATCTGGCCGGCCGAAGTTCGACGGGGACGGGCGGGTCGAGGTAATTCGTCGCCTTCGGCGAGAGCCCGGACGTCCTGCCCGTCTACGGGCTGAACGGGGACGCCGGCTATTCAGGGACGCGGGATGACCTTCCCCTCATGCCCAGGTTCCTCTTCGGTGCCAAGCCGCCCTTCGGGGAGGAGGCGGGGGGATGACCTCGAACGCCTGATGAGCGCCGCGGCCGGGAAGGTTCGTGAAATCGCGGGACGGCGCTTGCGGCCCGCCGCTCCCTCATCCGTCGGATCGGATTGCGCCGGCCGAATCAGACGCGCATATTGGCGCTGACGGGCGTTCGCCCTTCCCGGAACGGAGAACCCGGCGCGTCGCCGGCAGGCGCCGTCCGCCTGGAGGCGTTCCATGCGTGAATTCAGGGTGGTCGGGAAAAGCGTCCCCGGAGACGACCTGCCGGACAAGGCGGCGGGCGCGGCCGGGTTCGCCGCCGACGTCCCCCTCGTCCGGCCCCTCGTCGGGCTCGTGCTCAGAAGCCCGCACCCGCGCGCCCGCATTCTCTCCATCGACGCCGCGGAAGCCAGAAAAACGCCGGGGACGCGAACCGTCCTGCTCGGCGGCGACTGCCCGCGGCATCGCTTCGGCGAGGAGATCAAGGATCTCCGCTGGCTGGCCCGGGACGGCCGCGTCCGATACGTCGGAGACCCCGTGGCGGCCGTCGCGGCGGAATCCATGGACGCCGCCCGGGCGGCGCTGAACGCCATCCGCGTGCGCTACGAGGCGCTCGAGCCGGTCGCGGACCTCGAGGCCGCGCGCGAGGGCGGCGGCCCGCTCGTGCACGAGGACTGGGAGGAGACGGGGCTGGGGCCCGGCGGGGAGGGCAACGTGATCGGCCGCTACGAGGCGTCCATCGGCGACGCGGAAGCGGCCATGAAGAAGGCGGACCGCGTATTCGAGCACGTGTTCCGGACTCCCTACGCGCACTCGGGCTACATCGAGCCTCACGCCTGCGCGGCGGAGCCGGGCGCCGACGGGAAAGTCACCATCTGGACGACGACGCAGGCGCCCTTCGTCATACGCGAACAGACGGCGGCGGCGCTGGGAATCCCGCTCTCGAAGGTCAGGGTCGTCCCCACGGAAATCGGCGGAGGGTTCGGGGGAAAGCTTCACTCGTTCATCGAGCACATCGTCGCGCTGCTCGCCCTCAGGAGCGGGCGCGCCGTCCGCCACGAGATGACGCGCGAGGAGGACCATCTTTGCGTCAGCCCCCGGCAGGGACTGCGGATTCGCCTGAAGACGGGGGTGTCCTCCGACGGCCTCATCCTGGCGCGCGAGGCGGACGTCGTCATGGACCACGGCGCCTACGCGCCGGGCGCGCCGACCGACGCGAGCTCGCGCATCCCGATGTTCGCCAGCTGCTACAACATGCCCAACGCCTCGGTGAAGATGACGAGCGTCTACACCAACGGCCCCCCGTGCGGATCGGTCCGGGGCCCGAGCGGCCCCCAGTGCTACTTCGCGGCGGAGGTTCACCTCGACATCATCGCCCGCGAGCTGGGCGTCGACCCCCTCGAAATCAGACGAAAAAACGCCATCCGCGAGGGCGACGCGGGGCTGTTCGGCGCGCAAAGGGACGACGGGATGCGGAAGGCGCTGGAAAGCGCCGCCAGGGAGAGCGGCTGGGGCGGGGCCATCGAGGCGGACGCGAACCTGGAAGCCTCCGGCTGGAAGCTGGGCCGCGGCCTCGCCGTCGCCTTCTGGCGCGGAAGCGGCGGCGCCTCCTCGTGCACGGCGCGCCTGAACGCGGACGGGAGCGTCCGCCTCCAGAGCGGCTCCGTGAACCTCACCGGCTCGGCCACCTCCATGCGCCAGATCGCCGCCGAGGAGATGGGCCTCGACGTCGGGCGCGTCTCCTTCGGGAGCGGCGACACCGACACCGCCCCCGAATCCGTCCGCGCGGCGGGCAGCATGGTGACCCGCTCGATGGGCGCCGCCGTCCTCGCCGCCGTGGAGGACCTGAAGGAAAAAATCCGCGCCCTCGCCGCCGAGAGGCTCGAGGCCGACCCGGATGACCTGACAATCGAAGGGGGGCGCGTTTTCGCGCGGTCCGCGCCCGGGCGCGCCATGTCGCTGGGCGAGGCCGCGAAGGCGGCGCCGGGGGTTTCCGGCTACGTCATGGGGCAGGGGGAGACGCCCGCGCCCGCGTTTTGCCCCATCTACGCGGCGCAGGCGGCGGAGGTGGCCGTCCGCCCGGATTCGGGCGAGGTGAAGGTGCTGCGGCTGGTCTGCGCGCAGGACGTGGGATTCGCCATGAATCCCGCCTCGGTTGTCGGCCAGATGGAAGGGGGGATGCTCCAGGGTCTCGGGCTGGCGCTCATGGAGGAGCAGCCGCGGGACGAGGACGGAACCATCCACGGAGGATCGCTCCACGAATACCTCCTGCCCACCAGCATGGACGCGCCCGAGCTCAAAACCGTCATGATCGAGAACCGGGCGGCCGACACGCCCTACGGCATGAGGGGCGTCGGCGAGCCGCCCATCCTCGCCGCTCCCGCGGCCATTATGAACGCCATCGCCGACGCGGTGGGGGCGCGGTTCTTCGAGATGCCGGTGGGGCCGCACCACGTCCGGGAGGCGCTGGCGAAAGCCGCGAAAAACGGGAGATGAGAACCCTCCCTCCGGGACGAACGCGCGCCGAAGCCCGGAAGGATATGAAAGCAGGGAAGCGCCCCTCCCGCCGGCGTTCGGGGGGTTCTTCCGGGATGAGCCTCAGGCGGCGCGGGGCGCCTTGGCGCGGACGGCGCGCAGCAGGTGTCCGTCCAGATACCACTTCATCGCCTTGACGCTCGAATCGTCGTTCAGGACGGTGACGGCGCCGCACCTCAGCCATTCGGCCCGCCTCGTTCGCCACGTCCAGACGAGTGCGCCGCGGCAGCCGTTCAGCCAGACGGGGCTGAACGTCAGCTTCTCTCCCATCTGGCCGAGGAGCTCCGCGCAGGCGACGGCCACGAAGTCATCCCCCTTTCTCCGCTCGCCGCGGACGACGAGCTCCGCCTCGGGCGCCATCACCCCCTGAAGCAGCGCCTTGTCCCGGAAGCCGAGCGCCTCGACGAACCGATCGAACACCCGCTCCGCCTTCTCCCCGCTTTCAACGGGCGCGAAGGGGACGCTTCCCCGCCAGCGCTTTTCGATTTCGGCCCGCTTCTCGTCCGCGCCCCCGGCGATTCTGAAAACCTCCTGAATCTTCAGCCCCAGCGCGGAGGAGGCGATCCGATCCCCGTCCTCCGTCCCGTCCCGGAGCACGACGACGGCGCGCTGCTCGGGCGTCATGTATTGAAGGGGAAACAGGAATTCGAGCGCGACGCTCGGCCAGCCGGCGTCCGCCTCGAAGGGCCTGCTCTCCCCGTCCTCGCTCGGGCCCGCGGTCTGCGCCGGGTCGGGCAGGTCGAATTCATCGGGCGGCAGGGGCTTTCTCTCGCGCAGCAGGCGGAGCGCCGCCTCGGTGCACGCCGCGTAGAGCCACGCGGAATGATCCTCGACGCTATCGAGGGCCGGGCCCAGTTCGATGGCGCGCAGCATGGCCTCCTGCGCGACGTCGTCCGCGTCCAGAACGCTGCCCGTGAGCCGGTAGGCGTGCTGCCGCATCAGGCCCCAATACGCCTGCGCGTATTTTTCGAGATCGATCATCGGGCGCGCTCAGGCGGGCGCGAGCATCTCGCGCAGGTCCGGCGCCGTCCGCAGGGGCGCCGCGGTCTTCTCGCGCGCCTCGCTCTCGCTGACGCCGGGGGCGAGCTCCCGAAGCAGCAACCCGCCGCTCTCCACCGTGATGAGCGCCAGATCGGTGATGATGACGTCCACCACGCCCCTGCCGGTCAGGGGCAGGCTGCACGCCTCCACGATTTTCGGACTTCCCCGCCTCGAGACGTGCTCCATGGTGAGGATGACCTTTCGCGCGCCCACGACGAGATCCATCGCGCCCCCCATGCCGGAGATCATCCTGCCGGGAATCGCCCAGTTCGCCAGATCGCCGTTCGCGGCGACCTCCATCGCGCCCAGGATGGTGACGTCGACGTGCCCGCCCCGCACCATGGCGAACGACGCGGCGCTGTCGAAATACGAGCCGCCCGGCAGAAGCGTCACGGTCTCCTTGCTGGCGTTCAGCAAATCGGGGTCTTCCTCCCCTTCGTAGGGAAACGGGCCCACGCCCAGCACCCCGTTCTCCGAATGGATGGTGACGCCGTCCTCCTCGGGGATGTAGTTGCCCACCAGCGTGGGGATGCCGAGCCCGAGGTTGACGTATCCCCCCCGCGGGACCTCCATGGCCGCGCGCCTGGCGATGCCGCGTCTGTCGAGAGGCAAGTCAGTTCTCCCCGCGGCCGCTTCGGGGCCGGTTCGTCCTGATTTCGATGGGCTTCTCCGGGTCTTCGCCCAGGACGACGCGCTGCACGAAAATTCCCGGCGTGTGCACGTTCTCGGGCGCGATTTCGCCGACGGGCGCGATTTCCTCCACCTCGGCGATGGTCACCCCGGCGGCGGCGGCCATGACGGGGTTGAAGTTGCGCGCGCTCATCCGGTAGACGAGGTTTCCGCGCTCGTCCCCCTTCCAGGCCTTGATGAAGGCGTAGTCCGCCCGGATGGGCTCCTCGAAAATGTGCTCCTGTCCGCCGATCATCCGCGTCTCCTTGCCCTCGGCGACGACCGTGCCCGCTCCCGTGGGCGTGAAGAAGCCGCCGATGCCGGCGCCGCCCGCCCGAATCCGCTCCGCGAACGTCCCCTGGGGCGAGAGCTCGACCTCAATCTCCCCGTTCAGCGCCTGCTCCTCATACGCCTTGCAGGCGGGGCCCACGCGGCTGGCGATGACGGAGCGCACCTGCCCGTTCTCGAACATCAGTCCCACGCCCCAGCCGTCCACCCCGCCCGCGTTCGACACCAGATGAAGGCCGCCGACGTCCTTTCGCTCGCTGAGCGCCCGGCACAGGTTGTGGGCCATCCCGCATATCCCGAACCCGCCGATCAGAATCGACGCGCCGGCGGGAACGTCGGCGACGGCTTCCATGGAGCTCGACGCGATTCTGGCCAAGCGAGACCCCTCGATGATGAAGCGTTCGACCGCTCCCGCGCGGGAGCGCGGCGGCGCGGCTTCGGCTAGGTTTCCATCACGCGCCCGACCAGCGCCTTCACCGGCGAATAATGCTTATACACGATCACCGTCTTGTCCGTGTGCTTCGCCACGTTTTCGGGAATGGAGCCGAAAAGAACCTGCCGGTAGAAACTCTCCCCGGCGGCGCCCATGGCGATGGCGTCGTATTCCTCCGACGCCCGGATGATTCCGACGGAAACGGACTTGTGGGTGATGACCTGGCTCTCCACGTGAACGCTGCTCTCGTCGTTGATCCGGCCCACGGCCTCGCTCAGCCCCTGTTCGACAAGAGACCTGCGGTCGGCTCCGGCTTCCGGCGGGACGACCGTCGAGACGACGATGCGGGCGTCCCGGGCGCTCGCTATCGGCGCCGTGTATCGCTCCGCCAGGCGCGCGTGGACGCCCCCGGTCGTCGGCAGAAGGATGTTTTTCAGCTTCATCTCGCCCACGAGCTTCACCAGCATGATGTCCGCCCGCGCGAGGCTGACCACGTCGTCCACCACCTCGCCCAGGATTCGGTTGGCGGTCGAGGTGTAGCCCTTCCAGCCGAGCGCGATGAGATCGCAATGGCGCTCCCGCGCCGTCTCCAGGATGGCGCGCGCCGGGTTGCGGCCGATGCTCACCAGCGAGTTGACCTTGACGCCGCCCGCCTTCCCGCGCGCGTGGGCCTGCTCCAGGATTCTTCTCTCGCGCTCGACGTAGGAGGCTTCGCGGCTCGGCGGGGACTGCTCGGGCAGGGAGACGACCCGCATGGCGATGATCTCCCCGTTGTTCTCCCGGGCGATCGCCGACGCCAGGTCCATCAGGGGCGCCACGTTCGTCGGGTTCGCGATGGGAACCAGCACGCGGAAGTCGCTCTCCTCGCCCTCGATGCTGACCCGCGCCACGCGCGAGGGCTCGCCCGGCAGCAGCTCCTCCTCGGCCTGGGCGCCCTTCCAGGCCAGGAAGCCGAGCATCCCCGCGGCCAGCCACAGGGCGGCCATGATGGCCGGCTCGGGGCGCCGCAGTATCAGCGCGAGCAGATAGACGTTCGCCCCGATCCCCAGAAGCGGCAGCAGCGGCACGAGGGGCACGCGAAAGGGCCTCGGCAGATCCGGGAATTTCCTGCGATGGCGGATGAGGGCGGCGTTCACCAGTATCAGCGCCAGCAGGAGAATGGCGTCCGCGAAGTGCGCCAGCTTCTCCAGGTGAAAGCTCTGCGCGAAAAGGGCGACGCCTCCGCCCACCAGAAGAAGCGAGATGATGGGCGTGCGCGTGCGCGGGTTGATGGCGGCGATGCCGGCGGGCAGGTGTCCCAGCTGCGCCATGGACAGCGCGACGCGGGAGCCCGCCAGAATGGACGCGTTGGACGCGGAGATCATCGAGAAAAGCGCGCCCACGACGATCACCATGCCGCCGATCGGTCCCAGGAATAGACGCGCCGCGTTGCCCATCGCCGCCTCCGTGTATTCCGTGAGGTTCGCGGCGATGATCACGAAGACCACCAGGGTGTAGAGAATCGTCACGATCGCCATGGAGAGGAAGATGGCGCGGGGAATCGTCCTGACGGGATTGATGACTTCCCCGGCCGAGGCCGCAATCGCCGAGAAGCCGAAGAAGGTGATGAAGACCAGACCCGCCGTCGCGCCGATTCGGGGGAGGTCCGCGCTCATTCTCTCCGCCAGCGCCCGCGCGTCCAAGCTCCCCAGCCCGCCCCAGACGAACCAGACCAGAAGGATGACCTTGCCGGCGGTGATGAGGATTTGAAAGCGCGCCGACTCCTTCGTTCCCTTCACGTTGAGCAGGACGAGGCATATCAGCCCCAGCGTCCCCGACATCTGTTCATAGGGAGAATGCCAGACGAACTCGTTGAAATACGAGGAGAGGCTGCTGATGTAGAAGGCGCACGAAGAGGCGTAGCCGAGCACCAGCGTCCACCCCACCAGATAGGCGAGCGGCGGCGGAAACGTTCTCCGCGCGTAGAGATACCCCTCGCCGGATTCCGGGTAGATGGAGGAGAATTCGCAATACGTCAGCGCGGTGAAGGCGGCGACGAGGGCGGCGAGAAGAAAGGCGGCGACGGCCGAGGAGCCCACGTCGCGGACGGCTAGGCCGGAGAGCGTGAAGATGCCCGCCGCTATCATCGTCCCGACGCCGATGGAGAGCGCGGAGACGAGGCCCAGGTCCCGACTGAGTTCGGTTTCGATGCGCAGGCCGCCGTTGGGCTTGTTCATCGCAGCTCCGCCAGAAATTTCCGGAGCTCCCGCCGCACGACGGAGGGCTGGGAAACGGTCGGGAAATGACCGGCTCTCGCGCACAGCGCCGCGCGCGATTTTCCGGGCAGCGCGTCCAGCAGCGATTTTTCCGCCTCGGCGGAAAAGCGCCTGCTCTTTCCCCCGCGAAGCACGAGCGCGGGACATTCCGTCCGCTTCGCCCAGAAAACGGGATCGTAGTCGCTCGCCGAAGACGCCTGGAATTCCCGCAGCCGAAGAAGCCTGTCCTTTTCATAGGGCGCCCTGAGAGCGCCGTCCGCGTCGCCGCGCGTCAGAACGTCCGAGAGGAACCGTTCCGTCTCCGCGAGCGGCCAATGCCCCTCCTCGGCGGACGTGATGAATTTCCGCGCCTCGGCCAGGCTCCCGAATTCCGTCGGCCGCTCCCGCGCCGCCTCCAGGATCGCGCGGGCGTCCGCGCCGTCGGGCGTCGTCGGGTCCATCAGCACGGTCCCGACGACGCGATCCGGCCGGCCGGCGGCGGCGGCCAGGGCGACGGCGCCGGCGAAGGAGTGGCCCATCACCACGAAGCGATCCAGCAGGAGGGCGTCGGCGAGGCCGATGACGTCCCTGGCGAAGTCCGCGGCGGCGTCGCCCCCGCCCGGATCCTCCGTCCTTCCGTAGCCCCTCTGATCCGGGCATATCATGCGCAGCGTCCCCGCCCCTTCGGCCGTCGCGCTCCACATGCCGCCGCAGCCCAGCGAGCCGTGCAGCGCGATGACGGGCGCGAGCGAATTTCGCCGCGCCGGTCGCCATTCCCGGAACGACATCCGGAAGTTCGACACCGTCTCGAAACCGGCATACCAGCCGCCCTTGCCGCGCATGTTTCCCTCATTTGAAGAAAGAAGCGGCGGGCGCGGGGAGTCCCACCCTGTCGGGAAGGCGCCCGCTCCCTCTCGCCGCGATGAAGAGGAGACGCCGTGAGGCGCGAATTCGCTCCCGCGAGCGGGAGAAAGCGCGATGACGCCCCTCGAAATATCTCTAGGAAGAGCCGCCTACGCGGGAGACGGCGACGCGGCGGGCGCGAAAGCGGTTTTTCTCGCCGGCCGTCTACTCGAAGAATGGGCCCGCCTCCGGGTCCCGGTGGAGCGGATGGCGCGCGCCGCTTTCGTCCGGGGTCCGCGCGGCTCCGGGCGGAAGAAAGGAGTCCGGCCCCGGTAGGCGCTTCAGGCCGGGCTCCGCCGCGCGAATGAAGCCGCGGCCCCGGACTCCGCCGTCTCGAACGCCCGTCAGCTCCGCCGCCGGACGGGCGACGGGAGGGCCGGGGGCGCGGGCCGCGTCCATGTCGATCTCCTCTTCCGGGCTCGAAGCGTCCAGCCGCGATTCAACCACGAAAGGGGGCGCGTGTCGAGAGGCGTCCGCGCGGAAGCCCGCGCCGCCGAGAAACCGCGCCCCGGGGCTCGTCACCAGGGAATGTCCGGCTCGGCGAGCGCGCCGGGCGCCTCCGCCGTCTCCAGCAGGTCGAGCATGGCGCGAAGCGCGGCGCGCTGCTGGCCGGCGTTTCCCGGCCTCCCGAAGGGGTGGCCGAGCGGCCAGGGCAGGAAGACCGCCCTCGGGGGGCGCAGCTGAAGGGTGATCTCCTTCACCAGGGTCGCCGAGACGGTGGGCATCCCCGCCCTTTCCACCGCGTTCTGAATCAGCCCGACCGAGCGATGGCACAGCCCTCAGGCGGGGGCGAGCAGCGCGGCGTCCGCGCCCGCCTCCCGGAGGCGCCGCGCCGCCTCGGGCGCCGTCTCCTCGATGAGCCGGGGCAGAAGCGCGCCGTCGACGTGGCCCATGAAGCTCAGGTGCGCGTCGGCGACCCCGCCCGTCCTCCCCTCCGCCGCCAGCTCCCCGAGCCGCTCGTGGGGAAAGACGACGTTCAGGTCCGCGTCCGCGCCCCGGTGGTCGTAGTAGTCGTGGGTGATCGTCAGCTCCCCGCGCCCGGCGTCCGCCGGTATCTCCCGAAACGTCGGGTCGCCGTCGGGGTTCTCCATGTCGAAGGGGGTCTGCGTTTTGAGATGCACCCCCCCCGTCGTCACCAGCCCGAGCCGGCGCCCGGCGAGCGGCCGCGTCAGCGGCGTCCAGGGCGTCTCGCCGGCGAGGTCGGAGAAATCCCGCGTCCCCGCCCATTTCCTCACCAGCCCCGGCCGGCGCGTCAGGAGGCGCGCCACCATCCTGTCCTTCCACCTTCTGAGACCCAAAGCCCCGCCTCCCCTGAAAGCCGCGCGCGCCGATGATAGCCGGGACCGGAGCCGGCGGGCAATCCGGGCCGCGTTCCGCGGGTCGCCATCGGCGCGATCCGGCCCGAAGCCGGCGGCTTGACGCGCGCGCGCTCCCTCAATATATTTCCCCCCGCGCCCCGGCTCCTCCCGGACATGAAGGCGACCGACCCGAAATGAGCGACCCCGAACCCCGGCGAAAATTCTCGCCCCGGAGATTCCTCCTCCCGGCGGCGCTCCTCGCCGTCCTCGCGCTGTTCTTCTGGTCGGGGCTCGACCGCTACCTCACCCTCGAGGCGCTGCGGGAGAACCGCGCCGCGCTCCAGGGGTGGGTGCGCGCGAACGGGGTGCTGGCCGTCCTCGCCTACGTGTTCGCCTACGCCGCCGTCACGGCCTTCTCGCTCCCCGGGGGCGCGGTGATGAGCGTCGCGGGCGGGTTCCTGTTCGGAACCCTCTGGGGGGCGCTCTACATAGTCGTGGGCGCGACGAGCGGCGCGCTGCTCCTCTTCATGGCGGCGAAGACCGCCCTGGGCGACCCCCTGCGCGCGAGGGCGGGCCCCTGGTTGCTGAAGATGGAGCGGGGCTTTCAGAAGAACGCCCTGAGCTACCTGCTCGTTCTGAGGCTCGTGCCCCTGTTTCCCTTCTTCGTGGTGAACCTGGCGCCCGCCTTCCTGGGGGTGTCCCCCGGCGTCTATCTCCTCGGCACGTTCTTCGGCATCATCCCCGGCTCCCTCGTCTTCGCCTCGGTGGGGGCGGGGCTGGGCGCCATCTTCGAGGCGGGGGGCGAGTTCTCCGTCGGGAGCGTCCTGACGCCCCAGGTCCTCCTCGCGCTCGGGGGGCTGGCCGTCCTCTCCCTCGTTCCGGTCGCCTACAAGAAGTTCAAGCCGAAGGACGACTGACGGACGGGGGACGACGCGATCCCCCGCGCCGAAAGGATGCCCCGCCCGCAGGGACAACCCTCCGTGGTTGTCCCGTTTTCATCGCGCCCGCCGGACGCGAAACGGGACGCATATATGCGTGGGACGCGCCCCTCGGCGCGTCACCTACGCAAAACCGCCGCCCGGTCAGCAGGGGTATTCCGCGAAAAAAACGCAATCTCCCCCCTCACCGGCCGGAACTGATCTCACAGGAGGGGCTCGACCTCCCGGACGAGGCGCTCGGCGACGGCGCGCCAGTCGAAAGAGGCCGCGCGCGCGACCCCGGCGCGTCCGAGCCTGTCGCGCAAGCCCTGGTTCTTCAGCAGGCCGACGAGCGCGCCGGCCAGGGCGCGCTCCCCTCCCCCGCGGTCGGGGGCGGCTTCCTCCGGCGGCAGCAGAACGCCCGCCTCGCCCACGACCTCGGGCGCCGCCGCGACCCGCAGTCCCACGACGGGAAGGCCCGCCGCCATGGCCTCCAGGAAGGCGATGCCGAAGCCCTCCTGAAGCGAGGGGAGGCAGAACACGTCCGCTGTCGCGTATTCGCGCCGCACGGTCTCGTCGTCGGGAACCTCGCCCAGGAGCGTCACGGCGTCTCCCAGCCCCAGACGCTTCACCTGCCTTTGAAGAGAATTCAGGCTCGGGCCCCCGCCCACGACGCGCAGCTTCGCCTCCGGCGCGGCGGCGAGCACCCGCGGCATGGCGCGAATCAGGCTCCGCGTGTTCTTTCTGGGGTATTGCCTCGCCACCGAGAGGATGGTCTGGCCCGGCGGCCCCTTCATCCTCCGTGCGCGCTCCCAATGGCGCGGATGAATCCCGTTCGGAACCACGCCGACCTTCTCCGCCGGAAGGTCATACGCCTCGCAGGCCGCGCGGCGGCTGTATTCGCTGGTGACGAGGACCCTCCCCGCGCGGCGCGCGTTGTCGCGCTCGAGGTGGGAGAGGGCGCGCAGATACTGGCGCGGCGCGCCCCGCTCGAAGCGCATCTCGTCCGCCGCGACCCCGTGCAGATACGCGACGAAGGGCGCCGCGGCGCGCAGGCTGAAGCCGTCGATGTCGAAGCCGATGACGAGGTCGAAATCATCGCACGAGAGCCGATTCCCGAGCTCCAGATTATACAGAAGCCTTTGGAGCAGAAGGCTCGCCGCGCGCTCCTGCGGGCCGACGATCTCCACCTGATGGCCGTTCGCCTCCAGCCCGCCAGCGAGACCGGTGATGGCCGCCGCCGTGCCCGAGCCCCGCGCGGCGTCGAGCATCCAGGAGTTCAGGAAAGCGACCCGCAACGCCTCTCCCCAAAAGGAAGGGGGGCGCGGCTCCCGCGCCCCGTCCCCGCCGCAAGAACGCGTCCTAAAGCGCCTGATCCGCCTTGGCCGCGAAGACGAAATCGCTCTCCGTCAGGCCGTCTATCTTGTGCGTCCAGACGGTGACCCGCACCTTGCCCCACGCGAGATGGATGTCGGGGTGATGCCCCTGCTCCTCGGCCATCTCGCCCACGCGGTTCGTGAAGTCGAGCGCCGCGCGGAAGTCGGGAAACCGGTATTCCTTCTCCAGATGATGCGCGTCCACCACGCGCCAGTCGCCGCCCAGCCGCTCCTGAAGGGCGGAGAGGGCGTCTCCCTCCAGCGGGGGGACGCCGCCCTTGCAGGGGACGCATTCCTTCGCCGCAAGCTCGCTGCTCATGGCGTTCTCCTTCGCGGGTTCAGGGGAAAACCTCGTCGTCAAAAGGACGCTTCATCATCGCGCCTTTTCCGAAAAGCCGCAAGGCGGCCTCAGCCCTCCTTGAGGGCGGGCATCACCTCCCGGGCGAACCTCTCCATGCTGGCGGCGGCCTTCTCGACGTCCAGATTCCCGAAGTGAAAGTAGATGACCATGCCGCCGAAGCCCATCTTCTCCTTCTGCGCCATCAGTTCGTCGCGCACCGCGCGGGCGTCGCCCACGGCCGCCATGCCGTCGCGCATGAGCCGGGCGGGCGTCCTCTCCTCCTCGCCGAGCAGCCCCAGCGGCTTCGCGTCCCCGCGCCCCGGCGGCCGCCGGGGCGGGAGGCTGCCGGGGAACCGGCGCGCGAGCTCCGCCAGAATCTCGGGCTGTGCCCCGTAGAGGCTTCGCCAGTAATACGAGAGGGCGGGGCTCGCCTCCTCGACCGCCCGGGAGCGGGAATCCGCCACGTAGACCTGATGCTCCAGCCAGACGTGCTCCGCCTTCGCCTCCCAGCCGTGGGCGCGGCACCTCTCGCGGTAATAGGCGGCCTTTTTCAGGAGGTCGTCGAACGGCCGGTGGCTCAGCACGACGGGCGTCCGCGTCCTGGCGCCCCAGTCGAGCGAGGCTTCGGAATCGGCCGGGAAGAGAAGGGGCGGGTGAGGCCGCTGCCAGGGCCGCGTCCAGAGCTGGCAGCGCGGGTAGCGGAAATAGGCGCCCTCCCAGTCGAAAGGCTCGGTCTCGCGCCAGGCCTTGAGGATGAACTCCCACGCCTCTTGGAAGCGCCCCCGGCTCTCGGCCGGGTCCACGTTGTAGGCCAGATACTCCCGGTGCGCGCCGCGCAGGAAGCCCGCCACGACGCGCCCGCCGCTCAGCACGTCGAGTGCCGCGACCTCCTCCGCCACGCGCAGCGGCTGGGGGTAGAGGGGCAGGCAGTAGCCCAGGATGGCGATTCTCGCGCGCTTCGTCCGCGCGGCGATGTGGCCCGCGAAGACGCCCGGGGTGGGCATCGAGCCGAAGTGCGTCCCGTGATGCTCGTTCAGGCCGATGCCGTCGACGCCCGCCGCCTCGACGCGCTCCCAGAAGCGGAAGTGCGCCTCCCACAGCGCGCGGGCCTTCCTCGCGTCGAACGCCGAGGCGTCGTGCGGATAGCGCGCCCCGCCCTCCAGATAGGGCCAGGGGATGGTGTCGAACGAGTAGATTTGCAAGCGGCGCTCCCCGATGAAGCCCGAATCCGTAGCTCGGGGTTTTGTAGCATTCTTTCGCGCCGCCGCAAACGAAGGCGGGACTCGCGCGCCGGAGCCGCGAATCGGGACGGCTTCACTCCCGGAGGGGGCTGGCCGATCGGGGTGGGGAGGATGACCAGCGAGGTTCCGTAGGGGCGATCTCTCCTCGGGCTTGCCCCACGGTTCGCGAACCGCCCGTTTGGGTGGGAAGGCGATCTGGGAGAGGAGATGACCGCGATCGGAGCGGCGGGAGGAGCTGACCGATCGGGGCCGGGAGGATGGCCGCGATCGGGGCGGGGAGGCGATCCGGCCGATCGTGTCTTATTCAGAAGAAATTCCCCATCTTTCGGCGTTTTTCGTTTTGAATCAATCGGTTATGCGTTCGCAAAAGCTGCGTGAATTCGCCTGAAAACGCCTTGAATTCGTTTTGAATTTGCTCGATGGTATTTGAATTGAAAGGTTTTCGGTTCGACGGAAAAAGACGCCCTCTTGATCGCCAATCGGGCGTGTTTCGGCTCGAATGGTACCTTTTTCGCTTCTTTTCGGGATACCGCAAATGCGGGCAAATGCGCGCGCCGCCGCGTCGCCGCCGACCCACAATCGGGGCGCATGTCCGCGCCCCCTACAATCGGACGCCACCCCACCGTGGGGCGGGCCCGGGAAGGAACCGCCCCTGCGAAACCCGTCGCGCCGCCGGGCGTCCCGCGAGGACAACCACAGGGGGTTGTCCCTACGGCAAT
This sequence comes from bacterium, assembly GCA_965242545.1. GTDB lineage: Bacteria > UBA8248 > UBA8248 > UBA8248 > UBA8248 > Bin107. The sequence goes on from OZ251456.1 coordinate 29,210, forward strand.
CCGCATCGTCGGCCAATTCACGACGCGCCGCGTCGTCAACAACCCGCGATCGGGGCGCGTATATGGCGCCCTCGGCGTATTCCCCTAGAACCGCGCGAGGAGGCTCACGCTCCCGCCGACCTCCCTGTTCTCGCCGGCGGCGGAGAAGTCCACGGAACCCCGAATCTCGTATTTTCCCTCTGCCCAGGCGTGAACGCCCCCGGCCCGCAGCCGAACCCGGGACGCCTCGGCCCTCGCCTTCAGCCGCTCGCCCGAGACCCTCGCGCTCGTCCCCGCCGAGAAGTCGTGCTCGAAGCCGGCCGCCCCGAACAGACGACCCGCGCCCGTCCGCTTCTCCACGCTCACCCCCGCCGCGCCCGTGAACATCTCGCCGTCCTCGATCGACACCCGCGAACCCACCGAGTCCGTGAAGTCGTCCAGCGAGACAGAGGAATGAACCAGCCGGACGCGCGGCGTGAACGTCAGCCCCCCGGATTCGACCCGGCGCCCCAGCTCGACGCCCGCCGCCCAGCCCGAACCCGACGCCCCCGTCTCCAGCGCGCCCCGCGCGTCGGAGTCCAGATCCGCCTCATACGCGGTCGCCTCGAGCTGGGCGTCCAGATAGAAGCCCCCGCCAAGCCCCACGGCGGCCGAGACGCCCACGCCGCTGCCGCTCACCTCGATCTCCCCGCTCCCGTCCACCTTCGCCGAGCCTCGCCCGTGACGCGCCGAGAAGCCGAGCAGGGCGTTCGCGCCCAGGCTCACGTCCACGCCCACCCGGACGCCGTAGCGGTCGTATTCATACGTCACGCCCGTCTCGGAGGCGTCCGCCTCCCAGTCGCCGCTCGCGCCCTCCGCCCGCGCCCAGACGCCGCGCGGCGACCGCGGCGCGCTCATCCGCTCCTCATGCGAGAGCATCCCGTTCATCCTCAGCAGAACCGAGGGCAGCGCCTCGTAGAGCTCGCAGCGGCGATCCCGCGCCCGGACACAGGAAAACACCGAGAGGTCGAGCGTCGAGAGGTCGAGCGGCTCGTCCTGGTCCTCCACCTCGAAGGTGGCGCGGTCGGTGATATTCCCCTCCTCGTCCACGAGCTCGACCTTCACGGTCTCGGCGCCCTCGACGGAGCCGCCCACCCGCTCCCGGATCGCCTCGCCCACGTCCTCCTCATCGTCCCGCACCCGCACCGTGAGATCCACCGTCTCGCCCTTGATAAGCGGTTCGTCCGGATCGTTGTGCTCGGACCGCTTCACTGTTCCCGTTTCTCCGACCGTTATTTCCGTGGGGACGCACGACTCAACGGTGCCTATCACCTGGCCGTGAATGATGATGGTCGACCTGGGCTTCTGACGCCGCTGCCCTTCCGGGCAGTCCTCCTGCGCCCGCGCCTCCCCGGCGGAAAGCGTCAGCGCCGCCAGAAGCGCGGCGAGGAGAGGGATTCCTCGTCTCGCGCCTTTTGAACCGGGTAAAGAGCGGTCGTCTCCGTACAATCGCTTTCTCATCTGAATCGTCCTCTCGATGAAGTGAAAGAATCCCCTGTTGCTATCCGCCGCTTCTCGAATTCAGTCCGCCGGTTGTCGTCGGAAGACGACGAGGCGGAGGCGCGCGTTCGCCGAGAAGGCGGACTTCACGCCTTCGGGAGCGAGGAAGACGCCGCCGGAGGGCGCCCGCTCCCGGAAAACGGTTTCCTGTTGAGCGTTGAGCGTTGAGCGTTGAGCGTTGAGCGTTGAGCGTTGAGCGTTGAGCGTTGAGCGTTGAGCGCCTTTTCCCAGCCTAACCCCTCCCGCCTCGGGGCGCAAGGGGGCGTCGGGGACGCGGGGTTTCCGAACGCGGGAGAGAGGAAGATTCTCCCGCGCGCGGGCGACGGTTCAGGCATGAAAAGACGGGCCTCCTCGATGAGGGTCGAAAGCTCGCCGGCGGAAAGCGGAACCCGTCTCCGCGGCGAGTGAAAGCGACGATTTGGACAAGGTTACGAAAATCCGCCTCGGGCGTCAATCCGCCCCCGGAAAAGCGGGCGGGACGGGGGAGGAACCCCGCGCCGTTCGGCGAACGGAGGCGGGGGCGTTCCGACGGCGGGGCGCATGTATGCGCCCCGTTTCGCGTCTGGCGGCGCGCCAGACGGGCGTCCCGCCTCTTGCGGTTCTTCGGCGTCTTGCTCTTCCTGTCCACCATCTCCTGAAACGCGCGGACGCCCATGGCTTCGAGGCGCGCCGGGTCGCCCGCCTCGTCCTCCTCGACGAGCGCCCAGCCGATGGAGTTGGGCCCCAGGTCGAGACCCAGCGTCATGCGAGGCATATCGAAAATCTCCCCTTGACAATTCGCGCGGGACAGCCTATCATCATAGCAGTTTTAGCTGATCGATGCCTGCTCGCTTTTCTCAACAAGAAGAGAATCTTCGCAGGCAATTCCCCGAACGGGGAAACGACTCCACCCTCGCGATGCCTTCGGGCCCCTCCGGGGGTGTATTTTTTTGACCCCCTCCTCCGATTCCCTCCCGGTCAATCTCTCTCCGTCCGCGGGGGGACGCGGATGTGCGTCCCGCCTCTCCCGCGTGGTTGAAAACGGGCGGCCTTGCGGCCTACACTTGGACGCGCCGCCTCGCGGCTTCCCGGCAATCTATCGGCGACGAAAAGGAGGAGCGGACATGAGAAAATTCTTCGGTGGAGCGGCGGCGCTGCTGGCCGCCGCGGCCCTCGCTTTCGGCGCGGGGAGCGCCCTCGCCGCCGAGAGCGGCAGCTTCGAGTTCTACGAGAGCGCCGTCCACGACTATTCGACCATGAAGCACGCGGACGCGGACGTCACCGTCGGGCCCCTGCATGGAACGGCCACCATCGTCAAGAGCAGCGGCGGCCCCTTCAGGGAGGGCGCGAACTTCGGCGCGACGTGCCTCGTCTACGCGCGGAAGACGAAGAAGGGCGTCCACCTCGAGGCGCCCTGCTCGTTCACCGACGCGGCGGGCGACAAGCTCTGGCTGATCGCCCGAAGGAGCATGGGCGACATCCAGGTCGGCGGCGGGGGGCGGGGCGTCCAGCGCATCGTGGGCGGCACAGGCAAATACGCCGGGGTGACCGGAAACTGCCCCTACCGGACGGACTACCTGCCGGACAAGTGGCTCGTCTCCAAATCGACCTGCAGCTGGAGCAGGCCGTGATCGCGCGCGGAGCGAAGCGGAAGGCGGGGAAACCGCCCGGCGCGCTCCCGGCCGCCCTGGCGGTCGCCGCGGGCCTCGCCCTCGCGGCGGGAGCCGCCCTCGCCGCCGAAAGCGGGAGCTTCGAGCTCCACGAAACCTACGCTCCCGACCTGGCGACCATGAAGCACGCGGACGCCGAGATCACCGCGGGCTCCCTGCGCGGAGCGGCCGCCATCCTCGAAAGCGGCGGCGGCCCCTTCAGGGAGGGCGCGAACTTCGGCGCGGCGTGCCTCGTCTACGCGCGGAAGACGGAAAAGGGCGTCCGCCTCGAGGCGCCCTGCGCGCTCACCGACGCCTCGGGCGACAGGCTCTGGCTGCTGGTCGAAAAGCACGAGGGCGGCGTCCGGAACAACGGCGGGCGGGGCGTTCAGCGCATCGCGGGCGGCACCGGCAAATACGCCGGGGCGCGCGGAGAATGCGCCTATCGGTCGGAAACCCTGCCGAACGGACGCCTCGTCGTCCAATCGACCTGCAGCTGGCGCAGGCCGTAAGCCCCGGGCGCGCGGGCTTCGCCTTCCGCGGGGCTTCATTCTTCCCGCCGCCACGCTTTCGGAGAACGGGAGAAAAAGCGTGAAATTCCTGATGACGCCGCTGCTCGCCCTCCTCCTCGCGGCCGCGAACCCGGGCGGCGCGGCGGCGGCTCCCCCGTTGCGCGCCCTGCCTCCGGGAGCGGCCTACGGCGACTACGCCGTAGGGACGGTCACGGGCTTCGCCGTGGACAGGCATCAGCGCTTCGACCCGTGGAACGCCGCCTACGGCCGCCCCGAATACCGCGCCCTGCTGCGCCGGGTGGAGGCGTCGGGCCAGACCCGCGCGGTGGTGTTTCAGCTGTGGTATCCGGCTGCGCCGGACCCCGCGCGCGGGCGCGTCGCCGGGCCGCGCTCCCCCCTCCACGCGGCGAGCGGGCGGCGGGCGAAATTCTTCGACTTCTATTTTCGGGATCGCTCCCTGGCGGATCGCGTCGCCGCGGCCGCCCAGGTGGTGATGCCCCCGTTCATTCACCTTCGCGGCGGCGGAACCCTCGCCGAAGCGAAGGGCGCGGCGCGGCGGGACGCCCTCCGCGAGATTCGCCGGCGCATCCTCGACGCCCCGCTCGGGGCGTGGCTCCGCGCCCGGCCCGCCGAGGGGAGGTTTCCCCTCGTGGTTCTCGCCCACGGACTCGCCGGCAGCCACGGCATGTGGAGCTCCTTCGCCGAGTTTCTCGCCTCGCGCGGCTACGCGGTCGCGGCGCCCACCTTCGTCTCCGACGGCGGCCTGCCGCTCGCGTTCCACGATCCGGATTCGCCCTTCGCCGGGAGCGCCTCGCCCGATGAACTGAAGCGCGCCTACGCGCTGATGCTCGGCGAGGTCCGGGTCGTCCCCTACTTCTACCGCCTCCTGTTCGGGCGCGAGGGCCGGGGCTTCGCGCCGCCGGCCGGCTTCGCGCCGCCGAAGGAGAGGGTCGTCCCCGGCGGCGTGGAGCGCGCCACGACGATGATGCGCAACCTCTTTCGCCAGCGGGTGGCCGACCTGGCGCTGACGCTGCGAACCGCGCGGCTGCTCGGCGAGAAGAAGGAGACCTGCCGCGCCGCGCTCTCCGCCATGGGCGCGACCAGCGCGGCGCGCGGCCTGTGCGGCCTCCTGGCGGGGCGCATCAACGGCGCGCGGGCGGGCGTCGCCGGCCATTCGCTCGGCTCCATGACGGCGCAGCTCGCGGCGAATCACCTGCCGGGCGCGGCCGCGGCGCTCGGCTTCAACAACGCCCCGCCCTTCACCTGGACGCCGGAGGAGATGTTCGGCGCGGGCGAGACGGAGGACGGCGGCGAGACGCTGCCGGCGGGCAGCCGCAAGCCCCTGATGATCCTGATCGGCGACGAGGACGACTTCGTGCAGCGCATCTTCATCGGCCTCTTCCAGTCGGCGGTGAAGGCGGCCGGGGGCGACCCCGCCGCGGCCTTTCCGCTCGCCCCCGAGCGCGCCGCTCCCGATCGCGCGCGGAATCCCCAGCCGGTCGCGCTCAGCGCGTGGCGGCGCGCGCTCTCCGACCGCCTGCTGGTGATCGCGCGCGACACCGACCACTTCACGCTCGCGGAGGACTTCGCGCGGCTCTTCCCCTGGCCGGCGTTCCTGCGCGGGGAGCTTCCCTTCGGCCAGACCCCGGAGCGGACGCGCAAGCCGACGGGCGCGCGCGCCTTCGCCCCGCCGGGGGGCGCGGGGGAGCGCTACGTCCAGCCGGGCTGGATCGAAGTCCCCGGCGCGGGCCGGGCGTATCTGCCCCACGTGATCCGCGACTGGTACGCGCGGGCGTGGTTCGACTGGCACCTCAAGGGAGACGGGAGCGCCCGCGAGCGGCTTCGGAGGCCCGACCCGTTCGGGGCCATGACCTCCGTCCGGCGGCGGATCCGCTGAGCGGGGAGGCGCGCCGCGCCTAGGCGCGCGTCCTTTTGATCTCGCCGCGTCCGAGGCGCGCCATGTAGTCGTCCAGCTCCCGCTTCACGACGGGGGCGAGGAAGTAGAGCCCCAGGACGTTGGGCACGCAGATGAGGAACACCAGCGCGTCCGAAATGTCGAGAATCGGCCCCAGACTCACCGCGCAGCCCAGGACGACGAAGAAGCAGAACGCGACCTTGTAGACGGTCTGCCCCGTCGGGCCCTCGCCGAACAGATACGTCCAGCCCTTCAGGCCGTAGTAGGACCAGGAGATCATGGTCGAGAAGGCGAAGAGCGTCCCGGCGAAGGCGAGCGGAATCGGGAACCAGGAGAGCTGCGTCCTGAAGGCGGCCGAGGCCATGGCGATGCCCGTGGCGCCGTCCGCGTAGCCCGGATGCGCCGCGGCCGTCGTGGCGAGCACGAGCGCCGTGATCGTGCAGATGACGATGGTGTCGATGAAGGGCTCGAGCAGGGAGACCAGCCCCTCGGTGACGGGCTCGTCGGTTCGTACGGCGGCGTGGGCGATGGAGGCCGAGCCGATGCCCGCCTCGTTCGAGAAGACGGCGCGCTGAAAGCCGATGATGAGCGCCCCGAGCGCCCCTCCCGCCACGCCCGCGCCCGTGAACGCCCCGCTCACGATGTCGCCGATCGCCTGCGCGATGGCCGCCGGGCCGTTCATCGCGATGACGACGAGCGCGAAGAAGCAGTAGAGCGCCGCCATGAACGGGACGAGCTTCTCCGCCGTCGCCGCGATGGAGCGGATGCCGCCCACGATCACCATGAACACCACGCCGGCCATGACGAGGCCCACGAGCCAGCCCAGCCCGTCGAGCGCCCCGCCCGCCACGTTGTTGATCTGCACGTAGGCCTGGTTCGACTGGAACATGTTGCCGATGCCCATCGCGCCGACGAGGATGCCGACCGCGTAGAACGCGCCGATGAACCTGCCGAAGCCCGCCATGCCGCGCTCGGAGAAGCCGCGGCGCAGGTAGTGCATGGGGCCGCCGGAGACCGAGCCGTCCGGGTTCTCGCTGCGGTATTTGACGCCCAGGACGCACTCCACGAACTTCGTGGACATGCCCAGGAAGCCCGCCATGATGAACCAGAAGGTCGCGCCCGGCCCGCCGACCGTGACCGCCACCGCCACCCCGCCGATGTTCCCGATGCCCACCGTGCCCGAAACCGCCGTGGCCAGCGCCTGGAAGTGCGAGACCTCGCCGGGGTGGCGCGGATCGGCGTAGTCGCCGCGCGTGAGGCGCACCGCGTGCCGGAAGCCGCGAACGTTCACGAAGCCCATCTTGAAGGTGAAGAAGACCGCGCCGGCGACCAGCCAGAGGACGACCAGCGGAAGCTGCGCGCCGAAGACCGGAACCTTGAAGAAGACGATCGCCCCGAAGGCGGAGGCGATCGGGGCGGTCGCCGCGTTGATCGCGTCGTCCACCCCCGCGAAGGCGGGCCGGGGCGCGAGGACGCAGGGGACGAGCGCGGCCATGAATTTTCTCATCGGGATTTCCTCCTGGAATCGCCCGCCGGCGCCCGCGAGGCTCGCCGGCGCCGGGCGGACGCGGCCTAGTGGCGCAGAATCTGGTTCAGGAACGTCTTGGTCCGGTCGTGCTTCGGATTGATGAAGAACTGCTGGGGCTCGTTCTGCTCCACGATCTCGCCCTCGTCCATGAAGATCACCCGGTCGGCGACCTCGCGCGCGAAGCCCATCTCGTGGGTGACGCAGAGCATGGTCATGCCCGACTCGGCCAGGCCGACCATCACCTCCAGCACCTCCTTGATCATCTCGGGATCGAGGGCGGAGGTGGGCTCGTCGAACAGCATGACGCGCGGGTCCATGCACAGGGCGCGTGCGATGGCGACGCGCTGCTGCTGGCCGCCGGAGAGCTGGCCCGGGTACTTGTCCGCCTGCTCGGGTATCTTGACGCGGTTCAGATACCGCATGGCGGTCTCCTCGGCCTCCTTTTTCGGAACCTTCCGCACCCAGACGGGCGCCAGCGCGCAGTTCTCCAGAACCGTCAGGTGCGGAAACAGGTTGAAGCTCTGGAACACCATGCCGACCTCGGAGCGCACCTCGTCGATGTTTCTGAGGTCGTTGGTGAGCCGCACCCCGTTGACCATGATGTCGCCCTCCTGGTGCTCCTCCAGCCGGTTAAGGCACCGCACCAGCGTGGACTTGCCGGAGCCGGAGGGGCCGCAGATGACGATGCGCTCGCCCCGCGCCACCTGCAGGTTGATGTCCTTGAGAACGTGGAAGGCGCCGAACCACTTGTTGACGCCGCGCATCTCGACCGCCGGACTCTCCGCCTTCACCTCGCCGCCTCCTTTCGCCTCGCGGGTCATCGCTCCTCCCCGCGCGAAAGCCTCTTTTCGAGCCACAGGCTGTAGCGCGACATCGAGAAGCAGAAGATGAAAAACCCGACGGCGATGAAGACGTAGAGATCGACGTCGAGCCCCAGCCATTCCTGATCCGCCACGATCGCCCGCGAGACGCCCAGCAGGTCGAAGATGCCGACGAGCGCGACCAGCGTGGTTTCCTTGTAGAGGGCGATGGCGGTGTTCACGACGCCGGGGATGGATATCTTGAGCGCCTGCGGCAGGACGATGAGCGCCGTGGTCTTCCAGTAGCCCATGCCCAGCGCGTCGCCCGCCTCGTATTGCCCTCTCGGTATCGCCTGGAGGCCGCCGCGGATGACCTCCGCCATGTAGCCCGAGGCGAACAGGCACATGCCCACCACCGCGCGCAGATAGCCGTCGATGGTCACCCCCTCGGGCAGGAACAGGGGCAGCGCGATGTTGGAGAAGAACAGGATGCAGATCAGCGGCACGCCCCGGATGTATTCGATGAAGACGACGCACATCGCGCTGATGACGGGCATCTGCGAGCGGCGCCCGAGCGCCAGCAGAACGCCCAGGGGAATCGAGACCGCGATGCCGGTGACGCCCATCGTGATGGTGAGCAGCAGCCCGCCCCACCTCGCCGACTCGACGAAGGGGAGCCCGCCGAAGCCGCCGTAGAGAAGCCAGTAGGCGATGAAGGGGAAGGCGGCGCAGAACGCCAGCCCGTATTTGCGCCCCGGCGCCCCGTCGTAAAGCCCGTAGTAGAGGGCGGCGAGCAGCAGGCAGAAGGCCAGGTTGGGCCGCCAGTGCTCGGCTTCGGGATAGAAGCCGTACATCAGCTGATCCCAGCGGGCGATGACGACCGACCAGCAGGCGCCGCCGGCGCCCGCGCACGCCGCCCGCGTGTCGCCGAAGGCGGCGTCGAAGATCATCCAGTTCAGGAGCGGCGGGATCGTGAAGTAGAGAAGCGCGAGCGAGGCGAGCGTCAGGAAGCCGTTGAAGTAGCTCGAGAAGAGGTTCTCCCGCATCCAGCCCAGCGCGCCGATCATCGTCGGCGGGGGCGGCCGGCTCGGCAGAGGGTTCCAGGCGGCGTCCCGCGCCGCTTCCGGGCTCGTCTCGCTCATCGGATCAGCGCTCCGTCAGCTTCACGCGCCTGTTGTACCAGTTCATGAAGGCCGAGATGAGCAGGCTGATGACGAGATAGGTTGCCATCGTCATCGCCATGATCTCGATTTCCTTGCCTGTCTGGTTCAGCGCGATGCCGGCGTAGACCGCGAACAGCTCGGCGAAGCCGACCGCGTAGGCCAGCGAGGAGTTCTTGGTGAGGTTCAGATACTGGCTCGTCAGCGGGGGGATGATCACCCGCATCGCCTGCGGAATGATGATGAGCCGCATGTTCAGACCGCGCCTGAGACCGAGGGCGCGCGCCGCCTCCGTCTGCCCCTTGTGGACCGCCAGGACGCCGGCGCGGACGATCTCGGAGATGAAGGCGCCGGTGTAGAGCGTCAGCGCGAGGAGGATGGCGATGAACTCGGGGCGGATCACCATGCCGCCCCGGAGGTTGAAGCGCGTCGCCCGGGGGTGGAGCAGCTCGACGGGCTGGCCCGCCAGAAAATAGGCCGCCAGCGGCAGGCCCGCCAGGAGGGCGAGCGACGCCCAGAAGACGGGAAACGTCTCGCCGGTCGCTTCCTGCCGGGCGCGCGCCCATCCGCGGAGAGCGACCGCCGCCGCCGCGGCCGCGAAAAGCGCCGCCGCCACCCACCAGAAGGCCGGCTGCGGGTCGGGCGCCGGGCCGAACAGGCCCCGGTTGTTCAGATAGAAGCCGAACCGGGGAGCGTCCGCGCGGCTCCAGCGCGGCAGCCCCAGGAGGATCGCGTACCAGAAGATGATCTGGAGAAGCAGCGGGATGTTCCGCATGAATTCGACGTAGCAGTAGACGATCCGGCTGAGCAGCCAGTTCCGGGAGAGCCGCATCATGGCGAGAACGAAGCCGAGCATCGTCGCCAGCGCGCAGCCCAGGCTCGACACCAGGAGCGTGTTCAGAAGCCCCACGAAATAGACGTCGAGAACCGGCGAGGTCGGCGAGTAGGGAATCAGGGTCAGCGGAATGTCGAAGCCCGCCGGCTGGGTGAGGAACCAGAAGCTGATCTCCTTGCCCAGGCTGCCCATGTTCCGCGCCGCGTTGTAGGTCAGCGCGAACAGGACGAGCACCGCCAGGCCGAAGACGAGCGTCTGCGCCAGAATCGACCGGAAGCGCAGGTCGGTCCAAATCGAATCGCGTCCCCCGGCCGCCGCCTCATTCGCCATTGCGCCCGCCTCCGTCAGGGAAGCCCCCTTCCGCCCGAGCCGCGAGCGTCAAAAAAAGGGCGGGGCATTCCGGCTCGCGTCGTCATGCCCCGCCCCTCGAGCCTGTTCCGTGAAAGGAGGGCTCCCCGCTTCCCGAGCGGCTACCGGAACGGCGGCGCGTAGAGGATGCCGCCCCTGCTCCAGAGCTGGTTCAGGCCCCGCTCGAGTCCGATCTTCGTTTTGGGGCCGATGTGGCGCTCGAAGATTTCGCCGTAGTTGCCGACGGCCTTGATGGCGCGCGCCGCCCAGTCCTTGGGCAGACCCAGCATCTTGCCGTATTCGCCCTCGGAGCCGAGGAGTCGGCGCACTTCCGGATCCTTCGAGGCCGTCATCATGGCGTCGGCGTTCGCCGCGGTGACGCCCTTCTCCTCCGCGATGATGATCGCGTTCAGCACCCAGCGCACGAGGTCGCCCCACTGGTTGTCGCCGTGGCGAACGAGCGGGCCCAGGGGCTCCTTCGAGATGATTTCCGGCAGGATGGCGTGCGCCTTCGGGTCCTTCAGAACGGCGCGGGTCGAGGCCAGGCCGGAGGCGTCCGTCGTATAGACGTCGCAGCGGCCCGCCTCGTAGCCGGCGCGCGCCTCGGCGTTCGTCTCGATGGTGATCGGCTCATACTTCATGCCGTTCGCGCGGAAGAAGTCCGCCAGGTTCAGCTCCGTCGTCGTGCCCGTCTGGATGCACACCGAGGCGCCGCCCAGCTCCTTCGCCGACTTCACGCCCAGCGCCTTGCGCACCATGAAGCCCTGGCCGTCGTAGTAGTTCACGCCGGTGAACTCGAACTTGAGGTTCACGTCGCGCGAGAACGTCCACGTCGTGTTGCGGGAGAGCAGGTCGATTTCGCCGGCCGCCAGCGCCGGGAAGCGGTTCTTGGTGGTGAGGGGCGTGAACTTCACGGCCTTCGGGTCGCCCAGCGCGGCGGCGGCGACGGCGCGGCAAACGTCCACGTCGAAGCCCCGCCACTCGCCCTTGTCGTCGGGGGCGGCGAAGCCGGGCAGGCCGGTCGAGACGCCGCAATTCAGCGATCCGCGCTTCTTCACGTCGTCCAGCGTGCCGGCGAGCGCGGCGCCCGCCGCGCAGAGCGCGAACGCCGCCGCAAGCGATGCAACGATTTTTCTCATCTCTCCCTCTCCTCTCGATTGTGAGGCGCTGCGAACGGATTTGCGCGAATCCTCCCGTCGGGGAGGCGTGTCCGCGCTCTTCTCCCGACCCCGCGGCCGGAACAGGAAATTCCGGATCCTTCTCCATCTTCGGCCTTTGACGATGAAGTCGATTCACTCTTATTCACGATGCGCGAAAATGTCAACAGGCGAACGGGGCGGGCGCGCCTCCGTCTCCCGTCCCGTCCCCGGTTTTCTTTCCCGAACGCCCCGTCGGTGGTATGAATGGTTCCCGTCTTCTGAGGAACCACTCGCGGATGAGGGCGCTTCGTGAATCCCCGCGGCGCCGTTCGCCTTCATCCGCCCGCTCCGGGAGCGCGCATGAACGCAGGCGGCGGCGTCCTCGTCCTCGCGTCGAGCCACGCGGTGAACTCCGTCTACAACCGGATGCTCACGCCCATTCTCCCGCTCATCATGGCCGACTTCGGCCTGAACTACGCCCAGACGGGGCTCATCGCCTCCGCCTACGCCCTCTCGAGCAGCCTGTTTCAGTGGCCAATCTCCTTTCTGGGCGACTTCACGGGGAGAACCCGTCTCATCCTCGCCCTCTCCCTGCTCTTCAACGCCCTGCCCGCCGGGTTCTACGGCGGCTCGACCACCTACGCGGGGCTGCTCGCCCTGGTCTTCCTGAGCGGGCTGGGCTGCTCGGCCTACCACCCGGCGGCGGTCTCGATGATCGCCCGCGAAAGCCCCGAAAGCCGGGGATTCGCCATGGGCCTCTTCAAGGCGGGCGGCGACTTCGGCAGCATCCTGACGCCGGCGATCATGAGCTGGCTCACGGTGCATCTGGCGAGCTGGCGCGCCGCCTCGCGGTATTTCGCGCTGCCGGGAATCGTCTGCGCCCTCGTCGTCTGGCTGAGGTTCCGGGACGCGCCCGGGGCGCGGACGTCGATGGCGAAGGAGGCGAGGTCCACGGCGCGCGAACTGCTGAGCGACAGGTTCATGATCCTCATCACCCTGCTCTCCTCCTGCCGGGTGATGGGCCTGCGGGGCATCATGACGTTCCTGCCCCTGCTGCTGGCGGAGGGGCTGGGGCTGGACACCATCGGGGTCGGCTGGGCGATCACGGGCTATTTCCTCGTCGGCACGGCCTTCGCCGTCTTCTGGGGAAAATACGCGGACGGAAAGAGCGAGACGCGCCTCCTCCTCGTCATGATGGCGTCGAGCGCCCTCGCGCTCGCGTTCCTCTCTCGCGCCGAGTCGACCGTCGTCTCCCTCGGTCTGCTGGCGCTTCTGGGCGCGGGGCTGAACCCCTCGCAGAGCCTCATGCTCGCCCTCGCCACGGGCGAGGTGCGGGAGAAGAACCGCGCGAGCGCGGTCGGCCTCATGTACACGGCGAACGAGGCGGCCTCGGTCGCCTCGCCCTTCCTGGGCGGCCTCATCGCCCAGGCGGCGGGTCTGAGGGAGTCGTTCCTGTTCTACGCCCTGCTCTGCCTCGCCGCCACGGGCCTCGCCTGGCTCATCCACGCGGATCGGAAACGACGGGAGAGGGCGAAGCCGTGACGTCGGGAACGCGGCGCGCTCTCCCGCTCATCGTCTGCCTCGCCCTGGGCGCGTGCGGAGCGGCGGGCCGCGGCGCCCCACCGGCCGAGTCCCGCGCCCGCCTGAAGCCGCCCTTCGACCTCCCGAAGCCGCGCGGCGCGAAGGGGAGGCACGGGCGCGAAGAAGCCCCCTGCGGCGCGCCTCCCCCGCCCGTCCGCGACCTGACCTTCGGGGGCTTCTACGCCGGGGGGAGCGGCTCGTCCGTCATCGACCCCGCCGCGATGCGCCGCTACCGCGCGGCGCGCGCCCCCGTCCGCTCCTTTCAGCGCGCCCTCCTCGCGCGAACCGACCGCTACGTCGAGACGCGCCGCCCCCGCACCGCCGCCTGCGCGCTGGCGTGGCTCGACCGCTGGGCGCGCGCGGGCGCCTTTCTGGGCCGGGTCAGCCGGCAAGGGGGCTACGAGCGCAAATGGGCGCTCGGGGCGGTCTCGATGGCCTATCTCAAGGCGCGCGGCGCGAGCGGACTCGACCCCGCCCGGAAAAAAGCGGTCGAGCGGTGGATCGGCGAATGGGCGCGGGTCGTCCACGCGGACTACGCGGATCCGGCCAAATCCCGCCGGACGAGCCGCAGGAACAACCACGCCTATTGGGCCGCCTGGTCGGTCGGACTCGCCGCCGTCGTCCTCGACGACCGGAGCCTCCTCGACTGGGCGATGACGCGCTACCGCCGCGCCACGCGCCAGATAACCCCCGAGGGCGTCCTGCCGCTCGAACTCGCGCGCGGCTCCAAGGCGCTTCACTACCACCTCTACGCGGCCGCCGCGCTGGTGATGCTCGACGAGCTGGGCGCGCGCAACGGATACGCGGCGGGCGGCGCCGCGCTCGGGCGGCTCGTCCGGCTCGTCGTCGCGGGCCTTTCGGACCCGGCGTTTTTCGTCCGCAGGACCGGAAAGCGGCAGAACTGGGTGGGACGCCTCGACGGCTCGAAGCTCGCCTGGATGGAGCCCCGCTACGCCCGCCGCCGGGAGCCCGCGCTCGCGCCCTGGATCCGCAGATTCCGCCCCATGAGGAGCCGGCTCCTGGGCGGCGACGCGACGCTGCTCTACGGCGCGCCCCTCCCGCCCCGCCGGGGCGCGGTTCGCGGGAGGCTTCCTCCCCGGAAACGCCCCCCAAGCCGCTGAACCACCCCGCCTTTGGTCGCCGAACGGCGCGGGACGCATGTAGAAGAACGCCGCGGAGACGCCCCCGTGGCCGTCCCCTACAATGGAATATCGCCACCCTCGCCGTAGGGGGCGCATATATGCGCCCCGATTGTAGGGTTGGCGACGATGCGGATTGCCGTAGGGACAACCCCCTGTGGTTGTCCGTTGTCAACGGCGCGCGCCGGTCTGGTTTTCACCGCCGGGACGTTGCGCCCGTAGGTGAAGCGCCAAGGGGCGCTTCCCACACATACATGCGCCCCGGTTGTGGAATTGCCGACGATGCGGCGCGGACAACCACAGGGGGTTGTCCCTACGAAGGCGGAATCACCACCGGCCCGCAGGGGTGGTTCCTTCCCGGGCCCGCCCCACGGTTCGCGGCGGCGCGCCCGCCCGTGTTCGCCGAACGGCGGGGGCATTGCCGTTCCGTCGGCGATTCGGTATGATCGCGCGGCGATAATGAGGATCAACCGAATGGAGACGCGCCGGACATGACGGACTACGAGAAGCTCAACCTTGTCATCGCCTTTCTCGCGCTGATCGCCTCCTACGGCGGTCTGGCGCTGCTCTACTACGGCATCCGCCAGATGGATCGGGGGAGCGCGCGGCGGGCGGCGGAGTCGAAGCGCCAGCACGAGGAGACGATGACCGCGCTCGCCGAGGAGCGGGAGGAGGCCCGGAGCCGGCACGAGGAGGCGATGCGGAAGATCGCCGAGGATCAGGAGGCGTCGCGGAAGCGGCACGAGGAGGCGATGGCCGCGCTCGCCGAGGAGCGGGAAGCCTCCCGGAAGCGGCATGACGAGGTGATGGCCGAATCGGAGAAGCGGCACGAGGAGGCCATGCGCAAGCACGACGAGGCCATGCGGAAGCACGACGAGGGGGCGGAGGAATCCAAACGCCGGCACGAGGAGAGCATGGCCGCGCTCACGGAGCTCATCAAGCGGACGGGAAACCCGCAGAAGCCCTCGTAGGGACACAACCCCCCGTGGTTGTCCTTCATCATGTTCGTATCCCGCAGATACCCGAACCGCCCGCCTTTGGTCACCGAACGACGCGGGACGCATGTATGCGTCCCCTACGGCGAGGGTGGCGATATTCCTTTGCAGGTGACGCGCGGGAGCGCGTCCATACATGCGCCCCGTCGTGAATTGGCCGCCGGCGCGGATTGCCGTAGGGACAACCCCCCCGTGGTTGCCCGTTGTCAACGATCCGGGCGGTTCCGCATCGGAAACGCCCCGCAATTCACGAACCGTGGGGCGGCCCCGGGGAGGGGTTGCCCCTGCGCAAAAACAAAACCGCCGCCCTGCCTTGTTCACCGCCGGGATATTTCACCCGTAGGTGAAGCGCCAAGGGGCGCTTCCCACACATATATGCGCCCCGCATGTGGAATTGGCGATGACGCGGCGCGGACAACCACGGGGGGTTGTCCCTACGGAACCGACAAACCCGCATCACCCCGAACGGCGCGGCACCTGCGCAAAACAAAATCGTCGTCCGTCCGTGGTCGCCGGATGGATATTGCGCCCGTCCGCGCGGGACGCATATATGCGTCCCCTACAAAACCGTTGCCCGGCGCGGGTGTGAATTTTCATCTTGCGCGGGGGTTGAACTTCGCCAACTCTTTTTGTTACAATGGCGGTCATCATCGGTTTTGACGCGGGACTCGAACGAAACGGGAATCGACCGCTTACAAAGGGGGCAGCGCACATGAGCATGTTCAGCTTGTCCGCGCCTTGGGATTTGGGGCATACTGGCGCCGACTCACCGACTCACCGACTCACCGACTCACCGACTCACCGACTCACCGACTCACCGACTCACCGACTCACCGACTCACCGACTCACCGACTCACCGACATGAGAAGGGGCGCGCGATGAGAACGCCGGACGGCGCGGGACGCAACTATGCGTCCCCTACAAAATCGTCGCCGCCCTGTTTCCGTAGGGGGCGCGGACAACCACGGGGGGTTGTCCCTACGGATATAAAACCGGCATGGGGGCGGCTGGCGGGGCTTCTCGCCGGCTTGGCGCTGGCGGGGCTGCTGCTGGCGCCGGGGGAGGCGCGGGCGCAAGCCCTTCTATGCGGGAACTCGAACAACGTCCGCTTGGACTGCCCGAATCGGGATTATCCCGACGGCATCGTCTATGGCATCGCGGGCGACAGCAGCAATATCAGCCACGGCATCCCCCAGACGCTCAACCTCCTGGGCCACAGTTCCGGGCCGATCACGCTCACGGCCGGCGCCCGGGGGGTCGCCTTCGGCGCGCGAGCCAGCGGAGGGGCAGGCCTCACGTTGAACATCGGCGGCGCGACGGGCGGGACCGCCCACGTCGTCAGATTCGTCCAGGGGACGAACTCGGTCTCCGGCATCGACCGGAACAACGGCATCTATGTTTGGCGTACGGCCAACAACACCGGCGCGAGCACAACGCTGAACGTGAAAGCCGGTGTGACCATCGGCACGATGGCCACGCCGATGAAGCAGCACGGCATCTTCCTCCGCCCGCACGCCGACCGCCCCTCCGCTGGCCGGGGCAGCGCCGGCCTCACCCTCACCAGCGCGGCGACCATCCATGCCGCCCGGCAGGGCATTCGGATAGTCCGGCAGACCGGGGGCACCAACGACGCGACCACCGTCACCAACACCGGCGCCATCCACTCGGGCGTCGGCAACGCCGCCGCCACCGGCAGCTACGTCGACCGGCCGCACGGCATCTACGCGCTGCATGGGGGGACGCAGAGGACCGGCTCGCTGACCGTCACCAACTCGGGCGACATCACGGTGGGGGGCGCCTACACCGGCATCCTGATGAACTACTGGGGCGCCGGCGCCCTGAGCCTCGACAACCGCGGGGACATCGCCGCGGCGACGGGGCAGACGGCGAAGCAGGGCATCCAGTTCAACTACAAGTACTGGGACAACCAGAGCGCCCAGGCCATCACGCTCACGAACTCCGGCGACATCACGGCGTCCGAGTTCGGCATCCGGCTCACGAAGCTCTCGGGCGGCGCGGTCGAGCTCACGAACAGCGGCGCCATCACGGTGACGGGCGACGCGGCGCAACACGCGGGGCACGCCATCTATCTGGCGGAGGGCGTCACCTTCGGCGAGGGCAGAACCTACGCCGCCAACGGCGGCGCCCTCACGGTCGACAACAGCGGTGTCCTCAGCTCGAAGAACCACGCCCTCTACGTCTACCTGGCCACGGCGGACGACGACGTCGAGCTCGAGAACAGCGGCGACGTCGTCTCGGAGGAGGGGGACGGCATCCGGATCGAGCGGGTCGTCGAGGGCGACGTCGCGGTCGAGAACAGCGGGAGCGTCTCGGGGAAGGGCCACGGCATTTACGTGGGCCAGGCGGCGCGGATCGACTTCGAGCAGTCGGGGTCGGGGACGATCAGGGGCCGGACGGGGGTCTATCTCGGTGTCGCGAAGGAGAGCGCGTCGGGCGACTCGCGCAGCACGGACAGCGGCGGGGATCACATCCCCGCGATCGACGTGACCTGGTCGGGCGGGAGCGTGGCGCGGGGGCCGGCGACGACGGGCGCCCGCTTCACGGCGACCACCTGGCTGGAGACGTCCGTCGCCGACCGGGAGGCGACGGTGGTGAAGTCGGTGGAGGATTCGCTGCGCTGGGGGGCGGCGGCGGGTCTGGAGGCGCGCGTCCTGTCCTGGCGGGCGGTGATGGAGCAGGTGGCGGCGGGCGACGATCCGGGCGTGATAGCGAACGCGGCGGCGCAGACGACGCTGCTGGCGACGAGCGGGGCCGGTTCGCGCCGGGCGACCATCCTGGCGCAGGTCCGGGCGATGCTGGGGAACGATGACCTCTCGGTGGGGACGGATCTCCTCACCGCCATCGACTCGACGGCGACGAGCGTGAGCGACCTGAGCGACGCGGAGATCGCGACCTATCTGACCCAGGACGCCCCGGACATCCGGATCATTCTGCGGAACATCCTGCGTTACGGCCTCTCGGCCGCCGAGAAGGCGGTTCTGGCGGCGGTCGTGGCGGGGGACGGCACGGCGCTCACCACCGCGCTGGCCGTCACGACGCCGGCCGCCTTCTCCTCCGCCTACAAGACGGCGGTGACCGGGCTGCTGTCCCGCTACAACCTGGACGACGTCAGCGTCAGCATGACGGGCGGCGAGATCGCCTCGCGCGGCGACGGCATCCGGGCCTATTACGCGACGGCGAACGACAGCAACGGGAGCGTGGAGATCACCATCGGCGCGAACGCGGCCGTGGAGGGAGACGTCCACGGGATTCACGTTTCGGGCGGCGGGGTGAACGCCTCCAGCGTGAAGCAGCAGCGCGTCACCGTGAACGGGAGGGTGACGGGCGGGACGGGGGCGGGCGTTCACCTGGTGGGCGGGGGGACGGTGACGGTGGGCGCGGGCGGGCGCGTGGGCGCGACCTCGGGCACGGCCATCGAGACCTCGGACGGCGGCGATCTGACGGCGGCCATCTCCGGGCGGGTGGAGGGGGACATCCGGGCGGCGGGGACGCTGACGCTCACCTCGGCGGCGGGGAGCGTGATCACGGGGACGGTTCACGACCCCTCGGGTTCGCTGTCGGTGGCGGGGAGCATCGGGCGGATCGTCTATACGAGCGGGGGGACGGTGACGGTGGCGGCGGCGGGCCGGCTCACGGGGGTGTCGGGCGAGGCGGTTCGCAGCGACTCAGGCGATTTGAGCGTGACCATCGCCGGGCGGGCGACGGGCGACGTTGAGGCGGGGGGCAGCGGGAACCTGACCCTGAGCCTCACCGGGAGCGGGCGGCTGGACGGCGACGCCGAGGCGGGGGGGACGCTGACGCTGACGGCGGCGGCGGGGACGGTGATCACGGGGACGGTTCACGACCCTTCGAGCGCGTTCACGACGGTGTCGGGGAGCATCGGGCGGATCGTCTATACGAGCGGGGGGACGGTGACGGTGGCCGCGGCGGGCCGGCTCACGGGGGCGTCGGGCGAGGCGGTTCGCAGCGACGCGGGCAACCTGAGCGTGACCATCGCCGGGCGGGCGACGGGCGACGTTGAGGCGGGGGGCAGCGGGAACCTGACCCTGAGCCTCACCGGGAGCGGGCGGCTGGACGGCGACGCCGAGGCGGGGGGGACGCTGACGCTGACGGCGGCGGCGGGAACGGTGATCACGGGGACGGTTCACGACCCTTCGAGCGCGTTCTCCACGGTGTCGGGGAGCATCGGGCGGATTCTCTACACGAACGGCGGGACGGTGGCGGTGGCCGCGGCGGGCGCTTTGACGGGGGTTTCGGGCGAGGCGGTTCGCAGCGACGCGGGCAACCTGAACGTGGACGTCTCGGGCCGGGCGGGGGGCGACGTCATCGCCAACGGCGGGGGCGATCTGGACCTGGACGTGCTGGGTTCGGGGCGGGTCGAGGGTGACGTCAAGACCTCGGGCGGGGGCGACCTGGACGTCTCCCTGGCCGGCACCGGGCGGATTGACGGCGACGTGCGCGCCCAGGGCGGGGGCGACCTGACGCTCGCCTCGGCGGCGAATACCGTCATCACGGGCACGGCCTACGACCCGACGGGCGCGCTGTCGGTGGCGGGGAGCGTCGGACGGATTCTCTATACGAACGGCGGGGACGTGACGGTCGCATCGGGGGGCGCCCTGACGGGCATCGATGGCGTGGCCGTCCGCAGCGCCGCGGGGAACCTGGACGCCGACGTCGCCGGGCGCGCGGGAGGCGACGTCATCGCCAACGGCGGGGGCGATCTGGACGTGGACGTCTCGGGTACGGTCGCGGGCGACGTTCTGGCGAACGGCGGCGGCGACCTGACGGCGGACCTCACCGGGACCGGGCGGGTGGAAGGCGATATCCGGGCCTCGGGCGGGGGGACGCTGACGCTGACGGCGGCGGCGGGGACGGTCATCACGGGGACGGTTTACAGTCCCGCGAGTCCGTTCACGGTGTCGGGGAGCATCGGGCGGATTGTTTATACGAACGGCGGGACGGCGACGGTGGCCGCGGCGGGCGCCCTGACGGGGGTCTCGGGCGAGGCGGTTCGCAGCGAGGCGGGGGACTTGAGCGTGACCGTCGCCGGGCGCGCGGGAGGCGCCATCCTGGCGAACGGCGGGGGCGACCTGACGACGGACGTCTCGGGGACGGTCGAGGGCGACGTTATCGCCTCGGGCGGGGGCGACGTGGAGGTGGACGTCACGGCCGCCGGGCGGATCGAGGGAGACGTTCGCGCCGAGGGCGGCGGGATGCTGACGCTGACGGCGGCGGCGGGGAGCGTCATCACGGGGACGGTCTACGGCCGCCCCGCGGGCGCGTTCACGGTGGAGGGCAGCATTGGACGGCTGGTCTACGCGAGCGGGGGCGAGGTGACGGTCGCCGAGGGCGGCGTCCTGACGGGGGTGGATACCGGGGACGGCATGGAGGTGATTCGGAGCGAGGCGGGGGATTTGAGCGTCACGGTGGCCGGGCGGATCGGGGGCGGCATCCGCTCCGCGGGCGGCCTGGACGTCACGATAACGAGCGCGGCGCCGGGCGACCTCCGCGCGGGCGGCGACATGACGGCGGATATATCCGGGACGGTCGAGGGCGACCTGGACGCCGGCGGCGATTTGACGGCGACGATCACCGGGGAAGTCGAGGGCGACCTCGCCGCCGGGGGCGACATGACGGCGGAGATTTCGGGAACGGTCGAGGGGAGCGTCCGCGCGGGCGGGGCCGTGACGGCGGAGCTCTCCGGGCGGATCGAGGGCGACCTGGACGCCGGCGGGGCGCTGGCGCTGACGGCGACGTCGGGGAGCGTCATCGCGGGCACGCTTCGCGGCCCCGGGGGCGCGTTCACGGTGAGGGGGAGCATCGGGCGGATCCTTTACCGGGGGGCGGGGACGGTGACCGTGCCCGAGGGCGGCGTTCTGACGGGCGTGGATACCGGGGACGGCATGGAGGTGATTCGGGGCGAGGCGGGGGACTTGAGCGTGGTGGTGGCCGGGACGGTGGGGGGCGGCATCCGCTCCGCGGGCGGCCTGGACGTCACGATAACGAGCATGGTGCCGGGCGACGTTCGCGCGGGCGGCGACGTGACGGCGGACGTCTCCGGGACGCTGACCGGCGACCTGGACGCCGGGGGCGACATGACGGCGGATATCACCGGGACGCTGACGGGCGACGTGGTCGCCGGGGGTGATTTGACGGCGGATATTTCGGGGACGGTTGACGGGAGCGTCCGCTCCGGGGGCGACCTCACGGCGGTGATCACCGGGATGGTGACGGGCGACGTGGAGGGACCGGGCGCGGGCGATCACACCGTGACGGTCTCGGCGGGGGCGGTGGTGACGGGAACGGTTCACCTGGCGGCCTCCACCGTGCGGGTGGACGGGACGGTGGGCGGGGTGCGCTTCCGGCGGGGCGGAACCCTCACCATCGGGCCGAACGGGCGGATACTGGCGGGCGAAGGGGTGGCGATACGCAACGACCGGGGCGCGCTGACGGTGACGATAGAGGCGGCCCCGGGCGAGCGGCCCGAGGAGAGCGTCGCCCGGGTGGAGGGGACGGTGGTGGACCCGGGCGGGAACGAGCGGGCGCGGACGCTGACCCTCCTCTCGACGGACGGGCAGACGGCCGAGCTGAGCCTGGACCTGGAGGGGCGGATCAGGAGCGGCCTGCCCCCGCGCGCGAAGGTGTATGAGGCGCTGCCCTCGGTTCTGCTGGGCATGAGCCGCCCGCTCTCCTACGGGGAGCGGCTGAGCGCGCCGCGCTCGCCCCGGGGCGCCTGGGCGCGGGTCGAGGGCGCGAGCGCCAGCTGGAAGGCGGTCTCCTCCGCCTCGGACGCGGAATACGACATGAAGCGCCACGGCGTCCGCGCGGGCGTGGACCTGCGCGCGGGGGCGGACTTCCTGCTCGGCTTCTCGGTTCATCACGTTCGGGGCTCGGCGAACATGGGCGCGGACGACGAGGGCGGGGAGCTCGAGGCGCGGGGCAGCGGGCTGGGGCTTCACGCGGCGTGGGCCTTCGGCGGGGGCTTCTACGCGGCGGGGCAGTTCGAGGCGACCTCCTACGAGGCGGACATGGAGTCGGACCGGCGGGGGGAGCTGGAGACGGGCGCCCGCGCCCTGGGCCTGACGGTCGGGGCGGAGCTGGGGCGCCGCGTCGCCTCCGGGGGGGTGACCATCGCCCCGCGCGTCCGGCTGGTTCACGCCTCGGTCTCGATGGACGACTTCACCGACGAGGCGGGCTCCGAGGTCTCGGTCAAGGACGCCGCCAGCTTCACGGGCGCGGCGGGCGTGAGCGTGGAGAAGCGCACCCGCGCCGGGCGCGCGTTCGTCTCGGCGGACTTCGAGCGGGAGTTCATCGAGGAGACCCGGGTGAAGCTCGACCGCGACGCCCTGAAGGCCAAGGCGTCGGAGAGCCGGCTTCGCCTGCGCGCGGGCGGCCTCCACGCCTGGGGCGGGGGCAGATACGCCGTGCGCGGCGCCCTGGACTTCTCCGCCGCCGGCGATGAAAGCTACGAGGTCGGCGGCAGCCTCGCCTTCCGCGTGAGGTTCTAGCCGCGGGACGCGAAAACGCGAATCGACCGGGCGCGGGGAACGGCGAATCACGCCCCCGCGCCCGGTTTTTTGCGCGGCAAAACGGGACGCATATATGCGTCCCCTACGGGCCGGGGGTGGCGTCATCCAATTGTAGGGGGCGCGGACACCCGCCCCGCACCTGCGCGTCACCTACCCCCTACGCAAAACCGCCGCCCTGTTTCCGTAGGGGGCGCATATATGCGCCCCGATTGTGGGACGGCGACGACGCGGCGCGGACAACCACGGGGGGTTGTCCCTACGGAAACAAAATTCCCCGCGCGCATTTGCCCGCATTTGCCGTCGCCCGAAAAGAAGCGAAAAAGGTACCATTCGAGCTGAAACGCGCCCGATTCCCGATCAAAAAGGCGTCTTTTTCCGTCGAACCGAAAATCTTTCAATTCAAATACAATCGAGCGAATTCAAAACGAATTCAAGGCGTTTTCAGGCGAATTGACGCAGCTTTCAGGAACGCATAACCGCTTGATTCAAAACGAAAAACGCCGAAACGCGGGGAATTTTATCTGGATAAGACCCGATCGGGCGGATCGCCCTCTCGCCCCGATCCCGGCCATTCTCCCGGCCCCGATCTGCCATTCCGCCGCGCCGGGGTCGGCTCATCCTCTCCCCGCTCCGATCGGCCCCTCCACCGGGAGTGGTTTCCCCCTCGCCCCCGAAGCCCGGATCCCGACCATCGCTCCCCGGCTCACCTGCCTTTCCATCGCGGCTTTCTTTTCTCCAGGAAGGCGCGCAGCCCCTCCGCCTTGTCCTCGGTTTCGCAAAGCGCGCCCTGGGCGAACTTCTCGAGCGCCAGCCCCGCCTCCATGCTCCCCTCCATGCCGCAGCGCACCATGGCCTTCATGAACTGCGGCACGAAAGGCGCGTAGCCCGCCAGTTTCCGCGCCATCTCGCGGACCTCGGGCAGGAGGTCGTCGGGTTCCGCCAGCCGGGTGACGAGGCCGATTTCGAGGGCGCGCTCCGCGCCGATGACCTCTCCCATCAGGAGCATCTCCATGGCCCAGGCGCGCCCGACGAGGCGGGGCAGGCGCTGGGTGCCGCCGCCGCCCGGGATGATGCCGAGCCGCCCCTCCGGCGTGGCGAATTTCGAGGCCGGCGTGGCGATTCGCAGGTCGCAGCCGAGCGCCACCTCCAGGCCGCCGCCCATGCAGTAGCCGTTGATCGCCGCGATCGTCGCCTTGGGCGTTCTCTCCAGGCGCTCCGCCACCCCCTGCACCAGGGGGGTGAGCGCGATTTCGAGGCTGCGGCGCTCGACTTCCTCCAGGTCGGAGCCGGAGGCGAAGGCCTTGCCGCCCGCCCCGGTGACGGCGATGGCGCGGATGGCCTCCTCCCCCGCCGCCCGGGCGATGGCGGCGTGCAGATCGTCCAGCGTGGCCAGGGAGATGGCGTTGAGCCGCTCGGGGCGGTTGATGGTGATCAGGGCGAGGGGCCCGTCCGCTTCATACAACACGTTTTCGTATGGCATGACCGTCCTTTCTCGGCGGGCGCGCGCCGCGCTTCTCTCCGGGGGTCAGGCGTCTCTCGCGACCCTGTTTCGCAGTATCCCGATTCCCTCGATTTCCAGCTCGATCACGTCGCCCGGCCTTATCCATCTGTCGAGGTCCGCCCCGCAGCCCGTGGCCACCGTGCCGGAGCCGAACATCTCCCCCGGGAGGAGCTCCTCCTCCATCGAGGCGTATTCGATCATCCTCTCCCAGGAATAGTAGGCGTCGCCCGCGTTGCCCCTGCTCCATTCCTCGCCGTTGACGCGGGCGATCATCGCGGCGTCGGCGGGGTCGAACTCGTCCGGCGTGACGATGCACGGGCCGACCGCCGTGCCGAAGTCCTTGCCCTTGTGCGGCCCCAGCCAGTTCTTCATCTCGGCGATCTGGATGTCGCGCGCGCTGAAGTCGTTGAGCGCGCTGAAGCCGAAAACGTGCGCCATCGCGTCTTCCTGGCGGATGTCCCTGCCGCGCTTTCCGATGAACATGGCGAGCTCCAGCTCGTAGTCGAGCTTTTCGGTGTAGCGCGGCCATCTGATCTCATCCTCCGGGCCGATGATGGAGAGGCGGTTTCCCTTGTAGCAGGAGGGCAGTTCATACCAGACGGGGTCGATGACCGCGTTCCGCCGCCGCGCGCCCGCGGCCTTGTGGCCTTCGTGGATCAGAAAATCGCGAAACGCCTTGGGGCGCGGCGCGGGCGCGCGCAGACGCGCCTCATCGAGGGAGAAGGCGAGCCGCTCGCCTCCCGGCCCGCGCCGGGCGGCGTCCGCCAGGATGAACTCCTGGGCCGCCCGGGCGGCCGCCAGCGAGGGCGCGCCGCCCGCCATGAGCGCGCACATGTCCTGGGGAAGCCGGAAGTCGGCGTATTCCCGAAAGCGCGGCTCCTCGCCCTCTTCCCTGAGGAGGGCGGCGTAGCCGTTCGCGAGGTCGAGGGCGATTGGCCCGTCGGTGCCCTGCGCCAGCGCGCCGACGCGCGAGACGCGGCCAAGAGGGGTGGCGACTTCAAACGTGATGAACTTCATCTCCCTCTCCCGTGAAAGAGGCCGGCGCGGGGCGCGGAAATTTCCGTTGCCTCCGAAAATAGCACGGTTCGCCTCGCGCGGGGAGGCGACGCTCGCCGAAGCCCCGCGACCGCGCGACCGGAGAGCCGAAATTCGGGAAGTTGCAAAATATCCCCCGAAGGTCTTGACTTCGGCCATGGGCGCAGGTAGGTTTAGGCGTTTTCTGGGGGTAGGGCGTCCAAGCGGCCTCCCTGGAAAACATGTGAATTCATGAGCCATTCCCCAACGGTTTTCGTGGAAGCGCCTGAACCTTTCGGGGGTGGGCTTATGTCCGACGCGGGCGTGATGAGAGAGGGATCGATGGGCCGTCTTCTTCGTTTCAGGCGATTCGCGCCCGTTCTGGCGCTGGTTCTCGGGCTGCTCGCCGAGCCCGCGGCGTCCTGGGCGGCGAGCGTCCCGCAAAGCGGCTTCGGCGGGTGGCTCGCGAGCTTCAACCTCGGGAGCGGGGCGCTCGTCATCAACCCGCTCGTCATCCTCGTGCAGTGGGCCAATTTTCTGATTCTCCTGGTCGTCCTCAACAAAATTCTGATCAAGCCCCTGATGGGCCTCATGGAATCGCGCGACGCGGAGATCGCCGGCGACCTCGAAGCCGCCGAACGGGACAGGGGCGAAGCGTCGGGCTACGTCAGCCAGTATGAGGATTCGCTGGCGGAAATTCAGCGGGAGAACACGGAAGCCCTCGCCGCTCTCCAGCAGGAGATGACGGAGGCGAGCCGAAAGAGTCTCGACGGGATTCGGGAGAGAACGAACCGCGAGATTGAGGAAACGCGCCAGTCCCTCGTGATCCAGGCGGGGCGGGCGGCTTCCCAGCTCGAGGAGAGGGCCGACCGGCTGGCGAGCGAAATTGCCAGCAAACTCGCGGGCCGCAGGGTCGAATAAGGGATGACGGAAACCGTGCTTTCAGCGAGAAGACGCTGGTGTCTTTCGGGCCTTCTGCTTGCGGCGGCGCTGCTTTCGCCGGAAGGCGCTCTGGCCGCGGAGGCGCATCACAAGGCGTTCAGCTTCACCGAGGAGCTCTTCAAGCTCGTCAACACGCTCGTCGTCGTGGTCATCCTTTACAAGTTCGCGTTTCATCCCCTCAAGAATTTCCTGAAAGACAGGAGAGAGGGCGTTCGCAAGGCGCTCGAGGAGGCCAGGGCGGCGCGCGATGAAGCGGAAAAGCAGCTTGCCGAGCAGCGCGAGAAGGTGGCCGACCTGGAGACCGAGCTCGCCCGCGTTCGCGATCGGGGAGAGAAGGAGCGCGGCGCGCTGAAGGAAAGACTCGAGGAGGAGCGGGAGACCCAGGAGCGGCGCCTGCTGGATCAGACGAGGGCGACCATCGGGCTCGAAATCTCCAAGGCGCGCGCGGAGCTGCGGAGCCAGGCGGCGAGCCTGGCGCTGGGTCTGGCGGAGGAGATGCTCAAAAACAAGCTGGACGAGACGGATCAGGAAAGATTCGTTGCGAGCTATCTCGCCGAACTCGACAACAGAAACGGAGGATCGCTGTGACAGGCGGCGAGGCGGCGCGGCGCTACGCGCGGGCATTGGTGGAAATCGCCGAGAAGCGAGACGCCCTGGACGAGACCGGAGAGGCTCTGGCGGAGATCGCGGGTGAATTGCAGGGGAACCGGGAGCTGCGGCGCGTTCTGCTGAACCCGCGCTTCGCGCGAGGCGCGCGGGTGAGGATACTCGAGGATATCATGGACTCGTCGGGCGCGAGCGAACTGCTGCGGAATTTCGTGCGCGTGGCGGCCGAGAAAGATCGCGTCGGCGAGTTGTCCGCCATGGCGCGGAGCTATCAGCAGCTTGCGGACGAGAGGCGCGGCCGGGTTCGCGCCCGCGTGAGCGCGGCGCGCGACCTCGACCCCGCCGCCCTTGAGAAGCTGCGCGAGAAACTCTCCGAGATGACCGGCAGCGAGGTTCTCGTGGAAGTGGAGAGGGACGAAACATTGATTGGAGGGCTGGTCTGCCGCCTGGGCGGCGTCGTCATGGACGGAAGCATCCGCAACCAGCTTCGCAGCCTGCGGAAGACGCTGATTGCGAATTGACGCTTTTTCGGGAGTCAGCTGAAGAATCAAGGGGGCAATTCATGCAGATTCGCGCTGAAGAAATCAGCCAGATCATCCAGAAGCAAATTGAAGGCTTCGACGCCTCGGTCGAGCTTGCCGAAACCGGCACCGTCATCTCGGTGGGCGACGGCATCGCCCGCGTCTACGGCCTGGAAAAGTGCATGGCCGGCGAACTGCTGGCCTTTCCGGGCGATTTATACGGAATGGCGCTCAACCTCGAGACCGACAACGTCGGCGCCGTGCTCCTGGGGGATGATCGCGCCATCAAGGAGGGCGACGAAGTCCGCCGCACGGGCCGCATCGTTCAGGTGCCGGTCGGCAAGGCGCTGGCCGGCCGCGTCGTGAACGCGCTGGGCCAGCCCATCGACGGAAAGGGGCCCATCGAAAGCCAGGATTCGCAAAACCTGGAGGTCATCGCCCCCGGGGTGGTGGATCGCCAGCCCGTGAAAGAACCCTTGCAGACCGGCGTCAAGGCGATTGACGGCATGGTGCCGATCGGCCGCGGCCAGCGCGAACTCATCATCGGCGACAGGCAGACGGGCAAGACCGCCATCGCCATTGACGCCATCATCAACCAGAAGAACACGGACGTGTATTGCATCTACGTCTGCACCGGCCAGAAGCGCTCCACGCTCGCCCAGGTGGTGAGCACGCTCGAGGAATACGGCGCGATGGACTACACGGTCATCGTGGCGGCCACGGCGTCGGACCCCGCGCCCCTGCAATACATCTCTCCCTACGCGGGCTGCGCCATCGGCGAGCATTTCCGCGACAACGGGATGCACGCGCTGATCATCTACGACGACCTCTCGAAGCAGGCGGCCGCCTATCGCCAGCTCTCCCTGATGCTCAGGCGCCCGCCGGGCCGCGAGGCGTATCCCGGAGACGTATTCTATCTGCATTCCCGCCTGCTGGAGCGGGCGGCCAAGCTCAGTGACGAGCTCGGCGGCGGATCGCTGACGGCGCTGCCCATCATCGAGACGCAGGCGGGCGACGTGTCGGCCTACATCCCGACGAACGTAATCTCCATCACCGACGGGCAGATTTATCTCGAATCCGCCCTGTTCCACTCGGGCATCCGGCCGGCCATCAACGTGGGCCTCTCCGTCTCCCGCGTGGGCGGCGCCGCCCAGAACCGGGCGATGAAGAAGGTCGCCGGCACCCTGCGCCTCGATTTGGCGCAGTATCGGGAGATGGCGGCTTTCGCGCAGTTCGGCTCGGAGCTCGACGCGGCCACGCAGGCGCAGCTCGCCCGGGGTTCCCGCCTCACGGAGCTGCTCAAGCAGCCGCAGTATGCGCCCGAGGTGGTTCATCGCCAGATCATGTCGATCTTCCTGGGCA
Source organism: bacterium (assembly GCA_965242545.1). Taxonomy (GTDB): domain Bacteria; phylum UBA8248; class UBA8248; order UBA8248; family UBA8248; genus Bin107. The sequence goes on from OZ251456.1 coordinate 57,805, forward strand.
CGCAAGGGTATCTCGACAGCGTGGACATCGACGACGTTCAGAAGGTGAACGGCGATTTCCTGACCTTCATGGAGACGAGCCGCGCGCAGCTGGTGAGCGATCTGGCGGAGAAGCGCGAGCTGACCGACGAAATCACCGATGGCCTGCGGGCCGCGTGCGAGGAATTCGTAAAAACGCTCAAGACCGCGGAGCCGGAAACGGCGGCCGCCGCGTCCGGATAGGCGGAAAATGGCGTCCACGAGAGATTTCAAGCGCCGCATACGCAGCGTCAAGAACACCCAGCAAATCACGCGGGCGATGAAGCTCGTCGCGGCCTCCAAGGTGCGCAGGGCGCAGGAGCGCATCGAAAGCGCCCGCCCCTACAGCGAGAAGATAGAGGAGCTGGCGAACTCCCTGGCCGCCAAGGCGGCGTCGGACGCGCACCCCCTCCTTCGGGACGACATGAAGAACGACAGGGCGATTCTGCTCGTCATCACCTCGGACAAGGGGCTTTGCGGGGGCTACAACACCAACCTGCTTCGCCAGGCGCTTTCATTCCTCAGGGAGCGCGGAAGCGAGGGCAAAGAGACGGAGATCATCGTCGTCGGCCGCAAGGGACGCGATTTTCTGGCGCGCAGGGGGTTCGCGTTCAAGGAGCAGTTCACGGAGGTCTACGGAAAAATCGACTTCTCTCTGTCCTCCCGGCTTACCGGACTCATGACCGGGGCGTATCTCGAAGAGGGGTTCGACGAGGCTCATATTCTCACCACGGAGTTTCGCACGATCCTGAGCCAGACCCCGAGGCTCTCCCGCCTGCTGCCCCTGACGCCTCCGGCGCCCGACGCCATTGACGCCCGGGGAGAGCCCGTGACGGCGGAGCACCTTTATGAACCCTCGATGCAGGGCGTGCTCGATGCGATTTTGCCGAGACACGTGACGGTGCAGACGTACAGGGCGCTTCTCGAGGCGGAGGCGAGCGAGTTCGGCGCCCGCATGACGGCGATGGACAACGCCTCCAGAAACGCGGAGGAGATGATCGGGACGCTCACGCTTCAGATGAACCGCGTGCGCCAGGCGTCGATCACCACGGAGCTGCTCGAGGTGGTGGCCGGAGCCGACGCATTGTCGTAAGGATTCGGGAACGAGGAATCATCCCCTGAAAAGCTCGCCCCGGCGATCGGCGAAGCGGGGAATTTCGACGACGAAGGAGTCAAGGATGAACGAAGGACGCGTAACACAGGTTATCGGACCCGTTATCGACGTCGAATTCGACGCCGGCCGTCTGCCGGAGCTCAGGAACGCGCTCCTCGTCAAAAAAGACCCGGCGCTCCTCGCCGAGGGAGAAAGAGACGAGATCGTGGTGGAGGTGGCGCTTCACCTGGGCGAGTCCACCGTGCGCACCGTCTCGATGGAGCCGACCGAGGGTCTGATTCGCGGGCTGACCGCCGTGGACACGGGGGCGCCGATTTCGGTGCCGGTGGGCCAGGCGTCGCTGGGGCGCATCCTGAACGTCATCGGCGAGCCCGTGGACGGAAAGGGGCCGGTGGAGACGAGCGAGCGGATGCCGATTCATCGTCCGGCGCCCACGTTGGAGGATCAGAGCACGTCCACGGAGATGCTCGAAACGGGCCTCAAGGTCGTCGATCTTCTCGAACCCTATACCCGGGGCGGCAAGACGGGCCTTTTCGGCGGCGCGGGCGTGGGTAAGACGGTTCTCATCATGGAGCTCATTCACAACATTTCCACGGAGCATTCGGGCACGTCGGTGTTCACCGGCGTGGGCGAGCGCACCCGCGAGGGAAACGACCTCTATCTCGAGATGGAGGAGTCGGGCGTTCTCGAAAGCGTCGGACTGGTGTATGGCCAGATGACGGAGCCTCCCGGCGCGCGCCTGCGCGTCGGCCTCTCGGGCCTCACGCTGGCGGAATACTTCCGCGACGTGGAGGGCCAGGACGTGCTCCTGTTCATCGACAACATCTTCCGCTTCACGCAGGCGGGCTCCGAGGTGTCCGCCCTTCTGGGCCGGATGCCCAGCGCGGTGGGCTATCAGCCCAACCTCGCGACGGAGATGGGCGACCTGCAGGAGCGCATCACCTCCACGAAAAAGGGCTCCATCACCTCGGTGCAGGCCATCTACGTGCCGGCCGACGACCTCACCGACCCCGCGCCCGCCACCGCGTTCGCCCATCTGGACGCCACCACGGTGCTCTCGCGCCAGATCGCCGAGCTCGGCATCTACCCGGCGGTGGACCCGCTCGATTCCACGAGCCGGATTCTCGACCCGAGGATACTGGGCGAGGAGCACTACGGGGTGGCGCGGGAGGTGCAGCAGATTCTTCAGCGCTACAAGGACCTTCAGGACATCATCGCGATTCTGGGCATGGACGAGCTCTCGGAGGACGACAAGGTCATCGTGGCGCGGGCGCGGAAAATCCAGCGCTTCCTGAGCCAGCCCTTCCACGTGGCCGAGCAGTTCACGGGCACCCCGGGCGTTTACGTGCGGCTTGAGGACACCATCAAGGACTTCAAGGAGCTCGCCGACGGCAACGTGGACCACCTGCCCGAACAGGCGTTCTACATGGTGGGCAACCTGGAAAGCGCCAAGGAGAAGGCCAGGACCCTAGGCGTCGAGGCGTAAGGAATGACCGAAGGAAAGATGACGCTCGACATCGTGACGCCGGAGAGCAAGCTCGTCTCCGCCGAGGTGGACGAGGTGGCCGCCCCCGGCTTTCACGGCGAGATCGGCGTGCTGCCCCGGCACACGCCCTATCTGTGTCAGCTCGGCGTCGGCGTGCTCAGCTACCGCTCCGGCAGCGCGCGGTATTTCGTCTCGATCGTCGAGGGGTTCGCCGAGGTGGGGCCGGACAGAATAACCGTTCTGGCCGAGAGCGCCGAGCGGGCGGAAGACATTGATTCCGCGCGTGCGGAGGAATCCCGCAAGCGCGCGGAAGAGCGCATGGCGGGCCGGGGACAGGAGGAGCGCTTCGATTTCGAGCGCGCCGAGGCGTCCCTGAGACGCGCCATCGCCCGCATTTCCGTGGCGCGGGAGAGCGGCATCGACGCCTAGCGAAGCGTCCGGAATGGGGGGGGCCGCCGCTGACCGGGGGATGAATGGCGGCTCCGCTTTTCGTTTCATATCCAAAGCGCGCGTCTTCGTCGAAAAGAGCGCAGGGCGCGCTCTTGGAAATTGGCCGCCTGAAGCGGACGTCTTTGGGCTTGCGGGAGGTGACGCCGTGAAAATCTTGTCCGTTGTCGTTTTCGCGCTCACGATCTCGTTCGCCTTGGCGTCGCCGTCCCATCCGGCGGGCGATCCGAAGGGCCCCGAAACGGCGGGGGAGCACTATTCCCGAGGGGAGGAAAAGGCGAGGCAGGGACAATGGACGGAGGCGGCGGCGCTGTTTGAAAAGGCGGCCGGAGAGGACCCGCAGGATTATCGCGCGCTCAACATGCTGGGCTATTCCTTGAGGAAGATGGGCAGGACGAAAGAGGCCCTCGCCGCCTACGACAGGGCGCTTTCCCTCAAGCCCGACTACGCGCCTGCCCTCGAATACAGGGGCGTCGCCCACGTCTTGGCTGGAAACAAGGCGGCCGCTCTGGCGGATTTTCAGAGGCTCAAGCGCCTGGGTTCTCCCCTCGCCGAGGATTTGCGCGAGAAAATCATGGCCATGCCGGCCAACTGAACTGATATCCGAACCGGAAAGCCGCCTTGCGGACTCTCTCCCCGGGGCGGTTTTGCGGGTTTGAGCATGAGCAGCCAAGCCGCTCCGCCGCGATTCAGGACGGAGGCTGGAAACGTCCCCGCTTCCCCGCATCGGCTTCCGCGGCATGACGGGCGACGGGAGGCGCCCTTTTCCGCTATATCCGCATGAACTTCATGGGGAATTTCTGGAGCGATCGCGCCCCCGTCCTGGTGACTTCCACGAGGTTGCCCACCTGAAGGCCGCGCTTGCCGTCCGCTGTGCAGACGTTGGGCTGAATTACCATGAGCATTCCTTCCCGGAAGGTGATTTCGTTCTGGGGACGCTTGAGAATGCTGGCGTCTATGTCGATTCGGGGATTTTCGATGAGCAGCCCCCAGCCGTGGAACGTGGTGTCGAAGGTGGTGAAGCCCTCCTCTTCGATGACCGCGCCCGCGCGCTTGACGTCCTCGCGCGTGGCGCCCGGCTTGAGCGCCTTGAATATCCGATCGTAGGCCTCGACGGCCACTTCGTAGAGTTTCCGGTAGACGGGCGTCGGCTCGACGCCGACGGAAACGGGCCGGTGCGCCTGACCCGGGTGCATTTCATAATCGGCGGAGAGCTCCGTCAGAACGATGTCGCCTTTTCTGATCTTCCGATGGGTGGGGAACTGGTTCGGAAAAATCAGGCGCGGCCTCGCCATGGAGGTGGATCCCACGAAAATGAGCTGCGGGCTTCCGCCCCTGGGCATGTATGCGCCGGAAATGAGGGCGGCGAGCCCGAATTCGCTCATGCCCGCCTTCGCTTTTTTCTCCAGCGCCTCGAACGCCATGTCCGTCAGCGCCGCTCCGCGCCTGAACCATTTGAGCTCCTCCGGGCTTTTGACGAGCCGCGCTTCCGCCAGGATGTCCGAGGCGTCGGTGAATTGCGCGCTTTTCAGGGTTTTCCGCCAATGATCCACCACGCTGAACGGCATGGACACCGGCAGGATGCCCCGAAAGCCGACCAGGCCGATGCTCCCCTTATCGAGTCCCAGTTCGCGGATGCGCCCCTCCACCTTCGCGCCCGGATCGTAGTCCACGGCCTCGGTTCTCGGGATGACGCTCATCTTTTTCGCGTAGGGAAGGTAGAGCCGATTCGAGATGAAGAGAGCGGGGGCGCCCTTGAGGGGGAAGACGAAGAAGCTGCTCACCGGGTCCTTGTAGTTCGTTGCGTATTTGACGTTGGCCTGATTGCCCCCCTGCATCCCCGAGTCCCCGTAGAATACGAGCGCGTCGATTCCCCGCGCGCGCATCCTTTTTCTAATCTCCCGATAGCGGCGGGCGTATTCGGCCTTCGGATATCGCGGATGGTCCTGAACCGGAGCCATGTCGGCGTCTCCCTGGTTTTCGGGGGCTATTTCTTCAGCGCGGGCATGAGCTCGTCGGAGATGAGCCGCGCGCTTTCCAGCGCGGAGGATGCGGGCATCCCGATCCAGCTCGTGCGGATGATGAGGTGGTTCACGCCCATCTCCTTGTAGGGCATGAGCTGCTCGCAGCATTCCTCCGGCGAGCCGATGACGAAGCGATTCTTCAGCAGCGCCTCGAAGGGCTGATCGAAGGTCTCATCCTCCGGCAGGGCCCTGTCCTGCCCCCAGCGGGCGTAGTCCCTGTATTTCTGGCCGAGGTAGGGGCCGGCGAGTTCGAGAGCCGTTTTCCGGTTCTTGGCGCAGAATACCTCCTTCATGCAGGGGAGCTCTTTCGGGAAAGGCTTGCCCGCTTCCTTCAGGCCTTCGCGGTAGATGTCCATCTGGCGCGCGATGGTGCGCGTGGTGGCGTGGGGGTTGATGAAGAGCGTATCGCCCAGATGCGCCGCCCGCCTCACGGCGGGGTCGCTGTTCGCCGCGAACCAGATGGGCGGATGGGGCTTTTGCACGGGGCGCAGGTTCAGGCGGACGTTCTCCAGCGCGCAGTATTCGCTCTCGAACGAAACGGCCTCTTCCGTCCACAGGCGCTTCACGAGCTCCAGGCAGTCCACGAAGCGCTTCACTCGCTCGCCTCGCCTGACGCCGAAGGCGTCGAACTCCACGTCCCGGTAGCCCAGGCCGACGCCGAACGCCATGTTCCCCTCCGCGATGGCGTCCATGGTGGCGACGGTCTCCGCCACGTAGACCGGGTTGTGAAGGTTGATGAGCAGAACGCCGATGCCGAGCGTCATCTCGCCCGCCTCGGCCTTCAGGCGCGCCAGAAAGGGCAGGTTTTGAAGGTGCTGCACGTTCCCCTCGCTGAGGTAGTGCTGACCGGTGAAGAATGAATCCCAGCCCTTGTCGCGCGCCAGGCGAACGAGGGCGATTTGATCGTGGAGCGCTTCAACTAGGTTGGCGTCCAGGGTCTGCTGCGCCGAGAGAAAGATGCCGAATTTCATGCCCGAACCTCAAGAAAGGCGCTTTGCGCGAAGGTGTAAAAAAGCCGCGGGGACGCGCCTTGAGCGCCCCCGCGGCCTGATGAAGCGAAAACGCCCGCCTAGTTGCTGCCGAGCACCTCAATCTCCCAGGGCAGCAGCGTTTCGTCGTGGCGCGGCGTCCACCGCAGATTCGAGCGATGGCCGAGCACGTCGTGAATCTTCACGACGATCTTGTGCGTGGCCAGCTCCTTCATCTTGTCGGTCACGGTCTCGAACGCGGCCTGTTGCGCTTTCGTGTCGACGGTGGCGTTGGCCTTGTCGATCAGTTTATCCAGCTCGGGGAAGCACATGCCGCTCCAGGCCCCTTTGCAGCTCGAGGTTCCGCGAAGGACGCCGGAAGAATCGCCTCCGCCGTTGCCGAAGCCCATGTAGTAGGCCGCCGCGCCTTTTTTCTTGCCGGCCTTGTAGGCGCGGTGCAGCTTCTTGAAGAGCGGAAAGCGCTGGGAGTTGCAGGTGGCGTCCACGCCGACTTTCTTGATCATGCCGGCGAAGGCCTCGCAGGTGGCCTTGTCGCCCGGATAGCGGCCGTTCGTGGCGATGACTTCCATCTTGAAGCCCTTGGGGTAGCCGGCTTCCTTGAGGAGGGCCTTCGCCTTGGCCGGGTCGTAGCCGTACCATTTCTTGTTCGGGTTGTAGCCCGAGTAGTTCCAGGGGTGGAGCATTTGGCCGAACAGATCGGCGCGCCCGCCCAGGATGGTCGTTCGCACCGCTTCCGCGTCCAGGGCGTAGTTGATCGCCCTGCGCACCTTCACGTTGGCCATCGGGCCGCCGTGTCTCGTGAAGAAGCCCATGTGCATGATGCGCACGGCGGGAACGACGGCGACGCTCGTTTTCGGGTTTTTCTGAAGTTGCGGGATGAACTGAGGCATGATGCCCCAGGCCACGTCAATTTCGCCCGCCAGAAGCGCCTTGGCGCGCGTGGCGCTCTCGCGGATGCGACGGAGTACGATGCGCTGCGGTCGCTTCGGGAAGTTCTTGTTGTTCCACCAGTTCGGGTTCGCCTCGAACACCATCTTCTGGCCCTTGGTCCAGGATTTGAGGATGTAGGGGCCCGTCCCGTAGGTGTTGCGCGAGATTTTGGCGACATCCATGCCCTTGGTGTTCAGGCTGATGGCGCCGGCCCAGCGGGTCAGGCGGTTCCACATGCCGCTGTCCGGCTGCTTGTTGTGGTAGATGAAGGTGTGGTCGTCAATGATCTCGATTTTGTCGAAGTTCTTGAAATACGTCCTCTGGCGCGCGGAACTCGTGACGCGGCTGAGCGTATACTTGATATTCTCGGCGGTAAGGCGCGTGCCGTCCGTGAATTTCACGCCCTTTCGCAGGTGGAACTTTGCGCTTTGGGGGGTTATTTTCACCCACTTGGTGGCGAGCCAGGGCTTCTTCGCGCCCGTTCCTGTCTCGGCGTGAAGCAGGGTGTCGTAGCTCCAGCGCCAGACCATCGCGCCGATGAAGTTCGAGGTGCGATGCGGGTCCATTGTCGGGGGTTCGCCCGTCAGGGCGATGGTGACGGTGCTTTTCGCGCTGGCCGTCATGGGCGCGCCGACCGCCAGGACGGCTAAGGCGGCCAGAATTACGAGAAATTTCCGCATGGGGGTTCCTCCTTTAGGGAAAGATAGGCTCCGAACTGCTCTGGCGACACTGAAAATCCGAGTCTTGCCAATCGCAAAAGCCCCGATCGATATTGCGGTTTTTCCGCTGTGGATGTCCTACTCTATCACGGATGCGAATCGGGCGTCAAAGCATAAAGCGCGGTTTTTTTGCGTGGGTCCCGTTTTCCTTGTGAGCGCGCGCGGGTTGCGTGTATGGTCTCCATGTCTCTGAATAATGAACATGCGCGCGGGCTTCGTGAAGGAGAGGGTCCTCATGGCGGCGGAAAACATCATCGGCTCCTGGTTTCGATATTTCCCCGAGCATTATCTGTGGTCGCAGCTGATGAGCGGGCAAATCAACATCGCCCCCATGGGAGGCTCGAACTTCCAGGAACTGGATCAGATCGGAAAGCGGCTGGGCGGGCGCGCGGGAGACGCCGACGCCTGGCATGATGCCTGGAGCTGGATGGCGGACAAGACACTGGCGTTCGCCGAGGAGGAGGAGCGCAGGGGCCACGCGCAGACCTCGATGGCGGCCTACGTGCGAAGCGCGATTTATCGCTACGCGAGCGAGCGCTTCGTCCATCCCGACGATCCGAGAAAGGCGGCGTCCTACAGAAAACTCCTCCCCCACTACGAAAAGGGGATGACGCACCGCGTCCCCGGGTTTCAGCGCGTGGAGGTTCCCTACGAGGAGGGCCCGCTGGCGGCGTATTTGATTCCGCCCAGGAACCCGACCGGCAACGACCCTTACGTCGCCTTTTTCGACGGACTGGACGGCTCCAAGGAGATCACCGTCCTGTGGGGCGCGCTTTTCCTCATGGAGCGCGGCGTCGGCGCGCTCTGCGTGGATGGACCGGGACAAGGAGAGACGCTCCGCCTTCGCGGAATACCGAGCCGTCCCGACTACGAGGCGGCCGGAACGGCGGCTTTCGATTTTCTGGACGCGCGGCCCGAGGTGGATTCCGCGCGCATCGGCCTCATGGCGATGAGCATGGGGGACTACTACGCGCCGCGCATCGCCGCCTTCGAGCACCGCTACGCGGCATGTCTCGCGTGGGGGGCGCATTTCGATTATCACGAGGTCTGGGTTCACCGACGGAAAGTGCTGGAAGGCGGCGGCACCGTCTCTTCTTCCGCCATCTGGCAGCTGCCCTGGGTGCTGGGGACGCCGGACATGGACTCGGCGATGGAGAAATGCAGAGCCTACACGCTGGCGGGCGTCGCGGAGAGGATACGAATGCCCATCTGCATCACCCATGGGCGCGACGACAACATCGTGCCGGTCGATATGGCCTACAGGCTCTACGATGCGTGCGGCTCGAAGGAGAAGGAGCTCAAAATCTTCACCGTCCAGGACGGGGGCAGCCAGCACTGCGTTTTCGACAATCTGCCGATGTGCGGCGCCTGGATTGCGGACTGGTGGATGGACAGGTTCGCCGCCGCGTAGGCGCCGTCTGTTTCCGGCGGGGTTTTCGGCTCCGAGCGCCCCGTCTTTCATCTTTTCTTGAGGAGGGTAATACGATGGCCGAAGAAACGAGAGAGGAAAAGGTCCGGCGCATTACGGAGAAAATTCACGGCGACAGGGGGTTCGTCTATGACGTGCTGGGCTTCGGCGCGCAGCTGGACCCGGATTATTTCGAGGCCTACTCTCAGATGCACTGGGGGTTCTTCAAGGAGAAGCCGCGACATCTGGACCCCAAGACGCGCGAACTCATCGAAATCGGCCTGCTCGCCTTCAAGGGCATGAAGCACGAAGTTTATACCCACACGAAAAAGGCGCTGCGCCTCGGCGCAACGATGGAGGAGGCGCTCGAGGCGTTCGAGGTGGCGAGCATTGGCGGGGGCGCGCCCGTGCTGATGGAGGGCCTGTACGCGCTCAAGCGCATCGCTGACGAGCAGGCCGAGGAGGAGCGGGCGAACGCCGGCCGCTCGCTGGCGGAGGAAGGGGATTTGTGAGAACCTCCCCTTGAAATCCACGGACGAGATCAACTCACCTTCCCGCGCAAGGAGAGCGCCCTTTGACCCAGGGGAAAGCGTCTTTGACCGATGAGCGGATGCAGGAGATGTACCGCGCCATGCTGCGCATACGGAGGTTCGAGGAGACGGCGTTCGAGCTGTTCGAGAAAGGCGAGGTGGTGGGCGGCATCCACGTGAGCGTCGGGCAGGAGGCCTGCTCGGTCGGGGCGTGCGGCGCGCTCGAGGAGGAGGACGCGATTCTCACCACCCATAGAGGCCACGGCCATTCCATCGCCAAGGGAACGCGCCTGCCCGAGATGATGGCGGAGCTTCTGGGCAAGGCGACCGGCCTTTGTCACGCCAAGGGCGGCTCCATGCACATAGCGGACGTCTCGAAGGGGCACTACGGCGCGCATTCCATCGTGGGCTCGAACATGCCCATGGCGGTGGGCATCGGCCTCGCCTTTCACTTCGAGGGAAGGGGACAGGTGGCGATCGCCTTCTTCGGGGACGGCGCGGCGAACGAGGGCAGCTTCCATGAATCCATGAATCTGGCCTCGATATGGAAGCTGCCCGTCATCTTCTTCTGCGAGAACAACCATTTCGCGTCGAGCACCCGGGTGGGATACGCCACCTCGGTGGCGGATATCAGCGCGCGGGCGGGGAGCTATGACGCGCCCGGCGTGACCGTGGACGGCATGGACGTGCTGGCGGTTCACGAGGCGACGGTCGAGGCGGTGGCCCGCGCGCGGGCCGGTTCGGGCCCCAGCCTGATCGAGGCGAAAACCTACCGGTATTTCGGACATTCGAGGAAAGACCCCCGGTTCGGGCTCTACAGAACGGAGGATGAGTGGAGCGCATGGAGGGAAAAAGACCCCCTCGTCCTGGCGGAGAGAATCCTTGGGGTGAGCGGCGCGCAGAAAAAAGCGCATCTGGCGGCCGTGGAGCGGGAGCTGCGCGAAGCGCTCGCCTTCGCGGAGGCGAGCCCCGAGCCGGCGCCTGACGACGTTTATGAGGACCTCTATGCCTGAGGCGAAGACGCGCTCCGCTTCCTACGCGGCGGCGATCAACGAGGCGCTCCATGAGGAGATGGCGCGCGACGACAAGGTGTTCCTGATGGGGGAGGACGTGGCGCTCTCCGCCATCTCTCCCGCCACGGCGGGCCTGAGCGAGAGGTTCGGTCTCGACCGCGTGCGCGACACGCCCATCAGCGAACTGGGCTTCACCGGCGCCGCCGTCGGCGCGGCGATGGCGGGCTATCGGCCCGTGCTCGACATGCGGCGCATCGATTTCATGATGCTGGCGATCGACCCAATAGCGAACCAGGCGGCGAAGCTGCGCTACATGCTCGGCGGCCAGGTGAGCGTCCCCCTGGTGATCCGCGCGCCCGAGGGCGGCGGCGTCCAGAACGGCCCCACGCACAGCCAGTGCCTTGAGGCCTGGTTCATCCAGGTCCCGGGCCTGCGCGTCGTGGTGCCGAGCGACCCGGCGGACGCGAAGGGGTTGCTGAAGTCCGCCATCCGGGAGGACAACCCCGTGCTGTTCGTGGAGTATCGCTCGCTCTATGCTCTGGAAGGCCCCGTGCCCGAGGGTGACCATACGGCGCCCATCGGCGAAGCGGCGGTGAAGCGGGAGGGAGCGGACATCACGCTCATCGGCGTCGGAAGCCAGGCGCGCAACTGCCTGGAGGCGGCGGATGCGCTCGCGGGAGAGGGAATAGACGCCGAGGTGGTGGATCCCAGAACCATTAACCCCCTTGACGTGGAGGGTCTCGCGGCTTCCGTTCGGAAGACCGGATTTTGCGTGATAGCCGAGGAGGGGCACAAAAGCGGCGGCGTGGGCGCGGAGATCGCCGCCTCGCTTCAGGAGACGGCGTTCGGCGCGCTCAAGGCGCCCATCGCCCGCGTGGCCGCCCTTGACGTGCCCGTGCCCGTCCACGCGAAGCTTGAGGCGATCGTCCTGCCCAGCGCGGAGAAAATCCTGGCGGCGGCGAGAAAGACCTTGGCCGCCGCCTCCACCGGGTAGCGCTTCAGTCCTGGGCGACGATGGGGTTTCTCAAAACGCCCAAGCGCTCGACTTCGCACTCCACCACGTCTCCCGGCTTGAGCAGAAACGGCTCCGGGTCTTCCTGTTCGAGAGCCACGCCGCAGAACGTCCCCGACGAGATGATGTCGCCGGGCTCCAGCGACATCTGGCTGTAGAAGGCGACGAGATCGGGTATCTTGAAAATCATGTCGGTCAGGCGTTCGTCCTGGCGCGTCTCGCCGTTCACCCGGCATTGGACGCGCAGTGATTCCGGGTTCGGGACTTCGTCCGAGGTGACGACGTAGGGGCCGATGGGGTTGGTGGCGTCGAAGTTTTTTCCGAGGAACACGCCGCCCAGCGCGGGAGTTCTCTGCACCTCGCGCGCCGTGATGTCGTTGTAGACCGCGTAGCCCAGGATGACGTCATAGGCGTTCTCGGGCTTCACGTCCTTGCAGTACGCGCCGATGACGATGCCGACCTCCACCTCGTAGTCGAGCATCCGGGTTTGCTTCGGGTAGAGCACGGGCTCTTCATGGCCGATGAGCGAGGTATGGAAGCGCGGCGCGCCGGGCACGTTTTCGGGAACCGCGTGGCCCGTGTTCGCCACGTGCTTGTTCGAGTTCAGCCCGGTGTGGCAAAACTTGCCCGGACGCGGAATCGGCGCCCTGAGGCGCGCGTGTCCGCTTTTCAGGGCCGCCAACTCCCCATCGGGTCCCGCCGGTTCTCCGCCGGCCTCGATGGTCGCCTCCGCGTGGTCGAGAGCCGCGCGCGCGGCGGCCAGCGCCGGCTCCCCGCCGCAGAGAAAATCGCGCATGTCTCCCGGAATCCGTGCGTTCGCCATGGCGTAGGGGCGTCCCTCGCTTCCTCTTTTTGCGAGCCAGTCAGCGTAGGCGAGCCGCAAGTCGAGCATCCGCCCGTCGGACAGGACGGCTCCCAGGCGGTCTCCGGCGGCGCCCGGCGATAAATTCCTGTAGGTGGCGAGTTTCAATGGGCATTCTCCTTCATGGATTGCGAGGCTTGAGCGATAAGCTGAAAACGGGAACCGCGCCTGGACGGGCGGGTGCAGCGTCAACGGCTCATCCTACAAAACGAAAGCGCAGGCTGTCCACGAAGCGGGACGAGGGAAGGCGCGCCGATTGAAGAGACCAGGATTCGGCGGCAGAGCCTCACGCGCCGGACGCGCTCTTGACGCCGCGGCGAAAGAAGGGGATAAAGTATCATTCAAGTGAAGTCGATGCGTTCGTTTCGCGGTTGTTTTTATCAAGGTTCCGTCATGCGCACCTATATCATCAGACGCTGTCTTCAAAGCTTCATCGTGTTCGGGGCGATTCTTCTCATCGTGTTTTCGATGCTGCAGATCACGGGAAACCCCGCGGCGGTTCTGATGCCGCTCGATTCCTCCGAGGAGGACATTCAGGCGTTCAGCAGGGAGATGGGCTTCGATCAGCCAATCCCGGTTCAGTTCGCCAAGTTCATCCTGGGTTCGGATCTGGTGGACGACCTCTTCGGCTTCGAGAAACCCAAGGAGGAAGTCCGTCAAATCGAACGCGACACCGACGCGCCCAAGATAGTCAAGACCAAAGGCGTCATTCGCGGGGATTTCGGCTTTTCCTACAGGCACGAGATCCCGGCGATGGGCCTCGTGCTGGAGCACTTTCCGAACACGGTGCTTCTCGCCTTCGTGGCGGTCTTGATAGCCGTGGTAATTTCCATCCCCGCGGGGGTTCTTTCGGCGACTTTCCGCAACACGTGGATTGACTACACCAGCTCCGTCGGCGCGATGTTCGGCCAGTCGATGCCGAATTTCTGGCTCGGGCTTCTGCTCATCATCTTTTTCGCCGTTTATCTGGACTGGCTGCCCACGTCGGGCTTTGACGCCTGGTATTACATCATCCTGCCGGCGGTCACGGCGGGCCTTTACGCCACCGCGCGCATCACGCGCCTGGTGCGCTCCCAGATGCTGGAGGTGCTGGGCATGGACTATGTGCGCACGGCGCGCTCGAAGGGCATCGTGGAGTGGCTTGTGGTGGTTCGGCACGCCCTCAAGAACGCGTCCATCCCCGTCGTTACCCTGGTGGGCTTCGAGCTGGGCATCCTGCTCGGCGGCACGGTGGTGACGGAGGCCGTCTTCGCGTGGCCGGGCGTGGGTTTTCTGGTGGTGGACGCGATCAACAATCAGGACTATCCCATCGTCCAGGCGGCGGTGGCGCTGCTGGCGTTCGTGTTCGTGTTCGTGAATCTCGTGGTGGATATACTCTACGCTTGGCTCGACCCGAGAATTTCCTACAGTTAGGCGACGGAAGACAGGGGCGATTTTTATGGTCGTGGACGACAGGGCGGCGACGCTCGATATGGAAATGGATGATGACATGGAGCGCGGGCCGACCGATTTCCGGTTGGCCATGCAGGAGCTCAAGCGGCGGCCGCCGGCGATATTCGGCGCGCTGTTCGTCGGCATCGTCATCATCTTCGCCCTCGCGCCGGAGCTGTTCTCCCCGCTGGATCCGCTCTCCCAGGATTTGGGACGGTATCTCAAGGCGCCCGGCTACGTGGACAAGGCGGGCGACGTCTATTGGCTGGGCACGGACCAGCAGGGCCGGGACATCCTGAGCCGCATCATCTGGGGTTCGCGCATCTCGCTCATCGTCGGCATCGCCGCCGTCCTAGTGAGCGGGCTCATCGGCATCACCGTCGGCATTTTCGCGGGCTATTTCGGCGGGTGGGTGGACACCGTCATCAGCCGCATCATCGACACGGCGCTGGCGGTTCCCTTCATCCTGCTGGCCATCAGCCTGGTGGCGATTTTGGGGCCGAGCCTGCAGAACATCGTCCTCGTCATCGCGCTGAGGACCTGGCTGGTCTATGCGCGAGTGGTTCGCGCGGAGGTTCTCTCCATCAAGGAAAACGAATTCATCACCGGAGCGCAGGCCACCGGCTGCGGCACGCTGCGGATTCTGTTCGTCTATCTTTTCCCGAACGTCGCCTCGACAACCATCGTCATCGCCACGCTCTACCTGGGCCGGATGATCATCATCGAATCCGCTCTCTCCTTCCTGGGCCTGGGCGTGCCGCCCCCCACGCCTACGTGGGGCGGGATGCTCGCCGACGGCAGGAGCTTCCTCGATACGGCCTGGTGGATCGCGCTCTTCCCGGGCCTCATTCTGATGCTCACGGTCCTGAGCGTGAATCTTCTGGGCGACTGGCTGCGCGACGTGCTCGACCCGAGGATGAAGCGTCTCGCCGAGTAGCCCCCAGAGCGGGAGGCCGCCCCCATGCTGAATTCCGATGTTCCCCGGAGCGTCCTCGTGCGCGACGTCGTGATGCGCGACGGCATCCAGAACCTCAGGCAGGTCCTGCCCACGGATCTGAAGGTCGCCATCATCGAGGGCCTTGCCGACGCGGGCGTTCGCCGCATCGAGGCGACGAGCTTCATGAACCCCGGGGCGGTGCCCGCCACCGCGGACGCCGAGGAGGTGATGCGCCGCATCAGGAGAAAGCCGGGCGTCAGGTATGAGGCGCTGGTCGCCAACCGGCGCGGCGCGCGCCGGGCGGCGGACGCCGGGTGCGATGGAATTCAGCAGGTCGTCTCCCTCACGGACGTCCACAACCGCGCGAACGTGAACCGATCGGGCAAGCAGAGCCTGGAGGAGATGCGCGAGGTCGCCGGAATCGTGAAGGGCGCGGGGATTCCCTTCAGCGGGGCGATCAGCCTCGCAACGGGGTGTCCCTATACCGGGCGCGTGGCGGAGCGGGCGGTATATGATCTGGCGGAGAAATACGACGAACTGGGCGTGGACGAGGTGTTTTTGTGCGATTCGATGGGAATGGGCGATCCCGCGCGGATGGCGCGCATGGTGAGCGAGCTCAGGCGCCGCTGGCCGCGCAAGGGGCTGGTCGTTCACATTCACAACACGCGCGGGATGGGGCTCGCCAACGCCCTGGCCTCGATGCAGGCGGGCGCGGGCGTCCTTGATGCCTCGCTCGGCGGCATCGGGGGGTGCCCTTTCGCGCCGGGGGCTTCCGGAAACGTCTCGACGGAGGACTTGGCCCACATGCTCTGGCTGATGGAGGTGGAAACGGGCCTTGACGTGGACGCTCTCATCCGCCTGGCGGAAAAGCTGGCGAACGCCCTGGACGCGCCTTTGCACGGCGCGGTGCTCAAGGCGGGCAAGAGTTTCACGAAGACGCCGATACCCGAGGGCCTCCTCGTGAACGAGGACGCCCGCACCACCCAGGCGGTGGACGCGCTGGCCGAGCGGATATAAGAAGAGCGCGGCGCGGCGACGCTCTCCCCGGGGGCGCTTCGGGCCGGTTTCCGCGCGTCGGTCCAAGGGAAGCGTTCGCCCTCGTCCGTCAGCCCAGTTCGATTCCCTCGCTTTCGAGCTTCTCCTCCGAATAGCCCAGGCGATCCGCCAGTATCTCCCGGTTGCTTCTTCCCAGCGGCTCGCCCGCGTGGCGGATTTCACCCGGCGTGCGCGAGAGTTTGCCGAAGACCTCCTGCATCCTCACGGGGCCGCCGAGCTCCTCGTCCTCCACGGTCACGATGTTCCCGCGCGCGGCGACCTGCTCGTTTTCCACCACCATCTTCACGTTGTTGATGGGAGTGGCCGCGCCCTCGAACGCCGTCAGGCGCGCCATCACTTCCTCGAGCGTGAGCGCCGCAATGGTCTTCTGGAGTTCGCCTTCAAGCGCGTCGGGGTTCTTCATGCGCTCGCGGTTGTTCAAGAACCTTGGATCCGCGATGAGATCCTCGCGCCCGAGGCCCTTGCAGATGTTCTCGAAGATCGACTGGTTCGAGCCCGCGATAAGCACCCACTGATCGTCGGCGGTGCGAAAGTTGTTTCTGGGCACGGCGAATTCGAGGCGTGAGCCGCTTCTGCCCTGGATGAAGCCGAGCTGGTCGTAGTAGATCACCTGGGGCCCCAGCATGGTGAGCAGCTGCTCGTAGATCGCCAGGTCTATCTGCTGGCCCAGGCCTCCTCTTTTTTCACGCTCGAACAGGGCGATCATCACCAGGAAGGCGGCGGCGATGCCCGTGGAGCAGTCGCCCAGCCCCCAGGAAGGGCTCAGGGGCGGGCCGTCCGCGTGGCCGTTGATGTGGCTGAAGCCCGCGAAGGCCTCCGCCAAGGAGCCGAAGCCCGGGCGGTTTTTGTAGGGGCCCGTTCTGCCGAAGCCCGTGATGGAGAGCATGATGACGGCGGGGTTCACCTCCTTGAGCGCGTCGTAGTCGAGTCCCCATTTTTGAAGGACGCCGGTGCGGTAGTTCTCCACCACCACGTCGGCTTCCTCCACGAGCCGCTTCGCCGCCTCGACGCCGAATGGCGTTCTGAGGTCCAGTGTCACGCTTTTCTTGTTGCGGTTGATCATCTTGTGGTAGAGGCCCACGCCGTTTTTGTGATGGCCCCAGAGGCGCATGGGGTCTCCGCCCTTCGGGTTTTCGATCTTGACGATCTCGGCGCCGTAGTCGGCCAGATACATGGTCGCCAGCGGTCCCGCCAGATAGTTCGAGATGTCCACGACCTTCACCCCCGCCAGGGGCGGGTGCGCCTCCGCCGAATCATTCATGGAGAATCCTCTGTCCGGGTTTTCGCGTGTTCACGAAGCGGGGGGAATGCTATCATCCGGCTTGTTCCATGAAAATCGACGAGGCTTTGTCGTGGAGAAAACCATGGGCTATCGCGGAATGCACGTCGTGGACTCCGACGCGCACTATCTCGAGGAAATTCGGGATTTCGCCAAATATCTGAAAGGCCCCGCCGTCGAGCGCTTCGCCGACTGGAGCGGGCGATACCACATGCCTGCCCTGGTGGGGGAGCAATACGACGTCATGCTCCACGGCCGCACGGTGCGTGGGCGCCGACGGCAGGGTGGAGGAGCACTACGCGCGCGAGGAGGCGGACGTCATCGTCTGCCCCATGCACGGCTGGGAGTTCGAGGTCAGGACGGGGGAATGCCTCGCCAACCGCAGGCGAAAAGCGCGGCGCTTTCCCGTGGAAACGAACGGGGAGGACATTTACGTCATCCTGCCGGGAAGGTGAGGGGGTGAATCGGGGTGGTGAAAGATCCATCACCGATCTTCAAATTGCGAATAAGGATAGGATAGAAGAAACGTGTCTCTGGCGAATCTGGACAGGGAAGCGCTCCGTAAAAAGGTGATGGAGGCTTACGATGCGGATAACCCCCATCTCCAGCGGTTCCGGGAACATGCGCGCCGTCTCCGGGACGGAGTGAAGCCGCTTCGCGCATATTCAGCGCACGCGGTCTCGTCGGTCTCTGCGGATGGCGGCGACAATCGCCTCACGTTTAATCCGGTAGTTGTTGAACTCATCCGGGTTGTGGATTCGCGAGGTATGGAGTGCGTACTTGATGTCGTCGCCAGCACCAGCACTTTGAAAGAACTGGGAGGGCGCGCCGAGCCGGGATCGGAACATGGAAATCCTCCCTTGCAGCGACTAGCCCAGGATACCGGAAGGACGCTCGAATATATGGCGTCAAACCTCATCAGAGGCATCGGGACTCCGGGCGGAAGCACCACGGCGATGCGCTGTTACCGCGACATCGTTGAGTGGGCCGTGCTTTACGATTTTGTTGCGAACCCCAATCTTCAATTGGGTAACGATACAATTCTGGTGCGAGACGGCCTTCTCCGAACCAAGTCCTTCTCGCGGGACATGTTCCCTTTGCTGGATGAAAAGATCCGTGGCGGCGTAGCCGCGCACGCGCAAAAAAACGTGCGACTCTCAATCGTGGGCGTAGCGAAGCAAAGCGCCGTTCTCGGACGACTTGCGGTCGCTCTTGAGCTGGAAGCGACGTTTCACAAGGATTACCCATGCTACGTTCGCGTCGATCGGGACATAGAGAAAGAGTGCTACGATTTCGACAGCTCTTGGTTTGAGACGTACGAAACAACAGAGGAAGACAACGCCGGCCGCCGGTTGTACCAATCTCTGGGGCGTCTCCATCTTGTGAAGTTCGGGGACAGTCCAATGGATCCGGTCTGGCCTGTTGATATCGCTGAATGGCAGGTGGGGGGCGCCGACCGCATTCTGGGGCAACTAATGGCCGACGCCCAAGAAGGCTTCCCCATCCCCGATTACCCGATGTGCATTCAGCGAGCGCATAACTATGCGAAAATATCGGGTCTCGAAGTCCAGGACCTACAGGATATGCTTTTCCAAGGATTGTGCAGCAAACTTACAAATGAAGAGTCCGAGCGTCTCCTTCGCATGAAGCACTTGGGGCAAACGCTGGCGGATCTCAGATACAGGGAAGCCTGAAAAAATGCTGTTTTCGAAACGCGCGCATCGTTGGAGCGTTCAAGGGCTTTAATGAGCGCGGCTTTGAGTTTGCGGCTGAAATTATTGCCCCGTACGACGCTGGAATGCTTGATCGTCCTCAACTCGGCCAGTTCCTTCTTGTTGAGCTCGGCTCACGGGAAGAGGCCGCGCTCGGACGCATAACGCGCCTCGTTCCTTCCGGGCTGCTGACGACGCCGGAAGGTGAAGACTACATCACTACGATGCAGCGCAGGCAGCAAGAGGTGCCCGAAGACCTGAAGCAACAGCGCCTGAAGTATCGCGTTCAGGTAAAACTGCTTGGGGCTGCGCGCGCAAGCGGAAGCGAAATCATCTATGTTCCATCACAGCGGAGACTGCCGCATCTCGGCGCGCGCGTCGCGTTGCCCAGCGATCTGGTTTTGCGGGAACTATGCAAACTGAGCCAGGGAGAAACGGAGCTGGGGTCATACGTGTTGGGCGAATTCGTATTCTGCGGCGCTAGTCATAGACAGCGCCAGCGCGAACTGCTCTCTTTGGATCCTCGCCTTCAGGTTACCTTTGACATCAAAAACCTTGTGTCCCGCCGTTCTGTCGTTTTCGCGCGCGCGGGCTACGGGAAGTCCAATCTCGTCAAGTTTCTTGTCGCCGAGTTATACAAGACGCAGCCGACGACGGGGAGCGGCCGCCCCGTCGGCACGCTGATTTTCGATCCCGATGGCGAGTATTTCTGGCCTGACCGCGTTGCGGATCGCTCGGGGCTGTGCGATGTGCCGCACCTGAAGGATCGGCTTATCGTGTTCACCAACCGGCCAGCGCCAAATCCATACTATGGCAGCTGGAAGGCCGGCGAAGTGAAGCTAGACATCCGAGATATCGCCCCGCGTGACGTGATCGGCATTGCGATTCCTTCCGACCGCCAAACCCAGCAGAACGTGCTCAAGCTAAAGAGCGTTTCACGCCCAAACTGGCGCGAACTCGTCGATCTGATCCATGGAGAAGGACTTCGGGCCGAGGACGATGAAATCGGAAAACTTCTTGGCTATGCAGGACCTCAAATCTCGAACGCGGGGGCCGAAATCGCGGCGGCTCGCAGCAACATGTTCAACGTTGTGCGTACCCTCCACGATCCTGCCAGCAAGTTGCTGGCGAGGACGCTCCGCGCTCTGGCCAAAGGCCAGGTTGTCATAATCGACATCAGCTTGTTGAGTTCGGGTACCGGCAACATGCTTGCCGGTCTGCTTCTCAGGCGGATTTTCTCGCATAACCAGGAGAACTTTACAGGCGGGAATCCCGTAATCCCCGCCGTCGCCATCGTAGAGGAGGCGCAGAGCGTTCTCGGCCGCCGTCTGGACGATACCAGCCCTTATGTCGAATGGGTAAAGGAAGGGCGCAAGTACGATCTCGGAGCCATGCTCGTTACGCAGCAGCCTAGCGCGCTGGCGCCCGAATTGCTCAGTCAGGCGGACAACTGGTTTTGTTTCCATCTGCTCTCCGAAGGCGATGCCGAAGCGCTTGGAAAGTACAACTCCCACTATTCATCGGACATTCTCGCTCATCTCATCGCGGAGCCTATCCCCGGCAATTGCTACATGTGGAGCGCACCGCATCAGCCCTTCGTGCTTCCGGTTCGATTGCGAGACTTCGGCGAAATCTATGGGGACAACATACGGAAAGAAGATGATGCGTCGCCCATAGAAAAAACCGGGACTCAGGAAGTTATCAAGGAGCAGTCGGACGCGATGGCCCGCATCAGAGATTGCGTCCGGGAGCAACTGAAAGAAAATCGCACAGATAGAGGCTTTCCGATTAAATACTATAGAATACCTGATGCGCTTCCCGAAGGCAGGGAGGGGGTTGGGATCAAAGATGGCCAACTGTACTACCTCATCAAAGCCTGCAAATCTCCCGAAGATCCCCACACGGAAGATGAGTTGAAACGCCCAATTCTCGAGCTGTTGCTTGGAGAAGGAATCTTATGGGTCAAAAAGCATGAGAATGCGGATTACTACTGCGCCGCCCCGGAAGATTGGGAGCGCGTGATCGGAAAGAAGCCGACCCTTTCGGATCCATAACGCTTGGCGCTCTATATGTCTCCTCGCTCGTTTGACGGGCGCGGCGCTTTCCCGTGGAAACGGGCGGAGAGGACATTTACTTCATCCCGTCCGTCGAACAAATATCGAATCCCCAAAGCCCGTCAGCTCCCCCTGAAATTCGGCTTGCGCTTTTCGTGAAAGGCCTCGACGCCCTCCCGAAAATCGTCCGACTGGCGTAGCCTCGCGTAGCAGTGCCCCTCCAACTCGATGGCGGCGGAGAGGAGCGCATCCTCGGTTTCGTTGAGCAGGCGCTTGGCCGTGCGCTGCGCCAGAGGCGCGAACCCGCGCAACTCGGCGACCAGGGCGTCCGTGGCCTTTTCGAGCTCATCGTCCGGGACGACCTCCGAGACGATGCCCCATTCATGCGCCTGCCTGCCGGTGATGCGCTTCGAGCGCATGATGATGTTTTTCGTTCGCGTGACGCCGATCATCTTTTGCAGGCGCGCCGAGCCGCCGGAGCCGGGAATCTGCCCCAAGCGCTGTTCGGGGAGGGCGTAAAGCGTCGTCTCCGAGGCGACGCGGAAGTCGCAGGCGAGCGAGACCTCGAAGCCGACGCCGAAGCAATAGCCGCGATTGGCGGCGACGACGGGCTTCTCGCACCTCGCCGGCGCAGCGATGTTGGCGGCCAGTTTCGAGACGTGTTCGGGCGAGGCTTCCAGGAAGCCTCGGATGAATCCGCCGGAGGAGAAGTTCGGGCCGAGGGCGCGCAGCACGATCACCCGCACCCGATCATCTTGGTCGAGGTTCTCGAACGCGGCGCGCATCTCCTCGCGCTGCCCCATCGAGATGGTGTTCATGTCGCCTCGGTCGAGAATGACGTCGCCGCGCTCTCGCCCGGCGTCCACCTCGACCGTGAAGCCGTCGAAACTCGCGCCGCTCATATCTTCCGCGCCCCCGCTCGCCAAGTCGGTTCCTCCCGTCTTGATTCTCTCGCTTCGCGCACCCTTCCGGCGTGCGTGGCGGCGCCGCTACTCGACGGACGCCGTTTCCAGCAGTCGCTTCTTGTCGATCTTGCCGCCGCCGACGCGGGGAAGCTCGCTCAGTTGAATGAACCGCGCCGGTATCTTGTAGGTGGCGAGGCCGCCCGCGCGCAAAACGTCGATCAGGGCTTCCGGGCGAAGCGTCTTTCCTTCGCGCGCCTGAAAAAAGGCCCAGGGCGTCTCACCGTATTCGGGGTCGGGCGCGGCGACGACGGCGCACTGGAATATGTCGGGGTGCTTTGCGATTTCCCGTTCGACCTCGATCGGCAATATCTTCTGGCCGCTGCGGTTGATGACTTCCTTGCTGCGGCCCAGCAACGTCAGGCGGCCGTCTCCGTCAAGGCTCGCGACGTCGCCGGTCGCGCACCAGCCTTCCGACCAGACCGCCCGCGTGGCTTCCGGATCGTTCCAGTAGCCGGAGGAAGCGTAGGGCGCGGAAATTTTGAGGAGGCCGGCCTTTCCCGGGGGAAGCGCCTCTCCGTTCTCGTCCTCGATTCGCAGGCGGCATCCCGGATGCGGCATGCCGACGCCGCCGCCCAGCCGGAGCGCGGCCGGCTCCTTGACGTCCGCGTGCGCGAAGCCGGGGCATTCCATGCTTCCCGCCGCGACCACGACGCGGCAGTTGGTCCGGCTTTCGAGTCGGCGCGCCGCGTCGAGGTCCGCCGCAGCGGTACCCACCCGGAGGGCGCGCAGCGAACTCAGGTCGAACGAGGCAAGATCTTCCTCCGCCAGCCGGGCGAGGATGACGGGGACCGTCGTCGCCACCGTGATCTTCTCGTCTTCCATGAGCTGGAGCAGGGCGCGCGCATTGTAGGCGTCGGGAAAAGTGAAGGCGCAGGGCGCGGCGCCCGACGCCACCCAGACCAGCAGTCCGGCGCCCCCCGCCATCGGCGCGAATACGCCGACGTTGTCGTCTTCGCCGATGTTCAACCGCGCGGCGTTGGCGCGGCCGAGGCACATCTGCGCCCCTTCCGGCCATTCGCACAGTTTGGGGAGGCCGCTGGAGCCGCTTGAGACCGTGATCAGGGAAACTTCATCAAACCGGAAGCGTCGGGCGGCGATCTGATCGATCCCCTCGGCGTCTTGCGGGGTTTTCGTCAGCTCCGCCCAAGGCAGCCATCCATCGGGCGGCTTCCTCGACAGGCCGACGCGCAGGACGAGCTCGACCCGGCCGTCGGGTGCCTCTTCCAGCCAGTCCGCCTGCCCGTCGTCCATGGATTCGGGCGAGATGAAAACGGCGGCGGGGTCGAGCTGCCGGCGGGCGTGGGCGAGTTCCTTGCGCCGCCATTGCATGGGGGCGAAGCAGCCGATGACTCCGGCTTTCTTGAGAGCGATTCGGAGGATCATCTCGCGGTTGGAGGAGGGCATCTGCACGAGGGCGCGGGCGCCGCGCCCGATCCCCCGGGCGATCAGATTCGCGGCGATGCGCTCGGTGAGATGCTCCAGCTCCCGCCAGGTGAACTCCCGTTCCGAATCGCGGCAGGCGACCTTCCCGGGAAAGTCCCGCGCATAGGCGGCGTATCGCTCGACCATCGTCACGCGCGACCAATGCCCGGCCGCGAGATAACCCTCGATTTTTTCCTGATCGAGAAGGAACGGCTTCATGCCCGGCTCTCCGGCTAGCGGCCCTTGTATTCGGGAGGGCGCTTTTCGGCGTAGGCCCTGAGCGCCTCGCGTCCGTCTTCGGTCGCCATGCAGATGGCGTAGAGTTTGCGCTCGTAGTCGATGCCCGTCAGCAGGTCCGTCTCCGTCGAGCGCAAAACGGCGTCGCGCCCGGCGACGAAGGCCATGGGCGCCTGCGCGCCCAGCTCGCGCGCCAGCGCCTTCGCGCGGGACAGCAGGTCGGCCTGCGGCATGACCTCGGTGACCAAGCCGATGGCGCGTGCGGTTTGGGCGTCGATGCGTCGTCCGGTCAGCACCATCTGCATGGCCCAGCCGAGACCCACGAACCGGGAGAGGCGCTGCGTGCCGCCGGAGCCCGGAATCTGGCCGAAGTTGATTTCCGGCTGCGCGAGCAGGGCGTTCTCGCTCGCGATGCGAATGGTGCATCCCATGGCGAATTCCAGTCCGGCGCCGAAGCAGTAGCCGTTGATCGCGGCGACGGTCGGCTTGCCGAGACGCTCCACTGCGGTTGGCAGGTCTTTTCTGAGCGTCGCCGCCGGCCCCATTTCCGAGACCAGCGTTCGCTGCTCCAGCTCCGGGATGTTGGTGCCGGCGCAAAACGCCTTGTCCCCGTGTCCGGTGAACACGATGGCCTTGACCGCGTCGGCGACTTCGGCGCGGCGAACGCAGTCCAGCAGATCGACCCGCATCTGGTGGGTCATGGCGTTTCGCCGCTCGGGCCGGTGCAGGGTGACGATCAGCAAGTCCCCGTCCATTTCGGTCAGCACGTTCTCGTAGGGCATGGGAGAGCCGCCTCCTCGTTCCGTAGAATTTTCGCGCCGACGCTCGCCGCGGCCCTGCATCTGCGCGCCGTCCGCTTTCCTTGGCCGCGCGGGGATTTCCGCCGGGCGCCCGAACCTGCTTAGGCGCCCAGCTTCAGTTTGAGCCAGTCGAAAATCTCGTGCGCGTAAGGGGGGACATTGTCCATCTGGCAGTGCTGGGCGCCGGTTTCCGTCCCCTTGACGATTCGGAACGTTTTGTCCTTCGAGCCGACGGCCCGATAGAGCTTCCGCGCCTCGGCGAGGGATATCTGCTGGTCGCCCTCCCCGTGAATCAGGAAGAACGGACAGCGCATTTTCTGCGCTACGCCGTCGAGCTTGAAGCCTTCGAGCTTTTCGAGGGAATCCTCGGTGGATTCGGAGTCGAATATCCAGTTCAGATGATGGCCGGGAACCGAGAGCGCCGTCTTGTAGGCGGCGGCGATGCGTTCGCGCCATACTTTCTGATAATCCCAAATCGCCCCCCAGGCCACGCACGCCTTGAAGCGGCGCTCCATGCTGGCGCTTCTGGGCGCGTAGTAGCCGCCCAGGCTGATCGCCATGACGCCCGCGCGCTTCGCGTTCACGTCCTTCCTCGTCTCCAGATAATCAAGCGACGCCGCGCCCGCGGCTTCGTGGTCGTGCCGCAGGTAGAGCTTCCGGAAGCGGATGGCCTCCCCGTTTCCGGGCGCGTCCACGGCCAGCACGCTCATCCCCCGGCGCGCGAGGTCCTCCGCCCCCAGCAGGTATTGAATCTCCTTCGAGACGTCGAAGCCGTCAAAGGACACCACCACGGGCGGCTTCGCCTTTCTCGTGTTCCGCGCGTGGACGAGGAGGCCGGGCAGCGCCTTTTTCCCCTCAAAGGGGATTTCCACATGTTCAATGCGGGGAGCGTCCGTGACCGCGGCGAAGCGCTTGAAGGAATCCAGCGACTTGCGGTAGGCGTCGTTCGCCGCCTTGTCCTTGGGCGTCCTGAAGCGCTCGCCGAGTTGATAGTAGAAGCAGGCGCGCTTGTGGAAGGCGGCGGCGGAGAGGGCGTTCTTTTTTCTGGCGGCGGCCATGCCCAGGGCGCGCATCCTGTCGCCCTCCTTCACCCATTCCGCGAACCAGGCGTCATCGTCGCCCACCTTGCCCGCCAGCCTTCGGCAGACGCGATCCGCCTCCCCCATCGTGGCGGCGCCCCAATAGGACGCGGAGCAGGCGATGCTCACGCCCGCGGACCAGCGGTAGTCATCCGGAAAATACGCGAACCAGGGTTCCTTGCCGACGGCTTTTGCCATGGAAGATTTCTCCTTGCGGGAAGCGGAAATTGCCGTGAACGTCTTTCGACGATTACCTCATGGATAACTCCATCATATCACGCCGCCGCCATCGCCGCGAGGAGAGTCCGTCCGCAAGGCGCGCGGTCGTTTTTGTAGTAGGATATCGCCCGCCCTCCGGCCCGCTCGCTTCCCGCATGGAAACGCAAGGAGACGATGATGACGCTATCCGATGAAACCCTCGCGCGGCTCAGGGAGCTGGACACGCCCACGGTGTCGAACGCGGTGGAATCCTTCGGCGTCCGACCCAGGAGCGCGGGCCACGCCGACGCGAGCGTCAGGTGTATGTTTCCCGAGATGGGGATTGCGCTCGGCTACGCCGTTACGTTCACGACGATCGAATACGCTCCGGGCGAGGCGCGCTCGAACGAGGAGCGCGCCGCGCTCTACCGCGCCGTGGCCGCCGCGCCCAAACCCTGCCTTCTCGTCCAGCAGGACGTGGGGCCCAAACCGCACTCGGCGTGCTTCTGGGGAGAGATCATGTCGAACCTGTTCGTGAGGCTGGGCGCCGGGGGCGTGGTGACGGACGGGGTCGTGCGCGATTCGGACGCCATGCGCGAGGCGGGCTTCAAGACCTGGTGTGCGGGGACGACGGCCTCGCGCGGCGACGTGCGCGTGGCGTCCGTGAACGCCCCGATCTCGGTCGGTGGCATGGCCGTCCTCCCGGGCGATCTGATTCACGCGGACGCGAGCGGGGTCGTCGTGGCGCCGAAAGAAATTGCGGGGGAGATTCCCGACGCCGCCCGGCGGGTGCTGGACAAGGAAGCCGAGGTTCTCGAAGCGATTCGGGACGGGAATTTCAGCCTGGATGACCTCATTCAGCGATTCTGGGGGTAGGGGAGCGGGGGTCGCCCGTCCGTAAAAGGGGCATTTGTAGTAGGATGATTCCCGACGGTGAAGGTGAAAAGACCTCATGCCGTCGCTTTTGGGGCAGGAATAAACATTGGATGATGGGCTAAAAAGACGCGGCGTTTTGGAAGGTAGCAGAGATTGCGTATGAACCGGGACAAATCGCTTTTCCAAAAGATTCTCGGCGGCCGCTCGGACGGGAATATCCGCTTCGCCGACTTGCGCGGCCCGCTCCGGCATCTGGGGTTCACCGAAAGGGCGCGGGGAGCCATCACATACTCAGAAGGGAAGGCGTCGCCGAGAGAATCAATCTGCAGCGAGACGGTAGTCAGGCGAAACCCTATCAGACGCGGCAGGTTCGTCTGGTACTCCTGAAGCATGAGCTGGAGAAGGAGGAATGATGGACAAATACGAGATTATTCTCTATTGGATCAACGCGGACGAGGCCTTCGTGGCGGAAGTCCCGGAGCTGCCCGGTTGTGCGGCGCATGGCGACACGCAGGAAGACGCGCTCCAGAACGCCAACCAAGCGATGGCTCTCTGGATCGAGACCGCGAGAGAGTTCGGCGATCCGATACCGGAACCCAAAGGCGAACGGCTGATGCTGGCATGAAGGGGCGGGAAGAGGATCGCCGTTGCGCGGCAAGGTGAAGGACCGAGCGGGGTTGTTGCCTAACCGAATCGCTCACCTGAACAGCCGAACGGCTTTTCCATAAGTGTAGACCTGTGGCCTTGCCTGCTCCTTTTCTTTGATGTTGTTAGTTAGAATTTTGAAGACAGATTCGGCATGAAGCCGGAATTTCATCTCTCGATAGTGGATGGGACTGTCGTGCCGATCCTCAATTTCTCCGATGTTTTTTCTGTGGAGCGTGGATAGGAAAGTAACTTTTTGATCGTCCATCTCTCTGGCATTTCTAGCTTTCGAATTACGGAGCGTCACATCCGATGCGAGGGTAGACACCACTTCATCTTTATGGAAAATGTGAAATGTCTTTTTTGATTTGTCTACCTTGGCCTTGCCGGGAATATGCTCAAATAATCCGCATTACCACCATCGAATAGTGCCTTGTTCAAGAACGCATTGAATATCTTCGATTGTTGTAATTCTGCCAGTAATCTTTGCATTTGTGGTTGCAGATTGGCTTTTGCTTGAAGTTTTTCAGCCTTGTAGTCTTGAAAATTTGGAGGATATGCGTCGATACAATCAACCATAATGTTCGCCACATTCCCGATTCCCTGAAAGATGGTGTTTGTTTTCAGGCGCTCTCGACTATAGAGGAATATCTGCCACCAAACGCCTGCTTTAACTGAATGAGAACGATGTTGGCGATCGATTACATCCTTTTTGTCCGTATGTGCCCCCAGATTGACTTCTCCACCGATTAACTCCGCGAAATCATATTCATTCAGATGCCCTGCTATTTTCACTTCGCTGGCTTGGTCGGGAGTCATTGCCCGTCGTGCGTGCATTTAACCGTCCTTCACGATCAGGAGCTCATGCGAGGCCTTGACGTGATGCTTAGTTCCGTTCTCGCTCCGGTTCTTGCCGATGCGGGTTTCTCCCTGACCCAGGGTGTATTGCCATTCCACCTCTATGACGCGGAAGTCCGCATACCATTCCCTGATCCGCGCGCAATCGTTGTAGGAGAGAATGAAGCCGCCCTCGCGCGAATGCAATAAATCCCGGAGCCGCTCATGGTCGAAGCCCTTGTGGTGGACGGGAAAGTTTCTCTGCGGATAGATGCCCCGGAACATGCGGCTGTCGCCATCCAGATAATAGGGCGGGTCGCAGTAAAGAAAATCCCGCTTATGGCGCGGCAGGGTCTCCTCGAAGGCGCCATGCGCCACGCTCAGATTCGGGCAGCGAAAAATCCGCACCTTCTCCAGCAGCCGCTCGAAGCGCGTCGGCTCCTCGTAGATTCTCGACATCCAGCCGAGGAAGCCGGGGCCGTAGCTCAGGTTGTGGTTGAACCAGTAGTGCGCCGCCAGCTCCAGGGGATCGGCGATGAGCGCCTCCTTCTTCCAGTGGGCCTTCAGGCGCTCCTTGACTTCTCGGTAGGCGGGCTTTTCGGGCTTCCATCGCGCTATCCGCCCGGCCAGATCGACCGGCGAGCGCAACTGAACCTCCCAGTAGTTCGTGAGGATATCGAACACGTCGTAGCCCTGAACCTGAATTCCCAGCTCGTTGGCGCAGGCGATTTCGACCGATCCGCCGCCGATGAACGGAGAGACGAGGCGCGTGACGTGGAGGGGCATCTGCTCGACGACGTGGCCGACGGCTAGGCTTTTGCCGCCCGCGTATCGCAGGGGCAGGTCTCTGTATCGCTTGTATTTGTAGCGGCCCGCGCTTCTCAGCCCGTCGAGAAATTTTCTTCGCCCGCTTTCGGCGCAGGACTCCTCCACCGGAGACGTGTTCGCGGAAAGAGCGGCCGCCGTCGCCTGCCTCGTCATGCTTGGTCCGTGGGCGGAGCATCCGGATCGTCGCGTCTCCTGAATATGACATCAGGGGCGCGGGAAGGCAACGGTTCTCATCGCCTCCGGGGAGTCACGCGCCGAGTTTCTCCTTCAGCCAGTCGAACATGTAGGTCGCGCCGATGGCGTAGTTGTCCCGCTGGCAGTGCTGGGCGCCGCCCTCCTTTACGGTGAACACCTTGAGCGTCTTGTCCTTCGAGCCGACGGCGTTGTAGAGCGCCTTGGCGTCCCGGAGCGGAATCTGCTTGTCGTCCGCCCCGTGCGTGACGAGAAACGGGCAGCGCATCTTCTGCACGACGCCGTCGAGCCGGAAGCCCTCGAGCCGGACGAGGGCGTCCTCGATCGAGTCGGCGTTCAGAATCCACTGGATGTGGTGGCCGGGGACGGAGAGCTCCGCCTTGAAGGAGGCGTCAATGCGCTTCTTCCAGGTGGCGTGGTAGTCCCAAATCGCCCCCCAGGCCAGACACGCCTTGTAGCGAGGCTCCATGCTGGCGATGCGCGGGGCGTAGTAGCCGCCCAGGCTGATGGCCATGACGCCCGCGCGCCTGGCGTTCACGTCCTTCCTCGTCTCCAGGTAGTCGAGCGCCGCCGATCCCGCAACCTCGTAGTCGGGGCGCAGGTAGATTTTCCGCAGGCGGATGGCCTCGCCCGTGCCGGGGCCGTCCATCACCAGGCAGCTCATGCCCCGGCGCACGAGGTCCTCGACGCCCCGCGCGTATTGGAGCTCCTTGTTCACGTCGAGCCCGTCGAAGAAGACCACGACGGGGGGTCTGCGCTTTCGGGTGTTCTCGGCGTGAACGAAATAGCCGGGCAGCTTCTTGCGCCCCTCGAAGGGAACCTCCACGGCCTCGATTCTGGGCCGATCCGTGAGGCGCGCGAAGCGGCGGAAGGCGTCGAGCGACTTCCTGAACGTGGCCAGCGCCCGCTTGTCCTTGGGCGTCCTGAAGCGCTCCCCCATCTGGTAGTAGCAGGCGGCGCGCTTGTAGTGGGAGGCGGCGGAGAGGCTCTGCTTTTTTCTCTCGGCGGCGCGCCCCAGGTCCCGCACGACGTCGCCCATGCGATCCCACTCGCGGAACCAGAGATTGTCGTCGCCGAGCTTCTTGTAGAGGCGGCGGCAGACCTTGTCCACCTCTCCGATTTCCGTCCCGCCCCACTGCGCGCTGGAGACCATGCCGCAGACGGCGGCCGACCAGCGATAATCCTCGGGGAAGTAGGTGAACCAGTTCGTGTTCGCGGGAGCTTCCGGCATGGGAGACCTCCTTTGTTCGGCGTCCGGGGCGCGGGGGGAATCCCCGGGCGGGAAAGCGCGCTTGCCCGGCTCGCGCGGACGCGGGTTTTCGGGTTGAAAGTCCGTTCAGGAGATCATATCTTTGTTTCGCGCCGATAATCAAACCGACAAGCCGGCTCGCGCGGACGCGGGCGTTCGCGGAAAAGGAGGAGCGCGCCATGGGCGGAAAAGAGGACTTCGGCGACGTGCTCGCCTATATCGAGGAAAACGCGGATCGCTTCGTGGCGGACCTGCAGGAGCTCTGCCGCCAGCCGAGCGTCTCGACGACCGGCGTCGGGGTGCGGGAGATGTCCGTCCTGCTCCGGGATCGCGTGGCGCGGTCGGGCCTGGAGGCGACGCTCCACGAAACGGAAGGAAGCCCGATTCTCACCGCGAGCCTTCCGGGCGCGGGAGAGAAAACCCTTTTGTTCTACAACCACTACGACGTGCAGCCGGCCGAGCCGCTCTCCGAGTGGAGCAGCCCGCCCTTCGACGCCCGGGTGGTCGATGGCCACGTCATCGCCAGGGGGGCGACGGACAACAAGGGCAACATCGTCAGCCGGCTGGCGGCGTTCGAGGCGTTTCTGGCGGTGCGCGGAGAGCTGCCCTGCTCGGTGAAATACATCATCGAGGGAGAGGAGGAGGTGGGAAGCCCCTCGCTCGAACCCTTCGTGAAGAGCCATGAGAGCCTGCTCGCCGCCGACGGCTGCGTCTGGGAGGACAACACCACGCGGGTGGACGTCCCCGTGCTCTCGCTGGGCAACAAGGGGCTCTGCTACATGGAGCTGACCTGCCGGACGGCGAACGTCGATTTCCACAGCTCGAACGCCCAGATTTACGAGAACGCGGCGTGGCGAATCGTCTGGGCGCTCTCGACCATGAAGGATCAGGACGAGAACGTGCTGGTGGAGGGGTTTTACGACGACGTTCTGCCCGTCACGGAAGCCGAGGACGCGCTCATCCGGCGGATGAAACCCTACAACGGGCGGGAGCGGATCGAAAAGTTCGGGCTGCGGAAGTTTCTGCTCGACATGAAGGACGCGGACCTGCCCCGCCGCCATCTGGCCTCGCCCACGTTCAACATCGCGGGCTTCGACGGCGGCTACGCCGGCGAAGGGGTGAAGACCATCGTCTCGGCGCGCGCGCGGGCCAAGGTGGACTGCCGCCTCGTGCCGAACCAGGACCCCTTCAGAATCCGGGACTGCGTGCGCGCCCACTTGGACCGGCGCGGGTTCGGGGACGTCGACGTGTCGCTTCTGTTCACCTCCTACCCGGCGAAGAGCGACCCCGGCGCCGACGTCGTGCGCGCCTGCGGCGCCGCGTCCCGCAGGCTTTACGGCGAGGACGCCGTCATCAATCCTTTCGGCAACGGGAGCACGCCGACCTGGGTCGTCCTCAAGCATCTGGGAATCCCGCTGGCCTCCACCGGCGTGGGCCGCATCACCTCGCGCACGCACAGCGCGAACGAGAACCTGAAAATCGAGCACCTCATTGACGGGGCCAAATACATGGCCGCCATCTGCGAGGAGTTCGCCCGGCTGTAGATTCAACGGAGCGGCGCCGCGCCCCGGCGCGAACGTCCGCTTGCGCGCTCATGGAGCCGACGGAAGGGAGAATCGCCATGCACGTGTTCGATCTGGAGAAGGAGCAGGAGTTCAGCGGGGAGAAGCACGTAGAGAAAATTCTGGGAAGGTTCGAGGAGGGCGACGTGACGGTCGCCTGCTGGGAGCCCGGACAGGTGAGTCCCTATCACTGCCACCCCTACGCCACCGAAATCTACTTCTGCTACAAGGGCGGCGGCAGGATGAAGACGCCCACGGGCGAGGTCGAGGTCGTCCCGGGCGCGTTCATCGTGCATCCGCCGGGCGAGCTGCACGAATACGCGAACGGTCCGGATCGCACCCTGCTCTACCGGGTGCGGTATGGGGGCGACAAGGTTTCGCGCCACAAGGAATGGCCCACGAACCCCGACTGGAAGCCGAGGCCGGAGGACGAGGAGTATTTCAGGAGCGCGTGATCCCGCCGCCCGGGGCGCGTCCGCGGGGCTTCGGCGCGCCGCTCACCGGACGGCGGCTTTCAGGCGCCGGTATGCGGCGGTGAAGCCCTTGAGGGAGACGGGCACCCGGAAGACGGTTTCTCCCGCCGCCTCGACTGTCTCCACGTTGAGGACGTTGCCCTTTCGGAGCAGCCGCGTCTTCTTGCCGTCCAGCCGGCCCCGGACGACGCAGCCCTGCGCCAGGCAGGTGCGGAACCGCAGGGCGAACGACTTGCCCTTGTCCACCCGGAGCCGCACCCCCCTGTCCAGCAGAAGGCCGAACGGGGTGAGCATCGTGAGCGCCATCTCGCCGTCGGCGGCGGGCGGCCCCAGCGTCACGATCAGCAGCCGGTGCTGCCGCCCCGTGTTCTCGTCCTTCCAGTCGATGCGCTGCTGGAGGATGCACGAGCGGGCGGGCGGCTTTTTTTTCGCCTCCTTCGCCGCGGCGTCCCCGGCGCCTTGCTCCACGACGCCGCAGTTCACCCGCCAGTTGGAGTAGGTTTCCGAAAAGGATATCGGCTCGGCGGCCGGCGCGGCGAGGCCCGCCCCCGGAAAGGCCGCTCCCAGCAGCAGCGCCGCGAACGCCGCCGCGATCGTCCGCCGCCCGCCGGAAGCCGTCCTCGGGGGAGCCGCCGCTTCAGGGCGGTTTCGCCGCCATCCCGTTGATCGTTCGACGCGTCGCATGGTCATCTTCTCTCGCATGTGGGCCGGAGCGGAAGGACGCCTCGCGTGAATTTCTCAAAACCCGCGCCCGTTTGTCAACACCCCGCCGGCGGAGGGAGCCGACCGATCGGGATGGGGAGCGGCGAAGACCGATCTGAGCGGGGAGGGGGACGAGGCCTCGAGGCTCCGCAGGGGCGACCCCTCCTCGGGCGCGCCCCACGGTTCGGGAACCGCCCGTTTGGGTGGGAAGGCGAGCTGGGGGAGGAGTGGGCAGATCGGGGCTTCGGGGGTGGGGGGAAACCACCCCCGCCGGCGGGCCGATCGGGGAGAGAGTGACCGCGATCGGGGCAGCGGGATGATGAGCCGATCGGGGCGGGAGAATGTCCGCGATCGGGGCGAGAGGGCGATCCGTCCGATAGGGTCTTATTCAGATAAAAATCCCCATCTTTCGGCGTTTTTCGTTTTGAATCAAGCGGTTATGCGTTCGCAAAAGCTGCGTGAATTCGCCTGAAAACGCCCTGAAATCGTTTTGAATTCGCTCGATTGTATTTGAATTGAAAGGTTTTCGGTTTGACGGAAAAAGACGCCCTTTTGATCGGGGATCGGGCGCGTTTCAGCTCGAATCGTACCTTTTTCGCTTCTTTTCGGGACACCGCAAATGCGGGCAAACGCGCGCACAGCGTCGTCGCCAACCCTACACGCGGGGCGCATGTATGCGTGGGAAGCGCCCCTCGGCGCTTCACCTACGGGCGAGGGTGCGATTCTGCCTTCGTAGGGACAACCCCCTGTGGTTGTCCGCGCCGCGTCGTCGCCAACCCTACGCGCGGGGCGCATGTATGCGCCCCCTACAATCGGATGACGCCACCCCCGGCCCGTAGGGATTGACGCCGTGAATGACGGCGGGCGGTTCCCGAACCACCCCTACGGGTTAAATGCGGGGCGGATGTCCGCGCCCCTACGGCGAGGATGGCGACGGTTTTGTTTGTGTAGGGGACGCATACATGCGTCCCGTTTTCGTCCGCGCAAAAAACCGGGCGCGGGGGGCAATCGGTCGGCCCCCGCGCCCGGTGAATCCTTCCGGCGTCTAGAACCTCACGCTGAAGGTCACGCCGCCGCCGTATTCGATTGAATCGCTTCCGCTCGTCTGCCACCAGGCGGAGGCGCGGAGGGACGCGCCGCCGGAGAAGGCGAACGCCCCGCCCGCGCCCAGCCGCGCCGTCGTGGAGCGCGCGTCCGTATTCAGTTTCGCGTCGCCGACCTTCACGCCCGTCTCGTCGGCGAGCTCCCGCGCCAGGTCGAGCGTTCCGAACAGGCGGCCGCCGTCCTCCATCGGGGTTTCCAGGATGACGCCCAGGACGCCCCTCACGCTGGCCGCGTCCTCCACCGACACCCGCGTCGCGCTGACCGAATCGGTGAACTCGCCCAGCCCCGCCTCCGTCCAGACCAGCCCCAGGCGCGGGATGACGGCCAGCTTCTCCGCGAGCCGCGTCCGGCGTCCGACCTCCACGCCCAGCGCGCCGGTCAGTCCCGTCGCCTCCTTCTCCAGCTTGCCGCTCACGGTCGAGTCGATCTCCGCGTCCAGCCAGGTCGCCTGCCCCGAGACGTCCGCGTAGAACTCTCCGAACTCCCACGCCGCCGAGGCGCCGAAGCCCATCCCGTTCAGGGCGATCTCGCCCACGCCTTTCATCTCCGCCTTCGCCCGCAGCGCGTGAACCGAGAGGCCGGCCCGCGCGCGCGCGCCCTCGAAGTCGACGCCCGCGCGCGCCCCGGAGGCGTTGTAGTCGTAGGAGAGCTCCATCGCCGAATCCGCCCGGTCGGCCGTCCATTCGCCCCGCGCCCCCTCCACGCGCCCCCAGACGCCGTTCGCCCCGCGCGGGGCGGCCATGCGCTCCGCGCGGGAGGGCATCCGGTTCATCGCCAGCAGGAAGGAGGGCAAAGCCTCGTAGAGCCGGCACCGCCCGTCGTCCGCGCCGGCGCAGTCGAACGTGAACGTTATCGTCGGCTGACGTCCGCCGGTCCCGGGTGCTTGCCCGGGCTCCCCTCCGCCGGGCCGTTGTCCGGGCTGCTCCCCGGTCCCGGGCTCCCGAGGAGCCTCCGGGTCCGGAACGAACAGCGTGCCGTCAACCGTTCCGCCAGTGCCGGTGTTGAACTCGGCGGGCGTCGACCACCCGGTGCGCATTCCGTTCACCACCTCGACGTATCTCACGTTCTCCGCGTATCGCGCGTTCGCCTCGCGGTTGACGCCCGTTCCGCCGATGACGCCCCGCACCCGGAGCGCCCCGTGTCTGGCGCCCGCGTCGTCCCGCCCGGGGACGTGAATGGCGACCGTCGCGGCCGCGCCTTCGGCCCGAATCGCCAGCCCCGCCTCGGGCGCCTCCACCCGCCCGGTGAGCGCCACCGTCACCGCGCCGCCCAGCGTCAGATCAATCGCCGCGCCGTCGCCCGCGCCGCCCCGCAACAGCCCCGCGACGTAGATGATCGCCGGGCCCGGGTCGTTCACCAGAACCGCCCGGCCCGAGGCGCCGGCCAGCGCCTCGCCCGTCTCGCCCACGATGAGCGCGCCGCCGCCCGAAAGATGCACGGCCGCGTCCGTCCCGCCCGTCACGGTTCCGTCCACCCGGACGACCTGCCTGACGTGATCGGCGAGGGTGACCAGATCATCCTCGCCCAGGCCCGCGTTCACGTCGCGGACGGCTTCGGGCGCGTACTTCTTCTCGACGCGCAGACCCAGACCCGCGTTGGCGGCGTAGACGCCCGCCGCCCCGCCGGTCACTTCCGCGCCCGCGGCCACGGTGACCTCGATGCTCCCGTTGTCGTCGTGCGGCGTGAGGTAGTAGGCGCGGACGCCGTCTCCCCGCGAGACGATGGAGCCGGCCGTCACGTTCACGCGGACGTTTCCGACGTTGAAGTTGTTCAGCAGCGCCCGCACTTCGCCTTTCCAGGCGTCGTTGTAATAATTGATGCCGGCGGCGGTGGTGGGCAGGGCCCCCAGCGCCGCCTCCAGGTCGCCGCCGCCCGTCGTCAGCGCCCGGAGAACCGCCTTCTCGCCCTCCGAAAGCCCGCGCCGGAGCAGGGCCCGCAGGAAGGTTCGGCGATTGGCGTTGTCCGCCGTCAGGTATGTCTTGATCTCCGCGTCGCTGTATGTCCCGTCGTCATTGGCGTCCACGTCGTCGTCGGCAGGCAGCCGACTCGCGAAATTATCATCCTCGAGCATCTCCCGGAACTGACTCACGATCAGCGCCGCGCGCGCGCTGTCCGTGGGGTCGATTTCCCCGGGGTTCCGGGAGTCCAGCAGCGCCCGTTGCGCCTCCACGACCATCAGCGCGTCCGGGTCGTCGCCCTCCGCCACCTTCTCGAGCAGGGCGTCCAGGTCCATGACCCGCGCCTCGACGCCCGCCGGCGCGCCGTAGCGCCCCGTGTGATCCTCGGCCGCCGCGCCCCGATGCCGCTCCACGCCCGTCGCGTCGAGAGCGACCGCCGGGAAGCGGCCCTCGTCGTCCGCCGCGGTTTTCGCCGGGTCGCGCGCGAAGGTCCCCGTCCAGGCGACGTCGATCATCGGCTGATCCCCCGCCGCGCGCGTCTCGCCCGACGCGCTTTGGCGCGCCGCCCGGGCCAGAACGCCCGTGCGCCCCGAAATCGTCCCGCCCTGGGTGATCCTGATCCGGCTGTCGGCCGCGTCGCCCAGCTCCGCGAGGATGCCGGCGGCGCTCTTCGAGATGGCCGTGGCGCCGGCGGCGATGGTCGCGATGACGTCGCCGGCGCCCTGGTTTCTGGCATGGATGGCCGGCGCGCCCGCGCCGGCGGTTTCCGCCGTGCCGCCCGTGACGGAGACGGTCACGTCGCCGGCGTCGCTCGCCGCGTTCTGCGCGAGGATGGCGGGCCGGGTCATGCTCAGCACGGTCCCGCCGCTGTTGGTGACGGAGACGGCGCCCGCGCCGAGCCTGACGACGTGGATGGGGCGCTCCGCCGTGACGTCGGCGGCGTTGTCGATGGTGACGCTGCCCGTGTAGCCGGCGTGGTCCTGGACGTAGATGCCGCGATAGTCCCCGCTCCCCGCCGTGATGCTGCCGCCGGTGATGGTAATCGAGATGTCACCCGCCGTGGCCGCGCTCGTCTTTTGGACGTAGATGCCGTGACTCCCCGACGACGTGATGGTGGGGCCGCTCCGGCTAGCCGCGCTCGCGGCCGTGCCCTGGATGGTGACGGCGCCGGTGCCTCTGCTCTCGATGGCGATGCCTTCCGCCGACGATCTGATCGCGCCGCCGGTCGCCGTGAGGGTGACGGCGCCGTTGCCCTCGGCGCGCATGATGATGCCCCCCTGGGTCGAGGTCGTCGCCGTGACGTCGCCGCTGGTGGTGACGATCATGGGGCCCGCGCCTTGCGTCACCAACAACATGCCGGGGGAGTTCGTCGAGGACGTCGAGGTGATGGCGCCGGTGTGCGTGACGGTCAGAGTCCCGGCGCCTTGCCGATGAGCGTCGATGCCCTCGTAGTTGGCGTAGATGGTGCCGGCGTTCGTGACCGTGCCGTCGCTGGGACCGCTTCGGATCCGGATGCCGTGCTCGCCTATCGAGCTGGTCGAGGATCCGATCGTCACCTGGCTCCCGACGTCAATGGCGACCGTGCCGGGGCTCCCCACATTATCGATACTGACGCCGCGCCCGGTCCCCGTCAGGCTGACGGCGCCCGTGGTGCCGACGTTGATGGCGTAGTTGCCGGCAGCGTTGATGTCCTCGGCGATGATGCTGAGGCTCGGGTAGGTGGTCGTCCCCGAGATCGTGGTCGCCGACCCGCCCGGGACGTTGATCGTGACGCTGGCGCTGCCTTGCGCAACGAACCGGACGGTGCTGTGCGCCGCGTTGTTGCAGGTGATCGTGCTGGTGGTCGGTACTGCGAATAGCGTTCTCCCGCAGCCCTGCGCCCGCGCCTCCCCCGGCGCCAGCAGCAGCCCCGCCAGCCCCAGCCCCACGAGAAGCCCCGCCAACCGGTTTTGTATTGCCCGCCGCGCCCCTCGACGAGACGCCCACTCACCCGTAGGGGACGCATATATGCGTCCCGCGCCGTCGTTCGGCGTTCTCATCGCGCGCTCCTTCTCATGTCGGTGAGTCGGCGCCAGTATGCCCCATCCCGGACGCCGCGGACAAGCCTGCGAATGACCATGAATGCCGCCCCCTTCAAAGCGCCAGCTTCGTTTTGGTTCGATTTTCAAAACAACGGACGGGATTATGCCAAAAGGAAGGGCGGAAATTCAACCCGCCGCCGGAGGAGCGACGGTTCCGCGCCACCGCCAACCCACAAACGGGACGCATGTCCGCGCCTCCTGCGCGAAATCAAAACCGCCTGCCCGTAGGTGACGCACCGTTCGGGGTGACGCGGGTTTTGTCGATTCCGTAGGGACAACCCCCTGTGGTTGTCCTTCGTGGTTTCGTGATCGCCGTTTCCGGGCGTTCGATATTTTGGCGTTTCGATTGCAGGGGCGGTTCGCGCGCCCGCGGCGCGGATTGCCCGCCGGCGGCGATCCCGGCTATCATCGGGCGGCCGTCCGACACTCCGGGGAGACGCATGGATGGACATCAACGAAATCGGCGCGACCGCGTTCGTCATCTCCTGCATGAGGGCGATGGAGCGCGGCGAGGAGCCCAGGCTGTTCGACGACCCCTACGCGGCGTGGTTCGTCAACGAGGAGATCGAGGAGAAGACGCGCGAGCTCATCCGCGTGTTTCCGCCCTCGCGGGAGCTGGTGCGCTACCGGGTCTGCGCCATGAGCGAGATCGTCGGACGCGCCGTCTCGGAGGGCGTGGGGCAGATCGTCTCGCTGGGGTCGGGCTTCGACATGCGCTCCGCCGTCTTCGGCGGGGCGGGGACGCGGTTCTGCGACGTGGATCAGCCGGCGGTGCTGGCGTTCAAGCGGAAGACGCTCGAGGCGCGCGGCGCCGCGCCCTGCGAGGCGATTCCCTGCGACTACCTCAAGGTCGATCTGCCGGAGAAGCTCGCCGGGGCGGGCTTCTCCCTCGACGCCCCCACCCTGTTCGTGTGGGAGGGGAACACGATGTATCTGCCGGTCGATCTCATCCACGGCTTTCTCGCCCGGCTGCGCGCGCGGCTTCCGGCCATGACCATCGCCTTCGACTACTTCTCCCGAAAAGTCATCAAGCGCGCCTCGGGCGACGAGAAGATCACCGAGGCGACCGACTTCTTCGAGAGCGCCTTCAAGGTGAAATGGCTGACGGGCTTCGACGACCTCGCCGTCTTCGAGGAGCGGCACGGCCTCGCCGTCGTCGAGTCGGAAAGCATGATCGACGTGGGCCGCCGCCGCGCGCCCGAGGCCGCGAAGGACCTCTCGGGCCTCATGGGGCTCTACTCCTACTGCGTCCTCAAGGCGTCCTGACCCGCGGCGCCGTCCGAACCCCCCGCGTCCCTAAAGCGTAATCACCTGATCCGGCGGGTCGGGGGCGAGGGCGGCGTAGAGCTGCGGGAAGCAGCCGGCGTGGACGCCGGCGACGAGGCCCTTCGGCTTCACCTCGCCCTTCCCGCACTGCTCGAAGGTTCCCTCGGCGAGATTGCGCCGCACGGCGCACTGATCGCACACCATGAGCAGAATGTTTTGCTCGGCGGCGACCTTCGCCAGCCGCTCGCCCACGGGGTCGCCCGCGCGCAGGCAGAACAGGTTGTCGTCGAAGAAGAACATGCCGACGACGCTCGCCCCGTGCGAGCCGTCCTCGAGCTGGGGCAGGATCATGGTGGCGAGCTTGTAGGTCGCCGCCGTGTTCGTGGCGAAAACGTATGCGACTTTCATGGGATTCCTCCGTCGCGCCTCTCGCGCGGGC
Source organism: bacterium (assembly GCA_965242545.1). GTDB lineage: Bacteria > UBA8248 > UBA8248 > UBA8248 > UBA8248 > Bin107. The sequence goes on from OZ251456.1 coordinate 97,678, forward strand.
TTGTGGCGGCCGAACCGCCATCGGTCTCGTTCAGGGACGCGCGTAGCGCAAAAGAGGGCGGCGGGAAACCCCCGCGGGGCCGGTTGGAAGCGTCCCCTCCGGCCGGCCCGATTCTTCGCCGCGCGAAGCGTCGCGGGCGGGGCGAGGATGGCCGCCGTGCCGGGACTGGGGAGGCGCGCCGTCACGTCCCCGCCCGAGATCGCGAGCGCCTCAATCCTCGCGCAGGTCGGGCGTCAGCCCCATCAGGGCGGCCAGCGCCTCGAAGCGGTGCATGACGACCTCCCCCGCCACGCCGCGGTCGCGGGGGCGGCAGACGAGCCTCAAAAAGCCGCCGCGCGGCTCGAGAGCGAAGCGGCCCAGCGTCCCGGGCGCGCCGCCGCACAGGGTTTCGCCCAGGCGCAGCGCCAGGCCGAGGACGCGCGCCCGCCGCGCCGCCTCCTCGTCCAGCAGCCGCCCGACCGCGCGCAGCTCCCCGCTCGTCGGGCGGCTCGCATAACGGCCGAAGACGGCGAGGGCGAGAAACGCCCGCTCCTCGTGGCCGGCGCGCAGGGCGCGCGCGCGCAGCGCCTCGGCGGAGGCGTGGGCGGCCCGGTAGTCCGGGTGCGTCCGCCAGCCGACGTCGCTCAGCAGGCAGGCGGCATGGCGCAGCCGCCGCTCGCCGGCGCTCTCCTCCGGGAAGAGGCCGTCCGTCCACGCCGCGAGCTCGCCGCCGCGTTCGGGAAACCGCGCGGCGCGTGCGGCGATGTCCCGCGCGGCGGCCAGGAGGGGGTCCTCGCCCCTCAGCCGCTCGTCCAGACGCGCGTAGGCCAGCCCCTCGCGCAGCCCGAGCGCGGAGAAGACGACCTCGCACGGCGCGGCGGCGGCCAGCAGCCGCTCCATCACCAGCGCGGCGAGCGGCATCAGCTCGACACGCCGGCTCGACACGCCGTCGATCCCCGCCAGCGACCCGCCGCTCTGCCGGGCGATGAGGCCGGCGACCTCGGCGATCTCGCTCCGCCGCAGCCGGTAGTGATGAATGACGCGAAGCGGATAGCCGGTCTGCGCCATGTGCGCCCGCGCCAGGGCGCGCCAGTTGCCGCCGACGGCGTAGAGGGCGCGCCCGCGCGCGGCGTCCAGCCAGGGCGGTTCGGCCAGCGCCTCGTCGATGATTCTCCGCGCGCGCTCGCGATCGCCGCCCGCGGCGGCCATGAGGCTGAGCGGCCCGAGCGGGAGGGTCGCCCGCTCCATGGAGGCTCCCCCGCCCAGACGCGCGAGCTCGAGGCTACCGCCCCCGAGGTCGCCCATCACCCCGTCCGCGTCGGGCATTCCGCTCAGGACGCCGAGCGCCGCCGTCTCCGCCTCCTCGGCGCCGGAGAGCACGCGGACGCGAAAGCCGCACCGCCGCTCGACCTCGGCGACGAACGCGCCTCCGTCCTCGGCTTCGCGCACGGCCGCCGTGGCGACGGCGTCGAAGCGCGCCGCGCCCATCGCCCGCAGCAGCCGCTCGAAGCGCTCGAGGCTGGCGAGCGCCCGCTCGACCCCCGCCGGATCGAGCCGGCCGGTCTCGCGCAGACCCCGGCCCAGACCGCACATGACCCGCTCGTCGAACAGGGGCAGGGGCGCACGCCGCAGCCCGTCGAACACGACGAGGCGGATCGAGTTCGACCCGACGTCGATGACGCCGTATCGATCTTCGGCGCCGGCCGCGGCGGCGGCCGGACGGGGGGATTCAGCCGTCTTCCGCAATCCGCAGCCTCGCCGGCCCGCCGGCCCGCCTCAGCGCGCTTCCGCGGCCGGACAGGCTCGGATTGGTCATGAAGTAGGTGTGGGCGGCGAAGCCTTCCTCGCCGGGCGGGACGCGACCGTAGCTCCCGTCGCCGGCCATGCTCCAGCTCTGCGCGTCGTCCTTGAAGTTGGCCACCATGATCTGCTCGAGCACCTGCTGATGCACGGTCTCGTTCTCTATCGGCACCAGCACCTCGCAGCGGCGGTCGAAGTTGCGCGGCATCCAGTCCGCCGAGGTGATGAACACCTTGGCGCGGGGCGAGGGCAGCGGGCGGCCGTTGGCGAAGCAGACGATGCGCGAGTGCTCCAGAAAGCGCCCGATGATGCTCCTGACCCGGATGTTGTCGGACAGCCCCGGCACCCCCGGGCGCAGGCAGCACACCCCGCGCACCACCAGATCGACCTGCACGCCCGCGGCGCTCGCCTCGTAGAGCCTGTCGATGACCGCGCCGTCCACCAGCGAGTTCATCTTCGCCCAGACCCCGGCGGGGCGGCCGGCCTCGGCGCCGGCGATCTCCTCGTCGATCAGCGCCAGCACCGAGTCGCGCAGCCCCGAGGGCGCCACGGCGACGCGCTCGAAGCTGCGCGGCGCCGCGTAGCCGGTGGTGAAGTTGAACACCCGCGCGGCGTCGCGGGCGAGGCGCGCGTCGCACGTGAAGAAGGAGAGGTCGGTGTAGATTCGCGCGGTGACCGGGTGGTAGTTGCCGGTGCCGAAGTGCACGTAGCTGCGCAGGCCGTCGCCCTCGCGGCGCACGACGCAGGTCACCTTGGCGTGCGTCTTGAGATTCATGAAGCCGTAGACCACGTGGACGCCCGCGCGCTCGAGCGACTGCGAGAGCTTGAGGTTCGTCTCCTCGTCGAAGCGCGCCTTGAGCTCGACCAGCGCGGTGACCGACTTGCCCGACTCCGCCGCCGCGATCAGCGCCTTGACGATGGGCGACTCGGCGGTCGTCCGATACAGCGTCTGCTTGATCGCCAGCACGCTCGGGTCGGCCGCCGCCTGCTCGAGAAACTGCGCCACCACGTCGAAGCTCTCGTAGGGGTGATGGACGACGATGTCCTTGCGGCGAATCGCCGCGAAGCAGTCGTTGTCGTATTCGCGGATGCGCTCCGGGAAGCGCGCCCGGTAGTCCGGGAACGTCAGATCCTCCCGTCCGCAGTCGATCAGCTCGCCCAGCTGCGCCATGCCGATCATCCCGGTCAGCTCCACGATGTCCTCCGGCTGGGCGTCGAACTCGCCGAGCACCAGCGCGCGCAGCGAGGCGGGCATGTCGGCGCTCAGGCTCAGGCGCACCACCTCGCCGAGCCGCCGGCGGCGCAGCATGGCCTCGAACAGCAGGACGAGATCCTCCGCCTCCTCCTCGTATTCGATGTCGCTGTCGCGGATCAGGCGGAACACGCCGCTGCCGGCGATCCGGTAGCCGGGGAACAGATCGTCGATGAACAGCTGGACGAGATTCTCCAGGGCGATGAAGCGGATGCCCTCGCCCGGCAGGCGGGTGAAGCGGGGCGCCTGATCGGGCAGCGGAACCAGCGCCCGCATGGCGCGGCCGTCGGCGGCCTCGAGCTCGAGCGCGAGGCAGAAGCCCCGATTGGCGATGAACGGGAAGGGGTGCGCCGGGTCGATGGCGAGCGGCGTCAGCACCGGAAAGACCTGCTTCTGGAAATAGTCGGCGAGCCAGACGGCGTCCCCGCCGCTCAGATCCTCCGCTCCGACCACCGAGATGCCGGCCCCGGCGAGCTCCTCCCGCAGGCGCGCCCAGACCGCCTCCTGCTCCCGAATCAGCCGCGCGCTCTCCCGGGCGACCTCGGCCAGCTGCTCGCCGGGCGTTCGGCCGTCCAGGCTCCTCTGGGTGACGCCGTTCGCCACCTGTCCCTTGAGGCCCGCCAGCCGCACCATGAAGAACTCATCGAGGTTGCTCGCCGAAATGGAGAGGAAGCGCAGTCGCTCGAGCAGGGGGTGCCGGCGGTTGCTCGCCTCGGCGAGCACGCGCGAGTTGAAGGCGAGCCAAGAGAGCTCGCGGTTCAGATAGCGGAGGCGCGGCTCGGTCGGCGCCTCGACGGCGGCGTCCGCCCGCCCCTCTTCCACCGGTTGCGCCACGCTCTTCGTCCTCTTTCGGAAACGAGGTCGCCAAGCCGAATCGCGTCAAGCGAATCCATTGTAACCCCCCGCGCGGCGCGGCGCAATTCATCCTGTGGCATACCAGGAAAACACTAATTACAATGAGCAAATTGGAAATAATCGTGATATATGAATCACGAAAAGGCTTGAATACGTTTACAACGCGGCGTACACTAAAAATGTTGTCATAAAAACTATAATCAAAAGAGGGTGTCATGGCATTGGATACAGACCACGAGTTGGTTGTTGAAGAGGAGCCGGAAGAGGACGAAAAGTACTTGGCATACGATATAGCCACGTATCCTGCTGATTATACCTTAAGCGTCATCGAAGACATGTTTCACAAGGGTGACATAGAAATTCCTGAATTCCAAAGAGAATTTGTGTGGGAGAAACGCCAGTCTTCCTTGCTTATTGAATCTTTTTTACGCGGCATACCCGTTCCACCCGTATTCTTCCATGTAGACGAAAACAACAAAGCCCTCGTAATTGACGGCCAGCAAAGAATTATGAGCGTCATATTTTATTTTGGAGGTTACTTTGGGCAGGAATCAGCAAAAGGCAAGCGAGGATCATTTAGGCTTGAAGGATTGGACGAAAGCAATCCCTACCACAAGAAACTTTTCTCCGAATTAAGCGAAGTTGACCAGAGAAAATTGCGTGGCTCCGTATTGCGCACGATGAACATTAAACAGTCGAGTCCCGATGATGGAAATACCAGCATCTACCACATTTTTGAACGATTGAATACCGGGGGGAAACCCCTGAAGCCCCAAGAGATAAGAAATTGCGTATTCCGTGGAAAATTGGTCAACACTCTCAGGGATTTGAACAAAAATGAACATTGGAGGTCCATTATCGGCAGACGGGAGCCAGCCAGATCCCAGCAGGACATCGAGTTGTTGTTACGTCTTTTTGCTCTTAGCGGAAGTTGGAGAGACAAATACGAAAAACCGATGAAAGAGTACTTGAATAAAGCCATGAAGCGCAACAGAGACGGCGCTTCAAAAAGCGTCCAACGGTTTGTTGAACGGTTTCCGACAACAACCAAGCTAATCATTAGCAAGCTCGGCGAGAAGCCCTTTCATCGCAAAGGGCTAAATACAGCAACGATGGATTCCGTTTTTTGCGCCTTCCTCGATAACATCAAGAAAATTCCTGATGATGTTGGGATCAGATTCAAAAATTTGTGTAAAGACCCGGAATATCAGAAACTTTGCTCTGGGTGGACTACAGACACTACCGCCCTGAGGCGACGATTCGAGATCGCTCATGAGTATATCGTCGTATAGACATGGGCTATTCTGATCATTTCAAACTAGCAGATGATTTAATTGATCACCTCGACAAAGTAATCAGTCCAACACCAAACCCCTTCATCGCTTCTCGGTATGTTGGTTTTATAGCCGTTGCCGCCGTTACGGTTTACGAACTGGCGATAAAGGAAATTTTCATCACGTTTGCGGAGAAAAAGCATAGAAATTTTGGACATTTCGCCAGAAAACACTTCGATCGAATTAACGGCCGGATTAGACAAAAAGATATTCAAGAAGATTATCTCGAACGATTTGGAGAAAAGTATTCAGCGAGATTCGCAAGAAAAATCAACGCATTGGAGAAAGATGTTCTTCAGAGTGGTCAAGGGAATATCAGAAGCTCATACGGCAATATAATCACTTGGAGAAATCAATTCGCCCATACGGGAGATATGCCTTCCACCGCAACATATTGCGAAGTCAAAAAATCCTATGAACTGGGCAAAAAACTGATCAAATGCCTAGCGGAAACCATGGTCAGATAGATATTGATTGCTCATCGCCCCTTGCGAGAATTGACTTGGTGGAGGCGGCGGGAATCGAACCCGCGTCCGAAAGGCTTCCGTCGTGAGCGTCTACGCGCGTAGCCGGCGGTGAAGGCTTCGCCCGGTCTCAAGCCCGCCGGCGGGCCATCTTCCGGGCTAGTCCGATTGGAATTCGCCTATCGGGCTCCGGACCGAAGCCCGGGTCGGCTAGTCCGCTTCATGACGCTCCGCTCCCCGCCCGCGGACGAGGCGAGGGGGAACGCTCGCTAGCGTCTAGGCCGCGAGAGCCAGCTCGTTGTCGGCTGGTGTGATTTCGCCACATTGATGACGGGGCCAAGTGGCGTCCCCGGCGCGCAGCTCAGACTTCAAATCCTCCCGTCGAAACCGGATCGCCCCCAGAAAGATGAACCCCGCGCCCGGAGCGGCGACCCTGCGGCCCGGACGCGATTTCACGCGCGCTGCTGGCGTCTCCCCCGCATTATCCGCGGGCGGAAGACGGCGAGCAAGCAGGCGGCGGTCAGCGCGAACGTCAGCCAGAGCCAGGGCGCCCAGCCCCGGAAAGCCTCCGGCCAGGTCGCGCCCACCGCCAGACCGAACGCCGTCATCGATATTTTCAGCAGGCCCGCCCGCCGCCAGGACATCTCGTATTTCCCGAAAACGCTCATTCTCCCCGGTTCCTCTCCCGGAGGGCGCGCTCGATTTCGCGGTTCGCCGCGCGCTTTTTCAGCTCCTCCCGGCGGTCGTGGCGCTTCCTGCCCTTGCCCACGCCGAGCTCCACCTTGGCGCGCCCGCGCGAGAAATACATCTTCATCGGCACGAGCGTCATTCCCTTCTCGTTCACGCGCCCGATCAGCCGTCCGAGCTCCCGCCTGTGGAGCAGCATCTTTCTGCGGCGCGTCGGCTCGTGGTTGTGAACGTTGCCGCACCCGTAGGGGCTGATGTGGCAATCGACCAGCCAGGCCTCGCCGCCGACGATATCGCCGTAGCTCTCCTTGAGGTTCGCACGGCCCTCCCGCAGCGCCTTGACCTCCGTGCCCGTGAGGACGAGGCCCGCCTCGTAGGTCTCGTCAATCGCGTAATCGGCGCGGGCGCGCCTGTTCTCCGCGATGATTTTCACCCCGCCCGCCATCGCGTCCCGCCCCCTCGAAACCGCGAAAAAGAAAGAGGAGCGCGCGGCTCCCCGCCTTCCCCTCGTCGTCAGGAGGACAATATAGCCCCTCGCGCGATTTTTCGCCACCCGCGAAATTCGCCCCGCGAAAAAGGGGGCGCTTCTCCGAAGCCGGGCGGCTATCGGGTCCCGCCCCATCTTCTCCCGCCCCCCGGCTTTCCCGCCTTCCGGCGGCGGCGAACCGGGCGCCCCCTCCCCGCGCGGCGGGAGGCGGACGGGTCGCGGGGCGCTTCCCTCGCGCCGCCCGCCAGCAGCCGAAAAGTCACCCGCCTCGCCGCCAGATCGACGCCCTCCACCCGCGCCGTGACGGGATCCCCGGGGCGAAGCCGCCGGCCCGTCCGCTCGCCCAGCGCGGCGTATTCCTCGGGAAGGAAGCGATAGTAATCCTCCGTCATGGATTCGAACGGCGCCACGCCCTCGACGAAAACGTCGTCGAGCTCCACGAAAACCCCGAAGTTCGCCACCCCCGAGACCCGTCCGCGAAAGCGCTCGCCGATTTTCTCCCGCATGAAAAGCGCCCGCATGAAGTCCGCCGCTTCGCGCGAGGCGGCCTCCGCCGCCCGATCCTTTTCCGAAATCTCGCGGCAAAGGGCGGCGATCCGCCCGGAAGCGGGCTTTCGCGCGTCGCCCCGCATGAGCCTTTTCAGCCTTCTGTGGACGCACAGGTCGGCGTATCGGCGAATGGGCGAGGTGAAATGCGCGTAGCGCGCGAAGCCCAGGCCGAAGTGGAGGGCGGGGGCGGGCTCGTAGCGCGCGAGCTTCATGCTTCGCAGAACGGCGAAATGCACGCAGCGCTCGGCGCCCGACCCCCGCGCGGCGTCGAAGACCTCCCGCAGCCCGCCCGGGCGCTTCAGATCGGCGAGCGGGGGCGCCTTGACGCCCAGTTTCGAGAGAAACCCCCGCACCGCCTTCAATTCCTCCTCTCCGGGAGGCGCGTGAGCGCGGAAGACCGACGCGCCGCCCGCCTCCGCGAGATATTCGGCCACCGCCCGGTTCGCCGCCAGCATGCACTCCTCGATCAGGCGGTGCGCCGCCGTTCGGGGCGCGCGCCCGACGTCCGTGGGCCTCCCCTTCGCGTCGAGCGAGAAGAGAGGCTCCGGCAGGTCGAAGTCGAGACTGCCCCCGGCCGCGCGCCGCGCGCGGAGCCGCTCCGAGAGGGCGGCCAGCTCCCCGAGCGGCGCCTCAAGGGCGCGGGCCTTTTCCGCCTCGTCCTCCTGCGGAATCCGCGCGCCTTCCAGAACGGCGGCCGCGCCGCGATAGGTCAGGGAGGCGCGCGAGCGAATCCGCGCGAAGGCGAGCCGCATCCCCGTCCGCCTCCCGTGCCGGTCGAAATCGAGCAGGACGCTCAGGACGCGCCGGACGGCGCCCTCGCTCAGGGAGCATGTCTCGCCCGTGAGGCGGGGCGGCAGCATGGGAACGGCGCGATCCGGAAAATAGACGCTCGCGCCCCGGGCGCGCGCCTCCCGGTCAATCGCCCCGCCCTCCCGGACGTAATGGCCCACGTCGGCGACGTGCACTCCGAGGCGGCGGCCGCCGCCTCCGAGCCTTTCAATCGACACCGCGTCGTCGCGGTCCCGCGCGTCGAAGGGGTCGATGGCGAAGGCGCAAAGCTCCCTGAAGTCCTCCACCCCCTCCGGGAGCGGATCGTCCTCCGCCGGCGGGGCCGCCCGCGCCGCCTCATCGATCGCCGCCCGCGGGAAATCCTCGCGCAGCCCCCGTCCGGCGAGCGCCGCCCTCTGCTCGGCGGCCGGGTCGTCGGGATAGCCGAACGCTCTCAGGACGCGCCCTCTGGCCGGCGCTCCCGCGGTCGGGTGTCGGGTGATTTCCGCTTCCACCCATTCGCCCCGCCGCGCCCCCTCGCGTCCCCCGGCGTCGAGCATGACGAGGTGCGGAACGCGATCCTCCCGGGGCTCCACCCAGGCGCGCGCGCCCTCGACGCAGAGCCTGCCCACCAGGGTGCGGCGCGCGCGCTCCAGCACGTCGAGCACGCGGCCCTCGCGCCTGCCGTCGGGATGAACCCGCTCCACCCGGGCGGAGACCACGTCCCCGTCCATGGCTCCCAGCGTCCGGGTCTTCCTGATCATGACGTCGGGAGGGCGCTCCTCCCCGGCCGCCGCCTCCGGCGCGACGAACCCGAAGCCCCGCCGATGGCCCCGAAAGACGCCCCGGCAAACGGAGAGCGACCCGGGCGCCGCGTAGCGGCCGCGAATCCGCAGGAGCGCGCCCGCCTCCGCCATGGCGCGCAGGCGCTTTCTGAGGGAGGGGCGCGCTTCGGCGGGCGTTCCGAGCGCGCGAGCGATCTCGCGCGCGGCCATGGGCCTCCCCTCCCGGGCGAGGAGGCCGAGAACGCGCCCGTCGTCCGGAGCGCCGCCTGGTTCGCGCCTCACGGAGGGTTCAACTCATCCGACTTCCCGGGCGGAGACCTGGTGGCAGTCCACGAGCCGGTTGTCGGCGAGGCGCGCGCACGTCAGGCGTCCGCCGGCGACGGCGCGCGTGTCGATGCCCAGGAAGAGCGGGAGCTCGTTCTTTATCTCCCAGTCCGGCGTGTGCCCGAAGACGACGGGCTTGCCGAAATCGTGCCGCGCGCGCAGGAATTCCTCCCGTATCCAGACCATATCCATCGGATCCTGCCGGTCGAGGGGAACGCCCGGCCTCAAGCCCGCGTGGACGAAGATGAAGCCCCGCGACTCGTGCATCCACCGAAGGGCGCCGAAAAATTCCCGGTGCGCGGGCGGAAGCCGGAACCCGCCCTCGGGGGAGCGTCCGTAGCCCTCGAGGGTTTCCCGCCCGCCGTTCATGAGATAGACGCCCGGCGCGTAGCGCCCGCCGCCGGCGAGGTGGTCGAGCAGCATGTCCTCGTGATTTCCGCGCAGGAACACGGTTTTGGGATATTCGCGCCCGAACGCCAGCAGGAACTCGACCACGCCCCTGGAATCCCGGCCCCGGTCGATGAGGTCCCCGAGAAAGACGATCTCGTCCTCCTCGCGGAAGGGGACGCGCTCCACCAGCGCCTCCAGCATGTGGAGCTGGCCGTGAACGTCGCCGATGGCGTAGAGGCTGGACATGGGGAAGCGGGCGTCTCCCGGAGAACGCGGACGGCGCGGCCTTGCGGGGCGGAGGAGAGGAGCGGCCGCGTCCGATTCTAGGAGGCGGGGCGCGGACGCGCAAGGCGGGGGGCGATTCTCCCTCCTCGCGGGGCGCCGGAAAATCCGCGGGGCGTCCGACGCCCGCTACTTCAGCGCGCCCCAGTTCTCGCCCGCGCTCACGTCCACCTCGAGCGGAACGCGCAGGCGCGTCGCGCCCCTCATCTCCTCCTCGACCAGGGCGGCGACGGCTTCGACCTCGGGCGGCGGCGCCTCGAACAGGAGCTCGTCGTGCACCTGCACGAGCATTCGCGCCTCTCTCTTCTCCCGCCCGAGGCGGTCGGCGATGGCTATCATGGCCAGCTTGATGATGTCGGCCGCGCTGCCCTGGATGACGGAATTCACCGCCCTGCGCTCGGCGGCGCTCCTCGCGTTGCGGCTGCGGCTGTTGAGATCGGGCAGGTATCTCCGCCGCCCCATGATGGTGGAGACGTAGCCGCGCGCCCCTCCCTCCCTGACGGTCGCTTCCACGAAGGCGGGCACGCCGGCGAAGCGCTCGAAGTAGGCTTCGATGAACGCGCGCGCCTCCGACTGCGGGACGCCGATGGCCTGGGAGAGGCCGAAGGCGCCCTGCCCGTAGATGATGCCGAAGTTCACCGCCTTGGCGACGCGGCGCATCTCGGCGCTCACCTCGCCGAGCGGCGCGCTGTAGACGGCCGAGGCGGTCGTCGCGTGGACGTCCTCCCCCCTGGCGAAGGCGTCCACCAGCCCCGGATCGTTCGTGAAGTGCGCCAGCACCCGCAGCTCGATCTGGCTGTAGTCCGCCGAGAGCAGCCGCCAGCCCTCCTCGGGCAGGAAGGCGCGGCGTATCCGGCGGCCCAGGTCGGTGCGGATGGGGATGTTCTGGAGGTTGGGGTCGGAGCTGCTCAGCCGGCCCGTGGCGGCGACGGTCTGGTTGAAGCGCGCGTGGATGCGGGCCGTGGACGGGTTCACCAGCCCGGGCAGGGTATCGACGTAGGTGTTCTTGAGCTTCGAGAGCTGCCGGTAGTTCAGAATCTCCCGGGGCAGGGGGTGCCGCGGGGCGAGCCTCTCCAGCGTGTCGAGGTCGGTGGAGGCGCCCGTCTTCGTCTTTCTGATGACCGGCAGGTTCAGCTTCTCGAACAGGATGGCGCGCAGCTGCGGGGTGGAGTTGACGTTGAACTCCTCGCCCGCCAGCTCGTGGATGCGGGCGCGCATCTCATCCAGGCGCGCCTCGAGCTCCTTTCCCATGTCCCGCAAAAAGCGCTGATCCAGCCGCACGCCCGCGCGCTCCATGTCGAGCAGAACGCGCAGGAGGGGAATTTCCAGCTCCTCGAAAAGGCGCGTCAGCCCGGCGTCGCGCAGCTGCGGCGCCATCGCCTCGGCGAGCCGCCAGGCGAGGTCCGCGTCCTGGCAGGCGTAGGGCGCCGCCGCCTCGACGGGCACCCGGGAGAAGGGAATCTCCTTGGCGCCCTTCCCGCAAAGGTCGGCGTATTTGATGGTCTGGATGCCGAAGAACTCGCGCGCGAGGTGATCGATTCCATGGCTCGCGTGATCCATCCCCTCGCTCGCGCGGCCGGAGCGCAGGAGATAGGAGGCGAGCATGGTGTCGAACAGGGGGCCGCGAACGGCGCGGCCCGCCTCCCGGAGCACCGCGACGTCGTATTTCACGTTCTGGCCGATCTTCTCGACGTCGGGCGACTCCAGCATCCCGGAGACCTCGTCGAGGACGTCCCCGAGCGCGAGCTGGGGGCCGGAATCCATCGCTTCATGCCCCACGGGGACGTAGAACGCGCGGCCCGCGCGCGCGGAGAAGCTCAGACCCACGATGCGCGCCCGCATGGGGTCGAGCGAGGTGGTCTCGAGGTCGAACGCGAAGCGCCCCGCCTTTTCGAGCTCCCGCCGCATCGCCCTCAGCTCCTTCAGGGAGCGGACGACGCGGTAGTCGCGCTCCCCGGCGGCGGAGGCCGGGTCCGCCTCCCCGGGCGCGTCCTCGCCGAGGGCGGCCGCGTCGTATCCGGGAAGGTCCTTGAGGATGTTCCTGAATTCCAGCTCCTCGAGGAAGAGCTTCCGAGCCGCGTCGAAGTCGGCGGCGCCCAGGCGGCAGGATTCGAGGTCGCCCTCCATCTCCAGGTCGCGCCGGATGGCGCAAAGCCTGCGGGAGAGCCTCGCCGCCTCCGCGTTCTCCTCGAGGCTCCGGCGCAGCGCGGGCCGCTCGATCTTCTCCGTGGAGGCGAGCGCCTCGTCAAGGCCGCCGAACCTCCGGATCAGGGCGACGGCGGTCTTGCGGCCGACGCCCGGCACCCCCGGAACGTTGTCCGTCGAATCCCCCATGAGCGCCTGGACGTCCACGAACTTCTCCGGCGGCACGCCCCATTTGGCCTCGATCTCGGCGGGGCCCATCTCCTCGTCCTTCATCGGGTCCCAGACGCGCGCGTTCTCCGAGACCAGCTGGGCGAAATCCTTGTCGGCGGTGACCAGCACGACCCGGAAGCCCTCGCTCTCCGCGCGCGCGGCCAGCGTGCCCACGATGTCGTCGGCCTCGGCGCCCGCCCGGGAGAGAAAGGGAATCCGCAGCGCCTCGACGACGCGGCGCATGTAGGGAATCTGCTCGACCAGCTCCTCGGGCGCGGCGTCCCTGTTCGCCTTGTAGGCGGGGTAGATTTCATGGCGAAACGTGGGCTCGGAACGATCGAAGGCGACGGCGACGTATTCGGGCGCGCGCTCGCGCAGCACCTTCAGGAGCATCCGGGCGAACGCCAGGGTGGCGCCCGTGGGCGTCCCCTTCGAGTTCGAGAGGCGCTGGCGCATCATGGCGTAGTAGGCGCGGAACATGTAGCCCGACCCGTCGATCAGATAGATATGCTTCTTTTTTTCGGCCATGTCCCGCTGTCCGAGATAGAAAGACCGGTCGCCCCCGGCGCCGCGAGGGAGCGGCCTCGCCCGCAGCTTCCCCCGTGCGTTTTCCGGCGTGAGCCGCCCTCCTTTATACAACGCCCGGACGCTCCTGTAATCTCCCCTTCCGCGCCGCGCCAATCCGGCGGGGCCGGGCTTTCCTTCTCTCCCGGAAGCCTGCTATCCTGCTTCTCCCCGGGGCGTCCTCTTTTCCCCCGGCCCTCAAGCCCCTGGCCGCCGTCCACGAGGAGAGCGCATTGACGGACTCGGAACGCCCGGATGACGCGGGAAGCATAAAAAGCGCCGTCCGCGACCTCTACGCGAAGGTCGCGGACGGGGAGGTCTCCTGCTGCGGGGAGCCGCAGTCCGGGACGCGCGCGGGCGCGGAGAACGCCGAGGCCGTCGGCTACGGGCGGGAGGACGTCCGGGAGGTTCCCGGGGACGTCCTGAGTGCGAACGCGGGATGCGGAACCCCTCTTGCGGACGCCCGCCCGCGGCCGGGCGAGACGGTGCTGGACCTGGGCTCGGGCGCGGGACTCGACTGCTTTCTCGCCGCGAAGGAGGTGGGGCCGGAAGGCGGCGTCATCGGTCTGGACATGACGGACGCCATGCTGGAGAAGGCGGAGAGGAACCGGCGAAGCCTGGGCGTCGGGAACGTCTCGTTCCGAAAGGGCGAGATGGAGAACATGCCGATTGAAAGCGGGGGCGTCGATATCGTCATCAGCAACTGCGTGGTGAACCTCTCGCCGGACAAGCCGGCCGTTTTCCGGGAATCGTTCCGCGTGCTGCGCCCGGGCGGGCGCTTCGTGGTCTCGGACGTCGTCAGGGTGGGAGAGCGCGCGAAGGCCGCCTCCCTCGGGGACTGGTGCGCGTGCGTCGCGGGCGCCATCCCGGAGGAGGAATACGCCGCCGGCCTGCGGGACGCCGGCTTCATCGACGTGGAAATTTTCAACCGCAAGCCCTACGCCGCGCCGGAGCTGCGGAGCGCGACCATCCGCGCCGTCAAGCCCTGACCCCGGCGCCTCTCGACGCCGGGGGGCCTTCCCTGCCGGGCCGCGCCTCGCCGGGCGCGCTTCGTTGACACCGCCCGGCGGCGGGTGCTAACTATCCGGCCCGGCCCGACGCGCGACGGAGAGGACGCGAATGCACATCGACGCCCACTGCCACATCTACCCGGAAGAATACCTCGCCCTTCTGGAGAAGGAGGGCCCGCGCTACGGCGTCCGGCTCTTCACCGACGCGGAGGGGGCGCGCCGGGTGGACGTCAAGGGCGCGACGCACCCGCCCCTCGAGCCCTTCTCCAGCGTCGAGCTCAGGCTCGGGACGATGGCGGAGATGGGGCTGGACATGAACGTCCTCTCCTTCTCCTCGAACCCGGGCGTCTATTGGGCGGACGACGGACTGGGCGAGGCGCTCTCGCAGGCGGCGAACGACGCCTACGCACGAATCGTCGAAAAGCACCCGGAGAAGTTTCACGCCCTCGCCGCCCTGCCCGCGCAGAGCGTCCCCCGCTCGGTGCGGGAGCTGGAGCGCGCGGTGGGCGGGCTGGGGCTCAGGGGCGGCTTTCTCGGCACGAACGTGAACGGCCGGTATCTGGACGACGAGAGCTTCTTTCCCCTTTACGAGGCGGCCGCCGCGCTGAAGGCTCCCCTCATCGTCCATCCGGCCAACCCGGCGGGGAGGGAGCGGATGAAGGACTACCATCTGTTCAACCTCGTCGGCTTCCCCACGGAGAGCGCGAACTGCATCGGCCGCCTCATCTTCTCGGGCCTGTTCGACCGCCTGCCGGACCTGCGCTTCATCTTTCTGCACGGCGGCGGAACCGCGCCCTACCTCATCGGCCGCTTCACCCACGGCTGGAAGGCGCGGCCCGAGTGCAAAAAAATCTCGCGCCCGCCGCTCGAATACCTGAGAGAAAACTTCTACCTGGACATGCTGGTGTTCCATCCGCCCGTCGTGCGGTTTCTGGTGGACGTGATGGGCGGGGATCGGGTGCTGCTGGGCACCGACCTGCCCTACGACATGACGGACGCCCGAATCGTCGAGACGCTCGAACGATCGGGGCTGAGCCGGGAGGAATACGAGAACGTCTCCCACAGGAACGCTCAATCCCTGCTGAACCTCTAGCCTGAAGCGGCTCGAACGATGTGGCCATCCTGGGATATCGCGCTTCTCGTTTTCACGGCGGCCTTCATGGAGGGGGCGGCGGGCTTCGACTTCGGCCTTCTGGCCGCGCCCGCGCTGGGCGCCCTCCTCGGCGCGCGCGACGCCGTGCTCACCCTCTCGCTGCCGAACCTCGCCCTGCTGGCCGTTCGCGCGATCGGGGGCGGGGTTCCCGCCGCGTCGCTCAAGCGCCTCATGCCCTTTCTCGGCGCGGGCGCGGCGGGGGCGGCGCTGGGCGCGCTCGTTCTCGCCTCGAGTCCGCCCGCGTTCCTCAAGTGGTCGATGGGCGTCCTCGTCCTCCTCTTCGCCGCCTACGCCCTCTCGCTCCGGAGAATCCAGCTCGACATGCGGGACGAAACGTTCTTCACCTGGCTCGCCGGGTTTTTCGCCGGCGGGCTGAGCGGCTTCTCCTTCTGCGGCGGCCCCCTGAGCGTCGTCTATTTCGACAGCGCGGGCGTCGGCCGCGCCCGGATGATGCGGCTCGCCTGCGCGAGCGCGCTGGCGTTCGCCCTCGTCCAGACGGCCGCGCTGGGCGGCGCGGGCGCGCTGGGTCTGCCCGAGGCGGCGCGATCGGCCGCGGCGATTCCGCCCGCCCTCGCCGGATTTCTCGCGGGAAGGCTGCTGCGCGGACGCTTCCCTCCCGCCCTCGGCTACGCGGGCGGCCTGGGGCTTATGACGGCCGCGGCGCTCGCGCTTCTGGCTTTCGGGCCCTCGGGGTGGGAGTGAGGCGGCGCGTCGGGGAGGGCGCCCGGGAGCGAGGCTACGCCACGCCCGCGCGAAGCAGGTGGTGCAGGTGCAGGACGCCCGCCAGGCTTCCGTCCGCGCCTCCGGTGACCGCGAGCGAGGTGATGGCGCTCTCCTCCATCAGCCGAATCGCGGCGGCGGCCACGTCGTCCTCGTGAATCGTCCGGGGCGCGGGCGTCATCAGGTCCCGCGCCCTGCGGTCGGGCAGCGTCCGGGCGTTCCCGAGGGCGCGCCTCAGGTCCCCGTCCGTGATGACGCCCCGCAGGCTCCGCCCCGCGTCCGTCACGCACGTCATGCCCAGCCTTTTGGCGCTCATCTCGCGCACGATCGCGTCGAGCGTCGCCGCCTCGTCCACCTGGGGGATATCCCCGCCCGAGACCATCAGGTCCCGCACGCGAACCAGCCGCTTGCCCAGCGCGCCTCCGGGGTGAAAGCGGGCGAAATCCTCCGGCTGAAACCCCCGCGCCTCGAGGACGGCCATCGCCAGCGCGTCGCCCATGGCGAGGGCGGCGGTGCTGCTCGCCGTCGGCGCGAGCCGGATGGGGCAGGCCTCCTCCTTCACGGACACGTCGAGGACGGCCTGCGCCTCCCGCCAGAGGGTGGAATTCTCCCCGCCCGTGATGGCGATGAGAGGCGTCCCCAGGCGGGCGAAGACGGGCAGGATGCGCGCCACCTCCTCCGTCTCGCCGCTGTAGGAGATGGCGACGACGGCGTCGTCCTTCGTCACCATGCCCAAATCGCCGTGGACGCCGTCGGCGGGATGGAGGAAGTAGGAGGGCGCGCCCGTGCTGGCGAGGGTGGCGGAAATTTTCTGCCCGACCAGTCCGCTCTTGCCCATGCCGGTGACCGCGACCCGCCCCCGGCACCGCAGCACGATATCGACCGCCCGGACGAATTCCTCATCCAGCCGCTCGACCAGCCCGGCCAGGGCTTCGGCCTCGATCCGAAGGGTGCGCGCGCCCCGCTCGACGGGGGTCATCGAAGATGCCGTTTTCTCGGAACTCAGGCGTCCGCCCTCCCTGGATGCGCTTCCGGAAAAATATCACCCCGCTCCCGGAGCGTCCACGCGGGCCCCGGCGGAGCGGGGCGTCTCCCCCCTCCCGCCCCGTTCGCGGTCTTTACTCGCGCGGCCGCTCGTGCTAGAAAATTATAGCGAGAACGCATCCTGAAAACGAACGCCTCCCGGGCGGACGGCGGGTTCGCGCCGCCGGGGCGGAATCGCGGGAGTTTCCGATCCATGTCCGGCCACTCCAAGTGGAGCACCATCAAGCGGAAAAAGGGCGCGCTGGACGCCAAGCGCGGGAAGATTTTCACGAAGCTCATCAAGGAGATCACCATCGCGGCCAAGCTCGGCGGGGGCGACCCCGACGGCAACCCCCGCCTGCGGACGGCCATCCAGACGGCGAAGGGCGCCAACATGCCCCAGGAGAACATCGCGCGCGCCATCGCCAAGGGAACGGGCGAGCTCGAGGGCGTCCACTACGAGGAGTGCGCCTACGAGGGCTACGGGCCCAGCGGCGTGGCCATTCTCATCTCGGTGCTGACCGACAACCGCAACAGAACGGGGGCGGAAATCCGCCACGTCCTGACGAAGAACAGCGGCTCCATGGCGGAGCCGAACGCCGTGGCGTGGAACTTCGAGAAGAAGGGGCTATTCCTGGTTCCGCGGGAAGGCGTCGATGAGGAGTCGCTCATGGAGCTCGCCCTCGAGGCGGGGGCGGAGGACATGGAGCCCGCCGCCGACCTGTTTGAAATCCGGACCCCGCCGGACGCCTTCGAGGCCGTGCGCGAGGCGCTGGAGAAAAGCGGCGTCCCGACCGAATCCGCCGAGCTCGCCATGCTGCCCAAATCGACCGTGCCGCTCGAGGGCGGGGAGGCGGAGCGGATGCTTCGCCTGATGGAGGCGCTCGAGGAGAACGACGACGTTCAGAACGTCTACGCCAACTTCGACATCTCCGAAGAGCAGATGGCGCAGGCGTCCGCGTAAGCCCGAACGCCCACCGCCCGTGGGGTCGCCGCGTTGCCGCAGTCCGAAAGCACCTTTCGCGTGATGGGCGTCGATCCCGGTCTGGGGGTCACGGGCTACGCCGTCCTCTCCATCGACGAGGCGGGGCGCGAGCCGCGCCTCATCGACGGCGGCGTGCTCAAAAGCGACGCCGGGGCGCCCCTCGAGGCGCGCCTGCGCGAGCTGCACGAGGATCTCGCCTGCGTCCTCCGCGCGCGCGCGCCCGACGTCATGGCGGTGGAGAGCCTTTACAGCCACTACCGGCACCCGCGCACCTCCATCGTCATGGGACACGCGCGCGGGGTCATCTTCCTCGCCGCCTCGCAGGCAGGCGTTCCGGTGGCGAGCTACGCGGCCACGGAGATCAAGAAATCGCTCGTCGGCGTCGGACGCGCCACGAAGGCGCAGGTGCAGCGCATGGCGCAGCAGCGCATGGGCCTCGCCGAGCCGCCCGAGCCCGAGGATTTCGCCGACGCCGTCGCCGCGGCGTATTGCCACGTCGAGAGAAGCCTCCTGAGGGGCGCGCGGACCGTCGGGAGCGGCGCGTGATTCGCCGGGTCTCCGGGGAGCTCATCGAGGTCTCGGGCGAGAGCGTCGTTCTCAAGACCCCGGCCGGCGTCGCCTACGAGGTCCAGGTGGGGGGATACGCCGTTCCCGAACTTCAGGCGCTCATGGACGCGCGCGAGGCGGCGGAGCTCCACACCTACCATTATCTGGAGGGAAACGTGGCCACCGGCCAGCTCCTGCCACGGCTGACGGGCTTCCTCTCGGCGGAGGAGCGGGCGTTCTTCCTGTGCTTCATCAAGGCGCCCGGAATCAGCCCCCGAAGCGCGGCGCGGGCGCTGAGCCTCCCGCCCCTTCAGATCGCCCGGGCCATCGCGGAGGCGAACGCCCCCCTGCTCACCAGACTGCCCGGCATCGGAAAGAAGAAGGCCGAGCAGGTGATCGCCAAAATCGGGGAGGAAGTCGCGGGGCTGCGGCTGGCGCGGGACGCCGCGCTCCCGCCGGAGACCGGCCGCGCCGCCCCCCCGCACGGCGACGTCATGGCCGTCCTCGTGGGGCAGCTGGGATACCGCGCGCCCGAGGCGGAGAGCCTCGTGGAGCGCGCCCTCGCCGCCCTGGGAGAGGACGCGGAGACCGAGGCCGTCTTGCAGGAAGTGTTCCGGCTGAGCCGGTAGCGGAGGAGGAGGCATGGTCATCGAGCGGCGCGTGAGCCCGAAGGCGGGGAGCCCGGCCGAGGAGCGGACGTTCACTTCGCTTCGCCCGAAGCGGCTCGGGGAATACGTGGGCCAGACCGGGCTCGTCGAGAAGCTGAAAATCGCCCTCGAAGCCTCCCGGAGCCGGGAGGAGCCCGTGGGCCACGTTCTCTTTCACGGACCGCCGGGCCTGGGGAAAACCACGCTCTCCCACATCATCGCCGAGGAGATGGGAACCCGCCTCGTGAAGACTTCCGGCCCCTCGCTCTCCCGGCCGGCCGACCTCATGGGCATCATCACCGGCCTCCAGCGCGGCGACGTGCTCTTCATCGACGAGATTCACCGGATGCCCAGCGCGGTCGAGGAGTTCCTCTATCCCGCGATGGAGGACTACCGCGTGGACTTCGTCGTCGATCAGGGGCCCATGGCGCGCACCATCAACTTCCCCCTCAAGGTGTTCACGGCCATCGGCGCCACGACCCGCCCCGGCGCCCTGACCGCCGCCCTGAGAGAGCGCTTCTACCTCGTCTATCACGTGGACTTCTACTCGGAGGAGGAGCTCGAGCGCATCCTGCTGCGAAGCGCGGCGCGCCTGGAGGTGCCCATCGAAAGAGAGGCGGCGCGCGAGCTCGCCCGCAGGAGCCGGGGGACGCCCCGGACGGCGAACCGGCTTCTGCTCTGGACGCGCGACTACAGTCAGGCGCGCGGGGACGGCGCCGTCAGCCTCGCCGCCGCGCGCGAGGCGCTCGGCATGGAGGGGGTGGACGAGGTGGGCCTCGACGCGCTGGACAGGAAGTATCTGAGGACGATTATGGAGCAATACGGCGGCGGCCCCGTGGGCGTGGAGGCCGTCGCCGCCACCATGAACGAGGAAGCCGACACCCTGGTGGACATGGTGGAGCCCTTTCTGCTGCGCGCGGGTCTGGCGCAGCGCACGCGCGGCGGCAGGCGCGCGGCGGCGGCGGCGTACGCGCATCTGGGGATCGCCCCGCCCAAGGGCGCGCAGCGGGGACTCTGGGAGGCCGCCGCCGGGGAGGAGGAAGCCGGCGAGGCCGCCGAATCCTGAGAAGAGGGAGATTTCGCATGGGGCCTTTCGGCGGATTCGGAAAAACGCTGATTCTGCTCGGCGCGGTTCTGATGATCCTGGGCGCCGCGATCATCCTGGCGCCGAAAATTCCGTTCCTGGGAAAGCTGCCGGGCGACGTTCACCTGCGCGGGAAAAACTGGAGCTTTTACTTCCCGGTGGCGACCTGCGTCGCGATCAGCGTCCTGCTGACCATCCTGCTCAACCTGTTTTCCAGAAAATAGGCCGGCGCGCGCTACTTCCAGCCCCCGCCGCCGTTCACGAGCACGGTGTCCGCCGTCATGAACTCGCAGGCGTCCGAGCACAGGAACAGCGCGAGCTCGGCGATCTCCTCCGGCCTGCCGAACCTGCCCATCGGTATCTGGCTCCTCATGGACTCCTTGAGCGCCTCGGAGGAGACGTCGTGAAACGGCGTCTCGACCGGCCCCGGCGATATGGACATGCACCGGATGCCCCTGTCGGCGTATTCGCGCCCCACGCCCATGCTCATCGTCACCACCGCACCCTTCGCCGCCGCGTAGTGCACCGAGTGGCCCGGCCCCCCGCGCCGGTGGGCCATGCTCCCCATGTTGACGATGACGCCCCCGCCGTTCTTCAGCATCTCGGGAATCACCGCCTGCATGGAGTAGAAGACCCCCTTGACGTTGAGGTCGAACGTCTTCTCCCAGAGCGCGTCGTCGATGCCCAGAAAATCGGAGCGCCGAAGGGCGGCGCCCGCCGAGTTGAGCGAGAAATCCACGCGGCCGAACCGCTCCACGGCGCGCGCGACCACGGCGAAAGCCTCCTCGCGCGAGGTGGCGTCCGCCCTCACGTGCGCCCCCCGCCCCCCTTTCTCCGAAACCCGCTCGGACGTCTCGGCCGCCCCTTCCTCGCTCAGGTCCGCGCAGAGGACGTTCGCCCCCTCGCGCCCGAAGACGAGGGCGGCCTCCCTGCCGATGCCGCTCGCCGCGCCGGTGATGATGATGGTCCTGCCCGCGAAATAATCAGGCGTCTTCGGCATCGGAAAATCTCCCCCGGATGAGAAAAGCCCCTCTCCGGCTTACGGGTTCGCCCCGGCCGGAACGGCGCGCTGCATCTCGTATTCCTCCTCCGGCGCGAGCCCCGGAACCGGCTCGCCCGCCAGGAAGCACAGGACGTTCCGCGCCGCGTCCTCCTCCATCCGCAGGCGCGCGGAGCGCGCCCGCGCGCCCAGGTGCGCGGTGAGAACGCAGTTGGGCGCCTCCGCGAGAACGCCCCGGTAGGGCTCCTCCGCGAACACGTCGACGGCGGCGCCCCCCAGGCGGCCCGAGCGCAGCGCGCGCGCCAGCGCGTCCTCGTCCACGAGGACGCCCCGGGCGGTGTTGAGGAGAAAAGCGCCCTTTTTCATCATGGCGAGCTCCGCCTCCCCGATGAGGCCGGCGGTCATCGGCGTGGCGGGAACGTGAAGGGAGACGGCGTCGGCGCGCCGGTAGATTTCCTCCTTCTCCGCCCACGTCACGCCATGGCGCTCGCCGAACGCCGCGTCGGGCGCCAGGTCGTTCGCCAGGAGCTTCGCCCCGAAGTCCGAGGCGTGGCGCATCACCCGCTTGCCGATGCGCCCCGCGCCGATGACGCCCAGGGTGATCTCCCCGAGCGTCCGGCCCATGTGCTGGAGCCACTCGCCGCGCCGGAGCGCGTCGTGGGAGCGGTGGACGCCCCGCAGGAGCGCGAGCAGGTGGCCCAGCGTCAGCTCCGCCACCGCCTGGGCGTTCGCCCCGGGGGTGTGCGCCACCAGGACGCCCCTCTTCCGCGCGGCGTTCAGGTCCACCGTCTCCAGCCCCACCGTGGCGCGCGAGATGAGCCGCAGCCCCCGCGCCGCGTCCAGCACCCGGGGCGTGAACGGCTCGAGCCCCGCGATGACGGCGTCGAAGCCCTCCCGGAGCATCCCGGCGAGCTCGTCCTCGGTCGGCCGCCTGCCCAGGGGGTTTCGCGCGATCGCCGCGCCGGCGCTCTCGAGCATTTCGACGGGCTTCGGGTCGATCTCCCCGAACGGGACGGTGGAGACGAGGACGCGGGGCGCCATCGGCGATCTCCCGGGAATCTCAGGGGGCGCGGCCGGCCCCCGCGGCGGGCCGGCGCGCGAAAGTTCTCGACGGTTCAGGGGTCGGAGGAAGTTCGCGGAACCCCCGAATACGCGCGCAAGACGCTCTCAACCTTCAAAATGCGAGTCGATAATTTCATTCCATCGACTTTTCAGCGTGAAAGGGATATCCGCATCCGCCTCAACCATGGAGACGTAGTTGATCAAAAACCTGTCGGTATCGGACAGCAGTCGAAGATAGTATTTTATGGTGTTCGACACCCCGTTCAATATGACTTGGCACCCGTAGTTCCTTCTGATGTCAATCAGCATGTTCGTCATTTCCGTCAACTCATTCGAGTCGATGTCTTCCCTGGTGCTCAAAATATAAAAACGCTTCACTCCCGCTCTCGCGATTTTCTCTCGCAAGGCTTCTATCAATGAAGCATTGATGGTCAATCCATGCTTAATCTCAATGGCCTCGATCGCGCCTCCATCAATACGGCTTTCGATGTCGATATCGCCCAGTCGGTCGGTCCTGGCGTCTGCGGCGGTATGGGGAAGCAAATCGCGCAGCCGACAATCCTTGTATCTTGAAACTTCCGAAATCAAGCGTTCGTACACCGCATAAACAGCCAGCACCGGGAGCCTGGCGACCCCGGGCGACCCGGTATCCCAATGCTTTCCAATGAGGGCGACGATCTCTTCAATGCGCCTGTTGGTAGGCTTCGCCAGCCTGAGATCGGAGTTTTGTTCACGCCACTTCCTCAATCGACCGAACACGTAACGCAAATGATCCGATGCGAAATCAAAATGCTTTTCCTTTTCGACTTCGTTGATGACATTCAGAAAAGCGTTTTTTAACGCCGCGGGAGTTATTCTGCCGGGATAATCGGGATTGTAGGGATGCGCCTGTTCAAACGATCTCGTCAGCCACCCGGAACCCGACCCCATGAACGGAAAGTTCCGCTCTCTCAAAAACGGAGTCACGACCCTCTCATCCAGTCCTCTGCCGGAAAATCCATCATCCATGCCGGCTTGATGGAGGCGAATGTCCTGCTTTGGATGAGCCGCTTTCTTCAAAAGCAGCGTAATGGTCACGGCCAGAGCGGCCTTGTTTCTCCCGTGGCAGGCGCTGTCCACTATCAGGTCGAGCAACGGCCGCCGCTCAAGCATCCCGGGCCGCAATCCGCTTTCCGGGAGCTCCGCCGCAGACTCGCGAAACAGACGCTCTAACAGGCGCTTTTCTTTTTGCATCTCTCTATTCTTTCAAGAACGAGACCGCAATAGTGAGAATCTATATCGACCCCTATGTAACGGCGGTCTTCTTCCAGCGCGGCGATGGCGGTCGTTCCGCTTCCAATATAGGGATCCAGGATCACTCCCTCCTTCGGAGAAAGTAGTTTGACGAGTTCCCGTATGATTGAAAGAGGGAATACCGCCGTATGCCTCATTCCGGGAATCGACTCCACCGGCGAATCGATGACGTCTTTTTTCATCTTTTTCCCATGTATCCTGATCACGGTGAAGCCGTTGTTGTCCATTTGCAGTTTCCTGCCGCCTTCCTGGCCGCCAAACGCCTCCGCGTGTATCCCCTTGATCTTCATGCGAAAACCTTGAATTTCTCCGTGCGTCACCTCTCGAATGGCATCATCCAAAGACTCATTCGCCCTCCGCTTCTGGGCGTCAGAGAGGTTCGACTGCGCGATCAGCGATCTGTATTTCTCTCCCATCCTGCCGGTCGGAGCGGGGCGCTTGTTCTTGTCTTCGCATTTCAGGAAATTCTCCAGGTCGTAGTAGTAGTCCGGCCCTTTGGCGAAATGAAAGAAAGGCTCGGTGCCGCTGACCAATCGGCGAGTGAACTGGCGGGGCGTGGGGTTTCGCTTCACCCACGTTATATCGTTGATGAGACGAATCGGGTGCCGCCTTGTCGCGCTTATGGCGAATCTGTACGGGACGAGCAAAAGCGAGCTGCCGATATATTTGTCGCCGATGTTGTAGATGATGTTTCCGGTCGATTTCAGGACTCGTATCACTTCCTCGAATGTTTCGAGCAGTGAGTCGATATATTTATCAACCGCGCTCTCATGCCCTGTCCCGAGCCCCATCTCGTTGTAGTCTCTTTGCATGTAATAAGGAGGCGAAGTAATAACGAGATCCACGCTGGCGTCGGGGATGGTTTTCAATATCAGCGTCGAATCACCGCATTGAATGGTGTTCAAAAGACCGTCGATTTTGCTCATCACAGGCAATTTTTTCTCCGCCGCGGCGCCCGACAAAAAGCCCGACTTATCTTTTCGCTTGATTTTCCCTTATAATTCCGCGCCGGCGCGCTGTCAAACGGAAAGGCGCTTTCGGGGGAACCGCCGGCCCTCCCCCGGAGGAGAAGCGGCGAGGCGCGGGAGGGCGGGAATCTTCATCCATCCGCCCGCGAAGCGGAGCGGTCGTCCCGCCGGCGCTCGCGTTTTTTCACCGCTCCTTCAGCGCGGCGCGCGCCGGCCCGTCCCTGACGTCGTCAAGAATCCGCTCCGCGCTCTCCTCCCGGCGGCGCCGCCCTAGCCGCCCGGCAAATGCGGAATCAGCTCGTCCACCCGCTTCACCTCGAGATCCGCCGGCGCGTCCGGATCCCCCGCCATCGCCCCCCACCGGTTGACCCAGACGGTGGCCATGCCGACGTTTCTGCCGCCCGCGACGTCGGTTCTCAGGTTGTCGCCCACCATGACGGCCTCGTGCGGCTCCACGCCCAGCTCCGCCAGCGCCTCCTCGAACAGAAAGGGCTCGGGCTTTCCGAAAAACACCGGCTCCCTGCCCGCCGCCGTCCGAACGGCCGCCACGATGGCGCCCCCGCCCAGCGAGAAGGCGCCGTCCTCGCGCGGCAGGCGCGCGTCGGGGTTCATGGCGACGAAGCGGGCGCCCCGGCTCACCGCCCGCGCGGCGGCGCTCAGCGTCCGGTAGGTGAGGCGCTCGTCAAGGCCCACCACGACGACGTCGGCCTTCTCCTCCTCGTCCTCGCCCAGCGCCTCGAAGCCGCCCGACGCGACGGCGTCCTTGAGCGCGTCCGTCCCCAGCACGTAGGCGCGGCCCGACCCGCAGGTTTTCCTCAAAAACGCCCCGACGCGATCCAGGGCGCCCACGATGAGGTTCTCGCCCGGGTCCACCCCGAGCCTCGCCATGTGGGCGCGAACGTCCGCGGCCGCGCTGCGGCTGATGTTCGTGATGAAGCGATGGGGGAGGCACCTCTCCTTGACGGCGCGCATCAGCTCCCGACCGCCGGGCATCACCTCGTCACCGGCGAAGAACACCCCCTCGAGGTCGAACACGAAAGCCTTTCTGTCCCGGAACATGGCGCCTCTCAAATCGCCCCGCGCTCCCTCAGCCGCGCGATGTCCTCATCGCCCAGATCGAGAATCTCCCTGAGCGCCTCTTCGGTGTGCTCGCCCATCAGGGGAGGCGGCGCGGGCGCCGCGCCCCAGGTGCCCTCCATCTTGATCGGCGTGTTGAAGGTTCGCATCGCGCCGAGCTCGGGGTGCGTCATCTCCACCACCATCTCGCGCGCCCGCGTCTGGGGGTCGTTCAGCGCCTCGTCGATGGTCTGAATCGGCCCGCAGGGAACGCCGCGCGCCTCGATTTTCGCTATCCAGCGCGCCGCCGCGTCCGTCCTGAACGCCTCGGCGAGCTTCTCGTCCACGTATTCGCGGTTCTCGAGGCGGGCGGGGCGATCCTTCATCCGGGGGTCGTCCTTCCATTCCGGACGATCCAGCGCGTCGCAAAGGCCCCGGAAGAAGTGATCCAGAATCGCGTCGAGCACGAGCCACTTGCCGTCGCCGCATCGATACGCGCCGATGGGAACGGCCGAGGCGTGGCCCGTGCCCATGGGCTTCGCCACGTCGCCCGCCGTCAGATAATACTGCGCGCGGTAGCTGGAGAGGTACACCTGGCAGTCCAGGAGCGAGACGTCCACCTTCTGGCCGACGCCCGTCCGCTCCCGCCTGTAGAGCGCCGCCAGAATCCCGTGGGCGGCGAACAGGCCGCCGCCCATGTCTCCCATGGGCACGCCCAGGCGCACGGGCGGCCTGCCCGGCTCGCCGGTGAAGCTCATGACGCCGCCGCGCCCCTGGATGATGAGGTCGAGCGCGGGCTTGTCCTTGTGCGGGCCGGTGAGTCCGTAGCCGGTGACGGAGGCGCTGATGATGCGGGGGTTCACGCGCTTGAGCGTCTCGTAGTCCGCCCCCAGCCGCTCGAGGACGCCGGGGCGGTAGTTGTCGTAGACGACGTCCGAGCGCTTCACCAGCTCGCGGAAGACGCGATGGCCCTCCTCGTCCTTCAGGTTCAGAAAGACGCCCCGCTTGTTCCTGTTCAGGGCGATGAAGTAGGCGCTCGTCTCCCCCACGTAATGGGGGGGCATCGTGCGCACGAGGTCGCCCCGGCCCGGCGCCTCTATCTTGATGACGTCCGCGCCCAGATCGGCCAGCACCATGCTGCCGTAGGGGCCGGCGAGCAGGGCGGAAAGGTCGAGGATGCGGACGCCCTCGAGCGGCTTGCCCAAAATCTGCTCCTTGCCAGGAAGCGGCCGCCCTCAGGCGCGGCGGCCCGCGTTTTCGCGGACGTAGGAGACGATCTCCGCCATCTCCGCGTGGTGGTTGAACACTTCGGCGACCCCGAGGGACTTGAGCTCCTCCACGCGGCGCGCCGGCACGTTCCCGCCCAGGATGAGGAGGCAGTCGTCCAGCCCCGCCTCCCGCATCCGCTCCGCGGTCCTCCGCGCGATCCCCATGTAGGAGCCCGAGAGCACGCTCAGGCCGATCACGTCCACGTTCTCCTGGACGGCGACGGCCACGATCTGCTCCACCGTCTGCCGGAGGCCCGAGTAGATCACCTCCATGCCGGCGTCCCGGAGGGCGTGGATGACGACCTTCACGCCCCGGTCGTGTCCGTCCAGGCCCGGCTTCGCCATCAGCACCCGGATGCGCCCTTCGCTTTTCATCGCAAGCCCGCCCCCGCGCGCTTCCCGTCACACCACGGACGGCTCCGCGTAGGCGCCGAAGACGCCGCGCATCACGTCCGTCATCTCGCCCACCGTGAGGCGCGCGCGGGCGGCCTCGATCAGGACGGGCATCAGGTTCTCGTCCGACTCGCACGCCCTTCGCAGCTTCTCGAGGCGCGCCTCGACCTCCGCGGGGTCGCGGGCGGCCTTCGTCCTCTCCAGCCTCGCCTTCTGCCGCTCCAGGGTCGAATCGTCCGCCTCGTGGAGACCCTCGCCCCCGCTCATGCGGTCGGCCTCCCCGGAGACGAATTTGTTCACCCCCACCCACGCCTGCTCGCCCGTGGAGATTCTCCGCTGGTGCTCGTAGGCCTGGCGCGCCAGAAGCCTTTGAATCTCGCCGCTCTCGATGAAGGGGACGATGCCGCCGCGCGACTCGTAGTCGTCCACGATGGCCTGAATCTCCTCCTCCACCTGATCCGTCACCGCCTCCAGGGCGAAGCTGCCCGCCAGCGGGTCCACGGTGTCGGCCACCCCGCTCTCGTGGGCGATCACCTGCTGGATGCGCAGCGCCGTGCGGATGGACTCCTCCGAGGGAATCTCGAAGGCCTCGTCGAAGCAGGCCATGTTGACCGAGCGCGTCCCGCCCAGTACGGCGGCGAGGGTGAAGAGCGTCTGGCGCACGATGTTGTTGAGCGGCTCGCGCGCCGCCATGCGGCTGCCGCAGTTGCCGGTCGAGAACCTGAGCTGCATCGTCCGGGGGTTCTTCGCGCCGTATTTCTCCTTCATCATGCGCGCCCATATCCGCCGCGCCGCCCGCAGCTTGCCGACGGTCTCGAACAGGTTGAACGGCCCCACCCCGCCGCCGACGGAGAGGTGGAACGACATGGTGGGAACGAAGTCGTCCACGTGGAGGCCGCGCCCGGCGAGCTCCCGGACGTAGGCCAGGGCGTTCAGGAGGGGGAAGGCCACGTCCTGGGCGAGGGTGGCGCCCGTCTCGGCGATGTGGGTGGCGGACACGCTGATGGCGTTGACGCGCGGGTAGCGCCGCGCGTTGTATTCGATGAGGTCGGCCACGAGCCGCATGGAGGGGCGGGGCGGGAATATCCAGGTTCCGCGGCCGATGTATTCCTTGAGCATGTCGTTCTGGAAGGTGCCGCGCAGCTTCTCCCGCGCGACACCCTGGGACTCCGCGGCGAGGAGCCAGAAGGCCGCCATGACGGGAGCGGTGGAGTTGATCGTGTGCGAGACGCTCACCCGATCCAGCGGGATGCCCTCGAATACGGCGGCCATGTCGTCCGCGGCGTCCACGGCGACGCCCAGGCGCCCCACGTCGTCGCGCGCCGCCTCGTCGTCGGAGTCGAGACCCAGCTGGGTGGGGAGGTCGTAGGCCATCGAGAGGCCCGTCTGTCCGTTTTCGAGCAGAAAGCGGAACCGCGCGTTGGTGTCCGCCGAGGTGGAGAAGCCCGCGTACTGCCGCATCGCCCAGAGGGAGCCGCGATACATGGTGGGGTAGATGCCGCGCGCGTAGGGATATTCTCCGGGCGCGCCGAGCTTCTCCCGGTAGGCCGCGTCCGGGGCGTCCGGCTCGTAGACCACGGGCACCGGCTTGCCCGAATTGTAGACGGCCGGGCGGACGGGGCGCTCTTTTTTCGCGGGTTCCGTCATCGCCGCGCCCCCGTTCGCGCGGGGCGAGGCCGCCCCCGCGCGGAGCAGAAAAAAAATGAAAGAAGCATTTTCCATTGATTACCACACTCTCCCCGAAACACCAACGAGAACGCCCCTCCCCGTTGACCCGCGGCGTCCGCGCGGGGAGAATCGGGGGCCGGCCCGACGCTTCCAACCGAGGAGAACCGACGCATGAGCCAATCTCTTTTCGATCTGAGCGGGGGCAGGGCGCTCGTCACGGGCGCGGCGCGCGGCATCGGGCGAACGCTCGCCGAGGGCCTCGCCGCCGCCGGCGCGGACGTCGCCATCGCCGACATCGATCTGGCGCCCGCCCGGGAGGCGAGGGAAGCCGTCGAGAAAGCGGGCCGCAAGTGCGCGCTCATCCAGGCGGACGTGACCGACACGGCCGCCGCGGAGCGCATGGTGGCGGAGGCGGCGGACGCGCTGGGCGGCCTCACCATTCTGGTGAACAACGCGGGCACCAACGTGCGCAGGACGCTCGCCGAGCTGACCGAGGCCGACTGGGACAAGGTGCTCGACCTGAACCTCAAGAGCATCTTCTTCGTCACGCGGCGCGCGGGCGAGGAGATGAAGAAGGCGGGCGGCGGCAAGGTGATCAACGTCGCCTCGCTCATGGGCTGGTCGGTCTTCCGAAACCCCCGGGGGCAGACCTACGGGCCCTACACGTCCTCGAAGAGCGGCGTCATCGGCCTCACCCGCGTGTTCGCCTCCGAGTGGGCGAAGGAGAACATCCAGGTGAACGCCATCTGCCCCACGTTCATCGAAACGCCGCTCACCGCCGCGCTCAAGGAAGACGCGCTCGTCCACGACGCCATCTGCGCCCGAACACCCATGGGCCGCTTCGGGCGGATGGAGGAGCTGGTCGGCCCGGCCGTCTTTCTCGCCTCGAAGGCGAGCAGCCTGGTCACCGGCGCGTCGCTCCTCGTGGACGGCGGGTGGCATGCGACCTGAAGAAGAGAAGCGCGTCCTCGTCCTCATGACGACGGCGACCTACCGCGCCTCCGCCTACGTGGCGGCGGCCGGGGAGATGGGGCTGCGCCTCGCGGTGGGAACCGACCGGCCCGATCTGCTGGCCGACCTGAACCCCGGCGCCTCCATCACGCTGGACTACGCCCGGCCCGAGGCGGGCGCCGCCCTCGTCAAGGCGTTCGCGGAGGCGCATCCCGTCCACGCGATCGCGCCGGCGGACGACGACGCCCTCGTCCTGGGAGCCATGGCGGCCGAGGCGCTGGGGCTTCCCTTTCACCCGGTCGAGGCCGCCCGCGCGACGAGAAGCAAATACGAGCTCCGAAAAACGCTCTCCGAAGAGGGGCTGCCCTCGCCCGCGTTCCGCCTCGTCTCCGCCCGGGAGGAGCCCGCAAGAATCGCGGCGGGCGTCCGCTATCCCTGCGTGCTCAAGCCCACCTTTCTCTCGGCGAGCCGGGGCGTGATTCGGGCGAACGACGAGGCGGAGTTCGCCCGGGCCTACCGCCGCGTCGGCGCCATCCTGGAGGAGCCCGAAGCCCTCGCCCGGGGCGGGGAGGAGGCGGGGATGATTCTCGTGGAGGACTATCTGCCGGGCGTCGAGGTCGCGGTGGAGGCGCTCGTCATCCGGGGCGAGGTTCACGTTCTCGCCGTCTTCGACAAGCCGGACCCGCTCGAGGGCCCCTTTTTCGAGGAGACGATTTACGTCACGCCCTCGAGGCTGCCCGCCGGGACGCAGGAGAAAATCCGCGAGGAGACGGCGCGCGCCGCCCGGGCGATCCGCCTGCGGGAGGGCCCGCTCCACGCCGAGCTGCGAATCGACGGCGCGGGCCGGGTCTGGGTGATCGACGCGGCGAGCCGATCCATCGGCGGGAAATGCTCGGGCGCCCTCTCGTTCGGAGGCGGCCTCACGCTCGAGCATCTCATATTGTCCCAGGCGCTCGGCGCCGCGCCGCCCTCCCTGGAGCGGGAGGAGGCCGCCTCGGGCGTGATGATGATTCCCATCCCCGCCAGGGGGGTTCTGCGAGGCGTCGCGGGCGAGGCGGAGGCGCTGGCCGTCCCCGGCGTCGAGCGGATCGATATCTCCATCCACCCCGGCGGCCGGGTGACGCCCCTGCCGGAGGGGGACAGGTATCTCGGCTTCATCTTCGCCAAGGGGCGGCGGCCGGAGGAGGCGGAAGCGGCGCTGCGCGCCGCCCACGGGAAGCTCGCCTTCGACATCGGGGAATAGAGCGGCGCGGCGAAAAAAAGAGCCGGCCGGGCGGCCCTTCCCGGTCTTTCGGAAAGCCTACTTTTTCGTCGGGGCGTAGTAGGGGTTCGCGCCGGATGCGTGGTCGGTGGTGTCCACCACCCGAATCTCGGGATCGAGCTGCTGGAGGCGCGCCTCGACGCCGGACTTGAGCGTCACGTCCGCCATGCCGCAGCCCGCGCAGCCCCCGCCCATCTGCACGAACACGCGCTTCTCCTCCACGTCCAGCAGGTTGATGACGCCGCCGTGGGAGGCGACGGCCGGGTTGATCTCCGTGTCGATGATCTCCTGAATCTGGTTCAGCAGGGAGGATTCGCCCTCCGACATCTCGCGCGTCACCTTGAAGCCGCTCGCGGGGCCCTCGGTGACGAACTCGATTTGGGCGACCTCCGCGCGCCGGAGGTGCTCGGGCGAGGCGAACACGCCCAGCAGGGGATTCTCCACCCGGGCGTATTGCGCCGCGTCCTCGTCCCTTACCAGGTCGAGCTTGTAGCCGCCCTCGAAGCTGATGAGGATTCCGGCGAAGCCGCCGCCGTTCTGCTCCATGATTTCCTTGACCTTCTCCGCCGCCGCCTCGGTTATCCGCATGGCATTCGCTCCATCAGTCGTAGGACGATCATCGCCGAATTATCGGGAGCGCCTCCCGCTCTCCAAGAATAGCACGCCTCCGCCAAAAGGCAATCGGAAACGGACGGGGCGGCGAATCGCGCTAGAGCGGCGTGCGCTCCCGCAAGTCCTCTTCCGTCACGTCGCCCGTATAGACGTAGCCCGTCTCCTCCACGCCGCCGCTTCCGATGTAGACGCCCACCGCCTCGACGGGCTCCGTCTCGCTCAGGTTGTGGAGCCAGTGCTCCACCCCTTTGGGGATGTAGTGAAAGTGTCCGCCGCGCACCTCGACGCGATCCGTCCCCGCCCCCGCCAGCCCATGGCCGCTGATGACGTAGTAGATTTCCTCGCAGTTGTCGTGCCTGTGCTTCCGGTGAACCGCGCCGGGGAAGAATCGCGCGCGAAACAGCGTCGTCGCGCTACCGTTGCGCCGGCTCAGGGGGAGGCGGAAGTCGGTGATCGACCAGCCCTCCTCCTCGTTCATGCGCTCGCGCGGCACGTCGTCAAGGTGGACGAGGACGCCCTCGGTCAGCCCCTCGCGCGGCATGTCGAGGTCGGCTTTCGTCACCTCGCCGCGAAAGCGGTAGCCCGTCCTCGCCACGTCCGGCGCGCCGAGGTAGAACCCGACCACCACCGCCTCCTCGTCCTTCGTCTCGTTGCAGAAGAAGTGCGTCGATCCCTTCGGCATGAGGCGGCAGTGCCCCGCGCGCGCGTCGGCGCGCTCATCCCCCTGGCCGACCACGCCGTTTCCCTTGAGATAGACGGCGATTTCCTCGCACTCGGCGTGGAGGTGCTTCGCGTGCGTGGAGCCGGGACGGAAGATGGAATGAAAGGCGGTCGTCGAGCTTCCGTGCGCGCCGGTGATGGGCAGGCGGAACTCCGAGATCGCCCAGCCCTCCTTCTCCTCCATCCGCTCGGGGGCGACGTCGTCGATATGAACCAGGGGATACTGAAGCGCCATGGGCTCGTTCCTCGCAAAAAAATCGCATCGGGGGGAGCGCCGCCGGACGAAGCGGCCGCGCTATTCGATCTTCCCGGTTCGCTCCTTCAGGTCGTCCTCCGTCACCGGCCCCAGATACTCGAAGCCGCTCTCGTCGAGTCCGCCGACGCCGATGTACCAGCCGGGGGCGGAAAGATCCTCCGTCTCGCTGACGTTCGCGAGCCAGTGCTCGGTGGCGGCGGGAATGTAGTGGACGTCTCCGGCGAACACCTCGCCGCGATCTCCCCCGACGCCGGCCAGCCCATGGCCCTTCAGGATGTAGCATATCTCCTCGCAGCGGTTGTGGCGGTGCTTCATGTGGACGGTGCCGGGGCCGAAGTAGCCCTGCATCCAGCACGATCCCGCGCCGTGGCCGCGGTTGAGCGGCTCGTTGAAGTAGTCCTGCGTCCAGCCCTCCTCCTTCGAGACCTTGACGAAGGGCACCTCGTCGTTGTGGACGACGGGGCATTCCAGGTTCGCCGACGGGAGCGCGCGGGGAGCGGCGAGGTCGGCCGCGCCCACCTCGCCCAGATAGACGCGGCCCGCGTCCTTCAGACGGGGAACGCGGTCGTAGAACCCGATGATGACGAGGGGGTCGTGCCGGCCCAGGTTCGCGAGCCAGTGCTCCACGCCCTTGGGGATGAGGTGGAAGTGGCCCGCGTGCACCTCGACGCGATCCGCCCCCGCCCCCGCCAGCCCGTGGCCGCTCACGACGTAATACTGCGCGTCGCAGTTCTCGTGGCGGTGCCTGTGGTGGACGTCCCCGGGCAGGAGCGTGGCGTGATACATGAGGGAGGAGCAGCCCTCCCGCCCGCTGATGACCACCCGGAAATCGGAGACGGCCCAGCCCTCCTTCGCGTCCAGCTTCTCGGGCGCCACGCTGGAGATGCGGACGTAGGGGTGTTCAAAGGGCATGGGCGCCTCCTTCTCCTCCGCGCGGCGCGCGCGCGCGAAAATCATCCCGCGACCTCGATCACCGCCCGAATCGCGCCGCCGTCCCCGCCCCCGTCGATGAACTCGAAGCCCTGCTGAATCTCGTCGAGGGCGAAGCGGTGGGTGACGAGCGGCTCCAGGTCAATCTGGCCGGTCGCCACCAGACGGACGGCGCGCTCGAAATCTTCCGGCAGGCCGGCGCGCGAGCCGATGACGGTCAGATCCTTGAAGTAATAGGCCTGGCCCGGAACGCCGTCGAGCCGCGCCGGGCCGATGCCGAACTGGAGGATGACGCCGCCGGGGCGCGCCATCTCGTAGGCCTGGAGCATGGTCTCGGCGGCGCCGGCCGTCTCGATCACCACGTCGGCGCCGAGGCCGTCCGTCAGCTCGCGCACGACCTCCACCGGGTCGGTCTCGCCCGCCGCGACAATCTCGTCGGCGCCGAATTTCCGCGCCATCTCGAGCTTCCACCCGCTTCTGGTCACGGCGATGACGCGCTCCGCCCCCGACGCCTTCGCCAGCTGGGTGTGGAGCAGGCCGCTGCTCCCCTGCCCCAGCACGGCCACCCGCCCGCCGGGGATGTAGGGCGCCTTCCGCTGGCTGTAGACGACCGTGTAGAGACCCACGAAGTTCGTCGCCGCGGCGAAGCTCACGCGCTCCGGGAAGGGGAACGCCTCCGTCTCCCGAACGGCGACGTATTCGGCGAAGGTGCCCGGCGCCTCCCGCCCCCTCAGCCCCCCGTTCAGACAGACGTTCGGCAGCCCGCGCGCGCAGTAGAAGCACGTCCCGCAGCTGGAGAGCGGATTCAGCACCACCCGGTCGCCGACCTTCAGGCGGGTGACGTCCGCGCCGACGCGCTCCACCACGCCCGCGCACTCGTGGCCGGGAATCAGGGGAATCCTGGCGGGCATCTTTCCCGCCCAGATGGAGACGTCGGTGCCGCAGATGGCGGAGGCGGCCACCCGCACCAGCGCGTGATCGGCGGGCGGCTCCGGGTCCGGCCGCTCGCCCACGCTCATCACCCGCGCCTTCTCGAGCAGGGCCGCTTTCATGGATTCCTCCGTCGGAACGTGAAACGCGAGGATCGGGAAATGAAAATCGCCTTCACTCAAGAATACGACATCGGAACGCCCGGGAAAAGCCGCAGGAGAGAAGCGTCAGCCCCCCCGACTTTTCCCACTATTGCCCTTTGCGGATTTTGACAGCGCCGCTGCCAGAAGCCCCGCAGGCGCCGCCACGACGCCCAAACCGCACGTCAAAACGACGAACGTGAATATCTTGCCCCCCGCCGTAATGGGATACACGTCGCCGTAGCCTACTGTCGTGAGGGTGGCGACGGCCCACCACAGGCTGTGGAAAACGGATCGAAAGTGCTCCGGCTGAGCGTCATGCTCAAAATGGTAGATGCCCACCGCCGCAAGATAGAGAAGCATGATCGCGGCGAAAAAGACGAGCATGAATTCTTCCTTGACGTCCGATACGGCTTTTGCCAAGCGCGTCATCGCGCCGTTGTATCGCGCGAGTTTCAGGATCCGGAAAACGCGGAACAGGCGAAGAACGCGGATGACTCGGAGATCAAGGCCGAGTGACAGGCCAATCACGGAGAACAGATAAAAGGGGAGAATGGCGATCAGGTCGATGACGCCATAGAAACTCCGAGCGTAGCCCGTTTTTCCGCGCGCCAGGCGAATGCCGTATTCGATGGTGAAGATCGCGACTACGACCGCATCGAAAACGCGAAGCGCCCGTTTCGCGAAGGGCGGCAGTCCCGGCAGCGTCTCGACGGCCAGGGCGACGCTTGACAGGATAATCAAGAACAGCACGCTGAAGTCGAACGCGCGGCATTCCACCGCGTTGGACAGCCGCTTCATCGGTCGCCTCCTCCCGGGGAGAAGCGCCCGCGCGAAGGGGCGGCTCTGCCGCGCCGCCCCTTCATGCGGGAGGCGGGACGCAAGCCTAGTCCGCCCCGGCCAGCTCCTTGAACTCCTCCATCGTGAGCAGGCGGTGCAGGCTCAGGGACTTCTCCTTGACGTCCGTCAGGAGCGCCATCTTCTCCTCCTCGGACGCCTGGATGCCCAGCTGCTCCAGGAAGAGGTTGATGGAGTCGATGCCGCTGCCCTTGCCGATGACCGGCTCGGGCTCCCTCTGGCCGACGAGGCCGGCGCGGAAGGGGACGAGCTCGGTCGGGAAGTCCTTCTCGCAGTTCCTGAGCCAGCTGACGATGATGCCGCTCTCGATGTCGTAGAGGCTGTCGCCCACCACGCAGCGGTTCGGCGCGAGGCTGACGCGCCCGCACTCCTGGACGAGGCGCGACACCCCGGTGAACTTTTCGGTCTTGAGGCCCATGTCCACGCCGTACATGGTGAGCATGGCGAGCGCCAGCTCCTCGTAGGCGGCGTTGCCCGCGCGCTCGCCGAGGCCGCTCACGGAGGTCTGCGCCACCTGGCAGCCCTCGGCCATCGCCATGAGCGTGTTCGCCACGCCCATGCCGTAGTCGTCGTGGAAGTGCGGCTCGAAGGGCTCGTTCGGGAAGACCTCGCGCATCTTGCGGATGACGTAGGGCACGGTGTGCGGACTCAGGACCCCGAAGGTGTCCACAATCGCCAGCGCGTCCATGTGGCCCTCGGTCGCCACCTTCTTCAGCAGGCCCAGCACCCAGTCGAGCGGGGCGCGCGAGAAGTCGATGGGGAAGAACACGGTGTAGAGGCCGCACTCCTTCGCCACCTGGGTGGCCTTCACGGAGGTGTCGATGGCCTTGTCGAGCTCCCACCTGTAGGCGCGCTCGATCATGTGCGTGGAGCTGGGCACCTCCATGACGACGCCCCTGACGCCCGTGTCGGCGGAGCGCTTCACGTCGTCGGCCATGCAGCGCGCGAAGCTGAACACCTCGGTGTCCGTCCCTTCCAGCCGCTTGACGATCTCGCGGATCGCCGCCTCGTCGGAGGGCGAGACCACCGGCATCCCGGCCTCGATGCGGTGGACGCCCGTCTCGGCGAGCGCCTCGGCGATGCGCACCTTCTCGTCCTTGTTGAACATGACGCCCGCCTGCTGCTCCCCGTCCCTGAGCGTCACGTCGTGGATTCTGGGATTCGGGTCGAACTTGAGGCCGGCGGTCACCTCGCCCTCGAAATTCCACGGGCTGGTGAACCACATCTCGGTGTTCCAGGGTTCGCTCATCTCATGGCTCTCCTGTGCGCCTTTTCCGGGAGGCGGCTCCCCCCCTCTCGCGCGAAAGATGAAGGACGCCCCCCGCCCGCGGGGCGGGGGGACGCGGTGCTATTCGGGCAGCTCGAAGCGGGGCTCGCCCCGGGACTTCGCCGAGAAGTCGAAATAGGGCGAATCCTCGATGCACTCGTCGTAGTGCGAGGAGCCCGTGAAGACGACGGGGCCGTCGGGGCCGACGAGCACGTTCTCCTCCAGGCGCACCGTCTGCGGAAGCCCCGGGTGGCCGGCGAAGGTCTCGATGGCGAAATACATGTTCTCCTTGATCTCCACCGGGTAGTCGAGGCTGTAGGCGCGGCTGATCCACATGCCCTCATACAGGTCAAGGCCGATGGAGTGGGCGAACTGCTGGAGCGTCACCGTGCCGTATTTGTCGTCGGCGTAGACGGGGAACTGCGAGGCCACGTCCTTGGAGGTCTTGCCCGGCACGAGCTGGGACATGCCCGCGTACATCGTGTCGTAGACCTCGCGGTAGAGCTGCTTCTCCTTCTTCGTCCAGCCGCCGCCGCACTTGAAGCAGCGCACGTAGTCCACGAAGTAGCCGCCCGGGCCGATGGCGTTGATGTCCACGACGACGAGGTCGCCGTCCCGAATCATCTTGTCGGTGTGCCAGCGGCGGTAGGGGCTGGTGTTCCCGCCCGAGGCGACGATGATGTCGTAGACGAAGTCGAAGCCCTCCTCGTAGAGCAGGTTGTTCACCCACGCGGTGAGGTCGCACTCGCGGATGCCGGGCTTGAGCCACTCGTTGCGGATCTTCCACATGCAGGTGTCGCCGATGGTGGAGCTGATCTTGAGGCACTCGATCTCCTCGGGCGTCTTGATGACGCGCGCCTCGCTCATCGCCGGCCATGCGTTCACGAGGTTCACGCCCTTCTCGGTGAAGGCGCTGTAGGCCTGCATGTCCATGATGTCGATGCCGATTCTGCCGTTGAGCGGAACGTCGTTCTCCTTGAGAACGTCGATGACGGAGTCCGCCATGCGGTTCACCATCATCTGCTCGGCGGTCTCGGACCACTTCCAGGTGATGGCGGGCCGGATGTTGCCCTCGAGCCAGGGCGCGTCGATGCGGGCGCACTCGTAGTCGGAGCCCGCCGTCTCGAAGAGCACCGGCGTGTCCGCGCCCCGGCAGAGCACGGCGTAGCGGATGAAGATGTTGTTCTTCCAGTTGCCCTGGAAGACCGACGCGGCGTAGCGGATGTTCTCGCCCTTGTACATGATGATGGCGTCCATGTCGTGCTTCTCCATCATCGCCTTGGCGCGGGCGAGGCGATCCTTCCTCATCCGGTCGAAATCGACGCGGCGCTGCCAGTCGCTGCCCGTCTGGCTGTAGACGCGCCGGGGGGACTGGTAATGCTCCTTCTGCAAGAAGTCCATCGGCATTCCCTGCTTGCTCGTTTCCACCATTGAACATTCCTCCTGTGCGGAAAAGGGGGGTGAAGCGATCGTCCAAAGCCCGAAAGAACCGGAGAAAACCGTCCGGCGAAGAATCCCCGAAAAAGCGCCCGCGCCGCCCTCAGACGCCGCCCCGCTCCCCGTTCCGGGACGCAGCGAGCGCCTCCTCGAGCAGCGCCCCCTCCGCCGCCATGTGCTCGCGCATGGCGAGCGCCGCCCGCTCGGCGTCGCCCGACTCCACGGCGGAGAGCAGCTTCTCGTGCTGGCGGAGCGCCTCGTCCGGCTGGCCGGGAACCCCGATGATTCTGCGCTGGCTCTTCTCGATGAGGTCCGCGATGGCCTCCCACACCGTCCTCAGGACGGCGTTCCGCGCCGCCTCGCAAAGGGCGCGGTGGCAGGCGACGCCCGCGCGCACGAAGGATTCGGGCGCGCCGACGCGCCTTCGCATCTCCTCCGTACCGGCCGGAGCAAGGCGCGCCTCCCGGAGCGGCGGAAGCCTCCCGGCGGATGAGCGAAAAGCGCGCGGCAGCCGCCCCTGTCTTCCAAAAACCCGAATCGATATCCGAAATTTTCCGGTCGGATGGTATGACCAATCATAGGCTTCCGCCGCCCGCCTGTCAATCGGGGCGAGCCGGCTTTTCGCGCCGCGCCCCCGCGTTGCCGCCCCCGCGCCCGGGAGCGTATAATCCTCCGCGCGCCTCGCCCCGTCCGTCGAAGGAAACGCCTTGAAAGCCTCCCTCGCCCTGTCGGCCCACCTCTTCGCCCGGGAGCCGCTCCGGTTCGACCATCTGAAAGACGCGGCGGAGGCCGGCTTCCGAAAAATCGAACTCTGGGCGATGACGCCCCATTTCGACGTGAGCGACGCCCCGAGGCTGCGGACGCTCGAACGCTGGCTGGACGACTTCTCCCTGTCGGCGCCCTCGCTTCACGCCCCCTTCTATTCGGATTTGAGCGAGGCGAAAAAGGGGCGCTGGCTCTCCCTCTCCGCGCCCGACGCGGAGGCGCGCGGGGCGGCGCTCGAAAAAACGACGCGCGCCATGCGGGCGCTGCGCCCGCTGGGGGCGCGAATCGCCGTCCTCCATCCGGGCGCGCCGGCGAAGGCGGGAGAGGGGGACGGCTGGGAGGCGCTCGAGGAGAGCCTGGCGCGGCTTTTGCCGCTGGCGGAGGAGCTGGACGCCGTTCTCGCCCTCGAGAACATCCCCGCCGCCCTGGGCCGCGCGGAACCGCTCGCCGGGTTCGTCGAGCGCGTCGGCCACCCGAGGCTCAAAATCTGCATCGACGCGGGCCACGCCCTCCTCACCGAGGGGGAGCGCGTCCGGGGCGCCGTCGAGCGCATGGCGCCCCTGTGCGCCGCGGCCCACCTGCACGACAACGACGGGCGAAGCGACGCCCACCTCATCCCGGGCGAGGGCGCGCTCGATTGGCCCCCTTTCCTCGCCGCGCTGGAGGCGCGGGGCTATCGGGGGGCGCTCGCCTTCGAGCTCCGGAAAAGGGAGGAGCCCTACCGCGAAACGCTGGCCGACCTGAGGCGCGCCGTCTCGGCGCTCGCCCTTCGGGACGAGCCGCGCCCCGCATGAAGGCGAACGCCGCGCGGGAGCGCGCGCACGGGCGGCTGGAGGCGCTGGCATGCGCGCATTTCGGCGCGGCCGTCGAGTCCCTCGCGCCGCTGCGGGGGGACGCCTCCGATCGCGCCTACATCCGGCTCGCGCATCCGGGCGGGGCGCGCGCCA
Organism: bacterium; assembly: GCA_965242545.1. Classification (GTDB taxonomy): domain Bacteria; phylum UBA8248; class UBA8248; order UBA8248; family UBA8248; genus Bin107. Next base: position 137,503 of record OZ251456.1, read on the forward strand.
GCTCGGTGGGCATGATCGCGCCCGGGCCGTTCAGGAGAGAGACGCTTCCCTTCATCGGCGCGCAGGAGCATTTCCGCGAAACAGGCGTCCGCGTCCCCGAAATCTTCGCGATGGACGAGGCGGCCGGCGTCCTGCTTCTGGAGGACTGCGGCGACGACGCGCTGGAGGACGTGTGGAACCGCGGGGGATGGGCGGAAGCGGAGCGCTTCTACGCCGCCGCCATCGACGCGCTGACGCTCATCCAGGAGTCCCCGCCTTCGCCGGCGGGCGGATGGACCCCGCCGTGGCCCCCCTTCGACCCCGCGTTTTTCACGAACGAGCTGCGCCGCGCGCGCGAATACGCCTTCGAGCGCCTCTTGAACGTGAAAACCGACGGGCGCGCCCTAGACGCGCTGTTCCTCGAATTGTGCGAGGAAATCTGCCGCCAGCCCTTTCGCCTCGTCCACCGGGACTACCACAGCAGGAATCTGATGGTCGCCGACGGAGGGGTGTTCGTCCTCGACTTTCAGGACGCGCGCATGGGGCCCGTCCTCTACGACCTGGCGTCCCTGGCGTTCGACAGCTACGCCGCCCTCGGCGAAGACGAGAGAGAAAGCGTCGTCCGCCGCTACTGGGAGGCTTGCGGCCGCCGCCATTTCTCGGATAAAGAAGAGTATGAGCGCGCCCTGCGCGCCACGGCCATCCAGCGCGGCCTCAAGGCCATCGGCACCTTCGCCTACCAGAAGGCGGCGCGGGGGGAGGCGCGCTATCTCGGGAACATTCCCCGCGCGGCGAGGCTGCTTCACGAGCATTTTGAAAAGAGGCGGGATCTGGCCCGCCTCCGGGGCGCGCTCGGGCGCTTTCTCGAAGCGCTCCTGAAATAGGGGAGTCATCCTCTTTGGATTTTCTGAAGGCGGCGCTTCTGACCTCGGTGGAGCTGTGCCTGTATGACTTTCAGCACCCCGCCGGAATACCGCCGAGCGAGGCGAGAATCGAGGTGGAACACGTCATCCTCGACCGCGCCTCCTCCCATCGCGGGCTGATCTCCGACGTGCAGGGCGAGTCCCTGACGGAGAAGCGCTTCGAGCGCGGCGAGAAATGCTTCGCCGCCCTCGAGGACGGCAGGGCGGTGAGCTACATCTGGGGGGCGCGCGGCGCCGTGGGCGTGGAGGAAATCGACCGGGCCGTGAAGCCCGAAGCCGCGGAAATCTACCTCTACGACGCCTTCACCCTCGAACCCCGGCGGGGGAAGAACCTCTACCCCTCCGTGCTGAGGCGCGCCCTGGAATACGGAGAGCGCCTGGGGCTCAGCCGCTCTCTCATCTTCGTGGAGTCGGGCAACGCGGCCTCGAGGCGCGGGGTGAGCAAGGCGGGCTTCACCCTGTTTCAGACGCTCTATTACGACCGCTTTCTCTTGTTCAGCCGCTCGCGCCTCTCGGAGCCGATGGCGGGGCATCCCCCGGCCAGGTTCGTCGAGCCGGGTCTGGCGGGCTGACGGGCGAAGCCGGGAGCCCGCGGACTCCCGGACGCGAAGGAATCCCATGGCGCGAAGCTCCCCCCCTCCCCTGCGAACGGAGGTTTTCTCCTCCCCGGAGGCGTTCTCGACGCTGGAGGCCGACTGGCGCGGGCTGATGGCGCGCTCGAGCCTCGCGCATCCCTTCTACGATCCCGCGTGGCACGCCTGCTGGTGGCGGAACTTCGGCGCGGGGGAACTGTTCATCTACGCCGCGCGCGATGAGGACGGCGCGCTGGCGGGCCTCGCTCCCTTCACCCTGGGCGGGGACGGGCGGCTGCGCCTCACGGGGGGGGACGACCTCTCCGACTACCTCGACATCGTGGCCGCCGACGGGGCGCACCCGGCGGTCTGGCGGGCGATTCTCTCCGCCCTGCGCGCGCCGCGCGCCCCCGACTGGCGGGAACTCTCCCTGCGGGGGATTCCCGAGGCGTCCCCCACCATCCCCGCCCTCGAGGCGCTGACGGAGGGCGCCGCTTCGGTCTCGCGGGAGGAGGTCTGCCCCGTCATCTCCCTGCCCGGCTCCTGGGAGGAGTTCGCCGCGGCCCTCCAGCCGAGGGACGAGCGCGACCTGCGGCGGAAGGCGCGAAAGGCCGGCATGGAAAACGGGCTGGCGTATGAGCGAACCGCCTCCGGGGAGGCGCTCGGGGGCGACCTGGACGACTTCATCGCCCTTCACGCGCTGAGCCAGCCGGAGAAGGCGAAATTCTGGAACCCCGCGAGAAAATCCTTCTTCGAGGACGCGAGCCGGGAGATGCTCGCGCTGGGCCTGCTCGACCTGACGATCATGCGGGTGGACGGCCACCCCGTCGCCGCGCACCTCTCCTTCGACTACCGGAACAGGGTGTACCTCTACAACTCGGGCTTCGACCCGGTGGAGCGCGAGCTGAGCGCGGGCGTCGTGCTGCTCGCCCGCAAGGTGGAGGAGGCGATTCGGGCGGGGCGATCCGCCTTCGACATGCTCCGGGGCGGCGAGGCCTACAAATACCGCTTCGGCGCGCGGGACGAGCGCGTGATGCGCGTCCGGCTCGAAAGGAGCGCCCGATGAGGGGCGAGGGAATGCGCCTGGCGCTGCTCTCGATGCACACCGACCCGCTCGCCCCTCTGGGCGGAGACTTCACCGGCGGCATGAACGTCTACGCGCGAGAGATCGCCAGGGCGCTCGCCGCCCTCGGCGTCCGCGCGGACGTCTTCACCCGCCTGGAATCGCCCGCGCTCGAAGCGCGGGCGCCCCTCGCGCCCGGCGCGCGCCTCGCGCGGATCGAGGCGGGCCCCGCGAGGAGACTCGACAAGGACGCCCAGCGCGGCCTGGTCGATGAATTCGCCGGGGGGGTTCTGGCGTTCGCGGAGGAAAACCGGATTCGCTACGACGGGGTTTCCGCCCACTACTGGCTGTCGGGCCTCGCCGGCGAGAGGCTGGCCGGAAGATGGGGCGTCCCCCTCGCCCTTCGCTTTCACACCCTGGCCAAGCTCAAAAACGACGCCCTGCCCCCCGGAAGCAGGCGCGAGTCGGCGGAGCGGCTGGCGGCCGAACCCGCTCTCGCGCGAGCGGCGGACGCGCTCTTCGCCTCCTCCCCCGCCGAGGCGCGCGCGCTGAAGGAGATGGGCGGCGCGGCGGACGCCCGCGTCGTCCCCTGCGGCGTCGATCCGGAAACGTTCCGGCCGCGTCCGAAGCGCGAGGCGCGCGCGCGGCTGGGGCTCGCCCCGGACGCCGCCCTGGTTCTCGGCGTGGGGCGCATCGAGCGCGTCAAGGGGCTGGATCGCCTCATCGATGCCCTCGGCCTCCTCGCCCGCGAGCGCCCGGGGCTCGAGGCGCGCCTCCTGCACGTCGGGGGCGAGCTCAAAAAGGGCGCGAAAAGAGACGGGGGGGGACGCCGCGCGGAGGACTTCGCCTCGGCCGCCCAGGCGGCGGAAGTCTCCCGCCTGCAGGCGCTCGCCGCGGAGCGCGGCGTGGGCGGGCGCGTCTCCTTCCTGGGCGCCAGGCCGCAGGAGGCGCTCCCTCTTTTCTACGCCGCCGCCGACGTGTTCGCGCTCCCCTCGCGCTACGAGAGCTTCGGCATGACCGCCATGGAGGCGGCCGCGTGCGGGCTGCCCACCCTCGCCTTCGACGTGGGCGGCCTCTCCCGGGCGGTGGCGGAGGGCGAAAGCGGCCATCTCGTCCCGGACGGCGACGTCGCCGCCTACGCCCGCAAGATGCTGGAAATGCTGGAAAACAGGCGGGCGCGCCCGCTTCGGAGGGCGCGGGCCTGGGCGGAATCGTTCGCCTGGACGCGCGTCGCGGAGGCGGAGCTCGAAGTCTGGACGAACCTCGGAAGCGGGCGGGCGGCGGAGCCCGCGCTCGCCTCTCCCCACGCCCCCTGAACGAGAAGGAAGACGGCATTGAATCGCGCGGAATTTCAGGAAGTGCTCGTCATCGTCGCCCACCCGGACGACGCGGAACTCTCCGCCGGCGGCAGCATCGCCCGCTGGACGGGGGAGGGCGCCGTCGCGCGCACCGTCGTCTGCACGAACGGCGACAAGGGCACGAAAGAGGACGTAAGCCCCTTCGACCTCGCCAAGACGCGCGAGGCGGAGCAGCTGGAGGCGTCGGGAATCCTGGGCGTCCGGGAAACCCTGTTCCTCCGGCACCGGGACGGAGAGCTCGAGGACACGCGCGCCTTCAGAAACCAGCTCGCCTTCCTCATTCGCCACTTCAGGCCGGACGCCGTCCTCACCCACGATCCGTGGCGAACCCACTACCAGCACCCCGACCACCAGGCCATCGGCCACGCCGTCTTCAAGGCGGTGGTCTACGCGCGAGACCATCACTTTCTGCCCGAACTCTCCTGCGCGGGCATCGGCGCGCACCACACGAACAGCCTGTTGTATCTCAACGCGCTGAACCCCAACTTCTTCGTGGACGTCTCGGCGACCTTCGAGAAGAAAATGCGCGCGATCCGCGCCCACAAGTGCCAGATCAAGGACCCCGAGGCCATGGAAAAGCGGATGCGCCAGCGGCTGGAGGACGCCGGCCGCCTGGCGGGCCTGCCGATGGCGGAGCCTTTCGTCATCGCGCGGATGCGAAAGGGCTGAGGCGCGCGCGTGACGCCCCTCTCCCCCGAGGCCCGGGCCGGCCGGCGCCTCATGGTCGGCTTCGAGGGGACGGAGGCGCCGCCCGCGCTGCTGGAGCGCGCGCGCGAGGGCCGATTCGGCGGCGTCATTCTTTTCGCAAGAAACGTCGAGTCCGCCCCCCAGACGGCCGCGCTCGTCGCCTCCCTTCAGGAGGCCGCCCTGGGCTCGCCCGCGGGAAGCCCGCTTCTCGTGGGAATCGACCAGGAGGGCGGGCGCGTGAACCGCCTCTCCGCCGACTTCACCACCTTTCCGGCGGCGCGGACGTTCGGCGACGCGGGCGACCCCGCCCTCGCGCGCGAAGCCGCCCGCGTCACCGGGGCGGAGCTCGCGGCCGTCGGCGTGAACCTCGACTTCGCCCCCGCGCTGGACGTCCTCTCGAACCCCGAATGCGCCGTCATCGGGAATCGCGCCTTCGGCGACTCGCCCGCGCTCGTCGGGCGCATGGGCGCGGCCGTCATCGAGGGTCTCCGGGAGGCGGGCGTCGCCGCCTGCGCCAAGCATTTTCCGGGCATCGGCGACATGGCGCCCGACCCCCACGAAGTTCTGCCGACCTGCCGCCTCTCGCTCGACGATTTGAGGGCGCGCGAACTGGAGCCCTTCCGGCGCGTCATCGGCCGCCGCCCCCCCGCCTGCGTCATGGTCGCCCACGCCCTCTACGAGGAAATAGACCCCTCCGCGCCGGCGAGCCTCTCGCCCAGGTTCACGCGGGAGCTCCTGCGCGGCGAGCTCGGGTTCGGGGGCGCGGTATTCACCGACGATCTGGACATGGGCGCGATAGCGAACCCCGCCGGGGCCGCCCTGGCGGCCATCCGCGCGGGGGCGGACGTGGCGCTCATCTGCCATTCGGAGCAGGCCCAGGAAGAGGCGTTCGCCGCCATCGCGCGCGCGCTGCGGGAAGGCGGGATTCCCGAGGCGCGGGCGGCGGCCTCGGCGGCGCGGATGAGCGAACTCGGGGAATATCTCCGCCCTCCGGCGGGAGCGGACGATCATGGAGAGGAGCGCTTGAGAGTCGTCGGCTGCGCGGCTCACCGAAGGGCGCGGGAGAGAATTCTCGCCGCCCTGGAGCGCGCCCGGAAATAACACCCCGGCGCGCCCGCCTACACGTTGAAGCGCACGTGCATGACGTCGCCGTCCTGAACGGCGTAGTCCTTCCCTTCGAGCCGCCAGACGCCGCCGCGCTTCGCGCCCGCGATCGATCCCGCCTCGATGAGGTCGCTGCAGGAGACCACCTCGGCGCGAATGAAGCCGCGCTCGAGATCCGAGTGAATCGTCCCCGCCGCGCGCGGGGCGGCGGCGCCGGCGCGAATCGGCCAGGCGCGCACCTCGTCCTCCCCCACGGTGAAGAAGCAGCGAAGGTTCAGCAGGGCGAAGGACGCCTGAACCACCCTGTCGAGCGCGGAGGACTCGAGGTCGTAATCCGCGAGAAACGCCGCCCGCTCCCCGGGCGGAAGCTGCGCGAGCTCCTCCTCCAGCCGCGCGGCGAGCGCCATCGGCGCGGGGTCTTCGCCCATCTCCGTGAACGCCTCCGCGCCGTCCGCCAGCTGCTCCTCGCCGACGTTCACGACCGCCAGGAGCGGCTTGGCGGAGAGAAAGCCGAATCCCCTGAGCGCCAGGCTCCGCTCCTCGTCGAGACCCATCGAGAGGATGGGACGCCCCTCCTCCAGCGCCGCCTGAACGCGGGGCAGAAGCGCGCGCTCGGCCGCCTCGGCCGGGTCGTCCTTCCTGACCCGCGCCGTCTTCTCCAGGCGCTCCAGCCGCCGCTCCACCACCGAGAGGTCGCGCAGGATGAGGTCGAGGCGGACGTCGGCCAGGTCGCGCGCCGGATCGACGCTCTCCTTCGGGTGCGGAACGCCCGCGTCCCCGAACGCGCGGACGACGGCGAGGAGCGCGTCCGCCCCCTCGAGCGCCCGGGGAATCGCCTCGACGCCCCCGGCCGCGCCGGCGTCGCCCACGCCCGGCGCGTCCACGAAGTTCACCGTGGCGTAGACGGTTTTCCGGGGGTTGAAAATCGCGCTCAGCGCGTCCACGCGCGCGTCCGCCACCCGCGCCGCGCCGACGTTCGCGCGCGACGCCCCGTAGCCTCCCGTCGAGGCGCCGCCGCCCGTCAGCGCGTTGAACAGGGTCGTCTTGCCGCAGGCGGGGAGGCCGATGATGCCGATTTTCACCTTCGCGCTCCTTCAAGGGATGAAGCCGGGGCGCAAGCGCATGGCGCGCGCGGACGCCGCGTCAAAACGAAAGGGAAATTTCGGAGAAGGCTCTTTTCGGGGACGCCGCCGGCGCGGGGGGAGGCGGCCTTACGCCACCCGAAAGGCGCCGCCCGCGCGAGGCGAATGCCCCCGCGCGTCACGCGTCCGCTCTCGCGCCATTCTCGCGTAGTCCGGGTCGGCGTCGAACCCGATCCACCTTCTGTCCAGGCGGTTCGCCGCGGCCGTCGTCGTGCCGCTTCCGACGAACGGATCGAGCACGACCCCGCCGACGGGGGAGAACAGGCGGATGACGCGCGCGGCCAGCTCCTCGGGAAACTCCGCCTCGTGCCGATCGTTGCGCGGCACGGAGCGGATGCGCCACACCCCGCGAGAACCCCACGCCGACCATTCGGCGGCGCTCAGGCGCGCCCTGTCGTATGCGGTGGCGCCCGGGTTCCAGAACACGTAGACGTACTCGAATTCGTCAACCGCGCGGTAGGAGTTGGAATGCCAGCGGCTGTTCGCCCAGCAGGGATCCTTGTGCCAGACGCGGCGGTCGTAGAGATAGAAGCCGGCCTCCTCGGCCCACCCCGCCAGCAGGCGCCCGGCAGCGCGGCGAGCAGTTCCCTGGCGTCGCCCGTCGAAACGCGGTTGAAGGGATCCGCCGCGCCGTTCAAGTTGGCCGGAGCCGCGCCCGCGCCCTCGACTCCCCGCGGTTCACCTCTCGCCTTCGGAGCCGACATGCCGAATCAACTCCTTTCGTCTCTCGGGAATCATGGCGGGCGAAAACAGGACGAACATCATATCCGCTCCCGCCCTCCTTCCGTCAAGCGGCGTCATGGGCCCTGCTCGTCGAGTTCTTTCAACGCCTGCTCCGCGTTGGTCACTACTTTTTCATAGCCCGCCGCGCGCGCCAGATCGCGGGCTTTCCCGAAATCCCGCCGCGCCGCGTCCTCGTCGCCCAGCTCGTTCTTCGCAACGCCCCGGTTGTAGTAGGCACTGAAGTAGTCCGGTTTCAGGCGAATCGCTTCGTCGTAATCCACTATGGCGGCTTCGTGTTGCCCCAGATTGCTCTTCGCGTTGCCCCGGTTGGTGTAAGCTCCGGCGTAGTTCGGATTCAGGCGGACAGCTTCGTCGTAATCCGCAATAGCGGCCTTGTGGCGACCCAGCTTGCCCTTCGCATTCCCCCGGTTGAGGTAGGCGACGGCATAGTCCGGCTTCCGGCGAATCGCCTCGTCGTAATCCGCCATGGCGGATTCGTGTTGCCCCAGATCCATCTTCGCGACGCCCCGGTTGTTGTAGGCGTCGGCATCGTCCGGATCCAGGCGAATCGCCTCGCCATAGGCGGCAATCGCTTCCCCATGCTTTCCCAGCTCCTGATACAGATACCCGACGGAAAACCAGGACATGGCGGCGAACTCGTTGTCATCCCTTTCCGCGACCTTCGCGATGCCCCGCCATGTCTCGATGGCTTCGTCTCTCTTGCCTTCCTGCTGGAGGGAAAGCGCCGCGGCGACCGCCTTGTCCACCAGGGAAGCCTGGGGATTTTCACGGACTTCCTCGGCGGCCCGTCTCGCCCGCTCGGGGTTCTTCGCGGCGTCCTCGGCGTTTATCCGGGCGATCTCCGCCGATTTAGCGGACTCATCCCGATACGCCGTAATCTCCTCAACGAGTCGCTTGGCCTCCTCGCCATGCCTCTTGGCCTCTGCATTATGCCTGCCAGTTTCCTCAACGTTTTCACTCGCCTCTTTTTCTATTTGCTGAAATTTCCTGAAGCCGACGAGACCGGCGATGGCGACCACGATGCCGAAGAACGTCAGGACGATCGCGACGACGGCCAGCCAGCGGTCGATGTAGGCCGCTCGATCATCCAGTAGTTTTTCCCTGATCTCGTTGATGTAGCGCGGGTCAATTTCGAGAGCGGGCGGAATGGCCGCTTTGGCCCCGTCGCCACCCGGCGGCTTCCCGGCCTTCACCGGGCCGGCTTCCCGAGCCGCCGGCTTCTCCGCGGCGCGAACCGCCGGAGCGGGAGACGCGCCCGCCCCCGCCCAGAGGCCCGCCGCCAGCGCTCCCGCGGCGAGGAGGGCGGCGAGCCGTCCGCCGCGAAAAGAGGGCGACCTCACCCCGCGCTCTCCTCGGCGAAGGCGCGGGCCTCGTCCACGAAGCGCGCGAAGAGGCGCCCCGCCCCCTCGTGGTCGGCGGAGCCGTAGGCCGACATGGATTCGGGGTGCCACTGCACGCCCACGACGAAGCGGTGCGAGGGGCATTCGACGGCCTCGATCAGGCCGTCCGCCGTCCGCGCCGACACCCGCACGCCGGGCCCCGCCTCGCGCGCGCTCTGGTGGTGATGGCTGTTCACCGTGGAGCGGGCGCCGAGGATTTCCCGCAGCACCGAATCCTCGACCGCTATCTCGTGAAAGACGTAGGTGCTCTCCTCGGGATTCTCCGGGGCGTGGGGCAGCGCGTCCGCCACCTGGGAGGGGACGTCCTGCCAGAGCGCGCCGCCCGCCGCGACGTGCAGCACCTGCATCCCGCCGCAGATGCCGAGCACGGGCATGTCGCGGGACATCGCCGCCCGGCACGCCGCCATCTCCGCCGCCTCGCGCCGGGGGTTCGCCGCCCCGCACGCGGGCAGCCGCTCCTCGCCGTAGAGCGCCGGGTCGAGGTCGCGGCCGTTGCCGGAGATGATCAGCCCCCGGACGCCCGCGAGGGCGGCCGCGGCCGCGCGCTCGTCCTCCACCGCCGGGAGCAGGAGGGGCGCGCCGCCCGCCTTGAGCACGGCCTCCACGTAGGCGTCCATCAGCAGGTGGCGGGGACGCTTCCGGGGCGCCTCGGGAAAGCCGCGCTCGCCCAGGTCGCAGGTGATTCCGATTCTCGGCCGCATCCGCTCTCCCCCCTCGCCGGAATGAAACGTGAAGCCGGGCGCTCCCCCCCGCGCGCATCATACGGCAAAAGAGAGGCGGAATCACGCTTTGGGAAGCGCGGGCGGCGCGCTTCCCCGCGTCCGTCGAACCCTTTATAGTCGGAGGCGGGAGGTGGCTTCCTTTGCTTCGTCTTTATCTCACGCGCCTCGCGCTGCCCGTCCTCTTCGTCGCGGCGATGGTGGCGGCGCCCTTCGTCTGGCTGCCCGACCCCGCGCCCCCCCCCCCGAAGCCCGCCGTCGGGGACGCCTCCCGCGCGGCGGAGCGAAAGGCGCCCGGCCGCGCCGGCTCCTTTCAGAAGGCGATGACGCTCGGCTTCGCGCTCATCCTCGTTTCGGTGACGGCGGGCGGCTGGATGCTCTACCGCATCACCCGCTCGCAGACGGCGAGCTGGCGGCGGCGCTTCGCCCCCTCCAGGCGGCGGCGATGAGGCCGGGCGGCGCGGGGACGCTCCCGAATGATGAAGCCCCTCAGCGCGGGGCGCGGACGGCCGGGGACGCCCCGCTCAGGAGCGAGGAGGCCGCCCCGCAGGCCAGACACAGGAGCGCGAGCGTCTCCACGCTGAACCCCGAGTCGATCATCCAGCCCATGAGGACGGGCGAGAGCGCCGTGGAGACCACCATGAACGAGGTCGCCAGGGAGCGGATCGCCCCCAGGTTCTCCACCCCGTAGATTTCCGCCCAGACGGCGCCGCCGATCGTGACGCGCGCCCCGACGCTGACGCCCGCCAGGGAGAGATAGAGAATCGCGGCGGCCGGGTGGTCCGAGGCCGCCAGCGCGACGAGGCCGGCGCACATGGGCGCCAGGTGCCAGGGGAGAATCCTCGCCGCGCCGACCCGGTCGACGAGCGGCCCCGTGAGCAGGGTGAAGACGATGGAGGCGAGGGTGTAGAGCGCGTAGGCGCCCGTGAAGAAGGCGAGACTCCAGCCCTTGGCGTCCGCCAAGTGCGCCATGTGGAAGAAAAAGCCGGTGACGATGAACGAGGGCGCCAGAAAGACGGGCAGGATGAAGTAGAAGCGCGCGTCGCGCAGCACCTCGGCTCTCGACCATCCCCCGGGCGCCCGCTCCGCGCCCGCTCCCCCGCGCGCCGCGCCGCCCGGAGGCTCCTCCTCGCGCCCCTTGAGCAGCCAGGCGACCGACGGCATGACGAGCAGGACGACGCAGAGCGCCATGACGATCCACGTCCGCCGCCAGCCGAGCCACGCGCTCAGGCCCACCGCGGCGAGCGCCATGATCGCCTGCCCGGCCGGCGCGCCCATCGAGACGACGCTGATCGCGCGGCCGCGCCCGGCGGAGAAGCGGCGGGCGACGCTCGTGGCCGCCGCGTGAACCATCAGCCCCTGTCCCGCGAGCCGCAGGGCGAACAGCGCGAGCACCAGCGCCCAGACGGCGCGCGCCGCGGCCATCGCCGCGCAGGCGGCGGCGAGGCCGGCGCACACGCCCAGGGAGAAGCGCGCGAGCCGCGTCCGGTCGATCATCCGGCCGATCCATATCAGGCACAGCGCGCTCGAGACGGTGGCGACGCCGTAGGCCAGCCCGAACGCGCCGTGGGAGAGCGAGAAGACGCGCCGGATGTCGGCGTTGAACACGGCGATGAAGTAGGATTGCCCGAAGCAGGAGAAAAACGAGAGCAGCAGGCCGAAGGCGAGAAACCGGCGGTTCTTCCACGCGAACGAGAGGGTTTCCAATGGACGCCTTCACGAGGCGAGAGCGGGAAATTCCGGGCGCAATATAGCGGAAAGAGACCCCGTGCGCATCCGGGGGCGCGCCTGGCGTCATCCGTCCCCCGCTGCTATCATCCGGGGCGCGCGGAGAGGCCTGGGGGGAGGCGGGGATGGCGAGGCGAAAGGAGGGCCGGGCGGGCGGCGCCGCTCCGAAAGCGCCCGGAAAAAAGATGCCGAGGAAAGCCTACGAGGCCGAGCTGGCGAGGCTCCAGATCGAACTGGTCAAGCTCCAGGAGTGGATCCGGCGGGAGGGGCTCAAGGTCGTCGTCCTCTTCGAGGGGCGCGACGCGGCCGGCAAGGGCGGCGTCATCAAGCGCATCACGCAGAGCCTGAACCCGCGCGTCTGCCGCGTCGTCGCGCTGGCGTCGCCGACGGAGCGCGAGCGCACCCAGTGGTATTTCCAGCGCTACGCCGGACATCTGCCCGCCGCCGGCGAGATGGCGCTCTTCGACCGCTCCTGGTACAACCGCGCGGGCGTCGAGCGGGTGATGGGCTTCTGCTCGGAGGCGGAATACCGCGAGTTTCTGCGCTCCTGCCCGACGTTCGAGCGGATGCTCGTCCGCTCGGGGATCACCCTGATCAAATACTGGTTCTCGGTCAGCGACGAGGAGCAGGAGCGCCGCTTTCAGGCGCGCCTCCGCGACCCGACGAAGCGGTGGAAGCTCTCCCCGATGGACCTCGAGTCGCGCAGCCGCTGGGTCGCGTATTCCAGGGCGAAGGACGAGATGTTCGCGCATACCGACATCCCGCAGGCGCCCTGGTTCGTGGTGGACGCCGACGACAAGCGGCGCGCCCGCCTCAACTGCATCAGCCATCTGCTCGACCTCATCCCCTATCGGGACCTCACGCCCGCCCCCGCCCCGCTCCCTCCGCGCCCGCCGACGCAGGCCTACGAGCGGCCGCCCATGAGCGAGCAGAATTTCGTCCCCGGGAAGTATTGACGCGGGGACGGACGCTTCCGCGCCTCCCGCTATCCCGCGAAGTTCAACGGGAAATTCCGCCGTTGCGCTTTCAGGCTTGAAAGCGGACGAGCGGACGGGAGAGGAAATCAGCCGCCCCGGGGGAGGAAAACGCGCGCGTCCGGCTTCGAGGCGGCGTTTTCCGGCGCGTCCGAATCGGCTATAATTCCTCCCGAAACCGGAGCTGGGCGGCGACGGAAGCCGCGTCCGCCTCGGGAGGTTGAGCGGGAATGACGGGAAAGCAGTCCCTTGAAGCGAAGGCCGGATACGAGCCTCTTTCATCCGGGAGCGTCCGAATCCGCGCGCGGGGCGGGGCGAGGCTCCTCCTCGTTCTGCTCGCCGCGGGCGCGCTCCTCGCCGGGTGCGGCGGCGGTGGAGGCGGGGGCGGCGGCGCGCCGGCCCCGACCGCCCTGACGTCCGATTCGACTTCCGATCAGCAGCCCGCTCCGCGACAACCGCAGCCGCCCCCGGTCGCCCGAACCCCCGCGCCGCCGCCCGTGATGGCCGAGCGTTGCGCGGGCGTCGAGACGGAAAATTTCGGCTGCCTCTCGGCGGCGGCTTATCGCGAAAGGCGGGACGCCATCGCCGCCAGCCACCGCGCCGCCTCCGTGTTCAGCAACCAGTGGGGGCTGGCGAGGGTCAACGCCGACAAGGCGTGGGCGGACGCGGAGCTCCTGCGCGGGACGGCGGCGCCGGGGACGGGCGTGACCATCGGCTTCATCGACACGGGGATAGACCCGGACCATCCCCTGTTCGAGGGCAGCTCGATCACCGAGACGATTCTCCCCGGAGCGGCGGACGAGGACGGGCGGACGCGGTTCTCCCACGGCACCGCGGTCGCCAGCATCGCCGCCGCGGCGCCGGACGCGATCTGCGACTTCTCCAGGACGGACGGCGCCTGCGTCGACTTCCGCGGCGTCGCGCCGGGGGCGGCCATCAAGATGTTCGCCATAACGCTGGGAAGCCCGCGGCCGAACCTCATCTACCGCGCGACCTCGCTCGTCACGCTCCTCTCGAACGACGCCGCCGACGCGGCGACTTACAACCGCGTCCTGGGCGAGAACCTCGACGTCCTGAACCTGAGCTTCGGGCGCGGCGGCCTCATCGACCTCTATACCGAGGAGCAGCTGCGGGCCAACTACGGCCGCGTCATCGCCGCGCTGGCGCAGGCGGACGCCGAGCGCAAGACCATCCTCGTCTGGTCCGCGGGCAACTCCAACGGCGAACTCTGCCTGCCGGGCTCTTCGAGCCATTGCGTGGGGAGCGGCCGCACGGGAATCGACCCCAGAGACCCCGCGAATTGCCTGAACAACGACCCTCCCAACTGCGTGAGCAAGCCGGCCGGCGAACTCAACGCCCGCTCGCCGAATGTCTTTCCCGGACTCGTCGCGCGCATCCCGGAGCTGCGCGGCCATTCGGTCGCCGTCGTCGCCGTGGGCGAGAACGGCGCCGTCGCCTCGTTCTCCAACCGCTGCGGCGAGGCGGCGGACTGGTGCGTCGCGGCGCCGGGCGCCGGTATCCAGGTGGCCTATTTCGGACCCCTCTGCCTGCGCGACTCGGGCCTCTTCACGGGAGTCTGCGGCGAGGGCGGGGGCACCTTAACGCTCACTTTGGAGAGCCAGCGAAACATCGTGTCCGGAGGCGGCACCTCCTACGCGGCGCCGATGGTGGCGGGTGGACTGGCGGTGATGCGGCAGGTTTTCCGGGATCAGCTCTCGAGCGAGGAGTTGCTCGCCCGGCTGTTCCGCACGGCGAACAAGACGGGCCGCTACGCCGACCGCGAGGTCTACGGACAGGGGCTGATGGACCTGGGCGCGGCGACCAACCCGGTGGGCGAGCTTCAGGTGGTGGCGGGCGGCGGAAGCGTGGGGGACGCCGGCCATCCCCTCGCCGCCACCCGGCTGAGCATGGGCGGGCCTCTGGGGGATGGTCTGGCGACCGCCCTGGGCGGGGTGGAGATCGCGGCGCTGGACGCTCTGGGGGCGCCCTTCTGGTTCGACTCCTCCGCCCTCGCGCTCCCGTCGGGAGGAGGGATCTCGAACGAGCGGAGGCTCCACGACCTCATCGCCCCGCGCAGGAAGAGACGGCGGGCAGCTGCCGGCTATCAGGACGCGGGCTGGCGCTTCGGCTTCTACAAGTCTCCCGTGGCCTCGGAGAGCAGCCTGTTCGACCTGGCGGAGAACGCCGCTACGTTCTCGTATCGGACGCCGGGGGGTCTGGAGGCGACCGCCTTCGCGGCTTCGGGTCTCGCGGGCGAGGAGAACGAATCGCCCGACGCGGGGCTCGCGCTCGCCTACCGCCCGCCGGCTTCGGGTCTGGGGGCGCGTCTGGGCTGGCTCCGGGAGGAGGATTCCGCCCTCGGCTCGAAGGCGGACGGGGCGTTCGGTCGTCTTTCGGCGGACAGTCTCGTCGCGGGGGTCGAGGCGGAGACGGAGCTGGCCGGGTGGACTCTCGCCGCGGAGGCGGAGGCCGGCTTCTCGCGGATTCACGCGGGCGGGGGGATGATCGCCGGCTTTTCGGACGTGACCACGAGCGCGCTCGCCCTCTCGGCGCGCCGGCGGCTGAGTCCCCGGGACGCCTTCACTTTTTCCGTCTCGCAGCCCCCGCGGGTGGAGAGCGGGCGGGCGCGCCTGGCGCTTCCCGTGGGCCGCACCCGGAGCGGGACGATTCTGCGCCGGCCCGTCCTGGCGGACGTGGCGCCCTCGGGCCGGCAGATTGACGTCTCGGCGCGCTGGCGGCGGGCGAACGTGTGGAAGGGGGAGCTCTCCCTCGAGGCGATCTGGTCCCGTCATCCGGGCCACGTCGGGAAAAAACCCGAACTCGGTCTCCTCGCAGGATGGCGAGTCAGGTGGTAGAAGGGGGGGAATTCGGGGCTTGCGCCGCGCCGCCCCTCTTGTGGTAAATTCTTCTTCGCCGCGCCAGAGGAGGGCAACCCATGGAGAGCGTCGCCAAGATATTCACGAACGGCGACTCGCAGGCCGTTCGCCTGCCCGAGGAGTTCCGGTTCGAGTGCGAGAAGGTGCGCGTCCGAAAAGAAGGAAGCGCCGTCATCCTCGAGCCCATCACGGACGACTGGGCATGGCTGGACAATCTCGATATTCCAGCGGATGAGGATTTCCTGCGCGCCGCCCTTGACGCGAGAAACGTCGAGCATCAGCCTCGCCCCGAGATCGACGACCTCTTCAAGTGAGGTTCCTGCTCGACACGAGCGCGCTTGTCGATCTGCTTCGGGGCAATCTGGCGTTTGACGACCTCCTCCGGGGGCATCGAACATCCGACTTCGGCGTATCCGTCCTCTCTTATTACGAGCTGTGGGTCGGCGCGTACAAGAGCCGACGCCTGGAGGCCAACCTGCGCCGCGCCCGCGCCCTGGAGTTCGAGACGCTGCCCTTCTCCGAAGCGGACGCCGAGCGCGCGGGAGAAGTCCGCGCCGCGCTCGAGGCCGCCGGAACCCCCATCGGCCCCTACGACACGCTCATCGCCGGGCAGGCGATCTCCCGCTCCCTCACGCTGATCACGCGCAACCTCGGCGAATTCGGGCGCGTGGCGGGGCTGAAATGCGAGGACTGGACATAGGTAGAGGGTGCCTAACGAGGCGCCCTTCCCGCCGCGGCTTTCGATTTACTTTCTTTCGGATTTCCAGTTCATATCAGCGCGTGATCGGGACGTATCGACGACGCTGGCGTCCGGATCGACAAACCTCAAATTTTGCCTCAGTTTCTGTTGCGCCTTCGACGGATCGGGGACGGTCGCCCAAAGTTTTGTCCGCTTTTCAGGCTGTTCCAGATGCAGGGCCACGCGCCACCGCCGATTCGGCTCCAGGGCGCGCCGGGTGGAAAAGAGATCATATCCGGACGCAGTCATCCGGGAGGCGATGGTGAACGCTCTCATCCATCGGGATTATCTCCTGGCTGACACCGACATCGAACTGGCGATTTATGAGGATCGGCTGGAGATAATCTCGCCCGGCAAGCTCCCCAACGGCGTCACAACGGATAATATGCGAACAGGAATCCGCGCTGCGCGAAACCAACTCCTGAAAGACATAATGCGCGACTATGGATATCTGGAGCACATGGGAATGGGCATCCCTCGAATAATCATTCGCGGAATGAAAAAACACAACAATACCGACCCACGGCTTATTGAAGAAGGGGAAAGATTCACGGTGCGGCTGCTTGCGGGCAATCAGCCGCCAAGCAAGTAAATCTCCTTTCTTCTTCGCGCTACGCTCGCGCTCACCCCCCTCCGCGAATCTTGACAAGAAAGCCCCCGTCGGTATTTCATTCCCGAACGCGAACGGGCGCGTCCGCCTCGGGAGGTTGAGCGGGAATGACGGGAAAGCAGTCCCTTGAAGCGAAGGCCGGATACGAGCCTCTTTCATCCGGGAGCGTCCGAATCCGCGCGCGGGGCGGGGCGAGGCTCCTCCTCGTTCTGCTCGCCGCGGGCGCGCTCCTCGCCGGGTGCGGCGGCGGTGGAGGCGGGGGCGGCGGCGCGCCGGCCCCGACCGCCTGACGTCCGATTCGACTTCCGATCAGCAGCCCGCTCCGCGACAACCGCAGCCGCCCCCGGTCGCCCGAACCCCCGCGCCGCCGCCCGTGATGGCCGAGCGTTGCGCGGGCGTCGAGACGGAAAATTTCGGCTGCCTCTCGGCGGCGGCTTATCGCGAAAGGCGGGACGCCATCGCCAACAAACACCGCAACGAGGAACTCTTTCTGAGACAGACGGGGCTGGTGATAGTCAACGCCGACAAGGCGTGGGCGGACGCGGAGCTCCTGCGCGGGACGGAGCCGCCGGGGACGGGCGTGACGGTCGGCTTCATCGACACGGGGATAGACCCGGACCATCCCCTGTTCGCGGGCAAGACGATTCGCGAGACGTTCCACCGCACCTCGGATGGTCTGGCGGTGGACGAGGACGGCTTGTCGGGCTTCTCCCACGGCACCGAGGTCGCCAGCATCGTTGGCGCGGTGCCGACGGCGGGGTGCCGGTTCCGGTATGTGGATGGCACCCCCGGCTGCGCCGAATTCCGCGGCATCGCGCCGGGGGCGACCCTCAGGATGTTCGCCATTCCGCTGCTCGCCTCGCCGCCGGGCATCATCTTCCACCGGACCGAGCCGGAAGATCTCGACGAGAGCCACGACGCGGTGATTTTCGCCCGCGCCCTGCGCCCCGACGAGAACCTCGACGTCCTGAACCTGAGCTTCGGGGTGACGGGCCTGATCGACGTCTATACCGAGGCGGAGCTGCGCGCCCACTACGGCCGCGCCATCGCCGCGCTCGCCCAGGACGGCCGCGCCCGGAAGACCATCCTCGTCTGGGCGGCGGGCAACGACAACCTCCTTTCCTGCCTGCCGGGCGCGCCCCATTGCGGCGACTGCGTTCCGGGCCTCGGGCGGAGCTGCGTCGATCAGGAGCTCGACCCCCGCGACAACGTGGCCAAGCTACCCGGTTCCCTCGACGCCCGCTCGCCGAACGTCCTCAACGGGATGATGGCGCGCATCCCGGAGTTGCGGGGCCATTCGGTCGCCGTCGTCGCCGTGGACGGTAATGGCGACATCGCCGGATATTCCAACCGCTGCGGGATCGCCGCGGACTGGTGCCTCGCGGCGCCGGGCGGCCCCGTGCTGACGGCGTCTTCCGGCCCCTCTGACGATCCGGACGATCCGGACGATCCGATCGTGAAAAGCCACGACATCGGGTTGACCGAGGGCACCTCGTTCGCGGCGCCGATGGTGGCGGGTGGACTGGCGGTGATGCGGCAGGTTTTCCGGGATCAGCTCTCGAGCGAGGAGTTGCTCGCCCGGCTGTTCCGCACGGCGAACAAGACGGGCCGCTACGCCGACCGCGAGGTCTACGGACAGGGGCTGATGGACCTGGGCGCGGCGACCAACCCGGTGGGCGAGCTTCAGGTGGTGGCGGGCGGCGGAAGCGTGGGGGACGCCGGCCATCCCCTCGCCGCCACCCGGCTGAGCATGGGCGGGCCTCTGGGGGATGGTCTGGCGACCGCCCTGGGCGGGGTGGAGATCGCGGCGCTGGACGCTCTGGGGGCGCCCTTCTGGTTCGACTCCTCCGCCCTCGCGCTCCCGTCGGGAGGAGGGATCTCGAACGAGCGGAGGCTCCACGACCTCATCGCCCCGCGCAGGAAGAGACGGCGGGCAGCTGCCGGCTATCAGGACGCGGGCTGGCGCTTCGGCTTCTACAAGTCTCCCGTGGCCTCGGAGAGCAGCCTGTTCGACCTGGCGGAGAACGCCGCTACGTTCTCGTATCGGACGCCGGGGGGTCTGGAGGCGACCGCCTTCGCGGCTTCGGGTCTCGCGGGCGAGGAGAACGAATCGCCCGACGCGGGGCTCGCGCTCGCCTACCGCCCGCCGGCTTCGGGTCTGGGGGCGCGTCTGGGCTGGCTCCGGGAGGAGGATTCCGCCCTCGGCTCGAAGGCGGACGGGGCGTTCGGTCGTCTTTCGGCGGACAGTCTCGTCGCGGGGGTCGAGGCGGAGACGGAGCTGGCCGGGTGGACTCTCGCCGCGGAGGCGGAGGCCGGCTTCTCGCGGATTCACGCGGGCGGGGGGATGATCGCCGGCTTTTCGGACGTGACCACGAGCGCGCTCGCCCTCTCGGCGCGCCGGCGGCTGAGTCCCCGGGACGCCTTCACTTTTTCCGTCTCGCAGCCCCCGCGGGTGGAGAGCGGGCGGGCGCGCCTGGCGCTTCCCGTGGGCCGCACCCGGAGCGGGACGATTCTGCGCCGGCCCGTCCTGGCGGACGTGGCGCCCTCGGGCCGGCAGATTGACGTCTCGGCGCGCTGGCGGCGGGCGAACGTGTGGAAGGGGGAGCTCTCCCTCGAGGCGATCTGGTCCCGTCATCCGGGCCACGTCGGGAAAAAACCCGAACTCGGTCTCCTCGCAGGATGGCGAGTCAGGTGGTAAGGGGGGATTGACAGGGCTGGAATGCGAAGATGACCAGTCCCGGTCGGCTCTCAGGCGTCGGCTGCCGTTCAAATAATCCGGGAACCGGAGATTAGTCCCCCTCCCCCCTGCGTCTCCTTTTCCTCTCGCCGCGTTCGCGCTTCTCCTGCAGGCGCTTCTCCCGCGAGGCGCGGGTGGGGCGCGTGGGACGGCGGGGCTTGGGCGCTTCGGCGGCCTCGGCGAGCAGGGCGCGCAGCTTCTCCAGGCAGTCGGCCGCGTTGCGCTCCCGCGAGCGGAAGCGGCTGCTGGCGATGACGACCTCGCCCGCGCACGAGATGCGCCGCGCGTTCCTCGCGCGAAAGCGCTCCCGCGCGTCCTCCGGCAGGCTCGGCGAGGCGAGCGCGTTCCACCGCAGCGCCGCCCGGCTCGACGTCTTGTTCACCTTCTGCCCGCCGGGGCCGGACGCGCGAGAGAACTCGAAGCGGATTTCGGCGAGCGGTATCCGCACCCGCTCGTTCACGATGAGCATGGCGCCCTCCGGGGGGGCGAACCTCCCCCCCCGCCCGGAATCATCCCCCGCTTTTTCCCGTTCGCGCGCCTCCGAAACGGGACGAGACGCGCCCCGGCCCGGACGAAAATCGCGCCCTTGAGACGCCGCCGGGCGGGGTTTCGGGAAGGGGTGAAAATTCAGGCGAATTCCCGCCCTTTTCAGGCGAATTCCCGACGTTTTTCCGGCGGTTTCACGCGGCGGCGGAGACTTTCAGCCGATTGCGCTTCAACGGTCCGGCGGCTGGATGGCCCCCGCCGCGCGCAACCGGGCGACCTCCTCCGCCCCGCAGCCGAGTTCGGCGAGAATCTCCTCGGTGTGCTCGCCCGCGCGGGGGGCGGGACGGGAGAAATCGGGCGTCTCGCCCTCGAAGGCGAGCGGCGAGGCGGGCAGGAGCGCGCTCCCCGCCGTCGGGTGCTCAACCTCCACGAAGGCTTCCGGGAAGCGCTCCTTCACCCGCGCCACGTCGTTGATCGCGCTCGCCGGAACCCCCCGTGGAACAAGGCGCTCCTCCCATTCGGCGGTCGTCCGCCGGGCGAGGGCCTCCTCCAGAATCGCGCGCAGGGCGTCGTCGTTCGCCACCCGATCCGCGTTCTCCCGGAAGCGGGGATCGTCGGCGATCGCCCCCATTTCGAGCGCCTCGGCGAGGGCGCGGAAGCGGCTCGTGTTCGAGATCGCCACGAACAGGAGGCCGTCCTTCGTCCGGTAGCCCGAGAAGGGGGAGACCACCGGATGGGAGAGCCCCGCGGGGCCGGGAACCTCCCCGGTGAAGGCGTGGCGCGCCACCGGATTCTCCATGACGTTCACCGCCGCGCCCATCATCGAGGCGTCCACGCGCGTCCCCTCCCCCGAACGCTCCCTGCGCCAGAGGGCGGTGAGAATCCCGGAGAGAAGATAGAGGCCGCTCGCCACGTCCACGATGGAGACGCCCACGCGAACGGGCGCGCCCCCGGCGGGGCCCGTGACGCTGATGAGCCCGCCCGCCGCCTGCAGAAGGCTGTCGAAGGCGGGTCGCGCGGCATTTTTCCCGGTCGGGCCGAAGCCGGACACCGCGCCGTAGACGAGACGGGGATTCTCCGCTTTCAGGACGCTCCAGCCCGCGCCCAGCCGATCCATCACGCCGGGGAGGAGATTCTCCACCAGAACGTCCGCCCCGCGGCAGAGTTTTTTGAAAACCTCGACGCCTTCGGGGGTCTTGAGGTTCAGCGTGATGGAGCGCTTGCCCCGGTTGAGGCTCATGAAGTAGCTGCTCTCGCCGCCCTTGAAGGGCCCGATGGCGCGGCTGTCCTCCCCGCCCGGACGCTCCACCTTGACGACCTCGGCGCCGTAGCCCGCCAGATAGAGCGAGGCGATGGGGCCGGCGTTGAACTGGCTGGCGTCGATAACCCTGAGGCCCTGGAGGAGCGGCACGTCGGATTCGCGGAGGCGCGCTAGCGGCGCTTCCCCGCGCTCTTGGAGGCGGTTCGCCGCGGGACGGTCTTCCGGGCGGCGGGCTTCTTCGCGGCGGTCTCGCCCCCGGCGGCGCTCGCGGCTTTCGCCGTCGTTTTCTTCGCGCTCGCCGCTTTCCCGGCGGCGGGGGCCGCCTTCCTCGGAGGCGCCGCCTCGCCCTTCGCCGACGCGGTTTTCTTCGCCGCCTTCCGCCGGGCGGCGGTCTCTTTCTTCGGCGCGGCGGCCGTCTTTTTCGCGGACGCCGTTCGCTTCGTTCGCGCGGGGGCCCTGGATTTCGCCGGGGATTCGGCCTGCTTTTTCTTCGCGGGGGCGGCGGGCGTTTTCCCTTCGGCGGCCGGCGAAGCGGGCTTCCTGCGGCCGGTCACCAGGCGAAAGGCGTAGCCCACCTGGGTTTCGCCCCATTCGTTCTCTCCGAGATCCTGGAGCGCGAGCTCGACCGGAGAGCCCGGAACCAACATGTCCCGGTAGCCCTCCCAGCCGATCAGGTGGGAATTTATCTTGATTCCCTCCTCCAGGAGGATGACGGCGGAGACGCGCTCTCCGTCCCCCGACGCGGAGGAACGCGTAACCGTCGCCGAAAGAAGCCTGCCCTTTCCGCTCAGAAGCACCTCGCTCGTGCTACGCGGGCAGACGGGGTTGTCGCAGGTGGTTTTCGCCCCCGTCTTCGGGAAGAAATACTCCTCGCATTCCTGGCAGACGGAGCCGATGAGCCTGGGTCTGCGGCGGGCGTTCGTGGGAATCGTAAAGACGTCGCGCATGAACGGAACGGCGGCCTTGTTCTTGCCGGGAACAAAAACGGAGGGATCGTTCCGAGTCGTATTCACGCGATGCCCCGCCCTGGAAGATTCAGAAGCATGAAGCGAAATAAGCCGGATATGAGCCAACGCTTGAACGCGGATACCCCTGTGGCCGGCGCGGGCGAACGCTATCAGGGCGCCGCGCGGGTGTCAAGGCGGGGCGGGGCCGGGGAGATTTCGATGACCCGGGCACTCCGTCGCCCGCCGTCCGCCGCCGGGCGGGATTTCGCGGCTTGACCGCTCAAAACCCGCAATTCTATATTCAACCATCGAATTGACGGAAAGGACGCGGCATGACTTCTCCACGAACCTCCGATTCCCGCGCCGCCTTGCTGCGGCTGCTGCCCTCCGTGGACGAGATCGTCGCGCGCCTGAAGAGCGAGCGCGTCAACGGCTCCTCGGACGCCGCGCTGTCCGAGGCGGCCAGAGAGGCGATCGGCGTGAAAAGACGGCTTCTGATGGAAGGGGAGAGCCGGGAGCCCGAGGAAGCCGCGTCGCCCTCCGGGCGGTCGCTCCGGGAGACGGTTCTGAGCGACGCGAAGCGGATTCTCGCTTCCAGCAGGCGGCTCGGCCTCAAAAGGGTCATCAACGCCACGGGGGTCGTGCTTCACACGAATCTGGGCCGGGCGCCCCTGAGCGAGGCGGCGAGGGCGGCGCTGAACGAGGTCGCGGTGGGATATTCAAACCTGGAGTTCGACCTCCGCCTCGGGTCGAGGGGACAAAGGGGGGGCGACGCGGAGTCCCTTCTCCGCCGCCTGACGGGGGCGGAGGCGGCGCTGGTCGTCAACAACAACGCCGCGGCCGTCATGTTCGCGATTCGCGCCATGGCCGACGGCGCCGAGGCGATCGTCTCGCGGGGGGAGCTGGTGGAAATCGGCGGCTCCTTCCGGATTCCGGAGATCATGGCGCAAAGCGGAGCGAGGCTGGTGGAGGTCGGGACGACGAACAAGACGCGAATCTCCGACTACCGCGGCGCTGTCACCGAAAATACGGCCCTGCTCCTGAAGGCGCACGCGAGCAACTACAGGATTCTCGGCTTCACCGAGGAGGCGTCCCGGGAGGAGCTCGCGGCGCTCGGCAGGGAGAAAGGCGTCCCCACGCTGGAGGATCTGGGGAGCGGCTCCCTTCTGCACCTCGACGGCCTTCCGCGCGAGCCCGCCGCGTCGGAGTCGATACGGGCGGGAATCGACGTCGTCACGTTTTCCGGAGACAAGCTGCTGGGCGGGCCGCAGGCGGGCGTCGTCGTGGGCAGGGCGGCGTGGATAGACAAAATGAAAAAGCACCCGCTCATGCGGATTCTCAGGACGGACAAGCTCACCCTCGCCGCCCTGGAGGCGACGCTCCGGGCGTATCTCGACCCCGACGCCGCCCGCAGGGAGATTCCCGCCCTGCGAATGCTGTCCGCCGGCCGGGAAGCCCTGAAAAAGCGGGCGGAATCCCTGATGCGCCTGACGGGAGAGCGGGCCTGCGCCGTTCTGGGCGCCGGGGTGGAGGAGACTTCCGGCAGGGTGGGCGGAGGCGCCATGCCGCTGGCGGAGCTCGAGAGCTGCGCCGTGACGCTCTCTCCCCGAAATTCCTCCGCGGAGGCGCTCGAAGCCATGCTGCGCGCCGGCGACCCGCCCGTGGCGGCGCGGGTGCGCGAGGACAAGGTGGCGCTCGACCTGCGATGCGTGAGAGAAGAGGAAATCAGCCAGCTCGCCGCCGTTCTGAACGAATGCGCGAGGCGATTCTCCGCGCGGGCGCGCGGCGCCGCGAAAACAGGGGGGTGATTCTCCGATGCCGACCGTGAATTCCGAAGGCGTTTCGATAGACTACGAAGTCATCAATCCCGGCGGCTCCAAAACGCCCGCCTTCCTCATCAGCGGGCTGGGAGGGGTGCGCGCCTCCTGGACGAAGCAGATCGACGCCTTTTCCGCGGATCGGCCCCTCGTTCTGCACGACCACAGGGGAACGGGGAAAAGCGACAAGCCGAGCGGGGTCTACAGCGTTCCCAACATGGCGAAAGACGTCGCCGCCGTCATGGACGACCTCGACATGGCGAGCGCGCACCTCGTCGGCAGCTCGACGGGCGGCGCCATCATCCAGGTGATGTGCATCGACCATCCCGACCGCGTGAAAAGCGCCTCCATCGTGAGCTCCTGGCCCAGGAGCGACGCCTATTTCACGCGCCAGTTCAGCGTGCGCAAGGAAGTTCTGCTGAAGATGGGATGGGAGGCCTATACGAGATTCTCCACCTTCACCCTGCACAGCCCGGAGTTTTTCGCCGACAACTTCGAGCGAATACGCGCGCAGGAAAGCGAGGCGATCCGGAGCGCTCCCCCGGCCGAAATCATGGCCGAGAGAATCGACTGCATCATCGCGCACGACCAGATGGATCGCCTGGGGCGCATCGCGCGCCCGGCGCTGGTGGCCGTCGCCAGGGACGACGTCGTCACCCCGCTCTATTATTCCCGGCAGCTGAGCGGCGCCATCCCCGGCGCCGAGCTGAAAATTTTCGAGGAGGGCGGCCACTTCGTCTATCTCGAAAAGCCCGACGAATTCAACGAGGCCGTCCTGGAATTCATCCGCCGACATGACTAACCCGCTTTCCGCCCTCCCGCCCGGCGGCCGGGGCGGCGAGGCCGCCCCATGAAGCACATCGTCATCGGAACCGCCGGCCACATCGACCACGGCAAGACCTCCCTCGTCAAGGCGCTGACCGGCGTGGACACCGACCGCCTCAAGGAGGAAAAGGAGCGCGGTATCACCATCGAGCTCGGATTCGCCGAGCTGGTTCTCGGCGAGGTTCGCGCGGGCGTCGTGGACGTGCCGGGGCACGAGCGGTTCGTGAAGAACATGCTGGCCGGCGTCGGCGGCATCGACCTCGTCATGCTCATCGTCGCCGCCGACGAGGGCGTGATGCCGCAAACCAGGGAGCATCTGGCCATCTGCCGGCTTCTCGGCGTGAAGACGGGCCTCGTCGCGCTCACCAAAACGGACATGGTCGAGCCGGAGTGGGTCGAGCTCGTCATGGACGACATCCGGGACTTCGTGAAAGGCGCCTTCCTGGAGGGCCGGCCCGTCATACCGGTTTCGTCCCGCACCGGAGAGGGGCTGGAAAATCTCAAAAGCGCCCTGGGGGAAATCGCCGAGGCGGCGCCCGCCAAAAGCGAAGCGGGCATTTTCCGCATCCCGGTGGATCGCGTGTTCACGATGCGGGGCTTCGGCGTCGTTGTCACCGGGACGCTGTTCAGCGGAAGCGTGTCGCTGGGGGAGCGGGTGGAAATCCTGCCCGGAGGTCTCCGGGCGCGCGTCCGGGGTCTCCAGGCGCACGGAGAATCGGTGAAGAAATCGACCGCCGGCCTCAGAACCGCCGTCAACCTTCAGGGCGTCGAGCGCGGCGAGGTGTTCAGGGGCGACATCGTAGGCCGCCCCGGCGAGCTGAAGCCCACCTACATGCTCGACGTTCACCTTGAGCATCTGCCCGACGCCCCGCGCGCGCTGAAAACCCGGGATCGCATCCGCTTCCACGCCGGCACGGTCGAAGTCATGGGGAGGATATCCCTCATCGGCCGCGACGCGCTCGAACCGGGAGAGCGCGCCTTCGCCCAGATGCGGCTCGAGGCGCCCGTCGTCGTCCTTCCCAGGGACCGGTTCGTCATCCGGAGTTATTCGCCGCTCATCACGATCGGGGGCGGCGAAATTCTGGACGTCATGCCCCGGAAGCACAGGCGCCTGCGGAGCTCCTCCATCCGTCACCTGCGGTCCCTCCACCGGGCGGACGAGACCGAACGGCTGCTCATCCTGCTTCGGGCCGCGCGGCTGAAGGGCGTCGCCCTCGCCGACCTCGCGGGCCGCCTCACGCTCCGGCGGGACGACATCAAAAAGGCCATGCGGGAGCTTTCCGCGCGGGGAGAGCTGAAAATCATCGACGAGACCGGCTTTCTGGCCATGGCGCCGGCGCATTTCGACGCCGTTCAGAAAGGCGTTCTCTCCTTCCTGCGCGCATACCACGCGGAGAATCCCCTTCGCCCGGGCGCCCCGAGGGAGGAGGCGCGGGGGAAAGCGGGCGACCTCCACGAGAAGGTCTTCGACGCCGCCCTGGAAGGGCTGAGCGAATCCGGGGAAGTCGTCGAGGCCGGCGCGCTCCTGCGGCTCGCCTCCCACGCCGTGGAAATCGGCGAGGAGCTGAAGGCGGTGAAAACGAAGCTGGAGGCCGCCTTCCGAAGCGCCCGCTTTCAGCCGCCGTCCGTGGAAGACGCCTTTCACGAGGCCGGCGGCGAGGGCGACGCCAACCGCAACGCCCTGCAAATCCTCATCGACGAAGGCGTCCTGTTGCGCCTGAAGGACGGCATCATCTATCATCGACGCGCCCTGACCGAAGCGGAGAGCCTTTTGAGGGAGCGCCTCTCGCGAGGCGGCGAAATCACGGCGGCGGAATTCCGGGACGTGCTGGGCATCACGCGAAAACACGCGATCCCCCTGCTTGAATACTTCGACACCGCGCGCGTCACGCTCCGCGTCGGAGACAAAAGGGTGCTTCGCTCCGAGGCGGGATGACGCTTTCCGACGGAGAATCGAATGCCTCTCGACAATCATAAAATCAGGCGGCTGCGCGCGGACGTGCCCGCGCTGAAGAATCAAATCTACGTCAACTGGGGCGGCGGGGGGCCGTCCTCGAAATCCACCCTGCGAGAAATGGACAGGTTCTCGAAGCGGGACATGGAACTCGGCTCGTTTCATCCGAAGATCAGGAGCGAGACCACGGCGGCGCTGGAGCGCGTCCGGGAGAGCTGCGCGAAACTCATCGGGGCGGACGCCTTGGAAATCGCCCTCACGAGCAACACGACGGTCGGCGTCAACATCGCGGCGGCGGGGCTGGCGTGGCGGCCGGGAGACGAGGCGCTCGTCTCCGATCTGGAGCATCCGGGGGGCTACCTGCCGTGGCTGGTCTGGCGAGACAGGGGCGCCGTCAAGGTCCGACTGTTCAAAACCGGGCGAAGCGACGAGGAGCTTCTGGAGAACCTGGAGCGCGCCGTCACCCCGAAAACCAGGGCGGTCTGCGTGAGCCACGTCGCCTGGCTGACGGGCAGGCGGCTTCCTCTGGAGTCCATCGGCCGCATCTGCAACCGCGCGGGCGCGCTCCTCGTCGTGGACGGCGCCCAGTCCGTCGGGCAGATGCCCGTCAGGGTCAAGGAAGCGGGCGTGGCCGTCTACACCATCTCGGGCCAGAAGTGGCTGATGGGGCCGGACGGCACGGGCGCGGCGTTCATCGGGCGCGGCGCGGACGGGGAGATTCTCCTTTCGTCCGCCAGCTTCCGCACGGCCGCGAAAAAGAGGCTGAAAAACCTCTCCTTCACGCCGGAGCCGCGCGCCGCGCGCCATGAGGTCGGCACCCTCCATACGCCGGCCTTCGTGGGCTTTCGGGCCGCGATCGAGCATTTCAGGAGAACGGGGCCCGTCTCCATCGAAAAGAGGATTCTCGCGCTGGCGAATCGTCTGCTGGCGCGACTGCGCGCCATGGAGAGCGTCGAGGTCGTCACGCCGCCGGGAGAGGCCCGGTCCGGGCTGGTTTCCTTCCGGATTCAGGGCGTCGAGTCCCAAAAGGCGGTGGACGCGCTCTACGGGAAGCGCGGCGTCATTCTCCGGGCGGTCGTGACGGAGCCTCCCGCCCTCAGAGCCTCCGTTCACTATCTGAACACGGAGCGGGAGATCGACCGGATCGCGGACGCCGTATCCGACATCGCCGCCGACGCGGGGAAGCGGCGGGGGAGAGCCCGGAAAAAGGCGTAAAAAAGGGCGGCGGCTTCCTCGCCGCCGCCCTTTTCGCCGGGTTCGGGGCTATTTCTTCAGCGTCACGTCCACCGCCGTCGCGGCGGCGCCCTTCACCGACACCCGCATGGACTTCTCGCCCAGCTTCTCGTGCCAGATATGGAGCGTATAGGAGCCCGCCGGAACGTCCCCGATCTCGAACCTGCCCCCGTCGCCCGTGACGGCGACATAGGGATTCTCCGCCACGACGATATACCCCTTCATCCAGTCGTGCACGTCGCACGTCACCTTGAGGACGCCGGGCTTCTTGAAGTAGCGGGTGGACATTCTGAGTTTTTTCTTGAACTTCGGCTGCGCGATGTTGGCCACCGAGTTTCCGGTTTTGCCGGGATGGGTGTGGACGTTGTGGAGTATCTTGTCGCTGTTCATCATCAGCAGCTTCGTGCCCGCCTTCATCACGACGACGCGGGGCGCATACACGCACCCCTTCTGATCGACGACCGCCTTCTTCTGGCTCTTCGACCACTCCTTGCCGGACTTCACGCCCTTCAGGGACACGACGGCCCACGCCACGCCGCCGTCCCTGACGACCAGACTCTCATCCTTGATCGGCTTTTTGCCGCAAACCTTCTTGTCCTTGTTCACGGAAAGCGTCCTGGCCTTCGGGACGTCGCCCTCGAACTTGATCGCGCCGGAGATCGAGCCGCCGCCGCTCACCTTTCCGGCCTTGTAGGCGTCCGCGGCGCCGGCGAAGGCGACGCCCAGCGCCGCCGCGAAGGTCAAGCACAATGAAAAGCGTTTGGAAATCATACCTGCTCCTCTCTGAGAATTTTCCGGGTCAGCGGTCTTTTGTTCCCCAAGAATCGCGCCGCGCGCGGCGCCGCGGCCGGGGCGCGGGTTCGCTCCATTCCACCTGGAGGAGACGACGCCGCGGCTCCATTCAAGTAACGCACCTCGCGGCGCAAGTCAAGCCGCCCGACCCGCGGGCCGCCCGCCCGTCCCGCGCGCCGGCGAGGAGAGAATTTCAGGGCCGCCGCGTTTGCAGCGCGGCGCTCTCTGCGGTATCTCTGTTCCGAGGATGGCGCATCGCCGACGCGCGCGATTCCCCCGGGAGCGGCCAGTGAATCCGAATCTCCAGGACGCCAAAATGCCCGAGACGCTGGACGGCTGGGCCGTTCTGCACCACGTCTTCAAGGTGGACTGGCCTGCCTGGAACCGGTTGGACAACGCGAGGCGCCGCCGCGTTCTGGACGAGGCGGCCGGACGCCTCGCCGCCATCGCCCGGCCGGCGTCCGGCGAGAGCGCCCTTTTCGGCCTGCTGGGACACAAGGGAGATCTGCTCTTTCTCCACTTCCGGCCCACGCTGGACGCCCTCCATGAAGCCGAGCTGGAGGTTCGGCGGCTGGCGCTGGCCGAATACATGGAGGAGACGACCTCCTATCTCTCGTTCCTGGAGCTCGGCCTGTATGAGATGACGGTGAAGCTCCACGCCCGCTTCAAGGAGGAGGGGCTGGAGCCGGGAAGCGACGAGTGGAAGTCGAAATGGGCGGAGGAGATGCGCGGCCAGCGCGAGCGCATGAAAGAGCGCCTCTACATGAGCGTCCCCGAGGCGAAATATCTGTGCTTCTACCCGATGAGCAAGCGCAGGGGCGAGGAGAAGAACTGGTACGCCCTGCCGATGGAGACGCGCCGGAACATGATGCGCGAGCACGGCTTCGTCGGCAGAAGATACGCCGGCCGCGTCCAGCAAATCATCACGGGCAGCATCGGCTTCGACGACTGGGAGTGGGGGGTGTATCTGTTTTCGGAAGACCCGCTCGCGTTCAAGCGCCTCGTCTATGAGATGCGCTTTGACGAGGCCAGCGTCTGGTACGGGGAGTTCGGCCCCTTCTACGCCGGCCTGCGGATGACGCCGGAGCGCCTGAAAAGCGTCTTTCGCGGCAAGGCGCCCGCGATCGAAGCCCCGTAGCGCGGAACCTCCCGGAAGCGGGCGCCTCGTGGCGAAGGTTCTCATCGTCGGATGCGGCTACGCGGGAGCCGCGCTCGGCGCGAAGCTCGGCGAGGAGGGACACCTCGTCTGGGGGATGCGCAGAGGCCCCGAACGCCTGTCCGAACCAATCCGGCCGATCAAGGCCGACATCCGCGAAGAGGCGCTGGGCGACGTCCTCCCCTCGGGGATCGACTTCCTCTTCTACATGGCGTCCCCGGACGGGGGCGGCGAGGCGGCCTACCGGGCGGCGTACGCGGACGGTCCCGCGAATCTCCTCGCGGCGCTTGACGCGAAGGGAGAAAAGCCGGAGCGAATCTTCTTCACCTCGAGCACGGCCGTCTACGGGCAGACGGACGGCGGCCGGGTGGACGAGACCTCGCCCGCGCGGCCCGCGCATTATTCGGGCCGCCTCCTGCTGGAGGGAGAGCGCGCCTTTCTCGAAAGCGCCCATCCCGCCACCATCCTGCGGCTCGGGGGCCTCTACGGCCCGGGGCGGACGCGCCTCATCGACGCCGCGCGCGCGGGCCGGGCGACCCGCCCCGGGGGACCGCCCCGCTTCACCAATCGAATCCACCGGGACGACTGCGCGGGCGTCCTCGCCCATCTCATGAAGATGAGCGCGCCGGAGGAAGTCTACATCGGCGTCGATGACGAGCCCGCGGATCGCCGGGCGATGCTCAACTGGCTGGCGGATCGGCTGGGCGTTCCGCGCCCTCCCCGGGCCGGCGCGGGCGAGCCCGCCTCCGCGCGTGCGGCGACGAACAAGAGATGCTCCAACGCCCGGCTCAAGGCCGCCGGATACCGCTTTCTCTATCCGTCGTATCGGGAGGGCTACGCGGAGGCGCTCGAAGCCGCCAAAGCCCCGCAGCGGACGGGAGAGCTCACTCCTCCAGAACCATCCGCGCCTCCTTCCTGAGTTTCTCGAGCGAGGCGGAATCGTCGCTGTGGTAATAGCCGCGGACGTTGAAGCGCCTGTCGATGAGGACGAAGCGCGAGCTGTGGGAGATCAGGATTCCCGGCGGGTTCTTCCCGTTCTGATGACCGGGGTGATGAGCCTCCGCGCGGGGAAGCGCGAGCCGCAGCACCCGCTCCCCGACGGACGCCGCCGGAAGCGCGGCTCTCCTGGTCGCGTAGCTCAGCCGGAAGCCCTTGAGCGCGAGGTCGCGGATCGCCCGCTCCTCGCCGGTGAGAAAGAACCAGTGCGCCCGCTCGGCGCCGAACTTCCGGGCGTATGCCGCCAGCCGCGCCCCGGTATCGCGGGCGGGGTCGGTGGTGATGGAGAGCTGCCTGAAATCCCTCTCTCCCGAAAACGCCTTCTGGAGACGCCGCATCTCGGCCGTTTGCAGGGGGCAGGTGTCCTCGCAGCGCGTGTAGATGAAGTCCGCCACCCAGACCTTTCCGCGCAGGCGCGCCCGCGAGAAGGCGCGGCCCGATGCGTCAACGAGTTGAAAATCGGGCAGTTGCGAGTATATCGGCGGAGCCGGCGAGAGGCGCGCCTTGAGCCACCTGTAGCCGGGCGCGCCCGCCAGCGCGGCCAGAAGCCCCAGACCCGCGAGCAGAATCACCCGCCGCGCCACGTTCGCCCCTCCTCCGAATCTCATCGGAAATCAACCCTTTCCGCCCGCGCGCATTCTCGCAAAACGCGCCCGATCGCGCAAATTCCGGGGCGTCCCGAAGCTTCGTTGTCGTGCGTGAATTCGCCGCCTGTTTTCGCGTATCCGTCGAAATTCCCCCGCCGCGTTCCCGGGCATCCCGGATGTCGCGCCGCCGCGGACGCGGGAAAATCCGCTCCCGTTTTTCGCGGGGGCCGGGGGGGACTCCCGCCCGGTCGCGTGAGAAATTCTTTGCGCCGGTTGCCTTTTCCTCCCCCGTCCCGCGGCTCTCCGCCCTCGCGAGGCGCATCGAGATGGGAGAAGCGGCTCCCGCTCTTCGGGGCTGGGGCTTCGGGGGCGGTATGTTTTCCGGGCTTGCCTCCGGGGATCGGCAATGCGGCGCCTTCGCGGATTTCGGGCGGCATGCCGATCGGCCACGACCCGGTATGCCGCTTTCGCGCATTCCTCGCTCAGCTCCCGGTTCTCGCGGATGCCGGCGTCTCCCGTCCCGGCGGGCCGGCGTCTCGCGCGCGTTCTACTTCGCGATCTTCCAGCTGCCGTCGGGCTGGCGGCAGGCGCGGCCGTAGGCGCGCTCGGTCTTGCCGCCCACGGTGATGGTCTGCTGGAACTCGCGGCAATACGTCTCTTTCGACCCCCGCCTGACCTTGACGGCGCGCCTGGGCGTGATGGTGCCCCGGTTGCCGCTGTCGGGGTTCACCCACTTGGTCGTCACCCCGGATTTCGCTTTCTCGAGCGTGGTCTGCGTGTTGCGCGCCATGAGCATCCGGTCGCGCTCGTCGAGCTGCGAGCCGATGGCGCCGCCCAGCAGGCCGCCGATGATGGCGCCGCCGATGGTGGCGATGAGCTTGCCGCGGCCCTTGCCGATCTTCGAGCCGAGGTGTCCGCCCGCGATGCCGCCGATGATGGCCCCGCCCGTCTGCTTGTTGAACTGCCCCTTGTCGGGGCCGCAGCCGGCGAGTCCCAGGGCGAATACGGATGCCAGCGCGACGCTCGTCCATTTTTTCATCGTTCATCTCCCAGGTGGCGGGCGGCGGCCGCCCGCGGTGCCGTCCTCGAACAGCCGGTTCTCGCGTCGGCTCCATTCTAGCATCCCTCGCGCGCGAACCGAAACCCCCGAAGGAGAGGCCGCGTTCCCGCTTCCGGCGGCGCCGCGCCTTCGCGTTTTCGGGGGGAGGGCGCGCCTGCGCGCAACTGCCCGCATTTTCGGTGGCCGGCGCGGCGGCGGGGGCGGGTAGATTCTTCCGCAGAGGCGCCGATCGCCCGGACGCTCGCGGAGCGCGGCGGGTCGGCGGGGATTCGCGGAAGGAGCGGCGGGGAGGGCGAGGGCGTGATCACCGACGAACTGGTCGAGCGGATAAAGCGCGAGGAGGGGTTCCGCGCCGGAATCTACCTCGACCACAAGGGGAACAGAACCATCGGCTACGGCACGCTGCTGGAGGAGGGAATCACCGAGGCGGAGGCGGAGCTGCTCCTTCGCCACCGCCTGGGCGCGATGGCGGAGGAGGTCGCGCGCTCGAAGCGGGGCGGCGTCTTCGAGAGCCTCGACCCCGCCGCGCGGAGCGCCCTCCTCGACATGGCCTACAACATGGGGGCGCCGGCCCTGCTGGGCTTCCGGAAGATGTGGGCGGCGCTCGCCCGGGGCGACCGCGAGCGGGCGGCGGCGGAGGCGCTGGATTCGGACTACGCGCGGCAGCTGCCCGCCCGCGCCTCCCGCGTCGCCGAAACGCTGAGGGGCGCGGCGAACGAGAGGGGAGTGGGATGATCGGCGCGATCCTGAGCGGCATCGCGGGCAAGGGCGTCGTCTCGGCGGCGGAGGGGGTGGCGAACGTCATCGACCGCTTCGTGGAGACGGACGATGAGAGGCGGGCGGCGGAGATTCTGAAAACGAAGATCATGATGAAGCCGGCGGAGGCGCAGGTCGAGATCAACAAGGTCGAGGCGGCGCACCGCAGCCCGTTCGTGGCGGGGGGGCGTCCGTTCATCCTGTGGACGTGCGGGGTCTCGCTCGCCTTCTACTTCATCCCGCAGTTCGCCCTGGGCGCGTGGCTGTGGACGCGGCAGGTGATCATGACGGGGGAGCTCGTCCCCTATCCCGTCGCCGCCGACGGGCTGATGGAGCTCACGCTCGGGATGCTCGGCCTGGGCGCGCTGCGCACGGTCGAGAAGCTGGGAGGGCGGGCGAAATGAGCGAAACGAGCGGGCGCGTCTCCGGCGGATCGCCTTTCCGCCCCGGCGTCCGGGCGCGGCGCCCCCTAACGGGCGTCTTTCGCCTCCCCGCGCGCGGGGTGATCGTGGACGACCGGAATCCGCTCGGGGAGGACGAAGGCGGCCGCGAGCAGGACGACGACGCCCACGCCCGCCGCGATGAGTCCCGGCGCCATCCACTTGAGGGCGGAGGCGCGCTCCCTCCTTCTCGCCTCGGCGCGCGCCTGGCGCAGGATGAACGCCCCCATCAGGAGGATGACGCCGCCCACGATGGCGGTCGAGATTCTCAGGAGGTTCGGCTCGTCCCCCAGGGCGGCGAACAGGAGGATTTCCTCCTCCCCGTGGCCCCGGGCCGGCGCGGCGGGAAGCAGGAAGAGCCACAGCGCGGCGAGGACGCGCGTGGCGGCTTTGCGGTTTTTCTCGCGCACGGGGGGAGCCTCCTCGCGCGCATTCTGCGCGTTTCGCGCCTTTTTCTCAAACGCGCCCGGCGCCGTCCGGGAGCCTCTCGCGCCGGCGCGCGCGCGGCGCCGCTCCCGCCCGGCGTTCCCGCGGGGGCGCCGTGATGGAGCGCAAACGGGGACGAAGGTCGAAGGTCGTGGAATACGGCGCCGAGAAGGTGGTGGACCCCCTGCTCGCCGAGGGGAAGACCTACCGGGAAGTGGCGCGCGCCTTCCGGGAGGCCACGGGCGAGAGCATCTCGCTCACCTCCCTGCGCAACCGCGACAACGCGCTGCGCGAGGGCATTCGCCGGAGCAGGCGGGTGGAGGCCATGGTGGACGAGCTCGCCGAGGAGGCCGTCTCCTGCGCCGGCGAGGGGCGGGACCCGGGCGAGAAGATGGCGTCCGCCGCGCGGCGGATGCTGATGGCCCAGGCGGTCGAGGCGGCCTCGCGCGTGGGGCGCGAGTCCTTCGGGGCGCTCACGCCCGAGAAGCTCGCGGGGGTGGTGAACTCCCTGGAGCGCTCCCGCGTCTCGGCGGAGCGCCTCCGGCTGGAATACGAGGACGGCTTCGCGGCCGCCAAGATGATGATTCTCGCGGAGGTGCGCGAGTCGCTCCGCGCCCACCCCGCGCTGCTGGAGAAGCTCCAGGAGATCACCGTCGAGGCGGCCCGCGCCATCGAGGAGCGCATTTAGCGGGGGTAATAAATAGAGATTGTCTCGAACAGGTTCGGTGTGGTATTTTGGGTAAGGGAATTTGAGTATTCACTTGATCTCGATAAGAATTAGTCTGTGAAATTCATTTTGGCTTGGGGACTGGCGGAAGAACTATCCTTAAACGCCGTGATCAAGAGATGATGGGTAAATAATAGGAATTGTGGAGGGTTGCATTTATGGCCGATCAGCTATCAGAGCAAGATACGGGAAGTATGGAAGAATTATCTGCTCAACAAATGGCGGATATGGTGGCCGATCAGTTGGACGCGGATGTGCTTCTTTTTAGTGGGCCTATCTACCGTCATCAGGACAAATGGCTTATAGATGCTTGCATTAAAAGGCGCCGGCGAAAAAATGTATTATTGATACTTGTAACGCAAGGTGGGGACCCCGATCCTGCATACAGGATAGCGAAATGTCTCCAGGCCAAATACGAGCGCTTTTTACTCTACGTGTCGGGTTCCTGTAAGAGTGCTGGCACCCTGGTGGCTATGGGAGCGCATGAGCTCATCGTGTCCGACCATGGCGAGCTTGGTCCACTTGACGTGCAGATGTCTAAGAAGGATGAGTTGTTTGAAACACAGTCTGGTCTCACGGTCTTGGACACTTTGACGGCGTTGCAGGATAATGCCTTCAGAGCGTTCGAGAAGTTTTTTTGGATATCCAGTTGGCTAGTGGTGGATCGATCGCCCTAAAGACGGCTACTCAAATTGCCACGGATATGACTACGGGTTTGTTCGCGCCGCTCTATAGCCAGGTTGATCCGTTGCACATCGGCGAGGCAGGAAGGGCCATGTCCATTTCGAGCCATTACGGTCAACGTTTGCTCGAGCATGGCCAGAATATAGAACAGGATGAATTGGAATTTATCACGTCCGAATATCCATCTCATGGATTTGTGATTGACCGTCAGGAAGCGGATGCTTTGTTCAAAAATGTTCGTGAGCCAACTCGGGCTGAAACACTTTTAGCGGAGAAACTTGGTGATCAATCCCGTGCACCTAAACATTTGACCATGCGATCAACAGCACAATTCGAGTTTCTATCTACCGAGTTACCCATTGTCGATCGTGAGGTAACCGAAAGGAAACGAGGGGGAGACCACGATGAGACAATACCTGGAAGCGTTGCGGAGGCCGGATTTGGCACGTTTGCTGACGAGACGCCAGAAAAGCTTGGGGGGAGCGACAACGAAGAGAGCCCGGTTGCAGAACCCCAGGTTCAATAAGGCGGAGACGGCAGACACAGTTCAGCGTGAAGTTCACGGTGCAGAAAAGCCTGAGACGACAAAAGTCGAAAAATAAAGTGAAATACAACCATACCCCGCGCGTCTGGCGGCTCGGGAAGAGAGCGCATGGTGCGCGATCGCGCTGGATATGAGTCTGAGGGGCTATGGGGAAACGCGGGAAGAGGCGGTAGAGAGACTCGCCGAAGCCGTCAAGGCCCAGATATCCCTCGCCGCTGGGCGCGGGACGCCGGACGAGATATTCATCCCCGCCGGGGCGGGATTCGGAAGCGCGAGTCCGGGCGGCCGGGAGCGGCCACGCCCGAGGGAGACCCAAGTCCTCATTGGCGGCGTTGCCGGGCTTTGAGAATCAAATTTTCTGATTTTCGCAAGAAAACCCTTTGCTTTTTTGCTTCCATATATCTGTGATATAATGTCCTACAAGCTGATATGGCTTGCGGGATTTCCCCGTATCAAGGATAGGGGAGCGAGGATTTCGGCGGTCGCGGAGGATGTGGGATGGGCAGGAACCGCACGTTCAAGGTCAAGGCGGTATGGGACGAGGACGCTCGCGCGTTTTATTCGAGAAGCGACATCGAGGGTCTCCATATCGAAGCCGAATCCGTAGAGGAGTTCGAGCGAATCATGCGGCATGAGGTGGGTGAACTCATCGTGGCGAACCACCTGAGCGACTCCGAACTGGCTCGCGAACCGATCTCGGATTTGATCCCGACCATATTGTGGGGACGTGCGGACGCCCTTCCCGCGTCCGCGCAGGAATGGCGGGAGGTTTTTACGAGCGCGTAACGCGGGAGTTGAAGAGTTGCGGATTCGCGTATTGGAAGCCGGCCAAAGGCTCGCATGAAAAATGGCGCAATGACGCCGCCGGAAAAATCCTCATCATCCCCAAAAACCTGAAGAGCAGGCATAGGGCGAACGGCGTTTTGCGCGACGCCGGCGGTTCCGCGCGGCTTTGAGCTTCCGGCGCTCCCCTCTGGACGCTTCCCCCGCCGCGCGCGTATAGTCTCCCTTTCCCGAACGCGCCGGCGGCGCGCCGCTTTCCCGAAAATCCGAGAGGCGAGGCATGAGCGAATACAGGAGCGAGACGAGAGACGGAATGCGCATCGACTGGGACGCTCCCATCGAGATGGACGACGGCGTCGTCCTGCGGTGCGACGTCTATCGCCCTGTCGGGGAGGGCCGCTGGCCCGTCATCCTGAGCTACGGGCCCTACGCCAAGTGGCTTCACCTGCGGGACGGCTATCCCCATCAGTGGAGCCTGATGGTGAACGACTACCCCGAGACGGTGGCCGGCACCTCCAACAGATACCAGAACTGGGAGCTCGTGGACCCCGAGAAATGGGTGCCGGACGGCTACGCCTGCGTGCGGGTGGACTCGCGCGGGGCGGGCCGCTCGCCGGGCTATCTCGAGGTGTGGTCTCCGCGCGAGACGAAGGATTTTTACGACTGCATCGAGTGGGCGGGGGTTCAGCCCTGGAGCAGCGGCAAGGTGGGGCTGAACGGCATCTCCTACTACGGGATGAACCAGTGGCAGGTCGCCGCCCTGCGGCCGCCCCATCTCGCGGCCATGTGCGTCTGGGAGGGGGCGGCGGACTTCTACCGCGACCTCGCCCATCACGGGGGCATCGCCTGCCGCTTCCCCGAGACCTGGCATCGGGAGGCCGTCGTTCCCCGCCAGCACGGAAAGGGGCGGCGCGGCATGAAGAGCCGCCTGAACGGGGAGTGGATATCCGGCCCCGCCGAGCTGACGGAGGAGGAGCTCGCCTCGAACCGCAGCGACTTCGGGCGCGACGTCCTCGACCACCCGCTCCATGACGACTACTGGCGGGCGCGGACGCCGGATTTCTCCCAAATCGACGTTCCCCTCCTCTCGGCGGGCAACTGGGGCGGCGTGGGGCTGCATCCGAGGGGCAACACCGAGGGCTTCCTGCGGGCGGGAACGGATCGCAAATGGCTCGAGATGCACGGGCTGGAGCATTTCACGCACTTCTACACCGACTACGGCGTGGCGCTCCAGAAGAAATTTTTCGGACACTTCCTCAAGGGAGAGGACACGGGGTGGAGCGAGCAGCCCCGCGCGCTGCTCCAGGTGCGGCACCCGGGGGAGAAGTTCGTCGCGCGCGGCGAGGACGAATGGCCCATCGCGCGGACGCGGTGGACGAAGTATTACCTGCATCCGGGGTCGGGCGGCTTCCGGCCGGAGCCGCAGGCGAACGAGCGCGCCAGGACCTACGACGCCCTGGGCGACGGCCTCACCTACCTCTCGCCCCCCTTCCCGGAGGAGACCGAGATCACCGGCCCCGCCGCCGCCCGGCTCTTCATCTCCTCGGACACCGAGGACGCGGACGTTTTCCTCGTCCTGCGCGTCTTCGCCCCGGACATGACGGAAGTCCTCTACCGGGGCTCGAACGACCCGCACACGCCCGTGGCCATCGGCTGGCTGCGCGCCTCGCGCAGAAAGCTGGACGAATCCCGGACGCTCCCCTACCGCCCCTACCACGCCCACGACGAGGTTCAGCCCCTGACGCCGGGGGAGATCTACGCCCTCGACGTGGAGATCTGGCCCACGAGCATCGTCGTCCCCAAAGAATACCGGCTTGCCCTGAGCGTCCGGGGGCGCGACTACGTCTGGCCCGGCCACGAGCCTTCCGCGCCCAAAGTCGCGGGGCGCGTCTATTACGGCGTGGGCCCCTTCAAGCACGACCTCCCGGAGAACAGGCCCGCCTCGGTGTTCGGGGGGAAGGTCACGCTCCACGCCGGCCCGGCGCACCCCTCCCACGTCCTCCTGCCGGTGATTCCGCCGAAGGAGTGAGGCCGGGGGCGAGGAGGCGCGAGGGCCGGCTCCCCCTCGGGCGCGCGCTACGGCGCGCGAGCCGCCCGACGCGGGAGGGTTCCGGCGAAAAGCAGAGAATCAGGCAATGATATATTTGACGCGCGTCATTGCCGGCGTCGTCCGCGACCGAAGAGGGAGCGGACGCCGCAAGGACGATTGAAAAGCGGAATATCTTGTCAACGCGCTCAAGGACGTTGTCGCCTGCTTTTGACGTATTGGCGATAAAGACATTGAAGCCCTGAAGTTTAACGGAGTGGATTTGCTTCAAAAGCGGCGTTGGGAATATAAAGCATCCGCGGCCCTCTGAAAATAGCGGTCTTCATCAAGACTTGGAGGGATGCCGATGGAGATGAAAGCGCCGTCGGAAGTCGGGTGATTGACGGGAGCGGGCGAGCATGGGAAATCTTCAGGAGCGAGCGGAGCGTTTAGCGAAACAATTTGAGGAAAAAGCGCGCAAGCCGTTGGTTATCGAGTTTGCGGGGGTCCCGAAAGCAGGCAAGACAACAACCCTGTCCTCCGTGCAGACATTTCTCAAGCGCTGCGGTTTCCGGACGGATGTCGTCGTCGAACGCGCTTCGGTTTGCCCGATTCGGGATAAGAAGCACGCGAACTTCAATATCTGGACCTCGTGTACGACGCTCGCTCAGATTTTGGAAAAAACGCAAAATCCACCACGGGCCGACGATCCCCAGATTCTTTTTCTCGATCGGGGTCTATTCGATTCCATCTGCTGGCTGACCATGATGGAGCGAATCTCGCACTTGCGACCGAATGACCGGGAAACCATCCAGCGATTTCTCACCATCGATGACTGGCGGAAGCGGATATCAGCCGTCTTTGTGATGCTTGTCTCTCCATCGGACGCGATGAAGCGCGAGCGAGGCATCCGCCCCGTGAATAAAAAAGAAGGCTCCATCATGAATCCCGAGGTGCTGAAGCAGATTAAGGAAGTCAACAAACAATGCGCTGAGCAACTCGAGGGGGATTTTCGGATATATGAAATCGATACTTCTGGCGGCGGCGCCGAGAGCGACAAAAAATCTACGGCGGAAAGCGTCGCTGACGTCATTCTCGGCTTGGTGGAAGAACAAATCGAGGAATCCATTCTTTCATGCTCCAGGGAAGTCGTGACGGGATTGTTTGGAGACAAGAATTTCATTGATAATTCCAAAGCGCGTGAACTCGTCCGACATTTTGAAGAATGCGACAATGGCGACTTCTCGATTAGAGACGAGGTGGAGAAAGACGCTTCTCGGGTCCAGGCGCTTCCGGTAGTAGTCGTTCGGAATGCGAACGGCGACGTTCTTCGCCTTCGCCGCCGTGAAAAAAAGACCGACAATCCTCTGCATGAGAAGATCGTGATTTGGGCCGGCGGGCATGTTCGACGCGAAGACGCCGCCAACGGCGACCCACTGGTTGGTTGCGCCGTCCGGGAACTCGAAGAGGAGCTGCGTCTCCAGTTCGAGCCTTCATCCATCAGATTGATTGGAGCAGTGTATTTTGATAATGGCGGGAGCGCTTCGAAGCATGTCGCAATCGTGTACGAATGGCGCGCATCTACAAACGAAGTTGCGGTAGCGCTCAGCAGATCCGAGTTTTTTGAGAGGCGAGGAACATCTCTCAGCGGGCGTTTCGCGTCCGTCGATGAGCTCGTCAAAGACGTTGAAAAGAAAAAGCTGAAAGAGCCTTGGTCCGTAGAATTGGTTCGTGGATATTTGGCGAAAGACAAATTTTCTTCCAGTCTGTTTTGAACCGGCCTCGCCGGTTCTAATCCGCCCCGTCCGTTCGCCCTTCTCATCTCCCGCCTCCCGGCGAACTTACCTTCGCAGGAGCGCGGCGAGGACGAATGGCCCATCGCCCGGACGCGGTGGACGAAGTATTGCCTTCATCCGGGGGTGGCCCCTTCAAGCACGACCTCCCGGAGAACAGGCCCGCCTCGGTGTTCGGGGGGAAGGTCACGCTCCAC
Organism: bacterium; assembly: GCA_965242545.1. Lineage (GTDB taxonomy): Bacteria > UBA8248 > UBA8248 > UBA8248 > UBA8248 > Bin107. The sequence goes on from OZ251456.1 coordinate 178,348, forward strand.
GCCGGCCCGGCGCACCCCTCCCACGTCCTCCTGCCGGTGATTCCGCCGAAGGAGTGAGGCCGGGGGCGAGGAGGCGCGAGGGCCGGCTCCCCCTCGGGCGCGCGCTACGGCGCGCGAGCCGCCCGACGCGGGAGGGTTCCGGCGAAAAGCAGAGAATTATTGATAAAACACAAATTTTGTGGGCAGATCACACAGGTAAGCCGAAGACGGATGGTTTTATTCGCCCCTTGGCGGGACGCCGCGCCCCTCGCGATCCTCTGGGCGCGCCCGAACCCTTGGGGATTTTTGGCTCTCGGTGATGGCTCCCACGTCGAAAGTCGCAATCCTCATGGACGGCGCCTGTCCGCTCAGGCGGCTTCCGGACGTTCTTCCGGCGATCGAGCATGGCGATCCGGGAGCGCGGGGCGCGCGCGCCGCTCCCCTTTTCGACGGGTTGACGGGAGCCGTCGCCCGTGCCAGAATGTCCGCATCCTTTTCGACGACATGACAAGGGGGAGGGCGGAGCCATGAAGCGCTTGATGGGCGCAGTCGCCGCGTTGGTCGTGCTTGCCGGGCTCCCGGCGGCCGCGTTCGCGCAGGGGGTGAAGCTGGGCATCGTGGTGGAGACGCTGGGGAATCCCTATTTCGCGTGCCTCAAGCGCGCTGCCGAGGAGGAGGCGAAGAACCATCCGGACCTGAAACTCACCGTCCTGGGCGCCGCCTTGGGCACCGACCTCATCGGCATGACCAAGATGATCGACGATCTCATCCAGAAGCGGGTGCACGTCCTCGCCTTCAACGCCATCGACCCGAACGCCATGGTGCGGACGGTGAAGAAGGTGCAGAAGAGCGGCATCCGCGTGCTCATCCACTCCGACGACGTGGCGGAGCGGGTGGCGCGGCACTTCGTGGGGCCGGATCAGTACGCCGGGCAGTTCGCGGTCGCCAAGGCGGTGGCGGACGCGCTGGGCGGCAGGGGCAAGGTCGCGCTCATGGAGGGGGTGCCGGGCAACATGTCCAGCATCCTCCGGAAAAACGGCGCGAAGGACGCGCTGGCGAAGCGCAAGGGCGTCCAGCTGGTCGGCGTGTGGGCGGCGAACTGGGATCGCGCGCAGGGCCTCAGGAAGGCCGAGGACATCCTGACGGCGCATCCGGACCTCTCCGCCATCATCGCCGTGAACGACGACATGGCGCTGGGGGCGCTCCAGGCCGTCAAGGCGCGCGGCAGGCTGGGCAGGGTCATCGTCACGGGCTTCAACGGGGTTGAGGAGGCGGTGCAGGAGGTCTATCGCGGCAACATGCTGGCGACCGTGCTCACCTACTGCGACTCCGTGGGCAGGCAGCTCGTCCGCACGGGAATCGCCGTCGCGCGCGATGAGGACGACAGGTCGAAATACACCATCGACACCGGAACGATTCCGCTCGACACGAAGCTGCTCCGGGCGGTCGGCAAGCACCTGAAGGCCGGCCTCAAGTAGGGAAGCTCGACGAGGCGGACGCGCGGCGGAGGCGGGCTTCCCCGCTTTGGCCCGCCCCGTTCGCCGGAGGACGCCATGCCCGCTCCGCGCGACGCGCTCCAGTCCGAAATCGACAGGCGGCTGGCGAACGCCCGCCGGCTGATGGCCGAGCGCGGCTACGACGCCCTCATCGTCTACGGCAACAACAAGCTCTCCGGCAGCCTGCGCTACCTCACCGATTACTTCCCCGACCGGGCGGGCTGGATCAGCCTCTCGCCGACGGAGACGGCCATCGTGGACGGCGCCGCCGTCTTCATCACCCGGGAGGAGCCGCCCGCCCTGCTGGTCGATCCCGGTCTCATGCCCACCCGCGAGGTATGCGTCTCGCGCGTCGTGGCGGGCGAGGGCTTCTCGGCGAAGAAGGGCGACGGGCTCTCCGTTGAGAACCTGGAGAGGCTCATTCTGGACGCGGGCGGGGCGGGGCGCGTGGGCGTCGAGACTTTCGACAAGTTTCCCGCTCCGCTCTACGTCGGGCTGCGGGAGGCCTTCCCGGAAATGGAGATCGCGCGCTCGACCATCGTCGAGGAGCTTCGGATGGTGAAGAGCGCCTTCGACCTGGAGATGATGCGCCGGGCGGGCCGAGTGGCGGATCTTGGCCACGAGACGGTCGCCGCGCTCCTGCGCGAGGGCGGCGCGGGCAGAACCGAGCTGGAGATCATCCGCGCCGCCGAGGCCGCCATGCGCGCCGCCGACCCGATCTACGAGGATTCGTGCAGCAGCTCACCAAGCCTCATCTGCACGGGATGCCCGGTGGCGGGCGCGCTGCTCCACATGCCCAGCCCGGCCAGGGCGGTCGAGCGCGGGAGCATCGTGCACTGGGACATCTGCATGAGGTTCGAGGGCTATCCGGTGGACTCCTCCCGCACGCGGGCGATGGGCGCGGCGGCGGAGACCCACCGGCGCGCCTACGCCGCCGTCCTGGAGATTCAGCGGGCGGTCATTGACGCGGCGAAGCCGGGGATTCTCGCCAGCGGGCTCGTGGACATGGCCGAGGAGATGGCGCGCGAGGCCGGCTTCGATCTGTGGGACAGATTTCTCGGACACGGCCTGGGATGGGACATTCACGAGCGCCCGGACATGGGCGTCGAGGAGCTGCCGCTTCAGGAGAACATGGTGCTCGCCATAGAGCCGCGCATCGCCGTGGACGACGCCTGCCTGTTCGGCAACGAGGACATGGTGCATGTGACGAAAGAAGGCGGCGTCTCCCTTACGGCGTTCCCCAGGGAGCCGCTCGAGATCTAGCGGCGCGCGCCGCGCCGCCCCGAAGCCCGACAGGAAGAGCCTGCCCATGACGCCATCGCGCGCCGCTCCCCCGGCCACTTCGCCCGAAGTCCCGGGCGAAGGAGAAGCGCGGCCGCTTCTCCTCGACATGCGCGGCGTCTCCAAGTCGTTTCCCGGCGTCGCGGCGCTGGACGGCGTGGACTTCGGCGTGCGCGGCGGCGAGGTTCACGTGCTGCTGGGCGAGAACGGGGCGGGCAAGTCCACCCTCATCAAAATCATCTCCGGCCTCGTGGAGAAGGACGCGGGGGAAGTCTTCTTCGAGGGCCGGCCCGTCGAGAGGGCCTCCCCCGCCCTCGCGCGGGAGATGGGCGTCAGCGTGATTCACCAGGAGCTGAGCCTCGCGCGCCTCATGGACGTGAAGAGCAACCTGTTCCTGGGCCGCGACCTGCTGCGGAAGGGCCGCCTGCTCCGGCTTCTGGGCGTCCGCGACGAGGCGGCGATGCGAAGCCGCTGCCGCGAGGCGTTCGCCGGGCTGGGCGTCGCGTCCGACCCGGACGCCCGCGTGGCCGATTTGAGCCTCTCGCAGATGCAGCTGCTCGAGATCGCCAGGGCGGTGGCCTTCGACGCGAAAGTCATCCTCATGGACGAGCCCACCTCCTCTCTGGGTCCGGAGGAGAAGGCCGCGCTCTTCGGCGTCATCGGGCGCCTGAAGGCGCGCGGCATCGGGGTGGTCTTCGTCTCGCACGCGCTGGAGGACTGTCTCGCGATCGGCGACAGAATCACGGTGCTCAGGGACGGGCGGCGCGTCGGGACGAGCGCCGCGGAGGAGACCGACGTCGACGGCCTCATTCGCATGATGACGGGGCGCGCCTTCGAGGAGCGCTATCCCCGCATCAAGGGCGGGACGGGAGGAGAGATTCTCGAGGTGCGGAATCTTGCGAGGAAGGGCGCGTTCAGCGAGGTGAGCTTCCGCCTGCGCGAGGGCGAGATTCTGGGCTTCGCCGGCCTGGTCGGCGCCGGGCGGACGGAGCTGTTCCGCGCCGTCTTCGGTCTGGATCGTCCCGACTCGGGCGAAATCCTCATCAAGGGCGCGCCCGCGCGAATCCGCAGGCCCCGCGACGCCATCCGCCACGGGCTGGCCTTCCTGACGGAGGATCGCAAGAACCAGGGGGTATTTCCGCTCCTCCCGGTGCTGGAAAACCTTCTGATCTCCGTTCTCAACCTGCGGCGCGCCTCCCGCGCGGAGAAGCCGACCCGCCTGCTGGGCTGGATCGACGCGGGCGCCGCCGCGCGGATCGCGCGCGAATACGCGGCGAGGCTGCGCATCAAGGCCGTCTCCCTCTCCGACCGCGCCTCGCAGCTGAGCGGCGGGAACCAGCAGAAGGCGCTGCTCGCGCGGGGGATATCCACCGGGGCGCGCGTCGTCATCCTGGACGAGCCGACCAAGGGGGTGGACGCGGGCGCGAAGGTGGAGATCTACCGCATTCTCGAGGAGCTCGCGCGGAGCGGAACGGCCATCGTCGTCATCTCCTCGGAGCTGCCCGAGGTCACGGCGATTTGCAGCCGGATCATCGTGATGAACGAGGGCCGCGTCACGGGCGAGCTGCCGCGCGAGCGCGCCGACCCCGAGGCCGTCATGCGTCTCGCCACGGGCGCGGCGGCCTGACGGGCTTCCCCCGGCGCGCGGGAGGGGCGAAAGATGAGCGGCGGCGAAAGCGGCGTCGGGCGCGCGGCCGGGGCGGGCTTCCGCCTCGCCGCCTCCGTCTTCTCCCGGTACGGCCTCATCCTCTCCCTCCTCCTGCTGATTCTCTTCCTCTCGCTTACCGCCGAGAACTTCTTCACTCTCTCGAACATGATGAACATCCTTCTCCAAGCCTCGAACATCGGCATCATGGCCGCCGGCCTCACCCTCGTCATCATCTGCGCGGAGATCGACCTCTCGGTGGCCTCCATCCAGTCGATGGGGGCGGTCGTCGTCGCCCTGCTGCTCAAGGACTACGGCGTTCCCATCGTTCCGGCCGTGCTGGCGACGCTGGCGCTCGGGGTCGCGCTGGGGGCCGTCAGCGGTCTTTTCGTGGGCCTGTTCGCCATTCCCGCCTTCATTCTCACCCTGGCGATGGACAGCCTCTCGCGGGGCGGGGCGCTCATCCTCACCGGCGAGCAGTCGATCTTCGGCCTGCCGGAGGCGTTCAGCGTCATCGGGCAGGGCTACCTCGGCGCGGTTCCCGCGGCCGCCCTCGTCATGGGCGCGGTGTTCCTGGCGGCGCATCTCATCCTCTCGCGCACTGCGCTGGGCACGAACGTCTACGCCGTCGGCGGCAACAAGGAGGCCGCCCGCGTCGCCGGCGTCAACGTCTTCGCCGTCAAGCTGTTCGTGCTCACCTTCAGCGGCTTCTGCGCCGCGCTGGCGGGCGTCGTCATGGCGTCGCGCCTCATGGCCGCCCAGGCCATCATGGGCATGTTTGACCTGATGGACGTCATCGCCGCCGTCGTCATCGGCGGAACCTCGTTGCTGGGCGGCGAGGGCCGCATCGCCGGCACCGTGGTCGGCACCCTCATCATCGCCTGCATCCGGAACGGCCTGAACCTGCTGGGCATCGCCGCCGACTGGCAGCTGCTCGCCGTGGGGGCGATCATCATCCTCGCCGTCCTGATCGACTACGTGGGCAAAAAGCGCGCGGCGTGAGGGGGCCTCTCCATGCCCCCGACGCGCCCCCGCTTTCGCTTCTCTCCCGCCCTTGTCGTATAATGCGCCTTTGATCCGCCGCCGGAGGTTTCCGGCGCCCGGGCTTGATGATTTTTTCATATGAAGACTCGCTCGCGTCAATCATCCGCGGGAGCGCGGCGACATGACCAATCATCTTTACTATGGCGACAATCTGCCGGTGCTGCGCGCGAGCGTTCCCGATGAAAGCGTGGATTTGATTTATCTCGATCCTCCGTTCAATTCCAACGCTACATACAACGTGCTGTTCAAATCCCCTTCCGGGGAAAGCAGCGACGCGCAGATCGAGGCGTTCGACGACACCTGGCACTGGGGGGAGGCGGCGGAAGAGGCTTTCGGGGAGGTGCTGCGCTCAGGTCATTCCGACGCGGCCAAAATGCTGAACGCGATGCGCTCTTTTTTGCGTGAAAACGACATGATGGCTTATCTGGCGATGATGGCCGCGCGTCTGCTGGAACTGCATCGGGCGCTGAAGCCCACGGGCAGCCTCTATCTGCACTGCGACCCGACGGCGAGCCATTATCTCAAAATTCTGATGGACGCCGTGTTCGGGAAGGATCGGTTCAGGAATGAGATTGTCTGGAGTTATCGCCGCTGGCCCACGAAAGCATACCGATTTCAGCGGATGCACGACATCATTCTTTATGGCAATAATATACTTGACACACGTTGATTTATAGCCTATATTACGTGTATAAACAAACACGGGAGGCTATGATGCAATTCAACAATCTGCTGGAAATGGTAGAAACTTTCGACTCTGAGGAAAAGTGCATAGAGCATCTGGCGTCCTTGCGCTGGCCGGACGGGATTATTTGCCCGAAGTGCGGATGCTTCGAGCATATCAACCCTATCAGGACGCGCAACCTCTGGTGGTGCGGCGACTGCAAGCGGCAATTCAGCGTCCGCATCGGGACGATATTCGAGGAGAGCCGCATCAGTCTGAAAAAGTGGTTCATGGCGATCTGGCTCATCACGAGCCACAAGAAGGGCATCAGTTCTCATCAACTCGCCCGCGATATAGGCGTCACGCAAAAGACGGCGTGGTTTCTCAATCACCGCATCCGCGAAGTGATGACGGAAATGGACAACGGCGGCGGTCTGTTCGGCGTGGTGGAGATAGACGATACCTATATCGGCGGCAAGGAAAAGAACAAGCACAACAACAAGCGCACGCCCGGGAGTCATGGGCGAAGCGGCAAGACGAAAAGCGCGGTTATCGGCATGAAGGAACGGGGCGGCAATCTCCGCGCCTTCAAGGTGGACAACCTGAAGGGCGATACGATCCGCGTGGTGGTGAGCAAGAACGTGATCCCCGGTTCGCATATCATCACGGACGAGTTCAGGGGCTATCGGGTCGTGGCGGAAACCTACGCGCACGACAGCGTGAATCACTCGAAAGACGAATACGTGCGCGGCTCGCTCCATACAAACACCATCGAAAACGCATGGTCTCTGTTCAAGCGCGGCATCGTGGGCATCTACCACAAGATCAGCGACAAGCATTTACAGCGATACCTCAATGAGTTCATGGCGCGGGCGAACACGCGGGAGATCGCTGACCATGAGCGCGTCAACCGCTTTCTCGCGGGCGCCCACGGCCACCGCCTCACCTACGCGGAGCTCAAGGCGTGAGCGGGCTATCCTTCGAGGAGGTGTTGAATTACGTGGCGAAGCCCGCCGCGCCGCGTGAAACGTTCGTCAACATCGTCCACGGCGACTGCCTTGAAAAGATGCGGGAGATTGAGCCGGCAACAGTTCACCTGGTCGTCACCGATCCACCATACTTCCTTGACGGACTTGATGAGAAGTGGCGCAAGGGCAAGGCGGACGCGACAAGGGGGACAGGCGCGGTCGGCGGTTTGCCCATCGGGATGAAGTTCGATCCGGAACAGGGGCGGCGTCTTCAAACGTTTATGGGTGAATGCGGCGGCCTCATGCTGGACGCCATGAAGCCCGGAGCCTTCGCCGCCGTTTTCTCACAACCCAGGCTGGCGCACCGCATGGCGTCGGGACTGGAAGATGCGGGGTTCGAGATACGCGATCTGCTGGCGTGGCGCTTCACGCGGCGGGCGCAGTTCAAGGCGTTCTCGATGGATCACTTCGTGGACAAGATGAAAATCCCGACCGACCGCAAGCGGACGGTGAAGCGGGAGTTGGCCGGGAGGAAAACGCCGCAGATGCGCCCGCAATTCGAGGCCGTCATTCTCGCCCAGAAACCACGCGAAGGGACGTTCGTGAATAATTGGCTTGCGCACGAAACAGGACTGATGGACGCATCCGTCAGCCTCGATGGAACTGCTCCCGCGACGGTGATGACGGTTGAAAAGCCGCATGATAGAAACGGACACCTCACGCCCAAGCCTATCCTTCTTTGCGAACACCTGATCAATCTGTTTTCAAAACCGGGGCAGGTCGTGCTTGATCCGTTCATCGGAAGCGGCGCAACGGCAATCGCCGCCATGCGAACGGGGCGCTCCTGCATCGGGATCGAGATTGAAGCCGATTACATCAGCATAGCGGAAAGGAGACTGGGGGAGGCGCAACAATGAGTGGTATCCGGCCCAAGCAATTCGCTCGCATGGGAGAGTTCCACCTGGAAGAAGCCGTGCTGGACGTCTTGCTGGAAGCGAAGCATCAGGGCGACTGCCTGGGAGCGGCGGAAATCAGCAAGCGAGCCGGCATCTATCGGGAACGCGGATCGGAGAACACTATGAATGACGCCATCGTCACCGGCTTGCTGGTGAAGCTGGCGGACGCAAACCGCGTTCAAAGATGCACGCAATCAAACGCCCGCGGCGGATGGGAGCTCACGGATAGGGAGTTTGCTATCCGAAGGGACGACGTGAGTTAAGTATGTTATTACCTTCTTTATTATTCCAGGAACGCGACTCCCGGGACGTTCAATGAGTTGCATCGCGAGCAGTCCGAAAGTTCGCGGAAAGGGTGGAAGGGCAAAAAGCAGCGCGTAACCTTCAGCGAAGGCGGGCAAAGAAATCCGACGGCGGAAACCGGGGAAGATTCCGCCGTTCCGCTGGACGCCGTCTGGCGAATCCCCATTTTGGCGCCCTCGTCCAGGGAGCGTCTGGGCTATCCCACGCAGAAGCCTCTCGCCTTGCTCGAGCGCATCGTCTTGGCTTCCTCCAACCCCGGCGACGTGGTGCTCGACCCGTTTTGCGGCTGCGGCACGACCGTTCACGCCGCCGAGAAATTGAACCGCCAATGGATCGGGATTGACATCACCCATCTGGCCGTTCGGGAGATTCGGGATCGGCTCAGGGGAGCTTTCCCGGACGCGAAGTATGAGATTCACGGCCAGCCCAGGGATATCGCCGGCGCGCGCGCCTTGGCCGAACAGGACAAGCATCAATTCGAGCTCTGGGCCGTCACCCTCATGCCCGACGGAAAGCCGTGGCGTTTGGGCAAAAAGGGAGCGGACGGCGGCGTGGACGGGTTCTTCTACATTATGACGGGTGAGAAGAAGCACGAGCTTTGCGTCATTTCCGTCAAGGGCGGCAAAAACGTCGGCGTCGGCATGATCAGGGAACTGATGGCCACGCTGGACAGCGAAGGAGCGGCGATGGGCTTTCTCCTCACGCTCGCGCCGCCGACGCGGCCGATGAAGGCTCTGGCCGCTTCGGCGGGCTTCTATGAGAGTGATTTCGGGTCATTTCCCCGCGTCCAGATAGCCACTGTCGAACAGTTCTTCGAGGGCGAAGGCCTGCCGGTGAAGGTCCCGCCTCTCAGGGTGGCGCCGGGCAAAAGGGCCGCTTTCCAGCAGCCGGACGCGGAGCAGGGAAAGTTGTCGATGTGAGGGGGCCGCCGGGACGCCCTTGTCGTATAATGCGCCTTTGATCCGCCGCCGGAGGCGAGAGAGGATGTCGAAGCCGAGCGCGCCCGCCCCGGGCGCCGGAAGCCCCCGGGGGTTCTACTGCTCCATCGTCTTCAAGAACCTGGCGCTTTTCCTGGCGGTGCTCCTGGTAGCCATCGTTCCCCTCGCGTTCAAATACTTCCAGTCGAGCCGCGACTACGAGATTCGGGTGCTGGCCGCGAAGATCGAGGTGTTCGCCGAGCGCGGGGCGGCGCTGATGGACGTGGAGGCCGTCCACAGCCTCCGCCGGCCGGCCGACAGGAACACCGAAGCCTACCGGATCGTCCTCTCCGCGCTCAGGCGCATCAAGCTGCGCTCGGGCGTGGACAACGCCGTCATCATGCGCCGGGGGCCCGACGGCCGCTATCAATACGTCGCCGCCGGCCACGACGGGTTCGAGATCGGCGAGGACGCCCACATCCACAGGCTCTTCCCCGCCACCTACAAGGCCACGAACGACACCTGGAACCGGGGCGAGATGATGCGCTCGCGGCTCTTCGGCGGAAAGCTGGGCGATCGGGAGTTCGACCGCTTCCTCCAGATCAACGCGCCGCTCAAGCTGAACGGCAGAGTGGTGGCCATCCTGATGATCAACAAGTTCGCCAACCCGGTGGTCGAGACGGTGCGGATGAACACCATCCGGCTCTTCGGCTTCACGGCGGCGCTCCTCGCGCTCGGCCTCGTCCTCTTCGGGGTCGCCTCCTCGCGGATGCTGCGGATGCTCCGAAGCCTCACCTCGGCGGCGGCGGCGGTGAGCCAGGGGAACCTCGACGTGTCCGTTCCCGCGAAGCGGAGCAACGACGAGGTGGGCCGCCTGGCCGCCTCCTTCGAGGGCATGGTCGAGGGCCTCAGGCAGCGCGACTTCATCCGCGACACCTTCGGGCGCTACATCAGCGAGGAGATCGTGGACGAACTGCTGAACTCGCCCGACGGCCTCAGGCTCGGCGGCGAGGTGCGCGAGGTGACCTTCCTGGTCTCGGATCTGCGGGGCTTCACCGCGCTCTCCAGCCGCCTGAACCCCGACGAGGTCGTCGAGATCGTGAACCGCTTCCTCGAGCCGATGGTGGAGATCATCACCCGCTACCGGGGGACGGTGGACGAGTTTCAGGGGGACGGAATTCTCGCGTTCTTCGGCGCGCCGCTGGCCGCCCCCGACGATCCCGCGCGGGCGGTGGCGTGCGCCGTGGGGATGCAGTGGGCGCTGGCGGGCATCAACGAGGAGCAGAGGGCGCGCGGCCTGCCCGAGCTGCACATGGGCATCGGCGTCAACACGGGCAGGGTGATCGTCGGCAACATCGGCTCGGAGAAGCGCACGAAATACGGCGCGATGGGCGCGGCCATCAACATGGCCTACCGCATCGAGTCGAACACCGTGAGCGGGCAGGTGCTCATCAGCCCCGAAACCTGGCGCCAGACGAAGGACGTCGTCCGGGTGGGCGAGGCGCAGGACCTCCTCTTCAAGGGGCTGGCCGAGCCTGTGCGCGTCTACGAGGTTCGGGGGGTGACGGGCGAATACGCCTGCGAGATGCCCGAGGCCGCGCCCGAGGCGTTCGCCGAACTCGAGGAGCCGCTCCCGGTGCGGCTGTTCGAGGTGGAGGGAAAGCGGGTGTCCGAAGCCTCCGCGCCCGGCCGCATCGAGCGCGTCTCGCTCCGCCGCGCGGTGGTCGCCGCGGAGGCCGCCTTCGGGGAGGGCGCGAACCTCATGCTGCGGGTGGCGGAGAGCGCGGGCGTCCCGGAAATCTACGCGAAGGTCGTGGAGGCGGAGGCGGGGCGGCTCACGATGCGCTTCACCTCGCTGCCCGAGGAGGCCAAGGCGTATTTCGGGAAGCTCGGGGCGTCCGCCGCCGCGACTTGAGGGGCGGGACGCCGGGGGGTTGACATCCGCCCCGCGCCCCCCGAGCATCGGGGGAGCGGGAGGGAATCGCCCGCGCGTCCGGGAGCGAGGAGAGGCGCCCCGCCTCGGGAGAGAGGGATGAACAGGGACGACGTGCTGAATCTTCTGCGAACGCACAAGGCGACCCTTTCGGAGCGCTTCGGGGTGGCGGAGCTCGCCATCTTCGGCTCCTTCGCCCGGGACGAGGCCGGCGAGGACAGCGACCTCGACGTTCTGGTGCGCTTCGAGGGGCCGACGACGTCGAAGGGGTATTTCGGCGCGCAGTTCTACATCGAGGATCTGCTGGGCCGCGAGGTTGATCTGGTCACCCGAAAGGCGCTGCGGAAGGAACTGCGTCCCTACGTCGAGAGGGACATCATCCATGTCTGACGCCGGCCATGAAGGGCGCGAATGGCGGCTCTATATCCGGGACATGATCGCATTCGGCGAGAAGACGCTGGACTACACGGCGGGATTGAGCCAGGCCGAGTTCGTCGCCAGCAGCATCACCTACGACGCGACCCTGCGAAACCTGCAGCTCATCGGCGAGGCGGCGACCCGCGTCCCGGAGGAAGCGCGCGAGGCGCGCCCGGAAATAGAATGGCGCGGCATCATCGCGACGCGAAACCGCCTGGCGCATGACTATCTCGGCATTGACGACGACGCCATCTGGAGCATCATCCGGCGCGACGTTCCCGAGCTCCTTCCCAAACTGCGGAGCCTGCTGGAGACGGAGGAAGGAGGCGCCGCGTAGGCGGGCCGCCCGCCGTTTTCACCGAACGGACGTTATCGCCGGCGGGGGCCGCATGGATGTGGCCCCCGCGCGGCGCGGGCACGGGCCCCGCGACGGGCGGCGTTTTGTTGATCGCGGGTGATCGGGCATCGTCGTCGGGGCGGGAATGCGGCGCGGACAGCCCTCCGCGGCCGTCCTTCGCTGATGACGGGCCCCGCGCGGATGCGCCTCCCGCGAAAAAAGGGGGAGACCCCCGCGCGGTTCGCGGGAGCCTCCCCGTTTCGGCCCGCTTCGACGAAGGGGGGAGGGGCGGCCTAGCGCTCGTAGGCCGACTCGTTGTGCATCGTCAGGTCGAGGCCGCTCGATTCGTCGTTGGCGGCGGCCCGCAGCCCCACGGCGGCGTCCACGACTTTCAGGATGAGGAAGGAGACGACGCCGGAATAGACGAGCGTGGCGACGACGCTCACGATCTGCACCCACACCTGGCCGCCCATGCCGACGCCCTCGGCGAAGCCGACGCCGCCGAAGGCTTTGGAGACGAACACGCCGGTCAATACCGCGCCGAGGATGCCGCCCACCCCGTGGACGGTGAACACGTCGAGCGAATCGTCTATCCGGAGTTTCCGCTTCATGTAGTTGGTGGCGGCGTAGCAGCCGAGGCCGGCGATGACGCCGAGCGGCAGCGCGCCCATCGGCCCCACGAAGCCCGAGGCGGGGGTGATGGCGACCAGCCCCGCCACCATGCCGGTCACGACGCCGAGCACGCTCGCCTTGCCGTGCTTCGCCCACTCGGCGAACATCCAGGCGAGGGCGGCGGCGGCGGCCGAGACGTGGGTCACGAGCATGGCCATGCCCGCCGCCCCGTCCGCGGCCAGCGCGCTTCCGGCGTTGAAGCCGAACCAGCCCACCCAGAGCATCCCCGCGCCCGTCACCGTCATCGGCAGGCTGTGGGGCGGCATGGCCGTCGTCGGAAATCCGTGCCGGGGCCCGATGACGAGGGCGGCCACCAGCGCGGCGACGCCCGAGTTGATGTGCACCACCGTGCCGCCCGCGAAGTCGAGCGCGCCCATCGCGCCGAGCCATCCGCCGCCCCACACCCAGTGGGCGACGGGGGCGTAGACGGCGACGACCCAGACGACCGAGAAGAGCAGCAGGGCGGAGAAGCGCATCCGCTCCGCGACGCTGCCCACGATCAGCGCGGGCGTGATGATGGCGAAGGTGAGCTGGAACATGGCGAAGACCGATTCGGGCACGCTCCCCGAGAGCGAATCCACGCCCACGCCCGCGAAGAACGCCTTGCCCAGGCCGCCGATGAAGGCGCCTCCGCCCTCGAACACCAGGCTGTAGCCGACGGCGAGCCAGACGATGGACACCGCGCAGGCGATGGCGAAGCACTGCATGAGCACGGAGAGGATGTTCTTCGCGCGCACGAGGCCGCCGTAGAAGAGGGAGAGGCCCGGAAGCGTCATGAACAGGACGAGGGCGGTGGACGTCAGAATCCAGGCGGTGTCGCCGGAGTCGAGCTTTCGGGCCGGCGCCGCGAGCGCGGCGGCGGGCGCCAGAACGAGGGCCGCGGCCCAGAGGGCCGCCGGAAGACGTTTCATCTTTTCAAGCCTCCTTTGAATGAAATGCGTCGTCGCGCGATTTGAAAAGCGGGTTTTTCGGGCTTCGTCCTCTCCCCCGCGCCAGCGCGCTCCCCTCCGCGCCCGAAGCCCCGGGTCCTCGCCGCCGCCATGGTTCCCGACCCCGGCCGGCGCCGGATCTCCCGGGAAGTCGAAAAAAACAGGGGGCTCGTCGCGGGCATCGGCCTCGAATTCGCCTCGGGAACGACTTCTGGCGTGGGCGGTGAGCGCGCATGTCACCTATCATAGCATCCGGCGCGCGGGGCGCATAGCGCGAGGGGCGGGAAGATCCCGGGGCGGCTGCGGTATTCTCCCCCGACGGCGGCGGGGGGACCGCGGGAGCGCGCGGCGGACGCCTCCCGCGCGAAGGCGGAATCCCCCCGCGAAGCCGGAAAAACGGACGCGGGGACGGGGGAGCGTCCCCGGGCTTCCATGGAAGGGCGGCCGGCGAGGCCCCCGCGGGGTCGCGGACGCGCGACTCCCCGGGGTGAAGCGTCCGCCCGGGCGCGCCGCCTCTTCGCCCGCCCGCCCCTTCGCCCGAAGGAGGTTCGCGAACCGGATGCCTTCATTCGACATCGTTTCAAGAACGGACATGCAGGAGGTGGACAACGCGGTGAACGGCGCGCGCCGCGAGATCGCCCAGCGCTTCGACTTCAAGGGAACCCGCTGCGCCATCGAGCGCAAGGATGAGGTTCTCACCCTGCTGGCGGACGACGACTTCAGGCTCCGGCAGACGCGCGAGCTGATGGGCGTCTGGCTGGCGAGGCGCAAGGTGGACGCGCGCGCCCTCGACTTCCGGGAGCCGGAGGCGGCCTCGGGCGGCAGTCTGAGGCAGACGGTCGTCGTGAAGCAGGGGGTGGACGCGGACGCCGCGCGCGAGATCATCAAGAAGGTGAAGGCGGCGAAGATGAAGGTTCAGGTCGCCGCGCAGGGGGATCGGCTCAGGGTGAGCGGCAAGAAGCGCGACGACCTCCAGGCGGTGATCGCGCTGTGCCGGAAGCTGAACCTCCCGCTCGCGCTCCGGTTCGAGAACATGCGCGACTAGGCGCCGCGCCGGAAAACGGCGCGCGTCGCAGCCCGTGGAGAGACGATCTCGACCGGGAGCGCCCCCGCGATCGACAAACCGGCGCGGGCCGCATGGACGCGGCCCCTGCGGGCGGGATGTCCGCGCCAACGCCGTTCACGCCATGGCGGCGCGGGATCGCGGCGACCCGGCGCGTCTCCCCCTGTGAAAATTCCTCCCCGGCGCCCCGCGCGCATTTGCCCGCATTTGCGCGGCGCGCCCCGCCGCTTCCGCGCCCTATATTCCTCCCCTTCGGAGACGCGCGCGGCGTCCCCGGAAGGGAGGGTCGAACGGTTGCGAAGGTCCCGAAAAATCATTCGCGCGTCCAGCCTCGCCCTGGCAACGGGCGCGTCGTCGCGCTTTCCGGGCGAGAGGCGCGGGCTGGCGCGCTTTCTGACGAGCGAGATACGCGCCGACGAGGGCGCCTTCAGCTTCGAGGGCAGGGGGGCGCTCCTCGAGCCCGTCGCCGCCATCGACAGCGTCCTGGAGAAGGGCGCGCCCGACCGCACCATCAGCATCCTCAAGGGCGCGCAGGTGGGCCTCACCACCCTGGCGATAGGCGTGGCGCTCTACGGCGTCGTCGTCCGCCGCCTGAACGTGGGCTATTTTCTTCCCGACCAGGATTTCGCCAACCGCTTCGATCAGACGCGCGTGCGCCCGGCGATCCGCAGCGGGAAAATCGCCCGCATCATGCGGGACGGAACCTACAGGGGAGCCTCGCCCAGGGGACTCAAGGAGTTTCCCGGCCCCGGCGGTTCGCGCTTCTTGTACATTCTGGGGCTTCGGGACGTGGGCAACGCCATCTCGCTCCCGCTCGACGTCCTGATTCGGGACGAGGTGGACGACCTCCCGCGGGAGAACCTCGAATGGTCGAACGACCGCATCGACGCCTCGCCGCTCGCCCTGACGCTGAACCTCGCGGTGGGGAGAACCCCCGGCGCCGGCATCCACGCCATGTATGAGGCGGGGGACGGAAGGCGCTGGCGCGCGCGGTGCGCCGCGTGCCGCGAGGAGAGCGTTCTGGAGGAGAACTGGCCGCGCGTCCTGCGCGGGGCGGCGCTCGTCTGTCCCGCCTGCGGCGCGCCGCTGAATCGCCGGGCGGGGCGGTGGGCGGCCGCGCGGACGCGCCCCCGGCACCGGAGCTACCGCCTCTCCCAGCTCGCGGTCGGCGCCGTCCGCCTCGACCGGATCGCGGCGAAGTGGGCTGCCGCCCGGCTTCCGAGCGAGCGGGCGCGGTTTCGCTGCTCGGCGCTCGCCATGCCCGACGCGGGCGACGCGCAGCCCATCACCCGCGAGCTGCTCGAAAGGCTGCGCTCCGCCGCCCCCTACGCGCTGGCGAAGGCGCCCGCGTGAGCGCCCTCCACCGCTTCTGCGGAATCGACACGGGCGACGTCTGCGCCCTCGCGGTGCGCGAGCGCGAGGAGGGGCGGCCCGTCCGGTGGATTTACTTCGAGGCGCCGCCGATAGATCGGCTCCTCTCCCGGTGCCGCGTCCTGTTCGCGCGCCTGGGGGTCGAGGCGTTCGTCATCGACGGCGGGCCCCACACCCAGGCCGCCCGGGCGGTCTACGACCTGCATCCCGACGGCGGCTTCATCTGGCGGCACACCGAGGGGGAGATGCGGATCAGGGAGATGTCCTTTCTGGGCGCGGCGCGCCGCCACGTGCGCATGAGCCGCGAGGACCTGCTGGATCACCTGGTGGAGGAGTTTCACCTGGGCGCCGGGCGGGTGCTGCTGCCGCGGCCCGAAGGGGCGGCGGACGAGGCGCTCCTCTCCCGGGTGGAGCGGCACCTGCTGAACCTGAGAAAAAAGCCGCGCGTCCGCGCCTCGGGGGAGACGACGCTGGCCTATGAGCGCAACGAGAATCACTTCGGCTTCGCCTGCGCCTACGCGCGGCTGGCCGAATCCCTGGCGCGGAGCGAGGGGATGCTGGCCCCCCTCGCCGGGGGGACGGCGCCGCCGGAGACCTCGGGCCGGCGAATGCTCGGGAGGAAATGAGAGTGGCGAGGGCGAAGAGGGCGCGGACCTCCGCGCGGCGGGCCGGACTCGAAGGAGCGGAGGACGCGCGCGCCGAGGCGCGGGACGCCGGGCGGGTGAGCGCCGCGATAGACCCCGACGAGAGAATCTGGCGGCCCCTGGGGGCGGGAGCGGGCGCGATCTCCCGCCTCGCCCACGCGCGGATGCAGTCTCTGGCGCACGAACTCTGGCTCACCAACCTGATGGGCCAGCGCCTCATCGAAATCGTGACCGACCACGTCGTCGGCGAGGGGGTGAGCTGGCACTCGGAGGATGAGCGCGCGCTGCGGACGGTCAGGGCGTTCTGGAGCGACCCCGTGAACCAGATGGACATCCGCTTCGAGCGGCTCGTCTCGGAGCTCGGCGTCTTCGGGGAGCTCCTCCTGCCGCTCGCCGTCTCCCGCTTCGAGGGGCGCGTGCGCCTGGGCTACGTCAGCCCCCGCCTGATAGAGGAGGTGGTGATGGACCCGGACAACTGCGCCCTGGCCATCGGGGTCGTCCTGCGCGCCGAGGGGCCGGGCGGGGCGGCGCGCAGGCAGAGGCGGATCAGAACGGCGCTGGGCGGCGATCCGCGAGGCTATCTGGGCGCGGCCGCCCGCAGGGAGCGCGCGCGCTTCACGGACGGGGAGGCGTTCCTGTTCCAGATCAACAAGGCGAGCGACGCCGCCCGCGGCTCCTCCGACCTGCTTGCCGCCATCGACTGGATAGACGCCTACGAGCGCTTCATCTTCGACGCCGTGGAGCGCGCCCGCCTCCAGAACAGCTTCATCTACGACGTCACCCTGAAGGGGGCGGGGCCGGAGCAGATCGCCGACTGGCTCGCCGAGAACGGCGTCGCCCCCCGGCCCTCGAGCGTGCGCGTCCACAACGAGAAGGAGCACTGGCAGGCCGTCTCGTCCGACCTGAAGGGGGGCGAGAGCGGCGCCCAGGGGGTCGCCAAGATGGTGCGGGGGCTGCTGCTGGGCGGCGCGGGGATTCCCTCCCACTGGTTCGCCCAGGGGGAGGACGTGAACCGCGCCTCCGCCGAGTCCATGGACCAGCCCACCCTCAAGAAGATGACGCGGCGCCAGCGCACCGTGCGCCACCTCCTGCAAATCATGGCCGACAGGCAGCTCGAGGAGGCCCGCCGCGCGGGCGCGCTGCCCGGGGAGGCGCTGCGCGCGGGCGTCTCTCCCGTCCTGCCGGAAATCTCCGTCCGCGACGCCGAGAAAATCTCGCAGGCGCTCTCCCGCGTGAGCGACGCGCTGGCCACGGCGACCGAGCGCGGCTGGATGAGCGACGCGGCCGCCGGCCAGCTCGTCCGCCACATCGCCGGCCAGTTCGGCATGAGCCTCGATGGGTAGAGGGGCAGCGTTTTCTCCTTGCAAATGCTCCTGCATTTTGTATGATCCTGACGGAATGCCGCTTCTGTTTCAGGCGTCAAGCGAGGATCATTAGATACCCAGGAGGAGATTGCCCCCGAGGAGCGAGGTTCCCGTTCACGGGGATCCATGGCGCAGGAGGAGAGAGCATTGAACGCCGGGAGCCGGGAAAAGAAAATGAACCGCGGGCTTGACGCTGAAAAAAACGGGAGCAAGCCTCTTGACGGGTCGCTCGACTCGGTGATCCGCAAAATGAGGGGGCTGGGGCTGTTCGACGGCGTTGACGACCCTTACGCCGAACTCATGAGAGAACGAGGGGTTGAAGTCAGAAAGTAATGCCGGTCTTCGATTCGACAACCCTCATGTTTTTGGTCAAGCCGGACGCGAAGCCTCCCGATGACCCCGCCACCGGAAAGCCGCTCGCCAACGTGCGGGAGCGAATTGACCGCCTGATTCTCGAGATGGAATCGAAATCTCAAATAATCGTCATCCCGACCCCGGCATTGGCGGAGGCGCTTGTTGTTTCAGGAAGGGGAAAGATGGAAGAATGGATCGCCATGCTGGATCAATCTCCATATTTTCATATTGCGGAATTTGATGTAGGCGCCGTCAAAAAACTCGTTCATGTAACGCGGGCAATACACGGAAGCAAAACGTTCAAGCCAGACCCGCAATTCACCAGGGCGCAACTCAAGTTCGACAGGCAAATCGTCGCCATTGCTCTCGCCCGGAATCAACGTACGATTTACTCCGATGACAAGGGCATCAAGCGGCTGGAGCGATACTTCGATATCGAGGTCATCCCGACTCCCGCGCTTCCCGCCGCGTAGCCTCCGCGCCTCCCTCAATCCAGAAACTCCCGCATCGACGCGACGGGCGTTCCGTCCTTTCGCGCGATCGCCTTCGTGACGCTCAGGCTGTAGCCCGCCGTGAGGATGGCGTTCATGTGGCGGCCGTGGCCGCCGGCGACGACGATGAGAACGTCCTCGGGCCTGGGGACGACGGGCGCCATGTCCTCGTCCTCCTCGGGGTCGACGAAGGGGGAGAGCGGCGTCATGCCGAAGCCGCCCCGGCCGCGCAGGAGGCGAACCGGCTGGCGCGCCGTCTCGAAGAGATACTGGGAGACGTCCGCCTTCGTCCACCCGCGGTCGGCGAGCCAGCGGGCGGCCTCGGCCGTGAGCGCGAGCATCTGCTCGCTCGGCAGCCCGCTTCGGTAGAGGCCGTTGACGCCCAGGGCGCAGAAGGCGGAAGCCGCCGTGCCCAGGTATCTGTGGGGCGTCCTGCTCACCAGATCGTTCACGTTGTGGGGCGCCTCCGCGCAGATCATGGTGACGGCGGAGGTCTCCGGCGCGAAGCCCCTGTCGGCGTGGAAGGGGCGCCAGGGGCTTCCCTCCTCGTCCTCTCCGATGGTGTAGGAGAATTTTCCGGGATGCCCGTGGGTCGCCATGTCCGTGACGCCGGGGACGCCGCCCCCCACGTTCGTCAGCAGGAGCCTGATCGCGCGCCCCAGGGTGGCGTTGGCGCGCCGCCCCTGCCCGAACACGTTCTGGCGGCAGTTCACCTCGAGCTCGCTTCTCACCGGCCCGTGCAGGATCATCAGGTGCGCGCCCGGGTGGGTGGTCGTCTGGCGTCCGTAGAGGTTGTAGGCGGGCTCCGCCATGGCGCGGACGGCGGCGATCAGCGCGGGCAGATGCTCGGGAAGACACCCCGCCATCACGGCGTTGACGGCGACGTTCTCGGGCGTCGCCGGGGCGTTTCGGGGCGGGATTTCGGCGATGACCTCGCGCGGGGCGCAGTCGGTGAAGCGCAGCATCTCGGAGACGCGCGCCTCGGTCGGCGGGATGACGGGCAGCCCGTCCGTCCACCCCTTCGCGTAGAAGTGGTCGAAAATCGCCCCCGGGTCCGCGTCCAGGGCGATTTGGCGGGCGGGCCGGGGCGCGCTCACGGGAGCGTCAGCCCCGCGTGAGGGCGGCCGCCAGCTCCGCGCGCGCCGCCTTCGCCATCGCCTCCACCTCCTCGCGCGCGCGGCCGGCGACGGGATGCGGCAGCGCGACCAGGGGAAGCGCCTCCATCCCGCTCAGCCCCGCGAGCCTCCTCGCGTAGTTCTCGAAGGCGTCGGTGACGATGACGGCCGTCGCCAGCCCTCTTTTTTCGAGGGCCACGCTGTCGCGGATACTCCACGACGCGCAGGAGCCTCAGTCGCCCAGGGCGCAGACGGCGGCTTCGCACTCCTCCGCCACCCGGTCCAGCAGCTCCGGCGGCGCGCCGCTCACGGACGCCTTTCGGTAGCGGCGGACGCGGATTTCCGGAAACCGCTCCTCGAGCCCGGCGCCCAGCGCGTCGAAAATCTCGTCGGTGAAGTCCTTGGTGTTGTTGATGAGGCCGACGCTTTTGCCGTTCAGGCTCCCGGGCCTGGGGCTGAGGGATTCGTCCGCGTCCGCGGCCTCCGCGACGGGTTCATAGACGAGAATTTTCCCCTTCTCCGGCGCCCGCTCGTCCATGGCCTTCTCCTCCCGTGAGTGATTCCCGGAACAAGGGCGCGGCGTCTCCGCCCCGCGAGTTTCCGCCCATTCTAGCCGAAGGCGGAGCGAAGGGGAACGGGCCCGCGCCGAGCATTATCGGATAGAGCGGCCGCCCCGCCGGCGTGGCGCTTCATCGCCTGTTTCTTCGCTTGCGCCCGTCCGCCCCGTCGCGTTCGATCTGATGGACGGCGCGGTTCGGCTCCCGCCGCGGGATTCGCGGAATGCTGCGGCGTTCGGGCGGCTGAATCGCCCGGACGCGCCCGGCGTGGCGTCAGGAATCGGACTGATATCCCTTCACGGATGAAATCCCCGGTTCAGCGTCCATGATGGACGCCTGCGTTCGGGCTGTGCTATGTTGCGTCCGCGGATTCGTTTATGGACCTAGGAGTCGGGAGGGGATGAGAAATGACGGATCTGGGGAAAAAGATCAAGGAAGCGCGGAAAGCGAAAAACATGAGTCAAAAACAGTTGGCTGAAAGACTTGAGATAGCGCAAGGAGTGGTCAGTCGATGGGAACAGGGCAAGGCATCCCCACGCAGGGAAAATATCGAAAAAATAGAGGTAAATCTTGACTTGGTACTCAATATCGGGGGGTGGATCCGCAGAAAAAGAGAAGAAATAGGAATGAGCGTGCCCGAGCTGGCGGAAAAATCGGGCGTGTCCATTCCGACGATCTACAATATCGAAAAAGGGCAGAGCGAGAATCCAAGAGAGGCCACGGTAAAAAAACTGGAAGCGGTTCTCAGAGATAGAGTTCCGGGGGAAGTGAAGGCGGCCTCGGCCGAGGCGTCCGGCATAGAAGGGCTGGGGTGGCTACAGGACTTTGAACCGCATGACAAAAACGAATGGCCCGACGCGCCGGGAATTTATCTGTTTTATGACGTAAGCCAGCGGCTGGTTTACGTCGGTCAATCCGGGAGCATAAAAAATCGTTTGAGAAACTACAAGCTAAATGTCTGGTGGTTCAGGAACCCCACAGTCGAATACGCTTCTTATATTGAAGTCGCCGATGAAAAATTGCGCAAACAGATGGAATCCATACTGATCAAGAGTCTGAAATCGAACGCGGTGCTCAACTATAAAGAAACTGAATCCTTCTGATAGCCCGCTCCGCCATTTCTCTTGGATAATTCGACTTTTTTGATAATCTCCCCCCTCACGCCGTTCCCCGCACCTCCCGGCTCCAGACGTCCATGAACGCGGCGCGGTCGGGCAGGTTGTTGTTGATGCGCAGTCCCCTGACGCCGAGGCTTTCCAGCTCCGCGAGCCTTTTCCGGCACTCGGCGGGCGTCCCGACGATGGCGAAGCGATCGGCCAGATACTCCCGCAGGCCGCATCGATCCACCAGATCGGCGTTGTTCGACTTGTCCATGAAGCCGTGCTCGGAGGTCTGGTAGCCCGCCCTGAGCGCGCGAACGCCCGCTTCGAGCTCCTTCGGGACGCGCTTGCCCTCCAGCGTGAAGGCGAAGGAATGGTGCGCGCTGGCGGCGAGGGCGGTGCGGACGTCCTCGCGCGCCCGCTCCCCGTCCGCGTCCACGTGGGCGTCCGCGAGCCACCAGAGGTCGAGATCCTCCGCGCGCCGCCCGGATTCGCGCGCCCCCTCGTCGATGAACCGGAGCGCGTCGGCGACGACCTCGGGAAGGAGGCCGGAGCCGATGATGACGCCGTCGGCGATCTCGCCCGCCAGCTTCAGGGTTTTGGGCCCCTCGGCGGCGACGTGGATGGGCACGCGGGCGCGATGCCAGCTCAGCCGGCAGTCCCTGCCCCTGTAGGCCGCGCTTCCCTCCTCGAGCATCCCCCGGACGGCGCGGACGTATTCGCGCATGTCGGCGAGCTTCGCGGGCTTGAGCCCCAGGTTCAGCACCGCGCTGTCGCCCGTGGCGATTCCCCAGAAGGCGCGCCCGCCGGAGAGTTCGCTGATGGTGGCGATGGCGCTCGCGGCGACGGCCGGATGCCGCGTGAGCGGGTTCGTGACGCACGGGCCGAAGATGACGTCCTTCGTCTCCATCGCGCATATCGCGCTCGACACGTAGACCTCCCGGTAGAGGGACTGCGAGTCGGGGATGAACACCGCGTCGAACCCCCGCTCCTCCGCGCGTCGGCACCAGCGGGCGAACGAGGCCGCGTCGGGCGGTCGGAACGAGATGCCGTGTCTCATGTGAAAGTCTCCCGGTTCAGGCGGTTCGGCCCATCACCTCGCGCCCCCACGTCTTGATGAAGGCGGGCTTGTCCGGAACGTGGGCGGAGATTCTCAGGTTCCGGACGCCCGCCGCCTCGAGCTCCGCGAGCCTTTTCCGGCACTCGGCGGGCGTCCCGGCGACGGCGAAGCGCGCCAGCAGGTATTCGCGGAGATCCAGCCTGTCCACGAGCTCCGCGTTCGCCCGCTTGTCCGCCATCTCGTGCTCGTGGAAGGCGTATTCCTTCTTGAGGGCGCGGACGGCGGAGAGGAGCTCCTTCGGGATTCCCCGGCCCTCGAGCGTGAAGCGGAAGGCGTGGTGCGCGCTCGCGGCGAGCGCCATGCGAATCTCCTCGCGCGCCCGCTCCCCGTCCTCGCCCGCGTTCGCCTTCACCAGCCACCAGACGTCGAGGTCGTCCGCCTTGCGGCCCGCCGCCCGCGCGCCGTCCTCCAGATGGGAGAGCGCGTCCGCGACGACCTCGGGGAGGAGGCCGGAGCCGATGACGACGCCGTCGGCGATCTCGCCCGCGAGCCTGAGCGTGCGCGGCCCCTCGGCGGCGAGATAGAGGGGGATGCGCTTTCGACGCCAGCTCAGGACGCAGGGCTTCCCCCGCCAGCGCGCGGCGCCCTCCTCGAGCATCCCGCGCAGGGCGAGAACGTAGTCTCTCAGATCGTCCACCCGGGCGGGACGGAGTCCCAGGTTCAGCGCCGCGCTGTCGCCCGTGGCGACGCCGAGGAGCGCCCGTCCGCCGGAGAGTTCGTCCACCGTGGCGATGGCGCTCGCGGCGGCGGCCGGATGCCGCGTGAGCGGGTTCGTGACGTTGGGGCCGAGCAGGACGCGCCTGGTGTTCGCGGCGCAGACCGCGCAGGAGACGTAGAGCTCCCGGTAGAGGGACTGGGAGTCCGGCACCCAGACGACCTCGAAGCCCGCCTCCTCGGCGAGGCGGCACCAGCGGGCGTAGGTCGCGGGCGCGGGCGGCGGCATGGCGATGCCGTGCTTCACGTCGGGAATCCTCGCGTCATGGCCCCCCGCCCCGCCGGGAAGGACGGACGGGGGCGGAGGCGCGCGTCGTTGTCCGGGGCGCGGCGCGCGCTCATTCGGAAACCCGCACGCGGACGCCGGCGCGCTCTTCCTGGAGCGTCATGGCGCGGCGCGCGTCGTCCTCCCCCCATCCCCGGTTCAGCCCCGCCAGGAGCTCCTGGTAGGCGACGTTGCCCATCGTCATGGGCACCCGGTGTTCCCGGCCCAGCTCGAGGGCGAGCCCCACGTCCTTCACCGCGCCCTTCAGGGGAAAATGGGGCTCGTCGAATTTTCCCTTGAGGAAGGTTTCGGGAAAGATGAAGCTGAAGTGCGCGCCCCGGCCCACGGCGCCGTTCAGAATCGCCTCGGCCACCGCCTCGGGCGAGGCGCCCGCCTTGACGCCCAGGGTGTAGCATTCCGCCGCGATCGCCTGGATGCCGTAGCCCAGGCAGTTGTGGGCGAGCTTGCAGACGGTGCCGCTGCCGATTTCGCCGGCGTAGGCGACGCGATCCCCGATGGCCTCGAGAACGGGCCGGCAGCGATCGAAGACTTCCCGCTCGCCTCCCGCCATGACGGCGAGGCGCCCCGTTTTCGCGCCGATGGTGGAGCCGCTCACGGGGGCGTCCATCACGCGCGCGCCGACCTCCGAGAACTTCCGGTGGATGCGCCGGACGACGGCGGGATGGCCCGTGCTGAGGTCGATATAGACGCTTTCCGGGCGCGCGCCCTCGAGGACGCCGTTCGCGCCCGTGGCGACGCTCTCCACCTCTTCGGGGCCCGGAAGCGAGGTGAAGACGATCTCGCAGGCGCGGGCGGCCTCGGCGGGAGAATCCGCCCAGAGCGCGCCGGCGGCGAGGCGCGCCGCCGCCGCCTCCCGGACGACGTCGTGAACGACGAGGGCGTGGCCCGCCCGCTGGAGGCCGGCCGCCATGCCGTCCCCCATCCTTCCCAGACCGATGAATCCGATTTTCACCTTTCTCTCCCTCATCGGGCGGCGAACGCTTCGGGGGACGCTTCTTCTCCCCGTCCCGGAACGCCGGGGGGCGCGCCCGCCCGCCGCCTCCTTCCCGACCCGCGCCCCGGGCGGGCTTTTCGGGGGCGGCTCCCCCTTTCGGGAGCGGCCGCCCCGCCCGCCGCCGTCAGACCTGCCGGGGAGGCGCCTCGTCCTCCTCGAGAACGACGATGCGCTCCTCCAGCCTGGGCGGCGTCACCAGCGTGTTGTGGATGGGGCAGTTGGCAAGCTCCTCCAGGAGCTCCGCCCTCTGCTCCTCCGAGACGTCGCCGCGCACGTAGTAGCTCGCGCGGATGACGCCGATGGCCAGCTTCCTCCGCTCCGGGTCGCCGTGATAGTCCGCGTGGAACGCGGGGGTGATGTTGCGCTTGAACTCCGCGTGGACCTCCACGTCGTCGATCCGGATGCCCCTGCTCTTCGCCGCTCCCAGCAGCGTGTAGAGGCCTCAGCCCGCGTGGCCGGCGACGAAGAACTCGAAGGGCGTGGCGGCGAGGTCCGTCCCGCCCCGGCTTTCCGGTTCGTCCAGCACGTAGGAATGCCTGCCCGTGGTGGTGAACATCTGAAGCTGGGCGCCCTGGATGAGGCGAAGGACGACCTGCGGCGCGTTCGGTCTTTCCGGCATGGGGACGCTCCTCGGAATGCGTTTCGGCTCGTTCGTCAATGAGCTTGATTCTAGCAGAGACGGGGGTAGGATTCCTCCCCGCCGGGGATGTTTTTCCGCTTTCTCACGTCCGTTCGGAAGGGAGGGAACGCGCTTTGAGCTTTCATCACGCGAGAGAGGCTTTCGTCGAGATTCTCGATTCGGTGAGCGCGGAGGACGCGCCCGAGAAGCATCGGCTCTATCAGGGGCTCGCGCTGCTCGCCGAGGGGTTCGAATACGACTTCAACGTGGTCAAGAACAAGCTGCAGCAGCTGGAGCTGGAGGTGCGGAAGCTGGCGGCGAAGGGCTGAGGCCGCCGGCGCCTGGAAGAACACCGGCGAAAAAAGAAGAGCGGGACCCTGGAGTCCCGCTCTCTTTTGTTTTCGTCGGGTGAGAAGGCTCACCCCGACAAGGCGGTTCGCCGCCTTGAAAAGGGGCGTCGGCCTTGGCGTCTCCTCCCCGCCCGGCCGACGCGCTGGGCCGGGGAGGGCGGAAACTCCGCGCGGGTGAAGCGATTGACGGCGAAGATCATCGCATCCTCCCCTTCTTTCGGGCGCGTTTCCCAAACCGGAGCCGCTTCGTAGGTCGGCTCCCTCCCGCCTCTCCGGCTCGCGCCGGGCGACGTCGAACGCGCTCTCTTTCATGCCTCTCGCTCCATCAATATCGGCCCCGTCGTCCGAAAAAGCAAGCGAAAAATTCAGGCGGGCGCGTTCAGCCCGCGTCAGGCGCGCCGGCGCCGGAAATTCCGGGGGCTTCCCCGATCGCGGGAGGCGTCTCGTCCGCCTTCTCGAGGGTGAAGCGTATCGTCCCGGGCTCCGCGCCTAGGAACTCGAGGCCGCCCGGCAGGTCGATGTCCCGGCCGGTGATCTCCCGCGAATGCCTCCCCGGCGGCGCGTCGGCGAGGTTCACGCTCACGCGCAGGCGGGAGGCGTCGATGAAGTTCAGGAGGTCGCGCCCGCCCCCGAGGCGAACCCGGACGGTTCTCGCCGTCCCGGCCGGAAGCGCGGCGCCGCCCGGCAGGTTGTAGTAATGGAGCGGGACGCGAAACTCCTCCTCCGCCCGGCTCTCCAGTCCCGGGAAGAAGCGCCGGGGGGTCTGGCGCCCCTCCCCGGCGATGGTCCACAGAAAGAGGACGGCGGCGAGGGCGGCGAACTTCGGCTTCCAGTTCTCGAAGGCGCGCTCGACCGAGAGGCGGCGTCCGGTCCGCGCCGTCTCGCGCGGCGCGCGCAGGCGCGCGGAGAGCCAGGAGACGAGCTCCTCCTTCGTCTCCATCGTCCTCGTCTGGCCGCCCTCGGCGCAGGCGACCTCCCCGCGCTCCTCGGAGACGACGATCGCCAGGGCGTCGCAGCGCTCGGTGACGCCCGCCGCCGCCCTGTGGCGCGCGCCGAACGAGGGCGGCAGGGCGGGGTTTTCGGAGAAGGGCAGAAGGCACCCCACGCGCGAGACGCGGCTTCCGCGAATCACCGCGGCGCCGTCGTGGCAGGGCGACCCCCGGGAGAATACGGTCTCCAGCAGCGCCGGCCGCGCCGCCGCGTCGATCTCCTCGCCCGGACTGCTCAGCAGCGGCTCGGTCGAATCGTGGCGCTCCACGACGAGGATGGCGCCCAGGCTCCCGGCGGCGAGCGAGAACGCGGCGTCGGCGACGTCGGCGACGCTCTCGTCCGGCAGGCGGACGCGGAGCGCCCGGCGCAGCAGGATGGAGAGTCTGCGCGCCGGGTTGAGCCGAAGGAATATCTTCTGGATTTCTCCGTGGAAGTTGATGAGGAACAGGATGAGCGCGGCGATCCAGATGGCCCAGAGCAGGAACGAGGTCAGGCGCAGCCCCAGGGCGTGGGCGCCGAGATAGACGAGCCACGCCCCGAACACGCGCGCGAGCAGGCGCATCGCCTGGGTGCCCCGGAAGCGGATGTAGACCTGGTAGAGCAGGAACCACATGATCCCGATGTCGATCGCGCCGCTCCAGGAGAGGCTTTGAAGGAAGCTCAAGGCCGAATGCGCGGCGCCCCGCATGAGAGGAAGCCTCGTTCACGTCGCCGGAGGGGGCGGATCGAATCCTGAAGCCCTGCCGCGGGCGGGCGGGCCGCCGGACGCCGCCCGGCCCGCGGGCTCCCGCATGTTGCCGCACTTTCGGCGAACCCGCAAACGGGCGGGGCGAACAAGTCGGAATTTTCCGCGAAAAGGCGCCGGCGCGCGCATTTGCCCGCATTTGCGCGTCCCGCGCCGGCGTCCGCCCGTCCTAGATTGTCGCCGTCGCGTCCGGCGCCCGCCGGAATCGGGTTCGCGCGGCGAGGATGAACGGGAATGAAAAGGAGGCTCCCTTGAAAAGACGGACGAGCCGCGTCCGGGCGGAGACGCGGGGGGATTCCCATTCCGTGCGGCTGCGCGGTCGCCTCGCGCGCGGGCGCGCGGACGCCGCGCGGCGCCGGGAGAAGGCGTGGGACTTCGACGTGCTCATCGCGCGGCCCGGCTACTCGAAGGACGGGGAGTGGTTCGTGCCCCGGGAGACGCTGCGCAGGGCCGCGCCCCTGTTCGAGGGCGCGCAGGCGTTCGCGAACCACGCCGCCCCGGGCGGCCCCGACATCAGGAACCTGGTCGGCTGGCATCGCGACGTCCGCATGAGCGAGGAGGGGCTGGTGAGCAGGTTCGCGGTTTCGCGCTCCGCCGCGTGGTTTCAGGCGCTGGCGCAGGACGCGCTGGCGCGGGGGCTGGAGGAGCCCTTCGGGTTCTCCTTCGACGTGCTCGCCCGGGCGGAGTTTCGGGAGGAGGCCGGGAAGCCCGTTCTGCACTTCGAGGAGATTCTGGAGGTGCATTCCGTCGATATCGTCCACAGGGGCAGGCTCGGGGGCGGGGTTCTGGGTCCCGCCGCCCGTCATGCCGACACACCGGAGGCGAAGATGCTTGAAAAACTGGCGAAAAAACTGAAATCCGCGGCGTCCGAATCAGCCGCGAAGCCCCGCGGGAAATGGACGCCGCGGCAGCTGTTCGCGGCCTGCGAGGAGGCGGGCGTCGAGGTGGACTTCGGGGAGGAGGACGCGGCGGACGGCGCGGCGCGCCCGGACGCGCGCCGGCTGCTCGCGCGGAAGCTCGCGGCGTCCGCCCTGCCGGAGGCGGTGCGGGAGAAGGTGCGCGCGCAGTTCGACGGCGGGGCCTTCGGGGAGGAGGAGGTCGAGGAGGCGATTCGCCTCGAGGCCGCCGCGCTCGAGAAGCTCACCGCGAGCGGCGCGCTGCGCGGGTTCGGCGCGCGGGCGGAGGTCGCTCGCGACGAGACGGATCGCAAGCGGGCGGCGCTCGACGGCCTCTGGAGCGCGCTCGATCAGCCCGTGGACGGGGAGCGCCCCTACCGCTTCATGAGCGAG
Organism: bacterium; assembly: GCA_965242545.1. GTDB lineage: Bacteria > UBA8248 > UBA8248 > UBA8248 > UBA8248 > Bin107. The sequence goes on from OZ251456.1 coordinate 207,055, forward strand.
GCGTTTCAGGACTTCACGGGCCGGCGGCTGACCCCGCGCCAGTTCTTCGCCGAGACCTTCCACTACCACCGCGCCGGCGAGGACTGGAACGGGGTTCGCCGCCTCTCCGCCGCGCTTCAGACGAGCACGTGGGGCGAGGCGTTCGGGGATTCGATTCGCCGCGCCATGCTGCGGGACTTCCGCGACGATCGGTTTCAGCAGTGGCGGAAGATCGTCTCGGCCGTCACGCCCGTCAAGGACTTCAGGACGAACCGCCGGGTGCGCGTGGGCGGCTACGGCGACTTGCAGACGGTCGCCGAGCAGGCCGCCTACCCCGCGCTGGGCTCCCCGACGGACGAGGAGGTGACCTACGCGGTCTCCAAGCGCGGCGGCATCGAGGAGCTCACCTGGGAGATGATCCAGAACGACGACATGGGGGCGATTCGCATGATTCCCCGGCGTCTCGCCCGCGCGGCGCAGCGCACCCTCAACGCCTTCGTCCTGGGCTTCCTGACCTCGGACGCCGCCGTCTACGACGGGAGCGCGCTGTTCCACGCCAGCCACAACAATACCTCCGCGAACGCGCTCACCTACGACAACGTCGTCACGGGCGTCAAGGCGATGGGGCAGCAGACGTTCCACGGAGAGACGGGCGTCGAGACGGGGGCGCAGGCGCGGCCCAGGTATCTGCTTCACCCGACGGAGCTGCTCGAGGAAGCCTTCGAGGTCACCCAGTCCGCCGTCAAGGTCGTCTCGGGCGAGAACTCCACCCAGCCGAGCGTCATCCACCGCCTGGGGCTGGAGCCCCTGTGGGCGCCGGAGTTCACCGACGCGAACAACTGGTTCCTCGTCGCCGACCCGGGGCTGATGGACACCATCGAGATCGGCTTCATGGACGACGCGCGGGAGCCGGAGCTGTTCATCGAGGACAACCCCTCGGCCGGCAGCGGGTTCAGCGCGGACAAGATCCGCTACAAGATCAGGCACGTCTACGGCGGCGCCGTCCTGGACTTTCGCGGCTTCTATCGCGGCGCGCCCGCGGGCTAGCCCGCGCCCGTCCGCTCGCAGGCTCACGGGAGAAGTCATGTCCGACAGGAGAACCCACACCATCGTCCTCGTCTCCCCGGCGGCGCGCGCCGGAAGCGGGAGCAGCGCGCCGTTCGCGGGGGGCCGGTTCGCGGAGGCGCTGGCGTTCATCGACGCGACGGCGGCCTCGGGCGCGTCGCCCACGCTGGACATCGCCGTGGAGGTCGGGCCGGCGGACGACGAGGCGGCTTTCGTCCACACCAGGGCGGCGCGAATCGAGGCGCCGGGAAAAACCCTCCTCCGGCTCTCGAACCTGGGCCCCTGGCTCAGGCTCTCGTGGCGCGTGGGCGGGGAGGGGGCCTCGTTCACCTTCGGCGTCCGGCTCGCGCTCAAGACCTGAGCCGCCCGCGCCGGGCGAGGGGAGAGGGAAATGGCCAGCAGGCGGACGATTATCGAGGAGGTGAAGACGCTGCTCAAGACGGACGGGCTGCCCCGGGAGTTCGGCGTCGAGGAGGCGGACTACGCGGCGCTGGTGAGCGCCGCCCTCGCGCGCTACAGCCGGGACAGGCCGCTGGCCGCCTTCGCCGACTTCGCGGGCGACGGCGCCGCGTTCGACTTCGACCTGCCCGGCGACTGGGACGATTCCCTCTCGGCCGTCCGGGCGGTGGAGTATCCCCAGGGGGAGAGAACGCCCTCCCGCCTCGAAAGGCGCGACTGGACCATCTACGCGAAGGGCACCCCGGCCGGGAAGCTCCGGCTTTTGCGCCACACCCCGCGAAGGGGCGAGCGGGTTCGCCTGTTCTACACGCTCGCGCACGAGGCGGACGACGCCCGCACGAGCGTTCCCGAAAGCGACCTGATCGCCGTGGCGCAGCTGGCCGCCGCCGAGGGCTGTCATCTGCTGGCGCGCCGCTTCGCGCAGTCCGCGCCCCCGACCCTGGCGGCGGATTCGGCCGACTACCCGGGCAAGTCCGGCGAATACGCGCGCCTGGCGAAGGAGCTCGAGCGCAAATACCGGAACCACGTCGGACGCGGGGAGGGCGGGCCGGCGGACGCCGCGGGCGCCTCCCTCGACTGGGACGCGGGCCTCTCGATGCGGCGCGGCGAATACGTCACGCGCGGCTCGTCCGCCGATCGCTAGGCCGGGGGAGGGGAGCGGAATGCGGCGTCGGGCCTTCTGGACGGGAGACTCCCCGGAGGCGCGGCTCGGCGCGCGGGCGAAGGAGGACGTTCTCCGGCTGGCGCGCGAGGCGCTGGACGACGCGGCCGGAATGCTCGGGCGCGAGACGCGAAAGCGGACGCCTTCGGGGGCGACCGGCGCGCTGCGCGGGAGCGTTTTCACCGAAGTCCGGGGGACGGGGCGGGGCGCGCTGCGCGGCGTGGCCGCCTCCCGCGCCGCCTACGCCGCCCACGTGGAGTTCGGCCGCCCGCCGGGGGGCGCGATGCCCCCCTGGAGGAAGGGGTCGCCCCTGTATCTGTGGGCGGCGCGGAAGCTGGCGCCCCGCGGAGGGAGTTTCGAGAGCGCCGCCTTTCTCGCCGCGCGCGCGATAGCCGGGAGAGGCGCGCGGGGAAGATACATGTTCGCCCGCGCCCTCGAGGAGAACGGGGGGCGCATCGAGAGGCGCCTGGAGGCGCTGGCGGACGAGATCGCGAGGAGAGTCGGTGGCTGAATCTCGATACAGGGAAATCGGCGACGCCATTCTGGCGGAAGTCTCGAAGGCTGCGGGAGCGGGACGGGTGCACGCCTGTCAGCGCTGGTCGGCCGACCTGGGAAAATATCTCGACCTTTTCCGGTGGGAGGCGGACGGCGGGGTCGGGCAGATCAGGGGCTGGGCGCTGACGCGGGAGAGGGCGCGCGAGGAGGCCGCCTCCATCGGCTCGCGCGACCCCGGCGGATTCGTTCCCGCGGGCGTGAGCCGCAGAATCCACACCTTCCTGCTGTTCGGAATCATGGGCGCCGAGGACGCGGCGGGCAGCGAGCTGACCTTCCAGGACGTCATCGAGGAGATTTGCGATCGCTTCCGGGACAACCGGGTTCTTCGCCTCCTCGACGGGTCCGGCGCGCCGCGCGTCCGCTCCCTGGAGCGGCTCCGGCCCCCGCAGGTGGACCTCATCGAGCTCAGGGCGTTCGGGGGCGCGCTCTGCCACTACGCCGAGATTCGCCTCGAGGCGATAGAGCGGATCCGGCGCGACTGAGGGAGGAGGGAAACTGAAGCCGCTCAAGGAGGAAACGCGGGTGCGACCGGCGGGAACGCGCCGCCTCGAATCCGCCCCGGGCGGACGGCCGCCCGGGGAGGCGAAGCCGCGGAAAACGGCGAAGGAGGCGAAAGACGCGCCTTCGCCCCGAGGGAAACCCGAAGGAGGAGGAGAATAGGCGATGGGCGACGCGCTCCTGATGGATCGGCAAACTATCGGCGCGACGGAGGAGAGGGAGCTGACGGCGGATTCCGCGGGCGCCTCCACCCTCACGGACGCCGCGCTCTCGGAGGGCGACGACTACTGGAACGGGTCGGCGCTGCGGATGATTCGGGGGGCGGGCGTCGGCCAGAAAAGGCGGGTGAGCGATTTCGACGCGGCCTCGAACACCTTGACGGTGGACGCCGCCTGGGGAGCCAGGCCCGCCTCGGGCGCGGCGTATCTGCTGGATCGCCCCGCCGGCGCCTCGGAGCTGTTCCGGGCGGGCGGATTCGCCCACGAGATCAGCGTGGAGCGGATCGAGCGCGCCGTCCGGGACGCGAGCCTCTCGCCGTTTCCCGCCATGCAGGGGAAGCGCTCCGCCCGGCTCTCCTTCTCCACCGAGCTGCGGGGCTCGGGCGCCGCCGGCGTCGCGCCGGACTACGGGCTGCTCTTCAAGGGGTGCGGGATGGCGGAGACGGTCTCCGCGGGCGTCTCCGTCGCCTACGCGCCCTCGTCCGACAAGTCGAACTACTCGAAAATCTGCCTGACGGCCTATATCGACGGCCTGCGGGTGATGTATCTGGGCTGCATGGGCACCTTCTCCATCAACTGCCCCCTGGACGGCGCGCCCACGATCGACTGGGAGTTCGAGGCGGCCGACTTCGACGTGAGCGACGCGGCGCTCCTCTCCGGCGACTCCTACGACGCCCAGCTGCCCGAGCCCGCGCTCATGAGCGGCTTCTCGTTCGGCGGGTTCAACTTCGACGCGGCGAACGTCCGCTTCGAGATGAACAACAGCGTGGCGCTGCGCCAGAGCGCGAACGCGGCCGGCGGGCACGTGAGCGCCATGGTGACGGGGCGCGCCCCCGGCGGCTCGTTCGACCCCGAAGCCGTGCTCAAGGCCACGAGGGACGTCTTCGGCGACTGGGAGCGGGGCGCGCGGCTTCCCCTGAGCGCGCGGATCGGCCAAAGCGCCGGGAACGTCTGCGCGATCACCGCGCCCCGGTGCCAATACGCGGACTTGAGCCTGGGGGATCGGGACGGCGTGCTGACCTACGACGCGCCCTTTCGCCTAGCGCGGGACGCGGGCGACGACGAGATCAGAATCATCTTCACCTGAGCGCCCGGCGGCCGGGCGGATTCCGCCGCGCGGCGCGCGGGCCTCATTCCTCGAAAACCGGCGTTCACCGACGACCGGACGGGAGGCGTCATGGAAATATCGGAATACAGAAACCAGGGCCGCAGGCCCGTCACCCTGCCCTCCGGGCTCAGGGGCTTCGTCCGCGCGCCCAACCTGCTTGACGTGGCGGCGTATCCGAAGCTGCTCGCCGGCGCGTCGGAGGGCGCGTCGGGCGAGGAGGCGCGGCGCGCGCTGACGGGGGAGTGGATTCACTGCGTCCTGCGGCGCTGCTTCGCGCCCGAGCGCGGGTCGATGACGGAAAAGGAGCCGGCGCGCTGCCTGCCCGACGAGCTCAGCGTCTACGAGCTCGACCCCGGGGACGCCGACGCCATCTTCAGCGCGGTCGCGGCGCTCCAGGAAGAGGCGTCGCCCCCCGCCTCCGGGGAGGACGCGCCGGCGGGCGATCCGTTTCCGTAGGGCGAGGGGCGAGCTGCTCGCGCTCATTCATTTTCAGGCCAAAACCTACGGCCTCCCCCCGCATCTTCTGGCGAGGTGCTCCTGGGAGGAGTTTCGCTTCAACCAGGAGGCGCTCGAAGCCGGCCTGGCGCTGGAGCGGGCGGGCCGGGGGGAGCGGGCGAAGAGCGCGGATTTGAGGCGGTTCGCGCGATGAGGAGCCGGAGCGCCGCGCCGCGGACGGGCTTCTCCGCCGCGGGGCCGATCGGGCGCCGCCCGTTTTTCTGCTCCTCCCGTCGGAAATCCGGATTCGGCGGCGGGAAGACGTCGATGCGCTCCGCTTCCTCCGGGACTTCTCCGCCGCGCGGCGTTCCCGCGGGGAAGGCCGTGACGTCTCCCGGCCCGACGACTTCGGGCGGATCGCCTCCCGGGTGAAACCGCGGCTTTCCGCGAATCACGCGCGCTATCCGGTCGAAGTCGCGGACGCGGGTCCTGAGGGGGCTTCCGGCGCGCGCCGTGACGTTCGGCGTCTCGACGATTCCGCCCCGGATGACGTCGTTCGGGGGCTTCTCCTCAATCTCGCTCCGGCGCCGCATCGGCGCGGGGCGCTCTCCTCACTCTCAGGGAAGGGGCCGGGGCTTCACGGGCGAAACAGGTCCTCCTCCCTGGGGCGGTAGAGCGCGCGCGCGGGGCGGTCTCCCTCGTGGTAGCGCAGGCCGCGAATCAGGACGGCGGGCGTCCCCTGGCTGTCCTGTCCCATCACCAGGCTCGCCGCCGCCGCGATTTCGTCCGCGTGGGCGAGGATGGTGATCTCGAGGGGGCGGCCGGCGCGATCCTCGCGGCCGCGCAGGTCGGCCAGAGACTCCAGGCCGGCGCACCCTATCGCCACGCCCACGACGCCCCGGCGGAAGGCGCGCCCCTGCGTGTCGGCGATGAGCACGGGCACGAGCGCGCCCGCCGCGCGCCTCACCTCCTCGCGGAGCCGGCGGGCGGAGAGGTCCGGGTCCCGGGGCAGGAGCAGCGCCCGGCTCCCGTCCCCCCCGACGTTCGAGCGGTCGATGCCGGCGTGGGCGCACACCGCGCCCGTGCGGTGCTCCGTGATGAGGGCGCGCGCCGAGGCGAGGACGACCTCGCTGGACTCGCGCAGCACCGCCTCCACCAGCCGGGGGTCGCGCCCGTCCCGGTTCGCGATGTCGAGGGCTTCCCGCGAGGGCCGGACGGCGTTCAGGTCGAAAAGCCGGCCCTCCGCCTTGCTGACGATCTTCTGGGCGAGGACGAGAACGTCTCCCTCCCGGATTTTCTCGCCGCCCGCCTCGAGCGCCTCCAGAATCAGGGAGGCGAGCGGGTCTCCCTCCCGGATTTCCGGCAGGCCGGGGACGGGGATGAGCTCGACGCGCTTCATCCCGCGGCGGCGGAGGCGAGCCACGCGGGCGCCTCCCCCTCGAGGGCGAGCAGGCGCCCGATGTCCTCGGGCGAGTCGATGTCGCGCGCGAAGCCGGACGCCTCGCAGACCCGCGCGGCGCAACAGCTCCTCCGCGCGGCGTCGCGGTGCTTCTCGAAGCTTCGCGCCCCGAACAGGAAGGGAATCGCGTCAACGGGCTGAACGAGCAGCGCGTTCGTCCCCGCGTCCTTCGAGCGGGCGATGCGGACGCTTCGCCCGGGGCTTTCGGAGGCGCCGGCGTCCGCCAGAAAGGCGTTCACCTCCCCGGTTGTCAGAAACGGCAAATCCGCGTGGACGACGAAGAGCGCGCGCGCCGCCCTGCGCCGCGCCCAGGAGCGGCCGGCTTCGAGGTCGGCGTTCAGCCCGCCCGCCTTCCGGAACAGGCCGACGGCGCCGTGCTCCCCCGCCAGGGCGAGGACTTCCGCCGAGTCGCTCAGCACCGCGATTTCATCCACCCGGCTCGCCGCGCCCACGGCCTCCAGGACGCGCTCGAGCATCCAGCGTCCCAGCCGGCTTCTGGCGTCCGCGTCCAGGACCCGGGCGAGCCTCGACTTTCCGGTTCTGAAGTCCCGGACGGGTATCAGGGCGACGCAGCGGCTCGAAAGGCTCATCATCCGTCCAGGGGCGCCGGGAGGCGGAAGCGGGTCCTGATCGGGCGGCGCGATGAGAAGCGCCGAATCTCCCGGCGCGCCTCGGGCGCGTCTCGTCGGCCCGGGATTATACCCGAATTTTCCCGGCGCGGCTCTCACAGGGAGGCGGCGAACGCCAAAACGCCGCGCGCCAGTTTTTCTCTCGAGGCCGCGTCCGTCATCACGCTGGGCAGGGCGGCGCACTTGAGGCCGACGGCCTCGACGGCGGGGACGAGCGCCGCGTCCTTCTCGTCCACGACGAACCCGTCGAGGACGTCTTTCAGAATCCGGGCGACGCCCAGGGCGGACGCCTCGTGGCCCAGGCTCCTGAGCATCTCGGCGGCGGGTCCCCGGAGCGCCGCGCCGCCGACGATGGGACTCACCCCCACGCGCGGGACGGAGGCGCGGCGCAGCCGCTCCCGGATGTCGGAAAGCGCGAGAATGGGGCCGATGCTCACAATCGGGTTCGAGGGGCAGAATACGACGGCGCGCGCCGCGTCGAGGGCGCGCAGCGCCTCCGGGGTCGCCTTCGCCTCCTCCGCGCCCTGGAAGCGCACGCCGCGCACCTCCGGCCGCGTCCCCCGCGCCACGAAGTAATCCTGAAACTCGAGTTCGCCCTCCGGCGTCTTCACCCGGGTGGCGACGGAGGCGTCCGTCATGGGCAGGATGCACGTCTTCACGCCCAGGGAGGCGGAGAGTTCGCGCGTCACCTCCGTCAGGCGCGCGCCCTCGGCCAGGCGCTGCGTGCGGCGGACGTGGGTCGCCAGGTCCTGATCGCCCAGCCGGAACCAGGTCGGCCCCCCGTAGCGTCCGAGCAGTTCGAGCGCGCTTTCGCGGTCGCCGTCGATGCCCCAGCCCGTCCCGGGGTTCGACATGCCCGCCAGGTTGTACATCACCGTGTCCACGTCGGGGCTGATGCGCAGGCCGTGAAGCGAGAGGTCGTCCGCGGTGTTCACGATCACGGCGAGCCGCCCCTCGGGAAGGGCACGCGCCAGGCCGACGGCGAGCTTCGCCCCGCCCACCCCGCCCGCCAGCGCGACGACCGGGCCGCGGAGGCTCACCGGACGATCGCCTCCGGCGCGGGCGATTCGGCGCGGGGCGCGGGCGGACGCGCGGGATAGCCGGCGACGACGAGAGCGCGGGGCGTCCAGTCGGGGGGAAGCGCCAGCGCCTCCCGCGCCGTTTCGGGACAGAACAGGGGCGCGCACCGCCACACGGAGCCCACCCCCCGCGCCGCCAGGGCGAGCATGAGGTTCTGAAGGGCGCCCCCCAGGCTGTGCTCGGCCATCATCCGTTCGGCGGCCTGCTTCCGCGGCTCCTCGTATTCGTCGAGGTCGGCGTAGGAGAGCGCGGCGAGGACGAGGGCGGGGGCGCGCGTCAGCAGGCGGACGCTCCCGTCCCGCCTCCGCCCGCGCTCCTCCTCGGGAACGCCCTCCGCCTTCATGTCGCGCAGAAAATCCTCGCCCATCCTGACGGCGAGCGTCTCCTTCGCCTCCTTCGAGTCGAGGACGCAGAACCGCCAGGGCCGGGTTCCGTGGGGGCTGGGCGCTAGGCGCGCGGCGTCGAGGGCGGCTCGCAGAATCGCCGTCGGAACGGGCTTTTCGGCGAAGCGGCGGGTGGAACGCCTTTTCCGCAGCGCCTCGCCGAGCGGCATGTCCAGCGAGGGTTTTTCGTCTCGCGGGGGAGGGGCGTCCATTTTTACGACCCGGGCGCCCGCCAGCCCGGCGGCGCGCCGCCCCGGGCCGGGCCCGGGGGCGGGGGGAGCTTGCGCTTCTCTCCGGGGGGCGGCTCTCCCGGGTCGCCGGGAATCGGCTGTCCCGCCATGTAGCCGCGCGCGCCGGCGGGGCGCGCCTCCTCCCCGTAGGCCGTGGCGAGGCATTCCTCGATCTCTTCGGGCGTCTTGGGGCTGTCGGCCATCCTGCGGGCGGCGAAGTCCGCCCCCCCGCCCGCGTCGTATTGGGGGAGTCCGGGCGCCGCGCCGCTCCTGGGGCCCAGCTGCGGAGCGCGGCCGCGCTGTCTTCTGGCGAGAATGTTCAGAATGTTCCAGGCGCGCCTGTTCTCCTCTATCGGGCGCGTCTCCACGAGGCCCTCCTTCTCGAAGTCGCGCCAGAGGGCCGCGCCCTTCTCCGTCCGCAGCGCCACGATCGTCCAGCCCCGCGTGCCCACGCCCCCGCAGGCGATGTCCGCGAGCTCCGCCGAGAAGTCCGCGCAGTGCCCGCACTCGGGACGCTGGTAGTTCTCCATCGCCTCCTGAAGCGGGAAGGTGACGAGCTCCCCGTCCTTCTTGTGGACGAGCACCTCGCCCTTCACGTTGAATTTCGCCACGTCCGAGAGGGGAATGCCCAGCCCCTTTTCGATTTTCTCCGTCATGAGGTCGAAGGTGAACACCTCGGTGCAGAACAGGCCGATCTGGAACGCGACGCGATCGGCGAACCCCCGGAGAAACCCGCGCTGCTTCTCGATGTGCTGGGGGCGCTTCCTGTGCGAGAGGAGAAAGGAGGGGTCGATGAGATCCATCTTGCGAAGCGGGGTGATCTGGCAGGGCACGCCCACGAACCCCACTTTTTTCAGGTCCCTTTTCTTCACCTCCTCCAGCGCGAGGTTGTTCGCGCAGTAGGTGTACCAGCTCCCCGCGCTCGCCAGGATCTCCTCCTGGGTGACGGCGACCTTGGGGCTGGGGTCGCACGGCGGGTCGTCCTCCCCGACGGCGGAGACCACCGCGCCGTCGATGACGCCCGCCCCGAGCGCCCACGCGAGCAGCGCCGTGACGACGCCCCCGTCCTGGGCGCGCCGCATCACGTCCTCCCGCCGGCTTCTCGCCGTGAAGACGTGGCGATAGGAGCCGAAGATTCCCTCGTACGCCTCCGCTCTCCCCGCCCCGAAGGCGGCGTCCTTCAGATGGACCTCCCGCGGCCAGAGCCTCGGGCAGACCGCCGCGCAGACGTCGCAGCCCACCCCCTCGCTCACGCCGCAGTAGTCGAACCCGGCCTTCGCCTTCGCCGTCTGCTTCGGCTTGGCGTCAACGTATTCGATGACGTTGTGCGGGCAGACGAGAACGCAGCTGCCGCATTCGCAGCAGCTGCCCGCGTCCACCACGTCGTTCATCATGTCCTTGAAGGAGGGGTGGTGAAGTTCGCTCAACGTCCTTCTCTCCGGCCGATCAGCGGACGCCCAGGCGGCTCTCGGGGATGAGGCCGCCCGTCTTTGTGCCGCCCGCCGCGCCCGCGCCGAGCAGCGCCTCGTCGTCCGGACGGGGGGGGCGGTACCTCGGGTCGTCCTCGCGGATGATGTCGTAGGTGGTCGTGCGCTGCACGGGAACCCGCCCGGCCTTCCGTATCGCGTCGTTGAACTGCCCGGGCGTGAGGCTCTGGCCGTATTCCGACCCCGACTCCCTGGAGATGTTCTCCTCGATCAGCGTTCCGCCCAGGTCGTTCACCCCCAGGGAGAGCGCCTTGCGGGCGGCGCGGATGCCGATTTTGGGCCAGGCGACCTGGATGTTGGCGATGGCGCCCCGGAAGAAGAGCCGGGCGACGGCGTGAAGCCGGAAGATGGTCTCCATGTCCGCCATCTCGCGGATGCCGAACTCCTCGCCCATCTTGTTGTCGTAGGGAATGAAGGGCAGGGGGACGAACTCCGTGAACCGGCCCCCGCCCTCCGTCTTCAGGGAGTCCTTCTGCATGTTCCGCAGAATGTCCATGTGCTCGGCCAGGTCGGCGCCGCTCTCCACGTGGCCGTACATGACGGTGGACGTCGTCGGGATGCCGACGGCGTGGGCGGCGCGGATGATCTCGCACCACCGCTCGACGGGAATCCGCCCCGGGCTGATCAGCTTCTTCACCCGCTCCACGAGGATTTCCGCGGCCGTCCCGGGGATGGAGCCCAGCCCCGCCTCCCGGAGCCGCGTCAGCGCCTCCTCGAGCGGCAGCCGCGTCTTGCGCTGGATGTGGTCGATTTCCGCCGGCGAGTAGGCGTGCATGTGGACGCCCGGAATCACCTCCCGCGCGAGCCGGAGCACCTCCTCGTAGCGGTCGATGGAGACGCGCGGGTTCAGCCCCCCCTGCATGCAGATTTCGCGCGCGCCGAAGTCCCGCGCCCGCTCGAATTTCGCGCGCAGGACGTCGTCGTCGTGCGTGTAGGCGTCCGGGTCGTTCGGCCGCCGCCAGAAGCCGCAGTATTTGCAGTCCGCGTAGCACACGTTCGTGAAGTTCACGTTCGCGTTGACGACGTAGCTCGCCTCCTCGCCGACGGCGCGGGCCCGCTCGGCGTCCGCCGCCTCGTAGAGGCGCTCGGCGAGCTCCGGGCTCCGGTCGGCGAGCAGCGCCGCCGCGCCCTCGCGCGGGATTTCCTCGCCCGCCTCGAAGGCGTCGATAACCTCGTGAGCGGCCGTCGCGCTCATGCGATCTCCAGGGGCGGGCTTTCGAGGACCTCGCGCCTTTCCATCATCCTGCGGAGGGCGGGCCGCGTTTCGGGCGGCGCCCAGCCCGCCTCGATGAATTCGTCGTATATCGGCATTCTCAGGCGCAGGGAGACGTCCTCCCGATGGAGGGATTCGTCGAGATTGCCGAGCCTGGGCCAGTTCCGGTTCGGGTTGATGTGGTCGGGCTCGGGCGCGACGCCGCCGATGTCGTCCGCCCCCGCCATGAGGAGGCCCGCCAGATCATCGACCAGGTTCGGCGGCACCTGGACGTGGACGCCCGGCATGAGCTCCTTGACGCGCGGGATCAGCTCGGCGATTTCCGCGTCGGGCGGCCGCTCCCAGCGCGCCATGGGCGTCATGGGCTGGGGGTTCAGGGGCTGGAGAATGACCTCCTGGACGTGCCCGTGGCGGCGGTGGACCCCGGCGATGGCCTCGAGCGCTTCGACGCGCTCCTCGGGCGACTCTCCGATGCCGATCAGGATGCCCGTCGTGAAGGCGACGCCGAGCCTGCCCGCCGCCTCGAGGGAGGCGAGCCGGACCTCGGGCGCCTTCGTCGGCGCTCTCCCGTGGGCGCGCCGCGCGGCCTCGGGGCTGACGGTCTCCATCATCATGCCCATCGAGACGTTCCAGGGCTTGAGAATCTCGTATTCCCACTCCTCCAGGGTGCCGATGTTGGCGTGCGGGAGCAGGCCGACCTCGAGGCACATTCGGCACACCCGGGCGACGTAGGCGGCGTAGGAGTCGAAGCCCCACTGCTTCAGCCGGCTTTTGAGTCCCCCGTGCCTGTCGATTCCCTCGCCCGTCATGACGAGGGCCTCGACCACCCCCTGCGCGCGCGCCCGCCGCGCGCGCCGCTCGCACTCCTCCAGGGGGAGCAGAACGGGCGCGCTGCTGCGGAAGCTGCAATAGCCGCAGTGGTTCACGCACCAGTTCGTGACGGGCAGGGTGAAGTTGTATGAGTACGTGACCGTTCTCAGGGCGCCTCTCCGTTTTCGGGTGAAGCCCGCGCGGGCGGGAATCCGGGATGACCCGCGCATCCTAGCGGCGGGCGCGGCGTCTGGCAAGGCGCGCCTCGCCGCCGGCGCTAGACGACGCCCTTCTCCCGGAGCGCGCCGACCTCCGCCTCCGACCTGCCCAGCAGCCCGGTGAGGATTTCCCCGGTGTGCTCGCCCAGCAGGGGCGGGGGCAGGCGGATTTCGCCGGGGGTGTCCGAGAGCTTCACGGGGTTGCCCATCATTTTCAGGACGCCGGTTTTCGCGTGGGCCGTCTCGACGACCATCTCGCGGTGGCGAATCTGCGGATCCGCGCACAGCTCCGCGATCGTCCGCACCGGCCCGCAGGGCACGCCCGCCGCCGAGATGATTTCGGCCCATTCGGCGCGGGTCTTCGTCCGCATCGTCCTTTCGACTTCCGCCTCCAGCGCGTCGCGGCCGGAGACGCGCGCCGCGTTCTTCGCCCATTGGGGATCGTCCGCCAGGTCTTCCCTGCCGATGGCGCGGGCGAACCGATCCCAGAGCGAGTCGTTGGCCGCCGCGACGATGAGCTCCCCGTCCGCGCAGGGAAAGTCCCGATAGGGCGCGATGCTCGGGTGGCGGTTCCCCAGCCGGCCGGGCGGGACGCCCGTGGCGAAGTAGTTGCCCGCGGCGTGGCTCATCAGCGCCGCCTGCCCGTCCTGAATCGCCATATCGACGCATTGACCCTCGCCCGTCTTCTCCCGCGCGATGAGGGCGAGCAGAACGCCCTGCGCGGCGAACATGGCGGTGGTGAGGTCGGCGATGGCGATGCCCGTCTTGAAGCCGCCGCCGCTCTCGCTTCCGGTGATGCTCATGAGCCCGCCCTCTCCCTGGAGGAGGATGTCGTAGGCGGGCCGCTCCCTCGAGGGGCCGCTCTGGCCGTAGCCCGAGACGCCGGCGTAGATGAGCCTCGGGTTGAGCGCGCGGCAGGTCGGCCAGTCGAAGCCGAGCCGCTCGATGGCGCCCGGCCTGAAATTCTGGATGAGAATGTCCGATTTCCGGATCAGCCCCCGGAGAATCTCCTTTCCTTCCTCCGCCTTCATGTTCAGCGTGAGGCTCTTCTTGCTGCGGTTCACCGACTGGAAATAGCTGCTCTCGCCCCCCTCGTAGAAGGGCGGCCAGCCCCGGGTGTCGTCCCCGCCGTCGGGGTTTTCGACCTTGATGACCTCGGCGCCCATGTCGCCGAGCATCATCGTGCAGAAGGGCCCCGCCAGGATGCGGGAAAGATCGAGAACGCGAATTCCCTCGAGCGGCGTGGTCATGGAGTTTCTCCCGCTTCTTTCAGGCTGAACGGTGCGGACTCATCTCTCCGCTAGGGCTTCGAGCACCTTCTCTCTCGCGCGTTCGACGGGCATTCGCGTCCCCGTCCAGAGTCTCCACCCCTCGGCGCCCTGGTGCAGGAGCCAGCCCAGCCCCGATACGGCGCGCGCGCCCCTTCTCCGGGCCGCCCGGAGGAAGGGGGTTTCGAGCGGGCTGTAGACCGCGTCCGCGCATACGCTCCCGGCCGGTATCCACTCCTCGGGCAGGGGCAGCGCCGCCTCCCGCGCCGCGTCGCCCGCCATCCCCAGGCTGGTGGCGTTGACGATAATATCCCGCCCCCGGGCGGCGGATTCAAGGGCGTCGAGGCCGCCGCCGCGAATCCGGACGCGCGGGAAATGCGATTCGACCTCCCGCGCCAGGGCGGCGGCCTTCTCCGCCGCGCGGTTGCGTATCTCGACGTGGGCGGCTTCCGACTGCGCGAGCTTGACGGCGACGGCGCGCGCGGCGCCTCCCGCGCCCAGCAGGAGGCATCGCTTCCCCTGGGGCGAGACGCCCTCCTCCTCCAGGGAGCGGAGCCAGCCCGCGCCGTCCGTGTTGTGGCCCTTGAGCCCGCCTCCGCTCTCGAGGGTTACCACGTTCACCGCGCCCATGAGCCTCGCGTCCTCGCTCGCCTCGTCCACGAGCCGGAAGGTGGCCGCCTTGTGGGGAATGGTGACGCAGAAGCCGGCGAAGCCCATCGCGCGCGCGCCGCGAACCGCCTCGGCGTAGCGGCTCGGGTGAACCTCGTAGGCCATGAAGCGGTAGGGCAGATTCAGGGCGCGCGCCGCCGCGTTGTGCATGACGGGCGAGAGCGTGTGCCCCAGGGGATAGCCGAAGATGGCGAGCGTCTTCTCGAGCGGCATGGATTTTCCTCGGTCAGGTTCCGGCCCCGTTTCCGCCGCGTTCGTTGCGGCGCGAATCACAGATACGCTAAAGTGGGCTTTCTCACAACTTCCGGCGCGGCCCGCGTCGATTTTCCCGGGCGCGCTTCGGCCGCCGCTTCAGGGGGGGAGGCGCCATGTCCGCCGTTCGGGCCGTCACGATGCTCCGGCCGGGCGAAATCGCCCTCCGCGAATATCCCATGCCCGAGGTGGCCGACGACGCGCTTCTGCTGAAGGTGGCCGCCGTCGGGGTGTGCGGCTCGGACAAGCACATGTACGGAGGCGGGCTGGACGTCCGGTGGCCGGTGATTCCGGGACACGAGTTCAGCGGCGTCGTCGAGAAGATGGGCCCGGGCGCGAACGCGGCGATGAAGATAGTGGGCGGCCCCCTTCGGGAGGGCGACGCCGTCACCGTCGCGCCGGGCAGCCAGACGTGCGGGAGATGCTGGTATTGCGTCCACGTTCCGCACCGCCCCCAGCTGTGCCCGAACCGGACGGTGTTCGGGTTTCGCGCCTCGGACGAGGCGCCGCACCTCTTCGGGGCGTTCTCGGAGTACGTGTACGTTCCCGGCGACTCCTTCGCGCTCAAGCTGCCGGAGCGCCTCCCGCTCGAGCGCGCCGCGCTTTGCGAGCCGCTGGCGGTGGCGCAGCGGGCGGCCGCGCGCGCCCTCTCTCCGGGCGTCCCCTACGCGGGGGAGGGATTCGGCGCGGGGGCGCGGTGCGCCGTCCTGGGCGTCGGCCCCATCGGGCTGCTGGTCACGGCCGTTTTGAGGACCATGGGGGCGGGCGAGATCATCGCGATCGACGCGATGGAGGAGCGGCTCGCGTTCTCCAGAAAATTCGGCGCCACGAGGACGCTGAATCTCTCGGAGCTCGACCGCGAGGAGCGCAGGGAGCGCGTCCTCTCCTGGACGGACGGCGTGGGGCCCGACGTGGTGATCGAGGCGGCGGGCGTCCCCGCGGCCTTCGCCGAGGGGCTGGACCTCGCGCGCCGGGGCGGGAAGCTGGTGGAGGTCGGCCACTACGGCGATCCGGGAGGCGTGGAGATCAGGCCCCACCAGGTTTGCCGAAAGGACGTGGACATTTGCGGCTCCTGGGCGTATCCGCAGGTCCAGTTCGAGCCGGCAATGGACATGCTCCTGAGAACCCCGCTGCCGATCGACGACCTCTTCACCCATCGCCTGCCGCTCTCCCAGGCGCAGGCGGGGATCGAGATCACGGGAACGGGGGAGTGCCTGAAAGTTCTTTTGAAGCCGGATTAGGCGCGCGCTCAAGGCTTCGGAACGGCGTTGATGTCCATGTCGAGGAGGTTCAGCGTCTCCGCCCGCTCGCAGCCGTCCAGGTTCAGCTCGTCGAGCGCCTTCAGCCCCGAAAGAACGTCGGCGACGCCGCGGGCGAGGCCGGCGAGCCGCTCCGGCCTGACGGCGTAGCCCATGCTTTCCGCCGCGTGGAGAACGCGCCGCACGGCTTCGTCCAGGGGCGCGTCCGGCGAGGCGGGCGGAGCCTCCGCGCGCGGTTCGGGAAGCGCCTCCGGGGGCGGCTGCTCGCTGATCCCGGGCGGCGCGGCGCGCCAGAGTTCGTTCTCGGCTTCGAGCGCCCCGCCTATCCGGAACAGGCGCGCCTCGTCCCCCCATCTTCCGGCGATTTGAAGGCCCACGGGCAGGCCCGCCTTCGTGAACCCGCAGGGAACCTGGAGGGCGGGCGCGCCGACGGCGCTGAAGGGGGCGGTGTTGTCGCTCACCGCCGCCCACGTCTTCATGCCGTCGAGGCAGTCCTCGAGCGTGGGCGGGGCGACGGGGGCGGTGGGCGTCAGCACGGCGTCCACCTTCCGGAATACCTCCGCCGCCTGCCGGATGAAGAGCGTCCGCGCCTTTTGCGCCTGCACGTAGCGCCAGCCCGGAATGAAGAGGCCGTGCTCGAAGAAGTCCGCCCCGGGGGAGACGTAGTCGTCCCGGTGATTCTCGAGCAGCCTCCGGTGGTATTCCGCGGCCTCGGGCCCGACGGTCGCCGCGTAGGCGACCTGGCCGAGCCGCGCCCAGGGAATCTCCACCTCCGCGATCTTCGCCCCCAGCCTCTCGAACAGGGCGATCGCCTCGCGCGCGGCCGCCTCCACCTCGGCGTCCTCCCCCGGCCAGAAGTGGTTCGTCGGGACGCCGAGCGTCATGCCGTCCACGCCGCCCTCCAGGCCTTCGAGAAAATCGGGGGCGGGCGCGCCGCCCGTCGCGGGGTCTTTCGGGTCCGGCCCGGCGATGACCTGGAGGAGGAGGGCGGCGTCCTCCACCGTGCGCGCGATGGGCCCCACGTTGTCGAAGCTGAGCCCCAGGGGCACGGCGCCCGCCCTGCTCACGCGCCCGTAGGTGGAGCGGATGCCCGCCAGATTGCAGAAGGCGGCGGGCAGGCGCACCGAGCCGCCGGTGTCGGAGCCGAGGGCGGCCGCCGCCATCCCCGCCGCCACGGCGGCGGCCGAGCCGCTGCTGCTGCCGCCCGGCGTGCGCGCGAGGCTCCAGGGGTTTCGGGTGGGACCCCGGAAGCTGTTCGCCCCGGTGGGCCCCCGGGCGAACTCCTGAAGGTTGGTCTTCCCGATGACGACGGCGCCGGCCTCGATGAGCCGCTTCACCGGCTCCGCCGTTTCCGCCGCCTCGTTTTCTGCGAGAATCCGGCTGCCCGCCGTGGTCGGGAAGCCCTCGAGGTCGAACAAATCCTTGATCGCGAGGGGAACCCCGCCCAGCGGACCGAGGCGCTCTCCCCGGGCGAGCGCCTCGTCGCATCTCCGGGCCCGCTCCCTGGCGAGCGCGAAGGCGCGCCGCGTGAAGGCGTTGATGGTCGGGTCGTCGCGCTCGATTCTGGCGATGAAGCCCTCGAGCGCCTCGCTCGGCTTCGCCGCGCCGTCGCGGAAGAGGGCGGCCAGCTCCGCGGCGGGCCGGCGCGTCAGTTCTTCGCGGTTCAAGGGCGCGCTCCGAAAAGGGGGGCCGTTCGTCGTCCGGGGATGATACACCGGGCGGCGGCGCGCCGAAAGGGGCCGGGGCGCGGACTCCCGAAGCGCGCGGGACGCGCCGGAGGAGGCGCCTTTCTCCCCGTTGAGCCTCGCGGCTTGGCAAGCGCGTTCATCGGGGGTAAAACCGCGTGACCCCGAAAGCGAGAGAGAAGGAGGCCGCGCGTGAACCCGTATCGGACGATTCTGTTCGCCCCCGGCAACAGGGAGCGGATGCTCGCCAGGGTGGGCAAGGCGGGCGCGGACGCCGTCGTGCTGGACCTGGAGGACGCGGTGCCGGCGGCGGAGAAGGAGTCCACGCGCGCCGCGATTGGCGAGGCGGTGGAGAGAATCGCGGCGGAGGACGCGGCGAGCGTGTTCGTGCGCGTGAACCCGCTGGACGACGCGGCGGGCTTCTCGGTCGCCTGCGGCGCGGAGGACATCGCCGCCGCGGCGCGCCCCGCCCTCCGCGGCGTCGTCCTGCCCAAGGCGGAGAACGCGGGCCAGATACTGGCGGCCGACCGCCTGCTGCGCGACGCGGAGCGCGGGGCGGGCATGGAGCCGGGGAGCGTCCATCTGCTGGCCATCGTCGAGAGCGCGAAGGGGGTGGAGGCGGCCGGCGCCATCGCCTCCGCCGACGCCGGGGGTCGCCGCTTCGGCCTCGCGTTCGGCGCGGGGGACTACACCAACGATCTCGGCGTTGAATGGCCGCGCGACGAGTTCACCTTCGATTATCCGCGCTCGCGCGTCGCCGCGGCCTCGCGCGCGGCGGGCCTCGGGAAGCCGCTCGACACCGTGTGGATAGCCCTGGACGATCAGGAGGGGCTGGCCGCCAGCGCGGCGCGGTGCCGCGCCCTGGGCATGTTCGGCAAGTTCTGCATCCATCCCCGTCAGGTGGAAATCGTGAACCGCGCCTTCACGCCGACGGGGGAGGAGGTCGAAAAGGCGCGCGAGGCGGTCGCCGCCTTCGAGGAGGCGAAGGCGCGCGGGGAGGCGAGCGTCTCCGCGGGCGGGCGGATGATCGACTATCCCGTCGTCGAGGCGGCGGAGAAGGTCATCGCCCTGGCGGAGGACTTCGGAACGAGGGATTCGCGGGAAGCGTGACGGCGCGGGGCGGCGTCCGCGCCGCGTCGGAGCGGGGGGATGAGCCGAAAGCGGAGGCTGACATGAAATTCGGCATGTTCGTGATGAACCAGCACGCCCTGGGGGACGACCCCGCCGAGCGGTGGGCGGAGCATCTGGAGCAGGTGCGCCTCATCCGCGATCTGGGCTTTCACAGCGTGTGGTGCGGCCAGCACTACCTCACCGAGGGCGTGTGGATGATGCAGACCTGGCCGAGCCTCGCCCAGGTGGCGGCGCACGCGGGCGAGATGACCGTGGGCGCGGGCATCCTGCTCCTCGCCCTGCACAACCCGGTGGACGTGGCCGAGCAGGTCGCCACCCTCGACGCCATGACGCGCGGCCGCTTCGTGCTCGGGGTGGGGCTGGGCTACCGGGAGCCCGAGTATCGCGCCTTCGACCTGGACAGGGGGCGCCGCGTCAAGGCGTTCGAGGAGAAGCTGGAGGCGGTCTCCCGGCTGCTCGAGGGGGAGCGGGTGGACTGCGAGGGCGAGGTCGTCCGGCTGGAGGACGTCCGGCTCTCCATGCGCCCCCTCCAGAAGCCCAGACCCCCCATCTGGATAGCGGCGAACGGGGACGGCGCGGTGCGGCGGGCGGCGCGGATGGGGGAGGCGTGGTTCCTGAACCCCCACGCGCGGTTCGACACCCTCAAGCGTCAGATGGAGATGTTCCGCGCCGAGCGGGAGGCGGCGGGCCGGGGCGCGCCCGGGGCGACGCCCGTCATCAAGGAGATGTTCATCGGCGCGGACAGGGAGAGCGCCTTCCGGGAGTGCGCGGCGTATCTGGCGGTGAAATACGACGTCTACGTCAAATGGGGCCAGAGCGAGGCGCTGCCCAAGAGCGACACGCTCCGGATGCCGCTCGACGAGCTGCGCTCCGACAGGTTCCTCATCGGCTCGGCGGAGGACGTGGCCGAGGACATCCGCCGCCACCGGGACGAGCTGGGCGTCGATCACATGGCGTTTCGCGTCCAGTGGCCGGGGATGCCCCAGGCGCTCGTCTTGCGAACCCTCGAGCGCTTCGCCAAAGAGGTCATGCCGGAGTTCGTTTAGGCATTTGACGGCATTGAGCGCCGTCGCGATGCGCTCTTGTAGCCTTCAGGAGAGGCGGTTGCGCCGGCCGATTCGCGAAGACCCGGAGAAGGCGTGGCGATGACGCGGGAATTGAAATCGAGGCCAGCGGCGCGAAACATTTGAAGAAGGCGTCCGACCTCGGTCGCGGCGAGCGTCGTGCCGCTTTCTTCGAGTTTAGCGAAAATCTCGTCCACCATTTCCTTGAAAGTGATAATTTTCAGAGGATTGCCGCCGATCGCCTCACTGAAACGCTGATTTTTTTCCCAGATGGTTTTATCGCCTTTCACGGACGACACCGCCAGAACGTGCGTGAACAGTTTGGCGCCGGTCGCCTCCTTGATCGCGCGCATGAAAGCTTCCGACCATTTTGGCGAGCAGAGCTCCCGAAAGCCTCGCCAAGCCTCTCGCCCGCGCTTTTTCTTGTTTTTCTCTATGGCGTCGATCTCGGAAGCGGGATTAAATCCCGCCTGCCAACTCTTGCAACTCACGGCGATGATCCGTTTATGTCTTCTGAGCTGTGGATGGTAGGCCAAGATGTCAATGTCGCTGTGGTTCGAGTCCTGCTCCGTCTTAAAGTCGGGGTGAGCCTCGCTCGGACGAAACTTGATGTTGTGCTGAACGAAGTATCCTTTATGAAGAAGATATTCCTCGACAATCTGCTCCAGGATGTCTTCCTTGGTGGCCATATCTCCTCCTTATGTAATCACGCCCCTGCCAGCTCCCCCAGCACGTCCCCGAGGGCGGCCTTGGCCTCCAGGCCGATGCCCGGCAGGTCGGGGAACCCGACGAAGCCGTCCTCCACCGCCGCGCCGTCGGCGAAGCCGTTGAAGGGCTTGAACACGTCGGGGTAGGATTCGTTGCCCCCGAGCCCCAGCCCCGCCGCGGCGTGGAGCGCCATCTGGTGGCCGCCGTGGGGGACGCAGGAGCGGGGCGACCAGCCGCTTTCCTCCAGCATGTCGAGCGTTCGCAGGTATTCCACGAGGCCGTAGCTCAGCGCCGGGTCGAATTGCAGGATATCCACGCCCGGCCGCATCCCCCCGTAGCGAATGAGGTTTCGCGCGTCCTGGGTGGAAAAGAGGTTCTCCCCCGTCGCCATGGGCTTCCCGTAACGCCGGGCGAGCTCGGCCTGGAGGGCGTAGTCGAGCGGATCGCCCGCCTCCTCGTACCAGCGAAGGTCGTAGGGGGCGAGCGCCTCGGCGTAGGCGAGGGCGGTCTCGAGATCAAACCTTCCGTTGGCGTCCACGGCGAGATTGCGCCCCTCGCCCACGACCTCCAGCACGGCCTCGATTCTGCGGACGTCCTCCTCGAGGGGCGCGCCGCCTATCTTCATCTTGACGACCGTGTAGCCGCGATTCAGGTAGCTCCGCATCTCCTCCTGAAGCGCCTTGACGTCCTTGCCCGGATAATAGTAGCCCCCGGCCGCGTAGACGAACACCTTTTCGGCGCATCGCCCGCCGCGCCGGGCGTCCGCCAGATGGCGGCAGAGCGGCTTTTCCGCGATTTTGGCGGCCGCGTCCCACGCCGCCATGTCGAGAACGCCCACGGCGACGGAGCGATCCCCGTGCCCGCCCGGCTTCTCGTTCCGCATGAGGCAGTCCCATATCCTGGAGGGATCGAGGTTCGAGCCGTCCTCGTTGAGCAGCGACCCGGGCTCCGCCGCCTCGAGTCTGGGGATGAAGCGCTCGCGCAGAAGCCCCCGCTGGGCGTAGCGGCCGTTCGAGTTGAAGCCGAAGCCCACGACGCGCCGGCCGCCGCGCCTCACGTCCGTGACGAGGGCGGCGACGCTCGCCGTCATCCCCGAGAAGTCGATGAAGGCGTTTCTGATGTCCGAGCGGATGGGAACCACCGTCTCCCGAACCTCGACGATCCTCAAAGGCGATCTCCCGTTTCGGCCGGATTCCTGTCCCGGAGCGAATGAGCGGGATGATTCTACGGCGTCGCCCGCGAAAAATCGAAGCCGCGCGACGGAGCGGAGCGGGGTTCCGTTTGCCGGGGGCGATGAGAGCGTTTTATGCTTCGTCGTTCGTTTCGGGCGGAACGGCTCTTTCCCCTCTCCGGGGAGGGAGGGGGCGTTCGTCGGGAAATTTTCCGGCCATCGAGGCGGGTTGGATGAAAGCGGGGACGGGATGAGCCGGCGGGAGGGACGCCTGGGCGCCGAGCTGCGCGAGGGGGGGGCGCGGTTCGCCGTTTTTTCCGAGAACGCGGAGGCGGTCGAGCTCTGCCTGTTCGACGCGGACGATCCCGGCAGGGAGACGGCGCGCGTCCCGCTCGCGCGGGGGGAGGACGCCGTCTGGCGCGCCGAAGTGGCGGGCCTGGAAGCGGGCGCGCTCTACGGGTTTCGCGCGCATGGCCCCTACGCGCCGGAGAAGGGGCACCGCTTCAACCCGCGCAAGGCGCTGCTCGATCCCTACGCGAGGGCGATCGCGGGCGACGCGCGCTGGGGCGCGGAGCTGTACGCCCACAGGGACGGGGACCTGCGCCTCATCGACGAGAGGGACAGCGCCGGCGCGACCCCCAGGAGCGCGCTCGCGGATCCCGCCTTCGACTGGGAGGGCGACGCCCGGCCCATGACGCCCTGGGCGGAGACCGTTCTCTACGAGCTGCACGTGAAGGGCTTCACCGCGCGTCATCCGGGCGTGCCGGAGCGGCTCAGGGGCACGTATTCGGGGCTGGCGTGTCCGGCCGCGGTGGAATATCTGAAGGATCTGGGCGTCACGGCGGTCGAGCTCCTGCCCGTTCACCACCGGATTTCCGAGCATCGCCTGCATGAGCTGGGGCTTTCCAACTACTGGGGCTACGGCTCCATCGGCTTTTTCGCCCCCGACGCGCGCTTTTCCAGCCGGGGCGACCGGGGCGGGCAGGTCGCCGAGTTCAAGGAGATGGTGCGGGCGCATCACCGGGCGGGAATCGAGGTGATTCTGGACGTGGTCTACAACCACGCCGGCGAGGGGGGGGGCAGGGGGCCTCATCTCTCGTTTCGGGGGCTGGACAACCGCGCCTATTACCGCGTGAACCCCGGAGACATGCGCCGGTATATCGACACCACCGGCTGCGGAAATTCGCTGAACGTCGCCCACCCCATGACCTTGCGCCTGATCATCGACAGCCTGCGCTGCTGGGCGGAGGAGTTCCGCGTGGACGGCTTCCGCTTCGACCTCGCCCCCTCCCTCGCGCGGGGCGGGGGCGGCTTCGACCCGGACGCCCCGTTTTTTCGGGAGATCGCCGCGGACCCCCTGCTCTCGCGCCTCAAGCTCATCGCCGAGCCCTGGGACCTGGGCGAGGGGGGCTATCAGCTGGGGAATTTCCCCAAGGGGTGGGCGGAGTGGAACGGGAGGTTCCGCGACGCGGCCCGGCGGTTCTGGCGCGCCGACCCGGGGCAGGCGGCGGATTTCGCCACGCGCCTGGCGGGCAGCAGCGACCTTTTCGAGGCGGGCGGACGTCCCCCCCAGGCGAGCGTCAACTTCGTCGCCTGCCACGACGGGTTCACGCTCGAGGACCTGGTGAGCTTTCGCCAGAAGCGCAACGAGGCGAACCTGGAGGGCGGCAGGGACGGCGCGGACGCGAACGAGAGCAGCAACGGCGGGGTGGAGGGCGCGACGGACGACCCCCGCGTATCCGGACTGCGGGCGCGGCGGAAGAGAAGCCTGCTGGCGAGCCTCTTCCTCGCCCAGGGCGTCCCGATGCTCCAGGCGGGGGACGAGTTCGGGCGCACGCAGGGCGGAAACAACAACGCCTACTGCCAGGACAACGAGGTCTCCTGGGTGGACTGGACGCTGGCGGAGAGAAACGCGGCGCTCCGCGCTTTCGTCAAGCGGCTCGTTCGCCTGAAAAGCCGGTCCGTCTTCCGGCGCGCGCGGTTTTTCCCGGCGGGGAGCGCGGACGCGGCGGAGGCGCGCGAAATCGTCTGGCTCCACCACGCGGGGCGCGAGCTGGGCGCGCGCGAGTGGGAGGAGCGTCACATGAAGTGCTTCGGCTTCCGGCTGCGGGAGCCGGGAGGAGGGGAGTCCGCCCCTCGGCAGGAGACGCCGAATCGTGATACCTTCATGGTTCTGATGAACGCCCACCATGAGGCGATCCCCTTCGTCTTTCTCGAGAAAGACAGAAAAAGAAAATGGAGCGTCGCGATGGATACATTCGGGTTTGACGAAGCGGAAGGACGCGGGCGGCTGCGGGCGGACGGCTCCTATCTCCTCGGGGGAGAGTCTCTCGCCCTGCTCCGGCGCGAGGACGCGCCGCCCGCCGCGCCGGAGGAGACGGGCCCATGAGCGTGATTCACTACCCCGCGCTTTCCCATCTCACGGACTACGACGTTCATCTGTTCAACCAGGGCTCCCATTTCGCCCTCTACGAGAAGATGGGCGCGCGCCCTATGACGGCGGAGGGGGAGAGCGGCGTCCACTTCGCCGTGTGGGCGCCGAACGCGCGCGCGGTGAGCGTCATCGGGGACTTCAACAACTGGGAGGAGGACCGCCACCCCCTGGCGCCGGTGGAGAGCTCGGGGATATGGGCGGGGCTCATCCCGGGCGTCGGGGCGGGCGAGGTCTACAAGTATCGGATTCGCTCGCGGGCGGCGGACTACCGGGCGGACAAGGCCGATCCGTTCGCGTTCTACAGCGAGGTTCCCCCGAGGAGCGGCTCCATCGTCTGGAATCTCGATTACGAATGGGGGGACGAGAGCTGGATGGAGTGCCGGGGGGCGTGCAACGGCCGGGAGGCGCCCATCTCCATCTACGAGCTTCACGCGGGCTCCTGGCGGCGGGCGGCGGGCGAGGGGAACCGTCCCCTCACCTATCGGGAGCTCGCCCCGGAGCTCGCCGGCCACATGCTTCACATGGGGTTCACCCACGTCGAGTTTCTGCCGCTGATGGAGCATCCCTTCACCGGCTCCTGGGGCTACCAGACCACGGGCTACTTCTCGCCCACGAGCCGCTACGGCGCCCCGCAGGACCTGATGTATCTCATCGACTATCTCCACCAGCGCGGCCTGGGGGTGATACTCGACTGGGTTCCCTCGCACTTTCCCGCCGACGGGCACGGACTGGGCTACTTCGACGGCACCCACCTTTACGAGCACGCCGACCCCAGGCGCGGGTTTCACCCCGACTGGCGAAGCCACATCTTCAACTACGGGCGAAACGAGGTTTCCGCCTTCCTCATCAGCAGCGCCCTCTTCTGGCTCGACAAGTTCCACGCCGACGGGCTGCGCGTGGACGCCGTGGCCTCGATGCTCTATCTCGACTATTCGAGAAAGGAGGGCGAGTGGCTCCCCAACCGGGAGGGCGGCCGGGAGAACCTGGAGGCCATCTCCTTTCTCAGGCGCCTGAACACGGAGGTCTATCGCCGCTTTCCCGACGTGCAGACCATCGCGGAGGAGTCCACCGCCTGGCCGATGGTCTCGCGGCCGGTCGATTCGGGGGGGCTGGGCTTCGGCATGAAGTGGGACATGGGGTGGATGCACGATTCGCTGCAATACATGAAGAGAGACCCCGTGCACCGCAAGTACCACCACAACCTGCTCACCTTCCGGATGCTTTACGCCTACAACGAGAATTTCGTGCTGCCCCTCTCCCACGACGAGGTGGTGCACGGCAAGGGCTCCCTGCTCGGGAAGATGCCGGGGGACAACTGGCGCAAGTTCGCGAACCTTCGCGCCCTCTACGGGCTGATGTTCGCCCAGCCCGGCAAGAAGCTCCTGTTCATGGGCGCGGAGTTCGGCCAGTGGCGGGAGTGGAGCCACGACGGCTCGCTCGACTGGCATCTCGCCCGGGAGCCTCTGCGGGCGGGGCTGATGAACTGGGTGCGCGACCTCAACGGCTTCTATCATCAGGAGCGCGCCCTGTTCCGCAGGGACTACGACCCGAGCGGCTTCATCTGGGTGAGCGTGGACGCGGCGCAGGAGAGCGTCCTGGGCTTCGCGCGGGTCGCCACGGAGGACGAGCCCATGCTGATCGCGGCGGCCAACCTCACGCCCGTGCCGCGCGTCGGCTACCGCTTGGGCGTTCCCGCCGACGGCGAGTGGGTCGAGGCGCTGAACAGCGACGCGGAAGCCTATGGGGGCAGCGGGATGGGAAACCTCGAGCCCCTCCACGCGGAGGAAACGCCCTGGAGCGGCCAGCCTTGGTCCATTGAAGTGACGCTGCCGCCGCTTTCCGTGATCTATCTGAGAGAGACGCATTAGGCCGCTTCCGTAGGGACAACCCCCCGTGGTTGTCCGCGCCGCGTTCCCGCCCCGGCGAACGCCCTGCGATTCGCGAACCGTGCGCCTTTGGTAACCAAACGGAAACGGGGCGTATGTATGCGCCCCCTGCGGAAAACCCTCTGCGCCATTGACGAAGGGGATCACAGGGGGCTGCCTCTGCGCTTCTCGGCGCGCCCCTACGGGGTTCGTCATTCCGACGCAAGCCGGAATCCGGGGTTTGGGTTTATCCCTTGCGGGCGATGCCGCGCCGCCATCCCGCAACGGGCGGTTTCCGCTTTCCGTAGGGGCGGTTCGAGAGCCGCGCGTAGGGACAACCCCCCGTGGTTGTCCGCGCCGCGTTCCCGCCCCGGCGAACGCCCTGCGGTTCGCGAGCCGCGCGCCTTTGGTAACCCAACGGAAGCGGGACGCATGTACGCGCCCCCTGCGGAAAACCCTCTGCGCCATTGGCGAAGGGGCTCGCAGGGGGTTGCGCCGACGGGGATGCGTCGGGTCGGGACCCTTCGCCGCAGGGGTCGTTCGGGAACGGGAGCCGCGCCTAATACAGGCCCGTGCGGTATCTCTCCTGTATCCCCTCGTCGAGCTCCTCGGGGTCGTATCCGCCGATCTGGTCGGCGAGCATCTCGCCCATCGAGGGGAACGATTTCCGGTCGATGCGCTTTTCCGGATCCCAGAGGCTGCCCCGGAGGACGGCCTTTCCGCAGTGGAGATACGCCTCGTCCACCTCCACGATCATCCCGGAGACGGGCGCCTTGCCCTTCACCGAGAGCGGGGCGAGCAGGTCGGGGTCGGTCGTGATGCGGGCGCGCCCGTTCACGCGCAGCGTCTCGCACATGCCGGGCACCAGAAAGAGCAGGCCGACGTGGCCGTTCTCCACGACGTTGCTCATGGTGTCCACGCGGTTGTTGCCCGGCCGGTCGGGAATGAGCAGGGTCTTCTCGTCGAGCGCCTTCACGAAGCCGGGCGGGTCTCCCTTGGGGGAGGCGTCCGCGCCGTTCGCCGTGGCCGAGGCGATCACCATGAACGGAGAGAGGGCGATGAAGTTCCTCGCGTGCTCGTCCAGCGCCGCCATCTGCTTCTTGGCTCCGCGCTCGCTCGGCGGCCCGTAGAATTCGCGGAGCTGCTCCCTGGATTCGATTCCCGTTTCCGTTTCCGCGCGGCTCATCGCTCCCCTCCTCTCCGTCCGGGTGGTGACGCTTTTCCAATCCCATAAACCATCCGCCCCGCCTTTTCAAGCGCGCGCGTCCCGCCCGACCCGCCGCGCGCGCTTTGGCTTCCCCGCCCGCCGTGCTATGCTGCGGCTCCCGAGGTTCGCCCGGAAAACACGCAGCCGGAGATCGCGCGAAGTGACGCTGAATCGTCTTTTGGCGGCGCCGTGGTTCCTCCTGGGCAAGTTCTACGACGCCGCCCTCTGGGACTTCGAGGAGGCGGCGCGGTGGTATTTCAAGGCGGCGGAGGCGGGTTGCGCGAGAGCGCAATACAACCTGGGCGAGCTGTATGTTTCGGGGCTTGGCGTTCTCCGGGGGACTACGCGGAGGCGATGCGGTGGCTCCTCATGGCGGCCGAGAAGGGAAACGCGGCCGCGCAGGCCAGGCTGGGCGCGATGTATTACAAGGGACAGGGCGTCGCCCGGGATTACGTCTCGGCGCATCAGTGGATCAACATCTCGGGCGAGAACGGGAACGCGAAAGCGCGAAAGGCCGTCCTGGCCCTTGACGAGATGATGACGCCCGACCAGCGGGAGGAAGCCGTCCGCCGCGCCGAGGCGTGGCTGGACGAGCACGGGAGGAAATGGTGGGTGATGAAGGAATGGAGAGAATGAGGACGCTCGCGGCGTCCGGATCCGCCCGCCGGAGAGGGCGAAGGCCGGCGCGACGGGCTGGAGGCGCCACCCGGATTCGAACCGGGGAATAAAGGATTTGCAGTCCTCTGCCTTACCACTTGGCTATGGCGCCCGGGCGTCGGAACATTCTACCCCGAAACCGGGAATCTTTCCTAACCCCTCCGAAGGGCGCCTGTCCAGCTAGGGGCGCCTTTCTTGCCGATGCCGCGCGGTCGGACGCTCCGGCGATGCCGCGAGGATGAACCCTCGCGTCGGCTCCGCCGCGTTCACGCCGCCGGCTTTCGGGCGATAAGGGACGTCCGCGCCGCGCCCCGGGCTTTTCCGTCCGGGTGGAGAGAAGCCGCCCCGCCTTCAGGGGGAAAGCGCGGATTCGCGCGCCCGGCCTCCCGCGATATGCGCGGGCGCGCGTTTTGCATTAGACTTTCTTTTCGCTTCGGGGGTTCGGCGGCCGCGGCGGGACGCCGCCGGGCGGAAAGGGAGGTTCGCGTCGCTTCACGGGAGAGGTTCATGTCGGCGCGCCAACGGGCGGAGCGGGCGGAAGGCGCGCCGGCGCGGCGCGCGCCCGCCTATGAGGATTCCGCCTTTCTGCGGGCCTGCCGGGGGCTGCCCAACGAGGCGACGCCGGTCTGGCTCATGCGCCAGGCGGGCAGATACATGCGGGAATACCGCGCCGTCCGGGAGCGCGTCTCCTTCATCGAACTTTGCCGCTCGCCCGATCTGGCCGCCGAGGTCGCCATCACCGCCCTTGACGTCATCGGCGCGGACGCCGCCATCCTGTTCTCCGACATCCTCCTCATTCTCGCGCCCATGGGCATGGACCTGGAATACCCCGAGGAGGGCGGCCCCGTTCTCCGCAATCCGCTTCGCGCCGCCGCGGACGTGGATCGCCTGAGCGAGGCGGAGCCCCGGGAGAGCCTCTCCTTCGTCTTCGAGGCGGTGCGGAGGACCCGGGAGCAGATGAACCCGGCGCTTCCGCTCATCGGCTTTTGCGGCGCGCCCTTCACGCTCGCCTCCTACATGATCGAGGGCGGCGGCTCGCGCCATTTCGAGAGCGCCAAAAAATTCATGTACGCCGATCCGGGGGCGTGGCGCGCGCTGATGGAGAAGCTCGTGCGCGGGCTGACGGAATGCCTGAACGAACAGATACGCGCCGGCGCGCAGGCGGTTCAGATTTTCGACAGCTGGGCGGGTTGCCTCGCGCCGGAGGATTTCCGGGAGTTCGTCCTGCCGCACAGCCGCGCGCTGATTCGGGGAATCGCCGGGGGCGCGCCCGTCATCCACTTCGGCACGGGAACCGCCCCCTTTCTCGAAGACTTCGCCGGGGCGGGCGGCGAGGTGGTGGGCCTTGACTTCCGGGTGGAGATGGCCGCCGCCAGGGAGCGGCTGGGGGACAGGCCGGTGCAGGGGAACCTGGACCCCTGCGCGCTCCTCGCTCCGCCGGCGATCGTCCGCGCGCGGGCGGAGCGCGTCCTGCGCGAGGGGGCCGCGCGCCCGGGCCACGTCTTCAACCTGGGCCACGGCGTCTTGCCGAACACGCCGGTGGACAGCGTGAAGCGGCTCATCGACTTCGCGCATGAATGGCGGGCGGCATGAAGCGGGGGTTCGACTCGGTTCTCCTCGTCGGCTTCGGCGGCCCCACCCGGGGCTGCTGCCTTCGGTACGCGGAGTGTCCGGGCGAGGCGTATTGCTACGTGGAGGGCATCGTCGGCCAGAGGACGGGAGGCGCCGGGCGCATCCGGGAGGTGGCCGCGCATTACCGGCATTTCGGCGGCGTCTCCCCGTTCGCGTCCTTTTCCCAAAAGCAGGCGGGCGCGCTCGAGATGGCGCTCGAGCGGGGGGGGCTACCCCTCCCCGTCTATACGGGGCACCGCTTCTGGACGCCCTACGTTCGGGAGACGCTGGCCGAGATGGGCGGACGCGGTCTGCGCCGCGCCCTGGGGGTCGCGCTCGCCCCGCATCGCGCGAAAATCAGCCGGGAAGCCTACCGGAGCGCCGTTTCCTCGGCGCGCGAGGCGCTGGGCGAGGGCGCGCCGGAGGTCGAGTTTCTGGAGACGCCCTGGCACGGGCGTCCGGGCTTCATCGACGCAATCGTCGGGCGGACGCTTCAGGCCGCGCCGGAGGCGGGCCGAACGAGCGGGCTGAGCGTCGTCTTCACGGCCCATTCCATCCCCGTCTCGATGGCCAGGGCCTCTTCCTACGAGGAGGAGTTCGCCGAGACGGCGGCGCTGGCGGCGCGCGCGCTGGGTATCGAGGCGCACCGGACGGGCTTTCAGAGCAGTCCCGACGCCCCTCCCGGCGCGTGGCTCGGCCCGGACGTGAAGGAGGTGATTCTCGAAGCCGCCGCGGGGGGCGCGGAGGCCGTCCTCCTGGTTCCGGTCGGCTTTCTCTGCGATCACGTGGAGGTGCTGTTCGACCTGGACATCGAGGCGCGCGAGACGGCCGAGGGGGCCGGGCTTCGGTTCCATCGCGCCCCCACCGTGGGAACGCACCCCGCCTTCATCGACATGCTGCGCGGGTTGATTCGAGAGAGCGTCGAGGGGCGCGGGAATTGACCCCGGACGACGCCGGACGCCCCGGACGGGTGGTCGTGATCGGCGGCGGGCTGACGGGGCTCGTCGTCTGCCATCGGCTGCTCCGGGCTTCCGGGGCGCGGAACCCGCCCCTGGAGGTTCTGCTCATCGAGGCGTCTCCCGGGCTGGGCGGCGTGATCGGGACGGAGTTCGCGGACGGGTTCCTGATGGAGAAGGGCCCCGACTGCTTTCTGACCTCGAAGCCGGAAGCCGTCCGGCTCTGCGAGGAGCTGGGGCTGGCGGGCGAGCTCATCGGCACGAACCCGCGCCATCGGCGCAGCCTCGTTCTCCGGGGAGAGAAGCTGCTCCCCGTTCCCCGGGGGTATTATCTTCTCGCTCCGTCCCGAATCGGCCCGTTTCTGACGACGCCCGTCTTCAGCCCGCTCGGCAAGCTCAGGATGGCGATGGACGTCCTGCTGCCGCGCCGCAGGAGCGAGGCGGATGAATCGCTGGCGGACTTCGTGCGCAGGCGGCTCGGACGCGAAGCCCTGGAGAGAATGGCGCAGCCCATGGTGGCGGGCGTTTATTCGGCCGATCCGGAGAAGCTGAGCCTGAAGGCCGCCATGCCGCAGTTTCACGAGATGGAGCGCGAGCACCGAAGCCTCATCCTGGGGCTGAGAAAGCGGATGCGGGCGCGCGGTTCGGACGGCGAAGAAGCCAGCGGGCCGAGATACGGCCTGTTCGCCGCGCCCGCGCGGGGCATGGGCGCGCTGGCGGACGCCCTTGAGGAGCGCGTTTCCGGCGCCTCGGTTCGGCTGAATTGCCGGGCGGAATCGCTCGAAAGAAAAGAGAGGGGCTGGGTCGCGCGGCTTCAGGACGGAGAGGAGATGGCCGCCGACGCGGTCTGCCTCGCGCTCCCCCCCCGCGCGGCGGGGCGCGTCCTGGAGAGCGTCTCGCCGCGTCTTTCCCGCGAGCTGGGGAGCATCCCCAGCGGCTCCTTGGCGACGCTGAGCCTGGGCTATCGGACGGAGCAGGTGGCGCATCCCCTAGACGCCATGGGCTTCGTGGTTCCGGCGATGGAGAACAGGACGCTCCTGGCGTGCTCGTTTTCGAGCGCGAAGTTCGAGGGGCGCGCGCCCGAGGGAGGGGTTCTCCTCCGCGCGTTCGCCGGAGGGGGCGCGGGCGGTTCGCGTCCGGCGCTGACGGACGAGGAGCTGACCGAGAGGCTCGTCGCCGAGCTGCGGCCGGCGCTGGGAATTTCCGGAGAGCCGCGGACGCTGCGCCTGCATCGCTGGGAGGCGTCGCTGCCGCATTACGAGGTGGGGCATCTGGAGAAGGTCGCGCGAATCGAGAAGGAGGCGGACGCCGCCCCGGGCCTCGCGCTTTGCGGCAACGCCTATCGCGGCGTGGGGATTCCCGATTGCGCGCGATCGGCGGAGCGCGCGGCGGAGAAGATTCTGGGGGATTTGCGGGCTTTCCATTCAGGAGGGAAGGGGAGAGAATAGGGACGGCGCGGTTTGACCGCGCGCGTCCGCGTTTGCTATCAACGCATGGCTCGTTCTCCGGGCTCGCGTCCTTTCTGGAGAGGCTTTGATGTTCGACGATGGAGCGCAGCGCGACTTCCATGATTTTCACAAGCGGATGATCGGGGAGATCAGCGTCGTCCGCAGACCCTACTTGGGCATCGTGTCGGGCTATCACGAGCTCGGCTACCGGGTGCTGGGGCCGGAGGCGGAAGAGGAGAGCGGCTCGGTGCAGATCTCCGGCAAGCTTCTGGTGTCCCCCAAGCTGGTGTGGACGCCGGCGCAGGCGCAGAAGACGTTCGGCGAGATTTTCAAGGATTCCGAGATGATGGACGCCGATCTCATCGGGCGCGTGTTCGCGTTTCCGGCCGTCGCCTCGGGAAACTTCAGCATCGAGAACGAATACCTGAGAATCACGCGCCACGAGTGGAGCCCGGAGGTTCTGGTGGAGAAGGTGCTGGGCGAGCTCGCGCGCCTCGAGACCACCGACACCGCCGTGGTGCGCACGCCGGACATCCGGTATTATCCCCTGGCCGTTCAGCGGTTCATCCATGAAATCCTGAAAGACGAATTTTCCTGATCGCGCGCGCCGGCGAACCGTCCGCGGCGCCGCTTTCCGGGAATCAGGACTTCGACGGAGGCAGGACGCGCGCCCAGAAGCGGCGCGTCCGGGCGACGCCCCGGTATCCCGTTTCCACCAGCCGGAGGAAGGGCCGCTTTCTCAGCAGGCGGGCCGCCCTTCGCCACCCCAGCAGGGAGAGCGTCTCGACGCACGCCCGGCCCGCCTCGAACCTGCGGCCGTCGGGGGCGATGAGCTGCGCCGCCTCCCGCGCCCGCGCGCGCAGGGCAGGGGTCATGGGAGGGGAGGGCGCCTCCTGGTAGGGGACGGAGAATATCAGGTTTTCCTCATCCTTCGAGGCGACCCACGCCGCGCACCGGCGGCAGAATTCGCATTCTCCGTCCCAGATCAGGACGCAGGCGTTTTCCGGTATTTCGATTCCGGGAGATTTCACGCGGGGGCGCTTCGCTCGCGGGAGGCTCGCCCGGGAAACTTCACGACGGGAGGGGGAGCACGCGAACCGCGCCCGGGTATTCCGGGCAGTGCTGCTCGCAGCTTCCGCAGCCCACGCAGGCCGCGCCTATCACGGGACCGCGCCCGTTCTCCCTCGCCTCGATGCGAATCGCCTCCTCCCCGATGGGGCACCGCGTCGCGCAGTAGTCGCACGCCTCGTCCAGCCCGCTCCAGGCGAAGCAGGTCTCAGGGTTCACCTCGGCCAGGCCGACGCGGATTTCCTCCCGGGCGACGAGGGCGAGCGCGCCCGTGGGGCAGGCCTTCATGCAGGCGAGGTCGTCGCAGACCACGCAGGCCGCGTCCGCCGGGATGATGCGGGGGGCGCGGCGGCCCGGCTCGTCCTCCCGGGGGAGCATCAGGATGGCCTCGGCCGGGCAGGCGCGCGCGCACTCCGCCCCGCCCTCGCAAAGGCGGAGAAAATCCTCCTCGGGCGCCGCCCCCGGCGGGCGCAGGACGGGGCCGTCGAGGGTCGAGCGGCTCACCCTGGTCTCTTCCGGGCGCGCCCCCTCCATGAAGGCGCGAAAAAGGGAGAGCGGGCCCTCCCGGAAGAACGTCTTGCGGTCGATGCTTTCGTCTTCGGGCATCCGGGTCCGGCGTCCTCCGTCTCTTGTCTCGCCTTCGGGAATGTGCGACAAACGAGTATATTATCGCCGCCGCGGATTCACAACGAACCACCGGCCGGGAGCGAGGCGGCTCCGCGTCCTCCCGCTCTTCCGAAAGGAGAACGCCTTGGCAGGCGACACCGCCGCGCAGAAAATTCTGGCCCGCGCCAGCGGACGCGCGCGCGTGGACGCGGGCGACATCGTATGGGCCAGGGTGGACGCCCACCTCATGCACGACAACCAGGGGCCGTTCCGCATGGGGAAGGACTTCGCCGAGCTCGGCCTTCCCATCTGGAACAAGGATCGCTTCATGCTCACGGCGGATCACCACAACCCGCCCACCCAGGACTCCCAGGCGCGGGTTCTGAACGTCACCCGGGCGTGGGCGGCCGAGCAGGAGCTGCCTCATTTCTACGACGCGGAGGGCATCTGCCACATTCTCATGGCGGAGAAGGGCTTCGTGCGCCCGGGCGTCCTCGTCACGGGCACCGACAGCCACACCACGAACGCGGGCGCGCTGGGCGCGCTGGGCGTGGCGATCGGGCCGACGGAGAGCATCGGCGTCCTCGCCAGGGGAGAGGTCTGGCTCCGCGTGCCCGAGACGATACGGATTCGCTTCGGCGGCCGCGCTCCCGAGGGCGTCTGCGGCAAGGACATGGCGCTGCGCGCGCTCAAGGATCTCAAGGTGGACGGCGCGGAATACAAGGCGCTCCAGTTCGAGGGCGAGGCGCTCATGTCGCTGCCCGTGGAGGATCGCATGACCCTCTCCAACATGGCGGCGGAGTTCAGCGCCAAGAGCGCCATCATGGACGTGGACGAATCGACGGAGGCGTATCTGAGGGACGCGGGGGTGGAGGAGGGCTGGGAGGCGGCCCGATCTGACCCGGACGCGGCCTACGCCGCCTCCTGGGAATACGACGCCTCCGACCTCTCCCCCCAGGTGGCGTGTCCCCACCGCATGGACAACGTGCGGCCGGTGGAGGAGGTGGAGTCGCCCCCCCTGAACCGGGCGCACATCGGCTCGTGCACGGGGGCGAAGCTCTTCGATTTGCGGGCGGCGGCGGCCGTGCTCAAGGGCAGGCGCGTCGCCGCCGGGCTTCAGCTGCTCATCGCGCCGGCGAGCAAGGCCATCCTGGGCGGGGCCATGGCGGAGGGGACGCTTCAGACGCTCCTTGACGCGGGCGGCGTCCTCATGCCCACCACCTGCGGCATCTGCGCGGGCAGGGGGCCGGGGCAGCTGGGCGACGGGGAGGCGTGCGTCTCCTCGGCCAACCGCAACTACAAGGGGCGGATGGGGAGCCCGGAGGCGTCGATATACCTCGCCTCGGCCGCCACGGTGGCGGCGAGCGCTATCAGGGGCCGCGTGGCCGACCCGCGGGAGTTTCTCGCGTGAGCGGGGCGGGCGGCATCGAGGGCGGCGCCTGGGTGTTCGGGGACAACGTGGACACGGGCTACATCATGCCCGCGACCTACGCGAGCCTGCCGGACGAGGAGCTGGGCGCGCACGCCATGGAGGGCATCGACCCCGATTTTCCCAAAAAGGTGAAGCCCGGCGACGTCATCGTCGGCGGAAGGAACTTCGGTTGCGGCTCGAGCCGGGAGACGGCGCCGCGCGGCATCAAGCGCGCGGGCGTCGGCGCGGTCATCGCCCTCACGTTCGCCCGCAATTTTTTCAGAAACTCGCTGTGCATCGGGCTGCCCGTGCTCATCTGCCCGGAGGCCGGCTCCATCGGGCAGGGAGACAGGTTGCGGGTCGATCCGATAGCGGGAAGGGTGGAGAACCTCGCTAGGGGAGAGACCCTCCAGGCCGAGCCGCTGCCCGAACACATCATGGAGATGGTGAAGGCGGGCGGCCTCGTGCCCTACCTCAAGCGGACGATGAAGCCCGGCTCCGCCTCCTGATCCGTCATTCCGGCCGGCCGCCGCTCCGCCCGCGCCGCGAGGTCGTCATTCCACGCGCGGGGTGATCGCGTCTCGCGCGCCTCCTCACGGGGCGACGACGACGCTCCTGAGCGTCCCGATGTTTTCGATCTCGCACTCCACCACGTCGCCCGGCTGCAGCAGCCCCGGCGGGTCCATGGCGAAGCCCACTCCCTCCGGCGTGCCGGTGGCGATCATGTCGCCGGGCAGAAGCGTGAAGCCCTCGGAGAGCGCCGAGACGATGGAGGCGACGTCGAAAATCATGTCGTTCGTGTTCGAGCTCTGCCGCGTCTCGCCGTTCACGCGCGTCGTCACGGCCAGGTTGTTCGCGTCGCCCGTCTCGTCCTTCGTGACGATCCACGGCCCCAGGGGGCCGAAGCCGTCCAGCGCCTTGCCCTTGAACCACTGGCCGTGGGCGCGCTGCACGTCCCGGGCGGAGACCTCGTTCATGATGGTGTAGCCGTAGACGTGCTCCATCGCCCGCTCCGGGGGAATATCGACTCCCCGCCTGCCGATTACGATGACGAGTTCGCATTCGTAGTCCAGCTCGGTCACGTTCGCGTGGCGGACGATCTCCCCGTCCGGCCCGTTGTGGGAGCCCGGCCACTTGCAGAAGAACACCGGAATTTTCGGGTATTCGCCCACCGGGCGGTCGCCGTGCTTGCGCGCCCCCTCGTCGGCGTGCTTCTTGTAGTTCAGCCCCACGGCGACCACGGGCCGCTTGAGCTCCGCTATCGGCGCGAGCAGTCTGACGGATTCGAGCGCGACGGGCCGTCCGTTCGTCTCCGGCGTCCCGCCCCGTGCGATGACTTCCGCCGCGTCGTCCGTCCGCGGCGCCACGTCCTCCACGCCGCCCTCCGTCAGGATGGCGGCGCGCGGCCCCGTTTCCGATTCATAGGTCAGCAGTTTCATTTGTTCTCCCCGCGTTCAGGAAACGCGGCCGCCGAAGCCCCGCGTTTCGGATCGAGCGCGCCGCGTCATCGGCTTCCCTTGTCCGCGCGCTCCCGAATCACGCGCGCCTGCGCCCTGGCGCCGTTGTTCATGAAGGTGAGGTCGCTGCCCGCCAGGATGAAGCGCATCCCCTCCCGGATTCTGCGCTCTATCATATCGGGGGCGTAGGAGCCGCCCATGCCGGCGATTTTGCCGCGTCCGCGGCAGGCGGCGATCACCTGCTCATACACCTTGTTGACCCTGGGGTGGTCGTGCCGGCCGACGAGGCCCATCCCCGCGCTCAGGTCGTTCGTGCCGATCAGCAGAATGTCGATGCCCTCGACGGCCGCGATGGCGTCGGCCTGCTCTCCGCCCTCGGGCGTCTCGATCATGGCGACCAGAAGCGTCTCCTCGTTCACGCCCTTCAGGAGCGCGCCGGGCTCCATGGCCTCGAAGCCGGCGTGGGCGAGACCCCCGCCCGCGCTGCGCTCCCCCTCGGGCGGAAACTTGCAGGCGCGGACGAGCGCCCGCGCCTCCTCCGCGCCGTTCACGTGCGGGAGGACGATTCCCTGCGCGCCGCCGTCCAGGACGCGGGCGCCCAGGCTCGCGTCCGCCACGCGAACGAGCGGGGTGATGCCCTGGCTCAGGGCGGCGACCGATATCTGCTGCGTCGTTTCGAGGTCGAAGGGCCCGTGCTCCAGATCGATGAAGAGCCAGTCGAAGCCCGCCGCCTTCATCGCCAGCCCCACCTCCACCGTGCGCGCCATGCGCGCGCCCGCGCCCAGGGTGACCTCCCCCGCAAGGGATTTCCGCTTCGTCTCGTTCACGATGACGCCCAAGGGCGCGCCCTCCGCGTGATGTCCGGCTTCTCGGTATCCCTCTCATGGATACTCCACCTGACGCTTCCCGGCAAGCCCCGGAGCCTCCGCGCCGTGCTATATTTCCGCCCGTGAACCGAAAACCCGCTTTCAGGAGGCGTCTTTCGATGATTCGCTCCGTTCGTCTGCAGCATCTGGGCATCAAGGTGCGCGACCTGGATCGCGCCGTCCGCTTCTATTCCGAAGTCCTGGGCTTCCGGCTCCGCTCGCGCCACGAGCCGGGCAGCCACCCGGCCGCGCCCTTCGGCTCCGCGTTCATGTATCTGGACGACTACCACCACCAGCTGGCGATCTTCAGCGTCCCCGCCGACTGGGTGGACTCCGAAGGGGAGGACACCACCCCCCGCCGCGACCTGGGTCTCCACCACCTGGCGTTCGAGGTGGCCGACAAGCGGGCGTTCGACGACGCGGTGGCCTGTCTCCGCTCGCGGGAGGACGTCGAAATCGTCTGGGGCCCCCTGCGCCTCGATGAGAGCAACGGCCTCTGGGGCGGTCACGAGGGCGTCTATTTCCTCGATCCGGACGGCAACCGCATCGAGGTGTTTCACGATTCGGACATGTTCCCGGGCAGCGCGCCCGGCTGGCGGGAGGAGGCGGACGAGAGAGATTGACGCGCCGGCCGCCGGGGACATTTCCTCGCGGTTCGCGTCATTTCCGGCCTGCGAACGGGGCGCATGGATGCGCCCCCTAAGGGTGACGTATCCATTCGGCGTCCGGAGCGGCGACCTCGCGGACGGGGCCGTTCCCGCGCGGCGCCTGCTCCCCGGCTCGGAAGCGCTCCCCCCCTTCCCTCCGCCGCGCGCTTGTCCTAGAATCGCCGGAGCGCAGCGCGTGAAACCCGGCCCGCCTTGGGAGCCTTCGGCATGACGCGGAATCAGGAGCGCCCGGCGCCCCGCTTCGACTGGTTCATCCCGATTGACGGAGACGGCGCGCATATCGGCACGGCGCGGGCGGAGCGTCCGCCCACCTATGAATACCTGAGCCGGGTGGTGAGGACGGCGGAGGAGGGCGGCTTTTATTCCCTGCTGATTCCCACGCGCTTCGCCAACGGGCTCTTCGACGAGGGCGCGCCCCTGGCGGAGACCTGGACGATGGTGAGCGCCCTGGCGGCGCGAAGCGAGCGCGTCCGTTTTCTGGTCGCCGCGCGGCCGGGGTTCGTGAACGCCGGTCTTTTCGCCCAGATGGCCGCCACGCTCAGCCAGATAACGAACGGACGGGTGGACCTGAACGTCGTGCCCGGCGGCATCAAGGGCGAGTTCGAGAAGATGGGCGAGCGCATCGACCACGACACGCGCTACGAGCGGGCGGAGGAGTTCATCGCCGCCATTCGCAGGCTCTGGGAGCGCCCCGAGCCGGTGCGCTTCGAGGGAAAATTCGTGCGGCTGGACGGCGCGCGTTGCTCGCCCGGTCCGGCGGGGGAGGGGCCGAGGTTCTATCTGGGCGGCGCGTCGCCCGCCGCGCTCAAGCTCGCGGGCGCGCAGTCGGACGTCTATCTCGGCTGGATAGGCCCGGCGGAGGAGACCCGCGGGCACCTGGAGCGGGCGCGGGCCTCCTTCGAGGCGGCGGGGCGGACGCCCGCCTTCGGGGTGCGCTCCCATCTGGTGATGCGGGAGACCGAGGCGGAAGCCTGGGAGGAGACGCGCGCCCTGCTCAGCCGGGCGGAGGATTCCGTGAAGGCCCAGCGCGCCGCGCTCCTCGCCGGCTCCGGCATGGTGGGCGCGGCCGCCCAAGCGCGCGCCTTCGAGGATTTCAGAGTCGGCCCGCGCCTCTGGAACGGCATCTCCCAGGTGCGGGTGAACTGCGGCTCCGCCCTGGTGGGAACCCCCGCGCAGATAGCCGAGGAGCTTCTCGCCTACTGGCGTCTGGGAATAGACGAGTTCATCCTGTCGGGCTATCCCCACGTGGAGGAGTGCGAGCGCGCCGCGCGCGACCTCGTTCCCCTCGCGGAAGAGTTGATAGAGCGCGAGCGCGCCGCGGCGTGACGCCGCTTCGGAGAACGCGCGGCGGGCGGTTCCCGAACCGTCCCCGCGAATGACGGAGACCCAGCTTCCGCGGATTGCGAATGCTGGAAAAAGCGGGACGTTCGCTCCACGGCCCGCGGGGGTCGGCGGCGCCGTTCCCGAAGCGCGGGGCCATATCGACGATGGACGGGAGAAGGAGAGACGATGCGCGCGGTTTGGTATGAAGCCTACGGGCCGGCGAGAGAGGTGCTGAAATTCGGCGAGCTCGAAGCGCCCGAGCCCGGGGCGGGCGAGGTGCGGGTGCGCCTCCGCGCCTCCGGCGCCAACCCCTCGGACTACAAGGCGCGCCTGGGTTCGCGCGGCGAGATGCGCTGGCCGAGAATCATCCCCCATTCGGACGGGGCGGGCGCGGTGGGCCGCTACGGGGTGCAGCTCGCCAAATGGGGGGGCGCCTCCGTCATCGCCACCGTGAGCGGCGAGGAGAAGGCGCGCGTCGCGCGGGAGGCGGGCGCGGACCACGTCGTGAACTACCGGGAGGAGGACGTCGCGGAGCGCGTCATGGCGATCACCGGCGGGGAGGGGGTGGACAGAATCTGCGAGGTGGACTTCGGCGAGAACCTCGAGGTCGCCCGCCGCGCGCTGAAGGAGAACGGAACCGTCGCCGCCTACGGCTCCACTCGCGTCCCCGAGCCGACGCTGCCCTGGTATCGGATGATGCCCGGCAACACGGCCATCCGCATGGTGTTCGTCTACTCGATGCCCGAGGCCGCCGTCTCCAAAGCCTGCGCGGACATCAACGCCGCCTGCGAGGCGGGCGCGCTCACCCACCACGTCGGCGCGCGCTTCCCGCTCGAGGAGACGGCCGCCGCCCACGAGCTCATGGAGAATTTCGGCAATCTGGGGAACGTGGTGGTGGAGATGGATTGAGGCCGGCGACGCCCGCCCCGCCGCCCGGATTCGGAAGCCCTTGAAAAACGGCGCGGGAGGGTTTATATTCATCCCATGATCGAGGGATGGAAGAGGAGCCGCCGGGATGGTGATTTCTAGTCCCCTGAAGCAAGGCGCCGGCCTCCCGGGGGACGGCAAAGAATAGTCGGCGCGAAAGAGTTCGGGCGGCCGCCGCTCGACGCGCAGGCGCGAAGCATGAAAAGCCTACCTCGAGAGCGGGGCCGCGAAGGCTCCGCCATTTGTTTTGGGTGCGGACGGGCGTCTCACATTTCTTCACATCCGGAGGGAAGCGCCATGCGAATCTACGATCCCAAGAAAATCCTGGCTCCCGTCGATTTCTCGGAACTCAGCAAGGGCGTCCTGAAGGTCGCCTCGGAGATCGGGGAGAATCGAGAGGCGGAGGTCACGGTCATTCACGTGGCGAGAGACCCCGCGTACGACGCCAAATACGGCGGCTACAGCGCCGAGCTCGTGGGGGCGATTTCCCCGAGCCGCCTGCTTGAGGACGCGCGGGTCGAACTGGAGAGCAACCTCCAGCTCATGGTGCGCGAGGTCGAGTCGGACGCGCCCGTCGAATCCGTGGTGATTTTCGGGGAGCCGGCGAAGGAGATTCTGGACTTCTCCGAGTCCGGCGACTTCGACCTCATCGTCATGGGCACGCACGGACGCAACATGGTGAGCCGCTTCCTGATCGGCAGCGTCTCCGAGCAGGTGCTCCGGCGCGCGCCCTGCCCGGTGTTTCTGCTGAGGGACAAGGTGGCCTCCGCGAAGATGGCGGAGATCGAATCGGCGCAGGCGCGGGCCTGAGCGAACCGGGCGAGGAGCCCCGGCCTCCCTCCCCGGCGAACCGGGGAGGGAGGCTTTTTCGCGGCTCATCGTCCGCGCCGTCCCGAGACTTTCCGGACGCCGGACGGGAGGAGACGCATCGCCGCGCGACCGGGATTGTCGCGCCTCTCCCCCCGCTTTGGGGTGCCCTCGTCATCGGAAGCGGAGGAGGACGGAGCCGCCCGCGCCGGCCGAAAGGAGTCGGGCGCGGTTTTCTGATCTCGCGCCAACGGAATTCCCCTGTTGACAAAAATCGCCGCTTGGCTACAATGCGCGATTACATGGCGGCACAGACGGAACACGTGGGCTGAGGGAGCCTGTTCGCGTTCATGCGGCGTCGGGCGCGCGAGGCGGCCTTCGCTTAGCGCTTCTCTCGGCCAATCCCCAGGAACGAAGGAGGAGGGACGAAATGAGTGAAACGAGAATCGACCGAAGAAGCCTCCTGAAAGCCGGGCTGGCCACGGCGGTGGCGGGCCCCGCTTTCGTCCGAGGCGCGGGCGAGGCGCGCGCCGGCGGGCACAGCGAGGAGGAGAAAGTCATCAAGGCGGCCAAGAAAGCGGGCGCCGCGTCGCTGAACGGGATGATGTGGGGCCTCTACTGGCGCAACTATCCCGACCTCAACCGGGAGTTCAAGAAGGCCACCGGCATCTCCATGGACAAGGTGAGCGACGTTCCCAACCTCCAGATTCCCCAGCGGGCCATGGCCGAGGCCATCACCCGCTCCGGCAAGTTCGACATCTTCCACGTGGAATCCATGATGATTCCCTCCCTCGCGGCGGCGGGAATGCTCGAGCCGCTCGACGGCTACATGAAGGAAGCCGGCTTCGACCTCGAGATGGTGGGCAACTTCGAGACCTTCATGACCTACCAGGGCAAGACCTACGCCATGCCCACGGACGGCAACGTCTGCCCGCAGTTCATCCGTAAGGATCTGTTCGACAGCCCGGATGAGCGCAAGGCCTTCGCCGACAAGCACGGCAAGCCTCTCAAGTGGCCGGTCACCTGGGAGGACGAGCTCGAAGTGATGAAGTTCTTCCATCGTCCCGACAAGGAGCTCTACGGCTTCGGCGGCCTGCGCGACAAGGCGAACAGCAGCTTCTGGTACTGGATGTATCTCTACAGCGCGGGCGGCTTCCCGTTCGACGACGACGCCAACCCCACGCTGAACACGCCCGCCGCCGAATACGCCTTCGACACCTGGCTGGCGCGCAAGCAGGTCTCCCACCCCGAGGCGAGCGCCTGGGGTTCGCCGCAGATGATCCCCCGCATCCGCAACGGCAAAATCTTCTCCTGCCAGTACTGGGACGGCATCATCGCGCTCATCGAGAGCCCGACGGCGAAGACGAAGACGCGCGGCATGTGGCGCTACGGCCTGGTGCCGGGCTCCAAATTCTCCGGCAAGCTCATCCATCGCTGCTTCTCCGCGCCGGTCATGGGCATGGTCGTCAACCGGCACAGCCCCCGCAAGAAGCAGGCCGTCGCCTGGGCGATGTATATGAGCACCTACAAGAACAGCGCCGAGGTGGTCGGCCATCCGAAGTTCACCTTCCACGACCCCTGGCATCCCAAGCACATGACGGATCCGCAGGTGACGAAGGTCTACACGCCGGAGGGCATCAAGTCGGTGAGGGACAACCTCCTCGTCACCGCGCCGCCGCCGTATGTGACCGGCTACCAGGAGTTCAAGGAAGTCGTCGACCGCAACCTCTCCGAGGCCTACGCGGGCCGCAAGAAGGGCGCGAAGAAGGTCATGGGCGACATCCAGAGCGAGTGGGCCAAAGTCATCCGCAAGGTCGGCAAGCGCAAGCTCAAGAGGGAGATTCCCTACTACAAGGCGATGATGCCGAAGGTGAACGCTCCCTCGTAGAACGCGGGAACCTCCCCGGGGCGCGTCTCCGGGGAGGGGGCCTGAAAATCCTCCGAGCGCCGGGGCGGGCCGAAGCGGCCCGCCCCGGCCGCCGACCCCGGCGGCCGCTTCCGATGGCCGCCGCCTCCGGCCCCGATTCACCCGAACCCAGGAGCCCCGCAAATGGCCACGGCCACGCTCGCGCAGCCCAAGGGCAGACGCTCCACCCGCGCCCGCGGCGTCCGCGTGTTCAAATGGAGCGCGCTCTCCCCGCTGATTCTTCTGTTCGCGTTCCTGATGCCCGTCTTTCTGCTGCAGATCTATTTTTCGCTTCACTCCTGGACGGTCTATCTCTCCACCTGGTTCGACGCGGAGTTCGTGGGGCTGGAGCTGTTCCAGGAGGTGCTGGGCGAGGGGCGCTTCTGGCGGGCGATGGGCCGCTCGCTTCTGTTCGCGGGCCTCTCGACGCTCGGCTGCTTCGTCTGCGGCTTCGGCCTCGCGCTGCTGATGTATCGCCCCTTCAGGGGCCAGGCGTTCTTCTACATCCTCTTCATCATCCCCATGCTCACCGTGCCCGTCGTCATCGCCTACACCGCCGACATGCTTTTATACGAGAAGGGGCCCATCAACGGGTTCCTCAGCTACTTCCTGCCGGGCGACCTCTCGAAGTTCACCTGGCTGGCGAACCCGAATTTCGCCATCTTCACCATCATCCTTCTGGAAATATGGAACTGGACGCCCTTCGTCTTCATCATCATGCTGGCGGGTCTCTCCTCGCTTCCGACCGAGCCCGTGGAGGCCGCCCGCATCCTCGGGGCGAACCGCCTGCAGATTTTCCGGGAGATTCAGCTGCCGCTCCTGCGCCCCGTCATCTTCCTGGCGCTCATCCTCCGCTTTCTGGAAGCCATGGCGGAGTTTCCCAAGACGTGGGGACTCATCCAGGGCGGGCCGGGCACCGCCACCGAGACCATCCCCATCTACCTGTTCTATACGACGTGGGTGTCGTTCGACATCTCGAAGGGAGCGGCGATGTCCTACATCGTCATGGTCCTCATGATCTTCATCGTTCTCGCGGCGATCTACGTCCTGCGGCGGGAGAAGCGCGCGCTCGACGTCCTCTATGACGCGCCGAGGCCGGAGGGCCGGGCATGAACCGGGTGATGAAGGGCAGACTCTTCAACGTGTTTCGCTACGCGACCCTCCTGGCCTGGTCGGTGATCGTGATG
The DNA here is from genome assembly GCA_965242545.1 of bacterium. Classification (GTDB taxonomy): domain Bacteria; phylum UBA8248; class UBA8248; order UBA8248; family UBA8248; genus Bin107. Next base: position 251,153 of record OZ251456.1, read on the forward strand.
TTCCCGGTCTTCTGGATCGTCTCCACCTCGTTCAAGCCGGACTGGGAGTGGCACGCCTGGCCGCCGGTCTACTGGTCGCAGGAGGCTTCCTGGGCGAACTACCAGGCGGTGTGGGGCAGGCCGGAGAGTCCCCGCGCCTCCACCGAGGCGAAAACGCAGACCGCCCGCTACGAGTCGGCCTCGGCAAACAAGCCTTGGCAGGCGCTGTGGAACAGTCTCTACATCGCCGTCACCGCCACCGCGCTTTCGGTCGCCTTCGGCTCGATTCTGGCTTACGGGGTCTCGCGCTACCGGATACTCTCGGAAGTCCGCATGTTCCAGCTGCTCGTGCTGCGGATGATCCCGCCCATCGTGGTGGCGGCGCCCCTCACCCTCTACTACTCGGCGATCCATCTGATGGACACCGCGACGGGGCTGATCATCGTCTATTTCATCACGACGCTGCCCTATTCCGTATGGATGACGAAGAGCTTCGTGGACGAGGTGCCCGTCGAGATCGAGCAGGCGGCCGAAATTCTGGGGGCGAGCAAATGGCAGGCGATCAGCGAGGTCGTCTTTCCGCTCATTCGCTCGGGGGTCGTGGCCACGTTCCTGTTCATCCTCATCCTCACGTGGAGCGAATACCTGCTCTCCCTCATGCTCTCCAAGGTGGACGTGGTGACCCTGCCCGTCCAGCTGGCGAAGTATGAAGGCTCCGACGAGGGCCGCGTCTACGGCCACCAGGCCGCCCTGTCGGTGGGCATCACCCTGCCGCTCATGATCATCGGCATTTTCATTCGCAAGCATCTGGTGCGGGGTTTCACTTTCGGAATGGTGAAGAGGTAAAAAGGCGATGGCGAGAATCGAACTGAAGGGGCTGCGCAAGGTATTCGGCAGGAACATCGAGGCCGTCAAGAACCTCGACTTCACCATCGAGGAAGGCGAGTTCGTCGTCATCGTCGGCCCTTCGGGCTGCGGGAAGACGACCACCCTGCGCATGATCGCGGGCTTCGAGGATCCCACGGCGGGCGAGATCGTCATCGACGGGCGGCTCGTCAACGACGCCGACCCGGGCGACCGGGGCGTGGGCATGGTGTTCCAGACGCACGCGCTGTTCCCGCACAAGACGGTGGCCGAGAACATCGAGTTCGGCCCGCGCATGAAGAAGGTGGACCCCGGGACGCGCCGCCGCCGCGTGCGCGAGGTGGCCGACCTCGTCCGCATCGGCCACCTCCTCGACAAGCTGCCCGCCCAGTGCTCGGGCGGCGAGGCGCAGCGCGCGGCGCTGGCCCGCACCCTCATCACCGACCCCTCCGCCTTCCTGCTGGACGAGCCGCTCTCCAGCCTGGACGCCAAGCTGCGCCGCGAGATGCGCGCCGAGATCGACCGGCTGCACGAGGAGCTCAAGAAGACCTTCGTCTACGTCACGCACGACCAGGAGGAGGCCATGACCCTCGCCGACCGCATCGTGGTGATGCGCGACGGCGTCATCGAGCAGGTGGGCACGCCCCTGGACATCTACAACGACCCGGTGAGCCACTTCGTGGCAGACTTCTTCGGAAGCCCCTCCATGAACCTCATCGCGGGCCGGGTGGAGAATTCCAACGGCGGCGCCGCGTTCACGGGCGCGGGCGTCGATTTCAGGCTGCCCGACGCCTACGGGGGCGTCTCCCCGGGAGACTACACCCTGGGCGTCCGGCCCGAGCACGTGCAGGTGGGAGGCGAGGGCGGCGCCTTCTCGTGCGCCGTTCAGCTCGTCGAGCCGCTCGGCAAGGACACGCTGCTCTACTTCGACCACGGCGCCGAGCGCCCGACCATCGCCGTCGTCGAGGCTTCGGGCCGCTTCAAGGCGGGCGAGCGGCTGGACGTCACGTTCGACCCGGCCCGCGTCTATCTCTTCGATTCCGCAGGAGAGCGCGTCTCGTAACGCGCGCCCTCGAACGGGAAAACGGGAAGGGAGCGGGGCGCGCCCGGCTTCCGATCCCGGCGCTTGACGGACGCCGGCGTTTGAATGTATCAGTTATCGAGACGTTTCCGCGCAAAGCGACTTTGCCGAGAAGAGGGGAGCCGAGCGGCATGACGCCATTCCACCTGAAGCGCCTCGTCCGGCGCGCGCGCCCCGGACGGCCGACGAACCGCCTCTCGCCGGAGGACGCCCGCGGGTTCATCCGCGGCCCGCTCCGCCTTCTCGCCCCGGCGCTCGCTCTGGGCCTCGTCCTGTGCGCGCCGCCGGCGGGAGCGGAGGAGTTTCGCCACGGCGAGCTCGAGGGCAGCTTGGACGTCACGATCTCCCACGGCGTCACCTCGCGCGTCGGCGACCGCGACAAGCGGCTGATCGGCAGGGCGAACGGCGGCTCCGCCAACTCCGTCAACGCCGACGACGGCAACCTCAACTACGACGGCGGCGCGGCGAGCAACGCCTCGAAATTCACCGGCGAGCTCGAACTCAACTACCGCAACTTCGGCGCCTTCGTCCGCGCCCACGGCTTCTACGACTTTGAAAACCAGAGGGGCGAGAGGGAGCGCAGCCCGCTCGCGCCCAAGGCGAAGGACATGGTGGGGAGGGATCTGGACGTGCTCGATCTCTACCTCACCGGCGCGCTCCGCGTCGGCGGCGTTCCGCTGGAGATGCGGCTCGGCAGCCACGTGATCAGCTGGGGCGAGAGCACCTTCATTCAGAACGGCGTCAACGTCATCAATCCGTTCGACGTGAGCAAACTGCGCACGCCGGGGGCGGAGCTGCGCGACGGGCTGGTTCCGGTCCCGATGGTTTCGGCCTCGGCCGCGCTCACGGACAGCCTCTCCGTGGAGACCTTCTACCAGGCCAGATGGAAGAAAACCGAAATCGACCCGCCGGGCAGCTATTTCTCGACGAGCGACTTCGCGGGCGCGGGCGCGAGAAAGGCCGTGCTCGGCTGGGGCGCCATCCCCGACACGGGCTTCGGGTTCGGGCTCCTCACGCAGGCGATCAACGCCGACCTCGCGGGTTTTTCGGTCGCTCACCCCGCGCTGGGGACGGTCGCGCTTCCCCAGCCGGCGCAGGCGGCCTTCGACGCCGACTTTCTGAGCGTGCGCCGCGCGCGCGACAGCGAGCCCGACGACTCGGGCCAGTGGGGGATCGCGCTGCGCTACCTCGCCGAGAGACTCAACAACACCGAGTTCGGCTTCTATTTCATCAACTACCACAGCCGTCTGCCCCTCATCAGCGCGCGCACCGGGACGGCGCAGGGGGTCGCGGGCGGACAGCGGGCGGCGGGGGCGGTCGCCGCGCCCACTTCCCTCACCACGAGGTCGATCAGCGCGGCCGTCGCCGCGGCCGCTCCCCCGGGCGCGCCGCCGGCGCTCATCCAGGCGCAGGTTCGGAACCAGGTCAGCCGCGTCGCCGGCCTCCTCGCCGTGGATCGCTACGTCAGGACGGCGGGCTATTTTCTCGAATACCCCGAGGACATCCAGCTCCTGGGCGTCAGCTTCAACACCCAGCTCGGAGCGTCCGGCTGGGCGCTTCAGGGTGAATACTCCCGCCGAATCGACGCGCCCCTGCAAATCGACGACGTGGAGCTCCTGTTCGCGGCGCTGACGCCCATCGCCGCCGACCCCGTGAGCGGCGCGCCGTGCCGGAACACCTTCAGCCTCTACTGCCGCAACCAGGTGGGCGCCTTCGGACCGGACGCCTACGTTCGCGGCTACATCGAGCGTGACATCAGCCAGGTCCAGGCCACCGTCACGAAAGTTTTCGGCCCCGTCATCGGAGCGAGCGGCCTGGCGTTCGTCGCGGAGGCGGCGTTCATGCGCGTGCACGACATGCCGAACGAGAGCGAGCTGCGGCTCGAGGGGCCGGGAACGGCCACCAGCGGGAATCCCTTCCACGCGACGGCGGCGGGCGCGCACGCCGGCCTCGAGGCGGAGCCTTCGGGCCGGTTCGCGACCGCCACCTCCTACGGCTACCGGCTGGCGGCGCGCCTGGACTACCTCAACGCCATCGGCGCGGTGAACCTCTATCCGCGCGCGCAGTTCCAGCACGACGTGGAGGGCGTCAGCCCCGGCCCCGGCGGGCCGTTTCTGGAGGGCCGCGTCGCGCTCACCCTCGGGCTGGGCGCGAGCTACCTCAACCGGTGGCAGTTCGACTTCAGCTACACCATGTACGGCGGCGCGGGGCGATACAACCAGCTGAACGACCGCGACTTCGTTTCCGCCACCATCAAATACCTGTTTTAACAGCGTGAGAGCGGACCAGCCATGAAAACCACTATCCTGAGACTCGTTGCCGTCGTCGCGTGGGCTTTCGCCGCCACCGGCGCCGGCGCCGCGATTTCCGCCGACGAAATCGCCCGGCTCGGACGGGACCTGACCCCGCTGGGCGCCGTGCGCGCGGGCGGCGCCGACGGCGCCATCCCGGCGTGGAAGGGCGGCATCCTCGCTCCGCCGGCCGGCTACAAGCCCGGCGATCATCATCCTGATCCCTACGCGGACGACGAGCCGCTCTTTGTCATCACCGCCGCCAACCTCGAAAAGCACCGGGACAGGGTGTCGGCGGGACACCGGAAGATGCTGGAGCTCTATCCGACGTTCCGGATGCCGATCTACCCGACCCGCAGGAGCGCCTCCGCCCCCCAGCGCATCTACGACGCCACCCGGCGCATCGCCGCGACCGCGAAGCTCGCGGCGGAGGGCAACGGCGTCACGGGCGCGGTGATCGGGATTCCGTTCCCGATCCCCCAAAACGGCGCGGAGGTGATCTGGAACCACCTGCTGCGCTACCGGGGCGAGGCCGCCCTGCGCGTCATCGGCCAGGCCGCCGTGACCCGGGGCGGAGACTACACGCTCGTCAAGCTCAAGGACGCCTACATCGTGCGCTACGCCCAGCCGGGCATGACGGAGGAGAAGCTCGACAACCGGATCATCCTCTTCCGGCAGAGCGTGACGGCGCCGGCGCGGCTGGCGGGCAGCATTCTGCTGGCCTACGAGACGATGAACCAGGTCGCCGAACCGCGCCACGCCTGGGTCTACAACCCCGGCCAGCGCCGGGTGCGGCGCGCGCCGAACGTCGCCTACGACAACCCGGGCACCGCCTCGGACGGGCTGCGGACGAGCGATCAGTTCGACATGTTCAACGGCGCGCTCGACCGCTACGACTGGCGGCTCCTCGGCAAGCGGGAGATGTATGTGCCCTACAACAGCTACAAGCTGCACAGCGACAAAATCGCCTTCGCCGACGTTCTCACCCCGCTGCACCTGAACCCGAAATACCTGCGCTACGAGCTGCACCGGGTCTGGGTGGTCGAGGCGACGCTCAAGGAGGGGGCGCGCCACGTCTACAAGCGGCGGCGGTTCTACGTGGACGAGGATTCCTGGAACATCCTGCTCGCGGACATCTATGACAACCGCGATCAGCTCTGGCGCGTGTCGGAAGGCCACGTCATCAACTACTACGAGAAGTCCGTCACGACGCCGACCCTCGAGGCGCACATCGACGTCCAGGCGGGGCGCTATCTCGCCCTGGGCCTCAAGAATGAGTTTCCCATGATCGACTTCAGCCCCGATCTCACGCCGGGAGACTTCACGCCGGCGGCGCTCCGCCGTCAGGGAAGGCGATGATTCGCGCGGTCTCTCGGGCCGCGACCGGAATTTTTCGACCTCTGCCGCTCCTGATCGCTCTGGCGGCCTGCCCGCCGCCCCTCGCGGCGGCCGAGCAGGCGCTCCGCGCGCCGCTCGCGTCGAAGTCCCTGTTGCTGGACGGCGCGGCGGTCGGCTCGCGTCTGGTGGCGGTCGGCGAGCGCGGCCACGCGCTGGTCTCGACCGACGGCGGGGCGACCTGGAAGCAGGCCCGCGTTCCCACCCGCGCCCTTCTGACGGCGGTGCACATGCGCGATGAGCGCACCGGCTGGGCGGTCGGGCACGACGCGGTGATCCTCCGCACCGAAGACGGCGGAATGAGCTGGCGGATGGCGCATCACGCCCCGAAGGAGGATCGCCCCTTGCTCGACGTGTGGTTCCGCGACGATCGCGCGGGCTTCGCGGTGGGGGCCTACGGCTATTTTCTGGCCACCTCGGACGGCGGCCGCACCTGGACGCCGCGAACGATCACCAGGGAGGACGTCCACCTGAACGTTCTGGCCCCGGCCGGGCCGGAGCGGATCTTTATCGCCGGAGAGGCGGGCGCCGTCTACCGCAGCGACGACGGCGGCGAAACCTGGCGCAAGATGCCCTCGCCCTACGCAGGCTCGTGGTTCGGCGCCCTCGCCCTGGACGCGAACCGGGTGCTGCTGCTGGGGCTGAGGGGCCGTCTGTATCGCTCCGAAGACGGGGGCGAGAGCTGGACGCGGACGCTCACCGCGACGAAGGCGACGCTCACCGGCGCGGTTCGGGTGCGGCCCGATCTCCTGCTCATCACCGGTCTTGAGGGCACCCTTCTCGTCAGCAGGGACGGCGGGCGCAGCGTTTCGACCGACGCCGCGTTCAGACCCTTGGCCTCGCGCCAGGGCGTCTCGACGGCGCTTCCCCTCGCGGACGGCGGCGCGCTGTTGCTCGGAGAGTTCGGCGTCAGGCGCCTGCCGGGGGCCGGCTAGCTCCTCCCGATGCCGGACGCCTCTTCCTCGTCCACCAGGCCGTTTTTCGCCGCCGCGCGGATCGAGCGGGCGCTTTTTTCGCGCCGCCGGGGCGCGCTCGCGGCGTTCGCCCTGATCACGCTGGCGATGGCGTGGCTGGCCTCGGGGCTGCGGGTGGACGCCGGCTTCACCAAGCTCGTCCCGCTCAAGCACGAATACATGCGCGCCTTTCTCGAGCATCGCGCCGAGTTCGGCGGGGCGGATCGCGTGGCGGTGGCGCTGATGGCGCGGAAGGGCGACATCTTCACGCCCGAATTCTTCGCCGCCCTTCAAAAGGCGACCGACGCGGTGTTCTTCCTGCCGGGCGCGGATCGCGCCCAGGTCTATTCGATTCTCACCCCGAACGTGCGCTTCACCGAGGTGGTGGAGGACGGCATCGTCGGCGGCAACGTCCTGCCGGCGGACTTCAGGCCGACAAAGGCCGGCCTCGCCCGGGTGCGCGAGAACGTCATCAAGGCGGGAGTGGTCGGCCGGCTGGTGGCGAACGACTTCACGGGCGCGCTCGTCAGCGCCCGGCTCCAGGAGTTTCACCCCAACACCGGCGAGCGGCTCGACTACCTGCGCGTCGCGCGGGCGCTCGAGGAGATTCGCCGCGAAATTCAGGCGAGCGGCGCGGCGGACGCCCACGTCATCGGATTCGCCAAGGCGGTGGGGGAGATCGCGGCGGGCGCGGCCCGGGTGCTGATGTTCTTCGGTCTCGCCGTCGCCGTCACCGCCCTGTTCGTCTACGCCTACGCCCGCTCGCTGCGCCTGACCGCTCTGCTCCTGGGCTGCTCACTGGTCGCGGTGGTCTGGCAGTTGGGCGCGCTCGCCGGCCTGGGCTTCGGGATCGATCCCATGTCCATCCTCGTGCCCTTTCTGGTGTTCGCCATCGCGGTGAGCCACGGAGTGCAGATGGTGAGCGCGGTACGGCTCGAGGGCGGGGGCGAGGCCGCCGCGCGGAGGAGCTTCCGCCGCCTGCTGCTGCCGGGGACGGTCGCGCTCGTCTCCGATGCGGTCGGGTTCGTGGCCATCGCGCTCATCGAGGTGCGGGTCATTCAGGAGATAGCCGCCGCCGCCAGCCTCGGCGTGGCCGCCATCATCCTCACGAACCTGGGCCTCCTGCCGGTCGCGCTTTCCTTCATCGAGGAGGAAGAGGGCCGCCGTCCCGCGCCCGCCCGGCTTCTGACGCCTTTGTGGCCGATCGCCGCGAAGCTGGCCCGGCGGGGGCCCGCCGCCGCCGCTCTCGCCGCCGCCGCCGCGCTGCTGATTCTCGGCGCGCTTTACGCGCCGGAGGTTCGGGTGGGCGATCAGCATCCGGGGGTGCCGGAGCTGCGCGCGGATGCCGCCTACAACGTGGACAGCGCCGTGATCGCCGAGCGCTTCGACATCGGCGTGGACGTGCTGACGGTGATCGCCGAAACCGGGCCGCAGGGATGCGTCGAGCATGAAGTGATGCGCGTCGTGGACGCCTTCGAGTGGCGGATGCGCAACGTGGCGGGCGTCCGCTCGGTGGCCGGCCTCGCGGGCCTGGCGCGCAAGCTCAACGCCGGCTGGAACGAGGGGAGCCTCAAGTGGCGCGCGCTGCCGCGCGACCGCCGGACGCTCGCGCAGTCCGTCGCCCTCGTGCCGACGAGCAGCGGCCTCCTGAACGCCGACTGCTCCGCCATGCCGATCCTGATCTACACCGCCGACCACAAGGCGGAGACCATTCGCCGCGTCGTCTCCGCCGTGAAGGCGTTCGGGGAGGAAAGCCGCGGCGCCCCGGTCGTCTTCCGTCTGGCCGCCGGCAACGTCGGGGTGATGGCGGCGACCAACGAAGAGATAGAAGCCGCGCAGTTCCCGATTCTCGGCTACGTCTACGCCGCGGTCATCCTGCTGTGCCTGCTCTCGTTCCGCTCCGTTGCGGCGACGCTCTGCATCGTCGTCCCCCTGGCGCTGGTCTCGCTGCTCGCCTACGCGCTGATGGCGCTTCTCGAAATCGGACTCAAGGTCTCCACCCTGCCGGTGGTGGCGCTCGGCGTGGGCGTCGGGGTGGACTACGGAATCTACATCTGCGGGCGGCTGCTCGCGCACCTCGAGGAGGGCTTCGATTTCGCGGAAGCCTACGAGCGAACGCTCGCCACCACGGGCGCGGGCGTGGCGCTCACCGGCCTGACGCTGGCGGCGGGAGTGGCGACGTGGATTCTCGCCCCGCTCAAGCTCCAGGCGGACATGGGAACGGTGCTCTCGTTCATGTTTCTCGTCAACATGATCGGCGCCGTCGCCCTGCTGCCCGCGCTGGGCGCGTTCCTGATGAAGCCCAGGGCGGGGAGGGGGGCCGCTCCGCGCGCCTGAAGCCGCTGCCGCTCCCGGACCGCCGCTTTCATTCGCGCGGGCGGACGATTTATGATGACCGGGCGTTTGCCGGGTTTTCCGTCCGCTCATCGAAAAGAGAGGGACTTCGGGATGAACCGGAAGCGATTCCCGGCGCCGCGCGCCGCGCTCCTCGTCCTGGTTTTGCTCGCGGGATGGGCCGAAGCGGCCCCGCTCTTCGGCCGGGGAGTGGTGAGAATCGCGCAAAACGGGCGCGAGGCGCGGCTGCAAGTCGAAATCGCCCGAAGTCCCCGCGCCCGCGCGCGCGGTCTCATGGGCAGGGCGCGGCTGGCCGAAAACGCCGGGATGCTCTTCATTTTCGGGAAGGACGCGCGGCGGTTCTTCTGGATGAAGAACACGCTCATCCCTCTTTCGCTCGCCTTCATCGGCTCCGACGGGCGGGTGCTGGAGATCGTCCACCTCCAGCCGCACAGGCCCGGGAGGAAGATTCCCTCTATTTCCTCCCGCAGCAAGGCGCGCTGGGTGCTGGAGGTGAACCAGGGCTGGTTTCTGCGAAACGGCTTCGGGCTGGGTGCGCGCGCGTTCCTGGAGTGAGCGCGGACTAGGCGCCGGCGGCCTCGGTCGTCTTTTCGCCCAGGGGCAGGAGCGGCATGACCTCCGAGGCGAAGCGCTCCATTTCCTCGAACATGGGATGAAACTGGAGCAGGAAAAGCTCCACCCCCGCCGCGTGAAACGCCATGACGCGCTCGGCGACGGTCCGGGGCGAGCCGACGAGGCCCGTCGCCGCGCCGCCGTTCGAGCCGACGCCGCCCCCCTTCGCGCTCGTCTTCTTGTGCCGGACGGCCTTGTCCACCCCCTTGAGCTTCGGCGCTTCGGTGATGAGCGAGAAGAGGCGCCCGAGTTCCGCCTCGGCCGCCGCGTCGCTCTCCCGGCAGACGATGAACGAGCTCATCCCGTGGCGCACCGTCCTGCCGCGGCTCTCCGCCTCCCGGTTCACGGCGGCCATCAGCTCGCGCGCCTCCCGGAGCGGGCGGCCGTTGAACAGAAAGACGTCCGCCGCCTTTCCGGCCAGCTTGACGGCGGCCTCGGACTCGCCCCCGAAGTAGAACGTGGGCCAGGGCTTCCGGACGGGTTTGGGGGAGGTTACGCCGTCGGTGATCCTGAAATGCCTGCCCTCGAAGCTGAAGCGATCCTTCGTCCAGTAGGATTTCAGGATGCGCATGACCTCTTCGGAAAGATCGTAGCGCTCATCGTGCGGCGGGAAGGGGATGCCCGCCATCTCGTGCTCCTGCGCCCACCAGCCCGATACGACGTTGATGGCGAAGCGCCCTCCGCTGATGCAGTCGATGTTCGCCCCCATCTGCGCGACGAGGGAGGGATGCCGGTAGGCGCTCTTGGCGGCGACGATGAGTTCGATTCTCTCGGTGAGGGGCGCCAGCGCCGCCGCCGTGATCCACGCCTCCAGAACCGGCGCGCCCACGCCCTTGATGCTGTTCAGGCTTCTGTCGAGGAGCAGGACGCTCTCGAAGCCGAGCGCCTCGGCGCGCCGGACGTAGCGCGCGTTGTGCGCGAAAGAGGCCTCCTTCACCTCCTCGGGCTTTTCGACCCGTCCCAGAAACGTGCCCCATACGGGCGCCCACACCCCCATTCTCAGCGTCATGCCCGCTCCCCGAATGAGTGGATACGCGGGGAATTTAGCATCAATCCGGCTGCCAAGTCTTGGGGTGCCGAAAAAACAAACGATCCAGAGGGCCCGTTCATGTGATGTGTCGAGTCATCTTGAAAACCCCCGCCCGGGCTTTGGAGTCGGCCCGGACGGGGGTTCATCCGGTGAATCGTTCCCGGGCGGAGGCTCAGCCCTCCTTCACGTAAATTTCGGAGCCGCTCTCCTTGAATTCGCCCGCTTTTTCCTTCATCCCTTCCGCCAGGGCGGCCTGCGCGTCCAGCCCCTGCCTGGCGGCGTATTCCCGCACCTCCTGGGTGATCTTCATCGAGCAGAACTTGGGCCCGCACATCGAGCAGAAATGGGCGACCTTGGCGCCGTCGGCGGGCAGGGTCTCGTCGTGGTATTCGCGCGCGGTCTCGGGGTCGAGGGCGAGGTTGAACTGATCCTCCCAGCGGAACTCGAAGCGCGCCTTCGAGAGGGCGTCGTCGCGCGCCCGCGCGCCGGGGTGGCCCTTGGCGAGGTCCGCCGCGTGGGCGGCGATCTTGTAGGTGATGACGCCCTCCCGAACGTCCCGCTTGTTGGGCAGCCCCAGGTGCTCCTTGGACGTGACGTAGCAGAGCATGGCGGTTCCGAACCACCCGATCATCGCCGCGCCGATGCCGCTGGTGATGTGGTCGTATCCCGGGGCGATGTCCGTCGTCAGCGGCCCCAGCGTGTAGAAGGGCGCCTCGTGGCAGACCTCGATCTGCTTGTCCATGTTCTCCTTGATCAGGTGCATGGGCACGTGGCCCGGGCCTTCTATCATCACCTGGCAGTCGTGCGCCCAGGCCTTGAGCGTCAGCTCGCCCAGGGTTTCGAGCTCGGCGAACTGCGCCTCGTCGTTCGCGTCGGCGAGCGCGCCCGGCCTGAGGCCGTCGCCCAGGGAGAAGGAGACGTCGTAGGCCTTCATGATCTCGCAAATTTCGTCGAAGCGCGCGTAGAGGAAGCTCTCCTCGTGATGGGCCAGACACCACTTCGCCATGATGGATCCGCCCCGGGAGACGATGCCCGTCACCCGCTTGGCGGTGAGCGGCACGTAGCGCAGGCGCACGCCCGCGTGGATGGTGAAGTAGTCCACCCCCTGCTCCGCCTGCTCGATCAGCGTGTCGCGGTAGATCTCCCAGGTCAGGTCCTCGGCGACGCCGTTCACCTTTTCGAGCGCCTGGTAAATCGGCACCGTGCCGATGGGTACCGGGGAGTTTCGGATGATCCACTCGCGCGTCTCGTGGATGTTCTTTCCGGTGGACAAATCCATCACGGTGTCCGCGCCCCACCTGGTGGCCCAGGTCATCTTCTCGACCTCTTCCTCGATGGAGCTCGAAACGGCCGAGTTGCCGATGTTCGCGTTGATCTTGACCAGGAAGTTGCGCCCGATGATCATGGGCTCGCTTTCCGGGTGGTTGACGTTGGCCGGGATGATGGCGCGGCCGCGGGCCACCTCGTCGCGCACGTATTCGGGCTTCAGGTTCTCTCGAATGGCGACGAACTGCATCTCGGGCGTGATGTCCCCTTGTTTCGCGTAGCGCATCTGGGTCACGTTGCCGCGGCCCCGGAGCGCTTTTCTGGCGGGCGGCATCGGAACGTCGGGGTCCGAATGGCCGGGCGAGGGGACGTAGGACGGCTCCGTCTCGTCGTACGCGCCGCGCGCGCGAATCCAGGCGTCGCGCAGCCTGGGCAGCCCCTTGCGGACGTCCTGCCCCTCGGGTCCGCTCGTGTCGTAGACCTGGAGCGGCGTCTCGCCGCCCGAAAGGGATATTTCCCTCACGGGAACGCGAACGCCTTCGCGCCCTTCGAGATAGACTTTTCGAGACGCGGGGAAGGAGGCGCCGCCGTTCGCGGATCTCCCGTTCGCCTGAACGAGATTGAGCCTCGCGTCCTCCTTGCCGTTCGTTTCGCCGTTTGCCTGCGTCATCTCCCGACTCCTCTGGGATGCGTCGTATGCGGATGGGAATCCGCCGCCGTCGTGTCGGAGACAAGGAGGAAGCTTTCTCTCCGCGGCGGATTCTCCTCGTCTCCATGCGCCGGCGAAGGGAAACCGCGAGGAGGCGGCGGGACCTGTCGCTTCCCTGCGCCGGGGCTAACCGGGTCAGGTTCGAAGGGTTTGTTCTCAGCCTGCAAGGGCACCCCCAGCGAACTTGTAATTTGAAAGAATAGCAGTCGTTCGGTCGGGAGTCAAAAGGAAAACCGGACGCAAAAGACGCTTTTTCGGCGTTCATGGCGGCGGGGCGGAGGTTTTGCTATCGTGGAGAGGCGCCGACGGCGGATGTCTCCCGGGTCCCGTGAGCCGCGCCCTCTCGATCTTGTTTCATGTGCGCGTGATTCTTTTCGGGCCCGTCGCCCCGACTGTATGAGGGGCTTTCATTGAGCGGCCCTTCGGGCTCGCCGCCGGCTTCATCGGCGCGGCGAGAAGCCCGATAGTCCGGGCAAAAGACCGTGGCCGCGGCGCCGGGTCGATCGGGGCGGGGCGGGGAGTTCATCGAACGCGGGAGGGCCGATGCGGTCGATCGTGAAATGGGGATGGGCGTGCGCCGTCTCGGGCGCCGCGTTTTTGATCTTCGCGGGCGCGCTGTCCAACCCGTTCGTGCATGACGACCTCGCCGTCATCGGCGAGAATCCCCTCGTCCGGGAGAGCGGACGCATTCTCGAGGCGTTTCGGAGCGACTACTGGGGGCCCATCGAGGCGAGCGAGAAAAGAGACCGCCTCTACCGCCCCCTCACCATCGCCTCCCTCGCGCTGAACCACGCCGCGGGCGGCATGAGTCCGACGGGCTACAGAATCGTCAACGCGTCGCTTCACGCCCTGGCCTGCGTCCTTCTGTTCTGGCTGGGCGCGCGCTTCGGGCTTTCTCCCAACGCGGCGGGCGCCGTCGCCCTGCTGTTCGCCCTTCATCCGGTTCACGCCGAGGCGGTGAACGTCGTCGTCGCGCGCGCCGACCTGATGGCCGCCGTGGGCGTCTTCGGGGGGCTGGGGCTTCTCATGGGCGTCGCGCTTCCGCGAGCGAAGCCCCGGGAGCCGGAGCAAGGCGGCGACGCCTCCTCCCGAAGCGTCCTCGCGCCGATCGGCCTCGCCTGCGCGCTTTGCCTTCTCGCGCTGCTGTCCAAGGAAGTCGGCGTCGCCCTGCTGTTCACCGCCCTTTTGTGGCGGCTCTGGGGCCGGTACACGCTGGGGGAGAGGGAGCGCCCGCCCCTCAAGCGGACGCTCGCCGCTGCCTGCGCGCTCGCCCTCGTCCTCCTCCTCTACGTGTGGATGCGCTACGAAGCCCTGGGGATGCTGGCGCGCCCCTACCCGCCTTCCAAACTGGACAACGTTCTCGCCCTGATGCCGGCGGGCGGGCGGATATTCGGCGCGCTCGGCGTCCTGGGCCGCTGCTTCAGGCTGTTGGCGTGGCCGTGGCCCCTGAGCGCGGATTATTCCTTCGCGCAGATTCCGGTGGAGGGGGCCGAGGCCGCCCTCTGGATGATCGCCGGGGTTCTGGGCATTCTCGCGTGGGGCTACGCCGCCTGGCGCTTGAGGGAGTCCATGCCGTGGGTCGCTTTCGGCCTGGCCGTTTTCGCGGGGGGCTACCTGCCCGTGAGCAACCTGGCGATTCCCATGGGCACTATCATGGCCGAGCGCGCGCTCTATATTCCCTCGGCGGGTTTTCTGATCGCCGCCGCCCCCGCGGCGGGCGCGCTGCTCGCGCGGGCGGATCGGCGGGTCGGCGCGGCGATTCTCCTGGGCGTCTGCGTGGTCTTCGGCGCGCTGACGATGAAGCGGAACCACGAGTGGGGCGACGCGCTTCGCTTCTGGCGGCGGACGGTCGAGGCGTCTCCGAACAGCGCGCGCGCGCTCCGCTCGTACGGCCAGGCGCTGATCGCCCGGGAGAGGTTCGCGGAGGCGATTCCGCCGCTTCGGAAATCGGTCGGGATTTATCCCGTCTATGATTACGCCTGGGTGGATCTGGGCATCGCGCAGATGCGGAGCGGGAAAGCGGCCGCCGCCGAAGCGTCCCTCAAGCGCGCCCTGAAGCTCAACGAGGAGAACGCGGAGGGCCACCTGGCGCTGGGCGCGCTGTATATGGGCGCCCGGCGCGGCGACCTGGCGAGGCCGCATTTCGAGCGCGCGGCGCGCCTCAAGCCGACGCTCGCGGAGGCGCGCTTCAACCTGGGGACCCTGTATCTCGGGGCGGGACTGAGGCGGCTGGCGATAGGGCAGTTCAGGGCGGCGCTGAGAATCCGTCCGAACCACGCGGGCGCCCATCACAATCTGGCGCTGGCCCTGCATCTGGAGCGCGACCGCCGGGGCGCCCGCAGGCACGCGCGCGAGGCCGGCAGGCTGGGCGCGCCGCTTCACCCGGCGATCGCGAGGGAGCTGGGGCTTGGGCGCCCCTGAGCCCCGGGTCTTCTTGCTTTCTGCTTTCCGGGCGGTATAGTTGGCGATGTTCGCCCGCGGCTTCCGTTGGGCGGCGGGGCGTGGCGGGCGCGGGTCGCCCTTCAGTCCGCCGCCCGCGCGTGAGGATTCCATGATTTCGCTCGTCGTCAAAAAGGCATCCGTCCTCCTGTCGGCGCTCGCGCTCTCGCTCGCCGCCTCCGGCGAAGCGGCTCGCGCGCGGGAGAACGACTACCGCGGGGCGCTCCGGCTCATCAGCGGCAAGCTGCATCAGAGGTTTCCCGATCTGCGCGGGTCGGTGGTCGCCGTCAAGGGGAGCGACCTCTATCTCAGCCTGGGCGGCAGGGACAAGGTGCTCAAAGGCGTCAAGCTCAACGTCCATCGCGAGGGCGCGCCGTTTCGGCATCCGACGACGGGCGTCGTCCTGGGCGCGCTGGAGGAAGAAATCGGCGAGGTCGAGGTCGTGGAGGTCCGGGGGAAATTCTCCATCGCGCGCATGGCGCGCCTCGCCCCGGGCGCGGATCTCTCCCCGCGCGTGGGAGACTCGGTGCGCCTGGCCTCGTCGAAAATCCGCCTGGCGATACTGCCTTTCGTCAACCGGACGAAAGAGCCCGTCAGCATGGAGACGCTCACGAGGGAGCTGGAGCGGCAGCTCCTCGCGACCGGACGATTCGACGTCTACGACGTGGACAGGCTCCAGGTGTGGTTTCTGGAGAGCGGCGTCGCCGCCGACGAGATTCTCGCGGGCGCGAATCCGATTCGTCTGCGAAACGAGATACGCGCCGACTTGGTGCTCGGGAGCGAGTTGCGCGAGATCGGAGGAAAGAACGTTCTCTCCGCCCGGCTCTTGTCCCTCACCGCGAGAAAGGAAATTTTCAGGGCCGTCTCGATTGCGGGCGGCCTGCCTTTCGAGCAGGGCGAACCCAGGGCGCAGGCGCTGCGGCGCGGCGAGGAGGGCGCGCGCGTCAGTTCGGCGAATTCGAGTTTCGTGCTGGATCGCCAGGGCGTGCCCGGCGCGCGCGGAGGGGTGAGAAGCTATCTGTTCGACGGGGTTTCTTTCCGGGGGATGTCCGTCGCGGACGTGAACGGGGACGGAAAGAACGAGGTCGTCGTCATCACGGCCGGCGCGGTCGTCGTCTATCGGTTCGAGGGGGAGCGGATGCGCGAGATCGCCCGCTTCGACGAAGGGGCGGCGAACGATTTCCGGTGGCTCGACGTCGCCGACATGAACGGAGACGGATTGCCCGAGTTTTATCTCGCCGCCTATCGCTCCAACGAGCTGTTCTCGATGGTGCTGCAGCTCAAGGGCGGGAAATTCGAGACGCTGCGCAGGAACGACAGGACGTTCTATCGCCTCCTCCGGGCGCGGCGGCCGGCGAAGGGCGCGAAAATTCCGGATTCCGAGGCTTATCTGCTCCTGGGCCAGAGGGAGGGGCTCGACAAGCCCTTCGAGGGCCCGATTCACCGCTATCGCTGGTCGGGGAGAAGCCTCGCGCCCTCCGCCCCCTACGCGCTGCCGCCGAAGATGAGCATATTGGGCTTCGGCTTGTGGGATATTGACAAGGACGGCGGACTGGACGTCATCGAGGTGACCGAAAGCGACCGCCTGAAAGTCCTGTCCAGGCGCGGCGAGGAAATTTACGGGAGCTCGGAAGCCTACGGCGCGCCCGTCCATCGGTTCGCGCTCGACAGCGGCGTCGAGAGCACCGGGGATGAAGGAGACGATGAAAAGCGTCTTTCCGTCCGCTCGCGCGTGCTGGTGGAGGACGTCGACGGGGACGGGGTGGACGAGGTTCTGGTGATCCGCAACGAATACGTCTCCCCCATCGTGCCGGGGCTGGGGGTGAAGGGCGGGCAGATCGTGAGCCTGATATGGGACGGCAGCGGACTATCCGAAACCTGGCGCTCCAGGAAACTGGCCCGCGCGGTCGCGGATTTCGCTCTGGCGGACGCCGACAACGACGGCTCCAGGGACCTGGTGGTGGCGACGACCAGCGCGGGGACGTTCGAGAACGCGAAAAGCCGGATTTTCTTCTACAGGATCAGGGACTAGGCTTTTCCGGGGCGACCGGCGGGCCCCGAACCGGGAATTCTTATTCCCCGTGGTTGTCCATTGTTTGGCTGTCTGTTGGCGGTTTGATTGCAGGATCAGATATATGCGTGGGACGTGGCCCCGGCGCGTCACCTGCGGCTCGTCGAACGCGGGCATTACGGCAGCGCCTTCATCAGGGTGACGACCAAACCGACGGTTGTGGCGATCATGAACGCTCCGAAGCGGTACATCACCGTTCGCAAATCGGAAATTTCCTTGCTCACTTTTTCGATGTCGTCCTTGAGTTCCGCGCGGACGCCGGCGATATCTTCCTTGAGTTCCGTTCGCGCGTTGGCGATTTCTGTTCGGACGCCGGCGATTTCGAGTTTGAGTTCGTTGCTCGCCTCTGTGACGTCCGCCTTGGTGGCGACGTTCTCGGCGATGGCGTCCCGCACGGTGGCGACGACGGCCTCCGCCTGGGTTTCCTCGAACCCGGACGCCTTGAGCAGTTTCGTCGCCTTGAGGGTGTCGAACGCGGGCATTACGGCAACAACTTTATCAGGCTGACGATTATGCCGATAATTCCGGCGGCCAGATATAACGCCTTGTGGTGTATCTCGGTTCGCAAATCGGAAATTTCCTTGCTCACTTTTTCGATGTCGTCCTTGAGCTCTATTTGGACGTTGGCGATGTCATCCTTGAGTTCCGCGCGCACGTTGGCGATTTCCGTTCGCACCTTGGCGATTTCGGCTTTCGTTGCCGTTCGCAAATTGGCGATGTCGTCCTTGAGTTCCGCGCGGACGCCGGCGATATCTTCCTTGAGTTCCGTTCGCGCGTTGGCGATTTCCGCGCGGACGCCGGCGATTTCGAGTTTGAGTTCGTTGCTCGCCTCCGTGACGTCCGCCTTGGTGGCGACGTTCTCGGCGATGGCGTCCCGCACGGTGGCGACGACGGCCTCCGCCTGGGTTTCCTCGAACCCGGACGCCTTGAGCAGTTTCGTCGCCTTGAGGGTGTCGAACGCGGGCATGGCTTCCTGTTCCTCCTGTTCGGGCCGTCCACTATAGCCCGAAGCCCTCTCGGAAGCAACCTTCGAGAATATAGCATGTTTTCGGGATGCGCGCTCTCCGCCCGCGCGCTTGTTGTTCGGGCGATATTATCCGGTTGACAAAAGGCGGCGTTTTCGTCTATGTTTTTTCCCATGCGACGGTTTCTGACGTCTGGCGCGTTCAGGCGCGAGCGGTTTCAACCTTGCGAAGCGGCTGGACTTGCGAGGATGTTGCGGATAATCTACGCTCTTGACGGGAATGAAGCGTCCGCCCGCCTTATGGAGAGGAGGTGATGCGAGAGACAAGCGACCCTGCAGCAGGCAACGGGAAACACGCGAAAACAAACTATTGAGGAATGCGGCAACACTTTTTGAAAACTCCATCAAGGAGAACGGAAATGCGGAAACTTCTACTCGCTTTGTTCGCGGCGGCCCTGCTCGTCGCGTTCACCGCGCCGGTTTACGCGGCTGACTTCAAGTTCAGCGGCTTCTTCCGGGTCCGCGGAATCACCTCGGACAACATGGATCGGAACGACGACTCCCACGACGGCATCCAGGGCTACGACGCCCTCACGCGCCCCCGCTTCACGGCGAAGACCGCCGGCGGCAAGGTGTGGGCCATGTGGGAAATCGACTGGTGGGAGCGCACCGTTGGTGGACAGACCGTCAGTGGACAGACCGTCACCATAGACGGTGAAGAACACGAGGTTTCCAACGGCAATGTCTCCAGCAGCGGTGGAAACGCAAGTGCGAACCACGTCCTGGGCCGCACCGCCGGCCGCGTCGGCGTGGGCACGAACCGCTGGGTGGTCGATTTCGCCATCCCGGGCAGCCAGCTCCGCTTCCGCTGGGGTCGGACGGACTACGTCTCGCCCGACAAGGAGATTTACGACAGCTCCGGTAGGTCCCGCGAGCCGGGCTTCGCGCTCTACGGCAAGCTCTCGAACAACGTGTCGCTCAGCATGTTCACCACCAAGACGGGGGAGAGCGGCTCCGGCACTAGGATCGGCGTTGAGGCCGACGACAAGGACGACTACTTCGTGGGTCTGTCCTTCAAGGCGAACCCGAAGCTGACGCTGACCCCCTGGATCGCCAACTCCCGCGCGGGCGGCGCCTACGACTACTGGTACGGCGCCCTGCACGCCAAGGGGAAGATGGGCGTCATGAGCATCAACGCCACGGGCGTCTATCAGGGCGGCGAAGTCAGCGAAGCCGTTGACCTCTCCGGCTGGGGCTTCCTGCTCAGAACCTCGTTCGCCATGGGCAAGCTGAAGCTCCTGGCCAACCTCACGATGCTCTCCGGCGACAAGGACGGAGACGCGGACGGCGATCGCGAGCGCTTCGAGTTTCCCCAGCTGGGCGGTTCCGGCTGGGTGTTCGGCGGCACGCTCATGACCCAGCGCAGCCTCCTCGGGGGCGTCACGGGAATGCAGAGCCGTTTGACGAACAACAGGATCTCGCGGGTTCAGCTGATCGGCGGCAACAACAGACAGCTGAACGGCGCGTTCGTGCTTGACGTCGGCGCCAACTACCAGGTCAGCAAGGCCTTCAGCACGTTCGCCGCCGTCTATTTCTACAACGCGGCGGAGGCGGCGGTCGGCGACCAATATGACGACGCCAAGGACTACGGCACCGAGTTCAACACCGGCTTCAAGTGGAAGATCTACCCGAAGCTCGAGCTCCGCACGGTGGCCGCGTATATGGTCGCGGGCGACTACGGCAAGATGAAGGACGGCAAGGATTTCGACGACAGCTGGAACGCGCTCTGGTCCTTGAGGCACTTCTTCTAGGACGCACGGAGTCTTTGCCGCAGCGGCAAAAGAATCATCCCGTCCGGCTGACGCGGACGGCGACCGGGGGGCTCGCGCCCTCCGGTTTTTTTGCGGGCATGGGTGGAAATGGCGGGTGTGGATTTTTCCGGATGAAGCGCCGGGAGGCGCTTCCCACACATACACGCGCCCCGATTGCGGGTCGGCAACGCGGCCAAGGGGTTTCGCGGGTTCGTAGGGACAACCCCCTGTGGTTGTCCTTTGGCAACTTCGGGGACGCCCCGCCATTCGTGAACCGCCGGTTTTGATCACACCGAACGGCGCGGGACGCATATATGCGTCCCCTACGAACGGTTATCGCCATCCGGGACGACGCGGAATCGAATCCGGGGGAATATGTCCGCAACAATCCCTTGAGGCGGGCGTTCGACGGATACAATTCCGAAAATCGCCTGCGGGCAGGTCGTTTTGTTCCGTAGGGGGCGCATATATGCGCCCCGCGTGTAGATCGGCAACGCGGCCAGGAGGTTTCGCGGGTTCGCAGGGACGCCCCTCTGTGGTTGTCCTTTGGCGGCGGCGCGGATGATTCCGCAGGTGAAGCGCCGAGGGGCGCTTCCCACACATACATGCGCCCCGATTGCAGGTCGGCAACGCGGCCAGGGGGTTCTCGGGTTCGTAGGGACAACCCCCTGTGGTTGTCCTTTGGCAGCTTCGGGGATGCCCGACAATTCGTGAACCGCCCGCCTTTGATCACACCGAACGGCGCGGGACGCATATATGCGTCCCCTACGAACGGTGATCGCCATCCGGGACGACGCGGAATCGAATCCGGGGGAATATGTCCGCAACAATCCCTTGAGGCGGGCGTTCGACGGATACAATTCCGAAAATCGCCTGCGGGCAGATCGTTTTGTTCCACAGGGGGCGCGGACACGCGCCCCGCATGTAGAGCCGGCAACGCGGCCAAGGGGTTTCGCGGGTTCGCAGGGACGCCCCCTGTGGTTGTCCTTTGGCGGCGGCGCGGATGATTCCGCAGGTGAAGCGCCGAGGGGCGCTTCCCACACATACATGCGCCCCGCGTGTAGATCGGCAACGCGGCCAGGGGGTTCTCGGGTTCGTAGGGACAACCCCCTGTGGTTGTCCTTTGGCGGCTTCGGGGACGCCCCGCAATTCGTGAACCGCCGGTTTTGATCACCGAACGGCGCGGGACGCATGTATGCGTCCCCTACGCAGGATCAAGACCCCCGCCCGCAGAGGGCGCGGACATGCGCTCCGAACAGGGCGGCGCGTCCACGTCCATACGTGTAGCCTCGCGCTTCCGCGATCAGGGTGACGAATTATCCATTCTCCCGCATGATACGCGCGGAATCGGGCAATTATCGAACAGGCGAGGATTACGCCTTTGGAAAAGCCGCGCAGGAAGGCGACCAGATTCGGCGAACACGACTATTCCCGCGCGGGGCGTTATTTCGTGACCGTTTGCGCGGAGAACCGCAGGAGCGCGTTCGGCGAGATCGTGAACGAGGAGATGCGCTTAAGCGCCGTCGGCGCGGTCGCGCAGGAATGCTGGCGATTGATTCCGAATCATTTTCCGAGCGCGGATATCGGTGAATTCATCGTGATGCCGAACCATATTCACGGAATCGTGATCGTCGGCGATGCGGACTGCCGCGGGCGGGACGCATGTATGCGCGGGACGCGCCTCCCGAGGCGCCCCCCGCAATCGGAAAATCAAAACGCGAATCGCTCGAAAATGAGCTTGTCGAAAATCATGCAGGGGTTCAAGTCCGCGGTTACCCGAACAGTCGGAAAGCGCCGGAACGACCACGCCTTCGGTTGGCAGCGATCATTTTACGACCGCGTCATCCGGGACGACGCGGAATTGAATCGCATCCGGGAGTATATTCGGGATAATCCCTCGAAATGGGCGTTCGATCGATACAACCCCGAAAATCGCCCGTAGGTTGTCCCGTTCCTTCATGGGCGTTCGGAAAATCGACAATCCCGCGTGAACGGGAACCGACGGGACGCATGTATGCGTCCCCTACGCAAGATCAAGCCGCCCGTAGGGGGCGCATATATGCGCCCCGATTGCGGGTCGGCTGTTGATCCGCAACGGGCGGTTCCCGAGCCGCCCCTACGCCAGAATCGACAAACCCGTCATTCCCGGCGTGAATCCCGACAAGGGAGGATTACGGACCCGGGGTTTGTTTTGTCCCGCGTCAATGACGCCGCCTTCGCCCGTAGGGGGCGCATACATGCGCCCCGCATGTAGATCGGCAACGCGGCCAGGGGGTTCTCGGGTTCGTAGGGACAACCCCCTGTGGTTGTCCTTTGGCAGCTTCGGGGGCGCCCCACGATTCGTGAACCGCCGGTTTTGATCACCGAACGGCGCGGGACGCATGTATGCGTCCCCTACGCAGGATCAAGACCCCCGCCCGCAGAGGGCGCGGACATCGCCCCCCTTGCGGACTCGTTCCCTCCCTCCGGTTGACATCCATCCCCCGGAATGGGATACCCTTCGGCGGCCGCGCCCCCGCTTCATCACCGCGATACGCGAAGGAAAGACCCGAAAAATGAACAAGCCCCGCCTCATGGCGCCCGGCCCCACGCCGGCGCCGCACCGGGTGCTCGAAGCCATGGCGAGGCCCCTCGTCCACCATCGCACGCGGGCGTTCGAGGCGCGCTTCGAGGAAATCCGCCGGGGACTCGCATGGCTGTTCCAGACGGGCGGGGACGTCATCACCCTCGCCGCCTCGGGTTCGGGCGGCATGGAGGCGGCGGCCGCGAACCTGCTCTCGCCGGGCGATTCCGCGCTCATCGTCGAGGGCGGCAAATTCGGCGAGCGCTGGACGGAGATTTGCGCCGCCTACGGCGTCGAGGCGGACGTTCTGAAGGTCGAATGGGGCCGCTCGGTCGATATGGGCGAACTCGACGCGCGCCTCGCGCGCGGGGGACACAAGGCGCTCCTGATGCAGGCGAGTGAAACCTCCACCGGCGCCAGGCACGACGTCCGCGCCGCCGCGCGCCTCGTCCGCGAGAAATCGCCCGGGACGCTCGTGGTGGCGGATGCCGTCACCGCTCTCGGCGTGTATGATCTGAAAGCCGAGGAATGGGGTCTGGACGCCGTCATCACGGGAAGCCAGAAGGCGCTCATGCTTCCGCCGGGTCTCGCCTTCGTCTGGCTGAGCGAGCGCGCCTGGCGGGCGGCGGAGACCTCCGGGTCGCCCCGGCATTATTTCGATTTGAACGTCGAGCGGAAGAGCCAGAGGAAGAACACCACCGCCTGGACGCCCGCGATTTCCCTGCTGGCGGGACTGGGCGCCGCGCTCGACATGATGCGCGAGGAGGGGCTGGAGAACATCTTCGCGCGCCACGCGCTGCTGGCGCGGGCGACGGGGGCGGCCGTCGAGGCGATGGGGCTGGAGATATTCCCCAGGGACGCGCGGAGCGAGGCGCTCACAGCCGTCCGCGCGCCGGAGGGAATCGACGGCAAAGCGATTCCCAGGCGCATGGAGGACGCCCACGGGGTGACCATCGCCGGCGGGCAGGGCGCCCTGAGCGGCGAGATTTTCAGAATCGGCCATCTGGGATACGTGGATTCCGCCGACGTGCTGGCGACCGTCGGCGCGCTCGAATCGACCCTCGCCGAGCTCGGATTTCCCGTGGAGAAGGGAAGCGGCCTCGCGGCGGCGCGAGAGGTGTTTGACGAATGAGCCGGAAGCTTCAGGAGGCGTCCCGCCCGGCGCCGGAGGGGCGTCGGCGACGCGGGGCGTTCGACAAGTGAGCCGGACGTTTCGCGTCGTGATTTGCGAGCCGCTCGCGCCGAAAGCGCGGGAGATGCTCGGGGCTGAAGAGGGCTTCGAGGTGCTCGACCGAACCGCCTCGGAGCGCGGGGAGGTGCTCGAGGCCGCGAAAACGGCCGACGCGCTCATCGTGCGCAGCGGCACGCGGGTGGACGAGGAGCTGCTGGCCGCCGGAGACGCGCTCAAGGTGGTGGCGCGCGCGGGCGTCGGGGTGGACAACGTGGACCTCGAGGCCGCCAGCCGGCGCGGCATTCTGGTGGTGAACGCGCCCGACGGCAACGTCATCACCACGGCGGAGCACACCATCGCCATGATGTTCGCCCTGGCGCGCAAGATTCCCTCGGCGGTCTCCTCCCTGAAGCAGGGCAAATGGGAGCGGAGCCGCTTCGTGGGCAGCGAGCTCTCCTCCAAGACCCTGGGCGTCGTGGGCATGGGGCGCGTGGGTTCGCAGACGGCGGCCTTCGCCCGCAGCCTGGGCATGAACGTCATCGCCCACGATCCCTACCTCTCCGCCGAGACGCTCTCCAGGCGCGGGGTGAGCCCCGTGGGCTTCGAGGAGCTTCTGGCGAAGTCCGACTACGTCACCCTTCACGTGCCCAAGACGAGCGAGACGGGAAACCTCATCGGCGCGGCGGAAATCGCCCGGATGCGCGACGGCGTCCGCATCGTCAACTGCGCGCGCGGCGGGCTGATAGACGAGGAGGCGCTGGCCTCCGCGCTCGAGGACGGAAAGGTCGCGGGCGCGGCGGTGGACGTGTACGTCAGGGAGCCGCCGGAGCGAGACGGCCCGCTCATCGGGCGCGACGACGTGGTCTGCACGCCGCACCTGGGCGCCTCCACCGCCGAGGCGCAGGAGAACGTGGCGATCAGCGTGGCGAAGCAGGTCGTGGCGTATCTGACCGAGGGCGTGGTGGGGCACGCCGTGAATCTGCCGGCGCTGGGCGCCGAGGCGCTGGAGCGAATCGGCCCGCACCTGGACCTGGCCGAGCGCCTCGGCGATTTTCTGGCCCAGCTCACGGGCGGGGGTCTCCAGGCGGTCGAGGTGATCTACGGCGGCGCGCTCGACATGCCCATGAAGGCGCTGGCCGCCTCGGCGATCAAGGGGATGTTGGGCCAGTTCCTCGCGGGGGCGCGCGTGAACCTGGTGAACGGCCTGCTGCTCGCCAGGGAGCGGGGCATCGAGGTGAGGACGACGAGCCGCTCGGAGAACCTGCTCTACACGGACCTGATCGAGCTCCGCGTGAGAGCCGACTCGGGCGAGCGCTCCGTGGCGGGAACCTTCATACGGAAGAACGAGCCGAGAATCGTGCGGATCGACGATTTCTCGGTGGACGTGGCTCTGGAGGGCTATCTGCTCGTGTTCCGGAACGACGACCGCCCCGGGATGATCGGCAGAATCGGCACCCTGCTGGGCAGCCGCGGCATCAACATCGCCGGGATGCAGCTCGGCCGGATGCGCAAGCACGACGTGGCCGTCGCCGTCCTGACGCTGGACGATCCGGTGCCGGAGTCCGCGATGGAGGAGGTGCGCGCCATCCCCAACGTCTACGACGCCTGCCTCGTCTCGCTGGTGTCCCCCCCGCCGGGAGACGAACCTTCCGCGCCCGACGACGCCGCTCCATGAGGCAGACGACGTCCCCGCGCGCCATTCCGGGCGGCTCCCGCGTGTTCCTGCCCGGCGAGGCCAGGCGCAAGAGAGAGGTGGAGGAGCGCCTGCTCCGCGTGTTCGGGCAGTGGGGATTCCGCGAGCTCCTCACGCCCGCGTTCGAGTTCTACGTTCCCAGGCCGGGCTCGGAGGTGCTCGACGCGCAGACCTACCGGATGGTCGATCTGGAAAGCGGCGGGCTGCTGGCGCTCCGGGCGGACATGACCCCTCAAATCGCGCGGGCGGCGGGGACGATTCTCGCCTCCCACCCCCGCCCCCTGAGGCTCTCCTACGCGGCGAACGTCTTTCGCCACGCCCACGTGGCGGGTGAATTGCAGAGGGAATTCTGGCAGGCGGGCGTGGAGCTGATAGGCCTGGTTTCCCTGGAGGCCGACGCCGAGATGATCGCCATCGCCGTGGAATGCCTGCGGGCGAACGGGGTGGACAATTTCCGCATGTCCCTGAGCCACGGCGCGTTTCTGCGCGGCATTCTGGACGCCCTGGAGGTGGAGGGCGCCCAGAGGGCCGAGCTGCTGGAGGCGATAGGACGCCGCGACTCCACGGGGGTGGCGAGCCTGACGGGGCGCTTTCCGCGCGCGAAGACGGACGTCGGCCTTCTCGAACGGATTCCGGAGTGCTTCGGCGGAATCGAGACGCTTCGGGAGGTGGAGAAAAAGGCGCGGACGCCGGCGGCCAGGGGCGCCGTCCGGGAGCTCCTGAAGGTGTTTCGGATTCTCGAGCTTTACGGCCTCTCGGAGCGCGTCATCTTCGATTTGTGCGACTTCAAGGATTTCGACTACTACACGGGGGTGATATTCGAGGGGTTCGTAGAAGGCTCCGGGTATCCCGTATGCGGCGGCGGCCGCTATGATAAACTCTTGGGGCTGTATGGAGACGATGCCCTCGGAACGGGGTTCGCCGTCGATCTGAACCAGACGCTTCCCCTCGTCGCGCCGGGGGCGGAGCGCGAAAACGGAACGGATTTCCTCGTCATCGACCTCACGCGGGAGAAGCGCGCGGGCATCCTGCTTTCCCGCAAGCTCCGGGCGCGCGGCTGGCGCGTGGCGCGCGACATCATTCGCCGCGATCTCGAAGGCTCGCTCGAATACGCGCGGGAGGCGGGCGTGTCGAAATGCCTCGTCATTCAGCGGGGCGGCAGGGCGAGGCTCCTGGAGCCGGACGGGGAGGACCTGGGCGCTTATCCGATCGCGGAAATCCTCGACCGGGTGGGCGGAAGGGACGAGGCGCGATGAGCGTTCTGGCGATTCTCGGCGGCCAGTGGGGCGATGAGGGAAAAGGGAAGGTCATCGACTGGCTGGCGGGTCAGGCGGACGTGGTGGCCCGCTATCAGGGGGGCGCCAACGCGGGCCATACGGTGGTGGCCGGCGGCAGGCAATACGTTCTCCATCTGATCCCGACGGGCGTGCTGCACGAGGGCGTGAAGTGCATCATCGGCTCCGGCGTGGTGGTGGACCCCCTGGCGCTGGTGGACGAAATCGAATACCTCCGCTCCGAGGGCGTCGAAATCGGCGAGAATCTCGTCGTCGG
The DNA here is from genome assembly GCA_965242545.1 of bacterium. Lineage (GTDB taxonomy): Bacteria > UBA8248 > UBA8248 > UBA8248 > UBA8248 > Bin107. The sequence goes on from OZ251456.1 coordinate 277,951, forward strand.
CAAGCGGGCGCACCTCATCATGCCCTACCACAAGGCGCTCGATGCCCACATGGAGGAGCTCCTGGGCGTCAACCGCATCGGGACGACGGGCCGGGGCATCGGGCCGGCCTACTCCGACAAGGCGGCGCGGCTGGGCGTGCGAATTTCGGACCTGTTCGACGAGAAGATACTGACGGATCGCATCCGCGTCAGCCTCGCCATCAAGAAGCGGCTCCTGGACGGCATCGCGCTGCGCGCGGAGGAGAAAAACGCGCTGGATGAGGCGCGCGTTCTGGAGGTGTGCTCCCGGGTGCGGGAAACCCTGGGCCCCCACGTGCGGAACACGGACGCGGAAATCAACGACGCCCTGAACGGGAACCGGAAAATCCTGCTCGAGGGCGCGCAGGGAATCCTCCTCGACCTGGATATGGGCACCTATCCCTACGTGACGTCGAGCAACACCGGCGTGGGCGGGGCGATGAGCGGTCTGGGGCTTCCCTACAGCCGGGTGAGCGCGGTGTTCGGCATTATGAAGGCGTATTGCACGCGGGTGGGCCAGGGGCCGTTTCCCTCCGAGATGGCGGACGCGGACGCCGCCCGGCTGCGCGAGGAGGGCGGAGAGTTCGGCGCGACCACCGGCAGGCCCAGGCGGTGCGGATGGTTCGACGCCGTGGCGGCCCGCCACTGCATTCAGGTGTCCGGGATGGACGCGATAGCGGTGACGAAGCTCGACGTGCTCGACGGCCAGGAGAAGATTCGGGTGTGCGTGGGCTATGAATACGAGGGGGAGCGCGTCACGGTGTTCCCGGCGGAGACCTCGATTCTCGAGCGGTGCGAGCCCGTCTACGCGGAGTTTCCCGGCTGGATGTCCCCCACCGGGGGCGTGAAGCGCTACGACGACCTCCCGCCCCAGGCCAAGGACTACATCAAGCGTCTCGAGGAGCTGACGAACAGGCCCGTGTGGCTGATCTCCACGGGCCCCGGCCGTGATGATACGATATGCCTCCGCAATCCGTTCGACGGGGGCGGGGAGGCCGGAAGTTGACCCGAATTTTCATGCGCTTCGGGAGCTTTTCCCGCGGTCTGGTGATTGTCCTGGCGGCGGGGGCGCTTCTCGGCGCCCCGCCGATTCCCCCCGGCGCGTCGGCCGCCGAAGCGGGGCGGAGCCCGCGCGCGGAGAAGCCGCGCTTCCCCGGCTTCGGGAAGTTTCGCGTCGTGCGCATTGATTCGGACGGCGTCTTTCCGAAGAAGCTGCGCGTCGAAAAAGGCGCCACGGTAATTTGGTTCAACGCCACGCCCGGCTATTCTTCGGTGGTGTTCAGCGCGGGCGATGAGATGGCGCGGGCGACGCGCTCGCCGACGCTGTTTTTTCTCGCCCCCGACGGCGCCTACGTCAGCGCCGCCTTCGATTCGGGCGCGACGGCGAGCGTGGCGTTCGTGAGGGCGGGCGTCTATCGGTATTTCGTCACGGGCGTGCCCGCCGAGGAGGGCGCGGCCTTCGCCGAGGTGATGGTGAGGTAGCCCGGACGCTCTCGCGGCCGCCGCTTTTCACGGGGGACATTCATGGCCCCGGAAGACGTATCCCTCGGGCTGGCTTTCCTGGCGGGGACGCTGAGCTTCGCCTCCCCGTGCATCCTCCCCCTGGTTCCCAGCTATCTCTCCTATCTGACGGGCCTCTCCTATGAGGAGATAAGAGAGAGCGGCGGGACCGCCCGCGTCCGGGGCGTCATCCTGGCGCACTCCCTGTTCTTCGTGGCGGGGTTCTCCCTCGTCTTCATCATCCTGGGCGCCGGCGCCTCTTTCGTCGGCGGGCTGCTGTTTGAATACCAGGATCACGTGAGGCTGCTGGGCGGCGTCCTGATCGCCGCGTTCGGGCTTTACGTCGGCGACAGGGCCTTTGACTTCAGGCTTCAGAAGCGCCTCTCCGAAAAGCCGCCGGGGGCGGTCGGCGCCTTCGCCGCTCTGGTTTTTCTGGGCGGTCTGGCGGCGATGCGCGGCGGCCGGCCCGCGCTGGGCGGGACGCTGGCGGCGTTCGCCCTCTACGTCTTCGCGGCCGTTTTCCTGCCCGTCCTCTCCTCCGAGAAGCGCGTCGCGCTGAGGAGCAGGCCCGCCGGCTGGCTCGGCAGCCTGCTGGTCGGCGTCACCTTCGCCGCCGGCTGGACGCCGTGCGTCGGCCCGATTCTGGGCGGCATCCTCCTTTTCGCGGGGACGCGGGACGCGGCGGGGCAGGGCGTCGTTCTCCTGGCGGCCTACGCCGCCGGGCTGGGCGTTCCGTTCCTCCTGAGCGGCCTGGGCGTGGGCTGGTTCTTCCGGTTCCATCAGTCGTTCCGGCGATATTTCCGGGGCGTGGAAATCGCGAGCGGCGCCATGCTTCTGCTCGTGGGCGTCCTGCTGATCTCGAACTACCTGAACGCCATTTCCGCCTGGCTCATCTTCTGGACGGGCTTCGCGGGCATCTGATTCCCGCTCGCGTTCGGCGACGCGCGGGACCCCTCCCGACGGAAGCCCGATTCCGCCGGGAGAGCGGAGGCGTCCGATCCGGTCGGAGAGGGATGGTCGGAATCCGGGCTTCGGGGGCGAGGGGGAAACCACTCCCGGCGGAGGGAGTCGATCGGGGAGAGAGTGACCGCGATCGGAGCGGCGGGAGACGACCGATCGGGGCCGGGAGAATGGCCGCGATCGGGGCGGGAAGGCGATCCGTCCGATCTGGTCTTGTTCAGAATAAATTCCCCGCGTTTCGGCGTTTTTCGTTTTGAATCAATCGGTTATGCGTTCCTGAAAGCTGCGTCAATTCGCCTGAAAACGCCTTGAATTCGTTTTGAATTCGCTCGATTGTATTTGAATTGAAAGGTTTTCGGTTCGACGGAAAAAGACGCCCTTTTGATCGGGGATCGGGCGCGTTTCAGCTCGAATGGTGCCTTTTTCGCTTCTTTTCGGGACACCGCAAATGCGGGCAAATGCGTGTGCCGCGTCGTCGCCGACCCTGAATGCGGGGCGCATATATGCGCCCCCTACGGAACCAAGGCGGCGACAACCGGGCGTTCGTGACCCCTGCGGGTCGGGCGGTGGTTTTCCGTAGGTGACGCGCCGAGGGGCGCGTCCCACGCATACATGCGCCCCGTTTCGTTCGGCGAAAAGGCGGGCGGGTCGCCGCCGCGGCGTCTATTCGGGGAGGGTGGGGTTCGGCGAAAGGCCCCGCGCTTCCTTTCCGGCGTTCAGCGAGGCGATGATCTCCAGCTCGACGCCCTCGTTGCATTCCGCCGTCTGGCGCGGAATCGTGAACAGGTCCACGAACCACCAGACGCCGTAGGCGAACAGGGCGAGCAGGCCCAGGAGCGCGGTCGGCGCGCCCGCCCCGACCTCCCCGGCGGCCATGGCGCCGCCGGAGAGCGTCATGAAAATCGCCAGCCAGGGGGCGAACACGTAGAGGACGCCGCTCGCGATTCGACCCAGATAGAACTTGTGAACCCCCAGCCAGCTCAGAAAGAACCAGAGAAAATAGGCGACGCCCGTCGATTTGCGGCGGCGGTCGAGCTCGATGGCCAGGATGCGGAGCTCCCGCTCGCTCAGCCCCCTCTTGAGGGCGATGAGCCTTTCGCCTCGCCCGTTCATCGCGTGCGCCCGTCGCGGCGGCGCCGCGCTTCCGGGGCGAGGGCCGGCGGAATTTCGGTCATGCGATTCTCCTCCCTTGATCCTGAAGCCCGGAAGATTGAAGCCGCGCCTCCTGATGCGGCGCCAATATAGCAGGCTTCAGGGGCGCGATGAAAGCCGGGGGGAGAGGGACGAGCGCGGGGATTGTCCCCGGCGGGATCAAGCGTCCGCGCGGGCGACGGCCTCCGCGAAGGCGCGAAAGGCGGCTTTGGGGTCCCGCGCGTCCCGGATGGGCCTGCCCGCCACGAGGAGGTCGGCCCCGTCCCGCGCCGCGCGCTCCGGGGTTCGCGCGCGGGCGTGCTCGTCGCGCCCGCCCTCTCCGAGCCGGACGCCCGGCGTGACGATGAGAAGCTCCTCCCCCAGGAGCCGGCGGAGCGGGGCCACCTCCGCGGGCGAGGCGACCACGCCGTCGAGACCGGCGCTTCGGACGAGTTCCCCCAGCGCCAGAACCTGCGGCTCCACCCCTCTCGGGACGCCGGTGGCGCGAAGCGCCCGGTCGTCCAGGCTCGTGAGCACCGTGACGGCGAGGAGGGCGGGCGGATCGCGGCACTCGTCGCGGCCCCGCGCGCAGGCCTCGAGCATGTCGGCGCCGCCCGCGGCGTGCACGGTGAGCAGCGAGACCCCGAGCTCGCCCGCGGCGCGCACCGCTCCTCGCGCCGTGGGGGGAATGTCGTGGTATTTCAGGTCGAGGAAGACGCCGGCTCCGCGCGCGAGCGCGGCCTCCACCGCGCGGGGGCCCTCCCGGGTGAAGAGCTCCTTCCCGATTTTGAACCAGCGCGCCTCGCCTTCGAGCGCGTCCATCAGGCGCGCCGCCTCGGGGAGGGCGGGCAGGTCGAGCGCGCAGATGATTCTCTCGGCGGGCGCCAGGCCGCCGCGGGGGTCCGGCGGGCTCCCGCGCCTAGTCATCGTCGTCCTCCCGTTCCTTCTCCCGCTCCGCCTCGCGCTTCTTTCCGCGCCTGACGATGACTTTCGAGACCAGGACGCTGATCTCGAACAGGACGATGACGGGGCCCGCCAGAAACACCTGGGTCACCACGTCCGGCGGCGTCAGCAGGGCGGACATGACGAACGCGCCCACGCAGACGTATCCCCTGTTCTTCGAGAGGAAGTCGGGCGTGATGACGCCGATCCGCACGAGCAGGACGGTGAGGATGGGCACCTCGAACACCAGCCCGAACGTGAGGATCAGCTTGAAGGCGAAGGAGATGTAGAAGCCGATGGAAATCTGGGGCGTCAGGGCTTCGGTGGCGAAGCTCAGGAGGAAGGCGAGGCCGTAGGGCAGAATCAGAAAATAGCAGAAAAGCGCGCCGGCGATGAAGCTCAGGGTCGAGAAGAACACGAAGGGCAGGGCGTGGCGCTTCTCCCGCGCCAGCAGCCCCGGGGCGCAGAACCGCCATATCTGGAACAGGATGACGGGCAGGCTCACGAACACCGAGCAGAAGAACGAGACCTTGACGTGGGCGAAGAAGGCCTCCGTCGGGGAGAGAAAGACGAGTTTCTGGCCGGCGATGGGGCGCTGCGCCAGCGCCAGCAGCTCGTTCGAGAAGAAATAGGCGCCCAGAAACGCGGCGAGAATGGCGCCCAGAATCCAGAGGATTCTGTTGCGCAGTTCCGTCAGGTGCCCGGTGAGGGGCATGGAGGCGTCGCCGCTCACGTCTTCGCGCCGTCCTCTCGCGCGGCTTCACGGGGTTCCGCCCCGCTCTCCGGGGCGTCGGCCGCGGTCGCGGCTTCCTCCTCGCCGGCTCCCTCCGGCGCGGCTTCGCCCTCCGCCGCGTCCTCCTCCCCGGCCTCGCGGTCGCTCTTCTTCTCCCCCGGCTCCTTCTCCCCGGCGTCCCCGTCGAGCGGATCGTAGTCGTCCTCGAGGCTGAAGCTGTCCTGGAAGTCGGAGGTCGCGCGCTTGAAGTCGCCCAGCGCCTTGCCGAGCGTGCGCGCCAGCTCCGGCAGGCGCTTGGGGCCGATGACGACCAGGGCGACCACCAGAATCACGATCAGCTCCGTCATGCCGATGCTTCCGAACAAGGCCGGTCTCCTCGCAAGCGGTTCATTCCCTGGATTTATACCAGAACCGGGGAGCTTGGTGAACGACGCGCGGGAAACGGCTATCATCCCCCCGCGCTTTCTGCTACATTGCCCGCCGCGCATCACGCCGAAGTCCCCCAGGTTTTCACAAAAGCGCAGGCGCATGGATCAGGAAGCGACGCGAGAGAGAGAAGAGGCGATTCGGGAGTCCGCCGCGTTCAGGGCCGTTCGGGACGCCCTGGGACTCGAGGCGGCGCCCGATTCGGCGGCGCGCGGCGTCGTCGCGGGCCTTCTTCAAAGAGGCGCGGGAAACGGCGGCGGCCCCCTGGGCGCGGAGGAGGCGTCGCGCCTGCTCTCCCGGCCGCCTCTTCCCGAAACCACCTTCGCCGTGGTCGATATCGAGACCACGGGCGGACGCCCCCCCCAGCACCGGATCACGGAGCTGGCCGCCCTCAAGGTGCGCGCCGGCCGGGTGGTGGATTCGCGCGCCGTCCTGGTCAACCCGGGCCGCAAGATTCCCTGGAACGTCGCGCGCCTCACCGGAATCACCGACGCCATGGTGGCGGACAAGCCGGAGCTGATGGACGCCCTGCCCGGGTTTCTGGACTTCATCGAGGGCTGCGCGTTCGTCGCCCATTGCGCGAACTTCGACTTCGGCTTTTTGAGGTATTACGCCGAGGAATTCCTGGAGCGCGATTTTTCTCCTCCCGTCCTCTGCACGTTCGAGCTGGCGAACCGGCTCCTGCCGGACCAGAAGCGCTTCAACCTAGGCGAGCTGAGCGCGGCGCTGGGGCTTCCCGACGGCGGGGAGGACAGGCACCGCGCCCTGGGCGACGCGCGCGCGACGGCGGAGATTTTCATCCGCTTCACGCGGATGTGCCGGCTTCTGGGGCTGGAGAGCCTCGAGTCCCTGCTCGCGTTCCAGACGCCGCCCGATGCCGCCCCGCCCCCGATGGCGAAGGGGGTTCGCCTCCCGCCCTCGGAGATTGAATCCCTCCCTCCCGCCCGCGGCGTCTATCGCCTGTATGACGGGGAGGAGAAGCTCGTGTTCGCGGGCAAGGCCAGCGACCTCCGGCGGGCGGTGCGGGATTTGCTTCGTCCCCGGAGCCGCGCCGCCGGCCGCTTCGCCCTCCGGCTGAAGGGCGCGCGCCGCGTGGAGGCGAAAGCGCTCCGAAGCGAGCTGGCCACGAACCTCGAGGCGCTCCGGGCGACGCGAAAGGCGCGCCTGAAGAACGGCGGCGGCTCCGTGGCGGGGGCGGGCTTCCTGCGCCTTTCCTCCGACGGGGGGCGGCCCGGGGCGTCGGTCGCCGCCCGCCTCCTTCAGGACGGCGCCCGCTACTACGGCCCGTTCCGGAAGAAGGCGCAGCTGGCGGATTTACTGGAGGCCGTCTGCGCCGCCTTTCCGCTGCCCGGCGAAATCCCGGCCGGATACCGGGGGGCGGAGGAGCGCGGCGCCGTCCCGCGCGGGAGGAGGAAGCCGCCCCGACTGGCGGATTCCGAGTACGCGGAGGCGCTGGGCGTCCTGGCGGGCATCCTGGAGGGCCGCGTCCGCAAGGGGGACGAGGAGGGGGCGCTCTCCCTGCTGCGCCGGGTCTGGAAGGAGGAGGCGCCCCCGGCGGGCAGGCTCAGGCGCCGCCTCGGCCGTCTTCATCACCTGGCGCGAACCTGCGCCCTGTCGGGGCCGTCCGTCGAGAGGAGAAGGCTCATCATCGTCGAGCCGGGCGAGACGCGCGAGCGCAGGCGTTGCTATTTCATCCGGGACGGACTGCTCGCCCACGAGCTCTCCTTCGGGAAGGGCGCGCCGCCCGTTCGTCCGCTCGAGGAGAAGATAGACGCGATATTCCGGGACGCGGGCTTCAGGAGCCGGCGGGCGAGCGCGGAGGAGCTGGAGGAGGCGGCGGTGTTTGCCGCCTGGATGAGGCGGGAGCTGATGGACGGGTTCATCCTGAACCTGGCGGGCCGCCCCTCCCCGGAGCGGGTGATGGGCGCGCTGCTCCGGGCGCTCGGAGACCCCCGGGCGGCGGGGACGACGATAACGCCTTAGCGGCCGCCGCCGGGATTCTTCCGTTTTCTTGAAAATGCGCTTTCTTGCGCGGCGCGGCTCGCCGTGCTATTTTCCAAAACGCTCTTTCTCGAGATTCTCTTCGGCGATTCAGGGATGCGTCCGGGGGCGCGGCGCGCTTGCCGGACGCTTTCCCCCATTCGGGAAGGTCCGCGGCCGTGTCGGGAAACGGGGATTACTGGGACGAGCGGGTCGAGCGCATGGGCCGGGACGAGCTCGCCGCCCTTCAGCTCGAGCGCCTGAAGCGGCAGGTTCGCCGCTGCTACGAGGGGTCGGAATTCTACCGGGAGCGACTCGACGCGGCGGGCGCGGGCCCCGATTCGATAAACGCGCTCGACGATCTTCGGAAAATTCCCTTCGTCACCAAGCGGGAGCTCCGGGACGAGCAGCGCAGGCATCCCCCCTTCGGACGCTACGTCGTCGCGCCGCCTCGGACGTGGGCGGAGCTTCACCCCTCCACGGGCACGACGGGGGTTCCCGTCAGCACGATCTGGAGCCGGAAGGACGTCGAGACCATCGCGGACTTCACGGCGCGCACGATGTGGAGCTTCGGGACGCGGCCGGACGACGTCGCGCAGAACGCCTTCAGCTACGGACTGTGGGTCGCCGGGATGAGCGCGCACTACGCCGCGCGGAAGATCGGCTGCTTCGTGATACCCATCGGCGCGGCCATGACGGATCGGCAGATCCTCTACCTCACCACCGTCGGCTCGACGGTGCTGCTCAGCACGCCGAGCTACGGCCTCTATATCGGCGAGAAGCTCCGGGAGGGCGGCGTCGATCCCCGGGAAATTCCCCTGAAAATCGGCGCGTTCGGCGGCGAGGCGGGCGCGCAGAACCCGGCCACGCGCGCCCGCGTCGAGGCCGCCCTCGGAATCGACGCCTACGACTATTACGGGCTGGGCGAGATCGGGCCGACCTTCGCCAGCGAATCGACGGCGAAGTCGGGCCTCATCTGGGCGGAGGATCACCACGTCGTCGAGGTGATCGATCCGGAGACGAAAAAGCCGGCGCCCGAGGGCGAGGCGGGGGTTCTCGTCATCACCCACCTCACGCGCGAGGCCACGCCCATGCTGCGCTACTGGACGAACGACTACGCGCGCGTCGTATCCTCTCCCAGCCCCTGCGGCAGGACGCACCTGCGCTCGCCCGGGGGCATTCTGGGCCGCCGCGACGACCTCGTCATCTACAAGGGGGCGAAGTTCTACCCCGTCCAGGTGGAGGAGGTGGTGCGGGGCTTCGCGGACCTCGGTAGCGAGTTCCGCGTGGAGTTGCGCCCGGACGAGGCGACGGGGCGGGATCGCTGCGTCGTCGTCGCCGAAGCCGCCGGAGGCGAGGCGGGCGACGGCCTGCGCCGGGAGCTGCGCGAGCGGCTGGGCGCGGCGCTCCTCGTGACGCCGGAGGTGGAGGTGCTGCCGGCGGGGTCTTTCGAGCGGACGACGTTCAAGGCGCGGAGATTCGTGGACTTGCGCGAGTCGAGGCTCTGAGCGGGAGGAGGCGGGCGTTGCGGGAGGTATCCATCATCGGAGTGGGCGTCACGCCCTTCGGGGTCCGGGAGGAGGGACTGGCCGCCCTCGGCGCGGCGGCCTGCCGGAGCGCGCTCGCGGACGCCGGCCTGGCGCCGGGTCGCGTCGAGGCGTTTTTCCTGGGAAATTTCGCGGGCCAGGCCTTCGTCGGGCAAAGCCACGCGGCGCCCCTGGTGGCGCACGCGGCGGGGCTGGGCGCGATCCCCTGCACCCGGGTCGAGGGCGCCTGCGCCTCGGGCGGACTCGCCATGCGCCAGGGGGTGCTGGCCGTGGCCTCCGGCCAGGCGGATTTCGTCCTCGTCGCCGGCGTGGAGAAGATGACGTCCGCGCCGACGGAGGAGACGGCCGCCATCCTCGCCGCCGCCGGCGACGTGAGCGTTGAGGCGCGCGCCGGCTCCACCTTTCCGGCGCTTTTCGGCCTCATCGCCCGCCGCCACATGCACGAGCACGGCACGACGCGCGAGGAGATCGCCCGGGTGGCGGTGAAGAACCACGCCCACGGAAGGCTCAACCCCAACGCGCACGTCCGCAGGGAGGTGTCGCTCGCCCAGGTGCTGGACGCACGGCCCGTGGCCGAGCCGCTCGGGGTGTTCGACTGCTCGCCCATCAGCGACGGAGCGGCGGCCGTCGCGCTGTGTCCGACGGAGATGGCCTCCGACCGCCACGAGAAGCCCGTCCGCGTGCTCGCCTCGACGCAGGCGTCCGATTCGCCCGCGCTCTCCGACAAGCGCGACATCACCTCCTTTCCGGCCACGGAGCGGGCGGGGGAGGAGGCCTTCGCCCGGGCGCGGCTCGGCCGCGAGGACGTTGACCTGGCGGAGATCCACGACTGCTTCACGGTCGCCGAGATCGTGGCGCTCGAGGATTTGGGGTTTTTCGCCCGGGGAGAGGGCGGCCGCGGCGCGAGCGAGGGAGCGACGAGGCTGGGCGGCGCGCTGCCGGTGAACGCCAGCGGCGGGCTCAAGGCGAAGGGCCATCCGGTGGGGGCGACGGGGGTGGCGCAGATTCACGAGCTCGCGCTTCAGCTGCGGGGCGAGGCGGGGGCGCGCCAGGTTCCGGGCGCCGAGGTGGGGCTGGCGCACAACCTGGGCGGCTCGGGCGCCACGTGCGCCGTGCACATTCTGGCCGCCTGAGCGGGGCCGGGGACGAGCGCCCGTGCGGATATCCGTTTGTCGGGGATGCGGGCGAACGCGCCTGGAGGAAGCCGGCCGCTGCGGGCATTGCGGCGGGACGACGGAGGCGCGGGAGGTCTCCGGCCGGGGGGCGCTCTACAGCTTCTCGACCGTGTGGGTGGCGCCTCCGGGGACGCCGACGCCCTACCTTCTCGCCCTGGTGGAGCTGGAGGAGGGGGGGCGGGTTCTCGCCCGCCTGGCGACGGATGAAAAAGGCGCGCCCGCGATCGGGGACGGTGTGGCTTTCGCCGGCGCTTCGGACGCCGGCCCGGTTTTTCGGAGAGTTCGCTGATCTTCGGCGAGGACGCGCGCGGCGCGCGGGGTTCCGGCGAAAAGCGGAAAGCCCCTTGCCGCCGCGTTGAGCGCGTCGTCGTCTTTTAGGCTTGAGGAAGCGCGCCGGTGAATCTGATTGATCGGGAAGCGGCTCGCGCCAGGATGCTCTTCGTCGGGGAGCTGACCCCGGCTAGGGAGCGGATGCTGGACGGCCTGCGGGGCGCCGGCATGAACGCGAGCCGCCTCGAGAATCCCTCGGAGGCGCCCTCCCGGCTCAAGTGGTGCGACTTCGCTCTCTGCGCGGTCGCCGGGCGCGGCGAGGCGGGCGCGCTGCGGAAGATCGGCGCGGCGGGCAAGCCGGCCGCCGCCGTGCTGCGCCCCGAGGACAAGGGCTTCGCCCCCCTGAGCATCGAGGCGGGGGCGCGCGCCGTCTTCGTGGACGAGGTGCATCCCGAAGAGGTGCTTCAGTTGGCCCGCGCCCTCAGCGAGGAGGGCCATCGCCGGCGGGAGCTGGGCTGGCTTCGCGCGGAGGCGCGGGAGGAGAGCGGCGACTGGCGGCTCAAGGGAGCGAGCGCGGCGGCCGGGCGGCTCCGGCGCGCGATTCAGGCGGCGGGCCCGAAATGCCGCGCCGTCCTGCTCGACGGGGAGAAGGGGCTGAATTTCGAGATCGTCGCCCGCGCCCTGCACGCCCGGCACCCGGGGACGCGCCACCCCTTCCTGCATTGGGGACCGAGGATGGGGCGCGGCTCGCTGATGGACGCGGCCATCCGGCGCGTCGGGGAGCGGCGCGGGCGGGAGGGCGACGTCCTCCTCAGGGGCGGGACGCTCTTCGTCGAAAACGCCCAGCTCATCGCCGCCGATCGCCAGAAGGCGCTGGCGAAGGCGCTCGGGGGCAGGGACGTCTCCGAGGGGTTCCGCCTCATACTCGGGCGCGCGCGAGACCCCGAGAAGCTGATACAGGACGCCGTCCTCAAGCGCCTGCACGGGGGAGAGACGGCCCGCCTCATCGAGATTCCCCCGCTGCGCGAGAGGCGCAAGGACATCGCGCTCGTCGCCCAGGGGGTTCTGGACGAATTCGCGCGGCGCGCGGGACGGCCGAGGCGGCGGATTGTGCCGGCGGCGATGGCGTGGCTCGGCGATCAGAAATGGTGGGGAAACGAGGCGGAGCTCGAGATGGCCGTCTGCCGCGCCTTTCTCGTCGGGGAGGGGAGCGCGATTTCGATCGAGGAACTGACCCCCGCTCCCCGCCGGCGGGCGCGCGGCGACATCAAGGATTTCTTCCGCGAACGGCTCTCCTCCGCGGTCGCCGCGCTGGGGGAGGGGGAGGGCGGCGACTTCTACGAGCACGCCATGCGCAGCGTGGAGAAGCCCCTGCTGGAGCTGGCGCTGCGCGAGGCGGGCGGCAACCAGGTGCGGACGGCGCGCCTGCTGGGCATGAACCGCAACACGCTCAGAAGAAAGCTCCGGGAGTTCGGTCTCCTGAAGCCGCCTCCCGCCCGCCGGAGATAGCGCGCTTGGCGTCCCGAACGGAGGGCTTCGCCGCCGTCGTCCTCGCCGCCGGCCAGGGGACGCGCATGGAATCTCCCCTGGCGAAGACGCTGCACCTTGTGGGCGGCGAGCCGATGATCCGCCGCGTCGTGGCCGCCGCGCGGGAGGCGGGCGCGTCGCCCGTCGTCCTCGTCGTGGGCCATCAGGCCGAAGAGGTCGAAAGGGCGTTTTCGGGCGATGGGGCGGACCTCCTCTTCGCCTTCCAGGAGGAGCGGCGCGGCACCGCCCACGCCGCCGGGGTGGGCCTCGCCGCCCTGCCCGCCGGGCCGGAGCATCTTTTTCTCCTGTGCGGGGACGCGCCCCTGCTGCGCGCGGAGACCTTGAGGCGTCTGGCGCGCCGGCATCGGGAGGCGCGCGCGGCCGCCACCATGCTCACGGCCGTCCTGGAGGATCCGCGGGGCTACGGCCGCGCGCTGCGGGAGGGGGGCGCGCTCCTCGGCGTGGCGGAGGATTCCGACGCGACGGAGGCGCAGAAGAGAATCTCCGAGGTCAACGCGGGCGCCTATGCGTTCGAGGCCGCCTTTCTGCGCGCCGCCCTGCCGCGCGTCCGCGCCGAAAACCGCCAGGGGGAGTTCTACCTGCCCGACGTCTTCCCCTTGGCGCGCGCGGAGGGCCGCCCCGTTCTCGGCGCCGCGCTGGCCGCGCCCGAGGAGGCGCTGGGCGTGAACACGCGGGCGGACTTGCGGCGGGCGGAGGCGGCGCTCCGCGCGCGGCGGAATTCGGAGGGGTGAGGCGCGCCAAAGCCGCCCCGGTTCTGCTATAATCCCTCGGGACTGAGATGAGCGAATGAGCGAAGCCGCCCGCTTTCGGGCCATGCCCGGCGAATTTCCGAAAGGCGTCCCGTGAGAGCGTTGATTCTGGCGGCCGGCCGAGGGGCCGGCCTCTACCCCTTCACGAACACCCGCCCCAAGGCCATGCTGCCGGTGGCGGGCGAGATTCTCCTGCGCTCGATGCTGGAGAAGCTGCGCGCCGCCGGCGTGAGCGACCTGGTGGTCGTCGTCGGGCATCGCGCCGAGCGCGTCATGGACGAATTCGGGCAGGGTTCGCGCTGCGGGATGACGATTCGCTACGTCCGCCAGGAGGAGCCGACCGGCATCCGCGACGCCGTGAGGCTCGCCAGGGATCGCTTTCAGAAGGACGAGGCGTTTCTGCTGGCGTATGCGGACGTGCTGACGTCGGGGAATATGTATCGGCAGGTCGTCCAGATGTTCGGCTCCTTTCGGCAGCCCGTGGCGGCGATTTGCCATACCCCCGACGCCCAGAAATACGGGACGGTCTACCTCGGCGAGGACATGCGCATCGAGCGGCTGGTGGAGAAGCCCGCCGCGCGCGAGGTGGGCAACTACGTTCTGGCCGGCGCGTTCGTCATGCCCTACCGGCTGTTCGATCTGCTGGAGCGCCTCGATATGGACGAGGCGCTGAACGAGCTCTGCGGGGAGGAGGGCCTGCGCTCCGCCATCCAGGAGGAGTCCTGGCTGGACGCCCGGCATCCCTGGGATTTGCTCCGGGGCAACCGGATGATCATGGACGCCTGGAGCGAGGCGCGCGTGGACGGCAGCGTGCGACTCCGGGGCTCGGTGCAGTTTCGCGGCCCCGTGCGGATCGGGAAGAACGTGGTGGTCGAATCGGGCGCCTCCATCTTCGGCCCCTGCTTCATCGGGGAGAACACGTTTCTGGGAAACGGCGTGCTGGTGCGCCCCTATACGTCCGTCGGCGCGAACGCGACCATCGGCTTCGGCGTGGAGCTCAAGAACTGCGCCCTGCTGGACGGCGTCCGGGTGGGGCGCATGTCGTTCGTGAGCGACAGCGTGATCGGCGAGAACGCCGTCGTGGGCTCGGGGACGATGACGCTGATTCAGAACGCGGATCAGTCCCCGGTCGCCGTCCGGATGCCGGAGGGGGCGGTGGATTCCGGCCTCGACAAGGTGGGCGCCTTCCTGGGCGACGGGGCGCGCGTCGGCGCCTCGAACACGCTGGCGCCGGGCGCCGTCGTTCCGCCGGGCGAGATCATCCCGCACCATTGCACCTGGCCGGCGGAGGGGGACTAGAATGCGCGGCGCGGCGGCGGGCGCGTTCTCGAGAAGAGGCCGCCCCTCCGTCCGGAGGAGAGCGGAAGCGCGCGGGCGCGGGAGCGGCGCCGGATGCGGACTCGCTCCCGAAAGGACGCCGTCCCTCCGCCCGGAGGAGAGTTAGGATGTGCGGCATTGCGGGCATGGCGGCGCGGGCGAACGTCTCGCGGAAGCTTCTGCGCTCGATAGCCGCCCTGGAATACCGGGGCTACGACTCCTGCGGCATGGCGCTTCAAAGAAACGGGACGATAGACATCCGCAAGAACGTGGGCACCGTCGAGGCGGTGAACGCCGTCGAGCGCTTCGCCGACATGAAGGGGCGGGTGGGCATCGCCCACACGCGCTGGGCGACGCACGGCGGGGTGACGCGGGCGAACGCGCATCCGCATTCGGACGGAGAGAGCCGCCTGGCCGTGGTCCACAACGGCATCATCTCCAACTACAGGGAGCTGCGCGAGCGGCTGACGGCGGCGGGCGCCGCGTTCCGCTCCGAGACCGACACGGAGGCGGTCGCGCACCTGGCGGCGGAGAAAATCGCGCGAAGCGGCGGCGACGTCGAAGCGGGCTTCGTCGAGGCGATCGGGGAGCTGGAGGGGACGTTCGCGCTGGCGATGGTCTCCGCGGACGCGCCGGGGACGATTTTCTGCGTGAAGCGCGAATCGCCCCTCATCATCGGGCTGGGCGACGACGCCAACCACGTGGGCTCCGACTTCAGCGCGTTCATCGAGTTCACCCGCCAGGCGATCATCATGGAGGACGGCGAATACGCGCTCGTGACGCGCGGCGGCTGCGTGGTCCGGAGCCTGCTCACGCGGGAGAGAATCGACAAGCGGATCACCGAGATAGAATGGGACGCCGAGACGGCGCGCCGGGGCGGCTATCCGCACTTCATGCTCAAGGAGATTTACGATCAGCCCGCCACCGTCAAGGCCGCCCTCGACATCCCCGGCGAGGAGATTCGCGCGCTGGCGCGGATGATTCACGAGTCGGAGCGCTGCTTCCTGGGCGGGGTGGGGACGACTTTCTACGTCGCCTCGATGGCCCAGTATTTCTTCAGCCGCGCGGCCGGCGCCTACCTGCCCGTCGTCAGCGCGGATGAGTTTCCCCACTTGGCGGAGCTCGGCGCCGGGGACGCCTTCTGCGCCGTCAGCCAGTCGGGGGAGACCTACGATACCCTGAGCGCCCTGCGCCGCGCCAGGGCGGGCGGGGCGAGGACGGCGGCGGTCGTGAACGTGCCGGGCTCCACTCTGGCGCGCTCGGTGGATATCCCGATTCTCCAGGGGGCGGGGCCCGAGAAGTGCGTCATCAGCACGAAGGCCGCCATGAGCCAGGCGATCATCCTGCTGCTCGCCTCCTTCGAGCTGGGACGCCTCACCGGACGCCTGGACGCGCGCGAGGTCGGGGCGCTGCGGGCGGAGGCGGCCTCCCTGCCCGATCTGGTGCTGGAGACGCTCAACGAGCGATCCGGCTTCTTCCACGCGGCGGCGGAGGCGCACCAGCACATGAAAAACTGGTTCTACCTGGGCCGGGGCGTCTATTTTCCGACGGCGCTCGAATGCGCGCTCAAGATGAAGGAGGTCACCTACCTCCACGCCGAGGGCATGAGCGCGGGCTTCCTCAAGCACGGCACCATCTCGCTGATAGACGAGAACATGCACACCATCGTCCTCATGCCCGCGCCCGGGGAGGAGGGGCTGCACGCCCTCACGCGGAGCAGCGCGGAGGAGGTTCGCGCCCGGGGCGGCTTCCTGCTGGGCTTCCGCTTCGAGGGAGACGAGGCGGCGCGGGGGCTGTTCAGCGAGGAGGTCGTCCTGCCCCGGGTCTCCGGGACGCTCGCGCCCTTCCTGCACATGGTGGCGGGGCAGCTGCTGGCCTACTTCCTCGCGGTGGCGCTCAAGCGCGACGTGGACAGGCCGCGCGCCCTGGCGAAGTCGGTCACCGTCGCCTGAGGGCGAGGGCGTCTCTCCCGTCATGCCGAAGGCGACCCTCCAGGGGACGGACGGGGTGCGGGGGCTCGTGGTGGACGCCTCCCACCCGCAGGCGGCGGGAATGGACCCCCGCGCGGCGTTCGCCGAAAAGGGCGTCATCACCCCGGCGTTCATCGCGCGTTACGTCTTCGAGGCGGGCGCCTGGCTGCTGGAGCGCGCCTCCGAGCGGCTCATCTCCCCCGCGGCCGTGGTGCTGGCCTGGGACCCGAGGGACGAGAGCGGGGAGCTCCCCGCCGCGTGCGCGGACGCGCTCGCGCGCGCCGGGGCGCACGTTCTCTCGACGGGCGTCATGCCCACTCCGGCGGCGGCGACCTATCTGGCGGGCGTGGGCGGGGCGGGCGCGGTCGCGCTCACCGCCTCCCACAATCCGGCCGATCAGAACGGCGTGAAAATTTTCCTCTCTCCCGACTCGACCAAGCCCCTCCCCGAGGAGGACGCCGCGCTCAGCGCCCGCGTCTGGGCGAGCGACCCGGGCGCGGCGGCGCGCGCCGCTCCCGCGCGCGGTCAATGCGTGGAGGCGGCGGCCGAGGCGCGCGCGTTCTATTCCGACTACGTATCGCGGCTGCCCAACTCCTGGCTGCGCGAGGGCGGCCTCGCCGGGTGGAGCCTGATCGTCGATTCGGCGGGCGGGGCGTGGAGCGGGCTGGCCGTCCAGATTCTCGAGGGATTCTCCCCCCGGAGCGCGCGGGAGGTGAACGTCCTGGGCCGTAGCCGCGTGAACGAGGGCGGCGGCGTGGTCGCCCTCGAGGGCCGGCGCGCGATCGGGGCGGGCGACGCGGACTTGCTGGACGCCCACGCGGGCGCGCGCGCTCTCCTGGAGGCGGGCCGGGCGCGGCGGGACGACTTCCGGCGCGGGGACGGGCTGGCGGCGGCCTGCGTCTTCGACGCCGACGGGGACAGGAGCTACGCCCTCTTCTATCACCCGTTCGAGGACGCGCTTCTCGTCCTGGACGGGGACGACGCGCTCATCCTCCAGGCGCGCTTTCTCAGGGGCGAGGGAGAGCTGCCCGAGGGGGGCGCGGCGGTCCTCACGATAGAGAGCGACTCCGGCGCGGCGGCGGCGCTCGCGGCAATGGGGCTGCGGGTGGTCTTCACCCCCGTCGGGGACAAGTGGATTCTCCGCGAGGCGCGCCGCCTGGGGAGCCGCTTCGCGCTGGGCGGCGAGGAGTCGGGGCATACCGTCGTCCCCGGCCTGCTCGACGACGCGGCGGGGGCGCGGCGCGGACTCGCCGTTGGGGACGGCCTCAAGAGCTTTCTCAACACCTGCGCGGCGGCGCGGCGCCTGTTCGACGACGCGGCGCCGGAGGAGGCGTACGCCGCCCTCGCCGCCCCGTTTCCCCGGGGGTTCAAGGGGTCGCGCTACGCCTATCACGTGGAAAGAAGCCGCCTCGCCCCGGGAGCGGACGACCGCGAGGCCATCGGCGCGAAGCTCATGGCGAGCGCGAAGGCCGCCTTCGCGGGAGTCGCCGCGCCGCGCTGGGCGCCCCTGGAGGACGACGACGGCGTGCTGCGCCTCTCTCTCGAGGATGCGACGGGCGCGCCGCTGGGCGCCGTCTACGCGCGGAACTCGGGCACCGAGAGCAGGACGGGCGTGGTTCTGAGGGGCCCGGCGGACTGGGCGGAGCGGCTCTCCGCCGTCGGGGAGGAGGTTCTGCGCGAGATTCTGAAGCGGATGAAGGACGAGGACGCCCCCCCCGCGCGGGCGGAGAGGCGTCTGCTCGAGGGGCTGATGGCGGCTCCGCGCGGCATGGACGCGGCGGCGATTGACGTGCATCTGGCGGAGGACGCCCGCGCGCGCTTCGGCGCGCCGGTCAGCCCCGCCGGCGTCCTGAGGGAGGCGGTGCGCGGCGGGCTGGCGCGGGCGGAGGGGAGCGTCTTTCGCGTCACGCCGCTGGGCGCGTGGCGTCTGGGGGTCGGGCGATGAGCGCGCCCGCGCCCGGGGACTTTTTCGAGAGGATCGCGGAGTTTCCCCACGCGGCGCTCTTCGAGGGCGTGGAGCGCGTCTGGGAGGCGGTTGCTCTCCTGGGAGGCTTCATCCGGAAGCTGGTGGACGAGGCGGACGCGCCCCCGGCGGAAGCCCCCGGGCTGCGCGTCGAGGAGGGGCTGGCGGCGAGCGAGGGCCTTCTCGTCTTCAAGGAAAGACTGAAAATCCCCTCGGTCGGCCTGCTCGCGGAGGCGGGGGCGCGCATCGAGCCGGGCGTCGTCATCAAGGGGCCCGCCGCGCTTTGCGCGGGCGCCGAAATCCGGCACGGGGCGTATCTGAGGGGAAACTGCCTCATTGGGCCCGGCGCCGTCGTCGGCCACGCGACGGAGGTGAAGAACAGCGCGTTCCTGAACGGCGCGGAGGCCGGGCATTTCGCCTACGTGGGGGACAGCCTCCTGGGGGCGGACGCCAACCTGGGGGCGGGCGTCAAGCTGGCGAACCTCCAGTTCAGGACGGAAGCGGAGAAGAGGGCGGGCGCGGCGCGGAGCGTCGTCATCCGGGCGGACGGCGAGCCGCTCGACACCGGCCTCGGCAAGTTCGGCGCGGTGGTGGGCGACGACGCCGAGATCGGCTGCAACGCGGTGACCTCGCCGGGCGCGCTGCTGGGCCCCGGCTGCTGGGTCGCTCCGGGCGTCGTCGTTCCCAAGGGGGTCTGGCCCGCCCGGACGTTCATCCGAGGGGCGCGGCCGCGCCCCGGTCCCCGCCCGCTGTAGCCGCCCCGAAAACGGCCCCGTGGACTATCTCGAAGGCCTGAACCCCCAGCAGAAGGAGGCGGTGCTCGCGCCTCCGGGCGCGAACCTGGTGCTGGCGGGGGCCGGCTCCGGCAAGACGCGGGTCATCGTCCGCCGCGTCCTGCGCCTGCTCGCCGAGGGACTGGCGCCCTCGCGGATTCTGGCCATCACCTTCACGAACAAGGCGGCGGGCGAGATGCGCGAGCGCCTCGCCGCCGCGCCGGGGGGGGCGCGCGCGGGGCGTCTGGGTGGGAACCTTTCACGCCGCCTGCGCCCGCGTCCTGAGAGCCGAGTCGGAGGCGGCGGGCCTTCCCCGGAACTTCGCCGTCTTCTCGCGGGCGGAATGCCTCGCCCTCCTGCGGCGGCGCATGAAGGCGGCGGGCGTCAGCGCGGATCGCTATCCCCCGAGGTCGGTTCTCGAGTGGATAGGACGCCGCAAGACGGCGATTCGGGCGGAAGGCGCGGACGAGGCGGAGCCGCCTCCGTTCAGCCTGGAGGCGACGGCGTGCGGGCTGGCGCCCGGCTACGCGCGCGATCTCCGCGAGGCGGGCGCGGTGGACTTCGAGGATCTGCTGGCGCTCCCCCTGCGCCTGTTTCGCGCCCGTCCCGACGTTCTCCGGAAATATCAGGAGCGCTTCCGCGAGGTCCTCGTCGATGAATACCAGGACACCAGCCCCGTCCAGGACGAGCTGGTCTCCCTGCTCTCCCGCGCGAGCGGGCGCGTGTTCGCCGTGGGGGACGACGATCAGGGCATCTACGGCTGGCGGGGCGCCCGGGTGGAGAACGTCCTGAACTTCGAGCGCAGGTTCCCCGGCGCCCGCGTGTTCCGCCTGGAGGAGAACTACCGATCGAGCGGCGGAATCCTCGCCTTCGCCGAGCGCGTCATGGAGGGCGCCGCCGCGCGCCGCGCCAAGCGCCTGTTCACGCGGAAGCCGGCGGGGGCGGCGGTCTGCTGTCTGGCGGCGAAGGACGCCGAGGCTGAGGCGGAGGCGCTCATCGCGCATCTCGTCGAGGCGGGGGCGGGCGGGCGGATTCCCTGGCGGGAGGCCGCCGTGTTCTACCGCGTCAACACGCAGTCGCGCCCTCTGGAGGAGGCGGCGCGAAGGCGGGGGATTCCCTACCAGGTGGTGAAGGGCCAGCGCTTTTTCGACCGCGCGGAGGTGCGGGACCTGGCCGCCTATCTCAGGGTGATCCTCAGACCGGGGGACGGGGAGGCGTTCGCGCGCGTCGTCAACCGCCCGCCCCGGGGGCTGGGGCTGGAGCGGCTGGGGGCCATCGCGCCCGAGGGGGCGGCGAGCCTCACCATGGCCGACGCGGAGGCGGCGCTCTCCGCCGGTCGGATAAGGGGGGCGGCCGCGCGGAGCCTGGAGGAGCTGCTCGGGACGCTCGGGGAGCTCGCCGCGCGGAAGGCCGGCCCCGCGCGTCTGATAGAGGCGCTGCTGGAGCGGACGGGCTATCGCGCCTGGCTGGAGGGCGCCGCGCGCGGGAGCGCCTCGCCGGATCGCCGCCGCGCCGCCGCGCGGGCGCTCGAGGGCGCGCGGGAGTTCGCCGCCGCGTTCGAGGCGCGGATTCTCGAGGAGGAGGGCGTCACGCCTGGGGCGGACGAGGCGAAGATTCTGTTTCTCGAAGAGCTGGCGCTGATGGGCGAGGCGGACGAGCTCTCCGGGGAGAGCGGCGCGCTTTCGCTGATGACCCTTCACGCGGCCAAGGGCCTCGAATTCGCCGCGGTGGGAATCGTCGGCGCGCAGGAGGGGCTGATTCCGCACGGCCGCTCGCGGGACGATCCGGCGTCCCTGGACGAGGAGAGAAGGCTTCTGTACGTGGGCGCGACGCGGGCGAAGGAGGTCTTGTGCCTCTCCTGGGCGAAGGAGAGGCGGCCGGAGGGCGCGGAGAAGAGCTGGGCCGGGCAGCGGAGCCGGTTCCTGGAAGGAATCGGGTCCGATCTCTTGAGCTTGGTGGGCGATCACGCGCCGGTTCGTAAAAAGCCCCCGCGCCGCTTCGACGCGCCGCGCGCTACGAGGAGATTCTGGCGGACGGCGCGCCGGCCGCGCGGCGATCGGGAGCGGAGGCCGCCTCCGCCGTTCCGCCCGCCGCCCTGGGCCCCTACGCGCCGGGGGCGCGCGTGCGGCATGAGAAATTCGGACAAGGCGTCGTCGTGGAGCGTCACGGAACCGGGGAGCGCGCGGTTGTGAGCGTGGACTTCGGGAAGTCCGGCCTCAAGAAGCTGGTGATGAGCCACGCGCGGCGCTTCCTCGCCGACGGGAGCGTTGACGCGGGCGAGAGGCCGAAGGTATAAGGGCGGATATCGGAGCGAGGGAGGAGCGTCGTGTCGATTTCGTGCGAAGAGGTGATTCACGTGTCGAGGCTCGCGAGGCTGAACCTGCGCGAGGAGGAGGTGGAGAAGTTCACAGGGCAGCTCGGCGCGATTCTGGCGCACGTCTCCAAGCTGAACGAGGTGGACACCGAGGGGGTGCCGCCCACCTCGCACGCCCTCGACCTCGTGAACGTGTTCCGCGAGGACGCGGTCACCGAATCCCCGATCGAGAACATGGAGAAGATGGCGCCCGACTTTGAAAAAGGCCATTTCCGCGTCCCCAAGGTCATCGAGTAGCTTTCCGCGGGGGGCGGAGCCGGCGGGTGGAGGCGCGGTCAGGATGAATGCGCAGGCGTCCCCGTTCGAGCGCGCCGCCGAACCGCGGCCCGGGAAAAGGCCGCGCTCGCGGAAGTCGAACTCCCCCTTCCGCTACCCCGGGGGGAAATTCTACGCCCGCCGCCTCGTTCTCGACGTCATCCCGCCGCACGAGAGCTACTGCGAGCCTTTCGCCGGCGAAGCGCCGCGAGCCATTGAACGGGGAGATTCCTGAATCGCCATGGCCTACGCCTCTCTCAGGGAATTCGTGGACGATCTGGATCGCGCGGGGGAGCTGCGCCGCGTCGCCGCGCCGGTGGACGTGGAGCTGGAGATCACCGAAATCGCCGACCGCATGGTGAAGTCCGGCGGCCCCGCCCTCCTGTTCGAGCGTCCCGTCGCCCCCGACGGGCGGACGTTCGACGCCCCCGTCCTCATCAACGCCTACGCCTCCGACGAGCGGATGAGGATGGCGCTCGGCGTCGAGAGCATGGAGGCGGCGGCGGACGAGGTGGCGGAGCTGCTGGAGATCAAGCCGCCCGAGGGCATCATCGAGAAGGTGAAGATGCTGCCCAGGCTCGCGCGGCTCGCCTCCTTCTCCCCCAGGACGGTGAGCGCGGCGCCCTGCCAGGAGATCGTCGAGACGGAGAAGCCGGACCTCTTCTCGCTTCCCGCCATCAAGTGCTGGCCCGAGGACGCGGGACGCTACATCACCTTCGGGCACGTCTATTCCCGCAGCCCGCGGACCGGCCGGAGAAACGTGGGCCTCTACCGCGTCCAGATATTCGATGAGACGACCGCCGGGATGCACATGCACCTCCACCACGACGGGGCGCAGAACTTTCAGGAGAGCTCGAGGCGGGGCGAGCGCATGGAGATGGCCGTCGCCCTGGGCGGCGACCCGGTCTACGTCTACGCGGCGAGCGCGCCCCTGCCGCCCGGAATCGACGAGCTGAACCTCGCGGGCTTTCTCCGGCGCAAGAGCGCGGAGCTGGTGAAGTGCAAAACGGTGGACGTGGAGGCGCCCGCCGACTCGGACATCGTGGTGGAGGGCTATCTGAACCCGGGCGAACTGCGCGAGGAGGGCCCCTTCGGCGATCACACGGGCTGGTATTCGCTGGCGGACGACTATCCCGTCTTCCACGTGACGGCCATCACGAGAAGGCGCGAGGCGATCTACCCGACCACCATCGTGGGCAGGCCGCCGATGGAGGACTACTGGCTGGGCGGCGCCACGGGACGCATCTTCCTGCCCCTGATGAAGATGCAGCTGCCCGAAATCGTGGACGTCCACATGCCCGCCGAGGGCGTGTTCCACAACATGGTCATCGTCTCCATCCGCAAGGCGTATCCCCACCACGCCAGAAAGGTGATGTACGCCCTGTGGGGGATGGGGCAGATGGCGCTCGCCAAGGTCATCGTCGTCGTGGACGAGGACGTGGACGTTCACAACGTCAGCGAGGTCGCCTGGAAGGCGCTGGGCAGCATCGACCCCCGGCGCGACCTGGTGTTCGTGGACGGCCCGGTGGACGCCCTCGAGCACGCGGCGCCGCTCCTCCACGTGGGGAGCAAGGTGGGGGTGGACGGCACCCGCAAGTGGGCGTCCGAGGGCTTCGAGCGCGAATGGCCGCCCGAGATCGTCATGTCGGAGGAGATAAAGGAGCGCGTCACGAGGCGCTGGGAGGAATACGGGCTTGGCGGCTGAATCGTCGGTTGTCGGGAGCGTCCGGCGGTTCCTGCGCATGGTGAGGTTCGAGCACACCATCTTCGGGATTCCCTTCGTGCTGATGGCCGGCGTGATGGCCGCCGGCGGCCTCCCCTCCGCGCGGACGCTCTTCTGGATGATCATGGCGGCGGTGGGGGCGCGAAACTTCGCCATGACGCTCAACCGCTTCGCCGACAGGGACGTCGACCCCAGAAACCCGAGGACGCAAGGTCGCGCCGAGTTTCAGCCCCTGCTCCGCTCGAACGCCGTTCTGGCGGTGATGGCGGGCTTCCTCGCCCTGTTCATCCTCTCCGCCTGGATGCTGAACCCGCTCGCCTTCGCTCTCTCCTTCGCGGCGGCGGCCTGCATCGTCGTCTATTCCTACGCCAAGCGCTTCACCTCCTGGACGCACCTGATTCTGGGCGCGGCGCTGGGCTGCGCTCCCGCCGGCGCCTGGGTGGCCGTTCGCGGCGAGGTGAGCCTAGTGAGCGTTCTTCTGTTTCTGGGCGTCGCCGTCTGGGTGGCCGGCTTCGATCTGATCTACGCCTGCCTGGACGCGGACTTCGACGAGGCGGAGGGCCTCTACTCCCTGCCCCGCCTGCTGGGCGTCCGGCGGTCGCTCCTCCTGGCGGCCGCCCTCCATATCGGGGCGATGGCCTTCTTCATCGCCGCCGGCCGCGCGTTCGGACTGGGCGCGCTCTACTGGCTGGGGCTGGCGGCGGCGGGCTGCCTCCTGTTCCGGGAGCACCGGATCGCGCGCCCCGACGACCTGAGCCGCGTGGACCTCTCCTTCTTCAACCTGAACGCCTGGGTGTCCGTCGTCATCTCGGCGGGGGCGATGGCCGACGTGCTCCTCGGCGCGGGCTGAGGGCTTTCGTGCCGACCCGAATCGAAGGCGGCGAGGTGCGGGCGATGTTCTCGGACATCGCGCCCACCTACGACCTGCTGAACCGTCTGCTGAGCTTCGGCGTGGATCGCCTCTGGCGGAGGCGGGCGGCGGAGCGCCTTCTGCGCGGTCTCGAGGGCGGGGAGGGGCGGCGGTTTCTCGACCTGGCGACGGGCACGGCGGACGTGGCGCTCGAGGTGCGCCGCCGCGCCGGGCGGGGCGCGCGCGTGACGGGCGTCGATTTCGCCCTTCCCATGCTCGCGCGCGGGCGCGGGAAGGCGGCGCGGGCGAACGCCGCGCTCTCCCTCGTCCAGGGCGACGCGCTCAGGCTCCCCTTTCGGGACGGGGCGTTCGACGGGGTGATCATCTCGTTCGGCCTGCGCAACCTGGAAGACCGCGAGGCGGGCCTGCGCGAGATGGGGCGGGTGACGCGCGCGGGCGGCAGGCTCGTGGTTCTCGAATTCGGCCACCCCAGGGGCTTTTTCGGACTTTTGTACCCCCCCTACTTCAAGTTCATCCTCCCCGTCGTGGGGCGTCTCGTCTCCTCGCACTCAAAGGCGTACGGCTACCTTCCGCGCACGGTGTCCGAGTTTCCCGAGGCGGAAAGGCTCTCGGAGATGATTCGGGAGGCGGGCTTCGGCCAGGTGCGCCACCGCTCCATGACGGGCGGCATCGTCGTCCTCCACGAGGGCGCGCGCGAATCGTCCTGAAGCCCGACGCTTCCGGGGGTGGGAGGGGAGACGAGGCGCCCGGACTGTTGTCTCCCGCCCGATGACGCCTCCGCCCGGAACGTGGTATTTTCCCGCCTGATGCTTCATTCCCCACGCCCCGGGAGGCGCGGCACCTGGAGATGGATCACGTCACCCCCAGGGCGAAGGGCGGGACGAGCCACGCCGCCAATTTTCAGCTGCTGTGCGGAAACTGCAACCGCCGCAAGGGCTCCAGAACCCAGGCCGCGTTCAAGGCCGAGCTGGCGAACGAGAAGGGCATCAACCTCTCGTGGCTGTAGGGCGGGCCCGGGACGCCCGCGCCATTTCGTCGGGTTCGCTTCGGGGGAAGCGCGGACGGCGGCGAAAGTTTTTCAGGGAGCTGATGGATGCTCACGAAACTCACCATTCGCAACTTCAAGCGCTTCGATGAGGTCGAAGTCGAGCTGGGGAATCCCGTGGTGTTCATCGGCCCGAACAACTCGGGAAAAACCTCGGCCATGCAGGCCTTGGCGCTTTGGGATATCGGTCTGAAGCGCTGGAGCGAGAAGCACTCGGGGAAAACCGCGCCGGAGAATCGACGGGGCGTCACCGTCAACCGCCGGGACCTTCTCGCCATTCCCGTTCCTAGCGCGGCTCTTCTGTGGCGCGAACTCCATACGCGGGACACGCGAAAAGTCGATGGAGGTCAGCGAACGAGCAACGTCCGCATCGAACTCATCGTCGAGGGGATCGGCAACAAGGGGGAAGCATGGACCTGCGGCCTTGAATTCGACTACGCGAATCCCGAATCGTTTTACTGCCGCCCGCTGCGGCGCGGCGAGGGCGAGAAGCCGGAGCGGATGCCGGTTCCCGAAGCCGCCGCCTCGACGCGAATCGCCTTTCTTCCCCCGATGTCCGGTCTCGCGGCGACCGAGACGCGGCTTGATCAAGGCGCGGTGAACGTGCGGGTGGGAGAAGGGCGTACCGCCGAGGTTTTGCGCAATCTTTGCTACAAGATTCAGGGAGAGGCTCCCGATTTGTGGAAAAAGCTGGTGGAGCAGATACGCGCTCTCTTCGGTTCGGAACTTGAAGAGCCCCGCTACGTGGCGGATCGGGGAGAAATCGTCATGGGGTATCGGGAGCGCGGGATGAGTCTCGACCTTTCTTCCAGTGGACGGGGATTGCAGCAGACCTTGCTGATCCTGGCTTATATGTCCGCCAATCCCGGCGCGGTGATACTTTTGGACGAGCCCGACGCGCACCTTGAAATCCTTCGTCAGCGCCAAATCTACAAACTGATCGCTGATCTCGCCCGGGAGCGCGGCAGCCAAATCATCGCGGCGAGCCATTCGGAGGTGCTTCTCAACGAGGCGGCCGACAAGGATATGGTCATCGCCTTCGTCGGTTCGCCTCACCGGATTGACGGCAGGGGAAGCCAGGTGCTGAAGGCGCTCAAGGAGATTGGATTCGATCAGTACTACCAAGCCGAGCAGACGGGCTGGGTTCTTTACCTTGAAGGCTCGACGGATTTGGCGATATTACAGGCTTTCGCCGAACGCCTTGGGCATGAGGAAGCAATCCGGGAGCTCGAACGGCCTTTCGCGCGCTACGTCGGCAACCAACCGAAGCAGGCCGAGGACCACTATCGCGGTCTCAGAGAGGCTCTTCCGAACCTGAAAGGCGTTGCTATCTTCGACCGCCTTGAGAGGCCAATGCCGGAAAGCGGGCCTCTCGAATTTCTGATGTGGAAAAAGCAGGAAATCGAGAATTACCTTTGCACTCCAGCGACTCTGGAGAGTTACGCGAGAGGCTTTATGCCGGAAGATCTCTTTACTGAAAGTCGTCTTGGTTCGATGCGGAAAGCCATCGCCGAGATAGAGGAAGCCCTGAAAAGGCTGAATAAGGGTTCGCCATGGGATGCCGACATTAAGGCGAGCGATGATTTTCTCATCCCTTTGTTCTCGGCTTATTACAACAAACTCGGGTTGCCGAATCTGATGGCCAAGAAACAGTTTTACGAGCTCGCCTCGCTTGTTCCCGAGGAGGAAATCGACCCTGAAGTCCGGGAGAAGTTGGACGCGATCGTGGCCGTGGCGAAAAGCGCCCGGTCCGGGCTTTGAGCCGCGCCGCGTGAATATCCCCGAAAACCGGACGCTCCCCCCCTAGTTCCTGCTCAGGACGAACACGCTGGAGACGGCGCCGGGGCCGCCCAGGGTGTGGCCCAGGGCGCGCTTCGCCCCCTTCACCTGGCGCGCTCCGCAGCGTCCGAGGAGCTGGTTCGTCAAATCCGCCACCACGCGCGCGCCCGTGGCGCCGATGGGGTGGCCGCAGCTCTTCAGCCCGCCCGACGTGTTCACCGGCAGCTCGCCGCCGAGCCTGCTCGCCCCGCTCTTCACGAAGTCGGGCCCCTCGCCCTTCTCGACGAAGCCCAGGTCCTCGTAGTTGAGAATCTCCGTGATCGTGAAGCAGTCGTGCACTTCCGCGAGGTCCATCTCCTCGCGCGGATTGCTCACTCCGGCCTGATCGTAGGCCTGGCGCGCCGCCTCCTTCGTGGCCTCGAAGCCGATGAAACTGAACTTGGGGTTGAACGCCGTGGTGATGTAGCCCGTCGCGCAGGAAAGCCCCATGCCCTCGATGAGCGCATAGTCCTTTTTGCCGAAGCGCGACTCGGCGAGGTCCGCCCGGCAGAGCACGACGGCGGCCGCCCCGTCCGTCGTGGGGCAGCAGTCGTAAAGGCCCAGAGGTTCGGTCACCGGCGGGGCGTTCAGCGCCTGCTCCTTCGTGATCTCCTTGCGGAAGTGCGCGCGCGGATTCAGGCTCCCGTGATGGTGGTTCTTCACCGCCACCTCGGCCAGATCCTCCCTGTCCGCGCCGAATTCCTCGAAATACCGCCTCGCCAGGACGGCGAAGCTGCCGGGCGCCGTGCGGCCCTTTGAATACATCGGGTGCAGCTTCTCCACGTGCTGCGCCACCAGGCTGCCCCGGGGCGGAACCTCGCGCATCTTCTCCGCCCCGACCGCCAGGACGACGTCGTGCATCCCCGAGGCCACGGCCATCGCCGCCATGCGGACGGCCTCCATGCCCGTGGTGCAGTAGTTCGACACGCGGGAGACGGGCTTGGGGTAGAGGTTCAGGGCTTCGGCGAGCGAGGGGCCGCCCGTGCCGTCGAAGCCCCAGCCGAGCGGCAGGTAGGTGCCGAGCCACGCGGCCTCGACGTCCTCGCCGCTCGCGCCCGCGTCCTCGTAGGCCTCGAAGGCGGCCTCCACCACGAGGTCGCTGTAGCTCTGCTCGAAGAGTTCGCCGAATTTCGTGATGCCCGCGCCGATGATGGCGACTTTTCCCGCGATGCTTCCGCTCATGTCGAACTCCTTGAAAGAGGGCGCTTCCCCGTCCCCGGAAAAGGGAGAACCCTATTCGGCGGGGCGCAGCTTCCAGTAGTAATTGTAATACCCGTCGCCCTGGTGGAGAAGCCTGAAGACGAGCTCGCACGCCATGCCGATGCGCACCTCGTCTTTCTCGTGGTTCGTCATCTGGCCGTAGAACCTCCCGCCGCCCTCGAGCTCCGCCGTGGCCATCGTGATGAAGCCCTCGGGCGAGGGGGGCAGATAGTCGTGCACGAAGGTGAAGACGCTCCCCCGGCGGCCCAGCTTGCGCTCCTCCCATTCGTCCCTCGCCCCGCAGGAGTTGCAGACCCGCTGCCGGGGATACTGAAGCTCCCCGCACGAGCGGCAGACCCCGGCCATCAGGCGCATGGTCGCCCTGTTTTCCTTCCACAGGATGCTGGGCGAGGAGAAGGGCCTGATCTCCTCCTCGGGAGAATGCCCCCGGAATTTGAGCCATTGCCCGTAGTTCGGGAGGGGACGCGCCCGCTCGAGAGACCATTCGACCCCCCGCTGCGCCCGGAGTCCGCGCGCTTTTTCCGTCGCACGCAGCAGCATCGCCTCGCCCCCGCTCCCGTGGCCCGCGACGATGATGTGCTCGCCCGGCTCCGCGCGCTGGAGGGCGTCCACGAGAGAGAGTAGGGGCGCGGCCGCGCCGGCGTCCCCCAGGCGCGCGACGAGGGGCCGTTCGCAGGCGGCTTCGGGAAAGCCCAGCTTCCGGGCGATCGCCGCGTGCGCGCGCGCGTCGGGGGCGTAGAACGCCACGCGGGCGATGTCCTCCCTGGTGGCGCCCGTCTGCCTGAGCAGGCCCTCGATGGTGGCGACGCTCTGGCGCACGTAGCCGTAGTCCTGAATGAATTTGGCGTCGCCGGACGAAACGGCGCTCTCGCCCGGCAGCCGCCACCGGTCGATGAAGTCCTCCGACCAGGAATAAACCGCCTCGATCTCGGCGGCGACCTCCTCGCCCTCGCCCAGCAGGAGCGCCGCGGCGCCGTCGCAGAAGCCGAGCTCGTCGGGACTCCCGGGCGGGGCGGGCCTCTTCTCGGCCGCCACCACGGCCGCCGTCTTCGAGGAGCCCGCCTTGACGGCGTCCCACGCGGCCTTGAGCGCGGACGCGCCCGCGCGGGGGGAGCCGCCCGCGTCCAGGGTGAAGAGCCTCTCCGGCAAGTCCGCCGCCGCGGCGAGAACGGCGGCGTTCGACTTCTCGGCGTAAGGGTGCGACGTGGAGGCGAAATACAGCGAATCGACCCGCGCCCCGCCCCAGCCCGCGGCGTTGATGAGCGCCTCCACCCCCATGGTGATGGCGTCCTCATCGAATCCGGCCAGCGGGCGCGACGCCTTCGGGCTGCCCGTCCCCCACACGGCTCTTACGGTTTCTCCCCCGAGCCGATGAGGGGGGATGTATGCGCCCACGCGGGTGATTCCGGCCATCTCTTCTCCTTGTCGTCCTTTCGGGAAACTGGAGAATTTTTCTCTTGCGCGGGCGCATTCGTCAAGCCGCGCGCGGGTTTCGCGGCCCGTTCGGGCGCGGGCGGGTCCGGCTTCGGGGCCCGGTTCGCCCCGGGACTTCTCCCGAAGGAGAAGTTCCTCTATGATGCGGGCGTCGCCGGCTTCCACTTTCCGCGGGAGAGAGGATGAATGAAACTTCACGTCGAATACTGCGAGAAGTGAAACTACGGGCCGCGCTATGAGCAGTTGGCTCAGGAGCTGAAAAAACATTTCCCGGACCTGGAAGTCGCCGGGAACGAGGACGGAGAGTTCCGCGTCGGCGCCTTCGAACTGACGCTGGACGGGGCGCTTTTGTGGTCGAAGCTGGACTCGGGCGCTTTTCCCACGGAGGCGGAGGCGATAGAGCTCGTCCGGGAGCGGGCGGCGTCATGACGTTCGAGGGCGCGGTGGTCTCGGTGCACGTCGGCTCGGTGGCCGGCGAACCGATGATGGAGGTCGCCCGGGCGCAGGCGATCGAGGGAACGGGCCTGGCGGGGGATCGCTACGCCGAGGGCGCGGGCACCTATTCCAAAAAGAAGGGGCCGGATCGCCAGGTGACGCTCATCGAAATAGAGGCCATCGAGGCGCTCGCGCGCGATCTCGACATCCATCTCGACGCGGGCCAGAGCAGAAGGAACATCGTGACGCGCGGCGTTCCGCTCAATCACTTGGTGGGGGCGGATTTCCAGGTGGGCGAGGCGCGGATGCGCGGCGTCCGGCTGAACGAGCCGTGCGGGTATTTCGAGAACCTGATGGGCATCGAGGGATTGTCCGCCGCGCTCGTGAACCGATCGGGGCTGAACGCGCAGGTTTTGGGCGCAGGCGCCATTCGGGCGGGCGACGTCATCAGGCGCGTCTGACCCGCCCTCTTTCCGCGAGAAGGCTCATGTCGTTTCCCGTCGTTCAGGTGGACGCCTTCGCCGACGCCCCTTTTTCGGGCAATCCGGCCGCCGTCTGCCTCCTGCCGGCGCAGGCGGACGAGGGGTGGATGCGGCGCGTGGCGGGGGAGATGAATCTTTCCGAGACCGCGTTTCTGGCGAAGCGCGAGGACGGCTACGGCCTGCGCTGGTTCACCCCCGTGAGCGAGGTGGACCTTTGCGGCCACGCGACGCTCGCGAGCGCCCACGTTCTTTGGGAGGAGGGACGTCTCGACCCCGGGGAGACGGCCATCTTCCACACGAGAAGCGGCGTTTTGACCTGCGAGCGAAGCGGGGAATGGATAGAGATGAACTTTCCCGCCCTCCGGGAGGCTCCCGCCGACCCACCGGAGGGGCTGGCGGAGAGTCTCGGATTCACGCCCCGCTACGTGGGGAAAAACGAGTTCGATTACCTGCTGGAGGCCGATTCCGAAGCCGCGATCCGGGCGCTGGAGCCCGATTTTCGCCTTCTCGGGAAGATTCCCATGCGCGGCTGCATGGTTACGGCGCGCGCGGATGATCCGGCGCATGACTTCGTTTCGCGCTTCTTCGCCCCCGCGCTCGGCGTCGATGAAGACCCGGTGACGGGTTCCGCCCACTGCTGTCTGGGGCCGTTCTGGGCGGAGCGCCTCGGCAGGAGGGAACTCGCCGCCTGGCAGGCGTCGGAGAGAGGCGGCGCGGTGCGCGTGAGAATGCTGGGAGATCGCGTCGTCCTGGGGGGCAGGGCGGTGACCGTCATGCGGGGAGACCTGCTCTAGGCGGCCGGAGCGGTCGGGCGCGCCGGCGACGCCCCGCCCGCGCCGAGCGAATGGAAAGGCTCCCCGCTCGCGTCCGCGCGAGGGCGAATTTCCCGTCTTTCCTCCGGTTCAGCCGGCGGCGCCCGTCAGGGCCGGGGCGGCGCGGGGGACGCGCTTGCCGTTCAGCATGGTTCCAATCCAGGTGTAGCGCACGCACAGGTGATAGCTGGCCAGCAGGAGGGCGCACGTCCCCGCGAGAATCAGGGCGAACTGCAGGTGGACGCTGATCGGCGCGTTCACGAGCAGCTTCTGCCCGACGAGCACCAGCGGCAGGTGCGCCACGTAGAGCCAGTAGCAGGAATCCGAAAGATAGCGCACCCAGAAGCGCTCCCGGGCCGCGATCAGGCGGAACAGGCCCATCATCCCGAAGCACATCAGCCAGGCGAAGAAGAGCTGGAGAACCGTGGCCGCGCTGATCACCCACGCCGCCGACTCGGGGAGTCCGAAGACCTTGGGGAAGGCGAACGCGAGACCCGCGAGGAAGACGGCCGGCGAGGGCAGCAGGCCGACCGCCCACCAGCGCCGCGCCTCCATGCCGCGCTGGTAGAAGAACACCCCGAACAGGAAGAAGGTGGTGAAATAGGCGAAGGGCAGGAACTGGGGCGTGATGGTGAGGCCGGGGGTCGCGCCGAACGCTCCCCGCATGAAGTACTGCGGCGCGGCGGTGAGCGGGATGAGCAGCCACCAGAGCGGATGACGAAACCGCAGCCCCAGCCGGACGAGAAGGATGAACAGCGCGCCTATCAGCAGCAGGTCCCGCAGAAACCAGAGGTGATAGAGGCTTTTCGTCCAGGCCAGATGCCATTGGGTCGGAAAGAAGCCCCGGGCGGTGTCGAGCCAGGCGAGCGTCTGCGCTCCCCAGGGCTCGCCCCACGCGAAATGGAAGTTCCTGCTGGCGTCGATCCAGCCGAGAACGGGGATGATGGTGAACATGCACGCGGCCAGGGGCAGGGCGATGCGCTTGAGGCGGTGCGCTCCGAGGGCGCGCAGCCCCCGCCTTCGCCAGAGCATGGCCGTGAAGAAGCCGCTCAGGATGAAGAACACCTGGAGGCGGAACCCGTAGATGAAGACGAAGACGTAGGCGTAGGGATTGCCGGCGAGCGCGGTCTCTCTCAGCCACGCGCTCTGCACCGGCCAGCGATCGCCGGGGGTGGGGACGAGAAAGAGAGAGGCGTGCGTCAGGATGCCCAGCGCCATCGTGAAGGCGCGCAGCGCGTCCAGGTCGTGGAATCTGGAGGAGGGGGAGGCTCCGGGCGCGGTCATGGACGGTGACTACCAGGGCGTGGACTTGCCGGCGTCAACGTCGTCCGGAAGCTGATAGCTGATTCCGACCTCGGCGGGCGCCTTCTCGTCGATGGCCGTCTCCATGAGAGCGATGAATTTGTTGGCGGTGCGCCCATGCCCCCATCCGGGGAGCAGGCGGGCCATGGCGTTCCGGCATCGGCGCCGCCATCTCAGGTGCGCCAGCAGTCCGAACGTCCACTGCGGAGGGAGGCGGAGGCGGTCGGCGTTCTCGCCGCCGATGAGCGCGCGCGAAACCCGGTACACGTAGCGCGCCAGGGCCTTCCGCTTGTCCGGCTCGGTGATTCCGGCCACCAGCGGCGCCGAGTTGATCAGGCAGTGCGCCATGATGATGGCCTCGTCGTCCGGCGGCGGCTCGCAGGCGAGGGCGACCCGGCACAGTTCGAGCGCCTCCTCCTCGTCCCGGAACAGGAGCGTCTCCGGCGTTCCCATCAGCCAGGCGGCGTAGCGCCAGATGCGCATGAAGCTGGCGCGCTCCTCCCGGTTCAGGTTCGCCCCCACCTTCGCCGTCATGCGCAGCAGCGTCGCGGAGAAGTTGGCGGAGGCGAACGCGATGGTCGCCGCGCTCAGGGGCGCCCCGAAGGAACCGGCGTCCCAGTCGCCGGAGGCGGCGATCAGCCGTCTGGACTGCGCGTGGACCAGCCGGACGCGAACGGAGAGCTTCCAGCCTTCCCCCCGCCGATCCAGTCCGCCCGGCAGGGTGATTTCGATCAGGTGCCGGATGTTTCTCCGCAGCCGCTTGACGCCGAAGTCGGTCAGGCGTCCGGTGGCGAAGAACGACTTGCTGATGAGGGTGGAGAACCCCAGAACGAGGACGCCCGCGACGTGCGCGGCCAGGAAGATGTCGGAGTTGGCGTGGTAGGCGCGGCAGCCCGCGCGGAGCGACGCCGGATCGAACCATGCGGGGGGCTCGGACAGCCGCTCGAAAAAATCCCGCAGCGCCCGGGGCGCGTTCGAGAGGGTTTCCGCGTCCCGCTCCATGCCGGCCTGGATGAAGCGGTGCACCTGCAGCGGCCTGAAGCGGGAGAGCGACTCGACGGCGGCGTCGGCGAGCGGATCGCCGAGGGCGGCGTGCTCGACGTAAGCGGCCGCGAGGCCCGGGTTGGAGCCGCGCGTCCGCTCATACCCGTTCCGGTAGGCGGACGGGATGGAAGCGCCGGGCTCCGGCCGGCTTCGCGTCTGCGCGTCCCCTGCGATCATGGCCCCTCCTCGACAGCGCCTCACCATACCACAGCAGCGTCTTGACGACATCGTCCGCTCCCCGCGTCCGTCCGCCGGCTTTCCCGAACGGGCGGACGGGCGATATACTCCCCGGCGCCGGGCGGCCCGACGATCGCGCCCGGCTCGAAAAGATGGAGCCTCGCCGGAGGGTGAGCGTCGTGTCCGATGGAATCGCGCCCTGTCCGAACCGGCCGAACTGCGTCTGCAGCCGAAGCGACGCGGAGAAGCGGCATCGCGTCGAGCCGTTCGCCGTCTCCGGCGACCCCCGCGCCGCCTTCGGCCGGCTGAAGGACCTGCTGGCCGCCGCCCCCCGCACCCTCGTCGCCGAAGCGACGGAGAACTATCTGCGCGCCTGTTGCCGGAGCCGGCTCGGATTCGTCGATGACCTCGAATGCCGGCTCTCCCCGGAGGAAGGCGTCATCCACGTTCGCTCCGCTTCCCGCCTCGGCTACTACGACTTCGGCGTGAACCGAAGGCGCGTCGAGGCGCTCCGCCGCGGGCTCGGCGCGGGCGGCTGAGGCGACCGGGAATTTCGGAAGGCGTCGTCCTCCCGTCGGCCATCGCCCCGAACCCCTCGCGGGGGAGATTCGCCCGGGCAGCGGAGTCGCCCCGCTTCCGATCCCGTCTCCGACCGCCGAGACGCTCCGTCCCCGCAGGGGCGAAAACGGGAGCGCCCTTGCGCTTCCGGGCCCCCAGGGCTATAAGGAGCGGCTTCAATCGCATTTTCCCGAGCGCGTTCTTTTTGAAAGGAGATTTTCGGATGAGCGCCGTTTTCGACGCGGAGGCCGCTGGCGCGGATCGCCTGGATCAGATTCCCTTCTCCGGCATCCGCAGGGTGTTCGACGCCGTGGCGAGGCTGGAGGCGGAAGGGCGCGACGTCATCCACTGGCAAATCGGCCGGACGGATTTCGATACGCCCGAACACATCAAGCGGGGCGCCGCCGAATCCCTCGCCCGGGGCGACGTTCACTACGCGCCCAGCGCGGGAATTCCCGCGCTGCGAAAGGGCATCGCGCGCAGAACGGAAATCGACACCGGCGTGGAGGTGAACCCGGATACGCAGGTGATCGTCATGGCGGGGGCGAACGAGGGCATCCTGGTTTCCATGCTGGCGCTGGTCAACCCCGGCGACGAGGTGGTCGTCGCCCGGCCGAACTGGCATCACTACAAGTCCTGCGTGGCGCTGGCTGGCGGCGCGGTCGTCGAGGTGGAGACGAGGGAGGAGAACGACTTCGCGCTGCGCGCCGAGGATATCGAGAAGGTCCTGACGCCCAGGACGAAACTCGTCTGCCTCACCTCGCCCGGCAACCCCACGGGCTGTACGATTCCCGAGGCGGAGCTTGCGAAAATCGCGGCGCTCGCGGTGAGGCGCGACCTCCTGGTGCTGAGCGACGAGATATACGCCCGCATCTACTACGGCGGCGCGTCGTGCGCCCCGAGCGTCTTCTCGCAGCCCGGCATGGCCGAGCGCGCGGTGATCATCAACGGGTTCTCGAAATTCTACAGCATGGACGGCTGGCGCCTGGGCTGGACGGTGGCGAGTCCCGAACTCACCCGCCACCTGCTCAAGATTCGCCAATACACCACCGTTTGCGTCAACACCTTCATTCAGCACGGCGCGGCGCGCGGCGCGCTCGAGGATCAGGCGCCCATGGAGGCGATGACGCGGGAATTCGACAGGCGGCGGCGCGTGATCTCCGAGGGGCTGCGCGCCATCGAGGGCGTCACCCTGGCGGAGCCGACGGGCGCGTTCTATGCGTTCCCGAACGTGACGGCCTTCGGCGAAACCTCGGGCGAGGTGGCGAGCCATCTGCTGAACGAGCACGCCATCGCCACGGTGAACGGCGCCGTGTTCGGCGGCGAGGGGTATCTCCGAATCGCCTATTCCTGTTCGACGGAAGAGTGCGAGCGCGGGGTGGAGCGTCTGGCCGCCGCGCTGGAGCGGCTTCGCGGGGGCCAGACCTCGTAAGGCAAGGCTTCCTCCGGCGGCGCCCGCGGCGCCTTCGCAGTCCCGACGCGCGCCCCTTCGCCCCCCGCGTCCGGGGGCGCCTCCCCGAATCAGACCCTTCCGTAGTCGTCTTCGCGGCGTTCGATGTCGTCCTCGCCGAAGTAGTCGCCGGTTTGCACCTCGATGAAGACGAAGGGCGCGTCCTCGTCGTTGCGCGCCCGGTGCCACGCGCCCCGGGGGACGTCCGCGCCCTGCCCGGCGGAGAGCGTGAATTCCTCCTCTCCCAGGGAGACGACGGCCCGGCCGGACACGGCGCGCCAGTGTTCCGCCCGGCGCGCGTGGCGCTGGAGGCTGAGCCGCCCGCCCGGGCGAATGACGATTCGCTTGACTTTGTGGTCCACCTCGTCGGCCAGGACGGTGAAGCGACCCCAGGGTCGATGCTCCGTTTCACCCGCGGGCATCGGGCGCCCCCGGAAGCGTCGGCGTCTCCCGCGCGGCGAGGCGCCGCGCCGGCCCGTTAGTGGCAGGGAAGCGCAAATGCGTGCCGGACGTCGTGGGCGGCGTCATGCAGAAGCCGGGGCTGGGCGAATCCCACGCCGTAGAGAATGAACGCGCCGAGAAGAATCGCCGCAGCGGCGGGCCCGACGACCTCCATGTGCCGGATGATCCCGCCTGACGGAACTCGCTGATTCGCTGCGCTCTCGCGTAAAGCCATCAACACGCTCCTTCAGGTTTTTCTCCGGGCTCTCCCGCGCGGGACGCGGGGAGGACGATGCCGCCGCGTTTTTCCGAAAAGCCGGCGTCCGGCGCCCGTTTGCCGGACGCGCGGCCTCAATCGTCGATAATCGCCACCGCCCGGCACCAGGCGCCGCTCGCGCGCTCTATCTTGACGGGCAGCATGGAGACGGTGAAGCCGAACTCGGGGATTTTGTCGAGGTTCATGAGTTTTTCCGCGTGGATGTATTCCTTCTTCCGGCCCAGGTAATGGCTGCCGAAAAAATCTTTCGTGTTTCCCGCCCGCCGGAGCTCCTTCATCTTCGAGACGGGCATGTCGAAGCCCCAGGCGTCTATGCCCATCACCTTGAT
The DNA here is from genome assembly GCA_965242545.1 of bacterium. Taxonomy (GTDB): domain Bacteria; phylum UBA8248; class UBA8248; order UBA8248; family UBA8248; genus Bin107. Next base: position 315,001 of record OZ251456.1, read on the forward strand.
CCCCTGATCCACGAGCCATTCCGTGGCGTCCGCGCTCATTCCGGGGTGGGTTTGCTCGAAGTTGGGGGAATAGAGGTATTTCGTGGTGTGGTCGGTGCGGATGAGAACGATGTCCATCGGCTTGAGCGGGCGGCCTTTCTCCCCGAGCGCCGCGGCCTTCTCCCGCGTCTCCTCCAGCGTGATGTTGTGTCCGCGCTCGACGTCGTGAAAGTCCAGGACGACCCCGTCGCTCACGCACCACTCGAGGGGAACGAGGTCGATCGTTTTCGAGGGCTTCCCCTCGCACTCGGGGCCGTAGTGGTACGGGGAATCGAGGTGGGTGCCGCTGTGCGTGCTGATGGCGCTGATGTTTTCGGTCGCGCAGTGCATGTGGCCCGGAAAATAGCCGGTGTCCGGGAATCTGTAGGACTTCGCCCGCGCGCGTCCGAGCTCGAAGTGGTTCACGTACTGGATGACGGCCGGGTTGTTCTCCATCGGCGCGTTCTGAAGGGGAACGCTCAAATCGACGATTCTGCGGGCCATGTTCGGGGGCTCCTCGCGTTCAGGATTTGCGCGCCGCCCGGCGCTTGGCGGCTTTGGGCGGCACCTCTTCGCTTTTCAGGCCCGGCGGCGGGGCGGCGGCCTTCTCCCCGCGCTTGAGCAGGGGAAAGACGTCGTTCGCGGCGACGCGCGCCGCCTGGAGCATGTAGGGCATCCCGCAATAGATGGACATCTGGAGGATGACCTCCATGATCTCCCGCTTCGTCGCCCCGCAGTTCCACGCGGCCTGAACGTGGGTGCGCAGCTGCGGGTGCGCGTTGGCCATGACGCAGGCGGCCACGGCGCAGAGCTCCCGCGTTTTCTGGGGCAGGACGCTCCGGTCGTAAAGCCCCCCGTAGCAGAAGTTCATGAACAGCTCCATGAACTCCTCGTCCGCCCATTCGGCCATGTCATGACCGATGCGCTCCGTGAATTCCTTGGTCCACAGCTGCGCGCCGCGCTTGAGCGCCCGCGCCGGAATCCCGGGCTTTCGCTTCGGAGGCATCGCTTCTCCTCGAACGGACGGGTTCGGCGAGGAATGACTTGAATTTCCAAGATTGCTAGCACGCCCGGCGCGGCCTGTCAAACCGGGGCGGGGCGGCGTCCGCCCGACGTTATTAACTTTCGGGCAACGCGATCGAAACGGGGCCGAAATAATTCCCGGATAGAAAAGAGAGGATTTTTTTCGTGAATCGAGGTTCTCGCGGGAGCCGAAACGCATCGGAGGAAGGGGCATGAGAAGAAAAAACCTCTATATCGCGGCGGCGCTGACTTTCAGCGCGGGGGCGCTGGTCTTCGCCGCCGACGTCCGGGCGCAGGACGTCAAGGCCGTGGCCAGGAGCATCGCGGACCTGCGGGTCGCGGCGGACACCATGTGGGTGATGGTGGCCGGCTTTCTGGTGTTCTGGATGCACGCTGGCTTCGCCATGCTCGAGTCGGGGCTCTGCCGGGCGAAGAACGCCGTGGCCATCCTCTACAAGAATTTCGGCGTCGTGGCCGTCTCGTCCCTGGCGTTCTGGATGCTGGGCTTCGCCCTCATGTTCGGGGACGGCGGCGCGATCCTCGGAACGAACGGCTTTTTCCTCTCGGGGGCGGACAACAGCCCGGCCACGGGAGATCTCTACAAGGGCGTTTTCTCCTCCCTCAACTGGACGGGCGTGCCGCTCTACGCGAAGTTCTTCTTCCAGCTCGTGTTCGCGGCGACGGCGGCCACCATCGTTTCGGGCTGCGTGGCCGAGCGCATCAAGTTCTCCTCGTTCATGATCTTCAGCTTCGCGCTCGTCGCCGTCGTCTACCCCATCCAGGGACACTGGATCTGGGGCGGCGGCTGGCTGGGCGGAATGGGCTTTCTCGACTTCGCCGGCTCGACCGTGGTTCACTCCGTGGGCGGCTGGGCCGGGCTCGCCGGCATCATCGTTCTCGGCCCCCGGCTCGGAAAATACGGCGCCGACGGCCGGATGCAGCCCATTCCCGGCCACAACATGCCGCTCGTCACCCTGGGCGGATTCATCCTGTGGCTCGGATGGTTCGGGTTCAACCCGGGCAGCACGATGGCCGCCGACCCGGGCGCCATCGCGCGCATCGCGGTGACGACGAACCTCGCCGCCGCGGCGGGCGTCACAGCCTCGAGCCTCACCTCCCGCGCCATGTTCGGCAAGGCGGATCTTTCCATGAGCGTGAACGGCGCGCTGGCGGGGCTGGTCGCCATCACGGCGCCGTGCGCCAACGTCACCCCGCTGGGGGCGGTCCTCATCGGCCTGGCCGCGGGCGTCATCGTGTGCGTCTCGGTTCCGTTCCTGGACAGGATCAGGATAGACGACCCGGTCGGCGCGGTCTCGGTTCACCTCGTGTGCGGCGTGTTCGGAACGCTGGCGCTCGGCCTGTTCGCCGCGCCCTCCATCGACGAGAGCGTCGCGGGGCTGTTCTACGGGGGCGGCGCGGGGCTGTTCATCAAGCAGCTGACGGGCGTCGTCTCGGTCGGCGCGTTCACCTTCGTCCTGTCCTTCATCCTCTGGCGCGTCGTGCGGGCCGCGATGGGCGTGCGCGTCTCCGCCGAGGAGGAATCGGCGGGTCTCGACCTCGCCGAGCACGGCATGGAGGCCTACGCGGGCGAGAGGCTGCTATAGAAGAGCGGCCGCCTGCGCCGGATGAGTCCATCCATCACCAATGAGAGGAAAGAACAATGCGTTTGGTCACGGCGATCATCAAGCCATTCAGGCTGGAGAACGTGAAGGAGGCGCTGGGCGACGCCGGCGTGACGGGCATGACGGTGAGCGAGGTGAAGGGCTTCGGCCGCCAGAAGGGGCACACGGAACTCTATCGCGGCAGTGAATACGTGGTCGATTTCCTGCCGAAAATCAAGGTCGAGGTGCTGACGCGGGACGCGAACGCCGACGCCGTCGTCGCGGCGATTTGCGAGGCGGCGAATTCGGGCCAGATAGGAGACGGCAAGATATTCGTCCAGGCGGTGGAGGATTGCGCGCGCATCCGCACTGGCGACAGGGGCGACGACGCGCTCTAGGCCGGTAGCCCCTCGCCGCCCCTCGCCCGGGATCCATACGGGGGCGGGAAGGCGGGTGATCGCATGTTTCCGGGAATCCGCCGCCGGCCCCATTTCCGAAAAAGACAGGCGTCAACCATCAGGGCCGGCCCCGCTTCGGGGCCGGCTTCCTCGTTCTCCCCGTTTGTGAAGCCCGATTCTTTTTGATTCTCGATTGTGTCGGCCGGGGCGCTGAAGCCGCCGCTTGTCGGGCGGCCGCGGCGCGCCGAAAAATTTAGGCGCGTCTAAAAATATGTTCTCGAAGGGTTGACTTTGTTTTCGCCGGACGCCTAGAATTTCTCCGCTGACGTTTTTTCGACGCGGAGAACCGCCAACATGAGCCGTCATCCCGAAGCGACCGAAGAAAAAGCGGGCCCGACCGACCGGCGCCTTTCACCCGCGCCGGCGCTTCTCTTGGGCGTCGGTCTGCTCCTGACGACCTTCGGCGCGGCTTCGGCGCACGTCGTTCCTCCCGAGGAACTGCACCCGGCCGCCGAGAGCTACCGCCGCGCCGGCTTCATCCTGAACCTGAACCCGGTCGTCTGGCCGCAGGTCTGGCCCGACGTGAGGCGCGTCGGGAAAGTGCTCGAGGCCGTGAATCCCCAAGCAGCCGCGAGTTTCCGGAAGGAGCTCGCCGCCGCGAGGCGCGCGGCGCGGCCCGCCGCGAAAGACGGCGGGAAGCCGGACGCGACCGCCGCGCGCGAGAAGGGCCGGCGCCTGGTTTTCTCCCTGGCGACGCGGGGCGTTTCCGCGCTTCTCGTCTCCCATCTGGATCGAATCAAGGCGAATTCCGGGAGGGCGGAGGTCGAAAGCCGCCTGAACGAGGCGCGAAGAATTTCCCGGGCCTTCAGCGAGACCCTGCCGCATCTCGATCCCGCCGGCTGGAAGCGAATGGAAATCCATTGGCTGGAGGCGCGCTCCCATCTGGGGGCGGCCGGCGTGCTGGGCGCCGGCGCGCGGCCGATGAATCTGGAGAAAATTCGTGAAAATCTCTCCTTCATCCGCCGGTATTTCCACTCGAATTTCTCGGACTTCCGGGCCGGCGGACGGAATTGGCTGCTCCCCCGGCCGAGGGCGAGCGCGACGTATATCGAGACGGCGAAGGTTCCGCGGCGGCTCCCGCCCGGCGCCGACGTCAACAAGCAGCTGCCGCGCCCCCGGCAGATTCTCGGAATGGCGGAGCGCGGGGCGAACGAGGCGGAGACCTTTCTCATCGCCCTGGGAGACATGGCCTTCGACAGCCCGGAGATATTCGGCGAGCCGGCGCGCGGTCTCGGAATCAGCTGCAACACCTGCCACAACAAGGGGGTGACGAATCCCAACCTGTTCATCCCGGGGCTCTCCCTCCGAAGGGGGGGGGTGGACGTATCCAACAGCTTCTTCGCCGGCCACGCCAACAACGGCCTGCGCGATCCGCTGGATACGCCCGACCTGAGAGGCATCCGCTTCACGGCGCCCTACGGCAGGAACGGCCGCTTCGCCTCGCTGCGGGAGTTCGCGCGCAACGTCATCGTCAACGAGTTCGACGGGCCGGAGCCGGACCCGATGCTGCTGGACGGCCTGGTCGCCTACATGAACGAGTTCGAGTTCCTGCCGAATCCGAAGCTGCGGAAAAGCGGAAGGCTCGACCCTGCGAAAGTCTCCAAAGCGGCGCTTCGGGGCGAGAAGATATTTCATCGGAAATTCCCCCGGATGATGGGCGGCGTGAGCTGCGCGACCTGCCACGTTCCGGGCGCGAATTTCCTGGACCACAAGCGGCACGACATCGGCTCCGCCGGAAAGGAGGGGGCCTTCCGCGCGGGGGGACTGGACACGCCCACCCTGCTCTCCTCCAGGTTCACGGCCCCTTATTTTCACGACGGAAGCCTGCCCACGCTGAGGGCGGTGAACGAGTGGTTCAACGAATCCTTCGGGCTGGGCCTGAGCCGGCGGGATATCGATGACCTCACCGCTTATCTCGAAGCCGTGGGAGACGGCGTGGACGGGATGGAGGAGACGGTTCACACGCTGGACGCGGAGCTGGAGGAGTTCAAATTTTTCCTCTCCACCTATGAGCGTCTGAAGCGCAGAAAGAAAAAGGGGCTGATCGCCATCCTGCTGAAGACCGTGGCGCGCGAGGTGCGCGTCCACAAGTGGGACGTTCAGGACAAGAGCGGCCTGCCGATTCTCGACGAGATGGAGAAGCGGCTGGACGAGGCCCTGGCCGCGCACCTCGCCGGCGACGAGAGGACGACCGACGGCAAGCTGGCGGCCTACCGCGCCCTTTACGAGAAAAACGCGGACAGACTGAAATGAGGGACGCCATGCGCTTCGCCCGGAAATTCTTCCCGTTCTTCTTGCCGGGGCCGGCTCTCCTCGCGGCTTTCATGCTGCTGGCCGCTCCGGGCTCTTCGGCGGCGGGCGAGGGGGCGCTGCGGATCGCGTTCATTCCGATCGAGAATCCCGAGAAGCTCATCAGCGACGTCCGGCCCGCGATGAAATTCCTCGAGCGGGAAATGGGGCGGAAGGTCCGCCATTTCATCACCCTGAGCTACTCGGCGGCGGTGGAGGCGATGGTCTCCGAAAAGGCGGACGTCAGCTTCATGTCGCCGCTGCCCTACGTTCTGGCGAACAGGCGCGCGGGGGTCGAGGCCGTTCTCGGCGAGATATACGACGGGAAGCCTTACTATCATTCCCGGATCTTCGTCCGGAGGGACGGCGGCGTGAAGAAGCTCTCCGACCTCCGGGGCGGGACCATCGCCTACGTCGATCCCATTTCGAGCTCCGGCTTCATGTACCCCCACGATCTGTTCGTCCGCGCCGGCCTCGTCAGGGGCGGGGCGGAGAAGCCCGAGGGCGGGTTCTTCCGCAGGGTCTATTTCGCGGGCGGGGATCAGCAGGCGATCGGCGCGGTGCTGGGCGGCTTCGTGGACGCCGCCGGCGTCAGCCAATACGCCCTCAATCTCCTCCGCCCGGAACAGCGCGGCCAAATCGTCGCCATCGGGCGGTCCGCCCGAATCCCCAGCCACAACGTGGTGGTTCGCAAGGGGCTGGCGCCCGAGGTCAGGCGAAAGTTCATCGCGGCGATGATGAAGCTGAACCGGCCGGAGCATCGCGCGCTTCGGCGGGTCTTATACGGGACGGACGGCTACGTCAGGGTCGGCGGCGGCCATTACGAGGCGGTGGCCGCCATGGCCCGCAAATATGGCTTTTTGAAGGAGTAGGGAAATGTCGAAAGAGGCGGTCATCCAGGTCGAAAACGCGCGGGTGAAGAAGGGGGGGCGGACGATTCTTTCCGTCGAGCGTCTCGAAATCTCCCGCGGGGAGCGCGTGGCCGTCATCGGCGAGAGCGGCGCCGGCAAGACGACCCTGATGAGGATGCTCAAGGGCTACGCGCCCTGCGAGGAGGGCAGGGTGGTCGTGCTGGGAGACGTTTTTCCCGTCCGGAAGCCGCGGATGGCGAAGGCCCAGCATCGGCGCATCGGCATGATCCACCAGCGCTTCGACCTCATCGGCCGCGAGACCGTCTGGCGGAACGTCTGGCACGGAAGGCTCGGCCACGTGTCCCTGCTCAGGAGCGCGCTGGGCGTCCGCTCCGAGCGCGACCTGCGCGTCTGCGCCCGCGCCATCCGCGAGGTGCGCATGGACGACAAGCGCCGCCGCCGCGCCCGCACGCTCTCGGGCGGGGAGCAGCAGCGCGTGGCCATCGCCCGGGCGCTGGCGCAGGAGCCGGCGGTTCTGCTCGCCGACGAGCCCGTGTCGAGCCTCGACCCCGCCCTGGCCGGGGACATCCTGGATCTTCTCCTCTCGGTTTGCGGCGCGCGCGGCCTCACCCTTCTGATGAGCCTGCACCTGCCTGCGCTCGCGCGGAAATACGCGGACAGGATTCTGGCGATGCGGAACGGAAAGATCATCTGGGACGGCTCTGCGGACTCTCTCTCGGATGATAGGATGGGCGAAATCTACGGGTTCGCGGAAACGAACGGAGTCGCGCATGGAAACGGAACGAGAGCGGGCCGGAGCGCCTTCGCCTGGGCGCATGGCTGGCAGGGCCGGCCTGTTCCTGGCGGCTAGCGCGCTTCTTGTCTGGTCGTTTCGGGGCTCCGAGTTCTCGATCGGTCAATTCTGGCGCGGGATTCCCCAGCTGCTTCACTTCTTCGGCCGGATGGCGCCGCCGGACTGGTCGGTGTGGGACGTTCTGGCGGCCTCGGCGGTCGAGACGCTGCAAACCACCATCGCGGGCACGTTTCTGGGCGCGTTGTTCGCCTATCCTCTGGGCGTGCTGGCGGCCTCGAACTGGACGCCGGCCTGGGTGCATCTCCCCGTCAAGGCGTTCATGGCGTTCATCCGCTCCATTCCGCTCCTGCTTCTCGCCCTGCTGTTCGTCTCCGCCGTGGGGCTCGGCCCCTTTCCCGGCGCGCTCGCGCTGGCGGCGCACTCCGTCGGCGCGCTGGGCAGGTTCGTGGCGGAGGAGATCGAGGCGACCGACCCCGGACCCATGCTCGCCCTCCGGGGGACGGGCGCCTCCTCCGCGCAGGTCATTCAGCACGGCCTCATCCCCCAGGTGCTTCCGCAGATGGTCGCCCACCTCGCCATCCGCTTCGAGATGAACCTGCGCGACTCCACGATTCTGGGCCTAGTCGGCGCGGGCGGGCTGGGGTTTTACGTGTTCCTGTACGTCAAGCAGTTCCAGTGGCAGAAGTCGGGCGTGCTGGTGCTGGCCATCATCGCGCTGGTCTTCGCGGGCGAGTTCGCCGCCTGGCAGGTGCGAAAGCGGTTGATCTAGCCTAATCAATTACCCCAACGTTCTTTTTCATACTTACTTTGATCTTCTCGGTTGAGCGGTTGCGATGAACAGTCTGCTCGAACAAAAAAATCTTGCTTGTCCTCAAATTTCGTGAAAACCGGTTTGCCACTTCGGGCTACCTTGATATGGCAAATTTCACAATCGTCATATATCGGGGTTAATTCTGGCTTGTAGCTCTTCATATATCCGCTCAGATCTGGCTTTCAGAAATGTGTCGTAATCATTGCTTTCAATTCCAAATCCGGCCAGATCAATGAAATGGGAATTTAATGCCTTATTGATCTCGGTGTTTTCATCTTGGAAAGTGCTGATATAGCTAGATGGTGCCTGCGCTTTGATTTTCTGTTTATTGAGACGTTCGCTAACCAGGGTTATATTGACCAAACTGTCGCTGTTGGAGGCATCAGCCTTGTTCTTTAAGTAAGCTTTGGGGAAGAAGTGATGATAATTCCTGCTGCTCGCTCTCTTCAGCCACGAGTTATCAAGAATTACTTTACCGCTATCTTGGAAGTCTTTCGGTTCTTGGGATGCCAGCAAACACAGAACTGCTTTACAGTAGCTGTTTCCTGCGCGGAAATTTGTATCAATCAAAGACTGCGGAGAGTCGAGATGGACTTTAATATCGCCATAATCGGGCCGTTCATTAGCCAATATACGATCGATCCTTCTAGTGTCTTGAGCTAGTTTTGATTCCGTTGAGCTTGAATAACGACCTGACAAAGCCATGCGCCAGAAAAACTCTTGGAGATATTTTCGTTGGCGGGCCGTGGGTTCCTTCTTGTTCTGATAAAAGAAATACGCAAAAGGCACCAGCAAAAAATCGTATGGAAGTAGTTGCGATACCGGAATATGGTACTTGGTTCTGAAATACTCGATGCTGTCTTTGAGAGCGGAAATCGTCCCATCCCAATGATCGATGATAGATTGCTTGTCTAGCGCCAAAATAGTTTTACGCTTGCATTCCTTGGTGCGACTTAATGTCAATGATAGCAAATTTAGAATGACCGTGCTGGAAATACCTTCATATTCAACATTTTCTAGGTCTTTGACGAAGCTCTTCCACTTCACTTGCATGTCAAATTTTTGGGCTTCGTCATAGGTTTTTGCAGACATGATTTCAAAGAGCGTAAGAGTTTGTCCGCTTGTGTTAATGCGAGTGAATACTTCGATTGCCGAGTCTATATCTTCTTTTCGCAAAACTACCGTTGAAAATTCGTAAGTCTTGAACGCCTCTGAATATGTGCCAACGGTTTTTAGCTCCTCGTGACTTAATCCATAATGTTTCCGAAGTTCTTCGCCGTCCGCAATGCCGGAAGTCAAAACTTTATGGAGCGATAGATATTTATTCCCTGTTGGTTCGGAAGTTATTATCTGATCGTCATTTTCGCAGTCGAGATTGACGACGATGTCGCGGTAATTGGTGGTCTTACTTTCGTCGCGCTTTGGTATTTCGGCGCCACGATAGGCGGCGAAGAGCGCCGTGATACGTTGCTGGCCGTCAAGTACATACTGGACCTTATTTCCTGCTCGTGTATGGGGAATTTTCAAATTGCCGACATTTCTGATATCGTTGAGACGCTGATCGGTTTCCCAAAGAATGAAGGTGCCGATTGGATAACCTTTAAGAATGCTGTCCAGTAATTTAGCGGTTTGCTCTATGCTCCAGACAGATTCGCGCTAGAATTTCGGAATTTTGATAATTCCTTTCTCAATTTCATAGATCAAATCAGAGTAGCCCTTTGAAGCTGGTTTTGGTTGTTCATGGCTCATGTCGAAATGATCCCTTTTGGGTTCAAGTGGGGATTGATCTGAATCGTTTTCAAAATACTTGGATTCCCGTTTATACTCCCTTCAAACGCCTTTTGATAATGTGGCGGGTCAACGCTTCTTCATCCAATCTTCGGCTTGGCCGAAGCGGGAGAAAACCCATGGATACCCTGATCAGCCTCCTGAACGAGGCGGCGGCGAAATTTCCCGATTCCGTCGCTCTGGAGGGCGAGGTGGAGGGGCGGGGGCGCGTCGCTCTCACGAGGGCGGATTTGATCGGGCGCGCGTCCGCCCTGGCGCGGGCGCTGCTGGAGGCGGGCGTGAAGCCGGGGGACATGGTCGCCCTCCTGGCGCCGAACCAGCCGGAATGGGCGGTGGGCTATTTCGGCGCGCTGCTGGCGGGCGGCGTTCTCGCGCCGCTGGACGTGAACCTGAAGGACGGCGAACTCGCGAACGTTCTGGAGAGGGCGCGGCCCGTCCTTCTGCTGACGGACGCCGGGCAGGAGGCGCGCGCCGCCGCCCTGGCGGGAGGCGCCTCGTCGGCCTGCGGGACGCTGCGCTTCGACGAGGAGAGGGAGGCCGTCCCCGGCGCATCGCCCGAGGAGCTTCCCGGCGCGGGGCGGGGGGCGGACGATCTCGCGCTCATCTCGTTTTCATCGGGAACGACGGGCGCGCCCAAGGGCGTGATGCTCTCTCACGGGAACATCGCCTCCAACGTGCGCGCCGTGCTCGGAACGTTCGAGGCGGGGGAGGGGGACGTCTTTCTCTCGATTCTGCCGCTTCACCACATGTTCGAGAGCACGGGCGGCCTGCTGATACCCCTGATGAGCGGCGCCAGGGTGCATTATCTCTCCTCGCTGAATCCGCGCCTCATCTCGGACGCCATGCGGAGCGAGGGCATCACCATCTGCCTGATGGTGCCGGCGCTCGCGCGGCTCATCCACAAGCGCATTTTCTCGAACGTCGAAGCCCTGACGGGGGCGAAGAAGATGGTTTTCCGCCTCCTTTTCGCGGTTTCCGGGCTTTGCCTGTCGATGGGCCGGCGCGTCGGGCGGTTCCTGTTTCCGCGGGTGAAGAAAAGCCTCGGCGAGCATCTGCGCTATTTCGTGAGCGGGGGCGCCGCGCTCGATCCGGCGGTCGCCCGCGATTTGCTCGTCCTGGGAATCGAGGTGATTCAGGGATACGGGCTGACGGAGACCTCTCCCATCACCCACGCGAATCCGCCGGGAGCGCGCAACAGAATCGGAACCGTCGGCCCGCCGATACCGGGCGTGGAGGCGCGGGTCGAGCCCGTGGAGGGAGCGGACGCCGGCGAGGGAGAAGTCCTCATCCGCGGGCCGAACGTGATGCGGGGCTATTTCGAGAACCCGCGGATGACGGCCGAAGTCCTGCGGGAGGGCTGGTTTCGCACCGGAGACATCGGCCGGCTGGACGAGGCGGGCTACCTCACCATCTGCGGCCGCTCGAAGAACGTCATCGTCTCCGAATCGGGCCGGAACGTCTATCCCGAAGAGGTGGAGGAGCATTTTCTGAAAAGCGAATGGTTCCGGGAGGTCTGCGTCCTGGGGAGGAAAACCCCGCGCGGCGGGGAGGAGGCGTTCGCCGTCCTCGCGCTCGACCCCGAGGCGGCCGGCCTGCCGGAAGGAGAGGAGGAGCGGGCGGCGCTGGCTGACGCCGAACTGAAGCGCCTGGGCGCGCAGCTGGCGGACTACAAGAGGCCGACCGGCTTTTTTCTCTGGCCCGACGAGGAACTGCCCAGAACCACGACGCGCAAACACAAGCGCGAGGACATCAAGGCGATTCTGAGGGCGCGGCCCGAATTTTCCCCGGAGGATTTCTGATCCATCGGGGAGAGGGAGACGCCTTTCGGGAAGCGTTCGCCGGGTTCGTTCTCACGGCGCTTGATGTGATTTCGACGCGGCGCGCTTTCTTTTGACGCGCTGTCGAAAATGGACTATGCGGGTTCCTTTTTGAGGGAGTTTTGACCGTGAGCGGATCCAGACCTCGCTCGATATGGACGGTTGCCGAGGCCAAGGCGCGGCTGTCGGAAATCCTGCGCCTCTCCGAAGAGGAAGGGCCGCAGCGCATCGGCGTGAGGAGGGCTTTCGTGGTGGCGCCGGAGCGCGCGTGGCGAAAGCGCGCGCCGGGTCGCCGCGATCCCTTGGGACGGTGGCTCGTTGACAACGTGCCGCGCGGCGCCGCTCTTGAAGCCCCGGACCGCCGCGAACCCGGCCGCGAGGTTCCGTTCCTGAAGACGGATGGTGAATGAGCGCCTGCCTCATCGACACGAACGTGATATCGGAGTTGACGAAGGCGTCGCCGGATTCGGGCGTCGTCGCGTTTCTGTCGGAACGCGATGATCTGTGGCTCTCCCCGGTTGTGGTTCACGAGCTGGAATTCGGCCTGCGCCGCCTTCCTCGCGGACGCCGCCGCGTCCGCATCAGAGCCGCCTTGTCCGCGTTCGTTGCGGCGTATGAGGATCGAATTCTGCCGGTGGGCCGTCCGGAAGCCGAGCGGGCGGCCGCGCTGAGGGCGCAGACGCATCGCGCCGGCCGGACCCTGCATCTGGGCGATGCGCTCATTGCGGGGACGGCCATGGCGCGCGGCCTCTCGATAGCGACGCGGAATACCGGAGATTTCAAAGGGCTGGCCGTCAATGTCGTCAATCCGTGGCGAACCCCATGAGCATCGCCGAATCCGTCGTCCCGGCGGCCGGACCGGCGAGCGAAGAATCGGGCGGCGCATTGTTCCCGCTTCGTCGTTTGTGATAGCTACCCTTCATTGAAAGCGCATTCAAAAAGCCTTCCGTTTCCCTCCGGCAAGGTTCGCCGTCCGCGCCGGCGCGCGGCGCCGGGATCGACGACATGAATTCACAAGAGGCGCGACGACCATGACGCAGGCGATGCGGGACGCCTCCCTGGCCCTGAAGCCCTGGCTTTCGGAGATCAGGCGCGGGATTCACATGAACCCGGAGCTCGGCTACGAGGAGCATGAAACGTCCCGGCTCGTCGCGGAGAATCTCGAAAGTTTCGGGCTTGGCGTCCGGGCCGGCGTCGCGGAGACGGGGGTGGTCGGCCTGCTCGATACCGGACGCCCCGGCCCCGTCCTCGGCATCCGCGCCGACATGGACGCGCTCCCCATAGAGGAGGCGGGCGACGCTCCCTACAAGAGCCGCCGCCCGGGGAAGATGCACGCCTGCGGCCACGACGCCCACGTGAGCATGCTGCTGGGGGCGGCGCGCCTGCTCTCCGGGAACGGGGAGTGGCTCGACGGCCTGGGCGGCGGCGTCAAGTTCATCTTTCAGCCCGCGGAGGAGGGGAAGGCCGGCGGCAGGAGAATGGTGGAGGAGGGAATTCTGGAAGATCCCCGGGTGGACGCGCTCATCGCCGCGCACGTGTGGCCGAGCATGCCCGCGGGCCGCATCGGCGTTCGCCCGGGCTCCGTCATGGCGACCTCGGACAAGCTCTTCTTTCACGTCCGGGGGGAGGGCTCGCACGCGGCCTATCCCCACCAGTCGCAGGACGCCCTGCTGGCCGCCTCGCATCTGGTGAGCGCGCTGCAAAGCGTCGTGAGCAGAAACGTCGCCCCGCTGGAGTCCGCCGTTCTTTCCGTCACGGGCTTCGAGTCCGGCGTCGCCATCAACATCGTGCCCCAGGAGGCCAGGCTTCGGGGCACCGTCCGCACGCACGCTCCGAGGGTCCGGGAGATGATCCGCAAGCGGGTGCGGGAGGTGGCGCGCGGCGTGGCGGAAGCCTTCGACGTGGAGATAGAGATCGAAATCGCGCCGGGCTATCCCGCCCTGGTGAACCACGAGGCGGCCGTCGCGCTCATTGAGGACGCCGGGGCGCGGGTTCTCGGCGCGGAGAACGTGAGCGAGATGCCGCTCTCGATGGGGGCGGAGGATTTCGCCTACATGGCGGCGGAGCGGCCGGGCGCCATGTTCCGCGTGGGCGTGCTGAACGAGGAAAAGGGGTTCGTTCACGGGCTGCACTCCGACCGCTTCGATCTGGACGAGGACGCCCTGCCGGTCGGCGCGGGCGTCTTCGCGCAGGCGGCCGTCGAGTTTCTGGGGAATCCGGAAAAGTATCTCGCCTGAGGCCGGTCGCGCGGGGGCTTCCGGAAAAGACGCCTCGAGGGGCGGCGCCGCGCCCCTCCGCCGCCGTTCCGGGCGGAACCCGGAAGCGCCTGCCGGAAGATCCCCGCTCCCGTGGGCAGGCCGGGGAAAGCGGGGCTGAAACGCCTGCCGGGCGCGTCGTTCCCGATCATTCCCCGTCGAGCGGAGAAGCCGGGCCTTGCCGATCGAGCCGTTCATCCTTTTCGCCCTGGGCGCGGCGGCGTGCTTCACCTGCGCGGATTTCCTCGCGCGCCGGGGGCTGCGTTACGCCGATCATTTCGCGGGCGCCGTCATCACGCTGGCGGGGGAGCTGGTTTTTTTCGTTCCGCTGGTACTGCTCCTGGGTTCGCCGTTCCCGGAAGCGGGCGCGCATTATTTCTGGGTGATGCTCGGCGGAACCTGCAACCCGGGGCTTTTCCTCATCTTTTTTCTCATCGGCATTCGTCGGGTCGGCGTGGCGCGTGCGGCGCCGCTCAAGGGGACGTCCCCCCTGTTCGCCGCCCTGCTGGGGCTTGTCGTCCTGGGGGAGGAGCCGGCCTGGTATCACCTGGCGGGCGTGGCCTCGGTGGCGGGCGGCGTCGTCCTGCTCCTGTCGGGCGGGACCGGGGGAGGATGGCGCCGCCGGGACGCCCGTTGGCCCGTTTTCGCGGCGATGATATCCGCGGTCGGCTCCGTCTCCTGGAAAAAAGGACTCGCCGCCTTCCCGAGCGCGCTCGCCGCCTCGACGATAGGCGCGGCGGCCGCTCTCGTCGTGGTGGGCGCCTGCGCGCGCTGGGCCTTGCGGGAGAAGGGCGCGGGAGACGTGAAGCGGGCGTTCTGGCCGTATCTGCTGGGCGGCGCGGCGGCCGGGGCGGGCATTTTCCTGTTCACCTCCGCCCTGGGGCGAAGCGACGTTTTCAGGGTCGTGCCGTTGGTGCAGACGAGCCCCTTGTTCACCGTGCTCTTCAGCGTCGTTTTTCTCAGGCGGGCGGAGGGCGTCACCTGGCGCGTCCCCGTTGGGGCGGCGCTCACCGTGAGCGGGGCGATACTCGTCGTCCTGCGCGCCTGAAGGGCGCCGCCGGATGGACGCGGGCGTTCAAAACTGGTATAAGTCCGCCCCTTGAGAAGCAGGGCTTCGCGCCTCCGGGCCCGATTGGCCGCTCACCCGTCCCCATCGTCTAGCCTGGCCCAGGACACCGGCCTTTCACGCCGGCAACAGGGGTTCGAATCCCCTTGGGGACGCCAGGGCGAAGGGGGGAGGCTCGGCGATGATTGATAGAAGCGAATGAAACAGCTCATCCTCACGAAAATCGATCCCGCATCGGACGAGCGCCAAGCCGAGCATCTGGGTCCCTGGTCGCTTTCAGACGCCCAGTTTTTCGAGTGGGAATGGGAAAAATACGGAATCAGGCGGGTATTGCAGGCCGAGGATATCCTGCCCGTTTCTCGCAGCCTGGAAAAGGTTTGTGAATTTTACCTTCACCGCCTGGTCCGCCGGCAAAACGAAAGACACGGGCGCTCCTATTCCGCCCGATATTGGCGCATCTTGCTGATGCCGTGGCTTTGCAGGTTGGTCATGTGTTCTTTCGAGCGGTTTCTGCGAATCAGGAGTCGGATATCGAGCGGCGTTCCATATCTGGCGTATCTCTCGCCCCGGGATGAAGCCCCCTCATCCATCGCAACGAGCCACTTTAATCGGATGATACTCGATGATCCGTTGAACCGCCTCATCTTCAGCAGATTTCTGCGCGCCTATGAACCCGAAGGATGGATCATGCGGGACGGCGCGCCCGCCCCGCCGGATGAATATTTTTCCGTGAGCGATCAAAAAAAGACGTTCATACGGGACAACTATGGCGACCATGCCAAAGCCAGAAAATCGCAAAGAAAAATGGAAATATATCATTGGGCCAGCATTCTGGCCTGCAATTTGGGATGCGTCCAGTTTCATCGGGTTTATGGCCTGGGACTGCTGGACAGTCTGCATCTTTCTTTTCGCGTGATGCTTCGCAGCAGGAGACGCTGGAGGGATGCGGCGAGGTCGTTTCAGAAAATATCCGAAGCGGAAAATAAAAATCTCTCGAAGGACGCCATGATTGAAGAGATCAAATCGATTCAGGGGATGAGTGCCGAAGAAGCGGAGATTTTCCTGCGGGTTCTGGATGGGTTGATTGAAGAGACGATGCCGAAACAGTTCACGGAGTGTTTTCGGGAAAACGAGAAAAAGGCGCTGAGGAAAATAAGGGCGACGGCCCCCTGGACGGACGCGATAGTCAGCGGGCTTGTGACGAGTGAAAACGACCCGTGGCGGTTTTATGCGGCCGGTCTCCTGGAGGATCGCCCCGTAAGGCTGATCGGCAGTCAGCACGGGGGATTGGTCGGCTTGGCCGAAGCGGCATCCTTTTACAATCTTGTGGAATACGAGACGGATGATCGGTTCGTATCGTGGGGCTGGGAGCGTCAGTCCGACTATGAAGCAGCCGCGCCGGCTTCCTCTCCTCTTCTGTCGAAAATGAAGCGAGGCGCGAAGCGAAATTCATCCATCATTATGATAGGCTCCGCCTTGTTGGTCTATTCCGAATGGCTGCAAACGGGTTATCAGCCCGATGACATAGCGCGGCTTATGAAGAACAAAACAAGTTTCATCGAGCATCTGAAAAATGAATTGCGCTCCGCCTTGTGGTATCGGCCGCACGTCACCAAAGCGAGCGACCGCTATGACCGCTCCTATATGCAAGAAAGATACCCCGATTTGAAAATTTTGTCCGGGAAATTGCTAAACCATAAATCGAACCGGATGTCTTCCGCGTTGTCGCAATGCGGCGTTTGCGTTTTTGATGGGATGGGGGCTACGGAATTGTTCACGATGGCGGCGGAGATACCGGCCGTCTTTTTCTGGAACGAGAATGTGTGGCGGATCTCGCGTCAGGCGAAGCCCCATGTCGAAAAACTGTCGGCCGTGAATGTTGTTCACTCATCCCCGGAGAGCGCCGCGAGACACCTGAACGCCATCTGGCCCGATATCGATTCATGGTGGGAGGACGGCAGGACGCGGGAAGCCATCAGGGAATTTGCGCATCGTTATTGTCGAAGCAGCGAAAACTGGCGTTCGGAATGGGTGGAATTGTTCTCTTCGGCGGATTCGGAATTATGGAAGCCAGCGAGCCGAAGATGAAGAACCGACGGGCGCCTGCGCCCTCGCCATGCCGGAAAAGCAAAGGATAGAGAAATCGCATGTTCGGCGATAAGCAAAAGAACATTCTCGCCGTCGCCCGGAATTACAAGCGGCTGTTGCTTTTATATTTTTTCGTTCTCGTTTCGGCGACGATGTTCGAGAGCATCGGCTTGGGCATGTTGATGCCCATTTTCCAAACGATACAAGGGATAGAAACAAACCATGTCCTTGAGGCGTACGCCAAATGGGGGCTTGGAATTATCGGCCTGGAGTATTCGTTCGCGAACCTTATCACGCTGTTCACAATCGCCATGCTGTTCAAATTCGCTTTGGTGGCGATTTCCACGCATCTCGCGCGGGTGCTGAGTTCGAGAATCACGTGCGATATGAGGGAAAAGGTTTTCAGAAACCTGATGAACCTTCCGCTCTCGTATTTTTATCAAAAAAAGACGGGCGATCTCATCGCCGTCCAATTCACCTCCACGCAGAATGCCGGCTTTCTTTTTGAACACATGATGCTCATCATCAACAGTATTTTTTTCTGCATCCTGTATCTGGCCATGAATCTGGCGGTCTCCTTTTCGCTCACCGTTCTGGTGGTAGGCTTGTTTTCCATCTCCTATCTTTTTCTCTTCCCGCGCTTTGAAAAGGGATATTTGAAGGGCGAAGAAGAGTCACGGGGCATGCAGGGCATCAATTCCTATCTTCATGACGTCTTTTCCGGCGTCAAGACGGTAAAAGTGTTTGGAAATATCGCGCGCCACGTCGAACACTACAGAAGCCATACGAACGATTATCGTCGGGTTTCCGTTGAGATCATGGACAACAAGATTATCGCCTCTCTGTTTTACGAGCCCCTGCTTTTTTTCTTCATGGTTCTTTGTCTGGTTTTCGCCGTCGTATTTCTGGAAATTCCCTTTGCGATTCTCGCCGTATTCCTGGTCATCTTTCTGCACGTTCTTCCCAAGCTGAAAGTGATCAACCACTACTGGCTCCTCGCCAATGAATTCGCTCCCCATCTGGAGAGGGTTCAGGAATACGCGGAAAACGGGAACAAGGAACATCCGACGGAAGGGCGCGCTTCCGTCGGCGAACTGAAAAAGAGCGTGCGATTCGAGAACGTGTCGTTCGCCTATCCGGGCTCCGGGGACGACGCGCTGAACGGGGTAAGCGCATCGGTCGAAAAAGGCGCGACGACGGCGCTGGTGGGCTCCTCCGGAAGCGGGAAAACCACTTTCGTCGATCTGTTTCTGCGCCTTCATGATCCGACGCGGGGCGCCATTTACGTTGACGACGCGGACTTGAGGGACGTTTCCGTGGGCGAGTGGCGAAGCCTCATCGGGGTGGTGGAGCAGGACCCCTATCTTTTCAACGATACGGTCTACAACAACATTCTTTACGGAAATCCCGAAGCGGATGAAGCGCAGGCGCGGAAGGCGGCGGAAACGGCTTACGCCCATGAATACATCGAGGAATTGCCCGAAGGATACCGGACGGTCATCGGGAGTCGGGGGATCAAGTTGTCCGGCGGCCAGAAGCAGCGCCTCGCGCTCGCGAGAGCCCTGGTTCGCTCTCCCCGGATACTCGTGCTGGACGAGGCGACGAGTTCGCTCGACAGCGAATTCGAGCGTCTTATCCAGACCACCTTGCAGGATCTCGCCGGGCGGGTGACCATCCTGGTCGTCGCCCATCGTCTTTCCACCATCAAGAGCGCGGACAAGATTCTGGTTCTCGAGAATGGGCGAATCGTTCAGGAGGGGAGCCACGCCTCTCTCATGCGGGAGGAAGGGCGGTATAAAAAGTTCCTGGCCTTGCAGGCGTAAGAATCTCAAGAGTTCGCTTGGAATCGTCGGATGAGGCATGAGGGCTTCAAAAAATGAAGGGGAAGCGGAATCGCGTAGCTGCCTTGTCGTTGGGAAGGAAGGGAAGTGCGGGCTTTCCCGGCAAGAATACCTATCCGGTTCTCGGGAAGCCGCTTTCTTATTATCCCTTGAAGGCGGCGCTGGATGCGCCCGGCGTCGATGCCGTCTATCTTTCGACGGACGATGAGGAATTGATGGCGCTCGCCCGCGGCATGGGCGCCCGGGTGATCGTCCGCCCCCCGGAGCTGGCGACAAAAGAGGCTCTTAGCGAAGACGCCTATGCGCACGGGTATCGAGTCATTACGGATGAGCAGAAGAAACTGGGCGGGGAGATGGAGTTCTTCGTGCTTCTCTATTGCAACGCGCCCATGATCCTGCCTGAAATGATTGAGGAGGGAATTCGGGTGTTGCGGGAGAACCCGTCCTACGATTCCGCCGTCACCGTTTCCTGCTATAATATGTGGAGTCCGCTCCGCGCGCGGAAGATTGAAGAGGACGGCCTTTTGCGTCCCTTCGTGCCGTTCGAGGCCTTTGGCGATCCGGAGACGTTGAGTTGCGACCGGGATTCACAGGGGGATTCGTGGTTTGCGGACGCGGGGGCGGCTATTGTTCGCCCTCGGTGTTTTGAAAACATCAATAGCGGTCTATTGCCTTTCAAATGGATGGGACGGAAAATTTACCCGTTGCGGCAATGGGGAGGAGTGGACGTTGACCATGAATGGCAAATGCCGCTCGTGAAGCATTGGCTGATGGCGCACGGGTTCGACGCCGAAGGGCGCAGGAAGTCTCCGTTTGGTGATGAATCGTGAGGTTCCGTTTGCATGAATGTTTTGGTGACGGGCGCGAGTTCGGGCATCGGGCTGTCTATCCTGCGTCTTTTGCTCGACAAGGGAGACAGCATTTTCGCTCATTACAGAAAGAGCAGCCCCGAGTTGGAAAAGCTCGTCGAAGAATACGCTCCCCAAGGGCGCTTGCGGGTTCATCGGGCCGATTTTGAATATCCGGAGCAGGTGGAATCCCTGATGGACGCCTGCGACGCGGAGTGGGGGAGACTGGACGCGCTCGTCAACAACGCCGGCGCGGTAATCGAGGAAGCCAGGCTGGAGGAGATAGACCTGAAGCTTTGGAGGCGCGCCTTCGCGGTCAACGTGGAGGCCCCCTTTTTGCTGTCCCGGTGGGCGTTCCTGAAGATGGGGGAAGGGGGAGGGAAAATACTCAATATCGGCTCGATTTCCGCGAAATACGTTGGTGGGGAAACGACTTTTCACTACGGCGTCTCCAAGGCGACGGTGGACGCGCTGACCCTGGGTTTCGCCCGCCGGGGCGCGGACAAGGGCATTTGCGTCAACGCCGTCCGGCCGGGAGTGACGGATACGGACGCGCATCAGAAATACACGCCCGGCAAGGACATGACGGAAAGAATCTCCATGGTTCCGATGAAGAGAATGGCGCGGCCTGATGAAATCGCCTCACTGTCCGTTTATTTGCTCTCGAAGGAAGCGGACTACATTACGGGGCAAATCGTATCCATCGCGGGGGGAGATTGATTCTTGGGCGGGAAATGGAAAGTCGTTGTTTTCGGCGGTTCGGGCTTCATCGGCAGCCACTTGGCCGATGCGCTGTCTGATGAAGGACATGAGGTTCTTCTGTTCGACTTGAAGCCCTCCGCGTATTTGCGGTCGGATCAAAGGATGTATGTCGGCGATATTCTGAACACCGAGCAAGTGCGTGAAGCGGTGAAGGGCCATGACGCCGTCTATAATTTCGCGGGCATCGCGGATCTTGATGACGCGAAAACAAAAGCCGCTCAAACTGTCGCCCAGAACGTCCTGGGAACTGTGAACATACTTGACGCGGCGCGCAGTGCGGGCGTCAAACGCTATATGCACGCCAGTTCCATATACGCTTACAGCGATCGAGGCGGTTTCTACCGGTGCAGCAAGCAGGCGGCGGAACTCTACATAGAAGAATACCAGAAGCAGTATGGGCTGAATTATGTGATTTTTCGCTTCGGAACCATATTCGGCACTCGGGCCGATGAAAGAAACAGCGTCCATCGCTATCTTCGGCAGGCGCTTTCCGAGAAGCGCATCGAAAGCTTCGTCGCCGGCGATGAGATTCGTGAATACGTCAATGTAAAGGACGCGGCTCGCCTTTGCGTTCAGGTGCTTGCTGAGAATCCTGCCAGCCAGCACCTGATAATCACCGGCCCCTATCCCATGCGCACGAGAGAGTTTCTTGAAATGATAAATGAAATCGTGGGGGGAGGCGTCGAATTGAAGTTCGACGAGAATGGCCAGTCGGGCCACTATCGGATGACGCCCTACACGTTCGAGCCTAAAATCGGCCGGAAGCTCGCCATCAACGAGTATATGGACATGGGAGGAGGATTGCTGGAGTGCCTGCGCGAGATTTATGAGGATATGCAGGCGACTTCACCCGGGAAAACGGCAGCCTTCGCGGACCCGCCTCCCCCGTCTTGTTCCCGTCCGCAGGCGGGGGGATCAGAATGATAAGCGTCGTCATAACGGCCTACAACGCCGAGGAATATGTTGCGGACGCCGTGAAAAGCATTCTGGCGCAGACGGAGGTCGATCTGGAATGCGTCATCGTCGATGACGGCTCGACGGACGATACCGTCCGCGTATTGACGGGCTTCGGCGATCCTCGAATTCGTCTCATCGAAGCGGGACGAATCGGGCGCGTGAGAGCGCTCAACCTCGGCGTCCGCGAGAGCCGGGGGGAGTATGTCGCCATCCAGGACGCGGATGACTTGTCCCATCCCAAAAGACTGGAAATTCAAAGGCTGGCGATGGAGCAATCGCCGGATTATTGCGCCGTCGGTTCGCCCCCGTTCGCCTTTTACGCCAACGGGAGGCCCGATTGGCCCTCATTCGGGCCGGATGAGAAAAATCCTTCGTTAGCGGATATCGGAAGAAAACTCATGCTTTCCAATGCCGTCAACCACACGTCGCTGTTCGCCAGAAGCGAGGCGATGAAAAAAATTCAGGGCTACGATGAGAAATTTCGCATGATTCATGATTTCGATTTGCTTGTCCGAATGTATGAAAATGGAATGAAGGTCGGGTTTTTGAAAGTTCCCGTGGCGGCGAAAAGAATTCATGTGGAGCAGTTTTTCGAGCGAAATACGAGGCTCCGGGACGTGTTTGACGGCATCCTTGTGCAAAGCAGGGCGATTCGCGCCTGTGGAGGCGGTCTCCCGTATCGCGTCCTGCTGCCGTTCTGGTTTTCGTATCGCTTGCTGCCGCCCAAAGCGCGCATGTGGATCAGGGCCAAGGGAGGCTATTTTTCCTGCGCCGACGAGCTGAAATAATCCACCCGTCTTTTGGAACTTTCTCGAAACCGCCGGCGCTCCGCCCTCTTGAAGATTTTTGCGTGGATTCGCCCGCTCGGTCAGTAAAATTCCACATGTTTCAAGGTTTGCGGTTTCATGGGCGGAGCCTCGAAAGACAAAAGGTTGTGGTTGAAGCATGTTGTTGTTCGTTTTTGATGAGAGTTTCTCGGATGAAGAAGCGCCGGACGGGTTCCGGGGCGGGCGCGATTCGATCTCCCTGTTCGCCTTGACGGGAAACTGGAGGCTGGCGAGGCGTCTCGAGCGAGCGCTTCTGAAGCGCGGCCTGAAGCAGGTCGCCGCGCTGAATTCGGCCAGGCTCGTCGAGCGGGAAATCGAAGCCATTTGCCGCGAACTCCCAAAATGGTCCGCCGAGCGGGGGGACTCGCGCATCCGCGATGTCTCCGTTCGGCGTTTTTTCATGACGAGCGAGGACGGGATGAGCGGCTTCTGGCTGGGGCCCATTTCGGAGAAAAATCCCCTGAAAACGGATACGTTCCTCCGGCTGGCCCAGGCGCTTGCGGTTCAAGGAGAACTGCGAACCGGAAAATACGACGGGGTGGCCGTAGCCGTAAAGAACGGCAACCTCCACAAGTCCATCAGGCGCATGGCGGATGCTTTCAGCGTCCCGTTTCATGTTGTGGAAAAGCCCGGGACGCTCGCTGTCCAAAATATGAGGTCGCTCCTGCCGGGCATGTTGTCGCTCGCGCTCGCGGGCTGGCTGCAGGCCTGCTGGAAGGCCATGCTCGCCAAGGCGGTGATGGGCTTTTCCCGCCGCAGAGAGATTTCCACGCCCCCCCCGTGTTCGTCAGCTATTTTCCATATCTGAACGAGGATGCGGAAGGCGCGTTTCGCAACAAGTATTTCGAGCCGGTTCAGAATATCTGCCCGAAGCGAAAAGAGCGCATTTTCTGGCTTTTGATGTTCACGCATATCCAGGGCGCCACTTTTCTGGAATCCTTGAAAATCGCGAAGAAATTCAAGAAAAACGGAGAACGGCTCGCGTTCTTCGATGAGTTTTTCGGCTTCCGGGAAGCTGTCGGAGCGTTTTATTTATGGACAAGGCAGTTGGGAAGATATTTCTTTCTTGCGAGAAACTTCTCGGAAGAACGGATGTGCGGAGATCTGTTCCCCGTTGAATGCTATCCCCTCGTCAGAGATTTATGGCGCCGGTCGTTTTGCGGCGTCGAGGCCGTTCGCGGGTTGATCCAGTATAAAGCGTTCAGGAGGTTTTTCAGGGACTCGGGCGGCGCCTCTCAATGCGTGTATGCGTGCGAGATGCAGGCGTGGGAAAAGGCGCTGAATAAAGCGATAGAACGCGAAAGGCCGGAACTGGAGTCTGTCGGCTTCATTCACACGGTCATCTCCCGGCATTATGTGTTTTACGCTCACCATGAATCGGAGATAGAATCATCCCGTCTTGCCGATGGCTTGCCGCTCCCCGGGAAAATCGCCGCCAATGGCGCGGCGGCGCACGCTCTCCTCTCCGAGTGGGGCTATCCGGGCCTTTGCAAGGTGGAGGCGATACGCCAGTTGCCGCTGGCTGCGAGGATGAACGATCCGCGGCCCTTGGAGAAGGGGAGCAAGCCGACCTTGCTGGTTGCGGGAACCAGCGTCCAGGAAGAAACGAAGTCCCTGTTGCTGTTGCTTTCGGGGGCTTGTCCGCTCGCTGGCGAATGGGACGTTTGGCTGAAGGGACATCCGGCAATGCCCATGGATTCATTGCTGAAGGGCTTGGGGATTCATCCGGCGGCGCGCCGTTGGGAGATCAAGGAAGGGGATATCAATACGCATCTTGAAAAGGCCGATGTCGTCCTCGTGCCCACGAGCGCCGTATCGGTGGACGCTCTTGCTTTCGGATGCGAGGTTTTCACGCTCGTTTTCAGTTCCGGATTCACCATGAACGTGTTGTCGGGATTTGAAGACTATTACCATTCCGTGAGCACGCCCGATGAATTGAGGGAAAAACTGGAGAACTACCTGAAAAACGGCTCTCGAAAGGGACTGGATGAGAAAAGGGATTTCGTGCGAAGCTACTGGAACCTTGACGCTCAGCTCCCGGGATGGCGAAGGCTGTTGAACGTGGAGGCGAGCGATAAGGACAGCCTTGGCCCAGGTGGTTGAAAGTCCCCCGGGATATTTGATACTTGCGAGAACGTTCTGGATGTTGTGGCGATGAATAGAGGCATCGACCGGGGAGTGAAATGGTGAAACGGGCCTTGGAAAACGAAGACTTCGATCGGGCGGCTTGGAAAGGGGGAAACGCGCTTTCTGTTTTGGGGCTTCGCTGTCTTTGGCGGCGCTCCCGCCTCTTCGATCAGGCGCTTCAGGACGCCTATAGGGAATCTCTGGAAGCCCGCTTCAAGTGCGACACCCTTTTCGCCGTCATCACCGTTTGAATGAGCATGACGCTTAAGGCGGGCATCGTCGGGTTCGGCGGCATGGGGCAGAGGCATTATCGCGCCTACGAGGGAACGCCCTGCGAAGTCGCCGCCATTTGTGAGTGGCGGCCCGAGCGCGTCGGCGAGGTTTTGCCGGATTTCCCCCCCGCCCGCGTTTATTCGGATTATCGGGAGCTGCTTGCGAATGAAGCGCTCGACGTCCTGAGCGTGGTCTCGAACGGGCCCACCCACGCGGAAATCGTCATCGCCGCCGCCGACGCCGGAATCCCCCGCATCGTCTGCGAGAAGCCGCTGGCGACGAGCCTCCGGGACGCCGACGGGGTGCTGGAGGCCGTGAGCCGGACGAGCGCCCGGGTGACGGTCAACCACATACGCCGCTGGAGCCCGGCGTATCATCGACTGAAGGACGCCGTCCGGGAAGGCGTCATAGGCGATCTTCGCCATGCGTATTTCCACATCGGCAGCGTGGGTCTCGGCAATTACGTCATTCATATTTTCGATTTGATGCGGTTTCTTTCCGACTCCGAACCCGCCTGGGTGATGGGCGCGCTGGATCGCACGGGCACCCCCAATCCGAGAGGCCCGCAATATGAGGATCCAGCCGGATTCGGCGTCGTCGTATTCGAGAACGGCATGAGGAGCTACGTGGAGTCGTGCGAGGATACGGGCGTTCAGTATCTGATCGTTCTCGCGGGCGCATACGGCAGAATCGTCATCGACGAACTCAACGCCTCCTGGCGCGTGTACGCTCGCGCCGGGGAAGCCAGATCCGTTCCTTTGACCCGATACGGGACGCCCATGGAGGAGAGGTCGTTCGACGGCGGAGATTTCGACATCGTTGAACTCACGCGGAACGGCATTCTCGAGCTTCTGGGGTCTGAGGAGTTGAGTTGCTCCCTGGAAGATGGAATGAAGTCGCTGGAAATGGTGATCGCCTTCCATGAATCCGAAGCGCTGGGCAACGGGCGTCTTGATTTTCCGTTGAGCGCGAAGGCTCGGGAGCGCGTTGTTCATATCGCCTGAGCGCTTCACGGGCGGGATGAACGTCTCCTCGAAAAGAGGCTTTTCCCGATATACCGATATGCCTGATTTTGAGCGGAAGGCGTGAGGATGAGCGAAGCTCTTGTCAGTCTTGGTTCTTTCGGCTCATTCAGCCGCAAGCCCCTGATGATTCTTGAAGAAGCGGGCATCGGATACTCCTTTCAGCCGCACCCGCGCCGCCCGAGCGAGAGCGAGATGTGCGGCCTTGTGGGCGAGACCCGTTATATCATCGCGGGCGTGGAGCCGCTTACGGCGAAGGTGATGGAAAGCGCCCCGAACCTGAGGCTCATCTCGCGCGTCGGCGTCGGGCTGGACAGCGTGGATCTGCTGGCGGCCAGGGAGCGGGGCATCCAGGTTGCGTATACGCCCGAGGCGCCCTCCGCGGCCGTGGCCGATTTGACCATCGCTCTGATGGCGTCCATGCTTCGGGGCATCCGCAAGGCGGACGCGGCTCTGCGCGAGGGAAGATGGGAGAGGCGGGTCGGCCGAGGGATTGGCGATGTGACGGCTGGAATTATCGGGGTGAATCGCATCGGCAAGCGCGTCGCCCGGCTCCTCAGGGCGTTCGGCGCGGACATTTTGGGCCACGACGTCAAGCCGGACGTGGATTTCGGCGCCGAAACCGGAATCGCCTGGGTGGAGAAAAAAGAAATTTTCCGGCGGGCGGACGTGATTACCCTCCACCTGCCCATGAGTCCGCGGACGGAGAATTACGTCGGGCGGGCGGAATTGTCGTTGATGAAGCCGGACGCCGTCTTGGTGAATACCGCGCGCGGGGGACTGATTGACGAAAAAGCCCTGGCCGAGGCGCTGGAGGCGGGAAGAATCGGCGGAGCGGCGCTGGACGTGTTCGCCGATGAGCCCTACGCCGGCCCTCTGGCGAATCTCGACAATGTTCTGCTGACGAGTCATATCGGTTCTTTTACGAAAGAATCCCGGGTGCGGATGGAGTCGGAGGCGGCGGAAAGCGTGGTTTTTTTCCATCGGGGGCTCCCCGTCTCCCGATTGGTGCCGGAGGCGGAGTATGAATTGCAGGGGATCGCGCCTGAATAGGGCTCGCCGGGCGCTGGCGACGCGCTTTGGAAGCGGGTTATGCTTTGACGCGCGGGTGAATGTGGATTGCTGAAAGGTTGAAAAACCGGAGACACTCGGGAATGGAAGCCGAGGATCGAATATCTTTTCAGGAAATCGTGGAGGCGCTGAAGCGGCGCCGGCGTTTGCTTGTCGCGCTTCCCGCGATATTCACGGCGGCCATCGTCGCGCTCTCCCTTTTGCAGGCGAGAGAATACAAAGCGACAGCCACGCTGCGCGTCGGCTTGCTGCGATTACAGGATGTCACGTTGGAGCGCAGCCTATCGGGTCGGCGGATACAGACGGCCGTCAAACTGATCCCGAGTCTGGTGACCGCCAGGGAAGTGGTGCGAAAGTTCAAGTTGGACGTCGATCCTTACAATGCGCGGACCGATGAGTTTTGGGACAATATCGGCTTGGTGAAAATCGTCAAGGGGACGGAGCTGATCGAAATATCGGCGTTCACGATGAATCCCCGGCTGTCGAAGGACATAGCGAATTATATTGCCAATCAGACGATCAGCAGGCAGATGAAGCATGCGCAGTCTGACGCCTTGCGAGTACAAGAGGGGGTCAGAAAAAGGCTTGACGGCGCGAAGCGGCGCCTGGATAGCGCGGAGGACGCGCTGTTGAAATTCCACCAGGAATCGAGGCTGGACGAGTTGCGGCAGGATATCCGGACTTTGCTGGCCCAGCGGGAGTACTTGGCTTCCATGCGCTTCGCGAGCCTCCTCAACGCGCAAGATACCGATCGGGACGCTCTCTCCAAAGAAAAGGAAGAAGTGCTGAAATTGCTCCGGGGCGACGCGGAATTCCCGGAATTGAAGATGGCGATGGATAAGAACGACAGCTTGCTGGAGCGCCATCGCGCGCTTTCAAGGAAGATGCTGGAAATGAAGAGTCGGTTCTCCGCCATGCTCTCGGCGACGAATGGTGATTCAAGAGGCGATGCCCCGTTGAGCGCGCAAAGAAAATCAATAGAAAACGCGGGGGCGGGAGATGTCGTTCGGGCCGCGTCCGGGCTTGAAAAAATTCGGAGCGAGAAAAGATCGCTGGAAGCTGAAAGAAAAAATCTTTCGACCTCTCTGCCCGTCCTGACAGTCGAGATTCAGGTTTCCATGAGCAGATTGAAATCGCTCGAGACGGCGATGAGCGATTTCAGGAATGCGAGCCGGGCCGGATCATTTTCCGCGGATGGGCGCACCCGGTCGGACGCGCCGCGGAAAAACGGAGGCGCGAGTGATGAAAGGGCGTCTGGCGCGCCGTTCGACGCCGTATCCGTGAAAATCGTGGATGAGGAATCTCGTCTGGCGGGGCTGAAAGAAAAAAAGAAGCGGCATCAGGAGAGAATCGCCAGGATTGACGCGGAGCTGCCGGAGGTGTCCGGGAAATTGCGGGAGCTGGAGGCGAGGAGCCTGCTTCTGAAAATTTCCCGAACGTCGGACGAGATAAAGAAAATCGAATCTGAAATTCTCGCGAACCGCAGGGAAATCGCGGAGCGGCGGGGGCGGAGAAACAGTTTGCTTGCGAGGCTGGGCGCATTGGAGGAAGTGTCGTCGGGCGTTGGAAAAATCGATATTTCTTTTTTCAACGCCTCGCGCTCCGCCCGCCCGCTTGATTCCGAGGGGCCGGAGGATGGCGGTTCCCCGGAAAGGGAGCATTTCTCGCCGAATATATTGTTGAACAGGCTGCGGGTTTTGGACAGGGATATCCTGACGGCGGAGCGTTTGAGGCATCGGGAGAAATTGTTTGACGCCCGGTTGAAGGATGTGGATAGAGAACTGGGCAAAAAGATCACGGAGAAAGCGGCTTCGGTTTCCCTTCGCGAACAAGTGGAGCTCGATCATTCGCTGGCGAAACGAACTTACAGCGACATCTCCAAGGACTATAACCAGGCGGCGGCGGCCGTGTTGTCCAGCAGCACCGATTTGAGGATTGTCAGCCCTGCGAGATTGCCCGAGATGCCGGTTTCCGGACGGCATTTGGCGATCATGGCGTCATTGAGTTTTGTCTTCGGCTTGTTGTTCGCCATGTTCACGGCGCTGTTTCTCGAGTTCCGCCAAGCGATTCTCGCGCGAAAAGAACCGGATGGCGCGTAGTTCCGCGGATTCGGCTCGCTCCTCGTCAAGGCTGAACGGAGGAAGGCTTCAAGCGTTCAGCCCTTCGCCCGCGTCGCGCTCCAGGGGCGCTTTCACAAGCCGCCGCGTCCTCGGGTAGCAACCCTTTCCATGCCTGAAGAACGAACGTCAAACAACGAACGGACCGCAGGGGAGAAAGCGTTTTCTCCTTTCCGGCTTACCAATGCGGTCATTTATCTGCACGTGGTTCATTTCCTCATTCCATGGCGAAGCGTCCCTTACTTTCCGAGTCAGCTGACTCCTTACAGGGTCTTGATGGTCCTTGCCGCCATGCTGTGCGCGGCCTGGGTGATCGAACTCCTGCTGTTCGGGGCGAGGAAGCCGAAGCTGGCGTTCGGCGTCGCCGTGTTCTGGTTCTGGGTGATATTCTGGGGAGGGGTTCTGAAGGGCTACATGGACGACGACCCCATCAAGACGTATGTACCCCTATACAAGCTCCTGGGCTGGACCGTTCCATACGTGGACGGGATGCTCGTATGGTATTTGATTCGGAACAACGGGTGGGGCATGGCGGAGTTCGAGCGCGCGCTGAAGTGCGTCTTCTGGGTCTCCCTGGCCATAAGCATCGAGAACGTCCTGGTCTATTATCTGGGCGTTCCCGTTTCTTATTCGATGTTTCACGGGTCCGGGGTTCGTGTTTTCATGAGCATGTTCGTCCAGACCCACGAAACGGTCTCCAGACTCGGGTTGATATTGACGGGCGTCGGCTTTTATTTCTTTTTGAGAGAGAAGAGGCATTTTTATTTTTTCGCGTCGCTGTCCGGCGTCCTCATGGTTTTTTCCACCGGGAGCCGAGCGGCGATTCTGGCCCTGTTCGCGGGCGTATTGCTCGCCATCGTCTTTTTTCTGAAATTCAGAAAACGC
Source organism: bacterium (assembly GCA_965242545.1). Lineage (GTDB taxonomy): Bacteria > UBA8248 > UBA8248 > UBA8248 > UBA8248 > Bin107. Next base: position 344,610 of record OZ251456.1, read on the forward strand.
GCGGGCGCGAGCGGGAAGCTCGGCTCTCTTTACGCCTTTTGTCTCGCGCCTTTGGCGTTCGCCCTGTTCGTTTCCGTCGGACTGACGATGGGAGCGGCGTCGAGAGAGCACTTCATCGATCTGACGCAAAGCGTCGTGCTCCGAGCCTATCAATACGCGCGCGCGGTGGATGTATTTCTGGAGCGGCCTCTTTTGGGGGGCGGGCCTTGGCTGGGCTTCATGTATCTGTATTCGAGGGATACGCCGCCCGTGTTCTCGGAGTATGTTTTCGGCGATCTCACGCATGACAACGTTGGCGAGCTCACCGGATGGACCGGCTGGGCGCATTACGACTGGCTTCAGGAAAACCCGATGGCGGAGAAATCGCGGTTGAACTCCCGGGAATTCCAGGAAAGCCACAACATACACCATCTGCATAGTCTGCCGCTCCAGGTTCTCGTTGACCTGGGGCTGTTGGGGCTGGTTTTGCTGATGATCATGCTCGCCGCCGGCGCGATATATTTTTTCAGGATCATGCTCCTGCGGCGACATGAGAACTCGTTTTCGCGCGCGATGCCCTTCGCCGTCATTTTCTCCACCGTGGTCGCCGTTTTCATAGGCGTTCTCAGCGTCGCCCTGTTTTATCCGTTCTGGCTTTTCGCCATCCTGCTGTGTTTCACGCGCTGCCTGTATCGGGAGGCATTGACGGCGTCCGGAGCTTCGGCTTCCGCATGAAGACCCGGCGCCCATGCCGTCCGGTTCTGACGAGAGGCGCCGGCCGTCGCCCTGAACAGGGAGCGACGGCGCCTTGACCGGAGCGCGCGCCCTTGGATCTTTCCGTCCGCGCGCCGAGGGAGAGATCGCAACTATTCTCGGCGAGCGGTTTTTCGCGCCGTCAGGCAAAAAGCCGTCAGCGCCCAGTAGAGACAGGCGGTTTTGGGAAACGAAAAAATGGTCTCGGTTCCGGCCTGAAGGAGAACGCCGGCGCAGCCGGCCCACGCCCACGCTTCCGGGGCGCCCGGCGAGAGCCTCCCCTCTCTTCTCAGATGAAGAAGCGCCTCCCATAATCCCCCCATCATCAGGCAGAGGAAGAGGACGCCCCCCAAAAGTCCCGTTTCGACAAAGGCTTGCAGGTAAGAGGAGTGGGCCGAGAGCGGCGGAAGGCTTCCGTATATCGTCCACGGAGGATGGTCTATTCCCCAAGGCTGGAGAAGGGCGCTCTTCGCCCAGGAATCGGGGGAGAGTATGCCGTAGAACTTGGGATCATCCATCCTCCACAGCGGCACTTTATCCAGTCCGTTGTTTTCCAGCTGATCTTTCTCCGCGTCTCGAGACGCCTCGGGAAAGAGGCCGCTCCCGTAGCCCGCCAAGGGGCGATCGGAGATCATTTTCCCGGCGATTCGATAGATATAGACCCTCGGCAGCACCGATGTCTCCACGAATCCGCTGTGGGTGGCGACGGCGGCGCCGGTCGCCAGGATGAAGGAAGCGCACGCGAAGAGAAGGAGAAGGCGGGCTTTCGCCGGAGAAACATGAGCGGAAATCGTTTTCGTCAATCGCCCCCTGTTGAGGCAGAGGAGCGTCAGAAGGAAGAGGGCGAGGCTCAGCAGTCCTCCCAGACTCCCGCTCTTCCACAGGACGCCCAGGTGCGCGGCGCCGACGATGAACGCCGCCGGGCGGGAGAAGCGGAAAATCAAAGGGACCGCGGCGGCCGACAAAAGCAGGCAGGCGGCGAGAAAGTTCGGATTTCCGATGGGCCCGGGCCGGAAATAAAAGAAAAAGCGGGATGACAGGGGAAACGGCGAATACAGCAAATCCGCGCGGAAGCTCGAATGCCACCCCCATAGCTTCCATGGAATGTGAAATGCCAGATTCTGGAGGATGACGGCCGCCATCATGATGAGGCCGCCGCAGAGGACAGCTTTCAGAATCCGCTTGCGGGAGGTTTCCTCCCCGCAAACCTCCAGAAAAACGAGGAAGGTGACGAAGTAGGCGACGTTTTCGGCGAGGCCCCAGAATTGCTTCGAGAGTGGCGCGCCGCTCAGCCACGCCGCCGCGAGGCTCCAGGCGAGGTAGGCGAGCCAGAGGTGGAAGGTGATCGGTCTGCTTTTCAGGAGCGGGGCCCTTCCGCCTTTGAGGACGCGCCACCCGAACCCGGCGGCCAGCGCGGCGAGCGCTAGTTTGTCGTATGAAACGCTCCTCCCGGTCTCGCCGAAGGCGACCTCGACGTTGACGAGCGGGTTCAGAAACAGGAAAAGCGCGCCGCCGGCGGCGAGGCTGTAGAAGCCCGTCGCGGCGACGGCCGCCGCGCCGATCGCCATGACGCCAATCGCCGCGAATTCAGGGTTCATCGTGAAGGGGCGCCTCGGGGAGCGAGCGGCTGAACGGAATCCAACGCTTTTGGGTGGACATGAAACAGCATATCGCATAATTTTCAGACTCGGCAAGTTTCATCCACGGAGACCGCCGCATGAGCGACGAGAGAGAAAGAGGGGGAGCGTGGCCGGGGGGGGGGGCGACTCCGGTGATCACGCGAAGCGCGGGCATCCCGGTAAAAGGGCGCCTCGGGAAACTGGCGTCATCCGCGCAGGATCGCTCCTTCATACTGCTCGATGTTCTCTCGCTCATCCTCGCGGAGCGGCTGACGCGCTTTTTGTGGGGCGGTCTCGACGGCCTGCTGTTCTTCCGTCCTGACGTCGTCTGGCTGTCCGCGCTGAGTTTTTGCCTTTTCTGCTTCTGCGACCTCTACGCGTACATTCGCTACGTTCGCGTCTTCCTCTCCTCCTGGCTGGTGTTCAAGGCTTTGTTCATCAGTTTCATCCTGCGCGAGGCGCTCGACGGCGTTTTCTTCGGGTTTCAGGAGGGCGTCTGGTTCTGGCTTTCGCTCTACGCCGCGACCTTCGCGGTTGTTATGCTGGCGCGCCTGATTTTCAAGAAAATCGTCCTGAAGGGCGCGCTGGAATGCAAAATCGTGGTTTTGAAGACCGGGACCGTCAAATCCGACGTCTCCTCCATGTTGTCGGAGGAGAACGACCGGAACCTGGAGATCGCCGGGGAGATTGCGGCGGACGACGACCCCGCCCGGATTGCCGGGCGGCTTGGGGAGGCCCTGGATTCCAGCCCCGACGTTCGGTTCGTGGTGTGCGAGCAGGGCTATCTCGATCAGTCGGGCGCCGCCGCGATCCTCGGCGCGTGCGCGGCGCGTCATGTGTCATGCGTCGCTTGGCCGGGTTTCGTCTCGTTGATGGAGGGACGGATTCCGTTGGAGAGCGTTTCCGAAGCCAGAAACTTCTTCGACTCGGATTCCCTATATCGGGTGCCGAGCCGGAGGCAGCGTTTTTGCAAACGGGCGCTCGATCTGGCGTTCAGCATCGCGGCCCTGGTCTTGTTCGCCCCTTTTGGCCTCCTCATCGCCGTTCTGAGCAAGCTCTCGAGCGAGGGGCCTGTCTTTTATTCCCAGACCCGCGTCACCCAGTTCGGCAGATTGTTCACCGTCCATAAATTCCGGACGATGAACGTGGATGCGGAACAAGCGGGGAAAGCGGAGTGGAGCAAGGCGAATGATCAGAGAGTCTATCCGTTCGGGCGCCTGCTCCGCCGCTACCATCTCGATGAGTTCCCGCAGTTCTGGAACGTCGTCAAGGGGGAGATGAGCATTGTCGGCCCCAGACCGGAGAGGCCCGAATTTTTGAAAGTTTTGCGGGATCGTTATCCGGAATTTCAATACCGCGAACTCGCTCCGGCGGGCATCACGGGCTGGGCGCAAATTCAGCAAGGATACGTCAACAGGATTGAAGATTCTAAAACAAAGCTGGAATATGATTTATACTACATTCTGAACTACTCTTTTTATATGGACGTTCAGGTGATATTCCTCACCGCGCTCACGTTCTTGCGCCTGCGCGGCCACGGCGTCTAGGTCTAGGCGCCGTCTCCCGCTTTTCGAGATTCGCCCGACGGCGCTTCCGCGTTGCTCGCCCGCTCATACAGCGCGAGAATGCTTCCGATGACAATGTCGTCGGAAAACTCCTCTTCCACGATCCGCCGCCCGGCCGCGCCCATCTCGCGCCTGAGCTCCGCGTCCCGCGCCAGCGTTCGGATGGCGTCGGCCAGGCGCCCGGCGTCCCGGGGCGGGACGAGAAGGCCGTTCACCCCGTCTCTCACAATCTCCCGGCAGCCGGGAACATCGGTCGCCACGATCGGGCGTCCGCGCGCCGCCGCTTCCAGCAAGCCTCTCGGGAGTCCTTCCCGGTAGGAGGGCAAAACGGCGACGTGGCAGCTCCCCCACGCCTCGCGCATGTCCTCCCTGTAGCCCCACCATTCGACCTCGCCGCTCTCGCGCCAGCCGGCGAGCGCGCTCTCCGGGATGGAGGAGGGGTTTTTGGGGTCGGGCGCTCCCGCCAGCGCCATGCGAACCTCCACGCCCTCCGCCTTCAGCAGGCGCGCGGCCTCCACGAATTCGTTCACTCCCTTGTCCGCGAGCATCCGGGAGGCGAGAACCGCCAGCGGCGCGCCGGGAGGCTCGGGCGCCGGGCGAAAAAATTGAACGTCAACGCCCGAGCCGCGAACGAGGGTCAGCCGGGATTCGTCGGGAAGCGCGCTTTTCAGGAGCGTCGCCCCGTCGTCTTCGTTCTGGACGATCGCGTGGGTGTTTTTCCGCCGGTGAAAGGCTTTGAGCAGGAGCAGGACGATTTTCTTCAGCGCGCTCATTTTCAGCGAGCCCGGAGCGAACAGCGAACCCAGCCCCACGAATGAGTTGACGACGACGGGCGTTCGCGTCAGCCAGGCGGCGAGCGAGCCGAGCGGCAGGTTTCGCACGCCGATGTGATGGGCGATGCGCGGCCGATGCTTCCGGTAGAGGCGAACGAGTTTGACGAGCGCCCGAAACTCCGCCCACGGGCTGACGCCCTCCCCGTTTTGGCCCAGGACGCAGCACTCGAAGCCCTCCGCGCGGATCCGCTCCGCGCGCGCTCCGCCGATTCTCGCGCATACGACGACGCGGTAGCCCGCTTCCCTGGCGGCCAGAGCGAGGGCGCGCCTGTGGCTCAGAAAATATCCGTCCTCGAGGTCCAGCAAAAGCAGCGTTCCGCTCATCTCATCGCCCTTGCGCGTCCAGCCACGCCTGGAACATCAGCGCGTCCCAAAGGTGATGCGCCCAGTCCCTTTCCCCGGAGAGATGCTGCGTCCACCTGTCGCGGATGGGCTTCGGGTGAAAAAAGCCCTCCGCCTCGAGGCGCGATTCCCGCAGGAGCTCCTCCGCCCAGTCCCGGAGCGGACCTCTCAGCCATTCCCCGATGGGCGCGGAGAACCCCATCTTGGGCCTTTCGATCAGGGAGGCGGGCGCGTAGCGGGAGAACAATCGCTTCAATATCCATTTCCCTTCGCCGCCGCGCACCTTCAGCTCCAGCGGCAGAGACCAGGCGAACTCCACGACCCGGTGATCCAGAAAGGGCGCCCGCGCTTCAAGACTCGCCCCCATGGCCGCCCTGTCCACCTTCACCAGGAGGTCGTCGGGCAGGTATTCCGTCATGTCCCGATACATCATCTTCTCGATCGGACGCAGGCGCGCCAGTTCGGGGTCCGCGGAAAGCGCGTTTTCCGGCGCCCGATTTCCGTCGGCGCAAATCGCTTCTTCCCAGTACCTGTGGATCAGCAACTCATATATTTCATCAAGGCCGGCCGCGTCGAGAAGCGTTCCCAGCTTCCGCAGTTTGCTCCCGATCATCTCGACCTGAAAGCGTCCGGGCAGGATCGGGGATATTTTCCGGTAGGCGCGCGCCAGCCCCACGCTTCGCGCCGCCAGCGCCTTCGCCATGGGTTTTCTCAGCCGCTTCGGCACCCGGCGGATGGAATTCCACACCCTGGGTGTCCAGAAATAGCGATTGTAGCCGCCGAAAAGCTCATCGCCGCCATCGCCCGACAGGGCGACCGTCACGCGCTCCCGCGTGAGGGCGCACAACAGGAACGTCGGGATCTGCGAGGAATCCGCGAACGGTTCGTCATAGAGCCGGGGGAGACGCGGAACGACGTCGAGCGCTTCTTTCGGGCCGGCGTAGAGTTCCGTGTGCGCCGTTCCCAGGCGGCGGGCCACGGCGCGCGCGTGAGGGGCCTCGTCATGTTCATCTTCCCGGAAGCCGATGGAGAACGTCCGGATGGGAGCGTCGCTCTGCGCCTGCGCCAGGGCGGTTACCACCGAGGAATCGACCCCGCCCGAAAGAAACGCGCCGATCGGCACGTCCGCCCGCAGCGTCCCCCGCACGGCGCGCCTCACCACTTCATCGAGTTGATCGATCGCCTCCTCGTCCGACAGGGCCGGCCGGCGGGGCGATGCGCTCAGCACCGCGTCTTTCGCGCGCCAGTAGACGGCGGGCCGCGGCAGGCGCCCGGGCGGGTCCTGCGCGTGGAGGCTGAGAACCGCGCCGGGGACGAGCTTGCGGATTCCCCGATAGATGGAATAAGGAGCCGGGACGCAGCTGCGCTTCATGTAAAGGGCCAGCGCGTCGGATGAAATCTCCCCTTCCCAGTCGGGATGTTCGCGAAGGGCCTTCAGTTCCGAGCCGAAGACGAAGGACTTGCCGCGCCAGCCGTAATAAAGCGGCTTCTCGCCCATCCTGTCGCGCGCGAGGCGCAGCGTTCGCTCCCGGCGATCCCAAAGGGCGAAGGCGAACATGCCGACGAATCGCCGGAGAGCCGCCTCCGGCCCCCAGGCCTCCACCGCGGCGAGGAGGACCTCGGTGTCCGAGTTTCCCCTGAACCGCGCGCCCTCGCGCGTCAGCTCCTCGCGCAGATCGAGAAAGTTGTAAATCTCTCCGTTGTAGACGACGACGTAGCGCCCGCTGTTCGAGATCATGGGCTGGCGGCCGTCTGGGCTCAAATCGATGATGGAAAGCCGCCGGAACCCCAGAGCGACGCCCGCCGCCTCGTCCACCCAGCTTCCCTCGTCGTCCGGCCCGCGGTGTCGGAGCTGCTCCGCCATGCGCGCGACGACGTCCCGGGAGGCGTCCGTTTCCCGATGCGTGAAGAGAAACCCCGCGAAGCCGCACATGCCGCCCGCTCAGTTCCGGCCGGATGAATGGAGGCGCGCCCGGGCTTTCATTCTCATTTTTTCCGCAAGGCGACGCTGAACGTTTCCGCCGCCCGCTCGCGCGCCAGGAGATGGAAGACGCACAGCCAGCACCGCCAGAAAACGTGCAGGGGGGCGAGGAAGGTGAAGTAATCACTGCGATAATACGCCCTTTTCTCGACGACGGCCAAACCGCTCGCTCGCGCCGTCTCCTCGAACGCCGCCAGCGTGCAGCGGTCGTAATAAGCCGGAAAGCCGGTTTTATCGTCAAGTTCGGGGAAAAGGAGCCGCAGCGTCCTCCGCTTCAGGCTCTCCGGCGTCAGGAGGTTGACGCGCGCGTAGACGGCGTTTCTCGACGGAGCGAAAAGGAGGGCGACGCCACCTTTTCTCAGGATGCTCGCCAGGCCGGCGAAGGCGGAAGCGGCGTCCGGGACGTGTTCCAGCAGAGCCTGGCAAATCACGACGTCGGCGTCCGCGCGCCCTCTGTATTCCGTGATGTCGGCGCGGATGACTTCGTCATAAGCTCCGCGCGGCGCGCGCGCCAGTTCGCTCTGGTCGATGTCGAGGCCGACGACCCGCAAATTCAGCCGCGCCTTCTCCTCGGCGGAATGGAAGGGACGCTTCCCCCCGCCGACGTCATACACCAGCGCGCCGTCGGGGATGTGAGGCGGCGCGAAGTTTTCCTGGAAATGGGCGTTTCCGTCCACCCGGAATTTTCCGGGCAGCAGCTCGTCGAAGCGTCTCGACAGATATTTGTTGAACCGGATGAATCTCGCCGGCGGAGCGCGCATGAATGCGGTAGTTCCTCATCGCGGAAAGGCGTAGGCGAAAGCGCGAGGCCCCGGACACTCCGGGGCCGCGCCCGTCATCGAAATCACTCGAAAATTTCCTGAACCCGTCCGGTTTTTCGGCCCACCCGCTGGTTCGGAAGGATTAGGCCGCGGCCGCCTTAGCGGCGGTAGGTATGGGGAAGCCTGAAGCCCCGGGAGCGGAGAAATTCAAAAAGCCGGATGAGGCCGTTCGCCCCCAGCAGGGCGCGTCCCAGCAGGAGCCCGGCGAGCGGCATCGTCATGCGGCGCCCGGCGCTCCGCCGGATGGCTCCCCGGAACGATTCCGCGTCGCCCGCGCGCAGATAATGAAACGCCTGACGCGCGTAGTGAACGGCCAGCGCGGAGTCCGCCAGCTTTCTGGGGATATGGTACATCTCGCAGATTCGCTCCACGACGGAGATGAGCGCGGGTATCCATACAAGGGGGGAGTTGCCTTCCGTGATGCTCTGTTTGTTTATTCTGTAGAAGCCGCAGACTTTTTCGACGTGCTCAAATTCAAAATCATGGGTGATTCTGAGCCACAGGTCGTAGTCCTCGCCGATGCGCAGCGAGGGGTCGAACACGCCAGCCTTCTGAAGGGCGGAACGCCGCACCATCGCCATGGCGGTGCATATGAAATTCGCGTGGAGCAGCTTCTCGAATACCCTTCCGGTGGGAACGTTGCCCCGGAGCATAACCTTTCCGCCCAGGGGGTGATCGCCCAGGCATTGAAAGTTGCAGGCGACGATGCCGCAGTTCGGGTTCGCCTTCATCGCCTCTGCCTGGCGCTCCAGCTTGTCGGGAAGCCATAAATCGTCCGCATCCAGAAAGGCGATGAATTCTCCCGTTGATCGGGCGATGCCGACGTTGCGGGCGACGGCGGGCAGGCCGCTGTTCTCCTGCCGGAAATAGCGCAGCCTCTCGTCGTCAAACGATTCGACGACCTCCTTCGTGTCGTCGGTCGAGCCGTCGTCGATGACGTGGACGTCGAAATCCCGAAACGTCTGCTCCAGGACGGAGCGAATCGCCTCGCCGATGAAGGCGCCCTGGTTGTAGGCGGGAATCACGACGCTTACGGCGGGCATCCGCTTCTCCTGTCGGGCTTCCATTCGGCGCGGGAAGAGCCTTCGCGCGGGTTCCGGGAGCCGCTCCGCCTCTCGTTCGCGGCGCTCGCCGATTTCGCGCCAGACGGGCACCCACAGATCATCGGTCGTCCCCTTCAGGGAGGCGACCGCGCTTTTGAGCTCCTCGACGTCTTCGATCATGTGGAGCCATCGCCGGTAGAAGCCCCCGTGTTCCACGGCGAAGGGGTCTTCGCTGGGAGCGAAAGGGAGATGCCCGGCGGGGGGATCGCTCATCGCATCATCCTCCCGGGCCTCCCGGGGGCGGCTTTGAAGCAGCCACGTGGCGGGGGGAATCATGCGCCCGGCGCGGCGTCCAGGTGTTCGTAGATCTCAACGATCATCCCGCCCTTGACAACGCCGTCGCTCAGGTGGCCGGTCAGGACTTTTTCCGGTTCGCCCGGGCCGCCGCTGATGGCCATGTGCACGTGGACGTAGGGCCGGGGCTCCTCCCACCGCTCATCGCCCAGCGCCGCGGGCGCCTCGGCGGGCCAGGTGATGTTCCCCAGGGCGATGAGCTCGCGCCAGCCCTCGAAGCGGAGGCGGTCGACGTCGTAGCCGTCCATGCTCCTGAACCCCGAGATCATCTTCGTTTCGGAGAGCGCGCCGATGAGAAAAACCGAACCCGCGCGGATGTTTTTCTCCTTCACGAATCGGGTCAGGTTCGCGTAAAAATGGTCGCCCGCCTCCAGCGTGACGCGAAAGATGCGGCCCAGTTTTTTTTCTTCCACTTTCATCGCGCGCTTTTTCTCCGTTGGAAAAGGCTTCAGCTTCGCCGCTCCGAGGCGACTTCGTCATAGACGCGCTCGAGCCCCTCGCGGAAGACGTCTTTTCGCTGCCGGAGCCAGTATGCGCCGAGCGAATCGTCCGCGTGAAAATACTTGAGAAATTTTGGATCCGCCACCGCTTCCGCCCTTTCCTTGCCGGAGGCGACGGCCTCGGCCATGATTTCCATCATCCCGCTCAGGCGCGCTTTCAGCCCGGCGGCGACCTCCTTTCCGCATATCTCTCCGTGGCCGGGGACGATTGTCCCGACGTCGAGGCTCTCCACCCAGGCGAGCGCCTCTATCCATTCGCCCATGCGGGCGTCCCGCATCCCCGCCGAGGGGCCGTTGATGACGACGTCCCCCGAGAAGAGCACGCCCTCCTCGGGCACGAGGACGGAGGCGCACGCGGGCGAGTGCCCGCCTTTGCGATGAATCTCGAACGTGAGGGGCGGCAGGCGCAGCGTGAGGCCATCCTCGAAGCAGAATTGGGGCAGCGGAACGGCGGCGTTCTCGATTTCCTCCGCCTCGTCCGAATGCCCCCGGTCTCTCAGCGTTTCCACGAAGATTTCCTTGGAGAAGGCGTTGTCGCCCCTGGCGATTTCATCATAGACGCGTTGAGGGGCGATGATGCTCACCTCCCCCTCGATGAAGGACGCGCCCGTGGTATGGTCGCCGTGATAATCGGTGGCGACGAGGTAGCGAACGCCCAGCGGGCTCAGGCGGGAGACCCGGCTTTGCCATTCGCGCGAGTGCGTCGGCCGCACCGGGCAGTCGAGGAGGAGGACGCCCTTTTCCGTGACGGCCGCCCCCACGTTCGCCCAATCGTAGGCGGTCTCCGCGTATAGATGCTCGGAGAGGCGGCGCATGGCGGACGCTTCCTCTTTTGACCGGGGTGAACGATAATTCCCGAATGGCGAGGATACCCTCGGAGGCTCGCTCCGGCAAGCGCCGCGCCGACGGCTTCCGCATGTTCCCGCGGGTCCGCGCGCTAAACCCGCGTCAACCTGCTTCAGTGGGGAAAACCCGTTTTGGAGCTCATCCTTCTGGGCGTGGGCGCGCCGCCCCCGACCCCCGAGAAAAGCGGTCCGTGCAACGGCGTCGTCAAGGGCGGGAAGCTCTACCTGGTTGACGCCGCCCGGCACGCCGCGACCCAGATCGTGAAGGCGGGCTTTCGCGTCGCCGGCGTGGACCACTTGTTTTTCACGCATTTTCACTCTGACCACTATACGGGATTCGGCGACTTCTTCCTCTCCCGGTGGATCATGGGCGCCGGGACGCCTTTGAAGGTCTATGGCCCGTCGCCGGTTCACGAGATAGTCCGGCGGATGCTTCATTATTACGAATACGACATCAATCTCCGGGTGGATGAGGGAAAGCCCGGGGAGGGCGCCGAAGTCGAGGCGGCCGCGCTCGCGCCCGGTGATTCGATCGAGGTGGACGGCATCGAGGTTCGCGCGGAGAAGGGCACGCGCCACGGCAACGTGGACGACATCCTCTCCTATTCCTTTGCGGCGGAGGGAAGAAAAATCGTCATGGCGAGCGATGGAAGCCCCACGGAAAAGCTGGCGTCCCTCGCCCGGGGCGCGGACGTTCTGGTGATGCACCCCTGCGTCCCGGAGTTGATAGGCGAGCGTTTCGGCGGATTCAGGGGCACGGCGAAGCTGGTGGCGGCCCATCACGCCACGGCGGAGGAGGTCGGGAGAACGGCCGCTCGCGCCGGCGCGGGCAAGCTCGTTTTCTCCCACGTGGTTCCCCCCCTGGCGCCGAACGAAAGGGTGAGGGAGGCGATAGTCCCTTATTTCGACGGCCCCGTCATCGCCGGCGAGGATTTGATGCGGCTTTGAGCCCGCACGCGCTTTCCGGATTTCGCCTTGATGCAATCCGGGCGCGCCTGTGGCATACTCCCCGCATTCCATACAGGGCGGCGGCGCGCCATTTCGGCTTCGGGAGGTTCGTCTTTTCATTTCTTGGAGGAGGAAACGAGATGAGAAAGTTGTTTGGGCTTCTGAGTCTGCTCCTCGTTTTAAGCCTCACGCCGGTCGATTCCTTCGTCCGCGACGCGCGGGCGGCCAAGTTCCGCATCGGGATGCACCGCCAGACGTTCGGAGCCTTCACCGCGGTCGCCATGGGGATGGGTTATTTCGACGAGGAATTCGGAAAGGGCAACTGGTCGGTGAAGGTTTTCCCGCAGGGCAAACTCGTCATCGAGGCGCTGCTCTCCCGCAGCCTCGACGTGGGACACGGCGCCACGCGGCCTTTCGTGGACGGCGTGGCCAAAAAGGCGGGCCTGACGATGATTTCCGTCAGTTCCTCCTGGTGCAAATCCATCTCCATCTGGGTGCCGCTGGACTCCCCCGTCAAGACGGTGGCCGACCTCAGGGGAAAGACCATCGCCGAGAAAAAAGGCACGTCCACGCACTTCGTCCTGGACAACGGCATTCTGCCCGCGTTCGGCATGAAGCCGGGCGACATCAAGATCATGAACACCACGACGGCGGAGCGCCTCTCCGCCTACAGGGCGAAGGTGGTTTCCGCCATGGTGATCGGCGCGCCCACGTCGTTCCGCCTCACGGACAAGAAATGGGGGCGGCCCATCGTTGATTACTGCAAATACGACAATCCGCCGGCCATGATCTTCATCGAGCTCGCCAATCCCAGAACGCTGAAAAGCAACCCGGAAGGCGTGGTGAAATATCTGCGCGCCTATCTGAAATCCGCGCAGCTTTGGAAAAAGGACCCCGACAAGTTCGCCAGGGTCTATCACAAATGGCTCATCTCGAAGGGGCGCAAGGTGGATTATTCCATCGCCAGGCGCGCCATCAACGTGGTGCGGCCGCTGTACAAAATCACCCCCCGCATCATCAACGCGCTCAACGCGACGGCCAAGGTGCAAAAGGGCCGGGGCAAGATTCGCCGCTTGCCTGATTTCGCGGGCGGTGAAGGCATCAATGACGGCCCGATCAAAAAGGCGCTGGCCAGCATGAACATGAACTGAGGCTTTTTGGGCCCGGCATTCGAGGCTGCGGAGGCGTTTTTCTGAGCTTCCGCAGCCTTTGCCGCGTTTCGGGCGTGAGAGCGGATGGAATGTGCCGGATGGCCGGTTTGAAAATAGCGAAGATAGAAGCGAAGTCCATCAGGACGCCCTTGTCCCGCCCCATAGGGAGCGCGAGCGGGGCGAAATCGGAACTGGATTATCTGCTGGTTTTTCTCCACACCGAGAACGGCCCGACCGGTTGCGGCTTCGTGATGAGTCTGGGCGAAGCGGCCTCGACCGCCCTCGTTCCCTACGTTGAAAAGGAACTGGCGCCTCTGGCGAAGGGGCGGGACGCGCTCGCGCCCGAGGCGCTTTGGCGGCGTCTTTGGGGGCCGAACAAGGCGAGAATGCGCGGCGGGCTGGGCGTTCAGGCGCTCTCCGCGGTGGACACCGCCTGTTGGGACGCGCTCGCGAAGGCGGCGGACATGCCGCTTTCCCGCGTCCTGGGCGGGTTCGGAAGCGAGGTTCCCGTCTATGGCAGCGGAGGGTGGCTCACGTTCACGGACGCCGAGATGGTGGAGGAATGCCGGGGCTTCGCGGAGAAGGGAATCGGCGCCTACAAACTGAAACTGGGGACGGAGCGGGACGAGGAGCGAATCCGCGTTTTGAGAAGGGAGATGGGAGAGGAAATCGTTTTGTTCGCGGACGCGAACCAGAAATACAACGCGCGCGAAGCCCTGGAGGCGGCCGCGATGCTCGCCGAATACGACGTGAAATGGTTCGAGGAGCCGGTGTTGGCGGATTCCGTGGACGACCTCGCAGAGGTGGCGCGAAGGAGTCCGACGCCCGTCGCGGCGGGGGAAAACGCTTATATGCGCTGGGGTTTTCGGGAGATTTGCGAAAGAAGGGCGGCTTCGTTTCTGCAGCCCGACGTGGGCCGCTGCGGCGGCGTGACGGAATTTCGCAAGGCGGCTCATCTGGCGGAAGCCTGGAGCCTTCCGCTGTGCAGCCATTTGCTCCAGGAGGTTTCGGTCGGCCTCATCGCCTCGACGCCGAGCGGCTACATGGTGGAGTATATGGAACTTCTTCCCCCGGATGTCCTGACGCGGGATTTTCCCGTCGCGAACGGCCGCATGAAGGTTCCCGACGCGCCCGGCCACGGTGTGGAATTCACCGAGCGCGCCATCCGAAAATACGCGGTTTGAGGAGGATCGGATTTGGCTGAAAAAGTCGCGTTTCTGGGCCTGGGAAACATGGGCGGCGCCCTTGCGGCCAATCTGGTGAAGGCCGGCTTCGAGGTGTCGGGCTTCGATCCGAGCCCGCCCGCCCGGGAGGCGACGGAAAAAGCGGGCGTCCCCGTTTTCGATTCTCCCGCCGAGGCGGCCAAGGGCGCGGATTACGTTTGCAGCGCGGTGCCCACGGGCGCGCAGGCGCGCGACGCCTATCTGGGCGAAAAGGGCGCGCTCCTCGCCGCCGGGGAGGGCGCCGTCTGCTTCGACTTTTCGACCATCCTGCCCGAGGAGAGCATCTCCATCGCGGAGGAAGCCGAGTCCCGCGGTTTTCACTTTCTGGATACCCCCGTCAGCGGGAACGCGCTCATCGCGCGCGACGCGAAAATCGGCCTCATGGTGGGCGGGAAAAAGGAGGTTCTGGACGCGCACCGGGCGGTGCTGGAGAGCGTGTGCGAACTGCTCGATTATTTCGGCCCCAATGGTTCGGGCTTGAGAATGAAGTTGATCGCGAATCAGTTGGTGTCGTGCCAGCTGTGCGCTCTGGCGGAGGGATTCACCCTTGGGGTGAAGTCGGGCCTCGACCCGGATCAAATGATGGAATATCTCTACTCGAGCACGGTGTTTCGCGTGATGAGCGCGCGCGGCTGGGGCTTGAGAAAAAAGGAGTATGAACCCGTGAAGTTCGCCCTCGCCCTCATGCGCAAGGACCTGGGCCTCATCAGGGAGTTCGCCCGGTCGAACGGCGTCCCCCTGCCGCTGACCGACGCGGTTCAAAAGGCGTATCAGGGAGCGATGGACATGGGGCTCGGCGATTTGGACCAGGGCGTCATACGCGAATGGTTCGAGCGCGAAGCAGGGCTCGGCGGCTAGGCGGGGCTGTCTTTTCAGACGCCGTTCAGGAGGGTGGGCGATTGGAGCGATTGACCGAAAACGTCTTTTATTACGACTGCTACCCGACGGTGGGCATGGTGGCGACCGACGAGGGCGTCCTCGCCGTGGACGGCCCCATGCGGCCCTCCGAGGCGATCGCCTGGCGCGACTTCATCAGGGAGAAAGGCCCGCTGCGCTACCTCGTCAACACGGAGCATCACCAGGATCACATCGCGGGCAACTGGCTCCTGCGGCCCGAGACGATCATTTCCAGCGAAGTCGCGTATGCGGATTTTTACGCCTCCATCGCCACGGCGGAGGAGGGCAGGGAGCGCATGCTCAAATACGACCCCGGGAGCGAGGCGCTGCTCGACGGCTTCGAGCTCCGCCCTCCCGACGTCACCTACAGGGAGCGGATGACGATTCGCATGGGCGGCAAAACGTTCATTCTCATCCATTCCGCCGGCCACACGCGGGGGCAAACCATCGTTCACGCGGTGGAGGATCGCGTCGCCTTCACCGCGGACAACCTGACGCCCGCCTACAACGTGGCGCTTCACTCGGCCGACGTGTGGGGCTGGTTCCAGTCGCTGGGAATGATCGAGGCGCTGGACGTGGACTGGTACGTTCCCGGCCACGGCCGGCCCTGCGGCAAGGAGGAGATACCGCGCCAGCGCGAAAAGCTCCACGCGCTCGTCGAGAAGGTCAGGGCCATGAAGAACGAGGGGCTGAGCCGGGAGCAGGTGCGCGAGAGGGTCTTTGAAGTCTATGAGACGGACCTCAAGAGCAACGATCACATGGGAGAGCGCCTCACGATGCTGAGAAAGGGGGGGCTGGGCAACGTCTACGATTATCTGGAGGAGCACCCCTCGGGCCCCCTGAACAACCGCACCGACCCCGTGTGGCCTCACCTGTGAACGCGGCGCTTCGCGCCGTGAAGCCGCCCTCGATGAGGGAGCTTTCGATATGGAGCCGATGAACCTGCTCGTCATCATGTCGGATGAGCACAACGTCAAAACGCTCGGCTGCTGCGGGCACCCCATGGTGAAGACGCCGAACATCGACCGCTTGGCGGCTTCGGGGACCCGGTTCGCGAGCGCCTATACGAACTCCCCGATCTGCATGGTCGCCCGGGCGATCTTCGCCACGGGCCGCCCCGCGCATGAAACCGGCCTTTGGGACAACGCGAGTCCCTACGCGGGAAAGCCGCCGGGCTGGGCGCATCGCCTTCAGGCCGAGGGCCATCGCGTCACCTCCATCGGGAAGCTGCACTACAGAAATTCCTCGGACCCCACCGGCTTCGATGAGCAGATCGTCCCCATGCACGCCCGCGACGGCGTGGGCAACGCGCTGGGCTCCATCCGGGATGAGCTGATCGTTCAGAAGGCGGACAGTCTGGCGCGTGAAATAGGCCCGGGCGAGACGAGCTATTCGAACTACGACCTCGACGTCGCCGACAGGGTGCGCGCGTGGCTCGAAAACGACGCCCGGAAATACGGCGACAAGCCCTGGATGACTTTCGTCTCCTTCGTCTCGCCTCATTTCCCCCTGATGGCGCCCCGGGCGTATTACGACATGTACCCGCCCGATTCCGTGCCCATGCCCAAGCCTCACGCGCTCGACGGCCGACCACGGCATCCGTGGCTGGAGGCGTATCGAAAATACGTGCCCTCGGACAGTTTTTTCGACGACGAGAAAAGGCGCGTCGCCATTGCGTCCTATTTCGGCCTTTGCACGTTTCTGGACGCCCAGGTCGGCCGCGTCCTGGAGAGCCTGGAGCGCGCGGGCCTCGAAGGCTCCACCCGCGTCTTCTTCGCGAGCGATCATGGAGAGAATCTGGGGGCGCGGGGAACGTGGGGCAAGGGCACGATGTATGAGGAATCGGCCGCGGTGCCGCTCATCATGGCGGGGCCCGGCGTCGAGGCGGGCAGGGTGGTCGAGACGCCCGTCTCGCTTCTGGATTTCCATCCCACCATCCTGGAGTCGGTCGGCGCGCCGCCCGGCGAGGAGGACGGGCGGCGCGCGGGGCGCTCGCTCTATGAAATCGCGCGCGCGCCCTATGACGCTGAGCGGGTCGTTTTCAGCGAATACCACGCGTCGGGGGCGGAGACGGCGGCCTACCTCATTCGCAAGGGACGCATGAAGTATGTTCATTACGTAGGCTACCCGCCCGAGCTGTATGACTTGGCGAGCGATCCCGAGGAGCAGAACGACGTCGCGGGCAGGCCCGAAAGCAAAGCGATCCTCGATGAACTGGAAGGCGACCTGCGCGAAATTCTCGACCCCGAGGAGACGGACAGGCGGGCGAAGCGGGATCAGGCGGCGCTGGTCGAGCGCCTGGGCGGCCGCGCCCGCGTCATCGAGACGGCCGCTGCGGGCGCCACGCCCACCCCGGGAAACTACGCCGACGACGGGTATTGAGTCGGCTTATCCGGAAAGCTGGAGCTGGCGCGGCGCTTGATCGTT
This sequence comes from bacterium, assembly GCA_965242545.1. Taxonomy (GTDB): domain Bacteria; phylum UBA8248; class UBA8248; order UBA8248; family UBA8248; genus Bin107. The sequence goes on from OZ251456.1 coordinate 361,891, forward strand.
GGTAGAACAATACGGAACAATCCATCCCCGGGATGTGAGTCTATTTATTTCGATCTTCGTTATATCAATGGTACAGGATGCGGATTTTGGTTCTTCTTTCCCCAAAAGATACGCCTTAAATGTGAATGTGAGCTTGTCAGTTTTACTGAGCACATCCAAGGCTTCTTTCTTAAATAAATGATTACAGCCTGGTTGTTTGAAACACGGTTTCGGGTAAAAATAGATCTCCCTACTCAATGAATTGCCAGCTTTGATTGGCCTTGGTGCCGCTGCCGCAATGAACTTATTGTTAAGATTACCGTCCTCCGCTGGGTCGGAAAATTGCCATTCTGAGTGCCAAACCTGAATATATTCCTTTCCATCAAGTGTGAACGACACATACTCATGGTGCACCACCGCATTGTAGTCTCGGGTACCCGTATTAACGTATGCCATGCGCGCACCGATTCGCAAAAAACGGCGATCATCGTTATTCGGATCATTCCGGTCCTTCTCGAACTTTAGCAAAACTTGCTCTGGCGGAAAAAAAGAGATTGAGGCTCCTTTTATGTAAAATATAACGTTAATGATGGCATTGACGAAGGAGATTAGTAACGCCAGACCAGCTATGAAATTGGTTATGGTCATCCCCCGTGCCATTTGAGTTTTAGAATCGTTCATGATGAAGCTTTACGGAGTACTACGCCATGTTTCGAGGAGGCGGTGGCGGAGGTGGTGGCGATGGCGGTGGCGGATCCGGTGCCGGCATAAATGTCGAAGAAAGAGCGAAAGAGGGGAAGGATAGTTGTTCAATCGTAGGAAGCAAGAAGCTGATGGACACGATGGAAGCCAAAAGGAGCATTTTCATGTCGAAGAATCCTCCCGTCAACCAATCAGCGGCAAATTTTAATATATGATTTTTGATCTTCTTTGTCAAGGGCCAGCGTCCCTTCTCACTCCCCCGCCTCGGGGAACTCCTCCGGCCAGTCGGCCAGCAGCGCCTCCAGATACGCCTTGAGGTCGTCCGGCCTTTTCCGGCGAATCCTGTTCCGATCGATTTCCTCCTGCGCTTCGATGGGAATCCCCAGCGCGTCGTTGAATTTGTTTCTCATGTTGAAATAGGTGACGACCATGGTGAGCTCCACGATTTCCGCGTCGCTGAAATGCTTCCTGACCCCGGCGAAAACGTCGTCCCTCTCCCCGGCCGTGCCCAGCGTCACGTGCTCCGCCCAGAGGAGGACGGCGCGCTCTTTCTCCGTGAAGGAGGCGTAGTCGCCCTCGCCGATGGCCGCGATCCGCTCTTCCGTAATGCCCACCGATTGACCAACCGGCGCGTTGTGCGCCAGTCAGTAGGCGCAGTCGTTGAGCTGGCTGGTCTTGATGATGGCCAGCTCCTTGGTCTTCGTGCTCAGCGCCGAGCCCAGCCCCTGGCGCAGGAGCGACGAGGTGAGCGGCAGCATGAATTTCGCGATGAAGGGCTGGTTCGCCATCACCCGCCAGGCGTTGGGGACGCGGTTCAGGAGAACGCTCGCGTGGTCGAACAGATGGTTCACGACGGGGTCATCGGATCCGGATTCGAGCATGGGGACGCGGGACACGGGGTCTGCTCCTCTCTTTTGACGGATAATGGAGAAAACGACGCATTGTCCGATGAAACGCGAATTTTTTGAACCGTGATATGCTTCGCCCCGCGAGCAGCGCGGCGTTGGACGGACGCGCCCGCCGCCTGGTTCCCGCGCTTTCTTGAAGGCGACGCCCATGATCCCGGACGAGACGACAAGGCCCATCGGCCTGGCGGTGGTGGGATGCGGCAGGATCGGGCGCATCCGGGCGGAATTCGCGCGCCGCAACCCGGCGGTCGAATGGATCGGGCTGTGCGACGTGAACGAGAATACGGGCCGGACGCTGGCGAAAGACCTGCGCGCCGATTTTTTCACGACGGACTACCGGGAGCTCCTGAAGCGGGACGAGGTGAACGGCGTCGTCCTGGCCACGTACGCGAACGAGCGGCTCGAACCCGTCATGGCGAGCGTGGAGCGCGGCCACCGGATGCTCATCGAAAAGCCCCTGGCGGTGGACGCGCGGACCTCCGCCCGGCTGGTGAAGGCCATCGACGACGCGGGGGCGGACGCCGTCCTGGGATATACGCAAAGGTTCCGCCGCCGCTTTCTGGCGGCGAAGGAGAAGGTTCGCTCCGGCGCGCTGGGCGACGTCTCCTCCGTCACGGCCCGCGCCTTTTTGAACCGCATGAATCCGGCGGCGAACTCCGCCAGGAGCGAATCCCCCGCGACATTCACCCCGATGGTCATCTCCGGCACCCACAGCGTGGACTTGTGCTCCTGGCTGCTGGAGGGGCGGCGTCCGGTCGAGGTGTACGCGCGCTCGGTGGACAAGGCGATGGCGCCCTGCCTCACCAAGGATTCAACGTTCGCCATCGTCACCTATGAGGACGGGACGATATGGAGCATGAACGTGAGCTGGGCGCTGCCGCGCGTCTGGCCGTCTGAGGTCTATTCGCTCGAGTTGGGGATCGTGGGAACGGGAGGCGCGCTCACCATAGACGATACCCACCGCGACGTGGTGTTCGCCACCGAGGCGCCGCGCGAATCCGCGCGCCTGAAGGAAGGGCGGAACGTGAGTTTTCTGACGAGCTATCCGCCGGGAGACGTGGCGTTCGAGCAGCTCTGGGGCCCCATGCGCGAGGAGACGCGCTCATGGTTCGACAGGATTTATCTGGGCGTTTCCACGCCGCACGCGACGGCGAAGGAGGCGCATGAGAACCTGATGCTGTGCCTGGCGATGGATCACTCGGCGAAAACGGGCCGGGCGGCGCCGCTTCCGGCGTCCCCGGAGGATTTTGAATAGATGAACGGGCGCGCGTCGCCGCTTGCGGGCGAGGCCGCGCCCTTTCGTCTTGAGCTCGAGGCTTCCGCCCGCTTTTATCCATGACCTGACGACTTCGCGGGAGATAGCGATGACGGCCGCCGGGGGGGAGAGAACCCCGATTGGTTTGGCGATAGTGGGCTGCGGCAGGGTGGGCCGCATTCGCGCGCGCTGCGCCCGGGAATATCCGGGCGCGGAGTGGCTCGGCTGCTGCGATATCGACGAGAAAAAAGGCAGGGCCATGGCGGAGGAATTCGACGCCGACTTTTTCACCGCCGACTTTTCGGAGCTTCTCCAAAGGCCGGAAGTCAACGCCGTCGTCATCGCCACGGACGAGGAATGGCACGCGAAGCCTCTGTGGGAGTCCATTGAGCGAGGCCACAGGATACTGGTGGAAAAGCCGCTGGCCACGAGCGTGACGGAATCGGCGAAAATCGTGGAGGCCGCGGAGGCGGCGGGCGTGGAGTTGCTCGTGGGCTACACTCAGCGCTTCAGGAGGCGCTGGCTCGCGGCGAGGGAGCACGCGCAGTCCGGCGTCCTTGGCGAGATTACCTCCGCGACGACGCGCGCGCTGCTCAACCGCCAGGTCGGGATCACGCGATTGTCGAGGAACGAGGATCGCTCCACCCTGACGCCCATGGTGATATCCGGCACCCACGCGCTGGACGTCATGCTGTTCATCCTGGGGCCGGAGAAGCGGCCCGTGGAGGTCGTCTCGCGCTCGATCTCGAGGGTGATGGCGGGGGTCGGCTCGCAGGACGCCACGTTCAGCATCTTCACCTTCGACGACGGCGCCATCTGGAGCATGGAGTGCCACTGGGGAATGCCCGCCATCTGGCCCGCGTCAACCTACGGCGTCGCCGTCAGCGTGGTGGGCGCGGAAGGCGCCCTGACCATCGACGACACCCACGCCGACTTCATCATGGCGTCCGAGAACCCGCTGGCTTCTCACCGGGGAGAGGAGCGCCACGTGCACCTGCTGGGGAGCTATCCGGCGGGGGACATGTCCAGGGGCCAGTTCTGGGGGCCGATGCGCGATGAAACCATCGCCTGGCTCACGCATCTCTGCACGGGCGCGGACATGCCCCACGCCACCGGAGCCGAGGGACACCGAAACCTCATGCTCTGCATGGCGTGCGACTTGTCGGCCAAGCGGGGGGAAGCCGTCAGGCTGCCCGCCGCGCCGGAAGAGCTGCAGGCGGGCCTGCAGGCGAAAGCCTAATCCATCGTGGCGGTCGGCGGCGGCCAGTCTTCCGACCTGTTCTTGAACGAGAGGTAGATGAACTCGCCGTCGCCTTCGTTCCTGAACTCGTGCTCCGTTCCTTCGGGAATGTGGACTACGTCGCCCGCGGCGACGGTTTTTTCCTCATCGCCCACCCGGAACCACGCGGTTCCCTCGACGACGTTGATGATTTGCTCGCAGCCGTGCGCGTGCGGGCGCGCCAGCTTGCCGGGCTGGCTCACCGATCGGTTCAGGGTGACGTGCTCGCCGATGATGATGCTGCCCTCCGAATCCGAGGGCTTGGCCAGGTTTTTTCGCCGCATCTCCTCCCAGCGGTAAAACGGCATTTTCAGGCTCCTTTCCGGGGAAACGATTTTGCGGGGTTGTCCCATGCTTCGGAACGCGAATGCGCTCCCGTCGCCCATCATTCGTTGACAGCGAAGCGCCCTCGTCTGTAAGATGGCTCCCAAGCATACAGAAAAACGTGCTGGTTTGGAACGAAGCGCCGGGAATATCCTGCTTGAGGGCGTCACGAAGGGCGGCGTTTCGCCGCGCGGGGCGCCGGACGCGCGCCGCATGGAAACCGGCGCGGCGAGCCGGAGCGAATTGATGGAGTTCTTGAAGCGCAGTTCATTTCATCGGGGAGAGAGAAAATGAAGAAAATCACCATGACGTTCGGCGTCCTGGCGCTGGCCCTGTCGTTTTTGACGACGGGCGGCGCCTACGGCGCGCCCGCGAAATACGACCTGGCGGTCGGCAGTCTGCGCGGGACGATGGGCAGGCTGGGCGCGGGCCTCACCGAGATTTTCAACAAGAAGCAGAACAAGGCCGCCATCAACGTGGTTCCCGGCGGCGGACGGGCGAACCCGGCGCGCCTGGGAACGGGCGGCGCGGATTTCGCCTATTCGTTCTCGAACTTCGCCAGCGCGGCGATCAGCGGCAAGACCCCCTACAAGAAGGCTTACAAGAACATCCGGGGCGTCGCCACGTTCTGGGCCTCCTGCTATCACCAGTACGCGGCCAGGGAGCTCTATGACGCGGGCGTCAGGACCTGGGGCGACATCATCAAGTCGAAGAAGCCCCTGAAGCTCGCCCCGGCCAAGAAGGGAACCAGCTCGGAATACGTGGCGAGCCTGATCGTCAAGCACTACGGCACGAGCTACAAGGAGCTCACGAAGCGGGGCTACAAGCTCACCTTCCCGGGCGCGGGCGGCATGTCGCGCGCGATTCGGGCGCGACAGATCGATTTCTACTTTCACAACTCGGGCGATCCCAACGGCGCGGGCATCCAGGCGGCTCTGGGCCGGAACCTCGTGTTCCTGGACATGGCCGACGACGTGAAGAAGATGCTGGCGAGCCATGGGTTCACGCCCTGCCGGATTCCGGGCGGCATCTACAAGGGCAGCGACGAGCCGAAGGATTCGATGGGGCTGTCCGGCGTGCTGCTCACCACGACCAAGATGAGCGCCGACGTGGTCTATTCGATTCTCAAGACGGCGCGGAGCGAGAAGAAATTCCTCTCGGGCGTCCACAAGATCTACAAGAGGTGGGACCCGAAGAAGGCGGGCATGAACGTCGGCGCGCCCCTGCACGAGGGCGCCAAGCGCTTCTACAGGGAGATCGGGGCGCTGAACTAGCCCCTTTCGGCGAAGAGGCGCAGGCGTGAGCGACGATAAGGAAAGGACGCCCCTGGACTGGCTCGTTCTGGCGATAGCGGTCGCCATGTCCGTCTTTCACATCCAGGTCGCCTACACGGGAGGCTATGAGCCGCTTTACCAGCGGGCGCTTTCCTACCTGTTCGGGATGGCCCTGATCTTCATCGTCTACGGAAGACCGGCGGGAGGAGGATGGCGCGCCGCCCTGGCGGCGGCCGTCTTCCTCCTGGCGGTCGTCTCGATCGCCTACCCGATACTGAACATCGACTATTTTCTGGATCGCCTCTATTACGTCGATCCGCTGACGCCCGTCGATTTGATCCTGGGCACGGCGGTTCTGGCGCTCACCTTCGAGGCGGCGCGGAGAACCATCAACCTGGCGCTGCCGATGATATCGCTTTTCTTCATCGTCTATTCCTACTTCGGCCCCTATTTTCCCTGGCATCTGGCGCACAAGGGCGCTTCCTACATGCACATCGTGGATCATCAATACATGACCTACGACGGCCTCTGGACGGCGCCCCTGAGCGTTTTCTCGGTCTACATCTTCCTGTTCATCCTGTTCGGCGCCTTTCTGGACCGCATGGGCGCCGCCGATTTCTACGTGAAGCTCTCCATGGCCGCCGCGGGCAATCTGCGGGGGGGACCCGCCAAGGCGGCGGTTTTCGCCAGCGCGATGACCGGAACCATCATGGGCAGCGCCAACGCGAACGTGGTGACGACCGGCTCGTTCACCATTCCGATGATGAAGCGCGCGGGATTCCGGCCGGAGATATCGGCGGCGATCGAGACGGCGGCCTCCACGGGGGGGCAAATCATGCCGCCCGTCATGGGCGCGTCCGCGTTCCTGATCGTGGAGTTCACCGGCATCTCGTATTGGGAGATCGTCAAGGTATCCATCCTGCCCGCCGCTCTGTATTTCTTCTCCGTCTACGCGATTGTTCACCTGGAGGCGAGAAAGGAGGGACTGGTGGGCGTGCCGAGGGAGATGATTCCCCCTCTGGGCCCCATCCTGAGAGAAGGGTGGTTCTACCTTCTTCCGCCCGTCGTGATTCTGCTGGTTCTCATGACGGGGCGAAGCGTTCCCTACGCGGGCCTCGCCGGCATTCTCTCCGTCGTGCTTCTGGCGGGACTCAAGGGCGGCCTGGCCCTGTGGCGGAAAGCGAGGACGCGGGGGACGAGCGTCGGCGAGGTGGCGGGCGAGGCGCTCAGGGGGCTTTGGAACGTCGTGCTGGCGCTGGAGAAGGGCGCGGTGCAGTCGCTTCCGATATGCGCCGCCGTGGGCGCGGTGGGCATCATCATGGGGGCGCTGTTTCAGACCGGCCTGGGGCTCAAGTTCTCCTCCCTGGTTACGAATCTGGCGAACGACAGCCTGTTTCTGGGGATTCTTCTGGTGGGCGTGGCCTCGTTCGTGCTCGGCATGGGCCTGCCGACGAGCGCCGCCTACATCGTCCTGTCGGTCATGGCGGTGCCCGCGCTCCTGGAGCTCGGCGAGCCGTACGGCCTCTCGCTTCTCTCCGCCCACCTCATCGTCTTCTGGTACAGCCTGGACAGCTGCTTCACGCCCCCCGTGTGCGTGCCCGCCTATACGGCGGCGGGCATCGCGAACGCCAACCCGGCGAAGGCCGCCTGGGCTTCTTTCCGCACGGCCAAGGGCATGTATATCGTCCCCTTGATGTTCGCCTTCACCCCGATTCTGCTCATCCGCCAACCATGGCTCTCCCTGGAGACGTTCCTCGCCGCCCTGCTCGGTTTTCAGGCGCTGGCGGCCGCGATGGTCGGGTTCATGTATTTCTCCTTCACGAGGCTGACGCGCGCGCTTCTTTTCCTCTCGGCGGGGCTCCTGTTCTGGCCGGCCTACGAATGCCACGCGGCGGGCGCGCTCATCCTGGGCGCGATATTCGTGCTGCAGAAAAGACGCCTCGCCGAGGAAGGAGAGCCCGCCCCCGCCGCCGCGTCCTGAGAGGCCGGCTCCACGCGAAGCGGCGGCGCTCCCTCGCGCCGAATCCGCATCGCCCGTCCGCCTTTTGCCCGCGCTCCCGACCCGTGAAGTCCCGCGGGGGCGCGCCGGGAGGTTCGCTTGCGCGTCACGCTGCTTGAGAATTTCCGCGCCGTTTTCTACGCGCCGTTCTACGCCGCCCTCGCGCTGGGGCTCTACGAGGAGGAGGGCGTCGAGGTTCGCCTCGAACAATCGCCCGATCCCGCTCAAACCGCGGACCTGCTCATGTCCGGCGGCGCGCGGGTGAGCTGGGGCGGGCCCATGCGCGTCATGGCGGCGTATGATCGCGCGCCCGGCTGCGATCTGAAAATTTTCTGCGAGGTCGTCCGGCGGGACCCGTTCTTTCTCATCGGGAAGGAGCCGAACCCGGCGTTTCGGATGCGCGATTTGACGGACGGGAAAATCGCCGTCGTCAGCGAGGTGCCCACCCCCTGGCTCTGCCTTCAGCGCGACTTGCGCCTGGCAGGCCTCGAGCCGGAGGCGCTGAACGGAATCACGGATCGGACGATGGCCGAAAACGCCGCGGCGCTCCGCGCGGGCGAGGTGGACGTCGTTCAGGCGTTTCAGCCCCTGGCGGAGGAACTGATCGAGGAGGGCGCGGGCCACCTCTGGTATGCGGCGGCGGATCGGGGGCTGACGACCTACACGGCTCTTTACGCGCGGGCCGCGTTTTTGCGGGAGGCGCCCGAAGCCGCCCTCGCCATGACGAAAGCCATGCGCGGAGCGGGGCGCTGGCTCGCCGGGCGTGGCGCGGAGGAGGTCGCCCGGAGCGTGCGTCCCTGGTTCGAGGACGTTCCTTTCGGGCTTCTGGCGCGCGCGATCGCGCGCTATCAGCAACTCGGCCTCTGGAACGAAAGCCCCCGCCTCGCGCGCGGGAGCTTCGAGTGGCTGCGCGCCGCCTGCCTGAGCGGCGGGCTGATAAAAACGGGCGTCTCCTACGATCGGGCGGTGGACATGCGCTTCGCCGACGCGGTCGCCTGAGCGGCGGCCGACGCGGATCGCCGCAGGGACAACCCCCCGTGGTTGTCCCGTTTTCATCGCGCCGCCGGACGCGAAACGGGACGCATATATGCGTGGGACGCGCCCCTCGGCGCGTCACCTACAAAAACCGCCGCCCGCCTTGTTTTGTCGATGGAATGTTTCGCCCGTAGGGGGCGCATACATGCGCCCCGCGCATAGGTTGGCGACGACGCGGCGCGAACAACCACGGGGGGTTGTCCCTACGGAATCGACAAAACCCGCGCATTTGCCCGCATTTGCGGTCGCCCGAAAAGAAGCGAAAAAGGGACCATTCGAGCCGAAACGCGCCCGATCCCCGATCAAAAGGGCGTCTTTTTCCGTCGAACCGAGAACCTTTCAATTCAAATACAATCGAGCGAATTCAAAACGAATTCAAGGCGTTTTCAGGCGAGTTGACGCGCTTTCAGGAACGCATAACCGATTGATTCAAAACGAAAAACGCCGAAAGATGGGGAATTTTATCGAAAAAGACGGGATCGGGTTGATCGCCCTCTCGCCCCGATCGACCCCTTCGTCCGCTCCGATCTGCCTTCGCCGCCCCTGCCGGGGTCGGCTCATCCTCCGGCGGGTTGAGAGCCCGGGGCGCGGACGACGCCCGACGAGAGCAGCGCCCGGACGCGCTCCTCCGGCAGGCCGAGAATCCCCCGGAGAACCTCCTCGGTGTCGCCTCCGAGCAGGGGAGCCGGCGCGGGGTCGGGGTTTCCGCCGGCCGCGCGGTTCAGGATGGGGTTGCCCACCACCTTCACCCGGCCGGCTTCGGGGTATTCGTATTCCCGGATCAGGCGCCGCGCCCTGACCTGCTCGTTGTCCAGGGCGCGATCCAGCGGGTTCACCGGCGCGGAGGGCACGCCCGCCGCCTCGAAGAGCGCGAGCCATTCCTCGCCCGGCCGCCGGGCGAGAATCTCCTCCATGACGGGCAGCAGCGCGTCCCGGTTCTCGGCGCGGAGGTTGTTCGTGCGGAAGCGCGGGTCGTCCGCCAGCGCGTCCATGCCCATGACCTCGCACATCTTCCGCCAGAAGCGCTCCTCGCGCGGGGAGAGCACGATGTAGATCGTCGCGGTCGGAAACGCCTGATAGGGCACCATGTATTCGTGCGCGCTGCCGGGCGGCTCGGGCACGTCGCCGCCGTTCAGGAACATGGTGGCGATGTATCCGAGCATGGCGAGCTGCACGTCGAACATGGGCACCTCGAGGTGCGCCGCGCCCCCGCCCTTCGCCCTGCCGAGGAGTCCCGCCATGCAGGCGATGGCGGTATAGAGGGCGGTGGAGATGTCCGCCGTGGGCGAGCCGTTCCTGGCGGGCGGGCGGTTCGGCTCGCCGGTGATGGACATGTGGCCGCTCACGGCCTGCTCGACGAGATCGAAGGCGGGCTTGTCGCGCCACGGGCCCTGCTCGCCGTATCCGCTCGAATCGACGAACACGATTTCGGGGTTTCGCTCCCTCATCGCCTCGAAGCCCAGACCCAGCCGCGCCATCGTCCCGGGCCGGAAGTTCACCATCACGGCGTCGGACTTCTCCACGAGGGAGAGGAAGACCTCCCGGCCTTCGGGCTTTTTCAGGTCGATGACGACGCTCTTCTTGCCCCGGTTGAAGGTGAGGAAGATGCTCGAGACGGGGCCGATGCCGGCGATGGCGGGATTGCGCCCGATGTCGCCCTGGGGGGATTCGATCTTGATGACCTCGGCGCCCATGTCGGCCAGAATCATGCCGCCGATCGCGCCGGCGATGACCTGTCCGAGATCGAGAACGCGGTAGCCTTCCAGCATGGCGGGAGAACCCCGGAATCAGCCCTGGGGCGCGGCGGTCGCCGCGGCCTTGATGAGGGTTTCGCCGCGCTGGTTCACCGCGCTCGCCTCAACGTCCACGAGGCGCTCCCCCGCCTCTTCGTATCGGCGTGAGACCGCCGCCTTGCAGATCACCGCGTCGCCAGGCCACGCCTGCGCGCTGAAGCGGAGCCTGAGGCTTTTCAGCGAGGCGGGCCCGAGCCATTCGGCGAGCAGACGGGCGAGGTATCCGCCCTGGAGCATCCCGTGCGCGAAGGGCTTGTCGAACCCGGCGCGAATGGCGTAAACCTCGTCGTGGTGGTTGGGGTTGAAGTCCCCGCTAGCGCCCGCGTAGCGGACGAGGTCCGTCCGGGTGATGGGCCCCGCCCTCAGCTCACGCTCGACGCCCTCGGCGAGGTCCTCCCATTTCGCGTATTCCGGGGTTTTCGCCATCGGCAGGCTCCTTCAGCCCTCTTTGGGAGGGGCCGCCGTTTCGATGAGGGTGCGCCTCGCCACCTGCGCCAGCTCGCCCGCCTCGTCCACGAATCTGGTTTCGATGACGACGAAGGTCATCATCCCCCCCCGGCGGCCTTCCTTCTCGCGGGTGGAGACGATGGCGTTTCGGCCCTTGAGGTTCATGCCGGCGACCAGGGGCTTGTGGTATTCAAACTCCTGCTCCCCGTGAAGGCGGCGCTTCGGGTCGTAGCCCAGATGCGGCATGGGGTCGTTCTCGGGCGCTTCGTGCCAGAACTGGCGCACGAACGTGGGCGGAGCGAGCAGATCGTCGAAACCCGCGGCCCTGGCGGCCTCGAGATCCGTGTGCACCGGGTCGGTCAGGCCGAGGGCGAGGGCGTATTCCCGGATTTTTCCGCGCTCGACCCGGAATTCAAAATCGGGGAACGTCTTTTCCAGCACGCTTTTGTCCAGGGGCATGAAGCCGGCTTCCTCCATGAATGTCGCCGCGTCGGTTCCTCGCATCGTTCGGAGGCGTCAGTTTCGGCTCTTTGGGCGAAATCATCAAGTCCCCGGGAGCGTTAAAGTCCCAGCGCCTTGGCGATAATGTTTCTCTGCACCTCGCTCGTCCCGGCGCCGATGGTGGCCAGCCGCGCGTCCCGGTAGTGGCGCTCCATGGCGTATTCTCCGCTGTAGCCGTATCCGCCCATCACCTGCACGCCCAGATCGGCCACCTTCTTGTAGGCTTCTCCGGCGAAGAGTTTGAGCGTCGCCGCCTCAATGCGCCCCGCTTTTCCCTGGGAGACCAGCCAGGCGAAGCGATACACCTGAAGCCTCGCCGTGTCCACGAGCACGTGCATTTCGGTGAGCATGTGGCTCACGGCCTGGAACTTGCCGATGGGGCGGCCGAACTGCCTTCTCTCCTTCGCGTGCTCCAGGGCCAGTTCGAGCGCCGCCGCCGCCGCTCCCGTGCGCGCCGCGGACAGGCACAGGCGCTCGGTGGTGATGTAGGCCATGAGTCCCTTCCAGCCCTCCCCCACCGCTCCGAGCACGTCCGCGCCGCTCGCCTCCACGGCGTTGTAGTGCGCCACGCAGGTGCCCATCGCCCGATGGCCGAGCAAATCGAGCTTCGACCAGCTGACGCCCTCCGCATCGGCGGGAAGGATGAAGTTCGTGATGCCCTCGTGCTTCTCGCCCGAATTGTCCGTTCGCGCGGCGACGAGGACGTGCGTCGCCGTCGGCATTCCTGAGGTGAAGTTTTTCGTGCCCGTGAGCCGAAAGCGGTCACCTTCCCGATCCGCGCGGGTGATGATGGCCGCGGCGTCGGAGCCGGCGTCCGGCTCGGTGAGGCTGAACGCGAAGAACTTCTCCCCCTTGACGGTCGCCGGGATGAACTCTTTTTTCTGCGCGTCCGTTCCGCTCACCAGAAGGGCGTCCACGCCGTAGCAGACGTTTCTGAAGATCATGGTGGCGAGGTCGAGGTAGCGCGTCCCCGTGGTTTCGAGGACGAGCGCCAAATCGACCGCGTCCCCCCCCATTCCGCCGTATTCCTCGGGCGCGGAGACGCCGATCCACCCGTCATCGGCCAGCGCCTTGTAGGCGTTAATGGGGGCTTCGCCCTTCCTGTCGCAGTCCATCGCGTATTCGGGCGGGCAGACGCGATCGAGGCGCTCACGGAGCGTGCGGCGCATGAGTTCCTGGCGCTCGTTGAAGGCGAAGTCCAACCTGACGAACCTCGAAGGTAAAACGGGTTTCCCGACTTCGGGAGAGCATTCGACACCGACGCGCGCGAAAAATCAAGCCCGCCGCCGAACCTGCGCGAAATCGCTTGTCAGGCGAGAACTTCCGGGTTGTGGATGTTGATCGGCCTGCCCGCGGCGAAGGCGTTGATCTGGTCGAAGGCGATCCCGAAGTATTTCTCGAAAGTGCCCCTCGTCACATATCCCAGGTGGGGCGTGCAGATCGCGTTCTCCATGGCCAGAAGCGGATGCGCGGCCCCTTGAACCGGCTCTTTCTCATAGACGTCCACTGCGGCGAAGCCGGGCCTTCCCGTTTTGAGCGCCGCCTCGAGCGCGCCTTCTTCTATCAGCCCGGCGCGGCTGGTGTTCACGAGAAGGGCGTCCGGCTTCATGCGGCTCAAATCCTGCGCCGTCACAATGCCCTTCGTCTGCGGCGTGAGGCGAATATGGAGGCTGAGGACGTCGGATGTCCCGAAAAGCGCTTCCCGGCTGGGCGCCACCGGCAGGCCGTCCCTCCGGGCGCGTTCGGCGGAGCCCTCTCTCCCGTAGGCGATGACGCTCATGCCGAACGCCTTGCCCACGGCGGCCACCTGGCTGCCGATTTTGCCGTAGGCGTAGACGCCGAGCGTTTTCCCGCAGAGGTCTTCTCCCAGCGTTGTTTGCCAGCCGCCCTCGGCCAGATTGCGTATTTCTTTGGGGATGGAGCGCATGGCGCAGAGGATGAGCCCCCACGCGAGCTCGCATGTCGAGCGCGTGCCCGCGCCTCCCGCGGCTACGGCCACGCGGCGGCGCGTGCAGGCTTCCAGATCGATGTGCGCGGCGAAGCCGGCGCCGGTCTGGCTCACCAATTTGAGACTGGGGAGTCTGGCGAGCAATTCGGCCGTGATGCGGGTGCGCTCCCTGATCAGCACGATGGCCTCCGCTTCCCGGAACCGCGCTTCAAGCGCGTCGAGGTCGTCCACCGTGTCATGGTGAATGGTGACGTCGTGTTCCGCCATCCTGGAGAAGCACTCGAGGCGGCGGACGCAGTCCTGATAATCGTCCGAAATCACGACTTTCATGCAGGCGTCCTTTCCGGGTGGAACGCGCGGAAAAGAAATGTTTTGTCCTATACCGTGGAGATGTATTATCATCCCTTCTGCCGGGGGTTTTTACAAGCCTCATCATTATTTTCGGGAGCGGGCATGGCAACGGCATCGGAGAGAAAGGAGCGCCTCACCCGGATGGTCAGGGCGGGGGGCTGAGGCTCGAAACTGGGTCCGGAGGACCTGAGAGAGGCGTTGAGCGGGTTCGAGCCGTTTTCCGATCCGAATCTTCTTTACGGGACGAACGCCGGAGACGACACGGGCGTTTATCGGCTCAGAGAGGATTTGGCCATCGTTCAGACGGTGGACTTCTTCACGCCCATCGTGGACGACGCCTACGCCTACGGCCAGATAGCCGCGGCCAACGCGCTGAGCGATTGCTTCACCATGGGCGCGCAGCCGGTCACGGGGCTGAACCTGGCGTGTTTCCCCTGCCGTCTTGGACTGGATGCGCTGGGGAGAATTCTGGCCGGCGGCGCGGACAAGATGCGCGAGGCGGGCGGCGTCATCGTGGGCGGCCACAGCGTGGATGACGCGGAGCCCAAATACGGCATCGCCGTCACCGGAACGGTCGACCCCAGGGAGATGGTGACGAACCGGGGAGCGAGACCCGGCGACAAACTCGTTTTGACGAAAAAAATCGGCACCGGCGTCGTCACCAACGTGACGAAGCAGCTGAACCCGATGCTGAGGGCCGCGCGCGGCATCTTCGGGAAAAACGGAAAACTCCGAGACGGCGTGTTCGAGGAGGCGGTCGCCTCGATGAAGGCGCTCAACAAGCGGGCGAGCGAGTGCATGATGCGCGTGGGCGTGAACGCCTGCACGGATGTGACGGGCTTCGGCCTTCTTGGGCATTTGCGCAACGTGATGGAAGCCAGCGGCGCGCGGGCGCGCGTCGTTTTCTCCGACGTTCCTCAGTTCGAGGGACTTCTTCCGCACGCCATCGCCGGCACGGCGGGCGGAGGAGAGCGCAACCGCGCGTGGACCAAGTCGTTCGTCGAGCCGAAGCCGGGCGTGGACGAGGAAATGCTCGCTTTGCTCAACGACGCGCAAACCTCCGGGGGGCTCATCATTGCGGTCGAAACGGAAAAGGCGGAATATCTTTTGAGAGAACTGCTTGGAGCGGGCGTCGCCGCCGGGGCCGTGTTCGGCGAGGTGGTGGAGGGCCCGCCCGGCAGCGTGGAGATAGAGCCGTAATTCTGGTTTCCAGCAAGGGAGCGATCATGGAAAAGGCCATGTTCGGCGCGGGCTGTTTTTGGGGCGTGGAGGAGGCGTTTCGCCGAGTGGAAGGCGTGACGCGCACCGCGGTGG
Source organism: bacterium (assembly GCA_965242545.1). Classification (GTDB taxonomy): domain Bacteria; phylum UBA8248; class UBA8248; order UBA8248; family UBA8248; genus Bin107. The sequence continues at coordinate 377,000 of OZ251456.1, forward strand.
GGTATTCGGGCGGTGAAAAAGAGGAGCCTTCCTACAGGGAAGTGTGCTCGGGCCGCACGGGGCACGCGGAGGTCGTCTATCTGGAGTTTGAACCGGAGAAGGTGACTTATCGGGAGCTGCTGGATCTGTTCTGGCGGATTCACGATCCGTGCACGCTGAACCGGCAGGGTCCCGACGTCGGCACCCAGTATCGCTCGGCGATTTATTTCTTCTCGCCCGAACAGGAGTCCGCGGCGCGGACATCCAGAGCGGAGGAAGAGGCGTCGGGCCGCCATCGCGGGCCGATAGTGACGGAGATTACGCCCGCGTCGAGATTCTGGATGGGCGAGGATTACCATCAGCAATATCTCGAAAAACGCGGAATCGCTCACTGCCACTAGCGGGGTTCGGACGACAAAGACCCCCGACGGGCTCGCAGCTCGCCGGGAGTCTTTTTCCGCGTCTCAGCCGAATTTCGCCACGAGGTCGGCCAGTTCGTCAAGTTTCGGCAGAACGACGCCGGCCTCCGCGGAAGGCAGGACGAAGAGGCTTCTCGTCACCCCTTTGCTCTCGAGATCGCGCAGCTTCACGGGATCCGGAGGAGCGAAGAACATGGTGACGGGAATGGGCGCGCGTCCCGCCTTGGCCGCCAGTTCCTGAAGCTCCTGGATGCGCGGGGTCCAATCCACGTCCCCCCGGGGGAGGGGCATCCACTCGTCCCCGTAGCGAACCACGCGATCGAGCGTCCTTTCTCCGTTTCCGCCCACCAGTATGGGCGGGTGCGGCTTTTGCGTCGGCTTGGGCCAGGACCAGATGCGATCGAAGTCCACGAAATTTCCATGATAGCTCGCCTCATCCTCCGCCCAGATGGCTTTCATGGCCTCAATGCGCTCACGCAGGATAATCCAGCGCTTGGAGAAGCTTGTTCCATGGTTTTCCATCTCTTCGCGGTTCCAGCCGCCGCCGACGCCGAAAAGCGCGCGGCCGTCCGATAGGTGATCGAGCGTGGCCACCTCATTGGCCAGAGTGATGGGGTCGCGCTCGATCACGAGGCATATTCCCGTGCCCAGCATGATTTTTTCCGTCGCCGCGGCTGCCGCCCCGAGCGCCACGAAAAGATCGAGCGAGTGCGAGTATTCCAAGGGCAGGTCCGCGCCGCCGGGCCAAGGGGTTTTTCTGCTCGCCGGAATATGGGTGTGCTCCGGGAAGAATATGGATTCAAAGCCTCTGTCCTCGGCTTCTTTGGCGATCCGGTGCGGGCCGATGGAATAGTCGGTCGGGAAAATCGCAACGCCGAATTTCATGGTGCGCTCTCCTGGCTCATGGGGATGAATGACTTTCGGATAACGCCTATCTCATGCCCAAGGGGTTCGGCTTCTGTCCCTCGGGAATGATGGGGTCATAGGTGAAGCCCTTTGTTTTGCTTGCGAACTCCTCTCGCACCTGCTTCAGCAGGTTCTCGTCTTCGATGAGTTCCAGCGCCGTGGCCGCCAGCGTTTTGGCGGCGGTCATCATGCCCTTCTCGCCGATTTCCATGCCGTATTGCTGCGTGGCGAGCCACGAGTGCCCGGGCGTTCCCGGCGCGTGGCAGGCGGTCATCAGGTTGCCCAGGGGCGTGAGCCAGCTCACGTTCCCGCGCTCGTTGCTCGGGCGAATGTCCGCGGGGTCGAGGGGGGAGATCGTCTCGGAGAGCGGCGCGTCGTATCCCAGGCTTCGGGCGAACTCCTTCGCCTCGTCCGAATAAGCGTGCGCGCCCACGAATTCCAGGTTGCGCTGCACGCAGTGCGCCAAGGCGTCGTTGGGCAGGTTCTCGTAGACGGCGGTGAGCAGCGTTTCCTTCATTCTCGTGCCGGACGCCAGCGCGCCCGCTTTCGCGCAGTTTCGGACGCGCCCGGTCAATTCATCGACCATTTTTCTTTTGGGCGCCCGAACGTAATACCACACCCGCGAATAGGAGGGCACGACGTTGGGCGCCACGCCTCCGTCCGTGATGACGTAGTGAATCTTGGCCGGCTCGATGACGTGCTCGCGCATCATGTTGACGCCGTAGTTCATGATTTCCACGCCGTCAAGGGCGCTTCTTCCGTTCCATGGGTCCCGGGCCGAGTGAGCGGTTTCGCCGTAAAACTCGAAGACAATGGAATCCATGGCGTTGGTGCTGCCTCCGCGGGTGAAGTTCTTCTCTCCGGGGTGCCAGGTGATGGCGGCGTCGATGCCGTCGAACGCGCCGTCGCGCGCCATATACACCTTTCCCTCCAGCGTTTCTTCCGCCGGACAGCCGAAACAGACGATTTGGCCCTTCGCGTCCGATTCGCGCAGCGCGCGCGCCGCCGCGATGGCTGCGTAGGCGCTCGCCGTGCCGAAAAGGTTGTGTCCGCAGCCGTGGCCCTGTTTTTCGTGTGAATCTCCGCAGTGGGGCAAGGCGTCGTATTCTCCGAGAATGCCGACGGCGGGGCCGTCCTCGCCCCATCTCGCAATGAAGGCGGTGGGAAGATCGCCCACGCCGCGCCGCACCTCGAACCCGTTCTCCTCCAGGACGTCTTCCAGCAGTTCCGCCGATTTGAATTCTTCGAGCGCGATTTCCGCGAAATTCCAGATTTCCCGGGCGATTTCCCGCGCCTCGCCCGCTTGCGCGTCGAGATACTCAAGGGCTTTTTGTTTGAGGGCGTCCATGTTCTCCTCCGGGTGATGGCGGCTGGATGGAAGACAAGTATAGCCCAGGCGCAGCGTTTCGTATATGAACCGGTTTGATTGCGGATGTCGACGAAACAAGGATATGATGTAGGCGTTTTCGCGCAATCCACCGTCATTTCCCGGATGAGGATACAAGGCGTCTTGTGGTCGCCTCGCCCGGGTACTAAAGTATTCCCTGCTTTTATTTATGGAGAGAAGCCATGGAGAGAAGAACGCTCGGACGCTCGGGTTTGGAGGTTACGGTCATCGGTTTCGGCGCGATGACCATCGGGGGCGCGTTCGGCCCGGTGGACGATGAGGAGAGCAGCCGCGCGCTGCACGTCGCCATCGACGCCGGCATGAATTTCATCGACACCTCGGATGCTTACGGCGCGGGCCACAGCGAGACGGTCATCGGCAAATTTCTCGCCGAGCGCTCCGATCGAGGCGACATACTCGTTTTCACCAAAGGCGGAAACGATATGACGACGGGGCGGCGCAATTTTACGCCTGATCACATCGGGGCCTGCCTGGAAGGGAGCCTCAAGCGCCTTGGGGTCGATGCGATTGACTACTATCAGCTTCACAACCCGAACGTCGAGAATATGGCGGCCGAGGACAGCTATGCGTTGCTCGATCAGGCCAGGGACGATGGAAAAATCAAACACTGGGGCGTTTCCGTTAATACGGTGGAGGAATGCGATCTGGCGGTGGAACAGAACAAGCCCGCCACTCTTCAGATGGAATACAACGTCATCAGCCAGGAAGCCGCGCCCGCCTTCGCCCGGGCGAAAGCGGCGAATGTAGGCGTGATATCTCGCGTGCCGATGAAGCGGGGGTTTCTCTCCGGACGAATCGACGAGGCGTTCGAGTTCGCCGAGGGAGATCGGAGAAAAAATATATTGTCGCCGGAGAACATCCAGAAATTTCAGGGCCAACTCAACCGCGTTCGAGAGGTGGCGGAGAACCTTGGAATATCGCCGGCCCAGGCGGCCATTCGGTTCTGCGTCTCGAACGAAAACGTCAGTTGCGTGATACCGGGCATCAGAACGCCTGAGCAAGCCGCGCAAAACGCCGCCTGCGGCGATCCTTTGCCCGCCGAAGCCGTCAAGAGGATGCGGGAAGTCTAGAGAGTGTGGGCGGAGCGTCCGCGGCGTCGCGATGTTTTGACGGCGATGGAGGCACCCATCTCCTTTCTCATCCGTTCCGCCGTCTTCGCGCGTGCCGTCCGTTGATTCGGTGCGGTCTTTGTTGGCTCTCGACTCTATGAACGGGGCGGAGAAGACAAGTCTTGATCCTGGGAAGATATGGGGGGAAGCTCGAATGCCAGTGACAAATTGGGACGAACTGCCGGTGAAGATACCGTTTCCGGGGGTGGAAGTCGGGCTTGTGAGCGGGAAGCATTGCATGATCAGCCATATTCACGCCAAAGGCGGCAATTCAACGCGGAGACACCACCATGAAGCGGAGCAGATATTCTGTCTCATCAGCGGCTCCGTCCGCGCGCAGGCCGGCGCTGACCCGGTGACGGTGTTGAAGCCGGGCGACGTCTGGTACGTGCCGCCGCATACCGAACACCAAGCGGACTATTTGGAGGATACGGTGGCTTTCGAGGCCTGCGGGCCGATACGACGGGACAATTTCGCAGGCTATCTGCACCAGGATACGCATTTCGTGGAGCAAAGAGATTTGGCGGCGGACATGGAGAAAGCCGGGTAAGAGATGCTCCTATGCGCCCGACGGGATGAGCGCTTTCTGAACGGCGGGATGAATTTCAGCGAAAGGCGAATTCTTCACCTGCCCTTCGGGGTTGATTTCGGCAATGTCTGTTTCATGGAGCGCTTTGTCAATCATGTCATTGACATTGAGGCGCGATTCGAGTCCGCGAAGATGCCTCGCGTTAGAGCGAATGGCCGGGTGCTTGGGCACGAAAAGCGAGCAGCAATCCTGATCGGGCTCAATGGAGATATCGAATGTGTCGATGCTCTTGGCTTGTTCGATGATCTCTTCTTTATCCATGCCGATGAGTGGCCGGAGAATCGGGATTCGCACCGCATCTTCAATCGCGGCCAGATTCTGAAGCGTCTGGCTCGCCACCTGCCCGAGACTCTCTCCTGTGACCAAAGCGCGAGCGTTCTCGAGTTCCGCTATCCGCTCGCCGATGCGCGCCATGAATCGGCGATAAAGAACAACGCGGTGTTCGGGCCGCGCGGCCAGAACGATGTCTTTTTGCAGGCTTCCGAACGGCACCATATACAGCCTGCTGCCCAGTTGGTAGCCGTTCAGGACGCGGGCCAAATCGAGGGCTTTTTCGGCGGACGCGCGGCTCAGATAGGGCGCGCCGTGAAAATGGACGAAGACCACTTCGCAGCCGCGCTTCATGATGCGCCAGGCGGCCAGGGGAGAGTCGATGCCGCCCGATAAGAGCGCGGCCGCCCGTCCGAGCGAGCCGACGGGCAGGCCGCCCGGCCCCGGCACCTTCTCCACGTACACCCAGGCTTCCCGGGGAATGGCTTCGATGCGCACCGTCAGCCCGGGGCGCGTCAGGTCCACCGGCAGATGTCTCCTCGCCTGAATTCTGGCGCCGATGATTCTGTCCCACTCCCTCGCGCTGATGGGCGTGGATGGAAACGATTTTCGGGTCCGCACCCGGAAACTTCTGATTTTCAGGGGAGCGATCATATCGAGCGCAGTGTTCGCCGCCGCCTCCGGGTCGAGCGAAACGCCCTGCGCCCGGGCGAAATAGGCGATTCCGAATACTTTGCCGAGCGCCTCCAGCAAAACGCCTTCGTCCTCAAGGCCGGTTGTTTCCAGGATGAGCCTTCCCGTGCGTTTTTTGACTTTCGCCTCACAGAACAAGGAGGCCGCGCGCTCGATTCTGCCCGCGAGGCGCTTGATGAAGAGCGGGCGATTTTTTCCTTTCAGCCCGATCTCGTTGTAGTGAATGAGGATGCAGGCGCGTTTGGATGTCTCTTTGATCATGTCCCTTTTTCCAGGCGAACTTCTTCTCCTGCGCGGACCTTCAGGAAATCCTTCGGGTCGCCCTCCACACGGCCCAGCGGGTTCACGGGGCTGGCGGCGCGGGGCGCGTCATCCACGCTCGCCGGGGTGCGGCCGAAAAAGATGCAAAACGCGCCGCCAGGCGGCCAATAGGCGATTTCCCCGACTTCCATCTCCTCTCTCGCGGAATTCTCCAGCGACGCTTCCACGGGAACCGGAAAATAAATCTCCTCGCCCCAGACGTTCGCAGCGCCGGTCATCGGCAAAGCGTCCCATAAGGCGTTCGCGGTTTCGCTATCGGTTAGTTTCGCTTTCATTCTCACTTCGCCGACGGTAATTTGAATTTTTCCGTCCAAAGCCGAATTCTCCCTCATGATTGAAGGTCTGCCCTGTTTTCGGCAACATAGCCGAGCTTCGTCTTGAGGAAAAGGGCCGTTTTGACGTCTTGACACTCGTTGGCGTCCTCAATAGATTGAGTGGTATTCCTGATGAGCATCCGGGGAGAATGCCGGACGAACGGAAGTCTTGGTCTCCGGCTGTTTTCGTAGTTCGGAGGTGGAATGAAATTTTCTGAAATCCTGGATTCGGTTGCTTCCGAGCTCGATGACGTGGAGGAGGCGATACAGTCGAATTTCCATTCGGATGTGGTTTTGATCCCCGACGTGAGTGAGCATCTCATCGGTGCCGGCGGCAAAAGAATCAGGCCGATGCTCTTGATGCTCGTCGCGCGGGCCTTCGGCTATACCGGCCCTCGCGTCGCGACGATGGGATGTGTAGTGGAATACATCCACACGGCCACGCTGCTTCATGATGACGTAGTGGATGACGCCAAGATGAGACGGGGCAACCAGTCCGCCAACTCCAAGTGGAGCAGCGAGGCGAGCGTCCTGGTGGGAGACTTCCTGTTCGCCAAGAGTTTCTCGCTCATGGCGTCCGATGCGGATGGGCGAATACTGAAAACCATGAGCCAGGCCTGCACCCTCCTCTCCGAAGGAGAAGTGCTGCAGTTGATGAACATGTATAACCTCAGACTGAAAGAGGAAGAATATCTGGGTGTCGTATATCGCAAGACAGCGGCGCTCATCGCCGCGAGCTGCCGGATCGGCGCCTTGATACCAGACAGCCCCCCTACGTTCGCAGACGCAATCCACCAGTTCGGCGTTCAGATCGGGTATGCCTTTCAATTGGTTGATGACGCTCTCGACTACATGGGGGACGCGCAAAGAACGGGGAAATCCGTTGGCGAGGACCTGCGGGAGGGGAACGTGACTTTGCCCTTGATACGGGTTTGCGCTCAGGCTACGGATTCCGAGCTCGAGAGGCTGAATCGCCTCGTGGTTCACGCGGAAGAGATTCACGCGGAGGATATGGATGACGTTCTCGATTTGATGAACAAATATGGAGCGGTGGACTACACCCTCGATAGAGCGCGGGGATACGTGGAAGCGGGCAAGGCGGCGCTCTCCGTTTTGCCCGATTCCCCCCATGTTGACGTGTTGCGTGACGTCGCCGACTACGTTGTAGATCGGGACAGTTAGCCTCCCTCAGGTCTGATTCTTGCGGCAAATCCGAAATTTTATTCTGGCTTCGGGTTCCCCGCGCCGAAAGCGGCTTTTGGAAGAGGCGGGCTTGGCTTTCGATGTCGTAGAGGCGCCTCCGGGCGTGGAGGAAGGGTCGCCTCAACTTTTCGGGGCTGAAGCCGAGGCTGGCCGCCGCGCGTTGGCCAAGGCGCGTTGCGTGGCGAAAATGCGCCCTGGTGTTTTCGTGCTCGGCGCCGACACCGTGGTGGCGGTGGAGGAGAAGATTTTGGGAAAGCCGTTGAGCGTGAAAGACGCCTCGAATATGTTGAGAATGCTTTCGGGACGAACCCATGAGGTAATCACCGCGTTCGCTCTCCTTGGATCGGATGCCCGGCATGAGGACGCGGTGAGGACGAAAGTGCGCTTTCGGAAGATTGACGAAGAAGCCATCGCGCGCTACGTGGAGAGCGGCGAACCGATGGACAAAGCGGGGGCATACGCTATTCAGGGGCTGGGCGGGGGCCTTGTGGACAGGGTGGAGGGGAGCTACACCAACGTCGTGGGTCTGCCCCTGGCGGAAGTTTTGGAGCTGTTGACGAGGTGCGGCGTCGTGGAGAGTTCGCCTCTTCGATCGGTGGTGTAGGGCAACGGGGACGGAAAATGCGTCTGGCTGATCGGATGAAGTTGCTCAAGACCGAAAGCGCTTTCGTGGTTCTCGCCAAGGCGAGCGAGATGGAGCGCCAGGGACGCGATATCATCCACCTGGAAATCGGCGATACCGATTTTGATACGCCTCCGAGCATCGTGGAAGAGGCGTATGCGCAAATGAAATCGGGCCAGACGCACTACTGTCCTTCCGCCGGCCTGTTGGCGCTCCGAGAAGCCGTTTGCGAGTGGCTCCGGCGTGATGGGCGGGGAGATTATTCCCCGGATGAAATCGTCGTCGGTCCGGGCGGAAAGCCTTTTTTGTATTATGCCATCATGGCGACGGCTGGACCGGGTGATGAGGTGATATATCCGGACCCCGGTTTTCCGGTCTATGAATCCGTGGCGCTCTATGCGGGCGCAAAGCCGATAGCGCTGCCGATTTTGGAGAAAAACGATTTTCGGTTCACGCCTGACGATCTGCGCGCGCGCGTCACCGAGAAAACCCGCCTCCTCATCCTGAACTACCCCCACAACCCGACCGGCGGAACGCTGACGAGAAGCGAACTCGAATCCATCGCGGAAATCGCCGTGGAAAACGACATCATCGTTTTGTCGGATGAGGTATACGCCCACATGCTTTTCGAGGGTGAGCACACCTCCTTGAGCACGCTTCCGGGCATGAGAGAGCGGACTATCATGCTCGAAACGTTCTCGAAAACATACGCCATGACCGGCTGGCGCCTCGGCTTCATCGCCGCCCCCCCTGCGCTCGCCGAGCCGCTCGCTCAGCTTATCACCAATTCGGTGAGTTGCGTGCCTCCGTTTATCCAGTTGGCGGGCGCCAAGGGGCTTTTGGAAGATCAGTCCGAGAGCCGCGCCATGATGGACGATTTCAGGCGCAGGCGGGATATTTTCATTTCGGGACTCAATGAAGTGGAAGGAATATCCTGTCAATACCCCGACGGCGCTTTTTACGCGTTCCCCAACGTGAGCCGGATTCCCATGGGCGCGGATGATTTTGCCGATTATCTTCTCGACGAAGCGGGAGTCGCGGCTTTGCCGGGCTCCGCTTTCGGGGTTCATGCGGACGATCACTTGAGAATGTGCTTCGCCAACAGCGTGGAGAATCTGGAGCGGGCCGTCGATCGCATTGCGCGGGCCGTCAAGCAATTGGGAAAATGAACGTCCTGATGTCCTCCGGGACCCTTCCGCGCGTGTTTCTCGCCAGAAAGTTCCCTCCCGGTCATTTTGAGAAATTGAAAGAATTGTCTGAATTTGTGATGCACCCGAAAGACGTACAGCCGGGCCCGCTCAGCTACAGGCGCGCCGCGCGCCAGGCGGATGTTCTCATCTCTATGGTCGGAGACCCGATAGCGGCTGATTTGATGGATGCGTCGCCTCGCCTCAAGTTGATCGCCAACTGCGGGGTCGGTTTCGACAATATCGATATGGCGGAGGCCACGAAGCGTGGAATTTTGGCCACCAATACGCCCGGCGTCGTAACGGCGCCTACGGCGGAATGCGCCATGGCGCTTCTGCTCGCGGTAAGCAGGCGCGTGGTGGAGGCGGATTCGTATGTCAGATCGGGAAAATGGACAGGCTGGACGCCCACGCTGTTCGAGGGATCTGGTTTGAACGACAAGGTTTTGGGGATCGTCGGTCTGGGACGAATCGGCTGCGCGGTGGCGCTTATGGCGGGCGCCTTCGGCATGAAGGTTCAATACTGGAATCGAAACAGAAAAAGCCCCGAGGCGGAAAAGCAGATGGGCGTTTCATACCGTCCTTTTCGCAGACTGTTGCGAGAGGCGGATTTCCTGAGCGTCCATTTGGTTTTGAACGACGACACGCGCCGTCTCATCGACGCGGAAGCGTTCGCTCGCATGAAAAAGGGGGCCATGATAATCAATACGGCCCGGGGGAGCATTCTGGATGAGAGGGCCCTCGTCGAAGCGCTCCGCTCGGGCCATCTCGGTGGAGCGGGGCTGGACGTCTTCGAGAATGAGCCCACGCCGCACTCGGGGTTCCTGCGGATGAAGAATGTCGTCATGTTGCCGCATCTGGGAACGAACACCGATCTGGGCCGCAAGGCGGTTTCGGATCGGGTGGTGAGAAACGTGAAGGCCTATCTGCTCGGGAAGCGCCCTCCCGATTTGTTGAACCCCGAGGCCTGGCCTGACAGGAGATGATGATGCCTAAGCGTGAAGAAAAAACGCTTAGAGTCGGCGTCGACACAGGGGGGACTTTTACCGATTTCATCTCGTTTGATGGGGTCAGGGTGCGAATTCACAAGGTGCCCTCTACGCCCGATGCGCCCGAGCGCGCCATCCTCCAGGGATTGGGCGAGATTCTGGAGGGCCACGGCCTCGCCTTGGACGTCACCCACGGCTCTACAGTGGCGACGAACGCCCTGCTCACCCGTCGAGGGGCGAAAACCGCCCTTGTAACAACGGCCGGCTTTGAGGACGTGATCGAAATCGGCCGTCAAAACCGGAAAGAACTCTACAATCTGGCGTACCGCAGACCGCCGGCCTTGGTCCCGAGAAATCTCAGGATGGGCGTGGCGGAACGCCTGGATGAGAAAGGCGGTGAAATCCTCCCCCTGAAGCGTTCATCCACGAGGGCCCTTGCGCAAAAGCTGAAAAAAGCGGGCGTCGAGTCCGTCGCCATCTGTCTGTTGCATTCCTATGCGAATCCTTCCCATGAAAAAGAAGTGGCGGACGCCATTCAGCGAATCGGCATTCACGTATCGATGTCCAGCCAGGTGCTTCCCGAATTCAGGGAATATGAACGGATGAGCACCACCTGCGTGAACGCCTATGTCTCTCCGATGATGAACAGGTATTTGAAGGATTTAGAGTCCCGCCTTGGGGACGGGCGCTTGCGGATCATGCAGAGCAACGGCGGCGTCATCTCAAGCAGGACGGCGGGCGAGGAGGCCATCCGGACGATTTTGTCCGGCCCCGCCGGCGGCGTCGTGGGGGCGTACGAGGCGGCGAGAAGGGCGGGGTTTGAAAATTCCATAGCGTTCGATATGGGTGGAACGAGCACGGATGTATCGCTACTGGGCGGCGGCATCAATTTCACCGCTGAGGCCGAGGTGGCCGGCTGCCCGATACGGGTTCCACTCATCGATATCCACACGGTGGGCGCCGGAGGCGGGTCCATCGCTCGCGTCGATCCAGGCGGCGCTCTGGCCGTCGGTCCCCAGAGCGCAGGCGCTGATCCGGGACCCATGTGCTACGGCGAGGGGAGCCAGGTCACCGTCACGGATGCGAACCTGTTTCTCGGCCGTCTCGATCCCGAACGATTCCTGGGCGGCAGAATGCGTCTCGACATGAAATCGATGAAAGGCGGAATCGCGCGTTTGGCGAAATCCTTGCGTCTTGATGATCGACAGGCGGCGGAGGGCGTCATTCGCGTGGCCAACCAGCACATGGCCCGCGCGATTCGTTTGATCAGCGTGGAGCGCGGGCGCGATCCGCGAAAATTCGCCCTCGTCTCTTTCGGAGGCGCGGGAGCGATGCACGCCTGTTCTTTGGCGGAGATACTCGGGATTCCCCGGATCGTCGTTCCCAGCGACCCGGGGATTCTCTCCGCACGGGGCATGTTGACGGCGGACGTGGTGAAGGACTACGCCAGAACCGTGTTGCTGCCGCTTGAGGGGGCAAGCAGGAAATCTCTGGCGCGGTATTTTTCTCCGTTGCTGAAAAAGGGCCGGGATGACTTGAAATTCGAGGGGTTTCCGAAACCCGTTTTTTCGCTCTCCATTGATATGCGCTATTTTGGACAGTCCTATGAATTGACGCTTCCCTATCGACCCGAGGCGGGTGTAGATGTTCGCAAGAGCATGAGAGAAGCGTTCGATGAAGCGCACGACGAACGCTTTGGCGTCTCGAACCCCGAGAGCGCCGTCGAGATCGTGACGCTCAGGGCGCGGGCCGTCGGCGAGGTTGGACGTCTGCCCGTGCGACGGCTTCCAAAAGATCGAAGAAGCGTTTCTCACGCGCTCCTGAACAAGCGGAAAATAATTTTTGGCGGAAAAGGAATTGAGGGTTCGGTGTATGCGCGGGATATGCTGCCTCGCGGGTGTCGCTTCCGGGGGCCGGCGCTCGTATGCGAGTTCAGCGCCACGACGGTCGTTTCTCCAGCCTGGGAATGCCGGGTAGATGATTGGGGAAATCTCATATTGAAGAACGCAAGCTGAGGGGGCGCGATGGCCGCTGAATACGATCCGATACTCCTGGAAGTTTTTCGCAATCTGTTGTTTGCGGCTTCCGAGGAAATGGGCGTGGCGCTGTGTCGTTCTTCTTTTTCCCCCAACATCAAGGAGAGAAAGGATTACTCATGCGCCATCTTCGACGCCAAAGGCCGGATGGCGGCCCAAGCGGCGCATCTGCCCGCGCATTTGGGCTCCATGCCAATGTCCGTGGAATACGTCATTGAGCGCATGACGCTAGAGCCGGGTGACGTGGTCGCGCTGAACGACCCCTTCCATGGGGGCAACCACCTGCCGGACGTCACCATGATATCGCCCGTGTACGCCGGGAAGAGGGGAAGGGAGGAACTTATTTATTATGTCGCCAATCGGGCGCATCATGCGGATGTGGGCGGCATCGCGCCCGGATCGATGAGCATTACGACGGAGATATTCCAGGATGGCGTGGTGATCCCTCCCGTGAAACTCGTGCGTCGGGGAGAGACGCAAGAAGACGTTTTATCCCTCATTCTCTCGAATGTGCGCACGGCCGAGGAGCGCAAAGGAGATATCGCAGCGCAAATTGCTGCCAATCGCGTAGGAGAGCGGAGAATTCTGGAGATCATAAAGCGTCATGGCTTGGCCCAGACGCTGCGCTATACCGTGGAGCTTCAAAAATATGCCGAGCGTCTGACGAAAGCGGTGATTCGGGACATACCTGACGGACGGTATCGTTTCGAGGATTTCATGGATGATGACGGCTTCGGCAGCGGCTTCGTTCCGATACGGGTGGAAATCACCATACGCGGCGCGAGGATGCGCGTGGATTACGCCGGTTCCGCTTCGCAGACGCAAGGTAGCGTCAACGCGGTGGAATCCATCGCTCGTACGGCGGCATATTACGCCGTACGTTGCTTGGTGCCATACGATATCCCGAACAATTCAGGGTGCATGGCTCCCATTGAAGTGATTGCGCCATCGGGCACGATTGTGAACGCGGAATTTCCCGCCGCCGTTGCGGGCGGCAACGTGGAAACGAGCCAGAGAATGGTGGACGTGATACTCGGCGCTCTTGCGAAAGCTTGTCCTGACAGGATACCCGCCGCCTCCTGCGGCACGATGAACAACCTTACGATAGGAGGCATGGAACATCGTCCCGGACCCAGACGGGGCCGTCCATTCGCCTATTACGAGACTACGGGCGGCGGCATGGGCGGAGGCCCATGGGGCGCGGGGGAGGATGCGATTCATACTCACTTGACCAACACGCTGAACACCCCGATTGAAGCGCTTGAACACGCCTATCCGTTTCGAGTGAGTCGATATACCGTTCGCCGAGGCAGCGGGGGGCGAGGCGAACATCGGGGCGGCGACGGCATCGTTCGGGAAATTGAACTGCTTGGTGACGCCACCGTTTCATTCATGACGGAGAGACGTGAGAGGGCGCCTTGGCCCCTCGAGGGAGGAAAACCGGGCATGAAAGGCAGGAATCTGCTTATTAGAGGGGGTAAGAATCGTCGATTTCCCGGCAAGGCCCGTTTTTCGGCGAAACGAGGAGACAGGGTGCGCTTCGAGACGCCTGGCGGCGGCGGTTGGGGGAAGAAATAATCGAATACATGCTTTTCGCAGAGAGATATTTTGGATGGGCCGGCACCGATCAACCTGAAAAGAAAATGGGCTTGAAATCGCTCATATTCTCGGGGCGAGTTTTTCCATAAGACTTTTCCTTGTAAACTCGGCGGATGTAAGACGACGTTCCATTTTTTCGTGCTCCTGCGCCCGTTGCTTCGGGCTTGCTTTTCTTTGCTGACGCGAATTGGAGAACACCGCGATGCCAAGCGAGCGTTTCGTATATCTCAATGGTGAGATCATCGAGGAGAGAAGCGCCAGAATATCGCCCTTTGATCGCGGCTTCCTGTGGGGAGACGGCGTTTATGAAGTCACCCCTTGCTTTGCGGGAAAGTTGTATCGACTCGACGATCATCTCGATCGTCTCTATCGCTCACTCAAATACGTTCGCATCGACGCTGGTCTCGGCAGGGAGGAAATGAAGCAAGCCACTTTAGCCACTTTGGAATCGAATTTGTGCCGCCTCGAAGGGGGGGCCATGTACCGCGTTGGTCATTGGGTGACGCGCGGTCTTGATGATCCTTCCATGGCGGCTGGCGCGGCGGGGCGAGCTTCGGTGTTTATATTCTGGCGACCCGTAAACGTTGCGTCTTTTGCGGAGCGTTATTTGAACGGCGTGCGTTTGGCGATAACTCCTACGAGACGCAATCCGCCTGAGTGTGTGGAAACGAGAGCGAAGGTGACGAGCAAAATGAATCAGATTCTGGCGGAGCTGGACGCCGCGGCGTCGGGATCCTTGTCCTTGATGCTCGACATCTACGGTCGCGTAGCGGAAAACTCGGTTGCCAATTTTTTCATGGTGAAGGACGGTGCTCTTTGGACGCCGCCCGAGGGGAATATATTGCAGGGGGTGACCCGTCTGGCGGTGTTCGAGCTGGCCGCGCGCCTGAAGATTCCGCTTCAGGAAAGAACTATCACGACGTACGATTTGGCTCAGGCGGATGAGTATTTCATTACATCGAGCGCGATATGCGCCATGCCGGTGCGTGAGATAGACAGCTTCAAGCCGAGCGCGCCGGCTCCGGGGCCCGTTACGAAGCGCTTGATGGAAGCATTTGTGGAGGAGACGGGGTATGATTTTCGGAAGCGGATGAAAGAAGAAAGTGCCTAAGGTGCCCTGAGGCGGGTTTTCGAATAATTTCATACAGCTGGATGAGGGAGAAATGCCGTATTACATCACCAAAGCGAGTCTCGAGGGATTGAGGCAAAAGGTCGAGGAAATTCAACACCGCCTCAAGCACGAGGTGTCGAAAGAAATAGGGCGGGCGGCGAGTCTGGGTGATTTGAGCGAGAACGCCGAATGGGAGGCGGCCATCGAACTGCAGGGCAACTTGAAGAACGAAGTGAGCCGGATCATGGACAAGATTCGGGAGGCGAGCGTGATAGAGGAGCTCCTCATCTCTGGCAACAGGGTCACCATCGGCACGCAGGTCACCCTTTATGATTTGGACAAGGACGAGGAGATTACCTACAAGATATTGGGCGAGGAGGAGAGCGACCTCCCCAATGGGGTCATCTCTTTCAGCGCGCCGCTTGCGCGCGGAATCATGCAGAAAGAGCCTGGCGATGGGGTCGTGGTTCAGTTGCCTAGCGGCGTGAGAAATTTTGAAATCGTGGATGTCGTCAAAATCGAATTTTCCTGATTCCCATGAGACGGTTCGACATCAGTGACAGGCTTCTTGCATATCTCATCTTCGTGGCAGCGGTTGTTCTGGTCACCTTTTTCGCTTTTCAGCATGAATTATCGCGTGAATGGCACCTGCCCGGTTCGCCTACGCTTTATTTATCCGGCGTCGCTGGCGCCGTCCTCCTGTGCGTCTCCTTGGTGTTCGTGATCACAAAACGAACGGGCCTGGGCGGCTCGCCTCTGGGTTGGTTTTCCGCCCACGTGGTAACGGCCACCCTGGGCGGCGTGTTGGTGACGATTCACTCGGGTGGACTTCTTCGCTATGCGCCGGCGTTGTTGCTCGTCGCGCTGTTGCTTTTGGTGGTTCTGGGCGTGTGGGCGCGCGTTCGCCTAGCCGGACGGATGTCGGCCACGTTCGCTTCGAGGGATGAATCCTTCTCTCTCCCGAGTGCGGAGAACCGAGAGAGCGCGGCTCGTCTGATTCGGCGGAAAGAAGCCCTTTTGTCCAAACTGGAACCGGGAGCGAATGAGGGCGTATTTTCTCCCAGACTCAAGCATTGGCTCTCCAGTCCCGGCCTTACGCTCGCATACGCTCGCTTGGCCGCGCAAGAAAATAAATTGCTGAGAATGCGCGCCCGCGTATCTCCAGCCCAGGCTTATTGGCGGTTGGTCCATATCGTTTTGGCGTTTTTCTTCATCCTCGGTATGCTGGCGCATGTCGTTACCGTCACTTTTTTCGCGGGCTATGTTTCCGGCGGCGGAGAAATATATTGGTGGCATCTGACGAAGTGGTAGTCCGCGCGCGTTCAAGGAGCAGGTCTTGAGTCAACTGTCCTTGATGATAGATTTGGAACGATGCTTCGGTTGCAAAAGCTGTGAGGCGGCTTGCAAGCAGGAGCATCGCTTGGGGCCCGGTGAATATCGAAACAAGGTGGTTTGGCTGGGGGATGCTTCCACGGGAGCGCCTGATTTCCTGACGCTGACCTGCCAGCATTGCGAGCGGCCCGCCTGTCTGAGGGTCTGCCCAGTTTACCCCAAGGCGATAACGAAAGATCCGGATACCGGCATCGTCGAAGTGCGGGAATCCCTTTGCACGGGTTGCGGGGAGTGCGTCATGGCGTGCCCATACAGCGCGATGGGCTATGACGCCAAGGGCCACCATGCGGTGAAATGCGATCTATGTCCGGAGAGACGTGAAGAGGGTTTGGCGCCTGCCTGTGCTGAAATATGCCCGGGTTTCGCCATCTCTTTCGGAGAAAGAGAGACGCTTCTTGAAAAAGCGGAGAGACAAGGGCGTCGTTTTCAAGATCACGATCATTTTCTTCTGAAGCCGCAAACGGTTTATCTGGAAAAAATCGAAAGACGAAACGGCGGCTTGAAAGAAAGAAAAGAGGACCGGCCGTCTGGGCATCCGAATCGGCCTCGTTTTGTGGATTCTCTCGATTCGCAAGCCGTGTTTAAGGAAAAAAGCCCCCAGTTTCCCTTTTTGCAGGACAAAAAAGCGTTGAAAGCGGACCGGGTTGTGCCCGGGGGGTGTAATTTTTGTTTTAATTGCTGCAGCGCAAAATTTCATTTTCAGGGCGAACGGCTCATCAACGTGACGGGAAACGATGAGGATCCCGTCCTGAACGGAAAACTTTGCCCCAAAGCGCAGTTCGCGCTTCAGATGCACCACAACGAGCATCGCTTGCAGTACCCCCTCAAACGGGTTGGTCGCCGAGGCGCGGGCGAATTCGAGCGCATCGGCTGGGGCCAGGCGCTCGATGAGATTGCCGAGAAACTCAAGGCTCTTAAAGAACGTTGGGGGCCGGAGGCGCTGGCGCTTTTCGTGGGAACCCGCACGGGCCTTATCACGCAAAAAGGTTATGCGCGATTGTTCAGCCAGATGTGGGGAACTCCCAACCTTCAGGGAACGGATCCCTTTTGCGCGGCGGGCAAGGTGGTCGCCTACGAGGTGACCCATGGAGTCAACGGGAACGGAAACAGTTATACGCGCGGAGATATCGGCAACGCTCAAATGTATCTCTACATCGGAGACAATCAAGCCGAGACTCGACCGGTCTATTTTGGCAAAGTGAACGACTGGCGCATCCAGAACAAGGCCGGGATGGTGGTGGTGGATCCAAGATACACCGCGACGGCGAGCAAGGCGGACAAGTGGCTGGCCATTCGACCGGGCACTGACATGGCCCTAGGGCTGGCCATGGCGCACCATATTTTCTCGAAAGGCATTCACGACCGCCGGTTTTGCGCGGAGTGGGTGCTGGGCTGTGAGCACTGGCGCGACTTCATATTTTCCAAAGGATATTCCCCTGATTGGGCGGAGACCGTCACGAGCATACCCTCGGAGGAAATTCGAGCGCTTGCGGAGGACGTGGCCAAGGCGGACGGCTGCGTCATTTTCGCGAGCCGGGGAATCAATCAGCACAGCAATTCGGTGCAGACCAACCGGGCGATCATGTTTGTGGCTGCGATAACGGGGAACTGGGGCCGCAGGGGCGGCGCCTACGTGAACATGACGGCGGGTCCGCCCATCGCTGCCAATGCGCCGGAAAACAGAAGAGCGAAAATTCAAAGACCGATGGTCCGCAGAAGCCCGGCCGGTTGGCTGAACGCCATGAGGGAAGGAAAACCATACCCCATTAAAGGGCTCATCACGTGCAACAACCCCATGGCGCAGTGGCCGGGCCAGGATGAAGCGCGCGCGGCCTTCAAGGCGCTCGACCTCATTGTCCATATCGAGTTGTTCCAGAATGAAACATCGGCCTATGCGGATTACGTGCTTCCAGCGGCGGGCGGCATCGAAAAAGGGGAGCTCGGCCGCACGAATGATGACAGAAGGATTGTGTGGATAGACAAGATGATCGACCCGCCGGGGGAGGCGAAGCCTGACGGATGGATATGGATAGAACTTGGCAGACGCTTGGGGTTCGGCGATGTGATGAAAGAGGAATACAAGGATCCGGGAAAGTTTTGGGACGAGATGTGCATCGATAATGATTTTCTGCGGGGGGTGACGCAAAAAAGACTCCATTCGGTTCCCTACAGGTGGGTGCGTTTTCCCGTCGCGAACGAAGACGCCCCCGAACAGGAGACGCTTTATCTCGAAGGAACGACGGCCGTGGGGGAGCCGGAAGGCAAGCGATTTCCCACGCCGAGCGGACGACTGGAATTCTGGACGGAGGAACTGGAAAAAAAATTCGCCCGGGTTGGTCTGTCCGCGTTGCCCGAGTTTTACGGCGAGAGGGAGAATTTGTGGCGATTGCCTCATCTCGAATATGAATGCGGGGACGATGACCTCAATACTATCTCGCCGTTCAGCAAAGCGCCGACGGGCTCTCGGCTTGCCCGCATCGTTCAGCCGGATGACGATAGTCTCAGCGAAGAGCTTCGCCGAAAAGGTTTTGAAACGACATTGATAACGGGCCGCCCACCCGCTCCCCATTTTCATAGCTGGACGCATTATTTCTGGCAGGCGCAGGAGATGTGGCCGGATCTCTATTGTCAAATCCATCCCCGGAAAGCGGAAGCGTTGGGAATCGAAGACGGAGAAAAACTCAAAGTCGAGACTGCCCATGGCGTCATTGAAGCCCTGGCTTGGCTGAATGCGGGAATCAGGGAGGATTCGGTGTTTGTTCCCATTGGCTGGGGTGAACGCCAGCCCTATCACCCTTGGCGATCCGTGAACTTCCTGACAGACGGCGCGCAACGGGATCCGGTATCGGATCAAACGAATCTGAAAAGTTTGTTGTGCCGAGTTGCAAAAGCGTGATGGATTGATGATTCCGTGCGGTCATTCAATCGGGTCGGGCCGAACGGGAACGCAAATTTCAGTTCGGGCGTCGTCCTCCGTTGTTTCACGAGGGTCTGTTATGTATCTGTAGATCAAAGGGCCTTCTGCTCTTTTGAATCCGCTGTGCGGCAGCCATCGAGTGAGGATCCCTCCCAAGGTTTCGCCAAGGGTGTCGTAGCGCCCGTCGTGCGTCGCCACCGCATGCCATCCCCCCGGCGCGTTCGTCTTTTGGAGTTCCTCCGGCGAAGGCAGGACCAAGGACGCCCTCCAGCAGGCTTCATAGCCGTTCTCTCCATGGTCGAGGCCATAAGGGGGAGCCGTTCTGGGAAGGTTCTCGCAAATTTTGAGCAGGCGAGCTTGCAGAAGGCCGATGCGCTCGGGCGTCGCGCGCTCGTCAATGCGCAACCCCCAACCATCGTACCCGTCAAGTTCCAGAACTGTGACTGCTGGAGGCGCATTCATCGGGAACCTACTTGCGCGTCTGGATTCAGGGCATTCTGGAGGACGCGCCGGGCAAGGGCGGCGCAGTGGCGCTTATGCGAAGGGAGACCGCCGATGCTTTCGGTGATTTCCTCCGCTGTGATTCGCCCGAGCTCGTCGGCGGTTTTGCCTCGCACCAAATTCGTCAATGAGCTCATCGCCGCAGTAATCGCCCCGCAGCCCAGGATTTTCACCTTGGCTTCCGAGACGGCGCCGCCTTCAAATTTAAGATAGAGCGTTACCTCGTCGCCGCAGGCGGGGTTCGTTCCGCTTCCCTGAGCGTGAGCGCCTTTGATGACGCCGATGTTGTGCGGATCTGCAATGTGAGCGAGCACGGTGTCGTTATAGTGATAATCGTCTTTCGTAGCCAAGGGTTTTCCTCATGTTCTCATCGCTTGAAGACGAGGCGCCATCTCGCGGACTTTACTGACGGCCTCCGGCAATACCTCGAGCAGTCTGTCGATATCATCATCCGAATTTCCATAGCCGAGACTGAACCTCAATGAGCCTTGTACAGCTTCTTTGGATAAGCCCATCGCCAGCAAAACGTGGCTGGGTTCTGGGGAGCCTGAACTGCAGGCTGCGCCGGTGCTCACGGCGATGCCCTCCAAGTCGAGGCGAATCAGGAGCGTTTCCCCTTCCGCGCCGATGAACCCGAGGTTCGACGTGCCGGGAAGCCGGTGTTCCGGATCACCATTGACCAATACGTCGGGAATGCGTTCGCAAATTTCGTTTTCAAGGCGATCTCTGAGAGCGGAAATGTTCTCTGTGGATTGTGGGCTTTCCTCTTTCGCGATGCGGCACGCTTCTCCCATGGCGACGATGCCTGCAACGTTTTCTGTGCCTGAGCGCAGTTTTTTTTCTTGCCCGCCGCCTGAGAGAAGAGGAGCGATCTTGGCTCCTCTCCGAACATACAGAAATCCTGCGCCCTTGCAGCCGTTGATTTTGTGTCCACTGGCGGAAAGCAGGGATACGCCGGCTTTTTGCACGTTAATGGATTCCTTGCCCAACGCTTGTACGGCGTCCGTGTGGAACAGTATCTCGCGCTCTTGACAGATGGCGCCGATTTCCTGAATCGGCTGCATGGTGCCGACCTCGTTGTTACCCCACATGACGGACACGATTTTCGTGTTTGGCCGAATCGCCGATGCCACATCTTCCGCCGAAATGCGCCCTTTCCCATTCGGTTTCAAATAGGAGACTTCCACTCCTTCCGCTTCCAGCATCCGGCAGGTCGAGAGCACGGCCTCGTGTTCAAATTTCGTGGTAATGATGTGGTTCGTTGTTTCCCGATCGGCGGAGATGACGCCCCGAAGCGCCCAATTGTCGCTTTCCGTCCCGCCGGAGGTGAAGAAGATTTCATCGCTATCCGCAGCGCCGATGAGAGTTGCCGCGTGATCGCGGGCGTTTTCAATCGCGGCTCTGGCTGCGCGGCCATACCGATGGATGCTGTTTGGATTTCCGAATTTCCCACCCAGATACGGCTGGATCGCGGCCAGGACCTCGGGGCGCGTCGGCGTGGTCGCGTTATGGTCCATGTATATGTTTTTCATGGTGCTTCCGGCTTTTCCATGGTCGGCTCTCGCGCTTGGGCCACCTCTTTTTCGAGGGTCGCGATGCGCTGGTTCAGAGACTGAATGGCGGCTTCCACCGGATCCGGCAATTCGTGGTGTTCAAAAGAAACGAGGGAAGGATCGTCCGTTTTCTCTTCCCCCTCCCGGTAGACGACGCGCGCGGGCACGCCGACGACCGTGCAGTCGGGAGGAACGTTGGCAATGACGACCGAACTTGCGCCGATGCGGCTGCCCGCGCCGATGACGTGCGGCCCCAGCACCTGCGCCCCGACGCCCACGATGACGTTGTCTTCCAACGAAGGGTGTCTTTTTTCTCTTTTGAGGCTTACGCCACCCAAGGTCACCCCTTGGTAAATGGTGCAGTTTTTCCCGATCTGCGTTGTTTCTCCGATCACGACACCCATGCCGTGATCTATGAAGAATCCCTCGTCGATTTGAGCGCCCGGGTGAATTTCGACCCCCGTGATGAAACGATTGCAATGGCTAAGCCAGCGCGCGGCGAGAGGAAAACGCCTTTTCCAAAGGAAGTGCGCCATGCGATGCAGGGATATGGCGTGAAATCCCGGATAGCAGAGAATCACCTCCATTTTCGATCTGCAGGCGGGGTCGCGCTCGATAACGGCGTCGATATCCTTCCGAAGCAGTTTGAGTGCGCGGCTGAAATTTCGGAAGAGAGGGCTCATAATCATGCCGAATCCTGTTTCAAAGAAAATCGGGGAAACACGCATGTTCCCCCGGATGGCTCGTCCATGATAGCACAATTTGCATGAACATTCTCTTCATTTCGCGGAAGCGTGATGCTTCTGGGGAAAATAATCGCTTGATATGCCAGAGTGCTCGAATCCGATGGGGAAGGGTGGTGAATTTTCAATGAAAACGCCCGCCCCCTTCGCGTTATCCTGCGTCTTGAGCGCGTTGCCGATGGGTCTTGCGAAATGCCACTGGGGCGTGTGTTGTCTCGGATCGCGTTCGGTGTCTCTTTTCTGCTGAAATGAAGGTTAGGAATTCCGTTTGATTTTCGCATACAAAGCCCCGCCCTTGCGACCGTGTTTCATAGACCCATATAATGTAAGTCTAATGGACTTTTCATTGAAAATCGGTAGATTCCCGGTCTAGACATCATCACTTTCGGATTTTTCAACGCACAGGAGCTATTGAGATGACAAAGTTCAATATGGCGTCTACCGCGCGGCGAATCGTGGAGCAGGTTCTTGACGTGAAAGAGGGCGAGTTGGTGTTGCTCGTCACGGATTCGGATCGTCCCGCTTCCATCACGGAAGCTCTTGCGCACGCTTTGAGTGCCGCGGGTTCCAAACTCTCCATCATGCACATGCCCCCTCATTTGAATGGCGGGATAGATCCGCTGCCCCATGTGGGGGCGGCGATGGCGGCGTCTGACGTGGTGATTCTCCAGACCAGCTTCGCCACGATTCATACCGAGACGGCGCGGAACGCTCTCAAGCAAGGCGCTCGCGTTCTGGATATGTGGGGATGGCGCGAGGATATGATGGTCGCCGGCGGCGCTTTGGCTGATTATGATGAAGTTGCCCGGGTCACCAGAAAAATTTCCGACATATACACCAAAGCCAAGGCGGGCCGATTCACTACGTCCGATGGATGCGACATGCATTTTTCCCTGGAGGGAAGAACCTGTTTTCCCCTTATAGGTGTGGCGAGACAACCTGGAGAATTTGCGGCGTGTCCCGATGGAGAAGCGGCGATGAGTCCATTGGAGGGCACTTCCAACGGCGTGATGGTAAACCCTTTTTCTATCGAGCGAAAAGATTTGGGTTTCGTCACGGAGCCTATCCGTATTGAGATTAAAGATGGAAAAGTCGCGTCTATCACGGGAAGCGCCGCCGCGGATCGATTCTGGACGTTGCTGGACGAAAACGGGGACTTGGCGAAGAACGTGGCCGAATTCGCGATTGGCACGAATCCGGCTTGCCGGCCTCGGGAGACGATGCGTGAGGCGAAAAAAACGTGGGGAACCTGCCACATGGCGGTGGGCGACAGCGGGAGCATCGGCGGCAACATTGACGCCCCGCTCCACATCGACATGATTTTTGACAATCCTACGGTGTGGGCGGATGAGCAGTTAATCATCGAAGATGGTCGGATTCTGGTCTAGTAGTCGAGTGTGAGAAAACTCGCCCTTGATGTGCTCAATGACAAAGGATGAAGATGGCGCCGGCCTTGCTTCTGAAAGGTAAGCCTGTGGCGGAGAAAGTGATGGAGGAGCTTCAATCCTCCATCGCCGCGCTGTTTCCCAGAATGGGCCGACCGCCTGGCCTCGCGGTTGTGCTCGTTGGGGAAGATGCGGCTTCCCAAGTATATGTTCGCATCAAGGGTCGAGCCGCCAAGAAACTCGGCATTGAAACTTTTGATCATCATTTGTCCGAAGACGCGAGCCAGGACGATATCACCTCGCTCATCACAGAGTTGAATCACGATGAAAAGGTGGACGGAATACTGGTGCAGTTGCCGATGCCAGGGCATTTGAACGAGGCGGATATTTTGCAAAGGGTATCCCCTCAAAAAGACGCTGACGTGTTTCATCCGGAGAATTTCGGAAAACTGGTGCTCAAGCAAGGCGTCCTCAAGCCGTGCACGCCCGCAGGAGTGCTTGAGATTTTGAAGTTCTACGATATCGGCTTGGAAGGAAAGAAAATCGTCGTCATCGGGCGCAGCAAAATTGTGGGACTCCCCTTGTCCATTTTGATGCTGCATGAGAATGCGACGGTGACGGTATGTCATTCCAGGACTCGGTATATTTCCGCCATCACAAGAGAGGCGGATATCGTCGTGGCCGCTTTGGGGAGGCCGAAATTCCTGACCGCGGACATGGTGCGGCAAGGAGCAGTCGTGGTGGATGTCGGGATCAATAGGGTGGATGGGGAATTGGTCGGCGATTGTGATTTTGAAACTTTGCGGGACAAGGCGTCCGCCATCACGCCGGTGCCGGGCGGGGTGGGGCCGATGACGGTCGCCATGCTGATGGGGAACACGGTTCGCGCGTATTCTCTTCAGTCGTAAAGAGACGAGACGGGAAGCGGCGAGGGTTCTCGAATGAATGTGGATCTCTTGGGAGATGATACGCCTCAAGCAACCCCCGTAGTGCTCACGGTCTCGCAACTCAACGCGCGCGTGAAAGAATTGCTGGAAGGGGAATTCGGCGATGTGCTGGTCAAGGGGGAGATTTCCTCTTGGCGAACCTATCCATCCGGCCATTCCTATTTCGACTTGAAGGACGCCGCATCCAAAGTAGGCGCCGTGATGTTTTCGGGCCGCAGGCGGTTTTTGCGCTTCGAGCCGGAAGTAGGGATGCGCGTGATGATTCGCTGCCGAGTGACGCTTTATGAGAAGGAGGGTCGGTTTCAGGTGTCGGCGCTTTCGATGGACTCCTTGGGGGAAGGCGCGATCGAGATTGCTTTTCGTCAGTTGCATGAGCGATTGGAAAAAGAAGGTCTGTTCGGACCTGAGGGGAAAAAGAAGATACCCGACCGCCCCCGTCGCGTGGCGTTGGTGACGAGCAGAGAAGGTGCGGCTCTCCAGGATATGTTGCGGGTTTTCAAAGAGCGCGCCCCGATAGTCGAGCTCCTTGTCGTCCACACGTTCGTGCAAGGAGAGACGGCCTCTTCCTCTATTGCGGAGGCGATTCAAAAAGCGGACGAAAGCCTCGGGAACATGAAATGTCCAGTAGATCTCATCATCACGGGTCGCGGCGGGGGAAGCCGGGAGGATTTATGGGCGTTCAACGAAGAGGAGGTGGTTCGGGCAGTCGCCGGATGCGGGACGCCGATCATTTCGGCGGTGGGGCACGAAGTGGACGTATCACTCAGTGATTTGGCGGCCGATGAGGCGGCTTCTACGCCTACAGCGGCGGCGGAGCGCGTGGCCAGGAGCTGGCAGGGCGTTGATCGGGATGTAAACAACCTGTTTGATGATATGGGCCGAGCGGTGACGGCTCGAATGGAGGCGCTCGGGGATAGATTCTCGCGTTTGCTCGAAGAACCCGCGTTCAAGCGGCCGGAAGCTCCGCTCGAGACACTAGCCCAGCGTGTGGATGCTCTATACGACCGGATGGCCCGAGAAGCCGAGCATCAAGGGCAAGTGAGATGGACGTTTTTGGCCGGAATGGCTCCGAGGATGCGGGCGATATCACCCAAGGAGAAGATCGAAATTTCGATGCTCGGTCTGACGGATCGCGCGAAGCGCTTGCGTGCGGCGCACGCGCTGTTTATGGGGCGCAGGATGAATGCCCTCAAGACCGCCTCGGAACGGCTGGAATTGGTATCGCCCCTCGCCGTTTTGGCGCGAGGGTATAGCTTGGTTTACAGAGAGCCGGATGGTTCAGTCATCAAAAACGCCGAAGGCGTGAAAGAAAGAGAATCGATACGGATTCGCTTGTCGGAAGGCGGCTTGTTGTGCCGGGTGGAAAAAATATTCCCGGAAGGAGGACGAGCATGAGCGTTGCGAATGAACCAGTGAAACCCGATGCGGAACCAAAGAGTTTCGAGGCTGCGTTGGAGCGTTTGGAAGCCATTGTAGAAAAACTCGAAGGGGGGGAGCCGTCCTTGGAGGAAGCCGTTTCACTCTATGAGGAAGGCGTGAATCTTTTCCGCTATAGTCGCGGGCAGTTGGAGGCGGCGCAAAAGAAGGTGAAAGAACTCGTGGGGGAATCAGAAGAAGCGTTTTTTTTGCGGCCGCTGGAAGATGATGAAGCCGACGAGTAAAACCAAGCCCCATATTCCGAGCAAGCTCGACGCAGCGGCTTACCTCGGTGTCTGGGCGAAACGGGTAGAAGAAGAGCTCGAACGGCTTGTTCCAGGAATATCCGAACCACCGGAAATGTTCGAGATCATGCGCTACAGCCTTTTCGCGGGGGGTAAGCGCTTGCGCCCCGTGCTTTGTCTGGCCGCCTGTGAGGCCGTGGGCGGGTGCCCTGAAATCACGTTGCCTGCTGCGTGCGCTCTCGAATGCATTCATTCCTATTCGTTGATTCACGATGATTTGCCCGCGATGGACGATGATGATCTCAGGCGGGGTGTCCCCACGAGTCACAAGGTCTATGGTGAGGCGGCGGCGATTCTTGCGGGCGATGGGTTGCAGGCGCTGGCCTTCGAGCTGATGGCGAACAAGAAAATGGGAGAGAGGATTTCTCCCGGGCGCCATATAGAGGCGATTCGGATGCTCGCCGAAGCTGCGGGCGCGTCGGGCATGGTGGGGGGGCAGCTTCTCGATATTCAGACGAATGGCCGAATTCGCGAGGTTGCGCGCTTGGAGGAAATCCACGGGAGGAAGACGGGCGCGCTTTTAAGAGTTTCCGTTTGCTTGGGCGGGTTGCTCGGCGGCGGGGACGAAGCGCAGCTGGAGGCGCTGAGCGTTTACGGCGAGAAAATCGGGCTGGCGTTTCAAATTGTTGATGACATCTTGGACGTAGAAGGCGATGCGGCACTCATGGGTAAGTCCACGGGTTCGGACCAAGGATTGAATAAAGCGACCTACCTCACCTTGTGTGGGTTGGAAACATCGAAGCGGCTGGCGCGCTCTGCTTGTGATGAAGCGCTGAAAGCGCTTGAAGCCTTCCCGAATCAGGCGCCTGAGTTGGCTTCTCTGGCGCAATTTATCATCTTGCGGAGATTCTAGTGTTTCTCTACTATTTCCCATAGCCCCAGCATGAGATGGATTTGGAATCGGGGATGGTCTCGTAATGCGGTGAAAAGAGATTTTGAAGAACTCATCCTCCTGGGTGAATGACGCCATGGGTGAACTACTAGACCGCATTGATAGTCCGGCGGATTTGAGGAAACTGCCGGAAGATCAACTTCCTCAAGTCGTGGAAGAGCTTCGCGACATGATCATCCAGGTGACGTCCAACACGGGTGGTCATCTCGGTGCCTCCTTGGGCGCCGCTGAACTCGTCGTCGCGCTTCATTATCTCTACGAAACGCCGAAGGACAAGTTGATTTGGGATGTCGGCCATCAGGCGTATGCGCATAAGATATTAACTGGCCGCCGAGATCGATTTCACACGCTGAGACAATGGAAGGGAATCGCCGGTTTCCCGGACAGACGTGAAAGTGAATATGACCATCTGAACGTAGCGCATGGCGGGACGTCCATATCGGCGGCGTTGGGGATGGCGACGGCGCGGGATATCTCGGGCGGAGACTTTGAAGTCGTCGCCATCATCGGGGACGGCAGCTTAACCGCCGGCATGGCGATGGAAGCGCTCAATAACGCCGGGGATGTCAAGAGAAACTTCACGGTCATTCTCAACGACAACAAAATGGGAATTTCGCACAACGTGGGCGCTATGTGTTCATACTTGGCGCGAATCATGACGGGCGAATGGGCGAATCGGGCGCGCCGGGTGCGGGATGAAGTTCAAAAAATACTTGGCAGCCTTCCCTTGGTGGGCGGCCACGCCGTTACATTCATGGACAGGGTGGAGGAATCCCTCAAAAATATTATCGCGCCGGGTATTTTGTTCGAGGAGCTGGGTTTTCGGTATATCGGTCCGGTAGACGGCCACAGGCTCGATTTGCTGATACCCACTCTCAGAAATGTAAAAAATTTAGACGGGCCGAATCTGGTTCACGTTGTTACCCGCAAAGGCCATGGGTATCCTTATAGCGAGGCGGAGCCAATCACCTATCACGGCGTGACGAAGTTTGACCCCGAGTCCGGCGCATTTTACAAAAAAACGCCCGGACCTCCCGGCTATTCCAAAGTTTTCACCGACGCCATGCTCAAACTCAGCCAGGAAGATGAAAGGATCGTGGCCATCTCGGCGGCCATGCTTGAGGGCACGGCTCTTGTGAACTATCAAAAAGTGTTGCCGGATCGTTGCTTCGATGTGGGGATGTGCGAACAACACGCGGTGACGTTCGCCACGGGACTGGCGCTTCAGGGGATGAAGCCGGTCGTCGCTATCTACAGCACGTTTTTACAGCGCGCCTATGATCAAATCATTCACGATGTCTGCCTCACGAACGTGCCCGTCACCTTCGCGCTGGATCGCGCCGGTCTCGTAGGTGATGACGGCCCCACGCATCAAGGTGTCTATGACTTGGCCTATCTTCGATGTTTGCCGAATATGATCATCATGTCGCCCAAGGACGAAGATGAACTGCAAATGATGGTTTTGACGGCGATCGAACATCCCGGGCCGGCGGCGGTGCGCTTTGCGCGTGGTTCCGGGGAAGGGGTGCCGATGGCCGCAAACATCGAGACGATTCCCGTCGGGAAGGCGGAACTGCTTCGGGACGGCGACGACGTGGCGCTCATCGCCTTGGGCCCTATGGTGGGGCTGGCAATGGCGTCCGCCGAGCAGTTGGCGGAGCTCGGCATACAGTCTTCGGTCTTGAACCTTCGCTTCGTGAAGCCCATGGATGATGAGGCGATTCTCGAACTCGCCGGAAAATGCAAGCGCGTGGTAACGATTGAGGAGGGCGCGCGCATCGGCGGAATGGGCACCGGGGTTTTGGAGCTTTTGGCGGCGCGCGGCCTTCGAGATGTTTCCGTCGAGATTTTGGGTATTCCTGACCGTTTCATTGAGCACGGGGCGCCTCAACTCCAGCGTGAAGATTGCGGACTCACGCCGGGTGAGATTACCAGAAAGGCTCGCAACCTCGTTGAAGCAGAGTCTGATTTTGCCGACTTGGCAATTCATGGCAAGAAAACAGAGGCTTGATAAATTAGTCGTTGAACGCGCTCTGGCTCCGAATCGAGCGCGTGCGCGAAGCCTGATTTTGGCGGGCCTCGTGAGCGTTGACGGAAAGCCCGCCTTCAAGGCGGGTTCTTCCTTCTTGGAGAATGCCTCAATCACGCTCAAAGAAGAGGCATGCCCCTACGTGAGCCGGGGAGGGCTGAAACTTGCGGGCGCGCTGGATGTTTTCGGCGTCCATCCACGGGAGAGGTATTGCATTGATGTCGGCGCATCAACGGGGGGATTTACCGATGTGTTGCTCACTCGTGGCGCTCGCCGGGTCACAGCGGTGGATGTGGGCAAGGGGCAGCTCGATTGGAAATTGAGAAATGACTCCAGGGTCACTCTCCTTGAAGGCGTGAACGCCAGGCATTTGACCCTTGAAACCTTCTGGACGTTGGCGGGAGATGAGCGGCCGGGTTTATGCGTTGTGGATGTTTCATTCATTTCCGTTATGAAAGTTCTTGGGCCGATTCGCGGGCTGCTCGGCGACGGCGGAGAGATAATCGCTCTTATCAAGCCACAGTTCGAGGTGGGAAAAGGCCGCGTCGGAAAGGGGGGGATTATCCGCGACCCCGAGCTTCACCGGGAAGTGCTCATCCGCGTTTGGGATGAAGCGCTTCAGATGAAACTGGCTCCTCAAGACGTCGCCTCGAGCGTGATTTCGGGCGCAAAGGGAAACCGGGAGTTCTTTTTGCATCTGAAGCCCGGGGCAAGTTCTCCGGAAGCGCGAGGTTTGGTTGAAAGCGTGTTGACGAAGCCTCTTGGAGCTTAAGTTGCCTTTATAGCGTCATTTTCCATTTTCGGAACGACGCTTGTGATGTCCTTTTGCGCGCAGAAGGATATGTCGTCTTCCAATCCCAGATCGGACAGATGTTTTCCCCACCAGCTGTGAAAAAGCATTTTTCGTAGATTTTGTTCAGCGCACTTGGCGATGTGCAGGGTTGCGCGCGCGGAATCGGAGAAATCCAGATTCTCTAAATTTTCAGACAGGATATGCAGCAAGGCGCCCGCCCCCACGGCGTCTTCTTCACAATAGGCTCCTTCACGGCCCGAACAGGCGATCAAGAAGGGTCGGCTTGGCTCCTTGTTAAGGATGGCCGCTACTCGCTCAGCAACTGCGGTAATGTTTACGAAAGCGGCGGTGAAGATTTCTCCGCAATTCTTTGCGGCGGAGAGCGTCTTGGTGCCGTTGCTCGTGGAGAACACCAGGGTTTTCCCGCTGATTCGCCGGCGCGTGTATTCCAGGGGGGAATTTCCCCCGTCGAATCCCTTGATGGGCTTGCCGTTCTGTTCTCCACCCAGAAGTATTTTTTCGAAGCCATGTTCGAGCCGCAGTTTTTCGGCCGCTTCGAGAGCCGCTTCGGGAGATGCGCGCGGGTATATGGCGGAGCATCCATTCTCCAGGATGACCGCGATGTTCGTGGTGGCTCTTAATACGTCTATCACGACGCACACGATGGCTTGCGCTCCTTCTCTGCGCGTTTGATGCGCGTCTTTTAGTCGCACGGGGATTTCCGGGTGGGCGAAAGCCACGTCGCACCAAATGGTTTTGCTCACAGAGATGATTCCCATACGATGTCCAAATAGAAAAAATCACGGCGCAGGGAGGACAAGAGAACTTCCGCCCGTCGTTGTCGGTCGCCCTGTTGTCTGGGGACGCGCGCTCTCAGAAGAGTATCCGGGCTTCTCATATCGTCAATGGCCCGAAACCAGTCGTCCGCCGTAGTCCCGTCATCGCCTGAATATGAGAGCGTTCTCATGGTGCGCGCGTTGACTTCTTTTCGCTTCAGCTGAGTCAGAGCGCCTCTCTCGTCAATTTTTCCTAAGACGATAGAGCGCTCACCGAGATTATGCTCACTGAAGCGCAATCCTTCAGGCGAGCCGCTGTAGCAGGCGGCGGCGCCGCTCCATCGGGCGATGTCCAGGGGTTTGTGGTAATGGCCTGTCGCCACATATCCGAAGGGCAGACGTCTGAGGTCATCGGCTTGGAACGGGTGTTCTTCAAATGCGGGGTGTTCTGACGCGAGGGCGGCTTCCGAACCATGCAGGAGCAGGATGGCTTTATCGCTCAGGCGAAGTTTTTGCGTGAGGATTTCCTTCAGGGGCGGCTTGAAGGCGTCTTTCATGTTCCAGGGGATTCCCGCGATTGTGAGGTTGAGTTCGGTGATGTTTTTCCGGCTCAGCTCGGTGGCGGGATCGCTGTGTAGCAGATGGATGTTGCTTGCGATTTCGGGCCGGCTCCACACGGATTGCGGGCAAATCGGATCATGATTGCCGGGAATGGCGAAGCAGCGCACTCCGTTTTTGCGTAAATGAGAAAGATTCTTCGATACGACTTCAACGTCTCGATCATCAGGATAAGGGGTGTCGAACAAATCGCCCGAAATGAGGAACACTTGCGCGCCCCACGTGAGCGCTTCGCGAACGGAGCGAAAAAACGCCATTCGGAGGTCGGCTTGGCGCGCCGCGGCCTTTGAGGGCGGGAGGTAGTCGAAATCGTAGCCGAGGTGAAAATCGCCGCAGTGGGCAAATCGAAGATCCACGTTTCCTCCAAAGCCCAAGATACGGCGATTGTGTCATGGATATGCGTTTATTGGCAAAAATAGAAAGCAAGAAAGAGCATTGGCTGGCGCTATGTTGACACTACAGGCTGCGCCCTCTGATGATATAAACTTTGGAATATCGTTTACGGGAGAAGCGGTTTTGGCCAAGAAACCAAGGATGAAACCCCCCAAGAAGGCTTTTTTGAAAGAAGATTTGGCTCGCGCGGTCGGCGTGGCGGCCGGTCTTGAGGCGTCGTTCACGGCGCCGGCCCCGCCGGGCGCCATGGCGCCCGCGCCGCTTCTGGATGAAATCAAGGAAATGGGAGAGGTGGGCGTCGCCGGCGTCTTGAATCACTTGTCTTCCACCACGCCCGAAGGACGCATTCCGACGCTCCTCGCCCTGCGAGAGTTGGGCGATGCGTCCGTCGTTCAAAGGCTCGTTTCTCTGATCCGGACGATGCGCTGGTCGATACCAGGACTCACCGCGCTGTTGGAGACCATTCAGGCGTTGGATGCGAAAGCGGAATTGCCCGCTGGACTGGACGCGGAAAGGTTGAGTCGGGCTCGTGAAATCACGGAGCAATTAAAAGAGGATGAGTCCCTTTCCGTCGATTCAGCGAAATCTGCCGCATCTTTACTGAAAAACATGCCTTCTTTTTTGGCGGAAGCGGCGTTGCGCGACGGTTTTGAAGGCGCAGACGGGGTTTCTGAGAAAAGTGTGCTTGCGATGGCCGAAGCGATGGCCGTCAAAGGCGCATCGCCGCCCGCGTATTTCATCCAACTTCTGGCGCGCGTGGGCACGCTGGACGCCGCCTTGGCGCTCCAGTCGCTCTCAAGGCTCACCAAAAACAAAGAGGTGCTGTCTCTCATTCGCAAAGCGACGTTTCAGTTGAAGAATAAAGGCGTGGAAGCTGAAAAATCACCCGTTGCCAACGTGCGCGTCGCCCGTCGAACCAACCTGCCTGATTATGTTCATGCGGTGGTCAGCGCCGTGGACGGCCGCGGACAGATGCTTTGGTGGCTTGCGCGCTCCATGATTCCTCGCGGAAGGTATCTCGTGCAGGCGCGTTTGCATCGCGGACGGGGGATTCTCGAGTTCATTGATGTGGAGATGAGCGCCAAGGAGCTGCGGGACGTTTTCCGCCGGATTTCAGAAATTCCCACCTTGGCGACGCATGAAGTGCCTGCCGGGTATGCCGTTTGGCTTCTTGGGCGCGGGCAGCGCGAGAATGAGGCGGGAGAAGCGCCGCTGCCCCGTGGCTTTACGCACGCGAAGCTCATGCTCGATCCGCTGGCGGAGCCCGATACGTTTCCCATGGCGGGACCGCACCCTCTCCGTAGGCTGGTGAATTCCCTTGAAAAAGGCGAGGAGAGGATGGAGACGCGCGCCATGTTCTCTCATCGACCCTTTTGGGGATGGGCGATGGATGAGGAGCGCGTGGCGCCGTATTTTCAGGAATTTTTGCAGTCGATGGAAAGCCAGGTGGCGATAGATGAAAGACAAAGAGGAGAGCGTCTTCGACAGATAGTGGAGAATGGGGCGAAAGAACTTTTTCAGGACAAGGCGCTGCGAGAACGCATATCGGGCCAGCTGGAGGACAACGGGTATATTTTTTATCAAACGGGGGATGAGGCGATGGCCCGAGAATGCGCAACGCTGGCGGATGAAATGCGGGGAGATATGGAGGAGCCCGCGCCGTTGTTCGTCGAGATGGTTCGGTATTCCATCAACGTGATGCTTGAGCGAATCATCCGCCAGTCCCGGGAGCCTCGGGGCGAGGGAGGAGAAATGCGTGAGATGGATGCCGAGGATGTTGGTGTTTCAGGAAATACCGATGCCGGAGACTCCCCGGTTATTATTATGCCGTAATCCCGTGTTTGGAGGATGCGATGGAATTCGGTTTTGATCACATCCATTATGTCTGTGCGGACGTGAAGTCCTTCACCGAGTATTTTCAAAAGATATTCGACGCTCAAATTATCCGCTACGATGAGGATTTCAAGGATTCGCCCAATGCGGCGATTCAAGTCGGTCGCCTGATGATATTCGCTCGCGGCGTTAGGCCCGGTGAGACGCCGGATTCGGTGGGGCCGGAACTGGTTCAGGGGCTGGATCATTTCGGGTTCGGCGTCGCGGACGTGGAAGCGTCGGTTGAATGGCTGAGAAAAAGAGGAGCGGAAATCATGATGGAGCCCGCGCGCCTTGGCGTCGGCGGGCGGATGATCGCCTATGTCAGGGGACATGGAAACATTCGCATCGAGTTGTGCGAGAACCCATCGACTCCATAAAACGCTCTCACCCCTGCGCGAGAGGGGTGACGAGGCGTGAGCGCGGATTTTCCAGGCTTATGACTAGCGTCGAATTCAGCCGTGATGGAAATATCCATGACGCGCTTTTTGGGGAGGATGAAACCAATGGTCGATTTTCAACTCACGTCCCGGCAGATGGAGCTCAGAGAAGTTGCGAAAAGATACGCCACCGAAGTGATGATACCCGCCGCAGAGGTCGCAGACCGCATCTAGGAGCCTGAAAAGTCATTTAACTGGGAAGTCATCAGGGAGGGCTCAAGACGGGGGCTCAGAACGCTTACCGTCCCGAAGGAATTTGGAGGCGAGGGCGCTGACGTGCTTTCGTGCGCCGTCGTGGGTGAAGCCCTGGCGTATGGGGATTTGGGGCTTGCCGTCGCCTATGACCAGACGTGGAAGATCATGACGTCGATTGTCAACATGGCGAATGATGAACAGCGAAAACGCTGGCTTCCGAAACTGATGGACGATGACGAATGCCTTCTGGCGACCGCTTGGACCGAACCCATGGCGGGCAGCGACAATGTGTGGCCCAATCCGAATCCCGGCGCCGGAATGCAGACCTACGCCGAGAAGAAAGGAGACCGCTGGGTGCTGAACGGCGCCAAGCGCTACATCTCGAACGGCGGCCTCGCCAAGATATATCAGGTCGTCGCCCGCACGGACAGGAAAAATCCCTTGGCGAATAGTCTCACGGCTTTTTTGATGTCCTCGGACGCCAAGGGATTTGAAGTTACGGAGGTGTGGGACAAGCTCGGGCAGCGCTGCGTTCAGAACGGCACCCTGGAGTTTCACGACGTGGAGATTCCGGAAGAGGATCAAATCGGAGAAGAAGGCCAGGCCATGCCGGCGCTGGCGAATTTGCTGATAAAGCACGGGAGCAACATTCAGGCGGGTTCCACCGTCCTGGGCGTCGCGCAGCGAGCGTATGATCTCTCGCTGCAGTATGCGCACGCCAGAATCCAGGGAAGCGCGCCTTTGTTTGAACACCAGATCCAGCAGGTGAGGCTGGCGCGCATGGCGATGAAGATAGAGGCGTCTCGTTCCTATTTGTGGCGTGCGGCATGGTCCACCCAACTGGATGAAATGGACAGGAAAAACGCGATGCTGAGCAAGGTGTTCGCATCCGAGTCCGCCGTGCAGGTATGCCAGGCGGCGATGGAGCTCTGGGGCGCGGCGGGATACATGCGGAAAAACCCCATGGAGAAGCTCATGCGCGACGCCCTGAGTTTTCTGCATTCGGACGGCACGAACGATGTTCTCTCACTTAAGGCGGCGGGTTTTCTCGAAGATCCGCCCCAGGTGGACGATCTCGCTTATTCGCCTCGCGTGGCCGAAGCCGCGGCGGGCAGGTAGGGTTTGGGGGCCGCAGAGATTCGCGTCAAGGCGCGCTCGGCCCGATCAAGATTAGCTCCTGAACGCGGTGATCAGCACGCCGCCCGCGACGACGCAAATCGTGGCCATGACGGTTTTGCGGTTGATTGTCTCGAGCTTTCCCAGGAAAAAGTAGCTCAGAATCAATACCCAAATCGGCGCGATTCGGCTCAAGGGCAAGGCGGTGGATACGCTCGCCAGCGTAAAGGCCGTCCAGAGCATGTAGGAGCTGCAAATGCCGATGAGGCCTGCGCCTCCGACCCATAGGAGGCCTCGCCTGTCGCCGGAGATATCTCTTTGGCCGGGCAGGATGGGCTTGGTGAGAAGAAGAATGCCGTTGGCCGTGGCGAAGGATACCGCCATGCCGACGCCGGGCGTCAGTTGGTGCGCGTATGCGAGTTTTGCGAAGATGGGCGCCGCCGCATACGCCAGCGACGCGGCGAGCGGGAATATCAACGCTCCTTGAAACCAGCTTTTGAAAGATTCGGATTTGTCGTCCTGGATGCCGAGCAGGGATACGCCGATGACGATGCCGAGCGTGCCGAGTATGACCATGGCCGTCGGCGCTTCGCCCAGGAACAGGATGGCGAAAAAGGTTCCCCAGATTGGGGCGGCGGAGGATATGGGGACGGTTCGGCTGAGCCCCATGCGGGAGACGCCCATCAGATAGCAATATCTGCCGATGGTTGGCCCCGTGGCGCCCACGGCGGCGTACCAGAAGATGGCTTCCGGCCTGGAGGTGAGGAGCGTGCCTTTGAGGAGGGATATGGCCAGTCCGCCCAGACTGACGATTCCGTTGATGATCAGGGCGGTGGACAGCGGGGATACGCTTCTCATCCCTTGTCTGAGAAAAGTTTGCGCCACGGAGAATGTGATGGAGGATGCGATTGCCAGAAGCTCGCCCGGCCCAATCCATTCGATCCACTTCATGGGTCGGCTTGGTTTCGAGAAGCAGGCGCTTCTTTGTCGTCGGCTTTTCTTGGGTTCATGTCCCGGTAGTAGCGGCACATTCGCCTCAGGTCGCACTCGCCGCACTTCGGATTTCGGGCGGCGCAGATGGTTCGGCCGAAACGCAGCATGTTCACGTGCAGTTCGCGCGCGCGCCCTTTGGGGATGAGGGGCGCGAGTTCCGGATGCGCCTTTTCGGGCGTGGTTTTTTCGTCGATGACGCCAAGGCGAATCATGATCCGGTGGATGTGCACGTCTATGGCGAACAAATCCCGGTTGGAAGCCGTCATCAGGGTGACATAAGCGGTTTTGACCCCGATGCCTTTGTGTCGGGTAAGATACCGCACGGCGAAGTCATCTGGTTCTTGATGCAGAAACTCCAGGGAAAGCCGTTTTCGATCTTCGCGAAGCCATCTGAGAAAAGCCCGAATTCGCCCGGCTTTTTGATTTCCCAGCCCGGCGGATCGAATCGCGTGAGCGAGGGTCGCCTGAGGAGCGTCGGCGACTTCGTCCCAGTCGGCGAAAGTTTTTTTCAGGGAATGAAACGCCATATCCCGGTTGTGGTCGGTCGTGCTTTGCGAGAGCAGGGTTTCTACGAGGGCGTCCAGGAGGTCGCTTCGCTTGACGCGATTCGGCTTGCCGAAGCGGGACGACAGTCTGTCCGCCAGTTTCAGAATTTTTTGTTTTCTGGCGGCTGTCGAGGCGGTTTTGTTCGGCATTCCGTTTCCCGGGTGTTGTGGGGCTGTGAATGAATCGGCGTCGAAAGGCCTCTCCAGGCTGTTAAAATATAGAAAGAACATGCGTTTTGGCAATGCGAGCGCCCCGGCGGGCGACTGTTCCGGAAATCGCAAAAGACTCGCGTCCTGCCGAATCGGGTCGAACATTTCCCCAGGGAGCGGGGAAGCGCGGCTTGCTAGCGGGCCGCCTCGTCTGTTTTTGCGCGAGTGCCGGACGCTTGACGAAGCATGGGAAAAACTCGGGATTTCTCGCTAAACGCTCTCTCCGTTCTTTTGAGGCGCTCATACGCCCCGACGACCCGCGAGACGTAGCGACGCGTCTCCAGGAAGGGAGGAATCCCCTGGTAGCGCTGGATGTTGGCGGGCCCGGCGTTGTAGGAGGCCAGCGCGGTATGCAGGCTCCATCCGTATAATTCGAGCAGATACCGCAGGTAGCGCACGCCGCCCTCGATGTTCTCGCGGATGTCGAAAGGGTTGTCGATCCCCAGGTGCCGCGCCGTAATCGGATTGATTTGCATGAGTCCCTTGGCGCCCGTTCGGGAAACGGCTCTGGGGTTGAACTCGCTTTCCACCTCGATGACGGCGCGCACCAGCAGGGGATCGATGCCATAATGCCTCGAGAAATGATGAATGTACCAGAATACGCTAGGCTCTCCGTCCCCGGGTTTGCCGCTCGCTTTTGAGCCTGCGTAATCGTCAATGTCCATTTTTTGAGCGGGAAACGGAACCTTTTCCCGATTCGCCCACTCCGCGATGAGCGCGGGAGATTGCGCGGAAAGGGCGAATGCGCCGGCCAGGGCGATTCCGGCCAGAGAGAGCCTCCAGATCGCCCATCCGCATCCGTTGCGGCCGCGGAGCAGGCCCGTCAGTTCGAGGATGAGAAACAGGAGATAAATCGCCGGCGGCGCGAGGATGAGGAGACTCATGAAGCGCGCTCCCGGAAGCGTATTGGAGGGGACGTCGCTCGTGCGGTTTTCCCGCGTATCGGACGAGTCCGAGGGACGCCCGCATCGAACGAAGCCTCCCGATTCTTTGCTCGTGAAGCGAAAGATAGGCGGGCATGGCGGAATGCGCAAGCGCAATGAGGAGAGAACTACAGCAGGCGCGGAAGGTCCGCCAGACTTTCCAGATATCTGTCGGGGTTCGATTTTCTGATCTCTTCCCGACGCGCGTATCGCCCCTTGACGATCCATGCGGGGATGGATGCGTTTCGGGCGGCCCGGACGTCCGTCGCCGTGTCTCCGATCATGAGGGTTTCCTCCGGCCTTGCGCCGAGGGCCTTCATGGCGGCGAACAGCATGTCGGGCGCCGGCTTGGGAGGATGCCCCTGGCGGTGCCCGACGACCGCCTGGATGAAGGGGAGAAGCCCGGCGCGATCGAGCTGCCCCTTGCAGAAGAACCAGGCCTTGTTCGAGACGCAGGCCATGAGGATTCCCCGCCGGGAGAGGGTCTCCAGCGTCTTTTTCACGCCGGGGAGGACGCGGACGCCCGCTGCGCCGCGCGCCTCGTAGTGGGAGCGGTAGATGGCCGCCGCCTCGCCGGCCGCGTCTTCTCCCCAGAGTTCGGCGAATCGCTCCTCGATCGTGGGGCCGATGGAGGCGAGTATTTCCTCCTCCGTCATCTCGGGGACGCCCAGATCGCGGCAGGTGAGGCGCATGCACCTCGCGATGCCCTCGTAGCTGTCCACGAGCGTGCCGTCGTGGTCCAGAAGAAGCGCGCGTATTGCCAGCGGAACGCCCCCTCCCGGCGCGGACGGCGTGATATGATGCGGGCGCGAAGCGAAGCGGGCGAACCATACCACCATGAGCGCGGCGATGAAACCGGACGCGGGGCGGATCACGGCGAAAGAGCGGACGGGCCTGTCCCGGCCCGGGGAACCCCTCGATCTCCTCGGCATGGACGAGGAGGCGCTCGCTTCCCTGTGCGCGGAGATGGGGGAAGCCGCCTACCGGGGGCGGCAACTGTTCTCCTGGCTGTACGCCCGCGGCGAGAGCGTCTTCTCCCGGATGACGAACCTCCCCAAGGCCCTGCGGACGAGGCTCGAAGGCGCGGCGCGGATAGGCGCGCTTGAGCTCGATGAGGAGAGCGCGAGCGCGGACGGGACGCTGAAATACGCCTGGCGCCTGCGCGACGGCGCGCGCGTGGAGAGCGTGCGCGTCCCGATGCGGGGCGCCGCCGGCGCGAGGCGGTGGTCGCTTTGCGTCTCCACCCAGGTGGGCTGCGCGATGGGCTGCGCGTTCTGCCTGACGGCGCGGATGGGCTTCGCGCGGCAGCTGACGGCCGGGGAGATCGTCGGCCAGTTTCTCGCCTCGAGGAGTCGCCTGCCCGAGGGGGCGCGCTTTCACAACGTCGTGTTCATGGGCATGGGGGAGCCGCTCGACAATTTCGACGCCGCCGTCGCCGCCGCGCGGATTCTCACGCACCCGGAGGCGAACGGCGTGAGCCCCCGAAGGCTCACCGTCTCGACGGTGGGCGTGGCGTCTAGGCTGCGGGACTTCGCCGCCGCCGTTCCGGGCGCGGGGCTGGCGGTGTCGCTTCACGCGGCGGACGACGAGACGCGGGGGCGGCTCGTCCCCGTCAACCGCAAGTGGAGTCTGGAGACGCTCATCGGCGAGTGCCGCAAGCTGCCCGTCGGGGCGCGGCGGCGCGTCACCTTTGAATACGTCCTGCTCGCGGGCGTCAACGACTCGGAGCGCGACGCGGCGCGGCTGGCGCGGCTCCTGCGCGGGCTTCGGTGCAAGGTGAACCTCATCCCCTGGAACCCGTTTCCGGGCGCGGCCTTCGAGCGGCCGGACGACGCGCGGGTCGAGGCGTTTCGCGGAACGCTGTCGGCCGCCGGCGTCCTCGCCACCACGCGCGCCGCCAAGGGGGACGACATTCTCGCGGCGTGCGGGCAGCTCGCCGATCAGAGGCTTTTTCGATAAAATTCCCCGTCTTTCGGCGTTTTTCGTTTTGAATCAAGTGGTTATGCGTTCCTGAAAGCTGCGTGAATTCGCCTGAAAACGCCTTGAATTCGTTTTGAATTCGCTCGATTGTATTTGAATTGAAAGGTTTTCGGTTCGACGGAAAAAGACGCCCTTTTGATCGGGGATCGGGCGCGTTTCATCTCGAATGGTATCTTTTTCGCTTCTTTTCGGGACACCGCAAATGCGGGCAAATGCGGTCCCCAGCGTCGTCGTCGCCCCACAATCGGGGCGCATGTATGCGCCCCCTACGGGCGAGGGTGGCGGTTCCGCCTTCGTAGGGACAACCCCCTGTGGTTGTCCGCGCCGCGTCGTCGCCAATTCCAACATGCGGGGCGCATATATGCGCCCCCTACGGATCCCGTTCATGGGTCGCCGATAATCCGATCCGGCGCGCGAACAAATACGCAACGGGTGGTTCGCGAACCGTGGGGCGGGTCCGAAAAGGAACGCCCCTACGAAGCCATCGCGCCGCCGGGCGTCCCGCAACGGACAACCACAGGGGGTTGTCCCTACACCCGGGGCGCATGTCCGCGCCCCCTGCGGCGAGGGTGGCGATATTCCATTGCAGGGGACGCATATATGCGTCCCGCGCCGTTCGGAAACCAAAAGGCGGGCGTTCTCCCCCGCCCCCTAGAACCGCCATCCCAGGGTGAGGCCGCCGGCGTATTCGCGGGCGCTCGAGCCGAGGCCGGCGACGGAGAGGTCGGCGTCCACCGAGAAGCGGCCCATCCGCCAGCGCGCGCCCAGCCCCAGCAGGACGCGGGTTTTTTCGACGCCCGAATGCAGCCGCTCGCCGGAAACCTCGACGGTCGTCTTGTCTCCGCTCAGGATTCCTTCCACGTCCAGCGAGCCGCGCGGGGAGAGCCTCCCTCCCCCGACCGCCAGGGGACGGAGCGCCTCGGCGAGCAGCCCCGCCCCGCCCGATAGCCTGTTCCCGTTGACGAGCGAGAAGCGCGTCCCCACCGCGTCCGTGAAGTCCTCGACCGAGACCTCCGAGCGCGCGAGCCACGCCCTCGGCGCGAGGCCGAGTTTCCCGCCCGGCGTCAGGCGGCGGCCGGCTTCCAGGTCCAGCGAGCGGACGACCGCGCCCACGCCGCTTTTGAGCCGGCCCAGGCTTTTCGAGGAGAAGTCGGCGAGGTAGTCCGTCGTCGAGAGTCCCCCGTTCAGATACCAGCCGTCCCCGCTCCGCCAGGAGAGGCCGGCGCCGAACCCCAGGCCTTCCATCTCCGTCTTTCCCTCGCCGTTCGGCAGCGAGGCGGTCGAGGCGCCCCTGGCGAGGCGGATGAACCCCCAGACGCTCAGGCCCCTCGTCCAGGGAAGGGAAATCTCCGCGCCCGCTTCCGCCTCGAAGCGGTCGAACTCGCGCTTCGCGTCCACGGTCGAGCGTCCGGCGCCGGAGCCGCGCGCGCCGGAGAGCCGGACCCACACGGGCGAGCCCGGGAAGGAGAGCTCCTCCTCTCCCGGAACGGCCGGAGCGCCCCGAGCCGGAGCCGCGCCGCCGGGCGGATGAGGCGCCCGGCCCGGCCGCCGCCCGCTCCCCGGCCCCACGCCCCCGGGGCCCTTGGGAGGGCTCAGCAGGTTCAGGAGCCCCGGCAGCTCCTCGTAGCTCGCGGCGCGGGGGGCGAACGGCTCGACGAAATCTTCCGCGGAGAAGTCGCGATCCCGGATGATCGCGCTCGGCCGCAGGGTGACGTCCCGCGCCCCGACCTGCACCACGCGGCCGGTCGCGCCCGTCGTTCCGTCGTGCAGCTTCACGCCGTTGACGAAGATGTCCGTGCGTCCCCCGTCGTTGATGATCCAGGCGTCTCCGATGACGTCCCGCACCCGGTGGCGGGCGGACAGGCTCATGCCGAAGCGGAGCCGGGGCATGTCGCCCGTGGCGCGCGCCGCCACGCCCGCGACGCCGCCGATGCGGCCCGTCGGGCCGAGCGTGATCATCCCGCCCCTGTCGAACCGCACGGCGCCCGCGCTTCCATCCACGCGCACCTCGCTGGCGGCGAGATGGATGGTACCCGTCACGACCGCCCCGTAAGAGACCGTGACCGCGTGATTGCCCGGGCCCATGCCCCGGATGTCGCCCTCCACCCTGCCGAGCACGGCGGCGTCCAGATCGCCCGGCCCGTCGGAGAGAAAGGCCAGACCCGAGTCCGCGCCGACTCTGCCGCCCGGGCCGACCACGAACCTCCCGCCGCCTCTCATGTAGACGCCCGCGCCGGTTCCGCCCGTGACGACGCCGTCCACCCAGGCGCTCTGGGCGCGGAAGTTTCCGTCCGCGCGGCCGCCGCCCGAGAGGTAGAGGCCGTGCCGCCCGCCTTCCACGCGCGCGCCCTCAGCCACGTTCACCGTGACGGAGCCGTTTCTGTCGCGCGTCAGAGCGTAGCCGGCGTGAACGCCGTCGCCGTCCGAGGTTATCGTTCCTCCGGTGACGTCCGCGCGGACGTCACCGGCGTTGTAGCTCATGGCGCGCCGCCGGACGCCGTCCTTCCATTCGTCCGAATAGGCGGCGGGCAGGGCGGCGAGCGCGGCCTCCAGGTCGCCGTCCGTCAGCGCCGCCTCCAGCGCGGCGCGCTCGGCGGTCGAGAGAAGCGCCTGCGCGGCGAGCGCCGCCCGCTGCTCTTCCGTGCGGTCATTCGCCGCGATGGCGGTCAGGGCGGGGTCGGCGTCGCCGCTCCGGACGTGGTCGGCGATCGCGTGGTGGGAGAGCGCCAGGGCGCGGACGCCCGCGCGCGGCAGATCGAGAATCTCGTCGGCGGCCTGATTCGCCAGGGCGGAGGCCGTCGTGGGCGCGCGGCTTCGCTTTCTCAGGAGATTCCGCGCCTCCGCCCCGTAGTCGTCCGCGTAGGAAGCGGGCAGGGCGGCCAGCGCCGCTTCCAGCGCGTCCGAATCCCCCGCCGTAATGGCGTAGAGAACGGCCCGCTCGCCCGTCGAGAGCGTCCCGTCCTCTCCCGCGACTCTGTTCCTGATGAAGGCGTCCGTCACGTCCGCGCCGACCGTGACGTCTCCGCCCGACGTGACGTGAATCATCGGCTCCGTCCGGCTCGCGTCGTCCGCCGTTCGCGTCCCCTCCCCGAACGTGGAGCCGCTCGCGCGCGCCGCCCAGGCGAGAACGCCCGCGTTCCGCGCCTCTATCGCGCCCCGGTGCGTGACGAGCAGGCGGCCCGCCGCGTTCGCGTCGTTCGTCAGCCGCGCCTCCGCGCCGACGAAGAACGGCGCCTTGATGGCGGCCTCCCCGGCCGTCGTCATCGTGACGGAGCCGAGTCCCCGGTGAAGTCCGTAAGCGCCTCTGGCGCTCAGACCCTCCGTCGAGATCGAGCCGCCCGTCATATGGATGGCGGCTCCCGATGCGCTGGCCTGGTTGAGGACGTAGGCCAGGACGCCGCCCGCGCCGTCCCCCTCCGTCGAGACGGCGGCGCCGCTCAGATCGATGGAGGACCGGCCTCCGCCCACTTGATAGGCCAGGACGCCCTGGGAGGACGCGCCCGCGGTTGCGACCGAGCCGCCCGTCACGCTGATGGAGACGCCCGCTTCGTTCTCCGCGCCGGTGACGTATCCCCAGACGCCGTGGGCGCCGTCTCCTGCCGTCCCGACCCCGGCGTCGTTCAGGTCGATGGCGATTCCGCCCGCGCCTCGGTGCCGGACGATGACGCCGTGGGCGTGCGCGCCCGCCGTCGAAACGGAGCCGCCCGTCATCCCGGCCGCGATGTCTCCCGCCCCCTCCGCTTTCCAGTGATCGGCGAAGACGCCGGAGGCGTCCGCTCCTTCCGTGGCGATGACCGCGCCGTCCAGCGCGAGGCGGATGCCGCTCGCGTCGGCGATGGCGCGGGCGAATACGCCGTAGCCGAATTCTCCGGCCGTTCTGACGGAGGCGCCGTTTTTCAGTCCGATGGCGATGTCGCCGTTTCCGTCCCACTGGTAGCCGAAAACGCCGTGGGCGGCGAAGTTCGTCGTCGAGACGGCCCCGCCCGACACGTTGATGAGAACGTCGCCTTCGCCGCGGTGAGTGCTTCTGACGCCGTAGGCGACGTCGCCCGTCGTGGCGATGGAGCCTCCCGATATGTCAAGAAGAGCGTCGCCCTCGCCGTGATGCGAGGAGGAGACGCCGCTGGCGTAGTCGCCCTTCGTCTCGAGGGTCGAGCGCGTCAGGTGAACGGAGATGGCGCCGACGCCGGCGTGCCGGGAGGCGACGACGGCGCTCGACCCGTCCGTCTTGACGGAGGCGTCCGAGACCCGGATGCGGACGTCGCCCTCGCGGACGTAATCCGCGCTCCCGACTCCCCCAATGCCATAGACGCCGTGGGCGCCGCTCCCGCTCGCCGTGACGTCGGCGCTCCTCACTTCGACGTCCACGTCGCCCGTCCTTCCCGCGTGCCGCCCGTGGACGGCGGAGGACTGCCGGCCGCTCGACCCGACGGAGCCGCCCGTCACCCGGACGCGGACGTCGCCCGTCCCGCCCGCCAGGTTTTCATGGTTGGCGAATACGCCGTAGGCGGTGTCGCCCGAGGTCGTGACGGCGCCGTTCGTCACCTCGATCCCGATGTTTCCGTGGCCCTGATGAAAAGCGTGGACGC
Organism: bacterium; assembly: GCA_965242545.1. Classification (GTDB taxonomy): domain Bacteria; phylum UBA8248; class UBA8248; order UBA8248; family UBA8248; genus Bin107. Next base: position 421,278 of record OZ251456.1, read on the forward strand.
CGTAGGAGTTGTCGCCCGTCGTCTTGATGGAGCCGCCCTCCACGTCAATGAGAGCGTCGCCGGCGCCCGGGCCCGGCATGTCGAGATAGCCTCCGTTGCTGTACGAGACGGAGACGCCGTAGGAGTTGTCGGTTTTCGTCTCGACGTCCACGTTCCTGAAGCGAACAACGGAGTCGCCGGCGCCCTGCTGGATGATCAGAACGCCGTAGGCGGCGGACCCCTCCGTCGTGATGGAAAGGTCCGACGCGCTGACGGCGATGTCGCCGTCGGGAAGTTCGTCTCTTCTTCCGCTCCCCCGCCAGGCGAGGACGCCGTGGGCGTTCGAGCCGCTCGTCTCGATGGAGCCGCCCGTCACGTCGATGGCGACGCCGCCCGCGTCTCCCTGATGATAGCCCCGGACGCCCGCGCCCTGAAAGCCCCGCGTCTTGATGGCGAGCCGCGTCAGATCGATCCCGATCTCGCCTTCGCCGCCCTGGTGGTGGGCGTAGACGCCGTAGGCGGTGGTGTCCGCCGTCTCGATGGAGCCGCCCGTTACGGCGACCTCGATGCTTCCATCGCCGCCCCGGTGCCGGGCGTGGACGCCGTGGGAGCGGCTGCCCGTCGTCGAGATGGCGAGGTTTTTCGCGTCGATGGCGATGTCGCCCGCCGCGCCGACGGCGATCTCGCACGCGATTCTCTGTCCCGTCCCGGGCGTGTCGCTGCATACGGCGGTCTGCGCCGCCGCTTCTGACGCGCCGAGAAGGATGGAGACGGCCAGCCCGAGGAGAGCCGCGCCCGATCTCGCCCGCGCCCTCACGCCCCGGCCCTTATCCTTCCCGGCCCCGCCCGGCCGAGGAGACGTTACTTGAGTCGGTGAGTCGGTGAGTCGGTGAGTCGGTGAGTCGGTGAGTCGGTGAGTCGGTGAGTCGGTGAGTCGGTGAGTCGGTGAGTCGGTGAGTCGGTGAGTCGGTGAGTCGGTGAGTCGGTGAGTCGGTGAGTCGGTGAGTCGGTGAGTCGGTGAGTCGGTGAGTCGGTGAGTCGGTGAGTCGGTGAGTCGGTGAGTCGGTGAGTCGGTGAGTCGGTGAGTCGGTGAGTCGGTGAGTCGGTGAGTCGGTGAGTCGGTGAGTCGGTGAGTCGGTGAGTCGGTGAGTCGAAAGGAATCATCCCACATTGCGGGAGCGTTTGCAAGTGAAGAGGCAGGGCTCATGGAAGCGGCGCGTCCTCCCCGTTGAACGGGCGAATCGCTTCTGATCTCGGTGATTTTTCGAGATCAACAAGCAATATATGTCCGATGAAGGGGGGAGGCAAGCGCGGGCCCGATGAAATTTCGGGGACGGCTCGACGCCGTTGGATGACGGGTTTGTTGATTTTTGCAGGGAAGACGCGCCGAATCATCGCCGCCCCACATGCGGGGCGCATGTATGCGCCCCCTACGGAAACAGGGCGGCGATAACCGGGCGTAGGGGACGCATATATGCGTCCCGTGCCGTTCGGCGAACAAAGGCGGGCGGTCCGGGAACCGCCCGTTGCGGGATGGCGGCGCGCCCGATGAGAAACCGCCCCTACGGGGCAATCGCCGATCCGCATCTCGCCGCAAAAAACGGGCGGGGGGGCATTCGCCATACCCCGCGCCCGGTCGATTCGCGTTTTCGCGTCCCGTAGGGACAACCCCCTGCGGTTGTCCGCGCCGCGTCACCGCCGATTTCACATGCGGGGCGCATATATGCGCCCCCTACGGGCGAGGGCGCGGTTTCGCCTTCGCAGGGACGTTCACTCCCCGGGGACGCCCCGCAATTCCCGAACCGCCCGTCGCGTATTTGTTCGCGCGGGCGGATCGCGTCACCGACGACCAATGCACGCGACCCGTTTCGCGTCTGGCCGCGCGATGAAAACGGGACAACCACAGGGGGTTGTCCCTACATGCGGTTCGGGCGGCGGTTTTGCGTAGGTGATGCGCGGGAGCGCGTCCATACATGCGTCCCGTTTCGTTCGGCGGCCAAAGGCGGGGGCGTTCCGACGGCGGGGCGGCGGCTTTTCAGGGCCGTCGTTCACGGCGGCAATGCCCGCGAGGGGGAGGGATTGCGGAAGCCGGAACGGGCGGGTATTTCATTCATCATGTTTTCAAGGGGGCGGCCGCGGGGGGCTGTCCCCGCGAGCCTGAACGCGCCCCGATTCCGCCGGTTGGCGCGGAGGGGGCGTTGCTATACATTCTCCCGGTGAGGAGGCCCGGCGGTGAAAGGCGGCGCGCTGCTCCGGGAGAATGTCGAACCCAGGATTCGAGGACGGGCGGACGTGGCGGACGAGCGACCTGACCTGAAGCGCCTGCTCGAGGAGCTCTCCGGCGGAGTTTCCTCGATGCTCGCGCGGCAGGAGGAGTTTGCCGCGAGGATGGACGCGCTCGACGACCGCCTTCGCCTGCTCGAGGAGGAGCGCGCGGACGCCGCTCCCCCTTCGGAGGAGGCGGCGGGCGGGAGCGGCGCCTACGACTACCGCGTCCTGCTCAACGAGCGAACCTACGCGATAGAGGACGAGCGGGGGGAGCGCGCGCGCATGGAGAGCGTCCGCCGCTGCGTGGCGCTCCGGCGCCTCGCGCGCATCCGGACGCGCTATCACACGGGCAGCGGCGCGCGGGAGACGGACTACGCCTACCGGGTTCTCCCCGAGGGAGAGGGCGGCGCGCCCGACTGGACGCCGCTCCGCCGCCTCGTCGAGGAGGAGGCGGGCGCGGACTACTCCGCCTCCCTGCCCCTGCCCGCGCCGATTCGCCGGGGGGAGACGTTCGAGCTGCGCCACCGCTCCAGCCTGCGCGGCGCCTTCACCGCGCGCAACGAATGGGTCACCCTCGTCGTCGAATATCCCACCGAGGCGTTCCGGCTCGAGGTGAACCTCCCCGCCGGGCGCAAGGTCGCCGGCGCGCGCCGGGAGGAATCCCAGGGGGCGTCCAACGGCTTCAACAAGCGCCGGGTTCATCCCCGCGCCCCGGGCGAAGCCGGGGGGACGCGCCTCGAATGGGAGGAGCGCCGGCCCGTCACCGGCAGAGCCTACACCCTCTTCTGGGACTGGTAGGGGGGAGCGGCCTTCCCGCCGCCCGCCCCTTCTGCTAGACTCCGCGCTCGCGCCGCGCGCCGCTCTCAAAGGCGCCTCGCGGCTTCGTTCACGTCGATGCTTCAAAGAGGACGCCATCATGCTGGAGCCGGACGTTTTCGCGGTCGATCTCACGGAGAACTTCGGCGGGGAGATTCTCTCCGACGGCCGGGTGAGGACGACGCGGGAGCAGCTCGAGCGCTGCGCCGCCAAATTCGGCGCGAGCGTCTCGGTGAGCCACGCGAAGAACTTCGAGCTCGGGACGCACGTGCCGACCATCACCGTGCGCCGCCTGGAGAAGAAGGGCGGGAAGACCGAGACCGAACTCCTGTTTTTCTCCTACGAGGACGCGGACGGCGGCATCCTCACCGACCCGTCCGGCTGGGGGCGCGTGCCGACGCAAATCTTCGGCTGATCGCGCCTTCGCCGCCCCGCGAATCCCCGGCCGGGCGCCGCCCCGCCGGGGGAGGGCCGAGGGGCGCTCTTCCCGCGTTCGTCATGGAGCGCGCGCTTCCTCTCCATGAGGCGAGGCGCGCCCGAAAGGTCGTCGATGGAGAAGCCGTGGAGCCGGGAGGAGGTCGAGCGGGTCTTCCGGTCGCGCTGGCGGGGGAACTTCAACGACCTGATGGGCTTCGAGGTTCTCGACGCGCGCGAGGGCTTCGCCCGCGTGAGGATGCCGGTCGAGCCCAGGCTCTTCCAGCCCTTCGGGGTGGTTCACGGCGGGGCGCTGGCGTCGCTCGCCGACACCGCGGGCGGGGTGGGCAGCTACGTGAGCCACCCGGTCGGGACGCGGATGGCGACGGTGGAGCTGAAGGTCAACTTCATCCGCCCGGCGTCGGAGGGCGTCCTCGTCGGTGAGGCGAAGGCCGTCCACCTGGGGCGGAAGACCTCGGTGTGGGAGATCCGCGTCCTGAACGAGGAGGAGAAGCCGGTCTGCTTCGCCTCGGCCACCTACATGGTCGTGAAGGAGGCTTGACGGGAGCGGGCGCGTTCCCGGCCGAAGCGGCGGGAGGCGCTCGCCCCGCCCGCCCGCCTGTGGTATCATGGAAAAGCTTGAAAGTTCGTTTCTTGTCCTTAACGCAATGTGATTCAACCGGCTGCGGCTTTTTGCCCGAAATCGTCCCCCGGGGCGGCTTCGAGCGCAGGGAGCGCTTGACGGGGCGGGGGCCTCTCTTTTCCGGCGGTTCGGGGAAGGGCGCGGCGCCCGCCTGAAGAGGGGAGCCATGAAAGACAGCTTCGGCGCCCGCTCCGCGCTCGACGCGGGCGGCAAGACCTATGAGATTTACCGACTCGACGCCCTGCGGGACAGGGGCGACGTCGACCGGCTTCCCTTCGCCATGAAGGTGCTGCTGGAGAACCTCCTGAGAAACGAGGACGGACGCTCCGCGCGCGCCGCCGACGTCGAGGCGCTCGCCTCTTGGGACGCGAGGAAGAATCCCCCCAGGGAGATCGGCTTCATGCCGAGCCGCGTCCTCCTCCAGGATTTCACGGGCGTTCCCGTCGTGGCGGACCTCGCCGCCATGCGCGACGCCATGAAGGCGCTGGGCGGCGACCCCGCCCTCATCAACCCCCTCCAGCCCGTCGATCTGGTCATCGATCACTCCGTCCAGGTGGACGAGTTCGGCGCGAAGACGGCGCTCGAGAACAACGCGCGCCTCGAATACGAGCGGAACACCGAGCGCTACGCCTTTCTCCGGTGGGCGCAGGGGGCGTTCGACAACTTCCGGGCGGTGCCGCCGGACACCGGCATCGTCCACCAGGTGAATCTCGAATTCCTGGCGCCGGTGGTGGGGACGGACGAGAAGGGCGGCGTCCTGCGCGCCTTTCCCGACACCGTCGTGGGCACGGACTCCCACACCACGATGATCAACGGCCTGGGCGTCCTGGGCTGGGGCGTGGGCGGCATCGAGGCGGAGGCGGCCATGCTGGGCCAGCCCTACTCGATGCTGATTCCCGACGTGGTGGGCTTCCGGCTCTCGGGCGTTCTGGCCGAAGGCGCCACGGCGACCGACCTCGTCCTGGCGGTGGTGCAGATGCTGCGGGAGAAGGGCGTGGTGGGCAAGTTCGTGGAGTTCTACGGCCCGGGGCTCGACCATCTGCCCCTGGCGGATCGCGCGACCATCGCCAACATGGCGCCCGAATACGGCGCGACCTGCGGCATCTTCCCCATTGACGGGGAGACGCTCAAATACCTCGAGCTCACGAACCGGCCGGCGGAGCGCGTCGCCCTGGTCGAGGTCTACGCCAGGGCGCAGGGCATGTTCCGGGAGGCGGACGCGCCCGAGCCCGTCTACAGCGACGCGCTCGAACTCGACCTGGGCGACGTGGTTCCCAGCATCTCCGGCCCCCGCCGCCCGCAGGATCGCATCGCGCTGAGCGACGCCCGGGCGGTCTTCGAGCGCGAGCTCGACGGGATGCTGGACGAGCTCGGCGGCGGGGACGGCGGGACGGCCGCCGCGCCCCCGGCGGTCGCCGTTCGGGACGGGGCGAAGACCTACGCGATGACGCACGGGGCGGTCGTCATCGCGGCCATCACGAGCTGCACCAACACCTCGAACCCCTACGTCATGCTGGGGGCGGGCCTGGTCGCCAAAAAGGCGGTCGAGCGGGGGCTCAAGGCCAAGCCCTGGGTGAAGACCTCGCTGGCGCCCGGCTCGATGGTCGTCACGGAGTATCTCGAGAGCGCGGGCCTCACCCCCTATCTTGAGGCGCTCGGCTTCCACAACGTGGGCTACGGCTGCACCACCTGCATCGGAAACTCGGGCCCCCTGCCCGACCACGTCTCGAAGGCGGTGGCCGAGGGCGGCCTCGTCGCCTGCTCGGTGCTCTCGGGCAACAGGAACTTCGAGGGCCGCGTCCACGCCGAGGTGCGCATGAACTTCCTGGCCTCGCCCCCGCTGGTGGTCGCCTACGCCATCGCCGGCCGCATGGACCTGGACGTCGCCAAAGACCCGCTCGGCGAGGACGCGGAGGGCCGCCCGGTTTATCTGCGGGACGTCTGGCCCGCCCGGGCGGAGCTCCAGGAAGTCGTGATGAGCCACGTGAAGGCGGACATGTTCCGCAAGAGCTACGGCGACGTCTTCCGGGGCGATTTGCGCTGGCAGGGCATTCCGACGCCCGAGGGCGGCCTCTTCGCCTGGGACGACATGTCCACCTACGTCAGGCGGGCGCCCTACTTCGACGGCATGAAGCCGGAGCCGGAGCCCGTCGGGGACGTCAGGGGGGCGCGCTGCCTCGCGTTTCTGGGCGATTCGGTGACGACGGATCACATCTCGCCCGCCGGCGCCATCAGGCGCGACAGCCCGGCAGGGCGGTTCCTGGTGATGAACGACGTTCTGCCCGCCGACTTCAACTCCTACGGCTCCAGGCGCGGAAACCACGAGGTGATGATGCGCGGCACCTTCTCGAACGTGCGTCTCAGGAACAGGGCGGCGCCCGGCACCGAGGGCGGCTTCACCACCCATTTCCCGACGAACGAGGTGATGCCCATCTACGACGCGGCGATGAAATACCGGGAGGCGGGCGTCCCGCTCGTCGTCCTGGGGGGCAGGGAATACGGCACGGGCTCCTCGCGCGACTGGGCCGCCAAGGGGTCGGCGCTGCTGGGCGTCAGGGCCGTCATCGCCGAGAGCTTCGAGCGCATCCACCGCTCGAACCTGGTCGGCATGGGCGTGCTGCCGCTCCAGTTCAAGCCGGGCGACACGGCGGAGGGGCTGGGCCTCACGGGCCGGGAGACGTTCTCCGTCGAGGGGCTGGCCGGAGGCGAGGCGAAGGAGGCGCGGGTGACGGCGGCGCCCGAGAACGGCGGCGCGCCCGTCGTCTTCGACGCCGTCGTGCGCATCGACACGCCCAACGAGGTCGCCTACTACAAGCACGGCGGCATCCTGCAATACGTGCTGCGGCAGCTCCTGAAGGGCGAGGGGAGCGCGGAGGCTTGATGAGTCCGTCCGGTTGAACTGGGCGCCGCCCGAAGCGGGATGGAAGCCTCCTTCGACCCCGGCGCGCTGACGGAGAGTCCGCCCGCCGACGCTGAATCGACGAAGCGGGCAAAGGAAGCGGACGAATGGATGAGGCGGCCACCAGAACGCTGCACTACGGCGACAATCTTCCCATCATGCGGAACATGGAGGACGGGCGGTTCGACCTGATCTATCTCGACCCGCCGTTCAATTCAAACCGCGCCTACAACATCATTTATCCCGATGATCAGGGCCAGGTCATGGCCTTCGACGACACTTGGCGCTGGACGCCGGAATGCGACGTTCATTTGCGGACGATGAAGCACCCGGGCGCGCGGGGGCTGCTGAATGCGTTCGTGAACGCATTGGGCAAGGTGGAGATATGCGCCTATCTGGTGAATATCGCCGTTCGGCTGGTGGAAATGCGCCGCATCCTGAAGCCGACCGGGTCCATTTATCTCCACTGCGACGATACGGCCAGCCATTACCTCAAGGTTCTCATGGACGCGGTGTTCGGCGGGGAGAATTTCAGGAACGACATCGCGTGGAAGCGCGCCACGTCGCACAACGATCCGAGGCGGTTCGGCCGCATCCTGGACAGCATCCTGTTCTATCACAACGGCGGGAACGCCTATTGGGACGGCCGGGCCATCGCCGCCCCGAAAACGGACGAGCAGTTGCGGCGGGCGTATCCTTCCCGGGATGAGCGCGGTCTCTACCGCAGCGCGGATTTGACGGGGCCCCTGCATGGGGCGTCGAAGGACGTCCCCAGCGCCAGGGCATGGAAAAACTATGACGTCCACGCCATGGGAAGATGCTGGTCGGTCCCCAAGACGGGGCATTACGCGGAATATATCGCCCGCAAATTCATCCCCGGCTATCAGGATATGGAAGATATCCATGAGAGGCTGGACGCGCTCGACGAGGCCGGGTTGATCCATCACCCGGAAAGAGGCAGATGGCCGGGGCTCAAGCGCTACGCGGCGGCGGATCAGGGAAATTTCCCCCAAAGCCTTATTCTGGAGCCCATCGGGTTCACGAATTACAGCGCCCGAAACAGGGAGTATCTCGGCTACCCCACGCAAAAGCCCGTGAAACTGCTTGAAAAGCTTGTTCGCGCGTCGTGTCCGCCGAACGGGCTCGTGCTCGATCCGTTCTGCGGGTGCGGAACGACCATGGCGGCGGCCGAGAGGCTGAAGCGAAACTGGGTGGGCATCGATATCACCTATTCCGCGGTCGCCGCGATTCAGGAAAGGTTCAGGCGCCAGAAACTGGATATATGGGGCGAAATCAACGTCCTCGGCAAGCCTGAAACGGTGCGGGAAGTCGATGCGAAACTGATAAACAACACCGAGGCGCACTCCCGAAAGGAATTTGAAAAATTCGTGGTTTCTCTGATAGGCGGACTGCCCAACGCCAAAATGGGCGCGGACGGCGGAATTGACGGGCGCATTCCGCTGAGGGGCGATAAAACCGCGATTTGCTCCGTCAAGAGCGGGCGCGCGACGGTCGAGCACGTCCGGGCGTTGCGGGGATTGCTGGACGATCAAAATCCGACGGGCGTGTTCATCACGAGAAACGAACCAACCGGCGCCATGCTGAAATTCGCAAGGGAAAGCGGCGTTTTCAACCTCTCGGCGACCATGTCGCTGCTCTCCGGCTCCTTTCCGAGAATTCAGATACTGACGCTGGAGCGGATATTGAAGGGCGAGCGGCCCGACCTGCCCTACCTGTCCTGAATGACGAACGTCGCCGCCTTTGAGGGCGAGGGGAGCGCGTCTGGGCAACGCCCGTGAGGCGCCGCGCCCCTTGATGTCCGTTTTCCGAAAGCGAAAAGCGCGTGAAAGCCTTGCAAGGCGAGCGGCGCGGCTGCGGCGTGAGCGATCTTGGTCATGCAGACGCCCCCCCCTCGGTGCGTCTGCGCGGCGAATCGCGTATGATGGCGGCGCGCCGCCGTTCGGCGGCTTCTTTTTCCGGCCCTTGGAGGTTTCCGCGTGCGAATCGCAGCCGCTCTTCCGATGGACGATCTCAAAAAGGCGGGCGCCGCCGCGCGGGCGCTCGAGGCGGCGGGCTACGACGGCGTGATGACGATGGAGAACGCGCATCACCCCTTCCTGCCCCTCACGGTGGCGGCGGTGGAGACGAGGCGCGTGGAGCTCCTCACGGCCGTGGCCATCGCCTTTCCGCGGAGTCCGATGGTGTGCGCGAACGCCGCCTGGGATTTGCAGGAGGCCTCGGGCGGCAGGTTCGTCCTGGGGCTCGGCCCGCAGATCAGGGCGCACAACGCGCGCCGCTTCAGCGTCCCCTGGAGCGCGCCCGCCCCCCGCATGAGGGAATACGTGGAGTCGCTCCGCGCCATCTGGCGCGCCTGGCGGGACGGGGAGAGGCTCGACTATCAGGGCGAGCACTATCGGTTCACCCTCATGACGCCCGCCTTCACGCCCCCCTCCGGCGGCCTGCCCATGACGCCCGTCACCATCGCGGCGGTGGGCCCGGCCATGCTCCGGCTCGCGGGACGCTGCTGCGACGGGGCGCGGCTTCACCCTTTCTGCACGCGGAAGTATTTCGAGGAGTTCTGCCTGGGCAGGATGGAGGAGGGGCTGCGCGAGAACGATATCGCACGCGAGCAGTTCGAGATCACGGGCGGGGGCTACGTCGTCACCGGACGCGACGAGGAGGCGCTCCGCCGGGGGATGGACGAGGTGAAGCGGCGGCTGGGGTTCTACGGCTCGACGCCCGACTACTGGCCGGTGCTGGAGGCGCACGGCCGCGGCGACCTGGGCCGGAAGCTCAGGGCCATGACCCGCGAGGGCCGCTGGGACGCGCTGGCGGCCGAGATTCCCGACGACCTCGTTCATCTCTTTGCCGCCGTGGGGACGCACGAGCATATCAAGGGGGCGATAGAGGCGCGCTTCGCGGGCGTCGACGCGCTCTACGCGGGGATGCTGCCCACGGCCGACAGGGATTTGCCCCCCGACCTCATCCAGGACATCCGCGGCGTCCCGACCCCCTTCAAAGGCTTCGCCGAGCGGTAAGGGGGGAGAGACAATCCTCAAGGGGAGCCGCCGCATATTCAGAAAGGAAGGCGTCGCCGAGAGAATCGGCCCGCGGCGCGGCGGCGGCCGCGCCCGGAGCGTCCCGGCCGCGCGGCTCATGGCGACGCCCGGGAAAACGCGCTCAAGAACGTCAATCAGGCGATAGCGCTTTGGATCGATACGGCGAGAGAGTTCGGCGATCCGATACCTCGGCCCAAGGGCGAGCGTCGCGCCGCTGTCCCCGGCTCAGGCTTTCGGCCCCAGCATCTTCTCCGGCCGCACCGCCCGGTCGAACTCCTCGCCGGTGAGCAGGCCGAGGGCGAGGGCGGCCTCGCGCAGGGTGCCGCCGTCGGCGAACGCCTTTTTCGCCACCTTGGCCGCGTTGTCGTAGCCGATGACGGGGTTGAGGGCGGTCACCAGCATGAGCGAGTTTTCGAGGTAGGCGTCGATGGCGGGGCGGTTGGGCTCGATGCCCCGGGCGCAGTGCTCGTCGAACGAGTCGCAGGCGTCCGCCAGCAGGCGCGCCGAGTTGAGCAGGTTGAAGATCATGAGCGGCTTGAACACGTTGAGCTCGAAGTGCCCCGTCGCCCCGCCCACGTTCACGGCCACGTCGTTGCCCATCACCTGGGCGCAGACCATCGTCATCGCCTCGCTCTGCGTGGGGTTCACCTTGCCGGGCATGATGGAGCTGCCCGGCTCGTTCTCGGGGATGCGCAGCTCGCCCACCCCGCACCGGGGGCCCGAGGCGAGCATCCGCACGTCGTTGGCGATCTTCATCAGGGAGGCGGCGAGGGTCTTGAGCGCCCCGCTGGCGAAGACGACCGCGTCGTGGGCGGCGAGCGCCTCGAACTTGTTGGGCGCGGTGCGGAAGGGCAGCCCCGTCATGTCGGCGATTCTGGCGGCGGCCTTTTCGGCGAATTCGGGATGGGTGTTGAGGCCGGTGCCCACCGCCGTCCCGCCCAGGGCGAGCTCGTAGAGGCCGTCGAGGGCGGCCTCCACGCGCGCGCGTCCGTTTTCGAGCTGCCGCGCGTAGCCCGAGAACTCCTGCCCCAGCGTGAGGGGCACGGCGTCCATCAGGTGGGTGCGCCCGATTTTGATGACGTCGCCGAACTCCTCCGCCTTCGCCGCGAGCGTGTCCCGGAGCGCGCCCACGGCGGGCAGGAGCCGCGCGCTGATTCGCTCGCCCGCCGCGACGTGCATCGCCGTCGGGAAGGTGTCGTTCGAGGACTGGGCCTTGTTCACGTCGTCGTTCGGGTGAATCGGATCCTTGGAGCCCATCCGCCCGCCCGCCAGCTCGATGGCGCGGTTGGCGATCACCTCGTTGGCGTTCATGTTCGTCTGCGTGCCGCTTCCGGTCTGCCACACGACGAGGGGGAAATGCGCGTCGAGCGCGCCGGATATCACCTCGTCCGCCGCCCGGACGATGAGCGCGGCCTTCCCGGACGCCAGGATGCCGAGCTCCTCGTTCGTCAGCGCCGCGGCCTTCTTGAGAATCCCCAGCGCGCGGATGATCTCCCGCGGAAAGCGGTCGCCCCCGATTTTGAAGTGAAGCAGCGAGCGCGCGGTCTGCGCCCCGTAGTATCTGTCCCCGGGAACCTCGATTTCCCCCATGCTGTCCGTCTCAATGCGATGTTCCATGCTCCCTCCCGCGAATTTTCATGGCCGGCCTTCCCGCGCCGCCGCGCTATGCGGCGACGTCTCCAGGGGATGCGTCCCGCCCCCCGCCGTCCGCCCGCCTCCCTGCGTTCGCCTCACCATTTCAGGACGATGCGGCCCACCGGGTCGCCCGCGCGCAGGGCGGCGAGCGCCTCGTTCGCCTCCGGCATCGGCGCCTCCTCGGTGATGACGGCGCGCACCCGCCCGTCGTTCACCAGGCTCGCGGCGTCGGCCACGTCGCGGACGGTGTGGTTGTGGGACGCGACCACCTGAATCCATTTATAGACGAGCTGCGCGGGGTCGATCGCCACCCGCTGGCCGAAGGCGTAGCCCAGGATGACGAGGCGGCCGCCGGGCCGCAGCAGGTCGAGGCACTGCTGGATGACGGGCGGAACGGCCGCCCCGCCCACGATTTCGAGAGCAATGTCGGCGCCGAAGCCGTCCGTGACGTCCATCACCGCCTTCACGGGGTCGGTTCGCGCGGCGTTGACGGTCTCGAACGCGCCGAGTTCGCGCGCCTTCGCCAGCTTCTCCTCCTTCACGTCCACGGCGACCACGTTCGCCCCCAGGTGCCGGAGGATTTGCAGGGCGTGCAGCCCCAGGCCGCCCACCCCGAACACGACGGCGCATTCGCCGAGCTCGGGCCGCGCCATGCGGATGGCGCGCAGCGGGGAGCCGAGCGTCCCGCCGATGAGGCAGGCCGCCTCCAGCGAGACGTTCTCGCCGACCTTGACGAGATTGCGCTCCGAGACGGCGACGAGCTCGCCGAAGCCGCCGTCCAGCTCGATACCCAGGCGTCCGGGCGAGTTCAGGCACATCTCCTCGCGTCCCGCCCGGCACATGCGGCAGCTCCCGCAGGTCTGCTTGCTCACGACCACCACGCGATCCCCGGGGGAGACGGAATCCACCTCCGCGCCCGTCTCCAGCACGACGCCCGCGTTCTCGTGGCCGAGCATGAGGGGCGCGGGAGCGGTCCTGACGCTCCCGTCCACGATCTTCAAATCCGTCGCGCACAGCCCGTTGGTCTTCGATTCCACCAATACCTGCCGGGGGCCTATGCGGGGCTCGGGCGCCTCCTCCAAGGCGAGCGGGCGGCCGAACTGCTTGAGGATCATGGCCTTCATGGGCGCGTCCTTTCGCGTCGGGGCTTCGGGGGGTTGCCGCGCCGATTCTACCAGCCCCGCCCCGGGGACGCCATACGCGGCGGGGGCGGATTTTGGCGGCGGCCACCGCGAAAACATAAACCGACGTGACGCGCCCTCGTCCGTTCGGGGCGCATGTATGCGCCCCCTACGCAAAATCACCCTTCCGCCGGTGAAGCGCGCGGGCGTATATGAGACTCTGGGTCGGCCATGGCGCGGCGCGGCGAGGTCCGGCAAGGCATGGCGCGGCAAGGCAGGGCGAGGCTTGGCAAGGTGAGGAAGGCCCCCGGCGTCTAGTGGCGTCGGGGGTCGAACGTTTCACGGGGCGGGGGTCTTTGCCTCCGCAGGTGACGCGCCGAGGGGCGCGTCCCACGCATATATGCGTCCCGTTTCGTTCGATGGCATAAACGGGCGGTTCCCGAATGTGGGGCGACCCGAGAAGGGGCGCCCCTACGAAATCAATCGCCGACCTGCGGGTGGGTCGCATATATGCGACCCCTACAATCGAACCGCGCCCTCTGCGCGCAGGCTGGCGACGGCCTGGCGATTCGCATCCGTAGGGACAACCCCCTGTGGTTGTCCCTGAGAAGTCCCGCCCCTCCTACATCCCCAGGCCGCCGTCGACGCGCAGGACGATGCCCGTCACGTAGCTCGCCTCGTCGGAAGCGAGGAAAACGAAGCCCGCCGCCATCTCCTCCGGCTCCCCCCATCGCCCCAGGCAGATGCGCTCCAGGTATTTCGACTCGAAGCGCTCGTCGGTGCGGATGGTCTCCGTCATCGGGGTGATCGCGGCGGGGGAGACGCAGTTGACGGTGATGCTGTAGCGGCCCAGCTCGCGCGCGGCGCTTTTCGTCGCGCCGACGATGCCCATCTTGGCGGAGGCGTAGTTGATCTGGCCGATGGTGCCGCGCAGCCCCGCGCCCGAGGTGACGTTGATGATGCGCCCCTCCTTCCGGGGAATCATGCGCTTCGCCGCCGCCCGAATCCCCGCCCAGGTTCCCTTGAGGTGGACGGCGATGGCCTCGTCCCACTGCGCCTCGGTCATCTTGTGGAGCATCGCCGCGCGCACGACGCCCGCGTTGTTCACCATGACGCGGAGGGGCCCGTGCGCGCTCTCCGACGCCTCGATCGCGCCCTCGACCTCCGCCGGCCGGCTCACGTCCGCCCCGTGGAACGCCGCCCGGCCGCCGGCCTCGCGGATGAGCCGCGCCGTCTCCTCGCCGCCCTCCTCGTTCATGTCCACGGCGAGGACGCCCGCCCCCTCCGCGGCGAAGCGCAGGCAGACCGCGCGGCCGATGCCCTGCGCCGCGCCCGTGACGACGGCGCTCTTCTCTTCAAGTCTCATGGAAATTCTCTCCCTAGGGGTTCACGTCCAGCCAGACGCGGGCGACGCCCGAGGTGACGACGCGGCCGCCTGAATCCGCCGCCTCGATTTCGCAGACGGCGAGGGGGCGGCCGTTCTCCTCGCCGACCTCGGCGACGACGCCCCGGCAGGCGATGACCTCGCCCAGCCTCACCATGCCCCGAAAGCGCGCCTCCAGCCTGCGGCAGCTCCCCGCGCCGAAGGCGGCCTCCACGAACTGCCCCAGAAACGCCATCGAGAGCATCCCGTGGGCGATGACGCCCTCGAGTCCGCCCGCCCGCGCCGCCTCGTCGTCGAAGTGAATCGGGTTGTAGTCGCCGCTCGCGCCCGCGTATTTGACGAGCTGCGTCCTCGACACGGGCCGCTTCACGAGCCCGGGGAGGGCGTCGCCCTTCTTCAGGTTCATCGCCTCTCCCTAATTCTGAAACCGCCGGATGGACACCCACCGCCCCCCGCCCACGCGCGTCCCGTCGCGCGCGTCCAGAAATTCGTATTCCCGCTCGACGAAAACGAGGTCGCCCGAGCGGCCCGGCTTCTCCGTGACGCTCTCGATGGTGAAGGAGACCTCCAGCTCGTCTCCCGCGCGCAGGGGCCGCTCGAATTCATAGACCTGCGAGGCGTGAAGCCCCACGTCGCCGAAACCGGGCGGCAGGTCGGGAAAGGCGTCCTTCGGCCGGAAAGTGGTGGGAAACGTGGGCGGGGCGACGGCGTCCGGTCCCCGGTAGGCCGGGTTCGGGTCGCCAATGGCGTCCGCGAACTTCTCTATCGCCCCCTGCTCGACGCGGACGCGCCAAGGCCCGTGCTTTCGTCCCTCGAGGGCGCGGATTTCGGGCGTGATTCTGCCGCTCATGCGTCCTCCTCCCCGCGCCGGGGGCGCGTCCTCATCCGCGCGTCCACGGCGCGGCAGTCCGCCGCCCGGGCGATGAGCGGGTTGATCTCCATTTCGGCGAGTTCCCCTTCCAGTTCGAGCGCCGCGTCCGAGACCTTGACGATTATATCCGATACGAGCGGGAGGGGAACGGCCGGCCCGCCCCGGAACCCGTCCAAGAGGGCGCGCGAGCGGAGTCCCGAAAGCGCCCTTTCGGCCCGGCGGGCGTCGAAGGGGGGCAGCAGGCGGGCGGCGTCGCCGAGCGCTTCGACCTGGATTCCGCCCGGCCCCGCCGTGACGCAGGGGCCGAAGGTCGGATCATGC
Organism: bacterium; assembly: GCA_965242545.1. Lineage (GTDB taxonomy): Bacteria > UBA8248 > UBA8248 > UBA8248 > UBA8248 > Bin107. The sequence goes on from OZ251456.1 coordinate 436,688, forward strand.
GACGCGCCGACGATCAGCTCCACGCCGCCCTCGATCATCTCCTGAACCAGAACGCGCGCGTCGGGCGCGAGGGCGAGCAGCGCCTCCGCCCCTTCGAGGACGGCCTTCGGGTCGCTCAGACCCAGGAGCACGCCGCCCGCCTCCGTCTTGTGCGCGAGGCGTGCGTCGCCGGACGCGGCCTTGAGCGCGACGGGGGAGCCGAACCGCTCGCGCGCGCGGAGGGCCTCCTCCGGCGTTTCGGCGATCTCCTCTCTCGCCCTCGGTATCCCGTAGAGGTCGAGAATCGCGGCGCGGGCCTCGGGCGGCAGAAAGCCGTCCCGGGAGGGCGGACGCTTCCGCAGGATATCCCTCGCCGCCTCCGCCCGCGCGCGGTTCGTCGGGCGACCCGGAGAGGCGGCGGCCTCCCGCGCCCGTTCGAGGGAGAGGAGCGCCTCCAGCCCGCGAATCGCCCGGGGGTAGTCCCCGAAGACGGGCACGGACTGCTTCTTGAGCGTCTGAATGGCGTCCCGCGGCCCCGTGAGCCACGCGAAGGCGAGGGGAATTTTCATGGTCTCGAAGAGCGCCTTCACCTCCCGCGCGACGCGCTCGCCCGCGTGGTGGTAGATGCCCATGAGGAAGAGCAGGGCGTCCACGCCCTCGTCCGAGGCGACCGCCTCGCCCGCCGCGCGCAGGGGCTGGCTGTCCGGCCGGCTCACCATGAGGGAGACGAGATCGACGGGGTTGTCCGTCGGGGCGTAGTCGGGGAGGACGGCCTTCAGACTCGCCCGCGCCGCTTCTCCCAGGGCGGGGAGCGCGAAGCCCGCCCCCGTGGCCAGGTCGGCGGCGAGCGCGCCCAGCCCGCCCGAGAAGCTGACGACGCCCAGCCGGTTTCCCGCAATTGGCTTCGAGCGCGCGAGAAAATCCGCGACTTCGAGGAACTCGTCCATCGAGTCCGGCGCGTGAATCCCGTATTGCTCGGCGAAGGCGCGGAAGACGTCGCCCGACGCCGTGATGGCGGCGGTGTGGCTCCGCGCGGCGCGCGCGCCCTCCTCGGTCTCGCCCCCCTTGAGCAGGACGATGGGCTTTCCCCGTTCGAGCGCCCGGGCGGCGGCGCGGCGGAGGCGCGCCCCGTCCTTCACCGATTCGAGATAGCCGCAGATGACGCGCGCACGCGGATCGTCGATGAAGTATTCCACGCATTCGGCGAAATCGACGTCCGCCTCGTTGCCCAAGCTCACGAGGGCGCAGACGCCCGAGCCGCTCTCCTGAAAGCCGGTCAGCATGCACGCCCCCATCGCCCCGCTCTGGGTGACGATCGCCGCTCCCCCCGGAATCAGCGGGTCGTCCTCCCGGATGGAGATGGTGAACGTGGCCATGAGCCCCGATCGGACGTGAACCACCCCCATGCAGTTGGGGCCCAGGATTCTCATGCCGGACGCCGCGCCGATTTCGATCATCTTCTCCTGAAGCGCCGCGCCCTCCGCGCCGGTTTCCGCGAAGCCCGAGGTGATGACGGCGGCGGCGCGCACCCCGCGCTCCGCGCACTGGGCGAGGGCGGGGAGAACGTCGTCTCGCGGCGTGCAGACGAGGGCGAACTCGGGCGCCTCGGGCAGGGAGGCGACGTCCGGGTAGCATTTCAGCCCCGCGATCTCCTCGCGGGCGGGGTTGATCGGGTAGACGGGGCCGGAGAAGCCGTATTCCTTCGTGAGGCGCAGGGGGATGCCCCCGAGCCGGTGAAGGTTCGAGGACGCGCCCACCACCGCGAAGGATTCGGGGTGAAAGAGGCTGTCGAGGGAGTTGTCGCGCGCGCTCATGGGGCGGCTTGCGCGCCGGGGCCGGGGAGGCGTCCGCCCGCCGCGCCGACCGTGACGGCGACGCCGTCCTGGTTGACGAGCGCGACGTCGAAGAGGAGGCGCGTCTCTCCGTTTTCCCGCTTTTTCTCCCGGAGCGTCGCCGAAAGGCGGAGAACGTCGCCCGGGAATACGGGCTTGACGAAGGAGACCTCCAGCTCGCCGCCCGCGAGGAAGCCCGCGCCCAGATGCTCGACCATGAGCTCGGCGATGAAGGCGACGGGGTGGCGGCCGGTCGCCACCGCGCGGGGCAGGCCCGCCCGGCGCGCCGTCTCGTCGTCCGTGTGGATGTTCTTCGCGTCCCGCCCGCCGGTGACGTAGCGGTTGAACTTCAGGATGGCGCCGCGCCCCATCTCGAAGGCGCGTCCGGGAAGGGCGTCGCCGACCCGCATCGCCCCGACTCCCGGAAAATCCTCAGCCATCTTCCCCGTGCCTTCTGGTGAGGCTCAGAACGGACGTGTGCGAGGAGGTGAGGAGCAGCTCGCCCGCCTCGTTCGTCACGCGCAGCTCGCTCACGATCCAGCCCTTCTCTCTCTTGACGTATAAGTCCGTTACCGTGACCTTCTGCCGCACGGTCTCGCCGATCCGCGCCGGCTTGTGGAAGCGGTAGCCCAGCCTGGCATGGATGGTGCCGAACCGCCTGTAGTTCTCGTCATAGATGGCGAGCAGATCGTTGATGAAGATCATCGGGGGGGCGATGGGCGCGCCGGTCGGGGATTCGCTTCGATACCGCTCGCGCCGCGCGCCCACGGCCTCGCAGTGCGCGTCCGCCATGGCCTGCGTCACCGTGAGGCTGCGCTCGCCGATCACCATGCCGACCTTCAGGTTCTCCCAGACGAATTCGGGCTTGTCGTCCATCAGGCTCATCCGTCCATCCGTGAGATGACGCGCGCCGCCGGTCGAAATCGCCCCGGCTGCGTTTTCGCAAGGTCCGGCGCCCCCAGTATGGCCCCGAACGCGGGGCGGGGTCTAGGATGCGCGCCAGAAAATTTTCTCCGCGCCGCGCGGGAGAAGGCTCAGGCGCCGCCGTCTTTCGGGCCGGGGGAATTCTCGGGCCACTCCGCCGCCATGGCTTCGAGATAGGCTCTGAGATTTTCCGGGTCCTGCGCGCGTCCGATCGTGACGCCCGAGATCGTCTTCGGGTCGTCCAGGGGAATTCACAGGGAGTCCTGAAAGCGGTTTCGCATGTTGAAATAGGTGACGACCATGGTGAGCTCGACGAATTCGCGGTCGTCGAAATGCTTCCTCGCCTCGCTGAACACGTCGTCGTGCGTCTTGGCGGTGTTCTTCGTAACGTGCTCCGCCCACAGGACGGCGGCTTTCTCCCGGGCGCTCATCGTCCGGGAATCCATGTATCCGTCCGAGCAGATTTCGAGAATTTCCGCCTCCGTGATCCCGGCGTCCCGACCGAGCGCCGCGTTGTGCCCGAGTCAGTATTCGCACCCGTTCAGGTGGCTCGTCTTGATGACGGCCATCTCCTTGATCCGGGTGGGCAGGACGGTTCCCAGCCCCTCGCGCATGAGCGTGACGGTGAGCGGCAGGATCATCCTGGCGACGTGGGGCTGGTGGCCCATGACGGCGAAGGAGTTCGCCACCCGGCCGAGCAGCTTCCTCGCGCCCTCGAAGAGTCTCGCGGCTTCCCCCTCGGCTTCCTCGGCCCGGATGGGCTCCACGCGGTTCACGGCGGCTTCCCCCCTCATTCCACGGGCGGCCAGATGCGCCTGCCGCGCGTCGGCGAGCCGGGCGCGTGGAGGAGGCGCTGGCACGCGCGATACGACCAGTCGTTTTCGCCGGGGATGAGCTTGTCCGCGCGCGGGAAGTGGGCGAGGACTTTCTCCAGCGAGGAGAATTCGTAGAAGATGGCGTGCTTCGCCCATCCCGCGACGGAAACCAGCTTGCGCGCGCCCACGCAGCCGGGCATGTATTTCATCGCGGGCAGGCGATCCTGGGCGTACCAGGCGCTCAGGTCGAAGTCGTCCTCCGGCGTGAAGCAGTTGTAAGTCCCCATCTGGAGCACCGGCGCGGGCGCGGCCCCGGGCGCGCGGAGGGCGGCGTCCGGGCCGCTCACCCTGTCCGCCTCCGTGAAGATGCCCGCGCGCTCCCCGATTCTTTTGGCGAGCATCGCCTTCGTCTCTTCATCCTGCGCCGCCATGACCTGGACGGGGGCGGGGTTCAGGAAAACCTCGGACGAGGCGGCCCCGAACAGGAGCAGAAACTCCGTTCCGGCCGGAATCGAGGCGTCGTCCGCGTAGGCGAGGTGGCTTTTTCTCTTCGACGCGGGCGATTCCCTGTCGATGAGCTCGTAGTGCGCCGCCCACATGTAGCCCGGCCGTCCGAGCGCCTCCTTGACGTGCGCGCCGTGCAGCCAGTCGATGTATTCCGCCTCTTCCTCTTTCGGCAGGTCGTACCACGTCGCCCAGATGCTTCTGTCCATGCGTCCTCCTCCTGAAAAGGTGAAAGCCCCGGCCGGCGTCTCCGCGCTTCCCGTCCTCCGGGGCGCGTTCAGGCTTCGCGGGCGCGTCAGCCGGAAGCGCCGCGCTCCTCTAGGACGGCACGGAGGCATTTGACGCCCATCATCAGGGAGGGGCCGCCGGCGGGGAAGATGAGGCACTGGACGGCCTCGAATATCTCGTCCTCGTCCGCGCCCAGCGCCAGCGCCCGGCGCATGTGGTTCTTGACGTAGGTTTCGACCTCCGTCCCCGGCAGCCGCGCGCAAAGGGCGGTGATGATGATGAGCTCGCGCGTTTTCTCGGAAAGCGCCCCCTCGCGCTTCATGACGTGGTTGTAAAGCGCGCTCTGCCTCACGTGATACTCGGGGTCTTTCCCGATGTAGAACTCCTGCTCGGGCAACACCCAGCCGCGATCCGCGACGGTCTTCTCTATCAGTGCCTTCTTCTCCGCGTCATCCATCGTCGGTCTCCATCGGGGCGCGCGGGCCGGAAGCGGCCGGCGTTTTCTCCCGGACGAAACGGGGCTTGCGGGTCATCGGCGATCTGTCGGATGCGCCGCGTCCGCTCGCCCCTGGCTTGTATTCGCAGGAAACAGCTAATATCCGAGCGCCAGCTGCTCGAACATGGCCGGCCCCTTTTCTCGCCCGACCTCCTGATAAATATCGAGGATTTCCTCGTATGTCCCGTTTCCGCCGACGAGATCCCAGAAATCCTTTCCGAGCAGAACCTCGTTTTCCATGTCCATGTAGTTCAGGGCGAAGCTGTGCTTGTATGTTGATTTTTCAACCCCGTAAGGGTTGTAGGCGGTCGCGTAATACGCCTCGATTTTCGGGTGCTGCCGGCAAGTCAAACCATGAATTTGAAGCAGGCGCCCCATGATTTCCACGCATTGCCCCTTGTTTGGCTTGGGACTCTTGATCTCGATGAAAATTCTCGCGCCGTCATGCGTAAGAATGTAGAGATCGACGATGCTGCTCCTTTCCGCGCGCTCTCCCCTCTCCGCAAGTCTGAGCGTTTGCTTGATGAGGTCCGGATAGCTCCTCTTCAGTCCGCCGGCATCTATCGCGCTGACCGTCTCTTCAATGAATCTGACGGCCTCGAGGGAAATCCGGCCCGCAACGCGATGCGCCCTCTCCGCGTATTTGTGATGGTCGAGGGCGATGAGTCGGGCGCATTCCTCGAACGTCGTTCCCAGTTTGGTGGAGAACGACCTCTCAAATTCGCTTATCCTGAGCAATCCATCCGGAAGCAAGGATTCATGAAAAGGCTTCAAGTCGGCTTTTTTCGATTCGCTTCTGAACGGCCGCAATTCTTTGGGATCGAAACTGGCGTCAGCCTTGTCGTCAATGATGCCTTGAATGAAGCCTTCAAGGTAGCCTTTGATTAAATATCTCGTCTCCTTTTCAATCATGCCTTTTCCCAAACCAAAATGCTTTCGTAGAAGGCGTCGCCGCGTCTGCCCGTACGGCGGTTCACGTGCCGCTCCACTCTCCCGATGGACTTGAAGCCGACGCTGGAGGGATCGTAGAGGCCGTATTTGTCGTTCACCACGATGGCCATAATCCCGCCCCCGGTCATGTAGTCGCGCGTATGCGACAGAACCTCGTTGACGCTTTCGATGTATTCCCGCTTCGCCTTTTGCGAAGCCCCCTTTTTTGCGGATCCTATCTCCTTTGCTTCGTTGTTTTCCAAGCCGAGCAGTTCATAGGAGTACCTGTGCTGCTCATGATAGTCGATGAGTCCGATATAGGGGGGAGAAGTGAAAACCAGCTCGATTCCATCCGGCAGCTCTATATTTCGGGCGTCTCCGTGAAGCGCTTCCGCCTCGCCCGCCGGCTGCAGTTGATGGAACTCCTCGACCCTTCGCAAGGTGTCGATCGTATATCGCTTCAGGAATTTGTAGGCTTCCTGAACCGGGTGGCAAATTCTCCCGTGCTTGTAGCATTCATAAGGTTCCGTCTGTGGTTTCTTGGGAAAGTCCAGATCGTAGTGGGTTACGAGCCTTGACGAGCGGGCGGAACGGGAAAGGATGATCTTGAGCAAATCCTGATATTCGTAATCTTCAATCAATTCCAGATAACACAGAAGCTCCCTTCGCGCCCGCTCCGAGAACCATCTCTCCAGGTATTCACTATTCGATTCGACGACGAATTGCTCCTTGAATATGGAAAGCCTGAACAGGATGTCCTGAATTTCATTCCTGAGCGTCTTGATGTCGTAGTCGCTCGTCTTGGCGCGTGAAAGCAGGATGTTGAACGCGGAGATATCCGTTCCGATTGAACGAATCCCCAGGGTTTTCGCTTCGACGAGAGTCGTGCCGGAGCCGCAGAAAGGATCGTAGACCAAACGCGGTTGAAACTTGCGCAAAAAAATTTCCGCGAGCTGCGGAATGAATTTTCCCATATAAGGGTGCAGGCGATGGACATGCTTCGTCCTCAATCTTTCAGGCAGGTCTTTCTCCCGCCAGTTCAGGTTCAAATCTTCCAGGTTCGTGTCGGGTTGGATGGCGGAAAAATTCGTCAGGGGAGCGCTTGAACACTGTTCGGCGATTTTGTGGGCCGCGATGTTGTCATACATGGTCTCGACGTCTCTCGAAGCGCTTCAAAATCTCGCCGCCTCTTCCCGGATTTCGCGCGCCCGCTCCCTGAAGGAAAAAGAACGGAACCCGGGCGGGGCCCGGGGCGATTCGTGGTGTGCCGCCAGGGACTCGAACCCTGGACCTACGGATTAAAAGTCCGTTGCTCTACCAGCTGAGCTAGCGGCACGGGAGAAAGAGGGAGTTTGCGCCCCGCCGTCGGGCAAGTCAACCCCGGAGCGCGCGCGGACGTCCGGCGGCGCCCCGTCTTCCGGCTTGACGATCGGGAGCCCCGCGTGTTCAATGCTCCCCGCGCGGGAGCGGCGGATCCCTCTCGGGCCGACGTAGCTCAGACAGGTAGAGCAGCTGATTCGTAATCAGCAGGTCACCGGTTCAAGTCCGGTCGTCGGCTCCATCGAAGCGCGCGCCCGAGCGATTCCTCCCGAGGTGTCCGAATGGTGAGAGGAGCGGGCGTCGGCGTCATCGGCTTGGGGCGCATGGGCGCCCCCTTGGCGCGACGGTTCATTCGGGCGAAAACGCCCCTGATGGTCTGGGACGCTTCCGAGGCGGCGCGCGCGCCGTTCGAGGAGGCGCGGGGGGCGCGCGTCGCCCCGCCCGGGGAGATGGCCGAATCCCGCGCGGTCGTGTTCTTCGTCGTGCCTTCCTCGAAGGAAATCGGCGAATGCTTCCGGGGGAAGGACGGGCTGCTCCGGAACGCGAGGAAGGGGCTCGTCGTCTGCGATCTGACGACCTCCGACCCGGCCCGGACGAGGCGCCTGGCCGGTCGCGCCGCGCGCGCGGGCCTGGGCTATCTCGACGCCGGCATGAGCGGCGGGCCGGCGGGCGTCCTGGCGGGGACGCTCACCCTCATGGTCGGCGGCGACGCGAAGATTCTCCGGCGCGCGAGAACATACCTCGAGGCCTTCGCGGAGAACGTCTTTCACCTGGGCGCGACGGGCTCGGGCCACGCCATGAAGCTGATTCACAACATGGTGCTCCACACGATGTTTCTGGCGACCTGCGAGGGGGCGCGCCTCGCCGAGCGGCTGGGGATGCGGGTCGAGGACATGATCGAGATATTCAACGTCTCCACCGCCTTCAGCTACGCCAGCCGCCACCGCTTTCCGAACAACATTCTCTCGGGGGAGTGGAACGCGCTGGCGCGGGTCTACAACCTGCAAAAGGACGTGGGTCTCGCCGTCGGCATCGGCAGAAAGCGCGGGGCGGACATCCCTCTGGCCGAATCGACGCTCTCGTTCCTGCGGAAGGCGCTCGCGCGGGGGATGATGGAGGAGGACATGTCCCTGCTCTATCGGGATTTCGACGAAATTCATCGAACGCGAGACGACCGGCGGGCGGGACGCGGAGGCGCCTTCCGGGACGAGGTTTGAGGTTTGACGAAAACTCGCCGCTCAAATAGAATGCGGACTCGGGTTGAATCCGGGGAGCGTCGGGGGCGTCTCCCGGGTTCGCGCGAAACGGGGAGCGTTCGGCCGCGGCCGGCCCGTTCGCGCCGTCCGCGTGGGCGCGCGGCTTCGGAGTTCGCGGGCGAGACGGCTTCCGATTGAGCGACAGGCACATTCCATTCCTATCAAGGAGAAGACAAAATGGCGTTTGAACTTCCCGCTCTCGACTACGGCTACGACGCGCTGGAGCCGCACATCGACGCGCGCACGATGGAGATTCACCACACGAAGCACCACAACACCTATCTCACGAACCTGAACAACGCGATCGCCGGAACCGACCTCGAGGGCAAGAGCATCGAGGACATCCTCTCGAACCTCTCGCCGGAGCAGGGCGGCCTCAACTTCAACGGCGGCGGCTACGACAACCACTGCATCTTCTGGAAGAACATGAGTCCTGACGGCGGCGGCGAGCCGGGCGGCGAGCTGGCGGCGGCCATCGGCGACTTCGCCGCCTTCAAGGAGGAGTTTTCGACCAAGGCGGCGACCGTGCAGGGAAGCGGCTGGGCCTGGCTCTGCGCGAAGCCGGGCTCGGGCGAGGTGGAGATCAGGCAGATGCCCAACCAGACGAGCGTGCGCACGGAGGGCCTCGTTCCGCTGCTGGGCGTGGACGTCTGGGAGCACGCCTATTATCTCAACTACCAGAACCGCCGCCCCGACTACATCGCCGCGTGGTGGAACGTGGTGAACTGGGACGACGTCGCCGCGCGCTTCGCGGCCGCCAAATAGAGGGGGAGGGGCCGATGGCTTTGAGCGTAGGCGACGCGGCGCCCGATTTCGAGATGCCGAAAACCCTCGCCGAGGGTGACACCATCCGGCTGAGCGACTATCGCGGAAAGAAGAACGTGCTGCTGTGCTTCTATCCGTTCGACTTCTCCTCGGTGTGCAGCGAGCAGCTGCCCGCCTATCAGGCGGAGAAGGCGAGGTTCGACGCCGCCGACTGCGAGGTGCTCGGCATCAGCGTGGACAGCCCGTTCGCGCACGCCGCTTGGGCCGAGAAATACGGCATCGAGTTTCCCCTGCTGAGCGATTTTTTCGGCAAGGGAACGTGCGCGGCCTACGGGCTGCTGAACGACAAGGGGTTCAGCAACCGCGCGGTGATTCTCGTGGACAAGGAGGGGAAGGTCGCCTATGTGGAGGTGACGGCCGCCCCGCCGGAGAAGCCCGACGACGGGAATCTCTTCGCGGCGCTGGAGAATCTGGGCTAGCCCGCTTTTCCGGTTCGACGCCTGCGGGCGCGGGGCGAATCCGCTCCGCGCCCGTTTTTTCGCCTCCCCGTTCCCGCGGCGAAGGATAGCGGATTGTCGGCGATTATCGAGAGCATCTCCTCTTCGGAAGTCAGCGTTTCGGTGGAGCTTTTCCCGTCGAAGGATCCCGAGGCCGCGGCGCGCGCCCTGCGCGAGGCGGCCGCGATTCAGGAGGCGATGGAGGTCGCCTTCACCTCGGTGACCTACGGGGCGGGCGGCTCCACGCGGGAGGGCACGCTGGAGCTCGCGCTGGAGCTCGCGAAGCGAACCCCCGGGCGCGTGGCGGCGCACCTCACCTGCGTGGGCGCGAGCGAGGCGGAAATCTCGCGCCTCATGGCCGTTTATCGGGAAAACGGGGTGCGCGACGTTCTGGCGCTTCGCGGGGACATCCCGGAGGGAATGACGCGGGAGGAGGCCGTGAAGGGCGGGTTTCGCCACGCCGTCGATCTCGTCCGGCGGCTCAGGCGCATGGGCGGGATCTCCTCGATAGGCGTGGCCTGCTACCCGGAAGGCCACCCCGAAACGCCCGACAGGAAGAAGGAGATGGACTATTTCGTCCAGAAGGTGGAGGCGGGCGCCGACTACGCGGCCTCCCAGTTCTTCTTCGAGGCGCGGGTCTGGGAGCGGTTTCTGGAGGCGGCGGAGGCGCGGGGGGTGAGAACGCCGCTGGCGCCCGGCGTCCTGCCCATACGGAACCTCGCGCAGACGCGGCGCTTCGCCCGCAGATGCGGGGCGAGCGTGCCCGCCGGGGTCGTGGAGGCGCTCGCGCCTTACGAGGACGACCCTCGCGCTTTCCGGGAGAAATCGGCCGATCTCGCGGCGGCGCAGATTCAGGCGCTGACGGAGATGGGCGTCAGGCATTTTCACGTCTACGCGCTCAACCGCTCGGACCTCATCCTGCGCGTCGCCGAACGGGTGGGCTGGCTCCGGTAGGCGCCTCGCCGCGTCCGCCCGACGACCGCGGGACGGAATCTTGTGGTTGCCCGCGCCGGGCGCGTCCCGAAGAGGACGACCGCGGGGAGTCTTCCGCACGGAGAAAGGCGCTATGATTTTCTGACGGGCCGCGTGCTTTTACTCCAGCGGGGCGTGCAGGCGGGATTCTCCCATCAGGTATTCGTCCACGGCGCGGGCGCAGGAGCGTCCGTCCGCAATCGCCCAGACCACGAGGGAGGCGCCCCGCGTCATGTCGCCCGCCACGAAGACGCCAGGCGCGCTGGTCATCCATCGCTCATCGCGGCTCACCGCCCCGCGCTCCGTGCGCGCGAGCGCCAGTTCGTCGAGAAGCGGGCCGCAGTCCGGGCCCTCGAAGCCGATGGCGATGAGAACGAGGTCGGCGTCGATTTCCTCCTCCGTTCCCGGAATTTCGGTGAACACGGCGCGTCCGTCCTCGCCTTTCGTCTCGTTCACCCGGACGGCGTCGATTTTCCGCACGCGGCCGTTTTCGCCCACGAACCGGCGGGTCTGAATCTGGAAGACGCGCTCGCCGCCCTCCTCGTACATCGGCGCGGTGCGGAAGATGCGCGCGTAGTTCGGCCAGGGGTCGTTCAGCGGGTCCCGCTTGTCCGGCGGGCGCGGATGATACTGGAACTGCCGGACGGATTTCGCCCCCTGCCTGTGCGCGGTGCCCACGCAGTCGGCGCCCGTGTCGCCGCCGCCGATGACGACCACGCGCCTGTCCCGCGCGGTGATGAACGACTCCTCCGGGATGTCCTCGCCCGCGAGCCTCCGGTTCTGCATGGTGAGATACTCCATGCCGAAGTGGACGCCCGCCATCTCCCGCCCCGGAATCCGCAGGTCCCTGTGCCGCAACGCGCCCGCGGCCAGCACGACGGCGTCGAACGCTTCCCGCAGTTCGGCGGCCTTCGGGTCCACCCCCACGTTCGCGTTCACCCGGAAGACCACGCCCTCCTCCTCCATCTGCCGCGCGCGGCGGTCGACGTAGGCCTTGTCCATCTTGAAGTCGGGAATTCCGTAGCGCAGGAGTCCGCCGAGCCTGTCGTCGCGCTCGAAGACGGTGACGGCGTGTCCCGCCCGGTTGAGCTGCTGGGCCGCCGCGAGGCCCGCCGGCCCCGAACCCACGACGGCGACCTTTTTGCCGGTTCTGACCCGGGGCGGGTCCGCCTTCACCCGCCCCTCGGCGAAGGCGCGCTCGATGATGGATTTCTCGATCTCCTTGATCGTCACCGGGGAGTCGTTGATCGTGAGGACGCAGGAGTCCTCGCACGGCGCCGGGCAGAGCCAGCCGGTGAACTCGGGGAAGTTGTTCGTCGCGTGGAGCCGCTCGATCGCGTCCTCCCAGAGATTCCGGTAGACCAGATCGTTCCAGTCGGGAATCAGGTTTCCCAGCGGGCATCCCTGGTGGCAGAAGGGAATGCCGCAGTCCATGCACCTGGCGCCCTGCCGCTCGAGCGTCTCCTGCGGCGTGGGGAGATAGACCACGTCCCAGTCGCGGACGCGCTCCTCCACGGGCCTCGTTCTGGGCGCCTCCCTGCCGAACTCCACGAATCCCGTCGGCTTACCCATGCGCCCCCTCCATGACGGCCTCCTCCCAGGGGACGCCTCTTTCCTTCGCCTCCTCGATGGCCGCGAGCGCGCGCCTGTAGTCCCGGGGCATCACCTTGGCGAATCGCGGCAGATGCGCGTCCCAGTCGTCGAGGATGCTCCGGGCGCGCGCGCTGCCCGTGAAGTCGGCGTGCTTCCGGATGAGTTCCTTCGCCTCCTCGACGTCGTCCGGCGCCCGCAGGGGCTCGACGTCCACCAGCTCCGCGTTGCAGAGCCGCTCGAAGCCGCCCTCTTCGTCCCAGACGTAGGCGACGCCCCCAGACATGCCGGCGGCGAAGTTCCTGCCCGTTTTCCCGAGGATGACGACGCGCCCGCCCGTCATGTATTCGCAGCCGTGGTCTCCCACGCCCTCCACGACCGCGCGGGCGCCGCTGTTGCGGACGCAGAAGCGCTCGCCGGCCAGTCCCCGGAAATACGCCTCGCCCGACGTGGCGCCGAAGAGCGCCACGTTGCCGATGAGGATGTTCTCCTCCGGGGTGAAGCCGGCCTCTTTGGGAGGATAGGCGATCAGCTTCCCGCCCGAGAGGCCCTTGCCCACGTAGTCGTTGGCGTCGCCCTCGAGCGTGAGGGTCATGCCCCCGGGGATGAACGCGCCGAAGCTCTGGCCGGCGGAGCCCGTGAAGCGGATGCGGATGGCGTCCTCCGGCAGCCCCTCCGCGCCGTATTTGCGCGTTATCTCCGAACCCGTGAGGGCGCCTACGGTTCTGTGGATGTTGCGGATGGGGAGCTCGAAGGAGACCGGCGTTCCGTTCTCGATGGCGTCCCGGCACCTGGGCAGCAGCTCCCGCGCGTCGAGCGAGCGTTCGAGTCCGTGATCCTGCGTCGTGGTCCGCCGGATCTCCGCGTCGGGCCCGGCGTCGGGCTTGTGGAGGATGGCGGAGAAGTCGAGACCCTTCGCCTTCCAGTGGGACACCGCCTTTCGGGCGTCCAGCCTGTCCACGCGCCCGATCATCTCGTCCATCGAGCGGAAGCCGAGCCGGGCCATGTATTCGCGCGCCTCCTCGGCGATGAAGCGGAAGAAATTCTCCACGAATTCGGGCTTTCCGTCGAATTTCTCCCTGAGCTTCGGGTCCTGGGAGGCGACGCCGACGGGGCAGGTGTTCAGGTGGCACACGCGCATCATGATGCAGCCCATGACGACGAGCGGGGCGGTGGAGAAGCCGAATTCGTCGGCGCCCAGAAGCGCGCCCACGATCACGTCGCGCCCCGTCTTCATCTGTCCGTCCACCTGGAGGGCGATTCGGCCGCGCAGCCTGTTGAGCACGAGCACCTGCTGCGTTTCGGCCAGCCCCAGCTCCCACGGGGTGCCCGCGTGGAGGATGCTGGTGAGGGGAGACGCCCCGGTTCCGCCGTCGTGCCCGGAGATGAGAATCGTGTCGGCGCGCGCCTTGGCGACGCCCGCCGCCACGGTGCCGACCCCGACCTCGGAGACGAGCTTCACGTGAACGTTCGCCCGGGGGTTCGCGTTCTTGAGGTCGTAGATCAGCTGGGCCAGATCCTCGATCGAATAGATGTCGTGATGGGGCGGGGGGGAGATGAGGCCCACCCCGGGAGTGGAATGCCGCGTCTTCGCGATCCACGGATAAACCTTGTGGCCGGGCAGCTGCCCGCCCTCTCCGGGCTTGGCGCCCTGGGCCATCTTGATTTGCAGGTCGGTGCAGTTGACCAGATAGTCGCTCGTCACCCCGAAGCGCCCCGACGCCACCTGGTGGACGGCGCTTCGCCGGAGGTCGCCGTTCTCGTCCGGGGCGTAGCGATCCGCGTCCTCGCCGCCCTCGCCCGAGTTGGATTTGCCGCCGATGCGGTTGAGGGCCACGGCCAGGGTTTCATGCGCCTCGGAGCTCAGGGCGCCGTAGGACATTCCTCCCGTGCTGAAGCGCTTCATGATCGCCTCGACGGACTCCACCTCCTCCAGGGGGACGGGGTTCTCCGCCCATCTGAAGTCGAGAAGCCCCCGCAGCGTGGCCAGACGCCTGTTCTGGTTGTCCACCTTTTCCGCGTATTCCCTGAAAATCTCGTATCGTCCCGACATCGTGGCGTGCTGGAGCTTGAACACGGTCTCGGGGTTGAAGAGGTGGAACTCGCCGTCCCGGCGCCACTGGATGTCCCCGCCCCCCTCGAGCTCCTGCGAGCCGACGGGCCGGTCGGGAAAGGCGGCGCGCAGACGCCTGAGCGTTTCCTCCGCCACGACGTCGATCCCGATGCCGCCGATGCGCGAGGCCGTCCGCGTGAAATACTTTTTCACGAAATCGCGCTTCAGGCCGATGGCCTCGAATATCTGGGCGCCGCGGTAGGACTGGATGGTCGAGATGCCCATCTTCGACATCACCTTGAGGATGCCCTTGTTGAGGGCGGCGACGTAGTTTTCGACGGCCGCGTCGCGGCCGACCTCCGGGAGAAGCCCGCCTCTGATCATGTCGTCGATGGTCTCGAAGACGAGATACGGGTTGATGGCCGCCGCGCCGAAGCCGAGCAGCAGGCACATGTGGTGCACCTGGCGCGCCTCGCCCGTTTCGAGGAGCAGGGCGATGCGCGTGCGGGTCCCCTCCCTCACCAGATGATGATGAACGCCCGCCGTGGCCAGCAGGGCGGGAATCGGCGCGTAATCCTCCGACACGCCGCGATCCGAGAGGACGATGAAGCTGTAGCCCTGCTCGATGGCGCGGCTCGCCTTTCTGCACAGCTCGTCCATCGCCTGCCTGAGGCCCGCCGCCCCGTCCTTCGCCCAGAAGAGGATGGGCAGGGTGACCGCCTTCAGGCCCGGTTGCTCGATGCGGACGAGTTTGTGGAAGTCCTCGTTGCTGAGAATCGGGGAGTCGAGCCTCACCCGCCGGCAGGATTCCGGCCCGGGCCGCAGCAGGTTCTTCTCCGGTCCGATGGTGGAGGATATCTGCGTGACGAGCTCCTCGCGGATGGCGTCGATGGGCGGATTCGTCACCTGGGCGAAGAGCTGCTTGAAGTAATCGTAGAGGAGGCGGGGGCGGTTCGAGAGCACGGCGAGCGCGGCGTCGTTGCCCATCGAACCCGTCGGGTCGCTTTTCTCGCTCGCCATCGGGCCGATGAAGAAGCGCAAATCCTCCTGGGTGTAGCCGAAAATCTTCTGCCGCTCGAGGATGGTGTGATGATCCGGCTCCGGAAGCTCCGGGGCGTCCGGCAGCCCGTCCAGGCGCAGCAGGTGGGCGTCCAGCCAATCCTTGTAGGGGTGCTCGGAGGCGTAGCGCGACTTGATCTCCTCGTCCTCGACGATGCGGCCCTCCTCGGTGTCCACGAGCAGGATGCGCCCCGGGTGAAGGCGCTCCTTCAGCTTCACCTGCTCGGGCGGAATGTCGAGAACGCCCACCTCCGACGCCATGACGAGCAGGTCGTCGCGCGTGAGGTAGTATCTGGCGGGCCGCAGGCCGTTTCTGTCCAGCGCGGCGCCGATGACGGAGCCGTCGGTGAACGCGATGCAGGCGGGGCCGTCCCAGGGCTCCATCAGGCTGGCGTGGAACTCGTAGAACGCCGTCCTCTCCTCGCTCATGGACTCGTGGCCCACCCAGGGCTCCGGAATCATCATCAGCGCGGCGTGGGGCAGCTCCCGGCCGGCCATGTAGAGAAACTCCAGCACGTTGTCGAGGATCGCGGAATCGCTCCCGTCCTCGGCGATGATGGGCAGGATGTTCTCCAGGTCGGGCAGGTGGGGGGATTCGCACAGCGCCTCCCGGGCGCGCATCCAGTTGATGTTGCCGCGCAGGGTGTTGATCTCGCCGTTGTGGGCGAGATAGCGGTAGGGGTGCGCCAGCGGCCAGGAGGGAAACGTGTTGGTGGAGAACCGCGAGTGAATCAGCGCCAGCCCCGATTCCACGTCGGGGTCGCGCAGATCCGGAAACACGTTTTCGAGCTGCTTCGCGGTGAGCATTCCCTTGTAGATCAGCGTGCGCGCGGAGAGCGAGGGAATGAAGAACTCGTCCCGATCCCTCATGCCGGACTCTCGAATCGCGTGCTCCGCGCGCTTTCGGATGACGTAGAGCCTGCGCTCTATCCCCATGGCGTCCAGGGAGTCGTCGAATCCGCCGATGAAGACCTGCCTGAACTGCGGCGCGCCCTCCCGCGCCGTAGGACCGACCGAGGAGAGGTCGTTCGGCACCGGCCGCCAGCCGAGGACGACGGCGCCCTCCTCGTGGACGATGGACTCGAAAATCTGCTCGCATTCGTTCGCCTGGTCGGGGGATCTGGGCAGAAACACGGCCCCCACCCCGTATCGGCCCGCCTCGGGGATTTTGAACCTTTCGGCCTCGCAGGCCTTTCGGAGAAACTCGTGGGGAATCTGCATCAGAATTCCCGCCCCGTCGCCCGTACTGCGCTCCGATCCCGTCGCCCCGCGGTGGGCGAGGTTGCGCAGAATGGCGAGGGACTGCTTGATGATCGCGTTGGACTTGCGGCCCTTGACGTCCACGATGAAGGCGACGCCGCAAGCGTCGCGCTCAAAGGCGGGATCGTAAAGACCCTGTTCTTGCGGGGGCTTTCTCATGCGCTTCACCGGCTTTCTTGTTTCAGAGGATGTCCCGGAAAGTTTCCCGACCCCCCATCGGGCGGGAAAATTCCTGAATGCGTCTCGCGGCTCCCGCGGATGCCGCAGACGCGGTCTCCACAGGATCGACTGCGGACTGTAGCATCTCGTGAACAATAAGACAAACTAAAATTTCTAATACATTGCATTAGATTCGCTTATGCCATAGACTCTCCCGCATGAACATCGAGACCCTCAGGCTCTATTGCCGCATCGTTCGGGAGAGAAGTTTTTCCAAGGGCGCCGCAGGGGGCGGGGTGACCCAGTCCGCGGCGAGCCAGGCGATTCGCCAGCTCGAAGGGGATTTGAGCGTCGAGCTGCTCGACCGGAGCAAGAGGCCTTTCGACGTCACCGAGGAGGGCGAGCGGTTCTACGAGGCGTGCCGGGAGCTGCTCGGGGGCTTCGATCAGGTCTGCTCGGAAATCTCGCGCGGCGTCGGCGAGGCGCGCGGGCAGGTTCACGTCGCCGCCATCTACTCGGTGGGGCTTCATCAGATGGGCGCCTACATGCGGCGGTTCCGCGCCCTGCATCCCCAGGCGCGGGTCCGCCTGGAATGCCTTCACCCGGAGAAGGTGGTGCAGTCCGTTCTGGACGGCGCCGCGGACGTGGGCGTTCTCTCCTATCCCCCCAGGGACAAGGCGCTGCGGGTCGTCTCCTTCAAGGAGGAGCCCATGTTCTTCGTCAGCCATCCGGGGCATCAGCTGGCGTTTCGCCACGCGGTGAAGCTCTCCGATCTGGCGGGCGAGCCGTTCGTGGCGTTCGACGCCGATCTGCCCATCCGAAGCGCGATAGACCGGGTGTTCCGCAAGGCCGGCGTGAGCGTGGACGTCGTCATGGAGTTCGACAACGTGGAGAGCATCAAGGAGGCGCTTTTCATCGACGCCTGGGTGAGCATCCTGCCGGGTTCCGCCGTCCACAACGAGAGGGCGATGAACACCCTCGCCGTCCTGCCCTTTGAGGGGCGGAGCATCACCCGGCCCGTGGGCCTCATCCACAGGCGGGGAAGGCCGCCCCGCGGCGCCGTCCGCCGGTTCATCGACCTGCTGAGCGAGGAGGCCGACTAGCCCCGCTTCCCCCCGACGTCCGAATCGCCGGTTCTTTCTGCATCAGCGAGCCGCCGGCTCTCCCATCATCCCAACACCATTGAATTCAATCCGTTACGGGAAAATCGCCCGTATATGATTATTTATGGATATTTTTCTTGACTTTGTTAGATATAAATATGTATATTCGCGTTGTTTGACGTGCGAATAAGAACGTCAAGGAGGGGAAATGGCGGTTATCTTTTTGATTTCTATTGCGTTTTGAAGGGAGGAAAAAGAGCGTGAATTCGCCTGAAAAAGCCGTGAATTTGTTTATATTCGCCGATATTCGCCTGAAATCGTCTTGCCCGGATGATCCGTCCCGCGAATGCCCACCCCATTTCCCTCCCCGAGGCGTCCCGCGCCGCCGGAAGTCCGGCGCGCGGGGCGTCCCCTCCATGCTCCGAACCAAAGCCTTCCGAATCGCGCGGATCATCCGGGCGTCCCTCATCCTCCGGCCGGCGGCGCCGCCCCCGCGCGCGGGAGCGCTCCGATGAACGAGGCCGTCTCCTTCATCGGCGCCCACGAGCGGACGGCGACCGACATGGTGGAGGAGGGCCTGGACGTTCCGGCGGAGGGCGCGCTGCTCCTCTACGGGGACGCGGCGCGCGAGCGGCAGGTCAGCCTCCTGTTTCCGGACGCGGCATCCGCCCGGGCGCGCGCGGACGCCCTCGTCAGGAGCGGGAAGGCGCGGCGGCGGGAGGTTCGCGTTCTCTCTCTGGCCGAGGCGCTTCGCCGATGACGCCTCCGGGGAAGCCCCGCGGGCGCGGCGCGCGCCGCTCCCGGCAGGCGCCGCCCGACCCCCGCAGTCCGCGCCGGATTCTCGAGGAGGAGGCGCTGCTCACCAAGCCCATGCTGGCGAAGGTGCTGGGCTACCGCAGCGGCCGCTCGCTCGACGCCATCATCGCCGAGGACTGCGCGAGCGACGCCCCCTGCCTCCGCCCCGTCTATCTGCGCCGTCCGCTCCCGCTCCCGGGCGTTCGCCGTCCCGCGAGCCATCCCTCCTTCAAGAGCGCGCGCTTCCGCCGGGAGGACGTGCTGGCCTACGTCGAGAAGATGCGCGAGGAATTCCCGCTCGACCTCGAATGGAAATACGGCGGCATGCGGGAGTGAGGGCCGGTTCCGACCGGAGAGGGAAAGCGCGGGAACGGAGAGGAGATGACGCCCGGGCGGAAAGGGGCGGCGGTTTTGTTTTCGTAGGTGACGCGCGGGAGCGCGTCCATACATGCGTCCCGTTTCGTTCGGCGGCCAAAGGCGGGCGGTGTTATGATGACGGCGGCCGGAGGAGTCGGAGGAGGATGAAGAATGAGGGACATGGAGGGAAAGATCGCCTTGGTGTCGGCCGGGAGCCGGGGGCTGGGGCGCGCCTCCGCGCTCAAGCTGGCGATGCGGGGGGCGCGCGTCGCCATCTGCGCGCGGGAGGAGGCGTCCTGCGCCGAGGCCGCCGCCGACATCGCGGAGCGCGCCGGCGCGGAGACGTGGCACTGCGCGGCGGACGTGAGCGCGGCGGCGGACGTGAGAAAATTCGTGCGCGGCGCCGCGGCGCGCTTCGGCGGCGTGGACGTTCTGGTCGCCAACGCGGGCGGCCCGCCCCGGGGGACGTTCGGGGACTTCGGGGACGACGCCTGGCGCGACGCGTTCGAGCTCGGCGTCATGAGCGCGGTGCGGCTCGTCCGGGAAGCCCTGCCCCACATGCGGGCGCGCGGCGGCGGGAGAATCCTCTTCATCCTGTCGAGCTCCGCGCGCGAGCCCATCGACGACCTGCTGCTCTCCAACGTGACGCGCCCCGCCGCGGCGGGCCTGGCGAAGTCGCTCTCGCGCGAGCTGGGGCCGGAGAACATCCTGGTGAACGCCGTGCTTCCCGGCGTCATCGACACCGGGCGCGCCCGGGAGGGAATCGCGGCCGCCGCCCGGCGCGAGGGCGTGAGCTACGAGGAGGCCGCGGCGCGCGTCGGGCGCGCCGCGCCGCTGGGCCGCCTGGGCGCGCCCGAGGAGTTCGGCGCGATGGTGGCGTTTCTGGCCTCGCCCGAGGCGAGCTACGTCTCGGGCGGGGCGTTCGCCGTGGACGGCGGCCGCCTCCGGGGGATTTGAGGGGGGCGTTCATGGGACTTCTGGCAAGTTAAAACAAAATAATGTATCAAGGGTTGGGCCAACCCGGTGCGGGATGGAAATTTCTTCAACGGGAGATGCTCAGGGGTTGAATGATATGGCGAAAGTAGTTGGCTTTATTAGCGAAAAGGGCGGAACGGGCAAGACAACAGCTTGTTATCACATTGCCGTGGCGCTTGAACGATTCCACAAAAAGCGCGTCCTGGTGGTTGATACCGACTACCAGAGAGGAGGCATTACGGGTCGATTTTTCCCCGAATTGGTAGAAACATTCGGGTCAGACGAAATGACCGGAGTTACCATTTTTCATAAGTTTCAGGAACTTTACAGCGCGGGCGAGCGTTCGCCGAAGATGGATGTTCGGACATGGGCAGATGGCATTGACGTGCTCATTTCCGACCCTCGCCTTTCCACTGTGACGGAAGATAAACTCCCGAGCACGCAGAACATTAGAGAAAACAACAGGTTACTTCTGAAGCACCTGCAAGTCCTGGACTATGTTTTCAACCCGCTTAAGGAAAGCTATGACTACATCTTGATCGATAGTCACCCCGAAGTATCTGGCGTTCTGCGCGCTGTCATATACTCCTCCGACTATTGCGTTTCTCCCGTGAAATTCGATCGTCAATCTTCCATTGGCGTCGCTACCATCATTGG
The DNA here is from genome assembly GCA_965242545.1 of bacterium. Lineage (GTDB taxonomy): Bacteria > UBA8248 > UBA8248 > UBA8248 > UBA8248 > Bin107. The sequence goes on from OZ251456.1 coordinate 457,214, forward strand.
CGAAATCAACAATGTGAACGCGGATGTAAACCTAATTAAAAACAGTGTTGAGGAAGGACTTCAGTACTCAGATACAATCTTCTCTGGCTCAATGGGGATGATGACAAGAGAATATCGCAGTGATTTGATATGGAGCGAATCTGTAGAGCGCAACCGGTTGCAGCGGGCCGGGGGCGTCTTTGAAAACTACGTCACCGAGGGCGATGGTCTGCGTCAAGCGTTGCTGGAGCGCCGGTCCGTGTATGATATCAGCGGGAACAATGCGAATAGACAAGCAGACCAGTTTCGTGAGCTGTCCCGGGAGTTTCTGGAGAGGTGCCCATGAGAGAGCTCAACGTCGAGAAGTTGATCGAGTGGCTTGGTCGGGACGGGGCGATTGCCGGGCTGGAGGCGAGTGACATCACGGTGCCGGAGTTTTGTGATTTGGCGGTTCGCTACGGACTAACGCCCGAGAAGAAAGGGAGACGGAGAGATATCATCGTCGATCTTGTGAATCGAGATGCCGTCAGGATCGATAAGACCACGGAAGAATTGTTGACGATGAAGCATGAGGAATTGGTGAAGTATTTTGAGGACAAGAAAGTTTCCAGGACGGAATTATTAAGGCTTGTCTCGCAGCTCGATATTCGTATCGGACGAGAGGGCAACAAAAATCTTGTGGATTTTGCAGCAAGAGAAATTAGCGACTTGGGGATGTACGAGAGAGTGGCGAAGGGCGCCCGAAGCACCTGACCTGATGAAGCGTTAAATTTTCACGCCTTGGAAAGTATTCAGAGATTCGTTCTATCAGTGGAATTCCTGCGGCTTCTACGAATTTTTGGGACATCGATCAGGCTGAAGTACGTTTCCCCGAGGCGAGCTACGTCTCGGGCGGGGCGTTCGCCGTGGACGGCGGCCGCCTCCGGGGGATTTGAGGGGGGGGGGAGCCGTTGACGCGCCTTCGCGCGCGGCTCATACTGGCGGATCGTGATTTCGTTCGCCGCCCATCGTCCACGCGGACTCCGGGAAGCAATGAGCCAGCGCGATGCGCCCCCCGCCCCCCGGCCCTTCATGGAAGACATCCTCGTCGAGGGCGCCCGGGAGCACAACCTGAAGGACGTCTCCCTGCGCCTGCCGAGGGAGCGGTTCATCGTCGTCACCGGCCCGAGCGGCTCGGGGAAGTCCTCGCTGGCGTTCGACACCATCTACGCGGAGGGCCATCGCAGATACGTGGAGAGCCTCTCCACCTACGCGCGCCAGTTCCTGGAGCGGGTGGACAAGCCCGACGTGGACCGCGTCGAGGGCATCAGCCCCGCCATCGCCATCGAGCAATACAACCCGGTGAATCACTCCCGCTCCACGGTCGGCACCGCCTCGGAGATCTACGACTACCTGCGCCTGCTCTTCGCCCGCGCCGGGAAGATTCACTGCCCCGACTGCGGCGGCGAGGTCGCTCCCGCCACGGTGGACGGCGCGGCGGCGCTCCTGCTGGACGCCTATCCGGATTCGAGGGGGTTCATCCTCTTCCCGTTGCCCCCGGAGGAGAATGAGGGAGAGGGCCCGGAGGAGACGCTCAGGGGGCTGATGGCGCGGGGCTACGTCCGGGCGATGGTGGAGGACGAGGCGCTGCGCATCGGCCCCGCGCTTTTCGAGAGGCTGCGGAAGGATGCGCCGCCGTCCGGCGCCGGGAGGCGGGGCCGGCCCCGCGGGGAGAGGCCCGCGCGGGATCATCGCGCTATTCGGGTCGTGGCGGATCGCCTGAAGATATCCTCCAGAAACCGCACGCGCCTGGGGGAGTCGCTCGAGGCGGCGTTTCGGGAGGGCGGGGGCGTCGCGGAAGTCCAGATCGTGGACGGGCCCAGGCTCCGCTTCAGCCGGAACCTCGAGTGCTGCGGCAGGACGTTCGAGCCGCCCGTTCCGCACACCTTCAGCTTCAACAACCCGAACGGGGCGTGCCCGGAATGCGGCGGGTTCGGGAGCACGCTGCGCTTCGACGAGGCGCTCATCGTGCCCGACCCCCGCAAGACGCTCGCCCAGGGAGCGGTGGAGCCCTGGACGCGGCCGCGCTACCGCCGGCATTTCGGCGCGCAGCTCCAGGAGGCCGCCGAGGACGAGGGCCTCGACATTCACGTCCCCTGGGAGAAGATGTCCCGCCGCCAGAAGAAGATGGTGTTCGAGGGCACGGAGAAGCTCCTGGGGGTCTATCCGTTCTTCGAGCGGCTCAAGAGGAGAAAATACAAGGTCTGGGTTCGCGTCCTGATAAGGCGCTATCAGAGCCAGCAGAAGTGCCCCGCCTGCGGGGGCGCGCGCCTGCGCCCCGAGGCGCTGTGGGTAAAGCTGGGCGGGCGCGGCATCGCCGAGCTCTGCGCCATGCCGGTCAAGGACCTGAGGGAGCATTTCCGCGCCCCGCCGCTGACGCCGGAGCAGGAGGCGCGCGCCGGCGACGTTCTGCGGCAGGTGCGGGAGCGCCTCGATTTTCTCCACGAGGCGGGGCTGGAGTATCTGACGCTCGACCGGGAGACGAGAACCCTGAGCGGCGGCGAGCACCAGAGGATCAACCTGGCGAACCAGCTGGGCGCGCGCCTCACGGGGACGCTCTACATTCTGGATGAGCCGACCATCGGGCTTCACCCGAGGGACAACGCGCGGCTGACGGGCATCCTGAAGGATCTGGTGGAGCGGGGAAACACCCTTCTCGTGGTCGAGCACGACCGCGACCTCATCAACGAGGCGGACCACGTGGTGGACCTGGGCCCCGGCGCGGGCGAGCGCGGGGGCGAGGTGGTTTTTTCGGGCCCCCGGGAGGCGCTCGACGGATGCGCGAAATCGGCGACGGCGAAGTTCCTGAGCGGCGAGCGGCGGGTTTCTCCGAGAAAGGCGCGCGGGAAGGCGGGCGGCGACGGCGCCTGCCTCACCCTGACGGGGGCGCGGGCGAACAACCTGAAGGGGGTGAACCTCCGCCTTCCCCTGGGGCGCCTGGTGGCGGTCACGGGCGTGTCCGGCTCCGGCAAGAGCACGCTGATACGCGACACGCTCTATCCCGCGCTGGCGCGGATTCTCCATGAGGAGGCGAAGGGCCCCATCGGCCGCTTCGGGCGAATCGAGGGGTTCGAGGCCGTCGCCTCGGTCGCGCTGCTCGACCAGAGCCCCATCGGAAAAAGCCCCCGGAGCAACCCCGTCACCTACCTGAAGGGCTACGACGCGATTCGGCGGCTCTTCGCCGACACGCCCCGGGCGAGGAGCATGGGCTATGGCCCCGGCCACTTTTCGTTCAACGCCCCCGGCGGGCGGTGCGAGTCCTGCGCGGGAAGCGGCATCCGGAAGATAGAGATGCACTTCATGGCCGACCTGTTCATTCGCTGCCCGGACTGCGAGGGCAGGCGCTTCAAGCCCCGGACCATGGAGGTCGAATACAAGGGAAAGAACATTCACGAGGTGCTGAACCTGACCGTGGACGAGGCCATGCTCTTCTTCGATCACGCTCCCTCGGTGCTGAACAAGCTGCTGGTTCTCCGGGAGGTCGGCCTGAACTATCTGCGCATCGGGCAGCCGGTGAGCACGCTGTCCGGCGGCGAGGCGCAGCGCCTCAAGATCGCGGGCCAGCTGGCCGCCCGCCCTCCCCGGAACGTGATGTATCTCATGGACGAGCCCACGACGGGGCTGCACTTTCAGGACGTGGAGCGGCTGCTGAACGTGCTGGCGCGCCTGGTGGGGCTGGGGAACACGGTGGTCGTCGTCGAGCACAACCTGGACGTGATTCGCGCGGCGGACTGGGTGATAGACCTGGGTCCCGAGGGGGGTGAGGCGGGCGGGCGCATCGTCGCCGAGGGGACGCCCGGGGAGGTGGCGCGGACCCCCCGCTCGCATACGGGCGCCTTTCTGAAAGCCTGCCTCGACGGGGCGGGCTGATCATTCTCGGGCGTCGGCGGACGCGCCGGAGCGTCCTGGCGCTCGCCGCGCTCCTTCTGCTCCTGTTTTTCGCCGCGCCGCGCTGGTCGCCCGGGCTTCGCCACCCCGTGGACGCCCTGCTGCTCGCGCAGGCGCTCTCCGGCGAGGGCGGCGGCTGGCTCGCCGCGCTGACGAAGCCCCCGCGAAGGGTCGAGATCGCGCCGGCGGGGGCGGCGGCGGATTCGTATTCGCCGGCCGGCGCGCCCGCGCGGGGGTGCGTCGCGCTCGTCCACGGCATGACCACCATGGGCAGGCGCGACCCCCGGCTCGAGGCGTTCGCGCGCGCCCTGGCGCGGCTGGGATTCTGGACGGTCGCGCCCGACCTGCCCGGCATGAGGAGGCTTCGCCCGGAGGAGGGGGACGTTCTGCGGATCGGGCGAATCATCCGGTGGATGACGGGAGGCGGGGGCGGCGCCTTCAGAAGGTGCGGTCTCCTGGCGTTCTCCTTCGCGGCGGGGCCTGCGCTTCGCGCGGCCGCCGGGGCGGGGGAGAGGGTGGCCGCCTTCGTCGGCGTGGGCGCCTACTACGATCTGAAGAACGTGATCCGGCACCTCACCACGAGCGGCGGGCAGAACCGGCCCGCCTTCCCGGGAGGGCCGCCCATTCGCCACGGAAAGTGGCTCTTCCTGCGTTACAACGCGAAACTTCTGGGGCTGGAGGCCTTTCAGCGCCGCATCGGCGAGATCGCCGAGAGAAAGCGCGCGGACGAGGCGGCGGACGCGAGCGATCTGCTGGCGGGCCTGCCGGAGCGCGCCCGCGCCCTCGTCGCCCTGATGGAGAACGAGTCGCCGCGTCGCTTCGAGGCGCTCTACGCGCGTCAGGACGCCGGGGGGCGGGAGCGCCTGCGGAGGTGGGGGATGCGGGAGGTCGTCCCGAAGGTTCGCGCGCCGATGTTTTTTCTGCACGGGCGCGACGACCCGTTCGTTCCGGCGTCGGAGAGCGTCCTGCTGGCGAACCGGGCGAGAGAGGCGGGACGGGAGGCGGTTTCCCTGCTCGTCCTGGACGGCTTTCGCCACGTGGGAATGGGGGGAGACGCCCTCTCTCCCGGAAGGATTCCGGACGGGCTGCGGTTTCTGGGGTTCGTCTCCGCCGCGCTGAGCGCGATGGAGGGCTGAGGGGCGGCGGCGCTCCGTTTCGCGTCCGAATGGCGGAGCGGGCGGCGGCGTAGTAGGTTGCGCGGGGATTTCTTTTCCTTTTGGGGAGTGACCGCCGGGATGGCGGGAAAAGACGCTCCCGGGACGCTCGCCCGGATGGCGGGCGCGCGCCGGAAGGGCGATTCGCGCGCGCCGCGAAGTTTCGGAAGTCCCGGAGGAGGCTGATGGATTTCTCCGCCCACGCCGCGGGCCTGCTTTTCGCCGTCTCGGCGCTCCTGAGCTGGGGGAGCCTGTCCTTTTTCATCCGTCTGGCGATGAAGGGCGCGCCGCTCTTGAGGACGACGGCGGCCACCTCGACCCTGAACGGCGCGCTCATCGCCGTCCTGGTTTTTCTCGCGCTGCCGGCCTCCGCCTTCGCGCCGAAGCTGGGGAGAACCTGGGCGCTTCTGCCGATCACCGGCTTTTTCATGATCGCCGTCTCGCGGCTCACCTACTATTACGCCATCAGGCGAATCGGCCCCAGCCGCACGATTCCCATCGCGGCGAGCACGCCCGCGGTCACCGCGCTGCTGGCCGCCGCGTTTCTGGGCGAGCCGTTCACGGTTCCCATCCTTCTGGGGCTCCTGTGCCTGATGGCGGGCATCACCACCGTGGTCCGCGCCGCCCCGGCGCTCCCGAACGCCGCGGCGGGCCTCGCGCGAAGGGACGTCCTGCGGGGCTACCTCTCCGCCGGGCTCACCACGCTGAACTGGAGCGCGTCGGGCGTCATGCTGAAGGCCATCGCCCTCGACGTGCATCCGCTGGCCGCCTCCGCGCTGGTCATCTGGATAGGGTGCGGCTTCGCCTGGGCGCTGGCGCTCGCCTTCGGTCCCGGGGGAGAGGAAAGAGGGAGAATCCCCCGGGCGAGCTGGAAGTGGATGCTCGTCGCCGCCGTTTGCCAGACGATAGCGATACCCTCCTACGGCAGCGCCTTGGCGCGCACCTACGCCGTGAACGTCTCCGCCATCATCTCGGTTCAGCCGCTTCTGGTGATTCTGGGCTCCCACCTGTTCCTGAGAGAGACGGAAAACGTCACGGGAAGGCTCGTTCTGGGGGCGGGGGTGACGGTGGCGGGAACCATCCTGATTCTGATGAACTGACGCTCAGGCGTCCCGGAGGCGATCCGCGCCCCTTCGCGCGTGGACGGCGTCGCGGCCGAAGCGCTCCCTGATCTCGTCCAGGCTCTCCACGAGGCGCTTCTCCTTCTCGCGCTCCTCGTCCTCGATCAGGAGCGGCTGCTCCCGGCTCTCGTCCAGGCCGGAGAGGTAGATTCCCAGCAGGCGGAACTTCCGGCCTCCGGCCTCGCCGCGGCGCGCCTCCCGCAGGAGCCCGAGCGCGGGTTTGATGATCTCCCCGTCGAGGCAGGTGGGCTTCTCGAGCGTGAGCGAGCGCGTGATGGTTCGGAAGTCGGGGAAGCGCGCCTTGAGGACGACCTGCCTCGCGCGCAGGCCGAGGCGGCGCGCCCGCGCGCTCGCCTGCTCGGCCAGTCCCGCCAGGACGGCCTCGAGCTCGACGGGGTCGGAGACGTCCTCCGCGAAGGTGGTTTCCCTGCCGATGCTCTTGGGCCGGCTCTCGAGCGCGAGTTCGGAATCGTCCAGCCCCCGCGCCTTGCGGTGGAGGTCGGCGCCCGCGCTCCCGAACCGCGCCTCCAGAAAGGGCCGGGACTGCCGGGCGAGGTCGCCGATGGTCGAGACGCCCAGGCGCTTCATCCTGCGGACCATCACCTTGCCCACGCCGGGAATCCTGCTCACGGCCAGAGGGCGCAGAAACGCCGCCTCGCCGCCCGGATACACGCGCAGGACGCCCGCGGGCTTGGAGAGGGCGGAGGCGATTTTCGACACCAGGCGGCTCGACGCCATCCCGATGGACGCCGAGCAGCCGACCTCCCGCAGAACCGCCTCGCGGATTCGGGCGGCGGCCCGAAGCGGGGGGCCGTGCAGCCGCCCGGTTCCGCTCAGGTCGAGATAGGCCTCGTCCACGGAGACGGCCTGGAGCGCGGGCGTGAAGTTCCCGAGCGCCCGCATCACCCGCTTCGAGGCGGCGGCGTATTTCTCGTGGTTGGCCTGGATGTAGACGGCGCGGGGGCAGAGCGATCTCGCCCTGGCGACGGGCATGGCCGAGTGAACGCCGAACGCCCGCGCCTCGTAGGAGGCCGCGGACACCACGCCGCGCGGCCCGACGCTGCCGGCCACGACCACCGGCCGGCCCTCGAGCGCGGGGTCGTCCATGCGCTCCACGGACACGAAAAAGGCGTCCACGTCCACGTGCGCGATGAGGCGCCCCTCCGGCGGCGCCCCTCCCGCTTCCGGGCGCGGCGGCATGTCGATTCCCCTCCCCGCGGCGGCGCGGGCGTCAATACTTTCTGAGCACCCCCACGACGACGCCCTGAATCCTCAAGTCCTCCTCGCGCACCATGATGGGCGCCATCGCCGCGTTCGCCGGCTGGAGGCGGACGCGCTCCCCCTCGCGGTAGAACCGCTTGAGCGTGGCGGACTCTCCCTCGACGAGCGCCACCACGGTCTCCCCGTTCAGCGCGCTCTCCCGACCCTCGACGATCACGTAGTCCCCGTCTTGGATGTGATCCTCGATCATCGAGTCGCCCTTCACCCGGAGGACGTAGAGGTTGCCGTCTCCCGACGACCAGGGGAGCGGGATGGTCTCCGTGTCCTCTATCGCCTCGAGCGGCATCCCCGCCGCGATCATCCCGCGCAGGGGCAGCTCCGCCGCCCCCGCGGCGGCCGCGCCGATGGTGTCCGAGCCGGGAACCAGCTCGATCGCCCGGCTCTTGTTCCCGCTTCTCTTGATGAGGCCCTTTTGCGCGATGTTCAGAAGGTGCTTGTGCACCGTGGCGGTCGAGGTGAGATGAAAGCGCTTGCCGATCTCCGCGATGGAGGGCGCGTAGCCGTTCGCCCCGATGAACTCCTTGATGAACTCGTAGATCTCCCGCTGCCTGCGCGTGAGGAACATGAAAAGCCTCCTTTTCGGAATCCTGGGGCGGAGCCGGGAGCGTCGTCGGGCGTCCGCGACAATCGTCCCCCGGAAGCGGACGTCATGCGAAAATAATACATTTTTAATACAAACAAACAACGAATAATTTTGCAAGCTTTCTTTTCGGTTTTCCCTTTTCGGGAAGTTTTGCCATAATCCGGGAGGCGCCGAAGGAATCCGCGGGCTTCGGACGGGGCGCGGCTTTCGGGAGAGGCCCGGCTTCCACTTCCAAGGGGATGAGCATGGCGGATGTCCGGTATGAAAGGCGGGGCGCTCTCGGCCGCGTCACGCTCGCGCGCGCGGATCGGGCGAACCGGCTGACGTTCGGGATGATGGGGGAGCTCGCCGAGGCGCTTCTCCAGGCGGGCGAGGAGTGCGACGTGGTTCTGCTCGGCGCGGAGGGGGAGGATTTCTGCGCCGGAAGGGAGAGCGTCCGGGGCGGCGGGCTGCCGCCGGTGAACGTGATCCGGGAGCGGTTCCGGGAGATCGTCCGGATGAACGACGCCCTCGAGTTTTCGCCCGCCGTGACGGTGGCCGCGCTCAGGGGCCGCGCCTTCGGGCCGGGCGCCGGCCTCGTCAGCCGCACGGACGTCGCGCTGGCCTCGGAGACCGCGCGCATCGCCTTTCCGGAGATCAGGGAGGGGTTTCCGCCCACGGTGGTCATCAGCCATCTGGCGCGAAAGCTGGATCGGCGGCATGGCTTCGAGATGGTCATCACCGGCCGGGAGATCGACGCGGAGGAGGGCAGGCGCGTCGGCATGGTGAACCGCGTGGTGCCCGACGCCAACCTCGACGAGGAGGCGGAGCGCCTGTGCGGGGAACTGGCGGCGCCGGGCGGGGACTGCCTGAAGGCCGCCAAGAGCTTCTACCGCTTCGCCGAGACCGCCCGGCCGGAGGCGAGCGCGGATCACGCCGTGAACCTGATAGCCAACGCCATCCACGCCAGGGGCGACGTGGGCTAGCGGCGCCTCCGGCGAATCGCCCGGCGGGGAGCGTCGAAGACCGGAGGGCGGGTCAGGGGCCGCGCGGACTGAATCCCCGAACGGGAGTCTCGCGTCGAAAGAGAAAGGGGAGGCGGCGCGCGCCTCGCCCGCCCGCTTCGCATCGCTTGAAGGAGAATCGACGGATGGCGACCATGACGGCTGGACACGCGGTGGCGGACGCGCTGGCGAAACTGGGGGTGAGGCGCGTCATCGGCATGGCGGGCTCGTGCATGATCGAGGTGCTCGACGGCATGTATGGCCGCGAGGACATTTCCTTCCTCACGGTGCGCCACGAGCAGAGCGCCCCCCTGATGGCGGACGCCTTCGCGCGGCTCAGCGGGGAGGTGGGCGTCTGCATGGCGACGAACGGGCCCGGCGCCACGAACCTCGTCACCGGCGTGGCGCACGCCATGCTGGCGCAGAGTCCGGTGCTGGTCATCACCGGCGCCCCCATGATGAAGGACACGTTTCGGGACTCCACCCAGGAGCTCGACCAGCTCGCCATGTTCCGCCCCATGGTGAAGTGGTCGGCGCAGGTGCGGAAGCCCGAGCGCGCGGCGGACGTGATTCGGGAGGCGCGCCACGTAGCCCTCTCCGGGGTGCCGGGGCCCGTGCACGTCGATCTGCCGCGCGACGTGATGAACGAGAGCGCGGAGTATCCCGAAGACGGCGGCCTCCTCGCCGCGCGGCGGACGCGGCTCGCGCCGGACCCCGAGGCCGCCGCGCGGGCGGCGGCGCTCCTCGGGTCCGCCGAGCGGCCCCTGCTCCTGGGCGGCGGAGGCGTCCTCTGGGACGGGGCGAGCGGCGACCTGGTCGCCCTGGCCGAGGCGCTCGACGCGCCCATGATGACCTCCACCGGAAGGGACGACGCCGCCCCGAACGGGCACCCCCTGTTTCTCGGCTCCATCGGGCGCGGAACGATTCCCGAGGCGCGCGCGCTCTTCGAGGCGGCGGACGTCGTCTTCGCCGTCGGCACGAGGCTCGCGCACTCCACCACGTTTTTGCGGCCGGATTTCTTCGGGGGCGCCAAGCTGATTCACGCGGCGGCGGACCCCCGGAACATCGGCAGGAACTTCCCGACGGAGGTGGGGATGAACGCGGAGGCGGGCCCCGCCCTCCGCGCCGTGCTCGGCGCGCTGGGCGAGGGGGCGCGGCGTCCCGCGTGGCGCGGGGAGGCGCGGGCCGCGCGCGCCGCCCGGGAGAAGCATCGCCGGCGGGCGCTGGAATACGGCGGAAAGCCGATTGACCCCAGACGCGCGCACATGGCGCTCGCCAGGACGCTGCCCGAGGGCGCCATCCTCACGAACGACGCGGGCAGCGCCGCCGGCTACATTTACGAGTATCAGCGGTTCGACCGGCCCGGGAGCCTGGTCGCCCCGCAGGACCTGGCGGCCATCGGCGTCGGCTATCCCCTCGGGCTGGGGGCGAAGCTGGCGCGCCCGCGTCAGAAGGTCGTCACCCTGAGCGGCGACGGCGCGTTCCTGTGCAACGGCGCCGAGCTCGAAACCGCGGTGCGGGAGAACCTGCCCACCGTCTGCGTCGTCCTCAACAACTTCAACCTGGGATCGGAGCGCGCCTACCAGAAGCATTTCTACGGGGGGCGCTACATCGCGGACGCCATCGGCAACCCGCGCTTCGACGAATACGCCCGCGTCTTCGGCGCGGCGGGCTATCGGGTGGAGGATCCCGAAGACCTGGAGGACGCCTTCGCCCAGGCGCTCGGGGAGGAGGGCCCGGTGGTCGTCGACGTTCTCGTCGATCAGGACGTCTTCCCGGAGCCCAGGCGCAAGGACGCGGTGAAGACGCCGGCCGGGAGCGGGGGCTAGCGGCCTCTCGCGATCAGCCACGCCCCCGAGCCGTAGAGCGCGCCGCCCGCGGCGGCCGCCCAGAGGGTGAGCCAGCCGAGCGCCTCGAAGCCGCCCCAGCGGATGGCGAAGCCGCCCAGGGCGGCGCCCAGAAACAGCCCGACCTGGTTGCTCGTCGCGTAGGCGCCGATGACGGCGCCGCGCGACTGCGGGGAGAGCGAGATGAGTCTGTCCATCACGGTCGCCCGGCTCAGCTGGCTCAGGAGCGAGAAGAGAAAGCCCGCCGCGATGGCGACGGCGAGCAGGGAAGCCCAGGAGAAGTGCGCCGCCAGAAGCGTCCCCTCCAGGACGGCCAGAGCGGCGATGACGACGAAGCGCGCCCCCGCGCCCGCGAGCGCGCCCCCCAGAAGCCCGCCGACGAGGGCGCCGACGGACATCGTGGTGAGCAGGCTGCCCGCCGAGGAAAGCGAGACGCCGAAGCGGCGGAGCAGGAAGACGGACACGTAGGTCAGAAAGGCGGCGGTCATCAGGCGCTCGATGACGTTGCCGCTCATCAGGAGCCACGCGACCCGCCGCCGCATCCACCCGAAGCTCTCCAGGTAGGAAACCGCCGGCTCGCCGCGCCTCCGGGCGGGCAGGGCGCGGATCACGTAGAGGCAGAGCAGCAGGCCGAAGGCGCCCGCGACCCGGAGCGCGCCGCGCCAGCCGAAGTAATCCGTCAGAAAGGCGACGCCCGGGATGCCGGCGAGCAGGCTCACGGCCACGCCCGAGGTGGCGAACCCGAGCGCCAGCCCGCGGCGGCGGCCGGCGAAGTTGTCGCCGATCGCGGCGACCGCCGTGGGCGGAACCAGGGCGCCGCTCAGGCCCGTGGCGAAGCGGCAGACCGCCGCCGCCGGATAGTCCGCGGCGAACGAGGCGGCGGCGTTGGAGGCGGAAAGCCCCAGCAGCCCGATGAGGATGACGGGCTTTCGCCCCCAGCGATCCGAGACGGGCCCCAGCAGGGGCGCGCTCAGCCCCCAGGGGATGAAGGTGATGGCCGTCAACTGCCCCATGGCCGTGATGGAGAGGCCCATCTCGCGGCCCATGGCGTCCAGCATGGGCCCCAGGATGAAGGCCGAGGTGTAGGCGGTGAAGATGGCCAGAAAGCACGCGAGGATGATCGGCCGGCGTTCCCGCAGAACGCCGCCGCCTCCTCTCGCGGAAGAACCCATGCGCCCTCCTTGGCGGGAAGCCGGCCGCCGCGGCCCGCCCTTCGCGCGCGGCCGCCCCGCCGCCCCGAAAGGAGGATCGCGCGGCTCAGCAGTTCTTCCAGACGGGCTTCCGCTTTTCCATGAAGGCGTTTTTGCCCTCGCGGTAGTCTTCCGTCCGGTAGAAGCGGTTCATGATGGGCCGGCAGAGCCGGTAGCCCTCATACATGGACACGTTGGCGGCGACGGCGATCTCCTCCTTGGTGTGCTGCACCGACATCGGCGAGCACTCGATGATCTGCTCGGCCATGGCGGTCGCCGTGTCGAGGAGCTCTCCGTTTTTGGCGATTTTCACCACGAGGCCGAGGCGATGCGCCTCCCGCGCGTCCATCAATTCGCCCGAGAGCATATACCATCTGGCGAGTCCGGGAAGCGCCGCGGGAAGGCGCATGGCGCCGCCGATGCTGATGATGCCGATTCTGGGCTGGGAGTATCCGATTTTGGCGTCCTCGGAGACCACGCGGACGTCCGCCCCCAGGAAGAGGCTCATCCCGCCGCCGACGGCGTAGCCCTGCGCCGCGCAGATGACGGGCTTCCTGATCCAGTCCAGGTCGCAGTAGAGGATGCCCTTGGGGCGGACGGCGCCCATCTTGAGTTCGTCCTCCTCCAGGTTCTGATCCCAACCGGAGCAGAAGGACTTCCCCTCTCCCGCCAGAATCGCCGCCCACACCTCCCTGTCGGCGTGCACGTCCTCCCAGCATTTGAGCAGCTCCGTCACCGTGGCGTAGCTGAGCGGGTTCAGCTTCTCGGGCCGGTTCAGGGTGAGGTAGGCGATTCGGTTTTCCTTCCGGTACTTCACGGTCTTGAGTCCGAACTCCCGGGTGAGGTCCATGTCGATCTCCCGTGTCGAGGTGAGTGATCCATGCGGCGAATCGTGAATGCGAATCGACGCCAAAGACGGTCGGCCTTTCAGTTCACCCTTCTCTCCTTGCGCGCCCAGTGCTTTTCCCGCAGCTGGCGCCGGAGCGGCTTTCCGCGCGCGTTTTTGGGAATTTCGCTCAGGAATTCGACGCGCTTCGGCTTCTTGAAGCTGGCGATGCGCTTTCGCGCGAAGTCGATGATGTCCGAGGGCGCGGGAGACTCCCCGGGGCGGGGGACGACCATCGCCATGACGGCCTCGCCCCACGTCTCGTCCGGCACGCCTATCACCACGGCCTCCAGCACGGCGGGATGGCGGCGCAGGACGCGCTCCACCTCCGAGGGATAGACGTTGAAGCCGCCCGTGATGATCACCTCCTTTTTGCGATCGACGATGTAGAGATACCCCTCCTCGTCGAAGAGGGCGAGGTCGCCGGTGTGAACCCAGCCGTTTTTCACGGCTTCCGCCGTCGCTTCGGGGTTTTTCCAGTAGCCCGCCATGGCGTAGTCCCCCCGGACGCAGATTTCTCCCACCGCGCCCCCGGCGACGGGCCGCCCCTCCTCGTCGAAAAGCGCGAGCTCGACGCCCGCGGCGACCCTTCCGCACGAGGCGAGACGCCCGCGCTCCCCGGGCGCGCCGTCCGCGACGTGATCCCACGGGTCGAGAATCGTGATGGGCTGGCGCGCCTCCGTCAGCCCGTAGGTTTGCCGGAACACGGGGCCGACGCGCTCGACGGCTTCCCTCAGAGTCTCCTCCGAGATGGGGGCGGCCCCGTAGGTGATGGTGTGCAGGCCGGAGAGGTCCGCGCTCTCGAGCTTCGCGCTTTCGGTCAGGCGCCGCACCGCCGTGGGGACGAGGTAGGTGGTCGTCGCCCCCTCCTCTTTCGTCAGGTCGAAGAACAGCTCCGGCTCGAACCGGGGCATGATGATGTTTCGCGCCCCCCGGACGAACGTGGTTTCGATGAAGTTGAAGGAGGCGTGGGTCATGGGGCCGGCGTGGAGCATGGCGTCGCGCGCGCCCAGACGGTAGTCGAGGTTGCGGAAGAATTTCGCCAGCCAGGCGCGGTGCGTCCGATGCGTGTTGACGACCGCCTTGGGGCGTCCCGTCGTGCCCGACGTGTAGTGAAGGTGGAACAGGGAATCCGGCGCGAGCGCCACCCGGGGGGGCGCGGCCGCGCTTTTTTTCAGCCAGTCCTCGTAGCCCGCGATCGCGCCGCCGCCCTCCCACCCCACGGCGAGGACGCCGCGCAGGCGCGGGCATTCGATCCGGAGCGCCTCGGCGTGCTCCTTGTGATGCTCGTCCAGGAACAGGAAGGCGGCCCCGGAGTCGTTCAGCATGTGGACGTGCTCTTCGAGCGCGTTGCGTCCGTGAAGGTTGAGCGAGGCGCCGCCGGCCATGGCGGCGCCGAAGCCGATCTCGATGAGCTCGGCGCGGTTCCGCATCAGCTTGGCGACGCGGTCGCCCGCGCCCAAGCCGCCCGCGAGGAGCGCGTTCGCCACCCGCCCGCTGCGGTCGCGCACGTCGCGGAAGCTGAGGCGGCGCTCGCCGTCCACCACCGCCTCGCGCCGGCCGTATCGGGCCGCCGCCCAGGCGACGTCCCTTCCCGGATGGATGACGGGTTCGCTTTCCTGGCTCATGGTCCGGGCATTATAGGGGGCTCGCGGGCGAAATTCTACGCGGGCGCCGGGCTTTTCGCGGCCGTCAGGAGGGAGAGAACCGGCCGGACGTCGGCGCAGTCCTCGAGCGCGGAGATCGCCTCGAAGGCGCGCTCCACGGATGCGGGCGCGAGCCTCGCCGCGGCGCTCCCGGCGCAGGAGAAGAATTTCTCCCGCCTCTCCTCCTCGGTCATGGGCCATTCGGGAGAGCCCTTGATTCCGTCGTGCGCGACGTCGGCCGAGCGCCCGTCCCGGAGCGCTATCGAAAGGCGCACGGGCGTGAGCAGCAGGCTGCCTTCCTCCCAGACGGACACCTTGATCCTCCGGGCGAGTCCGGCCGTCTCCTCGTCCGAGACGACGGCGGCCGGCTCGAAGTGCGCCAGGCGGGGCGTCCCCCGCAGCAGGGCGAGCGCCGTCGTCCACTGCGCGCTGAACTGCGCGTCCACCTGGGGGTTTTTCCGGAGGCGGAACGGCTGTCCGATCATCGAGTGGCCGATGGGGGTGGTCCAGACCTCGGCGCTTTCGACGTCCTCCGCCCCGAAGCGGCCGAGCCGCTCGCGCGCCTCCAGGGCCGCGCTGATGTGCGGATGGGAAACCCGGCAGCTCGGGTAGGGCTTCACGCCGACCCGGGTGACGGCGAACGTCTCGCCCAGGCTTTCCGTGAGCGCGCCCGGGTCTCCCTCGCCGCCGCCGTAGAGCGCGATGACGCCGTCCGCCCCCTCGACGATGCGCCTGGGGCCGGTGGCGCCGGCCTCCGCCAGAGCGGCCGCGTGCGCGGCCGCCCGCGCGCTGAAGGCGGGCTGGAGGCGCTTGGCGACCGCGCCGTCGAGCAGCGCCTGCCGGTTTCCGTGCGACTGCGCGTAGCCGAGCCCGGCCGCGTCGGCGACGCCCTCCTCGTCAAGGCCCAGGGCGCGGGCGGCGGCCATGGCGGCGGAGACGGCGCCGAACACCGTGGTGGGCAGCCAGCCCGGATGGATGCTCCGGTGGACGACGGCGTTCAGCCGGAGGGTGACGTCCGCCGCGCCCGCCAGCGCCGCGATGGCCTCCCGGCCCGGCGCCGCGCGCCCGCGGCTCTCCGCGGCCGCGAGAAAGGCGGGCAGAATCGTGACGAACACGTGGTTCTGGGTGACGTCCTCGGTGTCGTCGAAGTCGTTCGCGTGAATCATGGCGGCGTTCAGCCAGGCTGCCGTCGGGGCGGGCAGCCGATGCCCGAAGACGAGAACCGCGGCCTCGGGCGCGCCGCCCCATCGGACGTGCAGGTCGAGGATTCGGGGCGTCAGGGGGGCGGAGGAGCCGGCCAGGGCGCACGCGAGCGAATCGAGGATGAGGCTTTTCGTCGCCTCGACGGCGTCCGCCGGCAGATCCTCATACCGGAGGCTCGCGTAGTGCGCGACGATTTTCCGCATGGGGTCCATCTTCGTCTCCCGGCGCGCGCCGGAGCGCGGGCTTCCCTCAGGCGCGGCCCGGCTGGAAGATGGCCACCAGCATCACGTCTTCCCCGCCCACGCAGTGGTTGCAGTGGCGCGTCCCCCGGGGCATGAAGATGAACTCCCCGGGCCCGTAGGCGATCTCGCCGTCCTCGAGGTCGTATCTTCCCGTTCCGCTCACGCAGAAGATGACCTCGTCCTCCTCGTGATGATGCCAGTCGTGCGTCTGCCCCGGCTGGATGCGCGAGTAATAGACGGTGAGGTCCGTCCCGTCCTCCGCCTTCGATACGATGGCCCTGTGGCTCGCGCCGCCGGCCATGCCCTCCGATTCGCGCTCCTCGGGCCGGATGAGCCGCGCCTTTCTCGGCCGCGTCGTCATGGTCATCAAAGCCTCTCCTCTGAGAACGTCCGTGGTGGCCGCTTCGCCGGCGCGATCGCCCGCGCCCCGCGGATAGATGGAAAATTCGGGACGCGCGCAGGATAGTCCGCCCGGCCGGAATGTCAAAGCCCGTCGAGGCGGATCGCCGCCTTTTCCGGCTTCGCGGACGGAGAAAGGCGCGAGAGGCGTCTCTTGAACGCGGCGCGCCGGGGATGCTAGTCTTCCATGGAGGGGACGGCGCCGCCGGCCCGGTTTTCCATCCGCTTTCGCGTCGATGCCGAGGGTGATTCCGGTGAGGGCGACTTTCGGGCGAATCTGCGTTTTGCTTCTGCTGACGGCGGCGCTCCCGGGCCTTGAGCGCGCCTTCGCGGCGTCCGCGCGGCCGGGGAGCGGCGCGGTCGAGAAGCGGCCCGAGGGCTTCGACGCGCCCCGGCTCGGCCGCTCCCGCTTTCTGGGATGGGTGCGGCGCGACCTCTCCCGGCGCATTCCCGGGGAGGAGACCCTGATCAAGCAGTATCTCGACGAGTGGCGGTTCCGGTTCGAGACGCTTTCCATCAACAACCGGATTTTCGCCATCAACGTCGACGTGGACGACAGGTATCCATACGACATGACGCTTCTCGACACGAACTGCGACGGCGTCTACGAGACCAAGGTGGAGGAGCGGCCGGGGCAGCGGGTGGATACGCCGATTCCGGAGTGCGTGTTCGAGCCTCGCTAGCGCGGGCGCAAGGACGGGGGGCGAAAACATGCGGCGTGAACGCGGAGCCCGGGTTCTGCCGCTCGCTTTCGCCGTTTTCGCCCTCCTCGGCGGGCCGGCGGCCGCGGCGTCCCCGGACCTTCGCCTCGTCCGGGTGAAGAGCGTCGTCGCGGATCAGAGAAGCGGCCAGCCCGTCGTGCTGCTGGAGGAGAAAAAGGGCGGCGCCCTGCTGCCGATATGGATCGGCCCGGCGGAGGCGCGGGCGATTCTCATGGCGCTCGAGAAGGACGCCCCTCCGCCCAGGCCGATGACGCACGATTTGATGAGCAGCGTCATCCGCGGCCTCGAGGCGAAGGTTCTGCGGGCGGTCATCACGGAGCTGCGGGAAGGCACCTATTTCGCGTTCATCGAACTGGAGGGGGCGGGCGGAAAATTTTCCGTGGACAGCCGCCCCTCGGACGCCATCGCGCTGGCCTTGCGGGCGAAGTCTCCGATATACGTCGAACCGGCCGTGATGAAGGCCGGCGTTCCGGCGGCGCGCGAATACGCGCACGAGGCGAGGCTGGGCGTCGTTCTCCAGAACATGACGCCCGCGCTGGCGCGCTTTTTCGGGGGCGAGGTCGGGAGGGAGCTTCTGGTGGCGCACGTGCGCGAGGGGACTCCGGCCGCCCGGGCGGGGCTTCGCCGGGGAGACGTCATCCTCGAGGCGGAGGGGCGGAAAGCCGTGTCGCCGTATTTTTTCGAGAGCGTTTTCCTGGCGCATCCCCGGGGGATGCTCGTCTCCGTCCGCCGGGGCGCGGACGGGAAAATACGGCGCCTGGAGCTGAAAGAGGGAAAATAGCCCCGCCCCGCCCCTGTCCCGGCGCCGCGGCCGATTCGGAGGAGCGCCCGACGATGCCCACGTATTCGCCGAACGCGGAAGACGCCCTCGTCATCGTCGATCTGCAGGTGGATTTCTGCCCGGGCGGGGCGCTCGCCGTCGCCGACGGGGACGCGGTCGTCGCGCCGGTGAACGCGCTTCTGGAGATTGAGGGCTGGCGCAGGGCGGCGACGCGCGACTGGCACCCGCCGAATCACGCGTCGTTTCAGGCGCGGGGAGGAATCTGGCCCGTCCACTGCGTGGCGGGAACGCCGGGCGCCGCCTTTCATCCGCGGATGCGCGCCGAGCGGGTGGAGATGATCGCGTCCAAGGCGGAGACCGCGGACGCCGAGGCGTATTCCGGGTTCGACGGCACCTCGCTCGCCGATGACTTGAGGGCGAGGGGAGTCGGGCGGCTTTTCGTTTGCGGGCTGGCGACGGACTACTGCGTCAGGGCCACGGCGCTTGACGCCAGGCGGGAGGGGTTCGGCGTCGTGGTCGTGGAGGACGCCGTCCGGGCGGTGAACCTTCGCCCGGGGGACGGGGCGGACGCCCTCGCGGAAATGAAGGAGGCGGGCTGCGCCTTCGCGCTCTCGAAGGACGTTCGCCCGGCCTAGGGCGGCTTCGGGGAGGTCGTTTTGGCTCTGGTGCGCGTGCAGGTTCCGGCGAGCACGACGAATCTGGGGCCGGGCTTCGACGCCCTGGGCGTCGCGCTGCGGATCTACAATCGCGTGGAGCTCGACAGCCTCCCCTGGGGCGTCGTCGTCCAGGTGGAGGGAGAGGGCCGCGACGTCATTCCCGGGGACGAGTCGAACGTTTGCGTCCAGGCCGTGAAGCGGGTGTACGACCGGGCGAACCGCCCCTTCACCGGCCTGTGGATGAAGCAGCGCAACCACATCCCCCTCGCGCGCGGGCTGGGGAGCAGCTCGGCGGCCATCGTGGGCGGAATCGTGGGCGCGAACGTCCTGCTCGGCGCGCCGCTGGGCATGGACGAGCTCGTTCAAATCGCCGTCGAGATGGAGGGGCACCCCGACAACGTGGTGCCCGCGCTGATGGGGGGCTTCTGCGTTTCGGCGACCGCCCCCGACGGCAGGACCATCTACGCGCGGATGCCCGTGGTGGCGCGCTACCGGTGGGTGATCGCCGTCCCCGACTTCGAGGTGAGCACGCGCGAGGCCAGGCGGAAGCTGCCGGAGCGGGTTTCGCTGGAGGACGCGATTTTCAACGTTCAGCGGGTGGGCGCGCTCATGGCGGCGTTCGCCGTCGGACGCGATGAACTGTTCCGCGACGCCATGCGGGACAGGCTTCACCAGCCCTACCGCGCGGAGCTGATGGGCCCTTTGGAGGAGGTCTTCCGGGCGGCCTACGCGGCCGGCGCGCTGGGCGCGTGCGTCAGCGGGGCGGGCCCCTGCGTCCTGGCGATTTGCGGAAGCGACCCCGGCAGGGTGGGCGCCGCGATGCGCGAGGTCTATCAATCGCGCGGCATCGGGTGCCGGGCGCACGTTCTGAGAATCGACGCGGGCGGCGCGCGCGAAATCGACGCGCGCTCCGTTTTCGGGCGGGGCGTTCCGCCGGCCGCTCCCGTCTCACCCTGAGACGGGACGGGCGCTTCCCGACCTCCATCTTCGCCACAGCCGCCTGCCGGCGAGCCAGGCGGCGCCGGCGACCAGCGCCGCGATGAGCGCGGCCTGGCCCGTTCCCAGCGTCTTGCGGAAATCGTCGATGCGGTCCCCGAAATAATAGGCCGCCCAGAACAGCAGGGGCGCGCTGAGGAGCGCCGCCGAGAAGTCCAGGCCCGCGAACGCGCGGGCCGGGAACCGGGTGATTCCCGCCGCCAGGAACAGCGGCGCGCGCAACCCCGCGATGAACCGGCCGAAGAAGACGGCCTTTTTCCCGTGGCGGTCGAAAAAGCGGCGCACCTTCTCCATGCGGACCTCCGTCATGACGGGGCGGAGGAGGGGGTGTTCGAGCGCCTTGGGACCCATCCAGTAGCCGAGGCCGTAAATGGCGAGGTCGCCGACCATGATGCCCAGGAGGTTCGCGGCGAGGGCGGGCCAGAACCCGACGACGCCCAGGTGCGCCAGGTAGCCCGAGAGAATGATGGGAACGTCCTCGGGCACGGGCAGGCCGAGGCCGCAGAGCAGAAGAACGAGGAACATCCCCCCGTAGGCGAATTCCACCAGATATTCCTGGAGAAACTCGAACACCGAAAACTCCGGCCGGGCGGCGCGCGTTTTCAGGGGGGATGCGCCCCTGTTCCCTCTTTTGGGAAGAACGGGGGCGGCCGTCCGGAGGAAGCCCTACAGGGGGCCGACGCACTCCAGCATGTTTCCGTCGGGGTCCTGGAAGAAGATGATGAACCGGCCCGGCACGACCTCGGTGATTTCGCCCGCCAGCTTCACGCCCGCCGCCGCCAGGGCGTCGCGGGCCTCCCGGACGCTCTCCACGGTGAACGTCAGGTAGCGGTATCCCGTCGATTCGTCCACGACGCCCCCGCCGGCGGGCGGGTCGGCGTCCGCCTGGACGACCTTCAGCTGCGCCTCGCCCGCCTGAAACGCCTTGAACCGGAACCTTCCCGAGGCGCAGCCCGCCCGTTTGGCCTTCTCTTCGGCGATCTCGACCTCGCGCACGACGGGCAGCCCCAGAACGCCGCCGTAGAATTTCTCGGCGACTTCCAGGTCCTTGACCACGATGCCGACGTCGATGAGTTCCTTCGTCATTTTTATCAAAGGCATTTCCAGGCTCCTGTCGCTTTCGGGGGCGTTCTCGCGCCGCTTCTCCGTCGGGTCCGACGCGGCGTGAGAATACCATCCTCTCCGCGCGGGGGAAACCCGCGCGCGGGCGGAGGGTTCGGGATGTTCGCCCCGCCCGATTTATGCCATGCTCCGGCGCGATCTCCTTCCCGGTGACGCCGTTCGCGGGGCGCGAATCGCGCCCCGCGAATGATGCCGTCGCGGCGGTCGTCCACTCGGGCCGCCGCTCCCCTTCCTCGCCTTGCCGAGCCAAGCCTGGCCTTGCCACGCCCTGCTGCCCAGCCTTGCCGAGCCCAGCCGGGCCACGCCATGCCATGCCACGTCATGGGATTTCAGCATGACTCATAGGTCGTCCTCGATCAAGATCGCCTCGTCACGGGCTTCTCCGCGCGCCGTTTTTCGGCGCGCCCCCTCGCGCCTCCGGCGCTCCCGCGCTCTTGCCTTTCGCTTCCGGTTGATGCTTTATGGTTTTCAGGCCGCGGACCGGGGCGGATTTCAATCATTGCGGAGGAGACGCCGATGCGTTTGGAAGGGAAAAAGGCGGTGGTCACGGGCGGCGGCGGCGGAATCGGGCGGGGCATCATTCGCGCGTTCTCCCGCGAGGGCGCGGAGGTCTGCGTGGTCGACGTGAACGAGGAGACGGCGCGGAGGGGGCTGGAAGACGCGGGCGAGGGAGCGCATTTCGCCCTCCCGGCGGACGTGACGAGCGAGGCGGACGCGGAGCGCGTCGCGCGGACGGCCATCGAGCGGATGGGACGCGCCGACATTCTCGTGAACTGCCACGGCAGGGCGTCGGCGCTGATGGGAAACCCGATTGACAGGATAACGCTCGAGGAGTGGAACGCCGTTTTCGCGGTGAACGCGACGGGCGTGTTCCTGATGTGCCGCGCCTTCGCCCCCCACATGCGGGAGCGGAAATACGGGAAGATCATCAATCTGGCCTCGCTCGCCGCGAGGCGCGCCAACGAGAACGTTCCGCATTACTGCGCGTCGAAGGCGGCGTGCATGAACCTCACGATGAGCCTCGCCAAGGAAATGGCCCCCCACAACGTGAACGTCAACGCGATCAACCCCGGGCTGCTGTGGACGAATCTCTGGGAGAAGGGACACGGCGTCATCATCGGCGCCGAGACGGATCGGCCCGCCAGGCGGGTGTTCGACGAATTCGTCCAGGCGGCGGTTCCGCTGGGCAGGGAGCAGACGCCCGACGACGTGGGCCACATGGCGGTTTATCTGGCGAGCGACGAGAGCCGGAACGTCACGGGACAGGGCCTGCTCCTCGCGGGCGGCGCCTGGATGGTCTGACGGAGGCGGCGAAATGCGCGCGGTGGTGCTGAGAGCGTTCGGCGGGGTGGAGAATTTCGAGGACGCCGACTGGCCCGAGAGAGATCCCGGGCCCGGGGAGGTGAAGATCCGGACGCGGGCGATCTCCGTGAACCCGACCGACTTCAAGGCGAGACGAGGCGGCAACCAGGGGGCGACGCCCATGGTTCTGGGCAGGGACGCCGCCGGCGTCGTCGAATCGGCGGGCGAGGGAGTCGGGGAGTTCTCCCCCGGCGACGCGGTGATGGCCTATCTGCCGAGGTTCGGCGACAGCGGCGGGGAGGGGTACGCGGAATGCGTGCGCGTCCCCGCCCCGTTCGTCGTGAAAAAGCCGGACGATATCACCTTTCTGGAGGCGGCCGCCCTGCCCCTCGTCTCGCTGACCGCCCACGAGGCGGTGGTGATGAAGGCGCGGACGCGGCCGGGCGAGGCGGCGTTCGTGGCGGGCGGCTCGGGCGGCGTGGGAACCATGGCGCTTCAGATGCTCAAGCTTCTGGGCGCGTCTCCCGTCGTGGCGACCGCCGGGAGCGACGAGAGCGCCGAATACGTCAAGGGCCTGACGCGCCCCGTCCCGGGCGGCGCGCTGCGGTATTCCGGGCTGTCGGTCGCCGAGGCGTCCCGGCGGGCCGTGGAGATGAACGGCGGACGCCTCTTTCCGGCCACGTTCGACTTCGTGGGCCGGGAGATGAAGAAAATCTGCTGCGAGGTGGTGGATTACTGGGGGAGAATCACCTCCATCGCCCCGGAGCCGGGAGCGCCCATCGACGAGTTTTTCTCCTCCCGGGACGGCCCCCTGTTCACCAAGTCGGCCTCGTTTCACAGCGTGTTCCTGCGCGCCCCCGCGCGCGGGGGCGGCCCCGCCCGCTACGGCGTCTACAGAAAGGCGCTGGAGGAGATTCGGGACTGGGTGGCGGCGGGGAAGATCAGGCCGCCCCGGGTGACCGACATGGGGCGCATGAGCGCGGAGAACGTCGCCCGCGCGCACCTGCTCCTGGAGGAGGGCCACGCGCGCGGAAAACTGGTTTTGCGGGTGGGCGAATGATCCCTGAATCAGGCGGCGGGAGGGCGGCGCCGATAGAGCCCCGCATGAGGTACGAGAAGAAGTTTGTCGAGGTTCTGGGGAAGAGGATGGCCTTCGTGGAGGCGGGCGAGGGGGCGCCCATCGTCTTTTTTCACGGCAACATCACCTCCTCCTACATGTGGCGCAACGTGATTCCGCATCTCGAGGGGCTGGGCCGCTGCGTCGCCATCGACAACATCGGGCAGGGCGATTCCGACAAGCTGGAAGGCTCCATGTATCGGCTGGCCGATCATCAGCCGTTCACGAACGCGCTGCTGGACGCCCTGGGGGTGGAGGAGAACGCCGTCATCGTCACGCACGACTGGGGAGCGCAGCTGGGCTTCACCTGGGCGGCGGAGAGACGGGAGAGGCTCAGGGGCGTGGTGATATGCCAGGGGGTCGTCGGCGACTTCGCGTGGAGCCACTGGCCGCCCGGGGTTCAGGCGCTGTTCAGGAGGTTCCGGAGCGCGGAGGGCGAGGAGCTCGTCCTGGAGCGCAACTGGTTCGTGGAGAAGGTTCTGCCCGCCATGGTCCTCCGGGAGGTCTCCCCGGAGATTCACGACGAATACCGGAGGCCCTACCGGAACCCCGGCGAGGACAGAAGGCCCACGCTCACGTGGCCGCGCGAGATTCCCATCCAGGGCGAGCCGGCGGACGTTCTCGAAGTCATCGAGCGCAACAGCGCATGGCTGGAGAAAAGCCCGGTTCCCAAGCTCTTCATCAACGCCGAGCCGGGCGCCGTGCTCGTGGGGGCGCATCGGGAGCGGGTCCGCGGCTGGCCGAACGTGACGGAGGCTTCGGTTCCCGGCCTTCATTACTGTCACGAGGATTCTCCCCACGAGATGGGCCGCGCCATCGCGGCGTGGCATGCCTCCCTCGACTGACGCTCCGGGCCGCCGCCGCGAGGCCGCGATGAGGCCGAAGGTCGCCAGACGGAAATTTCTCAAGCGCGCCGGCCTGGCGGGACTGGGCGCCCTGGGGCTGGCCGGCGGGTGCGCGCGGCTGGGTCTGGGCGTCAAGGCGCCTCCGCCGCCCCCTCCCGAAAGCCAGGGGCTCGTCTCCCGGAAGGTCGAATCGCTCTACTGGCCGCACGGGGAGCCGGGGGCGTGGTTCAACCCCTGGTGGCCGAACCCGGGCTCCCGCGCGAGCCTGCTCAAGTGGAAGTTTCTCTACCGCAACGAATTCGCGGCGCTCAAAAGGAGCCGCGCGCCCGAGGTGCCCGTCGTCGCCAACGACGGCGCGTATCTCTCGAAGCCGGAGGAGGGCTCCTCCATCACCTGGATCGGGCATTGCGGCTTCATCATCAAGGACGGGGGGAGCGTCGTCCTCACCGACCCCCACTTCGGCGCGCGCGCCCTGCTCTACGGACGCCATCAGCCGCCGGGCGTTCCGGCGGCTTCCGTCCCCGAGGGCGCCGCCGCGGCGATCTCCCACAACCATTACGATCACCTCGACGCCTGGACGGTGGAGAATCTGCCCGCGAGCGTGACGTGGTTCGTTCCGGCGGGGCTGGGGGATTTCGCGCGGTCGCTGGGGCGGCGCGCCGTGGAGCTCGACTGGTGGGAGAGCGCGGAGCACGGGGGGGCGCGCCTCACCTGCCTGCCGGCGCAGCACTGGTCGAACCGCGTCGGCGTGGCGAGGGACGCGACGCTGTGGTGCGCCTGGCTCATCGAGGTCGGCGCGCGCCGGTATTTCCACGGCGGCGACGGCGGCTATTTTCACGGGTTCAGGGAGTTCGGGCGAAAGTTCGGCCCCATCGACGCCGCGATGCTCTCCGTCGGCGCCTACGAGCCCCGGTGGATGATGCGCTATCCCCACATGAACCCCGCCGAGGGGCTTCGGGCGTTTCGCGACCTGGGCGCGCGCTGGATGATCCCCATGCACTGGGGGACGTTCGACTTGACGGACGAGCCCATCGACCATCCGCCCCGCGTCCTGAGGGAGCGAATCAGGAAGGCGGGCGCCGACGCCGCCCGCGTGAAAATCATGGCGATAGGCGAGAAGTGGAGCCCGGGGGCTTAGGCGCGCCGCCGCGCCGCGCGCATTCGAGGGAGGGAGTTTTCGTGAGCGACAAATCGGGAAAGAAGAACGCCGGCGACGAGGAGGCTCTCAGGAGCGGCCTGAACCGCCTGTTCGGCAGGCTCGCCTTCGAGAAGGGCAACGCCTACGGGAGCGAAGACGAGGAGGACAGGATCGCCCGCATGAAGGAGGAGCCCCTCGTCGCCCGGAGACGAATCAAGCCGCGGAAAACCGACGGGGAGGAGAAGCCGCCCGAGGCGTATCCCGGGCCGTAGGGGGGCTTTTCAGAGGGGTGGGCGCTGATGAATTGCGCCCGCCCCGCCTGCCGAATTCGTCATCAGCCCGAGGCCGGCGCTTGTCGGTTGAGGGGGTGATAAGAAGGAAATGCGAGAGCGATTCCAACTCGGGAGAAGGAATCTCGGCTCCTGCCAACCTCTATCATAGTCCAGGTGGACGAAAATTTGAAGGGATGAGTAATTTTTTGCTTAGACTGTGAACAATATACACATAAATCGTGAATGATGTTCACGGAAGGTTGCTGTGTCAGGATTGGATGAAGATTTAGTCGGCATCAGCGAGATTGCCGAGATGGCGGGACGATCAAGCCAAGCCGTTGCTAATTGGCGCGCTCGTTACCCCGGTTTCCCGAGTCCCGTCGCCGAACTCGCGGCCGGGCCCGTGTTCCGGCGTTCCCAGATTCGCTCATGGTTGCGAAAAAGGAGGTTTCCCATGGCTTGCGTATTCTCAACAATCAACTTGAAAGGCGGTGTCGGCAAGACGACGACCACGGTGGCGATGGCCGATTTCATGTCGGGTGCGCTGGGAAAAAGGGTGCTTGTGATTGACCTTGATCCGCAGACTAACGCAACCGTTATGATGATTGGAGAGGACAAATGGCGTGCCCTCAACGACAAAGGGCATACACTTGCTCGCTTGTTCCAAGATGCGCTTGAGGAGCAATCACAGAATAGGCGTTTCGACTTTGATGCGACGCTACAGAAAGGAGTATCGAATATCCGAGAAGCCCGGACCATCGATCTCCTTCCTTCCAGTTTGGATCTCATTGATGTCCAAGATCGTCTCGCTTCCATATCGCCCGGTCGATATTACTCAGTGACCCCGACTGAATTGCTTGCGCGATCTGTCAGACCGCATCTGGACGATTATGATGTCGTTATTATTGACTGCCCGCCTAACTTGGGCATCATCACGCTGAACGGTCTCCGGATTTCGGATGGGTTCGTGATTCCGACGATTCCTGATGTCCTTTCGACCTATGGGATACCGCAGATACTGTCTCGAGTGGGGGGTTTTTCGGAAGAGATTGCCGAGACGATAGAACCGCTTGGCATCATTATCACCAAACATCAGAGGAACTCTACCGTTCACCGCAATACAATGGAGCGGTTGCGCAACAACGAAAACCACCCGCCAGTGTTTGATGCGATCATTCCACAAGCCAATCGATTCGCGGCGGCGGCGGAGCATGGGGAGGAAAGGACGTTGACGTTGAGGCAGAAATGGGGGGGGTACCAACATGGTTTGGCGGAGAGTCTTGAAGCTTTGACCAGAGAAGTATGGGCCAAGCTGGAGGGCTGAGTCATGTCGCTTCAAAAGATTCTGCGTGATTTCGTGAAGGTCGTGAGCGATGAGGCCGAGCGCAATCCCCCGTTCGCCGATCGACTTCAAGACGTGTTCCAATCCGCTATGACGCCGCGGACCGAGAAGCGGAATCTTGGTAGCGGAGGAGCGGCTTCAAAAGCCAAGAGACCGTCCAACCGACGACCGCCGGCGGTTCTGGATCCCATCTCGCTTGCCAAGCAGGGAGAGGAAGCCCTTCGCACCCAACTCGCGCCTTTGACGATTGAACAGCTCAAGGACGTCGTTGCCGACTACGGTATGGACCCCAGAAAATTGGTCATGAAGTGGAAAAAACCTGAAAGGATAATCAACGAAATCGTTGAAATTTCGATCAGCCGCGCGCATAAGGGCGACGCTTTCCGATACTGATCTATTTACATTCGCAATGACCGTGCGGACATGATTCGGTATCTTAGATACCCCCTTGCCCTCTCCCCCTCTACGGGGCTAAAATGCGCTCCGGCTTGAACGCGGGCGCGGACTGACACCGGGCTGGAGGGGCGCATGAACGAGGGGGCGCGTGAACGGCTCGCCGCGAAGTCTCGACCCGACGCGGCGAATGGAGGCGCTTTCGCGGGATACGAGGTCGAGACCCGCTTCTACGACAACATGTTCGACGCGGAGGGGCGTCCGCGCGAGGGGTTCGGCAAGCTCCACGCCGCCCTCTCCGCGCTCGCGCCGGAGGACTTCGGGCAGCTCCAGGAGGGGGTGCACCGGCGCTTCCTGCACGAGGGCATCACCTTCACCGTCCTGGACGCGGAAGAAGCGACCGAGCGCATCATCCCCATCGACTGCGTGCCCCGGCTCATCACGGCGGCCGAGTGGGCGCATCTCGAGCGCGGCCTCAAGCAGCGCCTCGCCGCGCTCAACCTGTTCCTCGAGGACATCTACCACGAGGGCCGCTGCCTGAAGGACAAGGTGGTTCCCCTCGATCTGGCGCTCGGCTGTCCGCAGTACCGCATCGAGATGCGCGGGCTGAAGGTTCCGCGCGGGGTCTACGTCGCCGTGTGCGGAACCGACGTCGTCCGCACGCGCGAGGGCTTCGCGGTGCTTGAGGACAACCTGCGCGTCCCCTCGGGCGTCTCCTACATGCTCGCCTGCCGAAACGCCATCAAGGGCGCGCTGCCGAAGCTCTACCGGGCGCACCGGGTGCGCGAGGTGGCCGACTACGCCGAGCGCCTCTACTCCACCCTCGCCTCTCTCGGCCGCTCGGCGGATCGCCCGAACGTGGCGATACTCACCCCCGGGTCGTATAACGCCGCCTACTACGAGCACGCCTTCCTCGCCGGCGAGATGGGCGTCGATCTCGTCGAGGGGAGCGACCTGGTGGTGCGCGACGCCGCCCTTTACGCGCGCACGACGGCGGGGCTTCGGCGCATCGACGTGCTCTACCGGCGCGTGGACGATGATTTTCTCGATCCGGTGACGTTCAGAAGCGACTCGTTCCTGGGCGCGGCGGGGATGTTCCACGCCTACCGGGCGGGCAGCCTCGTCCTCGCCAACGCGCCGGGCACCGGCGTGGCGGACGACAAGGCGCTCTACGCCTACGTTCCGCGCATCATCCGCTACTTCCTGGACGAGGAGCCGATTCTGGCGAACGTGGAGACCCACCTGTGCCGGGAGCCCGAGGGGCTGGCCTACACCCTGGAGCATCTGGAGGAGCTGGTGGTGAAGGAGGTCGGCGGGGCGGGCGGCTACGGGATGCTGGTCGGGCCCCACGCCTCGGCCGCCGAGCGCGGGCGATACGCGGAGCGGCTGCGCGCGGACCCCGCGAACTTCATCGCGCAGCCCGCGCTCGACCTCTCCCGCGCGCCGTGCTTCGTGGACGGGCGGGTCGAGCCGCGCCACGTCGATCTGCGCCCCTTCGTCCTCCAGGGACGCGACGAGCAGCACGTGGTTCCGGGCGGGCTGTGCCGGGTGGCGCTCAAGCGCGGCAGCCTCGTGGTGAATTCCAGCCAGGGGGGCGGCTGCAAGGATCTCTGGGTGCTGGAGGATTAGCCGTTGGCCATGCTGGCGCGCATCGCCGCCGATTTCTACTGGCTGGGCCGCTGCGCCGAGCGGATCGAGCAGACGGCGCGGCTTCTCGAATACCAGCTCGTCCGCCTCGTGGATCGGCCGGCGGAGGAGCTCGCGGTCGGGTGGCGGGCGATCTACCGCGCGCTCGGGCAGGCGCCGCCCGGCGCGGCGGCCGAGGGCGACGAGGCGGAAGCCTTTCTCATTCCCGACGCCTACACCCTGGCCGGCAACCTGCTGGAAGAGGGCGCGAACCCCGACGCCGCGCTCTCCTGCTGGCGGCAGGGGCGCGAGAACGCCCGGCGGGTGCGGGCGCAGCTCCCGCTCCCCGTGTGGACGTGCTTCAACCAGGGCTACCTCTGGATGCGGGAGAGCGACTTCGCCGCCGCGTGGGCGGAGTCGCCCGTCTCCCTCGCGCGCGGGGCGATCGACCGCATGAGGCTGTTCGCGGGCGTGGTGGACGCGGTGATGTCCCGCGACGACGCCTGGCGCTTTCTCGAACTCGGGCGGTTCATCGAGCGGACGCAGCACCAGGCCGCCCTCCTGGGGGCGTGGGTCGAATTCGCGGGAGAGGAGGGGGCGGCGCTTTCCTGGGAGGGTCTGCTTCACGCCTGCGGCGCCTACGAAATCTACTGCCGCCGCCGCTCGATGCGGGTTCGCCGCGAGGACGCGCTCGGCTTCCTCGCGCGGGACCCCGAGCTGCCCCGCTCGCTCCGCTTCGCGCTCCAGCGCGTGGAGGAGAGGCTCGCGGGCGTCGATCCGGCGGGCGCCCGCTACCCGCTCGCCCCGCCGCACCGGATGGCGCTTCGCCTGACGGCGGCGATTGAGATGGAGGGGGCGGGGGCTTCCGGGGAGGCGGGCGGCTTCTTCCGCTCGATAGGGAGCGACGCGCGCGCCCTCCACGACCTGGTGATGGCGGCTTACGTGAACCGCTCCCTGGCCGGGGAGACGCCGGCGTGATAGCGCGCTACGCCATCGAGCACGCGATGCGGTTCGACTACGCCGCGCCGGTGCGCGCCTCGGTGATGACGCTTTACGTGTGTCCCGTCCGCGACCGCGCGCAGGTCGTCCGGGAATTTTCTGTTCAGACCGACCCGGACGGGCCGCTGTTCGAGTTCACGGATCCGTTCGGCAACGTCGGCCACTTTCTGGATCGTCCCCTTCCGCACGATCGGTTCGAGCTCATGGCCCGCTCGACGGTGGAGGCGGCGCCGCCCGCGCCCGCCCCGGATCGGCTCGGGGCGGGAGCCGCGGAGCGGCTGCGCCGCGCCGCCGCGGATCCCGCGCTCTGGCCGATGACGCGCCCGAGCCGCTTCGTCCGCCCGAGCCCGGCGCTGGCGAGGTTCACGGCGGCCCGGGGCATCGAGCCGGGCGGCGATCCGCTCGCGGGCGCGCGGGAGCTTTGCGCCGCGCTGCACGAGGCGTTCGACTACGTTCCGGGACACACCGACGCCGACTCGCCCATCGATCGCATCCTCGAAACGGGCCGGGGCGTCTGCCAGGACTACGCCCACGTCATGGCTTCGATTCTGCGCGGATGGGGAATTCCGTGCCGCTACGTGTCGGGCTATCTCGGGCCGGAAGAAGAAGGCGCGGCGCGCGGCGAGAGCCACGCCTGGGTGGAGTGCTGGTTTCCGGAGGTGGGGTGGCTCGGGTTCGACCCGACCAACAACACGGAAGGAGACGAGCGCCACGTGCGCGTGGCGGTGGGGCGCGACTACGCCGACGTTCCGCCGAGCCGGGGCGTGTTCCTGGGGGACGCCGCCTCGGCCCTCGAGACCGAAGTGACCATCGAGCGGCTCCCGGAAGAGCCCGCCTGACGCGGCGTCCGGTTCGCTCGCCCGCGCCCTCTCCGGCGTTGACATCCCGCGTCCGCGTCCCCATAATGCGCCTTCGCCGCGGGCGGCCGATGATCGGGACGCCCCGGCGGGAACCAGGGAAAACCCGCGTGAACCGCGAAGGGGGAGGCGAGAGATGCGGCGTTCATGGCAGAGACTGCGCGTTCTGGGCGCGGCGCTGGGGGCGTGCGCCGTTCTCGCCGCTTCGGGCGCGGCCGCGGAGGACGCCCGCTCCGGGTGGTACGTGGGCGCGAGCGTCGGGACGAGCCGGGTTTCGGACATGGAGCAGGCGGGCCGCAACCGCGACGACATCTGCTACCCGGACAGCGACTGCTCCGGCGGCGCGCCCGAGGGATATCGCTGGCTCTACGACCTCGACCCGGAGAGCGCCGCCGCGTTCGAGGTCGCGGTCGGCCGCATGTTCGGGCGCTGGCGCCTGGAATTGTCGCTGAGCGAGCGCAGGAACAAGGTCAAGCAGAAATTCTCCAGCATCTCCTACCTGGACGGCTCCCGCAGCGTCCCCAACCCGGCGAGCAACTACAGGAGCGCCACGAGGGCGGACGCGGATCGGCTCTCGACGCGCACCCTGGCGCTCGGCGTCTATCACGACTTCGCGCTGCCCGGGAGCCGCTTCACGCCCTACCTGGGCGCAGGTCTTGGCGTCTCTTTCGTCGAGCTCTCCGGGGTGTATTTCGAGGCCCGGTATTCGTGCGCGAATTCCGCGCCGGACTGTGAAGATCCCGAGCGCTACGACTCGCGGCAGGACGTCGACCTCGCCGACGCCGTTCTTTCCACGCATCTCCACGCGGGCCTGGACTACGCCCTGAGCGAGCGCTTTCTGCTGGGTCTCAAGCTCTCCTACAGCATGGTGGAGGACGCGGAGGACGCGGGCGGCTACGCCGAGCACCCGGTTCCCGGCATCAAGAGCGTCACCGAAATCAGCGGCATGAACCACTGGTCCCTGACCCTGGGCGTCAAATACCTTTTCGGCGAATGACGCCGCGGCGGGCGGGGACGGGCGGCGGCTTTCCCCGGCGTTGACAACCCGCCCGCGCGCTCCCAGAATGCGCCTTTGCCGCGGGCGGACGCGCGAGGCGCCCCGGCGGAATGAGCGAAAGCGAGGTGAAGCCGTGAGCGGGGACTTCATGCGCGCCCGCGTCCTCAAGGGGCCGCTGGGCGACATTCTCGAAAAGGTGGAGGCGGGCCTGCGCCTTTCCTTCGAGGAGGGCGCGCGCCTCTACGAGACGGAGGACCTGAACGCCGTCGGCTGGATGGCGAACCTCGCGCGCGAGCGGCTGCACGGGAACCGCACCTACTACAACGTGAACAGCCACATCAACTATTCCAACGTCTGCGTGCTGTGGAAGGCGTGCAAGTTCTGCGCGTTCGGCAAGAAGGAGGGCCAGAAGGACGCCTACGCCCATTCGCTGGACGAGATTTTCAAAATGGCGGAGACCCTGGGCCGCGGCCGCACCGAGTTCCACATGGTGGGCGGCCTGCACCCGGATCTGCCCTTCGACTACTACCTCGAGATGATCCGGGGCATCAAGGAGATGCACCCCCGGCTGCACCTCAAGGTATTCACGGCGACGGAGATTCGCTGGCTCGCCGACCACGTCGCCAAAATGAGCGTCGAGGAGACGCTCGACCGCCTCGCGCGCTCCGGCCTGGGCTCGCTCACGGGCGGGGGGGCGGAAATCTTCGCCGAGCCGACGCGCTCGAAAATCTGCAAGGGCAAGCACTCGGCGGAGGACTGGCTCGACATCCACCGCATCGCCCACGGCAGGGGCGTCCGAAGCACCTGCACGATGCTCTACGGCCACGTGGAATCGAACGAGGATCGCGTCGATCACATGCTCCGGCTCCGCACGCTCCAGGACGAGACGGGCGGGTTCACCACCTTCATCCCCCTCGCGTTTCATCCCGAGAACACGCAGATGGAGGACGTTCCCCCGGCGGGCGGAATCCTCGATCTGAAGAACTACGCCGTGGCCCGCCTTCTGCTCGACAACGTTCCCCACGTCAAGGCCTACTGGATCATGGTGGGCCAGGCCGTCGCGCAAATCTCCCAGCGCTACGGCGTGGACGACCTGGACGGCACCGTCGTCCAGGAGAAGATCTACCACATGGCGGGCGCGAAGACGCCGCGCGAGCTCACGGTGAGCGACATTCGCGGCCTCATCCGCGAGGCGGGGCGCGAACCCGTCGAGCGCGACACGCTCTACCGCGAAGTCGTCCGCCAGGGAGATCAATGGGCCGTTCACGCCTGAGCGCCATGAGGCTCGGCACGGTTCCCTTCCTGAACGCGCGGCCGCTCACCATCGCGCTGGAGGACGAGCCGCGGGTCGATCTGATCGTCGAACCCCCCTCGAAACTGGCGCGGATGCTCCCGGGGAGCGCGCTCGACGGCGCCCTCGTCTCCTCGTTCGCCCTTTTTCAGACGCCGGGCGCCCGCTTCGTCTCCGGCGTGGGCATCGCGAGCCGCGGCCCGGTGGAGAGCATACGGCTCTACTGCCGGAGGCCGGCGGACTCCCTGCGCCGCGTGGGGCTGGACGGCTGGTCGCTCGCGGCGGCGAACATGGCGCGCGTCTATCTCAAGCGCAGGTGGGGGGCGGAGCCCGAATTCGTCCCCATCGATCCGCTCGCCCCGCCCCGGGAGGACGAGACGCTCGACGCCTTTCTGCTCATCGGGGACAACGCCCTGCGCGAGCCGCCGGGCGATCACTACGTCCTCGACCTGGGCGAGGAGTGGCGCGACTTCACCGGTCTGCCCTTCGTCTACGCGCTCTGGGTGTTCCGGCCGGGGGCGGGAGACGCGGAGGGCGCGGCGCTTTTACGGAGCGCGAAGGAAGAGGGCGCCGCGCGGATAGAGGAGATCGTCTCCGGGCCCCTTCCGCCGAACGTGGAGAAAAGCGCGGCGCGGCGCTATCTGACCGAGCGCGTTCGCTACGACGTCGGGGAGGAGGAGCTGGAGGGGCTGAAGCGCTATTACGCCTTTCTGGCCGAGGACGGCCTCGCGCCCCCGGGGTGGGAGGCGGAATGCGTCGGCGAGGCGAAGCCCCGGGCGCGGGCCGGCCGCGCCGCGGTCCCGACGGAGGGCGGCGCGCTCGGCGACGTCTGCTTTTCGGGGGTCGCCGGCCTTTCGCGGGCGATTCGGAGGAAGGAGCTCTCGCCGGTCGAGGTGGTCGAGGCGCACCTGCGCCGGATCGAGGCGGTGAACCCCGGCGTCTTCGCCTACCAGACGGTGGCGGCGGAGCGGGCGATGGAGGAGGCGCGCGCCGCCGAGGCCGAGATCATGAAGGGGCGGTGGCGCGGCCCGATGCACGGCGTCCCCTACGCCGCCAAGGACATCGTGGACACGGCGGGCGTCCTCACCACCAACGGCTCCTCGTTTCACCGCGGCAACGTGCCGCGCGAGGACGCGGAGATCGTCGGGCGGCTGAAACGGGCGGGGGCGATCCTGCTGGGGAAGACGAACACCCACGAGTTCGCGGCCGCCTCCACGACCATCAACCCGCACTACGGCGCGACGAGAAACCCCTGGGACGCCGGGCGGATCGCCGGCGGATCGAGCGGCGGCTCCGCGGCCGCCTGCGCGGCGGGGCTCGCGCCCGCGGCGATCGGCACGGACACGGGCGGCTCCATCCGCAACCCCGCCGTTCTGTGCGGAATCGTGGGCCTCAAGCCGACCCACGGCCGGGTGAGCCTGCGGGGGGTTTGTCCCAACGTGCCGAGCTTCGACCACGCGGGCCCCATGACGCGCGCGGTCGAGGACGCGGCGCTCA
Source organism: bacterium (assembly GCA_965242545.1). GTDB lineage: Bacteria > UBA8248 > UBA8248 > UBA8248 > UBA8248 > Bin107. The sequence continues at coordinate 491,608 of OZ251456.1, forward strand.
TGCTCCGGGCGATGGCGGGCTACGACCCCCGGGATCCGCAATCCCGGGACGCGCCCGTTCCCGACTACGCGGCGGGGCTGGCGGACGGCGCGCGCGGAAGCCGCCTGCTCGTCTGTCCGGATTATCACGGGCGCGCGGAGGCGGACGCCGGAATCATGGCGGCGTTCGAGCGCGCGGTGGAGGTGTTTCGCCGCCTGGGCGCGAGGGTGGAGGAGGTCTCCTTTCCGCGTCATCGTCGGCTGCTGGATTTGTTTCCCGCCATCGCGGGCCCCGAGTTCGCCGAGTTCCACCGCCCGTTTTTCGAGCGGAACCCCGAGGGCTACGGAGAGGACGTGCGCGAGCGGCTGGAGTGGTCGTTCAAGATTTCCGCGGACGACTACGTGCGGGCGACGCGCGAGCGCGTCCTCCTCCGGCGCGAGGCGGAGCGGTTCTTCGAGGGGGCGGACGCGCTCCTCCAGCCCGCCCTGCCCTGCGCCGCCCCGCCCATCGAAACCCTCATGGCGAATCTGAACGGGCGGGAGGTCGCCTACGCCCACCTCCACCGGCCGTTTCTCTCGACCCACAACGCCACGGGCTTTCCGGCGATCGTCCTGCCCATGGGCCGCGACGCCGAAGGGATGCCCATGGGCCTCCAGATCGCGAGCGGGCCCTGGCGCGAGACGGACGTTCTCCGCCTGGCGCGCGCCTACGAGGAGGCGACGCCGGAGCTGAGGGGCGCGCGGCCGGCGCTCGAATCGGGAAGCCCGTAGAGGCGCGCGCCGCCCTTCGCTGAACGGGCTGAATGAAAGGAGGCGATTTTGCCGAAAGCGCGGGTGAACGGCGTGAGCCTTCACTACGAGGAGCGCGGGGAGGGGCCTCCGCTCCTCTTGGTCCACGGGTTCCAGAACTCCCATTTCACCTTCCGGCCGATCATCGACCGGCTGGCGGAGCGGTTCAGGACGCTGGCGCTCGACCTGCGCGGGCACGGCGATTCGGACAAGCCCGAGGGCCCCTTCGCCATCGAGACGTTCGCCGATGACGTCCTGGGCTTCCTGGACGCCATGCGGATCGAGCGCGCCGACTACCTCGGGCAGAGCATGGGCGGGAGAACGGGGACGATGCTCGCCATCGCGCATCCGGAGCGCCTGAATCGCCTCATGCTCTCCGCCTCCTCCGCCGGCCCGCCCTCGGGCGCGTATCGGGAGACGTTCGAGGCGCAGCTGCGCGTGGCCGAATCGGAGGGGATGGAGGCGCTGCTCGCGTTCAAGCTGCGGCGGGGCGAGATTCCGAAGAGCCTTCGGACGGGGCCGCTCGCCCGGGAGTATCGGGAGAGGTTTCTGAAGAACACGCCCCGGACGTTCGCGGACGCGGCGAGCGCGCTGTTCACGATGCCGGATGTTCGGACGCGGCTGTCCGAAATCTCCGTTCCCGCGTGGGTCTGCTACGGGGAGAACGACGCGGGCCCGCTGGACTTCGCCGAGGCGTACGTGAACGGCGTCCCCGACTGCCGCCTCTCGATCATCCCCGACGCGGGACACAGCGTCTTCTGGGATCAGCCCGACGCCTTCCTCGCGGAGATGGAGAAGTTTCTGGCGGAAAATCCCCTCCGATGAACCTTCTCCGGGGACGCGCCCGATGACCTCCGCCGCGCCCGCGGCCGGCGCCTCCGCGCAGTCCCGCGCCAAGTCGCTGCGGCTCGCCACGGGCTGCGTTCTTTTCGCCTTTCTCGCGACCCATCTGCTGAACCACGCCCTGGGGCTGGCGTCGCTGGAAGCGATGGACGCGGGCAGGAGCTGGTTTCTGGGGTTCTGGCGGAGCGGCGTCGGCACGCCGCTGTTCTACGGCTCGCTCCTCCTGCACGTCGCGCTCACGCTCCACGCTCTGTTCAACCGGCGCAGCCTTCGGATGCCGGCGTGGGAGGCGGCCCAGATTATCCTCGGCCTCTCCATTCCGCTGTTCCTGATTTCCCACGTCGTGGGAACGCGCCTGGCCCATGAATGGTTCGGCGCGGCGGATTCCTACGCGCGCCTGATGCTTCTCTACTGGGAGCGATCTCCGGACGTGGGCCTCAAGCAGGCGGTTTTCCTGCTCGTCGCCTGGACGCACGGCTGCGTCGGCCTGCACTACTGGCTGAGGCTCAGACCCTGGTATGGAAGATGGTTTCCGGTCGCCCTTTCCGCCGCCGCGCTCCTCGCCGCCCTCTCGCTGGCGGGCTTCAGCCAGGGCGGGCGCGAGGCGGCCAGGCTATCGAGGGACGGGGAGCGGCTCGGCGGGCCGGGAGTCCGCGCGAGGGGGCCGAACCGCGCCGAGAGGGCGCAGCTCCACGCGGCGCGCGACGCGCTGTGGTGGGGCTATCTGGGACTGCTCGGCCTGACGCTGCTCGCGCGCGAGGCGCGCTGCGCGCGGGAGAGAAGGCGAAAGACGTTTCGGGTCGCCTATCCGGGCGGGCGCGAGGCCGTCGCCCCGGTGGGCTCCACCATCCTGGAGGCGAGCCGCGCCGCCGGCGTTCCCCACGCCTCCGCCTGCGGGGGGCGCGGGCGCTGCTCCACCTGCCGGGTGCAGCTTCTGGGCGGGACGGAGGCGCTGCCGCCCGCCGGGCCCGAGGAGCGGCGCGTGCTGGATCGCATCAAGGCGCCGCCCAACGTTCGCCTCGCGTGCCAGCTGCGGCCGGAGACGGACGTCTCGACGCTGCTCGTGCTGCCCGCCCGGGCGGACGCGGCGCAGGGCTTCGGGCAGAGGGACTACGCCTCCGGCCAGGAGTGCGGCGTCGCCGTCCTGTTCGCCGACCTGAGGGGCTTCACGCGCATCGCCGAGAAGAAGCTGCCCTACGATGTGGTGTTTTTCCTGAATTGCTACTTCGAGGTCATGGGCGAGGCCATCACCCGGGAGGGGGGCGTCATCAACCAGTTCGCGGGCGACGGCGTCATGGCGCTCTTTTCGGGGTGGAGGAGGGCCCCGCGGAGGGGTGCAGGCGCGCGCTCGCGGCGGCCCGCGCCATCGTGGACGCGCTGGGGAGGATGAGCGAGTCGCTCGCCGAGGAGCTGGAGGAGCCTCTCCGGGTCGGCATCGGCGTGCACGCGGGCCCCACCGTGGTGGGGGAGATGGGCCGGGGCGTGGCGAAGTACCTGACGGCGGTGGGCGACACGGTGAACGCGGCCAGCCGACTTCAGGACCTGACCAAGGAATACGGCTGCCGGCTCGTCATCTCCGCCGAGGTGGCCGAGCGCGCCGGGGTGGACGTCTCCGCCTTTCCCGCCCACGAGATCGCGCTGCGGAACCGCGCCGCGCCGCTCACGATCCACGCCATCGAAAACCCCCGCGAGATCGCGCCGGGCCAGGCGGCTCGCTGAACCCCCCGCCTTGTTGACCTCCCGGCCGCTCTCGCGCATGATGCCCCGCGTCCGGCCCCCGTTGGAGGGAATCCATGACCACGGCGACGACGGCGTTCTACGACGCCATCGAGAAGGCGGCGGGCGGCGGGCGGCTCTCCTTCGGGGAGGGGCTGGCGCTGCTCGAGGGCGACGACCTCCCGGCGCTGGGCGCGGCGGCGGACGACGTTCGCGCGCGCCTGCACCCGGAAGGGCGCGCCACCTACTGCGTGGACAGGAACATCAACTACACGAACGTGTGCGACGTTTATTGCTCGTTTTGCGCGTTCTACCGTCCGCCGGGGGGGCATCCCGAGGCCTACGTCAGGACGCGGGAGGAGATAAGGCGGAAGATTGACGAGCTCTACGCCGTCGGCGGCAGGCAGGTGCTGCTCCAGGGGGGGCATCACCCCGACCTGAGAATCGAATGGTACGAGGCGCTCTTCTCCTGGATGAAGGAGGAGTTTCCCGACCTCCATCTGCACGGCTTGAGCCCGCCCGAGATTCACCATATCGCCCGGCTCGAGGACATGCCCTACGAGGTCGTGCTCGCGCGCCTGCGCGAGGCGGGCCTCGACTCCCTGCCCGGCGGCGGCGGGGAGATTCTCGTGGATCGCGCGCGCGACAGGATATCGAGGCTCAAGGTGAGCGCGCGGGGCTGGCTCGACGTCATGCGCGCCGCCCACGGGCTCGGGCTTCGCTCCACCGCCACGATGATGTTCGGCCACGTGGAGACCGACGCCGAGCGGGTCGAGCATCTCGACCGCCTGCGCGCCCTTCAGGACGAGACGGGGGGCTTCACGGCCTACGTCTGCTGGACGTTCCAGAACGACGGCTCGGCGGCGCTCCGGGCGCCCACCGTGGGCAGCGGCGAGTATCTGCGCACCCTGGCGATCAGCCGCCTGTATCTGGACAACGTCGAGAACTTTCAATCCTCCTGGGTGACGCAGGGGATGAAGGTCGGCGAGCTTTCCCTGCGCTTCGGCTGCAACGACATGGGCTCCACCATGCTGGAGGAGAACGTCGTCAGCGCCGCCGGCACGACCTACGCCCTGAACGAGGCCGACCTTCACCGCATGGCGCGGAACGCCGGCTTCACGCCCCGGCGCCGCGACTTCTTCTACGAACCGATCGACTAGCGGCGCCCGTGGCGACGGAATCGCCCCCCGCCTCCCGAACGCGAAGCATGGAGCTCTGGCTCGCCGACCTCGTTTGTCCGGTGGAGGCGCCGCCCGTCCGGCGCGGCGCGCTGCTCACGGCGTCGGGGCGGATTCTGGCGGTGGGCGAGGAGGCCTTCGTGCGGCCTGCCGCGCCGGTCGCCCGCGAGCGGGACTTCGGCCGGGCGATTCTGATTCCCGGCATGGTCAACGCGCACGCGCACCTGGAGCTTTCGGGCCTCGCCGGGCGGCCGAAGCCGATGGGGGAATGGATCGCGTGGCTCGCGCGGGAGGTGCGGGGCTGGCCCGCGCATCTTTTTCTGGCCTCCGCGCGGCTCGGCGCCGCGGCGAGCCTGGCCTCGGGCGTCACCTGCGTGGGCGACGTCTCCACCTCGGGAGAGAGCGCGACGGCGCTGGCGGGCGCCGGAATGCGCGGCGTGGTGTTTCACGAGACGCTGGGAATCGACCCGGCGCGGGCGGACGCGATTCTGGCGGAAAGGCTGGAGGCGCTGGACGCTTTTCCGGAGTATCGCGGCCCGATTCCCGGCGCCGTCCGGCGCGGCCTGAGCCCCCATGCGCCCTACACCGCGTCGCTCGCGCTCTACCGGGCGGCGATCGCCGAGGCGGAGTCGAGGGACTGGCCCGTGGCGACGCACCTGGCGGAGAGCCCGCGCGAGGTCGAATTTCTGCGGACGGGCGGCGGCCCGTTCGCCGAGGCGCATCGGGCGCTGAACGGCTCCCTCGCCCTGGAGGGCTTCGCGCCCTCGGGACTCGGGCCCGTCGCGCACCTGGAGGCGGGAGGCGCGCTCGCGGGTCTCTCCCTGGCCGTTCACGGGAACCAGACGAACGGGGAGGACTGGAGAATTCTGGCGGGAAACGGGGTGCGCCTCTGCCTTTGTCCGCGATCGGCGCGCTTTTTCGGCCATCCGTTCGCCGACGCGGACGGGATGCGCGAGGCGGGGCTGGAGCTGTGCCTGGGAACGGACAGCCGGGCGAGCAGCCCCACGCTCTCGCTTCTGGACGAGGCCCGCGCCCTCCGGGAGGCGGGGGCGGAGTTCACGGACGCCGAGCTGCTCGACCTGTGCACCCGGGCGGGCGCCGCCGCGCTCGGCTTCGAGGACCTGGGCGTCCTCAAGGCCGGCGGGGCGGCTGATTTTTGCGTCCTGCGCCCGCCCCCGGGCTCCGGCGAGCCGCGCCCGGGCGACGTGTTCGATGAGCGATCCTCCGTCGTCTGCGCTGTTACGGCCGGGGAAGTCCGCTGCGAGGCGCCGGAGGACTGAAGGCGGTTTTCATTTTGCGCGGGCGGGACTAGAATGCGCTTCAGGTCCGGGAACCGAAGGCGCTTCGGCGCCGCCTTTTCGCGCGCGAGGCGATAAAGCCTTTCAGGGAGAGAGAGAATCCATGGCGAGAAAATTGACGAATTTCGACAATTCCGACTGGGCGACCCGCAAGCCCCGCTACGACGTGGCCGAGGCCGGCATCGGCCGCGTCCTCGCCATCCGCATGGCGCCGGGGGACGACCTGTTCGGCACGACGCTCAAAATCTGCCGGGAGAAGAACGTGAAGGCGGGCGTCATCCTGAGCGTGGCGGCGAGCCTGCAAAAGGCGGTGCTGAGAAACGTCTGGCAGTTTCCCGATCCGTTTCCCATCAACGACGAGTGCCGCATCTTCACGCCCATCAACGGCCCGCTCGAACTTCTGCAGATGAGCGGCAACGTCACCCAGACCGAGAAGGGCGAGCCCTATCTCCACGCGCACGTCACCATCTCGATGGGCCGGCCCGAGGCGACGTGCTTCGGCGGCCACCTCGTGGAGGGCTGCGTCATTTTCAGCACGTGCGAGATGGTGCTGGCCGAATTGTCGGACATCTCCTTCATGCGCCTGATGGACAAGCACACCCGCGTGGGCGAGGTCTTCGGCATCGAGACGAACGGAAAATCGGGCGCCGAGGTGAAGAAGGAGATCGCGAAGCGAAAGGCGCGGCCCAGGCCCAAGGGGGTGCGCTAGGCGCGGGGGCGCGTCGGCCGCGTTCGTCCTCATCCGAATCCGCTCGCGGACGGACCGTCGTTCCGACGTCAATCCCGACGAGGGGAGATGGACGGAATCCGGGAGGAGCGTCCGGCCCGCGAGGGGCGGCCGCTTCGCTCTCCCCTCAGAGCCAGCGGCGCGCGCCCTTGCGGTAGGCGCGGTATTCCTCGCCGAATTTCCCTTCGAGATAATCCTCCTCGCGCGCGACGATCACCACCCGGATCGTGGCGATCAGGGGCGCGCCCAGGACGAATATCCAGAGGTTGTTGAGGAAGATTCCCAGTCCCAGATACAGGGAGACGAGTCCCAGGTAGATGGGGTTTCGGGAGAAGCGATAGGGGCCGTCCGTGACGAGGACGCGCGCCGGCCTGTCCGTCGCGTGAGGCGTCCCGGCCTTCCTGAGGCGCCCGATGGCGGCCGAGTGGAGAATCGCGCCCGCCGCGACCAGTCCCGTCCCGAGCGTGAAGCGCGCGTTCTCGGAGAAGGCGTCGGTGGGGAACAGGGCGTCGAACCCCGCGCCCATGATGAAATACATGATGAAGTGCCACGCCGGCTTGACGGGGACGTCGGGGCGATCCTCGGGGGCTTCTCCCTGCGGCTCCGGGCGCCTGTTCTTCCAGGGCGCGAGCCGGTCGGGGTCTTCCGAGTCCAGGAGTTTCCTGATCCAGCCCGTCATCCGCAAGCCCCTAGGAGGCGCCCTGCTCGCGGGACGCCTTGTAGCGCTGGTTCATGCTCTGGGCGACTCCGGCCATGACGGCGGCCGTGAGGTCGAAGGCGGCGTCGAGCGTCTCCTCGCTGATGCCCGCTTTCCCGGCGTCCGCCAGGCGGCGATCCACTCACGGCTGGCAGTTTCGCGCGATGGCGACGGCCAGGCCCATGAGCCTTTTCTCGCGATCGGTGAGGAGGCTCACTCCGTGGGCGTCGCGGTAGAATTGACGAAAGTCGGCGCGCTCCGTCATCGTTTCCCCTCTTTCAAGGCGGCGGGCGGCGGAACGCGCCGATTGTAGGGGAAGCGCGGCGGCTTCTCAATCGCGCGGCGGGGAGCGCGCGTCCTTTCGGCGGCGCCCGCTTTCGCGCGAGGGACCTCCGCCGGCGGAACGCTCATCGGGAGAGGACGACAATGGACCTGGGACTGGAGGGAAAGGCCGCCATCGTCACCGGCGGAAGCGCGGGCCTCGGCCTGGCGGTCGCCAGTGAACTCGCGCGGGAGGGCTGCGGCGTCTGCGTCTGCGCGCGGAACGAGGAGCGCCTGGAGGCGACCAAGCGCGGGATTCAGGAAGTTTCGCGGCGCGCCGTGCTCGCCGTGCGCTGCGACGTGGGCAACCCCGGGGAGATCGCCCGCGTGGTGGAGGAGACGGTCTCGCGCTTCGGCACCGTCCACGTTCTCGTGAGCAACGCCGGCGTGAGCCTGACCCGCGATTTTCTCGACGTCGAGCGCGCCGACTGGGAGCGCTCCATGTCCAGCATCCTCTACGCGGCCTCCGAGTTCAGCCGTCTCGTCCTCCCCCACATGCGGGCGCAAAGGTGGGGCCGCATCATCATGACGGGCTCCACGAGCAGCCGCCAGCCCCGTTCTCGCCGCTCGGTCTCCAACGCCGCGAAGGCGGCGCTGCTGAATTTCGCGAAATCCCTGGCGGGCGAATTCGTGAGGGACGGCGTCCTGGTCAACGTCGTGAACCCGGGGCGCTTCGCCACCCACTGGCCCGAGCGCATCGCGAAGATGGCGAAGGAGAGCGGCCGAAGCGAGGAGGAAGTTCACGCCGAGGTGACGAAGGACATCGCCATGGGCCGCCTGGGGAAGGCGGAGGAGTTCGCGGCGGCGGTGGCCTTTCTCGCCAGCGAGCGGGCGAGCTACATATCGGGCGCGGCCCTCCAGGTGGACGGGGGCGAATGGGGTTCGATCTGACGCTTGATGGGCGGATGATGAGTCCGCAGGCGAAATGAAGCCGATGCCGTTTTTAGCGGCGCCGCCCGTCAGTCCCCGCTGCCCCGCGGCGCGGGGATTTTTTTGCGTCACCCAAGCCATGCGGCGAGCTGAAAGCCGGCCCAGGCGGCGAGGAGGCCGCCCGCCGTCGAGAGCGCGACGTAGAGCGCGGCCAGGGGCCAGGAGCCTTCCTGGAGGAGGCGGAGGGTCTCGAGGCTGAAGGCGGAGAAGGTGGTGAATCCTCCCAGCAGGCCGGCGACGATGAACAGGCGGGGGCCTTCGGCCAGAATTTCCCGGGAGACGAGCAGGTGGAAGATCCACCCGATGAGGAAGGAGCCGAGCAGGTTGACCGCCAGCGTGCCGAAGGGCCAGCCCGTCCCCAGCCGCCTCTGGACGCCGAGGGCGAGTCCGTAGCGCAGCGCGCTGCCGAGGGCGCCGCCGCCCGCCACCCAAAGCCAGTTCAAGCGAAGCTCCTTAGCGTCGGGATGAGTTCCCGCCGTCGCGGTTTTCCTGAAAATGACATTCTTTCGCGGATGGGGCAAGGGTTTCGCCCCGCCCGCTTTTCCGGCGCGCCCTCGTTTTCTACAATGACCGGCATGGACGAGGCGAGAGAAAACATCCCCGCGCGGAACTGGAGGACGCAGCTCGACGATGAGTTGCGCGAGCTATCGACCGCGAACCTGCGCCGGCGCCTGCGCGTCCTGGACGGGACGCAGGGACCGACCGCGCGCTTCGGCGAGGGGACGCTCATCAACCTCTCGAGCAACAACTATCTCGGCCTCGCCGGCCATCCGGCGATCATCGAGGCGTCCGCGGCGGCGCTGCGGGCCTCGGGCGCGAGCGCTTCCGCCTCTCCCCTGCTCGGCGGCCACATGGCCGTCCACGAGGAGCTGGCGAGGGCGCTGGCCGGGTTCAAGGGGAAGGCCGACGCGGTCGTTTTCGGCTCGGGATTCCTGGCGAACGTCGGCCTCATCACCGCCCTGGCCGGCGAGGGCGACGCCGTTTTCAGCGACGAGCTCAACCACGCGAGCATTGTGGACGGGTGCCGGCTCTCGAGGGCGCGGACGCATATCTACCCCCACGGGGACGCGAACCGCCTGGAGGACGCCCTGAAAAAGGCCTCCGCCGCCCGCCGGAAGCTCATTGTGACGGACGGGGTGTTCAGCATGGACGGCGATTTGGCGCCGCTGCCCGAACTCTGCGCCCTCGCGCGCGAATACGGCGCCATGCTGCTGGTGGACGACGCGCACGGCACGGGGGTTCTGGGCGAGGGGGGACGCGGGTGCGTGGCCTTTTTCGGGGCGCAGGAGAAGGTCTCCGTCTCCATGGGAACGCTGGGGAAGGCGCTCGCCTCCTACGGCGCGTTCGCGTGCGCCGATTCCCGGGTGACGGATTATCTCGTCAACAGGGCGCGCCCGTATATCTACTCCACGGGGCTGCCGCCCGCCGTCGCCGCCGCGTCGCGCGCCGCCCTTCGCCTCGTCGAAGGCGCCGAGGGGGAGCGCCGCCGGGAGGATTTGCGGAGCCTTTGCGCGCGCTTTCGCGCCGGGCTGCGCCATATCGGCGTTCCGGTGAGCGACCCGCCCCGGGGGGCGGAAGTCCCGATTTTCCCGATCGTGGTCGGGGACGCGGAGAAGGCGCTGGCGCTGGCGGAACACATGACGGCGGCGGGCGTCTATCTGCCGGCCATTCGTCCGCCCACGGTGCCCCCGGGCGCGAGCCGGCTCCGCGCCGCCCTCATGGCGACGCACTCCGGGGCGCAAATCGACAGAACGCTCGACGCCCTGGAATCCGGCCTCAAAAGGCTGGACGCGGGCGCCGCCTGAGAGCGGCGGGCTCAGTCGATTTCCACCACCACGTGTCCCGTCGCCTCGCCCGCCTCCACGGCCTCGTGCGCGCCGGCGAGTTCGTCGAGCGAAAAGCGCCCGGCGACGCGGGGGGCGAGCGCGCCCTCCTCTATCGCGCGGGTGACGTCCCGCGCGGCCCGCGCGAGGGCGTCGGGCGGGCAGCAGTGAATCATCACCAGGCGGATGGTCGCGTTGTTCAGCATGAGCTCGTAGTGGGGAAAGCGGGGCGTTCGGTCTCCCATGGAGGAATAGGAGGCGATGACGCCGCCGGTTTTCAGGATTTTGTAGTTCGTCTCCCAGTTCACGCCCAGATTCACGTCCACGACGCGGTCCACGCCCTCGCCGCCGGTGAGCTCCAGTATCCTCCGCGTCACGTCCTCTTCCCGGTAGTTGACGACGTGATCGGCGGCGGCCGCCAGCTTCGCCTTGGCGTCGGAGCTCACCGTGGCGATGACGCGCGCCCCTCCCCGCCTGGCCAGCTGAACCGCGCAGGCGCCCACGCGGCCCGCGCCTCCGGTCACCAGCACCGTCCCGTCCGCGACGGGACCGTCCGCGTAAAGGCAGCGGTGCGCCGTCATGGCGGGAATTCCCAGGCACGCCCCCTCCGCGAACGCGGCTTCTTCCGGCAGGGGAGCCGCGAACTCCGCGGGAAGGCATACGTATTGCGCCGCCGTGCCGAACGCGCGCCTGTAGCGCGCGTTGAACACCCAGACCCGCTCCCCGATTTCGCGCCCGGCCGCGCCCGGCCCGAGCTTCTCCACGACGCCTGCGCCGTCGTTGTTGGGAATGATTCTCGGGTAATCCGGAAAATGCCTGTCGTAGCCCCAGTCCTCCGCCCCGTGGCCGGCGCGGCGCTTGCAGTCCGTCGGGTTGACGCCCGACGCGCGGAGCCTCACCCGGATTTCGCCGGGGCCGGGCTCGGGCGCGGCCATCTCTCCGACTTCGATGACTTCGCGCGCTCCGCCCTTGCGCTCATACCATCCCGCGCGCATCGCGTTCGCTCCCCCCTGGAAGGGCGTCAGCCATGGGTGACCGAAACGCCCAGATAGACGACGATGAGCGCGAGGATCAGGTTGAGAAGCAGCCAGGCGCCGCGCTTCGCCTTCATGCCCTCGAAGCCGCCCGGCAGCGTGAGCGCCACGCCGACGAAAATGATGACGAGCGCCAGGACGATCTTGACGAGCAGCTCGCCCGGAACCGCGAGGCCGCTCCGCACGAGGCGGGTGACGTGGTGAAGCCCCGTCAGGATCAGCACCAGAAAGGAGCCGTGCAGAATCGGCGTGAATTTTTTCTGGACGCGCTTCAGAAACGGCCCCCGCTCGGATTCGGGCAGCCCCTCCGCCGTCGGCAGGACGACGAAGCGAAGAAAGGCCACGCCGCCGACCGCCAGAATGGCGCTCAGGACGTGAAGGGTGGTGACGATGACGTTTCCCGCGCTGTATCCCATGGAAGCCCGCTCCCGTGAATGAGAAAGAAAATTTTTCCCGGCCGGATTACCCGCCCGCCGGCGCGCCGGAATGCCGGCGGAGGCGGTCCGTCTCTCCGACGGGCGCGATCCCGGCGCCCGTGAAAAAGCCGGCGACCGGCGGCCCGCTCATCTTCTCCCGGACGTCACGGCGCGTCCTCGCGCCGCATCACGCCGAGCGGCTCGGCCGCGATGAGCCGGGGCTCGCTCACGCGCTGCACGTCGTCGATGGAGAGGCCGGCGGCCGCTTCCCTGAGAAGCGGGCCGTCGGGCGTGAACTCGATGTAGGCGACGTCGGTGAACAGCTTGGCGACCACCCCCCGCGCCGTGAGGGGATAGGAGCATTCGTTCAGCAGCTTCAGGCCGCCGTCCTTCATGGTGTGGGTCATCATGGCGTAGACCTGGCCCGCGCCGGCGGCGAGGTCCATCGCCCCGCCGATGCCGCCCTTGCCCAGGCCCGGCACCGTCCAGTTCGCCAGGTCGCCCCGCGCCGAGACCTGGAGGGCGCCCATGACGGCGATGTCGACGTGCCCGCCGCGTATCATGGCGAAGGCGTCGGCGTGTCCGAACACGGAGGCGCCCGGAAGCGCGGTGATGGGCTCTCTCGATGCGTTGATGTAGTCCTTGTCCTCCCGGCCGGCCTCCGGTCTGGGGCCCGCTCCGATGACGCCGTTTTCCGCCATGAACATCACGCCGCGCCCGGGCGCCACGTAGTTCGCCGCCAGCGTGGGCGTGCCGATTCCCAGGTTCACCACGGCGCCGTCGGGCAGTTCCGCCGCGACGCGGCGCGCGATGTCGGCCGGCCCGAGGGCGCAGGCTTCAAGTTTCCGAGCGAAGGCCAAGGTCTTCTCCTCTCACGACCCTTTGCACGTATATCGACGGCGTGTGCACGTGTTCGGGCGCGATGACGCCGGGCGCCACGATTTCCTCCACCTCGGCGATGGTGAGCGGAGCGGCCGCCGCCATGACGGGGTTGAAGTTCCCGGCGGTGCCCCGGTAGGTGAGATTGCCCATGGCGTCGGCCCGGTGCGCCTTGATGACGGCGACGTCCCCGGGAAGGGGATACTCGAGCAAGGCCTCGCGGCCGTTGACGACGCGGGTCTCCTTTCCCTCCGCCGCCTGCGTGCCGACGCCCGTGGGGGTGTAGAAGGCGGGAATCCCGGCGCCCGCCGCCCGGATTCTCTCGGCCATGGTTCCCTGGGGGAGCTGTTCGAGTTCTATTTTCCCCTCCAGGAACAGCTCCCGGAACACGAACGCGCTTTTGTGGAAGGCGTAGCTGCAGATGATTTTCCTCACCTTCCCCTGCCGGAGCAGGACGGCCAGGCCGCGCTCGCCGAAGCCCGCGTGGTTGGTGACGACGGTGAGGCCGCGCGCCGGGTGCGACGCCATGGCGACGAGGAGGTTCTCCGGGATTCCCGCGCCGCCGAATCCGCCCAGCAGGATGGTCGCGCCGTCGGGAATGTCGGCGACGGCGGCTTTGGAGGATGGATAGACCTTATCGAAAGCCAAGGCGTCTTCTCTTCTCAGGAAAATCCGAGATGCGCGCGTTCGCGCGAGTCCGCCTCCATTTATGCGCCATCGGCCCGAAAAAATCCAGGCGCGGCCGAGGCTTGCCTCCGCGTCCCGGGTGCCATAGAGTGCGGCTTTCTTTTTCCGGGAAGCGCGCGGCGGCGAAGCGGCCCCGGCGCGCGCCGGACCCAGGAGGGGAGCATGGCGGGCTGGTATCTGTATTTCGCGGTCTTTCTCTCCGGCGGCTCGATTCTCGTGCTGGAGATCGCGGCGGGGCGCGTGCTCGCCCCCCATTTCGGCAACACGCTCTATACGTGGACCTCGATGATCGGCGTCATCCTCGCCGCGCTGAGCCTGGGCTATTCCATCGGGGGAAGGCTCGCGGATCAAAAGCCCTCGCGCAGGCTGTTCTTCGCGCTCATGCTGCTCGGCGCGGGCCTGGTCGCCCTGGTGCCGGCGCTGCGGGGGCTTCTGCTTCCGTCCATGGAGGAGAGCTTCAGCCTCCGGTCCGGCCCGGTGTTCGCCGGCCTCGCGCTTTTCGCCGCGCCGAGCTGCGCCCTCGCCACGCTGACGCCCTTCGCGGTGAAGCTCGCGGCGCGGGGGGACGAAAGCCTGGGGGCGGTGACGGGAAGCCTCTTCACCTGGTCCACCGTCGGGAGCATCGTCGGAACCTTCGCGACGGGCTTCGTCTTCATCCCTTTCTTCGGGCTGAACGGCATCTTCCTGACGACGGCGGGCGCGCTCATGCTGACGGCGCTCCTGGGGCTTTACCTCTCCGGCGAGCTCTCCGGCCTCTTCTCGAGGCGAAACGCGAAGGCGAGCCTGCTTCTCGCGGCGTTCGCCTCGCTGTCCGCCCTCGCGGGCGCGGCTTGGCTGCGCGCCGTCCCCGGGGTCGGGGAGGACGTGATTTGGGCGCGGGAGAACATGTACCACATGATTCGCGTGTTCGACCGCGCCGAAGCGGACGGCCGGCGGGTGCGCGAGCTGTTTCTGGATCATCAGCCCGAGGGGGCGATGGTGGTGGGCGACGATCGCGGCTTTTTTTACGATTACACCCGGTTTCTGGAGCTGGGGCCGCTGTTCGTCCCCCGCATGAGGAGCGCGATTTTCATCGGCGGCGGCGCGTTCACGATGCCCAAGGCGCTGCGCCTGATGAAGCCGGACGCGGCCGTCGCCGTGATCGAGCTCGACGAGGAGGTCGTCCGGGCGGGGCGGCGGTTCTTCCGCCTCGGGGAATTTCCGAACATCGAGACGGCGGTGGGAGACGGCAGGCGCGTCCTGCGGCGGTCGGGGCGAACGTATGACTTCATCGTGGGCGACGCCTACCGCGGCCTGCAGAACATTCCGCCGCACCTGGTCACCCGGGAGTTTTTCGAGGAGGCGCGCGCGCGCCTCGCGCCGGGCGGCGCGTTCATGCTGAACCTCATCGGCTATCGCTCGGGCCCCGGGAGCGCGATATACGCCTCCGTCTATCGAACCATGAAGGAGGCGTTTCCGGAACTGCTCCTCTACAGCACGGACCCCGCCGAACCCTCCCTGCCGCAGAACATCCTGCTCTTCGGATTCCGCGACGAGGACGCGGGCCGCTTTCGCCGCCTGGAGGAGAGGATGCGCCGCGACCCGAAATTCAGGTTCGCCGCGCGCGCGCGCGTGGCGCCGCCGGCGCCCGGGCTCTACGGCCCGGTTTTGACGGACGACTACAATCCGGTGGAGTATCTCGTCGAAAAGGGACTTTGATTTCCCCGTCGGCGGGCGCGCGGGCCGAGGGCTTCGGCCGCGCGGCGGACGGGAGCGCGAAGGAGAGGCGATGGCGAAGCACAGCGTCGGACTGATTCCGGCGGACGGCATCGGGCCCGAAGTCCTCGGCCAGGCGGCGCGCGTCCTGCGGGCGCTGGCGAAGGCGCAGCGCGGCCTGGCGTTTTCCTTCACGAAATACCCTTGGGGGAGCGACTTCTACCACGAGACGGGCCGCATGTGCCCGGAGAATTTTCTGGAGCGCGTCCGCCGCCACGACGCCATTATGCTCGGCGCCGTGGGCAGGCCGGACGTTCCCGATCACGTCACCCTCAACCAGCTCCTGCTCCCGATCCGCCGGGGGTTCGATCTCTACGTCAACATGCGCCCCATCGTTCTTTACGAGGGGCTGGAGTCGCCGCTGCGGGGCCGCGAGGCGGGAGACATCGACATGCTCTTCTTCCGCGAGAACACCGAGGGGGAATACAGCCCCGTCGGTGGCAGGCACTACGAGGGGCATCCCCAGGAGCTGGCCGCCCAGATCACGCTGTTCACGCGCGGGGGCTGCGAGCGGATCATCGAGGCGGCGTTCGAGGCGGCGCTCGGGCGAAGGAAGCACGTGACCAACGTCACGAAGTCGAACGCGCAGGGCCACACCCTGGTGATGTGGGACGAGATTTTCGAGGAGGTGGCCGCAAGACCCCGCTACAAGGGCGTGGAGACGGCGAAATATCTCGTGGACGCCGCCGCCCTCGAGTTCGTCCGGCGGCCCGGTCGCTTCGACGTGGTGGTGTCCACCAACCTCTTCGGCGACATCCTCACCGACCTGGGCGCGGCCATCGTCGGCGGGCTGGGGGTCGCCGCGAGCGCGAACACGAACCCGAAGGGCGGCGCGCCCGGCCTGTTCGAGCCCGTGCACGGCTCCGCGCCGGACATCATGGGCAGGGGAATCGCCAACCCGGTGGCCGCGCTGTTCTCCGCCGCCATGATGCTCGACTACCTGGGCGAGGAGCGGGCGGCGAAGAGGCTCGACGCCGCGATTCGGGGGCATCTGGCCGAGGGGAACCGGACGGTCGACCTGGGCGGAACCGCCACGACGCGCGCCGCCGCCTCCGACGTGATCAAGAGGCTCTAGCGGAAGGATTCAGCCCGGAGGAGCGGTTCGATGTCCATCGTCACGAGGCGGGGAGACGACGGGAACACCGATTTGTGGTTCGGGGACAGGGCGCCCAAGCACCACCCCCAGGTCGAGGCCTGCGGCGCGCTCGACGAGGCGAAGGCGGCGCTCGGCCTCGCCCGCTCGATGGCGCCCGCGTGGCTCGCGCCCGAAATTCTCAAAATCCAGAAAGACCTCTACCTCGCCAGCAGCGACCTGGCGACGCTCCGGGGCAAGACCGGCAGGCTCAAGGAGCGCGTGGGGGCGTCCCACGTCGCCTGGGCGGACGCCCAGGCGACACGCTACGAGGAGCGGATTCGCGTCACCGACTGGGTGATTTCGGGCGATTCCGCCTGCGGCGCCGCCCTGGACGTGGCGCTCACCATCCTCCGCCGCGGCGAGAGGCGCGCGGTGCGGCTGCGCGACGAGGGCTACATCGACAACCCCGCCCTGCTCATCTACCTGAACCGCCTCTCCGACCTCCTCTTCCTGATGGCGCGCGCGGCGGACCGGGGGGTGGAGGTGCCGGCGTAGGCGCCGCCGCGCGCCGATCCTTCAGGGAACGCCGCAGGCGGGGCGTCACTTCAGATAATAGTCATGGACGGCTTCCAGGCCCACCTTGACGGTCGCCGCGAACGGCACGGCCAGCAGGATGCCCGCGAAGCCCATGACCTCTCCCCCTATCAGGATGGAGACGATCACCACCACGGGGTGAAGCCCGACGCGCTCGCCCAGGACGCGCGGCACGAGAAAGGCGCCCGCGACGGGCGAGATGACGCCGAACACGGCCAGCGTCGCCACCGGGTGCAGCCAGTCCTGGTGGGCGATCGCCGAGAGCGCCAGGACAATCGGCAGCGCCACGATCCACTCCACGTAGGGGAACATGCTGGAGAGGCCCGTGAAGATTCCCAGCACCAGCCAGAGCGGCGCGTCCACGATGAAGAAGCCCAGAGCGTAAAGGGCGGAGAGGATGAGGGCGATGAGCAGCTGGCCCTTGATGAAGGAGCCCAGCAGCTCGTCGAGCCTGAAAATCCTCTTTTCCACCTCCTCGCGGTAGTCGCGGTGAACGTAGGCGAAGAACGTCTCCGATATCCGGTTCCTGTCCCGCAGGATATAGAAGGTCATGACGGGAATGAGGACGAGATAGACCATCCCCAGGGCGATGGAGAAGAGGCCGCTCGTCGTCTTCAGCAGAAACGAGCCGCCCGTCCGCAGGGCGGAGAGGGGGAGCTGCGCCAGGACGGAGAGGTTGTCGGCGAGGTATTTTTTGATCTCGGCGGCGCCCGCGAGCTGGAATTTGTCGAGCGTGGCGATGAGCCAGGATTCGACGACGCGCAGATAGCCGGGGAGTTTTCCGGCGAACGCCGCTATCTGATCCTGCACCGCGGGCGCGATGCTCGCCCACAGAACGAACAGGAGAAAGCCCAGCCCCAGCAGAAGAAGCAGGGCGGCGAGGGGGCGCGGAATCTTCCACGTCTCCAGCGTCCCGACCAGGGGCTCGAGCGCGTAGGCGAGGATGAAGGAGACCGCCAGGGGAACGAGGGCGGCGCGCGCGCTCACCAGCAGCCAGAGGGCGCCGATGAGGATGAGGATGAGCCAGATTCTCTTCCACGTGAGCATTTGGGATGAAGGATCCATGTCTCGCGCCCCGCGTCAGGGCTGGGCCGTGGGAGAGGACTTCCCGGCCTGGCCGCCCTGCTTCTGGTGAATCATCCGCGCGCCCACGAAAAAGAGATAGTGGACGCCCGAGGCGATCGTCAGCGCGCAGGCGATCAGGAACAGGGAGAGCATCACCGCGTTCTCGCCCGCCTCCAGCGCCGCCGCCAGCAGGGCGGCGCCCGCCGTGATCATCTGCACCGTCGTGGCGGCCTTGCCCAGCAGGGAGGGCGAGGGCGTCTGAAACCCCACCGTCATGAACAGCGCGAGGCAGCCGATGCAGAGCAGCAGGTCCCGGCTCACCACGACGATGGCCAGCCAGGGCGGAATCTGCCCCGAGATTCCCATCATCATATACGCGGCGAACATGAGCAGCTTGTCCGCGATGGGGTCGAGCATTGCGCCCAGGGACGTCATCTCGCCGCGCCGCCTGGCGATGTGGCCGTCCACGCCGTCCGCCGCGCACGCGACGATGAACACGGCGAGGGCGACCCCCGCCCGCCTGTAGGCGAGGCACGTCAGGAAAACGGGGATCAGAAGCACCCGCGCCAGCGTGATCTTGGTCGCCAGCGTCAGCTTGTTCGAGGCAGATGCGCTCATCGTCGATGCGGCCCTTGCGTTTTTACTCGCGCGTGATTCCGCATCATAGCACGGAAAGCCCCATGGTTTCCCCCGCGTCCGCCTCGTTCAGGCGCGCGCTTCTTCTTTCGCGGAGGCTCGCCGCCCGGACGACCGCCGCCTGCGGCTCGCCCCGGCCCTGGCCCAGCCCGCTTTCGAGACCGGGCGCCTCGCCGCGGGCGGACGCATTTTCGTCATCTCCTTCAGCTTTTCGACTTCATCGCCCGTGAGCGTTCTCACGCCGGCGCGGGGAAGGCCCCGGACCGTGATTCCCCCGTAGGCGCGCCGGATCAGCTTGAGGACGGGATGCCCCACGGCCTCGCACATTTTCTTGACCTGATGGCGCCTTCCCTCCCGGAGTTCGATTCGGAGCCATGCGTTTTTCTCCGCCCCGCTCCGGATCATCCGCGCGCGCGCCGCCTGCGGCCTTTCGCCCCGCCCGCGCGTCCACGACCCGTCCGCCATGCGCGCGAGCGCCTCTTCGGAGGGCGTCCCCTTCACCTTCGCCTCATAGACGCGGGGGACGCCGTATCTCGGATGGGCGAGGCGGTTCGCCATCTCGCCGTCGTTGGTGAGCAGCAGCACCCCCTCGACGTCGAAGTCGAGCCTGCCGACGGGGAACACGCGCCTGAGGCCCCGGGGCAGCAAATCCGCCACCGTCGGCCTGTCCCTGTCCTCCTCGTCCCGCATGGTGGTGAGCACGCTCCTGGGCTTGTTCAGCGCCAGATAGACGAGCGGCTCCCTTTTCGTGACGAGCTTTCCGTCCACCTTGACGGCGTCCGAGAGCGGGTCCGCCCTGGCGCCGAGGGCGACGACGCGCTCGCCGTTCACCCGGACGCGGCCCTCCAGAATCAGGCGCTCCGCCTCCCGGCGCGAGGCGAGGCCCGCCCGGGCGATGATTTTCTGAAGCCGGATGGCGGACATCGGCGGTTTCGCTCCCTGGCGCGTTTTCCGCAAGGCGGTCGTCCGGCGGAATTATAGCCATCCGGGGCGAAACAGGGTAACCTTTGAACAGTTCGCGGAACGAGAAAGGATCGCGCGGCGTCTCCCGCCCGGGCGCAAGGAGGTTCGTCTTGTCGTCTTCCCAAACCATCATCAGCATGACGCCGGCGCACGTGTCCGTGCCGCTGCCCCGGCCGCTCAAGGTGGCCACCTTCGAGGTGCGCGCCGTCGATACCTGCTGCGTCACCCTGCGCACGAAAGAGGGGCTGAAGGGCCACGGCTGGTGCTTCGCCTTCGGGCCGGAGCGCGCGCGCGCGATGATGGCGATGGCGCGGGACCTGTTCGCCAACCTGCTGGGCGGGGACCCGTCCAGGACCGACGCGAACTGGGAGGCGATGCGCCGGGCGGCGAGCTTCGTCGGGCGCGACGGCGTCAGCGCCATGGCCATGGCCGCGCTGGATACCGCCTGCTGGGATTTGGCCGCCCGAGCGGCGGGCGAGCCGCTCTGGAAGTTCATCGGCGGACAGAGGAGGGAGATTCCCTGCTACGCGAGCGAGGGCCTTTGGCTCAACCTGACGATCGAAGAGCTCGAAGAAGAGGCCGCCTCGCTCAAGGCGCGCGGCTTCAGGGCGATGAAGCTCCGCGTGGGCGGGCGCGTGGAGGAGGACGTGGAGCGGATTCGGGCCGTTCGGGCGGCGATAGGCGGCGAGGTCGGGCTCATGGTGGACGCCAACCAAGCCTGGGACGTGGAGACCGCGAAGAAGGCGTGCCGGGCGTTCGAGCCTTTCGATTTGCTCTGGGTGGAGGAGCCGGTCGATCACGAGGATATCCGGGGCTGCGCGGAGGTCGCCGGCGTCAGCGGCGTCCCCATCTGCACCGGGGAGACGAACTACAACCCCCGGGGGATGCGCGAGCTGCTCGAGGCGGGGGCGGCCGACATCCTGATGCCGGACCTCGAGCGCTGCTCCGGCGTCACCGGGTGGCGTCGCGCGGCGGCGCTGGCGGAGGAGTTCGGAAAGTCGGTGACCCCGCACCTGTTCCACGAGGCGTGCGCGCATCTCCTGAGCGCGGAGGCGCACGGCGTCTGGTGCGAATACATGCCCTGGTGGGAGTCCGTCATCGAGAGGCCGATGACGCTCCGGGACGGCAATCTGGTTCTTTCCGAGAGGCCGGGGCTCGGGGTGGAGTGGAAGGAGGATGCGCTCAGGGAATTCGCGCCGCCCGAGGGAGGCTCGCTGTAAATGAGGCGGAGGCTGCCGGGCCGACGCGAAATATCGCCGGATAATGGACGTTCAAGCCTCGCCAATCATGGAGACTGACGATGAAACTGGCGCTTTATTCCGACGTTCACGCCCAACTCGCGCCGCTGGACGCCGTTCTGGCGGAGATCGACAAGCATGATGCGCACTGGGAGATTGTGCCCGGCGATCACGTCATGGGCGGGCCGGAGTCGGGCGAGGTGGTGGATCGGCTCCGCTCCCGAAAAAACTGCCTGCCCATCCTGGGAAACTTCGATCGCTGGGTCATCGATCGCGTCGATGAGGGGAAGAACCCCTTTCCCGGCAGAAACGAGAGCGCCCGCCTCACGCGCGAGCGTCTGACGCGGGAGCAGCTCGACTGGCTGAGGGGCCTGCCCCGGGAGCTGACGATTACGCCCGAACCCGGGCGCGACCTTCGCGTCTTCCACGGCGCGCCGGGCGACGACGAGGGGGCGCTTCCGCTTCGTCTGAGCGATGAGGAGATACTCGAACGCCTGGCGGGGGAGAAATCCGAGATCGTGGCCTTCGGGCAGGTGCACGGCCCCTACGTCCGGGAGGTGGGCGGCCAGACCCTCGTGTGCGCGGCGTCCGCCGCGGTGAACTGGGACGGGGACAATCGCCCCGCCTACGTCCTGCTCGAATATCAGGGCGGCGGGAAGTGGGAGGGGGAGATTCACCGGGTCGAGTATGACTTCGAGGAGCAGGCGCGGAAGAACGAGGACGGCTGGCATCCGCACGGAGATCGGCAGGCGCACACGATTCGCACGGGCGAGTTCTGGAACCCCGCCCACATGCCCCATTAGGAGCGCGGGGAGCCCCGCGTCCCCGGACGGGTCGCCGCGGAACGATTTTCTTGACTTCGCGGCGCGGGGATTGCTAGAATGCGGGCGTTCGCCCGCGGGCCATCCCATGGCCCTCTTGGTTGCTCAGATTGGAGCCTTCCCGGAATCCTCTCCGGGGCGGCGATGGACATCGAAGGGAGGACCCGACATGAGCCAGTCCCGAAACCCCGAGCACTCCACGCAGGGCGCGGCGGAGGCGACGCCCCGAAACGGCGGCAACGGAACGCCGGCCCCCGACAACCTGATCACCCTGGAGCCGCCTCGCTACAAGCCCATCATCGCCCAGCACATCGACAGCGCGCCCGAGCTGCAGAGCCTCTCCGAGGACATGCGCTTCAACATGAAGGTGGTGAGCAGCGTGCTGCCCTTCCGCACGAACCGCTACGTGCTGGAGAACCTCGTTGATTGGGACAGGGTGCCCGATGATCCCATCTACCAGCTCTCCTTTCCCCAGACGGGGATGCTGGCGGAGGAGGATTTCGACCTCGTGGCGGATCTTCTGAAGCGCGGCGCGCCCAAGCGCGAGCTCGACACCGCCGTCCACGAGATCAGGGCGGGGCTGAACCCGCACCCCGCCGGACAGCAGACGCTGAACGTCCCCAGCCTGGACGACGAGCACCTCGAGGGAATGCAGCACAAATACCACGAGACGGTGCTCTTCTTTCCCGGCCAGGGACAGACGTGCCACGCCTACTGCACCTTCTGCTTCCGCTGGGCGCAGTTCGTGGGGGACAAGGAGCTCCGCTTCATCTCGACGGACGGGGATATCCTGCGCGAATATCTCGCCCGGCACCCCGAGGTGACGGACATCCTCTTCACCGGCGGCGACCCCATGATCATGAAGACCAAGGCGCTGGAGAGCTATCTCCTGCCCATCGCCGAGGATCCGCGCCTCGAGCACGTCCGCGACGTTCGCATCGGCACGAAGGCGCTCACCTTCTGGCCCTACCGCTTCACCACCGACCCCGACGCGGACGACGCGCTTCGCCTGTTCGAGAAGGTGATAAAGGCGGGCAAGCACATCGCCATCATGTCGCACTTCAACCACTGGCGCGAACTCGACACCCCCATGGTGCGCGAGGCGATTCGGAGGATACGCGACACCGGCGCCGTGATCAGGACGCAGGCGCCCCTCCTCAGGCACATCAACGACGACCCGGACGTGTGGGCGCGCATGTGGAAGGAGCAGGTGCGCCTGGGCCTCATTCCCTACTACATGTTCGTGGAGAGGGACACGGGCGCCAAGCGCTACTTCGAGTTGCCCTTGGTGGAAGCCCACGAGATCTACCGCAAGGCCATCTCCCAGGTGTCGGGACTGGGGCGAACCGCGCGCGGGCCCGTGATGAGCGCCGCTCCCGGCAAGGTGCAGGTGCTGGGAATCGAGGAGATTCGCGGCGAGCGCTTCATCACGCTTCACTTCCTCCAGGCGAGAAACCCCGAGTGGATGGGCCGTCTCTTCTTCGCCGGGTACGACGAGTCCGCCACCTGGCTCACCGGCCTCGAACCGGCGTTCGGGGAGGATTCCTTCTTCTTCGAGGAGGATTTCGAGGCGATGAAGCAGCGGCTGGCGGTCTAGGCGGGCGGGGGCTTCGCGCCGCGGAGACCGTCGGCGCTTCGCCTTCGCCGCGCGCGCGAGGATTGCTGAAAGGCCGGGATGGGATACGTAGAGAAGACGCTCGGCGAAGGCGAGAGGGTGGTGTGCTCCGGCAGGTTTCACTGGCTCTATACCTTTGGCGCCGTGGTTCGCTGTCTTGTCGTCGGCGCGGTCGTCGGCCTCGCCGTCAGCGCGGTCGGGGGCTGGGCGTGGTCGTCCGGCGAAGCCCCCTCGGGCTATTTCTGGGGCGCCGCGGCCGGTCTCCTCGTTTTCCTTTTGACGATGGTCGAAAAGTGGACGACCGAAATCGCCATCACGAACCGGCGTCTGGTCTACAAGCGCGGCTGGATAGCCAGAAACACGGAAGAGATCAGGCTGAACCGGATTGAGGAGGTGAACATCAGCCAGAGCGTCGCCGGCCGGATTTTCGGCTACGGGAAGGTGCTCTGCAAGGGGGTGGGCGTGGGAGACGTCGATTTGCCGTCCATCGCCGCGCCCCTGGACTTCAGGCGCGCCCTCCAGAACGCGGGAGTCGGGGAGCCCGCCTCCCCGTCCTGACCGGCTCCGGGCGGGAAGTCACCTCCTCGCCATGCGCAGCACCTCGTCGAATTCCTTCCTGCTCAAGGGCATGACGCTCAGGCGCTGTCCCTTCTGGACGACGCGCATCCCGGCCAGCCTGGGGTTCGCCTTCAGCTCGCTCAGGGAAACGGGCCGGGGGAGCTTTTCCACCGCCTGCACGTCCACCATGCGCCACCGGGGAGCGTCGGCGGGAGATTTGGGGTCGTAGTATTTCGATTTCCCGTCGTATTGGGTGTGATCGGGATACGCCTCCCGCGCCACCCGCGCGACGCCCGCCGCGTGGGGCGGCTTCGCGTTCGAGTGATAGAAGAGAACGGCGTCGCCCGTCCTCATCTCCATCATGAAATTTCTGGCCTGGTAGTTTCGGACGCCGTCCCAGCAGGCGGTCCGCTCCGGCTCCGCCATGAGGTCGTCGAACGAGTAGGCGTCCGGCTCGCTCTTCATGAGCCAGTATCTTCGCGCCATCGCAAGGCTTCTCCCTGGGTGGACGATCGTGAGAGGGGGAGACTAGCACGCCGCGGGCGCGGGGGAAACGCGAGGGGGCGCCGGCCTCACCTCGCCCGCGATTTGAAGATCGGCGAGCTGGAGCGCGCGGAAGATGAAGTCGTTGCAGGGCGTCTTCACGCCCGCCTCCGCTCCCATGCGGGAGACCGCTCCGCAAAGCGCGTCGATTTCGAGGCGCCTCCCCGCCTCCAGGTCGTGGCACAGGCTGCCCTTGCCGGCCGGGTTCTGCTCGTCCAGAAACCGGAAGCGCTCCTCGTCCGCGCCGTCGGGAAGGTTCACGCCCCTGGCGCGGCCGACGAGAAAGACCTCCCGCATCGCCTCGCGCGCCATGCTTCTCGTTCCCTCGCAGGCCATGATCTCCCCGATGGAGGAGCGCGTGAGCGCCGTCACGCCCCCCACCGCGCAGATGAAGATGAACTTCGTCCAGAGCTCCGCCTGAATGTCCGAAGCGCATTCCGCGTTGACTTCCGCCTCCCTGAACGCGGCCAGGATTCTTTCGCCGCGCGCGCTCGCCCCGCCCGCCAGCTCGCCGAAGATGAGCCGCCTCGGCCCGCCGATTTGCCGGACGCGCCCCGGCCCCGAGATGGAGGAGAACAGGTAGGCGGCGCCGCCCATCACGCGCTCCGCGCCGTAGGCAGCCGCCAGCTTCTCTTCGTTGTCCACGCCGTTTTGCAGGTTGATGATGACCGTGCCGGGGCCGACCATGGGCGCGAGGGCGGGAATGGCGTCGTCGTTGGCGGTCGTTTTCACGCAGTAGAGGATGACGTCGCGCGCGCCCGCTTCGGCCGGGGAATCCGTGAACGTCCCTTCCCGCGCGGTGAAGTCTCCGGGGACCGCGCTTTCCACGCGCAGGCCGTCTTTTTTCATGGCCGCAAGGTGCGCTCCCCGCGCGATGAAGGCGACCTCCCCGCCGCCTCTCGCCAGCATGGCGCCGAAGTAGCCGCCCACGCCTCCCGTCCCCATGATTCCGAAGCGCACGCTCGCCCTCCGCGCGTCAGGCACGTTGTCGGCGGGAAAAAGGAGGAAAGCGCCGGCTCCCCTCCTTTTGTTCGCGGCGAAGCTCCGGGCGCTTCGTCAGGGAGCGGCGTCCGCCCGCTTCTCGCCGTCCACGGGGGCGGGCGCCGGCTGCGCGAGCGCGTCGCCCGGGTCCGCGCGGCCGCCTTCCGGCGGCGCCTCCCCGTCCGCCGCGATGAGCTCGCCCCTGTCCGTCATCGCGCCCCAGTCCAGGCCTTCGGCCGCTTCTTCAAACTCCTCGGGGTTCGGCATGTCCGAGAGGCTCTTGAAGCCGAAATGCTCCAGGAACAGGGGCGTGGTGCCGTAGACGATGGGCCGGCCCACCACGTCCCGGCGGCCGAGGATGCGGATGAGGCCGCGTTCAAGCAGGGTGTTCACCACGCCGCCGCAGTCCACCCTTCTGACTTCCTCGACCTCCGCCTTGGTGATGGGCTGCTTGTAGGCGAGGATGGCGAGGGTCTCGAGCGCGGCCTGGGAGAGCCGGGCCTTTTTCTCCGCCTTCAGGAATCTCCTGACCCAGGGGGAGAACTCCGCGCGCGTGCAGAGGCGGAAGCCCTCGGCCACCTCGACGATCTGGATGGTCCTGTCCCGATGCTCCTCCGCCAGCTCTCCCAGGAGATTTCGGACGACCTTGGCGTTGACGTTGGACACGCCCCGGAAGAGAGACGAGATGTCCCGGGGCCTGAGCGGTTCGCTCGCGAGGAAGAGGATGGATTCGATGATTTTCTTGGCCTCTCCGAGGTCCATGACGAGAGGCGCGTCCCCGCAGGCTTCGGCCGCCTCGTCGGGCGCGTCCCCGGCCAGCTCCGGGAGCTTCTCCTCGATCTCGAACGTCGTCTCCTGCCGAGGCTCTTCCATGGCCTCCATCTGGTGCTCGGCCAGCGCCCTGGCCGAGGCGTCCGGAGGCGACGCCCCGTCCTCCGCGAGTTCAAAGGGCGCTCCCGATTCCGCTTCCCGGCTTTCCTGTCGAGGATCATTCATTGCGCACCGCCTTCATAATGCGAATTTCACCGAAATTGGACGCCTGCCGCGCCACGACGAGATTTCCCTTGACGAGTTCGAGGAGCGCCAGGAATACGGCCACCACTTCGAGGACGCGGCGCGTCTCGAACAGCGATTGAAAAAGAACGCCCTCCGCGCCCGCGCTTTCGAGGGAGTCCAGCAGTCTGGCTCTCATGTCGGCGACTTCGAGCTCGTCGATATCCACGAGGTGAACCCCCTCCTCCCCGATGGATTCGATCAGGCGCCGCATGGCGCTGATGAGGTCGAAGACCGTCGCTTCCAGCCTGGGGGGCTCCTCTTCCCCGTCCTCCAGGAGGGCGTCCCCGCCGCTCCGCGCGTAGAGCCAGGACTGCTCCTCCTCGGCGCGCCGCAACGCCCGGCTGATTTTCTTGAATTTTTGATATTCGATGAGCTGACGCTGGAGTTCCTGCCTCAGGATTTCCGGGTCTTCCTCTTCCGCGTCGTCCTCGGTCCGGGGCAGCAGCGTCCTGCTTTTGAGATAGACCAGCCAGGAGGCCATGACGAGGTATTCGGATGCCAGGTCGATGTTCAGCTTCTTGAGGAGCTCCACGTGCTTCAGGTATTGATCGGTGATGAACGCGACCGGGATGTCGTGAATGTCCAGCTTGTGCTCGCGCACCAGATGGAGCAGGAGCTCGAGCGGGCCCTCGAATGCGTCGATTTTGACCTCGAAGCGCCCGGAAGCGTCGGGGTCGCCCGGCGCCGCGCTCACGCCCCCGGGAGGCTTCTCCTCCGGCGCTGGCGGGGCTTCCCGGGTTTCCCAACCCTCCGGGTCGCCGGCGGAGGCGTCCCGTCCCAAGGGAACGTCGGCCAGCTCGCTCGCATCCGGAGAGGCGCGCCGGCCTTCCGCCGCAACGGCGTTTTCCTGGGGATTCATGCGCCCCCCGAACGGGCGGAGACAGGGCGGTCGCTCATCGGTCGTCGGGCGATTTTCGGGAGCCTGCGGGCGGGGAAGTCTCCATGACCCTCGAACCATGCGTTCAGCCTAGGCAATGCGGGCGCGCTTGTCAACGGATTTTTCAGAAAACCGGAGAGCCTCCGCGCGGACTTCGGGGGACGCCCGGCGCGCCGGCCTTGAGGGGCGCGCGCCTCTGGGGGATAATCGGGACGCTGATATTCAGATGGGGAGGAACGATGGCGGGCAAAATCATGTCCCTCACGGAAGCGGCGGCGCTCGTACGGGACGGGGATTTGATCGCCCTGGGCGGAAACGCGCTCACGAGGATTCCCGCCGCCTTCGTCCGGGAGCTCGCCCGCCAGGGGCGGGAAGGGCTTCGCCTCGTGAAGACGGCCGGGGGCTACGACGTCGATTTGCTCTGCGCGGCGGGCGCCGTGGCGCAAACGCAGACGGGCTACGTGGGCTTCGAGAACCTCTTTGGTCTCGCGCCCTCCTATCGGCGCGGCGTGGAGGAAGGCCGCGTGGAGGCGGTCGAGCACGCCTGCTCCACGGTCATTGCGGGACTCAGGGCTTCCGCCTACGGCCTGCCGAGCCAGCCCACGGCCGGCCTGGACGGGAGCGACGCGGCGGCGCGCTCCGGCTTTCGGCGGGCGAGAGACCCCTACGCGGGCGCTCGGGTTTATATGATTCCCCGAATCAGGCCGAGGTTCGCCGCGCTCCACGTGACCCATGCCGACGCGCAGGGAAACGCGCGGATAGAGGGCGGCGCGTTCGAGGACGTCCTGATGTCCAGGGCGGCCGAGGCGGTGATTCTGACGGCCGAGCGCATCGAGGAAACCGCGTTTTTCGTCGAGAAGCCGGAGAGGACGGCGGTTCCCGCCTTCATGGTGAAGGCGGTCGTCCGCGCGCCGGGAGGCGCGCGGCCCGGCGGGTGCCATCCTTTTTACGACATCGACGAGGACGCGCTGGGCGCGTACGTCGAATCGGCGTCGCGCGCGGAATCCCCGCGGGCTCATCTGGATTCCTGGGAAGCGTCCGATCGCGGGAAGGGCGCGACGGCCGGGAGCGCCTCGTGAGTTCCGCTCCGAAGCGCGGCGCCTCCGGGAGCGCGCGCGCCCTCGCCGACAGGATGGCGGTTTTTCTCTCCAGATTCATTCGGGACGGGGAAATCGTGTTTCACGGCGTGGCCTCGCCGCTGCCGATGGCGGCGATCGCCATGGCGAGAAAAGCCCATGCGCCGAATCTCACCTATCTCAACATCCCCGGCGGCGTGAACCCCCGCCCCTCCCGCCTTCCGCGCTCGACGGCGGCGCGGCAGCTCATGGAGGGGGCGCTTTCCTGCTTCAGCCTCATGGAGACTTTCGATTTGTCCGCCCGGGGCAAGCTCGACCTGGCGTTTCTGGGCGGCGCGCAAATCGACGCGCGCGGAGACGTGAACCTCTCCTTCATCGGGGAGCCGGCCGCGCCCGGGGTGCGGCTTCCGGGCGGGGCGGGCAGCGCGCACATCCTGCCTACGGCCCGGCGGACCGTCCTCTGGAGGACGGTTCACGACGCGAGGAGCTTCCCGGAGCGCTGCGACTTCGTGACCGCCTCCGGAGACGCGGCGGGGGTGGTGACCCCCCTGTGCGTTTTTCGGAAAGAGGAGGGCCGCCTGCGGGCGGCGTCGATCCACCAGGGGGTGCCGCCAGACGCCCTGCGCGCGGCCACGGGGTTCGATTTGGGCGATCTGGAGCATGTTCCGGTCACGCCGGAACCCACGGCCGCCGAGCGCGCGGCGCTCGACGCGGCCGACCCCGAGGCCGTTCGCCTGATCGAATTCCTCTGATCGGAAGCCCTTTTTCATGCCGCGGAAAAAATTCGACGCCGTGGGAGTCGGCCTCAATTCCACGGATCAGTTCTGCGTGGTGGGCCGGCATCGGGCGGTCAACGCCGGAAGCCGGATTCTGGAGACGGCGCGGGAGGGCGGCCCTTCCCCGGCTGGACGAGGTGAAAGCCTTTCTGCGGGCGCAGGCGTCCTGAGAAAGCGGATGAAGCGCGCGTTCGGAAGCGCCTGCGCCGCGCTCGCGTCGCTCGGACTCCTGCTGGCTCCGGCCGGCTGCGACCTTCTGCCCGCGTTCGGCCCGCCGAAGGAGTCCGTCTCCGGCGTGGTGCGCATGGGCGCGAACCTGCCGGTTCAGGCGTGGCGGACGCGGACGCTCTTCATCATTCTGGAGCGGGAGGAGGGCGGCCCCCCGCTGGCCGCGCAGCGTCTGGTGGAGACGCGGTTTCCCTACCGATACGTCATCACGAAGGACGACGTGATGATTCGCGGCCAGAGGTTCGCCGGCCGCGTGCGCGTGCGCGCCCGCCTCGACGCGGACGGCGTTCCGGGCCCCCTGGTGAAGGGCGATTTCGAGGGCATGGCCCCCCGCCCGGTTTCGGTGGGCGCGAAGGGCGCGGACGTGGTGATCAGCGTGATCGGAACGGCGCCGCCGCCTCGCGCGGCGCAAAAGCCCCCTCCGAAGCCCGCCCCGCTCCGACAATCGGAGCCTTCGACCGGCGGCCCGACGATTCAGGGCGAGGTTCGCCTCGCGTCCGCCCTGGCGGAGAAGGCCCGGGGCAAGGCGGCTCTTTTCATCATCGCGCGGGGGAAGCGGCCGGGGCCGCCCCTCGCGGTCCTGCGGATTCTGAAGCCCCGGTTTCCCCTGAAATTCACCATGGGCGAGCGGGACGTGATGCTCCGTGGCGCGGCGTTCTCGGGCGAGGTGAGCCTCGTCGCCAGACTCGATGGCGACGGGAAGGTCGGGACGCGGCCGGGCGATATCCTCGGCGGGGCGCGCAGGCCGGTCGAGGTGGGCGCGCGCGGGGTGCGAATCCTTCTGGCGCGGGAGGCGAAAAGCGCGTCCGGGCGGACGCTCGCCGGGCCGCCGGGGAAGGGCGGGATGATTTCGGGCGTGATTGAGGTCGCCCCCGCGCTGCGGGCGCGGGCCGAGGGCAAGCCCGTCCTGTTTCTGATTGCGCGCAAGTCCGGAGGAGGCCCGCCATTGGCGGTCGCGCGCGTGGCGCGGCCCCGGTTCCCGCTGGAATTCGAGATTTCAGGGCGAGACGTCATGATTCCGGGCGCCGCCTTCGAGGGGATGGTTTCGCTCTCGGCGCGCCTGGACGCGGACGGCGCGGCGGGTCCCGCGGGCGCCGGCGATCTCGAGGGCCGCTCGCCGGCTCCCGTGCGGGTGGGCGCGACGAACGCGCGCATCGTGATCGACAAGGCGTTTTGACGCCGCGCGAGGGGGCATGGCCCCGCGCTCTGGCGCGGCGGGGGTGAAGGGTGCATAATCGGCTCTCGAAACTTCCGAGCGTCTATTTCACAAAAGCCTGAGTTTTCTCACTCACGCGCTGACAAGGAGAAGTCCCGGTGATCATCGACCCCCACGCCCACATCGCTCCCGAGAGTTTCATCGAAGACGCGCGCCGAGGCCGCTTCGGCGACGCCGTCACCATCGAAGCGGGCGATCCGTGGGAGCAGCTCGTCACGCGAAGCGTCGTTCTGGGCGAGGAGCGCGTTCACAAGAACCCGCTGCCGAAGGAAACCTATGACGTCGAGATGCGCCTGAGCGACATGGCGAACAACCAGAACGTGGACATGCAGATACTCTCCGTCGTTCCCCCGATGACCCACTACGCGCTCGACGCGGGGCTGAACAGGGAGCTCTCCGCGTCGCTGAACGACGCGCTCACCGCGCTCACGAAAGAGCGCCCGGATCGCTTTCTCTGCATGGCGCAGATTCCGCTGCAGGACCCCGAGGCGGCGGCGGCGGAGCTCGACCGCGCGATGAACAACGGCCACCTCGGCTGCCAGATCGGCTCGAACGTCGCGGGCCGGAACCTGGACGATCCGGCGCTCGACGTCGTCTGGGCGAAGGCGTGCGAGCGCGACGCGCCGATTTTCATTCATCCGGTGGACGTCATGGGCGTCAACGACAGGCTGAAGGACTACTATCTGAGAAACTTCATCGGCAACCCGCTCGACACCACGATAGCCATCGCCTGCCTGATCTTCGGCGGCGTGTTCGACCGCTTCCCGAACATCAAGTTTCTGGTCTCGCACGTGGGCGGCTTCACGCCCTGGATCCGGGGACGCTGGCAGCACGGCTACGGCGAGCGCAAGGAGCCGAAGGTTCACGGCGCGAAGGACCCCGAGCGGTATTTCGGCAGGATTTACTACGACACCATCATCCACAACGCCGATTCCTTCGAGTTCGCCGTGAACACGCTGGGGGCGGACAGGATTCTCTACGGCACGGATTATCCCTTCGACATGGGCTACCTCGGCGCGGCGCGGGAGATTCCGGGGCTTTCGCGCTTCTCCGGGGAGGATCAGGAAAAAATGCTCTACGGCAACGTGAAGAAGCTCTACAAGCTGGAAGTGTGAGCGAGGGGCGGCCGGGCGGCGCGGGAGAAGCGCGGCGCGCGGGTCGCTCCAGGTCGAGCGGGTGAGCGCATGGCGATCGATCTTCATACCCACGTCTATCCTCAGGGGTTCATCGAGGACGTGAGAAGGGGCCGCTTCGGCCGGACGGCGGCGATAGAGGCCGGCGCGGAGGGCGAATGGATCGTAACGCGCGGCAGGGTTCTGGGGCGCGAGACGGAGCTCAGGAACAAGCTCACGCCCCTTTACTATGAACTGGAGCCCCGCTTCGCCGACATGGAGCGCATGGGCGTCTCGCGGCAGGCGCTCTCGGTCGGCCCCGCCATGACGCTCTACACTCTGGAGACGGAGGCGAACCGGGAGCTGGCCGCCTCGCTCAACGACGGCCTCTCGGCGCTCGCCCGGGCGCATCCCGACAAATTCTCCTGCATGGCCACGGTCCCTCTTCAGGCGCCCGGAGCCGCGGCGGAGGAGCTTGCGCGCGCGAAGGCGAACGGCCACGTCGGCGTGATGATCGCCTCGAACGTGGCGGGCGCGAACCTGGACGAGCCGGGACTGGACGTCTTCTGGGCGCGGGCGGAGGCGCTCGACGTGCCCGTGTTCGTGCATCCCACGAACGTTCTGGGGGCGGGCGATCGCCTGCGCGAGTATTATTTGAGAAATTTCATCGGAAACCCGCTCGACACCACCATCGCGGCGGCGTGCCTGATCTTCGGCGGCGTGCTGGACAGGTTCCCGAGGCTTCGATTCTATCTCTCCCACGTGGGCGGCTTCACGCCCTGGATCCGGGGCCGCTGGCGGCACGGCCATGGGGAGCGCAAGGAGCCGAAGGCGCGCGGCGCGGGAGACCCCGAGCGGTATTTCGACCGTTTCTATTACGACGCGATCATCCACGACGCGGACGCTTTCGAGTTCGCGGCGAGGACCCTGGGAGCGGATCGAATTCTCTACGGCACGGACTATCCGGCGGACATGGGCTGTCATCAGCCCGCGCGGGAGATTCCGGGCCTGAGCCGGCTCCCCGAGGCGGAGCGGGAGATGATTCTCTCGGGCAACGCCGGGCGCGTGTATCGGCTGGCGGCGTAGGGGCTGGACAAAGGGCTTTCGCGGTGTAAAATACAAAAGCTTTCTCTGGCTGAACCGACTCAACCGGAAAGGGGGCTTTCTGATGGAGGAAACCCGGTTTCGCGCGGGCGACAGGGTGCGCGTCAAGGAGATGCATCCGGACGGCCATCACCGCACGACCTATTACGTGAAAGGCAGGACGGGCGTCGTCAGCCGCTGCTTCGGCCAATACAAAAACCCCGAATCCCTGGCCTACGGCGGCGACGGCCTCCCGCTGCGGGAGCTTTACTGGGTGGCGTTCGACATCAACGACCTGTGGGATCACGAGGCGGGAAAAAAGCAGGACAAACTCTACATCGAAATTTACGAGCATTGGCTGGAGCCGGCCTAGGCGGAACGCGCCGGCGTCCCCCGCGAACCGAGGAGCAGGCCATGGCGCACTCTCACGATCATGACAACGGACATCGCCATCACCACCATGGCGAGCACGAGCGCACCTACAGCCAGGACCCGGCGGCGCACAACGCGCGAATGCAGTCGGACGACGCCTACCGCGCGGGCGCCGTGGCCCAGGTGGAGCACGATCTGGACTACTATCAGGTGCGCGTGACCGCGCTGCTGAACGTCCTGCGGGAGAAGGGCATTCTCACGACCGACGAGATGAGGCGCGCCGTGGAGGAAATCTACGGCCAGAGCCCGGCGATCGGCTCGCGCATCGTCGCGCGCGCCTGGGTGGACGAGGGCTTCAAGGAGAGGCTCCTGGCGGACGCGGACGCCGCCTGCGCCGAGATGGGCGTGGACACGTCGGGCATCAACCGCGTGGTGGCGCTGGAGAATACCGAGTCGCTTCGCTACATGGTCGTGTGCACGCTGTGCTCGTGCTACCCGAGGCAGCTGCTCGGCCAGCCCCCCACCTGGTACAAGAGCTTCCCCTATCGCTCGAAAGCCGTGACGGACCCGAGGGGGACCCTCAGGGACATGGGCCTCGAGCCGCCCGAGGACGTGGAGCTCGTCGTCATCGACTCCAACGCGGACTGCCGCTATCTCATCATCCCCCGGCGTCCGGAGGGAGCCGAGGGCTGGACCGAGGCGCAGCTCTTCCAGCTCGTGACGCGCGACTCCATGATCGGCGTGGGCGATCCCATGACGCCGGAGCAACTCGAGGAAGCCACGCAGGCGGCGGAGCGGGACGCCTGATCGGGGGCTTCGGCCTCATCCGGGGTCTGGAAGGGGACGGGCGCCGAACGCTCCGCCGCCTTGGGCGCGTCTCGTTTGGCTTGCTTGAAGATTTTTCCTGCGATCCTGGTTGACAGAGCGGGCGTTTCGCATTAGATTATCTGTTGCGGTCGAGAGGGCTGTGATATTTACGGTCCGCTGTGGACAGGTTCCGCACTCGGCTGCATTTTTTTGTCACGAATCAGGAGTGAAGCATGTATCTCCTCTACGTTGACGGCTCCGGCTCGGTCAAGAATCCGAAAGAAAAGCATTTCGTTCTGGGCGGCGTTTCCGTGTTCGAGCGTCAGATATTTCATTTGATAAAGCGCATGGATGCATTCGTCGAGTCCCTGGACCTCGGCTCCCCCGAGGAAATAGAGCTTCATGCCAGCGTCATCGCCAACGGAAGAGAAAAGCCTTGGAAGGGAATTCCAAGAGAAATGCGCTCCCAAGTCATCGAAACTGCCTTGGAAATCGTCCGGGAAAGCCATCGGAGCGTTTGTCTATTTGCAGTTGCGGTTCATAAGGCGCAACGCGCTCCGAACGATCCGGTCGAATACGCTTTTGAGGAGATATGCAACCGTTTCAATCTTCAATTGAACCGCATCTATCATCGGTCGGGAAGAAGGGAGGAAGGCAAGCATCGCGGTCTCGTCGTCATGGACAAGTCGAGTTATGAGAGCGCGCTTCAAAGCCTCGCCCGGACGTTTCGGGTTCAGGGAACGAGGTGGGGAAAGCTCCACAATCTGGCGGAAGTGCCGCTGTTCGTCGATTCGCAAGCTTCTCGAATCATTCAGATTGCCGATCTTGTCGCCTGGGCCGTTTGGCGCAGATACGAGCATCAGGACACGAGGTATTTCGACAAAATCGTCTCCAGATTCGATTCCGAAGGCGGCGTTTTGCACGGGCTGGTTCACTTTACTCCCCGCAATGAAAATTGCCACTGCCCCGCGTGTCTTACGCGCGCCGTTCGGGACGCGGCAGGTCAATAGTCCCGCTTTTTCCTTGCCGAACGGATAGCCGATGCCCTCGCCCCGCGTCATCGCGGTTCAGTTCGACGGGCTGCGCGCGGACGCCCTGAGCGAGGAGAACACCCCGAATCTCCTGGCGGCGGCCGGGCGGGGAACCTGGTTTCGGAATCACCGAAGCACGTTTCCCACCTCGACGAGGGTTTGCGTCTCGAGTCTCGTCACCGGCGTCCACCCCCGAAAGCACGGTCTGCCGGGCAATTCCATCCTGGCGCCCGAACTGGGCGAAATCATCACGACGGAGCGCGACCGGAGCCTCATCGCATGGGAGAAGGCGCTGGGCGGACGTCCGCTCCTGCGCGACGCCTTTTTCGAGCGGGTCGGCGGCGGCGCCGTCATCAGCGCGGCGTCGAGCGGCTCCGCCCGGCTCTGGAGCGCGGGCCGCGCCGCGCGTCTGCTCCATCCCGACGCGGCGCATCCCTCCGAGCGGCGCGGGAGAATCGGAGAGGCGGAGGAAGCGCCCCCCGCCGCCCGGCCCGACCTCGCGCGCTGCGCGTGGGCGTTCGACGCGGCGCTGGATTACGCGATCCCCAGGCTCGAGCCCCCGGCGCTTCTCATTCACCTGAGCGAGCCGGACGCCACGCAGCATTGCGAGGGCGTCGCGGGAGCGGCCTATCTCGAGGCGCTCCGGGGGGTGGACAGGCTGTTCGGCGCGTTTTTCGAGGGATTGAAGAGGGGCTTCGACGATTGGGCGGAGACGAATCTTCTTCTGTTCTCGGATCACGGGGCGGTGGCGACGGCCAAGAAGATCGACCTGGAGGCGGAGCTCGCGGGCGTCGCCGGCCGGGGAAAGACCTGGCGGGTCGCGCACGGCGAGGGCGCGGCGCTCTTTTACGCCGAATCGAGGAAAGCGCTTCTGACGCTGGCCGCGTTCCTGCGGACGAAGAACTGGGCGGGGCCCCTGTTCTCGAAAGACGAGGGCGGCGCGGAGGGCGCGCTTCCGGGCGCGATGTCCATGGAGCTGGCGGGCTGCGGCGGCCCCCGCGCGCCCGACCTGCTCATGGGGCTTCAGTGGGGCGAGGGATTTTTGCCGGGGGAAAAGCGGGAGGGCGCGCTTCCCGGCTGGGGATATTCCTCGATCAGCAACAAGGGAAGCGGCGGGACGCACGGCTCGTGCAGCCCCTACGAGCTTCACAATTTTCTGATTGGCGTCGGCCCCGGGTTCCGGGCGGGCGGGCGGGTGGAGGCGCCGACGGGCAACGTCGATCTGGCGCCCACCGTTCTTTCCCTGCTGGGGAAAAAGGCGCCCCGGGGGCTGGATGGCGAGACGCTCGCGAAGGCTTCCCGGACGAAAGGAAAAAGACGGATTTACCGGGTGGAGTCAAGGGACTTCGCGCAAACGCTCTCGCGCCGGGAGGCGGAGGGGCGATTTTACCTGGATTTCGTCAGGCTGGAGAAGGCGTAGGTTTGCGCAGGATGTCATGCGACGGCGGCCGGGAAACTGCCGACGGCCCCCAGGTTCGCCTAGAGCGTCTTCCCGTCCGAATACGCGGCGCGCTCCTCGTCCCTGTAGTCGTCCATCAGGCTCTGGCCGCCCTCTTTGGCGAGCCGGATGGCCAGGATGGGCGGGGGAACGTCCGGCCGCCACTTGGTCGCCTCCGGCGGCTCGGGCCACTCGTAGGGCAGATGCCGGTAGGCGTTGGGCGCCCGCGCCTCCTCCAGCAGCGCGGCCATGTCCTCGCAAATCCTGCGCTGGCCGTCGTAGTCCCCCACGAGGCCCAGCTGCCGCCCGAAGGGATGCTGGATGAACGCGGCCCGGGGCGCGCAGACGCGCTCGGTGGTCTCCGGCACGTTGGAGAGGATGACGGTGGAGATTCCCGCCTTTTCGATTTCGCGCTGAAGCAGTCCGCCGGACCGGTTGCACAGGGGTCAGACGGGGTAGAGAAAGACCGCCTCCACGCCCTCGGCCTTCATCTTCTCGATCATCAGGGGCGCCGTCCGCTTCACGAGCGGGTTGAAGTTCGGGATGTAGCCCATGATGGAATAGAGCGTGTCGGCCAGGGCGCCGATTTTTCCCTCCCGCTCGAAGTCCAGGAAGATGTCCACCGGCCAGGCCACGTTTCTGTCCTCGGCCATGAACGAGGTGTCCACGTGCAGGTGGGAGTAGAACACGTCGTCCTGGCCCGCCGTTTTGGGGATTTCCCGGTGGGTCGGATCTCCCCAGACGCCCTCCCGGCGCTCGCGTTCGTAATCGAAGGAGACGTCGCTTTTCAGGAAGATGCCGGCCGTGGAGACCAGGGAGACCTTGCGCGCCGAGAGCGGCTTGCGCAGCGGCGCCCAGGGGGTTTGGGCCGGGTCCGCCGGGCGCTGCGCCAGAACGCGCTCGCGCGAATCGGGGTGAAAATGAAATCCGTCCACTTTTTCAATCGGCACGTCCGCTCCCCGAATCCGAAGACCTCGCCGCTCGGGCGAAGGGAGTTCCTCTCTTATCCTTTTTCGTCCACCCGAGCAACAGCGCGAAGAGGCCGCAAAGAAAGAACATGAGGCTGAAGAGGGCGAGACCCGGCAGGTAGGAGCCTCGCCAGTCGAACAGGGCGCCCGTCGCCCATGGCCCCGCCGCCCCCCAGAGGGCGAACCCCATCATCGCCACCCCGTTCACGCGCCCGAAGTCGGGCCCCTCGAAATAATCCGCCAGAAGCGCCGAGCCGGTGGGCCGCATGAGGCCGAGCGCCGCGCCGTTGGCGATTGTTCCGAGGTAGAAGAGGATTTCGGGGTCGCCCCGCTCGTAGGCCGCCAGAACGAGGGCGGAGAGCGCCCCGATCGCCGCGCCCGCCAGAAACGTCGGCGTCCGCCCCAGCCTGTCGGAAACCGGGCTGATGAGGTTCGCTCCCACCTGGCAGAGTCCCCAGAGGGCGAAAAGAACGCTCGCGGCTTCGAGCGAGAAGCCCTGGTCGGTGGCGTGGGGCACCAGGTGGACGAGCATCCCCGCGAAGGCGTAGGCCATGGGCAGGAACGAACCCAGGAAGAGGAAAAACGGCAGGCTGCGCAGGGAGACGCGCGCGCCGTCGGGCGAGGCCGGCTTCGTCTCCCGCGCGTCCGGCGGCGCCTGAACGAAGGGAGCGTCGGCGATGGTGTTCTTGTCCTCGGGACGATCCCTGTGGAGGAGGGCGCAGACCGGAAGCACGAACAGCAGAATCACGCCCGCCAGCGCGAGATAGCTCATCCGCCAGCCCAGCGCCGCGATGAGCCAGGGGGTCGCTATGTTGAGGCCGAAGGCGCCGCCCTGGGCGGTGTTGACGACGCCGAGCGCGAACCCTCTTTTTTTCACGAACCAGTTGGAGAGGGTGGGCACCTGGGCGACCCAGGTGCCGGCGGCGAAGCCCGCGCAGAGGCCGATATACATCAGATAGAACTGCCAGAGCGCGTCGAGACGGCTCCCGATGAGCAGGGAGAGGCCGAACACGAGGACGCCCGCCGACATCGACCCCCGGATGCTCCAGCGGTCGGAGAGAACCCCCGCCAGCGGCGAGACGACCGCCTGGGCCAGCATCCCGATGGAAAACGCCGCCGCCGTCGCCCCCCGGCTCCAGCCCAGCTCGCCCGAGATTTCCTTGAAGAAGGGGCCGATGGTGGCGCGAAAGGCGATGAGCGTGATCATGGCGAGATAGACCACCGCCAGCACCACCCAGCCGTACCAGAGGCGCGGGTCTTTTCTGCTCCGGCAGCGCGAGGCGATCAAGGCGATTGCTGATCTTCGAGCGGACGCCCCGCCCAGAACGAATAGCCGGCGTAGAATTTCTCCACCCGCGCGATGGCGTGTCCGGAGAGGCGGACGCCCTCGACCTTCACCTCCGAGACGCCCGGGTGCTGCATGAGCTTCTGGCGGACGCCCAGGGCGTAGGTGACGCTCTTGAGGGGGCAGCCCCGGCACGCGCCCTCGAAGCGCAGCGACACCTCCCCGCTTTCGCTCACGCTCTCGAGCGCGACGCCGCCGCCGTGAATCCTGAGCAGCGGGCGAATCTGCGTCTCGATGATGTCCTCCACGTCGCGGACGAGGGCGTCCGGGTCGTTCATCGCGCCTCTCCGCCCCAGAGCTCCCGCTTCTTGGCCTCCGCGTCCACGCCGAAGATGCGCGCCTGGTTGAGTCCCAGAATCTTGCGCTTGTCCTCCTCGGTGATTTGAGGATAGCCGTAGTCCTCCTGCATGGATTCGGGAATTTCCATCTCCCATATCCATTCGAGAACGGGCCTCGCGTTTCCCAGAAGCGCCATCTCGGAGCCCCAGAGGATTCTCTCCGCGCCCACGTCGCGCAGGAGCCGGCCCATCCACTCGGTGAAGGTTCTCGGGGCGATCATCGGGGTGTGGCCGACGCCCGAGAGCACGAGGAAGACGTTCTCGTAGCGGTTCGCCATCCAGACGGCCTCCTCGAAGTAGGGCACCGCCAGATGGTGGACGCCGAAGAGCAGATCGGGAAAGTCCATCGCCGCGCCCTCGATGTCCAAGGGCGAGAGGTCGCGCAGCTTCGCGCGCGTGATGGGGTTTCCCTTGTGGAACTGAAAGACCTCGATGCCGAGCTCGCGCCCCTTCTCGTAGAGGGGATAGGCGATTTCGGGGTCGTCGCACGCCCACGATTTCCCGTCCACGTGGGCGTTGTAGATTTTCATGGAGCGCGCCCCCCACTCCTTCACCTGGCGCTCCATCTCCTCGCAGGCGGCGGCCACGCTCGGATACATCGGGTCCACCGCCCCGCAGAACAGGCACCGATCCGGATGCGCCCGCGCGAATTCGTATTGCGCCCTCACCGGCGCGAAGCCGTCCCTGTAGAGGTCGAACAGGGGCACCGCCTGGGCCATCGCCATGTCGGTGCCCGAATCCTCGAAGACGAGGCGGCCCATGTCCTCGACGCTCCAGCGGCGCTTGAAGCCCTCCACCGGGTCCCAGCCCGCGTAGAGGTCCGTGGGCGCCGCGCGCCTCCTGCCGACCACCTTGCTCACGTGGTAGTGGCGGTCGTACGCGCTCGCGGGCGAGAGGAGGTTCTCGTCCGAGTAGTCATACATGTGCACCACGTTGTCGAACACGAATACGTCGTCGCCTATCATGGCGAGACTCCCCCCGATGAAAGCGCCGCTCTCGCCAGATTAGCACAGGCCGCGCGGCCGCGTCAGATGGGGGGAGGGAGGGCCGGCGTCCCCCTCCCCGTTGGACTTGGGGCCCAAGGCCGCGTAGAAAGCCCTTGATTCTTCGCGCGTGGAAAGCCGGGGCGGACGGACGCGGGAGCGCTCCCGTCTTTCGGGGCGTCGGTCGGGCGCGTTCGCGGCGGAGGGGAAGAGCATCAAATGGACTGGGTGACGTTCTCCATCATCGCGGCGCTCGCGCAGGCGTCCCGCAACGCGGCGATGAAGTCCATCGGCCACCAGCTCGACGAATACATCAACGTGCTGGGGCGGTTCGCGTTCCTGCTCCCCTTCGCGGCGCTCGCGGTATGGGCGAAGGGGATGCCGGAGATTCAGCCCGGCTTCTGGCGGATATGCGTCCTGTTCGGCTTCTCGCAGACCCTGGCGACCCTCATGCTCTCCAAGGCGCTTCTCTACGGGTCGATGGGGGTGGTGACCTCGCTGTGGAAGCTCTCGCTCGTCTGGCTGGTGGCGCTCTCCTTCTTCACGCTGGGGGAGACGCCCTCGGCGTGGGGGCTGGCGGGCATCGGCCTCACCCTGGCGGGCGTCTACGGCCTGAACGTCTCGCGCGCCAGAATCGGCTGGTTCGAGCCGGTTCGCGCCCTCCTCACCGACAGGGGGATGCGCTACACCCTGCTCTCCTCGCTGATGTACGCCCCCTCGGTCATCACCTTCAAGCAGGCGGCGGTGCTCTCGGACGGGCCCTTCGGCACACTCGCGGCGTACGGGGCGGCCTCGCTCGTCGTCCTGCCCGTGACGCTGTGGAAGTCCGCCCCCAGCTTCAGGAGCGCGCCCCGGCACTGGAAGACCTTCACGGCGCTCGGGCTGTTCGCCTTCATCACGAGCCTAGCGCAGGCGGAGGCCTACCGCCTCACGCTCACCTCCTACGTGGAGTCGGTGAAGCAGGTCGAGATTCTCCTGGCCATCGCCATCGGCTGGTTCTTCTTCAAGGAGCGCGACCGCGTGAGAGAAACCCTCTTCGGGGGAGGGGTGATTCTGGCGGGCATCGTCCTGCTGATTCTGGCGGGGTAGGCCGGAAGGGCCCGCCCGGCGTCATTGGCGAGGGGGATCGTCGGGAAAAGGCCGCTTCAGCCAGGGCAGCTCCTCTTCGGGCGCGCGCGCCCGCGGCGGGGCGAAGCGCTTCTCGCACGCCTTCTCGTTCACGCGAAGGAATTCGACGAGGAATCTGTCCATGAGCCGGGAGACATGCGACACGATGTAGTTTGCGTCGCCGCCATGCGTGCCGGCGCTCCCGACCTTCCAGGTAGCTGCTCTGCCAGTGTCGCCCGATAAAATATCCCGAACCCGTTTTCTGAACTCCAGCCTGATAGAAACAGCCCTGTCAACTACATTAACGTTGACGTAAAGGTAGGCGAAACCAATGGAGCTGTGACCAATGGAGCGGTAAAGACGCGCCGAACGGAGCCGGCTCTCAACGGCGGCCTGGATGGCCTCCTTCGCGAGACCGATTTTTGAAGCGCCATCGGGTAAGCTTTCCACGAGAAGACGCATCGGCCGGCAATCGGCGAAGAGCTGGAAACGTTTTATGCTGTCATCAATGGCGTCTCCGGCCGCGCCGGAAGCGGAGAACAGCAGCGCGAGGGCGGAGAGCGGGAGGGCGGCGCGCGTCAGTCGGCTTGCCATCTCAGAGGATGATCTCGCGCTCGACCAGGGTTTTCGCCTTGATCTGATCGTCCGCGGTCAGGGCGACCGTCGCGTGGCCCTCGTGGTGATCCAGAATGTGCATGCTGCGGATGTTCACCCCCGCGCGCTTGAACTTCTCCGCCACCCTGGCGAGGGCGCCCGGCTCGTCGGGCAGCCGGAGCACCATCGCCTCGTCGCTGACCGCCCGGAAGCCCGCGTTCTTGAGCACCTGCAGGGCGCGGTCGGACTCGGTCGTGGCGAGGATGACGACGCCCTTCTCGCCGGCGACCTCGGTGTTCAGCCCCTCGATGTTGATATCCGCCTCGGCCAGCGCGTGGCTGATGTCCGCGATGACGCCGACCTCGTTCCTCACCGTGATGACGATTCGATTCATCGAAAATCTCCCCTCGGCGCTCAGACGCGCTGCGCCTCCACGCACTCCTCCACGAACTCGTCTATCATCTCGCGGGTGACGTGCGGCATGGCGATGACGTGGGCGATGTCCCGGAGCGGGGCGATCTGCCAGCTTCGCGTCACCTCCCTCCGCGCCGGCCTCGGAAAGACGACCGTCACCGAATTCCTGTGGCGCCACGCGGGAACCCCGCGCTCGCCGAAGCGCCCGACCGCGTATTCGGCGACCGCCAGCATCTCCGCCACGATCTTCCGAAAGCCCTCCGGCCCGCGGCGCTCGAACGCATGCCACAGGATGAGCGGCGTCAGGGCGTTGCGCGACCCCGCCAGCGTGGTGTCCAGCACGCCCACGTATTCTATCGACCGCGCGACGCGCGCCACATAGTCGCGCTTCGTGAGGACGACGCCGCAGGGCAGCGGGGAGCCGATGAGCTTGTGGCCGCTCACGGCCACGCTGTCCACCCCGGCGTCGAACCCGAAGGGCTGCGGGTCGTCCACGAAGGGCAGAATCATGCCGCTCAGGGCGGCGTCCGCGTGGATGTAGAAGTTCGTCACCGCCAGGTCGTCGAGGATGGCGCGCACCCTGGCGAGGTCGTCCACGGCGCCCTTCATCGTGCTGCCGACGTTCGCCATGAAGATGACGGGGACGTCGCGGTGGATGCGAATCGTCTCGTAGAGATCGTCGTAGTCTATCTCGCCGTCCTCCCGGCTCTTGACCATGATGTTGCGCAGGTTCAGCAGGCTCAGGATTTTCAGCACGCTGTAGTGCGTGTCCTGCGAGAAATACGCCATCCCGTTCGGGAACAGCTCGCGCCCCATGTAGAGGCCATACATGTTTCCCTCGGTTCCGCCGGAGGTGACGTAGCCCCAGGTCTGCTCCCGGGGCAGGCGCATCAGCCCGGCGAAGCGGGCGACGACCTCCCGCTCCATCTCGTGGGTGTTGCTGAGCAGATTGCTGTCGTGAAAGGGGTCGCCCACGTTGTTGATGGAATACCGCAGGAAGGGCGCCAGCGCCGAATAATCGAAATCCTGGTTGCAGGGGTAGCCTATCTGCCGCCGCGCGAACCCCTCCAAATCCTCCAGCAGGGCGTCGAGGCGCGCCCGGGCTTCCTTCGGCAGCTCGTTCATGGCATGGCCTCCTTGCGCGCGGGGGAAAGGGCGTCCGCTTCCCCGGCGGACGTCCCGCTCCCCGGGAGAAGAAAGAAAGTCGCGGGAATTGTATCGCCCGCGCCCTGGCGCGCGCAACAACGAAAATCACCGCGGCGCTCCCCGAAAAAGGGCTTTCCGCGGGCCGTCACCGAGGGCGCGCGGGTTTTTCGCCTTCACGCCGGGGAGCGGGTGGGCGGCTCATCTCCGCCGCGCGCGGGCGCTTCCGAATTGTTGACACCGGGAGACGCCCGCCGTAAGATGCGCCCGACTTGAGAACCAGGCCCATG
Source organism: bacterium (assembly GCA_965242545.1). Lineage (GTDB taxonomy): Bacteria > UBA8248 > UBA8248 > UBA8248 > UBA8248 > Bin107. The sequence goes on from OZ251456.1 coordinate 535,022, forward strand.
GAGAACCGGGGGCGCGCCCGCCGCCCCGGGAGGCGAGGGATGCCGGAAGAGTATCTGCCCATACTGATTCTGCTCGCGCTGGCGGTCGGGTTCGCCGCCCTGAACCTGGGCGTCACGTTCCTGATGGGCAGGCGCAAGTCCACGGTGGAGAAGGACGCCGCCTACGAGTGCGGCATCGTGCCTCAGTCGAACGCGCGCGGGCGCTTCAGCGTCAAGTTCTTTCTGGTGGCGATTCTGTTCATCGTCTTCGACGTGGAGACCATCTTCCTCTACCCCTGGGCGGTGAACCTCAAGCGTCTGGGCGTCTATGGATTCGTGGCGATTCTGCCCTTCATGGGCCTGCTGGTCGCCAGTCTGATCTACGAATGGCGCAGAGGAGCGCTCGAATGGGACTAGAACGGCAGCTGGAGGGGCAGCTCGTCCTGGGCCGCGCCGCCGACGTCATCAAATGGGCGCGCAGGAACAGCCTCTGGCCGGCGCTTTTCGGTCTGGCGTGCTGCGCCATCGAGATGATGTCCACCTCGGCGGCGAAATACGACATCTCCCGCTTCGGCGCCGAGGTGTTCCGCGCCTCCCCCCGCCAGGCGGACCTGATGATCGTGGCGGGCCGGGTTTCCCGGAAGATGGCGCCCGTGCTGCGGCAGATTTACGATCAGATGCCCGAGCCGAAATGGGTGATCTCCATGGGCGCGTGCGCCTCCACGGGCGGGATATTCAACAACTACGCCCTCGTGCAGGGGGTGGACGAGGTCGTGCCCGTCGATATTTACGTGCCGGGCTGTCCGCCCCGCCCCGAGACGCTCATCGACGGCATCATGAAGCTCCAGGCGAAAATTACGGATGAAGGGCTCTACCGGGAAGATTCCAGGGCTACCCCGCTTTAGACGAAGCGCGAGCGCTCCCCGCGCCGCGCGGTTTGAAAGTCCGAGACGCGGGCGCGCGGGGCCCGCTCGTGAAGCGAAACTTTGATGGATGAGGACGAGGCCGTTGAGTGAAGAGGGGCGGGCCGAGGCGCCGGAGCCGATAGAGAGAAGAGACCCCGATCTCGTTTTGCTGCGGGCGAAAGTCGGCAAGGGGCTTCTGGGGGCGCGCGAGCATCGCGGCCAGATTTCCGCCCAGGTCGCCCCGGGAGCCCTGCTGGAGGCGGCGCGGTTCCTGCGCGACGAAAGGGGGTTCAGCCTCCTGAGCTTCGTCTGCGGGGTGGACTGCCTGGAGCTGCCGGTTCCCTATCGCTTCAAGGTGACGTATTCGCTCCTGAACCCGGAGAAGGCCAGGCGGCTGCGCCTCGAGACGCCCTGCGCGGACGACCTGGAGCCGACCGCGCCCAGCGTCTGCGGGATATGGCCGGGCGCGCGGCTGCACGAAAGCGAGGCGTACGACCTGCTGGGCATCACCTTCGAGGGTCACCCCGGTCTCGAGCGCATTCTCACCCCCGAGGGGCTCGAGGGGCATCCCCACCGCAAGGATTTCGACATCTCCTCCGAGCCGGTGGCGTTCACGTTCAGGGACGTCCCCGCGGGCAAGCCCAGAGCGGCGGAATAGGGAGCCGGACGCCGATGGCCACGCAAGCGCGGGAGAGAAGCCCGCTCGACAGCGACATGCTCGGCCCGATACGCACCGAGACGATGACGCTCAACATGGGGCCGCAGCACCCGAGCACCCATGGCGTGCTGCGCGTGATGCTCGAGCTCGACGGCGAGACGGTGCTCTCCTGCGAGCCCGTCATCGGCTACCTGCACACCGGCATCGAGAAGAACATGGAGGAGAAGACCTACAACAAGGCGCTTCCCATGACCGACCGCATGGACTACCTCGCGCCGATGTCGAACAATCTGGGGTTCGTCCTGGCCGTGGAGAAGCTCCTGGGGATGGAGGTTCCCCGCCGCTGCCGGTATCTGCGGGTTCTGCTCGCCGAGATGACGCGCCTGAACAGCCACCTGGTGTGGCTGGGCACCCACGCGCTCGACCTCGGGGCGATGACCGTTTTTCTGTATTGCTTCAGGGAGCGCGAGCAGCTCCTGAAAATTTTCGAGAAGGTCTCGGGCGTTCGCATGATGACGAGCTATTTCCGGGTGGGCGGCGTCTCGCGGGAGCCCTACCCGGCGTTCTACGAGGACTGCCGGAAGTTTCTCGCTCCCTTTTCCGACCGCGTGGACGAGTATGAGGAGCTGCTCACGGACAACCCCATCTACAGAAGGCGCGCGCAGGGCGTATGCGCGATGACGGCCAAGCAGGCGCTCGCCCTCGGCGTCACGGGGCCGCTGCTCCGCGCCTGCGGCGTCCCCTACGACATTCGCCGGAGCGAGCCCTATTCGGGCTACGAGGAGTTCGACTTCGAGGTTCCGGTGGGCGAGCGCGGGGACATTCTGGACAGGTATCTGGTGAGGATCGCCGAGATGCGACAGTCCCGGCGCATCGCCGCGCAGGCGCTCGAGGGAATGCCCGAGGGCCCGCTCATGGCGGACAATCCCAAGGTGGTGCCGCCGCCCAAGGAGCAGCTGGCGCGCGACATGGAGGCGCTGATTCATCACTTCAAGATATTCACCGAAGGCTACGGCGTGCCCGAGGGCGAGGTGTACCAGGCCATCGAATCCCCCCGGGGCGAGCTTGGCTACTACGTGATCAGCGACGGCGGCCCGGGTCCCTACAAGGTGAAGGTGCGCGCGCCGAGTTTCGCGAATCTCCACGCGCTCTCCGAGATCACCCGGGGGGGGCTGATGGGCGACGTCGTGGCCGCCATCGGCAGCATCGACATCGTGCTGGGCGAGATAGATCGTTAGGCGAGGCGGAGGGCGGCGTTGCTTTGGCGTTGATACGGTTTCCCCATTCCGAGGAGGAGGAGCGCTTCGAGTTTTCGCCCGAGGCGCGCGCGGAGCTCGAGCGCGTCATCGCCAAGTATCCGGTGAAGCGCTCGGCGCTCATCCCCGCGCTGCAGCTGGCGCAGAAGCAGGCGGGCTTCATCACCAGCGCGGTGATGCGCCGCGTCGCCGAAATTTTCGAGGTCTCCCCCATGGAGGTGTGGGGGGTCGTGAGCTTCTACACCATGCTCAAGACCCGGCCGATCGGGGAATACCACGTGCAGGTGTGCAGCAATCTCTCGTGCGCGCTCCTGGGGGCGGGCGCCCTGCTGCGGCGGATCGAGAAGCGTCTCGACTGCCCGGTCGGCGAGACCCGGGCGGACGGAAAATTCTCGATCGAGGCGGTCGAGTGCCTCGGCGCCTGCGGCGGCGCGCCGTGCGTGCAGATCAACGACGATTACTTCGAGCGCATGACGCCGGAGGCGATGGACGATATTTTCAGCGCCCTGGAAAAGGGCGAGAAGGTCTCGCCCGTCGGGGCGGACGAGGTGATGTCGGCGGCGGCCGCCCAGGAGCCGGCCGGCGGCGCGGAAAGCTGAAAAGGGTCGGGGCATGGCGCTGGTTCTGGAGAAAATCGTAACGGGCCGCTTCGACGACCCGGAGGCGCCGCATATCGCGGGGTATGAGGCCTCGGGCGGCTATGAGGCGATTCGGCGCGTTCTCGGAGACGAGCCCTCCGACGTGGTGGAGCTCGTCAAGGCCTCGGGCCTGCGCGGACGCGGCGGAGCGGGCTTCCCGTGCGGCCTCAAGTGGAGTTTCGTGCCGCAAGTGGAGGGACCGAAATACCTGGCCGTCAACGCGGACGAGGGGGAGCCCGGCACGTTCAAGGATCGCGAACTGATGCTGCGCGACCCGCACCAGCTCATCGAGGGCATCCTCATCGCCTGCTACGCCGTGGGGATCGAGAAGGCCTACGTCTACATCCGGGGCGAGTTCGTCGCCCCCTGGCGCGCGGTGGAGAAGGCCCTGGCCGAAGCCTGTGAGAAGGGATACGTCGGGCGGAACATTCTGGGCAGCGGCTTTTCGTGCGACATTCATACCCACCGGGGCGCAGGCGCCTACATTTGCGGCGAGGAGACGGGGCTTCTGGAGTCGCTCGAGGGCAAGCGGGGACACCCGCGCCTCAAGCCGCCGTTTCCGGCGGTCGTCGGTCTCTACGCGCGGCCCACGGTCATCAACAACGTGGAGACCCTCTCGAACCTGCCCCACATCGTGAACAGGGGCGCGGAGTGGTTCGCGGGCATCGGGATCGACGAGAAGAACACGGGCACCCGCATGTACTGCGTCTCGGGCCACGTGGCGCGGCCGGGCCTTTACGAGTTGCCGCTCGGCCTCACCTGCGAGGAGATGATTCACGAGCATTGCGGCGGCATGAGGAGCGGCGCGGCGCTGAAGGCGGTGATTCCGGGCGGGGCGAGCGCGCCCGTGCTCACCGCCGCCGAAATGTATGAGGACAAGGTGACGATGGATTTCGACTCCCTCGCCCGGGCGGGCAGCATGGGCGGCAGCGGCGGCGTCATCGTCATGGACGAGACCGCCTGCATGGTGCAGGCGGCGGGCAGGCTCGCCGCCTTTTTCGAGCACGAGTCCTGCGGGCAGTGCTCCGTGTGCCGGGAGGGAACCGGCTGGGTTTCCGAGATTCTCGCCCGGCTGGAGCGCGGCGCGGGGAAGCCCGACGATCTGGAGACGCTCGCCTCGATTGATCCCAACATGCGCGGCAACACCATCTGCGTGCTATCGGATGCGTGCGCCATGATGTTCGGCGCGTTTTTGACGAAGTTTCACGACGAATTCGAGCGGCACGTCTCGCTGAGCCGCTGTCCGCTGGGCAGTCCGTATCCCGCATCGCCGTGAAGGGGGAGAGGCGCCGGATGCCGAACGAGCAGGTAACCTTCGTTTTCAACGATCGGAGCGTCACGATAGAGGCGGGCCTGCCCGTCCTCGAAGCGGCGCTCCGGGTGGGCGCGCACGTTCCGCATTTTTGCTACCACAAGAATCTCTCCATCGTGGGCCAGTGCCGCGCCTGCCTCGTGGAGGTGCTGGACGCCGGCAACGGGAGGCCGATGCCGAAGCTCCAGCCCTCCTGCGCGACGCCCGCGGCCGAGGGGATGATCGTGAGCTCCGAAACCCCCCGCGTCGTGGAAGCCCAGGAGGGGGTGTTCGAGTTCCTGCTGAAAAATCACCCGCTCGACTGTCCGGTGTGCGATCAGGGCGGGGAGTGCCCCCTCCAGGATCAGACCATGGCCTACGGCAAGGCGATCAGCAGGACGCGCGAGTTCAGGCGCGTCTATCCGAACAAGGAGATCAGCCCCTTCATCAAGCCCGAGATGAACCGCTGCGTGCACTGCACCCGCTGCATCCGCTTCACGGAGGAAATCGACGGCGGCGCGGAGTTCGGCTGGGCGCAGCGGGGCGACCGCACCGAGGTCGGCATCTTCGAGGATCTGCCCCTGACGAGCATCGTGTCGGGAAACGTCATCGACATCTGTCCCGTCGGCGCGCTCACGGACAACAAATACCGCTTCACCGCGCGCGTGTGGGAGATGCGGAAAACCGAGGGGCCCTGCACGCTGTGCAGCGTGGGCTGCCGCCAGAGCGTCTGGACGAAGGAGGGCGAGATCAAGCGCGTGACGGCGGCCGAGAACGGGAAGGTCAACGACACGTGGATTTGCGACGTCGCCCGCTACGGCTGGAGCGGGACGAGCGGCGAGGGGCGCGTCACGCGGCCGATGATCAGAAAAGACGGACGCCTGACGCCGGTCGGCTGGGCGGAGGCGATCGGGGAGGCGGCGCGGCGCTTCGCCGTCATCATGGCCGAGGACGGCGGGGGCGCGATCGCCGGCCTGGGCGGCGCCTCCTCCACGAACGAGACCGCCTATCAGTTCGGCGTCTTCATGCGCTCCGTTCTGGGAACCAACCACGTGGACAGCCGGATTCACGCGCGCGACATCGCGCAGACGGACGTTCAGCGCGCGGCCTTCGGCGGAGTGGGCGGCGTGGGGCGCATCGAGGAGCTGGGCCGATCGAAGGCCGTCGTCATCGTGGGCGCCGATCCGTTCACGCAGCATCCGATACTCGCCCTTCAAATCAGGAAAGCGCACCGGGCGGGCGCCGTCATCGTCAACGTGAACCAGAGGCGCGTCGAGCTGCGCGTCCCGGGCCGGACGCATCATCTGGTCCCGGCGCCGGGGGGCGTTTCTCGCGCGCTGCGGGCGCTGGCGAAGCGCCTCCTGGAGGGCGGGGCGAAGCCCGGGGGCGCGAACGCGGAGGAATACGCCGCGCTCCTCGCCGATTCGGACGCGGACCGCCTGTGCGAGGAGGCGGACGTGGCGCCCGCCGACGTCATGGCGGCGGCCCGGGCGATTCTGGAGGCGAAAGGCGGCGTGAGCGTGCTGTCGGGCCCCGGGGAGACGGGGAAAGTCGCCGTCTCCGAGGCGGTCAACCTCGGGCTGCTGCTCCGCGCCAACGCGCTCTTCGCCTCCGGCGCTCCGAACCTTCAGGGAGCGATGGACATGGGCCTTCACCCGGAGACCCTGCCCGGGGGCGATTTGTCGGACGCGCGCGCGCGCGCCGCCTGCGAGGAGGCGTGGGGGAGGCCGCTGGACGCGGAAGCCGGAAAGGACGCCAACGGCATTTTCGAGGGTCTCAGGCGCGGCGAACTGAAGGGTCTTTATCTTCTGGGATGCGACCCGGCGGCGGAGCGTCCCGACGGCGCGCGCGCGAGAGAGGCGCTGGAGAAAGCCGATTTCGTCGCGCTGCAAACGGCTCATCTCAACGCGAGCGCGGAATACGCCGACATCGTGATTCCCGCGCCCACGCTGTATGAGGAGGCGGGCGGCGTCACGAACCTCGAGCGCAGGGCGCAGTCTCTCCCGCGCGCCCTAAAGCCGCCGATCGATAAAATGACGCCTGAAGCCTGGCGGGCGTTCGTCGATATGGCGAAGGCGATGGAGCGGCCCTTGCGGGCGGCCTCTCTCGACGGGATTCAGGCGCAGGCGCGGACGCTCATCGGCGATTACGCGGACGTTTTCGGCCGCGTCCCCGACGAGGGGCTGCATCTGGCGCGCGCGCGAGAGGGCGCCTATCAGCTCGCGCGGATTCCGGAGAAAGAGGCGCCGGCGCCGGGCCTGCGAATGCTTCTGACGCCCGTTCTGTGGCTCTCGGGCGCCCATGCGGCGTCCGCGCGGCACCTTGCCGACATGCCCGAAGCCGCGCTCGCCGTTTCGCCTTCGGACGCGGAGGCTCTGGACGCGGCGGACGGGGACGAGGTGGAGTTCGAGGTGGGCGGCCGGACGGTCCGGCTCCCCCTCCGCGCCGACGGGAACGCGCCCGTGGGCGTCGCTTTCGCCCCGGAGGGCTATTTGCGCGCGCACGGAGGCTCCCTGCTCAACGCGGGCGGCGAGCCTGGCCGCCAGGGGGTGGAGATTCGCGCGCGAAAAGCGTCCGGGGCGCAGGCGGTGGAGGCGTAAGATGACTTCGCTGCTCATCATCCTCGGAAAGGTACTCGTGGGCTTCGGCGGTCTTTTGCTGCTCGCCGCCTACATGACCTGGATGGAGCGGCGCGTCTTCGCGCTCGTGCAGGTGCGCGTGGGCCCCAACCGCGTGGGCCCGGCGGGGCTTTTGCAGCCCATCGCCGACGGCGTCAAACTCATGTTCAAGGAAACCATCATTCCCGATCAGGCCGACAAGCTGATTTACGTTCTGGCGCCGGCCATTACCCTCATCCCGGCGCTGGCCGCCTTCGCCGTGGTGCCCTTCGGGGACTCGGTGACGGTGTTCGGCCAGGAGGTGGACTTGGTGCTGGCCGACGTCAACGTCGGCATCCTGTACGTCTTCGCCCTGGCGGGCATCGGCGTCTACGGCATCGTGCTCGGCTCCTGGGCGTCGAACAGCAAGTATCCGCTCATCGGCGGGCTTCGCTCCGCGGCGCAGCTGATCAGCTACGAGCTCTCGCTCGGCATGTCGCTTCTGGGCGTGGTCATGCTCTCGGGCACCCTGAGCCTCAAGGGGATCGTCGAGGGACAGGCCGAGATGCCCTACATCGTCCTCCAGCCCCTGGGTTTTCTGCTCTTCGTCGTCTGCATGCTGGCGGAGACGAACCGGGCGCCCTTCGATTTGCCCGAGGCCGAGAGCGAGCTCACCGGCGGCTTTCACACCGAATACAGCAGCATGCACTTCGCGATTTACTTCCTCGCCGAGTATTGCAGCATGATTACGCTCTCGGCGGTGGGCGCGACCTTTTTCCTGGGCGGGTGGCGCGGGCCGCTGCTGCCGCCCGTCGCGTGGTTCCTGATCAAGGTGCTGGCGTTCATGTTCTTCTTCATGTGGCTGCGCGCCTCCACGCCGCGCCTGCGCTACGACCAGCTGATGGGCTTCGGGTGGAAGACGCTCCTGCCCCTGTCCATCCTGAACGTGATCCTCACGGCCGGCGCCATCGTCTGGATGGGCTAGCGGGCCGCTCGAACGGGAGGGAAGTCATGCTAGGCGAGATTTGCAGGGGGCTGTGGCTGACGCTCAGGCACTCCTTCAAGAGACGCGAGACGGTGCAGTATCCCGACGTGAAGGAGGAGATGCCCGTGGGCTATCGCGGGCTTCACAAGCTGCTGCGCTGGCAGGACGGCCTGGAGCGCTGCGTGGGCTGCAAGCTCTGCTCGGCGGCGTGTCCCGTGGACTGCATCTACGTGGAATCGGAGGAGAACGATCCCTCGGCGCCCACCTCGAAGGGCGAGCGCTACGCCAGCGTCTACGAGATCAACGAGCTTCGCTGCATCTTTTGCGGATACTGCGAGGAGGCCTGCCCGGTCGGCGCGGTCGTCCTGGGCGGCGAATACGAGTTCTGCCAGGACGATCGGAGCAAGTTCCTCTACGCCAAGGAGGATTTGCTCGTGAGGCGGACGGAGGATTATCCGGAGCTTCACGCCCGCTACGACGAGAAAAACCTGCTCACCTATGTCTAGGATTCGCTTGCGGGCGGGCGCGCGCCCGCCGGAGGATGAACGGTAGTGGCCGGCTCCCTGTTTTTCTACTTCCTGGCGGCGGTGACGACGGCGGGCGCGGCGGCGGTCGTCGCGCTTCCCAACCCGCTCTACAGCGTGCTCGCGCTCATCCTGACGTTCCTGGGTCTCGCCGGTCTTTACCTCTCGCTTCACGCGCAGTTCGTCGCCGTCGTTCAGGTGATCATCTACGCCAGCGCGATCATGATGCTCTTCCTGTTCGTGGTGATGCTGATCAATCTGGGCCGGGAAGAGAAGAGGGAGCTGCGCCTGCCCGCCCAGAAGCTGCTGGGCGCCATGGCGGGACTCGCCCTTTTCGGCGTGCTGCTGAAGATATTTCTGTCCGCCTCCCTCATGACGGGGGAGCGGGGCGGCTTTCCGCCCGAGCGCGTGAGCGCGCTCGGCAACACGCAGATTGTCGGCCATCTTCTTTTGACGGATTATCTCCTGCCGTTTCAGGCCATGGGCGTTCTGCTGTTCGTGGGCATCGTCGGCGCCGTGGTGCTGGCGCGGCGGCGAAGCCGTTAAGCCGGAGGAGCGCGCGAGCGTGGCGCCCCTGGAGCACTACCTGATTTTAAGCGCGGTTCTGTTCTGCCTCGGCGTGGTGGGCGTGGTGGCGCGCAGAAACGCCATCGTCGTCATCCTGTGCGTCGAGCTGATGATGAACGGGGCGAATCTGGCGTTCGTGGCCTACGGCCGGTTTCTGGATTCGATGGCGGGGCAGATGGTCGTGTTTTTCGTGATGGCGGTGGCGGCGGCGGAAGCCGCCGTCGGCCTGGCCATCGTGGTGCTGATTTACCGCAACCGAGAGTCCACCGACCTCGACGAAATCAACCTGCTGAAACTGTAAGAAGCAAGGGATCATGGACAGCCTGACTCTCATCCTGCTGTTTCCCCTCGCCGGCCTGCTGGCGAACCTCCTCTTCGGCTGGAGGCGCGGGGAAAGGTTCGCCGGCTGGACGGCGACGCTGGCGATGGCGCTTTCGTTCGCGGCGTCCGCGGCGGGCTTTCTGCGTCTTCTGGCGCTGCCCGCGCCGGAGCGGCTCATCCGCGTCTTTTTGTTCGAGTGGATTTCGGTCGGGGGCTTCGAGGCCAAGGCGGGCTTCGCCCTCGACCCGCTCTCCTCGGTGATGACGCTCGTCGTCACCGGCGTCGGGACGCTCATTCACCTCTATTCGATGGACTACATGCGCGGCGACCGCGGGGCGGTTCGCTATTTCATCTATCTGAACCTCTTCTCCCTCTCCATGCTCACGCTCGTGCTGGGCGACAATCTGCTGGTGATGTTCGTGGGCTGGGAGGCGGTGGGCCTTTGCAGCTACCTCCTCATCGGCTTCTGGTACGAGCGCGGAGCCGCGGCCGAGGCCGGCAAGAAGGCCTTCGTCGTGAACCGCGTGGGGGATTTCTGCTTCCTGATAGCGCTTTTTTATCTCTACGGCGTCTTCGGCTCCCTCGATTTCTCGGTGGTGCTCTCGAAGGCGCCCCTGCTGCTCGGGCCCGAAAGCGCGGCGGCGACCATCATCTGCCTGCTGCTGTTCGCGGGCGCCACCGGCAAGAGCGCGCAGATCCCCCTCTACGTGTGGCTGCCGGACGCCATGGAGGGCCCCACCCCCGTGAGCGCCCTCATCCACGCCGCCACCATGGTGACGGCGGGCGTCTACGTGGTGGCGAGAACGTACGCGCTGTTCGAGCTCTCCTCGGCGGCGATGCTGGTGGTCGCGGCCGTGGGGGCGCTCACGCTTCTGACGGCGGCGTCCGTCGCCATGGTGCAGAACGACATCAAGAAGGCGCTCGCCTACAGCACGGTGAGCCAGCTGGGCTACATGTTTCTCGCCTGCGGGGTCGGGGCGTTTTCCGCGGCGGTGTTCCACCTGATGACCCATGCCTTCTTCAAGGCGCTTCTCTTCCTTTGCGCCGGAAGCGTCATTCACGCCCTGGGCGGCGAGCAGGACATCCGCAGAATGGGCGGGTTGCGCGCGGCGCTCCCCAAAACGAGCAACGCCTTCATGGTCGGCGCGCTGGCCATCGCGGGAATTTTTCCCTTCGCCGGCTTTTTCAGCAAGGACGCCATCCTCTACGCCGCGATGGCGGGCGAGCGCGGCGGCTTTCTCCTGTGGTTCGCCGGCGCGGCCGGCGCGCTGATGACGGCGTTCTACATGTTCAGGCTCCTGTTCAAGGTGTTCTTCGGCCCCTGCATGCTGAGCCTGGAGCGGCAGGAGAAGCTCCACGAGTCTCCGCGCGGCATGACGCTTCCGCTCCAGGCGCTGGCGGCGTTCTCGGTCGTCGGCGGCTGGGTGGGGATTCCCCTCATCGCGGGGGCGAACGTCCTCGGCGATTTTCTCGCCCCCTCCCTGGGAGGGAGCGGGGAGGCGCACCATGAGGCGATGTTCGAGATTCTGATGATGCTGTTCTCGCTCGCCGTCGCGCTCATCGGCATTTTCGCGGCCTACAGGCTTTATTTTTCGGGCGGAGGCGTCGCCGGCGCCTACGCCGGTCTCTGGCCGGGCCTCTTCCGGCTTCTGGAAAACAAATACTACGTGGACGAGCTCTACGACGCCTGCGTCGTTCAGCCCGTGAAGCGGGCGTCGATCTGGTGCTGGAGAGCCTTCGAGGACGGTCTGGTGGACGCGGCCGTGAACGGGGCGGGCTTTTTCGCGCAGTCCCTGGGCGGGGTTCTGAGGCGCCTCCAGACGGGCTACGTGAAAAGCTACGCCGTTTCGATGCTGGTGGGCGCGCTGGCGATACTGCTGTATCTCACGGCGCGCTGATGGTTTTCTCGATTCGCCGGGGAGCGTGAGGGCGAGTGCCTGGGCTCATCACCGCGATATTGTTTCTGCCCCTGGCCGGGGGGCTGCTGCTGGCGCTCGCGCGCGGGGGCGACCGCAGGGCGGGCGGCGTTCGCGCTTTCGCGCTGGCGGTCTCCCTGGCGACCTTCGCCCTGTCGCTGGCGCTGTTCGCCTGCTTCCGGTCCGGGTTCCCGGGGATGCAGTTCGTCGAGGAGGCCGCCTGGATTCCCAGGTTCGGGATTTCCTACAAGGTGGGCGTGGACGGCATCAGCCTGCCGCTCGTGATGCTGACCGCCCTGCTGACCCCGATCGCGATTCTCTTCTCCTTCGACGACGTGCGGCGCAAGACGCGGCTCTACTACGCCTCCCTGCTGTTCCTGGAAACGGGGATGCTCGGCGTGTTCTTCGCGCTCGACTTCTTCCTGTTCTACGTCTTCTGGGAGGGGATGCTGATCCCGATGTATCTCATCATCGGGATCTGGGGCGGGGGGCGCCGGATTTACGCGGCCATGAAGTTCTTTCTCTACACCATGGCCGGAAGCGTGCTGATGCTCGTGGCGATCCTCTGGCTGTATTTCGCGGGCGGCGTCGGCTCGTTCGACATCCTTGCGCATATCCGGAATCCGGTGGACGCCGCCGTCCAGCCGTGGCTGTTCGCCGCCTTCGCGCTGTCCTTCGCCGTCAAGGTGCCGATTTTCCCGTTTCACACCTGGCTGCCGGACGCCCACGTGGAGGCGCCCACGGCGGGGAGCGTCATTCTGGCCGGCGTCCTCCTCAAGATGGGAACCTACGGCTTCATGAGGCTGGCGATGCCGCTGTTCCCGACGGCGGCGCATGAGTTCGCGTCCCTCGTCATGAGTCTGGCCGTGATCGGGATCATCTACGGCGCGCTCATGGCCATGGTGCAGACCGACGTGAAGAAGCTCGTGGCCTACTCCTCGGTGAGCCACCTTGGCTTCGTGATCCTGGGGCTTTTCTCCTTCAATCTTCTGGGCGCGTCGGGGAGCGTTCTGCAGATGGTGAACCACGGCGTCAGCAGCGGGGCGCTCTTCCTGATCGTGGGCTTCATCTACGCGAGAAGGCGGACGAGGCGAATCGAGGACTTCGGCGGCCTCATTCGGGTGATGCCCGCGTTTTCGGCGCTTTTCATCATCACGGCGCTGAGCAGCATCGGTCTTCCCGGACTCAACGGCTTCGTGGGCGAGTTCACGATTCTGCTGGGCGCGTTTCAGCGCAGTCCCTGGTTCGCCGCCTTCGCGGCGTCCGGGGTGGTGCTTTCGGCGATCTACATGCTCTGGATGCTCCAGCGCGTCCTGTTCGGCGAGGTGAGGGTTCAGGCGAACCTGGGGCTTGCCGACATGAGCCGGCGCGAATGGATCATCATGCTTCCCATGGTGGCGCTCATGTTCTGGATAGGACTCTACCCAAAGCCGATGTTCGACCGGATCGAACCCTCGGCCAGGGTCTGGCTCTCGCAGGTGAACCGGCGGGCGCCGCGCGCGGAGAGCGCGCCCGAACGAAAAGCGGGGAGGTTCCGACCCGCCCGCGCGCTGAAAGTCGAGGTGAAGTAGCTTTGGACATCGTTCATCCCACGATCCATTGGGGATATCTGCTGCCGGTGATTCTGGTGGTGAGCGGGGCGGTGCTGGCGCTGATGTGGGACGCGTTCTTCGCCCGGGGCGAGCGCTCCGCCATCATCGCCGTCACGCTGGCGACGCTGGCCGCCGCCCTCGGGGTGACGCTCGGCGCGCGGGCGATTCCGGGGCTGGCCGCCTCGTTCGGGGGGATGTATCTCTTCGACGGGTTCACGCAGTTCCTGTTCGTCGTCATCCTGTCCTCGAGCATTTTCGCGTCGCTCATCGCCGCCGCCCAGAAGGAGCTCGGCGACGCGCCGGCGGGCGAGTATTTCGGCCTCATCCTCTTCGCCACCTCCGGCATGATGCTCATGGCGGCGACGCGGAACCTGCTGATGATCTTCGTGGGACTCGAGATATTCTCGCTCGCGCTCTACGTCATGGCGGGCTATCTGCGGGCGCGCCCGGAGGGCAACGAGGCGTCCCTGAAGTATTTCCTCCTGGGCGCGTTCGCCTCGGGCTTTCTGCTCTACGGCATGGCGCTCGTCTACGGCGCCGCCGGCTCCATCGACCTGGTCGAGATCGCCGAGCGGCTCCACGCGAACCCGGCCTCGGGAGGGGCCGCCTTTTTGACGGGGCTGGGCCTCATGGTGGTGGGTCTGGGCTTCAAGGTGGCCGCCGCTCCGTTCTACATGTGGACGCCGGACGTGTACGAGGGCGCGCCCACGGCGGCGGCGGCCTTCATGTCCGTGGGCCCCAAGGCGGCGGCCTTCGCCGCGTTTTTCCGCGTTTTTCTCGCGGTGGGCGGCGCCGGCGAGCATCTCGACGCGGTTTTGTGGGTGATGGCCGCCCTCACGATGAGCCTGGCGAATCTCGTCGCCATCCGCCAGTCGTGCGTGAAGCGGATGCTGGCCTACTCCAGCGTCGCCCACGCGGGCTACCTCATGGTGGCGCTCGTCGCCTCGCGCTCGACCCCGGCGCTGGCCGCGAGCGGGTTTCTCTACTACATGCTCGTCTACGCCTTCATGAACATGGGCGCTTTCTGCGTTCTGGTCGCGCTCTCGAACGCGGCGGAGGGCGGCGGCTCGCGGCTGGACGACTTCGCGGGGCTGGCGTCCCTGAGGCCGGGCCTGGCGGCGGCGATGGCCGTGTTCATGGTGTCGCTTTCGGGCCTGCCGCCCACGGGAGGGTTCGTCGCGAAATTCCAGCTGTTCAGCGCGGCCGTCAAGGGCGGATACGTCTGGCTGGCGGTGATAGCGGTGCTCAACAGCGTGGCGGCCGCGTATTATTATCTGAGGGTCGTCGTGGCGATGTATATGCGGGAGCCCGAGAGAGGGGCGGGGATGCGCCGCCGCCCGCATCCGGGCTGGTCCTACGGCGTCGCGGCGCTGGCCGCCGCCGTCGCGGGCGCGCTGCAGCTGGGGATTTTCCCCTCCCCGGCGCTGGATTTCGCCCACCGCTCCGCCGTCTTTTTTAATTGACCCGCAAGGGTTGGTATTTCGGTCGGCGCCATGATATAAGGCATGGCGATTCGTTCGGCTGCGGGCTTTGGCTTCATGGGTTTTCGGGAGAGCGGCCGTCTCCGGCGCGACGCCGCCGGGGCGACTTCGAGACGCTCTCCCGGACGCGGCTTTTGTGAGGATCCCGAATGGATGTCGTGGGGGCGTTTTTCAGGGACTACGAGGCCATCAACCCGTATGTTCCCATCTTCCTGTTCACGCTGATGGCGTTCGCCTTCGCCGCGAGCGTCCTCATCCTCGCGCTTCTCATCCGCCCGCACATGCCGGACCCGGAGAAGAACTCTCCCTACGAATGCGGGATGCCCCCGCTGATGGAGGCGCACGAGCGCTTTTCCATCCGCTTCTATCTGCTGGGCATCCTGTTCCTGCTCTTCGACGTCGAGGCGCTGTTCCTGTTCCCCTGGGCGGTGCGATACGACGCCCTCGGGCTGTTCGGGTTCATCGAGATGATGCTGTTCATCGCCATCCTCCTGGTCGGCTACTTCTACGCCTGGAGAAAAGGAGCGCTGGAGTGGGCCTAGTCGAGGGGAGGTTCAGCGACAATTTCATCACGTCGAAAGTTGACAGCCTGGTCGCCTGGGCGCGCAAGAGCGCGCTCTGGCCGATGACCTTCGGTCTCGCGTGCTGCGCCATCGAGATGATGGCGTCCGGCGCGGCGCGGTATGACTTCGACCGCTTCGGCGTCATCTTCCGCGCCACGCCCCGGCAGTCCGACGTGATCATCGTGGCGGGCACCGTCACCCACAAGATGGGGGGCGCGATTCGCAAGGTCTACGATCAGATGCCCGAGCCGCGCTGGGTGATCGCCATGGGAAACTGCGCCACCTGCGGCGGCCCGTATGCGAACTACGCGGTGATGCAGGGAGTGGATGAAATCATCCCGGTGGACGTCTACGTGCCGGGCTGCCCGCCCAGGCCCGAGTCCCTGATGTGGGGCGTCATGCAGCTCCAGAAGAAGATCGAGCAGGAAAAATACATCCGCAGATGAGGCCCATGCGGCTGGCGGGGAAAAAGATGCCGGACGAAGTGGTGGAAAACAGCGAGGAGGCGAACGGCGCGCCCGATTCCGAATCCGCAGGGGCCGTGAAGGCCCCGCCCGGCGAGGACCTGAAGGCTCTGCTGGAGGCGGAGATTCCGGGCGTCGTCCTGGAGCGAAGCGCCTATCGGGACGAGGAGGACGAGACGACGTTCGCGGTGGAGGTCGATTCCCTCGTTCGCGCGGCGGCGCATCTGCGGGATCACCCCGCCGCGCGCTTCGCCCTGCTCACGGACTTGACGGCGGCGCACTACCCGGAGGCGGAATATCCCCTCGAGACGCTGTATCACCTCTACAGCTTCGAGCACAACCGCAGGCTTCGCCTGAGGGCGAGGCTCAGGGACGGCCAGGCCGTTCCGACGGTCTCCGGCGTATGGCGCAGCGCGGACTGGATGGAGCGCGAGGTCTATGATTTGTTCGGCATTGAGTTCGAGGGGCATCCGGATCTGAGGAGAATCCTCCTGCCCGACGACTGGGGCGGCCATCCGATGCGCAAGGACTACCCCCTGGAGGGCAGGGGAGAGCGAATCTACAACAAGCCCGCGCGCAAGGAAATCGGCGACTAGCGCGGCGGAATCTTTCCGGGGAAGCGAGGAGCATGGTCGGCGCAGCGAATATGTCCCGCATCGAGCGGCAGAGCACCCTGCACGGGACCGAGGAGCTCGTGATCAACATGGGCCCCCAGCATCCCAGCACGCACGGCGTGCTTCGGGTCATCCTGAAGCTCGACGGCGAAACGGTGAACGACCTCGACTGCGACATCGGCTACCTGCACCGCGGCACGGAGAAGATCGGCGAGAACATCACCTACACGATGTTCATCCCCTATACGGATCGCCTCGACTACATCGCCGCCCCGTCGAACAACCTGGCGTGGGTGACGGCCGTCGAGAAGTTCTTCGACTGGGAGATTCCCCTGCGGGCGCAATACATCCGCTCGATGGTGGGGGAGCTTTCCCGCATCGCCAGCCACCTGCTCTGGCTCGCCACGCACGCCCTGGACATCGGGGCGATGACGGTGTTCCTGTGGTGCTTCAGGGAGCGCGAGGCGGTGCTGGACCTTTTCGAGACCGCCTTCGGCGGCCGCCTCACGGTCAACGCCTTCCGCCTCGGGGGCCTGCACGAGGACGCCCCGGAGAAGTTCCTGCGGCTCACCCAGGAGTTCGTCGACGTTTTTCCGAGCCGCATCGACGACTACGAAACCCTCCTCACCAACAACCGCATCTGGCTCCAGAGAACCCGCGGCGTGGGCGTCATCTCGGGAGAGGACGCGATTGATCTGGGGCTCACCGGCCCCATCCTCCGGGGCAGCGGGGTGCGCTGGGACCTGAGGCGCGCCAAGCCCTACGCGGCGTATCCGTATCTCGACTTCGTCGTGCCCGTCGGGGAGAACGGCGACATCTACGATCGCTATCTCGTGCGCGTCGAGGAGATGCGCCAGAGCACCCGCATCATCCAGCAGTGCCTCGCGCGGCTTCCGGACGGGCCGGTGAGCTGCAAGACGCCCCGAACCATCAAGCCGCCCGAGGGCGAAATCTACCACAGCATCGAAAACCCCAAGGGCGAGTTCGGCTTCTACGTCGTGAGCGACGGAACGGAGACGCCCTATCGCGTCCGCATCCGGCCGCCCTCGTTCATCAACCTGGGCGGGCTCAGGAAGCTCTGCGTCGGGCAGCTGGTGGCGGACGTGGTGGCGATCATCGGAAGCATCGACATCGTGCTCGGCGAGTGCGATCGGTAAGGAGCAGCGCCGTTGGACATGGGACTCGAAATCGCGGTCGCCGCGATCAAGATATTCATCGTGCTGAACGTGGTTCAGCTCGTGGTGGCCTATCTGACGTACGTCGAGAGAAAGGTGATCGCCCACATCCAGTTGCGGCTGGGGCCGATGCGCGTGGGCTGGCACGGCCTGCTTCAGCCGATAGCCGACGGGCTGAAGCTGTTCCTGAAGGAGGACATCATCCCCGACAAGGCGGATCGGGTCGTGTTCGTGCTCGCGCCCGTGATCGTGCTGGTGCCCGCCTTCGTCGTCTATTCGGTGCTGCCCTTCAGCGCGACGTTCTACATCACGCAGGTGAACATCGGGCTGTTCTTCATCCTGGCGATCAGCTCCCTGGGCGTGTTCGGCATCGTGATGGCGGGCTGGGCCTCGAACAGCAAATACTCGCTTCTGGGCGCGCTGAGGAGCGCGGCGCAGATGCTGAGCTACGAAATTTTTCTCGGCTTCTCCGTCATCGGGCCGCTCATGCTCGCCGGCTCCCTGAACATGCAGGAGATCGTGAAGGCGCAGAGCGACGTCTGGTTCGTGTTCTATCAGCCCATAGCGTTCATCGTCTTCTTCATCGCCGCCCTCGCCGAGACGAACCGGGTGCCCTTCGACCTGCCCGAGGCGGAGACCGAGCTGGTGGCGGGCTTTCACACCGAATACAGCGGGATGAAGTTCGCGTTCTTCTTCCTGGCGGAATACGCGAACATCATGGTCGTCTCGACGGTGGGCGTCACGCTCTTTTTCGGCGGGTGGGACGGGCCGGACTTCATTCCCCTGCCCGGCTTCGCGTGGTATCTCCTCAAGCTGGCCGCGATGATCTTCGTGTTCATCTGGCTGCGCGCGACGCTGCCGCGCTACCGCTACGATCAGCTCATGCGGGTGGGCTGGAAGTTCATGTTCCCGCTCGTGATGATCAACATTTTCCTGACCGGGTTCCTCAAGTATCTGTTCCTGTAGCTCGGGGGGAGGCGCGAGGTGGAGTTGTATTTCTTTTATCTGTTCGCCGGCGGGATGATCGTCACCTCCCTGCTGATGGTCACCCGCGCGAACGTGATTCACGCGGCGCTGCTGCTGGTGATGACGTTCTTTTTTCTCGCGGGCGCCTTCGTGCTGGCGGGGGCGGAGTTTCTGGCGGCGGTGCAGGTTCTCCTCTACGCGGGCGGCATCATGGTGCTGTATCTGTTCTCCATCATGCTGATGAACGTGGAGGTGGCCGTGCGGATGCGGCAGTGGCACCGCCAGGGCGCCCTCGCGCTCGCGGCGGCCGTCCTGCTCGGGCTGGAGATATGGGCGGTTCTGGGGGGCGCGCGCTTCGGGGCGCCCCGGGCGTGGGACTGGTCGCTGGGCGCCACGCCGGGCAACGTCGAGGCCCTCGGCGCGGTGCTCTACACGAAGTTCCTGTTCCCCTTCGAGGTGGTCTCCATTCTCCTGCTGGCCGCGATGATAGGCGCCATCGTCCTGGCGAAGCGCACGATAGATCGATAGCGCGGAGAGAGAAGCGATGATACCGACGACCCATTTTCTCGCCCTGGGCGCCGTCCTGTTCCTGATCGGCGCGGCGGGCGTGCTGATGCGGCGAAACGCCATCATCATCCTGCTCTCCATCGAGCTGATGCTGAACGCCGTGAACGTGACCTTCGTGGGTTTCTCGCGCCACTGGGCGGACATGACGGGCCAGGTGTTCGCCATTTTCGTCATCGCCGTGGCGGCGTGCGAGGCGGCCGTCGGCCTGGCGATTCTCATCGCCCTGAACCGCGAGCGCACGATGGTCAACGTGGACGAAGTCAACCTCTTGAAGTGGTAGGGGAATCATGATCGAACTGGCGTGGCTCATTCCCGTTTTTCCGGTGGTCGGGGTTCTGATCAACGGCTTTTTCGGAAAGCGCCTGGGCGAGAAGGCGGGCCCCCTGGCCTCCCTCATGGCGGGCCTCTCGCTTCTGGTCGTCGGGGGTCTCGCCGCCGAGATGATTTTCGGCTCGGGCGGCAGCCACACCGTGCCGCTTTGGACGTGGGTGGAGGCCGGGAGCCTCAGCGTGTCGATGAGCTTCCTCGTCGATCCCCTGAGCACCATCATGCTGCTGGTGGTGGCGGGCGTGGGCTTTCTGGTGCACGTCTACGCCGTGGGCTACATGCGCGGGGACCCGGGCTATCCGCGCTTTTTCACCTATCTCAACCTCTTCATGCTCTCGATGTTCCTTCTGGTGCTGGGGGACAACTATCTCGTCATGTTCGTGGGCTGGGAGGGCGTCGGCCTCTGCAGCTACCTGCTCATCGGCTTCTGGTTCGAGAAGAAGTCCGCCTCCGACGCCGGCAAGAAGGCGTTCATCGTCAACCGAATCGGCGACGCCGGCTTCCTCCTGGGCATGTTCCTCATCTGGACGCTGACCGGGAGCCTCACCTACGCGGAGGTCTTCGAGGCGGCGCCGGGGCTGAGCGCGGCGGCGGCCACGGCCATCGGGCTTCTGCTGTTCGTCGGCGCGGCGGGCAAGAGCGCGCAGATTCCCCTCTACGTGTGGCTGCCGGACGCCATGGAGGGCCCCACCCCCGTGAGCGCCCTCATCCACGCCGCCACCATGGTCACGGCGGGCGTCTACATGGTCGCCCGCGCGAGCCCCATCTACGTCATGGGCCCGGGAGCGCTCGAGGTCATCGCCGTCGTCGGCGCGCTGACGGGCTTTTTCGCCGCGACCATCGGCCTGGCGCAGAATGACATCAAGCGCGTGCTCGCCTACAGCACCGTGAGCCAGCTCGGCTTCATGTTCATGGCGCTGGGCGTGGGCGCCTTCACGGCCGCCGTTTTTCATCTGATGACCCACGCCTTCTTCAAGGGTCTGCTCTTTCTGGGAAGCGGCAGCGTCATCCACGCGCTGCACCACGCGCCGGAGGCGCAGCGGCAGGACATGCGCTTCATGGGCGGCCTGAAGGAGAAGATGCCCGTAACCTACTGGACGTTCCTCATCGGCGCGCTCGCCATCGCGGGCGTGCCGCCGCTGGCGGGCTTCTGGAGCAAGGACGAGATCTTGGCGAACGCCTTTTTCACCGGACACTACGCGGTCTGGATTCTGGGCAGCGCCGCGGCGTTCATGACGGCCTTCTACATGTTCCGTCTGGTCTTCATGACGTTTCACGGCGAAATGCGCGTCGATTCCCGCGCCCGCGGGCACATTCACGAATCGCCCGCCGCGATGACGGCTCCCCTCGTCATCCTGGCGGGGCTGAGCGTGGTCGGCGGCGCGATCCCCGGCTTTCCGCCGGAGGGCGGCTGGATACACCGCTTCCTCGCGCCGTCGCTGGCGAAGCTGCCGGCGGGCGGCCACGCCATGGACGACGGCGTTCGCCTGATGAACGCCGCGGCCGGAGGCGGCGGGCACGGCGGGCCGGCGGCCATGCTCCTGATCGTCCTGGCGATCCTCATCGCCGTGGGCGGCATCGCCCTGGCGTGGCGGATGTACGTGAAGGACACGGAGGCGCCGGACCGCCTCTGCGCGCGCCTGCCGGGCCTCCATCGCCTGCTCCTCGATAAGTACCGCATCGACGAGCTCTACCAGTTCTGCATCGTCGATCCGTTCTACAGGCTCATGCGCGCCCTGTGGTCGTTCGACGCGAACGTGGTGGACGGGGCGGTGAACGGCAGCTCGCTCGTCACCGTCGTGACGAGCCGGGTTTCCGGAATTTTCGATCTGCGCACGGTGGACGGGGCGGTGAACGGCGCGGCGAGCTTCATCCGGTTCTTCTCCCAGGTGTTCAAATACCTGCAGTCCGGCATGGTTCAGAATTATCTTTTCGTGATGCTCCTGGGCATCTTCGTGATGCTGAGCGCATACCTTTTCCGCTAACGCGATGAGGCTTCTGGAGGAATTATGAGCAACGTGCCGCTTCTTACGCTGATCACCTTCCTGCCTGCCGCGGGCGCGGTGATCATCATGCTCTTCATGAGGAAGGAGCAGACGAAAGCCATCAAGGGCTTCGCCACGGCGGTGGCGGTCGCGGACTTCCTGATTTCCCTTCCGCTGTGGACGCGCTTCGACTCCTCGGAAGCCGGCTTTCAGTTCGTGGAGAAGGCGAGCTGGATACCCACCATCGGCGTGAGCTACTTCGTCGGCATCGACGGCATCAGCGTGCTGCTCGTCCTGCTCACGACGCTGACCATGATCGTGGGGGTCGTCTGCTCGTTCACCGCCATCGAGGAGCGCGAAAAGGAGTATTACGTCTGCCTCCTGCTGCTGGCGACGGGGATGCTGGGCACGTTCATCGCCCTCGATATTTTCCTCTTCTACGTATTCTTCGAGATCACCCTGGTGCCGATGTATTTCCTGATCGGCGTGTGGGGCGGCCCCAGAAAGCTCTACGCGGCGATCAAATTCTTCCTCTACACGCTGTTCGGCAGCGTGCTGATGCTGCTGGGAATCCTCGCGCTCTACTTCGCCAACTTCAAGATGGGCACCGGCAGCCTCACGTTCGACCTGGTCGAGCTGTACGCCGTGGGCCCGAAGATGCCGATCGCGCTCCAGGCGTGGATATTCCTGGCGTTCTTCATCGGGTTCGCCATCAAGGTTCCCATGTTCCCCTTCCACACCTGGCTGCCGGACGCCCACGTGGAGGCGCCCACGGCGGGCAGCGTGATTCTGGCCGGCATCCTGCTGAAAATGGGCACCTACGGCTTCGTGCGCTTCGCGCTGCCGCTGCTGCCCCAGGCGAGCCAGATGTTCGTGCCTTTCATGATGCTCCTCTCCATCATCGGCATCATCTACGGCGCCCTGGTCGCCATGGCGCAGACGGACATCAAGAAGCTGGTGGCCTACTCCTCCGTGAGCCACCTGGGCTTCGTCATGCTCGGCGTGTTCGCCCTGAACGAGCAGGGCGTGCTCGGCGGGCAGCTTCAGATGATCAACCACGGCATCAGCACCGGCGCCCTGTTCCTTCTGGTGGGCGTCGTCTACGAGCGGCGCCATACGCGCCTCATCTCGGACTACGGCGGCCTCTCGAAAATCGTGCCGGTGTATACGGTGCTGTTCGCCATCACGATGCTGAGCAGCATCGGACTTCCGGGGCTGAACGGGTTCGTGGGCGAGTTCCTCATCCTCATCGGCGCGTTCAAGAAGAGCTACGTCTACGCCGCCTTCGCCGTGGTGGGCATCGTCCTGGGCGCGGCGTATATGCTCTGGCTCTTCCAGCGGGTGTTCTTCGGCGCCCTGGACAATCCCGAGAACGAAAAGCTCACCGACTGCAGCAGGCGGGAGGTGCTCTATCTCCTGCCGCTGATCGTCCTCATGTTCTGGATCGGCCTGTATCCCAAGCCGTTCCTGGGGCGCATGGAGGCGAGCGTGAAGAAGGTGGTGCGGATGGTGAACGCGGCGGAGGCCCCCCGGGCGCCCGCGGCGGGCAAGGTGGCGAGGCTGGAAAAGAGATGAGCGGGGTTCGACTGATTTGATGGAGTCTTTCTCATGCAAGTGGTGATTCCCGATATCGCCCTGTCCCTGGCGGCGCCGGAAATAGGGATGGCCGTCCTCATCTGCCTGGTGCTGATCCTCGACTTGTTCGTGGCGATCGAGAACAAGGCGCGCGTGGGCGTCGCTGCGCTCGTCGGGGTGGTGATTCTGGCGCTGGTCGCCCTCGGGCAGTGGGGCGAGGGCGCCAGGACGACGTTCAACGGCTTCTACGTGGCGGACAACCTCAGCGTGTTCGTAAAGACGTGCGTGCTGGCCTGCGCGGCCATCTCGATTCTGCTCCTGCTCCAATACGCCAAGGTGGAGAAGATCAACTACGGCGAGCTGTATGCGATGCTGCTCTTCTCGGTGTTCGGGATGCTGGTGATGGCGTCCGGCAACGATCTGCTCACGATTTACCTGGGCGTCGAGACCATGAGCATCAGCATCTACGTGCTGGTGGCGTTCATGCGGCACGATCCCCTGAGCCGGGAGGCGGGCCTCAAGTATTTCCTGATGGGCGCTTTCGCTTCCGGCGTTCTCCTCTACGGCATCGCTCTGGCCTACGGGTTCACCGGAACGACCTCGATCCGCGGAATCGCGGCGGCGCTCTCCGGCGAGGGGGGAGCGGCGATCGCCTCCAGCCCGATGATGATTTTCGGCCTGATTCTCATGGTGGCGGGCTTCGGCTTCAAACTGGCGGCGGCGCCGTTCCACATGTGGCTGCCGGACGCCTACACCGGCGCGCCGACGCCGGTTACGGGCTTCATGTCCGTGGCCGTGAAATTCGCCACCGTCGCCGCCCTGATGCGGATATTCTTCCTCGCCTTCCCGGTCATGGCCGAGAGGTGGAACGCCCTGCTGTGGGCGCTGGCGGCGTTCACGATGATCTGGGGCAACGTGGCGGCCATCGCCCAGACGAGCCTCAAGCGGATGCTGGCGTATTCGAGCATCGGCCACGCGGGCTACCTGCTGATGGGCGTGGTGGTCTCGGTGAGCGTCGTGGGCGGCAAGGCGGCGTTCAGTTCGATGGGGATCAGCGCGGTGACGTTCTACCTGCTCGCCTATCTGTTCACCAACCTGGGCGCCTTCGGCATGTTGGTCCTGGTGTGCAGGGAGGGCTATCGGGGAGACGACATCAAGGACTGGCGGGGAATCGGGCAGGCGCACCCTTGGGCGGGGCTGGCCTTCGTGGTGTTTCTGCTCTCGCTCGGAGGGATTCCGCCGACGGCCGGCTTCGTCGGGAAGCTCTACCTGTTCGCCGCCGCCGTTCAGAACGAGTATTACTGGCTCGCCGCCATCGGGCTTCTCACGAGCGCGGTGTCGATGTATTACTACGGGCGCATCATCATGGTGATGTTCATGGAAAACCGGGAGGAGCGCCAGGAGGCGGCGACATTGTCGAAAGCGCCTTCTCTGCTCTTCGCGCTGGTGGTACTGGTAGTGGCGACGCTGCTTCTGGGTCTGTTCCCGGGCAGCTTCCTGGAGGCGGCGAAGGGCACCGTGGCGGGCTTCATCTAGAAAAAAAAGGAATAGGTGAAAACAGGATAAAATCAGGCGAAATGACGCGCTTTTAAGACAAAAACAGATAAAAAACAGCGCCTTTTGGATGAGTTTCAGAGGGCGTTTTTTGTGGCATCTGCATTATTCCGCGCCTTTCGAGCGGCCCCGCCCTCCGCGAACCCTCCCGGGATTGACATTTTGTCATGCCCCGCGTGAATTTTCCCGAAAAATAGTCAAAGCATGACGCCGTGAGTCGGAGTTGAAGGGCCATTTTCCTGGCTCCTTCCCGCCGGTGGGTAACATTATCTTATTGATATGAAATCGGTTGCGTCGTTCGTCGATTTTCGATCGGCGAAAGAGCCTGTTTTGGCGCGGTTTTTGCTTGAGATAGGGGCGTGAACTCCGATGCCCTCAACGGGCGCCTTGAGAGAGGAGCCTTTTCTCCCCGGTGAGCAGCTGAAGGATTCCCGGATGCTGATTCACTGACATCTCGCCGAAAAATCCGCTTCCATGAAGCGGATTCCTTCCAGCATGGGGCATGTCTCTTGAGAGACATGCCCCAAGTCTTTACTTGTCAATGAGTTGCGAAAGCAGGACGGGCGCCTCCCGCAAGCGCGGAAGGGTGAAATCGCTGGGCGTCTCGGAGGACGCGGACAGGTGGACGGACAGCATCCCGGCCGCTCTGGCGGCCATCATGTCGTATCTGCCGTCGCCGATGACGACGCATCGCTCCGGCGGGACGCCGATCGCCCTGGCTCCCGCGAACAGGGGCCTCGGGTCCGGCTTCCAATAGCCCATGTCGCGGGTAATCAGAACGTCGAAGGAGAGCGCTATTTTTTTCGCCATTCTCGACACGTGCCGCTCGGCGTTGTTCGTCACGACCGCGAAGGGAATTTCCCGGGTCCGCAGATGCGCGATCAGCTCATGGGCGCCCTCGTTGGCTTCCGCGTTGTCGGCGGCTTGCAGTTCGTATTTCTCGAGGATGTTCGATATCCGGCGCGCCTGTCGGGGAGAGAGCGCGGCGAGGTGATCCAGAATCGATATGTTCTCATCCGGCAGGCCCATTTCTTCTTTCATCGCGGGCCAGTCGAAGGCGGGCTTCGTGAGCGTGCCGTCGAAATCCAGCAGCACGCCCCGCATGGCTCGATTCACGTTTTTTCCTCAGAGCGCCCTTGAAATTTCATCGGCTTGAAAGCGCTTCAGGGGCCGGGATTTTCCGTCGCCTTGAATCGTCACTCCCGATTCCGCAGCGCGGAGCCTGCCGATGCGAACGCACATCGCGCCCGTCGCCGCAATCGCTTCGCGGATCGTTTCTTCTCCATCGGCCGGAGCCGCCAGCAGAAGCGCTCCCGAGGTAATGACGCCCAGGGGGTCGAGCCCCAGCGCTTCGCAAATCCGGCCCCCCTCACGGGAGATGGGAATGCAGCTTTCCTCCACCGCCGCTCCCAGGCCGGCGGCCTCCGCCAGCTCGTGGACGCCCGTGGCGAGTCCCCCCTCGGTCGGGTCGTGCATGGCGCGCACCCGGCCCGTTCCGGCCGCCGCGAGGGCTTGGGGGACGACGCTCAAGCCTGGAGAATCGAGGTATCCTTTCGCGTTCTCCAGCGTCCCGGCGTCGATGACGCTTTTCAGGAAATCGTATTTCGCGCTCGCCAGGATCGCCGTCCCCTCGACGGGGACGGCGCGGGTGAGCAGAATCACGTCGTCCACGCGGGCATCGGCGCCCCGTATCAGCTTCTCCCTGGCGACTTCTCCCAGCATGTGGCCCGAAAGAATCGGAAACTCCAGGCCCGACGTGATCTCCGTGTGTCCGCCGCACAAGGCGACGCCCAGCTCGACGCAAGTCTCTTCCACGTCTTGCCAGATGCGGCCTATCATCCCCTCGTCGGTTCGTCCTTCGGGCAGAAGCAGCGTCATCAGGAACCACAGCGGGGCGGCTCCCATGCAGGCGATGTCGTTTGCGTTCACGTGAACGGCGTAGCGGCCGATGCCGCGCTCCACGAACGTGATGGGGTCCGATTTCGCGACGAGATACCGATCTCCCATGTCGATGACGGCCGCGTCTTCTCCGATCCGCGGCCCCACGACGAGACGCGGGTGCCGGCTCGCGTTTTTGAGCAAAGCCCCCAAAACGTCCGGAGGAAGCTTGCCCACGGGCAGTGAGGAGAGATTCGCCATTCGCCTACAATAGGGGGGCGGCTCCATGACATCAAGCCGGACCCAGGAGACCACCCGGCGTTTCGACGTTGACGCCCGGGGGCGGGCGTTTTAGAATTTCTGCTTTCCGTCAGGGGTTTGGAAACGCTTGCCTTTCAGGGAAAATTGACCGATATGGAACGGGCGTGAGCGACTGGCGTTTGCTCCGCGTCTCGCCACGGTAGCTCAGTCGGTAGAGCAGAGGACTGAAAATCCTCGTGTCGGCGGTTCAATTCCGTCCCGTGGCACCA
Source organism: bacterium (assembly GCA_965242545.1). Classification (GTDB taxonomy): domain Bacteria; phylum UBA8248; class UBA8248; order UBA8248; family UBA8248; genus Bin107. The sequence continues at coordinate 561,930 of OZ251456.1, forward strand.
GAAATCCCCAAGCGCGATCGTGTTTGCGGGAAGCTCCCCGCGGGTTCCCCAGCTCTTCCAGCGGCGGCGGCCAAGCCGGCCGCCGGACGGTTCGCATCCACCGGGTTCAGCCTCACCGTCGGAGCGCGCCCGGCTTCAATCGGCGTTCGTGATTCCCGGCAATTCGAGGTTTTTTCCGTTCAATTCCACGGTGCTCGTGAGCGGAACCGCCGCCTGAACCATCTGTTCGGCGTAGCAGCCCTGCTTCGCCAGCCGGATGATGCGGAGGATTTTTTCTTCCGCTTCGCTCGACTCCACCCGGAAATGCGTACGGACCCTTCGACATCCCGAGCTCACGTCGCCTTTCAGAACCGATCCTTTCAGGAAATAATCGAATTCGACGCGGCAGGCGGCTTTCTCGAAAGTCGTTTTCGTCATGTGGGCGTACCGCCCAAGCTGGGTCAGCAGTCAGAAGCCGACGCCCATGGCGATGTAGGTGAGAGGTTGCGGATGCCTGTCCTCTCCTCCGATGCGGGGAGGCTCGTCGCTGAAAACCTCGAAATGCCGGAACCGCCCGATTTTCAGCTGCCCCTCGTTCATCGTTTCCGTCTCGGCGAGCATGGTGATCTCGTAGCCCTCTTTCGGGAGCTCGGGCTTGTCAATCGGCCGTTCGCCGGGCTTGGCGCTTTCATGCCAGGGATAATTCGGGCTTTCCACCATATTCTTCCGTCTCCGGTCGTCCGGGCGAAGGGATGACATGATTGCCGCAGATCGTCGTTTATGTTCGCTTTAGTCCCATCCGAGCACGGAGACGTATCCATCCTGCGGGATGCGGGCGACGGGTTCCACGCCTTCTTCTTTCTTGTGCATCTGGATGGTCTTGAGGTGCGCGTACGCTTCCCAGAGCAGGTGGCGAAAGGTGTATTCCAGATTGTAGTGAAACAGTTCCGGGTCGTCCGGGTCGATCCATACGCCGGCGGAATGCGCCTTGAGGGTTACGCGTTCCCGCCATTCGCGGACGTCCTCGCCCGTGCCGGGCCGCTTCATGCCCGGCGGCACGCGCTCGGAAATCCTGCGCCCGTCCCGAAGGGATTCGGGCGATTCCGCGCCGAGCGTCTCCCAGGCGAGAGCGAACGAATCCCGCATGACGTCGATAAGTTGCTGAATTTGCGGGTAATACTCGTTTTTCATCATTCGTCCGTCGAACCGGTCGAGCAGTTTTCGGTCGCGCGGCAGGTCGTCCCCGAAGAGAATATCGCCCCAGCGAACCAGCAGCCATCGGTAGGGGAGGGAGGCGCGTGGCTCACCTGATCGCGAATCGACCACAAGCCCCAGCTTTTCTCCTCCCGGGTCCGAAGCAGGATTTCCCCAGGAAGATACTTTGTTTCAAGGGCGTATAATTCAACGATTTGCGGGTATTCGGGAAACAGGGATCGCGCCGAATCTCCTCGCTCAACCATCGTTCGCCCCCCTCTCGCCGGCGCGGGAGAAACGTCCCCGAAAGGGTGTAATACGCGCGGAAATTCGTCTGAAAAGGCCGTGAATTTATCTGAATTTGTCCCATCGTTCACGTGTTGCCGAAAACTCCCGCCGGCTCCGTTGGACTATACCACATTCCCCGGTTTTTCATCGACCCGCCCGCCGATCGCGCCGGCCGCCCTCGCCGTTTTCCGGCTTCGGAACCCCGGCCCTGGAAGCGCCGCCTCCACCCCGGCGGCGCGGACGGGAGAGCATCCCCGGTGAATCCCGCTCCGCTTGGCGAAGCGTCCTCCTCATCTCGGGCGAGTGACTTCTTTTTTCGCCGCGCCGCTTCCCGTCCCGCGCGCGCCGAGGCGCCGATTTCATGGACAAACCCTTCCCCGGCGTGTAGATTGAGGCGTTCATCGGTTCGTTCTTTGCGCGGGCGTCTTTTTCTCCGGGAGCGCGTCATGGCGGAAGCCAAGGACATGGGCGGGGCAGCGGTCGGCGAGTCCCTTCCTTTTCTGGACGATCCCGAAAAGGCGGCCGGCGACGCCGCCTATCTCGACGACCTTCACCTTCCGGGAATGCTGGTCGGAAGGGCGCTGCGCAGCCGATGCGCCCACGCCGAGTTGCGCTCCGTGGACGCCCGGGCGGCTTCGCGCGTCCCCGGCGTCGCCGCGATTCTCACGGGGGCTGACTTGCCCCATCGTCCCCGCATCCTTCCCCACGAGCGCGCCGTGCCCGTCGTCGCCTTCGACAGGGTGCGCTACATGGGCGAGGCGGTCGCTCTCGTCGCGGCGGAAACGGCGGATGCGGCCGAGGCGGCGCTTCGGCTGATAGAGGTCGAATACCGGCGGCTTCCCGTCGTCTCCGACCCCCGCGAGGCGATGAAGCGGGGAGCGCCGAGGCTCTTTCCGGACGGCAACGTTCTCAACCAGGCCAAAATACGGAAGGGAGACGTCCGCGAGGGCTTCGAGCAGGCGGACGTGATTGTCGAGAACGAATACTCCACGCCCTGCGTCGATCACCTCTATCTCGAGGTGGAGGCCGCCTGCGCGAGTCCGGAACCGGGCGGCGGGATGCAGATCTGGGGATCGACCCAGCAGCCCTTTCTGGTGCGGCGGAACGTCGCCCGGATTCTGGGGCTCGGGGGCGAGGCGTCGGTTCGCTTCGTCCAGACGGTCACCGGCGGCGCCTTCGGCGGCAAGAGCGAGGCGAGCCTCGACGTGTGCCTGCGCGCCGCCGTCCTCGCCCGCGCCGCCGGCAGGCCCGTGAAGCTCGTCTATTCCCGGGAGGAGAGCATGATCGCCTCCTCGAAGCGCCACCCGGCGTTCATTCGCTCGAGGACGGGCGCGGCGAGGGACGGGCGCCTCGTGGCGGTCGAGGTGGAGGTATGGCTGGACAAGGGGGCGTACGCGGCGAACGGGGGAGACAATCCGCCCGCCTTCAAGCGCGCGACCTACCACGCCGCCGGCCCCTATCAGGCGCCCAACGTGAAGGTGGACGTGCATTGCGTGCACACGAATCACCCCTACGGAGGGCAGATGCGCGGGCCGGGGTGTCCCCAGGTTCACTTCGCCGGCGAGCAGCAAATCGACGAGCTCGCGGGGGCCCTCGGGATAGACCCCATTGAAATCAGGCGCGTCAACGGGCTGCGGGTCGGCTCCCGAACGGCCTGGAACCAGCGCCTGCCCGAGAGCGTCGGCCTTCTCGACGCGCTGGGGGAGGTAGAGAAAGCCTCCTCCTGGGGCGGAGCCGCCGGGGGCGGCGCGAGAGCGGAGGACGGCCGCCTGCGCGGGCGCGGGACGGCGAGCTGCCTCTACGGAACGGGCAACGCCTACTCGCCCGCCGAGGCGCGCGTCTTTCTCACGGCGGAAGGAAAGCTCCGGGTGGCCGCCGGCGTCGTGGACTTCGGCCAGGGGAGCAAGACGGCGCTGTGCCAAATCGCCTCCGAAGCCCTGGACGTTCCGTATGAGGAGTTTCTGATGGGGGGCGTGGACACCGCCGTCGATCCGTTCGGCGGCACCAGCTCGAGCTCCCGCATCACCATGCAGGGCGGAAAGGCGGTCTACGGCGCCTGCCTGAAGGCGCGGGCCGAGCTGCTGCGCCTGGGCGGAATCCTGCTGGAGGCGGAGCCTGCGGATCTCGAGCTGCGGGGCGGCGTCGTTCGCGCGCGCTCGCACGAAGGGGCGCAGGTCGCGCTCCCGGAGATCGCCGGGGCGTTCGTCGCCGACGAGCTCAAGCAGCTGGGAGCGGCGGACAGCATTCCACCGCCCGCCAGAATCGACAGGGAGACGGGCCTGGGCGAGCCCTATGAAGTCTACGGGTTCGGCGCCCAGGTGGCCGAGGTGCTGGTGGACGAGGAAACGGGAGAGGTGGAGGTCGTCGGCGTCTGGGCCGCCCATGACGTGGGCAGGGCGATAAGCCCCATGGGCGTCGAACAGCAAATCGAGGGCGGCGTCTACATGGGGGTCGGCTTCTGCCTGATGGAGGAGGTCGTTCAGCGGGAGGGCCTCATGCGGAATCCGGACATGCACGGCTATCTCGCTCCGACGGCGGCGGACGTGCCGGATCGGGTGGCGTCCGTCATCGTGGAAGACCCTTACTCCAACGGCCCCTACGGGGCGAAGGGCGCCGGCGAGCAGGTGAACGTGCCCACCGCGGCCGCCATCGCCAACGCGATTCACGACGCCACGGGCGTCCGGTTCCGGCACCTGCCCCTGACGCCGGAGAAAATCGCGATGGGGCTTTTGAAGGCGAAGTCCCGGGCGTGAGGCGGAAGGCAGCAGGAAATGACATGGAGACGGCGTTGCGATCTGCGGGCGACCTATGGCCCGGCTGATGCCAAGTCATCCAGGCAGCCGTCCAAACCATGGAAGTATCCGAACGCGCCGTCCATGACATTCCTCAAGATTTGCTGCCTTCCCCCAAAAGACCTGAAGCGCAAATTCCGTATTGCGATGAATGATGATATGGGGTTTCAAGAAGCTGAAGAGAGGTAGTCCGCGCTTTTTCCGCCCCTTGACAAATTCAACCGCTCTCCATCAAGATGTTTCCGCCACATAACTCATGGTGCGACCTTCAGTCGGGTCGCCCGTGAAATACAAGACCGCCTCCCGGCGGGAATACGCGGGAACCCACCGTTAAACCGTGAGTTATGTGGCAATCGGCCCGATCTGGGTTGGCCGGATCGCGGTATGCCCGTTTTCGGCATTTACCCGCAAAGGGAGCGTTGCCATGAATTATCTCTCTCACATTTCCCGGATTCTGATTTTCACGGCCATGAGCGCGGTTATCGCCCTGGCCCCTTGCGCGGCGCTTGCCGCAAAAAAGACAATCGCCCTCGGAGACATCGAGTATCGCGCAAAAGATTCCAGACGAGACAAGAGGCTTCGCGCATACGGCAGGGGAGTCCGTGAGGATACGAGAGCCTTCATCGACATGATGACGACCGCCCTGGTCAAGACGAGAAAGTTCAGGGTCATTGAGCGCGACAGGCTGGGGGAGATATTCAAGGAGCAGGGCTTGAGTCTGAGAGGCTTTGCTTCGGGCGGCTATCAAGGCAAGAAGTTCAACATGCAGGGCGTTGATTTCATTATGATGGGAGCCATCACCGAGTTTGGCCAGTCCGCCAGTTCCCTGCAAGTAAAGGGATTCGCGACGGCTGCGGAAACTGCGCGGATGGCCGTGGACGTTCGCGTTCTGAACGTAGCCACCGGAGAGGTGGAGCTTGCGGAAACGGTGAAGGGGAGTTCCAGCGCAGGCGGAGCCTTCGCCATCAAGGGATTTGCGAGCGGAGGAGCGAACGACGCCGCGGCCGCTCTCGGCAAGGTTTCGAGGAAGGTGGCCAGCAACGTGGCGAATCTGGTCGTGGCGGCGATCTACCCGGTAAAAGTCCTGGCGCGAACCAGGAAAGGCGCGGTGCTCCTCAACTACGGCAATGGTTTCTTGCGAAAGGGCGACGTCCTGCAAGTGTTCCGAAAAGGAGAGGTGCTGATCGATCCCGATACGAAGGAAAACCTGGGGAGCGAAGAGGAATTGGTCGGTCAAGTGTCCGTTACCAGCGCTCAGGCGAAATTCTCCAGAGCGAAGATCGTGAAAGAGGAAAGTCCGATCGAGAAGGGCATGATCGCCCGTCGAATCAAGAAAGAATCAGGAGGACTTCAAGTTCCCGGGTTATTTGGCGGCAATGATAATTGACGGGTTTTCTTTCGGAGGCGCGCCTCCGCCGTCCAAGAAAGACAAAAGGCAACTACCCACCCTCTTTCTTTCGTAGCGAGGGCGGGCAGCTCAGACTATGGGTAGAAGCTGTGAGCCCGTGTCTTTCCTGCCGGTCCGGCGGGCGGGGCGCGCCGCCTCTTTCTATTTATGCCGGAATCGCCGCTTTCCGATATTAAAATCTTTTGTCGCTTCGCAATTATTCCCGTTTGATTTTCTCCGGGCGTCGCGGCGGCGCCTCAGCCGATTCCCAGGTGGTTTTTTCTCGCCTCCTCGTTCTCCCACAACTCCTCCGGCGAGGATTCGTGGACGACCTTCCCGTTCGTGATGACGCACACCCTGTCCACCGTCTTGACGGCGAAGGCGGCGTTCTGCTCCACGAGCACGACGGAGAGTCCCTCGGACTTGAGCGCCTGGATGGCGCTTCCGATGTCCTGGATGATCATCGGCGCCAGACCCTCGGAGGGCTCGTCCAGAATGAGGCAGTCCGGGTTGGTCATCAGGGCGCGGCCCACGGCCAGCATCTGCTGCTCCCCGCCGGAGAGCGAGCCCGCCCGCTGGTCGGCGCGCTCGCCGAGCCGGGGGAACAGATCGTAGACTTCCGCGAAATCCCAGCGATGGCCCGCGCCGCGCTCCTGCCGCGCCACCAGAAGATTCTCGCGCACCGAGAGGGTCGGGAACACGCGCCTGCCCTGCGGACACAGGCCGACGCCCATTTTCGAGATTTCGTAGCTGCTCAGGGCGGTGATGTCCTCCGCGCGGAAGCGAACCGCGCCCCGCCTCGGCGGGATGAAGCCCATGATCGAGTTGATCAGCGTCGTCTTGCCCATGCCGTTCCTGCCCAGTATTCCCAGCGTCTCCCCCTCGTCAACGTGGAGGCTCAGGCCCTGGAGGACGTAGGAATCGCCGTAATAGGTATGGACGTCCTCCACGCTTAGAAGCGCCGACACGTCACTCCGCCTTTCCGAGGTAGATTTCCTGCACCCGGGGGTCGCTGCGGATGTCGTCGCCGGGCCCTTCGGCGAGAACCTCGCCGTAGTGCAGGACGCTGATGTGGGAGACGACCTCGAAGATGACGTCCAGGTCGTGCTCGATGAGGAGGATGGCGATTCCGGGGTCGAGAGATTTCAGGAAATTGGCCATCTCGCGGGATTCGCCCGTCGCCAGGCCGGCGGAGGGTTCATCCAGGAGCAGGACTTTCGGGTCGCTCGCCAGGGCGAGGACGATTTCGAGCTGGCGCTGCTCCCCGTGCGAGAGGCCGCGCACCTCGTGCGCCCTCAAATGCCAGAAGTTCACGTCGCTGAGCAGCTTTTCCGCCTTCTCATACGCCTCCCCGTATTTGGAAAGGGGCCTGAGCATCGCCATTTTCATTTTCCGCAAGCCCTGGACGGCGAGCAGAACGTTGTCGAGCACCGTGAGCTTCGGAAACAGGCTGGTGATCTGAAAGGTGCGCGCCAGCCCCAGCGCCACGCGCTTGTGGGTGGGCCACCCCGAAACGTCCCGCCCGAAAAGGCGGATGCGGCCCGACGTGAGCGGCAGCACGCCCGTGATGAGGTGAAACAGGGTCGTCTTCCCCGCTCCGTTCGGCCCCAGGATTCCCCGCCGCTCGCCGAGGTTCAGGCGCAGGTTCACCTCCTGGACGGCGCGCAGGCCGCCGAAGTGCCTGGTGACGCTCTCAAGCTCCAGTCCCGGCCGTGCGTTCGCCAAAACGTGTTCGCCCCCCTGAAAGGCCCGGCGCGAATCCGCCGCCCGGGCCAGTGGAAGCCCGGACGGTCGAATTCGCTCGGTGTCATTTACAATGCGGGCACGGCGGATACTTCTTGCTGTAGACGGGGCTTTTCAGGAAGTCCTCCGCCTTCCACTTCCAGAACTGGCCCACGGCGGGATAGGTTTTTATCACCAGGTTCCAGAGCGAGTCGGGCTTCACGCCCAGACCCAGACGGTCGCCCTTCACGCGCGTCACCCGGCGGACGTAGCTGTTCTGCACCGGGTTCCCGTATTTGTCCAGATACACGGGCCCCCGGATGGCGTTGATGCGGATGGTCTTGAACGCATCGAGGAAGGCGTCCGCGTTCTCCGGCTTGTAGCCGATTTTCTTGAGGGTGAGGTCCACCCACTGACCCGTGGTGTAGGTGGTCTCGGAGTAGTAGGAGGCCATTTTCCCGTAGCGCTGCTGATACTCCTTGACGAACGCCTTGTTCTTCTCCGTGTCGAGGGCGGCGCTGTATTGCGCGGCCGTCACGTAGCCGAGCGTCTCGTCGCCCATGCTGGGGAGGATGAACTCGTCCGCGCTCGTCACGCCGCCCAGCATCGGCATCTTGAAGCCGGCGGCGCGGAACTGCTTCGGGAAGGCCAGGGACATCGGGCCGACCATCAGGGTGAAGATGGCGTCGGCGTCCTTGGGTATCTGCGGCAGATAGGGGCCGAAGTCCTTCGTGCCGAGCTTCGCCCAGATTCTCTTGATGATTTTGCCGCCGCGCTCCTCGAAGGCCTTGTGGAAGCCGCCCACGGTTTCGTAGCCGAAGGCGTAGTCCGCGCCGATGGTGACCACGCGGCGGTAGCCCTGGTCGTATGCCCATTCGGCGAGGGGGTGGCTGTTCTGGCTGCTCGTGAAGCCGCTGCGCAGGAAATACTTGAAGAGCTTGCGCTGGGTGAGGTCGTCCGCCGCCGGCACGGGCGAGATGTAGGGCACCTTGAAGCGGTTGGCGACGGGCGCGAGGGCGTAGCCGGTGCTGGCGAGCAGCCCGCCCATGAACATGTGCACCTTGTCGCGCTTGATGAGCTTGAGCGCCTTGCGCACGTTCACGGCCGGCTTTCCGGTGGAGTCCTCGAGGATGAACTTCACGTCCAGGGGCCCCATCTTGTTGTTGACGTGGGCCAGATACATCTTGAAGCCGTTGCTCATGTCCTTGCCGATCTGGGCGAAGATGCCCGTCATCGGCGCGATGAAGCCGATGCGCACCTCGGCGGCGCGGGCGCCGCCGAGTCCGGCGGAGAACGCGATGCCGAACCCTGCGGCGATGGCGATGAGTTTGCGCTTCATGTCTTGCCCTCCATTCGCTCGGGAGACCAGGGACGCGCCCCTTTCAGCCCCCGGGGGGCTGCGGCGGCGCGGCGGGTTTGCGGAACTTGCCGAACAGTCCAAGAATTCCCTCGACGCCGTAAAGGCGTCCCAGCATGATGGTGATGATGTAGATGGCGCCCAGAATCAGGGGCCAGCGCTCCACGTAGATGCTGATGAACTGCTGGAGCGAGCGGATGATGGCCGAGCCGATGACGGGGCCGACGAGGGTGGCGGGGCCGCCCAGCGCCACCATGAACAGCGCCTCGGCCGAGGTGATGAGCTCGATGTCCGGCGGACTCACGAAAAGGTTGAACAGCGTCCACATCACGCCCGAGACGCCGCTGAAGGCGCCCGCGATGATGAAGGCGAGGTATTTGTGAAGCCAGATGTTGTAGCCGAGCATCTCCATGCGCTCCTCGCGCTCCCGGATGCCGACCAGCGTTTTCCCGAAAGGGCTTCTCACGAACAGATACATCAGGCCGAGGCAGACGAGGAACACCGCGAGCGTGAAGTAGAAGAACGGAATTTCCGATTCGAGGGAGAAGCCGAGCAGCGAGGGCCTGCCGGGGACGTTGATGCCGTTGTCGCCTTCCGTCACCGCGCTCCAGCGGTAGGCCAGCCCCCAGACGACCATGGCGAGGGAGAGGGTGATCATCAGAAAATAGACGCCCACGGCGCGGATGGCCAGAAAGCCGAAGAACGCGGCGAAGGCCAGCGCCACGACGACCCCGAAGAGGAGGACGTAGAAGAGCCCCAGCCCCAGCGCGTCCGCCCACTGAAAGGCGGCGTAGGTCCACGTCCAGTCCTCCTTCGTCATGATGATGGCCGTGGCGTAGGAGGCGACGCCGAAGTAGGCGGCGTGTCCCAGCGAGGCCAGGCCGGTGAAGCCCAGCAGGATGTCCAGGCTCATGGCCAGGATGCCGAAGACGAGAATCTCCGTCACCAGGCTCTGCATGAAGAGGTCCAGAAACGGCGTGACGGCGCCGAGGGCGGCGAAGGCGCCCAGGACGATGGCCGCGCGTCTTGTTTCGGATGAGCGCTCCGCCAAGGCTCAGCCCTTCCCGAAGAGGCCGGTCGGCTTGATCGCCAGAATGACGGCCATGGGCGCGAAAAGCGCGAAATAGGAGAGCTCGGGAAACAGCGCGGTGCCGAAGTTCTCGATGAAGCCCACCACGACGCTGCCGAGGACGGCGCCGCCCAGGCTGCCGAGACCCCCGATGATCACCACGGCGAACGCGTAGGGGAGAATCTCGAAGTCGAGCCCCGGGTAGACGCCGAAGAACGCGCCGCCCACCACGCCGCCCGTGGCGGCCAGAAGCGCGCCGATGGCGAATATCGCCATTTGCACGACGTTGGTGTTGATGCCGACGCCGCGCGCCATCTCGGGGTCGTCCACCGCCGCGCGCATGACGGCGCCGAGGCGGGTGCGCTCGATGCCGAGGAACAGCGCCGCCGCCACCAGGACGGCGACGAGGATCATGAAGGCGCGGTATTGGGGCAGCGACAGCCCCCACAGCACGGCGCTGTGGTTGAGGGGCCAGGGCTGCTTCAGCATGAAGTTGTCCCCGCCCCAGGTGTAGAGCGAGCCGTCCTGGAGGATGAAGGCGAAGCCTATCGTCACCAGCACCTGCGCGAGCGTGTCCTGCTCGAGGCGGCGCAGAAAGAAGCGCTCGATGAACATGCCGCACAGCGCCGCCACGGAGAGGGCGACGACGACGGCGGCGATCATGCCCGCGAAGTTCACGTCGTCCACGGGCTTGACGGGGACCTGCGGGAAGAAGAGCGCGAAGATTTTGAAGCCCCACAGCAGGCTGCTCGCGGCCTCCAGGACGGCGTAGGAGAGGAGCAGCGCCGGGGCGGCGCGACCGGGCGCGGCGTATCGCGCGAGGATTCGCCAGGCGAGATAGAGCAGGGCCCACGAGGCGAGCTGGACGATGCGCGGCAGCAGGCTCATGCCGCTGAAAGCGACGTTGTAGAACTCGAGCGCCAGGTAGCCGGCGAACAGGAAAAAGGCGGCGTGGGCGAGGTTCACGATGCGCATCACGCCGAAGATGAGCGAGAGGCCGCTGGCGAGGAGAAACAGGATGGCGGCGTAGGAGAGGGAGTTGTAGCTCAGAACGAGAATGTTCGTGAAGCTCAGGGTGGTCATGCGCGCCTCGCTTGCCCCCGGCGCGGCGCGCCTCGCGGGCGGGCGCGGCCCGGGTATTCAAGTCGCATGGACGCCGAGATGAGATATCGCCTCATTATGCTCCCCGCCCGGGGGGCGGTCAAGCAAGGGCGTCTTCTCCCCGCGAGGCGTTTCGCGCTGGCGAAAGGCCGCGCGGAAGGATAAGGTTCGGGACGCCGGTCTTTCTGTTCGGCGAGCGTCCCGAGCATGGGGCCCCGCGGGTTTCGCCCGGGTTAAAGAGAGGTTTCATTCCGGTTAAATGGAAAAGCGCGCCGGGGCTTCGGAGGAGAGAGTTTTCAGAAACGCCCGAATCGACGCGGGCGGGCCCCTGGTCGATTTGCGGGTCGCGCGGGGACGATTCGCCGAAATCGCCGCCAACCTCGGAAACGAGTCCGGCTGCGGGGAGATCGACCTGGGCGGCCGCGTCGTGCTGCCCGCGTTCGTGGAGAGCCATATTCACCTGGACAAGGCGTTTCTGGAGGAGCGCGCGCCCAACCGCTCGGGCTCGCTCGAGGACGCCATCGCCATCACCCTCGCCCTGAAAGCGGGCGTGACGAAGCGGGACATGATGGAGCGCGCCGAGCGCGCGCTGCGCATGGCGATCCGGCACGGCGCCACGTGGTTCCGGGCGCAGGTGGAGGTGGACCCCGTCGTCGGGCTGAAGGGGATGGAAGTCGCCCTGGAGCTCAGGGAGAAGTATTCCGCTCTGGCGGATTTTCAACTGGTCGTCTTCCCGCAGGAGGGCATCGAGCGGCAGCCGGGCGCGGAGGCGCTGATGCGCGAGGCGATGCGGATGGGCGGAGACCTCGTGGGCGGGATCCCGTATAACGACGTTGACCCCGAGCGGCACCTGGACATCGTTTTCGGGATGGCCGAGGCGTTCGGTTGCGGCCTGGATTTTCATCTGGACTTCTCGGACGACCCCGGGGAGCGGAGAATCGAGTCGGTGGCAGCCCGCGCCATCGCCGCCGGCCTGCAGGGGCGGGTGGCCGTCGGGCACCTCACGTCGCTCGGAAGCATGAAGGAAGAAGCGGCCGCGCCCCTGGTCGAGAGGATTCTCGAGGCGGGCATTTCCGTCCTGCCGCTGCCGGCGACCGACCTGTTCCTGGGAGGCCGGGGGGAGAAGCCGCCTCGCCACAGGGGTCTGGCCCCCGTCGGGGCGCTCCTGGACGCGGGCGTCAACGTCGCCATCTCCTCGAACAACGTCCGAAACGCCTTCACGCCCTCGGGGCGGGGAGACCTGCTCGAGCTGGGTCTTCTCCTCGCCCACGCGCTCCACATGAGCGGGGCGTCGGAGCGGGGCGTCATCCCCGAGCTTTTTACGATCAACGGCGCGAGGGCGCTCGGGGTGGAGGAGGACTACGGCCTGCGTCCCGGACGCGCGGCCGACTTCGTGGTTCTCGATTCCGGGAATTTCAACGACGTTCTCATCGATCAGCCCGAGAAGCGGTTCGTGGTGAAGGGCGGGCGGATCATCGTGGAGAACGTCTCGGAGACGAACTGGCGGGAGACGACGGGATGGGCGTGATCACGGACGCGAACGAGGAGGCGCTCTCCCGCATCATCGAGGCGGACCCCGTTCTGACCGACGTGCGGCCGGCGGGCGAGGCGATTCCCGGACTGGAGGAGGGCGTCGTTCTCCACGCCGGCCCTCCGATTGATTGGGCGCGAATGTGCGGCCCCCTGCGCGGCGCGGTCGCGGGGGCAGTCGTCCTGGAGGGATGGGCGGAGGATTTGGCCTCCGCGGAGGCGCTCGCCGCCTCGGGCGATCTGACGTTTCACCCGAATCACCATTTCGGCGCCGTCGGCCCGATGACGGGCGTCACCACGCGCTCGATGCCGGTGATGATCGTGGAAAACAAAAAATTCGGAAACCGGGCGCATTGCGTCCTGAACGAGGGACTGGGGAAGGTGATGCGCTTCGGCGGAAACGACGAGGAGGTGCTGAACCGCCTGCGCTGGATCGCGGCGCGGCTGGCGCCCGCGCTCTCCGCCGCCCTCGGGTCCATGGGCGGCCTGCCGCTCAAGCGCGTCATCGCGCGGGGCCTTTCGATGGGGGACGAAATGCACCAGCGCAACGCGGCCTGCACGAGCCTCTTCGCGCGCGAGACGGCCCCCGCCCTCGCGCGCGCGGTGGGCGACGCGGGCGCGCTGGCGGAGGTCTTGTCCTTCATGGGCGAGAACGATCAGTTTTTCCTGAACGTGGCGATGGCGGCCGGAAAGGCGGTGATGGATCCGGTTCGCGGCATCAAGGGGTCGAGCGTCGTCACGGCGATGTGCCGCAACGGAACGGATTTCGGGATTCGGGTGAGCGCGACGGGAGACAGATGGTTCACGGCGCCCGTGGAGATGCCGCGGGGGCTGTATTTTCCGGGCTTCGACGAGGAGGACGCCAACCCGGACATGGGCGATTCCACCATCATCGAGGCGATGGGGCTGGGGGGATTCGCCATGGCGGCCGCGCCCGCCGTCATCGGGTTCGTGGGGGCGGGGAGCGCGGCGGACGCGCTGAACCACACCCGCGCCATGTGGGAGATCACACAGGGCCGAAACCCGGAGTGGACGATTCCCGCCCTCGATTTCCAGGGCGTCCCGACGGGCATCGACATCATGAAGGTGGTGAGGCTGGGGGTCGCGCCCGTCATCAACACGGGCATCGCCCACCGGGAAGCCGGGGTCGGGCAGGTCGGCGCGGGCGTGGTTCGCGCGCCCCTCGCCTGCTTCGAGCGGGCGCTGGAAGCCTATGGCGAGAAGATGGGCGTGGTCTGAGCGCCTTCAGTTCTCCAGGCGGTCGTATTCGACCTGGGCGTCGATGAGGCGCGGCGCGCCGGAAGCCAGCCCTTCCCGCACGGCTTCCTTCAGCTCCGCCGGCGTTTTCGCCCGGGTCGCGCTCACGCCCATGGAGCCGGCCATCCGGAGGAAGTCCAGCTCCGGCTCCCTGAAATCCATGGCGACGAATTTTCTGTGCTCCTGCGTTTTGCCGTCGAGCCGGAGGATTCGCTCCTTCAGTATCCGGTAGCTCTTGTTGTTGAGAATCACGAAGAGGACGCCGAGATCGTATTTCGCGGCGCTCCAGAGCGCCTGAATCGCATACATGGCCGAGCCGTCTCCCGACAGGCAGACCACGGGCTTGTCCGGCAGCGCCTTCTTCACCCCGAGCGCGCTGGGCAGGCCCAGGCCGATGCCGCCTCCCTTCATGCCGTAAATCGAATCTATCTTGCCTGCGACGGCGCTTTTGAGGCCCCCGCCGAATCCCATGGTGAGGGATTCGTCCACCAGCGCCGTCCCCTCGGGCAGAGCTTCTCCGAAGGCGGCCTGAAAGGCCTCTCTCGTCAAAGCGCCCGCCTCGTCGCCGGCTTTCGGGGCGATCTCCTCCCGCCAGGCCGCCAGTTCTTTCTCCGCGCGCGCGCGTCGTTGCTGCGCCTCCCGAACGCCCGATTCGCCCAGTTTTTTCTCCGCCGCTTCAAGGAGCCCGGGCAGGGTGGCCTTGGGGTCTCCCAGCATGGCGACCTCGACGGGGAAGTTCTTGCCGATTTCCCAGGGGTCGAGATCCAGGTGGATGATTCGCGCGCCCCGGGGCGCCAGCGGAATTTCGGGGGGGAAGGAGAAGGTGTAGGCTTCCGTGCCGATGAAGAGCACGACGTCCGCGCCGTCGAGCCGATCCAGAAGCGGCTCAATGGTGTTGGGGAGTTCCCCCGCGTAGAGGGGATGGGTGAGGGAGAACGACAGGGAATTCGGACGGTTGTCGGAGAACACCCGCGCCCCGACGCGCTCCGCCAGCCGGGCGACCTCCTCCGCCGCCCCCGAGCGGGTGACGCGCGAGCCGGTGACGATGCAGGGATTCTTCGCTCCGGCGAGCAGGCCCGCCGCGCGATCGATGGATTCGGCCGATGCGGGAAACGCGCTCGAAAGCCGCGTCGGGCGGCCCGCGAGGCCCGGCGCTCCGGCGAGCATGACGTCGCCGGGCAGCGAGAGGAAAACCGGCCCCGTCGGGGGGGTGAGCGCGTGTTTGACGGCGCGGCGGACGCTCTGCTCCAGGTCCTCCACCCGGCGCACCTCGTAGGCCCACTTGGTGAGCGGCTCCGCCATTCTGGGCAAATCGTCCCAGAGCACGGGTTCGGAGAGCTGGCCGCCCTGGCCTTGGTTGCCCGCCGTGACGAGCAGGGGACTGCCGGCCCGCTTGATGTTGTAGAGCATTCCCATGGCGTTGCCGAGACCCGGCGCGACGTGAAGGTTCACCACGCCCACGCCGCCCGCGGCGTAGGCGAAGCCCTCGGCCGCGCCGATGGTGATCGACTCCTGAAGGCAGAGGAGGTAGTCGAGCCTGCGCTCGTTCACCAGCGCGTCCATGAGCGGCAGCTCGGTGGTGCCCGGGTTGCCGAAGATGCAGCGGACGCCCTCGTCGATGAGCGTCTCCAAAAAGAGTTCCGAGCCGTTTCCGCCCTTCATGGGTTCCCCCTCGTGAGAAATTCCCTGATTCAGAAGATGGACGCTTCCCCATTCTGACCCAAAACGGCGCTCGACGCCATTTGCAGGCACTTCTCCGCGCCGGGCGGCATCACCAGTCCGGCGCGGGCGTCCCGATGAAAGCGCTGGAGCGGCTTGTCGTTCAGCAGGCCGGGGCCGCCCGCGATTTTCAGCGCCTTTTCCGTCATGGACGCCGCCGCTTCGGAAGCGGCGTATTTCGCCTCGTTGATGAAGGGAACGGCCGTCGCCGCCCCCTGGGTCTCCAGCGTCCAGGCGGCTTTCTGAATCATGACGAGCGCGGTCTCCAGGGCGATTTTCATCTCCCCTATCTGGCGCTGAATCGCGGGGTAGCGCGCGATGGGGACGCCGTCGGGCTGGAGCGTCCGCGTTCGCGCGTAGTCCGCAATCCAGTCGAGAGAGGCGGCGCCCGCGCCCAGATAGACGGCGGCGTAGCCCAGGCCGAACCTGGGCACGAAGTCGGGCTGGAGGATGTCCTCTCCCTCGCCCACCACGTCTCGCGCGGAAATCCGCGCGTTCTCGTAGGCGAGCTCGTGGCTGGCCGTGCCCCGCATGGCGAGGGCGCGCCAGCGGCTGGGGATGGTGACGCCATCGAGGTTCTTGTCCACCACCGCCCAGCGAAGACCGGCGCTCAAATCCTCCTCCCCTTCCAGCAGGCACCAGAGCACGTAGTAGTCCGCCTCTCCCGCCATGGAGCAGAAATACTTCCGGCCGTTGAGGACGTAGACGTCGCTCTCTCTGCGGGCGCGCGTGGTGATGGCGCGGTTCCATTGGGGGCTGGAAGCCGCCTCGCCCGCGTGGCTGCCGAAGATCGCGCCGTTCGCGGCCGCCCGGGCGAAGCGGTCTCTCTGCTCTTCGTTCGAGAGGGCGAGGAGAAAATACAGAACCGTGCCGTGCATGTGCAGCGTCATGGCGGCGTTCGCGCAGCCCTTGCCCAGTTCGTGAAACACCATCGCGTAGCAGACGGGGTCGCTCCAGAGCGCGCGCCCGCCGTGGGACTCGGGCAGGGTGAGGCGCGTGAATCCTTCCCGGATGAGCGCCTCGAAGCTCTCCCGGGGGAAGCGCTCCTCCCGGTCGCACCGCTCCGCGTTCGGAGCCAGAACCGTCCGGGCGAGCTCCCGGGCCCGCTCGATCAATTCCCGGTTTTTCGGATTCAGTCGAAAGTCCATGAAGTCCCGCTGCGATCCCCGAAGACGGGAGCGCCGCCCCGGCGGTTCAGGTTTTTTCCCTCATCAGCCGGCGCAGGATTTTCCCGCTCCCCGATTTCGGGATGGCGTCAATGAAGGTCACCGCGCGAACGCGCTTGTAGCCCGCGACGCTTTCGTTCACGAAATTCATCAGCGCCGTCTCGTCGATGCGGACGCCCTCCCTGGGAACGACGAAGGCCACGGGAATCTCGCCGGCCTCGGGGTCCGCCCAGGGAACGACGGCCGCGTCCGCCACGTCCGGGTGCAGATGCAGGCGCGCCTCGAGTTCGGCGGGCGCCACGGCGAAGCCCTTGTATTTGATCATCTCCTTCTTCCTGTCCATCAGGTAGACGTAGCCCTCCTCGTCCACCCGCCCGACGTCGCCCGTGTGGAGCCAGCCGTCCCGGAGCGCCTCCGCCGTCGCCTCGGGCGCGTTCCAGTAGCCCTTCATGACGTGGGGCCCCTTCAGGGCGAGCTCGCCCGTCTCGCCCACGGGCAGTTCCTTTTCGCCCGTCTCCACGTCCACGATTTTCTGCGCCTGATCGGAGACGGGAGGGCCCACGGATTCTTCCCGGACGAGCGCCTCCACGGGAGGGTTCAGATGCGTGAGCGGCGAGGCTTCCGTGAGGCCGTAGCCCATGAAGGTGAGCGCGCCCGTTCTCTCCTGCACGACGCGCCGCACCTCGGGCGGCAGGGGCGCCGCCCCGCTCATGATGTACCGCAGGGAGGAAAGATCGTATTCTTCCGTTTTCTCGTGGCGCGCGATGGCCAGGAGCGCGGGCGGCGCGGCGTAGAAGAGCGTGAGCCGGTGCTCCTGAACGAGGCGCAGGGCTTCCTCCACCGAGAAGCGCTTCATCAGCACCTGGGCGCCGCCGGCCAGAATCAGCCCCCCCATGATCAGCGCTCCGTAGATGTGGTAAAGCGGCAGGAACAGGAGGCCGGAGTCCCGGTCCGTGATTTGGTGGCTCGCCGTGAACTGGTGGTAGTTCGCCACCAGGTTCCGATGGGTGAGCATCACGCCCTTGGGCAGGCCCGTCGTGCCGCTCGAATAGGGGAGGGCGGCGAGGTCCCGGGCGGGGTCGATGGGCGGTTCGGGAACGCTCCGCGCGGAGCGCGCGCCTATCCAGTCCCGAAAGAGCGGATGCGCCCCCGCGTCCCCGTCCGTCGCGATGACGGCTTCGAGCGCGACGAGGCTCTTCCTCCTCCCCTGAATCAGGGCGGCGCCCTCCGCCGTGGTGATGAGAATCCTCGCGCCCGAGTCGCTCAGCTGGTGGAGGGCTTCGCCTTCCCTGTAGGCGGGATTCATCGGCGTAAAGACGGCACCCGCCTTCGACGCGCCGAATGCGGCGATCTCGAACTCGGCCGAGTTGGGCAGGAACAGCGCGACGCGATCCCCGGGGAGGACCCCCTCGGCGCGCATGGCGCGGGCGCAGGCGTTCGAGAGCGCGTCGAGCTCCCGGAAGGTCATGCGGATCTCGCCGTCCACCAGGGCGGTGGCGTCCGCGCGGCGCGCGCAGGCCGCTTTCAGCAGGCCGTGAAGCGCGAAGTCGGGATATTCGAGCGGAGGGCGGAAGTAGGGGGGAAGCCGGCCCATCGGCTACGACCCCAGGACGTTCGCGCCGCCCTCCAGGACGGTCTTGGCGGTGAGCTCCAGGCACTTTTCCGTGTTGGGCGGCATGATGAGGCCCGCCCGCGCCTCCCGGTGAAAGCGCTGGAGCGGATTGCGGCGGAGAAGCCCCGGCCCGCCGGCCACCTTGAGCGCCTTTTCCGTGATGAAGGCGGAAGCTTCCGCGCAGACGTATTTCGCCTCGTTGATGGCGCCGTAGGCCTCCTGCGCGCCGTGGGCGTTGATCATCCAGCCCGCTCGCTGGAGCATGAGAATCGCGCCCTCGAGCGCGATTTTCATCTCGCCGATCTGCCGCTGGATGGCGGGATAGGAGGCGATCGGAACGTTGTCGGGCATGAGCTTTCTCGTCCGCGCGTAGTCCACCACCCAGTCGAAGGCGCCGCCGCCCGCCCCCAGATAGACGGCGGAGTAGCCGAAGCCGAACTTGGGCAGAACGTCCGGGCGTATCGGGTCGCCGCCTTGTCCCACGAGATCGCTCACCGGTATTTCCACGTTGTCGTACGTCATCGAGTGGCTCATCGTTCCGCGCATGGCGAAGGCGTCCCACTCCTGGTCTATCCTGAAGCCGGGCGCGTCCGAGGGCGCGATGAGCAGCCCCAGGCTTTTCGTCAAATCCTCCTCGTCCTCCAGCTGCACCCAGAGCACGTAGTAGTCCGCCTCGCCGGCCATGGAGCAGAAATACTTCCTGCCGTTGATTCGGTAGACGTCGCCGTCGCGCTTCGCCTTCGTCTCCATGCGCCACACGCCGTGAAGGCTCGACGTGTTCTCGCTCGCGTAGCTGGCGATGATTTTTCCGTCGCGGATGAGCTCGGCGTATCTGCGCTTTTGCTCCCCGGTTCCCAGGTAGGTGATGACGTGCGAGATGGAGCTGTGCATGTGAAAGAGCATGGCCGTGTTCACGCAGCCCTTGGACAGCTCGTAGAGGATCATCGAATAGGTGGCGGCGTCCTCGTAGAGGTCGCGGCCGCCCAGCTCTTTCGGAAGCGTCAGGGAGGTGAAGCCCTCGTTGGCCAGGTCGCTGAAGTTCTCGCGGGGGAAAATTCCCTCTTCGTCGATTCGCGTGGCTCTCGGGGCGAGAATTTCCTTCGCGCAGGCTTTCGCGCGATCGAGCAAATCCTCGTTTTCAGGGTTGACGCGAAAATCCACAGACCGTTCCCTCAGCGATCGTGAAAGGGAGCCTACGCGCCCCCGACGTTCCAGCCGCGTCCGTCGTCGCCGTATCCCTCCGATCCGTCTTCGGTGACGGCGACCGTGTCCTCGAGCTTCACGAAGCCCGCCTCGGGGTTCTTGAGGTCGGTCTCGATGGAGACCACCATGCCGGCTTCAAGACCCTTGGTCTCGTAGGTGGCGGGGTAGGGCACGACGCCCGAGGAGGTGAGGTGCGGCGCCTCGTGCTGAATGATGCCCATCCCGTGCGCGAGAAAGACCATCTGGTCGCCGTGGTCGCACTTGGCCTGCTCGGCGAGGGCGGCGTCGTAGACTTCGCGGCCCGTGACGCCCGGGCGGACGACCGCGCGGGCGGCCGCCTGCACCGCCTGGATTTCGCTCAGCAAGTCCTTCATCAGGGAGGTGGGCTCGCCCATGACGGCCATGCGGCAGAGGTCGCCCAGGTAGCCCTGCTTGTTCCCGCCGGAGTCGAGCGAGAGGATGTTGCCCTCGTCCCAGGTGGCGTTCGAGGGCGCGCGGTTGTAGCTCGGCCCCGTGCAGGTGAGGCAGTATTCAAAGTCGAGCCCTTTCCGGGTTTCGATTTTCTTCATCTCGTCGGCGATTTCGTAGGTGGAGGTTCCGGGGGGCGTGCTCTCCATGACGCTCATCATGCACTCGACAATCGCCTCGGAGGCTTCCCGCAGCAGGGCGAGTTCGCGCGGCTGCTTCACGGCCCGCAGCTCTTCGAGCATGTAAACGGCGTCGATGAATCTGGCGTCGGGCAGCTCCTCCCGGAGCGCGTCGTAGGCGTCCGCCGGAAGAAAGCACTTCTCCACCGCCACGGTGCCTTTTTCATGCCCGAGTTTGCGGATGAAGTCGGCCGCGTCCTTGCCCGCCTGATCGCTGTGCCACTGGCTGTTCTTCTTCTCGGGCACCCACACGGGCTCCACTTCCTGCTGCCAGCCTTCCATGACGTTCCCGATGTAGAACGCCTTGTCGGACGCGCCCCTGGGCAGGCCCACCATCGGCAGGTAGCGGCTCACGCCGATGGCGTCCTTGTGGGCGAAGAAAAAGAACTTGTAGCCCCCGAGCAGATACTGGACGTTTTCCTTCGAGGAGGCGAGGACGACGTCCGCGCCCTCTTCCTCCATCAGCGCGCCGAGCTTGTCTTCGTCAAAGGGCAGGTTCATGGCGGTTTCCTCTCCGGTGTGGGATGTCTCGAAGTCGTTTCCCCGATTTCATGTCAAAAAGAAGCGGATGTTCATCTCCCGGAAATGAACGAGGCGGCGGAAGATGCGCCGGCGCCGTCATCCGCCGAGGCGCGATTCGTGGATGGAGGCAAGGTGTCATGCGGGGGCGGAAAATGCAAGCGAGGGCTTTGGCCCCGCGTCCTTTCGCCGGAACGGGCGCCCCGTCTCCGCGCCCTAGAATTGAACGAAGCCGCCGTCCACGTTGATGGCCTGGCCGGTGATGCCGTCCGAATCAGCAGACGCCAGAAGCACCGCCAGCGGGGCGCATTCCTCCGGGTCGATGAAGCGCCTCATCGGCACCTTGTTTTTCAGTTCCTCCGCCTGCTCCTCGAAGGTGCTGCCCGTCGCGTCGGCCCACTTCCGGATGCTCTCGTCGAACATGGGGGTGGAGACGAAGGTGGGGCAGACGCAGTTCGCCGTGATCCCGAACGGGGCGACTTCGGCGGAGAGCGCTTTGGTGAGTCCAAGGACGGCGTGCTTCGACGCCGCGTAGGCGCTCCTGTAGGCCAGGCCGATCTTCCCCGAAACCGACGCCACGTTGATGATCTTCCCGGACTTGCGCGCGATCATCGAGGGCAGGACTTCCCGAATCGCCGTGAACGGCGCTTTCGCGTTGATTTGCATGGCGCGCTCCCATACTTCATCCGGCAGCTCGTGAACCGCCTCGAAGGTCACGAGGCCTGCGTTGTTCACCAGAACGTCAATCGGGCCGAGCGCGTCCGCTGTCTTGCGGAGCGCGTCGAGGATGTCCCGATCCCGCAGGACGTCGCACCGGCAGACGATCGCCCTGCGTCCCATGCCCTCGATTTCCTCGGCGAGCGCCTCCAGTTTGTCCACGGAGCGGGCGGCCAGGGCGAGGTTCGCGCCCTCCCGCGCGAAGGCGCGGGCGATGGCCCCGCCGATGCCGCCGGACGCGCCCGTGATGAATGCGACCTTGCCTTCGAGCTTCATGCGTTCTCCTCAGCAGACTTCCCGGACGATGGCTTCGAATTCCTCGTTCCTGAGCTGCCGCTTGCGCCAGCGAATCTCCGCGCGCACCCGCTCCACCACGTCGCTTTCCTTCTCCTCCGGGATTCTGATCTCCAGTTCCCGCGCCTTGGCGCGTATCGCCCAGTTCCCGGAGTAGTGGCCCAGGAGATTGCGCATCCGGTTCCCGAAAATCCCGGGTTTCATGCACGAATACGCCCAGAAGCCCTCCTCGGTGTCGGGCACGCAGTAGTGCACCTCGACCAGATGGGAAAACGCCGTTTCGCCGACGAAGGGCATCGTGGCCGTCATGGGCCACTTCATGATATCGGAGACGAGCCTGGAAAGCGCGGACATCCTGTCGAGTTTTATGCCGCAGTCGATGCCGTAGTAGATTTGAATCACCGAGGCGACCTCGGCCAGGGGCGCGATGTGGGCGCGCTCGCCCAGGCCGTTCACGCAGGCGTCCAGCAGGTCGGCGCCGCCTTCGAGGCCCGCATACAGCGCGGCGCACGCCAGGCCGATGTCGTTGTGGGTGTGCAGACCGATCTGCGTTCCGGGCAGCAGGCGCTTCATCTCCCGGACGACGTAGGTATAGACCGGCGTAATCGCCATGCCGTTGATGTCGTCGAGCTTGATCATGTCGGCGCCCGCGTCCACCAGCCTGCCGCACACCTCGGCCAGCCGCTCGATCGGGATGCGCGTGCAGTCCTGAATCAGGCAGCCCACCTTCCGGTCGGAGCCGGATTTTTCCCGGGCGTAGGCCACGGAGCCGCAGGCGCGCTCGATGGCCTGCTCGATGGTGATGCCCGCCTCTCCGGCCATGGACTCGAACAGGCACATCTGGTGCGGCGAGAAGGAAAAGCAGAGGGTCGTGTAGTCCGCGCCGTGGTTCACGTTGAGATCGACTTCCACCTTGGCGAGTTCAGGGTTCAAAACGGCGGTGGGGTGCACGAGCGCCTCCACCGTAAGCGCCGGATGCCGCTTTTTCACCTCCTCCATCTCCTGGGGGTCGTCGTGGTGCATCTGCACCATGCTCACCCCGGCGTCCACGAGCGCGTCGGCGATGCGGATGACCTCGTCGCGCCTCAGGGACACGCCGGGCAGCTGCCTCCCCTCCCGCAGGGTGATGTCGCAGAGCTGGAAATTCTCCGAGAGCGTCATCCGCGAGCGAATTTCCTCGGAGAAGCAGTGCTGCGAGATTCTCCATTGATCGGTGACGGGCTTCAAATCGGCGTTGACGGGGGAGCCTGGCATTCCGGCCTCCTTTCGTGAAATGGCGTCGTCTGGGTTTCGGCGAATGAAAGCATCGATCGCGTCCAGGCGTTCATCGCTTCATCTTCTTCAGGAATCGCGCGCCGCCCCGGGGCGACCGCGTCAGCATCCGCTTTTTCTCTCCCGGGCGATTTCGAGAATCTCGGCCGACGCCAGGACTTCGTGGTCGGACGCGCCCCCCGCCGCGAGAAGGCGCTGTCCTCCGAGGGAGGCGGCCGCGTGAAGTCGCCTGGGAGACTTCATCTCGCTTGGCACCAGCCAGAAGCATCGCTTTTCGGGCTCGAACACCTCCGCGCTGGCCAGGGTGCGGCCCTCGCCGCCGCCCCAGCCCCCGACGAGCGCGACCCTGCCGTCCGCGAGCAGGGTGGCGGTATGCTGCTGCCGCCTCACGCGCAGCCCGCTCCTGAGCGGGATGAATTTTTCCGTCGCGGGGTCGAAAATCTCGGCGCTCGCCAGCGTCTTGTCCCGCCCCAGGCCGCCCGCGATGAGCACGCGCCCGTCTTTCAGCCGCGTGGCGGTGTGTCGGCTCCGTTGCGTCGTGAGGCTTCTGACCAGGCGGGTTCTTCTTCGGGCGGGCAGGTAGAGCTCCGCGTATCGCGCCCCCGCGCCCTCCGCGCCGCCCGCGATGAGCACGCGCCCGTCTTTCAGCCGCGTGGCGGTGTGCTGCTGCCGCGCCGCGAGCATGGGCCTTCTCGCGGGCGTGAAGCGCCCCCTGTCGGCTTCGTATATTTCCAGATGGCGAACCGCGCGCTTGCCGTCGTTGCCGCCCGCGATGAGCGCGTCTCCGGAGAGCAGCGCGGTCGCCGTGTGATCGTAGCGGCCGTGTTTCATCATGGCGCGCGAGGCGCGCCCGCCGCCGCGCCGGACGAGCAGGGAGTCCCGAAGCGCCCGGCCGCCATGCGTCCAGCCCCCGGTGATGAGGACGCCGCTCTTGAGGAGGACGGCCTTGTGCCAGCCGCGGGCGCGCGGGCTCCGCGCCGCGCCGGGCTGAAAAATCCCTTGCGCCGGATCGTATGTCTCGAAACTGTCGAGCGGGGAGGTTTTCGTAAGGCCCGCCGCGATGAGGATTTTCCCGGATTCAAGCCTCGTGGCCGTGTGCCCGTGCCTGGGAGCGTTCATGCTCCCCGTCGGGGAGAAATCCCCCTCGCCTCCGCAGGCGGAAAGGATGACGCCGAGCAGAAAGAACAGGGCCGTTCGCCGCCTCATCGTTCGCCTTCCGTTGCGGCTTCCCGGTCAAGGAGTCTTTTCGGGAAGTCCTTTGTGATACGCTCTGATCCACCAGGGCCATTCCATACGGGGAGCCATTATGCGCGAGGCGGGCGATATGCGAAACATCGCCGTCATCGGCGGAGGATACGTGGGCCGGGGGGTGGCGCTCCAGTTCGCGCGGGCGGATTTTCGCGTCCTGACCTACAACCGGAGCGCGGAGAGCGCCGCCCGGGCGCGGGCGGAAATCGGGAAGAGTCTGGATGCCCTCGTTCGCGCGGAGGCGCTGGGCGAGGAGGACGCGCGACAGGTTTCGGGGCGCATCGCCTTCACGCAGGATTTCCGCGAAGCCGTGGCGGGCGGGGATTTCGTCGTCGAGGCGGTCGCCGAGAATCTGGACCTCAAGCGGGAAATTTTCGGGAAGATGGACGAAATCGCCCCGCCCGACGTGATACTGGCGAGCGAGACCTCGGGGCTGGGGATGACGGAGATTTCCCGGCGAACGAGGCGCCCCGGGCGCTGCATCGTCACGCACAACTACACCCCGCCTCATCTCATCCCGGTCGTCGAGGTGTCGCCCGGCCGCCGGACGAGCGCGGAGACGACGCGAATCACGCGCGACCTTCTGGAGAAAGCGGGCAAGAAGCCCGTCCTGTGCCGGGAAGTCCCCGGCCACATCGGGGTGAGGCTCACGACGGCGCTCAGGCGCGAGGCTTTTCACATCGTGGAGAAAGGCTATGCGACGCCCGAGGCCGTTGACGCCGTATGGCGCTCCCTCTCCCCCCTTTTCCCGACGCTGGGGGTGTGCATGCTGAGCGATTTCTCGGGTCTCGACGTGCTGCGCGACGCGCATCGGCGCGTCCAGCCCTCGCTCGACGCCCGCGCGGAGCCCGCGCCCCTGATGGACGAGATGGTGGAGAAGAATCTGCTCGGCGTGAAGAGCGGCGAGGGGTTTTACCGATGGTCTGCGGAATCGGCGCGGGAGGCGGCGCGGGCGCGGGACGCGGAGTTGATTCGCCGGCTGCGGCGAAGCGATGGCTTGAAGGAGGAATAGGGCGCGCTCGTAGAAATCCGCGCGCCTTCACGGGAGGAAGCGAACATGGTGGATTACGCTTTGGACGATGAGCTGAAAGCCTGGCAGGGGAAAGTCGCCGAATTCGCCAGGGAGGAATTGAGACCCCGCGCCGCCGAATGGGATCGCCGGAACGGGGTCGATCCGGCGCATCCTTTTCCGATGGAAGTCCTGCGGAAGGCCTCGAAGGCGGGCATCCGCACCCTGACGGTACCGAGGGAGATGGGCGGGGAGGGCTTCGGCGTATTCGCGCACGTGGTTCTGCTGGAGGAGCTGTTCCAGGGGGAGGCGGGCTTCGCCTCCGTCATCCACCAGGGCTGGAAGCTGGCCAAGATGCTTTGCTGCTTCACCACCGAGGCGCAGAGGGCGGAGTTCCTGCCCCGCTTCATGGACGTGGACACCTCCACCATGGCCATCGGCATGACGGAGCCGGAAGCGGGGACGGACAACATCATGCCCGCGACGAACGTTGACGGCGGCGCGCGGCTTTCCGCCGTGAGGCGCGGCGACGCCTGGGGGCTGAACGGGAAGAAGCACTTCATCGCCTGCGCGGCGATGAGCAACGTCAACTTCGTGCTCGCCCGCACGAACCCCGACGCGCCCGTCAACGAGGGGACGACGATGTTCATCACCACCGACGAGATGCCCGGCTTCCGGCGCGGGACGATTCACGGGAAGCTCGGCGCGCGCCTCCTGATGAACGGCGAACTCATCTACGAGGACGCCGAAGTCCCCGATGCGTGGCGCCTGAGCGAGGTGGACGGGGGGCTTCCCTACATGGCGCGCGTCTTCTCGCGCCACTCGCCCACCACCGCCACCTTCGGCATCGGCATCGCCCGCGCCGCCTTCGAGGACGCCCTCGCCTACGCCCGGCGGCGCGCGCAGGGCGGAAAGCCCATCATCGAGCACGCGCGGATTCGAGAGACGTTCGCCGACATGTACGTGAGCATCACCGTCGCGCGCGACGCCGTCTGGCGCGCGGCCTGGCACGCGGACGCGGCGGAGGAGGACGAATACGACCACAAGGAGGGAATGCGCGCCGCCCTGTTCGCCTCCGAGATGGCGCCCCGGGTCTGCGCGCAGGCGATGAACGTCTTCGGCGGCAACGGCTACATGGACACCCACCCGGCCGAGCGCCACCTGCGCGACGCGATGATGTGCTACCACATCGACGGCATGAACGACACCACGCGCCTCAAACTGGGCGGCCTCCTGGCGGGCGAGGCCTTCGCCGGCGCCCTGTAGGGGTTTTCGGGACCGCGCCGAAGGAGGAAGGCTGATCGAATGAGCGGGCGCATCGACGTCACCGAGGCGCGCCCTCATTCTGGCGTTGCCGGACAAGCGCCTGCCGAACGCCGCCGCCCGGGTCTATGGCTCGCGCGGCGCGGGGGTTATTTGAGCAGTCCGCGCCTTCTTTTGTATTCCTGAAACTCTTGCAGTGACAGCGAATGATATGGTTGTTCGTTATGACATTCCACGCACAGGGCGCGAAGATTGCCCCACGAATTATTAGATTTATCCCCGTTTATATGGTGGGCGTGGAGAAACTGTCTGGCTTTCTCATCTCCCAGGTAAATGCCGCATTTCTCACATCGCCATCCCGCTCTTTCGCGGCATATTCGTGAAAATGTCGGGTGATGGTCTGAATACGCATTTACGGGAGCGGTGATGTTCGTATTCCCTGGATGGGAGACGGTTGTCCTGCCATACATTTCAAAAAATTCCCTTAGAGAAAATTCGTCATTTACTTTCTTTGCATCTCGATGCCTCTTGTTGTTGTAGCCTTTGTAGTTCAAACGTTTTAGGCAGTTTATGCATACGCGCATCTCTCTGAGCAGTCCTTCTTCATGATCGTTTCCTATGCGGTTGACTGCGAATTTTCCGTCCGTCCGGGTCGAGGCGACGTATCGGGTTTTGAATCGTCCCGACTCTTTCATGTTTTGAATGGTGCTGCAATTCGCCACATGAAATTTGTATGAGCCATAAGCAATATATTGGTCCCGGATATAGACAAGAATCCTGCGGCCTTCGTGAGATAACGTTCCATCTTCTTCAACCGTTATCTCACTCGGATCGGCGAGGTCTATGCCCCTTCCAGCCAGCTCGATGTCTATTTCTTTCCATTTCGAGCCGGCGGGGCCCTCGGCCAGTTTGTTAACATCCATTTTGCGAAGAACCTCGTCGAGTTCGGCGAATGAGACCTTGATTTTCATGGCTTCTGCTTCCTGTCGATGATCTGGACAATTCTTTTCTCGGCGTTCGTTCTCACGCGAAATTCCACACGTCTCGATTTTTTCCGGTTCTCTCGGCCGTCCTCCAGCACCGGCTTGCTCGAGGAGAGTCCGTTCGCGGTGAGTCTCCCTTTGAGCCACGCGAAATCCCGGGCTACCGCGTTCAGGTTCAAAACGTATTCGAGAACGGCTCTCGTTCTTTGCTGGGAGAGGGCCATGTTGTTGAAGTAGGCGACCTTCGCGTCGGCCAAAGTCGCCCATTCACTGGAGGTGTGGCCTTCGACGCGCACCTCCTCGATGTCGGCCTTGTATTTCTCGCTGGTGAGAATCTTCACGTATCGGGGGAAAAAGTCGATGAGAATGTTCCGAAACTTCTCTTGCAACGCGGCTTTTCCCTGCTCGAAAAGAACCTCGGGCTCCCGGAAGGTGATGGAGAGCGTTTCGCGGCTTATCTCGGCGGCCCATTTCGGCAGGTCGTCCGTGAATTCGCGCTTCAAATCCTCGTACAAGTCGTTTTGCAAACGGTTGTAGGTGACGGCGATTTCCTCGATGCTCTCCTTGTCCGCCTGCACCGTCGCCATGAAAATGACGGTGAGGAACATGAACATCATCATGGTCACGGACATGACGTCCGCGATGGATATCCACTGCCCCTCGCTTTCCTCATGGAAGGCGTCAGCGTCCTGCATTACCGTCCTGCCTTCTAATGATGTTCATCACGTCACTCAACGCATTCGCCAAAGGCGTATAGTCTTCGGCGAACCGCTTCGATATGCTCGCCAGTCTATCGCCAAGCGCATCAAGCGCTTTCTCCAGTTCTTCCGCGAGCCCTTCATCTATCGCCCGCATCCGCTCTTCGATGCTCTGCGAGTTTCTTTGCGCCAGTCGAGTAATTTCCTGCCCCGTTTTCGTAAAAGTATCTCTTATTTGAACATCCAGTTGCGCAGTCAAATCCGAGACGAGTTTTTTCTGCTGCCCCTCGGCGTCGCTTACGCTGACGCGCATGTGTTCGATATATCGTTTGGCTAATTCCACTGTCGCTTGGAAGAGCTCCTTTTGCTCATCCAGGGATTTTCGGTTTTCATCCATGGTTTGTCGCACCGCTTCGGCGAAACTCTCTGTGATTTCGTCTACCTTCGCTTCAATGCTCTGCGAGATTCTCTGCGCCAACCGGGCTATTTCCTGCTCCGCTTTCGTGAATGTCTGCTCCGTGTGAGAACGCAGTTGAGCAGCTAAATCGGAAGCGATTTTTTTCTGTTCTTCCTCGACCTCGCGCACGCTGGTGCGCATCCGTTCGATATTTTGCTCGGATGATTCCGTCACTTTCTCAATGGCGTCGGTGGCCGCTTTGTCCAGTTCGGAGAATCCGGCGATCATCGTCCGGGTGAATTCCTTTTGCTCATCAAGCGACTTCCGGTTTTCATCCATGGACTGCCGCACGGATTCGGAGAAATTCTCCGTGAGCTCGCTTATCTTCGCGTCGAGCGTGGGCAAGAGCTCTTTCGCCTTTTCCGACATCTCGGCGAACTGCGTCATATAATTTCCCAGGGATTCTCTTTGCTCCTGGATGGCGGTCAGGATGGGGTCGAGCTTCTCCGCCGCCCCGGTGATGGCCTCGCTTCGCTCCGCCATTTGCGCCAGGGAAGCCTGCGTTTGCGCGATGGAATCCCGCACCTGGTCGATAGCGGAGACCGTCCTGTCGAACTGCTCGATCATCCTTTCGGTTTGCTCCTTGTTCTTGTCCTGCCAGCCGACCAGGTCTTTGACCGCCTCGTTGAGCTGCTTGAAGTTGTCCCCGAACTGCTCGTTTATCTTCGCGTTGAAGTCTCGCATGACCTCTTCGAGAGCCTCGATGAGCTTCTGGCTGTTCGCCTCCGCTATCTTTTCCGCGAAGCTTCTGAATTCACGGATGAGATCGTCCTGCTTGTCGGAGAATGTGGTTCGGAATTTTTGCACTTGAGTGAGCATGGAAGTATCGCCCTCGCCTGAAACCGAGGCCCTGATGCTCTCCAGGCTCTCCAGCGTCTGCCTGTGGTTTTCCCTGTCGGTCTCCGCCTGCTGACGCAGAAGGTCGGCGAGGGTTTGAACGGTGGCTCCCGGCGCAGCTCTTCGGAACACGGGAAAAAAGACGGAATCGAAGGTTCTCGTGAGAAGGGCCGCCAGTATGCCGGATATGGACGTCAAAAACGCCGTTTTGAGACCGGCGAGAAGCGTTGGAACGCTTCTTTGTATGGCGTCGGAGTCGGTAGTGTCGAAATCAATCAGACCGATATAAATACCTATGAACGTTCCGAGGATGCCGAGAGCAGTCGTTGTCGTTTGTGAAAATCTAAGAGCGTTTCTTTTCCAGATACCGAATATGAGACCGAGCAAAAAACATGCGAATATCAACCGGCAAAAGAATTGCGTGACTTGTTCCGAGAAATTTTGCGGGTCAAAGGCAGGCTGAACGAATGGGTATAATGAGGAGAGCAGATAATCCACGGGCGGCGTGCCTTTTCAGGTTACGAGATTTGAAAAGAGTAGCCTCGAAAAAACGCCGTCAGATTAGCATCTGCTCAGCTTTTTGTCGATTTCACCCGCCTAGCGCGATTCGCCCGCGCGTCCTCCCCGCCGGGAGCGATCCCCTACCTCCTCGGGTGATGGTCGATGCCCTTGAAGGCGTCGATGAAGCCCGTGACGCGCGCCTCGTCGAACGTCTCGAGCGTGTCGATCTTTCCCCAGGCGGTGAGGGCGATTCGGTGCTTCATGGAGGGATAGGGGGCGAGGACGACGAACTTCGGGTAGCGGCGCACGACGCTTTCGAGCTTCTTCACGAGGTCGGGGCAGTCGCGGCAGTTGTATTGGACGAGCACGCCGCCGTCCTCCAGGTTGTGCACCTGAAAACCCCGGTCGATGGGCCGTGTAATGCTCATAATAATCCTTGCAACCTGAAGTGTGTAACTTTGACGCCGTCCTCTGTTGCGCAGTTCAAAATAAAAACATCATATCGATCTGAGTTGATATGTTCGAGTGAAAGCCTTTCATATTCTTTCAGAGCCTGAGCACGTTCGGCGAAATCATATTTGTCTTGTCGTGTAATCTCGCTGGTCTCCTTATCATAGACACAGAGAAAGGTGTTAGTCGCTAGCGTAGTTATACGATTTGCGTTCACCCCTACAAAGGCGTTTCGCATTGTTCGATAGCCAAATCGAAAAGGATCCCGCTCCTTCCCGAGACGTGAGGTGAGCGATACGTCCTCCAGGTTTAAGGCACCCTGTTCTATATTCCGGACCAGTGCGGACAATTCCTCTAGATACTGCTTTGTTTCTATTTCACCGGTTGCCGATCCGTCTTTGATTTTTTCACCAAAGGTTTCAGATTCATTGGCCCATAAATGCTGGAGCAATGTTCTGATCTGAATTTCAAGGGGACCCGAAGGAGCAGCGTAGATTACATGGAGCCTATGGTAGAGTTCCCCGCCATCCCGGTCATCTTTAACTTTTGAATCTGGAAATAGATCGGCGAGTAAATCCTTAACTGAATCTTGATCCGGGCGATTTTTCACGATGATCCGAAGGCCAATCACGTCAGCCATTCTGGATAGGGCCATTCCGATGTTTTCTGGGCGGGAGAGTTTTCGGATAATTGACTTCGTCCGTTTTGATCGGCCTGCAATAACGTGGTCTATCTCAGATTTGGCTAACTCTTTACTTAGCGTTTGCGCAGTATCCATGAGGTCAGGGTCTCTGTTTCTCCGAAAATCTTCAAGAAGCGAGAAATCTGCATCGGAAGCTGATCCGTCTCTGAACCGTTTCCCAAGTTGTTGTATAGATTTGTTGGAGAACGCTCTCAAGTTGATTACTGGATTGGGGAAGGCAAACCAGATTTAACATCACTTCTTGAAACCCAGGTCCCACTGAAATCCAACCACATCTCATCGTCATCCACCTTTTGACGCACATCTTTTAGCTGAGCTAAAAGAGCATCGTCTCGTTTTTCGTTTTCTGAACCGCGAATGAGGTAAGCTAGGAAGGAGGCCGCGAGTTTGGTCTTATCCGTGATCATCGTTTTTCGGGCTGGGTTGTAAGTTATTTGATGCCACACGTTTTTTTGATCGTGCGCCTCGAATCCTCCCTCTTCGTCAAATCTGATGAGCTTTTTGACAATCCTCTCTAGGGACATGCCTTCATTGAGTAGACGGCCGACAGCCCTTATCAACACCTCTTGCCCTATTGGTCGCATAAGCAGGTGACCTTTGTGGTTGGCTGGTGATTTGCTGTCGCCTGGAAATTCCCGCCAAGCGGTAATATCGTCTCCGTTCATTACAGCCTTGAGCGATGGGAGTTTCATTGCTTCGTCTAATATGCGCGCCAGATCCTGGACGGCTTCCTCAATTTCCTCTTCGGGCGGTCGCAAAGGGACCATGCCCTTAAACCGTGGTTCCCATTTCTTGAGTCTTTCTTGATGAGTTTCTTCGGTGAGGACGGATAACATATTGCGGAGGGCTTGTAGAGTCGTGAGATAATGGGACCGTTTCGGGAGCCCGGTATTTTTCCAGTTAATTCTATCTCCCGCTCGTTTTTTCTTGAAAAGGGGATGTGCGAATCCCACTTTTCGAGCGGCTATGGAGTAACCGTCCGATTCATCTAAAAGGTAATTTTCTCCTTTGTCGGTTTTTCGCGCATAGCGATTTATCGAAACGAAAATTGAACGAATGCGGCGAGTCGCTTCTTCCCGTGTCTCGCCTTTGATAACTGCCGGGATATATTCAACGGCGATTTTTTCGTCAAGAACTTTTTGCAAAGCTGAAGTGTTTGTATCAAGATCGGTCAGAAATTCTTCTTGGGGTATGTTCTTACCAGTATTTGAACCGTCTTTTTTCTTGATTTCGAGGCGCCCGTCCAGAACGTCTGAAATGCCGCGAAACCCCATAATTCTGTGCTGACCATCCAAGGCGTATGCAGTCCTACCCTTTGTGCTTAAAAGGCCGATTTGACCAACCGAGTCGATGGGCGAGAAGTCAATCGCGGTTTTCAGTGCGCGTTGATTCTCTCCCCAGTTTTCGTGTTGTGGATCGTCAACCCACGCTGGGCTGATGACCGCCAGGATTGTCCCGAATTTTCTGTGGACTTCGTGTGCGAGATACGCCGTCAATGCTGGTTGCCTAGTCCAATCAGGAGCTCGCTGCATGACTAACTTCGCATTGTTCTCGTCTATGGTTAAGCGCCCTTCGTCATTGATGTAATTCTTCATGAACGGCATCTCCGAGCCCATAAGCAAATTGGCTTTCTCGCTCAAATGGCGCATTGTGTGTGTGGTCAGGTAAGATGGCACCCGGACTGGCTTACCACTGTTGTTCCGGGTTGTTCCCATTTCCGATTTAAGCGCGATAGCATATCCCTCCGCTTTCTCTTTCTCATCGAGAAGCCGAGCAAGGAAGCGTTTTTTCATATTCTCGGTTTTTTCAATTGTTTGAATGTCCTGCATGGCCTGCTCAATGCTTGGATTTTCTGTAAGAAAATCATCAGCAGAAAGTTTGGGGTTGTTCATTTTCTCCTCCGTGTCGAATCGTGTTGAATTTAATAAGCTGAAAATCCTTGCCAGAGAGTGAAAATTCCATCCTCAAAGGGTTGTTGGTTGTTTCCATTGAAATAATCGACTAGCAATTATTTTTGCTATTCAAGCAGAATAAATGCTAGCGCGATTTTCTTTAATTGTCAACGTTTGGCTGGCGAGGCATACCGTTATCACCTGGGCGGTGATAACGGCAAAATGCAAAAATGGATGCTCGCTAGAATTCCCCCCCTACCTTCTCGGGTGATGGTCGATGCCCTTGAAGGCGTCGATGAAGCCCGTGACGCGCGTCTCGTCGAACGTCTCCAGGGTGTCGATCTTTCCCCAGGCGGTGAGGGCGATTCGGTGCTTCATGGAGGGATAGGGGGCGAGGACGACGAACTTCGGGTAGCGGCGCACGACGCTTTCGAGCTTCTTCACGAGGTCGGGGCAGTCGCGGCAGTTGTATTGGACGAGCACGCCGCCGTCCTCCAGGTTGTGCACCTGAAAGCCCCGGTCGATGGGTCGCCGGTGCACGCCCCAGTGGACGATGGTCGGGTAGTGCGGTCCCGAGGTGGGCGGGTCGGTGTTGTAGGTGACGGTGCCGCTCGTCCCGACCCGGATGTGGCGGTTGCCGAGGGAGGGAACGGAGCGCGCCTGGTTCTCCGGCGCGCCCGAGAAATAATAGATGGCGAAAACGATCGCCACGAGCGCGCTCGCCGGGACGAGCGAGGTCGCGCTGTTGTTTTTCGATCCGATGGCCGCCGGGCGGACGGAGCGCCCTCCGGCGGCTTTTGATTTTTTTCTCTTCTTTCCGGCTTTGCGGGCCATGGAGGGATTTCCTTCCGGGTATGCGCGAACGGCGGCGCGGCAGCGCTTCCAGCATACGAGAACGAGGAGACGGGGACAACCGACGGGCGAGCGCGCGGGACGCTGGAAAGGGGTCGATCGTTCCGAATCGTTGACAATTCCTCCGGGAGACAATGATAATCGAAAGCCGACGCCCGCATGAAATGGACGCGGGAGGGCTTCGTTCGCGCGCGGCCGATGAACTCCCGCCGACCTGAAAGGAACGACATGGACGCCCACGATTCCGGAAACCTCTCGGGCGTTCGCTACGAGCCGGATGAGAAACCGCCCGCGCCGCTCGCCTTCGGTCTCGGGCTTCAGCTCGCCGTTCTCAACATCGCCGCGTGGTGCTGACGCCCGCCATCGTGGTGCGGGCCGGCGGCGGGAGCGAAGCCTTCCTCTCGTGGGCGGTGTTCGCGGCGGTGGCGGTCTGCGGCGTGACGACGGCGCTTCAGGCGCGCCGGTTCGGAAGGATCGGCGCGGGCTACGTGCTCCTCATGGGCACCTCCGGGGCCTTCATCGCGGTCTGCATCACGGCGCTCGCCGAGGGCGGCCCGGCGATGCTCGCCACGCTGGTGGTCGTCTCCTCGCTCTTTCAGTTCGCGCTTTCGGCGCGGCTCTCGCTGTTCCGGCGCGTCCTGACGCCGACCGTGGCGGGCGTCGTGCTCATGCTGATAGCGGTGACGGTGATGCCGGTCATCTTCGGGATGCTGGAGGACGTCCCGAAGGGAACTCCGCGGCCCGCCGCGCCGCTGAGCGCGCTGACGACCGTGCTCGTCATCACCGGCGTCGCGCTGAAGGCGCGGGGCGCGCTGCGCCTCTGGGCGCCGGTGATCGGCGTCCTCGCGGGCTCGCTCGTCGCCGCCTGGTTCGGTCTCTACGACGCGGCGCGCGTCGCCGGAGCCGCGTGGGTGGGTCTGCCGGAAGGAAGCTGGCCCGGCTTCGACCTGAGTTTCGGCCCCGTTTTCTGGGCGCTTCTCCCCGCGTTCGTGTTCGTGACCCTGGTCGGCGCCATCGAGACGATAGGCGATTCCGTAGCCATCCAGCGCGTCTCCTGGCGCAGACCCCGGGCGGTGGACTTCCGGGCGGTGCAGGGCGCCCTGGCCGCGGACGGGACGGGCAACCTGCTCTCCGGCCTCGCCGGGACGATGCCCAACACGACCTATTCGACGAGCGTGTCGGTGACCGAACTCACCGGCGTCGGGGCGCGCGGGGTGGGCGTCGCCGCGGGCGCCGCGTTCCTCGCCATGGCCTTCTCGCCCAAGCTGATCGCCGTGGTGCTGGCGATTCCGGGCCCGGTCGCCGCGGCCTACATCACCGTGCTGCTGGCGATGCTCTTCGTGCTCGGCATGAAGGTGGTCGTTCAGGACGGGCTCGACTATCGCAAGGGGCTGGTGGCCGGCGTCGCCTTCTGGGTTGGCGTGGGCTTTCAGAACGGGGTGATATTTCCCGGCTACTTTTCGGAATTCTCGGGCGCGCTTCTCAAGAACGGCATGACGGCGGGCGGTCTCGCGGCCATCCTGATGACGCTGTTCCTGGAGGCGACGGAGCCCCGGCGCGCCCGCATCGAGACGACCCTCGACACCGCCGCCCTCCCGAAGATAAGGGCGTTTCTCGCCGCCTTCGCCTCCCGCAGCGGCTGGGACGAGGCGATGGCGAGCCGCCTCGAGGCGGCCAGCGAGGAAACCCTCCTGACGCTCACGCGAGGGGAGGAGGCGCGGCGGGAGTCCGGACGGCGTCTGCTGCTGGTCGCCCACAAGGAGGAGGGGGGCGCGGCGCTCGAGTTCGTCGCCGCGGGCGGAGAGGAGAACCTTCAGGACAGAATCGCGCTGCTCGGCGAGCGGACGGCCGGCGCGCCGCCCTACGGGGAGGTGTCGCTCCGGCTGCTCCGGCGCTTCGCCTCCTCGATTCGCCACCAGCAATACCACGACACCGACATCGTCACCCTCCGCGTGGAGGCTCCGGCGGGAGAGCGCGGCGACGCGCCGGGAGCGGGGCGATGAGTTGCGGAACGCGCGGGGTTTTTTATACTCTCAGGGAGAATCGAAAGCGCGGGCCGGCTTTTCAGGGAGCGCGAAAGGAGCCGAGGGGCCGATAATGGAAGAGCCTTACAAGATACTTGTGGTCGATGACGAGCCCGACCTCGAACAGCTCGTGCTGCAGCGGATGCGCCGCGAGATTCGCGGCGGCCGCTACAAGTTCGTCTTCGCGCGCAACGGGGTGGAGGCGCTCGAGCGGCTGGGCGAGGAAGACGAGATCGACATGGTGCTCACGGACATCAACATGCCGGAGATGGACGGCCTCACGCTGCTCAAGCAGATTCCGTCGGTCGATCCGAACCTGCGCTGCGTGATCGTCTCGGCCTACGGCGACATGAAGAACATTCGCACGGCGATGAACAGAGGCGCGTTCGACTTCGTCACCAAGCCGATAGATTTCGAGGATCTGCGGCTCACCATCGACCGCACCCTGAGCCACCTCGCCATGCTGCGCGAGGCGCTTGAGGCGCGCGACAATCTGGTCGCCATCCGAAGCGACCTCGCCCTCGCCAGCAGGATGCAGCAGGCGATCCTGCCGAAGAAGTTTCCCGAAACTCCGCAATACCAGGTGTTCGCGAGCATGGAGGCCGCCCGCGACGTGGGCGGCGACTTCTACGACGTGATGGATCTCCCCGACGGGCGCGTCGGCATCACGGTCGCTGACGTGTCGGGCAAGGGCGTGACCGCCGCCCTCTTCATGATGTCCAGCCGCACGCTGCTCAACAGCGTCGCCGCCGCCCGCTCCGACCCCGCCGACGCGCTGGGCGAGGTCAACCGCCTGCTCCAGGAGAACAACGAGGCCTCGATGTTCGTCACCGTGTTCTTCGCGGTATTCGACCCGGCGAGCGGAGAGCTCGTCTGCGCCAACGGCGGGCACAACCCCCCGCTCATCGTCCACGCCGACGGGAGCTCGACCCTGCTTCCCCAGAAGCCGGGGGTCGCCCTCGGGGTGGTCCCCGACATCGCCTACGAGAAGAGCGCCGCGGCCCTCGCGCCAGGCGATGCGATCATCCTCTACACCGACGGCGTCACGGAGGCTGAGAACGACCGCCAGGAGCAGTTCGGGGTCGAGCGGCTGCGCGGGGTTTTCGCGGACTCTCCCCCGAGCGACGCCCGGGAGACCAACATGGCGGTATTCCGCGCGGTGAAGGATTTCGCGGGCGCCGCCCCGCAGTTCGACGACATCACCTGCCTGACCCTTTACCGCGCCGGGGCGAGCGGATGAGCGGGACGCTCTCCCTGCGCATGAAGCTGAACGCCGGCGATCTCGCTCGCGTCGACGCCGCCGTCGCCGAGTTCGCGCGGAAGGAGGAATGGCCGCCCGAACTCGAGTTCCAGATCAAGCTCGTGCTCGAGGAGCTGGGGCTCAACATCATCAACCACGGACACGACGACGCCGAAGGCCGCGAGATCGAGATCGAGATCGTCTCGGAGGCGGCCGCGGTGACGGTCGAGATCGCCGACGACGGGCGGCCCTTCGACCCGATGACCGAGGCGCCCGCGCCGGACACCGAATCGGCCCTCGAGGATCGCCCCGTGGGCGGGCTCGGCGTCCATCTGGTGCGGACGATGATGGACGAGGCGCGCTATCGGCGCGAGGGAGACAGAAACCGCCTGACCCTCGTCAAGCGGAGAGGCGAATGAGGCGTCCGCGCCGAATCCTCTGCGCGCTTCTGGCTCTCGCCGGCGCGATGCTGTGCGCGTCGGCGGAGGCGGCCGCGCCCGGGGTTTCCTCCGACCGCGTTCTTTTCGGGCAGTCCGCCGCCCTGAGCGGACCCGCCAAGGCCCTGGGCGAGAACATGCGGCTCGGCATCCAGGCCGCCTTCCGGGCGGCGAACGCGCGCGGCGGCGTCCACGGACGCCGGCTCGAGCTCTTCTCCGCCGACGACGGCCACGAGCCGGAAGCCGCCGTCGCCAACACCCGCAGGCTCATTGAGGAGGAGAAGGTATTCGCGCTCATCGGCGCCGTCGGGGCTCCCACCTCGCGCGCCGCGATCCCGGTCGCCGCGAAAGCGGGCGTGCCCTATATCGCGCCCTTCACCGGCGCCTCCTTTCTGCGCGATCCGAAGTGGAAGAACGTGATCAACCTCCGCGCCTCCTATTTCCAGGAGACCGAGGAGATGGTCGAGCGCCTGAACCGGGACCTGGGAATCGACCGCATCGCCGTGTTCTACCAGGATGACTCCTTCGGCCTGTCGGGCTACCGCGGCGTTCGGCGCGCCCTCAAGCGGCGCGGCCTGAAGCCCGCGGCCATCGGGGTGTATCCCCGCAACACGACGGCGGTCAAGACGGCTCTGCTCGACCTGCGGCGACAGAAACCGGGCGCGGTCATCCTCGTCGGCGCCTATCGGCCTGTCGCGGCCCTGATCGCCTGGTCGCGGCACGTGGGGTTCAATCCGGTTTTCGTGACGATATCCTTCGTGGGCAGCAACGCCCTGCTGCGCGAGCTCGGCCCGGCCGGCGTCGGGGTCTTCGTCACCCAGGTGGTTCCCTTCCCGACGGCGAAGAATCTTCCCATCGCGGCGGCCTACCGCCGCGATCTGGCGGCTCACGCGCCCGACGCGCTTCCCGGCTTCGTCTCTTTCGAGGGTTATCTGGCCGGCCGGCTGGCCGTCCGCGCCCTCGAACTCTGCGGGCGGGATCTCGAGCGCGCCTGCCTTCTCGACCGACTGCGCCGAGCGGCTGACATCGACCTCGGCGGGTTCAGGCTTCGCTTCGGGAAAAAAGGCAGCCAGGGTTCGGACGCGGTATTCCTCACCGTCATCGGCGCGGGCGGCCGCTATTATCCCGCCAAAACGATGAGGCTGTCGGCGGGGACATGAGAGAATCGCTGAAGCGCCTGCTCCGGAGCCGATCCCGAATCTCGACGCAGCTCTATCTGGGCATCGGCGGCGCCGTCATTCTCACCGTCATCGCGAGCCTGGTCGGCTGGGTCTCGTTCGACCGGGTCGGCGACGCCCAGAGCCGCGTGAACGAGTCCAGCGTTCCGTTGCTGGCGTCCGCCTTCCGGGTCGCCGGGAGAAGCGCCGATCTGGTGGTCGCCGCGCCGCGTCTGGCCGCGGTTGAGGACCCTGACGACCTGGCCCGGATCGCCCGAAGGGTCGAGAAGGATCGGGAGATATTCCAGGCGGAGCTGAACGCGCTGACGCGCACGGGCGGGGGGGAACGCTTCAAGCGCATCATCGCGCGGGGAAACGAGCTGATCGCCAACATCGAGGACATCAAGGCTTCGGTGCTGCGGCGCTTCGACCTCGTTGACCTGCGGAACACGCTCAGCCTGGAACTCACGTGGCTGCGTAGGGAATTGTCGAACATCCTGCTCCCCGCGATAGACGATCAGCTCTTCTTCGTGATGGTGGGCTATCGCAACCTGGAAGACGGGCCCGCGCCCTGGGAGGAGCATTTCTCGGAGGAGGAATTCGCCCTTTACCGCTACATGGCCGAACTGCACGCCGACGCCGCCGTCGGAACGCAGGCTCTGGCGAACGCCTTCAACGTCCCGGACGCCGCTCTCATCGAGCCGCTGCGGGAGCGCTTCGAGGCCGTGGTGCGCGGCATCAGGCGCCGCCTGATCTTTCTTGGAAAAGCGCCGGTGCGGGCCAAGCTCGCGCCCCACTTCGACCGGCTGATCGAGCTGGGCATCGGGCAGGGAGGGGGCTTCAACCTGCGCGCGCGCGAGCTCGCGATCTCCGATCGGTTGCGGGAACTGCTCTCGCGCAACGGCCAGCTCGCCGTGAACCTTCTGGTCGAGACCGAGAGCTTGGTGAAGGCGGCGCGGGAAAGCGCCCAGGAGGCCACGCTGGCCTCCCGCGAGGCGATTCTCACGGGACGAAACCTGCTCCTCTCGCTGAGCGTCGTCAGCGTCGTCGCGGCGGTGCTCATCGCCTGGCTGTTCGTCGGCCGGGTGCTGTCGCGGCGGCTCGGACGGCTTTCGGATCGGATGCGCCGGATGGCCGACGGCGACCTCGAGGCGAAGGTGGACATCGGCGGAAACGACGAGGTCGCGGAGATGGCCGCCGCCCTCGAAATTTTCCGCCGCCACGCCCTGGAGGTGCAGCGCCTGAACCTGGTGGAGAAGCTGGCCGATGAGCTCAAGGGCAAGAACGAGCAGCTCGAGAGCACGCTGGGCGAACTCGAGAAGGCGCAGGATCAGATCGTCATGCGCGAGAAACTGGCGGCGCTCGGCGAGCTGACGGCGGGCGTCGCCCACGAGATCAGGAATCCGCTCAACTTCATCAAGAATTTTTCGGAGGTCTCCGAGGAGCTGATGGAGGAGCTCCAGGAGGAGCTGCGGAAGGCCCTTGAAGAGAACGGAAGCGGACCGAACGGAGACGGAAAGGGGGAAGAGGAGAGCGGCGGCGAGAAGACGGAGGAGCGGCGCGAGCTGATCCGCGAGATCGG
Organism: bacterium; assembly: GCA_965242545.1. GTDB lineage: Bacteria > UBA8248 > UBA8248 > UBA8248 > UBA8248 > Bin107. The sequence continues at coordinate 602,088 of OZ251456.1, forward strand.
CGGCGACCTGACCGACAATCTCAAGCGCATCCGCGAGCACGGCGAGCGGGCGAACAACATCGTGCAGAGCATGCTCATGATGGGCAGGGGGTCGGGCGAGCGGCAGGCGACGAACATCAACTCTCTGCTCTCCGAGCACGCGCGCCTCGCCTATCACAGCGCCCGGGCGGTCGACCCGGACTTTCGGCTCACGCTCGAGGAGGATTTCGATGAGGGCGTCGGGGAATACGAGGCCATTCCGCAGGATTTGGGCCGCGTCTTTCTGAACATGGTGAGCAACGCCTGCTACGCCACCGACGAGAGGCGGCGCGCGATCGAATCGGGAGAGAAGAAGCAGGAAGAGGGAGCGCCGCGCTACGATCCCACCCTGCGCCTCGTCACCCGGGCGCTCCCGGATCGCATCGAGGTCCGGGTTCGGGACAACGGAAGCGGGATGCCGGCCGAGGTGATCGAGAAGATATTCAACCCGTTCTTCACGACCAAGCCGACGGACCAAGGCACCGGGCTCGGTCTCTCCCTCTCGAACGATATCGTGCGCGAGCACGGGGGGAGCATACGGGTCGAATCCAAGCCCGACGCATTCACGGAGATGGTCGTGGAGCTGCCCTTGTAGCCTTCTGTCCGCCGTCCGGCGGGAGCGGCGGACCCGGACGCTCAGCGCCCGCGGCCTTCCCTCGAACGAAGCGCCGGCTGCCGATCATCAGCCGCCGGTCGCGGCGAGCGCCTCCTCCTTGGTGCCGTGAAGCTGGATGATGTGATCGAACCCGGATATCTCGAACACCTCGCGGATGAGCGCCCCGAGCGCGTAGAGCGCGAACTTCGCGTCCCGCTGTCCGAGGTGTTTGGCGATGAGCAGCACGGCGCGAAGGCCGGCGCTGCTGATGTAGGCGACGTCCTCGAAATTGATGATCACGGCGCGGTCGTTCTCGCTGATCGCGGTTTTTATCGTATTCTCGAATTCAGGGGCGGTGACGCCGTCGATGCGTCCCTCGACCTGGACAACCAGCGTTCCGCCTTCTCGCTCGGTCTTGATTTCCATTCTCGGCTTTGCCTCCTCATTCCTTGATGGTTCTCAATAGGCGCCCGCCGACGCGCGAAGCAGTCCGGCGCGCGTTGGAGCGATGATCCGACCACGAACGGGCGGAATAATACATCAGGCGTCCGCCGTCCAGTCAACCCGCGCTCCGATGACGCGCCCTTCCTCGCGCCATCCCGGCAATCTCTTTGATTCTCCATCATAGCAGAAGATCGCCGCCCCCCGCAACTTTATCGACGCGGCCTTCATTCACGCCCGTCCCGCGCGCGGGTTCAGTCGGCGGAAGCGCCAGACGCCTCGACGCGGGGCGATGGCCTCGGGCCGGCGCCTGAACGGACGCCCGAGCCGGCGCGCGATCGCTCGAATCAGTTCTCCGGCGAGTCGGGGAGGGGGGCTTTTTCGCCGGCGGCGCACCAGTAGGGGGGGGAATCCGACACCCGGACGTTCTCCAGACCGGCTTCTTCTAGCATTTCGACGATCTGCTTTTTCGTGAATCTTTTCTCCAGCCGCGTGGAAAACCTGTCGAGCGCGTCGGTCCGCATCGTGTAGAAGCTCAAGCTCCCGTAGTAGCTCAGGGGGATGCGCTCGACGCTCCGGCCCCGGTCGGCTAGGATTCTTGCGAACCGCGCCAGGGGCAGATAAACGCACGCCGCAATGAGGTCGCAGATGCGTTTTTTGAGCGCGAAGGGAAGACGAGAGATGATTCTTCTCAAAGCGTCCGAAACCCTCCAGAGCGCCCGGAACCAGAGGGGACGGTTGTCGAAGGCGTAATACAGATAGACGAGAAGCGGCGCGCCGGGCTTCAGGAGCTCGACGGATTTCCTGAGCCCCGCAAGCGTGTCTGGAACGTGGTGCAGCACGCCCAGGGAATAGCCGAAATCCATGGAGCCTTTCTCCAACGGGATCGAATCGACGCCGGCGCGGATGAATTCGATGTTGGCGCAGGCGGCGCAGTTCTTTCTGGCCGCCGCCAGCGCCTTCTCGCTCGCGTCGATGCAGTGGAGCTTCCCCGCGCGCGGGGCGAACAGCCTGGCCCATCTTCCGCTCCCGCACCCCAGATCGAAACCGACGGAGCGGGCGTCTATCTTCTCCCACGGAAAAACCGCGAAGTAATCGTCGAAGCGCCTTCGGGCTTCTTCCCCGGACAGGGCGGTCTGGTCGAAGCGCGTCCATTCCTCTCCGAAGTCCGCCACGGTGGCGTCGTCCTGATTCCTCATCCGAACTCCCTGAAAAAACTTCTGAACAAGCGGGCGGCGCGGCCGCTGCGGAAAAACGCGGCCCGCTAGTCCGTGCGGACGTTTTTCGCCCATTCGCGGTTGGCCATGTACCATTCCACCAGACGCGCGAGGCCGTCCCCGAGCCGCACCTCGGGCCGCCAGCCCAGAAGCCGCTCCGCCTTGGCGACGCTCGCCCAGGTGGCCTTCACGTCGGCGGGGTTCATCGCCTCTCGGCGGACGGCGGCTTTTTTCTCCGTCAGCGTCTCGATGCGGCGGAGCGCGTCGTTCAGCGCGACGGGCTCGTCCGACCCCAGGTTGATAATCTCGTAGGAGACCGGCTTGAGGGCCGCGACGGTGCCCCGGGCGATGTCGTCCACGTAGGTGAAGTCGCGCTCCTGCGAGCCGTCTCCATAGACGAGGACGGGCCTCTCCTCGGCGATCCACTGCGTGAAGCGAAAGAGGCTCATGTCGGGCCGTCCCGCCGGGCCGTAGACGGTGAAATAGCGCAGCACCGTCGCGTCGATTCCGAACAGGTGATGATAGGTGTGGCAGAGGACTTCGGCCGCCTTCTTGGAGGCCGCGTAGGGCGAGAGCGGCTTGTCGGTCGCGGCGTCCTCCCGGAACGGCATGGACGCCTCCGATCCGTAGGCGCTCGATGTGGAGGCGAGCACGAATTTCATGACGCCGAAGTCCTTGCAGAGCTCGAGCAGGTTCAGCGCGCCGGTGGCGTTGGTCTCGAAATACGCCCACGGATCGGCGATGGACTGCCGCACGCCCGCGCGCGCGGCCAGGTTCAGAACGGCGTCGAAGGGCGGCGCGGCGCCCCGGACGTTTTCCGCGAACAGCCGGCGCAGGAGGTCGAGCCGGGTGACGTCCGCCTTGTGAAAGACGAAGCCGGGGAGCGCCTTCAGGCGGGCGAGGCGGTAGTCCTTGAGCCGCGCGTCGTAGGCGTCGTTCATGTTGTCCAGGCCGACGACGGCGTGGCCCGCCTCGCCGAGAAACTCGCATACCCTGGAGGCGATGAAGCCGGCCGCGCCGGTGACGAGATATTTGGCCAATCCGGATTCCTCCTCTCCGCCGCGTTTTCGCGTCGAAGCCGGCGCCACCCTATCAGGAATGAGCGGGTTCAGGCAAAATGATCGGAAGGTCGAGCGCGTCCGCCTTTTGGTGGAAATCCGAGCCGTTGTCCGCGTGACCGGCTTGCGCGCGCGAGCGGCGCGTGATGGTATGGGCGATTCCGTTCGCCGGGGGCGGGCGGTGTTTTTCATCCGACGGATTTATTTTGACGCAGGCGGGAAATTCTCGATGGCGAACGTGTTGGTGACGGGAGGGGCCGGGTTCATCGGCGGCCACCTGGCGGAGGCGTGTCTCGAAGCGGGCGATTCCGTCTGGGTGGCGGACAGCCTCGCCTCCGGCCAGGCGGAAAATATCCCCCCGGGCGCCGTTTTTCACGAAGGCGACGTGGCCGACTCCCGGTTTATGAGCGATCTGGCGAGAGAGATTCGCCCGGAGGTCATCCACCATCTGGCGGCCCAGGCGAGCGTGACCCGCAGCCTGGCGGATCCCCTCCGCGACGCGCGCGTGAACCTCATGGGGACGCTCGCCGTTCTGGAGGCGGCCCGAGGCCTCGATCCGCCGCCGAGAATCATCTACGCCGGAACGGGCGGGGCCTGCTACGGCGACCCCGAAGAAGAGATTGCGGACGAGCGCTGTCCCGTCGCGCCGAACTCCCTTTACGGCATGAGCAAGGCTTCGGGCGAGCGGTATCTCATGTTCTACGGCGAGGCTTTCGGTCTGCCGGTCGTCTCGCTGCGCCTGGCCAACGTCTACGGGCCGAGGCAGCGCGCGGATCTGGACGCGGGCGTCCTCTCGATTTTCGCGGACAAGCTGATCAGGGGCGAGGCGATCACCCTCTACGGACACGGGCGCGCGGGGCGCGACTACGTCTACGTGAAGGACGCGGTCGAGGCGTTCAGGACGGCGGCGCGGGGCGGGGCGGACGGCGGCGTCTACAACGTCGGCACCGGCGTCGTCACCGAGGTGGAGACGCTCCTGGACGCCCTCTGCCGCCGGATGGGCAGGGAGCCCATCAAGGTGGAGCGCGCTCCCCTGCGCACGGGCGAGGTGTTCAGAATCGGGCTGGAGGCGCGCGCGTTTCAGCGCAAAACCGGCTGGCGGCCCCGATACGCGCTCGATGAGGGCATCGCCGACTTCGCGGCGTCCCTGAAGGTTTCATAAGCCGGCGGACACGGCGGGGCGGAGGGCGTCGGCGGGACGGGCCGGCTTCCCCTCGAAGGATCCCGAAAATTCGATGCGTCCCCGGAGGCCCGGATCGCCGGGCTTTGGCGGGATAAATCAAACTCCCCGAGAAAACCGGAGAATCTTCAAGCCGGCAGGCGTCCGAAGACGCGCTCCGGTTCGACGAGCGCGGCGACGGCGCGTTGCTCGACCATCGCCCGGTCGTATTCCTCCCAGTCGGGATGGTCCGAATCCCCGCACGCGCGATAGACCTCGCGGAACATCCGCCGCATCCGCTCTTTTTCGGTATTCTCGTAGTCGAACAGCTTGGCGGTGCCCTCCACGCTCACCCACGTTCTCCAGTCGGGGGTGACGTAGAGCACCGCGCAGCGGGGGTTCGCCCGCAGGTTCCGGAGCTTCACCGACCAGCCGCGTACGATGACGAACGCGGCGCAGCCCTCGCGCGCCCCGCATACGATGATGCTCGAATGCGGCGAGCCGTCCGCCCTCAGGGTCGTGACCATCCCCTTGTGGTTTTTCTCCATAAACGGCCTTGCGTCTTCAAAGTTCATGAGATACCTCGCTGTGAATGGGTTTTGTGAAGCCGCGGGCATTATAGCGGAATTTCAGGATGGACGCCGCCCGGGAGGAATCGCGCATGAGCCGTCTCGCGCCGCTTGCGCCGGAGGAGATGCCGCCCGCCCAGAGGGAAGCTTATGAGGAAATCATCGCCCATCAGCGCGGCGGCGCACGCGGGCCTTTCGGCGTCTGGGTGCGCAGTCCGGGACTTGTCGCCGCCCTGCGCCGCCTCATGAGGTTCTATCTGGAAGAGAGCGTTCTCACCGAAGACATCCGGGAGCTCGCCGTCCTCGTCACGACGCGCCACTGGGGAGCGACCTACGCCTACGCCGCGCACGAGGCCCAGGCGCTGGCCAGCGGGCTGACGCCCGCGCTCGTGGCCGCCGTGATGGCCGATGAGCCGCCCACCGAGGGCACCCCCCTCGAGCTTTGCGTTCGCGCCTGCTGCGCGGAGCTGCTCAAGACCCGAAAGGTTTCGGACGCCCGCTATCGGGAGGCGTTCTCCCTCCTCGGGGAGAAGGGCGTGGTGGAGCTCACCGCCCTCGTCGGCTTTTATTCGACCGTCTCCCTCACCCTCAACGCCTTTGAAATCCCGCCCCTGAAATGAGGGGAGATGGTCGGCCTCCCTCCCCGCAAACGGGTCTCTCATCTCCCGCGTTTGTTTTCTTTCATCGAGCGGCGCTCCTGGCGCGTCCGTGAAGGCGCGTCTCTCCCCGATGGCGGGAATGAAAAGCGGTCATGGTCGTCGGAGCGCTTGAAGGCGAACGTGGCTGATGCGCCGGAGCGTTCTCATTCGGGCGCGCGGCCGCTGCGCCGCGTCATGCCGAGGAGCCTTTCCTGCGCCTCCTCGCTCCATGCGTCCTTCTCCATGCGCCAGCGCCAGTTGCCCTCCGGGACGCCGGGGCGGTTCATGCGCGCCTCGTTGCCGAGTCCGAGAACGTCCTGCGCGGGCGTGACGGCGAGGGCGGCCTTCGATTTCAGCGCCGCGCGGATCATCGACCAGTGAATGTCCTCGGGTTCGCCCCCGAAGGTTCTGAGCGCCGTGGCGCGCGAGATGGCGAAGCCGGCGGGCGATTCGTTGCGCAGAATCGGATCCGCCCCGTGAAACCAGCCCTGGGCGGTGTCGTTGTCGTGCGTGCCGGTGTAGACCGCCGCGTTCTCGGGAATGTTGTGGGGAAGGTGGGGGTTTTCCGGGCTGCCGTCGAAGGCGAACTGCAGGACGCGCATTCCGGGCAGGCCGAACCGCTCCCGCAGGGTGTGGACGTCCTCGTCCACCGCGCCCAGGTCCTCGGCGATGAGCGGGAGCGGAGCGAATTCCGCCGCCAGGGCGCTGAAGAGGGCGTCCGCCGGCCCCTCGCGCCAGGCGCCTTCCCCGGGCGACGCCGCGTCGGCCGGAATCGCCCAGAAGCGTGCGAAGCCGATGAAGTGGTCAAGGCGCAGGGCGTCGAACCGGGCGACGCTCACGGCCAGGCGCGTCTTCCACCAGGCGAAATTTTCTTCCCGGTGCGCCGCCCAGTCGTAGAGAGGATTCCCCCAGTGCTGGCCCTCGGTGTTGAAGTAATCGGGCGGCGCGCCGGCGAAGGCGCGCGGGCGGCGCGCCTCGTCGAGCTCGAACAGATGCGGCCTGGCCCATACGTCCGCGGAATCGTGGGCGACGTAGATGGGAATGTCGCCGATGAGGCCGACCCCGCTTTGCGCGGCGTAGTCCCGGAGCGCGCTCCAATGGCGGTGAAAAACGAACTGCTCGAAGCGGGCGCGGCGGACGTTTTCGTCGAAGGCCGGATCGTCGGGGTTCCGGTGTCTCGCGTCCTCCGGCCAGGTCCACCAGGGGGAGCCGTCGAAGGCGCGCTTGAGCGCCCGGAACCTCGCGTAGTCCTCGAGCCAGCCCGCGTTCGCCTCACGGAAGGCCTCGTAAGCGGCGTCCGGCCCGCCCCCGTTCGCGAACGCCAGAAAGGCCTTCTCCAGCAGCGATTCGCGCGTCCGGATCGCTCGGGCGTATTCGGCTCCCCCGGCGAGCGCAGGGGAAGCTTCCAGGTCTTTTCGGGAGAGGAGTCCCTCCTCGGCCAGCCGGTCGGGCGATATGAGCAGCGGATTGCCGGCGAACGTGGAGGAGGAAACGTAGGGGGAGCCCGTCTCGTCCGTCGGGCATACGGGCAGCATCTGCCACCAGGACTGGCCGGCGGCTCTCAGGCGATCCACGAACCTGAACGCCTCGGGGCCGACGTCGCCGAAATCCCCCCCGCCCGGCAGCGAGGTGGGATGAAGCAGAACGCCGCTGCTTCTTTCGTGGAGCGGATTCGCCCGGCTCATGTTCAGGGATCATCCATTCGGGAATTCCTCGCCGCCCGCGTTCCGCGCTTCATCCGGCGTGGCGTCTTGGGTTCGCCGCCGCGTCTGTTTTGGAAATATAGGGCGCGGCGCGCCATCCGTTCAAGTCCGCGCGGCGGATGACGCGAGGAAACGCGAGAAGTCGTCTCCGGCGAGGGGGACGGTTTCCCGGCGATTGACGGTTTGAGAGATTGACGGCTGGATCCGCGCGGCCGACCGGAAGGGAACCTCGCTTGCGCGCTCCCGGATTCTCGTCGATCGCCGTCGCGCCTCAAAGAAGCAGACGGTCGTCCATGCGGGAGCGCGTCAGTACTTCATGGCCGTTTTCGGTGATGAGCACGGTCTCCTCGATTCGCACGCCCCCACCGCCCGCGACGTCCGGCGCCCAGATGAGCGGCTCTATGGCGAACACCATGCCGGACTCGAGAGCGACCTCCTCGGAATCCGGATCCGGCTCCCCGATATAGGGGGGTTCGTTGGGCGACGTGCCCACCGCGTGACCGATGCTCAGGGAGAACCAGTTTTTTCGCAAGCCGTATTTCTCGCCCGTCTCCCAGATTCGCTCCGCCACCTGCTTGTTCGTGAAGCCGGCGCGCGCGCGCTCCAGCCCCAGCTGAAGGGACTCATGGACGGCCGTGTAGATCTCCTTCTGGCGCTTCGAGGGCTTCCCGCAGATCATGGTGCGGGCCACGTCTCCGAAGTATCCGTTCCACTGCGCGCCGATGTCGATGAACACGAGGTCTCCGCTGCGGATGATTTTGTCGCTCGCGAAGCGATAGGGCGGCGACATGTGCTCGCCCGAGGCGACGAAGGGGGAGACCAGATGCGCCATTTCGCCCCCGTAGCGGTGGAGAACCCTCATCGCGTCCGCGGCTACGTCGCACTCTCGCCTTCCCGCCCTCACGCTGTCCATGGCTTCTTCGTTCACCGCGTCGGCGATCGCGCAAGCCTCGCGGATCATATAGATCTCTTCCGGCATCTTGCGCCGACGCACCTTGTGCATGAACGAGTCGCCGTTCACGAACTCCACGTCGTCCAGGAGCCTCTGGTAGGCGCTGAACTGGATGAACGTCATCAGGTCGAGCCCCACTTTTTTCCCGATGAGGCCCAGCTCCGTGAACAGGGGACGCAGCGTTTCGCGAACCATCTTGTCCACGAGCGGCTGCTCCTCCATCTTCGCCAGATGATGGAATTTTTCTATCCAGGGCATGTCGCGCGAGACGCGGGGCATCTCCCCGCCGTTCGTCATGACGTGCGGCTTGCCTTTTTGCGGGAGAATGACCGCGTTTCTCGTTCCTTCGCGGTGCGCCAGAAAAGAGGAGCGCATGCTCGTGAGATAGCGCACGTTTTCCACCTTCCAAAGGAAGAGGGCGGCGACGCCTTCTTCGGCCATCGCCTTCTGCGCTTTCTCGACGCGCTTTCGGCGCAGCGCGCTCACGTCCACGCGCTCCTCGTAGTCCACGATGAATTGACCGCGCGCGAATCCGGACATCAGGAGCATTTCCTCCAGGAACGGCGAGAAAGACCTTGCGGCGAGGGGACGAAGCCGCCTCGCGGGGCTTAGGGCTCCTCCACCAGTTCGATCAGAACGTCGTCGGGCGCCTTGATGAAGGCCGTCCTTGAGCCCAGAACGCCCTCTCCCGGCTTTTTCGTGAATACGACGCCCGCCCGCTCCAGCCGAGCGGCGAATTCATCGAGCCCTTCCACCTGAATCCCGAAGTGATGGAGTCCGCGGCCCGCCTTCGCCGTCTCGTCGGTCTCATCGGCCCGGAGGCCGCGAATCCGGATCTCTACCTCGCCAAGCATCACGCTGATGTAGGGCGAGCCCCGGTATTCGATCTCGGACGTGAACAGCTTTCCGCCGAAGTGGTTGACGTAGAAATCCGCCGCCGCCCGCGGGTCTTTGGCGACGTGGTGCACGTGGTGGGTTCGAGCAGCCATCCTGTTTCCTCCCGGTGTTCGCCAGTGGACCTAGAGGCCGTCCCCGACGGCGACGTATGCGCCGCCGGGGATCGGATTCTCCTCCGCGCTTCGCGCCCCCCATTGGCCCGTGATGGCGTACATCGCCCGCACCTTCTTCATGTTGTTTCCTCCGTCGCTGGAGAAGAGCATGTTGTGCGCGTCCCGGAACCACTTCTCCAGAAAATTCTCGCGCTGCACGCCTACGCCTCCGTGTATCTCCATCGCCATCTTCGTGACGTCGCAGGAGATTTCGTGGGCGAACGCACTGGCCGAGAGCGTCATGGGCGGGTCAATCGGAATCTCGCGGCGCATGTCCTGACGCCAGGCCGCGTAGTGCACATAGGCGCGCGCCGCCTGGATTTTCGTATACATGTCAACGAGTTTGACGCCGATCGATTGGTGCTCCGCGATGGGGCGTCCGCTCTGAATCCGGCTCCGCGCGAATTCGAGCGATTTTTCGTAGGCGGCGCGCGCCACGCCGATCTGCCCCGCCGCGTTGATGAGGGCGTCGCCGCGCAGATGCCGCCGGATGTATGAGACGCCGCAGTTCTCGGGGCCGAGGCGGTATTTCACGGGAATCACCGCGTTCTCGAAGATGATCTCCGCGTTCTGGTTCAAGCGATAGCCCATTTTGTCGTGCACCTTGCCCATCCGGATTCCGGGCGCGTCCGTGGGCGCCATGAGGAGAGAGGCTCCCTGCTCGACGCCCACGTCGGGGTTCGTGCGAACGAACGTGAACATGAGGCGCGCCCAGCCCACGTTGGAGATGAAATGCTTCTTTCCGTTGACGATGTAGTTGTCGCCGTCGCGCACGGCGGTGGTCCGGTATCCGCCGTCCGCCCCGTTGTAGGGAAGCTGGTTTTCCGAGCCCGAGGCGGGCTCCGTCGTCGCCGTGCCGATGAGGAACGTGGGGTCTTTCACGTACTCGCGCATCCAGTAATCGGCCAGTTCCGGATCGCCCAGAAGCTCGCTCGCGAGGATGTGGGATATCTTCGTGGAGGAAAGCAGGAAGCCCGTGGCGCCCCTGTCCCCCCAGGATATTTCCTCGCCCACGATGCAGTGCGTCAACAGATCGTCGACGCCGCCCCCGCCGTATTCCTTGGGAATGCTCATCGTTCTCAGGCCGCGCCTGTCCAGTTTCTCGAGCAGATGGGGCATATAGGCGCATTTGAGCGGGTCTTTTTGATGGTCCAGCTCCAGGCTGATGGGCCGGATTTCGTCCCGCGCGAATTCATGCGCGATTCGCTGATACTCTTTTTGCTCGTCTGTCATCCGATAGTCGTACATGGGTCCCCTTTCTTCCGATGATGGGCGGGTTCGCCCCGCCGCCTCTAGTCGCGCTCCTCGATCACCTCGGCCACATCTACGGGTTCGCCCCGCTCCCATGAGCGCATGGCCGCCCACACGGCGCCCAGAACGTGCAGTCCTTCGGGTCCGCCGACCTCGGGCGGGCGATTGTCCCGAACGGCGCCGGCGAAATCCTCGAATTCCTCCGCGATGTAATCGTGTCCCGGATATTCCTCATAGGGAATTTCCTCCCGCCGCTCTCCGTCTTTTCTCAGGATTTTGATCCCCTCCCACCGGTCGTGATAGAGATTCGCCTCGTCTCCATAAGCATTCAGGAAATAGGTGTAGCGCCCGTTCGGCGTGCGCGGGCTGATGAAGCTCGTCCCCAGGGTGGCGAGCAGGCCGGATTCAAACTCGAACCAGACGACGCTCACGTCGGGAATTTCTGATTTCGTCTTCACCTTGCTGAACGCCGCGGACGCGCGCTTGATGGGCCCGTACAGATATAGCAGGTTGTCCACCTGGTGGATGGCCACCTGGAGCAGCGGGCCGCCGGGGGAGCCGTCCGCGTACCATTGCCAGTTTTTCGGCGTGTAGTGCAGCCCCCGGTCGTTCGAGTAGTTGGTTTCGGCCATCGCCAGGGTTCCGACGGCTCCCTCGTCCAGCAGCTTCTTGAAGAGGCGGTGGCCTCTGAGCCTTCTCGAGCTTGCGCCGACCGCCAGGGTGACGCCGCCGGCCTCGCAGGCGCGAATCATCTTCTTCGCGTCGGGCAGGGAGGCGGCGATCGGCTTGTCGACGAACACGTGCTTTCCCCGCGCGGCGGCCGCGACGGCCAGTTCCGCGTGGCGGTTGTTGGGCACGGAGATGACCACGGCGTCCACGTCCGGGTTGTCGAGCACGGCCTCGTAGCTTTCCTCCTGCGCGCATGAGAAATTTTCGCTGAACGCCCGGCGCTTCTCGGGTGTTCTCGTAAAGCACGTGACGATTTCAATGCCGGGCGTTTTGACGATCTGGGACGCCAGGGTGTTGCCCCAGCGGCCCAGACCGACCACGGCCACTCTCAGCGGATCGCTCATCTGGCTTTTCTCCTCGTCCCGAAGCGAACTCACAGCGATTTCAAGCGCGGATCCAAAGCATTTCTCAGCCAGTCACCCACCAGATTCGCCCCGAGGACCGTAACCGTGATGGCCGCCCCGGGCAGGGTGACGACCCACCACGAAGTGTAGAGATGCACCTTTCCGTCGCTCAGCAGGCCGCCCCAGGTGGGCGTGGGCGGCGGGACGCCCAGACCCAGGAAGCTCAGCCCCGCCTCGATGATGATCATCCGTCCCAGATAGAGGGACGCGATGATGATGACGGGAGCGAGGACGTTCGGGAGAATATGGCGGACGATGATGCGAAAATGACTGCCTCCGATGCTCCGCGCCGCCTGGACGAATTCCTGCTCCCGGAGCGTGAGCACCTCGCCGCGCACGACGCGGGCGTAGATGACCCAGATGCGCATCGACATCACCAGTATCAGCACGACGAGGCTCGGCCCCACGATGGCGATGGTCGCCAGGGCCAGCAGGATGAACGGAAAGGAGAGCACCAGATCCACGAACCTCATGAGGAGAAAATCCACCTTGCCGCCAAAGTAGCCCGCCGTCAGTCCGACGAAAAGCCCGAAGCAGCCGGTGAGCAGAACGGCGAAGAAGCCGACCATGAGCGAAATGCGCGCCCCGTAGATGAGCCTGCTCAGGAAATCCCGCCCGAGATGATCCGTGCCCAGGAGAAAGATTGTATTTCCGTCCGACCACAGGGGCGGCTTGAGATTCCGGCTCAGGAGCTGCGCCTGCGGGTCCATCGGCGCGATCAGGGGGGCGAAGATCGCCATCACCGCCACGCACGCCAGGATCGCGCAGCCGAGGAGAGCGGATTTGTCCCTCCACAAGGACGCCCATATTTTCGCGCGCCTGGGGAGGGCCTCGCGCTCCATCGAGTCTTGAGCCATCGGCGTCTCTCTCATTCGTATGAAATCCGCGGATCGAGCAAGGCGTAGACGACGTCCACCGTCAGGTTGATGAGCACGAACCCGGACGCCAGGATGAACACGGCGGACTGGACGATCGGGAAATCACGATTCGCTATCGCCTCGACCACCAGCCGCCCGACCCCCGGCCAGGCGAAAACGACCTCGATGATCACGGTGCCTCCCAGAAGAATCCCCAGGTCCAGCCCCATGACGGTGACGATGGGGATGGATGAGTTCTTGAGGGCGTGCACCATGACCACGATTTTTTCGCTCAGCCCCTTCGCCCGCGCCGTCGTGATGTAGTCCTGGCGCATCACCTCGAGCATCTGCGAGCGCATCAGCCTCGCGAGCCGGGCGAGGTGATAGGTGGAGGCGGCGAAGGCCGGCATGATGAAATGCTCCCATCCCCCTTGGCCGAAGGAGGGCAGAAGCCCCAGCGTTACCGAGAAGAACAGGATGAACATGATCGCCAGCCAGAAGTCGGGAATCGCCTGAATCAGCACCGTGACGCCGACGCAGCTTTTGTCGTAGAGCGAGCCTTCCTTGAAGGCCGCCAGGCAGCCGAAGGGAATGCCGATGATCGCCGCGAAGCCGAAAGCCCCGACGGCCATCTCTATCGTCGCCGGGAAATGCTCCAGAACGAGACCCATGGCGGATTCGCCGTGCTCGGTGGATTCTCCGAAATTCCCCCGCAGGGCGTTCGATAGAAAACGCCCGTACTGGACGTGGAGCGGCTGGTCGAGCCCCATGAGCTTTCTCAGGCGATCGATGTCTTCCTGCGTCGCGTCCGTGTCCAGCATCACCATGACGGGGTCGCCCGTCATGTGAAGCAGGAGAAACACGATGATCATGACGCACTTGATGAGGATTATCGCCTGAATCAAGCGCTTGACAACGTATCCGGCCATAAAGCCACCCGGCAATGGGGATGCGTCCCGCTTCGACGATCTTGCGCGCCCACCCCGATGAGCCGCGCCTCACGCGAGGCGCCCGGCGGCGGGGCGCGAGCCTCTCCTCGGCGGAAGCCCGGGCCGGGGCGGGATTCGCCCGCGCCCGGCCGCGAAGCCTCGCCTGCGCTTGAAGCGCCGCGTCCTACCTGAGGCCGACTTCGGCGGCTATCAGTTTTCCGTCGGCGCGGGGCCGCCAGTCGATCTTCTTGTTCGCGCCGAATATCCGGAAAGTCTGATACAGCGGAACGATCGGCACTTTTTCGTTGCGGAGGACGCGGGCGATCTCCTGATACTTCTTCTCCCTCGCCTTGTTCTCCAGGGTGGAGCGCGCGTCGTTTATCATCATGTCCACGGTCTTGTCGCGGAATCCGCCATAGGCCGAGCGGCTGCTGATCGCGCCGGCGAACATGTGCTCGGCGCTGAAGGCCGTGTTCATTCGCGCGAGATAATACAGGAACGGCTTGACGTTTTTCTTGTATTTGCTGAAGATGATCTTCTTCATCGCGCCCCATTCCATCACGCGAACGTTCGCCTTGAGACCAACCTGCGCCCACTGGCCCGCGATGCCCTCGAGCGCCTCCTTGCCCATCATGAAGCGTCCGCGGGGAATATACACGTCGAACGAAAACCCTTTCGGGTGTCCGGCCTCGGCGAGCAGCTTCTTCGCCCGGGCGGGATCGTAGGGGTAGGGCTTGAGCGCCGGGTTGTAGCCGAAGCTGGCGGGACCCTGAATGATTGCCACCGGCTTGGCGAAGCCCATCATCACGTTCTTGGTGATGGCGTCGCGGTTGATCGCCAGGTTCATGGCCCTGCGAACCCTGACGTCCATCCAGGGCGCGCCCTCCTTGATCACCATCAGGATGTAGTTGGTGCGCGGCGACTGCTTGGCGATGACGCTCGTCGTCCCGCTCGCCCGGACCCGCTCGCTCAGCCCCGGAGGCAGGTTGTCGATGATGTCGACGTCGCCCGATATGAGCGCGGAGACGCGCGTGGTGGACTCGGGGATGAACTTCACGACCGCCGTCTGCACCCTGGGCTTTCGCCAGGCGTGGGGGTTGGCCTCATAGACGACTTCCTGCCCCTTGCGCCATTTCTTCATCATGAACGGGCCGCTGCCCACCGGATGGCGGGAGAGGTATTTCCTGTCGTGTTTTCCGTAGTGGCTGGGCGGCACGATGAAGCCGTAGATCGCCAGAAACGGCGGGAGCATCGGGTCGGGCTTCTTCGTGTGAATCCGGACGGTGCGCCGGTCGAGCGCCTCCACGCGCGCGATGCTTTTGAAATAGCGGTATTGCCTCGACTTCATTTTGGGATCGAGAATCCGCTCGAAGCTGAACTTCACGGCCTCGGCGTCGAGCGGATCTCCGTTGCTGAATTTCACCCCCTTGCGGAGCTTGAACTCCCACACCTTCGGGCTGACCATTTTGTAGCTTTCGGCGAGCTGATTCACCATGGAGCCGTCCGGCGCGCGGGCCAGCAGCGTTTCAAAAACGTTCGGGTGGTGCATCGATATCGGCAGGGAGGTGAAGGTGTGAGGGTCGAAGGTGGTCAGCGAGCCGGCCATGCCCAGCACCACCTTTCCCCTGGACGCCGCTTTCGCTCCCGCGGGAAGCAGCAGCAACCCCAGAACGATCATCCAAAGCAAATGTCTCCTCATCGCGAATCCTCCTATGGGTGGGAATCAGCCAGGTTTCAGAGACAAGCCAACTCGTCCGTGCTCCTGTTCAAAGGCTCATGGCCATCTTCCGTGACCAGATGGGTTTCGCCCCAGAAAATCTGACGGTCGGGTCCCAGGTTGAACATGGGGTGCGTCGTTACCACCATTCCGGGCTCCAGTTCACCTTGCGACGCCGGCGTGATCATGTAGTCCGTGAGGTCCAGTCCCGTGAGATGAACCAGACCATAGGGCCATACCTCATACCCGTGCTTCTCGAAAACCTCGTTCATCGCCGTGACCATGCCGACCATCGGCTCCCCCGGTCTGAGGCGCTCCAGCGAGGCGTCGCGCGCCTCGCGCACCACCCGGTGGGCGTCGATCAGCCACTTTGCCGGCTCGCCCAGCGTCAGAACCCGCACGATCTGGTTCCAATACCCCCGGACGCGGGGGGAGATCTCCAGCAAGAGAGCGTCGCCCTCTTTGATGGGCCGATCCGTTTGGGGGATGACGTAGCCCCAGGGCGCCTCGCCGCCGTCGGCCATGCTCCCCAGTCCCATCATGTTGAAATTCTCCGTCCCTCCTTCCGGGATGATCGTCCGGTCCATCTCCGCGCGGATCTCGAGCTCGGTCACCCCTTCGCGGATGTAGGCCCGGAGGCGATCCCACACCCGGTCGCCAAGCTCGGCGGCGCGGCGCGACATGCCGACCTCCTCTTCGCTTTGCGCCAGGCGCAGTTTCCAGAGCAGGTCGCCGGCCTCCACCCATTGCGCCGCGCTCACCTGCTCCTGAAGCTGTTGATGCCAGGCCGCCGGAATGATGGCGAGAGAAGAGATGCCGATTCTTGCGCCCGGGGCGGCGATTTCGTTCAGATGACGGCACGCCTGCGAGGGAACGGGCGTCATGGCCTCGCAGCGGGTGTCGGAGATCCAGCCGTTTCGCAAGGATTCGATTCGCTGATTCTCCACGCCCACGAACAGGACAGGCTCCGCCCCGCGCGGGAAAACCAGAATTTGCTGGCCGGAGAACGAGATGAAATTGCTGGCGTAGGCCAGATTCCCCGAGCGCGGTCCCTGGCGGCCGCTGTTGCCGTAGACGAGAAGGATGTCCAGCCCCTCGCGCTCCATCTGCGCCCTGATATTCGCATGACGACGATCGCGCTCTCTGGTTGATAGCTCCAACTTTCGCTTCCTCCGAATTCCACGTCGCTAAAAGATCACCTTGCCGCCCGATACGGCGAGGTTCGCGCCCGTCACATAGGCGGCCTCGTCGCTGCAAAAAAACACCACGGCGCCGCCGACGTCTTCGGGGCGCGCCAGACGCCGCGCCGGAATGGCTTCGACGTATTCCCTTTGGTAATCCTCCGAATGGAGGATGGGCCGTTCCGTTTCGGTGAGGCCCGGGGAGACCATGTTGACCGTGATTCCATAAGGTCCCATTTCGACGGCCAGGTTTTGCGAGAAATACAAAAGGGCGGACTTGATCGCGCCGTAGGAGTTCGTGCGCGCCCGCTTCTCGCCCAGGACGGTGGAAAGAACGTTGACGATGCGGCCCCGCCCCCTCTCCCGCATTCCCGGCAGCACCGCTTGGCAGCAGTGAAAGGCGCCTTTGAGCATCACTTGAATCTGCGGTTCGTAATCCTCCTCCCAGCTCATCTCCGGGAAGGCTCTGCCTCGCACCAGTCGCCGCGCGTTGTTGACGAGAATGTCGACGCGCCCCATCTCTCTCTCGCATTCCCGGAACATGCGCGCCACGTCGTCATGGCGGCTCACGTCGGCGCGGACGCAGAACGCCCGGCCGCCTTCTTCCCGAATGTCCTGCGCCGCCCCTCGGGCCGCCGCTTCGTCCGCGTGGTAGTGCACGGCGACCTCCGCGCCGGCGCGCGCGAGCGCGCGGGCGATGGCCTTGCCGATGCCGTGCGTGGCGCCGGTGACGAGCGCGGCGCGTCCTCCCAGTTTCATGCGGAAATCACCTCAAAGGCGAGCGAAAAAACATGCGCCCCGAAATCGAAAAACCTCATTCCGCAACCTCCCGGGTCTTGATGCGGGAGAATCAATTTGCCGTTGATGAATGGTATTATATTTAATACCATTGAAAATGGCAAGTTTCTTTTTGCGGAATCGGGATATTTTCCATAGAGTCCCCGTGATCGAAAAGCTTTATCCCCGGCTTGCGGCCCGAATCTCACGAACGCCGCCGGTCGCTGAAAGTTTCAAGGGCGAGGAAAGAATGCGGGAATTGACGGCGGAGAGACCCTTTTCAAACGAATTCATTCCCTATTACTACCAGATCGCCAGTCTCCTGCGCTGGAAGATCGAACACGGGGAATTGATTCCGGGAATGAAGCTTCCCAGGGAGCTTGACCTTTCCAAGCATTTCGGCGTCAGCCGGGTCACCCTGCGGCAGGCGCTTTCGATACTGGAGAAGGAAGGGCTCGTGAGGCGGGAGCGCCGAAAGGGCACGTTCGTCAATGACGCGAGCATGAAGCCGAAGACGATTCGCCTCACCGGAATCATCTGGGAGGAGGACGCCGGCGGCGAGGACATGCGCGTCATATCGATCCGGGACGTGGACGCGCAGCCTCGCCTCGCAAAGTACTTCCGCCTGGGCGAGGGAGAGGGGTTGACGAGGATTCAGCGCCTGAGAATGATGGAGAGCAGACCCTTTTGCTACGTGATGAATTATCTGCCGCAGAAACTCGCCCGGAAGGTCACGCCCGGGGACGCTCGCGCCCACAGCATGATCCACATCATCAAGAATCGGCTGGGCGTCTCCTTGGGGAATATCCACCAGACCTTCGAGGCGCGCATCGCCGGGAGCGACGTCGCGCACCATCTTTCCATCGGCGTCATGGAGCCAGTTTTGTATGTGGAAACCTTCGTCCGCGGCAAGAGCGGCGAACCCGTCGAATTCTCCCAAATCTACTATCGCGGAGATCAGCACAAATACAGCGTGGAACTCGTGAGCGAGTAGCCTCCGCGCTTGGCCTTCGCGTTTCTCGTTTTCCACCGACGGGAGGTGACGGATGTCCGCAGGGAAGAGCGCGAAGAAAACCATCGGCTTCATCGGCCTGGGACTCATGGGCCGGGCGTTTTCTAAAAACCTCATCGCCGACGGGCATCGCCTCGTGGGAACCGACGCGCGGGCGGCGGCGATGAGGAAATTCAGACGCTTGGGAGGGGAGGCGCTCGAAACGCCCCGCGCCGTCGCGGAAGCCGCCGAGGTCGTCTTCATCTCCGTTCCCGACTCGAAAATATCCCTTCGGACGGCGCGCGGGAGAAACGGCTATCTGGCCTGCTCTCCCGAATCGGCGCCCGAGGTCGTAATCGACACGACAACGGCGGATCCGGAGGACTCAAAAAAGCACGCGGCTCTGTGCCGGAGGAATAAGATTTCCTATCTGGATGCGTGCGTGAGCGGCAACAGCGGGTATGTGGCGAAGCGGGAAGGCCTGTTCCTCATCGGCGGAGACAGGAAGGCCTGCGCGAAGGCGGCGCCGCTTTTGGAGACGATGCTTTCCGATCAGATATATTGCGGCCCGTCGGGCTCCGGGGCCGCCATGAAGGTGGTCGTGAACTACATGACCTCCATGGGGCGCTGCGTCATCGCCGAAACCCTGAGGCTGGGGATGCGCAGCGGATTCGGAAAAACGTTTTTGTTCGACGCGCTCTCCAGAAGCCGTGCGGGCGAATGGAGGATGCTGCATACCCATGGCGGGAACATGCTGCGGGGCCGGTATCGCCGCCCCCTGAGCACCCTGAACGTCATCGCGAAGGATATCGAGCTTGGCCTCCGGCAAGCGAGGCGAAACGGGGCGGTGACGCCCGTCGGCGGGGCGTGCGCGCCGATGTTCAGGGAGGGAGCGCGCGCGGGATATGGGGAACTGGACAGCGCGGCGGTTTATTTGTCCTATCTGGATCGGGAGAACGGAAAACAGAACCTCCTCTTTGAAGGATGAGGGGAAGAGCCGGCCATGGAGCTGAAAGGGAAAATTCTCGTGATTACGGGCGCGGCCCGGGGGATTGGCGCGGAAGCCGCGCGCCGGTTCGCGGGGCTGGGCGCGAGGGTCGCGGCCGTGGACTTGCGGGAGGGCGAGCCATGGGGGCTTGACGGGGAAGCGGACGGCGCCGTCCTCGCCGTGCGGGCCGACGTTTCGAGCGCACGGGGCGTCGAGAGCGCTTTTGACGCGGCGGTCGGGCGGTTCGGCGGCGTGGACATCCTGATCAACTGCGCCGTTGTCCGGGGGAACGGCCCTTTGGCGGAGGTCGGGGAAGCCACGATCGATTCGGCGCTGGCCGTGGGGCTCAAAGGCGCCATCCTGTGCGCGCGGCGCGCGGCGCGAGAAATGCGAGAGCGGGGCGGCGGGGCCATCGTCAACATGTCGAGTTTCTACGTTCGCACGCCGGCGAAGGGACGCGCGGTGTATGTCGCCGTGAAAGGGGGCGTCGAGGCGCTCACGCGCGCCTTGGCCGTCGAACTGGCGGACGAGAACGTGCGCGTCAACGCCATCGCGGCGGGGCCGGTGCTGACGGAGCTCAGACGGGCGCGGGGAGACGGCGACCCGGACGACTTGGCGGAGCGCTACCGGAAATCTCCGATGCGCCGGTTCGGCCGCGTGGATGAG
Organism: bacterium; assembly: GCA_965242545.1. GTDB lineage: Bacteria > UBA8248 > UBA8248 > UBA8248 > UBA8248 > Bin107. The sequence goes on from OZ251456.1 coordinate 621,977, forward strand.
GTGCTGGACGCCATGATGTATTTGATGACGCCTCGCTCCTCCTATATGACGGGTCAGGTTCTGGCGCTTGACGGCGGTTTGACCATCGTGTGATTTTTTGGTCGAATCATGCCTGTGAAGGTTTCCGGGCCTTCGCTTTCATCGGGAACTTGACTGTCTGGAAGCGCGATGGGGCGCGCGGCGCTCCGGGGGCTTGGCGGGGGATTTATCCGGCTTTCGATATGATGCCGCAATGCGATGGCGCGGGACGGAGCCTGCGCCGGATTGGTATTTGACGTTCAAATTTCGGGAGGGATGCGAGGTGATGAAAATTCTGGCGGCTTTCGCAGCGTTCGTCGTGGCGGCGTCGGGCGCGACTGCGGCGATGGCGGATGATATGAAGATCGGCGTCCTGCTGGGCTTTACCGGGCCGATCGAGTCCCTGACGCCCGGCATGGCGTCCGGGGCCGAACTCGCCATGAAGGAGGCGTCCGGGAAGCTGCTCGGGGGCAAGAAGGTCGTTTCGGTTCGCGGCGACTCCACCTGCACGGACGCCTCGGCGGCGACGGCGGCTGCCGAGCGTCTGATCACTTCGGATCGGGTCGCCGCCATCATGGGCGCGGACTGCTCGGGCGTGACCACCGCCGTCGCCAACAACGTGGCGGTACCGAAGGGCGTGGTCATGATCTCTCCCTCGGCAACCTCGCCGGCGCTCTCCACGATCAAGGACAAGGGCTACTTCTTCCGCACGGCGCCTTCCGACGCCCGGCAGGGCGAGGTGCTGGCCCAGGTCGCCAAGGCGCGCGGCATCAAGAGCATCGCCATCACCTACACCAACAACGACTACGGCAAGGGCCTGACGGAGTCCTTCTCCAGGGCGTTCAAGGCCATCGGGGGCAAGGTCGAGATTTCCGCGGCGCACCAGGACGGCAAGGCCGACTACTCCGCCGAGGTCGGGGCGCTGGCCGCCTCGGGAGCCAAGCACCTGGCCGTGTTCGGCTATATCGACAAGGGCGGGAAAGGCGTCATCCAGGCCTCCCTTGACGCCGGAGCGTTCGACAAATTTCTCATGGCGGACGGCATGGTCGGGGAGTCGCTGGTCAAGGCGATCGGCAAGCCGCTGAACGGCTCCGTCGCCACCGCGCCGGGTTCGGATTCTCCCAACGCCAAGAAGTTCGCCGACATGGCCAAGGCGGCCGGGTTCAAGGGCAGCGCCCCGTTCGTGGCGGAGGCCTACGACGCGGCGGCGCTGCTCATCCTCGCCGCGCAGGCGGCCGGCTCCACGGACCGCGCGGCCATCCAGTCCAGGATCATGGGCGTCGCCAACGCCCCGGGCGAGCAGATCGGGCCGGGGGAGTTGGGCAAGGCGCTCAAGCTCATCGCGGCCGGCAAGGCGGTGAACTACCAGGGCGCGACGAACGTCGAACTGAACGCCGTCGGAGACCCCTCCGGCACCTACAAGGAGTATGAGGTGAAAGGCGGCGCATTCACCGTCGTCAAGGTGCATTGACGCCTTAGCAGCCTGAACCGGGGAAGGGGCCGGCGCGCCCGCCGGCTCCTTCCCCGGAATCGGCGCCGGACGTGTTTTGCGAATCGGGATGACGGAGGAGTCATGATCCGCGTGGTCGATGCGCACAAGCATTTCGGCGGCGTGAGAGCCGTGAACGGTGCCACCCTGGAAATCGAGAAAGGCTCCATCACGGGGCTGGTCGGCCCCAACGGCGCCGGCAAGACCACCTTGTTCAACATGATCGCCGGCGTCTATCCGCCGACTTCCGGGCGCGTCTATCTTGAAAATGAAGACGTCACCGGGCTTCGCCCCCACCAGCTGTTCCACAAAGGCGTCCGGCGCACCTTCCAGATCGCGCATGAGTTCTCGACCCTGACCGTCCTGGAAAACCTGATGGCGGCCGCCCCCGATCAGGCCGGCGAGAACCTCCTGGACGCCTGGCTGCGGCCGAAGCGCGTCCGCGCCGAGGAGGCGGCGATTCGCCGCAGGGCCGAAGAGGTGATCGAATTCCTGCGCCTTGAGGCGGTCGCCGGAGAGCAGGCGGGCAACCTGTCGGGCGGCCAGAAGAAGCTGGTCGAAATCGCGCGCGTGATGATGACGGAGGCCAGGGTGATTCTGCTCGACGAGATAGGGGCCGGCGTGAACCGGACGCTTTTGCGCTCCATCTCCGGCGCCATCCTGAGGCTCAACCTGGAGCGCGGCTACACCTTCTGCATGATAGAGCACGACATGGATCTCGTCTCGCTGCTCTGCGATCCGGTCATCGTCATGGCCGAGGGGGCGGTGCTCACCCAGGGCCCGGCCCCGGACATCAGGGCGGATGAGCGCGTCATCGAGGCCTATCTCGGCGCCGGGCTCGGGAACAGGCCGAATCCGGCGGCCGATCCCGCATGAGCTACCTGAGCGGCGAGAATATGCGCGGCGGCTACGGCGCCGCCGACATCCTGCGCGGATGCACCATCGCCGTGGAAAAGGGCGAGATCGCGGTCATCGTGGGCCCCAACGGGGCCGGAAAATCAACGGCCATGAGGGCGCTGTTCGGCATGTTGCGGCTGCGGGAGGGCGAGGTGCGCCTGGGCGGACGCGACATCAGCGGTCTCGCGCCGCAGGATCGGGTGAAGGAGGGAATGGCCTTCGTCCCGCAGACGGGCAACGTGTTCTCGACCATGACGGTTCAGGAAAACCTGGAGATGGGCGCCTTGCTGCGCCGCGACGACTTCTCCGAAAGCATGGAGCGGATTTTCGAGCTGTTTCCGGTCTTGAAGGAGAAGCGCCGCCAGACGGCCGGCGAACTCTCCGGCGGCCAGCGCCAGCAGGTCGCCATCGGTCGTGCGCTGATGATGCGGCCGGACGTGCTGATGCTCGACGAGCCCACCGCCGGCGTGTCGCCGATCGTCATGGACGAGCTGTTCGGCCGCATCCTCGACATCCGGCGCGCCGGCATCGCCGTCCTGATGGTCGAGCAGAACGCCCGCCAGGCGCTCGGCATCGCCGATCGCGGCTTCGTCCTGGTGACCGGGGAAAACCGCTTCGTCGATACCGGAGAGGCCCTGCTCGCCAACCCGCAGGTGCGGCGCTCCTTCCTCGGGGCGTGAACGGGCGGTGCTCATCGATATCGCCAACGCCGTCGTCCTGCTGTCGAACTTCGTCTTCCTGCCGGCCATCACCTACGCTTCGCAGCTCGCCCTGGGCGCGTTGGGCATCACGTTGGTGTTCGGCGTCCTGCGGTTCGCCAATTTCGCCCACGGCGACCTGATGGCGCTGGGCGCGATGGCGGTGATTCTGGCGACCTGGCAGCTGCAGGCCTGGGGAATCGGCCTCGGCCCGCTCCCGACGGCGCTTCTCGCCCTGCCGTTCGGCGCGCTGGTGGCCATCGCCGTCAGCCTCGCCGTCGATCGATCTGTGTTCCGCTTCTACCGAATCAGGCGGAGCGCGCCGATGGTGCTGAGCATCGTCTCGGTCGGGGTGATGTTCGTGATGAACGGCGCGGTTCGCTTCATCATCGGCCCCGACGACAGGACGTTCGCCGACGGGGCGCGATACCTGATCACGGCGGGCGAGTTCAAGCGCGCGACCGGCCTCGACGAGGGGCTCGCCATTCGCTTCTCGCAGGTTCTCACCGTCGCCGTCGCCGTCGCGGCGGTGGCGGCGCTGTTCTGGTATCTTCAGCGCACGCGCATGGGCAAGTCGATGCGCGCCTATTCCGACAACGAGGACCTGGCGCTGCTCTCGGGCGTCGATCCGGATCGGGTGGTGCTCGTCACCTGGGCCATCACCGCGGCGCTCGCGACCATCGCCGGCGCGCTCTACGGCCTCGACAAGAGCTTTCAGCCGTTCACGTATCATCAGCTCCTGCTCCCGATGTTCGCCGCCGCCATCGTCGGGGGCATCGGCCAGCCCCTGGGAGCGATTGCCGGAGGCTTTCTGGTCGCCTTCTCCGAGGTCATGATTACCTACGCCTACAAGAAATTCCTGCGCTATCTATTGCCCGAGATCCTGCACCCCGAAGGTCTGGCGCAGCTTCTCTCGACCGACTACAAGTTCGCGGTTTCGTTCATCATTCTGGTGGCGGCCCTGCTTTGGCGCCCCACCGGCCTGTTCAGGGGGCGGGTGCTGTGAGCGAGCGGACGCGCGCCCTCGGCGGCTTCTCGATCATGGCCGCGCTGCTCATCGCCGTCGGCGTCGGCCAGTCCTGGTCGGTCAGCCTGGCGGTGCTCAATCTGTGCCTGATCTCGGCGCTCATGACGCTCGGCGTCAACATCCAGTGGGGCTACGCCGGGCTGTTCAACGTGGGCGTCATGGCCTTCGCCGCCCTGGGCGGGCTGGCCGCCGTGCTCGTTTCGCAGCCGCCGGTGGCGGCGGCCGTGGCGGCGGGCGGCGCGAACCTGCTGTGGGCGGCCGCCGCGGCGTGTCTGACGGGCGGCTTCGTCTGGGCCGTGCTGCGCTTCCTGCCTCCCGGCCGGCTTCGCGCCGCCGCCCTCGCGGGCGTCATCGCGGCGGGCTTCTTCTCGGCGAACGCCTTTTTCGATCCCGCCGTCAGGGCGATAGAGGCGGTGGATTCGGCCGCCACCGGCTACCTCGGGGGGCTTGGGCTTCCCGTCATCCTTTCCTGGCCCGTCGGCGGCCTGCTCGCGGCCGCGGCCGCCTGGATGATCGGCTCGATCGCGCTGGGGCTGCGTTCGGACTATTTCGCCATCGCCACGCTCGGCATTTCCGAAATCGTCATCGCGGTGCTCAAGAACGAGGACTGGCTCGCCCGCGGGGTGAAGAACGTGACCGGCCTCGACCGCCCGGTCCCCTATGAACTGGATTTGCAGCAAACGCCCTGGTTTCAGGATTTCGTGGCGTCGCTGAACGCCGACGCGCTTTCGGCCCTGGCCGAAGCGGAGCGCGCCGGGGCGCTCCGGGAACTCGTCATCGAGGCGGCGAGCGTTTTCGTCAAGCTGTGCTATACGGGCCTGTTCGCCGCCGTTCTCCTCGTCGTATTTCTGCTGAGCGAGCGGGCGCTCCGCTCGCCCTGGGGACGGATGATGCGCGCGATTCGGGACAGCGAGGAGGCGGCCGGGTCCCTCGGAAAGGACATCGTGTATCGCCACCGGCAGGTTTTCATTCTCGGCTCGGCGGTCGTCGGCGTCGCCGGCGCGATGCTCGTCACCCTCGACGGGCAGTTCACCCCCTCCACCTACAATCCCCTGCGGTTCACCTTCCTCATCTGGGTGATGGTGATCGTCGGGGGCTCCGGCAACAACCTGGGCGCGGTGCTCGGCGGCTTCTTCATCTGGTTCGTCTGGATCGAGGCCGAGCCGGCCGGCCTGTGGCTGGTAAGCGCGGCGACCTCGGGGCTTGCGCCCGACGATCCGCTTCGCGCGCGCCTGGTCGCCTCGGCGGCGTATATGCGGCCCGTCCTGATGGGGGTGATCCTGCTGCTGGCGATGCGCTTCAGCCCGCGCGGGATGATACCCGAGACCATCCGCCGCTGATGCCGCGAACGGGGAGAGGAGGGCGGCCGGAGGGGCGCGTCAGCACCAGCTCCCGCGCCGTCCGCCCCGGTAGGGCCGGGCGTGGCCGGCGGCGATCATCTCCCGGGCGAAGTCGCGCCCGTTCGCCAGCCGGATGCTCGCGGCGACGCGCCCGCCGTATTTGTCGTATTTCACGTTGATGAGCCAGACCCGTCCGCTTCCGCCGATGATCTTTTCGGCGTAGGCGCGGGCGGCCTCGCCCTTTCGGCGCTCCGCCGCGCACTTTGGACGGAAGATTTCCGGCGCGTCCATGCCCAGGAGCCGGACGTTGGTGTGCTTCGTCTCGCCCGGCCACGTGTTGGCGTCCACCTTGATCGTGTCGCCGTCCACCACGCTCACGACCTTCGCCGGGATGCGGTGGCCCTGGGCCGCCGCGGGCTCCGCGGCGGCGAGCGCGAAGACGAGGAGGATGAGAGCGCGGCGCAACTCCTGTCCTCCGGGGGCGGGAGAGAAGCCGCCGAAGCGGCGGGAGCGCGTGGGAGTCGAACCCACCGACGAAGTGATTAGCCCCGTCCACTGGATTTGAAGTCCAGGCGGCACACCGGCACCGATGCGCTCCCAAGGGAAGGATACAACGGCGGGGGCGGTTTCCGAAAGCGCGGTTTCGCCGCGGCGCGCCGGCCGGGGACGCCCACGTCGGGGCCCGTCGGCTTGTCTCGCGGGCGGGAACGCTCTAAAACGAAGTGAAAATCATCGCCGGGAGAGGAGGAGGGAGATGGCGCGGCGCGTGGGCATCGTGGGCATGGGGCTGATGGGCCAGGCGTTCATCGAAAACATGCGCGGGACGGGCTTCGAGGTGCAGGGCTTCGACGTGGACGCCGCCCGCATGGACGAGCTGCGCGAGAAGGGGGGCGAACCCGTCGGGACGCCCGCCGCGGCCGCCCGGGGCGTGAACTTCCTGATCACCTCCCTGCCCAACAGCGAGGTCGCGCGCGAGGCCGTTCTGGGACCGGGCGGCGTCGCCGAGGGCGCGAGGGAGGGTCTCTACCTTCTCGACACGACGACCTCCCGGCCCGAGGATTCGGTGCGCCTGGCGGAAGACCTGGCGGAGCGGGGCGCGCGCTTTCTCGACGCCGCCGTGAGCGGGACGAGCGCGATGGCGCGGGAGAAGGATCTGATCGTCGTCGCCGGCGGCGAGGCGGAGGATTTCGACGCCTGCCGCGCCGTGTTCGCGGGCTTCAGCCGCGCGGCCTACCACATGGGGCCGGTCGGCTCGGGGGCGCGGACGAAACTGGTCGTCAACCTCGTTCTGGCGGGCAACCGGCTCGCCCTGGCGGAGGGGCTGCTCCTCGGCTCGAAGTCGGGTCTGGCGATGGACGCCCTTCTTGAGGTGCTCCGGGACGGGGCGTGCGCCTCCAAGACGATGGCGGACAAGGGCCCCAAGATGATTCACGCGGATTATTCCAAGCAGGGCCAGGTGAAGACCTCGCTCAAGGACGCGCGCCTCATGCTGGAGCAGGGCCGGCTTCACGGCTCGCCCATGCTGCTGACGGGCCTGTGGGCGCAGGTCATGCAGATGGCCCACGAGCGGGGCTACGGCGAGGAGGACACCGTCGCTTTCTACGAGGCGCTGCGCGAGCTGGCGGGCCTGCCGTCGCGGATCGAGGGGAAGGGGTGAGGGTCGGGGGAGTTTGATCTACATACGGACTCGCCGGCTCAGGCGCCTTGTTCGCCTGTGCCAGGCGTCGTCAGGTCATTCGCCGCCATGAATTCATCGAGTCGGTTGAAGGCGTTCAGAAAGAGCGGCGTCCCCGCAAACGACAAAGGGCTGATCGGCCCGGTCGTCATGAATGAATACTCCCTGCCGCTTATGTCAAAAGAGGAGTGCGGATCGCGAAATAGTCGATACAGCCGCAAGGCGGATTCGTCTTTTCCGACCAGTTCGCCCAAGGACTGGAGCTCCTGGCCCATCGAGAGACCGAACCCGAAGAACCGGATCCGCAGTTGCTGAAATATCTCCCGGTGCAGTGAACTCAACGTCTGGCTGATGAAAAGCCATCCCAGCCCGTACTTCCGCGTGGTTCGGACGGCGTCAATGAGAACTTTTCGCACGCCGGCGGCCGCGTCGCTGTTTTCCGGCAACTGCTGCGGCGCGAGACGATGCGCCTCATCTATCAGGACCAAAGTATTCAGCCCTGTTTCATTGCCATCTTGAAACTGTCTCTCCGCCATAGTCGTGATTCCATCCAACAAGCGTTTGATAACCAAGGACTGGATCATATCCGTCCAGAGCAGTCCTTGGGCTTGTTCTCTCGACAGGTCAACCACGAGTATGGGACGCGCGCCGTTTTGAGGATTCGGGTCTAGTAGCCAGTTAAGCGCGGACTCCACGGTTTTTGCCCGATCCCTCTCTGGGTTGAACAGGGCCGTGACGGGTTGCCACTGGCGGTGGAAGAATTCATTTGGATCGGCGGCGGCGCGGGCGGACTCAAACCTGTCCTGAGCTGGTTTCGTTCTATAGAAAACCTGCTGGACTCTTTCGTTCCCAAGAATCGTCCATGCGCTATCGAAAGTCTCTCGACTATGAAGTGCCGCGAGTTTAATTTTCTTCTTCTTTAATTCGTCCGCCAGCTTTGCGCACGCCTCGCGCCGATTATCCCTCTTCGGCATGGTCAACTGCTGGAAGAAATCACTCTCATAGAGAATCTCCTCGAACAATTCCCAGCGATCCAGCACCAGATTTTGAACCGAGAGCAAAACCACCCGTTTGTTGTATTTAGCAGCAATCCTCTTGAGAGGGATGCGCATTTCGCCGCTTCCGGCGTCCCGAAAATCCTTCGCAAATTCCCCTTGAGGGTCAAGGATGAGCAGGCCCATCTGTCTGTGCCGCATATAGGCGCAAAGCGCCATTTTGGCCAAGACGCTCTTGCCGCTGCCGGTCTTGCCGAATATGCCCAGATGATAAGCCTCGCCAGCTCCGTCCGGCCCTCTCCCGAAGTGCTTGAACCACAAAGGCAGTTTCGGGGTTGAACCATATACCCGCCCAAGATGGAAAATCTGCTCCCGATATGGATGAAGCAGCGTATCCAGCACATGATCATTGACAAGGTGAATCGCCGTTCCCGTGGCGGGGACGGTTCCCATGATGCCCGGTTCGTAGGTTGCGGCGGTGGACGAACCGGGAGGAGCGCCCGCGCGTTTGAACACGGCGCTGATCGTCATCTTGCCGAGATGCGTGTCTTGACGCTCGCTGACCGCGTCAATCTTTCCCCGCTGTCGAATCAGGGAGCGCATCGTCGGATCTTCATGCCATACGTTCCTGAGCTGAATTTCCGTGATCTGTCCGATCGCGTAATGAGTAAGACCATCCTGCCGGAATGAGAACGTGGCGAGCTCGCCCACCAGTTTGCGGTCCACGGCGGTTCCAATGACATCGACCGAGAACTCGGACGTGCTTGAAGGCGATCCGATAACGCCGAGGCGCTCCGTCTGGGCGGCGACCGCTTCGAGATCCTGCAAGGGTGGAGTTTCCGGCACCAATACGCTCCTTATCGACCGCTTTCGCTGCGGTAGCCGTGCATGGCGAAGAATACTTCGCCTATATCCCCATCGTAGTCGGCGCTGATCCGCTGCGTCGCCACTTGCCGGAACGCCGGAATGGCTCTCGACAGAGCTTTGGCCATGCGATCGGCCATGTAAAGCGGATACGGCTCCAGCATGGACGCCACGACCGATTGCTCTTTCACTCCCCGCAGAACCATGGAGAGCCGGTGCGGGTTGTCGGCTACGGCGGAGGCCATCTCGACGCGCAGCGCGGGGATAAATCCATGAGGGCGGTAGTAGACTATCTTCACGGTTTTCAGGGCGGCGACGATCTCATCGGCAACGGAAGCCGTCTCCTTGCCGGCCTCCGGCGTGTTCAGGTGAAAATCGCTGTCACTCAACGCCTGGGGCGGTGTGAACTCTCCCGGACGCAGGAGCATGGTGAGGAGCGATCGGTCATCGTGGATGGAGGGCCAGCCAGCTTTCTCGCCGATTTCTCGCTTTGTAGAATACTTGGGCACTCCAACATAGGCTTTGTCCGATCGAGAGCACTGCAAGATATCCCGGTAATGCTTGACGAACTCGCGTTCGTGTCGCCGAAACTCACTTACGCAGGCGATGGCGTCTTCACCCTGTTCATGGGCGATCTCGTTCGCCTTCCCGAAGGCTTGATTAAAATATATTACCGGCAGCGCCACGGTCATGTCGAGCAGCACAAGATCATGCGGCGCCGAGGTTGCGAGCTCCAGTTCACGCCCAAGCATGACGGCCCTCAGGACTGTCGCCGTATCTTCGTGATGCGCTTCAGCGCGAACGAACGTTCGATGGCGGGGAGAACGCCAGTGCCGCGTCTCACTGGGCGGAGTGAGTCCTTCTATCGCCACGGCGGCGGCCGCGACGAGATCAGCCGCCAGCAGCCGATCGATGGCATAGGAGCCGTCCGCGGCGCATGTTGTCGGTATGTGCGAGCCGGGCAAATCGGAATCGTGCTTGATGAGCTGCGCATCTTCCAGCTCCTGTCGAAATTTTTCCTTTTCCTGTTTGATGCGCGTGAAGTCTTTGAGAAGGTGGGCGCCAACCTGTGCGGCGCTCTCCAACACCTCTTCGACCAGGCTTGCCGGCAAATCGGCGAATGGGCGTGAAGCGCCGGGGTCGCGTTGTTCCTCCATTTCAGGGCGTCCAGATGCGGTACGATTCAGGTTCAAAGACTCTGAACTCCGGACGTCTCCGCGCCCGGGGCAGAAACCAGCGCTCGCGAAAGGCGAGCCAAAGGTCGGTTTCCGTTGCGTTGAAGAACCGGGGAAACTCTGTTTCACCGCGCAAGAAGGATAAAGCGTCCCACCCCAGGGGGGCGGCGTAAATCTCGCGCTGAACGCCATGATTCCCAAAATTGGTTGACAAGCCTATGTGCGGGAGAACCTTCTTGACGATTTCTCGCTTGTTGCGAAACCCGTTGCCCCACGACGCTTTTTTAGCGGTGGGAGCGCACCATCGCTCGGCATAGGCCCGAATATCCGCGTAGACGCCGTTCGAGAAATGGAATTCGCCCCAGCCCCTGGTGGCGCCGACGCGGCGCCAGTAATCGAAGCCGTCAATGCGAATGCGGTTGTAAAGGGATGATCGCCCAAGCGCGGACGTGGTGGTGATGAGAGCCAGATGCGGTTTGCGGACTGCGCCGCTGATCCGCGTTTTACGGCCGCCATATCGCTCCCGGAACGCTTTGCGGACCGTATCCGACATGGCGAGCATCGCAACCAGTTTTCCGCACAACAGGCTGTTGTAGGGCGGCACGGCGCCCAGGACAAACGCATCCATCACGTGGTAGAGGCGATTCTTCTTCGCGTTGGCGTCCCACCCTATCCATTGGTCTCGATCCCTGAGAGAGAAAACGGGATCGCCGAGGCCAAGCAGTCCAATCAGCTTCCCGTTGCTCCGATCCTCCACGAGGAACCTAAGCCTCCTGCCGTAGCCGGAAGAAACCGGAATGCTCCAATGGAGACATACGTACCGAAAGAGAAGTTCATCCTCACTCCCGCTCTTGACGAGAACCAACTTGGGCGCCGCTGCTTCAGGAATGACCTCATCGCCCGAAGCGATGCGCTCCAGCAATCGGCCTTCGGAACGAACAAGGCGAGGGTGCGCCTCATCGCGCTTTTTTTCGCAAGCCAGCCCGTTCATCCGGCGAAGGTTGTCCTTGGTGATGTTTTCAGGGAGCGCAATGCGGCCAGATCGGACAATGAAGCCTTGTCTTCTAAGGCTGCGAAAAATCTTTTTTTGCAATGTCGCTTTGGTCTTGGTTCGCATAGGCGCCTGAATGCTCCTTGCGGCAAATGAACCCGTCCGTTCGCATGAAATTCAACATACCGACTTGCGCTTTACCCGGCAATGTCAACGGAGGTGCCCCCCCCCCCGTCTCGGGCCGGGTTGTCCGCCTCCCCCTCCCCCAACTCCCGCGGATAAGGCTCGAGGAAGGTCTGCGCGGCGAGCCGGGGGGCGTCGAAGCGCGACGCCCATCTCCCCAGCGTTTCCAGAAGCGCGGCCAGCGGGACTTCGCCCGCCCGGTACGCCTCCGCCGAGGCGAGGAAGCGCGCCTTCTCGCCCGCGCCGACCTTTTCGGAGAAATGTCCCAGCGCGTGGAGCAGGACGTTGACGTTCGCCGCGCGCGCGGGCGTCCGGGAAAGCATCTTCAAGAGCGCGTCCTCATACCGGGCGGCGACCTCGCCGAAGCCGCGCCGCTCGTGGTTCGCCGCCAGCCGCCCCATCTCGCGGGCGAGCGTCTGGTGACGCGCCATGAAAAGCAGTTTGTTCTCCGCGTGGTAGCGGATGAGGCGGGCGATTCGTCCCGATTCCCTGACCCGGCGGAAGGCGGCGAGGGCGAAAGCCCTGGTGAGGAAGCGCGCGCGGAGGGCGGCGTCATTCAGGCTCGCCTCGTCCACGGCGGCCGCCGCGCCGAACTTCCCGATGACTTTCTCCGCGAACAGACCGGCGCTCTGGCCGATAGGATTTTCCGAAGCCGGGGCGGCGAAGATTTTCGCGTCCGAGACGGCGCAGGAAGGAGACCTGCTCTTCAGGATGAAGCCGTCCGCCCGTTCCAGCCCCGCCAGGAACAGCCCGGAGAAGGCGTTCATCTCTCGCGTGAGGCGCCGTCCCGTCCGGGGCTGTTGGAGGACCTTTCGCCCGCCCTCCAGGTGAATCCTTATCGGGTCCCTGGGCGCGCCCAGGCCGATTTCCATCTCGGGGCAGACCGGCCTGAACTCGACGCGCGGCTTCAGCCGCTCCAGGAAGGGAAACGGAATCTTCCCGCCGTCCCAGCGGCAGGCGTCGAACCCGAGGCAGCGGCTCACCACGAGGACGGGTTTTGGAAACTCCCGGCTCGACGCGCCGCCGTCGCCGCTCATGCGTACTCGTAGAAGCCCTTGCCCGTCTTTCTGCCGAGCCAGCCCGCGGCCGTCATCCGCCGCAGAATGGGCGGGGCGTAGAATCTGGCCTCGCCGAGCTCCTCGGCCATCGCATCGGCGACGAACGTCTGCACGTCCGCGCCCACCAGGTCGATGAGCGTGAGCGGCCCCATCGGGTGGCCGAGTCCCATGCTGATGGCCTTGTCCATGCTCTCCCTGTCCGCCAGACCGTCGTCGAACGCCTGGGCGGCGTGGTTCAGATAGGGGACGAGGAGGCGGTTCACCAGAAAGCCGGGCCTGTCCTTGACGGGAATCGGGGTTTTTCCGATGCGGCGGCAGAACGCGGCGCCGAACCCCATGATATCGGGCGCCGTCTGAACGGCCTCGATCACCTCGACGAGCCGCATGGCGTAGGGAGGGTTGAAGAAATGAAGGCCGAGCACCCTTTCGGGGGCTTTCGTTCTGGCGGCCATGGCGGTTACGGAGAGGCAGGAGGTGTTGGAGGCGATGACGGCGCCTTCCTTCGCGACGCCGCCCAGCTTCCCGAACAGTTCGAGCTTGGCGTCGAGGTTCTCGACTATCGCCTCCACGATGAGGTCGCAGTCGGCGAGCGCGCCCAGGTCGGTCGCGCCGCTCAGGCGGGCGAGCGTCTCCTCCTTTTGGGCTTCGTCCATCTTCCCGCGCTTCACCGCGCCCTCGAGGTTGCGGCGGATCCGGTTCAGGCCGGCCTCCAGGGCGGGCGCGCTCACCTCGACGGCGGCGACCTCGAGCCCCGATGAGACGCAGACCTGCGCGATGCCCGAGCCCATCGCGCCCACCCCGATCACGCCGACTTTCCTCACCGCGTCCGCGAGGGGCTGGCCCGGGGATTCATCCCGCGTCCGCTCCGCCTCCTCCCGCGGCTCCGCGACGCCGAACATCCCGGCGGATTCGTATTCGTAGAAGCCCCTGCCCGTTTTCGCGCCCAGACGCCCCGCGTCGATCATGCGATCCACCAGGGGCGGGGGGATGTATCGGGGGTCCTTGAGCTGCTCATACATCGAGAGCGAGACGGTTCGATGAATGTCCAGCCCCTCGATGTCGAGCAGGCGCATGGGGCCCATCCTGTAGCCCAGCCCGAGCCTGACGCCCGCGTCCAGGTCAGCCGGGTTGGTGTAGCCCGATTCGACGAGGCGGATGCAGTCGTTCTGAAACGCCACCAGAAAATAGTTGAGCACGAAGCCGGGCGCGTCCTTGACGACGACGGGCGTCTGTCCGACGTCCTCCAGAAAGGCCATGGTCGCGCGCAGGGTCTCCTCGCTCGTCAGAAGGCCGGGGGCGACTTCCACGAGCCTGTTCAGCGCCGCCGGCAGGCAGAAATGGGCGCCGATGGTTTTGGACGGCCTGCCGGAGGCCGCCCCCATGTGGGAGATGGAGAGCGTGCTCGTGTTCGAGGCGATGATGGCGTCCTCGTTCAGGACGGCGTCCAGGCGCCGCAGCAGCCCGTTCTTCGCCTCCCGGTCTTCGGTGATGGCCTCGATCACGAGGTCGCAGTCGCCCAGCTCCGGGAGCGCGCCCGTTTTCCCGATCCGTCCGAGAATCGCGTCTCTTTCGGCTTCGGAGGTTTTCCCCTTTTGAACGCCCATGTCGAGAAAGGAGCGAATCCGGCCCATGCCGGCTTCCAGGGCCCGGGCGTCGGCCTCGACCACGATCGTCTCCTTGCCGCCTCGGGCGCATACGATGGCGATGTTCGACCCCATTGTTCCCAGGCCGACGACGCCCACCTTCCGGGGCTTCATAACGCTCTCCTGTCGGTTTTGTCGGCGAAACGGATTTTCGCGCGGTGAATTTCGCGGTTTTTCGGGCTTTTTCCGTCCGGCGGCTCCCGGGAAGGAAAAAGCTACGCGCCTCGCGGATTTCCCGCCTCCATTTGTAGGCTTCCCGCCGGGTTCCTGTCAATCCGGCCTTGCGAGTTTTCGCTTCCGGCTTATGATTTCCCGCATGACGGACGCCCGACGGGAGAGGCTGGAGAAAATCATCGCGGAGGCCGGGCGAAGGGGCGAGGCCGTCTCGCCGGCGGGCGAGGATCTCTCCTGGGCGGACCTGAGCGCCCGCGACCTCTCCGACGCCGACCTTCGGGGGCGGAACTCGCCGGCGCGGAGGTTGAGGGCGTGAGTTTCGACGAGGCGATCATCAAGGACGCGCGGTTTCTTTAGGGGGCGTTCGCCGCGGCACCCGTCTCGTTGGCTCGCCGCGTTCGAGGAGAGACGCCATCTCCCGAAGCCCGATCGCCTCTACGTCCTTCGTGACGGGGTAGCGCTCCTCGCCCGAGTGGACGAGAAAGGCGCGCTCCGGCTTCACGTCCTCGCAGGCGTGATGAAAGCCCTTGCCGGGTCTTGCGGATAGACCGCGCTTGATCTCGATGGCCCAGGGTGCCTGTCCGCCCGGCAGTTCGAGCAGCAGATCGATCTCCGCCCCGGCCGAGGTGCGGTAGAAGCTGGCCATGGTCCGGGGCGGGGCGACGGCGAGCAGGTTTTCGATGACAAAACCCTCCCAGCTCGCGCCGACGACCGGATGCCCTGCGAGCGCGTCATGATCCTCGATTCCGAGCAGGGCGTGGACGATGCCGCTGTCCCGGACGTAGACTTTCGGGGATTTGGTCAGGCGCTTTTTGACGTTCGCGTGAAACGGGCGCAGGCGGCGGACGAGAAGCAGATCGGCCAGCAGGTCGATATAGCCGGTCACCGTCGGGGCGCTGATGGAAAGGCCTGCGGCTGGCTTCGATGCGTTGAGCGGGGCGCCCTGTCCATGCGCCAGCATGGTCCAGAGCCGCTCCAGCGTCTCCGCCGGGATTCGCCGGCCGAACTGCGCCACGTCGCGCTCCAAGTAGGAGCGGATGAAATTTCGCCGGAAGGCGAGGCTGTCGGAATCGTTCGCGGCCAGAAAGCTGTCCGGAAACCCTCCGCGCACCCACAGATCCGTGGTGGCCCGCTCGTCGGGCGAGGCTTCTCCCACATCCAGCGGGTTCAGATTGACGTATTCGATTCGCCCCGCGAGGCTTTCCCCTGATTGGCGGAGCAGGTCCAGCGACGCCGAGCCCAGTATCAGGAAGCGGCCCGTCCGCTTGCCTTTTCGCCGACCCCGATCGATCAGACCGCGCAACTCCCGAAACAACTCTGGAGCGCGGTGAATCTCATCGAGGATGACGAGGCGATCCTCGTATTCGGCGAGATAAAGCGCAGGGTCGGAAAGTTTGTTGCGGTCCGAGCGGGATTCGAGGTCGAGGTAAATCGCCCCCGATCCTTCGGCGATGTCGAGCGCCAGCGTCGTTTTGCCGACCTGGCGCGGGCCGAGGAGGACGACGGCGGCCTGACGGCCGAGCGCTTCCATTACTGTCCGGTATGAGCGGCGACGTATCATCCTTGTAAATTAAAATAATTTATTTCGATTTGCAAGGATTTTTTGAAATTATCCTTGTAAATTAAAAGTTTAATTTTTGATTTGCAAGGATAAAGGTCGTCCCGACTGGCGCGCCCGGCTGATCCGGCGCGTAACGGAAAAATGCCGCCGCCGTTCGGGAGCGAGCCTAATCGAATACCGTCTCGTCGTAATGCGCGGCGTCCACCACCGCCTCGATGATGGTGGGCCCTTTGGCGTCGAAGGCTTCCTTGAGGGCGCGTCTCAATTCCTCGGGCGTTCGCGCTCCCACCGCCGGAACGCCGAAATAGTGGGCGGGCGGCTCGCGGTATTCCTCGGCCTGGAGTTCGGTTCCGTAGCGCCCGTAGGAGCGCCTGTCCTGCTTCACCTGGATGAGCGAGAGCCAGCGGTCGTCCAGGACGACGATGGGGATGGCGAGTCCCATGCGCTTCGCCACGGCCGCCTCGCCGCACGTCATCTGAAAGCAGCCGTCTCCGATGAGCGCGACGACGGGTCTCTCCGGACGCGCGAGCTTGGCGGCGATGGCGCCCGGAAGGCCGAAGCCCATTGAGGACCACCCGTTCGTGATCAGGAAGGAGCGCGGCTCGTGGACGCTCCACTGGCTAGCGATCTGGTGGGTGTGCGCGCCCACGTCGAAGGAGAGAATCCCCTCCTTGGGGGTCGCCTCGCGCGCCACGTCGATAGCCTCGTGCGCCGCGAAATGCGGGGTCTCCGGGCGCAGCGCCTTCTGGAATTTCTCCTTGTGCTTCAGGGCGGCGTCCGAGGGCCATTCATGGCCGCCCGGGGCGAAATCCCTCATGCGCCTCAGGGAGGCGTCCAGGTCGCCGACCACCTCGTGCGCGACGTTGACGGAGGAATCCGCGTCCACCGGCTCGATGTCTACGCTGGCGAGGGGCGCGTCCTTTATCCATTGTTCGTATTCCACCTCGACCACGTCGTAGCCGACGCCGAGAATCAAGTCGGCGCCTTGCAGAAACGCCCGCTGGATCTGGCGCTTCCCGCGTTCGATGCAGCCGAGCGAAAGCGGGTGATCCTCGTCGATCATGCCCTTGGCCATGGTGGTCGTGGCGAAGGGGAGCCGGTGCCTGTCGATGAATTCGCGCAGAAGCGCCGGATTCTCCATTCGCATGGTCGTCGCGCCGAGAACGGCGACGGGCCGCCTGGCGCTTCGCAGGAGATCTTCGAGCTTCCCGAACGCGGCCTCCGGCGCCGGGGGGAGGCGCTCGCCGCGCGGGATCGGGGGCGGCGCCTCGGCCGCCGCGGCGAGGGACACGTCCTCGGGCAGATCCAGGTGAACGGGGCCGTGCGGCTCGCTCAGGCTCATGCGCAGCGCCTCCTCGAGAACGGAGGCGACGCGGCCCTCCCGCAGCGGAAGGCTCGCCTTGGTGATGGGTTGGTAGAGCGCGTGATGGTCGATGGACATCTGGATGCGCCGTCCGAGCTGATGCGTGTGGATGTTGCAGGTGAGGCCGATCAGGGGCGAGCGGTCGAGCCAGGCGTTGCCCACGCCGGTTGCGAGGTTGGTCGCGCCGGGCCCCAGGGTAGCGATGCAGAAGCCCGGCGCGCCGGTGAGGCGGCCCATCACGTCGGCGGCGAAGCTCGCGGAGCCTTCGTGGGCGGTGAGAACGAACTCGATCCCCCCTTTCCGCATGGCTTCGAGCATGGGCAGGACGTTTCCGCTCGGGATGCCGAAGCAGTGGGTGACGCCCGCTTCCTTCATGGTCTTGACGATGAGGTCCGCGTTGTTCATGGGAAAATCTCCGGCGTTCGGAATTTGAGGACGCGCCTCGCGCCCGCGGGGGACGCATGGATGCGCTTCCGGAGCGGCGCCCTTTTCAGAATGACGAGCCGCGATGGATGTTGATGACGTCCTTCAGAAGGGCCGCCGCCGCGCCCCTGGGGTCGCTCTTGCCGCCCGTGAGCGTTACGCGATCCATCGTGTCCGTCTCGTAGGTGATTCCCTTCTCCGCCCCGTCCACGCCCGCGAGGGGATGCTTGGGCGGGAGCGCCTCGGGCGCGACCCTGGCTTTGACGCGCCCGTTTTCCTCCCGCCTCGCGGCGCCCACGAGCCGCAGGATCTTTCCACTCTCCGCCGCGCTTCGCGCCTCGGCGGCGGAGAAGCCGGAAATGCCCGCGCGGGGGATGTCCTCGGGCCGCAAGTCCGCGTCCATGCAGACGTTGGCGATGAGCGCGAGCTTGTTCGCCGTGTCGATGCCCTCCACGTCGAGCGTGGGGTCGGTCTCCGCGATGCCGAGCGCCTGCGCTTCCGCCAGCGCCTCCTCGTAGCTTCCGCCGTCCGTCCGCATTCGGGAGAGGATGAAGTTCGTTGTTCCGTTCAGAACGCCCTCTATCGAGAGAATTTCCGCGCCCGCGAGGCAGGTTCGGGCGACGTCGAGGGTCGGCAGGGCGGCGGCGGCCGCGGCCGAGACTTTCAGGGCGGCGCCTTTCTCCCGGGCGAGGGCGGCCAACTCCCTGTAGGCGCGGATGAAGGGCCCCTTGTTGGCGCTCGCGACGCCCATGCCCCTTGAGAGCGCCTCGCGGACGTGGCTCATGGCGGGTTCCCCGGTTTGAACGTCCGTGGGCGTCGTCTCGACCAGGAGGTCGGCCCGCGCGGCCCGGACGAGGTCGATTCCGCGCCAGGCGGCCTCGAGGTCCGGATGACCCGGGAAGCCGCCCGCTCGCTCGAACGCGTCCGCCGCATCCGCCGCGTCGAGACCATCGGGGCGATGGAGGCTCCCCGTCAGTTCGCCTATGCCGACGATGGCCAGTTCGAGGCCGCAGGCGGAGCGGAGAAGTCCGGATTTCTCCCTGACGAGTCTGGCGAACGCGCGCCCGACGCGGCCGAAGCCGCATACGATCACTCTCGTCTTTTCAGGCAAGCGTCGTCCCTTGTGATGGCGGGTGCGCGGCTGTTCCGGCACTTCATGCCACGCTCGGGGCGGGCGGTCAACCCGGAAGTCTCCGCGCCGGGGCCCGTCCCTCGTTGCCGAACGGGGCGAACTATGAGAAACCTGTTGCCCGTTCCATTTTCACGCGCGCTTCAGCGACGCGGGAGGAGGGCGAATGCCGGACCTGGAGCTCGCGGCGGCATTTGGCGACTACGACAGAACCAATGTTCTCAAAATGGGCGCCGTTCGCCCGAAAGGGGTGAATCTCCGGGTCGTTACGCTTCCGCCCTCGGAGATATTTTTCCGCATGTGCCGCTACCGGGAGTTCGACCTCTCGGAGATGTCGATGGGCGCGCACATGTTCCTGCTCGGAGAGGGGGAGAGTCCGTTCGTGGGGATGCCCGCCTTTCCGAGCCGGGTTTTCCGGCACTCGATGGTCTACGCCAACGTGGATTCCGGCGTCGAGAAGGTTTCGGACTTCAACGGCAGGCGGGTCGCGATTCGGGAGTGGGGCATGACGGCGGTGGTGTGGATCGTGGGCATTCTCGCGGAAGAATACGGACTCGACGTGAGCGCCGTGGACTGGGTCGCGGCGGTGGAGCCGCGCGTGCCGATACCGATGCCTCCCGGCGCGCGCATCCGCTTCATGAAGCGCGGGCGGACGATTTCCGACGCGCTCGAATCCGGCGAGGTGGACGGCGCCCTGATTCATCAGACGCCCGCGTGCTTCGCGAGCGGCTCCCCGCGCGTGAAGCGGCTGTTTCCCGACTACAGGGCCGCCGAGACGGCGTATTACGAAAGAACGGGGATTCACCCCATGATGCACTGCGTCGTGCTGCGCAGGGACGTGCACGAGCGGAACCCCTGGGTTCTGAGGTCCGTCTATGTGGCCATGCGCGAGGCAAGGGAGAAGACGCTGGAATCGCTGAGCGACGCCGGCGCGCTCGCGGCCATGATTCCCTTCCTGCCGGCGGTCATGGACGAGACGCGCGCGCTTTTCGGCGAAAATTTCTGGCCCTACGGCGTGGAGGCGAACCGGAAAGCCCTCGAAAAACTGCTCTCCTACGCCCATCGGCAGGGCCTGACGCCAAGGCTACTGGAGGTGGAGGATTTGTTCGGCGAGAGCGTGCTGAACGCGTAATCGTTCGCGGGAGCCGCCCCTCCCCGGTGAGATGGAAACCCCCATGGCGTCGCCCTCGAAAATTCTGATCGCCGCTCCGTTTCACCGCCTCGAGTCCTCTCTCGTCTTTCTCTCGCGCCGACTGGGCGAGGGCGACCCGCTCGCGCCCCGGCGCGTCGTCGTCATCTCGAACCGCCTGGGCGATCACGTTCAGAAGCTGCTCGCCCGCGCGGGCGGCTTCGCCGGGGTGTCGGTTCTGAGCATGGCGGGTTTGGCGCGCGCGCTGACGGCGGATGACCTCGTTTTGCGGGGACTCCGGCGGGCGCCCCTCGCGCTTGCCGAAGCGCTGGCGCAAAAGACGTTCGAGAAGGCGCGGCCGCGGCTCAGGCATTTCCGATCCGGCGCGAAAGGCTACGGGCGGAGCCTCTACGCCGCGCTGACGGATCTGGCCGAGGCGAACCTCTCGCCCGGGGATTTGAGGAAATTCGGCCGGAGCCTGCCGGATCGCGACGCGGCGCGATGCGCGGATCTGGCGCGCCTGGCCGAGGGTTTCCGGCTCGGGATGCGCGAGATGGGGCTTTACGACGGCTCCTCTCTGCTGGTGATGGCTTGCGAGAAGGCGGAGGCGAATCCCCCGCGCGTTCCCACCATCCTCTACGGCTTCGCCGAGATGAACGCCCTTCAGCGCAGACTCGTCAAGGCGGCGTGCGGCGACGCCGAGGCGCGCGCCCTCGTTCCCGCGCGGGCGGACGCGCCCGCGTGCGCGCACGCCCTGCCGCTCATTCACTGGTTCGAGGGGCTGGGCTTCGCGCGCGAGGAAGCGGAGGCGGCGGACGCGAGGCCGCTGTCGGACCTCGCGGACGCGCTGTTCTCGGATTCGGGCGATGCGTCGGCGGGCGTTTCCGAATACGCCCTGCGGATCGTGACGGCGCCCACGCCGGGGCGCGAGGCGTGGGAAGCGTGCCGGGAGATGCTGAAGGCGCGCGAAGACGGGCGGGGCGATGACGAAGCGGGCGTTTTGGTGACGACGAGAAGCGGTTATGAGGATTTGTTCCGGGAGACGCTTGAAGCCCTGGAGATCCCCTGCCGCGCCGAGGAGAGCCGCGCTTTGTCCGCCGTCCCCGCGGGCCGCCTGTTTCTGCTGATGCTCCAAATCATCATCGAGGACTACCCGCGCGCCGGGGTGATGCGCTTTCTGGACGAGGGTGGCTTCACCCGCGCGGGCGCGTTTGCGGAGCTGGCGCGGAGGTATGGATGGGACGCCCTGACGGGCGATTCCGCGCTCGCCTCGAAATGGGAGTTTTTCTCGAGAAGCCTCCCCTATCTGCGAGGCGCCGATGAGTGGCTCTCCGCGCTCGATTCCGCTTTGGAGGGGACGCGCGAGGAGGATGAGGAGCATCCCGCCGCCCATTCTCTCGCCCTGTCGATGTCCGATTTCTTCGCGCTCGCGGAGAAAATTCCGAAGCGGGGCGCGCCTTCTTCTTTGGTTCAATCCTCCATGGCGGCTTTCTCCGGGCTGACGAGCGGCCTGGATGGTCAAGAAGGAATGGAGGAGGCGCTCTCCACGCTGTCGGACCTGGACGCGATTCTCGGTGAGGTGAGCCTTGAGGAGTTCCGCGAGTTGTGCGTGCGGCGTCTGGAGACGGCCAATCTGAAAAAAAGCGGTGGGGGATGCCTGGCGAGTCTCTCCACTATCCAGGGCGCGCGCGGGCTTTCTTTCGACGTCGTCGCGCTCCCGGGCGTCGCCGAGGGCTTGTTTCCGCCTTCGGGAGCGGAGGATCCGCTTCTGCCCGACGCCCTGCGCGAGGCGATGAATCGCGCCGCGCGGGAGGCGCGGCGCGACGGGGACGCGGCGCTTCCGCTCAAAAAATCCCGGGAGGCGGAGGCGCGGTTCCAGTTCTGGACGATTCTGCAATCCGCGCGGAAGCGGCTGATCCTCACGGCGCCGCGCGGGGAGGAGGAGGCGGACGGCGATTCGGGGTCGTTTCCGAGCGTCCTGTTCGACGATCTGGCGAAGGCGATCGGAGAGGAGGACGCTTCGGGTCTTTTCGCCCGGTGGCCGGGCTGCCGCGCCGCCCCCGCCGTTCCGCGCTGTGAGGATATGGAGGCGCGTCCCGCGCATCCGATCGAATACGACCTCGCGCGCATTCTGGAGCAGATCGCCAAAGCCCCCCCCGAGGCGGGCGCTCTCTCCTGGATGGGCGCCTCGCCCGGCTTCGCCCGCAGGCGGAACGCCCTGAACGAGCGATGGCGGCGGGGAGCCTTGACGGCGCATGACGGGATGTTCTCCGACCCCGCCTTGCGGGAGATCGTTCGGGAGAAAGCGCGCCCGCCCGCCCATCCGCTGGGAATCACCTCGGTGGAGACGTTCTTCGGATGTCCCTATCGCTTCGTCAACGACCGCCTCCATCCCCGGATGGAGAAGCGGGCGGAGCCCGCCCCCCCCTTCGCCGCGGGCAGTCTGCTCCGGGGGCAGCTGACGCACGGGGTTCTCGAGGCGTTCCATCGGCGGTTTCTGGACGCGAATCGGCCGCTCGACACGCGGGACGAGGCGAGCCTTCGGGAGGCGCTGCGCGGCGCGGTTCAGGAGGTGATGAAGAAGGAGTGGGAGGGCGCGGAGAAGCCGCCGCTTCTCGCCCTGCCCTGGCGGATTTTCGAGAGCGCCCTCTGCCGCCGCCTGTGGCGATACGTCGAGGAAAAACGCGAGGATCCTTCCGCTTGGCGTCCGGCGCGGTGCGAGGAAAGATTCGGCGGCCGGGATTCGGAGCCGCTGCGAATCTCCCTGGAGGGGGGAGAACTCCTCCTGAGCGGGCGGATAGACCTGCTGGAGCGACGTGGAGACGGGAACTGCCGCGTCGTCGATTTCAAGACCGGAAAGGCTCCGGTCGCGAAGGCGCCGCTGGGCGGCGGCGCGCGCCTTCAGGTCGATCTTTACGCGAGGCGCGAGGCCGTCATTCCGCCCGAAGGGACGGAGGTGAGCGGGGCGTACATCCACGTCACGGAAGAGGGCGTCGTCTGGCGAGAGCGCGAATGGCGAGAGATCAAGGAGCGGATGGCGGACGTGGACGCGCTGCTGGATTATTTCCTCGCCGCAGTCGAAAAGGGGATCTTTTTCCCGACCCCTTCCGACGCCTGCCGCCATTGCGACTACAGAACCCTCTGCGGGCCCGACAGGGCGGAGCGCGCGCGGAGAAAGGAAGAGGCGGCGGCGCGGGTCGCGCTTCGCGAACTGAGAGAGAAAACCCCATGAGCGCGGAGCCGGTCGATCACGGGGAGAGGGAGCTGGCGAAGACGTGGGTGGGCGGCCCCCTCCTGGTCGAGGCGGGCGCCGGCGCGGGCAAGACGGAGCTGCTCGTGGAGAGGGCGCTGCGTCTGATTCGGGAGAAGAACGTTCCGGTCGGCGAAATCGCCGCCATCACCTTCACGAAGAAGGCGGCCCTGGAGCTCAGGGAGCGGATTCGCGCTCGCCTGCTCGCGGCGGTTCGGGACGCGAAAGAGGACGAGGCGCGAGAGCGTCTGAAAGGCGCGCTGGAGAACCTCGGATCCGCGCGAATCTCCACCATCCACAGCTTCGCCCTGAATCTTCTGCGCGCGTTTCCCGTGGAGGCGGGGCTTCCTCCCGACCTGACGGACGTGAATGAGGTCGAGCATGAGGAGCGGCGCGACGCGGCGTGGCGCGACTGGCTGATTCGGGAGCTGGAGGGCGACGATCCGCGACTGCGCGATTTTCTGTCGCTCGGCTTCTCCGCCGCCGACCTGGAGAAAATCCGGGACGCCATGCTCGCGCTGCCGGAGTTCAGGGAATTCTTCCCTCGTTCAAAAGGCGTCTCTCCCGCCGAGGCGCGCGCGGCGATTGAGGAGAAGTTCGCCGCCTGGAGGAGTTTCGGGGGGGCGCATTGCCTTGATGGCTCGGACAGGGCGTTTCAGGCAATGAGAGAAGTCGAAAGCTGGTTCAGGGGTCTTTCCCGGAAGTCGCCCGTGGACTTGCTCCGCGAGTTCCGGAGTCCGGGCGTGAGGCTGAACAAGCGGGTGGGTTCCCCGAAGAAGTGGCGGATCGACGCGGAAACCGGAGAATCGGGACTCACGTCGTTTCGCCAAAGATATGATCGATTTCTGCGGGAAAGCGTCGCGCTCATCGGCGCCGGGCTGCTGGGCGGCGTCGTCCTCCTCGTCCGGGGTTTCGTCGAATCCTTCGAGCGGGAGACGCGCGAAGCCGGTCTTTTGTCCTACGCCGATATTCTCTTCCTGGCGGCGCGTCTCGTCCGGGAGAATTCCGACGCGAGGGAGAGAATCAAAGGGCGCATCCGGCATTTCCTCGTTGATGAGTTTCAGGATACCGACCCCTTGCAGGTGGAGCTGGTTTTCCTGCTCACCGGAGAGACCGAAGGCGCCGCGGATTGGCGCGAGGCGAACATGGAGCGGGCGAACCTTTTTCTGGTAGGCGACCCCAAGCAGTCCATCTACCGGTTTCGCCGGGCGGACATCGCCATCTACGAGGAAGTGAAGGAGAAGATAAAATGTCTCTCCGCGCCGCCCGAACTGGCCAGCCGCATCCTGTATATCCGGCAGAATTTCCGCAGCGCGCCGGGCGTGATCGACTTCGTGAACCGGGCGTTCGGGAGAATCATCAGCCCCGGTGAAGCGGATGCGGGCGTCCAGCCCCCATACGTCCCGCTCTCGGCGAGCCGCGAGGACTTCGGGCCGCGCGTTTTCCTGATCGAAGACCCGGAAGATGAGCCGGACGACAACCGGAGCGAGACGCAAAGGCGCGAGGAGGAGGCCGCCCGCCTCGCCGCCGCCGCGCGGAAGCTGGTGGAGGAGCAACGCGAGATAGAGGAAAAGGGAGGCGCGCGCCGGCCCGTCGGCTATGGAGACGTCGCCCTCCTGTTCCGGACGCGCACGGGGTATCCCCAGTTCGAGGACGCCTTTCGGGACGCGGGCGTCCCCTTCGTCTCGGACGGCGGGCGGGGGTTTTACGAGAAGTTCGAGGTCGGCGCGGCCATCGCCGCGCTGTCGGCCGTCCTGCGGCCGGGCGATCCGCTGGCGCTGGCCGCCGCCCTGCGCTCTCCGCTCTACGGCTTCTCGGATGAGGACCTCGCCCGTTATTTCCTGAAAGACGCCGACGCGCCCGGGGAGCTGGAGGAGGCGGTTCGCGAGATTCACGACCTGCGCGAGAGGAAAAAGGAGTTGAGCGCGCGCGCGCTTTTAGGAGAGATTTATCGCCGCGCGGGGGCGTTCGAGCTGTTTCTTTCCTCCTCGAACGGCGAGCAGCGCGTCGCCAACCTGCTGAAGCTCATGGACATGGCGCATGAATTCACCAGAGACGGGAGGCGGGGCGCGGATGCGTTCGCCGCGCATCTGGCGGCGCAGGAGGAACTGGGCGGGGAGGCGCGGGAGCCCGAGGCGCTTCTGGACGCCCGCGAGGCGGGGGCGGTTCGCTTCATGACGGTGCACCAGGCCAAGGGGCTGGAGTTTTCCGTGGTCGCTCTGGCGGACGTGAGCGGGCGGCCTGACGGGCGGCAGAAGCCCTGGCTCGCGGATCGCCGCAAGGGGACGGTCGATTTGCGTCTGGGCCCGAAGGGCCAGGGGCTGGAATCCGCCGGATACGCGGACGCGCTCGATCGGGAGATGCGGTTTCAGGACGCGGAGCGCAAGCGTCTTTTGTACGTCGCCGCGACGAGGGCGCGGGATTTTCTGCTCTGGCCGGCGGAGAGTTTCCGCGCGGTCATGGAGAAGGCGGGCGCGGGAGGCGGGGAGATGGAAGCCGTTCAGAAGGCCGCCTCCATCCTGGAAGTTTCGCCCGAAGCGCGGGCGGAGCCGGAAACCATCTTTCGCCTGCCGGACGACGTTTTTCTTCCGAAGGATGGCGCTTCGGCGAGCGCTCCCGAAGAGCGCGTCCGCCGGGAGGAGGAGTTGAAGCGCCTGAAGCGGCCGGCCGCGTCGCGGGGGTTCCTGGCGCCCAGCGGTCTCGTCAAGGGAGACGGGCTTGACGCGGCGGCGTCCGAGGCGTCATGGATTCTTACGGAAGAAGAGGAGGAGCCTGAAAGCCGGGAGACTCACGCGGGCGGGACGGCGTTCGGAGAGTTGACCCACGGGATTCTCGCGCGGCTGGAGCCGCCGGAGACCGCGCGCCTGGAGGCGTTGCGCGAAGAGGGCCTCGCTCGCGCCCTCGGGCTGGGCGAGGCGGACGTCGCGCTCGCGCTCGAGCTGATTCGGAACTCGGTGGAGAAGGGCGTCCTCGCGCGCGCGGCCGCCGCCTCCCGACGCTGGCGGGAGCTGCCCTTCACGTTCGAGCTGGACGGGAGACTCGTCCGGGGATACGTCGATCTGGCGTTCGAGGAGGCGGGGAAGCTGGTGATCGTGGATTTCAAAACCGACCGCATCGAGGCGGCCGAAGCGAAGGAGAAGGCGTCTTTCTACGCGAACCAGGGAGGCGCCTACGTCATGGGGCTGGAGGCGGCGACGGGGCGCGAGGCGGGGGAGCTGGTGTTTTCTTTTTTGCGACCGGGCGTTGATGTTCCATTGACCGTGGATGACGCCCTGAGAGCGGGCGTGCGCGAGGCGGTGGCGGCGGAGCCGCAGACTTGAAAGCCCGAACGTGTTCCGAGTGAACGGAGGAGATGCGCATTGAAAGTCGAATCCATCGAGATATTCCGCGTCGATATGCCGATGCGGGGCTACTTCAGAAACGCGAACCACAATCACAACGTCCAGCCGGCGGTCGTCGTTCGCGCGACCTCGGATGACGGCTTCGCCGGCGTCGGCGACGTCGAGCCCGTGGCGGGATATTCGGGACTGGGGCGCGACGAGGTGGCCGAGGCGATGGAGGCGAAACTGGCGCCCGCCCTGATCGGCGCGGACCCGCGCCGCGCCCGCGAACTCACCCAAAGAATGGACGCCGCCTGGGATGGCTGCGACGGCGGCAAGGGCGCCCTCTCGCTCGCCCTGGCGGACCTGCACGCGAAATCCCTGGGCGTTCCCCTGCATGAGCTCCTGGGGGGGGCGGTGAAGGACGAGGTGCGCTTCAACGCCTGGATCGGCATCCAGTCGCCGGAGGAGGCGGCGCGCGAGGCGAAGGGTTTTTATGAGCGGGGCTGGCGCGCCTGCAAGGTGAAGGCGGGGGGAGACGTGGCGGCGGACGCGGCGCGGGTGCTGGCCGTCCGGGAGGCGGCGGGAGACGACTTCGAGATACGAATCGACGCGAACGAATCCTACGCCGGCGTGGAGGACGCCGTGGCGCTCGCGCGGGAGGTGGAGGGCGCCCGCATCCAGCATTTCGAGCAGCCCGTTCCGAGGAAGGACGTCGAGGGGCTCGCCCGGGTGCGCCGCGCCGTCGGCATCCCGATCATGGCGGATGAGTGCGTGTTCGGGCCGGAGAGCCTGCTTCGCGTCATTCGGGCGGAGGCCGCCGACGTCGTCAAGGTCAAGATCATGAAGCAGGGCGGCCCCCTCCGCGTCCGGGACATGGTGGCGACGGCCGAGGCCGCCGGCATGAAGCTGGTCATCGGGCACGGGTTCGGCCTCTCGCCCTATACCCTGGGCGAGATTCACGTGGCGGCGACTTCGGACGCCTTTTTGTCCGCGATAGAATCCGTCGGCCCCGAAAAGATGCTGGACGACGTCGTGGACGCTCCCCTCGACATGAGCGCCGGGCGGTGCGCGGTTCCCCGGGAGCCCGGCCTGGGCGTCGCCCTGGATGAGGACAAGATCGACAGGTATCTCGCGCGTCGGGCGGTGAAGGTATGAGGAGCGGGCCGGCCGGCTTCTTCCGTTTGAATTTCGCGGCGTCTTCCGCGCCGGGTTAGGAAATTCCATTGTCGTTTCCGTTCCAGGAATCCCTCGCGCTCGCCGATCACCTCCTGGCGGCGTGCTTCGCCTTCCTCTTCGGCGCCGCGGCCGCGTGCGTCGCCGGGGGCTCCGTTTTCATGCTCGCCGCGGAGTTTCACGGACGCGAAAGCATGGATCCGCGATGGGACGCCCTCGCCCGGCGGTGCGCGAGGCTCGCCCGCGCCTCGGCCGCGTGGGGGGCGTGCCCCGCAGGAGCCGCTCTCTGGGTTCTCGCGATGGCGCGGCAGCCGCGCATGATGGAGCAGCTCCACGCGATTTTCATCGTCCCCGCCCTGCTGGGCCTGTCGGCTTTTTTCCTGGGCTTCTGTTTTTTGAATCTCTACCTCTCCTCCTGGGGAACGGGACGCGGCGAACGTCCGCTTCATTTTTCATGGGGCGTCCTGTCCGCGCTGTGCTTCTGGTGCGCCGCCGCCGCGCTGGCTTCAATCCGCGCCTTCTCGATAAACACGGGCGCGTGGACGGCGCAGCCCGGCCTCTGGCGCGCCTTCTGGAACCCCTCCTTTCTCCCGACGCTGGCGGCGTGGGCGGCCGTCTCGGCGCTGGCGTTCGGCGCGCTCGGCTGGCTCTACGCGGCGGCGCAAAAGGACGTGGCGTGGCGCGCCGCCCTGGTGAGCCGGCTGGGCGGGTGGATGGCGGCGGCGTCCGCCGCGGGCGTTCTCGCCTTGATCTGGTGGGGCGCTCGCCTGCCGGAAGAGTCGGCCGGAGGGCCGTCCCTTCGGCTGATGGCGGCGGCGGGCGCTGCCCAGGCGGCGCTGGGCGCGCTTGGCTATTTTCGGGGCGTTCGCCGTCCCGAGGGGCGTCAGGACGCGTTCGCCGGGGCGGCCTGCGTTCTGGCCGTTCTTTTGATGACGACGTTCGGGTGGGTTCTCGTGGAAGCGCGGGGGAATTTCTGGATTCATCGCTACATGTATCGAAACGGAATCATCGTCGAGGAAGCGGAAGCCCTCGGGCGGTCGGGCCTTTGGCGCTTCGAGAACCCTGGGCGGCCCCTGCCGGACAAGGAGCGATTGGGCGCGTTCAGCTTCAGGGTTCAGTGCATGGCCTGCCACGAGGACTGGGTGAAGCCGGCGGACGCCTCCCGGGCGCCCGGATTCCGGCTCGAAGGCGAAGCGCTCCGGTTTCTGGAGAGCATGGGGGCGAGGCACCCCTGGTATCCTCTTTTCGCGGGCGCGCCCGAGGAGCGCCGCGCCATGGCGTCCTACCTCGAGGGGCTGATCGCCAAGTCCGGCCGCGCGCTCGCCCCGCGCCCCGAGGCGGCCGGGGGACTCGCCGGCGCGTCGGCCGGCGAACCGGAGGCGCCCGGCGCCGCGTCTTCCGCTCCGCCCGCCGGCGCGCGGGAGGCGGAAAAATCGAAAGCGAAGGAATCGCCGTGAGCGCGATGATTCCCGAATCGAGCGAGTGGCTCATCGTCCTGCTGGGCGCCGCCTTGTGGACGTGCGCCGGCGGGGTCGCTTCGCTGCCCTGGCTTGCCGCGCATCTGGCGTTTTGGGGACGGCGAAAGGACGACCGCGTCGACCTGGAGGACGCGCGCCGCCTCTCCCGCCTGTGCCTGGCCTGTCTCATGCCCCTGCTCTTCATCTGCGCGGCGATCCTGCTGCTCGCCTCCGTCGCGCGTCCGCCCGTTTTCTTCACCGCCCTGGCGAGGCTGAGCGGGTCCGCGGCGGCGCTGCCGGCTTTGCTGACCGTCTCCGCGGCGATCCTGTTCGCGCACGGCGAAAGGAGGGAGCTTTTCCGGACGAAGCCCGAGCTCGCGCACTGGGCGCCGGCATCGGCGGGCGTCCTGATGGCGCTGTGCGCCGGTCTGGTCTGGGCGTTCGCGCTTGGGAATCTCGACCCGGCGCTTCTGGACGGGGACGCGGAAGGGATCGGACGCTTTCTGGCGCTTCCCGCCTTCTGGCGGGGGATGGTTCACTTTTATCTGTCGGCGCTTGTCGTCGGCGGCCTCGCTCTCATGCTTCTGGGAGGGCTGGCCTTTCGGTGGGAGAGCCGGACGCCGGCCTCGCGCGGCGCGCGGCTGGTCCGGCTGGGCGCGGGGTTCTCCCTGTTCTTCTTCATGCTTCAGGTCGGGGTCGCGGGAGGCTGGCTTCTGCCGCGCGGCTCCGATTTCACCCGGGAAACGCTGGCGGCGGGCGGGTGGCCGCTCCTCGCGCTGTGCGCCGTCGGCGTCCTCTGCGTCATCGCGCTGTTCGAGTCGCTGCTGGGCGCGCTTCGCAGGCGGGGGAGCGCGCCCGCGGCGGGAGCGATCGCCCTTTGTCTTTTCTTCGTTCTGTCCGTTTGCGCGGGCTCGGCGCGGCTGATCCTGAACAAGGGCGGCTTCTCCCTTTTCGGACTCGCCGCCTCTCCCCCGCGGATTCAAGGAGGACTCCGTTGATCATCGACGTCTGCAGCTTCTTGCCCGTGGCGGAATCCTACCGGGCGCGCCTGGCGGGCTGGGCTTCGATTCCCGGCTATTTCAGGATGTTCGCGAAGGGTCTGAGCGCCTTTTGCGGCGTCGGCGAAGAGGAGTTTCGCCGCAGGGCGGTGGAGGCGTCGCCGAAAGAGGTTCACGCCTACATCGACGAAGTCGCGGCGAGGCTGGGGAGGCCGCTTGATGAATTCATCGCGGCGCTCGACGCGGCGGGCTACGACAAGGCGGTCGTGTTCAGCATCGACCAGGAGAGCACGACCGGCGTCTCCCCGCTCGCGCCGGAGGTTCTCGCCCGCGCGGTCGCCTCGCGACCGGATCGGATTCTGGCGCTTCAGGGGCTGGACCCCCACAAGGAGGACGCGGCGGCGACTCTCGATAGGAGCGTGCGCGAGCTCGGCCTGGGCGGGGCGCTGCTCGTCCCGTTTCTGCATCGCCTGCCCGCCGACGCCCCGGCCTGCCGGCCGATCTATCGGAAGTGCGTCGAGCTGGACGTTCCCGTGTGGATTCACGCTTCCGTGAACTGGGCGCCCGCTCACCCGATGGAGCTCGGGCGGCCCCTCGCGCTGGATCGCCTGTGCGGAGAGATGCCGGATTTGAAGGTCATCGCCGGGCACGGCGGCTGGCCCTGGGTGCCGGAGATGGTCGCCGCCGCCTGGCGGCACCCGAATCTGTATATCGACCCCTCCGGCCACAGGTGGAAGTATTTGGCCGCGCCGCGTTCCGGCTGGGAGATGCTCCTGCATTTCGGCAACTCCACCATCCAGGACAAGATTCTGTTCGGAACCGACTGGCCGCTTCTGCCGATGTCCCTGGCGGAAATTCTCGAGGAAGCGCGGAATCTGCCTCTCAAGCCCTCCGTGATGGAAAAGTGGCTCGGCGGAAACGCGGCGCGCCTGCTGGGGCTGGATGGATGAGGGAGGAGCATTCGGGCTGGCGCGCCGTCCTGGGTTCCGCCTGCTTCGTCATCTTCGCCGTTTTCGGCGCGCTGGTCTCGACGAGCGGCCTCATCGGCTTCATCCGGAGCGACCTGGGCCTCTCCTACGGCGCGAGCGGCTTTCTGCTGTCCGCCCCGTTTCCGGTGATCGCGCTTTTCGCCGTCACGGGCGGCCGGCTGGTGGATCGGCTGGGCGTGCGGAAAATCGTTTCGAGCGGCGCCTTCTTCGTCCTGCTGGGCGGCGCCGTTCGCGCCTCGGGCGGGGATTTCTGGACCCTGGCCTCGGGCATCGCGCTCGTGGGCGTCGGCACGGGCCTGGTGTTTCCCGTCATGCCGAAGGTGGTGGCCTCCGTCCTCCCCGAGGATCGCAAGGCGTTCGGTTCCGCCGTCTATACGGCGTCCGTCGTCGCCGGGGCGGGCTCGGGCGTCGCGGCGTCCCACTACATGGCGCCCGCGGCGATCTTTCTGCCCGCCGCGTGGGGAGGGAGCGTCTGGCGCGGCGGCTATCTGGGCTGGGCGGTCATCCTGGCGCTGGGGTTCGTCGTCTGGCGAAGGAGCGCCCGCTCGATGGCGGAAGGCGCCGGCCTCGAACCGGCTCCCGGGGAGGGCGGCGCGGCGTACCGGACGCCCGCCGTCTGGGCGATCGCCGCCTCCCTGTTCGTCAACAGCGCCATCTTTTATACGAGTCTGGGCTGGCTGCCCACGGTTCTGACGGGGAAGGGGTGGCCGCAGTCGAACGCCGTTTTCCTCGTCTCGAACCTGTCCTGGCTCGGCGTTCTCGCCTCCCTGACGGCGCACAGGACGGCCGCGGCGCTGGGCGGCGAGCGAATCACGGTGCTCGCCTGCGCGCTGATCGCGGCCGCCGCGCTCCTGCTGACGACGGGGGGAAGCGCATGGGCCGCGGGGGCGGGCATCGTCGTTCTGGGGCTGGTTCTCAACTGCTGGTACCTGTTCTGCCTGGCGTATCCCGCGCTATACGTGGAGAGGAGCCAGGTGGGGCGGGCGGGCGGCCTGATCATCGGCATGGGGTATCTGGGCGGGTTCGTCGGTCCCTGGGCGATCGGCGCGATAAGGGACTGGGCGGGGTCGTTCGGCCCGGGCTTTTACGCGCTGGCGGGGCTGTCGGTTCTGGGGGCGGCGTTCGCGCCGTTTTTCGGGCGAAGCGCCGGTTCAGGGGAAGCGTAGCGGGATGGCGGATTTGACGTCGCGGCGATTCAGGCTGAGGCCCGTGGAGGCGGCGCCGACGAGCCATGAAGGCCGAAGGATGCTGATGCTGAGCGATCCGCTTCGCCTGAGCGAGGAGGTTCTTCTCGTCCCGATGCCTCTGGTTCCCGTGCTGGAGCGGCTCGACGGCCGCCACGACTTCGAGGCCATCCGGGCGCAGTGCGCGTCCCTTCACGGCCTGAGCCTCTCGGAGGCGCGCTACCGCGAGATCGTCTCCCGGCTCGAGGAGGCGCATCTCCTCGAAGGAGAGGCTTTCGCCTCCTGGCGCGCCTCGCTCGAGGACGCCTTTCTGCGCGCTCCGGCGCGGCCGGCTTTTCTGGCGGGCAGGAGCTACGAGGCGGACCCCGCGCGGCTGCGCGCTCGGATGGACGGCTTTTTCACGGCGCCCGACGGCCCCGGGGAGAAGCCCTCCGAAAGCGCCGTCCCCGGCGGACCGCTTCGGGGGGTCATCGCCCCGCACATTGATTTTCATCGGGGCGGCCCCGTCTTCGCGTGGGCCTACAAGGCAGTCGCCGAGCGGGCCGACGCCGACTTGTTCGTCGTCCTGGGAACGGCGCACGCCCCGACGCGGAGCATCTGCAATCTCACCCGCAAGTCCTTCGATACGCCGTTCGGGAGGCTGGAGACGAGCGCGGAATTCGTGGACGCGCTCTCGGGCGCGCTGGACGCGGACGCCTTTCAGGATGAATTCGTCCACCGCGCCGAGCACGCGGTCGAATTTCAGGCGGTTTTTCTTCAGTATCTCTTCGCGGGTGTCCGCCCCGTCCGGTTCGCTCCCGTCCTGGTGGGTTCGTTCGGCGGGTTCGTCGCGGACGGAAAATCTCCCCGGGGCGACGCGGAGGTGGAAGCCTTCATCGCCGCGCTCAAGGGGGCGATGTCCGCCCGCGAGCGGGACGGGCGGAGGGTCTGCCTGATAGCGAGCGTGGATTTCGCCCACGTCGGGCCCCGGTTCAGCGATGAAGCCCCCGTTGATGAGGCGCGGCTCGAGGCGCTGGCGCGGGCGGACGCGGCGTCTCTGGAGGCGGCGCGCCGCGGGGACGCGGAGGCGTTTTACTGGAGCGTGGCCGGGGACGGGGACGCGAGGCGGGTGTGCGGTCTCGCGCCCGTCTACACCATGCTGCGCGTTTTGGGCGAATGCGAGGGGGAGACGCTTCGCTATCAGCAGTGGCCGGACCCGGAGGGGACGGTCACCTTCTGCGCCGCCGCCCTGTCGTGAGGGCTTCGGCTTCGGGAAAATCCCGAACGGAAAGGGGAGAAAAACGTTGCTTTATCTGAATGAATCCGACGTGAAAGAGCTTGTGGGCATGTCCGATGCGATGGACGCGGTGGAGAAATGCTTCAGGGCGCAGGGGGAGGGGCGGGCGCCGAACCAGCCGAGGCGGCGGGCGTTCGTCCCCAAGGGGACGATGCACGTCATGTTCGGCGGGATGGTCGATGAAGACGGGGGCTATCTGGGTCTCAAGGCCTACACCACGTTTCCGGGCGTCGGCGTGCGGTTCATCTTCCTGCTCTGGGACGCGGACACCTCGGAGATGCTGGCGCTCATCGAGGCGAACGTCCTGGGGCAGATGCGCACGGGAGCGGCGAGCGGCGTGGCCGCGAAATACATGGCGCGCGAGGACGCGAAGCAGGCCGCGCTGATCGGCACGGGCTGGCAGGCGCGGGCGCAGCTGGAGGCCCTCTGCCTGGCGCGGGAGTTCGAGACGGTGAAAATCTACAGCCGAAGCGCCGCCAGGCGGGAGAAATTCGTCGGCGCGATGCGCGAGAAGGTGGGGGCGGAGCTCGTCGCGGTGGAGTCGGTGGGCGAGGCGGTGAGGGGCTCGCGTCTGGTGTGCGCCATCACCTCGGCGCGCGAGCCCGTGTTCGACGGGGCCGATCTGGCGCCCGGGACGACCGTCATCGCCGCGGGGTCGAACCGGATCACGCACCGAGAGCTGGACGATGAGACCTTCCGGCGCGCGGCCGGGGGGAGAATCGTGACGGACAGCCTCGAGGGCGCCGAATTCGAGAGCGGAGACCTGGCGGGCGCCGTGCGGGCGAACGTCATCCAGTGGGGACAGGTCTCGGAGATCGGGCTGATCGCGGCGGGCGTCATGCCCGGGCGCGCCTCCGATGAGGAGATCAACCTGTTCCTGAGCCAGGGGGTCGCCATAGAGGACGTGGCGCTGGGCGCGGAGATTTACCGGCGCGCCAAGGAGCGGGGCGCGGGCGCGGAACTGCCCGTCGAGGGCTTTTTCAAGAAGCGCGCCTGATGATCAGTCGCCGAGGCCGGCCGCCTTGTCGAAGAATTCGCGCACGGCGTTCTGGTCCGCCTCGCCGAAGCCCATGGCGGACGCGGCGATGAAAACCTGCCGCGTCAGGGCGGCGAAGGGCGTCGGCGTCGTCGCCGCCTCCGCCATCTCGGAGATGAGGCGCAGGTCCTTCCGCATCAGGTCGATTTTGAAGTAGGGCTCGTAGTCCCGCCGCGCCAGCGCCGGCCCCTTGATGCCCAGGATCTTGGGAATCGAGGCCGATTTCAGGTATTCCATCATCTCCACGGGGTCGAGGCCCGAACGCTCCCCGAGGGTGAGTCCCTCCGAGACGACGGAGAGGAACGTCGAGACGATCTGGTTCGCCACGAGCTTCATGTGCAGCCCCGCGCCGTTGGGGCCGAAATGGTGGACGGACTCGGAGACGGCCTCCAGCACGTCGCGGCGCCGGTTCATCGCCTCCGCGTCGCCGCCGACCATCACGTTCAGCTCCGCGCTGAGGGCGCTGGGCGCGCTCCCGCTTACGGGCGTGTCGAGGAATATCGCGCCCTTTTCCGCCGCCTGCGCGGCGATGTCCCGGCTGCCGGCGGGGGAGATGGTCGAAAAATCGAAGCAGATGACGCCTTTTCTCGCGGTGAGGAGCGCCCCCTTTTCTCCGAGATAGGCTTCGGCCACGTCCCCGGTTTCGGGCACGGACGAGCAGATGACCCCGGCCGCCGCGGCGGCCCCGGCCGGGGAGTCGAAGGTTTTCGCCCCCGCCGCTTCCGCCCGGGCGCGCGCCTCGGGCGAGGGGTCGAACCCGTGAACCTCGAAGCCCGCTTTGAGAAGGTTGCCGGCCATGGCCCCGCCCATGGTGCCGAGCCCCAGATACGCGACGATTTTCGACACGGCGCTCTCTCCTTCGCTGTCTGGATTCGCGGACGCCGGCGGCGAAGCGCCGCCCAAAAGCGCTTCGCGCCCCTCCGCTTCCGGTTGATTCCGAACGCGGGGATTCTAGCGCATCGGCGGGAAAGAAAATACAGGCGCGGCTTGCCTTTTTTCGCGGCTTTGGCTATGCTCGCTCCTTCTTTTCGGCTTGGGGAGGGCGAACGCCTCCCGAGGCGCTGATTTCCGGATGAGGTTTCGAGATGCGCGACAACATTCAGCTCGAGTGCACGACCTGCAAGAAGATGCGCTACACCAGCACCAAGAACAAGCGAAACACCCCGGACCGGCTCGAATTCAAAAAGTATTGCCGATTCTGCCGGAGCCACCAGCCATTTCGGGAGACCAGGTAGATGAAGGCCGCGAAGAATCCGGTGGCGCGCAAGCGCTGCGCCATCACCGGCAAGAGCGTGATGTATGGAAACAGCGTCTCCCACTCGCACAAGAAGACGCGGAGGCGCTTCGAGGCGAACCTGCACGTGAAGCGCTTCTACCTCCCCGAGGAGAAGCGCTGGGTGAAGCTCCGCGTGTCCGCGCGGGGTCTCAAGATCATCGCCAAGCGCGGCGTCTCCAGCGTCGTCGCCGACATCAGGAAGCGCGGCGGAAAGGCGTAGGCGAAAGCGCGAGGCCCCGGACACTCCGGGGCCGCGCCCGTCATCGAAATCACTCGAAAATTTCCTGAACCCGTCCGGTTTTTCGGCCCACCCGCTGGTTCGGAAGGATTAGGCCGCGGCCGCCTTAGCGGCGGTAGGTATGGGGAAGCCTGAAGCCCCGGGAGCGGAGAAATTCAAAAAGCCGGATGAGGCCGTTCGCCCCCAGCAGGGCGCGTCCCAGCAGGAGCCCGGCGAGCGGCATCGTCATGCGGCGCCTGGCGCTCCGCCGGATGGCTCCCCGGAACGATTCCGCGTCGCCCGCGCGCAGATAATGAAACGCCTGACGCGCGTAGTGAACGGCCAGCGCGGAGTCCGCGAGTTTCCGGGGGAGACGATGCGTCTCGCATATTTTTTCCACGACGCGGGCGGCGGGGGCGAGCCATTCAAACGGGTCGGCGCCTTTCGTGATGCCCGATTCGTGTATTCTGTAGAAGCCGCAGACTTTTTCGACGTGCTCGAATTCAAAATCATGGGTGATTCTGAGCCACAGGTCGTAGTCCTCGGAGCAGCGTATCGAAGGGTCGGCGTCGAACGCGCCCACCTTTTCGAGAGCGGAGCGCCGCACCATCGCCATGGCGGTGCATATGAAATTCGCGTGGAGCAGCTTCTCGAATACCCTTCCGGTGGGAACGTTGCCCCGGAGCAAAACCTTTCCGCCCAGGGGGTGATCGCCCAGGCATTGAAAGTTGCAGGCGACGATGCCGCAGTTCGGGTTCGCCTTCATCGCCTCTGCCTGGCGCTCCAGCTTGTCGGGAAGCCATAAATCGTCCGCATCCAGAAAGGCGATGAATTCTCCCGTTGATCGGGCGATGCCGACGTTGCGGGCGACGGCGGGCAGGCCGCTGTTCTCCTGCCGGAAGTAGCGCAGCCTCTCGTCGTCAAACGATTCGACGACCTCCTTCGTGTCGTCGGTCGAGCCGTCGTCGATGACGTGGACGTCGAAATCCCGAAGCGTCTGCCCCAGGACGGAGCGAATCGCCTCGCCGATGAAGGCACCCTGGTTGTAGGCGGGAATCACGACGCTTACGACGGGCATCCGCTTCTCCTGTCGGGCTTCCATTCGGCGCGGGAAGAGCCTTCGCGCGAGTTTCGGGAGCAGCTCCCGCCTCCCTGCGCCGCTCGTCCCGAGTTCGGGAAAAGTCCAATCCGGCCGAAGGCGGATTGTCCGCCCGGCTTTTCGCGGACCTGGGGAACGGGGAAGTCTTTTCGCCATGGGTTCCGGCGCGTTCGGCCGATATTTTTCGGCAGGCCCCGGAATGGACGCGGCGCCCCTACTCCCCTCGTTCCTCCTCCAGGCGGCGGTAGGGCTCCGTCCCCCGGAGGGGAGAGTCCGCCCGGGCGTGATCCCACGGCGTTTTGCCCTCGTCGTCCTTCGCCGCCGGATCGGCGCCCGCGTCCAGAAGCGCGGTCAGGATGTCCGGCGTCCCGCAGTGCCGCGCCGCTCCGTGCAGGGGGGTCAGGCCCGCCCCGTCGCGCGCGTTCACGTCGGCGCCGGCCTTCACCAGCGCCTCCACGACGCCCGGCGTTTCGCTGAAAAGCGCCGCCCAGTGCAGGGGGGCGCGCCCTTTGGCGTCGCGCGCGTTCACGTCGGCGCCCTCCCGCGCCAGCGCCTCCACGACGACCGGGGTTTCGCTGAGCAGCGCCGCCTTGTGCAGGGGCGTCGCTCCCTCCTCGCTCCTTTCGTCCGGTTCGTTCACCTTGCGCTCCAATCCTCGCGTGAAGCCCGCGCCGCGTCGGGCGCGCCCGTCCTCGAAGCCGGGAGCCGGGGGCGGCGTCCCGCGGAGAGCGGATCGAGAGGCGGAATCACGCTCCCGCCTCCCCGGCGTCCTTCGGCGGCGGGGAGGCTGATTCCCCCGCGGATGCGTCCGCCTCCAGCATCTCCCTGTATCGCTCGTAGGCGGGCGGGAAGCCGCCCGCGTAGTTGAGCCAGTTCGTCACCGGGTAGCGCGCGGCGCCCGCCTTGTGGGTGGCCGCCAGCCCTTCGAGAATCTCCTCCATGACGGCGCCGGGGAAGGAGAACGCTACCTCGTCGTCCTGCGTCTGGCCGAAGATGCGATCCCCCGCGCAGGGGACGATCATCTGCGGCTCGCCGGTGAGGTGCGGGGCGATGGCGAGGTCCGCGCAGTCGATTCTGCCCCGGAATTCGCTGGAGAGCGTGCCGCCACGCTTCCAGAGCCAGGCCTGGCCCAGGCGCATGACCTGCGCCCCGTTGCCGTAGATGACGATCGAATCGGGCGCGAAGGCGGCGCGGTGAAGGGGCGCGACGAGGACGCCCACGTATTTCCCCTCGGGGAGCCTGGGGACGCTCTCCTCGCTCAGGCGGCCCGCCTCCAGATTCTCCGTGTAGAGGTCGATGCACAGGTTGCCCTCGGCGTAGTGGGGCAGGCGCTTCTCGATGCCGAGCGCCATCGCGCCCAGCACGCAGCTGCTGTCCTCGCGCCCGAGCGCCAGCGCCCAGCCGTAGCGCCGCGCCATGGACACCGCCTGGCAGGTGGTGAACCGGTTGCCCAGGTCCCGCGCGGGACGCTTCGTCCGGGGCGGCGCCTCCTCCCAGGACTCCAGAAACTTCACCGCCGCCGGAAACGAGGCGAGCCGGAGGTATTTGTTCAGTTCGGCGTCGTATTCGGCGTTCGTCATGCCGCTCTCCCGGATTGTCTCCGTCGCGCGGCTATTCTACCATCATTCGCGTGAAAATGGGAGGCGCGCCGCCGTCCCGGCGATTTCCCATGACAGAGGTTGTCGAGAGTTTGAGATGAATGGCGAGATTGCACAGTTTATGGAAATCATATTTGGAGGAATAGCCAGATGAGCGAACCGGACAAGGCGAAGGCGGTTGAGCGATTGCGAAAAGCACTAGGGGCGATACCTGGGTTGGAGCAGTTGCGATATTATGACTCCCCAGAGTTTAACAAGTGGCGAAGAAACGCTCGACTCGCCATCACTCATACATTCGGGAAAGAGTCGAATCACATTGCAGAATTCGAAAATATCTCCTTTTCCTCTTTACTGTTATTCACACGAGATTTGAAATTGGCGGCTTCATTACTTGAATCCATGATTGAGGAGATCGAGGATTATTATGAGGAAGAAGCTCAAACGCCGACGCTTTCCAGCGGGCGGGAGCGCGAACGGATCGCTGTCAAAACCGATATGAAAGAGGTCTTCGTTATTCACGGGAGGGATAACGAAGCCAAGGAAGCCGTGGCGAGATTCCTGGCAAGGCTGGATCTTGAGCCGGTGATATTGCACGAGCAACCGAACGAGGGCCGCACAATCATCGAGAAATTCGAGGAACATGCGCAGGCCGCGTTCGCCGTCGTTCTGTTGACGCCGGACGATGCGGGCGCGCTTGAAAACGAAAAAGACAGGCTCAGACCCCGCGCGAGGCAAAACGTGATTTTCGAGTTCGGCTATTTCATCGGGCGTCTTGGCAGAAAGCGCGTCTGCGCATTAACCAGGGGAGACTTGGAGATGCCATCGGACTACGATGGTGTCTTGTATGTTCCGCTGGACGACGCCGGAGCATGGCGGATGCGTCTCGTCAAGGAACTCAGGGCCGCGGGATTGAATGTGGATGCGAACCGCGCTCTTTAGTCCCCGTATTCATCCAAATGGAACGAGGCGGCGGCTCAAAACAACACTAGCCAGTCTCCGCCCCGCGGCGCTCAGGGCTTGTAGACGCCGCAGCCGAAGATGTGTCCCTTGTGGCGGACGACCCAGGAGGACTTGGCGAGGGTCTTGCCCGAAAGGGGGTCTTTCCACAGGTAGTCCGACCACGCGCCCTTCGCCGTGGCCCTGGCGAGAATGTCGCGGCCGATGTTCCGCCCCTTGGCGTCGATGAGCGTGGTGGAGGCGCGGCCGACGAGGGAGCGATCCGCCGCGTGGGCGAGGATGACGGCGTCCTGCGCCCGCATCACGAAAATGTAGAGGTCGGCATGGCGGAATTCGGCGCCGGGCCGGTTGTTGAAGCGGTCGAAGGCGGCTTTCGCGCCCTCCCTGTCGAACAGGGCGACGGCGCGCGCCACCATGGCTTGGGCTTCCGCGGGGGTTCCGCGTTCGGCGCCCCGCGCGATGACGGGGACGGCGAGCGTCAGCAGGCAGAGGACGAGGGTGCTTCTCGTGAGCAAGGCGCGTTTCATGTCTCGGGCTCCCGGATGGTTTTCGCCTCTCGGCGTCGTTGAAAAAGGGACGCTCAATATGCCTCGCGCCCGCGGGGGTGTCAATTCCGGGCGCGAACGGGGCGCGTCCGGCGATCGGGAGGGCGGGACGCGCCGTTCGCCGCTTGGCGCGGCGTCGTTTTCATGGCATCTATCCGGGATGAAGCGGTGAAGCGCCCGCCCTCTGGCGGAGGGAGATGAAGATGTCCTCGGTCGCCGTTGGCTTCATCGGTCTGGGCCTGATGGGAAAGCCGATGGCGCGGCGCCTTCTGACGGCGGGGCATTCGCTCGCCGTCTCGAACCGCAGCCGCCCGGCGGTGGAGGAGCTCGCGCGCGAAGGCGCGACGGCCTGCGGCTCGCCCGCGGAGGTCGCCCGGCGCGCCGAGGTCGTCTTCACCATGCTGCCCGACGCTCCCCATCTCGAAGAGGTGGTTTTCGCCGAAAACGGGCTGGCGGACGCCATGAGGCCCGGAAGCGTTCTGGTGGACTGCACGAGCAACGACCCGGCCTGCGCCGCCCGCGTCGCGGAGGCTTTGGCGGCGAAGGGGGTCGGGATGCTCGACGCGCCGGTGTCGGGCGCGCCCGAGGGCGCGGCGGCGGGGACGCTCGCCGTCATGGTCGGCGGCCCCAAGGCCCTGTTCGAGCGGCGCCGGCCCCTGCTCGAGGTTCTGGGGGCGAAGGTGGTTCACGTCGGGGAGGCGGCGGGTTCGGGGTGCGTCGCCAAGCTGGCGAACCAGATCCTGGTGGGGGTCACCTTCCTGGGGGTGGGAGAGGCGCTCGTGTTCGGCGCCAAGGCCGGCCTCGACCCCGCCGCGCTGGCGGACGTCATGGGCGCGGGCCTGGCGCGCTGCGGGGGCCTTGAGGTGAAGGCGCCCAAGATTCTCTCCGGCGATTTCTCCCCGGGCGGCAAGGTGACGAGCCACGCGAAGGACTTGCGCTACGCCCTCGAGCAGGCGCGCGAGCGCGGGGTCGCCCTGCCCGGCGCCTCGCTCGTCGCCCAGATGTTCAACGCGCTGGCGGCGAACGGGGAGGGGGAGCTCGACCACATCGCCCTCGTCAAAATTCTGGAGCGCATGGCGGGCGTGGAGGCCCGGGCGCCGTCGTGAGGCTTACTCGGCGCGATTGGGGAGGCTTCTCTTGATTGGAGCCGCGAGAGAGTTCGCCCGCGTGAAGCCGTGAGGAGACGCCGTTGAGGACGGAGCCCGTTCTGGCAAAGCTGAACGCCTTGAGGAAGGACGCGCAGGGGGAGGGGAGCGTCGAGGAGAGGGCGCTGCACCATGCGTTTTGCTTCATCTCCTACGAGGTGGGCGCGTTCACCGGGTTCGTCGAGGCGGACGAGGCGCCGACCGGGAAGAAGGACGCCTCCCCCGGGCCCGGGGTCGAGGCGTATCTCGGCGCGCTCGCCGGGCTGAAGGCGGAAGTCGAGGACGATCCCGAGGATATGGAGTTCGTCGCGCTGGATCGCGCCCTGGCCTTCCTCTCGCAAATCCCCGGCGATTTTCAGTCCTACCTGAACGAAGCGGGAGAGACGGATGAGGACGCGGGCTGACGACATGATGAAGCGGCGGGGCGTCGAGCGCCCCGATGGGCTTGCGCGTCCCTCCGGCAGGGATGACGCGGCGGCGAAGCGGGACTCCTTCCGGGAGGTGGGCGCGAGACTGCGGCGCGCGACCCGCGGCCGGCCGCAGACGCCCCCCGAGGTTCTCATCCGCGAGGATAGAGAAAGCGGACACCGGGAGCTCTGAGGCGGACTTGACGATGGCTATGGAAGAATAGCCCCCGCCGGCTTCGCCTTTTCTTCCCCGTCCCCGAAAGCTTCCCGAAGGCTCGCCGCCCCGTCTCGCCTTGTCATCTTCAAAATGGATGGCGTATCATCGGGCTTCTTCAGCCGGGACGCTTTCAGCCGGAGCCTCGAAGGGTCGGGCGCTCGGCCCGCCGTCTGCGGGGGTTCGCGCTTTTTCGGAGGAGTCATGGACGCGCCGCTTCCGCTCGAGGGGGTTCGGGTCGTCTCGCTGGGTGTGTCCATCAGCGGGCCCGTGGGGCTGCGGCATCTGGCGGATTTCGGCGCGGAGGTGCTCAAGGTCGAAACGCCGGGGACGGGCGACATGGTCCGGAACTGGGACAGCGAGGTCTTCGGCGAGGGCGCGGTGCATTTCTGGGTGAACCCCAACAAGAAGAGCGTGACGCTCAACCTCAAGGACGCGCGGGGCAGGAGGATTCTGCGCGAAATGATCGGGGGCGCGGACGTTTTTCTCGAAAATTTCAGCCCGGGCGCGGTCGGCAGGCTCGGCTTCGCCTACGAGGACGTTCGGAAGATGAGGCCGGACATCATCTACATTCACGCTTCCGGCTACGGGCAGGACGGCCCCTACCGCGACATGAAGGCGTTCGACGGCCTCATCCAGGCGGAGGCGGGCGTCATGGAGATGACGGGGGCGCCCGAATCGCCCGCGAAGATGGCCCATTCCATCTGCGACGGGGTGACGGGGCTTTTCGTCGCCCTGGGCGCGATGATGGCGCTCCGGCGGCGCGACCGCACCGGCCAGGGCCAGGAGCTGGACGTCTCGATGTTCGACTGCATGGTGAGCATGCAGGGCTATTTTCACTTTCTCTACCACCTTCACGGCAAGAAGCCGCGCCGCGTGGGGGTGGGGCATCACTTCCTGGCGCCCTACGGCGCCTATCCGGCCAAGGGGGGAAAGCTCATCGGCGTCGCGTGCGCGAGCGAGAACACCTGGCGGCTGTTCGCCGGCGCGCTCGGACACCCCGAATGGGTGGACGACCCGCGCTTCGCCACCAACGAGAAGAGATACGCGAACAGGGAGGCGCTGCTCGCGCGGGTTCTGCCGATTCTCGCCGGGAAGGAGCGCGAGGAGTGGCGGCGGATTTTCGTGGAGGCGGGCGTCCCCTGCGGGGCGGTGAACGACCTGGGCGAGGTGTGCGATCATCCCCAGACGGCGCACCGCGAGATTTTCCCCGAGGTGGAGGGCGAATACGGGAGCCTCCGGATGTGCCGCTTTCCCGTGAAGTTCAGCGGGATGACGCCCAGGCTCGAACACCCGCCCAAGCTCGGCGCCCATACGGCGGAGACGCTGGCGGCGCTCGGCTATTCTTCGGAAGAGACGGCGGCGCTGCGCCGCGACGGCGTGATCTGACGCGCCGGGGAATTCCGCCCGCTTCATTTCAGAAAGGAGCATCGCGCATTGGATTTCCAGTTCACGGAGCTGCAGGAGAGCGTTCGGGAGATGATGCGGGATTTCGTGGCCCGCGAGGTCCTGCCCATCGCCATGGAATACGAGCTCGCCGACAGATACCCGACCCCCGCCGTGGAGAAGATGAAGGAGCTCGGCTTCTTCGGCTTCACCATCCCCGAGGAATACGGCGGAAGCGGCATGGACGAGGTGTGTTACGCCATCGCCATGGAGGAGCTCTCCGTCGGCTGGATGAGCGTGGCGGGCATCCTGGGCACCCACATGATGACCGCCTGGATGATCCTCCACTACGGAACGGACGAGCAGAAGAAGACCTACCTCCCCAGGATGGCGACCGGCGAGTGGCGCTCGGGCATGGCGCTCACCGAGCCGGGGTCGGGCTCCGACGCCGCCGCCCTTCAGACGCGGGCGGCGCGGGAGGACGACCAGTGGGTGATGAACGGCGCGAAGATGTATATCTCGAACGCCGAGCGCGGCACGATGTTCAGCGTGTTCGCGCGGACGGATCCGGAAAAGCCCAAGGCGAAGGGCATCTCCTGCATCCTCGTTCACAAGGGAACGCCCGGCTTCCGGGTGAGCCGGCATTTGAAGAAGATGGGCTACCGGGGCATTCGCACCAGCGAATTGATATTCGAGGACGCGCGTGCCCCGCTTGAGAACCTCCTGGGCGAGGAGAACGAGGGCTTTCCGATGATCATGAGCGCGCTGGAGGGCGGCCGCGTCAACGTGGCGGCGCGCAGCGTGGGGCTGGCGCGGGCGGCCTTCGAGGATTCGATGCGCTACGCCCAGCAGCGCGAGACCTTCGGCAAGCCGCTGGCCGGCCACCAGCTGATACAGGCGAAGCTCGCCGAGATGGGCACGCGCATTCACGCGGCGAAGCTGATGACCTACCACGCGGCGAACCTGAAGGCCCAGGGCAAGCGGTGCGACCTGGAGGCGGGCATGGCCAAGTTCTTCGCCTCCGAGACGGCCGAGTTCTGCGCGAGCGAGGCCATCCAGGTGCACGGCGGCATGGGCTACATTCAGGAGCTGCCGGTGGAGCGCTATTTCAGGGACTCGAAGCTTCTGGTGGTGGGCGAGGGCTCGAACGAGATTCAGCGCCTCATCATCGCCAGGAGGCTCCTGGAGCGATATCCCGCGTAGCGGGGCGGGCGCGGGGGGAGGAGAAATCAGCCGCGCGAGAGGGCGAACCGCTCGCCGCGCCTCGGGTGCGGACGGGCGCGCGACGGGGAGGAGGAGAGATGCCGGATTTTCAGATGGGCCGCTGGTATGAGGACTTCGTGGTGGGCGAGGTCATCAGGCACAGGCCGGGCCGCACGATACTCGAGTCGGACAACACCTGGTTCACCCTGCTGACGAACAACACCCACCCGATTCACTTCGACGCCCACTACGCCTCCAAGACCCAGTTCGGCAAGCCGCTCGTCAACTCGGC
This sequence comes from bacterium, assembly GCA_965242545.1. Taxonomy (GTDB): domain Bacteria; phylum UBA8248; class UBA8248; order UBA8248; family UBA8248; genus Bin107. The sequence goes on from OZ251456.1 coordinate 666,834, forward strand.
GCTCACCCTGGCGGTCGTGGCCGGCATGACGGTCACCGACACCTCCTACCGCTCGGTGGCGAACCTCGAGTGGACCTACATCCGGATGCCCGCCCCCGTCTTCGCGGGCGACACGCTCTACGCGGAATCGGAGATTCTCGACAAGCGCGAGTCGAAGAGCAGGCCCGACCGGGGGATCGTCTCCATCAAGACGCGCGCCCGCAACCAGCGCGGGGAGCTCGTGATGGAATACGAGCGGAAGTCCATGGCCGCGAAGAAGGGCATGGGCGCCATCCCCGACTACGAGAACATCGCCCTGGACGGGTAGCAGCCTCCGCGCCGCGCGCCAGAAGGCCGCCGCGCTCCCCGAGCGCCCCCCCTTCCCCTTTCCGAAGCCGCGGCCCTGTGGTAGCATCCCGCCGTCGCGCTTCGGAGCGGGAGTCCGCCGCGGAGATGGTCGGGGGGCTTTCGTCCGTTCATCAAACCCTGATTCGAGCGAGGAAAACGCCTTGACCGGAGAGTTGAATCCGCATCTGCGCCTGTTGCTGGGCCCGGGCCCGAGCCCGGTTCATCCGAGAATCCTGAAGGCCATGAGCACCCACGTGGTGGGGCATCTGGACCCCGACTTCCTGGAGGTGATGGACGACTGCCAGCGGATGCTGCGCGCGCTGTTCAACACGGAGAACCAGGTGACGTTCCCCGTCTCGGGCACGGGCAGCGCGGCGATGGAGGCGTCCGTCTGCAACGTCGTCGAGCCGGGGGAGAAGGCCATCGTCTGCGTGAACGGCGTGTTCGGCGGGCGGATGAGCGACGTGGCCGCCCGCTACGGGGCGGAGGTTGTTCGCGTGGAGGCTCCCTGGGGCAGTCCCATCGACCCGCAGGACGTGAAGGCCGCCCTTGACGCCTACCCCGACGCCGTCATGGTGGGCGTCGTCCACGCGGAGACGAGCACGGGCGTGCTCCAGCCGATGGAGGAGATCGGCGAGATGTGCCGCGCCCACGGCGCGCTGCTGCTGCTCGATTGCGTCACCTCGCTCGGCGGCGTCCCCGTGGAACTGGACAAATGGGGGGTGGAGGTCGCCTACAGCGGCACGCAGAAGTGCCTGGCGTGCCCGCCGGGCGTCGCGCCCATCACCTTCAGCGAGCGCGCCCTCGGCAAGGTGCGGGAGCGAAAGTCGAAGGTGACGAGCTGGTATTTCGACGTGAGCATGGTGGAGAAATACTGGGGCGACGAGCGCGTCTATCACCACACCGGGCCCATTTCGATGAACTACGCGATTCGGGAGGCGCTCCGCGTCATCTTCGAGGAGGGCCTGGAGGCGCGCTTCAGGAGGCACGCGCTGGCGAGCCGGGCGCTGCGGGCGGGCGCCGAGGCGCTGGGCCTCTCCATGTTCGCGCGGGAGGGCGCGCGAACGCCGACGCTCAACACGGTCGCTCTGAGAGAGGGGATGGACGACGGCGCGGTCCGCAAGCGCCTGCTCGAGGACTTCAACATCGAAATCGGGGGCGGGCTGGGTGCCGTGGCCGGCAAGATATGGCGCATCGGGATGATGGGGCACGGCGCCACCCAGGCGAACGTGGTCTATCTCCTCTCCGCGCTGGAGGTGATTTTCTCGAAACTGGGGTATATTGAACGGGCCGGAGAGGGCGTCGGAGCCGCTTCGCGGGCGTTCGCGGACGCCGCTTCCTGAACCTTCATCCGAAGGAGTCTTTCCGATGTTCCCGATGAACATGGGCATTCCCGAACTGCTCGTCATCCTGGCGATATGCGTGCTGGTCTTCGGCGCGAAGCGCCTGCCCGAGATCGGCTCGGGCCTCGCCCGCGGCATCAAGAGCTTCAAGAAGGGGATGAGCGACGACGCGGAACTGCCCGAGAAGAAAGAGGCGCCCGCCTCTTCCGCCGCCGGAGAGGGCGACAAGGGCTGAGGCGCCGCCCGGGTCCGCTCCGTCCCGCCCCCGGCCGCGCGGGGCGGCGAGGATTTGGCCGGAAAGGCCCATATCCCCTTGAGGCGCCGGGGCAATCCCGCGGGAGGCGGGCGCGCGCCCTTCGCTTTCGGGCGGGGACGCCGAGTCGGAGCCGTCCGCCGGATTTTCAAGCCGGCCCTGCGCGCGCAGAGGCTGGTTTTTTCACGCCCGGAGAAGCCCGATGGAATTCTTCAAGGTCGTATCCCCGCAGGAGGCGAAAGAGGCGCTCGAGGGCTTCCGTCCGCTGCCGGCGGAGGAGGTCTCCTCCTTCGACGCGGTGGGCCGCGTTCTCGCCGAGGACGTTCTCTCCCCCGTCGATCTGCCCGATTTTCCCCGCGCCACGATGGACGGCTACGCGATCCGCGCGGCGGATTCCTTCGGCGCGAGCGAGGCCATCCCCGCCTATCTTCACGTCGTCGGCCGCGTGCCCATGGGGGCGGCGCCCGGCTTCGGGGTGGGCCGGGGCGAGGCGGCGCGCGTTCTCACCGGCGGCATGATTCCCGAGGGAGCGGACGCGGTGGTGATGGAGGAGTTCACCTCAACGCCCGACGCGGAAACCCTGGAGGCGCGGCGCCCCGCCGCCGTGGGGGAGAACGTCCTCGGGGCGGGCGACGACATCTCGAAAGGCGAGCGGATGCTGCGGGCGGGCGGGCGTCTCAGGAGCCAGGACGTCGGCGCGCTCGCGGGCGTGGGCGTCGCGTCGGTGATGGTTCGCCGCCGTCCCCGGGTGGCGATACTGCCCACGGGCGACGAGCTCGTCGATCCGCGCGAGACGCCCCGGGCGGGCCAGGTGCGCGACATCAACCGCTTCTCTCTGGCGGCGGGGGTGCTCGAGGCGGGGGGAACGCCCGAGACGGAGCCGATTCTCCCCGACGATCTTGACGTCATCAAGGAGCGCCTGGAGCGCGCGATCGGCCGCGCGGATCTGGCGCTCATATCGGGCGGCAGCTCCATGGGGCTTCGGGACTACACCGTGGAGGCCATCGACTCCCTGGGGGAGCCGGGCGTCCTTGTCCACGGGGTCTCCATCAAGCCCGGCAAGCCGACCATCATCGGGCGCGTTCGCCGGGGCGGCGAGGACAAGGCCGTCATCGGGATTCCGGGGCATCCGGTATCGGCGCTCATGATATTCCACGCCTTCGCGCGCCCTCTCCTGCGGCGGCTGAGCGGCGAGACGGAGCGCGCGGAGGCTGCGCCGGAGGGCGTTTCGGCCGCGCTTTCGAGGAACGTGGCCTCGGCGCCCGGGCGGGAGGACATGATTCGCGTCTGGCTCGCGCAGGGCGAGGACGGGCGCGTCGCCCATCCCCTCATGGGCAGCTCCGCCATGATATCCACCATGACGAAGGCGGACGGCTACATCACGGTGCCGCTCGAGGCGGAAGGACTGCCCGAGGGCGCGCGGGTGCGCGTGACGCTCTATTGAGCGGGCGCGGGGCTGCGGCCGGGTTCTCCGGTTACGGGGCGTTCGATGGAGTCAAGCCGGGGGGGAGACGCTCCGGCGGCCAAGGTCCAGCGCGGCCGGGTCGCGCGGGGATGCCAGTTCATGTCCGGGCGGGGACGGCTCCATGAGCGTCACCGACTCGTAGAAATCATCCAGCGGAACGAATACGGCGTTCTCCTCTGCCCATTCGCGCATCCGCCGGTTTGTGGAATCCGCCCACGAGAGGATTTCCACCCGCCACCCGCGCGCGCGCATGCGCTCCAGCGTCCGATGAAATCCCGCCCCTTCCAGATAGCCCGCGCCGTCTCCGGTCAGCAACGTTGCGATGCCCGGATCTCCGTTATAGTCCAAGGCGTCTTCCAGCATTCGCAGCTGCAGGACCCGGTCGGGCATTTCCTGCTCGCCCCGGCCTGCGCCGCCTCGATCGAACAGGCGCACTTCCACCCCTCTGTTTTCCAGGCGGTTCCACAACTGGCGCATCTCCGGCGGCACGGAGCCGACTGCAATCGCCTTTTCCATCGGGCGGTCGGCGTGGGCGAGGCGTAGCATGTTCTCGAAATGGATGCGTACGCGGTATCGGGCGCGCGGCCCCTCGGCGCGCTCCTCGGCCAGACGCTGGGCCTCGTGGAAGATATTGGAGTTGTCCCAATAGATGAAAACGCGCTCCATGCCGCCCGCCCCGGTTCTTCGTTCATTCGCCGTTCGTTCCGGAATTCGCAATACTATTTTATCACGCTCCCGCTCGCCATGACAATTTGACGCCGCCGGGTCTATAATCGCCCTTTTCCCGTCGGGTTTCAGGGTGGGCGCATGAGCGATTCGGCGAAGGCCCCGGGGGGCCGGAAAATCTACCTCGAGAACGCCCCGCGCGAGGAGGCGCTCTCGCGTCTTCTGGAGGGGCTGGGCGCGTTTCGCCTGGAGGAGGAGGAAATCCCCACTCCGGAGGCGCTGGGGCGCGTGACGGCGCGCGCGGTCTACGCGCGGATTTCCAGCCCGCACTTCCACGCCGCCGCCATGGACGGCTACGCCCTCGCCTCGGCGGAGACGGCGGGCGCCGCGCCCGTCAGCCCCAGGGAGTTTCGCCTCGGCGCGGGGGCCCATCCCCTCGACACGGGCGATCCGCTGCCCGAGGGGGCGGACTGCGTCGTCATGGTCGAGCGCGCGCACGAGGCGAACCCCGGCGCGATCCGGATAGAGGAGGCGCTCTCGCCCTGGCAGAACGTGCGCGTGGCGGGAGAGGACATTGTCGAGGGACAGCTTCTGCTCACGGCGGGACACGTTTTGAGGCCCTACGATCTGGGCGCCCTGCTCGCCGCGGGCGCGACGCGGGTGGGCGTTCGCCGCCGGCCGCGCGTCGCCGTCATCCCCACGGGGGACGAGCTCGTGGCGCCCGGCGCCGACCTGAAGCCGGGCGATCTGGTGGAGTTCAACTCGTGCGTCCTCTCGGCCTTCATCACCGAGTGGGGGGGAGAGGCCGCGCCCGGCCCGATAGTCGGGGACGACTTCGAGGCGATCGAGGGCGCGGTTCGGGAGGCGCTCGAGCGCGCGGACGTCGTTCTGGTGAACGCGGGCTCCTCGGCCGGCCGGGAGGACTACGCGGCGGCCGTCGTGGAGAAGCTCGGAGAGGTTCTCGCGCACGGGGTGGCGATTTTCCCAGGCAAGCCCACCATCCTGGGCTTTTGCCGCTCGGAATCTGGGGCGCGCAAGCCCGTCCTCGGGATTCCGGGCTATCCGGTCTCGGCGGTGCTGGCGCTTCAGACGTTCGTGCGGCCCCTGATGGCGCGCATGGCGGGGGCGGCGCCCGGCGAGGAGGAGCGCGTCCGCGCCGTCATGAGCCGGAAGAGCGCATCGAGGCTCGGCATGGAGGAGTTCCTGCGGGTGAAGCTCGGCCAGGTGGACGGGCGCATGGTCTGCCTGCCCGCCAGGCGCGGGGCGAGCGTCGTCAGCTCGCTAGTGGAGGCGGACGGCGTGGCGCGCGTGCCCGCCCGCTCCGAGGGAATCGAGACGGGCGAGGAGGTCGAGGTCGAGCTCCTGCGCCCCCTGAGCGAGATACGGGGCAACCTGCTCATGGCGGGCAGCCACGACAACGCGCTCGACCTGCTGGCGGAGGAGTTGAGAAAGCGCCACCCGGACGCCCGCCTTTCCGCCTCGGCGGTGGGTTCGGTGGCGGGCCTCGTCGCCGTGCGAAACGGCGAGGCGCACCTGGCGGGCAGCCACCTGCTGGATCCGCGGACGGGAGACTACAACTGGCCCTACGTCAGGCGCTATCTCGCCGGGCGCGAGGTCGAAGTGGTGAATTTCGTCCGGCGCGCGCAGGGCATCCTGGTTCCCCGGGGAAACCCCAAGGGCGTCGCGGGAATCGCCGACCTCGCCCGGGAGGACGTGCGCATCGTCAACCGCCAGAGCGGAGCGGGCACGCGGGCGCTGCTCGATCATCTGATGGAGCGCGCCGGCCTCTCGCCCGAGGCGGTCAGGGGCTACGAGCGGGTGGAAACCACGCACATGGCGGTGGCCATGGCGGTGTCGGCGGGGCGCGCGGACTGCGGCTTGGGCATCTTCGCCGCCGCCCGCCTGCTGGGTCTCGACTTCATCCCCCTGGAGGAGGAGCGCTTCGACTTCATCGCGCCGAAGGCTCACTGGGAGACGCCCCTGGTTCGGAAAGTGATGGATATTCTGCGCGACAAGGCCTTTCAGGATGCCGTGGAGGCGCTCGGCGGGTATAATGCGCGCTGGATGGGCCGGGCGATGGCGGAACCCGACGGATAAGGGACAAGGCGAAATGGGATTGTTCGACCGCTACGGACGAGAGCACGACGATTTGCGAATCTCGGTGACGGACAGGTGCAACTTCCGGTGCTTCTACTGCATGCCGGAAGAGGGCATGACCTGGCTGCCGCACGAGGAGATTCTCGGCTACGAGGAGATCGCCCGCGTGGTGCGCATCACCACGGAGCTCGGGTTTTCGGGCTATCACCTCACGGGAGGCGAGCCGCTGCTGCGAAAGGATCTCCACCGCCTCATTGAGCAGATGCTGGAGGTCCAGCCGGGCATGGATCTGGCGCTCACGACGAACGGCGTCCTGCTCCCCCAGACGGCGAAGGATCTGTACGCGGCGGGCCTCAGGCGCGTGAACATCAGCCTGGATTCGCTGGACGCGGGCAAGTTCCTGCTCATGACGCGCCGCGACGCCTTCGGCCAGGTGATGGCGGGGATCGAGGCGGCCGCCGAGGCGGGGTTCTCGCCGATCAAGGTCAACGCGGTGGCGGTCAAGGGGCTGAGCGAGGAGGAGCTGCCCCGCTTCGCCAGGTGGGCGCGCGAGACGGGCCACGTCGCGCGCTTCATCGAATACATGCCGCTCGACGCGGATCGCGCCTGGGCGCGCGAGAAGGTGCTGACGGCGGAGGAGATACTCGAGGGCCTCTCGACGGAGGGGGAGCTCGAGCTCGTGAGCGGCCATCCCTCCGACCCGGCGACGCGCTACCGCTACAGGGACGGCGGGGGCGAGGTGGGCGTCATCGCCTCGGTCACCCGGCCCTTCTGCCGGACCTGCAACCGCATCCGCCTCACGGCGGACGGCATGGTGCGAACCTGCCTGTTCTCGACGACCGAGCACGACGTGAAGAAACTGCTGCGCGGCGGCGCCCCGGATGAAGAGATAAAGGAATGGCTCGCCGGGGTCGTGCTCACCAAGACGCCCGGCCACCTCATCGGCCAGGAGGAATTCGTCCAGCCGGCGCGCGCCATGAGCGCCATCGGCGGCTAGGCGCCTCGCCCCGGCGGGCGGGACTCCGAACGGACGGGACCCGGGCGAGAAGGAGGGCCGCGGTGGCGTGGATGGAGAAGAAGCGCCTGCGGACGCTCGATCTCGAGATGGCCTGCGTCGAGACCGGCGAGGGCGACCCCGTCGTCCTCCTGCACGGCAATCCAGCCTCGTCCTACCTGTGGCGCGGCGTCCTCCCCCATCTCGCCCCCTTGGGGCGCTGCGTCGCGCCCGACCTCATCGGCATGGGGGATTCGGACAAGCTCGACGGGAGCGGTCCGGGCCGCTACCGCTTCGTGGAGCACCGGCGGCATCTCGACGCGCTTCTGGAGGCGCTCGGCGTCGAAGACCGCGTCACCTTCGTCGCGCACGACTGGGGGGCGGCGCTCGCCTTCGACTGGGCGAACCGGCATCGCGCCGCCGTCAGGGGGCTCGCCTACATGGAGGCCATCGTGCGGCCGCTCGCCTGGGCGGAGTGGCCGGAAGCGTCGCGGCGGGTTTTCGAGGGGCTTCGCTCGGAGAGCGGCGAGTCCATGATTCTCAAGCGCAACCTGTTCGTCGAGCGCGTGCTGCCGGGGTCGATCATGCGCGGGCTCGACGACGCGGAGATGGCCGAATACCGCCGCCCCTTTCTCGAACCCGGCGAGGGGCGCCGCCCGACGCTTGCTTGGCCGCGCGAGATACCGATAGAGGGCGAGCCCGCGGACGTCGCCGAAATCGTGGGCGCCTACGCCGCGTGGCTGCGCGAGTCCCCCGTTCCCAAGCTGTTCGTCAACGCCGAGCCGGGCGCCATTCTGACCGGCGCGCAGCGCGAGTTCTGCCGCGCCTGGCCGAACCAGACCGAAACGACCGTCCCGGGGATTCACTTCATCCAGGAGGACGCCCCGGACGAAATCGGCCGGGCGGTCGCCGACTGGCTCCGCGCCCTGGACTGACGCCTCGCTCGAACCCGTCCTTGAGCTTCGGTTTATGCGGAAATGAGCGAGATTATGAAAAATCCGTAAGACGCCTGATCTCCGCATCATTCCCGGGGCGGGGCGCGCTCATGCGCCAACGGAAGCGCCCGGGAATCGCTCTCCTCCCCTTCCGGTTTCGGGTGATAATTCCCCCGGAAGACAAGCCTGCCGATTCCATGCCGATTATAGGCAAATTAGCAATTTTACAAAAAAATTGTAAAACGTCTAATTTTAATATAAAATTACCCGTATGGACCCGATACGCAACCCATACGCGCCCGGAGCGGGAACCCGTCCGCCGGAACTGGCGGGGCGGGACGGCGTTCGCGAATCCGCGCGCATCGCATTGGAGCGGACAAGAATAGGACGCCCCGCCAAGAGCGTCCTGATGGTCGGACTGCGTGGCGTCGGCAAAACCGTGCTGCTGGATAGCATTCGGATGGATGCCGAGGCGAGCGGCGTCTACGCCCTGCGAATGGAAGCGCCCGAGAATCGATCCCTCCCCTCTGTTTTGGCTCCCCATCTCCGGGCGGCCTTGTTGAAGCTCTCGCGCAAGGAAGCCGCGAAGCAGCTCGCGCAAAAGGCTCTGAGAGGACTCGCGGGATTCGCCAAAGCCCTGAAAGTGAAATACCAAGACATCGAAGTCGGTCTGGATTTCGATCCGGAGCCTGGACTGGCGGACAACGGAGACCTGGAAACCGACTTGCAGGAGTTGCTCCAGGTTGTTGGCGACGCGGCCAAAGCAGATGAAGCCTGCGTGGCGCTTTTCGTTGACGAACTTCAATACGTGCCGGAGGATCAGCTGGCGGCGCTGATCGTCGCGCTACACCGGACGTCCCAGCGGCAGCTCCCCGTGGTCATGCTGGGGGCCGGACTGCCCCAGGTCCGAGGGCGGATGGGAAAGGCGAAATCCTACGCTGAACGCCTGTTCGAGTTTCCTGAAATCGGCCCCCTTTCTCCCGCGGACGCCAGACGCGCAATCGGCAAGCCCGCGAAGGACGAGGGGGTGGAGATAGAACCCCGCGCTCTCGACGAAATCGTCACCCGAACGCAACGGTATCCCTATTTTCTCCAGGAATGGGGCAAGCAGGCATGGGACGTCGCCGACCATTCTCCCATCACGCTCTCTCATGTCGATGCCGCTACGGAGCAGGTTATCGCCGGCCTCGACCAGAGCTTCTTTCTGGTCAGGTTCGACAGGCTGACGCCCGCGGAAAAAAGATATCTGCGGGCGATGGCCGAGCTCGGCGATGGGCCTCATCGATCCAGAGATATCGCCGGCAGGCTGAACCGCAGGGTAACCTCGCTGGCTCCCGTTCGCAGCCAGCTGATCAACAAAGGGATGGTCTGGAGCCCGAGTCACGGCGACACGGCATTCACTGTCCCTATGTTCGACGAGTTCATGAAGCGCATCATGCCCGACGACGAGTGGTTGTCGTCCGCTTAGCGTCCAGCTGGTTTTCGCATCCGTGGCCGGCCGCTTCGGTTCGTTTTGGAGAGTCTGAACGCGCTGAAAAGACGCCTCGCTCGAACCCGTCCTTGGTCTTCGGTTTATGCGGAAAGTAGCGAGATTATGAAAAACCCGTAAGACGCCTGATCTCCGCATCATTCCCGGGGCGGGTCGCGCTCATGCGCCGACGGAAGCGCCCGGGAATCGCTCTCCTCCCCCCGGTTTCGGGCGCGGCGTCCTCGTGGTATTCTCCGGCTTCGTCGTGATTTTCCGGTTTTTCTTCGCTTTTTCTTGAGGAGAGGCGCGTGGCGAGAAAAGCGGCCGGCCCGCGCGCGGACGGGCGGCTTCCCGACGAGCTCAGGGAGGCGCGCGTCGAGGCCGATTACGTGGATACGTGCGCCGGAAGCTGCCTGATCGACGTGGGCCGCACCCGGGTGCTGTGCGCCGCCTCGGTGGTGGAGGGCGCGCCTCCCCACAAGCGCGACTCGGGCGAGGGCTGGGTGACGGCCGAATACGCCATGCTGCCCGGCAGCTCCCCCTCGCGCGTGGACAGAGGGCGCGCGCGGGCGGGACGCAGCCAGGAGATTCAGCGCCTCATCGGGCGCTCGATGCGTGCGGCGGTCGATCTCTCGAAAATGGACGGGCTGACGATTCACGTCGATTGCGACGTGATTCAGGCGGACGGCGGCACGCGGTGCGCCGCGGTCACGGGGGGCTGGGCGGCGATGGCGCGCGCGGCGAACGCCCTGCTCGAAGCCGGGCGGATCGCCGAATCGCCCATCCGAGAAGCCGTGGCCGCCGTGAGCGTCGGCGTGGTCGGGGGCGTCCCCCTCCTGGACCTGGACTACGCCGAGGACGTGCGCGCCGAGGTGGACATGAACGTCGTGATGACCGGCGGCGGTCGCTTCGTGGAGGTGCAGGGAACGGCCGAGGGCGCGCCCTTTCGCCGGAGCGATCTGAACCGCCTCCTCGCCCTGGCGCAAAAGGGAATCGGGGAATTGCTGGCGGTTCAGGCCGCGCGGGCCGGCGCGCGGTGAAGATCGTCCTGGCGAGCCGGAACGCCGGCAAGGCGCGGGAGGCGCGCGCCGCCCTCGAAGGGACGGGCGTCGAGCTCCTGGGGATGGACGAGGCGGGCCTCGACTTCGAGGTCGAGGAGACCGGCGCGACCTACGCCGAAAACGCGCTTCTGAAAGCCCGCGCCGCCTGCGCCGCGAGCGGCCTGCCCGCCCTGGCCGACGACTCGGGCGTGGAGGTGGACGCCCTGCCCGGCGAGCTGGGCGTGCGCTCCGCACGCTTCGGCGGGGAGGGCCTCGACGATTCGGGACGAAACGCGCTTCTGATCGAGAAGATGCTGGGCGTGCCCGAAGCGCGGCGCGGGGCGCGCTACGTCTGCGTTCTCGCCTTCATGAAGCCCGACGGCTGGTTCGGCTTCTTCGAGGGCGCGCTCCGCGGGAGGCTGCTGCGCGCCCCGCGCGGGGAGGATGGCTTCGGCTACGACCCCCTGATGTATCTGCCGGATCGCGGCTGCGCCGTCTCGGAGCTGCCGCTCGAGGTCAAGAACCGCGTCAGCCACCGCGGCGCCGCGCTCGCGCGGTTCAGGGCGTGGCTGGCGAAGGAGGCGGCGGGCGGGGCATAATGGAGGGAGTCCTGAAAAATCCGGCCGCTCGCGACGGGGGCGGCGGCCGGGATGAACGCCGCGCCCATGTTCTCACGGGACGCGCGAGAGGGGAGGCTCGGAGATGTCCAGAATAGAGATGATTCAGCCCGAGGAGGCGGACGCCGACGTGGCGCGCTTCTACGAGGCGACCACCGCCATGCTCGGCCGCGTTCCGCATTCGATGCGGGTGCTGGCCAGGACCCCTCACGTCGCCAAGGCCATGCTGCCCTTCGTGGCGACCCTCCAGCGCGAGGGCGGGGGAAGCGTGCTCGGGACGAAGGTCAAGGAGATGGTCGTCATCAAGACGAGTCATCTCAACGGGTGCGCCTACTGATACGCGCACAACACGTCGCTTGGTCAAGCGGCGGGCATCACCCCCGGGCAGGTGGAGGCCATCGGCTCGGACGACTACATGGAATCGGACCTGTTCACCCCGCGAGAGAAGGCGGCCATCCTGTGGGCCGAGCACGTGACGCTCAACACCGCGCGCTCGAGGGACGACGTGTTCGAGGAGGTGCGGAAGCATTTCTCCGAAGCCGAAATCGTCGAGCTCACGATGGTGAGCGGGCTGTTCAACCTGTTCAACCGCTACATGGATTCTCTCGGCATCCCGCTCGAGGAGCAGGCCGAGGTGGACAGGATCAAAAAGTCCCTCCACCTCGACGGCGGGAAGGTGAAAACCTACTACGAGACGATGGCGGCGCACTGGCCGGACGAATATCCCGAACCCGACGGCGAGGACCCGAACAGGAGCGCGTGAATGCTTCCGGCGTCGGAGCCGCGGCGGCGGGACGTTTCCCGCGCTTTCCCGAATGGAGCCCCGCTGAACGAGAGGCGAGAGGGGCCGCGTCCCGCGGGCGCTCGCGCTTTTCCGGGCGGGCGTCGCCGCCCTCTCCGCCCCGGAAGCCGTCCTCTCCGCCCCTGGTGGAAATCGCCCGTCTGAATCCTCCATAATGCCCCGCCGCCGCGCGCGACCTCCCACCCCGGAGGCTTTCGGATGAAGCGAGTCGCCTGTCTTTTCGCCGCGCTCGCCCTGTGGTTCGGCGCGCTCCCGGAGGCGAGGGCGGAGGGGGCGCTGAACTGCCGGGTGCGCTACGCCATCCTGAACGGCTTCGTGGTGGAGCAGAGCGTGCGCATCGCGCTGCCGGAGCGCGCGCGCGATCTGGCCGTCTGGCTGGTGGAGCGCAAGAAGGGCGCGTTCAGGGAGCTCGCCTATCCCATCGGCGGGGAGGGGACGCTGCGCATCACCCGGCCCTTCGACAGGGAGAAATCCGTCGAATACCCCTTCATTCTCACCTGGCGGCGCTTCGGCGGCTTTCACCTCACGGGTTTTTTCCTCTCCAGGAGGCGCGCCCACGCCGTCGTCGTGCGCGAGGAGAAGGAAAAGCGGATCATCGAGATTTTTCCCGCCTTTCCGGGCCACATCGCCACGAAGCTCGCGCGCGGCGAGTGCGAGAGGTAGGGGGAGGCCGGCTTCTGGCGGGTCTTATGGCGGAAGAAGGAGCGGTGGCGTGGCGTTTCCTCTGATATGGGATTCAGGACTGAAGCGCTGCCGTTGCTGGTATGGTGGGAGGCACATATCATAATGAGGAATACAGGGGAGATGCGCGCTTGCGCGACAATATATCGAATGAGATAAGCCAGCCTTTTCGGCCCAGAGCCAGGATGTTGCAGCTGCTCGGTGATGAGTTGATTGGCAGCGCGCGTCTGGCCGTATTCGAGCTGGTCAAGAACGCTTACGATGCGGACGCAAACGAGGTTTCTGTTTGCCTCGACTTGGACTCAGGACAAGAGCCCGTGATCACTGTTACCGATGACGGCGAAGGCATGACGCTTGATGTGCTCAGATCGGTCTGGCTCGTCCCCGGGGATGACTATCGTCATAAGCAACGTCAGTCAGATCAAAGAACGGCAAAGCATGGGCGGCTTCCACTCGGCGAAAAGGGGCTGGGTCGGTTCGCCGTCCATAAGCTCGGGAACCGTATCACTTTGGTGACGCGATCTCGCAACTCGAATGAATGTATCGTCGAAATAGATTGGAATGAATTGATCACGCGGACATATCTCGACGAAGCTCCGGTTACGATAAAAGTTCGCCGCCCGAAAGTCTTTCGCGGAAAGAATACGGGAACCCGGGTCGAGGTCCGTCAATTACGGACCGACTGGTCGCGTGGTGAAATCCGGCGCCTATACAACCAGATTACGTCTATATGCTCTCCCTTTGAGGAACCCAGTGGTTTCAAAGCTGTTTTGCTTGTTCCTGATCGTAATAACTGGATTGCCGACCTTCCTGATGTTTCCGAGATTCTTGATCGCGCCATCTGGAAATTCTCGTTCCGGCTGGAGAATGGCAGATTTGACTGGATATATGAATTTCGCCAAGTGCCAGGATTCAATCTTGATGGCAGGGTTGTTGAGAAGTTGGGAGACGCACTGCAACTTGAAATGCGATCTGGCGACGACCGGATGAAAGGGAAAGTCGTCGCCGACGAGGCGGTATTCGGAGGTATTGGTCCCGTAACTGGCGAGTTCTATGTCTACGACCGGGACCAGGAAATTCGCCGGCAATTACCCAACATTCAACTACTGGCAAATTACCTTGATGAGAACGGAGGCGTCCGGGTCTATAGAGACGGCATTCGGGTGTACAACTACGGGGAACGTGGCGATGATTGGCTAGGTCTTGATCTCCGCCGCGTCAATGTGCCAACGCGCCGGATCAGCAACAACATCATTCTGGGAGCAATTCATCTCTCCTTGAAAGAGTCAACGGGCCTGATTGAGAAGACCAACCGTGAGGGCTTTGTTGAAAACGAAGCTTGTTTTGAGTTGCGCCGCATCGTCCTCGGTGTTCTTGCCGCGCTTGAGGGAGAACGTCAAGTTGACAAGGAGCGTATGAGAAGGCTTACGGAAAAACCAGGCGATCCTGCAATCAAGAGAATCGAGGAGCCGATTCAGGAACTGAGGCGCGAGCTCGAACGACAGGGCGTGCGGGAGAAATTCGAGAACCATGTAGTTCAGATAGAAAACAACTACCGGGGCATGCAGGAAACGCTTCTTTCCGCGGGAATGTCCGGTTTGAATCTGGCGGTTGTGTTCCATGAAGTGGAGCGCGGTGTCCGGGCGCTTCACCAAGTCATCTCGGAAGGCGCAGACATGGAGAGCGCAGCCCGCCAAGCGCAAGATCTCGTGCGCCTTCTCGATGGCTTCTCGACATTGCTCAGACGCGACAGCAAACGGCAGCACGACGGAAGAAAACTTGTCGATTCCGCGCGTCGGTTCAACATTCTGCGGTTCCGGCATCATCGCATTCAACTGGTCTGTCCATTGCTTCAAGGTCGTGATAGCGGATTCCAGGCCAGGTTTTCGTTCAGCCTTGTCCTGGGAGCGCTGAACAATCTCGTGGATAACGCCCTATATTGGCTTCGGGTGAGATGGCCAGATGCGCCAGCCGAGAACGAACCGCCCGAGCGCAAACTGTACATTGACGTGTCGCGCGAATTTGACGTCGGGCCGGCGATCGTGGTTGCCGACAACGGCGTCGGTTTTCAGGGGGACGATCCTGAAAATCTCGCGCGTCCTTTCTTCACGCGCAAGCCCGAAGGGATGGGTCTTGGACTGTATTACTCGAACTTGGCGATGGAATTGAACGGCGGTCTGCTCGCGTTTCCAGAACCTGGAGAAATTGATATCCCTGACGAATTCGACGGAGCGGTCGTCGCCCTGATTTTCAAGGAAATGAAGTGATGTTGCCGTCGCCTCGAGTTATTGCCATAGACAATGAACTGACACATCTCGAGGGCTTGACGAAGGGACTCAATCAATATGGGACGGCATGTCTCCCAGGTCATTTTGATGGCCAATCGGCGGGGGTCCCGCAATGCCCCGAGGTCAGGGTAATTTTCATCGACCTTCATCTGACTGCAACCCCACCGGGGAACTATACCCAAGACTTCGGCATTATCGGAGGCTTGCTTGAGGAAGAAATCAAACCGACGGGCCCCTACCTTATTGTCCTGTGGACACAGTATCCTGAACAGGCGGACAAACTCCTTAAACACTTGGAGCGCCTCAAAGGTGTGACGAAACCCTTTGCTGTCCGACCGCTTGACAAGAACGATCATCTTGACCTTGCCGACGTCGAAAACCCTGGTGGCGTGAGAAACATTGAAAAACTTGTGGAAGCTGTCAGGGGAATTATTGCTGCCCAACCACAAGTTGGCGCGCTTCTCGACTGGGAGGATCGGGTCTTAGAAGCCGCTGCTGATAGCGTATCCTCCATCATGGAATTGGCGGAAAGGGAGCCGGGGGATGTGAGTCGATCGCAAGGAATCAGCAGATTGCTGGCATCCTTGGCTGTCGCGGCTGTTGGCGAGGAGCATATTGAAGAGGATCGGTTTCGAGCTGTGAACGAAGCGCTTCTGCCTATCCTGGCTGATCGCATCGCTTCCATGCGTTCCGCAAAAAATAACGAGGAATTGTGGAAGGCGGCGCTTGATGGAGCCGATATCAGCAAAAAACTGTCTCCTAACGAAGCCGCAAAGCTGAATCGCCTGCTTCACATTGCCCCTAGGGCGAACTCTAGTCTCTGGTTTGAGCGTGGCTCGGTAATTCCTCTGCCAGACAGGTTTTCTGGGAGCAAGTTCCAAAAGACATTTGGTCTTAAACAGGAAGAAGCGGCCGAAAAGCAGTTTGGATGCAAGGGGTTTTCAGAAAAGTGCGATAAGTTCCGTTGGGTTCTGGTGCAATCGCAAGCAGCTTGCGACTACGCACAGATGCGGAAAGGGCCTTTTCCCTTCCACCTAGGTTTATGTCTGCCAGTGTCAACCGCTCGAAAGCGTGGACTTCCCGCCGCTCTTTGGCCCAGCCCTTGTTTCGAGTTCAATGGCGAAATTTTTCTGCATGTGAGCGCTAGCTTTCAAATAGCGTTGTCTCCGAAAACTAGGTTGAAAGAGAAACCTCTCTTTCGTCTGCGTGAGCAACTGCTCAATGATATGATATATCGGCTTCACAGCCATGGCGCACGCCCCGGAATCATTTCGTTTCGGGCCTAGAAGAAGTAATCGAAATTTCAAAAAGGGGTAATCAGCGAATCGACCACCGCTTTCATGACTGGTGGACAGACGCCGTTTCCCAGCAACCGGATGCGATCGCGGCGGGTCCCCACCGGAAATTCAAAATCATCGTCGAAACCCATCGCCCGCTTGAGTTCGGGGACCTGCAGCATCCGCATTCGTGGTTCCCGTCCGTCATGGTGGACCAAGGCGAAGCGATCTACAGTGGTGACGGTTCGGAGAGGACGATCAAGGGATTGCCAACCTCTCCCCCCGTCGTTCCCGTAATACACCAGGAGAAAACTCGAGTTCTCTCCAAGCGCCCTGAATCCACGTCCTGCTCGCTTGATGGTGGTGGATGCCCGCCTTATGTCGAACAAGGGCGACGTTTTCCAGGAGCCCCCCGGATCAAGGATGGATTTTGCGGATTTTCGCCGGCCAGGGCGCTTGCGGACAACAGGATTCGGTTGCTGTTTGCGGTCACCCACGAGAAACAGCCGGCGGCGACGTTGCGCCACCCCGAAATCGGCCGCGTCCAAGACATGCTCTTGCAAGCGATAGCCCAGGTCACGAAATCCGCGCTTCAATTCACCGTAACGCGACCAAGGCCGCATGTGGAGGACGTTTTCCAGCACGAACCATCGGGGATTCAGCACGCGAGCATACTTGATGACCAGCATGGCGGTGGCGCGGCTCGCCTCGTCTCGCGGCGCTCCACCCTTGGCGCAAGAGTGACTGGTGCATTCGGGAGATGCGAGCAGAAGGTCGATTTTGCCAACAGTTTTTTTCATGGACTTTAAGGAGATATTTTCAAGACGTTTGGCGATGACTCGAGACTCCGGAAAATTGGTAGCGAACGTCTCGGCTGCCGTAGCGCACATATCGACTCCGACGGCTATATTCACTCCCGCAGCCCGCGCTCCGGCGCTACTGCCCCCAGCTCCGCAGAACATGTCGAATCCTCGTATCATCCTTTGTCGCTCATCCCTGTTCCTTGTTGAGGAGAAAATCACTGGCCGATGAACTCCCGAAGTTTTTGTCTGATGTTTTCAGCATCCCGCGTTTCACATTCCCAGATGGTGAGAACTTGCCAGCCCAGGCCCAGTAGCGTCTTTTCGTTGCGTTGGTCGCGGGCGATGTTGTCCGTGAACTTATGCGTCCAGAACGCGGTGCGTGACTTGGGCGTATAAGCATATCGACATCCGTCATGCCGATGCCAGAAACAACCGTGAACGAACACAGCCAAGCGATGTTTCGGGAAAATCAGATCGGGGCGACCGGGGAGGTCTTTCCGATGCAGACGAAACCGGAGTCCCAATTTGTGCGCAATGCGGCGAACGGCAATCTCGGGCGCGGTGTCGCGCCCCCGAATTCTGGACATCATCTCACTTCGTCGCTGGCTGTTCACAATGTCCGTCATGTTGCGCCCCCCTCTCCCCTCACAGGTAGCAGCGCAGGAGCCGGATGCTGCGCTCGGCCGCGACCCGGAAGGCGGGCTTCTGGTCGATCTGCACCGAGAGGACGCCCTCGTAGCCGATCTCCCGAAGGGCGCGGATGAAGTCGCCGAAATGGATGTGGCCGGAGCCGGGATAGCCCCGGGTGGAATCGGCCACGTGGACGTATTCTATCCACTCCCCGGCGGCGAAAATCGCCCCCGGCAGCGAGGCGTCCTCGGAGTTCATCCAGCAGCTGTCGATCATCAGGGCGAGGCCCGGGTGGCTCTCGGCCTTCACGTATTCCATCCCCTGGCGCACGGTGTTGACGAAGTTCGTCTCGTAGCGGTTGTAGGGCTCGACGTAGATTTTCATGCCCCGCCGGGCGGCGTAGTCCGCGCCCGCGCGCATCGCGTCGCGCATCCAGGCGTTCGACGCCTCCCACAGCTCGCCCGGAACGCGGGTTCCGCGAAACCGGCCGATGTTCACGCCCATCGCGCCCAGCTTCTCTCCCGCCTCGATCAGGGCGCGCAGCCGGGCGGCGCCCGCCTCGCGGACGCTCGCGTCGGGGTGGCACAGCATCACCCCGTCCTGAAGCTCGCTGGGGGCGGAGCCTATCATCGCCACCGGAAGCCCCGAGCGGGCGATCGCCGCCTCCACCCCCCGGGCGTCGGGGTCGTCGGGGTCGCGCATGGCGACCTCCAGCGTCTCGTAGCCCAGGTCCCGGAGCGCGGCGAGGTTCTCGGCGAAGTCCCCGCGCGCGCCCGGCATCAGGGACGAGCGCACCTCGGGCGTGGCGATGACGTAGCCCGGCCGCATCCGGCTGGGTTCGGCGTATTCGGGGGCGTGGGGGGATATGGGCATCGACGTTCGTCTCCGGGGGCGAGGCGCTTCGCGGGCTTTCCCGGAGGGTAGAGCCTGGCGCGCCTCCTGTCGAGCGCGGCGGAGGGTTTTCGAGAGGGCCGGGCGGCCCGTCCGCCGGGCGGGCCTTACGACCGCGTCACGAGTTGAAAGGCGTAGCCCGCGACCAGCGAACCCAGGAGGGCGGCGCCCAGGTAGATGGCGAAGACCTTGCTCCTCACCAGCGCCCACACGCCGGCCATGGCGGGCGCGCAGGTGCCGGGGCCCGCGACGAGGAAGGCCATGGCGGCGCCCGGGCCCATGCCGGCGGCGAGGAGTCCCTTGGTGATGGGGATGGCGGCCACGCCCGAGGTGTAGAGCGGGACGCCCACCGCGCTCGCCAGCGGAATCGACCAGGGGTTCTCCGAGCCGAGCAGCGCGCCTATCCAGGCGGGATCGACGTAATGGACGATGAGCGCCTCGAGGAAGAACGCCGCCGCCAGCCATTTGAACAGATAGAGGCCCACGCCCTTCATCTGCGCGGCGAACGCGCCGAGGGAGAACCCGCCCGCTTCGCCCTCGCCGCGCGCCTCTCCCGCGCCCGGCGCGACGGCGGCCCTGATTTGATCGTCGAGCCTTCCGCCCCGACCGATGAGGTGGGCGGCGCAGCCCGCCGCCGCGCCGAGGGCGACCGCGGCGACGAGCCTCGCCACGGCGTAGTCCGCCCCCAGGACGCCCGCGGTCAGCATGAATTTTTCGGGGCTCATCAGGGGCGAGCTCAGCCAGAAGGCCATCACGGGCCCCAGGGGCACGCCGCTTGCGAGCAGGGCGGCGACGAGGGGGATGACGCCGCAGGAGCAGAACGGAACCGCCGCGCCCACCGCCGCCGCGCCCGCGATCGCCGGCCCCGTCCGCCGGACGAACACGGCCCTTATCCTCCCGGCGTATCCGGCGACGGTGACCCAGGCCGAGACCGCCACGCTCAGGAGGAAGAAGGGCGCGATGTTCCGAAAATTCTTCAG
This sequence comes from bacterium, assembly GCA_965242545.1. Classification (GTDB taxonomy): domain Bacteria; phylum UBA8248; class UBA8248; order UBA8248; family UBA8248; genus Bin107. The sequence continues at coordinate 686,391 of OZ251456.1, forward strand.
GATGAAGGCGGCGTTCCGATCGAGCTCGAAGGCGAGGCGGCCGGCCGAGACCTCCGAGCCGGCCTGCGTTTGAAGGATGAGGAGCGCGAGCGCGCCGGTCGAGAGGAAGCCCCAGAGCCAGGGTGAGGCCCATCGGGACTTCGGCCCGGGCGCGCGGCGGGCGTCCTCCTCCTCCTTCGCTTCGGGGCGCGCGGGCGGCCGCGCCGCTTCGGCTCGCGTGATCATCGGGACGTCTCCCCGGCGGCGCGCGCGAGCTTCTCCACCGCGCGGACGATTTCCTCGCGCTCCCCGGGGGAGAACGCGCCCAGCAGCGCGGCGTCCTCGAGGGCGCAGTCTTTCAGGACGGCCTCATGGAGGGCGGCGCCCGCCCCGCTCAGGCGCAGACAGCACACGCGGCGGTCTCCCTCCTTCGTCCCGCGCTCGATCAGCCCGCGCTCGACGAGCGGGTCCGCGCAGCGCGTCACCCCGCTCGGCGTGAGGCGCATCCGCCTGGCGATCTCTCCCATGGGGAGAGGCGCCGCTTCCGCGTCCGCGAGCACGTGGAGGAGCGTCCACTGGTTGTGGGTGACGTCGTGGCAGCACGCCGCCTCCCGGTCGGCGGGCTTCTTCTGGTGAAACAGGCTGTCGAGCGCGAGGTGGAGGCGCGCGCCGAGGTCGGCGGGCGCCGCGCCCGCGACGCGGACGGCGGACACAGGAGTCATCTTCCTGAATCTCCTTCTTTCGTTCCGTCGCGCCTGAATGTTCCGGCTCGTTCCGTCGCGCCTGAATGTTCCGGCGTCGCTTCGCCTCATCGGGACTCTCCTTTTCGAGGTCGCTCGAAGCGCCTCGGCGGGTCGTTTTCTTCATTGGTTTCGTCAAATGTATAAATAATCAACATTTGATTAAGTCAAATATAAGAGAATCTTCTCCGAAAGTCAAGCGTTTTTCTGAAAATAAATCCGAAGCCGAAAAGGCGATGACGCATTCAGCGCGCGTCACGGCGGCGAAGCGGCTTGTCCCGTCCGCCGTCCGCCCCTTATACTCCGCGCGATTCCCGCGGCGGCTTCGCCGGGCCGCCCTTTCGTCTCGCCCGCCCCGATGGGGAAAATCGTGAAGCCCGACGTCTTCGATGAAATCCCGGAAGATCGCGCCGCGGGCGAAATCGCGGTGATTTACGCGGACATGCGCCAGGTGCTCCGCAGCGTCCAGGTGAACTTCATCTACCGCGTTCTCGCCGCGCACGAGCCTTATTTCCGCGCGGCCTGGGAGGCGCTGCGCCCCAACGCCTCGATTGCGTATTTCGAGCGCTGCGCGGACAGCCTGCGGATGCGGATGACACCGCCCATGCCGCCCGACGTGCCGGAGGTGGGCGAGGCGCTCGAGGACGAATGCGGCTACGCGCCGGAGGACGTCGAGGAGGTGGACGGCGTCCTGGACGTCTACAACAACGCGAATCCCAAGAACCTCATCCTGGCGGCCGCCCTGAAGGGGGCGCTCAACGGGGTGAGGATGGGCGGCGCGCGTCCGGGCGCGGATTCGGACGTGGGCGCGCTGCCCAAGGGGCCGCCGGCCTCGATGCGCGCGCCGACCCTGGCGGACCCGGCCGGGGCGGACGACGCGCTGGGCGCCCTTTACGAGGAGATTCGCGCGGCGACCGGGGGGCTGGGCAGCGTCTGGCGCGCCCTCGGCGGCCACCCCGCCTTCCTGGAGCGCGTCTGGCCCTTCCTGAAGGAGGAGATGGCGAAGCCGGGCTTTCTGATCACCGTGACCCAGGCGCAGGGCGCGGCGGCGACCGCGGCCCAGGAGTTTCCCTTTCCGGTCGATTTGAGCCGGGAGCGCGCGGCGGCGCTCGGCCTCTCCGAGGGCGAAATCGACCTCATCGACCGCAAGCTCGACCGCTTCATCCACCTCATCCCCAGAACCAACGCCCTGATTCTGCTCATGAAGGCGGCGCTGGTGGGCGAGGGCAGGGTGCGCAGAAAGCCCTTCGAGGGGGAGTAGGGCTTCCGCCTCTCCGGGGGGCGTCTCGCGTCGGCGCGGGGCGCCTCGAAAACGCTGGACTTTTCCGGCGATTTTCCTATACTGAACGGACAAGCGATAAATCCGGGGAGAGCGGGGGGGCGCTTGCGGGAGCGGGGCTTCAGGGGCCCCGCGCGCGCGTTTTTCGACTTTCGCCGGGCGGAAGCCGCCGGCCGCGGCGGCGCGTGAACCCTCCGCCTTCGCCCTCCCTGAATGTGGTATGCTGGAGGCGGTGGCCTCTGGGTCCATGGTTGGGCGGTTTGAAAAATACCGAGCTCCTCCGGGTCTGGTGAATGGATGAAGAAAGGAGGGCGCAATGAACGAAAAAGAAAAAGCGCTGGAGAAAAACCTGAAAGCGTTTCACCGAAAAAAGGATGAAATGAAGCGCCACTACATGGGGAAATGGGTGCTGTTCTATGAGGGCGAGTTCATCAACGCCTTCGATACGCTCGACAACGTGGCGTCCGAAGCCATCAGGCGCTACGGCCGCGGTCCCTATCTGATCAAGGAAGTGGGCGCTCCCGACGAAATGAAACTGCCGGCGTCCATCATGTTCGGAGTTGCAGACCATGCCGAGGGTTGAATGCGGGTTTGCGGATGACCGTCTCGGAACGGGCGCGCGGCGTTTAACGGTTTCCGGGCCGACGATTATGGTGGATATCGGATTTGACGAGAATTTCGACCCGGCGTCGCCGCAAACTCCTGACATGAGATCCAGACAGGTCCCGGCGCTCGTGGATACGGGAGCCTCGGAAAGCTGCATCGATGTCGGGCTGGCGGAGGAGTTGGGCTTGCCGGTGGTTGACAAAAGGCGGATTGCGGGCGCGGGAGGAGCCCATCAGGCGCCCGTTTATCTGGGTCATATCTTTTTCCCGCAAGTGCAGGACGCGATATACGGGCGATTCGCGGGCGTCGGCCTCTCGGACGGCGGCCAACTCCATAAGGCGCTGATAGGACGGACTTTTCTCGCGAACTATATGATGATTTACGATGGTCCGTTCGGCCGGGTGTCGCTGGTGCGCTAATCGGCGCCGCGCGCCTCTCCGCTTCGGACGCCACGCCGGCCGGGTGAGCGTCCCCCCTCGTTCCTTTTCCGCCAAACGCCCCCGCGCCCTCCCGGCGTTGTTGACAGCCGGGGCCGCCGGTGTGATATTCCCCTTGTCTTTCGGCGGAAGGCAGCGCCTGCGAACGGGTCGCCGTGAGAAGCCTCGCCGGGGCGGGCGCCCGTAGCTCAGCTGGATAGAGCAACGGACTTCTAATCCGTAGGTCGCAGGTTCGAATCCTGCCGGGCGCGCCACCCGTTGCGGGGAAGCGGCGCCGCTTCTCTCTCCGGGGAGAGGGGCCGCCCCGCGGGAGGAGGCGGGCCGAAGGCGCGGTGGGTGTAGCTCAGTGGTTAGAGCGCCGGGTTGTGGCCCCGGAGGTCGGGGGTTCAAATCCCCTCACTCACCCCAGATCGTTCGCGGATCGCCGCGTGAAGCGGAGGCTTCCGCGCGAGGCCAGGGACATCGGGCGTCCGTAGCTCAATTGGACAGAGCGTCGGACTTCGGATCCGAAGGCTGTAGGTTCGAGTCCTACCGGGCGCGCCAGGGATGAACAGCGGGTCGCTAGCTCAACCAGGCAGAGCAACGGACTCTTAATCCGTGGGTTCGGGGTTCGATTCCCCGGCGGCCCACCAGTTTTCACCCGCTCGGGAGGAGGCGCGCGCTCATGGAGACCCGGTTCGACGCGAAGACGCTGGGATGCGTCCTGCTGGCCGCCGTCGCGGTCGCCTGGAAGGTGTGGGAAGTTCTGGGAATCCTCGCGCTCATCCTGGCGGTCGCCGCCGCGGGCGCGCTCCTGCTCAAGGATCCCTTCGGCGTCTACCCGAAGAAATAGCCGCCCGCTCCGTTTCCGCCGCCCGGCGCGCCTTCGCGTCCGGGAGGATTCCCGCTTCGGGACGGCGGGTCGGCCGGCGCCCGGAGAATCACTGGAAATCGAGCGTCTTCGCCTCGCGGCCCAGGGCGATTTGTCCGATGGTTTCGAGGCACCTGTCGTTGGCGGGCGGCATGACGAGGCCGGCCACGGCGTCCCGCAGGTGCCGCTCGATCGGCAGGGAGCGGTGAAGCCCGCGCCCCCCGCACAGGCGGATGCCCTGCTCGGCGAGCTCCTTCGCCGCCTCGGTCGCCAGGTATTTCGCCTGGTTGAGGATGAAGGTGAGCTCCATCTTTCCCAGGTTGCCCCGGAGCGCGCCCAGCTTCTCCGCGGCGCGCCGGGCGTTTTCGAGCAGCATGGCCATCTCGCCGATCTGGCGCTGCGTTCTGTCGAGCTCGGCAAGCGGCGTCCCCAGGCCGGATTTCGTCTTCTTCACGTAGTCCACCGTGAACTGATACGCCGCCTCGGCGATGCCGATGTAGACGGCCGTGTAGCCCAGCGACCACATGCTCATGTCCTTGCCCAGAATGCTACCCGGCGCCCCGATGACCTCCTCGGGCCTCACCTCCGCGTCGTGGAACATCAGGGAGTTCGAGGCGGTTCCCCGCATCCCGATGACGTGCCAGTCGTCGATGATTTCGACGTTCTCCCGCCCGGCGGGAATCATCACGTTCAGCAGCCCCTCCCGGAGGGTCTCCGCTCCGTCGAGATAGCTCCAGGTGAAGTAGTAGGTCGCGCCGGTCGAAAGCGAGCAGAAGTGCTTCTTGCCGCGCAGGCGGTAGCCGCCGCTCTCCTCGCGGATGGAGGTGCGGACCGCGAGCTTGTCCCGAAAGGAGCTGCCCGGCTCGCTCGTGATGGAGGCGAAGACGGCGCCCTCGTTCACCACCTCGGAGAAGTAGCGCGCCCTCTGCTCCTCCGAGGCGATCTGCCCCAGAAAGTCGACGACCGCGCTGTGCATGTTGAAGGTGAGCCCGGTGGAGGCGCACCCTTTGGCGATTTTCGAGAGCACGGTGACGTAGGTGAGCGAGTCCGCCCCGATGCCGCCGAACTCCCGGGGCACCATGAGGGCGAGCAGGCCGGCGTCGGCCAGATCCTGATAGTTCTCGGCCGGAAAGCGCGCCTCCTCGTCTATCATCTTCGCGCGCGGGGCGAATTTCTCCCGCCCCAGGGTCTCGGCGAGGTCTATCCACTTCTGCGAATCGGCGCGGGGCGCGCCGTTCGTCGCGTTCATCGGGCATTCTCCTCGTTCGTCGGGGCCGCGGCCCTTTCCGTCAATCGTATTCGGCGAGCGCGGGCAGGGGCGGCTCGAGCGCGAGCGGCGCCGTCTCCGCCAGCAGCGGCATGACCTCGCGCCCGAATATCTCCGCCTCCTCCACGTGCGGCCAGCCCGAGAGGATGAAGGCCTGAACGCCCGCCTCCACGTATTCCCTGAGCGCGCCGGCGATCATCTCCGGCGTGCCCACCAGCGAGGCGCCCGCGCCCGCGCGAACGGTGTTCACGCCCATCCACAGGGCGTCGGTGACCCAGAGGGATTCGCCCTTCGCCAGCTCGTTGACGCGCGTCTGGCCCGCGCTCTCCGTTCGCGTCTTCATGTCCGCCCACGCCTGCACGTTCGAGAGGTCGCTTCCCTCGATGAGCGCCCGCGCCGCCCGCCTCGCCTCCTTTTTGCTCTCCCGGCAGACGACGTGCATCCGGACGCCGAACCTTATCCGATCCTCCCTGCCGCGCGCGGCGGCGCGCTCCCTCATGTCGCGCGCGTCTCGGGCGATGGTCTCCACGTCCACGGCGTACATCATGTGCACGTCGGAGAATTTCGCCCCCACCCGGCGGCCGGCCTCCGAGCTTCCGCCCAGGTAGATGGGCGGCCAGGGCTTCGAGAGGCGGATCGGGAAGAAGGCGGCGCCCCGGATGTCGAAATACCTGCCCTCGTAGGTGAGGGGGCCGCCGCCGCTCCACAGCCGGGTGACGATTTCGAGAAACTCCTCCGTCCTCTCGTAGCGCTCGTCGTGGGCGAGGTGATCCCCGTAGCGCATCTGCTCGGCGCGGCTCGATCCGGTCACGACGTTGAGCGTCAGGCGGCCGCCGGTGAGCGCGTCGAGCGTGCTCGCCGTCTGGGCGGCGAGCACGGGGCTGGCGAGGCCGGGCCGGAGCGCCACGCAGAACTTGATGCGCTCCGTGTGCTGCGCCACCCCCGCCGCCACGAGCCAGGCGTCCATGCAGTGGGTGCCCGTGGGCACGAGCAGGTTCACGAAGCCCGCGCGCTCGGCGGCGCGCGCGACGCGGGAGAGGTATTCGATGGTGGGCTTCCGCTCGGGCGTCTTCGCGTTGATTCTGCGTCCGTCCCCCGCCCTGGCCGAGGGCAGGAACCAGGCGTATTCCGTCCCCATGTCGAAAGCCTCGCTGGTGAGAGGCGGCACGCCCCGAAGCGGCCGCGCGCGCATTGTCCGGCTTCCGAAAATACAGGCAGGGCGGGCCGCGCGTCAATCTCGAAGGACGCCCGGCGATGAAGCCCCCGGCGCGCGCCTCGCGCCCGGGTTTTCAGGGGCGGGCCGGAAGAGCAGGCGCCCCCGCGTCCTCAGGCGGGCGGCCGCCTGTCCAGCTGGCGATACTGCACCGCCTCCGCCACGTGCTGGGGGGCGATGTCCCGGTCGCCGCCCAGGTCGGCGATGGTGCGCGCCACCTTCAGCACGCGGTGATAGGCGCGCGCCGAGAGACCCAGCCTCTCCACCGCCATCTTGAGCAGGCGCATCCCCTCGGCCTCGAGCCCGCAGTGCTCGTTGATGAGGGCGGGCCCCATGTGGGCGTTGGCGTAGACGCCGGCGTGATCCCGCAGGCGCTCTTTCTGGGTCGCCTGCGCCTCGAGGACGCGCTCGCGGATCGTCCGCGAGCTCTCGCCCTCGGGGTCTTCGGCGAGCTCCTTCCACGGCACCCTCGGCACGGGGACGTGGATGTCGATGCGGTCGAGAATCGGCCCCGACACGCGCGAGCGGTATCTGGCCACCTGCCGGGGGGCGCAGACGCACGCCCCGTCTCCCCGGAGGCCGCAGTCGCAGGGGTTCATCGCCGCGGCGAGCATGAAGCGCGCCGGAAACGAGAGGCTCGCCTGCGCCCGTCCTCGAGCGGGCCGCGCAGGGATTCGAGCACGTTTTTCCTGAATTCGGGCAGCTCGTCCAGGAACAGCACGCCGTTGTGGGCTAGAGAGGCCTCCCCGGGAAGGGGTAGCGCGCCGCCGCCCACCAGCCCGGCGTCGCTGATGGTGTGGTGCGGGGCGCGGAAGGGCCGCTCCCGGATGAGGGAGTCGCGCTTCGTGAGCTTGCCGAGCACGCTCCACACCTGGCTGGTTTCGATGGCCTCGTCCAGGGAAAGGGGCGGCAGGATGGTGGGAAACCTTTTCGCCAGCATGCTCTTTCCGCTGCCGGGCGGGCCTATCATCAGGAGGTTGTGCGAGCCGGCGGCCGCCACCTCCACGGCGCGCTTGGCCTGGCGCTGGCCCCGGATGTCGAGAAAGTCGATTCGCTCGACCTCCCTCCTCCCGTCGCCGTTCTCCTCGAGGCGGCGCGCCGCCGGAATGTCGATTTCCTCCCGGATGAACCCCACCACCTGGGGAAGGGTGTGGACGGGATAGACCTCGAGCTCCTCGACGACGGCGGCCTCGGGCGCGTTCTCCGCCGGGAGAACGACGCCGCGCCTGCCCATCTTCCTGGCGAGCACGGCGACGTTGAGCGCCCCGCGAATGGGCCGCAGGGAGCCGTCCAGCGCCAGCTCGCCGAGAAACAGCAGGGCGTCCTCCATCCGCGAGCGCGCGTGGAACACCCCGTTCGCCCGCAGCAGCGAGAGCGCGATGGGCAGGTCGAAGGCGCTCCCCTCCTTGCGGACGTCCGCGGGCGAGAGGCTGACGGTGATGCGCCCCATCGGGTAGATGAACCCCGTGTTGACGATGGCGGCGCGAATTCTGTCCTTGCTTTCCTTCACGGCGGCGTCCGGCAGGCCGACGGTGGAGTAGTAGGGCAGGCCGGAGGCGAGGTCCACCTCCACTTCGACGGGGTAGGCGTCCACGCCCAGAACGGCCGCGGCTTGCGTTTTGGCGAGCATGGCTTCTCTCCGTTTTCGGGTGATGGGTAACGAATATAATACGAAATTTATACCGAAAATAAAACGAAATCAACCCCCGAATCGGGAATATCCGGAAAAAACGCGCGCGAAGCGCGCGAAAACGGGACGCGGGAGGGGCCGCCTTCGGCCTTTCGCCGCCGGACGGCGTTTGATCCCGCAGGGGCGGTTCGCGAACCCCCCGCGCGTTTGGTCGCCGAACAAAACGGGACGCATATATGCGTGGGACGCGCCCCTCGGTGCGTCCCCTACGGGCGGTTGCCGTCGCGCCCTGTTTCCGCAGGTGAAGCGCCGAGGGGCGCGTCCCCTGCAATGGAATATCGCCATCCTGTTTTCGCGGGGGGCGCGGACGCCCGGTTATCGCCGCCCCGCGTTTTCGCCGATGGGATATTTCACCCTTCCACATTCGGCGCGGCTTGTGGTATGCTTCTCCCGTATCCAACGCCGGGAGGGACAGGGGATGATCGGTTTCGACACGCTCAAGGCGATGGAATCGCTCCGGGAATCGGGTTTCGAGGAGACCCAGGCGCGCGCCGTCGTGGACACCTTCAAGGACGCCGTGGGCGGCAGCGTCGCCACGAAAATCGACTTGCAAGAGGCGAAGGGCGAGCTCCAGGCCGAGATACAGGAGGTGCGAACCGAGGTTCAGGAAGTCAAATCCGAGCTTCGGGTTGAAATGCAGGCGCTCAGGGGCGACGTGGAAGCCTCCATCGCGCGGGTCGAGGGTCGGTCGCAGAAGTTCGCGTTCGGTCTCGCCGTCGGCGCCGTGGGGCTGAACGTCACCCTCACCTTCGGCCTCCTCAAGTTCTTCTTCTCTCCCTGACGAAACCAGCATCGCCCAAAACGACGGGCGGGACGCATATATGTGTGGGACGCGCCCCTCGGCGCGTCGCCTACGGAAAATCCCCGGCCCTTTTCGCCGATGGGGTATTGCGCCCGTAGGGACAACCACGGGGGGTTGTCCCTACGGAACCGTCGCCACCCACACGAAACCGGCGCGACCCGCCCCGCGTGTGGAATGGGCGGCGATGCGATCGGGACGCCTGCGGGGGCGGGCGTTCTGATTTCGCGGAGGCGCGAAAAGAGGGTTGACGCGGGCGGGGCGTTTTGTTAGATAGCAGGTATGTAATTCAAAGACGGAAAGAAAGAGGAAAGGAAAGAAGGGCGGCGCGGGACGCATGTATGCGTCCCCTACAAAGGCAAAATCGCCGCCCCGCCTTGTTTGTCGTTGGAATGTTTCGCCCGTAGGTGAAGCGCCGAGGGGTGCTTCCCACACATATATGCGCCCCGATTGTGGGGCGGCGGCGATCGCGAAACCGCGAAGGACAACCACAGGGGGTTGTCCCTACGAATCCGGCGCGATGCGCCTCGCATGTGGAATGGGCGGCGGCGCCCGGGCGCAACGGCGTTTTTCAGGCCCCTCCCCTGCGGGGGGGGGGGGGGCTCCTGCGGGTTACGGGCGTTTTTCTTTCGAGGAGGCGTCCGCTTCGCAAGGAGGCGAAGACAGCCCTATTTTCCACAACGGGAGAGAATTGATGAGAACCAACGGGATGAAGCGAATCGTGAAACGGAAGCGGGGAGGCGCGGCGGGCTTCCTCCTCGCCGCGCTTCTGGCGGCGCTGCTGCTCTCGCCGGAGACGCCGCGGGCGGCCAACGAGTGCGTGGGAGCGATTTCCACCTCGGCGACGAGCCGCACCTGCACCGCCACGACCTACGCCAACGGCATCATCTACCTGAACGTGAACCCCGGCGCGACCGCCGTCGCCACGGTCATCGTGCCGGGCGCCGCGACGGCGTGGACGGTCACCTCCGGGGCGGGGTCGAGCGGCTTCGGGCCGAACGGCATCGCCCTGGACAGCGACGAGCCCGCCAACGCCGCCGACGCCGGCGGCGGGCTCGCGCTCACGGTCGGCGGCACCAGCGCCACCGCCAACCGGGTGACCATCAGCCAGCGCTCGGGCAACGCCGGCACCGGCGACCGCAACAACGGCATCTTCGTCAACCAGCAGCGCCGCGGCGCCGCCACGACGACGGTGACCGTCGGCGCCGGCGTGACCATCGGGTCGTCGACCGCCAGGATGAACAGCCAGGGCATCCGCATGAATGTCTGGCTCGGCACCGGCGCGGCCTCGATCACCAGCGCGGCCACGATCTATTCGACGCAGGAAGGCATCGACCTCAACAGGGGAGATAGCTCCGACACCAGCGCCGACACGACCATCACCAACACCGGCGCCATCACGGCGGGACTGCGGGGCATCCTTCTGAACTACTTCGCCGGCGACACGACCGGCGGCGGGGGCAACCAGGCGTCGACCACCACGGGCGACGCCAAGATCACCAACAGCGGCGTCATCACGATGCACAACGTAGGGACGAATAGCGGCGCCATCGAGCTGTCCTACGAGCGCGGCCACGGCGACGCCGAGGTGGACAACAGGGGCAACATCATCGCCAACGCCTCGGGCATCACCGTCGGATACGGCATCTATCTCGAGTACGGGGGCACCAACGCCGGCGGCGCGGGCGCCGCCAAGATCACCAACAGCGGCGACATCACGTCGAAACAGGCCGCGATCTATCTCAACAACAACGGCAAGGGCGTCTCCACGATCACCAACAGCGGCGCCCTCGTCGTCGAGAACACCGCCGGCGCCAGCCGGTTCGGCATCTACCTGCTCGACCGGGGAGCCACCACGACCGCCACGACCAAGGTGGCCACGGTGACCAACAGCGGCGACATCACGTCGACCGCCTTCGGCATCAACGTCAACGTGATCAACAAGAACACCGCCGGGGACAACGCCGGCATCGCCATCACCCATTCGGACGGCGCCATCGTGGTCTCCGGCACCAACCAACAAGGCATCAAGGCGAACATCGCCGACAACGACGACGTCGCCGCGAACAACGCGGGCGACATCAGCATCAGGGTCACGGGCGGATCGGTCCAGTCGAGCGGCACGATCCTGGAGGCGTCGCACTCCCAGGCCGGCGACGTCACGTTCGAAGTCTCCGATGGCGTCGAGCTGACCTCGACGGCCCAGCACGGCATCTTCGCCAACCTTCCGTCGGCGAACACGGTGGGCGACGTCACCATCACCAACGCGGGAACGGTCACCACCCCGAAGACCGGCCTCTTCGTCCGGCGCAGCGCGCTCACCGGCTCCGGCGCCATCGTGGTCACCAACAGCGGCGACATCGAGAAGACGGGGGACGTGGACTGGGACGGCATCCTGGTCGAGGATCTCGGCACGGGGGACGTCACGATCGCCAACAGCGCCAACATCGGCGACGCGGACGACATGCACGAGCGCGGCATCCGGGTCGAGAAGCAGACGGGCGCGGCCGGGGGCGACGTCACCGTCACGACCACCGGCGGCTCGATCTTCGGGAAAGAATACGGTATCCGGGTGACGGACAGCGGCGACCACACGGGCGCCATCACGATCTCCAACGGCGGCGACATCACGTCGGCGCGCCCCATCAACGTCAACAGGAACGGCGAGGGCGCCCTCTCCGTCACCAACACCGGCGGGACCGTGCTGAGCGATACGTACAGCGCCGTCTCCGTCCGGAACAAGTCCGGCGACGCGAGCGACGTGACGGTCGACGTCTCGGGCGGGACGCTGCGCTCCCCCGGCAACGCCATCCAGGCCTTCAACCGCGGCACGGGCGACGTCCTCCATACCTTCGGCGCCGACGCCACCCTCATCTCCGAGTCGGGGGACGCCGTCTACACCACGCTGTTTAGCGCGCTGGCGCCCGACAACCAGATAAGGATCGCCCAGGGCGGCGCGATCATGGGCCGCACGGGCCTCTACGCCAGGGTGGGAGGCGCCAGCACCGACGAGACGGTGGCGGCGCGGGCCGACGGGAAGTCCGACGTGATCAACATCGCGTGGACGGGCTCGTTCTCGCACGGGGTGACGGATGAGGAGAAGGCCATCGTCTCCCAGAGCGACGCGGGCAGATTCGCCGGGTCGTTCGTCGGCGTGATGCTCTTCTCCATGCAGACCCTGGATGGCGACGACGCCACCGGCGGCGTCTACGGCGGGGCGGCGGGGGTCGAGGCCCAGGTCATGTCCCGGCGCGCTGCGATCACGGAAGTGGCGAAGGGCGACGACCCGGGCGCGATCCCGGACAACGCGGCGCAGCGGGCGGCCGTGCCGACGGGCGCCACCGCCTCCGACAACGCCTACGTCGCGCAGTTCAGGGCGGCGCTGGGGGACGAGCGGTTCGACATCGCGTCGTCGGTGTTCGAGGCCATCAAGTCGGGCGCGACCGGCCTGGACGACCTGACCGACGCCGACATCGTGACGTATCTCCAGACGGACGACGCGCCCACCAGGGCCCTGTTGCGGAACATTCTGTCGCTGGGTCTCTCGGATAAGGAGAAGACGGTGCTGGAGGCGCTGGCGACGGGCGCCGACGAGGACGACCTCGAGGCCGCGCTCACGGCGGCGGGCTTCACGGACGACGCCGCTGACGACGAGGACTACTGGAGCAAGGTGATGGCGCTGATCGACCGCTACAACCCCGGGGACATCACGGTCGCCATGACCGACGGCTCCATCGACTCCCCCCGCGGCGACGGCATCCGCGCCTACTACGCGACGGCCCACGACAACAACGGCGCCATCGAGGTCACCGTCGGAGAGGGCGCGGAAGTGACCGGCGGCAAGACCGGCATCTACGTCTCCAACGCGGGCGCCACGGGAACGGGCGAGGCGCGCATCCTGAAGCAGACCGTCACCGTGAACGGCATGGTGACGGGCGGGACGGACGCGGGCGTGCATCTCGTGGGCGGCGGCACGCTGAACGTCGGCGCGACGGGGCAGATTCTCGCCGGCTCCTCGGGCGTGGGCGTTCTGGTGAACGACCCGGGCCGGTCGGTCCTCACCATCGACGGCGTGGTGAAGGGCGGCGCGGGCGGCGCCGCGGCGATTCACCTGACGGGCGGCGGCTCGGTGACCATCGGCGCGACGGAGAACGCGGAGGTGGACGCGAACGGCGCGACCAACGCGATTCTGGCCGAGGACGGGGCCGTCCGGCTGAACATTCGCGTGGCCGCGAGCGACACGACGCGCCACTTCGCCGCCAGCCGGGTGAAGGGCGTCATCGGCGGAGCGGGTCTGCCGCAAGCGAACGTGAGATACGTCCTGCTGGACGCGGCCGGAACCCCGACCAACGAGACGCCGGACGCCGAGTTCAACGCGGACGGCACGCTGGTGGTGCCCGACGCGCCCGAGGAGCCGGAGGCTCCGGCGGGGCCCGGAACCCCAGGGGGGCCCGCGGCGGTTCCGTTCGACTGCGGCGTGCTGGGCAACGACCGCCGCTGCGAGCTCTACGAGGCGCTTCCCTCCATCCTGCTGGCGATGAGCCGGATGCCCTCCTACGGGGAGCGGATGGCCGCTCCGCGCGGCGGGGAAGGCGTCTGGGCGCGGATCGAGGGCTCGAAGGGCGAGTGGACGGCGGAGAAGGGGGCCTCGAAGAAGGACCTCTCCCACGACTACGACGTCTTCGGCGGGCGTGCGGGCTTCGACTTCATCGGCCGGAACTGGCGGATGGGCGTCTCGGCGCACGTCCTGAAGGGCAAGGCGGACATGTCCGGCGTGGGCGAGATCACCCTGAGCGGGCCGGGCGTGGGCGTCTCCGCCACCTGGACGACCGAGGACTTCTACGTGGACGTCCAGGGGCAGGCGACCTGGCTCGACGCCGAGGTGGATTCCACGCGCAACGGCGGCATGAAGATGGAGAACGACGCCAGCGGCTCCAGCATCGGGTTCGGCGTGGAGATCGGCAGCCGCATGGCGCTGATGGAGGGCCTGTTCCTCACCCCGCGCGCGGGGCTGACCATGACGAGGGCGAGCCTGGGCGACTTCACGGACTCGGTCGGCGTCATGTCCAAGACGCGGATCAAGGTCGAGGACGCCAACAGCGCGAAGGGGACGGCGGGCGTCACCGTGGAATCCCCGGTGGCGGGCGGCGGCGTGTTCGCCTCGCTGGACGTGGCCCAGGACTTCTCGGGCGACACGAGCGTGGAGGTCTCCGGCGTGAAGCTCAAGACGGACGCCGAGTCCACCTCGATGCGCCTGGGCGTGGGCGGCGCGTTCACGCTCATGGAGGGCGTGTCCATGCGCGCCTCGGGCTGGTATGAGACGAGCGGCAGCGGCAACGCCGAATACGGCGGCGGCCTGGACTTCGGCATGAGGTTCTAGGCGGCGCGGATCGGCGATCGGCCCGATCCGCAGGGGCGTGGATGCGCGCCCCGCGAAAACGCGAATCGACCGGGCGCGGGGGAGGAGGACGCCCCCCGCGCCCGGTTTTTTTGCGCGCCGGGAAACGGGACGCATATATGCGTGGGACGCGCCCCTCGGCGCGTCACCTACGCAAAACCGCCGCCCGCCTTTTCGCCGATGGGGTATGGCGCCCGTAGGGACAACCCCCTGTGGTTGTCCGTTGTCAACGCGCCGCCAGACGCGAAACGGGACGCATATATGCGTCCCCTACAAAACCATCACACGCCTTGTTTTGTCGATGGGATGTTTCACCCGTAGGGACAACCCCCTGTGGTTGTCCGTTGTCAACGCGCCGCCAGACGCGAAACGGGACGCATGTATGCGTCCCCTACAAAACCATCACACGCCTTGTTTTGTCGATGGAATGTTTCACCCGTAGGGGGCGCATACATGCGCCCCGATTGCGGGTCGGCGACGACGCCATTTTCACCCTTCCACATTCGGCGCGGCTTGTGGTATGCTTCTCCCGCAGCCAACGCCGGGAGAGGGACGGACGATGATCGGTTTCGACACGCTCAAGGCGATGGAATCGCTCCGGGAATCGGGGTTCGAGGAGACCTAGGCGCGCGCCGTCGTGGACACCTTCAAGGACGCCGTGGGCGGCAGCGTCGCCACGAAAATCGACCTGCAAGAGGCGAAAGGCGAACTCCAGACCGAGATACAGGAGGTGAAGGGCGAGCTCCGGGTCGAGATCAAGGCGGTGGAGACCGGGCTCCGGGCCGAGATTCAGGAGGTGCGAACCGAGCTTCAGGCGCTCAGGGGCGACGTGGAAACCTCGATCACGCAGCTCAGGGGCGATGTGGAAAACTCCATCACGCAGCTCAGGGGCGACCTGGAAACCTCCATCGCGCGGGTCGAGGCGCGGTCGCAGAAGTTCACGTTCGTCGTGGGGCTCGGCCTCGTGGGGCTGAACGTCACCCTCACCTTCGGCCTCCTCAAGCTGTTCTTCTCCCCCTGACGAAAACGGAACGCGAACCGCCCCGCCTCCTCGCCGCCGGGATATTTCACCCTTCCACATTCGGCGCGGCCTGTGGTATGATCCTCCCGCAGCCAACGCCGGGAGAGGGACGGACGATGATCGGTTTCGACACGCTCAAGGCCATGGAATCGCTCCGGGAATCGGGTTTCGAGGAGACCCAGGCGCGCGCCGTCGTAGATACCTTCAAGGACGCCGTGGGCGGCAGCGTCGCCACGAAAATCGACCTGCAAGAGGCGAAAAGCGAACTCCAAGCTGAAATTCAGGAGGTCAAGGGCGAGCTCCGGGTCGAGATCAAGGCGGTG
Organism: bacterium; assembly: GCA_965242545.1. Lineage (GTDB taxonomy): Bacteria > UBA8248 > UBA8248 > UBA8248 > UBA8248 > Bin107. The sequence continues at coordinate 701,993 of OZ251456.1, forward strand.
GAGACCGGGCTCCGGGCCGAGATTCAGGAGGTCAAGACCGAGCTCCGAACCGAGATTCAGGAGGTGCGAACCGAGCTTCAGGCGCTCCGGGGCGACGTGGAAACCTCGATCACGCAGCTCAGGGGCGACCTGGAAACCTCCATCGCGCGGGTCGAGGCGCGGTCGCAGAAGTTCACGTTCGTCGTGGGGCTCGGCCTCGTGGGGCTGAACGTCACCCTCACCTTCGGCCTCCTCAAGCTGTTCTTCTCCCCCTGAAGAAAACGGAACGCGAACCGCCCCGCCGGACGGTTCCGCAGGGGCGGTTCCTTCCCGGGCGCGCCCCACGGTTCGGGAACCACCCGCCTCTGGTCGCCGAACGAAACGGGACGCATATATGCGTCCCCTACGAAGGCAAAACCCGCGCGTCCCCTGCAAAGGAATATCGCCGCCCTCGCCGTAGGGGGCGCATACATGCGCCCCGCCCGCAGGGTTGGCGAGACGCGGCGCGTCTTTCGTTTGTAGGGACAACCCCCTGTGGTTGTCCTTCGTTGATTAAACCCCGGATTCCGGGCCGTCGGGATTGACGCTGTGAATGACGGTGGGCGGTTCATGAATTGTGGGGCGGACCCGATGAGAAACCGTCCCTACGGAACCCATCGCGCCGACGGGCGGGATGCATGTCCGCGTCCCTACGGGCCGGGCGGCGGTTTTGTTTTTGCGTAGGGGGCGCATACATGCGCCCCGCGCGTGGAATTGGCGATGACGCGGCGCGGACAACCACGGGGGGTTGTCCCTACGGGTCGCGTTCGTGGATCGGCCCATACGCAAAACAAAATCCCCTCGCGCGCATTTGCCCGCATTTGCGGTGTCCCGAAAAGAAGCGAAAAAGGTACCATTCGAGCTGAAACGCGCCTGATCCCCGATCAAAAGGGCGTCTTTTTCCGTCGAACCGAAAACCTTTCAATTCAAATACAATCGAGCGAATTCAAAACGAATTCAAGGCGTTTTCAGGCGAATTCACGCAGCTTTCAGGAACGCATAACCGCTTGATTCAAAACGAAAAACGCCGAAACGCGGGGAATTTCATCTGAACAAGACCCGATCGGACGGATCGCCTTTTCGCCCCGGATTCCGGCCATCCTCCCGGCCCCGATCGGCCCCTTCGTCCGCTCCGACCGGTCTTCGCCGCTCTCCATCCCGATCGGTCGGCTCCTCCCGCCGCTCCGATCGCGGTCTCCTCTCCCCGATCGGCTCCCTCCGCCGGGGTGGTTTCCCCTCGCCCCCGAAGCCCGGATCCCGGCCCCCGCCTCTCCGCGCCGACCGGACGTCCGATCAATTCGCGCGGTAGGGTCGGGTGACGGCCCGGCTCGATGTGTTCCAGCCCGGGATGACGAGGCAGGAGGGTCCGGGGACGCCCCCGGCGACGAGGAGCAGGACGTCCTCGGGGTCGTGGACCATGGGGACGGGGAAGTCGTCGTCCGCGTGATCCACCCAGTCCGGCCAGCGCGAGCGTTCGGGCCCCCGGTAGCGCCCGCCTTTTCTGAGGACGCCCAAGGGCATCCGCGCCCGCTCGAAGAGCTCCCGCTTCACGTCCGCGCGGCTCAGCCCCCCGCCGGCGAGGATGTCCGCGTGGTCGGGCCCGACGACGACCACCCAGTTCGTCCGCGTATAGGCCGTCGTGGAGCCCATCGAGGCCATCGTGTGCGCCAGGGTGGTGAGGACGCCCTCGGGCGCCGCGCTCACGTCGTCCATGGCCATGCGCGGCGCCTCGGCGTTGCAGACGGTGAGCGCGTCCTCGCCCGCGCCCAGCCCGAAGTCGGCGGGCATCGGCGGCCAGGGGCTTCGCTCCTCGTTCTCCCGGACGCAGTAGGTGAACTTGGAGGGGCTGCCGAAGGTGCTCATGTCGGAGACGCCCGGCAGGCCGCCCCCCAGGTTCATCAGGATGAGCCGCAGCGCGCGGCCGATGGTGGCGTTCGCCCGAAAGCCGGGGCCGAAGCATCCCGACCCCCCGTGAACGCCGATCTCCCTGGCGTAGGGCCCGTTGAGAATCAGCAGGGGGCCGCCGGTGAACATGGTGGCCTGGATGCCGACGAGGTTGAAGCGCTCGACGAGCATGGCCTCGACCGCGCCCAGCGCGACGGGCAGATACTCCGGCCTGCAGCCCGCCATCACCGCGTGAAGGGCGACGCCCTCCACCGTCGCCCGGTTCATGGCGGGCGGAACCTCGCCCAGAACCTCGGCCGGGTCCCTGTCCGCGCCGCCCAGCATCCGCGCGAGGCGCTCGGGCGTGGGCGGCACCACGGGGAGGCCGTCCGACCAGGGAGCCTCGAAGAAATGCTCGAAGGGGTCCGTCGCTTCGCTCATCGTCCCTGGGCCTTATGTCGGGAGACCGTAGAATCGCTTCGCGTTCTCGAAGGAGACCATGCGGATCGCCTCCTCCGAAATCCCCGCGCTTCGCATGGCGCGCAGCGTCTTGGGAACCGAGAGAACGTCGATGGGCCGGTAGCCCAGATGATCCGAGTTCAGCATGATGCGCTCCGGCCCGAAGGTCTTCACCCATTCAATCACCCGGGAGGGCTGAATCGGCCGGAGCGCGCTGCCGATGCTGACGGCGCAGACGGCGCGGGTTTCCTCGTGGACGTATCCGATCGTCGTGTCGTCGGCGTGATCGGCGGCGATTCTGCTCTCGTCGAAGCCGGTTTTTCGGATGATCTCCAGGTCTTTTCGCAGGTAATGCAGGCGGATGCGCTCGGGCGGGACGTCCGCCTGGGAGGCGACGCTCCCCAGAAAATCCCTGCTCTTCTTGGGCGTGGGCGTGTGCAGGATGATGGGCTTGCCGCTCTTTTTGGCGATTTCGGCCTGCGCCTCCAGACAGGCGACCTGCTCCTCCATCGGCCACGCGAGAGAGAAATACTGCGTGGGGTCGAGGCCGATCTCGCCCAGGGCGACGACGCGGGGGTTTTCGAGGAAGCCCGGGAGCATGTCCAGCAACTTCTCCCAGTCCTTCACCCTGGTCATCGAGCTGACGCCGAGGGCGCAGCGGACCTGGATGAAGTGCTCCGCCTCGAAAGCCTCCACCGCTTCGATGGGGCCCTCCCAGAAGCGCATGATGTCGTCGAAGCCCGGCGCCTCGTCCCACACCTCCCGGTAGAGGTGGGGATTCCCGCAGGAGAGCACGGCCGCGCGCATCCCCGTCGTGGAGAGCAGCTCCCAGTCGTCCCAGGTGAGGGCGTGCATGTGGTTGTGGCTGTCGATGTATTCGCCGAACATCGAACGTCTCCGCTCGCTGGACGCCTGTGAGGGATCAACCTATCCGCATGAACCCCGGCGGTCAACAGGAAGAGTGGAAAAGGGGAGTGGCGGGAGGCTTTCGAGAAAACAAACGCCGGGGACGCTCGCCCCCGGCGCCGTCCTGATCGTGGTGCGCGTGGCAGGAGTCGAACCTGCGGCTTCCTGCTCCGGAGGCAGGCGCTCTATCCTCTGAGCTACACGCGCGTATCGGGAATCCCGCGCCTAGAGCTTCGCGTGGGAGCCGTCGCACATGGGCGCGCTCTTCGTCTGCTTGCAGCCGCAGAAGGCGCAGGTTTTCCCCGCCTGAACGTCGAGCACGACGGGGCGAAGTCCCGAGCCTTTGTGGGAGCCGTCGCAGAAAGGCTGCGACGCGCTCAGCCCGCACGCGCACCAGGCGACCTTCCCGTCCTTTTCGGGTTTGTGGATGTAGGGCGACTTCTGCGCCGCGCGGGGTTCGGCCATCAACTCGTCCTCCTTCGTTCGACGCGGTAGGCGATAAGAATTTCGTCCGCTATTCTAACCGGAATCGTCAGCCGTGAAAAGAACGAGGGGGCGCAGGCGTCCCGGCCTCGTCCGACGGGATGAGGCGCCCGCTTTTCAAGGCCCCGCCTTTCAGGGGAAAGGGAGTCGAATGCCCGTGGCCTCGCCCGCGCGCCTGCTGCGCGTCCTGGAGAGAACCTACCCCGACGCGCGGTGCGCGCTTCATTACCGCAATCCCCTGGAGCTGCTGGTGGCGACGATGCTCTCCGCCCAGTGCACGGACGAGCGGGTGAACAGGGTGACGCCCGCGCTCTTCGCCCGTTACGGGGACGCCGCCTCGTTCGCGGAGGCGCCGCCCGGCGAACTGGAGGCGCTGATTCACTCCTGCGGATACTACCGTCAGAAAGCGAAGGCCATCCGCGCGTGCTGCCGCCGCCTCGTGGAGAGATTCGGCGGCGAGGTGCCGGCCGAGATGGATGACCTGACGACGCTGCCCGGCGTCGGGCGCAAGACGGCCAACGTCGTCCTGAACGAGGCTTGGGGCCGGCCCGCCATCGCCGTGGACACGCACGTCCTGCGAACGGCGAACCGTCTGGGCTGGATATCGACCGGGGATCCGGTGAAGGCCGAGTTCCAGCTCATGGGGGCGGCGCCGAAAAAATGGTGGGGCCGCGTTACGCTGCTGCTGATTCATCACGGAAGAAGCCGCTGCTCGGCGCGCAGGCCCCGCTGCGCGGACTGTCCCCTGCTGCGGGACTGCCCCCATGGGCGGGAGGCGGTCGCCTGCTGATGGTTCGGGAGGGCGATGACGCGGCGCGGAGCGAATACGCGCCCGCGGCGCTTCCCGGCCGGTTGCGGGGGTGGTTCCCGAACGCCCCTGCGAGAGTGCGCCGCCAGTCCACGCGCGGGTCGCATATATGCGACCCTTCCAAGCGAAACGTCGCCCGGCCCCTCAGTGGACGCATACGTGCGTCCCGTCTTCGCTCTTTGGAAAATTTCCGCGTTCGGCTGGACAATCCGGTTTCCGGCTCTCTATAATCGGATTTCTTGGGGATTCCTCGCCAGGGGCGCGAGCCCGCAATCCGGAGGTGATTCATGGTCAATGGCGCAGCCGTCGCCGCCGACACGATTCTCGAGCTCAGGGACCTGCACACCCACTTTCATACGCCGGAGGGCACGGTGCGCGCCGTGGACGGCGTGAGCTACAGCCTGAAGGCGGGAGAGACGCTCGGCGTCGTCGGCGAGTCGGGGTGCGGCAAGACGGTGACGGCGCTTTCGGTGCTTCGCCTCATCCCGGAGCCGCCGGGCGAGATATTCGGCGACGGCATCTTCTTCGAGGGCCGGGACCTGACGAAGCTCGGCACCAGGGAGCTGCGCGGGATTCGGGGCAACCACATCTCGATGATCTTCCAGGAGCCGATGACGAGCCTGAACCCGGTGTTTACCGTCGGCTTCCAGATCGCCGAGGCCGTCATGCTCCACCAGGGGATGACGAAAAAGGACGCGATGGACAAGGCCGCCGAGATGCTCGACCTCGTGGGCATCCCCCTGCCGAGGCAGAGGGTGAGGGAGTATCCCCACCAGCTCTCGGGCGGCATGAGGCAGCGCGCGATGATCGCCATGGCGCTCTCGTGCAACCCGAAAATCCTCCTGGCGGACGAGCCGACCACGGCGCTCGACGTGACCATCCAGGCGCAGATTCTCGACCTCATGGTCAAGCTGCAGGAGGACCTGGGAACCGCCGTCATCCTCATCACGCACGATCTGGGACTCGTGGCCGAGACGTGCAGGCGCGTCGTGGTGATGTACGCCGGGAAGGTGGTCGAGGAGGCGCCGACGGAGGAGATTTTCGGGAATCCGCTGCATCCCTACACCCGGGGGCTGCTCAACTCGATACCGAAGCTCAACACCACCAGCCCCGGCGCGCGGATTCGCCTGGAGGAGATCAAGGGCATCGTGCCCAGCCTGAACCGCCTGCCGACGGGCTGCAGCTTCAACCCGAGGTGCCCGGAAGTGAAGGCGATGTGCCGGGAGCACGAGCCCGAGCTCAAGGAGGTCTCCCCCGGGCACTTCGTCCGCTGCCTGCTCTATTAGCTCCGACCCCGGGACCGTCCGGGCGCGTTTTTCTCTCCCGCTTGGAGAAAGCGCCGGTTTTGGGATATAGTGGGCTCTCTGTGGAAGCGGTCGTTCGCACGAGCCAATGAGCCTTTGAGTCCGCATGAGCGTCGCTGAGCCGCCGAACGCCGACGGAGGGCTTTCGCCCCGGAGCCGGCTTTCGGGACGGCAAGGGAAGAAAGGAAACACGTTTATGTCTCCGATTCGCATCGCCATCGCCGGCGTGGGAAACTGCGCGAGCTCCCTGCTCCAGGGCATCGAGTATTACCGCCGTCATCCGGAAGAGGACATCGGCCTCATGCACCGAAGCCTGGGCGGCTACGGGCCGGAGGACATTGAGGTCGCGGCGGCTTTCGACATTGACGTCCGAAAGGTGGGCCAGCCGCTTCACGCCGCGGCCTTCGCCAAGCCCAACTGCGCGAAGATCATCTGGGAAGACCTGCCCGACTACGGGGTGGGCGTGCGGATGGGCCCCATCCTCGACGGGGTGGCGTCCCACATGGCGGAATATCCCTCGGATCGCTCTTTTCTGCCCGCCGAGGCCGCGCCCTGCGACGTGGCAGCCGAACTGCGCGAGAACGGGGCGGAAATTCTCCTGAACTTCATGCCGGTCGGCTCGGAGCGGGCGGCGCGCCATTACGCCGAGGCGGCGCTGGAGGCGGGCGTCTCCTTCATCAACTGCATGCCGGTCTTCATCGTCTCGAATCCTGACATGGCGGCCCGCTTCGCTGAGGCGGGGATTCCGGTGGTAGGCGACGACGTGAAGGCCCAGCTTGGCGCCACCATCCTCCACCGCGCCCTCGCCAGGCTGTGCGCCGACCGGGGGGTGAAGCTCAGGCGCACCTACCAGCTGAACACGGGCGGGAACACCGACTTTCTGAACATGCTGGAGCGCTCGCGCCTGAAATCGAAGAAAATCTCCAAAACCGACGCCGTGCAAAGCCAGCTGCCCGAGCCCCTGGCCGCGAACGACATTCACATCGGCCCCTCCGACTACGTGCCCTGGCAGGAAGACAACAAGATATGCTTTCTGCGAATCGAGGCGGAGGGCTTCGGTGGGGTGCCGCTCGAAATCGAGGCGCGCCTCTCGGTGGAGGACTCGCCCAACTCGGGCGGCGTCGTCATCGACGCGATTCGTCTGGCGCGCATCGCGCGCGACCGGGGCGAGGCGGGGCCGCTCTATCCCGTGAGCGCCTATCTGATGAAGCATCCCCCGGCGCAGGTGCCCGATTCCGTCTCGCGCCAGATGATCGACGAGTTCATCGCGGGCGATCTTCGCGCGAGCGACCAGGTCGAGTTCAACGGAAACGGAATGCCCGCGAGGTATCACCACAAATAGGCTTTCCGTCTTCGGAGCTTTCGCCCCCGGGCCTCGGCGCCCGGGGGGTTCGTCGCGCCTGTCGCGGCGGCGGGAAAGAGGGCAAGTCTCCCATCACGCCATGGCGTGCGGCCTCATCCGTCGTCGCATGTTTCTCCCGCGCGCTCGGAGAGCTCGACGCGAATCCCCTCCGGCCCTCGAATATAGGCCGTCGTTCTCCCGCCCATGCCCGATGGGCCGGGCTCCCGGATGAACTCCGCCCCGGCCGCCTTCATCCGCGCGGTCTGCGCGTGAACGTCGTCCACGGCGAAGGAGAAATGGTCGAGGCCCATGACGGCTTCGGGGTGATTCTCCCCAATCGCCTCGCCCGGCCGCACCCCCCTCAGAAAGAGCCTTGCCTCGCCGACGCGGACGACGGCGTTGGGCGCGCCGTGAAAATTCGCCTCCCGTTGGACGACCTCGCCGCCGAAGACGCTTTCAAACCAAGCGACCATCCTCTCGATATCCTCGCAGATGACGTGCACGTGATCGAACGACAGACTCATGGCCGCGCCTCCTTCTCAGGCGAATATGCGAACTCCGCAGGATGCGGGGCAATTTCGCCCGATCGGGAAGGTCTGGTCAATCGCGCGCGTGGGTGTAGAATGGGAAGTTGTGGAAAGGAGGGCGCGGATGCGGGCGATACCTTCCAGGTGGAAGACGGGGCTTCGGCGCGTCGCCCCCGGAATCTTCGCCTACGTTCAGGCGGGCGGGCTGAACGTGTCGAACGCGGGCCTCGTCGTGGGCGACAGGGACGCCCTCTACGCGCGGTCCATGACGCGGGCCTTTCAGCGGGCGATTCAGAGGGCGACGCGAAGGCCGGTGCGAAGAATCGTCTGCACCCACCACCACGCGGATCACACCCTGGGGCTCGTCTGGTTCGAGCGGGATATCCCCGTCGTCGCCCACCGCCGGATGCGCGAGCGAATGCAGAAGACGGGGCTCGACCTCGCGCATTACCGCAAGGGGCTCAGGCAACGCCTCCCCGACGTCGTTTATGAGGGCGGGATGACGCTCCACCTGGGCCGCCGCGCGGTCGAGCTCCATCACTTGGGCCACGCGCACTCGGCGGGCGACACCCTCGTCTGGCTACCGAAGGAGCGCGTTCTCTTCACGGGCGACGTCTGCTTTCACCTCGTCACGCCCGCCGCGTTCGACGCCCACGTCGGCGGGTGGATAAGAATCGCCGAGAGGATACTCAAAGCCTTTCCCGTCGAAACGATCGTCCCCGGGCATGGCCCGCCGGGCGACCCTGGGCTACCTCCGGCTGGTGCGCAGAGAGGCGAAAAAGCGCTTCGAGAAGGGAACGCCAGCCCGCCGCGCCGCGCGCGAGATTCCCTTGGGAGCGTATGCGGACTGGATGAAGCCCGACCGCGTCAAGCAGGCGGTGATGAAGCTATACAACGAGTTTCGGGGCAGGGGAGAGCAGGGAATATCGCTTCACGCCGCCCGGGGCGGATGAGGGACCCCATCCGCCCCGGCCCGAACGCGCCGAGGCTGAAGGAGATTTCATAGAGGGGCAAAAGCGTTTATTTTGCGGGTCGCTGGTTCAGACTTGACAATTCCCCAAGTCTTCGTTATTTTTTCTCTTCTGGGTAAGCCGGGCTACTCCACCACTATATTTTGAGTATGTATTGTGAAATACTACGATATGTGGCACATTACTACGAGATGTAATGAATTTTGGCTAAGAACCTGTGAATGGGTTTGTCGTCTTGATGCTGGGGAAGTGTGGTTGCTGAAAGCAGGCGCATATCCCGCCCTTGGTTGACAGGATTTCTTAATGTGAGGGGGGACATAGCATGAGTGAAACTAACGGGACGAGAGGCGCAGTGGTGCAGTCTTTCGGATCCGAAGAGGTACTGGAGGGAGAGGGATACCGCTTCTACAATCATTCATGCTTCCAGATGCCGGAATGCGCTGATGATTCCATCGCCCTCACCGTCACCTCGCCCCCCTACTGGAACGCCATCGACTACGACATTCACGCGAATGGAGACGGGGAGGCATGGCATCGGGAGCGCGAATACGGGGCGTTCGGGAGAACGTTCGAGGATTATCTCGACAACATCCAGCGGGTGTTCGGGGAAGTCCACAGGGCGACCCTGCCCGGCGGATTCTGCGCCATCGTGGTCGGCACGATTCTATACAAGGGCAGGCACTACCCTACCCCGATGAAGATTACTTGCCGCCTGGTGGACGCCGCCGGCTGGGATTTTCACCAAGACATCATCTGGAACAAGGTGACGGGCGGCGTGAAGCGCGCGGGCACTTTCATCCAGCACCCGAGGGCCGGCTATTACTACCCCAACATCATGACGGAATACATCCTCGTGTTCCGCAAGCCGGGCGCGCCGAGGCGGGGTAAGAAGGAAGTGCTCGCCATTGATGATCTTTTCAAGCGCGACATAGCGAACAACGTGTGGCACATCGCGCCCGTGCCGCCGAACTCCATAGACCATCCCTGCCCGTATCCCGAAGAGCTGGTGCGTCGCCTCGCGCTTCTCTATTCGCAGGAGGGCGATGAGATTCTCGACCCCTTTCTGGGAAGCGGTCAGACGTCCACGGTCGCGCTAAGGGAAGGGCGCAGGTGCGTGGGATACGACATCGAACCCTCCTATCTCCGCATGGCGGAGGAGGCGATTCGCGCCGGGGCGGGCGGGAAGCGGAAATACAACCTCATTCCCGAGTGGAAAAAGGTGGCGGCGCGATGAGCGGATACATGCAGGAAAAAAGAGCGTTCGATTGTTTGAAGTCCTCTTGCCCCGAAGCCGTGAAAGGGCAATACGAAGTTGGCATAAATGCGTTGCTTCAGTATTACAATACGACGATTTATGAGAACAGGTTTATCGTGGGTGGGGCGGTAGAAGTGTTCACCTATGCCATTATGCGCGCCACGGGTATTTCTTGCGCGTTATATGCCGATCAATCGAAATCGGGCGATATCCTTCTTCAAAACGACCGGAAGCTATCCGTCAAGGGAACCTTCACGGGAGGCCCTAAGGACGTGAAGTTGATGAACAAATTAGGAGGGGGTGAGCGTGAATGGGATACCGCAACGCTCTTTGTAATTTCCGAAGTGGGGATTGTCTATGGCTCGCCCGATATGGTGAGTCATGAGCATATCAAGGACGCAGAGGATGGCTTAATACTGCAAAAAGCCGCGCTCGTGGAACTAATAAGTGATGATTCCAACGTCTTTACGCTGGATATTAAGGCGAAGCCCCCAACAGTGATGACTGGCCTGAGCCACAAGGCCAGCACGGCGGTTGCGAATCAGATTATGTCGGATATGGGCCTCACCGCGCTGGCAAGAGTATTCAAACACAATGAACGCCGGATGTGATGGCTAACATCGCATAAAAGTCCCTCTGGCGGGCGCGGCGCGTTCATTTTCTTTCTGGTCTCTTCGCCTTTATGAGTCCCCGTTGACGGCGGTGGGGGCTTCCGTGAGGCCGCAGAAGAACTCGTAGTCGATGAGCTCCGTGATGGAGGGGCTGTCCCCGCAGACGGGGCAGGCGGGGTCGCGCCTGATCTTGAGCGTCCGGAACTGCGATTTGAGGGCGTCATACATCAGCAGCTTGCCGACGAGCGGCTCGCCGAAGCCCACGATGAGCTTGGCCGCCTCCGTGGCCTGGATGGAGCCCATCGTGCCGCAGAGCGCGCCCAGGACGCCGGCGTCCTGGCAGGAGGGGACCATGCCGGGCGGCGGGGGTTCGGGGTAGAGGCAGCGGTAGCAGGGGCCGCTCGCCCCCGGGTGGTAGACGGTGGCCTGGCCCTCGAACTTGAAGATGGAGGCGTCCACGATGGGTTTTCCGAGGAAGACGGCCGCGTCGTTGACGAGGTAGCGGGTCGGGAAATTGTCCGCCCCGTTCACGATGACGTCGTAGTCTCGCAGGATGTCGAGCGCGTTCTCCCGGTTGATTCTTTCCTCGTGGGCGATGATGTTCACGTCGGGGTTCAGCGCGGTGAGAGCGTCGCGGGCGCTCTCCACCTTGGAGTCGCCCACGCGCTCGTTGCTGTGGACGATCTGGCGCTGGAGGTTGCTCATGTCCACTACGTCCAGGTCCACGATGCCGATGGTTCCCACGCCCATCGCCGTCAGGTAGAGCCCGGCGGGAGAACCCAGGCCGCCCGCGCCTATCATGACGATCTTGGCGTCCAGGAGTTTGGCTTGGCCTTTCTCCCCGATTTGGGAGAGCAGGAAGTGGCGGCTGTAGCGGTTGAGCTGCTCGGCGCTCATCTGCTTGTCCACCTGGACGGGAAAGCCCAGATCCTTCCACTTCCCGTAGCCGCCCGCCATGGACTTCACGTTCTCATAGCCCATGGACCGCAAGACCTGGCCCGCGAGCAGCGAGCGCACCCCGCCCGCGCAGTAGGCGACGATGGGGGTTTTCCTGTCGGGAACGACCTGTTCGATTTTAAGCTCCAGGAATCCCCGGCTCACGTGTTCGGCTCCCGGCAGGTAGCCGCCCCTGAATTCGTCGGGTTCGCGCACGTCGATGAGCGCGGCCTCGCCGCCCGCGTCCATGGCGGTCTTCACTTCCTCCGCCGCGATTTCGGGAATCTCGCCCCGTGCGGCTTCCAGCAGGTCTCGTCCTGTTTTCGACATTTTTCCGGTCTCCCCTGCCGCCCGGCGCTTCATCCGGGCGGGTTTGAGTCAGGATGCTCGCATAATTGACGCCTTTCGGGCGGAAGCGCCCGACCCCGCAATTCTATAAAATACTAAATCAAATTGCTCAGGAATGGCAAGCCTTTCGCGCTTGACGTGAGAATCGCCTCGCGTCCCGAAAAGGATGCCTCTTCCTCCGTGCGGCGATCTTCCGTGCGGCTTCAAGAGGGTGCGAGGCTCCCTCCCGGCTCACCCGCGCTTTTCTCGAAGAATTCGATGATGGCGTTCTGATCCGCCTCTCCGTGTCCCAGGGCAGCCGCGCTCATATAGACCTGCCGCGCCATGGCGCCCAGGGGGATCGGCGCCCCGAGCGCGTCGGCCATCGCCGCGATGATGCGCAAGTCCTTGAGCATGAGGTTCACCGTGAAGGTGGGCGCGTAGTCTTTGGCGATCATGGGCGACGCCTTGTATTCGAGAATTTTCGGGATGACGCTCGCTTTCAGGAACTCGACCATTTTCACGGAGTCGAGGCCTCCCTTCGCTCCCATGGTGAGCGCCTCGGCGATGGCGGAGATGTGCACCGCGAAGATGTGGTTCGTCACCAGCTTCATCTGGAGACCCGCCCCGTTCGCGCCGAAATAATGAATCGAGGCGCTGAAAGCTTCGAGGACGTCGCAGTGGGCGTCGAGGGCGGCTTCGTCTCCCCCCACCATGATGGCCAGGGTTCCCGCCCTCGCGTGGGGGACGCTCCCGCTCACCGGCGCATCCAGAAACCGCGCCCCGCGCTTTCGCGCCTCTTCGGCGAGCTCCCGGCTGCCCTCGACCGTCAGGGTCGAGAGGTCGAAGCAGACCGCCCCCTCGGGTGCGGACGAGAGCGCGCCGGCTTCGCCCAGATAGGCCCGCCTCGCGTGTTCGACCTCCGGCACCGAGCTGCAGATGACCTCCGCGCCGGAGGCGGCTTCCGCAGCCGTGTCGAAAACGCTCAGACCGGCGGCCGCCGCCCGCTCGCGCGCGGCGGGAGCGGGGTCGAACCCGCGCACGACGAAGCCCGCCTTCGCGAGATTCTCCGACATGCCCGAACCCATGTTGCCCAAGCCCAGAAAAGCGATCACTTTCGCCATGATTCCTTTTCTCCTGAAATGCAGAGCGCGCCGCTTTTCCTTGGCGATGGGCCGCATGAATGCGCCGCCCGCGTTTCCTTGAAATGGCGGCGGCGGAATCTCCGCGCGCGTCGAGAATGCAGTCGCCGTCTATTTTTTCTTCGGTCTCACCCCCATGGCGTTCAGAAAAGCCTCGAAGACCGCGTTGAAGTCCGCTTCTTCGAGTCCGAGCGCGACGGCCGAGGCATATTGCTGCCGCGCGGCGGCGCCCAGGGGGACGGGCGCACCCAAGTCGTTCGCCTCGCCGATGCTCAGCCCCAGATCCTTGCAGCTGATTCCCACGTTGGAGATGACCTCGGAGTAGTCCCGCGCGGCCATCGTCTGGCCCTTGTAGTGCATGAGGTTCGGAACCGCGCTTCCCTGGAGGAACTTCACCATTTTCCGGGCCGGCAGCCCCGCCTTCATCCCGAACGCCAGCCCCTCGGCCATGCCGGCGTGGTGAATGCCCAGAATGTGGTTCGTCACCAGCTTCATGATGAGGCCGTTGCCCGATTTTCCCATGTAGGTGACGGATTTGCTGAATGCTTCGAGAACGTCGCGATGCACGGCCAGCGCCGCCTTGTCTCCCCCCACCATGGCGGCGACTTCACGGCGCTCCAGATGGGGGACGCTTCCACTGACGGGCGCGTCCAGAAAGGCGATTCCTTTCTTCTTCGCCGCCGCGGCGATCTCCTGCGCCAGAGCGACGGCGCTCGTCGAAAGCTCGAAGCAGACCGCGCCGCGCCGCATCGCCCCGAGCGCGCCGCCCGCGCCGAGGTAGGCGCTCCTCACGGCGGCGGGCGTGGGGAGCGAACTGCACGCCACCTCCGCGCCCTTGACCGCCTCGGAGATGCTCCCGGCGATTCTGACGCCGTTTTTCCGGGCGGCGGCGACGGCTTTGGGAGCGGGATCGAAGCCCGCGACGTCGAAGCCAGCGTCGATCAGGTGCTTCGTCATCAGCCCGCCCATGCGACCCAGCCCCAGAAACCCGATTTTTTTCTTCTTCCCTCGCGCCATTTCTTCTCCTATTTTCCGAGTCCGAACAATTCGAGGGGGTTGTCCACGAGTATTTTTCGGCGAACGCTCTCCTCCGGCGCCCAGTCGAGCAGCTGATCCAGCAAATCGCCGTCGTTGGGCATCGGAATCCGGCAGACGGGATGCGGCCAGTCCGTCCCCCAGACGACGCGATCGGGCGCCGCGTCAATAAGCGCCCGGGCGATGGGGTCAACGTCCGCGTATGGCGTCCGTCCGAGGTTCGTGATGCGATAGGCGCCCGTGAGCTTCACCCATGTTCTTCCTTCTTTCAGTAGGTCGAAAAATTCCTGAAGCGGCTTCAGTCCCCGGGTCGCCGGGACGTAACCCATGTGGCCGAAAACGCAGGGAACGGGTAGGGATGAAAAAGTTTGCCTCAAATCCGGGAACTCGTGCGCGTGGATCAGGAACTCCATGTGCCAGGCCATGCTTTTCAGACGCTCTCCCATCGTCCGGACTTCAGAGAACGAATCGAAGGGGTTTCCTCCCTTGTCCGCCAGGTTGACGCGGATGCCCCGAACGCCCGCGTCGTGGAGATTCGACAGCGCTTTGTCGCTCACGTCCGCGCCCACGGCGGCCACGCCCATGAGCCGCCCCCGCGAGCGGGCGAGGGCGTCGAGCATGGCGGCGTTGTCCACCCCATAGACGCTGGGCTGGGTGAGGACGCCGCGCGCCACCCCGAGCTTCCGGTGGAGGGATTCATACGCCTCCAGCGGGGCGTTCGGCGGGGTGTAGCCCCTTCGCGGGGAATAGGGGTATCTGCTCTCCGGGCCGAATACGTGCGCGTGTGCGTCCCAGGCGCCGGGAGGAAGCCGGAAGCGAGGCGCTCTGGGGGCGGGATCCGCCGCTGGGCAGTCGAGCATGGCCGGCATCCGGGTTTTCCTCTAGTCGAGTTCCCTCTCACGGCCATAGACTTTGTGGCTTGGTCGGCCGGCGAGGATTTCCGCTTTTCCCCAGTCCGTGACGGCGCGGAAGGCGTCGCTTTTGATGAAGGCCGTAAAATCCTCCTTCGCGCCCCACTCCGAGAGGATGGTGTAGGAATTCGGCTTTTTCACCTGCTGATACAGAAGGCTCCGCACGTGGCCGGCCCGGCCCTCCAGAGCGTTCGCCACGGCCTCGAATTTCTCCTCGAATTCCTTCTCCCTGCCGGGCAGGACCTCGTAGTACATCCCCACGGTAATCATGTTCCGCTCCTCGGGTGATGCGGCTCATCCTTGCGGACGCTTAGAGATATTCGCGCTCCCACGCCTGAATTTCCGAAATGCCCAGGGCATCGTTGTATTCCTCGAAAGTCGCCATCATCCCGCGCGCGGAGCGCGTGGATCGCTCCCGCTTGAGAACGCGGAGAACGTCCTTCACCGCTTTCAGGTAGGCGCAGCGCACGACGCCTGGGTAGATGACGACGCCGAAGCCGAGCGCTCCCAGCTCCTCCGCGCCGAGCGCCGCCTCGCGTCTCGATTCGTCCAGCGTGGTGGCGCGGGGCGGGGGGACTTCGGCCGCGATTTTTCTCAGTTCCTCCCCGGTTCCCTCCACCTCGATGAACGTGAGGTCGGCTCCCGCCTCCCTGTAGGCGACCGCCCGGCGAATCGCCTCGTCCAGCCCGTGGTCGGCGGCGGCGTCCGTGCGGGCGAGGATGAGGAAGTCCGCGCTCTTTCGGGCGTCGAGCGCCGCCTTCAGCTTGCCGAGCTGCTCTTCCAGGGGGACGACGGGCACCGAGCCGGGCAGAAAGCCGCAGCGCTTGGGCGTGACCTGATCTTCGAGCTGGATGCAAGCGACGCCGGCGGACTCCAGCTCGCGGACGGCGCGAATCACGTTCAAGGCGTTTCCGTAGCCGGTGTCGGCGTCCGCGATGAGGGGAATCGAGGTGGCCTGGACGACGTTTCGGCAGACGTCGGCCACTTCGCGCAGCGTCATCAGGCCTACGTCCGGCTTGCCGAGAAGCGCCGCCGAGGCGCCGTTGCCCGTCAGATAATTGACCTCGAACCCCGCCTGCTCGACCATGCGCGCGCTGAAGGCGTCGATGCAGGCGGGGGCGAGCGCCGGCTCTCCCGCCTCCAGAAGCGCCCGCAGGCGCGCTCCGCGATGGTTCATGGGTTCATTCCTCGAACGGGTGGATGGCCTCCCCGCAAGTTCGCCCACCCGTCGGGTTCGTGTCAAGCGCGCCTTGCGCTTCGTCCGCGCGCGGGGATAGAGTGAACCCCGCCTTCGCCCAGCTCATAAAACTGGTGCGCGCGGCGGCGCGCCCGAAAGGATATCCCTCATTGAGCGCTTCTCTGAAGGTGGTCATGGCCGTTGATCGCATCCGCGACGCATGATGGACGCTATGGGCGTGAGGGGCGCGTCATGTGCGTCTTGATCAACTCCGACGCCTGCGTCTCGCCGATTAGCCGGGGGGAGGTTCGCCACGCTGGCCGGGAGGACGCATTTCCTTACGAGAGGGTTCTGGGAAATCGGCA
Source organism: bacterium (assembly GCA_965242545.1). Lineage (GTDB taxonomy): Bacteria > UBA8248 > UBA8248 > UBA8248 > UBA8248 > Bin107. The sequence goes on from OZ251456.1 coordinate 718,454, forward strand.
GGACGGCGTATGAATGAGGTGAAGCGGGCGGCGGCGAATTCGGGCTGGGTGTTTTTCGGCAGAGCGTTCGAGCGGCTCGTCCGGCTGGGCGTCATCATCGCGCTGGCGCGGCTGCTGGAGGTGCGCGGCTTCGGGGTCTATGCCTTCGCCTTCGCTTACGCGGAAGTGTTCGCCGCTTTTACGGACATCGGGCTTCACGGCATCTTGGTTCGTGAAATGGCGAAAGACAAGGCGCGCGCGCCCGCGATATGGGGCCAAGGAATCGTCCTCAAGCTGATTCTGTCCATGGCGAGCTGGCTGACGGCGTGCCTCGTGGCGTTATTCGTCATGCCGGCGGGCGAGACGCGCTGGGCCGCGCTCGCGGCCTGCTTCTTCATTTTCGGGTCGTTCCGCGTCGTCTCGCTGCGCTCCGCGCTCGATCTGCCCTTTGAGGCGGGTCTGAAAATGGCGGTTCCCATGCTCGCGTCGATTGCGGCGGAATCGTTCTCCGCCCTCTGCCTGCTCTGGGCGGCCTGGAGCCGGTGGCCCCTGCCGGCGCTCATCGGCATTCAGTTTCTCGCGCTCGTTCCGGGCGCCGTCGTTCTCGCCCGGCTCGCCTTCCGCGAGATGCGTCCGGAATTCGCTCGTGATTTCGCGCTCTGGAGACGCCTGCTCGCCGCCGCGCTGCCGTTGGGGGCGGCGAACTTCTTTGTGGTCGCCTACGTGCGCAGCGACATTCTGATGCTCGAATGGATGAGCGGCCCGATTTCCACGGGGATGTACAGCGCGGCCTATCGGCTGACGGGTTCGTTGGGCGTGATTCCGCTCGCGCTTACAACGAGTCTGCTGCCTCTGGTCTCGGAGGCGCATTCATCGGGAAACGAGGAGCGGATCGGGAAGCTCTATCGCGGCGCGCTGTCCCTGAGCGCCATCGCGGCGCTGCCTCTGACGTTGGGCGGATTCGCATTCGCCGATGAAATTATCTCTCTGATCTATGGGACGAAATATCTCGCGGCTTCGGGCGCGCTGCGCATACTGTGCTGGACGACGGCGATCAATTTCTCCCTCTACGTGGTGACCACGTTCGCCGTCGCTCTCGGACGCGAACGCGCGTTCATGGGCTATGCGTTTTCACTCGCCCTGCTGAACGTCGCGTTCAACGCCTTGCTGATACCCCGCTTCGACTTCGTGGGGGCGAGCTGGGCGAGTCTCCTCACTGAAGGCGTCATGCTGTGCGCATGCGTGGCGGCGCTGCGGCGATGGGTCGGTTCTCCGCCGCTCGGGCCGATGCTCCGGGCTTCTCTGGCGGCGCTCGCGGCGGGGGCGGCGCTCCTCTGGCTGCCCGCGCCGCTCTTCGTTCGCCTCCTCTGTGGCGGCGGCGTCTATCTGGCGGGCATTCTCCTGGGAGGCGGAATTTCCGCCGAGGGGCGAAGCGCGCTATATTTCCTGCTGCCGAAAAGGCTCGCATTCGCCCCGGGAACGCGCAGTGGATAAAGCCGAAAAATCGCGAACGCAAGGAGAGCCCCTTGACGCGGCGAGTTTCTACGCCGAAGAGCGTCTGCGGGTGCCTCCGAGGTCTCCCGCGCCCCGGAACGGAAATTTCAGGAAACCGCCCCCCGAGCGACTTCAGACGCCTCCCAAATCTTCCGCTCCCGCGCCGCGCAGGGAGCCGCCTGCGCTTGATTCACGACTGTTGCCACCTCCGAAATCGCCTGCGCCCTTGCTGGAGGCGGCGGGGACCGGCGCGAGGCGGCGTCCCAGGATTCCCGTTTTTCAGAGGAGCTACTCCTACCGGGGCCGCTTGGCGCGGGCGGCGTTTCGCGCGCTCGATCTCGCAGGCGAGGCGCTGTTCGCAAAAACCAGAGAGAGACCCGGTGAAGTTCGCCGCGTTTTGCTGATGTGTCCCGATAGTCTGGGCGGCGTCGTCTGCGTCCTGCCCGCCGTTCGCGCGCTTCGGGAAAGGCTGCCGGACGCGCATATCGACCTTTTGATCGGCGCATCCGCCCGCCCTTTGTTCGCCGGACTGGAGAAGGAGCTGGCCGGCGTGGACTTTCTCGTGTTCAACGCTTCCTGGCTTCAGCGGCCGGGCCGCCGGAAGTTCGGTCTTCGCTCGGCGGCCCGCCTGCGGCAGCTGCTCAGGCTCAGGATGAGGGAGATCGGCGGGCCCTACGACCTGGCGGTTGATTTTCGGGGAGATTTCCAGTCCATCGCCGCGGCCAGGCTCGCGGGGGCGCGCTATCTCGTCGGACGGGGACTCAGGGGGTTCGGTTTCGGACTCGACGCGGAGATCGGGGAGATTCCCGGACGGCATCAGGTGGAGCGGAACTTGGACTTGCTCGAATGCGCGGGGCTGGGCCGCTTCGAGACGAAAAGCCCCCGGCTCGCGCTCTCCGAAGAGGAGATGGCGCAGGCGTGGGCCTGCGTCTCCTCCCTGCCGGAATACGACGCGAAGGTTCTCATCGGAATTCACCCCGGCGCCGGAAGCGAGGAAAGAGTCTGGCGCCCGGCACTCTCCGGGGAGCTGATCCGCCGGCTCGTCTCCGGGCTTTCCGCGCGGGTGTTGCTGCTGGGGGGGGCGGCTGACAGGGAAGTCGTCGATTCCATTCTCAACTCCATCAAGGGCGTTCGCGCCCGGGGCTCCGTCGTGGACATGGGCGAGAAGGTTCAGGGTCTCCGGTCGCTCATGGGGGTGATGAAGTGCTGCCGGCTCTACATCGGCAACGATTCGGGCCCCACCCACATCGCGGCGGCGCTCGGCGTTCCGTCAATTTGCGTCTTCCAGGGGCCGAACGATCCGGGCGAGTGGGGGCCGCGCGGGTCGAACGTGGTGGTGCTGCGAAAGCGTCCCGCGTCCGGGGGCGTCTCCCGGGCGGGCGAGGAGAGCCGGGAGCTTGACTACGTCTTCGAGGCGGTCCGAAGGTGCGTGTAGGCATCGACGCCCGGATGATCTCCATGAGCGGCGTCGGAACCTATCTGAGGAGCTTGCTCGCCGGGCTGGGCCGGCATGACGGGGAGACGGAATACGTCCTGTTCCTGCGGAGCGAGGACATGGAAGCCTGCGGCGGACTGGGGAGCAATTTCAGGCGGGTGAGCTGCGCGGCGCCGCTTTATTCCGCCGCCGAGCAGACGACACTGCCCCGGCTGGTGGCGCGCGCACGCCTGGACGTGATCCATCACCCGCATTATTTCGCCCCCTTTTTCGGAAAAACGCCCATGGTGGCGACGATTCATGATTTGATTCACCAGCTGTTTCCGGCGCTTTGCCCCTCGCCGCTTCACTGGCGCGTCTCGAAGTGGATGCTCGGGCGAACGGCGCGAAGGGCGCGCCTGATTCTCGCCGGTTCTCGGCATACGAAAAAAGATATTTCGGAGCACGCGGACGTTCCGGAAGAGAAAATTCGCGTGACCTACTATGCCCTGCCGCCCGGCTGGGGGGAGGCGCGCGCGCCCGCACCCGAGGCGCTGGAGCGGCTGGGCGGCGCTCCCTACTTCTTCTATGCGGGAAACCACAAGCGGCACAAGAACCTGCCGTTGCTGCTTCACGCCTTCGCGGATTTGCTGAAGGAGGAGAGCGGGGTTCGCCTCGTCCTGACGGGCGAAAGGGGAGAGCTCGACGGCGTTTTGCGCCTTTTGAACCTGGAGGAAGAGGTGGCGTTTCTGGGGCGGGTTCCCCGGGAGGCGTTGCCCGGCGTCTATCGCTCCGCCCGGGCGCTGGTGTTCCCTTCGCGCTACGAGGGGTTCGGCTACCCTCCTCTGGAGGCCATGACTTGCGGAACGCCGCCGATTGTCTCGGACGCCGCCGCCCTGCCCGAGGTGGTGGGCGACGCGGGGCTGATCGTCCCCGAAGGAGACAGGGACGCGCTGCGAAGCGCGATGTTGCGGATGCTTCGGGAGCCGGGCCTCAGGGAGGCGCTCGGCGAAAAATCGAAAGAGCGGGCGCGTCTTTTTCACTGGGAGAAGCTCGCCGCCGAAACGAGGCGAGCCTACCGGGACGCGCTCGAACGCCCGATCGAAGAGACGGCCGCCTCGCGGCCCGTCTCCGGGTCGTGAGGCTTCCGGAGCGGCCATGCGGGTAGCGATCGTCCACGACTGGCTCACGGGCATAAGAGGCGGGGAGAAGTGCCTCGAGGCGTTTTGCGAAATTTACCCGGAGGCGGATATTTTCACCCTGCTTCACCTGCCGGGGTCGGTTTCGGAGGTCATCGAGCGCCATTCCATCCACACCAGCCCCTTGCAGTGGATTCCCGGCGTCGGGCGCGCCTATCGGCATCTGCTTCCCCTGATGCCGACGGCCGTGAGGATGTTCCCGCTCGGGGGCTACGATTTCATCCTCTCGAGTTCGCATTGCGTCGCGAAGGGAGCGAGAGGAGGGCATGACGCCTGTCACATCTGCTATTGCTATACGCCGATGCGCTACGCTTGGAGCGCGTATGAGGAATATCGCTCGCGTCTCGGCGGCGCGGCGGGATGGCTCTTTCCCTCCGTCGTCGAATATCTCAGGCGATGGGACAACGAGGCGAACAAGGGGGTGCACGACTTCGTCGCCATCAGCCGCACGGTGGCGGAGCGCATCCGCCGCTATTACGGGAGGGAGGCGGATGTGCTCTACCCGCCGGTGGACGCGGCGTTCTACCGGCCGGGAAACGGTCGCGCCTCGGAGTATTATCTGATGGTCACGGCCTTCGCGCCCTACAAGCGCGTGGACGCGGCGGTCGAGGCGTTCGGCCGGCTCGGCCGTCCGCTCAGGGTGGTGGGAACGGGCCAGGAGTTCGAGCGCGTCCGCGCGCTGGCGAAGCCGAACGTGGAATTCCTGGGCTGGCAGGACGACGAGACCATTCGGGAGCTGTATCGCGGCTGCCGCGCCTTCATCTTTCCGGGAGAAGAGGACTTCGGCATCACCCCGCTGGAGGCGCAGGCCTGCGGCCGCCCGGTTCTCGCTTTGGGAGCGGGCGGCGCGCTCGAGACAGTCGTGGGCGTGAACGCGGAAGAATACGATCCGCCGCCGGGCTTCGTCTCCTGGAAAGAGGCGGCGGATGGCGAGGCGGAGCCCACGGGAATGTTTTTCGCCCGTTCCGACCCGGCGGATATCGAGGAGGCGGTGCTCGCGTTCGAGAAAATGGAAGGCCTGTTCTCGTCCGGGGCGGCGCGCAGGCAGGCGGAGCGGTTCGGCCGCGAGAATTTCAAGAAATCCGCGAAGGAGCGCTTCGAGCGAGGCTGGCGGAATCACAGGGAGCGTCTGGAAAAATTCGCGGGGGAACGCTGAACGATGCTGGTAGAATGCGGCATCCTTGAAGCGTCCCTCGGCGGGGGCGTTCGGACGGGTTTGACGAGGAGCGGGAGGTCATGCTGAGCAAATACGGCCAGTTGAACGTGCTCCTTCTTTTTCTGGGGGACGCCCTCGCCCTCACGCTGGCGTGGCTCGGAGCGTATTGGCTGCGCTTCTCCGCAGGAGTCGTCCCCGTCTCGCTGGGGTATCCCGACCCGGGCGTCTATCTGGTTCTGCTTCCCTTACTGCTCGTCGCCTGGCTTCTCGCTTCGAGAATCTCGCATCTTTATCACTATCGCGCCGGCCTCAAGAGCGCGCAGGAGATCATCCGGCTCACGAGCACGATGGTCTGGACGGTTCTGCTGCTCGCCCTCTTCACGTTTTTCTATCGGGAACAAAGCTACAGTCGCCTGCTGATCGTCTTTTTCATGGGGCTGGGGCCCGCTTTCCTCTTCTCGGTTCGCCGGGTGGTCTGGTCACTCGTGCGCCATCTGAGGCGGCGGGGGGTGGACATGCGGCGCATCCTCATCGCGGGAACGGCTCCCCTCGCGCGTCGGCTCGCGGCTCGTCTGGAGGCGTCCCGGTATCTCGGCTTTCAGGTCGCGGGACACCTCTCCGAGGGCGACGCCGGAGACGCGCCGGCGCTGGGAACGCTGGGCGAGGTTCGGGAAGTGGTGGAGAGAGAGCGCATTGATGAGGTCTATGTGGCGCTTTCTCTGGACTTGCGGGCCGAGGCGGAGCGGCTGCTGAACGAACTGGCGGACTCGAGCGTGGACATCCGACTGGTGCCCGACACCCTCGAGCACATGCGCCTGAACGCCGGAATAGAGGAGCTGGACGGCCTGCCGGTGATTCTCCTGTCGCAGACCCCGCTTCTGGGCTGGAACCGCTGGATGAAGGTGCTGATGGATTATGTTCTGGGCGCCTTGGCCCTGCTGATTTTGAGTCCGCTCATAGGGGCCGTCGCCTTCGCCGTGAAATGGACGAGTCCGGGGTCCGTCCTCTATCGCCAGGAGAGGATGGGGCTGGACGGCGTTCGGTTTCAGATGTACAAGTTCCGTTCCATGAGGGTGAACGCCGAGGCGGAATCGGGCGCGGTGTGGGCGCGCCAGAACGACGACCGGCGCACCTGGGTCGGCGCGCTTCTCAGAAAAACGAGCCTTGATGAGCTCCCGCAGCTGTTCAACGTGCTGCGCGGCGAAATGAGCCTCGTGGGCCCGAGGCCCGAGCGGCCGGTTTTCGTGGAGGAGTTCAGGCGGTCGGTGCCCGGCTACATGCTGCGCCACAAGATGAAGTCGGGGATGACGGGCTGGGCGCAGGTGAACGGGTGGCGCGGGAACACCTCCATCGAAAAAAGAATCGAATTCGACCTGCACTACATCGAAAACTGGTCGCTGGGCTTCGACGTCAAAATCTTGTGGCTCACCGTATGGAAGGGGCTGATAAACAAAAATGCGTACTAGACGCCGCCCCGGGAGGGGAGCGTGAGCCGGGTACTCGCCGTCATCCCCGCGCGGTGGGCCTCCGCGCGGTTTCCGGGCAAGCCTCTGGCCTTGCTGCGCGGGCGGCCCATGATCGAATACGTCTACAGGCGCGCGTTGAGGGCGCGGCTGGTGGACGCCGTTGTTGTCGCCACCGATGACGAGCGCATCGCCGACGCTGTGCGGGGGTTCGGCGGGAGCGTCGAGATGACGCGCGGCGATCACGCGAGCGGAACCGACCGGGCGGCCGAGGTCGCCGCCCGGCGCGACGAGGAAGTGATAGCGAACGTCCAGGGGGACGAGCCCCTGATTCATCCCGATGACATAGACGCCGGCGTCCGGCCCCTGCTGGACGGGCGCGGCGCGGGGATATCCACGCTGGCGGTGAGGTTCGACTCGCCGGAGCGGTTTCTCGACCCGAACGCGGTGAAGGTGGCGAGGAGCGGCGACGGCGGCGCGCTGTATTTCTCCCGCGCGCCCGTCCCGTATTCGAGGGACGCTCTCTTCGGCGAGCGCGAGACGTATGAGAAAATCGCGGAAAGATGGGAGGAGATGCCGCTCGGGCCGCTTAAGCACGTCGGGTTCTACGCCTATACGAGGGAGAGCCTCCTGCGGTTCGCGAGCCTGCCTCCCTCCCCTCTGGAGGAGCTGGAGCGCTTGGAGCAGCTTCGCGCGCTCGAGGCCGGAATCGCCATTCACGTCGTCGAAATCGAGAGGGACGCGCCAGGGGTGGACGTTCCCGAGGATCGGGAGCTTTTGCTGGAGGATGAAGCGACGCTTCGCGCGCTGGAGGAGGAAAAGAGCGGGTGGCCAAATATATCTTCGTAACGGGAGGCGTTTTGAGCTCGCTGGGAAAGGGCCTCGCCTCCGCCTCTATCGGCGCTCTGCTCGAGGCGCGCGGCCTGCGGGTGAACATTCAGAAGTTCGACCCCTACCTGAACGTCGATCCGGGAACGATGAGCCCCTTCCAGCACGGGGAGGTGTTCGTGACCGACGACGGCGCGGAGACCGACCTCGACCTGGGACACTACGAGCGCTTCACCCACGCGCGCATGAGGAGGGAGAACAACTACACCGCCGGCCGCATCTACTACAACGTCATCACGAAGGAGCGCGTGGGCGATTATCTGGGCGGCACCGTCCAGGTGATTCCCCACATCACCGATGAAATCAAGCGCTGCATCCGCTGCGTGGACCACGGGGAAGACGTCGTGATTTGCGAGATCGGCGGGACGGTGGGCGACATCGAGAGCCTCCCCTTTCTGGAGGCCATTCGCCAGTTCCGGTTCGACCACGGGCCGGGCAACGTCATTCACATCCACGTGACGCTGGTGCCCTACATCAAGGCCTCCGAGGAGCTGAAGACCAAGCCGACGCAGCACTCCGTCATGAAGCTCCGCGAAATCGGCATCCAGCCGGACATCCTCCTGTGCAGGACGGAGATGCCCCTGGAGGAGGACGTGAAGCGGAAAATCTCCCTGTTCTGCAACGTGTCTCCCGACGCCGTGATCACGGCGATCGACGTGGACTGCATCTACGAGGTGCCCCTCAAATTCAATGAAGAGGGCCTGGACCGCATCGTGGTGAGTCTGCTGAAGCTGGGGAGGGCGCAGGCGCCCGACCTGAGCGTCTGGGAGGAGATCGTCCGCAAGGAGAAGGATCCCAAGGTCAGCGGCGATATCGCCATCGTCGGGAAATACGTCGATCTCAAGGAGTCCTACAAGTCGCTCTCCGAGGCACTGACTCACGCGGGCTTCGACAACGACGTCCAGGTGAACCTGCGCTACGTGGACAGCGAGGAGATAGAGCGGCGGGGGGCGGCCCCGCTGCTCTCCCGGGCGCACGGCGTCCTGATCCCCGGCGGATTCGGCGAGCGCGGCATCGAGGGAAAAATCGCCGCCGTGCGGTATGCGCGGGAGCGGCTGGTTCCCTTTCTCGGCATCTGTCTGGGGATGCAGTGCGCGATTGTGGAGTATTCGAGAAGCGTCTGCGGGCTGGGGGCGGCGAACAGCGCGGAATTCTCGGAGGAGACCCCTCATCCCGTGGTGGCGCTCATGCCGGATCAGGAGGGGGTGGACATGGGGGGAACGATGCGCCTGGGCGCCTATCCGGGGGTGCTGCGGCCCGGCTCCCTGGCGTCCCGAATGTATAGCGGGGCGGCGCGATTCGAGGAGCGGCACCGCCATCGCTACGAGGTGAACAACGCCTACCGCGAGGCGCTGGAGGAAAGCGGGCTTCGCTTCAGCGGCCTCTCGCCGGACGAGCGTCTGGTGGAGATGATAGAGTTGCCCGACCATCCCTATTTCATCGGGTGCCAGTTTCACCCCGAGTTCAAGAGCGCGCCCTACGCCCCGCATCCCCTGTTTCAGGGGTTTATCGCCGCCGCCAAAAAGGCGAGCGGAGAGCTGTTTCATTAAGGCGCGGCGCCGGGAAAAGACGGGAATATGGCGGAACGAAAAATCGTAAAAATCGGAGAAGTCGCCTTCGGGCGCGAGGGCGCGCCGTGCGTCATCGCGGGCCCCTGCCTGATCGAGAGCGAGGAGCTGGCGAGACGATGCGCGGAGGAGGTGAAGAAAGCGGCGCGCGAATGCGGCATGGGCGCGGTCTTCAAGGCCTCTTACGACAAGGCGAACCGCAGCTCGGGGCGCTCGCCCCGCGGCCCCGGCGTCGAGAGGGGACTCGAAATTCTCGAGAGCGTGAGGGAGGAGACCGGCCTGCCGGTGATGTCGGACGTGCACGGCCCGGAGGAGGCCGAGCGAGCGGGGCGCGTTCTGGACGCGGTCCAGATTCCCGCCTTTTTGTGCCGCCAGACGGACCTCCTGCGCGCGGCCGGAGAGACCGGCCGGCCCGTGAACGTGAAAAAAGGGCAGTTCATGGCGCCTGGGGACATGAAGAACGTGGTTGCGAAGCTCGAGGAGGCGGGTTGTCGGCGAATCCTGCTCACCGAGAGGGGCGCCAGCTTCGGCTACCGCGATCTGGTGGTCGATATGCGTTCACTCGTGAAGATGCGCGAATCCGGCTATCCCGTCGTTTTCGACGCGACGCACAGCGTTCAGTCCCCGGGCGGACTCGGCGAGAGCTCGGGGGGGGACAGGCGCATGGCGCCCCACCTCGCGCGCGCCGCGGCCGGCGTGGGCGTCGATGCGTTCTTTATCGAGTGCCATCCCGAGCCGGACGCGGCCCTCTCCGACGGCCCCAACATGCTGGCGCTCGACGATCTTCAGCCCCTTCTCGCTTCCCTGCGGGCGATAGATTCGGCGCGCTTGGGATCCCGCTAGGGTTTCGGGTGGTGCGTTGTTCATCGTTCGGCGGGGCCTTGCTGCTCCTCTGCTACATCCTGTCGATGGCGTCCTGCGCCCGCTATGAGCCGATTCCCTGGCGAGACGCGGGTGGCCGCCATTCCTCCGTCGAGAAGGCGGCGGATGGACTGGTCGACTCCCTGGCGGCGTCCTTGAAAAAAAACCGGCTTCAAAGAATCTCCGAAGAAAGCGGGAAGAACAGGCCGCTGCGCGTGATCATCGCCGGGTTCCCGGAGGCGCGCTTGGGCGCCCGAACGAACCTGAGCCTTCGGATCGAGAGGGCCATGCGGAGCAGGCTGGATGGTTCGGACGCTTTTCGCGTCGTTGACGGAGGGACGGGCGTAGCGTGGCAGGAGACGTTTTTCGCCGGTGAGGCCCGGCCCGCTGAACGGAAAAGCGCCGACCTCGAGATGCGCCGCTCCACCGCGAGGGAGCTGGACGCCGACCATCCCTTTCAAGGCTTGTGGCCGAAGGCGCGCGCGGGCCGGTATGGAGAGGATTCGGCGATGTACGCGGCTTCGATGCTGGGGGCGGAGGCGTTCGTCTATGGCGCCTACGCCCTGGACGAGAGTCGGGTCCGGGTATGGGCGTCGGTCGCGCTGAACGCGCCGGCTCGCTCCGGTTATTACAGGCGCGGGCTGGGAGACGTTTTCGGAGAAGCGGCTCGCCGCAGAAAATCCCGCCCGCATCTCGCCTACGCCCGGGGCGCGATGCCTCTTTGCGCCGTTCCTCGAAAATGGCTGAAAAAAAGGGCGTTCGCCCGCCCGCGTAAAAAGCCGGCGCCTCGAAAATCCTGGGGGTATCCTTCGTTCGAGGCGGCCATGGAGTGGATGGACAGGGATGGAAGCAGAACAAGGCTCTCCGGCGGAGAGGCGATACCCTCAAGCGCAATCGTTCTCGGCCGATTGCGGGCGCATTCTCCTTTATACGTGTATGGTTTTTCGATTGATGAATCCGGAAAAACATCCGAGTTGCTTGCCTCGGCCGAAAGACGGGGCGAGGCGGTTTTCCTGCGTCCCGATGCGCCCGCCCATTTTACGATGAGACTGCGGGAAGAATCACGAAGCTACCGGGTGTATTTCGTGTCTCGCGCGGATTCTTTTTCCTCCGATGAGGCGCTCCGGGCGGCCCGAGCGCGGCTCGGGCTGTCCGCGAAAAGCAAAAGCGCCTCTTTCACTTACGAGGACGTGGTGAAAGGCGTCCCGGCAAGAGCGTGGACGCTGCCGGCCGGGCAGGATCGTCTCATCCTGGGCGACGGCTGGGGGCAGGAGGTTTTCTGGTTTCGCGCGCTGTCCGCCCGCGCCGCCCGATTTTGAGGCGAAATGCGGATTGGCGCGACTTTTGCGCGTTTTGGTAAGATGCGGTTCAGGCTGATTTCGTTTTTTGAAGATTCATCCCTGACGCCTTCATGGGGAGCATCCCGTGCGACGCCGACGCCTGGACTCCCGACCGCAGCCCGATTTCTCCTTCATCGGCCCGAACACGCGCCTGGTGGGTTCGCTGCGCTTCAGGGGCAAGATTGTGATGAGCGGAGAATTCAAGGGCGAAATCAAAGGCGACGGGCAGTTTGAAGTCGCGGAAACGGGAAGGGCCGAAGGCGACATCCATGCGGCGGAATTCGTGAGCCATGGCCGGACGAAGGGCGCGATATACGCGGAGAGGCGCCTTGAATTCGGGGCCGGATGCCGACATGAAGGCGAAGTTACGGCCCGACGGGTAAGAATGCATCCGGCGGCGGCGCTCGAGGGCAGGCTGCTGATGCCCGACGTCGAGCCGAAGCCCGCCCCCAAGCCCTATTTTTCGGGAAAACGCATGCGGATTGCGGCGGGGCTGGCGCTGGTGCTGGCCGTCGGCGCCGCCACTACGGCGATGTCCCGCGAATCCCCTGAGTCCTTCCTGAACCTCTGGAAGCGTCTCGACGCGATCTGGGAGACGAAAGTTCTCGCATGGCTGGAGTCCGACGAGCCGGAGAACCCCGCGCTGAGGGCCGAACGAGAGCAGGAGAAGCGCATGGCGGAGGCGATTCGGCACGAGAGCGAGGGGGAGTTCGAGCAGGCGGCGGCGAGCCTGAGAAAAGCGCTGGCGGCCGGGGGGAGCCGCCGACTCGCCGCGAGATACCGCCTGGGGAAGGTTCTCGCGCAGCAGAACCGGGTCAAGGACGCCATACGCGAAGTCCGGGCCTTGCTCAGAAGCGCGCCGGCGCACGTTGAGGGCGTGATTCTGCTCGGAGACCTCTACGTTCGCAGCGGACGGCTCTCGGATGCTTTGGAAACGTATCGGGAGGCTTCCCGCCGCGAGCCCGAGGACGTCGTTCTGAAAAGGCGGATCCAGGCCGTGGCGTCGCGCGTCAATGCGCTCCATCCGAAATCGGGCGCGCCCGCGAATGCTCCCCGGCGGCCGGACCGGATTTTGATCGACGCGGAGCGCCTCATTTCCGACAAGCGGCCGGCGGAAGCGGCGGGGTTGCTCAGAGACGCCATCAAGGAAACGGCGGACAACGCGCGGCTGCACTTTCTGCTGGGCGCCGCCCTGGTTGAAATGAACCGCACGGGCGAGGCCGTCCGGGCGTATGAAAAAGTCGTGTCGTTGTCACCCGACTGGCTGGACGGATACGTTCGCCTGGGCGCGCTTCTCGAAGCGCAGGGCCGGGACAGGGAGGCGGTTGCGCTGTATGAGAAAGCGAGCGCCCTGGACTCCGACGATATCAACATGAGAATTCGCATCGCCCGGCTTCACAAATCGAGAGGCCGAAAAGCGGTCGCCCACAAGATGCTCCTGGATCTGCTGAAGGAGAACCCGCACTCCGCCCTCGTTCTGGTGGAACTGGGCGATTTTCTCTGGGAGAGCGGGAAGCCGGAGGAGTCGAAGAAGGCGCTGAGGCGGGCGCTCGAAATAGACAAGGATTCGGCGCGCGCCCTGAATCGGCTGGCGTGGTTTCACGCGACGGAGAAAAAAGATCTGGAGCGCGGCATCCGGCTTTCCAAGCGATCCCTGGAAGTCCAGCCCGATACGCCGGCCTATCTGGACACCCTGGCGGAACTGCATTACCTGAGCGGGCAGGCGGTGAAGGCGCTTCCGCTGATCCAGAGAGCCATTGAACTCGAACCCGGAAATCGCTATTTTCGGATACAACTGGAGAAGTTCAAGAGGGCGAGCCGCAGATGAGGACCCGAAGCAATCGCTGACGCTTCCGGGCGATTCTCCGGCCGTCGAAACGCCGGATGCGGCGCGGAAAGCGGCGTTGCGAGAGCGCGCCGAGGCGCGCGCAATCCCGCTGGGGGCGTGGTCGCCGTTCATAGCCTGGAGGGCCGACGATGGGGATTCTGACGATCTCGAGAGAGTTGGGAAGCGGCGGTGACGCTATCGGCCGCAAGGTCGCCGAAGAACTGGACTGGTCTCTCCTGGACGGCGACGGGTTCGCCGAGGCGGCGCAGTCCTACGGCTACGTGAGGGCCGAACTCGAGCAGGTGGACGAGAGAAAGCCCGGCCTGGTGGATCGCTTCTTTCGGGACAGGCAGCTCGTGTATCTTGATATCATGCGCGCCATCGTGTATGAATCGGCGCTGAAAAACAATTTCGTCATCCTGGGGCGCGGCTCCAACATCCTCCTGCAGGGAATCGAGGGCGTGTTTCGGGCGCGCATCATGGCGCCCGAGGAATACCGGCGGCGGGCGCTGGTGCGGAACGAGAGCATCACCCCGGCCATGGCGGAGCAGTTCATCCGGCACAACGACCACGAGAGGATGGCCTATACGCGCCATTTCTTCGACGTTCGCTGGGGGGACGCGAGCCATTTCGACCTCGTCCTGAATACGGGATTGTTCGGTGAGGACATGGCGATGCGCCTGCTGGCGGGCGCGTTGAGGGACGAGAAGTTTTCGAGGGGGCAGCCATCGGATTCCCAGAAACTCCGGAATCTGGCTTTCGCGCAGAAAATCAAGGCGACCATCATGACGGATGAGCGCATCGACGCGAGCGGCGTCGTCGTGGATTGTCCCGAACCCGGCAAGCTGTTTTTGCACGGACGGGTCAACAGCGACGAGGAAAAGGAGCTGGCCGAGAGCATCGCCGGAGAATACGCCGGCGTCGTCGAGTTGCGGAGCGAGCTGGTGGTGATGCCGCCCATTGAGGGGTGGTATCCCGTATGAGCCGGAGGAAGGGCGCGCGAATAAGGCGGCTGAGCGAGGGGCGGCGCTTGCTGCGAGCGGCGGCGTTCGTTTGCGGGGTCGCGACGCTGCTCTCCGGCTGCGGCCTGGTGGTGACGCGCGCCGGCTACGAGAAGAACAAGGAGGAGACCCGAAAGGAGGTTGGCGCGATCCGCAGCCAGCTGCTCGCCCACGCGCAGATACTGGCGAATCACGGCAGGTCGCTCAATGAGTTCAAGCTGCAGCTTCGGGACGCGGCGTCCGCCACCGAGAAGACGCTCCGGGAATTGAAGGTGAAATCCATGGAAGCGCGGAGTTCCCCGGAGCCGGCCCCGGAAAAAGCATTGGACAAAAAGCCCGCGGTCCGAAGCGAAGCGCGGGTGGAGACGAGATACATCCGCCGCGCGTATCGGGGGCTGCCGCTCAATTTCGCGGGCGGCTACCGGGAGCCGCGCGGCGCCGGCTATCCCTATAAACTCGCTCCCGGAACGCGCGTGGCCGTCCTCTCCGCGAACAGGCGCGGCTTCACCCGGGTGCAGGTGAAGTCGGGACGCTGGACGGGAGAAAAAATGTGGGTTCGCACCCGCTGGCTGGTTGAGCGGGCGCCCGGACGCGCGCACGGCGGAAATTGATCGCGCCGCCCGGCGTCACGTATTCCGCGCGCGGCGCGAGCCGGCGGGAGTCCGCAAGCCCCGTCGCTCAGGTTTCTTTCAGCCCTTCGGCGAGGTCGTCCCTCAGAACCTCGAAATCCTCGAGTCCCACCGAATATCGAATCAGTCTTGCGGAGACGCCCCGGTTTTCGGCGCCCGCCGTCCCGATGTCGGCATAGGCCATGTTGACGTGGTGCTCCGCTTGGCTCTCCGCGCCGCCGAAGCCCGGGGCGAACGCGGGAACCTGAAGGGAGGCGATCAGAGCGTCGGCTTTTTCGGGGCCGCCCTCGAGCTCGAAGCTGAGGATCCCGCCGAAAGCGTCCATGTATTCGACCGCCCGCGCGTGATCCGGATGGGAGGCGAGGCCGGGGTAATATACGCGGGAGACTTTCGGATGGGCCGAGAGGAATTCGGCCAGTCTGAGCGCCGTGTCGCTCGTGCGCCTGACCCGCAGATCGAGCGTCTTCAATCCCCGTTCGACCAGAAACGCTTCCTGCGGCCCGAGCACGGAGCCCAGCAGGGTTCGCTGCTCGCGCAGCGCGTCGATGATGTCCCGGGAGCCTGAAACCGCGCCCGCGATGACGTCGTTGTGCCCGCCGATGTGTTTTGTCGCGCTTTGTATGGACAAATCGGCCCCGCGCTCGAGCGGGCGGAACAGGGCGGGAGAGGCGACGGTCGCGTCCACGATGAACCTGGCTTTTCTTTTGCGCGCCCATTCGGCCATTTTCCCGATGTCCGGTATCCGCAGGGTGGGGTTGGAGGGAATTTCCGCGAACAGCGCCCGCACCTGTCCGTCGGGGATCGCCTCCAGCGACTCGTCCGAATGATCCGGCAATATATCGACCCGGACGCCGTAGCGTGAAAGGATGCCCTCCGCGACGTCCCTCGTGTGCCTGTAGCATTCCCGGGGGATGACGATTCGCGCTTTCGCCGCCAGCAGAGAGAGGAACACGGAGGAAATGGCCGCCATGCCGCTGGCATACAGCAGAGAGGCTTCCGCGCCTTCCATGAGGGCGAGACGGCGTTCGGCGGATTCGTTCGTCGGGTTTGCGAATCTCGAATAGAAAAAGGCGTCTTTTTCGCCGAGGTGGAAGGCTTTCAGCTCATCCGGATTCTCGAAGGTGAAAGTCGCGGTTTGAAAAATCGGCGGCGAGAGCGAATTGTGCGCCTGCCTCCGCGCGTCTCCCCCTCCCATGTATTTCGACAAGATGTCCCGTCTCCCGTTCCGTGATTGAGGCGAAGCGATGAGAATCGAAGAGGCGCGCTACTTCGCGGACAAGGCCCCAAGTCTCTTCTCGACGGCGTCCTGCACCGCGCCGATATCTTCCGGAAGCTCGACGGGGGCGTTGGCGAAGCGGCTGTCGATGCCGGGAATCTCCTTTTGGTGATACCCGATCTTGAATTCGGTGAATTTCAGGCCGTGCGCCGTGGAGATGACCACGACCCGATCCTTGGGACGGCTTTCTCCGCGCGCGATGATTTTATCGAGCGCGGCGAGCGCCACGCCGGTCTGGGGGCAGTTGTACATACCCGTTCTGTCCGCGCGGGCGGACGTGTTGGCCAGCTCCTCTTCGCTGGCCTGCTCGACGGAGCCCTCGAACGCCTTCAAGGTCCGGATGGCGCGCTCGATGCTCACCGGATTGCCGATGCGGATCGCCGTGGCCAGCGTCGGCTCGGCGTCCATGGGCTGAAACTCCCGAAAGCCGGCCATGAAGCTCCGATACAGGGGGTTGGCCTTCTCGGCCTGCGCGCAGACGATGCGGGGCAGTCTGTCGATGAGCCCCAGGTCGCGCATCTGCATGAAGCCTTTGCCCAGCGCGCTCACGTTTCCCAGATTGCCGCCGGGGATGATGATGAGGTCGGGAACCTCCCAGTTGAACTGCTGAACCAGCTCGATGCTGATGGTTTTCTGGCCCTCAATGCGAAGCGAGTTCATGCTGTTGGCGAGATAGATGTCCTGCTCCTCGCACACCTGCCGCGCGATGCGCATGCAGCCGTCGAAGTCGGCGTCGATGGCCATCACCGTGGCACCGTTCGCGATGGGCTGAATGAGCTGGGCCACGGAGACTTTCTCGCGCGGCAGAAAGACGATGGCCGGAATGTCGGCCGCTGCGGCGTAGGCGGCCAGGGCGGCGGAGGTGTCGCCCGTGGACGCGCAGGCGAGGGCGCGAAGTTTCTTGCCGTCGGCCGCCATCTGCCGGGCGGCGGAGACGAGGACCGTCATGCCGAGATCCTTGAAGGAGCCCGTGTGGCTGTTCCCGCACTGCTTGATCCACAACTCGCCGATCCCCAGCTCCCGGCCCAGTCGATTCGCCCAGAAAAGATTCGTGCCGCCCTCGTAGAAGGAGATGATGTTCTCATCGTCGATCAGCGGACAGACCCACTCCTTCTTTCCCCAGACGCCGCTGCCGTAGGGCCACGTGTTGCGCTGGTAGCGGTCGTCGAAGAGGTGGCGCCACTCCGACGCGCTCCGCATCCGGAGGGTTTCCAGATCGTGCGTGACTTCGAGAAGGCTCTCGCATTCGCGGCATTGATACACGGCGTCGAAAATGGAGTAGGTCGCTCCGCACTCGGGATTGATGCACTGAAACCAGCAGTTGCAGTCCATGGATTCACCAAAAGCAAAGAGAGAAGCCCCGCCTCGCCCGCGAAGGGAGAGGGGATTATCGCAGAGGCTCCCCAAGGCGGCAAACCACCCCGTTCGCTTCGGGACGCGCGGCTTCGAGAGCGCCGATCATGCGGGGCCTACGCCGTCGCCGTGTGAGCGATGCGAACCTCTTTTTCGTTGATGAAGGTCACGATCACGGCCGCCTGAAAGCAGAGGTAGGCGGCCAGGGCGAACGCGAGGTTGTAGCTGCCGGTCACGTCGTAGATGTATCCGCTCAGCCAGGCGCTCAGACCCGAGCCGAGCTGGTGGCTGAAGGTGATGAGCCCGAACAATATCGCCACGTTTCGGGGACCGAAGAAATCGCCCGTCAGCGCCGAGGTGAGGGGGACGGTCGCTATCCAGGAGAGGCCGATCATCATGGGCGCGGCCCAGACGGTGAAATCGTTCTTGAAGAAAATGAACAGGATGAAGCCCAACCCCCGGAAGGCGTATACCATGCTCAGCGGGACTTTCCTGCCGATCTTGTCCGAGAGGGGCCCGACGGCCAGAACGCCGACGGTGTTGAGTCCCCCGCCCAGGGCGAACGCCGTGGCCGCCACGGTCGCCGGGAAGCCCACGTCGGTCGCGAACGGCACCCAGTGAACGGAAACGACGGTCACGGTGAAGCCGCAGGTGAAGAAGCTCGTCAGGAGCAGGACGAACGGCGCCTTGTGCAGGCATTCCACCCAGGGCAAGTCATAGGGAACGACCATTCGGACGCCGCCGCCCGATGCCGCCGGGCTCCGGGTCGCCTCGTCGGCCTTCGGAGCATTTCTGACGACGAAGATCGAGATGGGCATCATGGTGAAGATGAAGAGGATGCCGATGACGAGCGAGGTCGTCCGCCAGTCCAGAAAACCCATGAGATACGCGAACAGGGGGAGCAGAGCGAGCTGGCCCATGCTCGCGCCCGCGCTGACGAGGGACATGCCCAGCCCTCGCCTGTCCGGGAACCAGCTGGACACCAGCGGGGTGAAGGCGGTCAGGCTGTTGCCGATTCCTCCCACCCCCAGCAGGACGCCGAAAAACAGATACACGCCCCACAGGGAATCCGCCTGGCTGATGCCCAGCATGGCGATGGTCGTCAGCACCGACCCCCAGATGATGACCGTTTTGGGGTCCCAGCGGCGCATCATCAGCCCGCCCAGGGGCTGGGACGCGCCGTAGAGAATGAGGCAAAGGGAGAAGGGAAGGGACAGGGCGGCGCGGCTCAGGCCGAAATCCTCGATCATCGGCTTCAGGAAGAGGCCGAAGGAGTTTCTGGTGGCCATTCCCAGAAACATCATGATGAAGCACCCGGCGAGGATGTACCAGCCGTAGTATATTTTTCGCGGAGAAGCGTTTTCGCTCACAGGCGCCTCGATATCCTCAAGCATGGGCGGTTTTCATGCGCATAAAGAATGATAGCATAACATGAACGAATGGACGATGCGCCCTGCGTCCGGTTTTCGGGAGCGGGCCGGGCGAGATTCCTCATGCTTTTCGGAATGCGGCGGAGGAGGCGCGCGAATGGAGGATTTCCGCATGAAAGCCCCGAATTTTCTCGTTCCGCACCCCGGCCCCGAGACGCGCCGGGAGCTCGAGCGCCTCAGGAGCGCGGAGGGACGCGCCGCCCTCAGCTTCGGGATGAGCCCGGAAACCGTCGTCGTGGAGCGCGCGCGGGGGGCGGTCGTTGAGGACGTGGACGGCAACTCGTTTCTCGATTTCGTCGCCGGTTTCGGTTCCCTCAACGCGGGACATTGCCACCCCGGGGTGGTCGCGGCGATGAGGGAGCAGGCGGGCAAGGCGCATCAGGCCATGTCGCTGGGTTCGAGGGTGAGGAACCGGCTTCTTGAAAAGGTGCTCTCGCTGCATCCGGGCCCGACTCCCAAGCGCGTCATCCTCGGTTCCTCGGGTGGCGAGGCGGCGGAAATCGCTCTCAAGATGGCGCGCCGGGCGACGGGGCGCGACGAAATCGTCGGCTTCACGGGCGGGTTTCATGGGAGAACCCTGGGCGCTCTGACCCTGATGGGCAGAAAAAGCCAGCGGGAAGGGCTGGGCGCGCTGGTTCCGGGGGTTCACCATGTCCCCTATCCCTATCCGTATCGAAACCCCTTTGGCGACGGCGCGGAGGAATGCGCGAAGGGGACGATTCGCTACCTCGATGAATTTCTCGGAAATCCGGCGAGCGGCTGGGGCGACGTAGCGGCCGTCATTGTCGAGCCGGTTCAGGGCAACGGCGGCATGATTCCCGCTCCCATAGGGTTTTTGAAGGCGCTTCGAGAGGCGTGCGATCGGCACGGCGTCCTGCTCATCGTCGATGAGGTGATGAGCGGATTTTGCCGCACGGGCAGGATGTTCGCTTACCAATACGAGGAGGTGGAACCCGATCTCGTCGTGATGGGAAAATCGATATCGGGGGGACTGCCTCTCGCCGCCTGCGCCGCGAAAAAAGAGATCGCGGACGCCTCGAGTCCCGGCACCGAGAGCAGCACCTACGCGGGCAACGTCATGGCGTGCGCCGCCGGCCTCGCTTCCATCGAGGCGTATGAGGAGGAAAGCCTCGCGGAGCGCGCCTTGGAGATGGGCGCGTATTTTCTGAAAAGACTGGAGGAGCTCTCCGAGCGCCACGCCATCGTTGGCGAGGCTCGGGGACGCGGGCTGATGGCGGCGGTCGAGCTCGTTTCGGATCGCGCGACGCGCGAGCCTTTGCGCGTCGCCAGGCAGGCGAGCGACGCGGCCCTGAGGAAAGGGCTGCTCCTCTATCCGGGGGGCCACCATGGAAACGTTCTGGGGTTTTTGCCTCCCCTGATCGTCGAGAAGCGTCAAATCGACGCGGCCGTCGGCGTCGTGGACGAGACGCTGCTCGACGTGGGCGGCTGACCCGCGCCGCGCGGGAAGCGGCGAAGCGTTCGCCTTTGTGGTAGGATGCCGGCGTTGAGGTCGCCGATGTCGGGGGATGAATGAGATGCGGAGGAAATTTCCGAAAAGGGCGCGTCTGGCGCTTTGTTGCTTTCTGGCAGCGGCGGGCGCGGCATTGGCCGTCCACCACGCCGCCGCCCGGAAGGCGCCTCCCGTCGTAATCCTCGACGTGGCCGACGCCATCTCGCCCGGCACCGCCGAATACATCGCCTTCGGCATCGAGGAGGCCGCCCGGCGGCGGGCGCAGCTTCTCGTCATTCGCCTGGACACCCCCGGCGGCCTCGTCACCAGCACGCGGGACATCGTGAAGTCGATTTTCGGCTCGCCCGTGCCCGTGGCCGTCTACGTCGCTCCGGGAGGGGCGCGGGCCGCCTCCGCCGGCACGTTCATCACGATGTCGGCCCACGTCGCCGCCATGGCGCCGGGCACCAACATCGGCGCGGCCTCTCCCGTCGCGGGCGGCGGAAATCAGATTCAGGGAGACATGCGCAAGAAGGCGATGAACGACGTGGCCGCCTTCGCGCGCGCGGTGGCCTCCCGCACGGGACGCAACACCGAATGGGCGGAGAGCGCGGTTCGGGAGGCGATATCCGTGGACGAGTCGGAGGCGCTGAGGCAGAAAGTCATCGACCTGGTGGCCGCGGACGTAAAATCCCTCCTCCTGGCGGTTCACGGCAAAAAGATAAAGCTCGCCGGCGGGGAGACTGTCACCCTGACGACCGGAGGCGCCGAGCAGGTCGCGCTCGGGCGAAGCTGGCGCCAGAAGGCGCTCACCCTTCTGAGCGATCCAAACATCGCCTATATCCTGATGCTTCTGGGCATGTACGGGCTGATTTTCGAGCTGTCGAATCCGGGCGCCATCCTTCCCGGCGTGGTGGGCGCCATCAGCATCCTCCTCGCGCTCTACGCCCTGAAAGTCCTGCCGGTGAACTACGCGGGCCTTCTGCTCATGGGGCTCGCCGTCGTCATGTTTCTCCTGGAGATCAAGGTGGTGAGCTACGGGGGGCTCACCATTGGCGGCATCATCGCCATGACGCTCGGCTCGGTCATGCTCATCGACTCTCCCGATCCGTATCTGCAAATCAGCCTGAAGGTCATCCTGCCCGCGGTCGCGGGAACGGCCATGTTCTTCGTCTGGATCGTGGGGGTGGGCTTTCGCGCCCAGCGGCCGCGGCCGGTCTCGGGCGCCGAGGGGATGCTCGAGCAGTCGGGAATCGTCAGCGCGCCGTCCGGCAGAAGGGCGCCGGCCAAGGTGCGGGTGCGCGGCGAGATATGGCTGGCGGACTCCGACGATCGGCTCAAGGTCGGCGACAGGGTTCGCGTGGTGTCGATGGAGGGCCTCAGGCTCCGCGTCGAGAAAGAGGGGGTGGACAAATGAATCTGAGTTTGATCGTCGGCGTCGTCATCGTGCTGCTGTTCTTCATCAGCGCCGTCCGCGTCCTGAACGAATACGAGCGCGGCGTCATCTTCCGGCTGGGCCGCTTCTATTCCACGAAGGGGCCGGGCCTCATCATCGTGCTTCCGCTGATCGACCGCATGATTCGCGTGGGGTTGCGGCTGGTGACGATGGACGTGCCGCCCCAGGACATCGTCACGAAGGACAACGTGTCGGTGAAGGTGAACGCCGTGGTCTATTTCCGCGTCCTGAACCCCGAGCGCGCGGTCATCGAGGTGGAGGACTTCCTCTACGCCACCGGCCAGCTGAGCCAGACCACGCTCAGGAGCGTGCTGGGCCAGATGGACCTGGACGACCTGCTCTCCGAGCGCGAGAAGATCAACTCCCAGCTTCAGGAGCTTCTCGATCACGCCACCGACCCCTGGGGCATCAAGGTCACCAACGTGGAGCTCAAGCACGTGGACCTTCCCGGCGAAATGCAGCGCGCCATCGCCCGCCAGGCCGAGGCCGAGCGCGAGCGCCGCGCAAAGGTCATTCACGCGGAGGGCGAATTCCAGGCGAGCGCGCGCCTGTCTGAGGCCGCCGCCACCATCGCCACCGCCCCAGGCGCGCTTCAGCTCCGGTTTCTGCAAACCCTCTCGGAGGTCGCCACCGAGAACAACTCCACCATCGTCTTTCCCCTGCCGCTCGATTTGCTGCGCCCGTTCGTGGACGATTTCAAGGGCGCCGGCGCGTCCGGGGGGGAGGTCAGCGCCGGCGAGGAATAGGGAGCGCGAACGCGGGCGGTTCCCGAACCGCCCCTGCGAGATTCCCGCGCCGGGGTTCGCCCGTCCGAAGCGCCTCAATAGCGGCGGAAGGGCCGCCAGGGCCCGTCCCGATCTATCGGGTCGCGCGGGTCGAACTCGTCTCCCCAGACGCCGCGCCGGTAGGTCCTGGCGACGTTCTCCGCCTCGATCAGCTCCTTGCGGTAGCGCACGTTGGGGTGCTTGACGAGGGCGCGGCCCATCCCCCGGAACACCATGAGCACGTTCACGTGCGCGCCGTCCTTGAGGAAGACGTAGTATTGCGTCTGGCCGTGGTCGTCGACCGGCTTCTTGTCGATTTCGAGGGCCACCTCCCGGTTCTCTATCAGGCGCTTCAGAAACGCGCGGGCCTGCGCCGCGCCGGGCGCGCCGGGGCGGGGGGCGGCCACGCCGATGAGGGAGGAGCGCAGGCCGCCGCCCAGTTGAAAGGTCGCCCCGTCATAGACCTTGGTGACGCGCGCGTTGAGGCGCTTTTCGAGGGGCGCGTCCCCCCCGGCGAGGGCGGGAGCGATCAGGAGGGCGAGCGGCGCGAGCCGCGCGGCCGTCCCCAGCAGATGGCGTCTCGAAACCTTCACGGCGTCCTTCCCTCCGGCGGCGGGCGCATCCTACCACAGCGAGGCGAGGGGGGCGCGCGGCGAAATGGCCGGACCGGGCGCCGGCGGAACCCGGCGGACGGGAGCCGCCGGCGGACGAGGGGGTCGATCGGGGAGGGGAGGCGAGGGCCGGAATCCGGGGTTCGGGGCTGAGGCGGAAATCACTCCGGCGGGGGGGGGACGATCGGAGGAGAGGATGACCGCGATCGGAGCGGCGGGATGAGGGGGCCGATCGGGATGGAGAGGCGGGCCGTCCGATCGGGTCTTATTCAGATAAAATTCCCCGCGTTTCGGCGTTTTTCGTTTTGAATCAAGCGGTTATGCGTTCTCGAAAGCGCGTGAATTCGCTTGAAAACGCCTTGAATTCGTTTTGAATTCACTCGAATTGACACATTTTCAAACCGACGAAAAAAGCATGAAAAAGACGCCCTTTTGATCGTCAATCGGGCGCGCTTCAGCTCGAATGTTACCTTTTTCGCTTCTTTTCGCGGCAACGGCAAATGCGGGCAAATGCGCGGGTTTTGTCGGTTCCTACGGGCGGGGCGCATGTATGCGCCCCCTACGGGCCGGGTGATTCCGCCTTCGCAGGGGCGGTTTCTTCCCGGGCCCGTCCGACGGTTCGGGAACCGCCCGTTTCGGTATGGCGGCGCATCCCGATCTGTTCGCATTTCCGGCCGTAGGGACAACCCCCTGTGGTTGTCCTTTTGAAAATCTGATGAATGGAACGCCCGCCGGCTCTGGATTCCGGCTTTCGCCGGAATGACGACAAAAAGGTCTCCCGTAGGGGGCGCATATATGCGACCCGTTTTGTTTCGTAAAACCCGGTGGACCGTTCCCGAACCGTGGGCAGGCCCGATACGGAACCGCCCCTGCGGATCAAACGGCATCGCTGACAACGGACAACCACAGGGGGTTGTCCCTACGGGCGGGGCGCATGTATGCGCCCCCTACGGAAACAGGGCGGCGATAACCGGGCGTAGGGGACGCGCCGAGGGGCGCGTCCCACGCATATATGCGTCCCGTTTCACTCAGGCGCGATGGGGGCGGGGCTAATTCTTGAAGGTTTCCATCTTCTTGTTCATCAGGTTGTCCGCGAAGGCTCGAACGAGCAGGGCTTCAACATTATGAAGCATTTCCGGATGGACCTTGTAGGCGCTGAAGTATTTCGCCAGTTCGTGCAGTTGAACGGGCCTCGGCTTCAGTGTCTTGCCCTGTGATTTGGCGTTGGCTCCGTGGTCGGCAATACGGTAGAGTTGGCGGCTTTTTTGTTGGTCATGGTTGAAGGAGAGTTTCATTCGCGCCCAAAGCGTAATGGTCGTTCCGCCTGTTTTCCCCACGTAAATGGCGCGGCCGCTGGAGTTGTAGAAGATATAGACGCCCCCCCGCTCCTTTTCCAGGTCTCCGCGCACCCGCTCCCAGTCTTTTTTCTGCTTGTCGGGAGGTGAAATTTCGTAGTTTTTTCCTTGCCTGGACTCCACTTTTTCTATGGGGAAATACTCGACGATCGGCTCGATGAAGGTTTTGGAGATTTTTTCCCGCTCCTCCTTGGCTTTTTCCTCTTGCCGCTTGGCCTCCGCGGCCACTGCGTCTTTGACCAAATTCAATATCTCGGTGACACTCAACTCCTTTGGGTCTTTTGGCCACACGGCTATTTTCGCTTCCCAGCTTTTGTGTTTCGATCCGCCTAAGGCCTCGGCGAGATGATTGTTTTGTTTGACCCCGAAGTGTTCTTTCAATTTTTGGATGAGCCTGGCTCTCTCATACTTCATTTTTCATCCCCTCTTTCAACGGATGGTCTCACCGATTCGGATGTAGATTCACGCGCGCCGCGTTCGCGCAACTCCTTTCTGCTGAAACCTCTCACCTCTCATAGACAACATGAGAATCCCCCGAGACTTCGACCCGAATGTAATCTCCCGGGTGCCCTTCAAGCTCAACAACATACTCCTCGCCGTCATAGAGATAGAAGACGCGATATCCTCTCCCGTTCTCGCAGACGACGGGAAGTCTCTCTGGCGCGTATCCCCTATACTGATTGGCGTGGGTGTATTTGCGTGAAGGACGGCATCTTTGAATCGACGCCTCTCTCACTTCAATTACCGGGAGAAGATGAACTTCCGAGAAAACGGAAACCGGATTGGCGAACAGGATGAAGGACGCTATCAGCACTCCAGGTTTCCATGATCTTTCCATGGCGAACCCCTAGAACGCAGACTTTCTTTTCGATCCGGCGCAGTGCTTTGAATACAGCAGACGAATCGCCTTTCTCAAACGCCCGTCGTCGCGGTGTTCGAGCGAGCCGATAGGCCATACAGCCCTTTTGCTCAAGCCGTGGGGAACCCCGAGTTCCATCATAACTAGTCCCCCAAGATTATTTGCTTGGTAGTCCATGGCGTAGGGATGCCCGGAAAACGATATGAATCTCTGCCAAGCGTTATTGATGAAGGCAATAATATACTTGACACACGTTGATTTATAGCCTATATTACGTGTATAAACAAACACGGGAGGCTATGATGCAATTCAACAATCTGCTGGAAATGGTAGAAACTTTCGACTCTGAGGAAAAGTGCATAGAGCATCTGGCGTCCTTGCGCTGGCCGGACGGGATTATTTGCCCGAAGTGCGGATGCTTCGAGCATATCAACCCTATCAGGACGCGCAACCTCTGGTGGTGCGGCGACTGCAAGCGGCAATTCAGCGTCCGCATCGGGACGATATTCGAGGAGAGCCGCATCAGTCTGAAAAAGTGGTTCATGGCGATCTGGCTCATCACGAGCCACAAGAAGGGCATCAGTTCTCATCAACTCGCCCGCGATATAGGCGTCACGCAAAAGACGGCGTGGTTTCTCAATCACCGCATCCGCGAAGTGATGACGGAAATGGACAACGGCGGCGGTCTGTTCGGCGTGGTGGAGATAGACGATACCTATATCGGCGGCAAGGAAAAGAACAAGCACAACAACAAGCGCACGCCCGGGAGTCATGGGCGAAGCGGCAAGACGAAAAGCGCGGTTATCGGCATGAAGGAACGGGGCGGCAATCTCCGCGCCTTCAAGGTGGACAACCTGAAGGGCGATACGATCCGCGTGGTGGTGAGCAAGAACGTGATCCCCGGTTCGCATATCATCACGGACGAGTTCAGGGGCTATCGGGTCGTGGCGGAAACCTACGCGCACGACAGCGTGAATCACTCGAAAGACGAATACGTGCGCGGCTCGCTCCATACAAACACCATCGAAAACGCATGGTCTCTGTTCAAGCGCGGCATCGTGGGCATCTACCACAAGATCAGCGACAAGCATTTACAGCGATACCTCAATGAGTTCATGGCGCGGGCGAACACGCGGGAGATCGCTGACCATGAGCGCGTCAACCGCTTTCTCGCGGGCGCCCACGGCCACCGCCTCACCTACGCGGAGCTCAAGGCGTGAGCGGGCTATCCTTCGAGGAGGTGTTGAATTACGTGGCGAAGCCCGCCGCGCCGCGTGAAACGTTCGTCAACATCGTCCACGGCGACTGCCTTGAAAAGATGCGGGAGATTGAGCCGGCAACAGTTCACCTGGTCGTCACCGATCCACCATACTTCCTTGACGGACTTGATGAGAAGTGGCGCAAGGGCAAGGCGGACGCGACAAGGGGGACAGGCGCGGTCGGCGGTTTGCCCATCGGGATGAAGTTCGATCCGGAACAGGGGCGGCGTCTTCAAACGTTTATGGGTGAATGCGGCGGCCTCATGCTGGACGCCATGAAGCCCGGAGCCTTCGCCGCCGTTTTCTCACAACCCAGGCTGGCGCACCGCATGGCGTCGGGACTGGAAGATGCGGGGTTCGAGATACGCGATCTGCTGGCGTGGCGCTTCACGCGGCGGGCGCAGTTCAAGGCGTTCTCGATGGATCACTTCGTGGACAAGATGAAAATCCCGACCGACCGCAAGCGGACGGTGAAGCGGGAGTTGGCCGGGAGGAAAACGCCGCAGATGCGCCCGCAATTCGAGGCCGTCATTCTCGCCCAGAAACCACGCGAAGGGACGTTCGTGAATAATTGGCTTGCGCACGAAACAGGACTGATGGACGCATCCGTCAGCCTCGATGGAACTGCTCCCGCGACGGTGATGACGGTTGAAAAGCCGCATGATAGAAACGGACACCTCACGCCCAAGCCTATCCTTCTTTGCGAACACCTGATCAATCTGTTTTCAAAACCGGGGCAGGTCGTGCTTGATCCGTTCATCGGAAGCGGCGCAACGGCAATCGCCGCCATGCGAACGGGGCGCTCCTGCATCGGGATCGAGATTGAAGCCGATTACATCAGCATAGCGGAAAGGAGACTGGGGGAGGCGCAACAATGAGTGGTATCCGGCCCAAGCAATTCGCTCGCATGGGAGAGTTCCACCTGGAAGAAGCCGTGCTGGACGTCTTGCTGGAAGCGAAGCATCAGGGCGACTGCCTGGGAGCGGCGGAAATCAGCAAGCGAGCCGGCATCTATCGGGAACGCGGATCGGAGAACACTATGAATGACGCCATCGTCACCGGCTTGCTGGTGAAGCTGGCGGACGCAAACCGCGTTCAAAGATGCACGCAATCAAACGCCCGCGGCGGATGGGAGCTCACGGATAGGGAGTTTGCTATCCGAAGGGACGACGTGAGTTAAGTATGTTATTACCTTGATGAATTTTGTTGGGAATCTGATTGACCTTCGATCAATGTTGTTCCAATAGATTTTCAAATACGATTGACCGCTCTTCCACCCCGCCACGCAGTTTTTCCGGGAAAAGATTTTAACCGTTCCCGTCTCTCTTAGCCCTAGTCCTAGATTCCATCGAGAATTGAACGGGTCGCCCGTCAAGAGATAATTCATAACCTGCTGAAAGGAATCGTTTTGCGATCTCCTTGCAGCTTCTCTCGCTTCCCTCTCGGCCATTTCCCGTTCTTCCCGCGCCCATCTTTCCCGCGTTTCCCGTGCTTCCCGCGCCCATCTCGCCCTTCTTGCCGCTTCGTCTGCTTCCTCCGCTTTTCTCCTGGCCTCCGCTTCCTTCGCTTCTCTCGCTTCTTTCGCTTTTCTCGCGGCCTCCGCTTTTCTCGCAGCTTCCCTTGCTTCCCTCTCGGCGGCTTCCTGCGCCTCCCTTTCGGCTTTCGCTTTCCGCAACGCCGACACGACCGCCGGGTATTTGCTATGCCTTTCCGCCAGGCTCAGGGGCGTATTTCCGTTATCGTCCCGCTCATTGACATCCGCTCCCGCTTTCATCAGGGCATCCACGACCGCGGGGAATGCGCTATGCCTCGCCGCCCAGTGCAGGGCCCTCTCTCCATCCTCATCCCACAAATGAACAAACGCCCCTCCTTTCAGCAGGGCGCTTACGACATCCGCCGTGTTGTTCGCCGCCGCCAGGTGCAGGGGCGTCCACCCCTTCCTGTCCCGGGCGTGGACATACGCCCCCGCTTTCAGAAGGACGTTCACGACGTCGGGAGAGGCCCCATGCGCCGCCAGATGAAGGGGAGTCCATCTGAATCCCTCACTTTCTCCCGCGTTGACGCTCGCCCCCGCTTCGAGACATCGGGATACGTCCGCCGCGCTCGCCCGCTTGAAAAACTCCCCCGTGTTCCAGTTGTCGCATGAAACCTCCGCCATTGCCGGGGAGGTTGCGAAACACAAGGAAAGAACCATTGCTGAAACTGAAATTTTTACAATTTTCCGCATAAATAGAGGTGTCGCTCTCATCTATCCATTCACCATAAAGGAGTGTGAAATGACTAATCCGATTCAAGCTGTTGAACCTTGTTCTTCATCCATTCAAGAAACAGTCGGCGACTAAACCGAAAATGCCGATGGCCGGATTCTCCTTGATTCAGAATTTCGAGTATTAGAACGTCAGGGCGGCTATCCGAACGACGGAGGTTTAATTCAACCGGGATCGTCGTATAGGCGTTGTTTTCTTTGAGCCAAGCTTCTGAAACTTTTTTTATCGGCTCATTCGGCTTTATCACGATCTTCCTCCGAACTCGAAAAGAAAATTCCACGTATGACGCCTAACGCGACACTCAAAACACCAAAGCCCGTAAAAAGACCCAACCAGTATTTCAAATCCAGATCCGCTTCCCAACGCGAATAGGAACCAAAGCACCCCATATCAGTCGCAAGTTTGTTCAGCCCCACCTTCGCCAAGATTTGACAATCCTTTTCAGCCAACCAGTAAATAGCGGAATCCAAATCCACCGAGGCATCCTCCGCACGGAGCCGTCTCAATCAGCCCAATATCGGGCCGGTTGCCAGACAACCTACGGGTACTTGGTGGGTTCCCGCGTATTCCCGCAAGGATGCGGTCTTGTATTTCGCGGGCGACCCGACTACAGGTCGACCCGTAGGTTTATCTGGCGAGAAACACTATGCGGATATGAAACGGGATTGTCAAGGAAAGGTGATTGACTATTTTTTTGATTTCAAGAACTCCGGGGATCATCTTCGCCATCGCCTCGGCGCGTTCGTGAATTTCCTTCGGGACGGAAGCCCGCGCTTTCGTTGCGGCGCGCGCCGTCTTGCCCCTACAATGCCGCTTCCGGTCATGGAAGCGGGCGTTCGGGAGGAGCGGGTTCGTGCCGACGATAGCGGCGTTGAAAGAGGGCGAGCGCTTCGATTCCTTTTTCAGAGTCAGGGAGCGCGAGACGAAGCTGAGCCGGTCGGGCAGGGAGTATCTCGACCTGCTGCTCGAGGACGCGACGGGCGACATTTCCGCCAAGGTGTGGGAGCCGGCCACGCAGATGGAGGGGCCCGTCGAGGCGGGCGACTTCATCAAGGCGCGGGCGGTGGTCGAGAATTACCAGGGGCGCCGCCAGCTCCGGGTGGAGCGCATCCGCCGGGTGAGCGACGCCGACGGCGAGAGCGGGTTCCGGCGCGAGGACTGCGTGCCGCGCACCCCCTACGACATCGACGTGATGTGGGAGGAGATGCGGCGCGTCGCCTCCGCCCGCCACCCGCTCGTGGCCGCGTATCTCACCGCGATACTCGACGCCTACGAGGAGAAATTCCGCGAGTGGCCCGCCTCCCAGCACATTCACCACCCCTACCTCGGCGGCCTGCTCGAGCACACCCTCTCGGTGACGAAGACGTGCCTTTACTTCGCGGACAAATACGAGGCGTCGAAGGACCTGCTCGTCGCGGGCGCACTGCTGCACGACATCGGAAAGCTGGAGGAGCTCTCCACCGAGGGCGCCGCGCGTTACACCGCCAGGGGGCGGCTCGTCGGCCACGTCGCGATGGGGCGCGACATCGCCCTCGAGTGGGCGCGGCGCGAGGGCGTTTTCCCCGAAGGGCGGGCGCTGCCCGAGGATTTTCTGACGCACCTCGAGCACCTCATCCTCTCGCATCAGGGGCAGCTCGAGTGGGGCGCGGCGAAGATTCCCATGTCGGCGGAAGCGCTCCTGCTCCACTACGCCGACGACGTGGACGCCAAGTTCAACCTGCTCAGGCGCGCGGTGGCGGCGGGCGACGGGGATGAGGAGTTCACGAGCTGGAACCGCACCATGGGGCGCGCCTTCTACAAGGGCGATCCGCCCCTCCCGCCGGAGGACGCGGAGGATTTTTCATAGCGCGCCGCGCCGGACGGGGCCGTCTTCGCGCGGGGAGCCGGGCCGCCGGCGGGTGAGGGCCGGAGAAGAGGGGAGCGATGGCCGGGCTTGAGGCGATTCTGAACGAGCGGACGAAGCGCGTCGTGATGCTGGCCGTGGATCACGGCTACTTTCAGGGGCCGACCTCGGGGCTGGAGGAGCCCCGGAAAATTCTGGAGCCCCTGCTGCCGCACTGCGACGCCGTGAGCCCCACCCGGGGCGTTTTTCTGCGCTGCTTTCCGCCCGAAAGCGCGGCGCCCGTGATCCTCCGGGCCTCGGGCGGAAACGCCGTCGTCTATTCCGATCCGGTGGAGCTCGAGCGCGAGCTGGCGATTCGGGGGGCGGGCGTCGGGGACGCGGCGGCGCTCGAATCCCTGCGGGAGCGGATCGCCGAGGAGCTCGCGAACCGCGAGCTCTCGAACGAGGGGCTGAGCGTCTCGGCGGCGGAGGCCGGGCGCCTCGGCGCGGCGGGCGTCTCCGTCTCGATCTACGTGGGCGCGCGCTATCAGAAGGAATCCATCCTGAACCTGGCGCGCGTGAGCGAGGCGGGGCGCGGGCGCGGCCTGATCGTTCTGGGCGTCACGGCGGTGGGACGGGAGATGACGCGCGACGCGCGCTATCTGGGGCTGGCCTCGCGCATCGCGGCGGAGCACGGGGCGGACCTCGTGAAGACCTACTTCTGCGAGGGCTTCGAGGAGGTGGCGCGCGGGTGCTTCGTCCCCATCGTCATCGCCGGCGGAAAGAAGATTCCGGAGCGGGAGGCGCTCGCCCTTTGCCGCCGCGCCATCGACGCCGGGGCGATCGGCGTGGACATGGGCCGGAACATCTTTCAGAGCGCGCGTCCCGTCGCCATGATGCGGGCGGTGCGCGGCGTCGTCCACGAGGACATGACCCCCGACGCGGCCCATGAGATGTTCGAGGACCTGAGCGCGGAGTCTCCCGCCGGCTAGGGAGCGGCGAGGAAGGCGGGAATGGCGACTGTTCCGAAAACCATGCGGGCGGCGGTCTATTACCGAAACGACGACGTGCGCGTCGAGGAGATGCCGACGCCCCGCGCGGGCGCGGGCGAGCTGCTGATCGAGACGCGCCTGAGCGGCGTCTGCGGCAGCGACGTGATGGAGTGGTATCGGCTCAAAAGCGCCCCGCGCGTCCTGGGCCACGAGGTGGTGGGGGTGGTCGCCGAGACGGGCGCGGGAACCGCGGATTTCCGGCGCGGGGATCGCGTCTTCATCACCCATCACGTTCCCTGCAACGCCTGCGCGCTGTGCCTGCGCGGACACCACACCGCCTGCGGGACCCTCAAGCGAACGAATTTCGACCCCGGCGGCTTCGCCGAGTTCATCCGGGCGCCCGCCGTCAACGCGGAGCGCGGGACGTTTCGCCTGCCCGATGAAATTTCCGATGAGGCGGGCGCGTTCATCGAGCCGCTCGGCTGCGTCCTGCGCGGCTGGCGAACCTTGCGGATGACGCCGGGCCTCTCCGTCCTCGTGGTGGGGAGCGGCGCGTCGGGGCTGCTCTACGTTCAGGCGGCCGCCGCTCTGGGCGCGGGCCCCGTGTTCGCGGCGGACGTTCACCCCTACCGCCTGGAGGCCGCCGGAAGGTTCGGCGCGCGCGCCCTTCCTCCCTGCGGGGAGCCGCCCGGGCGAACGGCCGAGGCGCTGCGGGAGGCGAACGGGGGGCGTCTGGCGGATCGCGTCATCCTGTGCGCGGGCGCGCCGGCCGCGCTCGAGACGGCGCTTGCGTGCGTCGCTCCCTGCGGCGTCCTGCTGCTTTTCGCTCCCGCGCCGCCGGGGCATCGTCCGCCGCTGGACGTCAACGGCATCTGGCGCGATCAGATCGCCATCGCGACCACCTACGGCGCGGCGCCGCCCGATTTGCGGGAGGCCATGGCGCTCCTTCGCGCGAAGCGCGTCAGGCCGGAGGAGATGATCACCCACCGGCTTCCGCTCGCGGACGCCCAGGAGGGCTTCCGCCTCGTCGCCGAAGCGGGGGAGTCCCTCAAGGTGGTTTTGAGGCCGTAGCCTCGAAAGCGCGGCCGTGATAGGATAGATGCGTGATGACTGAATGCGCGCAACCCGAAAGGCGTTGGAGATGAAAGCGATGAGAACGCGGAAGCGGGACAACGGTCCGGGCAAGAAAAGCGTCGTGAGGGAAGTCGCGGACATTCATGTTGCGGATTTATTCTCCGGGATTCTCGATATGTATGCGCCTCCCGAGTTCATCCGGTTCCGGAAGATAAACGTCGGCCGCGCCGGTTTCCGGCAGGACAGGGCGGCGATAAGGAGTTACTTCAGGGTAGCGAAGGAAAAGATAAGTGAGTGAATTGGGAGGAGAAGAATCGGATAGCCAGTCTGAGCGAAATCAAGAAGAAGATGTAGGCGCGCCTGAAAAAGAGATTGGAAAAATCCTCTCGAAACTTCCACAGGACACTCCTCCAGACGTCATTGAAGCAATAGCTCAACTGGACTATTCGGGGCCTTTGCCGGCAATGATGCGTGAATATGAAAACATTACGCCGGGGTTGGCCGACCGAATCATGAAGTTGGCGGAAAACGAACAGCAAATCCGCAAGCGGGATCATGGGCGTATTCTCTTCAATGACGGGGGCCGGGTATTCGGAAGCGTTCTCGTCTCATGGTGTCTTGTCGCCGCCGGAGTTTATTGTGGCATTATCGGCGAGCCGTGGCTCGGGGGCGTATAGGGCACCTCAGGCGCGGTGGCGGGAATAGTAAAAACTCTTCTTAAACGCGACAGCATTTCCTGAAACCGGCCTCCCTACTCCTCCACCGGGTGGTAGGTGAGTTCGCCCGCGGGCGGGGCGTCGTCCTCGACTCCGGCGGCCTCCTCCCCGGCTTCCGCCTCGTAGAGGGCGTCGGGCGGCGCGTCGCCGGTGGATGACGCCTCCTCCCCGTCCTCGCTCCCGGCCTCGGGGCGCGGCGCGGATTCGGTCGCCGGGAGCGGCGCGAGGCTCGCCTCCCGGCGGATTCTTTCGGGCAGGCCGCTCCACCGCCGCCTCACGCGCGCGTTTCCCACCGCCATGCCCAGCGCCTTTTTCGCTCCGACGAGCACGGCGAGACGCTTCGCCCGCGTGAGCGCGGTATAGACGAGGTTTCTTTGCAGCATCGGGAAGTGCTGGGTGTGCAGCGGGATGACGACGGCGGGGTATTCGCTCCCCTGGCTCTTGTGGACGGTGATGGCGTAGGCGTGCGTCACCTCGTCCAGCCCGCTCCGCGCGTATTCGACGACGCCCGAATCGAAGGCCACGCGAACGCTCCCGGCCTCGGGCGCCACGCTGCGGACGACGCCGATGTCGCCGTTGAACACCTCCTTCTCGTAGTTGTTCCGCACCTGGATGAGCTTGTCTCCCGCGCGGAGCGTTCTCCCCCCGATCCGGAGGGCGGGCGCGCTTCCGGCCGGGTTGAGCGCCTCCTGCAGGCGCGCGTTCAGGCTCTGGACGCCGAGCGCGCCCCGTTGCATGGGGGAGATGACCTGAAGATCGGCGATGGGGTCGATCCCGAACCGATCGGGGATGCGCTCGCGGCAAAGCTCGATGACGAGGTCGGCGCACCGCTCCGCCTCGGCCTCCTCGATGAAGTAGTAGTCGAGCGGCGCGTCCTCTTTTTCCCCCTTTCCGCTCCTCGGCATCTCGCCCCGGTTCACGCGGTGGGCGTTTTCGACGATCAGGCTCTCCCGCGCCTGGCGGAACACCTCGGTGAGCCTCACCACGGGCAGCGCCTGCGATTCGATGATGTCCCTCAGGACGTTCCCCGGCCCCACGGAGGGGAGCTGATCCACGTCGCCCACCATGATGAGGGTCGCCGCGTCCGGCACCGCGCGCAGGAGGTGGGCCGTCAGGTGCACGTCGAGCATCGAAGTCTCGTCGATGATCACGATGTCGCCGGTGAGCGGGTTTTCCGCGTCGCGCGTGAAGCCGCCCGAGTGCCAGCTGAACTCCAGCAGCCTGTGGATGGTGGCCGCCTCGTGGCCGGTGACCTCCGAGAGGCGCTTGGCCGCCCGGCCCGTGGGCGCGCCCAGAATCACCTCGAGGCCGAGCTTCCCGTAGAGGCTGGTGACGGCGCTCACGATGGTCGTCTTGCCGGTGCCGGGGCCGCCCGTCACGACGAGCGCCTTCCGCGTGAGCGCGCCCTCGATGGCCGCGCCCTGATCCTTCGTGGCCTTCCCGCCCGTCAGGGCGCGCCTGGCGAGATGGCTCAGGCGATCCCGGACGGATCCTCCGGGCGCGCCCCGGCCCCGCAGCGCGGCCTCAAGGCGCGCCTCGTCGCGCGGGGTCCGGGCGATCGCGGCGAGACGGCGGGCGGCCTCGCATTCGGCGGCGTAGAGGGCGCGCGCGTAGACGCGCTTGTGCGCGGTCGAGGCGAGGTTCTCGACCCGGCTCGCCGATTCGATCACCAGGGCGCCGTCCTTCCTCAGCCCGTCCAGGACGGGGGCGAGCGCCTCCGGCGCCGTCTCGAGCACGTCGGCGGCGGTCTCGACCAGATCCTCGTAGGGCGAGAAGCAGTGCCCCTCGCGCTCGGCGAGCTGGTTGAGCGCGTAGACGGCCCCCGCCGCCAGGCGCTTGGGCGAGTCCGCGGGAATCCCCAGCTTCTGCGCGATTCGGTCCGCGCTCCTGAAGCCCACGCCGTGAATGTCCGCCGCCAGGCGATAGGGGTCCTCGCGCAGAACCCGGGCCGAAGCCTCGCCGTAGGTTCTCAGGATTTTCTCGGAGAGGTGAAGCGGAATGTCGTATTGCTGGAGGAAGAGCATGATTTCCTTGACTTCGCTCTGGCTCTTCCAGCTCTCGATGATGGCGGCCAGCTTCTTCTCGCCCAGGCCGGCGACCTCCGTGAGCCGTTCGGGGCGGCTGTCGAGCACGTCGAGCGCCTTCTCGCCGAAGCGCGCCACGATGCGTCTGGCGAGGGCGGGGCCGATGTTCTTCACGATGCCCGAGGCGAGGTATTTTTCGATGCCCTCAACCGTCGTGGGCGGCAGCGGGCAGGCGCGCTCGGCGTGGAACTGGCGGCCGAAGCGGGGGTGATCCTTCCAGGAGCCCTCGAACCGGACGCGCTCCCCCTCCCGGATGGCCGAGAGATGGCCCACGACGGCCACGCGGGGGTAGTCCGGGTTGTCCGGCTGAACGAGCAGGACGGCGTAGCCGGTGTCCTCCGCGCGAAAGCGAATCCGCTCGACCGCGCCGGTCAGCTCGAAGCCCTCGCCCGGGAACAGGCCCGTCTGTGGAGGAGGCGCGCCTCTCGATGGGGCTCCTCCGGGCCGGCGCGCTCCCGGCTTGCGCGTCATGGGACGCTCCCGGCCGCTGCGGGTCGGACGGGAGGGCGGCGGGCGGGAATCAGGAGCGTCCATCGTCCGCGCCGGCGTCTTTCGCTTCTCGCCAAAGCGCCTCGAGCGCGTCGGACGGGGCGTCCTCGGGCGAGAGTCCCTTGGCGCGGAGCGCCTCTTCCATATGGCGAAAGCGCGCGATGAAGCGTCCGGCGCTGGCGCGCGCCGCCCCTTCGGCGTTCACGCCGAGCTTTCGGGCCAGGTTCACCGCCGCGAAGAGAAAATCGCCCATTTCCGCCTCCACCGCCTTCGGGTCTCCCCCGCGCATCGCCTCTTCGAGTTCCGTCCATTCCTCGGACACCTTCCGCGCCGCGCCGCCCGCGTCCGGCCAGTCGAAGCCCACGCGCGAGGCTTTCCCCTGGAGCCGCTGGGCGCGCTGAAGGGCGGGCATGGCGGCGGGGACGCCGTCGAGGATCGAGGCGGGGCCTTTCTCCCGGCTCGCGCGCGCCTCTCTTTTGCTGATCTCCCACTTGCGGAGCACTTCGCCGCTGGCCCCTGCCCGGCCGCCCTGGAAGACGTGGGGATGGCGGTCGATCATCTTCTGCGCGAGGGCGCGGGCGGCCTCCTCGGCGTCGAAAAGCCCCTTTTCCTTCGTCAGCTGGCAGTGGAAGAGCACCTGGAGCAGAAGATCGCCCAATTCCTCCTTGAGCATCCCGGCGTCGCCCGCCTCGATCGCCTCCATCACCTCGTAGGCTTCCTCGATGAGGTAGGGCTTCAGGGTGTGGTGATCCTGCTCCCTGTCCCAGGGGCAGCCGTCGGGCGCTCTGAGGCGGGCCATCACCTCCACCGCGCGCTCGAAGCCGCTTTTCTTCTCGCTCACGGCGGGCCTCTCGCGTTTCGGGAATCGGCTGTCCGCGCCAGTATACGCTGAACTCCTCCGAAAGCCAAGAACGCCCGGTCATCGCAATATCCCACGATATGGGATATTTTGACGCAAGGAAGCACCAAATGTTGTGGTTTGCGCTTGACAACGCTCCCGGTATGGGCGAAATTGGGTTTTTTCAGGACATGAGGAATTTTCCCGTGAGCGAAGCGTCGCGCATCCGCATATTACCCGAGGCGCTGGCGAACCAGATCGCCGCCGGCGAGGTGGTGCAGCGTCCTGCCTCCGTTCTCAAGGAGTTGGTGGAGAACAGCATTGACGCGGGGGCGTCAAGGGTGGAAATCGACCTGGAATCGGGCGGCGCCTCGCGCGTCCAGGTCGCGGACGACGGGTGCGGCATGAGCGGGGACGACGCGCTTCTGTGCCTCGAGCGCCACGCGACGAGCAAGATAGCGACGGACGCGGATTTGGGCCGCGTCGCCACCCTGGGCTTTCGGGGCGAGGCGCTGCCGAGCATCGCCGCGGTCTCGAAGATGACCATCACCACCAGAAGGCCGGACGACGCCTTGGGGACGGAGGTGCGAATCGACGGCGGCAAGATACAGCGCGTCACCGAGATGGGCGCGCCGCTTGGCACGAGGGTCGAGGCGCGCGCGCTTTTCTACAACCTGCCGGCGCGGCGCAAATTCCTCAAGAGAAGGGAAACCGAGCTCGCCCGCTGCGTGGAGACGGCGAACCAGGCGGCCATGGCGAACCCGAACGTCGCCTTCACCCTGCGCCACGGGCGGAGGACGCTGCTGGAGCTCGGCGGCTCGGGCGCGGCCATGGCGCGCGCGGCGGAGCTCGTGGGGAAAGCGGCGGCCTCTCATCTGATGGAGATTCCCCCCGCCTCGTCCGGGAGCATGACCTTCGGCGGCTGGGCGGGCGCGCCCGGCCTGAACCGTTCCACCCGAGACGCGCAGTATCTCTTCGTGAACGGACGCCCCATCCGGGATCGCCTCTTCGTCCACGCGGCGTACGCGGCCTATCGCGGCTTCATGCCGGTGAAGCGGCACCCGGCGTTCATCCTCTTTCTGGAAATGCCGCCCGAGGACGTGGACGTGAACGTCCATCCCGCCAAGCAGGAGGTGCGCTTCCGCTTCGCCTCGGAGGTCTATGATCTGGTGCGAGACAGCGTCGCCGCCGTTCTGGGCGCGCCGCCCGAAAGAAGGCGGCGGGTCTTCGCCCGCCCGGAAGCGGCCGCGGGCGGAGGCGCCGCGACGCCGCGGGCGACTGCCTTCGCCGGGCCGCCGTCGCCCGCCCTGCTGGGCGGCGGGGGATACTTCGGAGGGTCGTTCGCGGGGGAGACGCCCGGTTCCGCGCAGCCCGCGCCTTCCCCGAAGGCGGCCCCGCCCGGGATCGCCCCCCGCGCGTCCATCGAGCGCATGCTGGAGCCGCCCCATCCGGCCGATCCCGTCGTTCTCTCGGAGTGCCGCTATCTTGGTCAGTGGGAGGGATGCTTCCTGCTGTTCGACGCCCCGCAGGGGCTGGTGTTCATGGATCAGCACGCCGCGCACGAGCGGGTGCTCTACAACCGGTTCCGCGATCAGTTCCGGGAGGGGCGCGTGGAGAGCCAGACCTGCCTCGCGCCGCAGGACGTCCGGCTGCGGCCCGAAGAGGCGCTGAGCCTCGAGGCGCATCGGGAGGATCTGCGGCGCTCGGGCTTCGAGTTCGAGAGCGCGGGGCCGGGCGAATACCGGATTCTGGCCGTGCCCGCGCTTCTGGCGGACAAGGACCCCGCCGGGGCGGCGCGCCAGGTGATCGAGGGGCTGGCGGATCTGGAGCGGCCCGTCAGCTTCCCCGACCTGATCGACGGCGTCATCGCGCGGATGAGCTGCCGGGGGGCGGTGAAGGCGGCGCGGGCGATGCGCGGCGAGGAGGCGGCGGCCCTGGTCGAGGAGCTGGAGCGGACGCCCGGCAGGTGGACGTGCCCGCACGGGCGGCCCATCCTGCTGGTGATGGGCGCGGGTCCCGTGAGGAGCCGCTTTTTGCGGACGTGAGCCGGTTTCGCGGCCCGCGAGCGCAGGCTGCTTGACGCCGGCGTGCGCGCGCCGCACAATCGGAAGGCGAGAGGAACGGGGGACGGCCTCGGCAAGACGGAGGGTTTTGGAAGCCCGCGCGTTTGCGAAAACCTTGCCCGTTCGCGCTTCTCGCCCAGTCCATCGGCCGCCGGCCGGGAGGCATCCGATACGCCCGCCCGCTCTTGTTCCTTCACGGCGCAATCGCGGCGGGCGTTTTCCCTGTTTTTCGCCGTTTCCGCGCCGCGAGGCCGGCGGCGCGCTTTTCGTTTTCTCTCAGCCGGGGGAATCGCGGGTCGAGATGCTCAACATCCGGATGGAAGAAGCCTATACCTTCGACGACGTGATGCTGCTCCCCGCGCGATCGGGCGTGCTTCCCAAGGACGTGGACCTCACGGCCGAACTGTGCGGAGAGATCGAACTCGGCATCCCCCTGCTGAGCGCGGCCATGGACACGGTGACGGAGTCGGGCCTGGCCATCGCGCTCGCCCAGCAGGGCGGCCTGGGCGTGGTGCACCGCAGCATGTCGATCGAGCGTCAGGCGGCCGAGGTGGACCGCGTCAAGCGCTCGGAGAGCGGCATGGTCACCCGGCCCATCACGATGCGCCCGGGCCAGAACATACGCGAAGCCCTCGAGGTCATGGAAGCCTACCGCATCTCGGGCGTTCCCATCACCGAGGAGGGGCGGCTCGTCGGCATCCTCACGAACCGGGACGTGCGCTTCGAGGCCGACCTCGAAAAGCCGGTCTCGGCGCTGATGACGAAGGAGAAGCTCGTCACCGCGCCGGAGGGAACCACCCTCGAGGACAGCAAGGGAATCCTGCATCGGCACCGCATCGAGAAGCTCCTCGTCGTGGACGACGCCTTCAACCTCAAGGGCCTCATCACCCTCAAGGACATCGAGAAGGTGCGGCGCTACCCCAGATCGGCCAAGGACGCCTTCGGCCGTCTGCGCGTGGCGGCGGCGGTGGGCGTCGCCCGGGACATGCGCGAGCGCGTCTCCGCGCTCCGGGACGCGGGGGCGGACCTCCTCGTCATCGACAGCGCCCACGCTCACGCCGAGCGGGTGCTGGGGGCGGTGGAGGAGGTCAAGAACGGCTGGCCGGACGTGAGGATTCTGGCCGGCAACGTGGCGACCGCCGAGGGCGCGCGCGACCTCATCGCGCGGGGCGCGGACATGATCAAGGTGGGCATCGGCCCGGGCTCCATCTGCACGACGCGGGTGGTGGCGGGCGTGGGCGTGCCCCAGCTGAGCGCGGTGGCGAACTGCGCGGCGGCGGCGGAGCCGCGCGGCGTCAAAGTCATCTCGGACGGGGGCATCAAGTATTCGGGCGACATCGTGAAGGCGCTGGCGGCCGGCGCGCACGGCGTGATGGTGGGCAGCCTGCTCGCGGGGGTGGAGGAGAGCCCCGGCGAGCGGGTGCTTTATCAGGGAAGAAGCTACAAGGTTTATCGCGGCATGGGCTCGGTCGGCGCGATGAGCGGCGGCAGGGGCCGGGACCGCTATTTCCAGGACGCGCAGAACGGCTACCCGTCGTCGGAGGAGGAGCTCGCCTTCAGCGACTCGAAGCTCGTGCCCGAGGGCGTCGAGGGCCGGGTTCCCTACAAGGGGCCGCTCTCCTCCACCGTCTACCAGCTCATGGGCGGCGTGGCGGCCGGAATGGGCTACACGGGATGCCGGAATCTCGGGGAGCTCCGGGAAAAGGCGCGGTTCGTGCGCATCACGCCGGCGGGTCTCACGGAAAGCCACGTGCACGACGTGTTCATCACGCGCGAGTCGCCCAACTACCAGCGCGACTGAACTTCATCAGGGCGAGTCCGAAGCGGCTTCGGCCTCAGGCGGGACGCTCCCGCTTCGCCGACGCTCGCGGGAGGCGCGTTGCGAAGAGGCGCCCCGGAAGCGCGCCCGGCGGACGGGAAGGCCAGCGAACGCATGATGAAAATCCATCGGTGACGTGATGCGGGATTGGATACTCATCCTCGACTTCGGCTCCCAATACACGCAGCTCATCGCCCGGCGGGTGCGCGAACTGGGAGTTTACTGCGAGATTCACCCGTGTTCGAGCGACTGGCGGGCGCTGGCGGACGGAAGCGTTCGCGGCGTCATCCTGTCGGGCGGGCCGATGAGCGTGTATGAAGACGGCGCGCCCACGGTCGATCCCGCTCTTTTCCGGCGCGATCTCCCCGTTCTCGGCATCTGCTACGGGATGCAGCTCATGACGTATCTTCTTGGCGGAAGCGTCGGCGCGCGTCGAAAGAGGGAATACGGGCGCGCGGAGATCGTGGTGGACGAGGCGGCGGGCATTTTCCGGGGGTTCTCGGGCGCGGAGACGGTCTGGATGAGCCACGGCGACGCCATCGAGACGCCCCCGCCCGGCTACAGGCCGCTCGCGCGTTCCGACGGCTCCCCCGTCGCGGCGATGGCCTCGGACGACGGGCGGCGGTGCGGCATCCAGTTCCACCCGGAGGTGGCGCACACCCCGCGGGGCGGGGAGATTTTGGGGAATTTCGTGCGCGGCGTCTGCGGATGCGCGGGGAGCTGGACGATGCGCTCCTTCGTCGAGGAGGCGGTCGCGCGCATCAGGGAGCAGGTAGGCGGGGAGCGCGTGGTGTGCGGCCTTTCGGGCGGGGTGGATTCGGCCGTGGCGGCGGCCCTCGTCGAGCGGGCGGTGGGCGATCGGCTCACCTGCGTCTTCGTGGACAACGGACTGCTCCGAAAAAACGAGGCGGAGGAGGTGGAGGCCGTCTTCGGCCCGCGGCTCAGGCTCGCGCGCGTGGACGCCGGCGCGGAGTTCCTGGGCGCGCTGCGCGGCGTCACCGACCCCGAGGAGAAGCGGAGACGGATCGGC
Source organism: bacterium (assembly GCA_965242545.1). Taxonomy (GTDB): domain Bacteria; phylum UBA8248; class UBA8248; order UBA8248; family UBA8248; genus Bin107. The sequence continues at coordinate 760,281 of OZ251456.1, forward strand.
GAGACCTTCATCCGCGTGTTCGAGCGCGAGGCGGCGAAGCTGGGCGACGCGAAGTTCCTCGCCCAGGGGACGCTCTACCCCGACGTCATCGAGAGCGTCTCCTTCAAGGGCCCCTCGGCGACCATCAAGACCCACCACAACGTGGGCGGGCTGCCCGAGCGGATGCGCTTCGCGCTCGTCGAGCCCCTGCGGGAGCTGTTCAAGGACGAGGCGCGGGCGGCGGGCGAGGAATTGGGCCTGCCGCGAGAGATGCTCGGGCGGCATCCGTTCCCCGGCCCCGGCCTCGCCGTGCGCGTCCTGGGCGAGGTGACCGCCGGGCGCGCGGCGACCCTCCGGGAGGCGGACGCCATCTTCATCGAAACGCTCAAAAGCCATGGTTACTACGACAAAGTCTGGCAGGCGTTCGCCGTGCTGCTGCCCGTGCGCACCGTGGGGGTGATGGGCGACGCGCGCACCTATGAGAACGCCCTGGCGCTCCGCGCGGTCACCAGCGAGGACGGGATGACGGCGGACTGGGCGAGGCTCCCGCCCGATCTGCTGGCGGAAGCCTCCTCGCGAATCATCAACGAGGTGCGCGGCGTGAACCGCGTGGTCTATGACGTTTCCTCCAAGCCCCCGGGGACGATTGAATGGGAGTGAGGGCAAACAAAAAAATAATGTCAATTTGATTTTTGACGCATTGCTTTACAAGTTCACAGTGCGAATGATGAACTCAGGATTGGACGGGTAAATTTTTCAGGTGATTTATGAGAATATATTATAGGTTATTGATTATCAACGTTGTTCTTTTAACAGCAACAGCATGCACAACATTTAAGGATATTGAAGAGGGGCTTTCCAAGCTGAGGGGGGCTCATATTGACGTCCTTATCGCAAAAATAGGCTATCCAAGCGGGGAGAGGTCAGTCGCGGGAAGAAAATTGTATGATTGGCTCTATAGGCATTCTTTCTCCTATTCTGCCCCCATAACTACATATAATCGGGGATCTGTAAATACATATGGTTCGTATGGAAGCACCTCTGGAAGTTACAGCGGGACTTCAACGACATGGGTTCAACAAACAGCGAGTTACGCTTGCGCGATCACTGTTGAAGTAGATAGCAACGAGAAAATTGTCGCTTTCCAATTTGATGGGGACATAGGCGGTTGTGAACGATTCGCTCCGGCGTTTAGGGAATAGAGTATCTATATGGTTGAAGTAGTTGCTCACTTTGGAAATTGACCGGAAAAACAGCGTTGACCCGCCGGGTAAAATAAACAACAATTCTTTTTGGCATGGGCTAACGGGATTGCTCGAATAGTCGAAAGCATATTTCATTCTCGATAACTCGACAAGAAAAGGAAAAGTCGATGAGACGCGCGAGTTTCCGGAGCGAGGGTTTTGATGCGCCCGGTGATTTGACTTTTTCAGACGCCTTCGCCGACGTGTTCACATTGCCGGAAGACTTGGCGTTGACGCGACAGGAACATGGCTTCTTGGGATACATTCTCGACGGGCGCCGCATTCGTGGATATTTCGAGAAAGCCGTGGTCGATCTTGGCCTTGAAGAGGAAACGTTCAAATAACCATGCCGCCGAGACGCGAGTCCCCTCCCGAATCCTCTCGTTCAGACGACCAGTCGGGAACCCCGGCGTCCCGTGACAAATTGCAAGAATTGATTGATGGGTTGCCGGAGGAGAAAAAGGTAGAACTGGTCAAGGTACTACAGGTTACAAGCAGCACGGAAACGACGTTTTCAGGCCCGTTGCCCCGCCCCGAGGACTTCGAGAAATACAACCAGATTCAGCCGGGCGCGGCGGATCGCATTCTGGCCTTGGCCGAGAAGGAACAGCAAATACGGGCGGACGGCCAAGCGGGAATGCTCGCCAATGACCGCAGAAGAATCACGGGCGCTACATGGCTCGGCATTCTGCTGGTCGGCGTCGCCGGGCTTGCCACCTGGATGGGCAATGAGATCATCGCCCTTTCGCTTGGCCTCACCGGAACGGTCACCGCGTTCATCCGCCGAATCATGGACTGGCTGGAGCGGCGCCGGAATGCCAATGGATTTGAATGATCAAGCGTCCAACAGGCAACGATCTGCATGACGCCATCCCGCTCGTGGGGCTTTGCTTCGCGCCCCGGGTTTTCGCCGCCGGTTCTGAAATTCTCTTGAAGGGAGCGTTAATGAAAGCGCATCGAGGACTGAAGCCGGCGGTTTTTCAGGTTTCGCTTCTTCTCGCGGGGTCGCTTCTCCTGGCGGCGAGCGCTCGCGGCGACGAGATGAAGCGGCATCATGGGCATGAGCTGAAGAACCCCCACGCCCACGGAATGATGAAGCATTCCGTGAAAATCATTCCGGCGGATTTCCGGAACCCGCCGAGCGTGAAGGCGCGCCTGGAGAAGGACGCGCACGCCAGGGGGGCGGTGAATCTGTTCTTGGAGTTGAAAAATTTCCGGTTCGCGCCGGCCGAGGTCAACAAGACCTCAAGGATCAACGAGGGACACGCGCACCTCTACGTCAACGGAAAGAAGCTCACCAGACTCTACGGCCCCGCGTATTTCCTCGAAAACCTGCCGAAGGGGAAGGTGAGAATCAGGGTCACGCTGAACACGAACGCCCATGAGGATCTGAGCCACAGGGGGCGGCTGATTCAGGATGTCCTGGAATACGGGGCGGAGCACAGGAATTGAGCGGACGCGCGGCTCCCCCGAATCCGCCGGCGTGAGGCGAAAATGCCCCGAACGCTGCGAAGGCGCGTCGGATTTCTCGTCAAGCGATGGCATTCGAGATTGACGACCTTCATAAGCGGGCGTTCCGCGGCCGCCATTCTGACCGAGGGAAGAAACGGGCGGCTCCTGGTCGGGATAGACGACTCGGGCATCGGATACGCGCTCAGGCGCAAGGGGGAATATGGAGCGCGCGAAATGGAAAGGATTGCCGCGTTCCTGGAGCCGGATTCCCACGTTCTCTTCATCGGCGCTCACGTGGGCGCCTTGGCCGTCCCCGTTTCAAGAAAATGCGCGAGGGTCACGGCGATTGAGGCCAACCCGGATACTTTCGGCCTTCTTGAAGCCAACGCGCGGATAAACGGCTGCGACAACATGCGGTTGCTGAATTTCGCCGCCGGAGAACGGCGCGGCGAGGTTCGCTTCGTAAAGAGCAGGGTGAACTCCGGGGGATCGAAGCGGGAGCCTCTGGTTTTCAGAAAAATGTATTATTATGACGAGCCGGAGGTCGTCGAGGTTCCCGTCAGAATCCTGGACGAGGAGCTGGAGGATACGTTCTCCCTGGTCTTCATGGACATCGAGGGCTCCGAGTATTTCGCGCTGTCGGGGATGAGAAGGATTCTGGAGAAGGCCGAGACGCTGATTACGGAGTTCGTGCCGCATCATTTGAGCAATGTCGCCGGAGTTGGCGTGGAGGAGTTTCTGGAGAAGGTGGGCCCCTGCTTCGACAGATTGACCATCCCCTCGCTGGGAGTTTCCGTCGGAAAGGATGAATTCGCTCCGACCTTGAAGCGCATGTTCGAGAACGGCGAGGAGGACGAGGGGATCATTTTTGAAAAATCCCGGACGGCGGCGCGAGGCGCCGCCCGCGGGCGGGAGGCGGACTCTTGATCGTGTGGGCGCATTTCGTGATGGCGGTCCTGGCGGTCGTCCTCGGACTCGTCAACCTCGCGTCGGCGAAGGGAACGCCCAGGCACCGCTTCATCGGCTGGTGCTGGATGGTCGTCATGACGTTCGTCACGGTCTCCTCCTTCTGGATCAGGGAGCTGAACGACGGCGAATTCAGCTGGATACACCTGCTGACGGTATGGACGATGATTTCCATGGTCGCCGCCATCCTCTCGATCAGGCGCGGCAGGGTGCGCGCGCACGCGCTGTGGATGACGGGAACGATGTTGGGCGCGCTCATCGCCGGCGGGCTCGCCATGGCGCCCGGCCGCTTCATCAGCGGGATTCTGGGCTACGCCGGGTGATCGCCGCCGGCGATTGAAAAACGGCTTCAAGGCGGCGGGGCGCGCATCGGCCCCGCCCGCGTCAAAAACCGCCCCGTGGGAGCAGGACATGCCGGCCGAATTCGTTCATCTGCATCTGCACTCTCAATACAGCCTCCTGGACGGCACCACCCGCATCGACGATCTGGTGAAGCGCGCCGCCGGGCTCGGCCAGCCGGCCGTCGCGCTCACCGACCACGGGAACATGTTCGGCGCGGTGAAGTTCTACGAGGCGGCGAAAAACGCGGGCGTCAAGCCCATCGTCGGCTGCGAGGTCTACGTCGCCCCCGGCAGCCGGTTCGAGAAAGGGGGGAGAAACGGCGGAGGACGCGCCTACCACATGCTGCTGCTGGCGCAGAACCGGACGGGCTACAACAACCTGTGCGAGCTCGTGACGCGCGGCTTCACCGAGGGCATGTATTACTTCCCGAGGGTGGATCGGGAACTCCTGGCGCGTCACGCCGAGGGCCTCATCTGCACCTCCGCCTGCCTGCGCGGAGAGGTGAACGACCACCTCCTTTACGGCCGCCCGGAGGCGGCGCGCGAGGCGGCCGAATTCTACAAGGAGCTCTTCCCGGGACGCTACTATCTCGAACTCCAGGATCACGGAATGAAGGAGGACAGGGAGGTCATCCCCAAGATTCTCGACCTGGCCAAAGAGATGGAGCTGCCCCTCGTCGCCACCAACGACGTGCACTACCTCGACAAGGGGGATCACGGCGCCCAGGAGGTGCTCATCTGCATTCAGACGGGCAAGACCCTGAACGATCCCAATCGCATGTCCATCAAGAGCGAGGAGTTCTACATGAAGGACGCCGCCGAGATGGAGGCGCTCTTCGGCGAGACGCCGGAGGCTCTCGCCAACACGCTCGCCATCGCCGAGCAGTGCGATTTCGAGTTCGACTTCGGCGCGGCGCATTATCCCGACTTCAAGACCCCCGACGGCGTCGACAAGAAGGAATACCTCGCGCGCGCCGCCGAGGAGGGGCTCGCGCGCAAGCTGGCGCGCTTCGGAATCGAGGGCGCCGAGGCGGAGCGCTACCGGGAGCGGCTGCGGATGGAGCTCGAGGTCATCAGCGGCCAGAACTACGAGGGCTATTTCCTCATCGTGTCGGACTTCATTCGCCACGCGAAGGAGCAGGGCATTCCCGTGGGCCCGGGCCGGGGCTCGGCGGCGGGCAGCCTGGCCGCCTACGCGCTGAACATCACGGGCATCGACCCCCTGAAATACTCCCTTCTCTTCGAGCGGTTCCTGAACCCCGACCGCATCAGCCCGCCGGACGTGGACATCGACTTCTGCATGGACAGGCGCGACGAGGTCATCCGCTACGTGCAGGAGAAATACGGGCGCGACAACGTGTGCCAGATCATCACCTTCGGGAGCATGTTGGCGAAGGGCGTTCTGCGCGACGTGGGCCGGGTGATGGACATGCCCTACGGGGAGGTGGACCGCATCGCCAAACTGGTGCCCAACGAGCTCAGGATCACTCTGGAGGACGCGATGAAGAAGGAGCCGCGCCTGCGCGACACCGTGTCGCGCGACCCCAGGGTGAGCGGGCTGATGGACACGGCCCGGAAGCTCGAGGGCAACATACGCCACGCGGGAACGCACGCGGCGGGGGTGGTCATCGCGCCCTCCAGGCTCACCGACTTCGTGCCGCTCTACCAGGCTTCGGGCGGCGAGGTGATGACCCAGTTCGACATGAAGGACATTGATGAACTCGGGCTTCTCAAGATGGATTTTCTGGGCCTCAAGACGCTCACGGTGCTGGATCGCGCCGAGCGCCTCGTCCGCGAGGGCGGCGGCGCGCTCGACATCGAGACGCTCCCCCTCGACGACGCGGCGACCTATCGCCTGCTCGCCGGGGGCAGGACGACCGGCATCTTCCAGCTCGAGAGCCGGGGCATCCGCGAGTATCTGCGGAAGCTCGCGCCCACGACGTTCGAGGACCTGATCGCCATGGTGGCGCTCTACCGGCCCGGCCCGCTCGACAGCGGCATGGTGGATGCGTTCATCGACAGAAAGCACGGCCGCGCCCGGGTCGATTATTTTTTCGAGGAGCTGCGGCCCATCCTCGAGAGCACCTACGGGGTCATGGTGTATCAGGAGCAGGTCATGCAGATATCGAACGCGCTCTCGGGCTTCTCCCTGGGACGGGCGGACGTGCTCAGAAAGGCGATGGGCAAAAAGAGCGCGGAGCTCATGGCGGAGCAGCGAAGCGACTTCGTCGAGGGCGCCGCCGCGCGCGGACATGAGCGGAGCAAGGTCGAATCCCTGTGGGATCAGATTCAGCAGTTCGCCGGCTACGGCTTCAACAAGAGCCACAGCGCGGCCTACGCCCTGATCGCCTATCGCACGGCCTACATGAAGGCGCACCATCCGCACGAGTTCATGTCCGCGCTTCTCACGTGCGACAGGGAAAGCGCCGACAAGGTGATCAAGGACATCGCCGAGTGCCGGAGCATGAAAATTCCCGTCCTCCCGCCGGACGTGAACGCCAGCCAGAAGGATTTCACGGTGGAGGCGGACGCCATTCGCTTCGGTCTGGCGGCCGTGAAGAACGTGGGCGAGGGGCTGGTGGACGCCATCCTGACGAGCCGGAGCGAGGACGGGCCGTTCGAGGGACTGGAGGATTTTTGCAGGCGCGTGGATCACCAGCACCTGAACCGGCGGGCGCTCGAGAGCCTCATCAAGGCGGCGGCCTTCGATTCTTCGGGGATCGGGCGCGCGCAGGCCACGGCGGCGCTGGACGTCGTGCTTGAAGCCGCCGTGCGCGAGCAGAAAAGCGCCGCAGCGGGGCAGGGCTCGCTCTTCGGAGGAGAGCAGGCGCCCAGGAGCGCGCTTCACCTGCCCGAGACGGCCGAGTGGGAGGACAAGGTGCGCCTTGCCAGTGAGCGGGAGGTGCTCGGATTCTACGTGTCGGGACACCCGCTCGACGATCACCGGGAGATCGTCGAATGCTTCACCAACATCGACACGCTGAGGCTCGCCGAAGCCTCGAACGGGCGCAAGATCAGGATGGCGGGTCTCGTCCGATCGTTTCGGCTGCGCACGACGCGCTCGGGCCGGCGCATGGCGAATTTCGTGCTGGAGGATCAGGTGGGGACGGCGGAGATGACGGTGTTTCCCGACGTGTTCGAGAACTGCCATGAAATCCTGGAGAGCGAGGAGCCCGTTCTCGTCGAGGGCGCCGCGGAGGTCTCCGACGACGGCGTGCAGGTGATGGCGCGCGCCATCGAGCCCTTGGCCGGCGTGGAGGTCAGCCGCGCGAGCCGGGTGCTGATCGATCTGGGGCCGGAGTGCCGCGCGCCAAACCGCCTGCAATCCATCCGCGAGGCGCTGGCGAGACACCCGGGCGACTGCGCCGTTCATTTTACGCTGAGGCTTCCCGATCGGGAGGTGCGCATTGAGGCGGGCCGGGAATACGTGGTGGCGCCGACGACGGCGCTGACGGCCGAACTCGGGGAACTGACGGGCGCCGGAGCCGTTCGCTTTGAATGAGAAGCCGCTCGTCCGGGCGGCCTTCCTGGGCCGGATGGCGTTCATGGAAGCCTGGGCGCTGCAAAAGCGCCTGTGGGCGGAGCGCGCCGGGGGAAGCCTGCGGGAAGACGTTTTGCTTCTTCTGGAGCACGAGCCCGTGCTGACGCTGGGCAAGGGCGGGAGCGAGGAGAACGTTTTGCTCAGGCGATCTCCCGTCAATGGCGCGGAGGTTCCGATCGTTCGCGTCAACCGGGGCGGGGAGGTGACCTTTCACGGCCCCGGCCAGCTGATGCTCTACGCGATCTGCGATCTCAGAGAACGGGAGCGCGACGTGCACCTCCATTGCAGACGGCTGGAGGAGGTCTTTGCGCGCTGTCTCGAAAGAAGGGGGCTGCGCGCCCGCAGAAGGGAGGGAAGCCCCGGCCTTTGGGTGAACGATGAGAAGATTCTCTCCCTGGGCGTGGGCGCGAGGCGCTGGGTGACGATGCACGGCGTTTCGTTCAACGCTTCGCCCGACCTCAGGCATTTCGGGATGATCCACCCCTGCGGCGAGGTGGGCGGACGCGCGACCTCCCTGAAGAAGCTGCTGGGGAGTTCGCCGCCGCTGGCCGAACTCGCGCGGGAGGCGATCTCCCTGTGCGCGGAGGTGTTCGACATGCGCGTCTCGATGGAAGCCGACCAGGCGCGAACCGCGGGAGCGCGCCTGAATGCTTCGTGAGCCGATGAATCCGGGCGGCGAAAAATGGGGCTTCGCCCTGGGGCTGGCGGGAGCCTTCGCGCTGATCGCCGCGGCGCCCGCGCTCGCCGCCCCGGCGTCTTCGTGGTGGGGCTTTACGCCCGGGGCGTGGGAGCTCCTGAAGAAGGGGGGCTACACGATGATCCCCTTGGGGGTCTGCTCGGTCGTCGCGCTCACGGTGACCCTCGAGCGGCTCGTCTCTCTCCGGCGAAAGAAGGTTCTGCCCGATGATCTGGTGGCCGCCTCCGGGAGATTCTGGCGGCGCGGCGACTTCGAGGAGGCGGCCCGCGTCTGCGCGCGGTTCGACGCGCCCCTCGCGCGCGTGCTGAAAGCGGCGTTGGCCCGGCGGCGGCTGGGCCTGGGCGAAATGGAGCGCGCCATGGTCGGCGCGGGCCAGCACGAATCGACCGTCCTCTCGCGCAACCTGCGCGCCCTGGGCGTCATAGCGAACCTCGCGCCGATGCTTGGACTGTTCGGCACCGTCGTCGGCATGATTCGCGCCTTCGACGTCATCAGCCGCGTCGGGACGGGAAACCCGAATCTGGTGGCGGAGGGGATATCGGAGGCGCTGTTCACGACGGCGGCGGGTCTCTTGATAGGCATCCCCTCGCTGGCGGCGTATCACTTTTTTCGCTCGCGCGGGGATCGCTTCCTGTTCGAGATGGAATCCATCGCGCTGGCGCTTCTGCAAAGCCTGGCGGCGCGGTCCGAAGAGCCCCTCGGAGACCCGCGCGGCGTCTCCCGCGAGCGGGCGGCGTCCGTCCGCCCGCCGCGCGAGGAGGGCTGAATGCGCTTTCGGAGGGATGGGGAGGAAGACTACAGCCTCCAGCTCACGTCGCTGATAGACGTGGTGTTCCTGCTCCTGATCTTCTTCATGGTGTCCACCTCTTTCGTGGATTTCGCCCGCAGGCTCGACATTCAGCTGCCGGAGAGCGGAGCGAGCGCCGAGGTGATCGAGAAAAAAGCCTTTCTCGTCGAGGTCGGCGTAGAGAAGCGAATCTCGCTGAACGGAGAGCCGGCGGCGCTCGACGTTCTCGAAAGCAGGCTGAGGGCGGGCCTCCGGGGCGGAGAGTTCAAGCCTTCCCTGATGATCAAGGCGGACAGGCGTCTCGATTACGGCTACGTGGTCAAGGTGATGGGCCTCATCTCGCAGGCGGGCGTTCGGGACATTTCGCTGGCGATGAAGTAGCGGCAAGGCGGTTTTCGGGCGCGTCAGGCGCGGCGGATTTGCGCGTTTTGGGGGCGGAGAAGAAGCATGACGCGCAGGCGGGTCGATTTTACGGTCTCCATGCCCCGAAAGGCCGAATCCCTCACGCGCGTTCTTCTGCTCAGACACGGCGCGGCCGAAGGGTCGAAGGAGGGCGTTTTCTACGGCGCCACCGACGCTCCCCTGCTCGCCGAGGGCGAGGCGCAGGCGCGGGAAGCCGCCTCGCGCGTCAAGGGCTGGCTGATGGAGGCCGAAACGGCTCTTTGCGCCAGCCCGCTCGCCCGCTCCGTGAGAACGGCGGAGATTCTCTCCGACGCGCTGGGACTGGGCGTCGAACCTGCCATCATCCCCGAAATTTCCGAGCTTCGCCTGGGCGATTGGGAGGGGGAGACGCATTCCTCCCTCATGGAGAAGGAGCCCGAGCGCCTGGCCGCGCATTATGAGAATTTCCCGCGCTCGAAGCCGCCGGGCGGCGGGGAGTCGGTGGAGGAGCTCGCCGCGCGGGTCCTGCCCGCCCTCCGCGCGTTGCGCGAGCGGGAAAACGAGAAAAATCTCATCATCTGCGCCCACGCGGCGGTGAACCGGGTGATTCTCTGCGACGCGCTGGACGCGCCGCTTGCGAGCTTCTTTCGACTCGAACAGGACTTCGCGGCGCTGAACGTGATCGATTTCCACGCGGACTCCCCCCTCGTCCGCGCCATGAACGCTTGAGAAAAGACCCACGCGCCGCGCGCGGCGGGATGGTGACTTTCCGATCAAATTTTTCTATAGTCCCCGTTTTTCGCCTCGTGGGGTGATCATGCGGCTTATCGAGAAGATACGGAAAAAGCAGGCGCGCGCGTGCGTGATGGGCCTGGGATACGTCGGCCTCCCGCTCGCCCTCGAACTCGCGCGCGCCGGCTATCGGGTCGTCGGACTGGATGCGAATCCTGACCGCGTTCGCGATTTGCGTGAAGCGAAGAGCCACATCACGGACGTTTCCTCCGACGCCCTCTCCGAGGGGATCGAGACGAATCGCCTCGAGTTCACCTGCGACGATCGCGCGCTCGGGGAGGCGGACGTCATCAGCATTTGCGTTCCCACGCCGCTCGGCAAGACGGGCGATCCGGATTTGTCCTTCGTGCAGGCCGCCCTGGAGAGCATCAGGCGCCGCCGAAGGCGGGGACAGCTTTACGTGCTCGAAAGCACCACCTGGCCGGGCATGACCGAGGAAGTCGTTCTGCCGATCCTCTCGGAGGATGGATGGGAGGCGGGAGAGGATTTCTGCCTGGCGTTCTCGCCCGAGCGCGTGGATCCAGGAAACGAGCGATACGACACGCGGAACATCCCGAAGGTCGTGGGCGGCGTGACGCGAAACTGCGCCGATTGCGCCTGCGCCTTTTATGAAGGCGGCATCGAGCGAATCGTGCGGGTCGGTTCGCCCCGGGTCGCGGAGATGGTGAAATTGCTGGAAAACACCTTCCGCAGCGTCAACATTGGTCTGGTGAACGAGATGGCGAGAATGTGCCGCGCCCTTGACGTGGACATCTGGGAGGTCATCGAGGCGGCGAAGACGAAGCCGTTCGGCTTCATGCCCTTTTATCCCGGGCCGGGTCTGGGCGGACACTGCATCCCCGTCGATCCCGTCTATCTCTCCTGGAAGGCTCGGCAGGCGGGCTTCGAGTCGAGGTTCATCGAACTGGCCGAGAAGGTGAACAACTCGATGCCGCCGTTCGTCGCGGATCTCATCATCAGGGCCCTGAGCGAGAGAGGCAAGGCGCTCAAGGGCGCGAAGACGCTGCTGATAGGGGTGACCTACAAGGCGGACGTGGCCGACATCCGGGAGAGTCCCGCCCTGGACGTCTGGGTGCTTCTGGAAAGACTCGGCGCGGTCGTCTCCTATTCGGATCCCTACGTGCCGGAACTCGACGTCCCTCCCATCAAGGCGCGGTCGCGGACCATCGACGCCGGTTCGCTTCGTGAATACGACTGCGTGGCGCTGCTGGCGAACCACAGGTCGCTGGACAGAAAGCGCATCTACGAGAACGCGCGCTGCATCGTGGACACCCGGAACGCCTTTGCGGATTTCGAACGGAGCGACCATCTGGTCAGGCTTTGACGCGCTCCTCTCCGGCGCGCGTTTTCCCGCGCCTTGAGAATTCGTCCCGGGGCGGTTGACACCGCCCTCCGATATGGGGTTTCATGCGGCTTCGTCTTTTCCCGAAGAGAAGACGGATCGGCGGGGAAGCGCGAGCGGCGCGGACCGAAGATGCGCTCTGGCGCCTTTTCGCGGGTGGGTGATTCGGTGAGCCGTCAAAGAGAAGAGAGTCGATGAGAATGTATCGGAGGACGCCCGTCCTCACGAAAGAGCAGGCCAACGCCGGGCGAGGCTGGGTGCTGGTGGACGCGAAGGATCAGACCCTGGGGCGCCTTTCCACGCGCGTGGCGACGCTCTTGCGCGGAAAGCACAAGCCGGACTGGAGCCCCCACGTGGACAACGGCGAATACGTCGTCGTCGTCAACGCGGAGCGGATTGTGCTCACGGGGCGCAAGCTTTCGGAAAAAAAGTATTACCGCCATTCCGGCTACCCGGGGCACCTCAAGGAGGTGAGCGCGGCGCGGATGCTGGAGACGCGCCCCGAGCGCGTGATACGCCACGCCGTGCGCGGGATGCTGCCCAAGAACAAGCTGGGACGCGCCTTGCTGCAAAAACTGAAAGTGTATGCGGGCGAGAAGCATCCGCACGAGGCGCAGCGCCCCGAAGCGGTTGGACCGGACTAGAACTCAGGAGAGGTTTCCACGTCGAAATGGTCACGATACCGAAGCACTACGCCACGGGAAAGCGAAAAACCTCCGTCGCGCGCGTCTGGCTGGAGCCGGGCGACGGCAGGATTCTGGTCAACAACACGCCGGCGGACGAGTATTTTCTCCGCGACACCTCGCTCATGGTGATCAAGCAGCCCTTCGAGCTGACCGAGACGTGGGGCAGCTACAACGTGCGCGCCACCGTGAAGGGCGGAGGACTCACCGGCCAGGCGGGCGCCGTTCGCCACGGCATTTCAAAGGCTCTTCTGGCCGTGGACCCCGCGTTTCGGACGGTTCTGAAAAAAGCGGGCCTCATCACGCGCGACTCCCGCGTCAAGGAGCGCAAGAAATACGGACTCAAGGGCGCGCGCAAGAGCTTCCAGTTCTCCAAACGCTGATCGATACGCTTTCATCCGGCCTTGGGCGACGCCGCCCGACGGGCGGCTTCTCGCGCGCTTTTTCATCGTTTGGCGCGCGGCCGCCGGCCCGAAACCGCGCGGCTTCCGGCCGGGGAGCGCCGCGGGAGGCGCGTTCATCATCAAACAGGAAGTTTGACGTCGAGCGTCCGGGAGAGGGGAGATGTCGAAAGTCGCCGTGGTGGGCGCCACGGGATATACGGGTTTCGAGCTGCTGAGGCTTCTCGCCTCGCACGGAGGCGCGGAGGTCGCGGCCCTCACGTCGGAGACCTACGCGGGCAAGGGAATCGAGGAGGTGTTTCCCGCCCTGGCTTCGGTGATCGAAGGCCCGCTCGAGAAGTTCGACCTCTCCGTCTGCGAGGGCGCCGACCTCGTGTTCTGCTGCCTGCCCCATCGGGCGGCGATGAACACCGTGCCCTCTCTGCTGGAGGCGGGGCGTCGGGTGGTGGATTTCTCCGCCGACTACCGCCTGCGCGATTCAGGCGTTTATGAAGCCTGGTACAAGACGAAGCACGTCTCGCCCGAAAGGATACCAGAAGCCGTCTACGGGTTGCCCGAGCTCTACCGCGAGGAGATCAGGAAGACGCGCCTCGTGGCAAACCCAGGCTGCTATCCCACGGGCGCGATTCTGGCGCTGGCCCCGCTTTTGCGGGCGCGAATCGTCAAGCCGGAATCCATCATCGTGGACGCGAAGTCGGGCGTTTCGGGAGCGGGCAGGAAGGCGGATCAGGCGCTTCAGTTCGGCGAGGTGAACGAGGGATTCAGGGCCTACGGGGTGGGCAGCCATCGCCATACGCCGGAGATCGAGCAGGAGCTCTCCGCGGTCCTGGGAAAGGCCGTGCGGATTTCGTTCACGCCTCACCTGGCGCCCATGACGCGGGGCATTCTCTCGACCATCTACGCCGAGAGCGCGGGCGCGGCCGACCTCGCCGCGGCCCGGGCGGCGCTTGCGGACGCCTACGCGCGGGAGCCGTTCGTTCGCCTGATGCCGGAGGGCGCGTTTCCCGACGTGACGCAGGTGACGGGCTCGAACTACGTGGACATTGGCCTGGCGCGCGACGCGCGAACCTCGCGCTTCGTCATTGTGGCGGCGATAGACAATCTGGTAAAAGGCGCGTCGGGAGCGGCGGTTCAGAACATGAACCTGATGCTGGGGCTTCCCGAGGCGCAGGGACTCCTTCACCCGGGGTTTTGGATGTGAGCGAACGAGACTTCGTACATCCGATTGCGGGCGGCGTTTGCGCCGCGGAGGGCGTGCGCGCGGCGGCCGCCGCGGCGGGAATCAAGGCGTCCGGCAAGCCCGACATGGCGCTGCTTTCCTTTGACCCTCCGGCGACGGCCGCGGGCGTCTATACCCGAAACAGAATGTGCGCCGCGCCGGTCGCGCTGTGCCGGGAGCGCGTCGGGAAGTCGCCCCTGCGCGCCTTTCTCGTCAACAGCGGCAACGCGAACGCCTGTACGGGCGCGCAGGGCTATGAGGACGCCGTGAGCCTGTGCGCCGAGGTGGCCGACGCGCTTGATTGCCCGGAGGCGCAGGTCGCCATGTCCTCGACGGGGCTCATCGGCGCCCCCCTTCCGCTCGACGCCATGAAGGCGCGAATCGGGGAGCTGGTTTCCGGCCTCTCTCCCGACAACGGCCGCGCGGCGGCGGAGGGCATCATGACGACCGACACGCGCCCCAAGGAATTCGCCGTCCGGGTGAGCGCGTCCGGGGGCGACTTCGCCGTCGGCGGCATGGCCAAGGGCGCCGGCATGATCGCCCCCGACATGGCGACCATGCTCGCCTACGTCGCCACCGACGCCGCCCTCTCACGGGCCGACCTTCAGTCCCTCCTGGGAATCGTCGCGGGCAGAACCTTCAACTGCGTGACGATAGACGGCGACACCTCGACGAACGACACGGTGATTCTGGCCGCCACGGGCGCGTCCGGCGTGGCGGTGGAATCGGCGAAAGACCTGGAGCGGTTCGAGGCGGGTCTTTACCGGGTATGCAGGGAGCTCGCCCTGGCCATCGTGCGAGACGGCGAGGGCGTGAACAAGGTGGTGGAGGTGAGGATTACGGGAGCCGCCAGCGAAGCCCAGGCGCGCCTGGCCGCGAAATCGGTTTCGGAAAGCCTTCTGGTGAAGACGGCGATTCACGGGGAGATGCCCAACTGGGGCCGGATATTCGCGGCGGCCGGCTACAGCGGCGCGGACCTGGCGCCCGGGAGGATGTCGCTCAAAATCGAGGACGTGCAGGTGATGCGCGAGGGCGCCCCCGTCCCGGGCTGGGCCGAAGCCCTGGCGCCGGCGCTCGGGCGTCCCGAATACGGCCTCGAGCTCGGGCTGGGCGTCGGGGACGCGGAGGCCGTTTTCTGGACGACGGATCTGAGCGCGGAATACGTCCGCTTCAACGCGGACTACAAGACCTGATCTTTCGGAGGCTTGAATCGTCTCCGCTCTTGTGAGACATTCCACGCGCCCCGCGGCGGAGCCGCTCGGCGAATGGCGCGGCGCAAAATCAAGGCTTGAAAATTCGGCCCCGTCCGCCCGGCGGCCGGCAGGGCTCCCCTCGGTGAAAGGCGGAGCGAAAGGAGCGTTCCCGTGAACCCGATTACGTTGCGCGAACTGCTGGAATCCGGCGCCCACTTCGGGCATCAGACCACCCGATGGAACCCCAAGATGCGCCCCTACATCTTCGGCGCTCGAAAGGGCATCTACATCATCGACCTTCAAAAGACCTTCAAGCTGTTCAACGCCGCCCGCGAGGCGGCGCGAGACATCGCCGCCAAAGGCGGCAAGATTCTCTTCGTGGGAACGAAGCAGCAGGCCCAGGAAATCGTCATGGAGGAGGCGCGGAAGGTCGAGATGCCCTACGTCACCCAGCGATGGCTCGGCGGCACGCTCACCAACTTCGCGACGATAAAGAACTCCATCGCGCGCCTCCTCGATCTGGAGTCCATGAAGAACGACGGCACCTTCGACCTTCTGGCGAAAAAGGAGGCGGTCAGACGCGAGAAGGCCATGGCGCGGCTCGACAAGTTTCTGGGCGGCATCAAGCACATGGAGAAGCTGCCCCAGGCGATGTTCATCATCGACACGGGGCATGAATACAACGCCATCCGCGAGGCGAGGAAGCTGGGCATTCCCGTCATCGCCGTGGTGGACACGAATTCGGACCCCGACGGGGTGGATTATCTCTTGCCGGGCAACGACGACGCCCTGCGCTCGATTCGCTTCTTCGTCTCCCGCATGGCGGAGGCCGTCGCCGAGGGACTCACCGCGCGCCGGGAGACGGGAGCCGAGGACGTGGAGGCCGTCGTGGCCTCGGGCGACGCGGTGGCGGCGGAGATGATGGCGGCGGCCGCGGCCCAGGACGCCGGGGAGACGAAGGCGGAGAAGTAGTCGTTTTTTTCGGGCGACGCCCGGTTTTCACGAGGAGAGATTCAGGGCATGGAAGTGACGGCTCAGATGGTCAAGGAGTTGAGAACCCGCACCGGCGCCGGCGTCATGGACTGCAAGGAGGCCCTCAGGGAGAACGAGGGCGACTTCGAGGAGGCGGCGCGCTATTTGCGGGAAAAGGGGCTTTCCAGCGCGGCGAAGAAGGCGGGGCGCGCCGCGAGCGAGGGCCAGGTCTACGCCTCCCTCGCCGAGGACGGACGCATGGGCGTCATCGTCGAGGTGAACTGCGAGACCGATTTCGTGGCGCGCACGGAGGATTTTCAGGCGCTTCTTGAAGCCGTCGCGCGCCGCGTGAAGGACAGCGGCGGGGAGGGCCTCGCCGAGGCGCTCGGGGAGACGGCGACGGAGGCCATCGCCAGACTGGGCGAGAACATCATCATCGCCCGGGGGGAGCGCCTCTCGCTGGGCGAGGGCGACGCGGGCCGGGTGGCTTCCTACATTCACCCGGGCGGGCGCGTCGGGGTTATCCTCGATTTGAGGTGCGAGACGCCGGAGAAGGCCGGCGCTTCGGCATTCGCGGAAGCCGCGCATGATCTGACGATGCACATCGCGGCGAGCAGCCCCCAGTTCCTCTCCGAGGAGCGGATACCGGAGGCTGTTCTTCAAAGCGAGCGCGAGATTCTTCTCGCCCAGCAGAAGGATTCGGGCAAGCCGGAGAACATTCTGGAGAAAATCGTCGAAGGGCGCATCAACAAATACAAGAAAGAGATTTGCCTGCTCGATCAGCCGTTCGTCAAGGACGCCGACAAGACGGTGCGGGCGTATCTGAAGGCCAGGGGCGAGGAGATGGGCGAGGAGATTCGGATTTCCTCCTGGGTCCGCTTCCAGCTCGGCGAGCTCGCCGCGCCGGATGATGGATAGGCGCCTTCTGATGACGCACCCCTCCCTCCCGCCGCCGTCGGCGAGGCGCTTCCGGGGGCGCCCATGAGAGGCGGCCTGCGATTCAAGCGGATTCTGCTCAAGCTCTCGGGAGAAGCCCTTGGGGGAGACCTCAGGCACGGCATCGACCACGGCGTCGTTGACGACATCGCGCAGGAAATCCGGGAAATTCACGAGATGGGGGTCGAGATCGCCGTCGTCGTAGGCGGCGGGAACATCTTCCGGGGCGCGGCCGCCGCGGAAGCGGGCATGGAGCGAACCAACGCCGACTACATGGGGATGCTCGGAACGGTCATCAACGCGCTGGCGCTTCAGCACGCGCTCGAAAAGGCGAACCTCGCCACCCGCGTCCAGAGCGCCGTCCACATGGCCGAGCTGTGCGAGCCCTACATCCGAAGGCGCGCGGTGCGCCACATGGAAAAGAACAGGGTGGTCATTTTCGCGGGCGGCACCGGAAATCCCTATTTCACGACCGACACCACCGCGAGCCTCCGGGCCATCGAGGTGGGCGCCGAGTGCATCCTCAAGGCCACGAACGTGGACGGCGTCTTCTCCGCCGACCCGAACCGGGACGATACCGCCAGGTTCATCGACGAGCTGACCTACATCGAGGTGCTCAACCGCCAGCTCGCCGTCATGGACACCACCGCCGTGAGCTTGTGCATGGACAACGACTTGCCCATCATCGTCTTCAATCTTCTCGAGCCCGGGAACATTCGCCGCGTCGTGGAGGGCGAGCAGGTGGGGACGTTGGTGAGGGCCTCCTAGATTCGGCGGCGGCGCATGGCCGCCGGGCGAGGCCGCGCTCCGGGCAGTCCTGGACGAAGGGGCGCGAGAAGCGAAATGAGCGCCGCGCGATTTCAGCAGAGGGAGAGGGGCGATGGATGAGGTGATCGCCGCGCTGAAGAAGAAGATGCAGGCCACGCTGGAGTCCTACAAGTCGGAAACCGCCCGCGTGCGGACCGGACGCGCCTCGGCGAACCTCATCAGCGGCGTGATGGTCGAATACTACGGAACGCCCGCGCCGCTGAACCAGCTCGCCACCCTGAGCGTGCCGGAACCCCAGCTCATCGTCGTTCAGCCCTTCGACCTCAACTCGCTGGGCGACATCGAAAGGGCGATTCATTCGGCGGAGCTGGGTCTGAACCCCGCGAACGACGGCAAGATCATCCGCGTGCCCGTGCCGCCGCTCACGGAGGAGCGCCGCAGGGAGATGGTGAAGCTGGTCAGGAAGATGGCGGAAGAACACAAGGTCGCGCTCCGCAACGTCCGGCGCGAGGGCAACGACAGAATGAAGGGCCTCGAGAAGAAAAAGGAAATGACCGAGGACGACCTCCGCAAGGGACAGGGAGAGGTACAGAAGTTGACGGATCAGTTCGTCTCAGATCTGGACGGCTTGCTTTCGGCCAAAGAGAAAGAGATTCTGGAGGTCTAGCCCGCCCCGGGAGCGAATATGGAGCCTCGCGTCGACCCGCGCATCGATCTCGAGCGGCTTCCCCGCCACGTCGGCGTCATCATGGACGGGAACGGCCGCTGGGCGAAAAAGCGCTTTCTGCCCCGGGTCGCCGGCCACCGCGAGGGCGTGAAATCGGTTGACAAGGTGGTGTCCCACGCGCGCCGCATGGGCATCGAGGCGCTCACGCTCTACAGCTTCTCGCTGGAGAACTGGAGCCGGCCGAGGGACGAGGTGGACGCGCTCATGGACATTCTGGCGGATTACCTGGAGCGCGAGCTCGGGAGAATGCTTCGGGAGGGAATCCGCTTCAACACCATCGGGCACGAGGAGGACCTGCCCCTGTTCGCGCAGGAGATCGTTCAGCGCGCCAAGGAGCAGACGGCGGATCAGGACGGAATGATCCTGACCCTGGCGCTGAGCTACGGCGCGCGGCGGGAGATTGCCGACGCTGCGAGGGCCATCTCCGAGGAAGTTCAAAAAGGGATTCTCCAGCCCGGGGAAATCGACGAGAGGGACGTTGAACGTCATCTCCATACGGCGGATTTGCCCGCGCTCGACCTCCTCGTCCGAACCAGCGGCGAGCTCCGGCTTTCCAACTACCTCCTCTGGCAGGCGGCGTATGCGGAGCTGTATTTCACGGACGTCAAGTGGCCGGAGTTCGGAGAGCGCGAGCTCGAGGACGCCGTTCTCGCCTACCAGTCCCGGGTGCGGAAATTCGGCCTCACCGAGGAGCAGTTCACGACCCGGAGAAACTAGCCCTTGACCCGCCTCGTCAGCGCCCTGCTGCTCGCGGCGCCCGTTCTCGCCGTTCTGTTCTTCGCCTCTTCGACCGCGTTTTTTTGCCTGGTGATTCCCCTCGTCTTTCGGGCGGGGTGGGAGTTTCACAAGCTCGTCAATCTCAGCGGATGGCGCGTCGGAGCATGGGAGGGGGCGCTGGACGCCAGCGTGTTCGCGCTCGCCGTGTGGGTGGGCGGCCTCATGCCGGGGGCGGTGATGCTGGTCATCCTGCTGCGCGTTCTCTACAAGGCGCTTTCGGGCAAGGCGCCCGAGGGCGCGCGCGCTCTGGCGCTGATGTCGCTTTTCGGCGTGGTGTGGGTCGGCGGCGCCGGCGGGATGATATCGCTTCTGCGGGCCTTGCCGGAGGGCAGGGCGGCCGTCTTTTTCGTGTTCGCCATCGTCTGGGCGAACGACATCGCGGCGATGTACGTCGGCAAGGCGATTGGAAAGAGAAAACTGGCGCCGAGAATCAGCCCCGGCAAAACGGTGGAGGGAGCGATCGGGGGAATCCTGGCGGGCGTCCTGGCGGGCGTCGTCGTGACGCTCTGGATGGACGTTCCCGGGGTCAGCGCATGGCTCGCGGCGCCGGTGTCGGTTTATCTCGGACTGGCCGCGCTGGCGGGAGATTTGTCCGAGTCGATCGTCAAGCGCGCGGCCGGGCGGAAAAATTCGTCCGACATCATCCCCGGCCATGGAGGGCTGCTCGACAGGGTGGATGGTTTGCTCGCGGCGGCGCCCGCGTTCTACCATTTTCTGTATTGGACGGCGCTTTGATCGAGCCGATCATTTCTCTCGCGCGGGGCGGAGCATGAAGCGGCGAAAGATCGCCATACTGGGCTCCACGGGAAGCATCGGGGAAAACGCCC
This sequence comes from bacterium, assembly GCA_965242545.1. GTDB lineage: Bacteria > UBA8248 > UBA8248 > UBA8248 > UBA8248 > Bin107. Next base: position 780,306 of record OZ251456.1, read on the forward strand.
TCCGCGTCGCCGCGCGGTTTCCCGAAAGAATCGAGGTGGCGGCCCTCGCCGCCGGAAAAAACTGGGAGCGGCTCGTGGAGCAGGCGAGGCGGTTCCGGCCCGGCGTGGTCTCCCTGGCGGACGCGGCGGGGGCGGCGCGCGCTCGGGAGGCGCTCTCGCCCGAAACCCGCGTGCTATCGGGAGAGGAGGGCTTGCGGGAGGCGGCCGCCGGCGCGGGCGCCGGCCTCGTGGTCTCCGCCCTGGTGGGGGCGGCGGGGCTTCGGCCGACGCTGGACGCCATCGAGGCGGGCGCCTTCATCGCGCTCGCGAACAAGGAGGCGCTCGTCATGGCGGGGGCGCTCGTCACCTCGAGGGCGCGGGCGCGGGGGGTCGAGCTACTTCCGGTGGACAGCGAGCACGCCGGCGTGGCGCAGGCCCTGGCGGACAGGCCGCGCTCCCAGGTGAAGCGAATCGTCCTCACGGCTTCGGGCGGGCCTTTCCGGAATCATTCCATGGAGGCGATGCGGGACGCTTCCCCCCAAGAGGCGCTGAAGCATCCGAACTGGAAGATGGGCCCCAAAATTACGATTGATTCCGCTTCGATGATGAACAAGGGGCTTGAAATCATCGAGGCGCGCTGGCTCTTCGGGCTGAGGCCGGAGCAGGTGGACGTGCTGGTTCATCCGCAGAGCGTCGTGCACGCCCTGGTGGAATTCGTGGACGGGAGCGTCGCGGCGCAGATGAGCGCGCCGGACATGCGGATTCCCATCGCGCAGGCCCTCTTCTTTCCCGAAAAACTGCCCGTTGACGCGCCGAGGCTCGACCTGGCCGAGGTCGGCGCGCTGACGTTCGAGGCGCCGCAGCCCGGGCGCTTTCCCTGTCTCGTCCACGCGAGGAGCGCGCTGCGCGAGGGCGGAACGGCGCCCGCCGTTCTCAACGCGGCGAACGAGGTGGCCGTCGCCTCCTTCCTGTCGGGAGCGTCGAGGTTCACGGACATTCCGGACGTTGTGGGCGCCGCGCTGGACGCGCACGAGAACCGGGGCGCGGAGGCGCTCGAGGCGATTCTGGAGGCGGATCGCTGGGCGCGGTCGTATGCCGCCGCCCGACTGAACGGAGCCGCCGCAGGCGAACGGCGTCGATGAGTCCCCGGGAGGGAAGCGGGGCGCTGGCGAGGCGCGTCGCCACGCTGGGCGGGCTGGGGCATTTCCCCCGCGCGCCGGGCACCGCCGCTTCGCTCGCCGCCGTCGCGCTCTACGCCTTGCTCTGCGCGGCGAGTTTCTGGCTTCCCGTCCTGTTTCTGGCGATCCTGGCGCCGCTCGCCGTATGGGGAGCCGGAAAATACGCGGCGGCCGAGAACCGGCGCGACCCCCCGGAGATCGTCGTGGACGAATGGGTCGGCCAGTTCGTCTGTCTCATCGGCGTCGCTCCGGGCGCGGGCGCCTTGGCGGCGGGCTTTTTGCTTTTTCGGGCTTTCGACATCGTGAAACTGCCGCTCGTTCGCCGTCTGGAGAAGCTGCCGGGCGGCGCGGGCGTCGTGGCGGACGACGTGGCCGCCGGAATCATGGGGCGAGCCGCCCTGTTCGGCCTGTCGTATTTGGGCGTCGTCTGATTTTCCGGGAGGCGGAAAAATGGCGGAATCTCTGGAGGAGCGCATCGGGGCGCGCCTGCGCGCGAGGGGCTGGCGCATCGCCACGGCGGAGAGCTGCACGGGCGGGCTGATAGCCAGCCGCATCACGGACGTTTCCGGCAGTTCCGCGTATTTCGAGCAAGGCTTTGTCACCTACGGCAACGAGGCGAAGATGGCGCTTCTGGGCGTCTCCGGCGACATCGTGGCGCGCGAGGGCGGCCCGGGCGCGGTGAGCGAGGCCTGCGCGCGCGCGATGGCCGAGGGCGTCCGGGAGGCCGCGGGCAGCGAGGTGGGGCTTTCCGTCACAGGGATCGCCGGCCCCACGGGCGGAAGCGCGGAGAAGCCGGTGGGCGCGACGTATATGGCCGTCGCCCTGCCTTCGGGCGTCTCCTGCCGGCATCATCTGTTCCGGGGCTCCCGCCTGGAGGTGAAGGCCCAGGCGGCCGAGGCCGCGCTCCGGATGACCCTCGACGCTTTGGGATGACGCGCGGGCGCGTGATGCTCCGCCTCGGCGCGGGCGGCCCCCGCGCCTCTGAAGCGTCCGCTCGACCGCGGCGAATCTGAAGCTTTCGCCGGAGCGACGGAGGCGAATCCGCAGCGAAAGGGCCGCGCTCGCGGCCGTCGGCGAGCGGGAGGGAGATTCCCCATGCGCGTGTTCGCGGCGATTCCGTTCGGCGAGGAGGAGCGCGAGATCCTGGAATCCCTTCAGGGCGCGCTGTCCACGATGCCCGCCCTCGCCGATTTCCGCTGGGCGAGAGCCGGGGGCGTTCATCTGACCTTGCGTTTTCTCGGGGACGTCGAGGAGGCGCGGGCCGAAGCCGCCGCGGACGCGCTTCGCCTTGCGGGGGAGGGCGCGTCCGCCTTCGAGGTTCCGCTGGAGCGCTTCGGCGTCTTTCCGCATCTCAAGCGCCCCAATGCGCTCTGGGTGGGGCCGGAGGAGACGCCCGCGCCTCTGGCGGAGTTCGAGGCGCGTCTGTCCCGCCGTCTGGCGGAGGCGGGGTTTCCCGCAGAAGATCGGCCTTTCCGTCCGCACATGACGCTGGCGCGCCGCCGCTCCCGGGATCGCCCGCTGCCGGGCCTCGAAGGAGAGCTGGAAATCGCCGAGCGGCGCTGGCTCGCGTCCCCGCCCGTATGCCGCGCGCGCGAGGCCGTCCTCTTCCGAAGCGAGCTCGGCCCCGAAGGCGCGGTTCACACCACCCTGGCCAAGGCGGGGCTGGGGTGAGGGGGCGTCCCGGCATGAATGACTCGCTCGCCCCGTGGTGTTCGTCGGGCGCGAGGGTTTTGAAAAATGGCGAGGCGTTATGGCGTATTTCAGATTCCGACGGAAGGAAGGCGGAGCGACGCCGCGCGCCGGGATGTTGCGGATGGTAAATTTCCCTTTGAACGTTCTCTGTTCTCTGTTTTCCCGAAAAGCGGGTTTTTCACGAATTTTCGCTTTTTGTGCTTGATCTTCACGTCCGTTTTCGCGTATATTTGGCGAAAATAAGCCGACGCCTTCGTCAAGGAAGGGATCGGGCGAGGGGATGAAGCCCGAAGCGCGCGGGTTCTTTGCGGCGCGACCGCGCTTGATGGCGCTTTCGCGTTGCGCGGAAAGGGCGAATCCCCTACATTCAGGCCATATCCGTCCCCGTCCGAATCGGCGCGCGTTTCTCCATCCAAGGGAGTTTTCCGATGAACCCCAAAAACGGGTCCCCCGCCTCCAAATCCGAGAACCCGCAGGATCGCGAGCGCCGCGACAAGGCGCTCGACATGGCCTTCAACCAGATCAACCGCCAGTTCGGCAAGGGCTCCATCATGCGCCTGGGCGAAGGGCCGGGCGTGGAGCCGATCCCGGCCATTTCGACGGGCGCGGTGTCGCTCGACGCCGCCCTGGGTTGCGGCGGGGTGCCGCGCGGGCGCATCGTGGAGATATTCGGCCCCGAGTCCTCGGGCAAGACGACCATCGCGCTGCAAATCATCGCGGAGACGCAGCGCAGGGGCGGCATGGCCGCTTTCGTGGACGCGGAGCACGCCCTCGATCCGAGCTACGCCGGGGCGCTGGGCGTCCAGACGGACAGCCTCATCGTCTCCCAGCCGGACACGGGCGAGCAGGCGCTGGAGATCGCCGAAATTCTGACGAGCAGCGGCTCGCTCGACGTGGTCGTCATCGACTCCGTGGCCGCCCTGGTGCCCAAGGCGGAGCTGGAGGGCGACATGGGGGATCACCACGTGGGACTTCAGGCGCGGCTCATGAGCCAGGCGCTTCGCAAGCTCACGGGCGTGGTGCACCGAAGCCACACCTGCTTCATCTTCATCAACCAGATTCGCATGAAGATCGGCGTCATGTTCGGAAACCCCGAAACCACCTCGGGCGGAAACGCGCTCAAATTCTACGCCTCCGTTCGCCTGGACATCCGGCGGATCGCCTCAATCAAGGAAGGCGACAGCAACGTGGGCAACAGGACGCGGGTGCGCGTGGTGAAGAACAAGCTCGCGCCGCCGTTCCGCACGGCGGAGTTCGACATCATGTTCGGGCGCGGCGTCTCGAAGGAGGGGGACGTGCTCGATCTGGCCGTCGAGCGCGGCGTCATCTCCAAGACGGGCGCGTGGTATTCCTTCGGCGAGGAGCGCATCGGCCAGGGGCGCGAGAACGTGAAGCGCTTCCTGAGCGAAAACGCGGACGTTTTCGCCGAGGTCGAGAGGCAGGTCCGCGGGGCCGTCGGCATCGGGGGGCCGGAAGCCGCCCCGCGGGCGGAGGCGGCCGCGCGGACCGGAGAGAAGCCCCGGGCGGCGTCGCCGATGTGAGAAAGAGCGGCGAATACGGGCCGGAAACAACCGCGCGAAAGCAGGGATGAGGCATGATGAGCGAAGGCCGACTTGTCGGGAGGCCGCCTTCATTAACTCGGGAAGCCTTTTACCGGACCGGCGAGTTCTGGACGGCGAAGCAGCGTCAGGCGAATCGCATTCACGAGATAAGTTACCGGGCCTGCTTCAAGCCGCAGCTGCCCGCTTATTTCATCGAACGATTCACCAGGAAGGGAGACGTGGTTTATGACCCGTTCATGGGTCGCGGAACGACTCTGATTGAGGCGGCCCTGCATGGGCGAATTCCTTACGGCAACGATATAAATCCTTTGAGCCGCGCGCTTGCCGAACCCAGAATCAACCCGCCCTCATTCGGCGCGATTGTTTCCCGGCTGCATGACGTTCCCTGGAAGGATTTCCGGAGCATCGAACATGAAGAACTGCTCGTTTTTTATCATCCCGACACGCTTCGACAGATTGAAGGATTGCGCGGCTGGCTGGCGAAGCGTGAGGAAGCGGGCGAGTTCGACAAGGTGGATGGATGGATCAGGATGGTGGCGATAAGCCGGCTGACGGGCCATTCATCCGGCTTCTTCTCCGTCTATACCATGCCTCCCAATCAGGCGGTAAGGCTGGATCGCCAGAGAAAGATCAACGCAAGGCGCGGGCAAATCCCGCCTTTCAGGGACGTTCCGCGCCTTATCGCCAAAAAATCCGGGGTTTTGCTCTCTCAGGAGAAGCCCTTGGCGCGTGAAAGTCTTTTTTTGACGCGCCCCTCTTCTGAAACGACAGAAATACCGGACGCCTCCGTCGCGTTGACGGTAACATCGCCCCCCTTTTTGAATATCGTTGACTACGCTTCCGACAACTGGCTGCGCTGCTGGTTTCTGGGAATTGATCCGGCGACGATTCCGGTAACGCAGCACCGCCGCATGGACGAATGGCAGGATTTTGTCAGGGGCGCTTTTGTCGAGCTTGCGCGAATTACGCGACCGGGCGGGCGCGTCGCCTTTGAAGTAGGGGAAGCGCAAAACGGCGCGCTGCGTCTCGATGAGCATGTCCTGAAAGCGGCGTCCGGTCTGCCTTTCGACGTCCTTGGCGTGCTGGTGAACCAGCATGAATTCACCAAGACCTCGAATTGCTGGGGGATTTCCAACAACCGGAAGGGAGTGAACAGCAATCGGGTTGTTCTCCTGAGTCGGAAATGACGGAGAGCGAGCGCGAAAAGAAACTGGAAGAATTGCTGGCGCGTTACATCCGCCCGATGAAGAACGTCCCCTTTGAAGTGGTCATCTCGGGGTTGCGCGGGGTTCCCGTTGAAAGAATGGAAAAATGCTGAAAATCCCCGTAAACCAAAAGCATCTGGGCTACGAGGACAGGGTGAATCTGGGGAGTTACTACACTCCTCCCGACTGCGTGAATCTGGCGTGGGAGATGCTCGCGCCTCACGTCGATTCGGAGACGGTCATCCTGGACAGCGCGTGCGGATACGGGAATTTTCTGGAAAACGCCCGCCAGCGCACCGTGATCGGGTGCGATCTGGACGAGACCGCCATCGACGTCGCCAGGAGAAGCGGCGCGCGCGCCCGGTTCTTTCGGACCAATTCCCTGCGCGGCGTTCGCCGCTCGAAATTCGGGGTTCCCGAGGACGCCGCGCTCGCGGTGGTCGGGAATCCCCCATACAACGACCGAACCTCTCTTGTCCGGCGAGGCATCAAAGACGTTCCTTTCGCGATCGACGAGGATATCGCCAGCAGGGATTCGGGCGTCTCTTTTCTGCTTTCCTACGACAAGCTGAAAGCCGACCGGGTTTGCGTCCTGCACCCTCTCTCCTACCTCATCAAGCCTGCCAATTTCAGGCTGCTGAGAAACTTCGCCGCGCATTACAGGTTGATGGACGGACTGCTGATCAGCAGCGGCGAATTCTCCGAATCCTCGAAAGTGACGCCTTTTCCCATCGTGATCGCTCTTTACGCCAGAGACGCCGGAGGCATGGACCATGATTTCATTCGCTCGTTTCGCTTCAGAACGAAAGGCGAGGTTCATTTCCGCCTGGATGATTTCGATTATATCTCCCGCTATATCGACAAATACCCCGGCAGGAGGAATCGCGCGCCGGCGAGCCGGGAGCCGCTGTTTTTCTGGACGATGAGAGACATCAACGCCTTGAAAAGAAACCGCACTTTCGTGAGGAATCCCGGCAGCCAGACGATTGAGATAGACGGGAAGAAGCTGGACTACTATGCGTATGTGGACGTTTTCAAGCGAAACATCCACAGACTGCCCTTTTATTTCGGCAACTGCGACGTGATGATAGACGATGAATCATTCAGGCGGCATCGGGACTGGTTCGCGCGGGACGCCGTCAACCGCCATCCGTTTCTGAAGAAGCATCTGCGGACGAACCTCGCCCCGGACGCGGCGGAAGCGGAAGTGAGGAAGAAAATAGACGAGTATTTTCATCGTCTGCTGGGAGAGCATCATGTTCGTTGATGAGGAGAACCGGAGCATCCTCATAGATATTCCCCTTACGTCGCCAACAGGAAAATTCAGAGTCAAATCAAGAAAATTCTTCCATGAATACGGCATTCCCCACGCCACCAAACAAAAACCCTTTGCTTTGGATAATTACGTGGAATGGCAAATCAGTTATGATGTAGACGCCAAAGAATTAAAGAAGGCGCCTCGTCTCTCTACCTTGCCCGATATGTTGTTTACCGCGAATAACGGCAAGAGAAAGGCGTTTTATGAACTATCGGAATATCTCTATTACTTCTATTCATGGGGTTGTTTGACCGAACTGGAATTAAAGGATATGTGGAGATTTCTAGGCTCCCTGAGAGAGGAAGATTTATTATCGAATCACAAGGACTGCAAAATAAAACGAACCCATCCCGTTGAAAGGAAAATCAACGGCACTCAATTTTTCGGACTGACTCTGGAATATCCGCAACTGATTTATAAGTTTGATGATTATGAAATTATCGTGGAAATTACGATAAGAGAGAAACAGAGAGCGATTGGCGTCCAGCCGATGTTATATCTTTGCTTTCCGATAACCGAACTCAAGGCGAGCGGCAATTTGATTGGCAGAACGGCAAAAGTAAAAGAACATGGAAAATTTCTGCTGGACCAAAATAATCATAGAGTCATCGTCGAAATGATGAGAATTTTCGGGATGCTCAGCTCCCCTCACAACAAGGATATGCTCGCCATCCTGGAGGCGATGACGGGGAAGAGACAAGGTCCATAGGCGTTGGTCGGCGCGACGGCCCCGCCCCATCCCGTTCAGGAACCTCTCATGCCCGCGCTGGAAATTCTGAAATATCCCGCCCCTGCGCTGCGCCGGAAATGCCGCCCCGTCGAATCCGTCACGACGCGGGTCGAGGAGCTGGCGCGCGCGATGCTCAAAACCCTGCGCGCCGCGCCGGGCGTCGGCCTGGCCGCCCCGCAGGTGGGGGAGAGCATCCGCCTGATCGTGGCGGACCTCTCGGTCGGGGAAGACCCCGAAGCGGCGCATGTTCTCATCAACCCTCGAATCGAAAGCGCGGAGGGCGAGCGAATCGTGGAGGAGGGGTGTCTTTCGCTGCCGGGCGTGAGCGAGAAAATCCGCCGCCATGAAGCGGTGCGGGTGCGGGGGCTGAACCCGAGAGGCGAGGAGGTGCTGCTCGACGCGCGCGGGGCGCTCTCCTTCGTCCTCCAGCACGAAATCGACCATCTCGACGGCAAACTCATCCTGGATCGCCTCAACAAGACGAAGCGGGAACTCCTCAAGCGGCGCCTCAAGAAGGAAGCCGGACCCAAGTCTTAGAACGCTCCTCTTTTCTCGTGCTATATTCTTTCGTCCGCTCTCGCGCGCCGATCCGGATTTCAGCCGGCGCGCGGTTTTTCCGGGGGTGAGTCCGTGCGGGTGGTTTTCTTCGGAACGTCCGAGTTCGCGGCGCCGACGCTCGAGGCCTTGGCGGCGTCTTCCGTCGAAATGGCGGCCGTGTTCACGCAGCCGGACAGGCCCGCCGGCAGAGGGCGGAAGGCGTCGCCTCCGCCCGTCAAGACGCGCGCGATCGAGGCGGGATTGCGCGTCCTCCAGCCGGAGAAAATCCGCGCCGCCGACGTCGCGGAATTCCGGCCCGACGTGGGCGTCGCGGCGGCTTACGGCCAGATTTTGAGCAAAAAATTGCTCGACGCGCCCCCGCTGGGAGTGCTGAATCTTCACCCCTCGCTTCTTCCGCGCTGGCGGGGAGCGGCGCCGATCCACCGCGCCTTGATCGCGGGGGACTCCGAAACGGGCGTTTGCGTGATGCGTCTCGTCCCCGAACTCGACGCCGGGCCCGTGCTCGCGCGGCGTTCGACGCCGATTGACGCGAGGGAGACCGCGGGCGAACTTCATGACAGACTGGCCGCCCTGGGCGCGGCGCAGATGGCGGCGACGCTGATGGAGCTCGAACGCGGAGAGGCGCGAGAAGAGCCGCAGGACGAATCTTGCGCCACCTACGCGGAAAAGCTCCGAAAAGACGAGGCCGCGCTCGATTGGCGCCTCCCGTCGCGCCGGCTCGACAGGATAATTCGGGGACTCAACCCCCGGCCCGTGGCCCGGACGGCGTGGCCGGGCGTGGCGAACGGCCCGGTGCGGATATGGCGGGCCTGGCCAATGCCGGGCGCCTCCGGCGGATCCGCCGGCGAGATTCTGGGCCCCGCCGAATCGCCCGAGGGCGAGGGCGTCCGCGTGGCGACGGGCGAGGGCGATCTGGTGATTCTGGAGCTGCAGCCGCCCGGCGGGAAGAAGATGGGCGCGCCCGCTTTCGCCAGAGGATATCCGTGCCGGCCGGGCCTCGCGCTCGGAGACGCCCCGTGAGCCGCAGCGCCGCGCCGATGGAGAAGGGCGTCCGCTCCCCCGATCCCGTCCGGCGGGCGGCGCACGCCGCCCTCCTTTTTTTCGAGAAGAATCCGGTCGCCGCGGACGCGCTGGTGACGCGGTTTTCCTCGCCGGACTTCGACCCGCGCGACCGCGCGTTTCTGTGTGATTTGATCTTCGGCGTTCTCAGGTGGCGCAATCGCCTGGATTACGTTTTCGGCCGCTTTCTGGAGAAGCCGAACCTGCCGCCCCCCGCGCGCGAGGCGCTGCGGCTGGGAACCTACCAGCTCCTGTTCATGGATCGGGTTCCTCCGCGCGCCGCGGTGGACGCCGCCGTTTCCTTGCTGAACCGCCGAAATCTGGGCTGGGCGAGGGGGCTGGTGAACGCCGTCCTGCGCAGGGTGGCGACGCTCAACGTTTCGCCGCCGGGGAACCGGGAGGATTATCTGACCACCTGGGAGTCTCATCCGAGGTGGCTGGTGAGGCGCTGGATGCGGCGGCTCGGAGGGGAGGAGGCGCAGAGGCGGTGCCGGGCGAACAACGAGGAGGCCCCCGTCGTCTTTCGCGTGAACGTGAAGGCCGCAAGCCTCGATGAACTGAAAGCGCAATTCGGGAGCGAGGGCGTCGCCGCGCGGGCCGGATGCGCGGATCCGGATTGTCTGGCATTCCTCCCGGAGGAGAGCGCGCCCGGGGTTCGCTTCAGCGATACGGCGGCTTGGCGCGCCGGCGCGTTCGTCGTGATGGATGAGGCCTCGAGCTTGGCGTCGCGCTTCGCCGCGCCCGCCCCGGGGGAGAGCGTTCTGGACGTTTGCGCGGCGCCCGGAGGGAAAACGGCCTGCCTCGCCTGGGCCGTGGGAGAGCGCGGGAGCGTCGTGGCGGCGGACAGATCGGCTCGCAGGCTCGCCCGCCTGAAGGACAACTGTGCTAGGATTCGGGCGGACGCGCGGCTTTTGCGAATGGACGGAGAGAAACCGCCTTTCCATGAAAAATTCGACTTGGCGCTCGTGGATGCGCCGTGCAGCGGGCTGGGCGTGCTGAGGCGGCATCCCGACGCGAGGTGGCGGGTGAAAGAGGAGGATTTGGCGGCGCAGGCGCGTCGGCAGAAGGCCCTCCTTCGGGGCGCGGCGGGCGCGGTCCGCCGGGGAGGCAGACTGGTCTATTCGGTTTGCACGAACGAGCCCGAGGAAACCGAGGAGGTTGCGGCTTCCTTTCGAGCTCCCGGATTCGTCCCGGCGCGGGACGGCGGCGCGCTTCCCCGGAGCGCGAGGCGCTTTCTTGGCGCGGACGGGGCGCTTCGGATTGCGCCGGGAGCGGGGCTGGATGGCTTTTTCGCCATGGGCTGGCGCAGAGAGGGCTGAACTTTTGCTGAGCGGAATCCTCAAAGCGCTTCTTTGGGCCGCGGTCCTCTTCGCGCTGGGCGGCGCCGGGGGCGCGGCGGGCCTCTACGTCTTCAGAGGAGGAGAGGGCGTTTTCCTGCCCCAGGTCGCGGGCCTCGACGTGGTTCGCGCCCTGGAGCTGCTGGGGGAAAAGGGAATCCCCATGCAGGTGGCCGAGCGCGTATTCAGCGACGCGGCGCCGATGAATCACGTCTTGCGCCAGAATCCTCCCGGCGGACGCCGCATCCGCAAGGGAAGAATCGTATCGCTCGTCCTCAGCAAGGGCGCGCGGGACGTGAAGGTGCCCCCGGTTCTGGGAGAGAACCTGGTTCGCGCGGAGACCCTCATTCGCCTCAAAGGTCTCCGCGTTCGCCTGGTGGAGAGACTGTTCGACGCGGGGCGGCCCATCGATCAGGTCGTGGGCGTCTGGCCGAAGGAAGGCGAGAACATCCGGCGCGGCGAGGGCGTGATTCTCGTCGTCAGTCAGGGCGCGCGCGAGCGGGCATACGTCATGCCTTCCCTGATCGGGGAACCCGTCAACAAGGCGCTGGATAGCGTCCGCGCGCTCGGACTCGCGGCCGGGCGCGTGCGCTACGTGGATCGTCCGGGTTCCCTGCGGGGGTCGGTCGTCTCCCAGATACCGCTGCCCGGCCAGCGCGTCCTGGCGGGCCACCGCGTTCACGTGGACGTGGCGCGCGGGGCGGACCAGATGGCCGGGAACTTCATCGCGCTGCGCTACCGCGTTCCGCGCGGGAGACCGCGGCGCAAACTGCGCGTGGAGCTGGAGTCGAACGGCGAGACGCGCGAGGAACTCTCCCGCAGCGCGCGCGCCGGCGAGGAGATACATCTGCTCGTGCGGGCGGAGGGCGGAACGACGGCGCGCATCTTCCTGGACGGCCGCCTGGTCGAAGAGCAGACGCATTGAGGGGAATCGATATGCCCATGCCCGACATGACGCCCGGAAGGGTTCGGGTGGCGCCCTCCCTGCTGTCCTGTTCGTTCGAGAGGATGGGCGAAGAGATAGAGGCGGTGCGTGAGGCCGGGGCGGATTGGCTGCATTTCGACGTGATGGACGGCCATTTCGTCCCGAACATTTCCGTAGGGCCTCTGGGCGTTCGGGCGGCGAGAAGGGCCGCTCCCGACATGACGCTCGACGCGCACCTGATGATTTCGGATCCGGATCGATACATCGAGGATTTCGCGGAGGCGGGCGCGGACATCCTGACGGTTCACGTGGAGGCGCCGAGGCACATCCACCGGACCCTCCGGAGCATACGCGCGTCCGGCATGGGCGTCGGGCTGGCGCTGAACCCCGGAACGCCGATCCCGGAAATGGAGGGGCTGCTTCCGGAAGTGGACATGGCGCTCGTCATGAGCGTCAACCCGGGCTTCGGCGGCCAGGAGTTCATCCCCTCCTCCTTGGAGCGGATTCGGCGCTTGCGGGAGATGATTGAAGCGCAGGGGCTGTCGGTTCTGATAGAGGTCGATGGCGGCGTCACCCCTCGGAACGCGGCGGAAATACGCGCGGCGGGCGCGGAGGCGCTCGTGGCCGGTTCCGCCGTGTTCGGCTCGGAAGACTACGCCGAGGCCATAAGGGGAATCAGGGGCGGATGAGCGCGCCGCGCCCGGTTGACACTTTCCGCGCAAAATCTCTATAAGTTTGTTTTCCTCGCGCGGCTTGGCGGACGGCGACTCGGAAACATATTGAAATCAATCGGTTGAGGTGTTCGATGTTCGACGGCTTGAAAGAGCGCCTGGGCGGCGTTTTCAGGGAATTGAAGAGCCGGGGCGTTCTGGGAGAAAAGCAGGTCGATTCCGCCCTGCGCGAAATTCGCCTGGCCCTGCTCGAAGCCGACGTGAATTTCAGGGTCGTCAAGGATCTGGTGGCGAAAATCCGCGCGGATCTGGTCGGCGTCGAGCGCGTCGCGCACCTCGATCCATCCCAGCAGGTCGTCAAGGCCGTTCAAAGCCGTCTCGTGGAGCTCATGGGGGTGAAGAGCGCGCCGCTCAAGCGCGCGTCAAGCGGCGTCACCACCTTGATGCTCGTCGGCCTCCAGGGGTCGGGGAAGACGACGACGGCCGGCAAAATCGCCCTGAAATTGAGGGGCGGAGGGCTCCGCGTTCTGCTGACGCCGGCGGACGTTGCGCGGCCGGCGGCCATCACCCAGCTCGAGAGGCTGGCCGAGCAGGCCGGAGTCGATTCGTTCGATTCCAGGGGCATGTCGAGTCCTTTGGAGATCGTCCGGCTGGCGGTGGAAAGAGCCCGGCGCGAGCATTTTGATTACTGCGTCGTGGACAGCGCGGGCAGGCTGCACGTCGATGACGAATTGATGAGCGAGTTGCGGGAGATGAAGGAGGCGGCGCGGCCCGACGAGACGCTTCTGGTGGCGGACGCCATGACGGGTCAGGAGGCGGTGAATCTTGGCCAGGCGTTTTCCGATCGGATCGGCGTCACGGGCGTCGTGCTCACGAAGCTCGACGGGGACGCCAGGGGCGGCGGAGCCCTTTCGCTTCGCGCGGTGACGGGCGTGCCCGTCAGGATGGTCGGCGTGGGCGAGAAGCTCGACGCGCTGGAGGAGTTTCACCCCGAAAGGATGGTCTCGCGCATTCTGGGCATGGGGGACGTCATGTCCCTTATCGAGAAGGCGGAGGCGGCCGTCTCCTCCGCCGACGCGCAGTCCATGACCGAATCCGTCAGCAAGGGCGCGTTCACGCTGGAGACGATGAAAGAACAGATCCTCCAGATGCGAAAGATGGGTTCGGTGGGGGAGATCATGTCCATGATTCCGGGGCTGGGAAACAGGATGCCCGACGTGGACGTTGACGAAAAGGAGCTCTCTCGCGCGGTGGCCATCATCGACTCGATGACGCCCGCCGAGCGGGTAAGGCCCGACATCATCAAGGGCGGCCGCCGAAGGCGCATCGCCGCCGGCAGCGGAACCCGGGTGCAGGACGTGAACCGGCTTCTCAAGCAATTCTCGCAGACGCAGAAGCTGATGAAGCAGTTTTCCAGGGGCGGCGGGAAAAAACAGATGCAGAGAATGCGTCAAATGCTGCATTTTTAAGGAGAGAGACTTTGAGCGTAAAAATCAGGCTTGCCCGCGGCGGCATGAAAAAGGCGCCGCGCTACCGCGTCGTGGTGCAGGATGGACGGATGCCGCGCGATGGACGCTTCATCGAAAGCATCGGACGCTACGACCCCTCGCAGGACCCGGCGTTTATCGGCATCGACCTGGAGAAGGCCAGGGCCTGGATAGACAAGGGCGCCATTCCGACACGGACGGTGAAAAACCTCCTGGACAAGGCGGGCATCAACGATTAAGGGCGCCGGATGAGCGAGAAGGTGGCCGTCGGCGTTGCGCTGAGGCCGCACGGCCTGAAGGGAGCCGTTCGGGTGGAGCCCTGGCTCGATGACGTTGAGGCGTACGGGCGGATCGCCGAGGTGGCCTCCCGGGAAGAGCCGGAGCGAAGGTTCGGGATAGAGGCTTTCCATTTGGGCGGGAAGGGAGCCGTTGTCTGGAAGTTTGCGGGAATCGGCGCCCCCGAGGACGCGGAGGCGCTGAGGGGGATGGTTTTCCTCGCGGACCGGAAATTCCTGGCCGGCCCCGAAGAAGGGGTTTTCTATTTCGAGGATTTCGAGGGCCGCGAGATCGTGGACGAGACGGGGAGCTTTCTCGGTCACGTGGCGGACATGTTCGGCGCCGGCGGAAACGACGTCATCGCCATACGCACGCCGCAGGGGGCGGAGATGCTCGTGCCCGCGACGCGCGAGGTCGTTTTGAGGCGCGATGGCGAGCGCTGGGTCTTTCGTCCTCCTGAAATCGACGCCGAGGATTGAGGGGGGTTTTCGTGCGAATCGACGTTCTTTCCGTGCTCCCGCGCATGGTGGAGGAGGCGTTTCGGGAAGGGGTCGTGGGTCGCGCGGCGCAACGGGGTCTTCTGGATCTCAAGGTCTGGAATTTGAGGGATTTCGCCGAAGGAAAATACCAGCAGACCGACGACGCCCCGTTCGGCGGCGGAGCGGGCATGGTGATGAAGCCCGACCCCATATTCAAAGGCGTTCGGGCGATTCGGGAGGATGGCGAATCCGAGCCGCTCAAAGCGCTGCTCACCCCCCAGGGGCGGCTGTTCGATCAGGAAACCGCCGTCAGGTTCTCCAGGGTTCCCAGGCTGCTTCTCATCTGCGGGCGATACGAGGGCGTGGACGAGCGGGTGAGCGCATTGTGCGTGGATGAGGAGATATCGATTGGCGATTACGTGCTCTCGGGAGGGGAGATTCCGGCCATGGTCGTCACGGACGCCGTCGGCAGGCTGCTCCCCGGCGTTCTGGGCAACGATGATTCCGCCGCCCGGGACAGCTTCGCCGACGGTCTGCTCGATCATCCCCACTATACGCGGCCAGCGGAGTTTGCGGGAATCCGGGCGCCGGACCCGCTTTTGTCCGGCGATCACGAGGCCGTTCGCCTGTGGAGAAGGCGCGAGGCGCTCAGGAGAACGCGGGAGAGGAGGATTGACCTTTTCGAGCGGGCCGAATTGAGCGACGAGGATTCGCGCCTGCTGGAATCTCTCTAGCCGGCGCATTCCCGGTTCGAGGAGGAGCTCAGGCGTTGGGCAGCGTCTATCTCGCGCTGGTTCACCATCCCGTCCTGGATCGGGAAGGCGCCGTCGTGACCTCTTCCGTTACGAGTCTGGATTTGCACGATCTCTCCCGCGTGGGCCGCACCTATGGCGCATCGGGCGTATTCGTGATACATCCTTCCGCGCCCCAGCGCGCCTTCGTCGAGCGGGTGATAGGGCATTTCGTGGAGGGCCAGGGGCGGGCGCTGCATCCGCAGAGAGGCGAGACGCTCGAGTTTCTCGAAGTTCTGCCGTCTCTGGACGCGCTCGTCGAAGCCATTGAGCGCAAGGAATCCAGAAGGCCGCGATTCGCGGCGACGACGGCCAGACGGGTCTCTCGCGCGGCTGGGTATGAAGAGGCGCGCCGGGCGATAAAGGAGACGGACGATCCGCTCGTCATCCTGTTCGGGACGGGCTGGGGGCTGGCGGACGAGGCGCTGGAGCGCGCCGACCTGGTTTTGCTTCCCGTGCGCGCCGAGGCGGATACGGGGTTCAACCATCTGTCGGTTCGCGGCGCGGCGGCGATTGTGGCGGATCGCATTCTCGGCGAGAGAGGGGTATGATGCCGATATTTTCAGGACAAGGAGCGGGCGGGTGAACATTGTTGATCGAATCGAGCGCGAGGGAATGCGCAAGGATATCCCCGAGTTCGAGCCGGGGGATACGGTGCGCGTTCACGTGAAGATCGTCGAGGGCGACAAGGAGCGCATCCAGGTGTTCGAGGGCGTCGTCATCGGCAGGCGGGGCGGCGGGCTGCGCGAGAGGTTTCGCGTCCGGAAACTCTCCTACGGCATCGGCGTGGAGCGCATCTTCCCGGTGCATTCTCCGAGGATCGACAGGATAGAGGTCACCCGGAAAGGCCGCGTGCGCCGCGCGAAGCTCTACTATCTGAGAGACCGCAAGGGCAAGGCGGCTCAGGTGAAGGAGCGCCGCAGGAGATAGGGCGGGACTCCTTCCGGAGAAACATTCAGGGAGCGACCGACGGGCTTTTCGCGGCCGGTTTTCCTCCTTTCTCCCCTAGCCCTCCAGGAAGTTCTGCGCTTCGGCGTATAGCGCCTCGCGGCACCATTCATACTGCGCGAAATGGGTGGCGTCTCCCAGGACGATGGAGCGCTTTCCCCGGCTGTTCACCAGCGCGCGATACGCGGCGGCGAAGACGGGGTCGGTCGAGCTTCTGTCGTGGTCTCCCCGAATGGTCAGAACCGGACAGGTGATTTTGCTCGCGTCGTAAAGCGGCTTGTTGCGCGAGCGATCGTAGGCGTCCGCCATCGCGCCGTTGGGGACGCGGACGGCGGGAATTTTCCGGCGCGCGCCCTCGGGGTCGAATTTCAGCTGCTCCGTCCAAAATGCTTTAATCGCTCTTTCGGTTCTCCATTTCGCGCGCCGCCCCTTGGGGATGCTCCCGTCCCAGCGCTCTCGCTGGTATCTTTCCGTCACCCAGCGCCACGCTCCGCTTCGGGGGTCCCAGCGGCCGGGCCGCGCGGGGTCCTCCCGCAGGGTGGCCGCCTCGGGATCGTCGTATGCGTAAAAGGGGGCGTAAAGTGCGAGGCGGCGGACGCGGGCCTGCTTTCCGGCGGTGAAGGCGGCCGTGGTCGTGGTTCCCCAGGACCAGCCGAGAAGGTTCAGCTTTCCGATGGCGTTTTTCTCGCAGATGAATCGGACGGCGGCGTCAACGTCGCGCACCGCCGTGAGGCCCCTCACGGCGGGGGGCTGCCCTTTGGGGCTTCGGAGCATTTCAGGCGGCCGCGTGGAAGGGCCGTATCCCCGAATGCAGAGAGCGTAGACGTGAAAGCCCCGGCCGGCGGCGAAATCCATCCACGAATAGCCGGGGACGGGAAGATCGAAGGCGACGGGCGAGGGAGTGCTTTGCCCGTGCACCATGAGCAGCGTGGCGGCCGCTTCCGCTTTTTTCATGCCCCGGGGCTTTTTCTCTCTCAGATGCAGCTTGACGCCGGGGTCGTGAGAGTCAATGAAATGATCTCGCCGAACGATTCTGGTCGCGGCCAAGGCGGCTTCTCCGGTTCGAGGAATGGTCGCATCTTCTCAAATTTTCGCGCGGCTCCCAAGCGGACGGTCGGCCTTCGTCTTGAGAACACCAGGTTTCATCGCTATAGTAAGGGAATCCACCGCCCCGCATGGTTTGTCATGTATGCCATCGAACGCGATCTGGCAAGCGAGGGAGCTTTTCCCGTGGCGGGCGTGGACGAGGCCGGGCGCGGCCCGCTGGCGGGCCCGGTGGTGGCCGCCGCCGTTGTGCTGGACCCCGAGAACCCGATACGCGGACTGGACGACAGCAAAAAACTCTCCCCGGCCCGCCGGGAGGCGCTGCTCCCGGAAATTCTCTCGAAAGCGCGCGCCGTGGCTCTGGCGGCGGTCGGCCCGCGCGAGATCGAAAGAATCAACATCCTGCAAGCCTCGCTTCGCGCGATGGCGACCGCCGTGGGAAGGCTGCGGTTCGCGCCCGCCCACGTCCTCATCGACGGAAACAGGGAAATTCCCGCCCCGCTGCCGCAGACCCCCCTGGTGAAGGGGGATTCGCGCTGCGCCTGCATCGCGGCGGCGAGCGTGGCCGCCAAGGTGTATCGGGATCGGGTCATGACGCGGATGGACGCGCGGTTTCCGAACTATGGGTTCCACAGGCACAAGGGATACCCCACGCGGGAGCATCTCGCCGCCCTGGAGCGGCATGGCGCCTGCCGCATTCATCGCCGAACTTTCAGGGGCGTGCCGGCGGCGGCCGGAAGGTGAGGGCGCGTTGAGCCGGGCGAGCGGAGAAAGCGGAGAGGACGCGGCCGTGAAATTTCTGCGCTGCCGCGGCTACGATATTGTCGAGCGCAACTATCGCGGCTCCCGCTATGAGGTGGACATCATCGCGCGCGAAGGAGAGATTCTCGCGTTCGTCGAGGTGAAGACCCGGGCGGCAGGCAAGTCGCGGAGCGGCGCGGAAGCCGTCGATCAGCGGAAGCAGCGAAGAATCGCCCAGGCCGCGCAGCACTACCTGATGACGCATCCCGAAGCGCGATCTTTCGTTTGCCGCTTCGACGTGGTGCTGCTGGAGGCGGAAGCGGGGAAAAAGCCGAAAGCCGGGGAACTGCTGAGGGATGCGTTCCGGTAGCGCCTTTATTCAAGCGGGTTTTCGCGCGGAATGAAATTCTCGCCGCGCGCCCGGTCCGCTCACTCCTTCATCGATGCGTCGCTGTCTTCTGGCTGCGGCGTCATTCCGCGATGTTTCCGGGAGAGGAATCGCGCTCCTCGCCGGCTCCCGCATGAAAGCGCCGCTTGCGGAGATCGCCTTGGGCGGGCTTTGGGAGGAGGGCGCGCTCGCGGCCGTTCAGCCGGATGCTTTGGGATTCCTCGTCTGACGCGGGCGCCGCGGCGTTCGCTCTCACGGGTTTCGCTCGGCGATCAGGCGAAGGCCCACGAGGGTGAGGTCGGGGTTGAACAAGTCGAAAATCTCCTCCGTTTCGCTGAAAACCAGACTCTGCCCGCCCGTCGCGGCCACTTTCGCTCCCTTCCCGAGTTCGGCTTTCATCTGGCCGACGATTTCCCTGACGAGGCCCCGATACCCGTGCGCGATGCCGGATTGAATGCTGTGGACAGTGTTTCTTCCGATGACCGAGGGCGGAACGGCGGTTTCGACCCGGGGAAGCCGCGCCGTCCTGTCGATGAGCGCCTCCAGCGCGATTCCCAGGCCGGGCGCAATCGCGCCGCCCAGGTATTCTCCCTCGGAGGATATCGCGTCGAAGGTGATGGCCGTCCCGAAGTCCACGATGATCAGGGGGCCGCCGTAGAGGTGGTGGCCGGCGACGGCGTTCACGATTCTGTCCGCGCCCACCTCGCGGGGGTTGTCGTATTTTATCGAGATTCCGGTGCGCGTTCCCGGGCCGATGACCAGCGGCCTGACGCCGAAGTAGCGCTTCGCCATCTCCTCCAGGGTCGGCCCCAGGGGAGGAACGACGCTCGCGATGACCATGCGCCCCACGTCCGACATCCGGTGCCCTCCGACCCGGAACAATCCCTCCATGAGAATGGCCAGTTCGTCCGTCGTGCGGCGGGCAACGGAGCCGAGCCTCCAGCTCGCGATCAGCGCCTCTCCGTCGAAAAGCCCCACGACGGTTTGCGTGTTGCCTACGTCGATGGCCAGCAGGCGGCCGCTTTGGCTCATGCGTTTTCCACCTCGCCGGAGTTTATCCTCTCGACCGACCCGTCGGGGCGCTCAAGGAGCAGGCGGCCCGCCTCGTCGATGCCTCTGCTTTTCCCCTTGACCTTCCCGTCCGCGGCGCGAACGGAGATTTCCTCGCCCGGATGATCGCACAGGCGAAGCCATCGGCTTCGGACGGCGCCGAAACCCTCCGCCTCATATTCTTCGAGCCGCAAGGCGACGCGCCCCAGGAGAAGACGCAACAGATACGCCGCGTCGGGCGTCCGCCCGCCCGAGAGAAGAACGGAGGAGGCCGAGTCGCGCAGTTCGAGGGGAAAATCGGCTTTTCTCGTCGTGAGGTTGACTCCCACCCCTGCGGCGACGGCGGGCGGAGCGTTCTGGGCGGCCGCGCATTCGCACAGGATGCCCCCGATTTTTCTTCCCTCCACCCTTAGATCGTTCGGCCATTTCAGCCCGATGCGGCAGCCTGTCGCCTCTTCGAGTCCCTCCGCGACGGCCACGCCCAGGAGAAGCGTCATGGCAGGCAGCGTTTCGGCTCGCCAGGCCGGGCGAAGCAACGCCGAGAAATACAATCCGCTCCCGGGCGGAGAAAACCAGGAACGCCCCCGTCTTCCCTTCCCCCTGCGCTGGGAGGCCGCCCGGACGACGAGACCCTCCGCCTCGCCTTTTCGCGCCCGCTCGAGAACCAGATCGTTGGTCGAACCCGTCTCGTCGATGGCTTCGACGCGCCAGGCCATCCTCGCCTCGCGGGCGCCGATGGGGTTCATTCAGGTTTGGAGTTCCGAGATGCGCTCGGCGCTCTCGCGGAGCTTTTCCGCGCGCTCCCGGGTCTCGCGCAGACGGGCTTTGTCTTTTTCCACGATTTCGGCCGGCGCGCGCTCCACGAACGCGGGGTTGGCGAGCTTCTTCTCCAGCGCGGCTATCGCGCCGCTCGCGTCCGAAATCTGCTTTTCCAGACGCCTCCGCTCTTCCTCGATGTCGATGAGTCCGGCGATGGGGACGAACACCTGGAGGCCGCTGGAAACGGCGGCCGCCGACGCCTTGGGCCGCTCCACCCGTGGGCCGACCCTCCAGTCAGGCAGAATCCCCGCCAGTCTTCGTATCCATTCGGATTCGCGGAGGATGAGGCTCTCCCTGGCGGGGTCGCCGACGTGAATGTGCGCCTCCACTTCCTTGTTGGGGGAAATGTTCAATTCTCCCCGGATGTTTCGGATGCCGCCGATCAACTCCATCAGGGCGCCGAACTCCTCTTCGGCTTCGGGGTCGTCCCAGCCGTCCCGCGCCTTCGGCCATTCGGCCGTCATGACGCTCTCCCCTGCGCGATTCGGAAGTTTTTGCCAGATTTCCTCGGTGATGAAGGGGATGATTGGATGCAGCAGGCGAAGCGCGCGCTCCAGAACTTCGGCGAGCACCGCGCGGCTGGCGTCGCCGCGGCCCCCGGGCGCGAGAGCGGGCTTGATCACCTCCAGGTACCAGTCGCAGAGCTCGCGCCACGTGAAATGATAGAGCGTCGCCGCGGCGTCGTTGAACCGGTATTCCTCCAGCGCTTCGGTCGTCCGGCGCGTCGCATCGTTCAGGCGGCTCAATATCCATCTGTCGCCCAGGGAGAGCGCCTCTCTCGGCGGCGGGGAGGGAGTCTCTTCGCCCAGATTGATGAGGGTGAAGCGGGCGGCGTTCCAGATTTTGTTGCAGAAATTCCGGTATCCGGCGATGCGATCCGTAGAGAGGCGGATGTCGCGCCCCTGCGCCGCCATGGCGGTGAGCGTGAACCGGAGCGAATCCGTGCCGAACTCCTCGATGATTTCCAGAGGATCGATGATGTTTCCCCGCGTTTTGCTCATCTTGTGCCCGCGCTCGTCCCGCACGAGGGCGTGAATGTAGACGTCCCGGAACGGCACGTCGTCCATGAACTTCAGCCCCGTCATGATCATTCTGGCAACCCAGAAGAAGATGATGTCGAACCCGGTGACGAGAACGGACGTGGGGTAGAAGTATTTCAGGTCGGGATTGCCGTCCGGCCATCCGAAAGTCGAAAACGGCCAAAGCGCGGAGCTGAACCACGTGTCGAGCACGTCGGTTTCACGTCTGAGTCTGGGGTCGTCGGGGTCTTCGCGCGAGACGATGACTTCTCCCGTATCGTCGTCATACCAGGCGGGTATCTGGTGCCCCCACCATATCTGGCGGCTGATGCACCAGTCGCGGATGTTGCGCATCCACTCGAAATAGGTGGCTTCCCATTGTTTGGGAATGATTCTGATGCGCCCGTCCTCGACGGCGCGAATCGACTCCTCCGCCAGCGGCTTCGCGCGAACGAACCATTGCTTCGAGAGATAAGGCTCCACCACGGTGCCGCAGCGATAGCATCCGCCCACGGCGTGGCGGTGGCCCTCCATCCCTTTCATCAGCCCCCGCTCCCGCATGTCGGCGACGATGCGAGAGCGCGCCTCGAACCTGTCCAGGCCCGAGTAAGGCCCCCCGTTTTCGTTGATTTTCGCGTCAGGGGTGAGAATGTTGATTTGCGGAAGGTCGTTTCTGAGGCCCGCCTCGAAGTCGGTCGGATCGTGCGCCGGCGTGACCTTCACGGCGCCGGAGCCGAACGCGGCGTCCACGAAGGAATCCGCGATGACTGGAATCTTCCTGTCCAGAAGCGGCAGGCGGAGGTTCCGGCCCACGAGGTTTTTGTATCTCTCGTCGTCGGGATGAACCGCCACGGCCGCGTCGCCGAGCATGGTCTCGGGGCGCGTCGTCGCGATGACGACGCCCTCGCCGCCCTCCCAGAGCGGATAGTGGAATCGCCACAGATGGCCCTCCTGCTCCTCGTGTTCGACCTCGAGGTCGGACACGGCCGTCTCGCACCTCGGGCACCAGTTCACCAGATAGTTGTCGCGGTAGATCAGCCCCTCTTCATACAGCCGCACGAAAGCTTCGCGCACGGCGCGGGAGAGTCCCTCGTCCATGGTGAAGCGCTCGCGCTCCCAGTCGCAGGAGGCGCCCAGGCGGTGAAGCTGGCGAATGATGGTTCCGCCGCTCTCGGCTTTCCACTCCCAGACGCGCTTGATGAATTTTTCGCGCCCCAGGGATTCCCGGGAGAGGCCCTCCTCGGCGAGTTGGCGCTCGACCACGTTTTGGGTGGCGATGCCCGCGTGGTCGGTCCCCGGCATCCAGCAGACGCGCAGGCCGCTCATCCGCTTCCAGCGGGCGAGGACGTCCTGCAAGGTGTTGTTCAGGGCGTGTCCCATGTGCAGGGAGCCCGTCACGTTGGGCGGCGGAATGACGATGGAATAAGGCGCATGGCTCTCGCTGGGCGCGCCGTGGAAGTATCCGCGCTTCAGCCACTCGGCATACCAGCGATCCTCTGTCCCTTTCGGGTCGTAGCGGGGTTCCAGCAACGATTATTCTCCGCGTTTGATCTTTTCGATTTCTCGAAGGACGATTCGCTCTACCAGATCGGGGAGCCGCGCCACCACGATGGTTTCGATGCGGCGCAGCAGCGTGGGCAGGATTTTCTCCAGAGTCTCTTCCAGGGCTTTTTGGATCATGGAGTCGAGCTTTTCGCCGTCGAGCCCCGGCAGGGGGGCGGAGGGGGGCTCCTCTTTTTCGTTCTCGTTGACACCGGACGCCGCGTCCTCCGTCTGGCCGATGGATTCTTCCGCTTCCCGGCGGGCGTCGTCCTCATCCGAAGGCTCCTCCACAATGCCCGCCGGAGACGCTTCGTCGGAAATTTCCTCGTCCGGCGCCTTTTCAGGGGCGTCCGCTCGATCGTCAGGCTCCGGCGTGGGAGCGCCTGCCGCGGCGACGATGCGCTCCACTTCCAGCGTGAAGGTTTCGGGTTTGAACGGCTTTTCGACGCTTCCCGCGGCGGCCACCTCTTCGGCTTCCGCCTCGCTGATGTCGCTGCGCGCGCTCGTCAAAACGAGGAGAGGCGCCCGCGAGAGTTCGGGTTTCTGGCGCAGGCGGCGGCAGAAGCCGAGGCCGTCGGAGCGCTGCATGTCCACGCTGGCGACGACGATGTCCGGCGGCAGATTTTCCGCCATGGCGATGGCCTCGTCGGCGCTCGCCGCCGTATGAACCTCGAAATCCTTGTCCCGGAAGGCCAATTCCACGACGCGCTGAACCAGAAGGCTTTCGTCCAGCAGGAGCAGGTTGGTCGCCATGAGTTCGGTCCTCGTCCGGGCGTCCGCTGGATGAGCCGGTGGAGGATGGGAAATCCGCGTCAAATACTTTTGGAGGCCGCTTGCGCGCCCTGTTCTCGGCTGATCCGCTGTGAATCATGCCACTATCGCGATTCAGGGGTCAACCTCGTCTCCTACCTGCGCTGGTATCGACGAACGGCGCGGCGATGCTCCCGGTAGGTGCGGGAGAATTGATGGCCGCCGTTTTTGGTCGCCACGAAATACAGATAGTTCACCTTTGCGGGATTCAGGGCCGATTTGATGGAGGCGAGCCCCGGGCTGGCGATCGGGCCGGGGGGTAGTCCCCCGTAGAGGTAGGTGTTGTAGGGGGAGTCGTATCGCAGGTCCTTTTTCGTGATGTTTCCGTTGAAGCGGGGCAGCCCGTAGATGACGGTGGGGTCGCTTTGAAGGCGCATTCTTCGCTTGAGCCGATTGATGAACACGGCCGCGACGAGCGGGCGCTCGCCGCTCAGGGAAGTCTCCTTCTCGATGATCGATGCCAGCGTGAGCGTCTGATGGATGCTGAACCCCATCGCCTTTGCGCGCTCCCTGAGGGCGGGCGTGAATTTTTTCCTCATGGTACGGACCATGAACCGCAGGATTCTTTTGGCCTCGACGCCCGCCGGAAACCGATAGGTGTCGGGGAAGAGATACCCTTCCAGGGAATCCGCGGAAACGCCCAACTCCCGCAGAAAGGAAGGGGCGCGGGAGAGCCTCAGAATCTCCTCTTCGTCGGCGAGCTTCGCGCGGTGAATCGTTCTGGCGATTTCCCGAAGGTTGTAGCCCTCGGGAATGGCGAACGTTCGACGGTCGACTTCGCCCTCGGACAGACGCCGGTATATCTCGCGCGGCGACATGGACGCCTTGAGCGCATAGACGCCCGCCTGAATGTTTTTGCCGCCGCCTCCGAGCATGGCCCGAAGACGAAGCGGGCGGGAGTCTTGAATCAGCCCGTTTCTCTCCAGGAGCTTCAGAATCTGGCCGAAAGACATGCCGGAGCGGACGTGGACGCGGGTCGTTTTCTCCGCCTTCGGGTTCGCGGGCCGGTCGAGTTCGCCGTCAAGGTGCCGATAGCCGATGAAGGCGCATAAAACCGCGAAGGAGAAAAGCGCCGTCATGAGCCGTCGGAACCGGCGGCGCCCGCCTGCGCCGCGCGCCGGTTCGGGGGCGTCGTTTTCTTCCGGGGAATCTTCGTTTTCGGTCATGGGGAGCAGGGGCGCTTCGCTTCTTGGCGGTCCAGATACGCTTGCAGGATGAGTTGCGCCGCGATGACGTCGCGCTTTTTCTTTTTTTTGTCCGGCTTCGTCTCCGTTTCGTTCAAAATGCGATCCGCCTGCGTCGTGCTGAGTCGTTCATCCCATTTTTTGACGGAAATGTCGAGATTGTTCCGAAGAAATTTGATGAGCCTGCGGGTCCGCTTCGCCATTGCCGTGTCCCGGCCGGAGAGGCCGACGGGGTGCCCAATGACGAGCAGATGGACGTCGTGCCTGCGGATGACGCCAGCCATCTCGTCCAGCAGCTGCGCGTCGCTTCGCCTTTCGATGAGGCCGAGCGGCTGGGAGGTCAGCCCCAGGGAATCGCTGATGGCGAGACCCACGCGCCTTTCGCCGAAATCCATTCCCATGATTCGAGGACGGCTCATTTCGGGGCCGGCTTCGTCCGGGCGTCGCTTGGGCGGGCCATTTCAATCTGGAATCGCTCGAGCGTGGAATGCGTCGCCCTGTCCAGCGAGGCGAGGGATTTGTGGTAGTCGATGAGCGCGCGGGTTTCCTGCGTCAGCGCGTTGGCCAGCCCTTCCTGGTCTTCGAGAATGTCCCTGCTCGTCGAGAGTCCGACCTTGAATTTTTTCTCCTGGGCGTCCAGGCGCTCCTCCGCCAGTCTTCTGGCGACGCGCGTGGCTTCTATTCTCTTGATGTCCACGCGAACCCGGCGCGCGCCGCGCCGAACCGCCTCCATGACGGTCTGCCGCTTTTGATGGTAGGAGGCTACCGTCCGCGCGTGTCTGAGCTGCGCCTGGCGGTAGCTCGCCTTCGCCTGCCTGTTTCCGAGAGGGACGCGAAACGAGAGCCCGCCGGACACGGTGTATCCGTCGTCTCCGAACCGCTCTTCCAGCGCCCTCGTTCCCTTTCGCGCGAGAGAGTTGCTGGATGCGGATGCGTTCAAATCGAGTTGCGGCAAGAGGTTTTGCTTCGCCGTTTTCAGGTCGATTTTCTTTTTTTCGATTTCGATGCGGGCGCTCTCCAGGTCCGCGTGCTTGCTCAGCGCCTTGAGGGTCAGCTGCATCTCGTCCAACTTGACGGCCCTGAACGCCGGCTTGTCGGTCGGCAGGATGCTGATGCCCCAGGAGGAGGGCTTGTCCGTCACGTTCAGGAGCATCTTCAAGGCGTCCTCCCTGTCCTTGACTTCGCGCTCCGCCACGAGGAGGGCTTCTTCCCGGGAGGCGACCGTGGCCTCGGCTTCCGTTATCTCTATCGGCGCGAGAGTGCCGACCTCGACCTGAATCCTGTTTCTTCGCAGCAGGTCTTTCGCGAGGGCGAGAGATTCCCTCCGGAACTGGAGATTCTCGATGGAGAAGACGAGATCCCAGTAGGCTTGTTCGACGGCGTCCACCGTTTCGATGACCCGCTTGCGGTAAGCGTGGATCGTCTGTTCCTTCTCCGCCGCGGCCACCCGTATTTTCGCCCGGTTGAAATCAACGCCGAAATTCCGGAGCAGGGGCTGGCGGATGGTGAAGGTGAGGCCTGTCTGGAAAGTCGGGTCGAAAGAGTTTTGCGGGGAATTCGTCGATTCCTTGATGCCCTCGAAAATGAGCGAATACTCGGCGCCCGTAACGAGCCTCTGGCGGATGCCGCCCGATAGCGACTGGGTGTCCGTCTCCCGCCTGTCCCCGGCCGCGACCAGCCGGCTCGCCGTTTCGAGACTGGATTTGCTGGCGGAAGCGTCCGCCACGGCCGCCGGATCGAAGGCGGATTCCTCCTTCGTTATCTCGTTTTCCGCGAGGTCGGGGTTGAACCCGGCGATCGTGACGTCGAAACTGCGCGCGAGCGCGATGCTCACGGCCTCCCGAACGGATAGCGCGAGACGAGGCCCCTCGATGGAGGGGGGGAGCACCCCGCTGCGCGGACGCTCCAAGGAGATTTCCGGGAAAGTCTCCCCGGAAGTTTTCGCGGGCGCGGGGAAAGGGAGCGGGGAGGAGGCCGCATTGGCGAGGAGGGGCGTCAACGTGAAAATGAAAACCGAAAGGACGGCGAAGGGAAAAGAAGACGGCTTGGGCGGGCTCATAAAAAATTTCACTCCACTCCGCTGATGAGGCTTTCGGTGGCGCTCCTTTCCGGGGACTCCCGGCGTCATGGCGGCGCTTCCGTTTTCCTCGCCGCCTGAAACTCCATATTACGCATACGGCGATGAAAATGGAAACGAATTCTGGCTTCAGCGTCGGTTATCCGTTGTAAATGAGGGAGATAGGGCGAGCCGCTTTCTTTTCTTGCGCAACGGCGCAACGCTCTGCTAGAAGTGTTGCCGTTGCGAAGCGTCGGGTTCGCGCCTGCTTCCCGCAAGGCGCAATTCTTTCGAGGTGGGTAAGCGGTGGAAGTTTTTGAGGGAGTGGACGCCTACGACCGCGGGAGTTCTCCCTCGATATTGAGCATCGGAAATTTTGACGGCGTTCATCTGGCGCATCGGGAGATTTGCCGGTTCATCAGAGAGGAGGCCGCCCGGCGCGGCGGCCGCAGCGTCATCCTGACGTTCGATCCGCACCCGCTCTCCATCGTGGCCCCCGAACGGCGCCCCCCTTTGATGACGACCCTGGAGGAGAAACTGGCTCGACTGGAAGCCCAGAATGTCGACGCCGTGGTGATCGAGAAATTCACCCGCCGTCTGGCGCGAACCGAGGCGCGGGATTTCGCGCGGCGGATAATCGGCGAGGGCCTCGGGGCCTCGCTGGTGGTCATCGGGTTCAATTTCCGCTTCGGAAAAGGGCGCGCGGGCAACGTCGAATTGCTGCGGCGCGAAGGGGCGGGCGCCGGGTTTGAAACGCGCGTGATCGAGCCTTACGTGTTCGAGGGGAGGCGCGTCAGCAGTACGGAAATACGAAAACTGCTGCTGGGCGGGGCGGTGGAGGAGGCCGCGCGTCTGCTGGCGCAGCGCCACGTGATAGAAGGGAGGGTGGTTCGCGGGGACGGGCGGGGCCGGCGAATCGGCGTCCCGACCGCCAACGTGGATTATCCATCCGTACTGGTTCCCCAAAACGGGGTCTACGCCTGCTGGGCGCGGATCGAGGAAAGGGAAGGCCGGCGGCATCCCGCCGTGGCGAACATCGGCAATCGTCCCACGTTCGACAAGAAGGAGAGAACGCTCGAGACCCATTTGCTGAACTGGGAAGGGGATCTCTACGGGAAGTCGATTCGGCTGGAGTTCGTCTCCCGGCTGCGCGAGGAGCGAAAGTTCTCCGGGCCCGAAGAACTCGTCAGACAGATTCGCGTCGATATCGAAGATGGCCGGAAAAAACTGAGCTCTCAGGCGAAAAGGCCTCGCAGTCCGTCGTAGAAGAAGAAAGCCCCGAACCCCAGCATGACCCACGCGCATCCTTGCTCGATTCTCCTCCATCCGGCGTCCCCGATCAGGCGGCGCCCCCGGCTCGATGACCAGGTGATGAAGACGGCCCACGCGGCGTCCGCCAGCAAATGGAAGAATATCATTCCCGCCAGACCGGCCAGCCATCCGAATTCACTCGTTCTCGTGATGACGCTCGCGCCGACGGTGAGCCACCACAGAATCCAGTAGGGGTTGAGCGCCGTGAGCAGGACGCCGCCGGTGAGGGCGCCGGCGCGATAGACCTTGCTCCGCCCGCCGGGCCCGGAGCGGGAAGTCCTGAAAATGGCGCTTCCCAGATAGAGCAGGACGCCGCCGCCCGCGAGCGAGACGCCCTCGCGCATCCCCTGAATTTCAAAAAAGGGCTGAAGCCCGAAGAACAGGCCGAGAATGAGCGGTATTTCGGCCAGGGCGTGTCCGAGGGTAATCCAGACGCCGGCCCACGGGCTCTCCCTGCCGCGCGCGATGAGAAACGCCGTGAGCGGACCCGGCGACATGACGCCGCTCAGGGAGATGGCGATGATGAACCCGTAAAAGGCGAGCAGGCTCATGGCTTCCCTGCGCCCCTGACGAGCAGACGGCGCAATCGTTCGACGTCGAGGTGAAACTTGAAAGCCTTTGTTTCGCCCAGGTAGCCGACGGGCACTTCCTCCCCGTGCAGGCGCGTTAATTCCGGGCTGGCGTCCACGTCGATCTCCTCGATCGCGAGGTGCGGAAAATGCTTCCTCATCGCCGCTTTCGCCTCGTCGCATAAATGGCATTCGCTTCGGGTGTAGAGCGTTATTTTGCGCATGTCTCGAAAAGCCTCTTCGGGGTCGGGGCCGTCGTTCCGCCCGGGCGATGATACCAGACGCCGGGATATTTCGATTCATCGCCTCGAATCCTTGACAACGCGCTCGCCTCCGATATAAGAAGAATACCGCCAAATCTTCTCGCCGGAGTGGCGGAACTGGTAGACGCGCTAGATTCAGGTTCTAGTGGGCTTCGGCCCGTGGAGGTTCAAGTCCTCTCTCCGGCACCACAAAAATAAAAGCGAATCGCGCCGAAGACCGGTCTTATTTTCGGCTCGGGAGGCCGCATGAGAATCGTCGAGGACAAACTGTCGAACGGAATTCGCGTGGTGACGGCCGAACGCCCGGAATCGGCGGCCGTGGCGTTCCACATCTATTTCGGCTGCGGCGGCCGCCATGAGCGCGACGAGGTGGTGGGCGTCTCCCACGCGCTCGAACACATGGTTTTCAAGGGAACTCCCTCCAGGACGACGCTCGACATCGCGCGCGAGATGGAGGGAAACGGAGCGTCCGTCAACGCCAATACGGCGCCCGAGCGCACCTGCTATCACTTCACGGCGCCGGCTGACGCCTTCGCCGCCGTGCTGGAGATCTACGCCGACGCGGTGAACAGCTGCCTGCTGGACAAGGAGGAATGGGACAGGGAGCGCCTGGTCATCCTCGAAGAGTTGAAGATGTACGAGGACATGCCCCGAATATGGGTGTCGGACATGCTGGAGACCACCGTCTACAACCCGCAAATGGGCGTTCTCGGCAACCGGGAGACCATCAGCGCCATAGAGCCGGAGCACATGCGCGAGCTGATAGAAAAGTGGTACGTCCCCGGCAACACCGTGATTTCCGTCGCGGGCGGCGTAAAGCGCGAAGAGGTGATGGCGCTCTCCGAGCGATATTTCGGCGACCGGACGGGGAGCGGGGAGAAGCCCGCGGCTCCCGCCTTGCCGCAGGAAAGCGCCGCCAAGGTCGTGGCCCAGGCGCGCCAGACGGATCAGGTGAATCTCGCGCTCGGGTTCCGCGCCTTCGGGCTGGATCGCGAGGACGGCGCTCCGCTCCGGGTGATGTGCGACATCTTGGGCGGAAAGATGAGCAGCAGGCTGTTCACCGAGGTGCGCGAAAAGCGGGGACTCGCCTACAGCGTGGGCGCCGCTCCGCACCGCTACACCGATACGGGCATGGTCGAACTGAAGGCGGGCGTGGCGCTCGAAAAGGCGGTGGAGGCGACCGAGGTGATGCTGTCCGAAACGGGGAAGTTCAAGACCGAACCCGTATCGACTCAGGAACTTGAGGAGGCGAAGCGGCACATCAGGGGAAATCTCCAGATACGCGAGAGCTCGGAATATCACGCGGGCCGGAACGGCTCGAACCTCATGCTGAGAGGGAGAGTTTATCCCGTGGAGGAGGAGCTGGCGGATATCGACGCCGTGCGGGAAGAAGACGTCCGGCGCGTGGCCGAGGAAGTGTTTCAGGCGGACCGGCTGACGGGCGCCGTGATTGCGGAAAAGGAACTGGGCGCCGAAATCGAGGCGGCGCTCAAAATCTGATTCCGGGCGAGCGCGGAAAGGCCGCGGGGGTCACCGGGCGGCGTTCGGCAGCGGGCTCCTCATGAGAATGACGATTCGCCGGTTTTTCGCGCGCTCCTCCTCCGAATCGTTGTCGGCCGCGGGTCGATGAAACGAGTAGGCCACCGCCGAGAGGCGCTTGGGGGCGATGTTTTTCGATTCCAGAAACTTCACGACGGCGATGGCGCGCGCGGCCGAGAGTTCCCAGTTCGTGGGATAGCGGCGGGCGAGATTGCCCTGAATCGGCCGATCGTCCGTGTGGCCTTCTATCTGAATCAGCTTGTCTTTTTCCTTTTTGAGAAAATCCGCGATTTTCGAGAGCGCCCCGGCGCCTTCCGATTTGATGGCGGCGTTTCCGGAATCGAACAAAAGGCTGTTCACGATGTTCACGCGGAGCAGGTTTTTCGCGCGCCGCAAGGTGATGGAGCGCTCCTTGAGTTCGGTGTTCATCTTCGTCAGGTCTCCCTGGAGTTTTGCGGCCCGTTCGGTCTCCGCGCGCGCTTTTTCCTCAAGGGTCTTTGAGCGCGCGATGGCCAGGGTGTGCTTCCTGACGGCTTCCGCCAAGCTCGAATTCGTCTGATCCAGCCTGTTTCTGATGAGGTCGGCCGCGGAAGTCTTCTCCGCGATGAGTTGGCTCATCTCCTGAATCTGGGCGTTGAGAAGCGCTTTGTCTTTTTCGAGGCGCTGCGTCTCCTCGGCGCGTTCGCTGGCGAGTTTCGGGTTTCGCGCGCTTGCTTCCCCCAGTTTCTTGCGCGCGTCCGCGAGTTCCGTCCGGCTTTGTTCGAGAGCGGCCGCCAGACTTTTGTTTTTCGCTTTTTCTTCCGCGATGAGTTGGCCCATCTCCTGAGCCTGGGAGCCTGCGGCGTCTTTCGCCGTTGCGGGTTTCGGGGGCGGAGACATCGGCCGCCGCTCCATGGCTTCCAGACGAACGACCTCCCGCTTCAGCTTCGTGGAGGTCTCTTTTTCTTTTGAAAGCTCGATCTCCCGCTTTTGCAGCAAATCCTTCGTGGAGTTCAGTTGCTGCGCGAAATATCCCGTTCCACCCAGAAGCACGGCGATAATCGCCCCTATCGAGATGCGAATGCCCAAGGTCATGCTCCTTTGATGACGGGCGTTTCGTTCGGCGTTTTCCGGCTCGAACGCGCGTTCGGGAAAAATTCAACGGGCGGGATGCCGATGCGTCTCGGCGCCGAAAGAGCCGGGGCGGGGCCCCGGCTCTCCCGGGAACGGAAGCCCGGCTTCAATCGCGCGAGGCGCCCAGCAACTGCGTAAGGTAAATGAACATCATGATGAAATCAAGGTAGAGCTCGAGCGCCGCCATGATGGAGGCGCGCCTGCCCGTCTCGTTGTCCGTATCCTGGGAGTAGGCGTATTCCTTCATCTTCTGGGTGTCGTAGGCCGTCAGGCCCCCGAAGATGAGAACGCCCAGGACGCTGATGGCGAAATGAACGGCGGAACTGGCCATGAAGATGTTGACGACGCTGGCGAGGATGATGCCGATGAGGCCCACCATGCAGAAATTGCCGACGCCCGAGAGGTCTTTTTTCGTCGCGAAGGCGAAAAGGGTCAATCCGCCGAACGCGCCGCCGGTTACGAAGAACGCCTGGGCGACCGAGGTGAGCGTGTAGCGCAGGAGCAGGGTGGAGACGGTGACGCCCAGCGTCGCGCTGTAGAGCAGAAACAAAACGGCGCCCGCCTGCCAGCCCTGGCTGCGCATGACCGGCCGGATGGAGAAAACCAGGGCGAGTTGAACGCCGATGACCAGGAACACCGAAAGGGAGCTCCCGAAGATGAACTGAATGGCGGCCGGGCTGGAGGCGACGTAGAACGCGCTGAAGCCCGTGACGAAGAGCCCCAGCGTCATCCATCCATAGACGCGCTGCATGAAGGCGGCGGCGTCCTGCGCGATGACGCGCTGTCCGGTCGAGCGGGTGAAGTCTTGAGAGCGCATTTCAGAGTTCCTCCTCATGGAGAAGTCGGTTGTTCGGCAACTCGGTTCAGGCGGCGAAGCGGATTCGCAAAACCCTTGCGTTCAATGCCCCTCCGTTGTCCGGGCGAATCAACATGCCTCAAGCCGAGTATATCTCATTCGCCGGGTGTTTTTGTAGTCTCGAAAAGAAATTTCTCCGGGCATGGGAAAATGAGGTTGATCTGAATAATAAGGCGCCATATAATAAGGCTCCATAATACTTTTGTTTGCGGAGCGTCCGGTGTTCTATATGAAGGAGCTGCCCAGCGAGGAGGATTTCCGCACCCTCGCGCCGGAGTATTCCTCGCTGGATACTTCCGCCGTCATGCTGTTCTATCTTTTCCTGCGGGTCGGCAGCGACATGCTCACCGCGTTCGAGACGCATCTGGCCGATCACGGCGTGTCGCAGGGCAGGTTCATCGTTCTGCTGCTGCTTCTGCGCTCGCAGGTGAGAAACAACGGCTCGGGCCTCGGCCCCTCCGAACTGGCCAGACAGGCGGGCGTTACCCCGGCGACGATGACGGGGCTGATGGACGGGCTTCAGCGCGACGGCCTCATCGAGCGCCTCGACCATCGCGGCGACAGAAGAAAGATAATTGTGCGTCTTACGCCGAAGGGAAGGGAGAGCCTGAACGCCATCTTCCCGGGCTATTATTCGCGCATCTCGGAACTGATGAACGATCTGGAGGACGGGGAGAGAGAGGCTCTCTCCGCTCTTCTCCACAAGGTGAAAGACAGGATGGGTTCGTTGAGATAGGCGGCTGTTCGCAGGCGCGCCGGGTGCTAAGATGAAGAATCGGGAATGTTTTGAACGGATGCCCGGGAGGGGCGATCCTTATCGAGGGAGGAGAGCGCGGCGATGGCGAAACCCAAGGTGATTATCCAGCTGTATCCCATGCTGCCGACGGAGAGCCGGGAGGAGCGCGAGCGGAAAAGGCCCTTGGCCAGAGACAGGGATTTGTATCACCACGTGCTGCATGAATGGCTCGACATCGTGAAGGCGGCCGACGAGATGGGCGTATGGGGCATCAGCACCATCGAGCACCATCTGCATTCGGAGGGCTACGAGGTGGGCCCCAATCCGGGGGTTCTCAACTCGTGGTGGGCCGCGCAGATCAAGAACGCGCGGGTGGGCGCGCTCGGCTACGTCATGGCGACGCAGGATCCGGTTCGCGTGGCCGAGGAGACGGCCATCCTCGATCACATCACCAAGGGCAAATTCTTCTGCGGCGTGGCGAGGGGGTATCAGTCACGGTGGGCGAACGTCCTGGGTCAGTTCAGCGACACCCGGGCGACCGTCTCCTCGGACCTGGGCGGAACCGACGACGTGAAGAACCGGGACATCTTCGAGGAGCGCGTCGAGATGCTTCTTAAATTCTGGCAGGAAGACTCGGTGGAGGTGAGGGGGGATTATTACGAGATTCCCTACCCCTACGAAGAGGGCATCGACTATCCGGCCTGGAAGAGCGCGCGCGACGCCGGCGCCATCGGCGAGGTTGGGGACGACAACCGGGTGCGGAAGGTGAGCGTCGTTCCCAAGCCCTATCAGGCGCCTTATCCGCCCATGTTTCAGGCCGTGAGCGCGAGCCCGGATTCCATCAAATTCGCGGCGAGGCGCGGATTCCGGCCCGTCTATTTCACCAAGCTGGAGAAGATGGAGGAGTTCTCCCATCTCTACGTGGAGGAGGCGGCCAGGGCGGGCCACAACTTCGCTCACGGCGAGCGGCAATGCGTTTGCCGGTGGATTCACGTGTCGGACACCGAGGAGGAATACGACGAGAAGCTCAGAAAATACGATCAGGACATCTACCAGAATTTCTACGTGCCCTTCTTTCCGCAGTTCCCGGACGACACGGAGAGCATCGACTGGATTCAGAACATCAAGGAGAGCGGAATCTTCCTCGGAGGTCCGGTGGACAGGCTCAAGCGGGAATGGGAGGAGACATACGAAAAAGTGCCCTCCGAGTTCATCACCCTGATCTGGCACTACGCCCAGTGCCCGAAGGAAGAAGTCATCTACGAGCTGGAAACGTTCATGACGAAAGTGTGGCCCGACCTGGAATGCCCGGAGTCGAACGGCGTTACAGTCGGCGGCGTCGGCTGAAGTTCGGCTGGCGTTGGCGAGGAGGCCCCCGCAGCTGGCGGGCGGGGGCTTTCGGAATCGTTTTCGAGGAGAGAGCCATGTATGAGATCATCGATCTGAGCCAGGAAATTTATACCGACGCGCCCAGGTTTCCGGGGCATCCGGCGACGAAAGTCGAATATGTCGCCCGGCACGAAGACGCCGCGAACGCGCCGATCAAGCCCAAGGACATCACCTATGCGGCGATGATGCTCCACATGTGCGATCACGGGCCGACGCATACCGATTCGGTCAGTCACATCGACGAGCGCGAGACGGCGCCGAACATCGACCAGGCGCCGCTCGAATGGTTCATCACCAGGGCGGTCGCGCTGGACTTCACGGGCAAGGTTGGGCCGATGGAGGAGATATCGCTGCAGCTGCTGCAGGATGAGCTCTCGGCGGCGAACCTGACGCCTCCCAGGGACGGAACGCTTCTTTTCACGGGCGGTCATTTCAGGCGCACCTATCCCACGGACGATTACCTCACGAAGTATCCCGGCCTCGGGTATGACGCCGCGAACTTCCTCTACCGCGAATGCGGCGTGGTGAACATCGGCCAGGACGCGCCCAGCATCGACGCGGGCGTCAACACCACGGAGATGACGTTTCCCTGCCACGTGCTTTGCCGCGAGCTCCAGCGCCACAACACGGAGAACCTGACGAACATCGAAGCGGTGGCGGGCAAGGGGTTTCTCTACGTGGGGCTTCCCCTGAAAATCCGCGCAGGCACGGGTTCCCCCGTGCGCGCCGTCGCCGTGATGAACCTTTGAGGGAAGAGGAAATTCGGCGCTTTCGCTTCCGGCGGACGGGAGAGGGGCCGGCTTCCGCGCCGCTCTCGTCTCTCTCGCCATGGTTCGCGGACGGGAGACGTCCCGTTGCGCGAGGAGATTTTCTGGCATGGCTGAAAAAGCGGACTGGTATTACCATCGTTCCGGCTGAAAAACATGCGCCAAAACGCAAGCGTTTCTTGCGTCCAGAGGCATCGGGGTGTCCGAGCGGACGAACGCCAGGAAAGGCGCTTTCGATGAGAGCGGGGTGGATTCCGTTCTCGATGGCGTAACGGATATCTATTCGACCAGAGGGAGAAAGGTTCTTCACCTTGCTCTTGAAAAGAAAAAGCCCGCGCGAGAGGAAGCGCTGGCTCTTCTGCTGGGCCGTTCGGGCGCGCTCCGGGCGCCCGTCATCAAATATCGAAACACCCTGGTCGTCGGCTTCGATGAAGAAACGTACGCGCGCGTTTTCAAGTGAGCGGCTTCAGATAAACGGCGTTTCGATGATTCGTCAGAGGGCCAACTGGCCCTGGGTGGGCTCCGCTCAGCAGAACCAGGATTCGCTCAGCCGTGGCGGGCGGATTCGCTCCGGCGCGAAGGCGGCCTTGGGCCGCGCCTGCTCGGGACGCTCGAGGATATCGGCCGCCAATCGGCGAATGCCCTCGAACGCAGCGGCGGCGTCCTCGCGGCGGGAGGCGGCGTCTTCGGCGAGCGCGAGCGCCTCTTCGTGCAGTTTGTCCATCCTCTCATCCGGATGCTCCCAGCGGTGGATGAAGTTCTCGGCGTCGAGCTCCCTGACGTACGGCGTCATGCGGGGGGAGTCGAGCAGATGGGAGCCGGGGGGAACCAGAAGCCTGATGGCCATTTGGATGGGGTCCACCTCGTCGATCAAGGCGTGCTCTTCGATGAAGTCCAGCAGATCGAAATAATCCTGGGGGCTCGTCCAGGGCGTGAACGCGACCAGCGACGGCCTGATGGAGAGTCCCGCCTCCCGCGCCGCCTTCACGACGCGAACCGCGTCTTCCCGGGTGTGCCCCTTGTCCAGATGGCGAAGCACGCGATCGCTCAGCGACTCGACCGCGGTGATGAAGAACGCGCAGCCGCTTTCGCGGAATTGCGGCAAAAGCCCCTCGTGCCTGATGAGGTGGGACACCTTGGCCGTGAAGTCGAAAGTGAGCGAGGGAAACCTCTCGTGAAAGGCGCGCGCGAGCCGAACCGCATGGGCGGGCCCGTTGAGAAAATCCGGGTCCGCGAAGCTGATGTGGCGCGCGCCCCGCGCGGCGAGTTCTTCGACGTCCTCCAGAACCTTCTCCTGCGGCACGACGAAGAAGCGGCCCTCATAGACCGGCGGAATGGGGCAATGAAGGCACAAGTGCTTGCAGCCGCGGCTCGCCTCGACGGCTCCGGAGGGGTAATGCTCCCCGTCTTTTATGAGGTGGGCGTAGGCCTGAATCGCGGGCAGCGGCTCGCGATCGGGCTTGAGCAGGGGAATTTTTTCGAGATAGGGGCCGGAGGCCCGCTCTCTCGTGGCCGCGCCCGGAACCTCGTCGCCGGAGGATTCGGAGAGTTTTTGGACGAGCTGGAGAAGCGGCCATTCGACCTCGCCTCCGATGGCTGAGTCCGCCCCGTTTTCGAGCAGGTAGTCCTTGTTGAGCAGGGCGTAGAGGCCGTAGAAGCAGATATGGCAGGCCGGGTTCGCCTCGCGTATTTTCGCCGCCGCCTCCACGCCGAGCCTGAGCGCCGTGTGCATCGGAACGCTGACGCCGACGAACTTCGCCTTTGAGATTTTCGCTTCGGAGAAGTCCTCCGCCGCCACGTCCATCGCCCAGGGCCGGAAGCCGGCTTCGCGCAGGAAGGCCAGGGGCGAGGCGACGGCCAGGGGCTGGCGACCCAGTTCGTAGCAGGAGACGAGGACGACGGCGCCGGGGGATTTCCATTCGGCCGTCCTGTCGCTTCCGTTCACGATGACCGCTCTCGTTTCATCATGAAAAGAGCCCCGGACTCACGACGCCCGGGGCCTGCGAGACGTTGTCGCCGTCCGCTCAGGTGGTGAAGGACTTCCCGCAGCCGCACATGCTCATCGCGTTCGGGTTGTTGATCTTGAAGCCCGAGCCTTGCAGGGTGTCAACGAAGTCGATCTCCGTTCCCGCGATGGTGGGGTAGCTCCGGGGGTCTACGAATACGTCGAAGCCGTCGGCGGGGAACACCTTGTCCTCCGGGTTGGCGGATTCCTCGAAATAAAGGCCGTAGTTGTAGCCGGAGCATCCGCCGGCCGTGACGGCCAGGCGAAGCCCGTGTCCGCTTTTTCCTTCGGTCTCCAGAATCTCGAGGACTTTGCCGTTGGCGTTCGGAGTCACCGAGACGCCTTCGAGCGTTTGCGGCTTTTCCCGGGATTCGTTGAATAAAGTGATCGTTCCGTCCGACATCGATCGTTTCTCCTTACCTGGGTGATGGCGATTGAACTTTATCTTGTTCACTCATTCGTGAATATACCTTTTTTCGCGTCGTTTGCAAGGGGCCGCCGCCGGATTTTCCGATCCGGGGACGGTGCGCGCGGAGAACTTCCCGTTCCCGTCCGCGCGAGCGAGGGTGATTTCGGGCGCGAATGATGAATTGTTATTGTTGCAGCATAAAAAATTTGATAATGAAACACTAAAATACTTGACAAAATGAGATGGAGACCTTATATTTCCGTTGCGTTGAGGGCCGAAGCCGCCTCGGGCATCCGGTTTGACGAGGCTTTGGACGCCGTGAAATTTATCGAAATTTGTTTTAATTTGCTTTGAATTCGGAGCATATTCGCATGAATTTTCACCATTTCACCCACAAGACGCAGGAAGCCCTCCAGCGCGCCCAGGAGATGGCCCAGCAGAGGGGACACCAGGGGGTCGCTCCCGCGCACGCGCTCCTGGCGCTCCTGGATCAGCCCGAGGGCGTGCTCGCGCCCCTCGTCGAGAAGGCCGGGGTGAGCGCCGAGACGCTGAACCGGAGCCTCGAGGCCGGCCTGAACAAGCTCCCCCGGATTACGGGGAGCGGCGCGGGCATGGGCATGTACGTCACGCCCGAACTGGCGGCGCTTTTCGAGGCCGCCCGGCGCGAAGCGAAGGCCATGGCGGACGAATACGTGAGCGGCGAGCATCTGCTTCTGGCCGCGCTGGAGAGCGGGGGCGCCGACGTGGTGAAAATTCTGCGCGCGGCCGGCCTCGATCGGGAGACCGCGCTCTCGGCGCTCAAGGAGGTGCGGGGAAGCCAGCGGGTCACCGATCAGGACGCGGAGAGTCGCTACCAGGCGCTCGAGCGCTTCGCCATCGACCTCACCGCGCAAGCCCGGTCCGGCAGGCTCGACCCCGTCGTGGGCCGGGACGAGGAGATCAGGCGCGTCATGCAGGTGCTCTCCCGGCGCTCGAAGAACAACCCGGTGCTCATCGGGGACCCCGGCGTGGGCAAGACCGCGATTGTCGAGGGTCTGGCCCAGCGCGTCGTGAACGGCGACGTGCCGGAGGGCCTGAAGGGCAAGCGCCTGCTCAGCCTCGACATCGGCTCTCTCGTCGCGGGCTCGAAGTTCAGGGGCGAGTTCGAGGACAGACTGAAGGCCGTGCTGAAGGAGGTGAGCGAGTCGGCGGGCGAGATCGTCCTGTTCATCGACGAGCTGCACACCGTCGTGGGCGCGGGCGCCGCGGAGGGGGCGGTGGACGCCTCGAACCTGCTCAAGCCGGCCCTCGCCCGCGGGGAGCTGCGCTGCGTGGGCGCCACCACGCTCGACGAATACCGGAAGCACATCGAGAAGGACGCGGCGCTCGAGCGGCGCTTTCAGCCCGTCCTGGTCGATGAGCCGAGCGTCGAGGACGCCATCTCGATTCTGCGCGGACTCAAGGAGAGATACGAGATTCACCACGGCGTCCGCATCCTGGACAACGCGCTGGTCGCCGCCGCCGCGCTCTCCCATCGCTACATCAGCGACCGCTATCTGCCCGACAAGGCCATTGACCTGATCGACGAGGCCGCGAGCGGCCTGCGCCTCGAGCTGGACAGCCTGCCGAAGGAAATCGACCGCCAGGAGCGCGAGCTTCTTCGCCTGCGCATCGAGGAGCGCGCCCTGGAGCAGGAGGAGGACGAGGACAGCCATGAGCGGCTCGCCCACATCCGCGAGCAAATCGCCCTGCTCGACGAGCGGAGCCGGGCGCAGCGAAGCCGGTGGGCGGACGAGAAGAAGGCCATCTCGCGGGTGCGCGAACTCAAGGAGCGCGTCGAGGAGACGAGGGCCGAGGCCCAGCGCGCGGAGCGCGAGGGCGACTTGGGCCGGGCGGCGGAGCTTCGCTACGGCGAGATTATCGCGCTGGAAAAGGAAATGGCGCGGGCGGAGGAGCGCCTCAAGGAGGAAACCGACGGCCGGATGCTGAAAGAGGAGATAGGGGAGGACGACGTGGCCGCCGTCGTGAGCCGCTGGACGGGCGTCAACGTGAGCGCGCTGCTCGAGACGGAGCGGGAGAAGCTCCTCCAGATGGAGGCGAACATCCACAAGCGCGTCGTGGGGCAGGATCGGGCGGTGAAGGCGCTCTCGGAGGCCGTGCGCCGCGCCCGCGCGGGCGTCATGGACGAGAACCGGCCCATCGGCTCGTTCATCTTTCTGGGCCCCACCGGGGTGGGCAAGACGGAGCTCGCCCGCGCGCTGGCGGAGTTCCTGTTCGACGACGAGGCGGCGATGATTCGCGTGGACATGAGCGAATACATGGAGAAGCACGCCGTGGCGCGGCTCATCGGCGCCCCGCCCGGATACGTCGGCTACGACGAGGGCGGGCAGCTCACCGAAGCCGTGCGGAGAAGGCCCTACTCCGTGCTTTTGCTGGACGAGATCGAGAAGGCGCATCCCGAAACGTTCAACCTGCTCCTGCAGCTGCTTGACGACGGGCGGCTGACGGACGGGCACGGCCGGACGGTCGATTTCAGAAACACCGTCATCGTCATGACGAGCAACGTGGGAACCGCCGAGCTGTCCCGGGCGAAAATCGGCTTCATCGGGGGCGGTCTGGAGGCGGAGGCCGATCAGTCCGAGCAGGTGCTCGCGGCGCTTCACAGGGTCTTCCGGCCCGAGTTCCTGAACCGGATCGACGAGATCATCGCCTTCCGCGCGCTCACCAGGGAGCAGATTCGGGAAATCGTGGACATTCAGCTGCGCGACCTCGAAAAGCGCCTCGGCGCGCAAAAAATCAGGCTGCGCCTGACGGATTCCGCCAAAAACTTCCTGGCCGAGCGCGGCTACGACCCCGTCTACGGCGCGCGCCCTCTCCGGAGGGCGATTCAGACGCACGTCATGAATCCGCTCAGCGCCAGACTGCTGGCCGGAGACTTCGAGGCGGGGGAGACCGTCGAGGCCGACCATGAACAGGGGGCGGACGCGCTCTCCTTCGCCGTCGTCATGGAGGCGGAGGCGGTGAATACCTGATGGGCTTCGGCGCGCGCGGGCGGGCGAACGCGGAGCGCGTCGGGCGCGAATGGCGTTTTGACTGCATTGGATAAGGAGAAAGGTTGATGTCGAAGGTAATCGGAATCGATTTGGGCACCACCAACTCGGTCGTCTCGGTGATGGAGGGCGGACAGCCTACGGTCATCTCCAATCAGGAGGGGAACCGCACGACGCCCAGCGTCGTCGCGTTCACGGACGACGGCGAGAAGCTCGTCGGCCTCGTGGCCAAGCGCCAAGCGGTGACGAACCCGGTGAAGACCATCTATTCCGTCAAGCGCTTCATGGGCAGGCGCTTCGACGAGGTGCCCGAGGAGGTCAACATCGTCCCCTACGAGGTCGTGAAGTCGGACAACGGCGCCGCGCGCGTCAGGATCGACGGCAAGGAGTACGCCCCTCCCGAGATATCGGCGAGCGTGCTGCAGAAGCTGAAGCAGGCCGCGGAGGATTATCTGGGCGAGAAGGTGACCGAGGCGGTCATCACGACGCCCGCGTATTTCAACGACGGCCAGCGCCAGGCGACGAAGGACGCCGGAAAAATCGCCGGCCTCAACGTGCAGCGCATCATCAACGAGCCGACGGCGGCGGCGCTCGCCTACGGCCTCGACAAGAAGGCGGATCAGACCATCGCGGTCTACGACTTCGGCGGCGGCACGTTCGACATCTCCATCCTCGAGGTGGGCGACAATGTGGTCGAGGTGAAGGCCACGAACGGCGACACGCACCTGGGCGGCGACAACATCGACCAGCGGATCATCGAGTGGATGGCGGAGGAGTTCAGGAAGGACCAGGGCATCGACGTCTCGGGCGACCCCATGGCGCTTCAGCGTTTGCGCGAGGAATCGGAGAAGGCGAAGATCGAGCTGTCGAGCTCCATGGA
The DNA here is from genome assembly GCA_965242545.1 of bacterium. Lineage (GTDB taxonomy): Bacteria > UBA8248 > UBA8248 > UBA8248 > UBA8248 > Bin107. Next base: position 822,020 of record OZ251456.1, read on the forward strand.
GACGACGATCAACCTGCCGTTCATCACGGCGGACGCCTCCGGCCCCAAGCACCTGAACCTCAAGCTCGTGCGCGCGAAGCTGGAGCAGCTGACGGGCGATCTGGTGGAGAAGACGCTGGGCCCGTGCCGGCGCGCCCTCGACGACGCCAAACTTCAGCCCGGCGACATTGACGAGGTGGTGCTGGTGGGCGGCTCCACGCGGATGCCCCTGGTGCAGGAGACGGTGGAGAAGTTCTTCGGAAAGGAGCCCCACAAGGGCGTGAACCCGGACGAGGTGGTGGCGGTCGGCGCGGGCGTGCAGGGCGGCGTGCTCGCCGGAGACGTCAAGGACGTTCTCCTGCTGGACGTCACCCCGCTTTCGCTGGGCATCGAGACCCTGGGCGGCGTGTTCACCAAGTTGATCGAGCGCAACACGACGATACCGGTCAAGAAGAGCGAAATCTTCTCCACGGCGGCGGACAACCAGCCCTCCGTCGAGGTGCACGTCCTTCAGGGAGAGCGCGAGATGGCCGCGGGCAACCGCGCGCTCGGCAAGTTTCACCTGGTCGGCATCCCCCCGGCGCCCCGGGGCGTTCCCCAGATCGAGGTGACGTTCGACATCGACGCCAACGGCATCGTGAACGTCTCCGCCAAGGACCTGGGCACCGGCAAGGAGCAGGCGATCACCATCACGAGTTCGAGCGGCCTCTCCGAGGAGGAGATCAACGGCATGGTGGCCGAGGCGGGCGAGCACGCCGAGGAGGACAAGAAGCGGCGCGAGGCCGTCGAGACGAGGAACGCGGCCGACAGCATGGCCTACAACACCGAGAAGACGCTGAAGGAAAACGAGGAGAAGGTCCCCGAGGAGGACAAAAAGGAGATAGAGGGCGCCATCGCCGCGCTTCGGGCGGTTCTGGACAGGGAGGACGCGGCGGCCGAGGAGATCAGGGAGGCGCAGTCGAAGCTGGAGGCGGCCTCGCACAAGCTCGCGCAGGTGATGTATGAGCAGGCGAGCCAGAGCGCCGAGGCGGGCGACGCCGGCGGGGCGAACGGCGCGCCCGAGTCTCCCCCGGGGGGCGACGTGGTGGACGCGGAGTTCGAGGAGGTCGATAAGGACAAGAAGTAGAAGTCCTGCCCGGATGAGGACGTGGGATGCCCAAGCGCGACTATTACGAGGTGCTGGGAATCGGCAAAGGCGCCTCCGACGCCGAACTCAAGCGCGCCTTCAAGAAGCTGGCGCGGAAATATCACCCCGACGTCAACCCGGGGGACAAGAAGGCGGAGGAGCGCTTCAAGGAAATCAGCGAGGCCTACGCCGTCCTCTCGGACGCGGAGAAGCGCGGAAGATACGACGCCATGGGACACGCCGCCTTCGGCGGGGGGAACCCCTGGGGCGAGGGCGGCGCCCCGTCCGGCATCGAGGACATTCTGCGCGAGTTCGGCTTGGGAGACGTGCTGGGCGGGATGTTCGGCGGCGCGCGCGGGGGCCGCGGGTTCGAGGCGCGGCCCCGGGCTCCCCGGCGGGGCCAGGACCTGAATTACTCCATGGAGATCGGCTTCGACGACTCCCTCAATGGACTCGACACCACCATCACCGTGCCCAAGACCACGAGCGAGAACGGCGAAATCCGGCGCGGCGCCGAGCGCATCCAGGTGAAGATACCGCCTGGCGTCTCGACCGGATCGCGCATTCGCCTGGCGGGCAAGGGGGAATCCTCCCTGAACGGGGGGGCGCAGGGCGATCTCTACATCATCACGAAGGTGCGGGATCATCCCTTCTTCGAGCGTAAGGGGGACAATCTGTATCTCGAGCTTCCCGTCACGCTCGGCGAGGCGCTGCTGGGCGCGCGCGTGGAGATCAACACCTTCGAGGGGGCGACGAAGATGACGATTCCCCCCTCCACCCAGAACGGCCAGGTTTTCAGGCTCGCGGGAAAGGGCGCTCCGAAGCTGAAGGGTTCCGGCCAGGGCGACCTGTATGTCTCCGTCCGCGTCCTGTTGCCGGAGAGGATAGACGAGGAGAGCAAGGAAATCGTCCGGGAGCTCGAGCGGCGCAACCCCACGTCGCCGCGGGCGAACATGACGGGCGTGAGCCTGTAGGGATGAAGCGGGCGCCGCGCGCGCGGGAGGAGCGGACGATTCGCGCCGGGGGATTCGGGAGAGGGCCGTGGCGCGCAGGAGCGTGAGGAGCGGACGCTACACCATCAGCGCGGTGGCCGGGATGTTCGGCGTCCACCAGCAGACGCTCCGGCTGTATGAGCGCGAGGGGCTGATAGCGCCCGGCCGCAGTGAGGGCGGGACGCGCTACTATTCGGAGGCGGATCTGGAGCAGCTGGAGGTCGTCCTGGCGCTCACGAGGGAGATGGGCGTGAATCTGGCGGGCGTCCAGGTCATCATCGAGCTTCGGGAGAAGCTCATGCGGGCGCTCGATCGCCTGGGCGAGCTCGAGGAGCTGATCGAGAGCCGGGCGTTCGAGGATTTCCGCGAGCGGATGAGCGGCGCGACGCCCGAGACGCGGGCGATGATTCCCGCCCTCTCCGCCAAGCTCGTGCGCTTCACAAGGAGACGGGGATGAGCACGAACTCCATCAAGTCCTTTTTGCTGCTCGGCCTGCTGACGGGGCTGATTCTCCTTCTCGGAAACCTGATCGGCGGAACGGGCGGGCTGATCGTCGCGCTGGTTCTGGCCGTGGGGGTGAACGGATACAGCTACTGGTATTCGGACAGGATGGTGCTCGCCGCCACGGACGCGCGCGAGGTGCTGCCCGAGCGCGCGCCGGAGCTCTACGGCATGGTGGCGGACCTCGCGCGGCGCGCGAGCCTGCCCATGCCCCGCGTCTACGTCATCCCCGAGAGCGCGCCGAACGCCTTCGCCACGGGGCGAAACCCGGAGAACGCCGCCGTCGCCTTCACCGAGGGGATTCTGGAGGAGCTGAGCCGCGAGGAGCTCGAAGGGGTGGCCGCGCACGAGCTCGCCCACGTCGGGAACCGGGACATTCTGCTCAGCACCATCGCCGCGGCCCTGGCGGGCGCCGTCATGTACGTCGCGCAAATGGCGCAGTTCGCCGCTTTTTTTGGTGCCTACGGCAGGGGCGACGACGAGGAGGAGGGCGGCGGCGGGCTCCTGGGAATCATCGTGGCCGCCGTCGTCGCCCCCGTCGCGGCGACCCTTCTTCAAATGGCGGTGAGCCGCTCGCGGGAATATCTGGCCGACGCCACGGGGGCGCGCATCGCCGGCGCGCCGCACGGGCTGGCGAACGCCCTGCGCCGGCTGGACGAGGCGTCCCGCCGGGAGGAGCTCGCGTGCGCGAGCGAGGCGACGGCGCACATGTATATCGTCAATCCCCTGACGGGCGGGGGGCTGGCGAGTCTTTTCAGCACGCACCCGCCGATGGAGGAGCGGATCCGGCGGCTGATGGAAATGAAATACTAGGCTTTGGGAGGAAGTCGTCGCATGAAAGGCGAAGGGATCGCAAGCGGAACGGGCGGTGAAAACGGACGCGAGACGGGCACCGCCGCGGGCGCGCCGGAGGAGGAAAAGGAAAAGCCGCGCGTCGTGGACAGGCGCCGCGTCCGCGAGGACGGCGAAACAAGCGGGGAAAGCGGGGAGGAGACGGCAGGGGAGCCCCTTCGTCCGCCCGCCTACGTGGAGCAGCTGCAGGCGAAGGTCGCCGCCGCCGAGGAGAAGCTCAGGCGGCACATCGAGCGAATCGACAAGGAGACGGCGGACTTCCGGGCGCGTCAGGAGCGCGAGATGGAGCGCAGGACGCGGGAGGCGAAGCGGCGGGCGGTCTCCGGCTTCCTGGACATCGCCGACGATCTGGCGCGCGCGACGGCGGCCGCGGACGGCGGCGCCGGGCGGGCGGGAGCGCTTGAGACCCTGGTCGAGGGGGTGCGGATGATTCAGGGGCGGTTTTTCCAGGAGCTCTCGAACCTGGGGGTGGAGCCGCTCGCGGCGGCGGGCGCGGCCTTCAACCCCGAGGAGCATGAGGCGGTGCGGGTGGTCGAGGTGAGCGAGCCCGCGCGGGACGGCCTGGTGGTGGAGGAGCTGGCCCCGGGCTACCGGCTGGGCGACGCGGTTTTGAGGCCCGCGCGCGTCTCGGTGGGCAAATACGCCGCCGGGCCGCCGGACGCGGACGCTTGAATCGGGCGTTCGCCCGTAGTATCGTCCCGTCTTTTGATTTTCAGGATGAAGGAAAAGAATGAGCAAGCGCGATTATTACGAGGTGCTGGGCGTCGGCCGCGACGCGAGCGACGCCGACGTCAAGAAGGCGTATCGCGCGCTGGCGATGAAGCACCACCCGGATCGCAACCCGGGCGACGAGAAGGCGGAGGCGGCGTTCAAGGAGGCGTCCGAGGCCTATCAGGTGCTGAGCGATCCCGAAAAGAGGAGCGCGTATGATCGCTTCGGCCACGACGGGCTTCGCGGAATGGGGCATCAGGGGTTCTCGAACTTCGAGGATATTTTCTCCTCGTTCGGAGACGTTTTCGGGGATTTGTTCGGCGGCGTGTTCTCGGGCGGGCGCGCCCGGCGGGACGGGCCGCAAAAAGGCCGCGACCTGGCCTATCAGCTGGAGCTGACCTTCGAGGAGGCGGCGGCGGGCGTCGAGCGCGAGCTCGAGTTCGAGCGGCCCGCCGAATGCGCCTATTGCGGCGGCAGCGGCGCCAAGTCGCCGGACGCCGTCCGGGAGTGCGCCTCCTGCGGCGGCAGCGGCCAGATGTCCTACCGCCAGGGGTTCATGACCTACTCCACCACCTGCCGGGACTGCGGCGGGGCGGGCTCCCGCATCGTCGAGCGCTGCGCGGAGTGCGAGGGGAGCGGACGCCGCCGGGAGCGGCGAAAGGTGAAGGTGAAGATTCCCCCCGGCGTGGACGAGGGCGCCAAGCTGCGCCTTCGGGAGGAGGGGGAGGGCGGCGCCAGGGGAGGGCCGCCGGGCGATTTGTTCGTCGTCGTCTCCCTGCTGGAGCACGAGGAATTCGAGCGCGACGGGGCGGACGTGGCGAGCCGGGTGTCCGTCACGTTCTCCCAGGCGGCGCTGGGCGACACGGTGAAGGTCAGGACGCTGTATGGAGAATCCGAGCTCGAGATACCCCGGGGGGTGCAGTCCTCGGAGGTCGTCCGGCTCAAGGGCGAGGGGTTCAGGCGTCTTCGCGGGGGCGGACGCGGCGATCACATCTTCCTGGTGCGCGTCCGGACGCCGACGAAGCTCACGCCGGAAGAGGAGAAGCTGTTCGCCGAGCTGTCGGAAATCGAGCGGGGAAAGGCGGAGGAGAACGGCGCCGGGAAAAAGGGCGTTTTCGACAGGCTGAGCTCCCTTTGGGGATAGCGCGCGACCGGGCGGGGCGCGGAGGCGCGGCGGGCGGTTTTTCCGGCGCCCTTCATGGAGGACAGGCGATGGAAGATGAAAGCGTGGAGTCCAAGGGATTCAAGGTTTCCGACCGGAGATTCTCCGTGAGGGGCTACGAGGACGAGGAGGGGTCGGATTCGGCGGGCGAGGGGCGGATCGTCTCCCCGGGCGACGCTGGCGGAGACGCCGCGCCCGGCGCGGCTCCGACGGCGGCTGCTGCGGCCCCGGAAGCCGGCCCGGCTCCGTTCGAGGCGGCCTCCGCGCCGAAGGCGGAGGCGGAGGCGCCCGGCGACGATCGGGACGCGGACGCCGACGAGGACGAGGAGAGCAAGAGTTTCGAGATGCTCATCGCCATCATGCAGTCCAACGCCCTGGCGGCGATGGGCATTCACCCCCAGACGGGCGAGCGCGTCGGCAGCGCGGAGCCGAGAAGCTCCAAGATGTTCGTCGATTTGTTCGGCGCGCTCAAGGAGAAGACGAAAGGCAACCTTTCGCCCGAGGAGGATCAGCTGCTGAACCAGGTTCACTCCGATTTGCAGATGGTGTATGTTCGAGAGGTGGGGTTCGGGTAGGTCCGGCTGATCTTCGATACTTGGCTGATCGTTTCCCTCGATCATCATCCTTTCATGTCTCACGCCGGGAGGCTCTATGGCCGCGTCAACGACTTATGATGAAATGTTTGAAGAGGCGCTCAGCGTCGTCAAGAACCGCTTTTTGCTCTCGGTGCTGCTCGCCAAGCGGGTGTCGCAGCTCAGACGGGGGGCGGAGCCTCTGGTTCCCGCACAGCCCCAGGAGACGCCCGAGCAGGTCGTGTTCCGGGAAATCATCGAAGAGAAGCTGGAGTGGCGAAAAACGGCGGCGGCGCTCGACCTGACGGACGCGGATCACGGGTTTGAGGACGGCGGGTTCGACGACGGCGAGTAGATTCCCACGGGTTTCCGGCCGCCGCCCGATCAATCGGGGGGCGGCTTTTTTATCGCGCCCGCAGGAACGCGCCCACCCTTTCGAGGCCGGCTTCTATGTTTTCGATGGAGTTGCAGTAGGAGAAGCGAAGGAATCCCTCTCCCGCCGGGCCGAAATCCGCCCCCGGAGCGACCGCCACGCCGGTGGCTTCCAGAATCTCCCTGGCCAGCGCCAGACTGCTCGCCCCGTGCGCGCGCGCGTCGGCGAAGGCGTAGAACGCCCCCGTCGGCTCGTGAAGCATTTCGAGGCCGATGTCCCTGAGGCGCGCGATCATGATTTTGCGCCTTTCATCGTAAATCCCGCGCATCCGCTCCGCCTCCGGCAGGCCTTCCCGGAGGGCGGCGATCGCCGCGTGCTGGACGAAGGAGTTGGGCGAAACGAAGTAGTTTTGCTGGAGTATCTCGAGGGGGCGGACGTATTCCGGCGGAACGATGAGGTAGCCGATGCGCCAGCCCGTCATGGCGAAATACTTTGAAAAGCCGTTGATGACGAAGCAGTCCTCCGAGACCTCGAGCGCCGTGCGATCCGCCTCTCCGTAGCTGAGGCCGTGATAGATTTCGTCGGAGACGAGGGGCTTTCCCAGTTCCGCGAGCGCCGCCAGGTCCCGACGGGAGAGCGACGCGCCCGTGGGGTTCGAGGGCGAGTTGACGAGAATGGCCCTGGTCTTCGGGGTGATGAGGGCGCGAACGGCGTCCGCCTCCGGCGCGAAGCCGTTCTCCGCGCGGGTCGGCGCCAGCACGGGCTTCCCGCAGGCGGAGAGGATGAAGGCCGGATAGCAGGCGTAGTGGGGGTCGGAAATGACGACCTCCTCGCCCGCTTCAACGAGGACGGAGAACAGCATCAGCATACCGGGGCTGGTGCCGTTCGTCACCACCACGCGCTCCGGCGATACGGCCGTCCCGTATTTGCCGTGATAAAAATCCGCTATCGCCTCGCGCAGCTCGGGGATGCCCAGCGCCGTCGTGTAGTGGGTGCGGCCGGCGCGGAGCGCCTCCTCCGCCGCGCGGGTGACGACCTCCGGCGTGTCGAAGTCGGGTTCCCCCACTTCGAGGTGGATCACCTCCCGGCCCCGCGTCTCCAGCTGAAGGGCGCGCTCGAGGATGTCCATCACCAGAAAGGGCTTGACGCCCGAGATGCGCGCGGGGATGGGGGGCTGCCTCATCTTTTCCGGCCTCTCCTAGTTAGTCTTCAGGGGCGAAGTCGCTCGCGCGGGGATTTTCCCGGCGGTTGCCCGCCCGCAAGGCTAGTGCTAAACTCCCTTCAACTCAAGAGATCGCCGGGATTCTTGATTTTTCGACGAGGCGGCGCGCGAAGGGCCGCCAAGGTTTTCCGCCCCCGATTCCTTCCTCCCGAACGGGATGCGGGGCTCCGCGGGAAGAGGTGAGTCCTTTGACGAAAATCGACATCATCAACCTCGTGTCGGACGACACGGGTCTCAGCAAGGTGAAGGCCGAGGAAGCGGTCGAGACGATCATCGACGCGATCAAGGAATCGCTCCGGGAAGGGGAATCCGTCATTCTGAGGCGCTTCGGCTCCTTCCAGGTCCGGGAGAAGAACGCCCGCATGGGACGCAACCCGAAGACGGGCCAGGAAGCCTCCATCAGCGCGCGCAAGGTCGTGCGCTTCAAGGCGGGCAAGCACTTCAAGGAGGCGGTGAACGGCGCCGAGGTGACGTTCTATTGATCCGCTGACGCCCCCGACGCCGGCTAGCCCATCAGCATGGCGTCGCCGTAGCTGTAGAACCGGTAGCCCTCCTGAACCGCCCGGGCGTAGGCGCGCAGAATCCTCTCCCTTCCCGCGAACGCCGCCGCGAGCATGAGCAGGGTCGAGCGCGGCAGGTGAAAGTTGGTCAGCAGCATGTCCGTCATCCGGAAGCGGAATCCCGGCCGGATGAACAGGCGCGCGCTGAACTCTCCCGGCGTCAGGGGCCTGCCCCGCGCCGCCGCCTCGACGCGGGCGGACTCCAGCGCCCGCACCACCGTCGTCCCCACGGCCAGGATGCGCCCGCCGCCCGCCCGGGTCTCCTGAATCGAAGAGACGGCCTCCTCGGTCAGAACGCAGGCTTCCGGCTCCATCCCGCGCCGCCCGACGTTTTCCGCCCGGACGGGCCGGAACGTCGCCGCGCCCACGTGAAGGGTGATTCTGACGGCGCGGACGCCCGCGTCCGCCAGGTCTTTCAGCAGTCCCGCGCTCAGGTGGAGTCCCGCCGTGGGGGCGGCCACGGCCCCCGGGTTTCGCGCGAAAACGGTCTGGTAGCGCTCCTTGTCGATGGCTTCGGCGCTTCTGCCCAGGTAGGGTGGAATGGGCATCTCTCCGAAAGATTCCAGCCACTCGGGGAGGTCGCGGGAAGAGGAGAATTCGAGCTCCCGCTCCCGGCCCGGCGGCCCGATGACGGCGCGGCGCGCCTCGTCGAAAATGAGCGTCTCTCCCTCCCGCAGCGGGCGATTGGCGCGCGCCATGGCGCGGAATCTCCCCGGGGAGAGCTGCTTGAGCAGCAAAACCTCCACCCGCCCGCCGCTTTCGCGCCTGCCGCGAATTCTCCAGGGGTTCACCTTCGTATCGTTCAGGACGAGCAGATCCCCGGGGCGCAGAAGGCGCGGAAGGTCGGCGACGCCGAGGTGCTCGATCGCTTCGCCCGTCTTCGGGAGGCGGAGGAGCCTGGCATCCTCGCGGTTCGGCGGCGGGTATCGGGCGATCAGGCTTTGAGGCAGATGGTAGTCGAAGTCGGCCGGCTTCATGCGCTTCACGAATGAGGATCAGTTCCCGGAGCCGGACGCCCGCCGCCCGTCCTCGCCTCCGGGTGGAGGAGCTTCCACATCGCCTGCCGCAGCGCGCCCCGCATCACGCGCACCTCCCTTTCGTCCGGACCGAGCCGGTCGAGCATATCGCGGAACGTGCGCGCCACGCGCGCCGGGTCGTTGTGGGGGACGAAGCCTATCCGCGCCATGGACTCCAGCAGGTGATCCACGAGTCCTTCGATTTCCTCGCGCGAGGCCGGCTCGTTCGGGCGGCGCCGCTCCGGGGCGGCCTTCCGGGAGGGAGTCCCCGCCCGCTGCTCGCTGAAAAGCTCCCAGAGAACGATCAGGACGGCCTGGGAGAGGTTGAGCGATTCGCCGCCGGGCAGGGCCGGGATGATCAGCTTCTCCTGGCACAGGCTCAGCTCCTCCGTGAACAGGCCCTTGTCCTCCGGCCCGAACACCAGGCCGACCTTCATGGCGGCGGCGCGATCGAGCAGGGCGGCCGCGTCTTCCCGCGGGCGCATGGTGGGCCGGCGCTTCCGCCCCAAGCGCCTTGACGCGCCCACCAGCCAGCCGCAATCGCGCGAAGCCTCGCGCAGGCTGGCGAAGTGCTCCGCTTCGGCCAGCAGCGGTTGCGCGCTCATGGCCATCGAGCGGGCCTCCACGCTCTTGACGTCGCATCGGGGAGAGACGAGGCGCAGGGCCGATGCCCCGAAGTGCGACATCACGCGCGCGACGGCGCCCACGTTGCGCGCCCCTTTCGGGCGCACGAGGATGACGGCGAAATCGGCTTGCTCTTCCAGGGAGACGGGATCGTCCATAGACCGTTGAAGTCAGGGCGATGCGAAAATGAGGGGCTTCCGGTTCTCTCTCACGGCGCGCGGCTCCTGCTTCTCCGCCTCCGCGCGGACGCGCTTGCCCCTTCTCATAGCACGAAGGGAAGCGGTTGTCACAAGGAAACCCGGACGTCCCGTCGATGCGCTCGATTTTCGCGGACCGGAGTTTTCTCCCCGCCCTTGGGGCGGCTCTTTGGAGGGGGAAATCTCCGCCGGGGCGGCGGGCGCGGTGTCATTCGCTTCGTTTTGCCGTAATATGGTCGCCATGAATTCCGACATGACCCAGACTTTCGAGCGCGGAAACCTGCACGAGCTGGCGGCTTTTCTGACGACGCCCGCCCGTTCGGGCGTCTTTCTCACGAGAAGCCGCATTCGGGGGCTGGCGCGGGAGATGGGCCTGCGCGCGGGCGTTCAGAACCGCGCCCGGATGCTGGAGAATCTTTTTCGGGAGGCGGGCTCCGACGGCCGCGCGCCGGAGCTGCTCCGGCGGATAGACGAAGTCGCCGAACGGAGCCTCGCCCAATACCGCGTCTGGGCGAAGGCGTGTCCTCCCGCCAGGGGCGCGTGGCGCGACTGGGCGAGAAAGGCGCGCGCGCTCCGGCGCCACCTCGCGGAAGCCCGGAAGCGGGCGGACGCCATGCGGGAGGGCGCCCCCTGGTCCGCGCTTCGGGATGAATCGGAAAGTTCCGGCTCGGGACGCGCGGGCGGAGCCGGCGGATCGTTCGCCTAGAGCGTCCGGGCGATGTATTTTCTGTCCGAGAAGGCGAATTCGCGTATCCACCGCGCCAGCTCCCGATACAGATGCGTTTCCGCGTCCTCCTCCATCCCCAGCGTATAGACGGGAATCCAGCGCATGAAGTGCTCGTCCATGAACCGCGCGCTCAGGGAGAGCTTCTCCCGCGCGAGGTCGGGCCGCCCCTCCGCCCAGGCGTCCGCCTCCTCGTCGGCGAGCCGGGCGAGGAATTCGAGCTCCACGCTGGCGTGATCCATGGCCAGGACGCCGGGGTGGTCCAGCCCCGCGCTCCCGCGCCCGGGGTTGTAGCCGCACGCCCGGTAGAAGTCGGTGACGGCGTCGGTCGCCTTCGAGTTCAGATGCCCGCTCTCGTCCACCAGGGCGGCTTCGTAGGGGGGCGAGGAGAGGAGGAACAGGTCCGTGAAATCGACCCTGATCTCCTTGAGTGCCTCGTCCGTGATCTCGAAATTCTCGGGAAGCAGAAACGGGTAGTTCTCCTGCAGGAACGCGGCGAGTTCGGGGTCGAGCGGATCGAGCATCGCCCGGGCCTGCACCCGGTAGAGCTCGGCGCGGAGCCTCGCCCGTTCGGCGCGTTCCGCGTTCGATGGGCGGCGCTTCCAGGGGACGCTCATTCGGCGATGGTGTAGGCCTCGGGCTGCGGCTTGTTGGGCCGGGCGAACCAGAGCGGGCGCCGGAGGTTGTCGGGCCCGGGCGCCGGCCTCGTCATCTCCAGCCATTTTTTGTAGTGCTCGAAGCTCTTGTTGGTGTCCACGCTGATGTCGCCGTAGCGATCCGGTGCCTCCGCCTTCGTCACCTTCACCTTCTGATGCCAGCAGTGCATCCCGCTCACCGGGTCGGGGTTGACCGGGAAGGCGAGGTTCTGGTTCACGCCCACCTCGCGCCACCAGACGCGCTCCGTGTCGGGGTCGTCGCTCTTGAAGGGCTGAACGCCGTGAATCTGGCGCATGGCGTATTCTCCCTCGCCCTTCTCCTCGAGGCGCACGACGGCGGAGGCGATCCGGGGCGCGCCCCGCTCCTCGCTCAGGCGCCAGCGTCCCAGGTGGTGCGCCATGGCGACGACGCCGGGCCGCACCCCTTCCGTCACCCAGCACCTCGTGACGAAATGGCCGATCGCGGTTTCGACTTTCACGAGGTCGCCCGTGCGCAGCCCGAGGCGGCGGGCGTCGTCGGCGTGCAGCCAGAGCGGGTTGTTGTGGGTGATTTCATAGAGCCACTTCACGGCCGAGCGCGTGTGGATGAGGGTGGCGAGGCGATAGTTCGGGAGCAGGTCGAATTCGTTCTCCTCCCTTTTCATGTCGCGCCAGTAGACGTGGGTCTTCATGTATTTGGGCGTCGCCGCCTCGCCCCAGTTCCAGGCCGCCATGGTCGGGCTGTAGAACTCGAGCTTTCTGGAGGGCGTGGGGAAGCCGACCCTCGGCCTGCCCCGGCTCACGCTGCCGATGACGGCGCCGTTCTTGCGCACGGCGCCCGTGCGCGCGTCCGTCTCCGCGCCGTCCGCCTCCTCCCCGGAGAGCTCCCGCATGTGGGGTTCATACACGTTTTCCTCCACCGCGAAGACGCCGTATTTCCGCATGTATTCGAGCGGCGTCAGCCCCTCCTTCTCCGCCGCCTCGGGGAGCCCCGGCACGCCGTTCTCGAACATCCACCGGTAGTATTCGTTGACCGTGATCTTCTCGCCCGGCCTGTAGGGACTCTCGAAATACTTCCTGATGCCGAGCGAGCCGTCCGGGTCTATCCGCCAGGAGAGCTCGATGTGGAGCTCGTCCTCCTCCCAGACCTCGCCCGGGTTCGTCTCGCGCGAGCTCTCGAACGTCTCGCCCATTCGTTCGCGCAGCGCCCGGACGACGGGCTGGCGGAAGCCCACCCATTTCGTGGGGTGCGTCTCCTGGCTCTGGTTGTCGTGACGCTCCGTGGCGTTGCCCATGGGCAGAATGTAGTCCGCGAACCACGCCGTCTCGCTCCAGGTGGGGGTGAGCGCGACGTGGCAGCCTATCTTGTCGTGATCCTTGAGCATGTCCACCCACATGAAGCCGTCCGGGTTCGTCCACACCGGGTTGTAGACCCGCGTGAAATAGACGTCGACGCGGTGGCCCTTGTCCTTCATCAGATGGGGCATGAGGAAGCTCATCTCGAAGAAGGCGAGGGGATATTCCTTCGGGAAGAGGAGCTCGTTCCACTCCTTGGGGCCCGGGGCGGGGTTGGGATGCTTCGGCACGAATTTGTGGGTGCTCGCCAGATGGGTTCCGCCCACCGCGCCCACCGCGCCCGTCAGCGACGGCAGGAAGTGCAGGCAGCGCGCCACCTGCCAGCCGTGCAGGTTTCCGGTGGCGGCCGCGCGCCAGACGTGGACGCAAAGGCGGCTTCCGGCGCGGGCGACGACCTGGGCGACCTCCGCGATGAGGTCGGCGGAGACGCCCGTCTCCTCCGCCGCGTAGGCGAAGGTGAACTCCGCGTATTCCTCCTTGAGCTTCTCGATGAAGCCCTCGAAGCTCGCCTCCTCGCCGGGATGAACGGCCTCCATGTATTCGGCCCAGTTCATCCATTCGCGGACGAACTCCGCGTCGAACTGCCCCGTTTCCAGCAGGTGGCGCGCGATGGCCAGCAGAATCGCGCTCTCCGTCCCGCTGTAGGCGGGCAGCCAGTAGTCGGCCTTCGCCGCCGTGTTGGAGAGCCTGGGGTCGATGACGATGAGCTTCGCCCCGCTCGTCTGCGCCTCGATGATGCGCTGGGCGGAGGGGTTGTAGTAGTGCCCGGTGTCCAGGTGGCTGCTGATGAGCAAAATGGCGTCGGCGTTGGTGAAGTCGGGCGAGGGCCTGTCCGACCCGTTCCAGAGGAACTGCCCGATGCGCGCCGAGGAGCTGCACACGTTCGTGTGGCTGTTGTGGCCGTCCACGCCCCAGCCGGCGAGCGTCCTGAACATGTAGCCGTCCTCGCCGGGGCGTCCCACGTGGTAGATGACGCCGTTGCGCCGCTCGGCCTGAATCGCCTCCCGGATGCGCCCGGCGATGTCGTCGAGAGCTTCGTCCCAGCTCACGCGCTCCCACTTGCCCTCGCCGCGCTCTCCCGCCCGCTTGAGGGGGTGGAAGATGCGGTCGGGGTCATAGACCTGGTTGAGCGTCACCCATCCCTTCGCGCAGTTGCGCCCGCGCGAGGCGGGATGGAGCGGGTTTCCCTCGATTTTGCGGATCTTCATGTCGTCCTTGTCAACGTAGACCAGAAGCCCGCATCCCGCCTCGCAGTTGAAGCAGAGGGTCGGAACCAGCGCGTAGTTTCTCGCCGCCTTGCGCGGCCACTGCGCGCTCTCGTATTCCGTCCAGTCGTCCCATTTGTCCGGGCTCGGGTAGGAGGCGAGGGCGCCGTTCGCGTTCGTGTAGTTCAGCTGGCCCGCGGGGGCCGGGGGCGGCGCCTTGGCCAGAAGATCGGGGCGGCCCAAAGAGGCGATGTCGCGCGCCCCCCTGCCGATTTTGATGTGGCTTGCGCTCATGCTCTCGAAGCTCCCGGATTACGAAAGGGGGACGGCCTGGCCGGCCTTGACCCAGATTTTATCCCAAAGATAGGCGCCGGCCACGGCGAGAACGCCGGCCAGCGCCGCGCTGAAGCCGCCGAACCCTCCCGCCCAGAGCAGGGCGAGGGGGAGGAGGCAGCCCACGAGAATCGCCCCGCCCCAGAAGTCGTTTCTGAACGGCCCGCTCCTCAGCAGGTGAATCGCCCGCTCGTGGGCGACGGAGCCGAAGCGGTGCGCCAGCGTCGAGAAGACGAGGATGCACAGGTGCAGCAGGATGAGGACGGCGAGCAGCCCGCCCAGGACGTTCAGGACGGCCGCCTGATCCCGGATGGGGAAGAGGGTGGCGAAAAGGAGCAGGATGGCGGCCCCCTTCAGGCCCGACTGCACGCCGATGTCCAGCGTGTTCTCGCTCCCCTTCCAGAGGTCGCGCGCCGAGGCCTGGGCGAAGAAAAAGCCCGTGTAGATCGAGGAGAGCGCGCCCATGAGGACGGCGGGCCACAAAATGACGCCCAGAAAGCCCTCCGCCCCCGCCAGGGCGCCCACCGTCCAGAGGAGGGTGAGGAGGCCGTCAAGCGCGATGAACCAGGTGCCCCACGCCATCCAGCTGCCCCAGTTCGAGCGCAGCAGGATGTAGTAGAACCGCTCGGGCCGCTTCAGGTCGGCGACGAGCACGGCGCCCGTGACGGCCAGCAGGATTCCGCTCAGGGCGGGCATCCAGAAGGAGATCATGGAGCTTCTGAACCCGAACGCCCAAAGGAGAAGGCTGATGACGAGAAGCCCCGTGCTCGCGCCCTTGGCCATCAGATAGGCGATGATTTTCGACTCCCAGGGAATCTGGTGGAAGGTGTCGTATACGGTGCGGCTCTCCCCCGGCTTGTTCTCCCACTCGGGCACCGCGTCCTCTTTCTGCAGGTCCATCTCGCCCTGCTTGTAGATTCCCGACTGGCCCGCCGCCGTGGGGTCGAGGAGCTGGCGGCTGCCCTCCAGATAGTAGATGTTGGGCGAGGTGTTGTATTCGGGTTTTCTCACGTGATGGGGGCGCTGCGTGGTGAGTCTGGAGATTTTGGAGTCCGCGTCCTCCACGTCGCCGAACACGCGGCACTGCGTGGGACAAACCACCACGCAGGCGGGCTCCAGGCCCGCCTCGAGGCGGTTCGCGCAGAAGTTGCACTTCTCGGCGGTCATCGTGCCCGGGTCGATGAAGAGCTGATCGTAGGGGCAGGCGGCGATGCAGGATTTGCAGCCGATGCACCAATCCGCGTCCAGATCCACGATGCCGTCGCCGCGCCTGAACAGCGCTTTGGTCGGGCAGATGTTCTGGCACGGCGCGTCGTCGCACTGGTTGCACAGGACGGGCAGAAACTCCCGCCTCGTGTTCGGAAAGACGCCTTTCTCGACTTCCTTCACCCAGCATCGCCAGACGCCGATGGGAATGTCGTGTTCAGATTTGCACGCGATTGTGCAAGCATGGCATCCGATGCAGGATTCGAGGTCGATCGCCATGGCGTATTTCGGCATGAAAAACCCTCGCTCGCGGTGAAAGGCGTCTCTCTCAATTTGGCTTCGGCATGACATTACTAGAGGTTTGCGGCGCGCGTGTCAATTCACGCGGGACGATTCGGGCCTTCGCGCCTTTCGCGCCGCCCGCATGGTTGCGGAAAGCCGGATGACGGAGCCGGAGCCCGCGCGTCCGAAACTCGCGCGTCTGGCGCGGAGCCTCACGCTCATGCGGCTCCTGGCGGCGCCCGCGTTCGCGTGGGCGTTGCTGCGCATCGAGTCCGCTCCCGACGGGAGGTGGCGGGCGCTGCTCGCCGCCGCCTACGCCTACGCCGTCCTGAGCGACCTTCTGGACGGCCCGCTGGCGCGGCGCGCCGGCGCGAGGAGCTACTTCTGGGGCCAGGTGGATGCGTTCTCCGACGTCGCCTTCAACGCGGCCGCGCTCGGGGCCGCCGCCTGGACGGGACGGATCGGCCCCTGGGTTCCCTTGGGCGCGCTGGCGCTGGGCGTCCGTTTTCTGTGGCGATGCCGGAGCGGGCGGGCGGACGGCTCGCCGCCCGGGGAGGCGCTGCCCGAAGACGGGGCGGGCAAATGGGCGGGGGTGTTTTTTTACGCCCTGGCGGGCGTCGTCGTCTGCGAGGCGCTCTTCCGGTTCGCCTGGCTGGGGGACGCTCTTCCCCGGCTCGGCGACCTCGTTTTTCTCTACGCCCTGTGCCTGCTGCTGCGGGGCGGATTCGCCTTCCGCCGTCGCCGCCTCAGCTAGCCCGCCTCTTTCCGAACAGATCCGAATACGCCTTCGGGATAAACAGAAGGCCGATCGTTCCGTTCGCCAGCATGAAGGTCAGATGCGAAACGAGGCTGTAGGCGAGCAGGTCGGCCTCGGGCGCGTAGTCGCTGAAGAAGAATATCCACGCGGCCTGGGAGGTGCCCAGATGCGCCACCGTCACCGGCAGGGCGCTTATCATGAAGGTGAGCGGCAGGAACGTCAGGAGCCGCAGCGTCGGAATGTCCATGCCGAAGAGCGTCAGGGCGTATTTGTGCACGAACAGGGAGAGCAGGAATACGGAGCCCTTGAGCGCGAGGACGGCGAGCGCCTGCCGCGGACGGATGGCGCGGAAGGCGTTCAGCAAGGCGTGGCTTCCGATTTTCTTTCCGACGGCGCCCAGCCCGCCGCGCGCCGCCCGGATGATGAGAAGCCAGAAGCAGGCGAGCCCTGCGGGCAGGGCGAAGAGGGCGGGAGGCGCGCCGCCCGGAAAGGAGACGACGCCGATGGAGGCGAACGAAATGAGATTCGTAACCTCCAAGAGAATGAGCATGGCGACCGTGCCGGTGATTTCGGCGAGCGGGGTCTGGAACCGGCGGTGGAAATAAAGCGCGAGCGCCACCTGCGCCAGCTGGGTGTTGATGATGGAGACGACGTAGGTGACGGCGCGCACGGGCAGCAGCGCCGGGAAGGTCAGCGGGCCGTGGAACCAGCGAATCATCCTGCTCAGGACGAACGTATCCATCAGAAAAAAACACGCGGAAAAGGACGCCATCAGCGCGAGGAAGGGCAGGAGCCTCGCCTTCCCCAGGGCGGCGACGAATTCGCCGAAGGGAATTCGCCAGAAGATGAAAATGAATATCGCCGCGGTCAGCGCGACGGGGATGAGCCGCCTCACCTTGCCGGACGGCCGAGGAACCTGGTTTTGCTCCAAAGCGAAGCCTCCGTTATTCGGGATTCGACAGCGAGAGACGCAGGGCTTCATCGACGCCGGCGCGCGGGATGTCCATGGCGCTTCGGGCTTCGTCGTCGCAGAGGTGCTCGTAGAAGATGACGTCGAACACGTCCCGGGCCGCGGCGAAGGAGGGGGAGAACCGGCCGAGAACGCCCAGCGCGGCCCGGAGCGGCCCTCTGGGGATCGGCAGAATTCTGGGGCGCCTGCCGAGCTTTCGGCCGGCGCGCCTCAGAAGCTCGGCGTAGGAAAGGACGTCCGGCCCGACGAGGTTCATGGTCCTGAGCGGCGTCCCGGAATGAAGAAGCGCCCATTCAATCGCGCCCAGAACGTCGCCCTCCCAGACGGGCTGGACGCGGACCCTCCCTCCTCGCACGAGGGGCGCCGCCGGGGAGCGCAGCAGTTTCTTGAGCTGGTTCACGGCCGGGGCGCCGCGCCCCAGTATCATGGGAACGCGAAAGATGGCGCCGGATTTGAAATTCTCCCGAATCAGTTCCTCCGCCCGGCCCTTCGTCCGCAGATATTCGTTTCCCGAGTCGGGGTCCGCGCCCGGAAAGCTGAGATAGACGATCGACCGCGCGCCGCCGGCGAGGCTCGCCTCCACGACGTTTTTCGTCGTGATCAGGTTCGATTGAAGAAGGGAGTCGCCCGCCCTCGGGTGGAGGGAGCCCGCCAGGTGCGCCACGAGGCGCGCTCCTTCCAGGGCGCTTTTCAGGCTTTCGGGGGCGTCGTAGTCCACTTCGATCAGTTCGACGGGCAGGGCGCGGAGGCTCCCGGCCCGCGCCGAATCGCGGACGAGCGCCCTCAGTCGCGTCGGCCGGACGGCGGAGCCCGCGCCGAGGCGTTCGACGAGCGCTTTGCCGACGGCGCCGTTCGCGCCGGTGATGGCGATGTCGATGGGTCTCTCCCGCGAAGGCGGAAAGGAGGCGCGCGCGACGGGGCCCGGCGCGCGTCTCGCGAGGCGGCGAGGGGCGCGCGGGCCTAGGCCAGCATCCTGTGGGTCGGCGCCGTCATCTTCTCGATGGGAAGCCCGTGCGTGCAGGCGCCGGCGCAGCTCTGGTGGGCGCAGGTAAGGCACGCGGACGCGCCCGCGCCCAGGAGCGCGTATTCGGCCCTGGCGAACGTCAGGTCCTCATAGTCTTTGGCGTACATGCGGGTGCGGAGCACGTCCGCGATGGGGACGCGCTGCGGGCAGGCGTCCTCGCAGTCGCTGCAGGCGTGGCGGCAGTAGGAGGTCCCGTTGAGCCGCGCGTATTTCCGGAGAATCGGCAGATCGCGGCGCGAGGCTTTCCGCCAGCCCGAGCCGCCCAGGAACTCCTCGATGTTCTCCTTGCTGGTCATCGAGATGATGAGGGCGTCCACGTTCGGGTTCGAGAGCGTCCAGCGGAAGGCGGCCTGCGAATACGTGGCGCCCCCTCTCTCGTAGGGCCTCATGTCGTTCAGGCGCGCGCCCATGAGCGTCTTCATGGCGACGACGCCGATGCCCTTCGCCTTCGCCCGCCGGAGGGTCTGGGGGAGCTTCGGGAAGCGGGCGATGAAGTCGAAGCCGCGCGTGAACCTCTGGTAGAAGGCCGGGTCCTGACCGAAGTTGTAGGCGACCAGAAACACGTCCACGGCGCTCTCGTCGATGCAGTAGTCCAGGCACTCGATGAGGTTTCCCGCGTGGCCCGACATGCCGGAATAGCGGATTTTCCCCTGTTTTTTCGCGGCCTCCACGAACTCGCGCCACCCCGGGTTGCTCATTCTCTCCACGTCGTTCACCGCGTGGTTGAAGTAGACGTCCACGTAGTCCGTCCGAAGCCTTCGCAGGCTCGCCTCGAGCGAGCGCATGATCGACTCCTTGCCGTCCCCGGAGCCCGTATGCGTCTTGGAGGTGAGATAGACCTTGTGACGCCTGCCCCTGAGCGCGTTGCCGATGGCGATCTCGGACTCTCCGCCGGTGTAGCTCTCGGCGGTGTCGAAATAGTTGATCCCCAGGTCGAGGGCGTGATGAACGAGCTCCTCCTCGCCCGCGCCCAGCCGACTGCCGCCGAACGAGATGTCCGACATCCGGATGTCCGTTTTTCCGAGGGCGACGTAGCGGCGCGCCCGGTTGCGGGCCGCCGCCGGGACGGCGCCCGCGAGGGGCAGAAGCCCGGCTCCGAGGCCGGCGAAAGCGCCTTTTTTCAGAAAATCGCGTCTTGCCAGGGAGTCGGAATGGTCGGTCATCTTCATTCTCCTGGAAAGAGGAGGGTGGTGACGCCTCTATTCCATCCTATTTTCGCGTCCGGGTCAATTTGCGAAAATTCACGCCCTCGTCGTCATTCCCGTCCGCATGAAAATCGGGAACTGTCGTCGAAAGGCGCCTCGCTTTCCGCCGCCCGCGCCGCCGGCCCGGCGTCTTTCGCGCGCACGGCCTCGTTGGCCGGCTCCGGGTCGTGAAACAGGCTTCTTCCTCACGCGTCGATGACGCGGAAGCGCCTGTCCTGCGGGATGAGCATCTCCCAGCCGTTCTCCTTGACGACGACCGAGTATTCGATCTGGTAGCCCCCGTAGCCGAACGTGCCCACCGGCGCCTCGATGTTGATCACCGAATCGACGGGCAGGGGAATCTCGGAGGAGGGCGGCAGGAACGGCTGGTCGTGCCTGGTCTCATCGCCCAGGATGAAGGGAAACTCCCGCGCCTCCAGCCCCACCGTGTGCCCGGCGAACGGGGCGTCGAACTCGGGGAAGCGCGACTGGACGCCCTCCAGCAGCGCGCGGTAAATCCGGCTTCCCGTGCAGCCGGCCCTGATCACCTCGAGGCATTCGTGGAACCCCTCCTCGATGCCCTTCCATTCGCGCCGCGTGCGCGCGCTCGGCTCGCCGATGGAGCCGCAGCTCCCCGTGTCGGCGTTGTAGTTCTGGTGGAAGAGCCCGGCGTCAAACATGAAATGGTCGCCTTTTTGGAGCTTTCTGTCCGTGGGCGGGAAGATGAAGACGCTCCTCGGCCCGCTGTTGAAGTGGAACCAGTGCCACATGCCTCCGGGCCGCGCCACCGCCTGCCGCCAGACCTCGGCGGCCTCGCGCTCGCTCACGCCCTCGCGCAGGAAGCCGAAAACCTCGGAGATGGCGTCTTCGTTCACCTGCGCCGCCTGGCGCAGGCGGTCGAGCTCGTCGGCCGTCTTCACGAGCCGGGTCATCAGGAAGAGTCCCGAGCCGGGGATGAACTCGCAGCCCGGGAGCTTCTCCCTGAGCGCGGCGAACAGTCCCTCCGCGCAGCCCTCTTCGTCGAGGGCGATTCGCCCCGAGGAGATTCCCCTGTCCCGGAGGGCGGCGAGCAGGCCGTCGAGAAGGGCGGGATGCCTCGCCCCGCTTTCGTGAAGCGCCATGTAGCGCCTCGTCTCGTCGTCGCCCGGCTCGTATCCTTCCGGTTCGATGTGATAGGCTTGTCCTCCCCAGACGTAGACGTTTTCCGCGTGTCCGCCGTAGGCGGCATAGTAGGTGTTGTCCGCGCGGTTCATGATGAGGTCCGTCCCCGCGCCGGGGTCGCCGGTGAGCAGGGCGCAGCTTCTGCGCGCCCGATACACCCGCTGCGCCCAGCCGACGTGGCCCGTCAGATAGGTGACGTTCTCCATGGTCGTGCCGATCATGGCCGTCACGTCGTGCTCCCGCATCAGCTCCAGCGCGCGTTCCTTGTTGTAGAGCATCTCGCTTCTCCCCCCTGAAAATGCTTCGGCTTCGCGAATCTCGTCGAAAAGAAGATGGGGCATGTGTAGCACAGTCGAGCCGTTTCGGGCGAGGCGCCGACGCTTGACAGAAGCGGATGTGGTTTATATGAGAACGGAAGCGTTGCGGCTCATCGCATTCACGGGGAGGGCGTCGAGCGTGGAACTGGATCGTCCGAGCGCCGAGGCGCTTTTGTTCGAGTGGACGAAAAGCCCCGGGCTGAGGGCGCACGCCCGGGCGGTGGAGGCCGCCCTGCGCGCCTACGCGAGAAAGTTCGGGGAGGACGAGGCGCTTTGGGGAATCACCGGCCTCCTGCACGACATGGACTACGAGAAGCACCCCTCGCCGGAGGAGCACCCCGAGGTCGGCTGCGCGGCGCTGCGCGAGAAGGGCTATCCGGAGGAGATGATACGGGCCATTCTGGGGCACGCGCAGTATCTCGGAGTGCCCCGGGAGACGCGCCTCGCCCGGGCGCTTTTCGCGGTGGACGAGCTCGTGGGCCTCATCACCGCCGTCGCCCTGGTGAACCCGGCGAAGGATGTTCGCCAGGTCAAGCTCAGGAGCGTGCGGAAGAAATGGAAGGACAAGGCCTTCGCCAGGGGCGTGAATCGTCAGGACGTGGAGGCGGGCGCCTCCGAACTGGGGATGCCTCTCGAGGATCACATCGCCTTCACGCTGGAGGCCATGCAGGGCGCCGCCGGGGACTTGGGACTCGACGGCTCGCTCGCTCGCTGATGTCTTTGATTTTTTTTGAGAAACCATCGTTTTGCGTTGACGATGGGGGTTGATTTCAGCATAATCCCCGCTTTGTCGGCTGAGCCGGGAATCGCCAACGGGATTCGGGCGGAAAATGCTCATAAAAGACATTGAAGAAATACGGCGTCTCATGGTGAAGAAAACCCTCCGCATCTTCTTCAGCATCCAGTCAACCCACTCAAAGGACACCTAAAGCGATGGCTGAGCCTTCAGGAAAGAACGGGGCCGAGAAGCAGCTCGTCGAACTCGAAACGGTGGCGATTCGCTTCGCCGGCGACTCCGGCGACGGAATGCAGCTCACGGGGGACAGGTTCACGAACGCGGCGGCCATCGCCGGCAACGACCTGAGCACGTTTCCGGACTTTCCGGCCGAGATTCGCGCCCCGGTGGGAACCCTCGCCGGCGTGAGCGGATTCCAGATCAACTTCTCGAGCCGGGACATCCATACGCCGGGCGACGCCGTGGACGTTCTGGTGGCGATGAACCCCGCCGCCCTCAAGACGAGCATCGGTGACCTGAAGAGCGGCGGAATCGTCATCGCCAACGTGGACAATTTCGGTCAGAAGAACCTGGACAAGGCGGGCTACGAGTCGAATCCCCTGGAGGATGAGGCGTTCAGGAGCAGCTACCAGGTCCACGAGGTGAAGATCACCTCCATGACGCGGCAGGCGCTCGAGGACATGGAGCTTCAGTCCAACCTGGCGGATCGGTGCAAGAACTTCTTCGCGCTGGGTCTCATGTACTGGATGTATTCGCGCCCGCTCGAGCCCACCAGGCAGTGGATCGAGGAGAAGTTCGGCAAGCGCCCCGAGTTCGTGCAGGCCAACACGCGCGCGCTCGAGGCGGGTTATTTCTTCGGCGAGAACACCGAAGTGTTCACCAGCAACTACATCGTGCGCGAGGCGACCTACCCGGCCGGCAGATACAGGAACATATCGGGCAACGTCGCCCTGGCCTACGGCTTCATCGCGGCGACGAAGAAGATGGGCGTCAACCTCTTCTGGGGCGCCTACCCGATCACGCCCGCCAGCGACGTGCTGCACGAACTCTCCCGGCACAAGAATTTCGGGGCGCAGACGTTTCAGGCCGAGGATGAAATCGCCGCCGTGTCCGCGGCGCTCGGCGCCTCCTTCGCGGGTTCGCTGGGCGTGACCTGCTCGAGCGGCCCCGGCATCGCCCTCAAGGCCGAAGCCATGGGGCTGGGCGTGATGACGGAGCTGCCCATGGTCATCGCCAACATCCAGCGGGGCGGCCCCAGCACGGGGCTTCCGACGAAGACCGAGCAGGCCGACCTGCTCCAGGTGATGTTCGGCCGCAACAGCGAAAGCCCGCTGCCCGTGGTGGCGGCGGCCACGCCGGGGGACTGCTTCTGGACGGCGATTGAGGCGTGCCGCCTGGCGGTGAAATACATGACGCCCGTGGTGCTTTTGAGCGACGGTTATCTGGCGAACGGCTCCGAACCCTGGCTCCTGCCCAAGGCGGCCGACATTCCCGAGATGCCCGTCTCGTTCAGGACGGACCCGGAGGGCTTCCTGCCCTACGAGCGGAACCCGGAGACGATGGCGCGCCCCTGGGCGATTCCGGGAACGCCGGGACTCGAGCACAGAATCGGCGGCATCGAGAAGCAGGACGGCACCGGCAACGTCAACTACGAGCCCGAGAATCACGAATACATGGTTCGCGCGCGCGACGCCAAAATCGCGGGCATCGCCAGGGACATCCCGCCCGCCGAGATCGTGGGCGAGAAGAGCGGCAAGGCGCTCGTCATCGGCTGGGGCGGAACCTTCGGCGCCATCACGGCGGCGATCGAGGCCCTGCAGGCGCGCGGCGCCTCCGTCTCCCAGGTTCACCTCCGGCACCTGAATCCCTTCCCGGCGAACCTCGGAGAAGTCATGGGCGGCTTCGAGAAAATCCTCGTCCCCGAGCTGAACCTGGGGCAGCTCTCCAAGATGCTTCGCTACCAGTATCTTGTCGATACGGTCAGCTTCAGCAAGATACAGGGAAAGCCCTTCAAGGTCGGCGAACTCATCACGAAGATCGAGGAGTTACTCTAAATGGCTACGACGACAGCGAAGAACGGCGGCGGACTGGGCCTCACCCGCAAGGATTTTCAGTCCGACCAGGTCGTGCGGTGGTGTCCCGGCTGCGGCGACTACGCGATTCTCGCCCAGATGCAGAAGGTGCTGCCGGGCCTCGAGATTCCGCGCGAGAAATTCGTCTTCATCTCCGGCATCGGCTGCGCGGCGCGCTTTCCCTATTACATGAACACCTTCGGCTTCCACACCATTCACGGGCGGGCGCCGGCCTTCGCCACGGGGGTGAAGGTGAGCAACCCGGATTTGTCCGTCTGGGTCATCAGCGGAGACGGCGACGCGCTGAGCATCGGCGGAAATCACCTGATTCACGCCATGCGCCGCAACGTGGGCGTGAAGATCATCCTTTTCAACAACCGCGTCTATGGATTGACCAAGGGGCAGTATTCGCCCACCTCTCTTCTGGGTTCCCGGACGAAGTCCACCCCCATCGGCTCGGTGGACTACCCGCTCCATCCGCTCACGCTGGCCATCGGGGCGGAGTGCAGCTTCGTCGCCCGCACCTCGGACAGGGATCAGAGGCACATGGCCTCGATGTTCGAGGAGATGGCGCGCCACGAGGGGACGTCCATCCTTGAGGTTTTGCAGAACTGCATCGTGTTCAACGACGGCGCGTGGCACAAATACACCGAGAAGGGGCTGAAGGAGCAGAACGTGATTTACCTCGAGGACGGCCGGCCCCTCGTGTACGGCCCCGAGGGGGAGCGCAAGGGAATTTCCCTGAACGACTACAGGGTCGGGTTCGTCGCGCCCGATTCTCCCGAGGTCACCACCCATCGCGCGGACGACGAGACGGGCGCCTACGCCCACATGCTGAGCCGGGTGGAGCTGGAGGGCGGCCCCGTGCCGCTCGGCGTCCTCAGAAAGGTGGAGCGCCCGCCCTTCGAGGGGCTGATGACGGAGCAGGTGGCGGCGGCCCGGGCGAAGGGCGAAGGCGACATCGACACCCTCCTGAATTCGGGAGACACCTGGGAGCATCACTAGTTTTCGGGCGGTTCCGGAGGCCTTTTTCACGCTTGACGGCCGTCCGCTCCCCGCATCGAGACCCCATGTCCAGGACTTCCACCCTTCTGCTCGTTCACGCGCACCCGGATGACGAATGCAGCGGCACGGGCGGCCTGATTCTCAAGAGCGCGCGCGAGGGGCGCCGCGTCGTCCTCCTCACCTGCACGAACGGCGAGATGGGGGAGATGAAGCGTCTCGGCGCGAACCTCGACCCCGCCTCCCCGACGGACCAGGACGTGCTGGGAAGAATCAGGAGAAAGGAGCTCGCGCGGGCGGCGCGCATCCTGAAAATTTCACGGGTCCATCCTCTGGGCTACCGCGATTCCGGCATGGACGGCTGGGAGTCGAATCGGCATCCCGAGGCGTTCGTCAACGCGGACAGGGAAGAGGCGGTGGGGAAGATTGCGGGCCATATCCGCCGGTATCGCCCGGACGTGGTGATTACCTACAACGAGAAGGGCGGATACGGGCACCCCGATCACGTGATGGCGAACAGGGTCGCGACGGAGGCGCTGGAGGCGGCCGCCGCGCCGGAGCGGTTCCCCGGGGACGGCCTGGACGTCTGGCGGGTCCGGAAATTCTACCACGCGGCGTGGTCGCGCTCGAAGATGCTGCGCGCCTGGCGCTGGATGAGGCTTCTGGGACAGAAGACGCCGCTCGACAATCCGGATTTCGACGAGGAGAAGTTCGGGACGCCGGACGAGCTCATCACCACCCGCGTGGACGTCCGCCGCCACCTGCGCCGCAAGTGGCGCGCGCTCACGGCGCACGAGAGCCAGATCAACGGGAATTTCTTCTGGTGGTTCACCCGCATGACGGGCCGCTGGCTCTACGGCGAGGAGTCCTTCGTGCGCGTCCGTCCGCCGATGGCGCCGGGAGAGAGCGAGACTTCGGTGTTCGACGGCCTACCCTGAGCCGGCCCGAATCGGCCTGCTCACCTCTATCAGAAACCCGTTCGGGTCCTTGAGCATGAACATGCGGACGCCCCAGGGCGCGTTCCGGGGCGGGAAGAGAACCTCCGCCCCTTTCTTGAGGAGCGCCTCGTGCGCGCGATCCACGTCGTCGGGCGCGAGCGTGAGGACGACGCCGGAGCCTCTGGGCTCCCGGAGGGGATCGAGACCCCACCGCCGCATCTCCTCATCTGGAATCGGCGCGTGGATGACGAGCGAGACGCCCTTCAGCGCGAAGCGCGCGTGATCGCGCGCCCGGCTCGCTTCCCGCAGCCCCAGCGTTTCGGCGTAGAAGCGCAACGACGCCTCGTAGTCCTTCGTGATGAGAAAAACGGCGGGGAGCGCCTCGAACAAGCGAATGCTCCTCGGGCGAACGCGGGGCGCGTCGGGGCGGAACGGGGAGATCATATCACGGCTTCGGCGCGAAGCAACGGCGGCTTCGCCGCGCTTTCTCCCGGGAAGCAAAGGTGGTAGAGTGCTGAAAAACCGCGCATGACGCTCATCGGGACGAGGGGTTCGCCCGCGCGGTGGGCGGGTTTTTGACGCTTCGTTCCCGAAGGTGGGCCTCCTTCGGAGACGGCTCTCCCCGCTCCGGGAGAGTTTTGCGTTTTGACATTTTGGAGACGCCGCGTGGCGGAGAAGGTGAACGTCGGAATCGTGGGGCTCGGCCTGATGGGAACGGCCATGAGCCGGAAACTCATGGAGGCGGGCCACCGGGTGCGGGGGTTCGACATCGACGCGGGCAGGCTCGACGAGCTCGCGGCGAACGGGGGCGTCCCCGCCGGCTCGGCGGGCGAGGCGGCCGAGGGCGCGAGGTTCGTCCTCGTCTCCCTGCTCTACGCCCGCGACGTCCGCGAGGCCTGTCTGGGGGACGGGGGAATCGCGGACGCGGCGGGGGAGGGCCTTATCGTCATCGACACGTCCACGTCCGGCCCGGACGACTCCGCGCGGCTCGGCGCGGATTTGAGGCGCGCCGGCGTCGGCTTTCTCGACGCGAGCCTGAGCGGCTCCCGCAACAACGTGATGGAGGGGAGCATCGTCTCCGTCGTCGGGGGCGAGGCGCGGGACTTCGAGGCGGCGCGGCCGGTTCTGGGCGCGTTCGCCCGCTCGGTTCACCACGTGGGGCCGAACGGCGCGGGGGCGCGGACGAAGCTGGTCATCAACCTCGTGCTGGGACTCACGCGCCTCGCGCTCTCGGAGGGACTGGTGCTGGGCATGAAGTCGGACCTCGATATGGAGCGCCTGCTCGAGGTGCTCAAGGACAGCGCGGCCTACAGCAGGGCGATGGATCAGCGCGGCGAGCGGATGATTCGCGCGGACTACGAGAACCCGCTCTCCCGCGTCCGGCAGCACCACAAGGACGTGCGCCTCATGCTCGAGCAGGGCCAGAAGCTGGGCGCGCCCATGCTGCTGAGCGCGGTGCATCAGCAGGTGCTCCAGGCCGCCGAGCTGGGGGGGCTCGCCGACGCGGACAACTCCGCCGTCATCGAGGTGTTCAGGCGCATGGCGGGCATCCCCTCCCGCCCGGCGCGGCCGGAGGAGGACTCGCGGACATGACGAAAAGCGTATCGCCGGAGGAATTGAAGGAGTTGATGGGGAGCGGCGCCGCGCACGCCGTCCTCGACGCGCGCGATCCGATGGAGTTTCACGAAAAGCAGATTTTCGGGACGACGAACGCGCCTCGCGCCTCCATCGAGTTTCTGGCGCCGCGCCTCGTCCCCGTGAGGGCGACGCCGGTGGTCTGCGTGGACGAGGGCGGGCCGCGCGCCGGGCGCGTCGCCTCCCTCCTGGAGGAGAGCGGCTACGCGGACGTCCGCGTCCTGGAGGGGGGGCTGGGCGAATGGGAGGCCCGGGGCTTTCCGACCGCCTCGGGCACGAACCTGCCGAGCAAGGATTTCGGCGAGCGGATTCACGTGGAGCATTCCGTGCCGGAGATCACGGCGAGGGAGCTTTACGAACTGATGGAGAGCGGCTCGCCCCCGCGCGTCCTCGACGCGCGAACCGAGGCGGAGTTCGAGCGCTTCTGCGTCCCCACGGGGCGGAACCTGCCGGGCGGGGAGCTCATCCTCCACGCATGGGATTTGAACCGGGAGGGGGAGACCCCCCTCGTCATCAACTGCGCGGGCCGCACCCGCAGCATCATCGGAACGCGGGCGCTTCACCGGCTGGGCGTCGCCCGCGCGCGCGCCCTCAAAAACGGCGGAATGGGAATCATGCTGGAGGGGCTGCCGCTCGAGGAGGGCAAGCCGAGCGAGATACCGACGCCCTCGGCGGAGAGCCGCGCCCACGCCGAAATCCTGGGCGCGCGAATCGCGGAGGAAGAGGGGATTCCCTTCGTCTCGGTCGGGGAGCTGCGCCGGCTTCGGGAGCGCGCGGACGCGGAGACGCTCTATCTGCTCGACGTGCGCCTCGCGCCCGAGTTCGCGGAAGCCCATGTTCCGGGGGCGATTTCCATCCCCGGCGGGCAGGCGGCGCAGCGCACGGACGAGGTGGTGGCGGTGCGCGCCGCCAGGGTGGTGACCTGCTGCGACCGGAACGCGCGCGGCGTCATGGCGGCCTGGTGGCTTCGCCAGATGGGGCTGAACGCGAGCGTCCTGCGGGGAGGCCTGACGGCGTGGCGGGAGGCGGGGGGCGAGACGGCGCGGGGCGCCGGCGCCGCTTCCGGCGAGAGCCCGGCCGGGGCGGAGGAAGAGCCGCTCGGGCTGGCCGGGGCGCTGCGCGAAGTCCCCGCCCTGTCGGCGGCGGAGGCGCGGAGCGGGGAGGGCGGCGCGATTCTCGACGTGGATTCGAGCGCCTCCTACGAGCGCGGGCATCCGGCGGGAGCGAGGTGGATTCCGAGGGGCTGGCTCGAGGAGCGCGCCCCCGCGCGCGTCGGGGAGAAGGACGCGCGGGCGACGCTCGTCTGCGAGGACGGGCGCAGGTCCGCCCTGAGCGCGGCGGCGCTCCGGAGACTCGGATACCCGAACGCGGCGTATCTCGAAGGCGGCAAGCGCGCCTGGCGGGCGGCGGGATTCCCCCTGGAGACGGGACGCGGGGGGATGGAGGAGAGCCCCAAGGACGTCCAGCTCAAGCCCTACGACATCGGGCGCGGCGCGATGGAGGACTACCTCGCCTGGGAGGAGAATCTGGGCCGGAAATACGCGCGCTAGACGGACGAGACCCCTCCCGACTGAAGCCCGGTTCCGCCGGCGGAATGGCTGATCGAGGAGAGGGTGACCGCGAGGTTCCGTAGGGGTGCCCCTTCCTCGGGCGCGCCCCCACAGTTCGGGAACCGCCCGTTTCAGGATGGCGGCGCGCCGGAATCGCGTCATCGCCGTCCCACAATCGGGACGCATATATGCGTCCCCTACGGGCGCAATATCCCATCGGCGAAAAGGCGATCCGTCCGATCGGGTCTTATTCAGATAAATTCCCCGCGTTTCGGCGTTTTTCGTTTTGAATCAAGCGGTTGTGCGTTCTTGAAAGCTGCGTCAATTCGCCTGAAAACGCCTTGAATTCGTTTTGAATTCGCTCGATTGTATTTGAATTGAAAGGTTTTCGGTTTGACGGAAAAAGACGCCCTTTTGATCGGGGATCGGGCGCGTTTCAGCTCGAATTGTACCTTTTTCGCCTCTTTTCGGGACACCGCAAATGCGGGGAAATGCGCGCGGGAGAGGCGAGGCGCGTCCCGCAGGGACAACCACAGGGGGTTTGTCCCTAGGGACGAAAGGCGCGCCGCGTCATCGCCGACCTGAATGCGGGGCGCATATATGCGCCCCCTACGGAAACAGGGCGGCGGTTTTGTTTTGCGTAGGTGACGCGCGGGAGCGTGGCCATATATGCGTCCCGTTTTTGTCCGCGTACGAAAACCGGGCGCGGGGGGCATGATTCGTCATCCCCCCGCGCCCGGCGTGAATCGGAACCAAACCGGGGCGTCCCGCGCCGTTCGGGGTGACGCGGGTTTTGTCGGTTTCCGTAGGGACAACCCCCCGTGGTTGTCCTTCGCGGTTTCGCGATCGCCGTTTCCGGGCGTTCGATATTTTGGCGTGTCGTTGTAGGGGCGGTTCGGGAACCACCCGTTTTCAGGATGGCGGCCGCGTGTCGGTTCGCATCGTCGCCGATTCCACATGCGGGGCGCATGTCCGCGCCCCCTACGGGTGAGACATTCCATCGGCGAAAAGGGGCGACGGTTTTGTAGGGGACGCATATATGCGTCCAGTTTCGCGTTTGGCGGCGCGTCCCGCGACGGACAACCACAGGGGGTTGTCCCTACAGCGGGGCGCATATATGCGCCCCCTACCCCTAGAACCGCCAGCCCAGGGTGAGGCGCCCGCCGAGGGACTCGTGGTCGGAGCCCAGGCCGTGGGCGGAGATCTCCCCGCCGATGGAGAAGTCTCCCCGGCGCCAGCGCGCGCCCAGCCCCACCAGAACGCGGGTCTTCTCCGCCTCCGCCTCGAGGGAGTCCCCGTCCAGCTTGGCGGCCGTCTCCGGGGAGAACTCCCGCTCCACGTCCAGCGAGCCGCGCAGGGCGAATTCCCCGCCCCCGACCGAGCCGCGAACCGCCTCGGCGAGCAGGCCCAGGGAGCCTTTCAGGGAGTCGGCGTCCTTGATGGCCGCCCGGCCGTCCAGCTCGTCCGTGAACCTGTTCATCGAGATCGAGGCGCGAACCAGCCGCGCCCGGGGCGTGAGGGTTCCGCGTTTGAAACGCATCCGCTTCCCGATCTCCGCCCCCATCGACAGCGCGGAGGCGGACGCCCCCGTTTTCAATCGGCCTTGCAGGTCGGAATCCATATCCGCCGCGTAAAAGGTCGCCTCGACCTGACCGTCCAGATAGAAGCCCCCGCCGAAGGCGTAAGCCGCCGAGACGCCCGCGCCGCTGCCCCGAACCTCGATCTCCCCGCCGCCCGCCACGTCCGCCGAACCCCGAACGTGGTGGACGGAGAAGCCCAGCAGGAGGTTCGCGTCAACGCTCACGTCGAAGCCCGCGCGGACACCGTGGCGCTTCAGCTCGTACGCCGCGCCCGTCGTGGAGGAGGTCGCCTTCCAGTCGCCGCTCGCGCCCTCGATTCGCGCCCAGCCGCCACGCGGCGAGCGCGGCGCGCCCGTCCGCTCCGCGTGGGTGAGCGGGCGGCTCATGCCCAGCAGGACGGAAGGAAGCGCCTCATAAACCTTCGCGTGGGGAGGCGGGCCGGTCAGTATCCTGCCCTCGTCGTCCAGCTCCAGCTCGACGATCCGCCCGCTCGCCGACACGAGGGTCACCGTCAGCGCGTCCGCGTCCGCGCTTTCTATCGTCCCGCCCACCCGGGCGGCGCTCTCCCCGGGCCGCTCGCCCGGTGCCGCCTCTATCGTCACCGCCAGCGCGCCCCGCTCGTTCCGCACCGCGACGCCCTCCCGCGCCAGTATCCGGCCGTTCGGCCCGATCGTGAGGGTTCCGCCCCTGTCGAGGCGCACGTCGCGGACCGTCCCGTCCACGTATACCGTGCTGGCCGCCAGATGAATCTCCCCCGTCACCACGCTGCCCGTCGAGAGGGTGACCGCGTGCTCCGCGTCGCCAAGCCCTTCCACGTCGCCGTCCACCATGCCGGAGATCACCGCCGTGAGAGCGGCCATGCCGCGAACGTCGCCCGTGAGCGTCCCCGAAATCGTCGCCGTCAAATCCCCTTCGCTGAGGACGTCGCCGGTCGCCATGCCCGCTATCGTGACGCTCAGGTCGCCCGCCTCGCCGCGAATCGCCTCTCCGTCAACGCCCGTGAGCGCGCCCGTCGAGGCGACCGTCACCTCGCCGCCGTTCGTCAGCAGAACGCGCCCGACGCTCCCCGCAATCGTCATCGGGGCGGCCGGATCGTGAATCGTTCCGGTGACGACCCCGCCCTCCATCACCTCCGCCGTCAGCGCGCCGCCCGCGGCTTGAACGTCGCCGTCCACGGTTCCCGATACGGTCGCGGTCACGTCCCCGTCGCCCATGCCCCGGAGGTCGCCCGTCACCATGCCGGATATGTCCGCCGTGAAGGCGCCGCTCCCCATGCTGCGGACGTCTCCCTCCACCGTCCCGGCGACCGTCGCGTGGAAATCGCCCGGCCCGTCGGCGAGGACGCCTACGCCCGAGTCCGCGCCGACGCTTCCCGTCGCGCCCACCGTGAGCCTGCCGCCGCCCTCCACGTGGACGCCCGCGCCCGTTCCGCCCGTCACCATGCCGTCAATCGAGACGCTCTGCGCCCGGGAGTTCCCCTCTCCGGCCCCCCCCCCGCTCACGTAAATGCCGTGCCGCCCGCCCGTGACGCTCGCGCCTTGGGCGACGGTCAA
Organism: bacterium; assembly: GCA_965242545.1. Taxonomy (GTDB): domain Bacteria; phylum UBA8248; class UBA8248; order UBA8248; family UBA8248; genus Bin107. Next base: position 854,127 of record OZ251456.1, read on the forward strand.
GACAATTTCGCCGTTGCGGTCGTGCCTGACGATGTAGCGCGCCTGCGCGCCGTCGCCCTCGGAGACGATCGTTCCTCCGGTGACGTCCACCCGCACGTCGCCCTCGTTGTAGAGCCGGGCGTAACGCCTCACCTCGTCCTTCCAGGCGTCCGAATAGACCGCGGGAAGAGCGGCGAGGAGCGCCTCCAGGCCTTCGCCGCCCGCCATGACGGCCAGCATCACCTCCCGCTCGCGGTCCGAGAAGGCGCCCTGCTCGCGGAGCGTCGCCCTCTGCTCGGTGGTGCGCCTCCAGGACGAGATGGCGAGAAGGGCCGGGTCCTGATCGCCGACCCTGACGTAGCGGCCGATCCTGGTGTGGGAAAGGGCGAGGGCGCGGATGCCGGCCGCCGGCAGGCCCAGAATTTCCTCGGACTCCGCGAGCCCCCTCACGGTCGACGACACCGATTGGGTCTGATCGTCGGTCAGACTGGCGAGAAGCCCCCGGACGTCCGCCTTGTAAGCGTCCGCATAGTCGGCGGGGAGGGCGTCGATCGCCGCGTCCAGCGCGTCTTCGTCCTCCGCCTCGAGGGCGTCGAGGACGCTCCGCTCCGCCGCCGAGAGGGTCCCGTCGGCGCCGGCGACGACGGAGCGGACGAAGTCGTCCGTCACCGACCGGCCGACCGTAATGTCGCCGCTCGATGTGACGTGGATCATGGGCGCCGTTCTGGCCGCGTCGTCCGCCGTGGCTTCGTGTCCATCCCCGAAGGTGGAGCCGCTGTAGCGCGCCGCCCAGGCGAAAATCCCGGCCTTCCCGGCCCTGATCCCGCCCTCGTGGGTGATGACGATGCGCCCCGTCCCGACCTTGGGATTGCCCGTGCGGCTTCTGACGCCGATCGAGAACGGCGACTCCAGCGCGGCCTCCGCCCCGATCGTCGCGGTGATGGACCCCTCCCCGACGTCGTCCGCCCACGCGCCGCTGTTCTCGATCCTCCCGGTCGGCGAGTTGTAGTCGAAGCCCTGCTCCAGGTCCATGGCGTCGCCGCTCGCGCCGCCCGTCCGGATGCGGCCGCTCTCGAAGTTCACGAGGATGTCGCCGGCGCCGCTGTCCACGCCCGAGACGCCGCGCCCGAACATGTTGCTGGCGGCGGCCGTGATGGTCGCGTCCGTCAAGGTGATGACGAGGTCGCCTTTCGCGCCGTCGTCCGTCACTTGCCCGTTGCGGCCGGCGTAGACGACGGTGAAGCCGCTCGACTCGATGGAGACGTCCGACAGGGTGACGGCGGTTCCGCCCGAGGCGCTTTCATTGGTGTATATCCCGTAGTCCCTCACCTTGATGGAGAGCCCTCCGCTCAGGTCGATGGTGAGCTTGCCCGTCGTTTCGCCGACGTGAACGGCGTAGATGCCGTCGGCGTACCGACCCGTCGTCGTGATGGAGCCGCCCGACATCCGGATGGCCTGCGCGCCGTCGCCCCGAAAGTAGGTATAGACGCCGCGGGCGGAGCTGCCCGTCAGCTCGACGTCAACGTTGGTCAGATCGACGGTGATGTCGCCCACGCTGTCGAAGTCGGCCATCCGGACGTAAACGCCGTAGGCGGACCCGCCCGTCGTCGAGACGGAGCCGCCCGTCATCCCGAGGGTGATGTCGGCCGATTCGCCTTCGGCCCAGGTGGCTTTGATGTTGCGGAGATAGACGCCGTGGGTGCTGGAGCCCGTCGTGGAGATGACGACGTTCGAGGTGGTGATCGAGAGATCGGCGGCGCTGGCGGTCGAGCAGTCGATCCAGTCGTTCGCGCCGGGCGTATTGCTGCACACCGCCGCGGCCGACGCCTCCCCCGCCCCCAAAAAGAGCGCGAGGAGAATTCCCGCGGCGAGCGCGGCCGACCGCGCCCTCGCGAAGCGGCCCTTGTCGTCTCCGGCCGGCGGGTGGACGGGAGGATGGCGCGGTCCTGGGTAGAAGGCGAGCATGGCGTCTTTCCCCCTCTGATGAGCGTCGGAAGCGTTCGTCGAATTTCATCAGGAGTACGGAATCGCTCCGATTATACGGGGAAGGGGAGGCCGGGGCAACGGGCGGGTCGCCGCGGCGTCTATTCGGGGAGGGCGGCGATTTTGCGTAGGTGACGCGCCGAGGGGCGCGTCCCACGCATATATGCGTCCCGCGCCGTTCGGAAACCAAACGCGGGAGATTCCCGAACCGTGGGGCGGGCCCGATAAGGAACCGCCCCTGCGAAACCCGTCGCGCCGCCGGGCGTCCCGCAACGGACAACCACAGGGGGTTGTCCCTACGGCAATCCGCATCGTCGGCCAATTCACGACGCGCCGCGTCGTCGCCAATTCCACAATCGGGGCGCATGTCCGCGCCCCCTACGGAAACGGGATGGCGACAACCGGGCGTAGGGGACCCTACGGGTGAAATATCCCATCGGTGAAAAGGCGGGGCGGCGATGACCGGGCGTTCGTGACCCCTGCGGGTCGGGCGGCGGTTTTGCCTTCGTAGGTGACGCGCCGAGGGGCGCGTCGCGCGCATACATGCGTCCCGCGCCGTTCGGGGTGACGCGGATTTTATCGGTTCCGTAGGGACAACCCCCTGTGGTTGTCCTTCGCGGTTTCGCGATCGTCGTTTCCGGGCGTTCGATATTTTGGCGGTTCGATTGCAGGGGCGCCCCCTCCCCGAGGACGCCCCACGGTTCGTGAACCGCCTGTTTCAGGATGGCGGCGCGCCGGAATCGCGTCGTCGCCAATTCCACAATCGGGGCGCATGTCCGCGCCCCTGCAATCGGATGACGCCACCCCCGGCCCGTAGGGGACGCATATATGCGTCCCGCGCCGTTCGGCGACCAAACGCGGGCGATTCACGAACCGTGGGGCGGGCCCGATGAGGAACCGTCCCTGCGGAACCGTCCGGATCGTTGACAACGGACAACCACAGGGGGTTGTCCCTACGGCAATCCGCATCGTCGGCCAATTCACGACGCGCCGCGCCATCGCCGCCCCACAATCGGGGCGCATGTATGCGCCCCCTACGGGCGCAATATCCCGTCGGCGAAGCGCCGGGCTTCAGGGCTTCCAGGCTTCGGGCGGGTCGGCGGCGTCGGGGGCGTGGCCGTCCCGGGCGAGGCGATCCCGGAACCACGCCTCGCTCACCCGGTTGGTGTAGGGGTCCATGACGGCCAGATCGCAGAAAATCTCGATGCAGTTGCCCGACGGATCCGCGACGTAGAGGGCGTTGTTCTCCCCCCAGAAGCCGTCCCCCTCGGGATGGGTGGGGCTGTGGATGGAGGGGCCCCAGAAGATTTCGATTCCCTCCGCCTCGAAGTGGGCGGCCCAGGCCTCGAGCCGCGTCCTGTCCTCCACCTGGAGGGCGACGTGGTGCAGGCCCGTCCGCAGGGTGTCGAAGGAGCGGCCCTCGGGCGGGGGCGGGCCCTCTCCCTCCGGCCAGAAGACGAGGTTCAGGTCGTGGTGCAGCTCGGTGCGGCGCATGAAGCACAGGCCGAAGGGAAAATCCCCCACCGTCCCGGGCGGGCGGATTTCCGAGACGGCGAAGCCCAGCTTGTTCACGTAAAAATCCTTCGCCGCCTCGATGTCGTGGACTTTCAGGGCGGCGTGCTGGAGCCGCATGGGGCCTTCCGGCGGCTTCGGCATGGTGGAATCCTCCTCGCTCGGGACGTCAGGAATCAAAGCGCGCCCAGGCGCCGCGTCCCAGGTCGCCCAGGCCCTCGCAGCCGCCGTCGGTGACGGCGACGGCGTCCTCTATCTTCACGTGGCCCGCCTCGGGGCGGCGGACGTCGCACTCCACGGAAACCACCATGCCCGCCTCGAGGGCGCGCTCGACCCCGGCGCCGAAGCGCGGCAGCTCCTGCTGCACCATGCCGATGCCGTGAACCTCGAAGGCGCCCGAGTCGGCGAAGCCCGTCTCCCGGAACGCCTCGCGCCCCCGCTCGTGCACCGAGGCGCAGCTCGCCCCGCTCCGGATGGCGCTCCGGCAGGCGTCCACGGCGTGGAGGCACGCGCGCCTCATCTCCTCGGCCAGGGGCGGGAGCGCGCCGCGCGCCCCCATCCGGCAGATGTCCGCCACGTAGCCCGCCTCGGAGCCGCCCGCGTCGATGTGGAGGATTTCGCCGCGCTCCCAGATTTTGCCGGAAGGCTCGCGCCTCATGCCCGGCCCGGCGGCCGTGAAGGCGTAGTGGAAGTGAAGCCCGCGCCGCGCCATCTCCTCCTCCACCGCGCGGGCGATCTCGCGGGTCGAGGCGCCCGCCGCCCCCGCCCGGAAGCCGGCCCGGATGGCCTCGGCGTCCGCGCGGGCGGCGCGGCGGAATATCGCCAGCTCGTCCTCGCGCTTCACGGCGCGCAGCTCCTCGAGAATTTCCAGGGAATCGACGAAGCGCGCCCCGCGCAGCGCGCCCGAGAGCGCCTCCATGGCGTCCACGGGCAGAAACGCGCGCTCCACGGCGATGACGCCCCGCTCCAGCCCCCGCTTCCTGATCGCGCCGGCGGCCGCCTCCGCGGCGCCGACCGTCCCCCGCGCCTTCGCGTAGAGGACCTCCGGCAGCCAGGTGGCCGCCTCGTTTCGCGGGGGCGCCTCGATGCGCCAGGCCACCTGAAAGGCGTTTTCGGGGCGCCTCCGGGGGACGCCGACGAAGGGGAGATACTGGCTCGGCCCGATGGCGGCGACGCGCTCGCGGAAGTGGAAGTAATAGCCCCCCGTCAGGTAGCGGACGTTGTGGGGCGTGTGCGCGAGGACGAGATCGACGCCCGCCTCCTCCATGAGGCGGGCGAGCTTCTCCTGGTCGTAGGGAGGGCGCTTCATTCCGGGGCGACCGCCCACTCTTCGCGTCCGAGGTCGCCCAGCCCCTCGCAGCCCTCCGCCGTGACCGCCACGGCGTCCTCCACCTTGACGTAGCCGACCTCGGGATGCCGGATGTCGGTTTCTATCGAGATCACCATGCCCTCCTCGAGCTGCCGCTCCGCGCCCGGCCCGAAGCGGGGCTGCTCGTGCGAGACCATGCCGATGCCGTGGATGATGAAGTTGCCGTATCGCCCGTGCTCCCCGCTCCTGATGTGCTTCCAGCCCGTCTCGTAGACGTCGCCGCACGCGGCGCCGGGGCGTATCCGGCTCCGCGCGCGATCCTGCGTCTCGAGGCACGCCCTGAACGCCTCGTCCGCCAGCGCCGGGGGCCTCCCCCCTCGCGCGCCCATGCGGCAGAGGTCGGTCATGTAGTCGGCTTCCGCGCCCCCCGCGTCGAGGTGCAGCGCCTCTCCCTTCTCCCACACCTTCCCGGAGGGGGCGCGCAGCATTCCCGGGCCCGCCGCCGCGAATACCCACAGGAAGTGAAGCCCCCTCTCCGTCATGCCCCGCTCCACGGCGCGGGCGACCTCCCGCGTGGTCGCCCCGGGCCGCGCCGTCTCGAACGCCTCCCGAATGGCCTCGGCGTCCGCCCGGGAGATGCGGCGGTAGCGCTCGATCTCCTCGGGCGTCTTGATGGCGCGCAGCTCCTCCAGGAGGGGGAGCGCCTCCGCGAGCCTCGCGTTCGGGAGCTCGCGCGCGAGCGCCTCCTTGGCCGCGGCGGGCAGGAAGTTGTTTTCGAGGGCGATGACGCCGCCGCCCAGCCCGCGCTCCGAGACGGCGCGCGCGGCGTCGGCCGCCGCCTCCGCCGGATGCCTGCCGGAAGGGATGAGTTCGGGAATCCAGAGGTTCTCGTCCCGCGCCTGGCCGACCTCGCCGCTGCCGCCGACGAGGAAGGATTTTTCAGGCGCCCCGCGCGGGATTCCGGCCAGCGCCGTGTAGCGCCCCTGGCCCATGGCCGTGAACCTGTCGTGGAAGTGAAAATAATAGCCGCCGCAAAGGTAGCGGACGTTCTCCCGCGTGCTGGCGAGCACGAGATCAACGCCCGCCTCCTCCATGAGGCGGTCGAGTTTTTCGCCGTCATAGGGTGGCTTCATTGAGCGAATCCTCCGTTTTCGAGAGAGCGAATCCCCGTCTCCTGCATGGTCCGATCCTCGCCCAGGAAGGGCGAAGGGTCAAACCGACGCCCCGCGCGCCCCTCGCCGGCGTTCAGGGGAGCGCGGACTCGACGCGCCCGCGCTTCGATGAGTCCCGTTCGCCGTCAGACCGCCGGCGCGAGCTCCTTTTTCCTCGCTTCATATCCGCGCCGAAGAGCCGCGCCCGGTTTTCTCCCGGAATTTTCCGCTCGTCCTCTTCCGTGACGGCGGGAGCGGGACGGCGGTCAAAATACCGAAAATTCGGGCGGCGGGCTACGGGCCGGGACGCGAGGGGTCGAAAACGCCGGATTTTTCCGAATCCGGTTGACCATGCCCGCGCGAGACTATACATTGCGGGGCCGATTGGGCGGGAACGCCCCTCGACTTCAGGAATTTTCTGCTTTTGGGGAGGCGGAAGATGGGCCGGTTCGCAACCATCCTGCAATCATCCGTCGGCGCGAAGGCGGCCATGGCGGTCACCGGCCTCCTGCTGGCGCTGTTCATCGTCGCCCACCTCCTCGGCAATCTCCTCGTTTTCGCGGGACCCGAGGCGACGAACGCCTACGCGCAGGGTCTGAAGGATCTGGGCGCCCTGCTCTGGCTGGCGCGAATCGGCCTGCTGGCCGTCTTTCTGGTGCACGTCGGCTCGGCGCTGCGCCTGTGGCGCCTGAACCGGGCGGCGCGGCCGCAGCCCTACGCCGTGTCCGAATCCGACGCGGTCACCTACGCGGGCCGCTCCATCGTCCTCACGGGCGCCCTCGTCCTGGCCTTCGCCGCCTACCATCTGCTTCATTTCACGCTGTTCGCCACGAACCCGGAGTTCGCCCAGCTGCGCGACGCCCAGGGCCGCCACGACGTCTACGCCATGATGATCCGGGGGTTCGGGAACGCGGCGGTGTCGGGCGTCTATCTCGCTTCGATGGTTCTTCTCGGCCTGCATCTGAGCCATGGCGTGACGAGCCTGTTCCAGTCCCTGGGGCTGAGCAGCCCGTCCTACGATCCTTTCATCAAGCGGCTCGGCCCCTGGAGCGGCGGCGTCATCGCCGTGGGCTTCATGTCGATTCCGCTGGCCGTCCTGGCGGGCGTGTTGAAATAGGTTCTCCTTCATCGCGGGGGAAGAGGCATGGATGCGAACGGAAGCCTGAACGGAAGCGTTCCAGCGGGTCCCCTGGCGGAGAAATGGGACAATCACCGCTTCAGCATGAAGCTCGTGAACCCGGCCAACAGGCGCCGCTACAAGGTGATCGTGGTGGGTTCGGGGCTCGCGGGAGGCTCCGCCGCGGCCACGCTGGGCGAGCTGGGCTACAACGTGGAGTGCTTCTGCTTTCAGGACAGCCCCCGCCGGGCGCACTCCATCGCCGCCCAGGGCGGCATCAACGCCGCCAAGAACTACCAGAACGACGGCGACAGCACCTACAGGCTCTTCTACGACACCATCAAGGGGGGCGACTTCCGCTCCCGCGAGGCGAACGTCTATCGCCTGGCGCAGGTGAGCGCCGACATCATCGACCAGTGCGTTGCCATGGGCGTGCCCTTCGCCCGCGAATACGGGGGGCAGCTGGCGAACCGCTCGTTCGGCGGCGCGCAGGTGTCGAGAACCTTCTACGCCAGGGGCCAGACGGGCCAGCAGCTCCTCCTGGGCGTCTATTCGGCGCTGAGCCGCCAGATCGCGGCGGGTTCGGTGAAGATGCGCCCCCGCACCGAGATGCTCGACCTCGTTCTCGTGGACGGGCGGGCGAAGGGCGTCATCACCCGGAACCTCGTGACCGGCGAAGTCGAAAGACACGCGGCCGACGCCGTACTCATGGCCACGGGCGGCTACGGCCCGGTGTTCTACCTCTCCACGCTCGCCATGGGCAGCAACGTCACCGCCGCCTTCCGCGCCTACGGGAAGGGCGCGTATTTCGCCAATCCCTGCTACACCCAGATTCACCCGACGTGCATCCCCGTCTCGGGGGATCACCAGTCGAAGCTCACGCTCATGTCGGAGTCGCTCCGGAACGACGGCCGCATCTGGGTGTCGATGAAGGAGGGCGATCCGCGCGCCCCCGCCGAGATACCCGAGGAGGAGCGGGACTACTACCTCGAGCGCATGTATCCGAGCTTCGGGAACCTGGCGCCCCGGGACATCGCCTCGCGCGCGGCGAAGCGCGCGTGCGACGAGGGGCGCGGCGTCGGCGAGACGGGCCTCGGCGTCTATCTCGACTTCGCGGACGCCATCCGGCGCCTGGGCGCGGACGTCGTGCGGCAGCGATACGGCAACCTCTTCGACATGTATGAGAAGATCACGGGCGAGAACGCCTACCGGACGCCGATGCGCATCTACCCGGCCATTCACTACACCATGGGCGGCCTCTGGGTCGATTACAACCTGATGAGCAACGTCCCCGGCCTGTTCGTGCTGGGGGAGGCGAATTTCTCCGACCACGGCGCGAACCGCCTGGGCGCCAGCGCCCTCATGCAGGGGCTGGCGGACGGCTACTTCGTCGCCCCCTACACCGTGGGCAACTACCTGGCGAGCCAGACGCCCGGAGACTTTTCGGCGGATTCTCCCGAATTCGCGCGGGCCGCCGCCGACGTGGAGGACAGGATCAGGCGGACGCTCGCCATTGACGGACGGCGCACGGTCTCCTCGTTCCACCGGGAGCTGGGCCTCATCTGCTGGGACTACTGCGGCATGGCGCGCACGAAGGAGAGCCTCACGAAGGCGCTCGACCTGATTCCGGCGCTTCGGGAGGAATTCTGGGAGAACGCGCGCGTGCCCGGAAGCGGCGACGAATTCAATCCGGAGCTCGAAAAGGCGCTGCGCGTGGCCGATTTCCTCGAGTTCGCCGAGCTGATGTGCTACGACGCCCTCACGCGGGAGGAATCCTGCGGCGGGCATTTCCGCGAGGAGCATCAGACCGAGGAGGGCGAGGCGCTCCGGGACGACGAGAATTTCAGCCACGTGAGCGCGTGGGAGGCGCCGCGCAACGGCGGACGCCCGACACTGCACAAGGAAAGCCTGGAGTTCGAGGAAGTCCAATTCAGCGTGAGGAGTTACAAGTAATGAACCTCACCCTCAGGGTCTGGCGTCAGAAGAGCGCGCGGGAGGCGGGCAGGCTGGAAACCTACGAAGCGAGGGACGTCCTTCCCGACATGTCCTTCCTGGAGATGCTGGACGTGACGAACGAGCGCCTGATTCTCGAGGGCGGGGAGCCCATCGCGTTCGACCACGACTGCCGCGAGGGCATCTGCGGCATGTGCTCCCTGGTGATCAACGGCAGGGCGCACGGGGGCTTCGCCGGCACGACCACCTGCCAGCTCCACATGCGCAAGTTCAGCGACGGCGACACCATCACCATCGAGCCCTGGCGCGCGCGGGGCTTTCCGATCGTCAAGGACCTGGTGGTGGATCGCTCCTCGTTCGACCGCGTCATGCAGGCGGGCGGGTTCATCTCCGCGAACGCCGGCGGCGCGCCGGACGGCAACGCGATCCCCGTGCCGAAGCCCGACGCGGACGCCGCCATGGACGCGGCGGCCTGCATCGGCTGCGGCGCCTGCGCGGCGTCGTGCCCGAACGGCTCGGCGATGCTCTTCGTGGCGGCGAAGGTCTCCCATCTCGCGCATCTGCCCCAGGGCCTGCCCGAGCGGGCGCAGAGGGTGCGGCGCATGGTGGCGCGGATGGACGCGGAGGGTTTTGGCAACTGCGCGAACCACGCCGAGTGCGAGGCGATGTGTCCCAAGGAGATCAGCGTGAGCCACATCGCCAAAATGAACCGCGAGTTCATCCGCGCGGCCGTGAAGGGGGAGTAGGGGAGGGCTTTTCGGCGGATCGTCAGGAAGCCCCCCGATCGGGGGGTTTTTTTCGCGTGGAGAGCCGGGGGGCGGGCGACTCAGACGCTTCTTTATCCCACTTTTCCTCAAATCCGCACGAGCGGCTCCCGCGCTTTTGGGGGGCGCTTTCAGCGCGCTCGGCGGCGGGGATGGGGACGGAAATCGGCAAGCCCCGCCCTTTCGGGGTTTATTGCCGTGCGGCCTTGATGAGTCTCTTGAGACAGCGAATCGCCCGGCGCAGGCTTTCCGATCGTTTGGCGGCGGTTTCGATCCGCCATTTGTCCCGGACGTACTCGATGAGCCTCGATGTATAGGCGATCCCCACGCGGCGCCCGCTTCCTTCACGAGGAACCATATCCCGCTTGATAGCTGGCCGACGCGAACGACGAGCCAGATTCACCATCTCGTCCTTTGGTTTTTCAAGGCTTTCGGGATTTTCGGATATGCGATTCGCCGACACACTTAGATAAGCCGCGAGGGTTTCCGCCACTTCACGGACGGCGATCCGGAAGCAAAGGCCGGGCGCGGGATGAGGCAGCCAGGCATCGCGCAAAGCCGGCGCGCAATCCTCGTCCTTGTCCTTGTCGAGATCGACCAGCACAAGCCATGGCGCATGGGGAGAACGAGCCGCGTTGTTGAAGCCGTTGATCCGTTTTCGGAGGGCAGGTTTTCCGTTTTTTCCAAATACCTCGCCCATCGGGCCGCCGGCGCGTTCAATGAGTTTTCGCGCGATCGCTTCGTCCAAATCGCCTTCGACGGCGGCGTTGATCGGAACCGCCACCGTTTCAAACGCCCGTGAACAAGGACAATTGGTCAGCGTGCGCCGGTCGCGTCTTGGGGAGCACAATGTCGCCGAGCGGAAGTCCGCCCTCCAGCAACTGGCGGATGTGGGCGTCCGATGTCGCGGGCGTTATCTCCGTTCCTTCTTTCCTGGGAAGCAAAAGCAGCGTTTCATCGAGGCCGATTCCCTCATCGCGCAGAAGATCCTGCGAATGGGTGCTCATGAATATCTGTCTTCCGGCGCTGCGCTGAACGCGCGCCAGCATCTGCGGGAGCCGCCGCGCGATCTCCGGGTGGAGCGAGAGTTCCGGCTCTTCAAGCAGCAGCGGCCCGTCTTTTTCCATAACCGCCCACAGGAGTCCGAGCAGGCGCAGCGTCCCGTCCGAGAACTGCTCCTCGCTCTGCCATGCGCCTCGCGGTCGCCAATGCTGATATTTGCCGGACAGGTGGGGCGTCCCCTGATCGTCTCGGCTCAAATCGAACTCTTGAAATTGCGGCACCGCCACGCGAAGCGCCTTCTGAATCCGCTTCATCCGCGCATCCCGCGTCCGCTTCGGCGTCTTCGCGATCTGCTCCAGAAAATCGCCGCCGAAGGGATCGTTCGAGCGGCCTTTCGATCTGTCGGGATCGCGGATGATCTGCGGCACGATGTGCAGATAGCGGATGGACGCGAAGAACGCCGCCACCTCGCGGAACGGCTGGTTCATGTTCACCTGTTCGAGGTGGGTCTGGGTCAAGCGCTCGGCGTCGTCGCCGTCTTCCTTGTCGGGTCGTTCGATGATGGCTTCGCCGTCTCGCAAAACGCGCTCCTGGCGCACCAGCGGCCGCCGGCCGTCCTCGTGAAAGGCGAGTTCGTATTTCCAGCAATGCCCCTCTCCTTCCTGGAGCTCGACGCCAATCTCAACATCTGACTTTCTTCGCGCCGCAAGGCAGCGGATGGCGATCACTCCGCCCCTGCGCCGGGCCGCTTCTCTATCTGACTTTCTTCGCGCCGCAAGGCAGCGGATGGCGATCACTCCGCCCCTGCGCCGGGCCGCTTCTCTGAATCCGCCGCCCGGCGAGGCGAGATCGCGCAGGAACCGGAAGGCGTCGAGCAGGTTCGATTTCCCCGATGCGTTGGGGCCGACGAGGAACATGCGATCCTGGAGGTCGATTTCCGCGTCTGTGAAATTCTTCCAGTTTTTGAGGCGCAGCTTGCGGAACTTCAGCACGTCGCTGATCCTTTTTGAATTTCTCTCGCTGAGCGAAGCGAGCTCCCGGATATCCGCCCTTGCTGGCGGAATGACTCCGCGTGAAGCCGGACTTGTCAAGGCGACGTTCGACGCCATGCGCCGCAAGGGATGATACTATCGAACGGGACGGGCCCCAACCCCCCGTTCACAACCGCGAAAAGATGCGGTATGCTGGGATCATCCTTGCGGAAGCCGAACGTCCACGCGCAGCGGAGGAGGGAAGCCCGTGTCCACTCAGGTAGAGATTCTGGATCGCTCCGAGATGACGGAGCAGCTCAAGGAGATGGTGACGCTCGACCCGAAGGAGACCGCCATCGTCACCATCGACATGCACCGGGGGCATCTCGACCCGGAGGTCGCCACGATGCCGGCGAGCCCGGAGGACTGCGAGAGCGTCATCCGCCATTCGGAGGAGCTGCTCGGTTTCGCCAGAAGCCACGGGATTCCCGTCGTCCACGTGAAGCTCGTCTTCCGGAAGATTCCCGGCCTCGGCAGCGAGGGGATGCGGGTCGTCTTCTGGAAGGCGCTCCACGACATCCAGGACGAGAAGAACCGCCTCACCCTGGGGCGCAAGAGCACGGTGAACGATCACAACGTCATGGGCGAGCCGACCACCGAGATGATCCCCTCCCTCGTGGAGGAGGGCGACTACGTCATCGACAACAAGAAGCGCCTCGACTGCTTCATGGGGACGGACCTCAAGTCGCTGCTCGATTCCCTGAACGCGAAGAACGTCTGCCTCATGGGCATCAACACGAACACCTGCGTCCTGAACACGGCCTTCACCGCCTTCAACTACGACTACCGGGTGGTGATGCTCTCCGACTGCGTGGCGAGCATGTATGGGCCGGACCTGCACGTCTTCGGGATGCAGAACGTCATGCGGTGCCTCGGCTGGGTGTTCGACAACGAGGAGTTCATGGAGAAGGTGGCCGAGGGCGCCGAGGCGAAGAAATAGGATTCGCGCCCGGCCGGCGGAGGCCGCGAACGCCCGCCGGGCGGGCCGGGGAGAGCGGAGCGCGCATGGCCTCCCGGGAGGGCGGCAGCGAAGCCGGGAAATCATTTTTGACGCTTCAAGAGAGAGGATGGGCGAGATGGCGAAAGTTCAGGTGGGAGACGTGGAGCTCTATTACGAGGAATACGGGGCGGGGACGCCCGTCGTTCTCATTCACGGACTGGCGGGCGATTGCGGCGCGTGGAAGGCGCAGATCGAGCATCTGGAGAAGAACTACCGCGTGCTCGCCTTCGACAACCGGGGGGCGGGCAGGAGCTCCGCGCCCGACTATCCCTACACGTCCAAGCATTTCGCGGACGACACCATCGGCCTCATGGACGCGGTGGGCGTCACGGAGCCCGCCCACGTCATCGGCCGCTCGATGGGGGGCGCCATCGCCCAGATCATGGCGCTCGACTATCCCGACCGCGTGCGGAGCCTGCTCATCACCGCCTCGTTCGGCAAGCTGGACAGATACGGCCATCAGATTCTCTACAACATCAACGAGGTGGTGAAGGCCCAGGGCTACGGCCCGGCGGCGAAGCATCAGTCGCTCTTCTTCTTCCCGCCGCGCTACTTCAACGAGAACCGGGAGCAGCTCGACGCCTTCGAGGCGGGGCTGGCGGACACGGATCGCCCGGTGCGCGGCTACGTCCACTCCACGCACGCCTGCCTGACGCACGACGCCCTGGATCGCCTGGGCGAGGTGAAGTGCCCGACCCTGGTGCTCGCCGGCGGGCAGGACGTGCTGTGCGCGGCTTCCGCCTCGCGGCAGATCGCCGACCGCGTGCCGAACTGCGAGATCAAAATCTACGAGGAGGCGAGCCACTTCTTCCTCATCCAGTGCTTCGAGGAATCCCTGCGGGACATCGAGGCGTTTCTGGCGAAAAACTAGGCGCGGCGCGCGGGCGTCGGCCGGCGCTTTCAGGGTTTTCGGCGCGAGTCGGCGGACAAGCGGTTCGCGCGCGTGGTTCTTGCGGGCGTTTTCCGTATCGGGGAGCATGAAGCGCATGGCGAAATTCACGGATCCCATCGAAGTGCGCGGCCAGCGGGTGAAGAACCGCATTCTCATGTCCGCGATGACGACCTCGCGCGCGGAGGAGGACGGCGCCCCCTCCGCGTGGAGCCGCGCCCACTACGAGGCGCGCGCCCGGGGGGGAGCGGCCGTCTGCTTCACCGAGGCGACCTCCGTCAATCAGGAGGGCAAGGGGTTTCCGAACCAGCTGGGGACGCACGACGACGCGCTCATCGCGCCCCTGGGCGAGCTCGTCCGGGCGGTGGAGGCGGCGGGCGCGCCCCTGGCGGTTCAGCTCTATCACGCCGGAAGAACGGCGCTCAGCGCCGTCACGGGGATGGAGCCCGTGGGACCCTCGCCCATCCCGCACCCCACGGAGGACGAGGTTCCCCGCGAGATGAGCGAGGCGGAGATAAAGGCCGCCGTCAAGGCGTACGGCGAGGCGGCGCGGCGGGTGCGCGAGGCGGGGGGGCGGTTTCTCGAAATTCACGGCGCCACCTGGTATCTGTGCCAGCAGTTCTTCTCCCCGGCCTCGAACCGGCGGACGGACGGCTACGGCGGAACGCTGGCGGGCCGGATGCGCTTTCCCCTGGAGGTGGCGCAGGCGGTGCGCGAGGGGGCGGGCGAGGAGATGGTCGTGAGCTATCGCATGGGGCTTCTCGAGCCCTTTGAAGACGGCTTCACGGTGGAGGACGCGCTCGCCCTGGCGCCCGCGCTCGTGGAGGCGGGGATGGACATCCTGCACTGCTCCCGGAACGCGCGCGTGGGGCTGCCCGTCAAGCCGGATTTATACGACCCCGCCTTCGCCCGGCTGCGCAAGGCGGTGGACGCGCCTCTGGTCGCCAACGGCGCGGCCTTCGAGCCTTCGCGGATGCGGGCCTATCTCGACGCGGGCGCGGATTTCGTGGGCGTGGGGCGCGCCATGCTCACCGACCCCGACTACGCGAACAAGGCGATCTCCGGGCGGGGGGACGAGATTCTCCGGTGCGTCGAATGCAAGCCGTGCGCCTACATGACGCAGAGCCGGTGTCCCGACGAGGCGTATCCCTCGGGAGTCCCCGAGTCCATGCGCGAGATTCTGGACGCCGCCTCGAGGATGTCGGGCGGCGGCTACGCGCCCACGGCCAGGAAGCGGCTCACGAAGGACGCGCCGATAGAGGCCCAGCCCGAGGAATCCTCCATCTCCTGACGCCGGCTCATCACTTGGGGGCGTCCCCTCCTCGGGAATGCCCCGCAGTTCGGGAACCGCCCGTTTTCGTATGGCGGCGCGCCCGATCGCATCGTCGCCGACCTGCGGCGGGGCGCATATATGCGCCCCCTGCGGGCGAGGGTGGCGATATTCCATTGCAGGCGACGCGCGGGAGCGCGTCCATGTATGCGTCCCGCCCGTCGTTTGGGGCGAGGCCGGGGGTTGTCCCTGCGGGGCGTCCTTCTTTCATGCTTCAAATCATTCCCCGAAGAGCGACCCCTGACGCGGCGGGGCTTCCTCCGCTTCGGCGCGTCTTTCGAGGCAGGCGGGATCGTCGTTTTTCGGGCTGTTCACCCGCTCGCCGACGGGATGGCAATCGAAGGCGTCGGAAGGATATGGCCTTAAAAGCGCCCGCAGCGCCTCCGGGGCGCGGCTCCCCTTCGGGTCCAGCCAGGCGCGATGCGCGCTCACGGGCAGGATGACGGGCATCCGGGGATGGAGCGCGGCCAGCCTCTCGTTCGCCTCGGTCGTGAGAATCGCGCAGGTCTCGATCGCCGCGCCGTCCGCCCCCCGCCAGGATTCCCAAAGCCCCGCGAAGGCGAATGGTTCTCCCCCTTTCAGGCGAATGAACCAGGGGCGCTTCCCGCGTGAATTTCCCGCCCATTCGTAGAAGCCGTCCGCCGGAACGAGACAGCGCCTGTGGCGGAAGGCGGCGCGGAAGGTCGGCTTCCCGGCGGCCGTCTCCGCGCGCGCGTTGATGGTCTTCGCGGCGAAGCCGGGGCTTTTCGCCCAGGCGGGAACGAGCCCCCATCGGACGCGCGCCAGCCGCCGCGCCCCGTTTTCCCCGGCGCGGACGACGTGAACGTCCGTCCCCGGCGCGACGTTGTAGCGGGGCGGAATCTCTCCCGAACTCTTCGCGCCCGGCCCCAGGAGTTCCGCGAGCCAGGGCGCGGGTTCGGTGAGGGTGAAGCGTCCGCACATGGGCCGAGCGTCCCGTCGGGCGTTTTGGAGATCGGGCGGGAATGGGCGGCGGCGCGCGGCCGCTTCACCCTTCGGGCGGCGTCTTCCTCAAAAAGCCGAAGTCGCAGCCCTCGGGCGCCTGGAGCACGTTTTCGATGAACAGCCTGCCGTAGCCCCGCTCGTAGGAAGGAGGCGGGGGCTTCCAGGCGGCGCGGCGGCGCGCCAGTTCCTCCCCGGACACGTTCAGGTCGAGCCTGCGGCGCGGGACGTCGAGGGTGATCATGTCCCCGTCCCGCGCGAGAGCCAAGGGGCCGCCCGCGGCCGCTTCGGGGGCGGCGTGAAGCGCGATGGTTCCCGACGCCGTTCCGCTCATGCGCGCGTCCGAGACGCGCACCACGTCGCGCGCGCCGGCCTCAAGCAGCTTTTTGGGAATGGGCAGGGAGCCCGCCTCCGGAAAGCCGGGCGCGCCGATCGGTCCCGCGTTCCGGAGCACGAACACGCTCTCCGCCGTCGCGGGAAGGTCGGGGTCGTCGATGCGCTCGATCAAATCCTTGAGCGAGGAGAAGACGACCGCCGGGCCGGTGTGCGTCAGCAGCTCGGGGCTCGCCGCCGAAACCTTGATGACCGCGCCGTCGGGCGCGAGCGAGCCCTTGAGAATGACGAGGCCGCCCTCCCCGGAGACGGGCTTCTCCCGCGGGTGGATGACGTCCTGCCACGCCTGCGCCCTCGGCACGCTCGAGAGGTTCCGCGCCACGGTCTCGCCCGTCACGGTGAGGCAGTCGCCGTGCAGGAGGGGTTCGAGCTCCTTCATCACCACCGGAATCCCGCCCGCCGCCGCCAGATCTTCCATGAGATATTTCGGCCCCGAGGGCCGGACGCTGCCCAGCAGGGGCGTCTCGCGGGAGATGTCGTCGAAGACGGAGAGGGGGAGGTCGATGCCCAGCCTGCCGGCGATGGCCGGCAGGTGGACGACGGCGTTCGTGGAGCCGCCGACGGCCATGAGCACGCGGACGGCGTTTTCGAGCGACTCGCGCGTGATGATTTTGTCGGGGGTGAGATTCTTTTCGATCAGGTCGGTGATGCGCCGCCCGCTCTGCTCCGCCAGGCGCAGCCGGTTCGAGTGCACCGCCGGAACCGCCGCGAGGCCGGGGAGCATCATGCCCATCGCCTCGGCGAGGGAGGCCATGGTGCTCGCCGTCCCCATCACCATGCAGGTGCCCGTCGAGGGGAAGAGCGCGCCCTGCACCTCCTCGACGCGCGCGTCGTCGAAGGCGCCCGCCCTGTATTCGGCCCACGTTCCGCGGCAGTCCGAGCACGCCCCCAGCACCTTGTCCTCGAACCTTCCGCCTATCATCGGCCCCGCCGTCACGCAGATGGCGGGGATTCCCGCGCTGGCCGCGCCCATGAGCTGCGCGGGCAGGGTCTTGTCGCAGCCGCCGAGCAGCACCACGCCGTCCATGGGCTGTCCCCTGATCATCTCCTCGGTGTCCATCGAGAGGAGATTCCGGAAGAACATGGCCGTCGGGTTCAGATACATTTCGCCGAGGGAGATGGTGGGAAACTCGAGGGGCAGGCCGCCCGTCTGCCAGACGCCGCGCTTGACGGCCTCGGCGATCTCCCGCAGATGGCGATGGCACGGGTTGAGCTCGCTCCAGGTCTGGGCGATGCCGACGATGGGCTTTTCCAGGTCCTCCTTCGTGAGGCCGAACCCCCGCGCGTAGGCGCCCCGCGCGAAAACGCTGAAGCCCGGGTCGCCGTAGCTCGTCAGTCCTCTCAGATGTCCCCGCATCCCGGAACCTCTCCCGTGGGCGCCGCGCTCCCGATGCTCCCGCGCTTTGGCCCCGCATCATTCCCCATGGGCCCCGAATCGGCAAGCGCGAGCGGGAGTCATCCGCGGGGCGGCTTTCGCTCCGCGTCCAAACAGGGTAGATTGGGCGGGCGTTCGAGACGATGGAGAGGCTTTGAACATGGAGGGGAGAGGCTTGGCTTCGAGGCGCATGGGGAGGAATCGCATCCGTTCGACGCTCATCGCGTTCGCGCTTTGCGTTCTGACGCTGGGCGGGGGGTGTCTGCGGCAGAAGCCCGCCGAAATCCCGAGGGGCGTGGGCGGCGTCGTCGTGACGACCGAGCCCGACGGGGCGGCCATCATTTTCGACGGCGCCGCGCGCGGGGTGGCGTTCGCCGGAAAGCCCGTCGAGATCAGGGGCGTCCGATACGGGCGCCACGCGATACGGGCGGAGTTTCCGGGCCGCGCCCCGCAGGTGGTGGAGTTCGACGTGCGCGCGGAGAAGGTTTCCCTGAAGGTGACGCTGACGAAGGACGGATTCGGCCGACTGGTCGTCCAGGCGAACCCGCCGGGGGCGGAAGTCTTCGTCAACAGCCGGTATTACGGCAGGGCCGAGCCGACGCTCGAGATATCGACCCTCGCCCCGGGCGAGCACTCCATGTGGCTGCGGCTGCCGGGATACCGCATGGAGCGCCACAGCGTCGTCGTCGAGCGCAGGCGGGAGCGGCGCTACCTGATCGTTCTGGAGAAGGAGGGATAGCCCGTCTCCATCGACCGGGACGCTTCCGCGACGCGCCGCTTGCTCCGCGATGAAGGCGCCTTTATCCTGACTTTATTCTGAACCCGGAAGCCGGCGCGCGGAGCCGGGCCGGGCCTTCTTTCGGGGCGCGCGGCGCGGGAGGGGGGGATATGTCCACCGAATACATCTGGGCGCTTTGCTCCCACAGGGCGGGCGACGGGACGCAGGTGAACCAGAAGACGCCGGATCGCCCCGCCACCCTCGACTATCTCGCGCAGGTGGCGGAGGCGGCGGAGGCGGCGGGCTTCGCCAACATCCTCGTGCCGTGCGGCACGCACTGCATCGACGCCTGGACGACCGCGGGCGCGATTTCGGGCCGCGCTCGGAAGATGCGGTTTCTCGTGGCTTTCCGGCCGGGCATCACCGGCCCGGTCTACGCGGCCCAGCAGGCGAACAGCCTCGACTACCTCACCGGCGGGCGCTGCTCCCTGAACGTGGTGACGGGCAGCACGCCCGTCGATCAGAAAAGATACGGGGACTTCATGCCCCACGACGATCGCTACGAGCGCACGGGCGAGTTTCTCGACGTGGTTCGCAGGCTCTGGCGCTCGGAGGGGCCGCTGGACTACAAGGGAAAATTCTTCGAGATCGAGGGCGCGGCCATCTTCCCGGAGCGGGTGACGAGGCCGCATCCGCCGCTTTTCCTGGCGGGCAGCTCGGAGGCGGGCAAGCGGGTGGCGTGGGAGCACGGGGACGTGCACGTCATGTATGCCGCCGAGCCCGAGGTGGTCGCCAGGGACATCGAGGAGGGCGCGCGGGAGTCGCAGGCCCATGGACGCGAGCGTCCGTTGCGCTACGGCATCCGCCACCTGGTCTGCGTGCGGGAGACGAAGGAGGAGGCGGCGCGCGCCGCCGAGGCGCTCATCGACAGGAGCGACCTCGCCAACACGGGAACCTGGGCGGACATGAAGAACAACACCGAATCCACCGGCCAGATGCGCATCAACGAAATGGGCTCGCGCGGGAGCCTGTGGCTCACCGACACCATCTGGATGGGGGTGAACAGGGTGCGCGGCGGGGCGGGCACGATGTTCGTCGGCACGCCGGAGATGGTCGCCGCCACCATCCGGGAGTATTACGACGCGGGCGTGCGGCACTTCATCATGAACGGATGGCCGCACAGGGAGGAGGCGGAAATTTTCGGCAGGGAGGTTCTGCCGCTCCTCCGGGACACCGACCCCGTCGCGCTGCCCGACCCCGCGGGCGCCGCCGCCTGAGCGAACGGAAAAGCCGGACGTGCCCCCTTACGTGCTCGTCTTCGGCGGCAGCCGCCGGCCGGGGAACAATACGGACAAGGCGCTGGCGCTCGCCCTGGACGAGCTGGAGAAGGGCGATTTCGCGGTCACCCGGATTCACCTGGGCGATCTGGACCTGCCCCTGCCGGGCGAGGCGAGCGACTCGAAGGACCCCGAGACCCTGCGGGGGCTGGTCGCGGGGGCGGCGGGAATCCTCATCGGGACGCCGGTCTATCACGGCAGCGTCAGCAGCACCCTCAAGCTGGCGATAGACAATCTGGGCTACCCCTCCACGCTGGAGGGCAGGATCGTCGCCATCCTGGGGGTGGCGATGGGGCCGGGGGCGGACGACGCCCTCTCGCATCTGCGGCATATTCTCACCCACGTCGGCGCGGAGGTTCTGCCCGTCCAGGCCTCGATAGGAAGCGTTCACAAGCGCTTCGACGAGAGCGGGCGGTGCGCGGACCCGGAAGCGGAAGCCGCCATCCGGAGCGTCGCCGCCGGCCTGCTCGACCACCTGAAGAAATCCGCCTAGACGAAAGATGCCGCGCGCCGGTTCGAGGCTCCTGTCCCGACCGGGCGGGGGCTCGCTCGCCTTTTTCAGGCTGGCGGGGAAGTCTCCCGGCCTGATGTTCCTGGGCGGCTTCCGATCGGACATGAGCGGGACGAAGGCGAGCGCGCTCGAGGCGCACTGCCGCCGCACGGGGCGCGCCTATGTCCGCTTCGACTACGGCGGACACGGAGAATCCTCCGGGAAGTTCGAGGAGGGGACAATCGGGGAGTGGACGGAGGACGCCGTCGCCGTGCTGGACGGCGTCGCCCGGGGCCCCCAGGTGCTCGTCGGCTCGAGCATGGGCGGGTGGATCATGCTGCTCGCCGCCCTGGCGCGGCCCGGGCGCGTGAGGGGACTGGTGGGCGTGGCTGCGGCGCCCGACTTCACGGAGGATTTGATCAGGAGCCGGCTCGACGACGCCGCGCGGGCGGAGCTGGCCGGGCGCGGCTTCTTCATGCGCGAGTCCGAATACGAGGAGCCCTATCCCGTCACCCGCGAACTGCTCGACGAGGGAGCGAACCACCTGCTCCTGCGCGGCGGCATCGGACTGACGGCGCCCGTTCGCCTCATTCACGGAATGCGCGACGAAAGCGTGCCGTGGGAGACGTCGCTGCGCCTGGCGAACGCCCTGGAGGGCGGCGACGCGCGCCTCACGCTCGTCAAGGAGGGCGATCACCGACTGTCGAGACCGCAGGACGTCGCCCTCATCGCGCGGACCGCCGAGACCCTGGCGGAGGAGGTGAGCGACTGATGCGGCCGCCGTCGCGGGCGCCGCGCGGTTTCGCGATCCCGGGAGAGGATGCTACATTTCCGGCTCCGCTTCACACGCCCCCCCGCCGTCCGAAAAGGAGGCGTCATGGAAAGGTTCGTCGGGATTCTGGGCATCCTCGCGCTGCTCGGCGCCGCTTTCGCCATGTCCCGCGACCGCGCCGCCGTATCGAGGCGCGTCGTCGCCGCCGGGCTCGGCCTGCAGCTCCTCTTCGCCCTGCTCATCCTGAAGACGCCGGCGGGCCGGCCGTTCTTCGCGGCGGTGGACGGCTTCGTCCGCAAGCTTCTGGGCTTCGCCGACGCGGGCAGCGAGTTCATCTTCCGATCCTTCCAGACGGGCGGCGTCGAGCCCGCCCTGTTCAACCTCGCCTTCCGCGTTCTGCCGGTCATCATCTTTCTCTCCTCGTTCATGGCCGTGCTCTACCATCTGGGCGTCATGCAGCCCGTCGTGCGCGGAATCGCCATCGTCATGCGCAGGTTCATGGGGACGAGCGGCTCGGAGACGCTGAGCGTGTCGGCCAACATCTTCGTCGGGCAGACCGAGGCGCCCCTGGTCGTGCGGCCCTTCCTCGGACGGATGACTTCCTCGGAGCTCATGGCGGTGATGACCGGCGGCTTCGCCACCATGACCGGCGGGCTGCTGGCCGTCTACGCGGGGATGCTGAAGGACGTGCCGGGAATCGCCGGCCACCTGATGGCCGCCTCCATCATGAGCGCCCCCGCCGCGCTCGTCATGGCGAAGATCATCTTCCCGGAGGCGGAGACGCCGGAGACCCTGGGCGACGCGCGGATCGAGATGGAAAGACCCGACGCCAACCTCATCCAGGCGATGACGCGCGGCGCCGGCGAGGGGCTGACGCTCGCGCTGAACGTCGCCGTCATGCTGGTGGCCTTCGTCGCCTTCGTCGCCATGTTCAACGGCGCGCTGGGTCTCGCGGGGCTGAGCGTGCAGGAGATTCTCGGCTGGGCGTTCCGCCCCCTGGCGTGGACGATGGGCGCGCCCTGGGCGGAGGCGGGCGTCCTGGGGCGGCTGATGGGAGAGAAAGTCGTCCTCACCGAGTTCATCGCCTACCACAACCTGAGCAAGCTCCACGCCGCGAACGCCCTCTCCGAGCGCACGGCCGTCATCGCCAGCTACGCGCTCTGCGGCTTCGCCAACTTCGCCTCCATCGGCGTCCAGGTGGGCGGCATCGGGGGACTCGCGCCCGAGCGCAAGGGCGACCTGGCGAAACTCGGCTTTCGGGCGATGGTCGCGGGCGCGCTGGCGTCCTGGCTGACGGCGGCGCTGGCGGGTATGATGATCTGAATCCTTGGACGAGACGCTGATCGAAGAGGAGGCCTGGAGAATGAGGAATCTGGCGGCGATCGCCGTTCTCGCGCTGTCCATGAGCGCGTGCTCGGAGCTCAGGGAGCTCGCCGCGCGGCGAGACGCGCGCCGCCTTCAGTCCGTCAGCGACGCGGGCCGGCGATCGACCGGCCTCACGCCCAGGGGCGCGGAACTCCGCGCCTCCGACGGGCGTCTGAAGAAAGTCCGCCGGAATCCCGCCGGAGTCGGAGCGCGCTCCGGGTCGGGGCGGGCGTCGTCCCTCGGTCCGCGCCGCGAGCGCGCGGCTTCTCCCGCGCGCGGCGAGGAGGACCCGCTCTCCGAAGCGCTCGTTGATCTCGCCTTCGGCTGGTACGACAAGTGGAAGATCAGGGAGCGGAGGAAGGAGATCAAGCGTCACAACAAGCGCCTGCTCTACGCCGCGCCCCGCCTCCGCTTCCGTTCGGGCTGGATCGGGTTTCGCGGCATCTGCGAGGGCGAGGGAAGGGACGAGGGCGTCGCCGCCGGCTTCCGGGGGAAGGAGGGCTTCATGCTCGGCAGCCGCCTCAAGCGGACGGAGCTCAAGCTGGACGGGCGGGACTCCCGGGGCTCGTGGTATCGCTGGCGGCGCGGCCGGAGCGAGGGCCTGATCCTGGTGGAGTTTCTGCCCAAGGGGGTGGGCTTCGACGCCGAGTGGTTCTCGCGCGACGGCGCCTCCCTTGCCAAATGCCGGGGCTACAGGCGGGATTAGGGGAGTGGCGGGGGGGCAAGACTCTCGTGGCGGGTGATTTCCGTTCGGCGGTTTTTCGCGGCAACCACTGAAAACGAGCAAAGCAAATTTTTTAGGATGATAAAAATGAGCTCGAAAGTCCTCAAATTCAAAAACTATCGCGGCTCGCTCGAATACGATGAAGAAAGCGAAATCCTGTACGGGAAAGTGCTCCACGTGAGAGATTTGATCGCCTACGAGGGAGAAACCACCAAGGAGCTCAAAAGAGCGTTCGAGGAGGCGGTGAGCGATTATCTCGAAACGTGCGAGGCGGAAGGAATCGAGCCGGACAGGCCATACAGCGGGTCGTTCAACGTGCGCCCGGGTGCCGAGCTTCACGGGAAACTCGCCCGCCTCTCGGCCGAGAGGGGCAGGAGCATGAACGCCCTCGTGAAGGAGGCGCTCTCGGCTTTTGTCTCGAAGGCGGAAGGGGCTTAAAGCCGAGCCTCACTTCAAATCAAGTTGATTGACCTCTGGAAGCCGATCATTGGCGGGGACAGCTTCGTTGATTTCCCGCAGGCGACTCAGTGATATTCGTTTTTGTCCATTCTTTTGTAATTCGCCCGCATTCTCCCAAGGCTTCGCGCCGGGGCCGTTATAGACGATTTTCAGATCATATTCTGGCGTCAGTCTCAGCACGATTAAATGGTTCGGTTCGCTTGAAATCGCAACGCTTCTGTTCCCTTGCGTAAACTTGATCTGGACGAGTTTTCCGTCTCCTGCCTTCGCATCGTGTGTTTCGGTCGAATTTTCCAATAATTCCAAGCGAAACATGTATGCGGCGATGACTTCACCGATGCTCCCGACCAGATGACCATCCGGCGTGAACTTGCGATTTGGAAACCGCTTTTCCAGTTCAGCGACCGTCTTGTAAAGCCTTTTCAGCAGCCGGCTCAAATCTTTCCATTTCTGCTCTTTTCTCACGATGGGAAACCCTGGAGAATGGGACGTGGAACAGGATAGCCCACCCCCATGGCTCCGGCGGTAGGATTCGAACCTACAACCCATCGGTTAACAGCCGATTGCTCTGCCGTTGAGCTACGCCGGAGTGAGGGTGAGCCTCATGGGGGCATGGGGCTCGCGCTGAAATTTCCTCTCCATATGAAGGCGGCGCGGGGCGGTTGTCAAGGCGCGCGGGTCAGAATCCGTAATAGCGCGGATAGCCCTGCTTCTCCCAGAATCCGCCCAGGTCCTCGTTCGTGAAGAAGACGTAGCGGAGGAACTTCGCGCTCTTCCAGCCCACGTTCGTCGGCGAGGCGAGGCGCAGGGGCGCGCCGTGCCGCTCGGGCAGCGGCTCGCCGTTGTATTCATACGCCAGAACGTTCTGCGGGTGGATCGCCTGCTTGAGGTCGAAGGTCACGCTGTAGCGCTCATGTCCGTTCGCCGTGGCGAGCAGGTCGTCGCACAGGAAGAAGACGTAGCGGCTCTCCGGCCGCGGGTCGTGCCTCTCGATGAAGCGCGCGAGGCTCACCCCCCGCCAGTGGCAGATCGCGCTCCAGCCCTCCACGCAGATATGCTCCACCGTCTGCTCCAGGGCGGGCATCTCGCGCAGCTGCGCCATCTCGTATTCCCTGACCCAGCGCCGCTTCACCATCCGGCCGTTCCGCAGGCGGGCCTCCCCGACGACGAGCCGCCACTCTTCGGGAGGCGTCCGGATGAACCGGGAGCCGGGCGTGACCACGGAGCCGTTGGGCCGCATCTGCTCGGGCTGGACGGCGCTTCGGGGATAGACGCGCGCCAGCCGGTGGCTGCTGTCCGCCATGAGGCCGACCTTGTGGTTCAGGCGGTCGAACCAGTCGAGAACCGCCTGCGCCCTCGGGTCCTCGTTCAGGCGGGAGCAGCCGGCGGTGAGCGCGGAGGCGGCGCCGCCGAGGAGCGTTTTGATGAAGCCGCGCCGGGAGGTCGCCGGCCCGGTTTCCGTTGATGGGTTCATTCGCCGCTTTTCGGTTTCGCTCATTTCCGCTCTCCTGAGTCGTCTCGCGGCGGCCTCAGCAGTCTGACGAGGAGGGGCGCGAGAACCGGAACCGCCAGAACGAGAGAGGCGGGAAACAGGACGCCGGCCCAGCCGAGAAAGCCGAGCCGGAAACTCGTCGCCCAGGCCATCGGCCCGCTCAGCAGATGCGCGGCGACCAGCGCCAGCAGGGCGTTGACGCAGACGACGCTCAAAACCAGCCTGCCCGCGAGAAGCCTGCGCCTCGCCAGCCGGGTGGGGAGCGTGAATTCGGGATCGTTCACGCGCTCAACTCCCGACGCTTCGCTTCGGCGAGGGGAGCGGGAAGCGTCCGGCCCATCCTCCCCGCGCGAGGCGCGCCCGGACGAAGAGGTAGAGCGGCGCGCCGAACCACAAGCCCGAGGACGCTCCGCCGAAAGCCGCGTTCATCGCGTCCGCGGCGAGGCTTCCGAGCCAGAGGCAGAGCGCGAGCGCGGCGCCCTCCGCGGCGGCGCGCCCGAGGCGTCTCGCGAATCGCCGCTGCCGGGCGCGGAAGGCGTCCCGCTCCGCCTTCACGCCGACGATCATGGGCGCGAGACCCCGCCGCCACCCGTGGGAGATCACCATGAGGAAATGGCCGACCATGAAAAAGACGAGCAGCGGCATCAGGAGAAAATGGAGGAGCCTGCTCGACTGATAGCCCCCGAAAAGCCAGGTCAGCCACCCGAGCTGCACGGGCTTGAGGATGGCGAGGCCCGTAAGGACGGAGAGGACGCCTGCCAGGACGACGGCGTTGTAGGCGAATTTCTGGAGCGGGTTGAATTTCCCCTCGCCGGGGGGATGGCGGAAGGTTTTGATCGGGTGAAGGAGCATCCGCATCGCGCCGGCGAAGTCCGCCCGCGCGATGCGGTAGTGCCTTCCCTCGTCCGTGAGCAGGAGGGAGAGCAGGAAGATCAGGCCGTTGATCGCGTAGGGCCACATGAGGGCGAAATGCCAGCGCAGCGCGCCCGCGAGCCACCCGCCGATGCCGAAGGCGCTCGTCAGCCTCTGGACGAAGGCCCGGTAGTCCGCGCCGAAGTTGATCCCGCGCGGATCGGCGCGCCCCTCGCCTCCCCGCAGCGTCTCGAAGACGGCCTCCGGGTTGGGCATGTCCGGCCCGAAGGCGGGATACGCCCACCATATCTGAAGCCCGCTCGCCATCATCAGGAGCAGAAGCGGGACGTTCAGCCAGTGGGTGATCCGCAGGAGGGAGGAGTAGGCGTAGGCGCGCGGCCGCCCCTGCGCCGGCTTCGCCGTCTCCATCATTCGGCGAGCAGCCTCTTGATCATCGCCTCGGTGCGCGCGTGGCCCCCCTCGCCGATCGTCTTGAAGCGCACGATCCCCTTCTTGTCGATCAGGTATTTCGTCGGCCAGTAGCGGTTGCCGTAGGCGTTCCAGTTGGCGAACCGGTTGTCCATCACGACGGGGTAGGCGATGCCGAGCTTGGCGATGGCCTTCTCCACGTTGTCCCTGCTCTTCTCGAAGCCGAATTCGGGCGCGTGGTTTCCGATGACGACCAGGCCCTGCTCCCCGTAGCGCTCGTGCCACGAGCGCAGCGCGGGAATCTCCCGCACGCAGTTGATTCAGCCGAACGTCCACATGTCGAGAAGCACCACCTTGCCGCGCAGCTCCTCGAGCCGAAGGGGCTTCTCGACGCCCAGCCAGGGCCCGCCCTTCAGTTCGGGGGCGGGCGCGCCGGGCCCCAGCCCCGACGAGATCGCCGGATGGAGCGCCCACGGGGCGGCGAACAGGAGGGCGGCGATGACGCAGATGCGGGTTCGCTTCATCACGGTCTCCAAAGTCTCGAAAACGGCGGGAAAGGCGTGGGAACACTTTAGGAGAACGATTGAGCGGATGCAAATACTTCTATACGATGAATCGGGCGATTCTGCGGCGCGCGGCCTGAATTTCCCGTCGAATGTTCATCCGCCCGGATGGAGGGGAGCGTGAAAGTCTATCATTTCGACGAGATGGAGCCCCATGATACCGGGGAGCGGGTTCAGCGGGTCGCGGCGGGGGAGAGGCTGACCGTCCTTCGCCAGACGATTCGCGCGGGCGTGGACATGTATAACCCCCATTCGCACCCGAACGAGCAGATGACGATCGTTCTCAAGGGGAAGGCGCGGTTCGCCTGCGGCGGGCGGGAGGTCGCGCTCGGGCCGGGCGGCGTCGTGGTTTTTCCGCCCAACCGGGAGCATTCCACCCGAAACGCGGGCGACGGGGAGCTCGTCCTGGAGGAAATTTTCACGCCGGGCGTCGAGAAGCTGAACCGTCTCGCCCCGAAGGGCGGGGAGGGAAGCGTCGGGACGGAATGAGAGCGGGGAGCCGCGCCGGCCCGCTCCGAAAGGCCGGAGGGGCGATGCCCGACGGACGCTCTTTCCGCGCGGCGAAGCAGTCCGGAGAGAAGCGTGAGCCCTCTGACGATCTCGGGACTTCAAAAGGATTTCGACGACGCGCGGGCGGTCGATCGTCTCTCCCTGTCGCTGGAAGACGGGGAGTTCATGGTGCTCGTCGGACCGACCGGCTGCGGGAAATCCACCCTGCTGCGCCTGATCGCCGGCGTGGAGGATGAGGACGCGGGCCACGTCTACCTTGACGGGGCGCGGATGAACGGCGTCCCGCCCGGCCGGCGCGGGATTCAGCTGGTGTTTCAGAGCTACGCCCTCTGGCCGCACATGAGGGTTTTCGACGAGAAGAGGCATTCCAACCTGGGCTTCGCGCTCAGGATTCGCCGGTGGCTGCCGGACGCCGTGAGCGAACGCGCGCGCGGCGTGATGCGGCGTCTGGGGATCGGCGAAACCTGGGCCCGCCGCCGCCCGGACGGGCTGAGCGCGGGCCAGCGCCAGAAGGTGGCGATTGGCCGCGCCATCGTCATCCCCCCGCGCGTTTTTCTTCTCGATGAGCCCATGGCGAACATCGATCCGGTCGCCAGGCTCGAAGTTCGCAGGGAGCTGAGGCGGACGCACGAGGAGATCGGGGCGATGAGCCTGCTCGTAACGCACGACCTCTCCGACGCCTTTCAAATCGCCGACAGAATCGCCGTGATGCGCGAGGGGGCGATCGTTCAGGTCGATACGCCGGAGAATCTCGTCCGCCGTCCGGCGAATCCGTTTGTCGAGGGGTTTCTCGCCAGCGTCCATCACGAAAGGCTGCTGGATGAGTTTCGGGAGAGACGCCGGACGCGAAGGGCATAAGCCCCGGCGTTCGGCGGCGCGTCAATCTCGCGGCCGCGCTCCCTTCGGGAAAAGCGCCGGGTGAAGGAGGCCTCGCCCGGCTCCCGCCTCACCCGCCCTCGGGATTTTCGAGAAAACTCCGCCACGCCTCCCAGTAGGGCGCGCCTCCGACGAGATAGGTGTCGTTGTGGCCCGCCCCCTCGATGGTGAAGAAGCGCTTGCCCGGCGCGCGCGCCGCCTCGTAGAGCCGCCTCCCCTGGGCGTGAGGCACGATGCCGTCCCGGTCGCCGTGCAGGATCAACAGGGGCGTCTTCACCTTCGGGATCATGGATGCATTGTCGAACTTCTTGGAGACGAGCCAGCCGACCGGCAGGAAGGGGAACATCTTCCGGCCCATGGCGAGGGTGCTCTCGAAGGGGCTCTCCAGGATGAGGCCGCGCGCCTTCCGTCCCTCCGAGGCCAGCCTGACCACCACGGCCGCGCCCAGGGAGCGGCCGAACAGGAAAACGCGCTCATGCGGGACGCGCCCGAGGAGCCAGTCGTAGGCGGCCCGGCCGTCGGCGTAGAGGCCCTCCTCGCTCGGTTCGCCCTCGCTTTTTCCGTAGCCCCGGTAGTCGAACAGGAATACGCCCGCGCCCAGCTCCCTCCGGATGAGCGCGATGTTCTCCGCGCGGTGCGAGAGGTTGCCGGCGTTGCCGTGCGCCCACAGGAGAACCGGGCCGTTCGCCTCCTTCGGCGCGACGAGCCAGCCGTGAAGGCGCGCGCCGTCCCCGGCGGTGAAATGGACGTCCTCGTATGCGGCGCCGTAGTCCGCGGGCGTCAGGTCGAGCTCGCGGTGAGGGTGGTACAGAAGCGCGTTTTCCAGGAAAACCGGAATTCCCATCGCCGTCAGCGCGGCGAGAGCCAGGAGCGCGTGGCGGTGGAATTTCCGGGAGAATCGCAGCGTCCCGATCTCATCGCGGCGCGGGGGCGAGGCCGCGGTGGGCGACCTTGATGCAGAGGTCCTGAATCGCGGCGACGCCCGCTTCCTCGAGGCGGCGCGCGGCCGCGGGATGCGAGACGCCCTCCTGCATCCAGAAGGCGCGCGGGCGCTTTCGCAGCGCCTCCTCCGCCAGCGGGGGGATTTCTTCGGAGCGCCGGAACACGTTGACGATATCGACGCGCTCCCCGACCTCGCCCAGGCGCGGATAAGCCTTTTCTCCCAGGGCGCGATCGATGTTGGGGTTGACGGGAATGACGCGATAGCCCGCCTCCCGGAGGTAGACGGCGACGCGGTGGCTCGCCCGGGAGGGGTCGGCCGAGAGGCCGACCACGGCTATCGTCGCGGCGGTCGAGAGAATGTCGGCGATGGCGCGGCTGTCGGGGTTCATCCCGGGCGTCTCCTCGAATATCCGCCATGCTATCATACCTTTCGGCGGGCGCATCAAGGCGGCGGGAGAGTCCGGGCGCGCCCGTCCCGGCGGGTTGCGGGCGAGGCGTCGGAGCGTCAGGATACGCCGATCCCGTTTCATTCTTCAGCGAGGAGGCGCGATGACGAAGGCGGCGGTTGTCGAGATTTTCCACGAATACCATTGACCCTGGGCATACATGGCCGCGGCGCGGCTGGACAGGGTGATGCCCGGCTTCGGGGAGAAACTGCGTCTCAGGTGGCGCGCGTTTCCCCTCGAAATCATCAACGACCGCCCGGCGCCTCGCCACATCGTGGATCAGGAGTGGCCCCTGGTGGCGGTGCAGGAGCCGCTCGCCCCGTGCAGGAGCTGGCCGCGCGAGGGGTATCTGAAGAGCACGATCCCCGCCTTTCAGGCCTACGAGAGCGCCCGGGCGCAGGACCCGGAAAGGGCGCGCGTCTTCGATCTCGGGATCAGGCGCGGCTTTTTCTTCGAGGGCAGGCGCGTGGATGAGCATCCGGTTCTTTGCGAAATCGCCGGGGAGGCGGGTCTCGACGCCGCGAGGATTCGCGCGGACCTGGAATCGGGCGCCCGCGAGGAAGCCGTGATGGACGACTACCGGGAGGCCATGCGCCTGCGGGACGAGGAGGGGCTGCCGATGACCAGCCCGACCCTGATTCTCCCGAACGGGGAGGCCGTCCACAACCCGTTCGCGTCCGAGAAGACGATAAGGGACGGGAAGCTGACGGAAGTCCACCCCCCGCCGGCATACGGGGAAGCGGCGTATGAGGGCTTCCGCGAGATTCTGTCGAGAGCGGCGGCCGGCTAGGGACGAAGTTGTTTTATGCGGAGATTAGCCATTTTATGGTTTTTTCATAAACTCGCTAATTTTCACATAATCGGGAAGCCCCGGGGACGCTCACGACGCGGGCGGGCCGCCTTTCCCGGACGCGGTGGAGATCGACCCCGCCTCGTTGTCCACGATGACGGGCGAGTCGAAGTATTCGACGCGCGGCTCGACGCCGAGACGCTCGCGTAGCCCGGCGCGCCAGGCGTCGTCGTAGAGCCGCTCGGCGTCCGCGCGCGATTCAAAGAGATACACCCCGCCGCCGGCGCGCCCGTCCTCGGACACGAGATAGTATTTGCGCGTCAGCCCCTGAACGTCCCGGTAGAGGGGCGCGGATTTCTCGAAGGCCGCCGCCACCTCCTCGCGGGTTTTTCCTTCGGGAAGCGTGAAGCGAACGATTGCGGTGATCGCCATGCGAGCATCCTCCTTCGCGCGATGAACGAGGGCCGGAATATAGCATGAAACGGGGAGAGCCCTGCTCCCGGCCGCGCCCCTTCCCTGCCTGGCGGCGCAATCCTCAATCAAGCGGATACATGCGCGTGACGCGAAGCCGCGCCATGAGCCGCCGCTCCTCCTTCATCGCCCGCAGGTATTCATCGAGGTCGTCCGGCTCCTTTCCGGTGATGCGCCGGTAGAGGTCGAGATTCCCGAGGCCGTCGGGGTCTTCGATGAGCGCGGTTTCCCCCTCCGCGCAGAGATAGGGATAAAAGCCGTCCTCCGGCAGGACGCAAAGCGTCGCCCTCGGGTCGCGCCGGAGATTTCTGGCCTTCACCCGCGTCCAGGTCATGGAGAATTCCGCGACCCCCTCCCGGTGGTCGAACACGATGGGCGTGGGGTGCGGTCTGCCGTCCTTGAGCAGGGTGCTCAGGACGCCGTGCCGCTGCTCGTTCAGGAAGGCCAGCGCCTCGTCATGCGTCATGGGGCTTCTCCTCGCGGGCGGCGGGCTCGCTCTCGGGCGGCGGGGGGACGCTCGCGCCTTCCCCGAACCGCCGGAATACTTTAATATGGACGCATCGGGAGGAACATGGCGAGGGGAGCGCGGGAGCGGGAACGCGGCCTTTCGGAAAAAGCGGCTCATCCGGCCCGAGCGGCGGAGGGGAAAATCGCAGGTGAGCGGAAAAAGAACGGCGGTCGTCCTCCTGAGCGGCGGCATGGATTCCGCCGTCGCCCTGGCGATCGCCAACCACGAGGGGTTTTCCTGCGAGGCGCTGAGCTTCGACTACGGGCAGAGGCACCGTTGCGAGCTTCTGGCCGCGAGGAACGTGGCGAAGCATCTCGGTGCGGCCGGCCACGCCGCGCTGCCCATCGACATGCGCGCCATCGGCGGGAGCGCGCTCACCGACGACATCGAGGTTCCCAAGAAGCGGGACGACATCGGGGAGGGCGTGCCGGTCACCTACGTGCCCGCGCGAAACACCATTTTTCTGAGCTACGCCCTCGCCCTCGCCGAGGTGAAGGGCGCCTGCGACATCTTCATCGGGGTGAACGCGCTCGATTATTCGGGCTACCCCGACTGCCGACCGGAATACATTGAAGCCTACGCGCGCATGGCGCGTCTGGCCACGAAGTCGGGCGTCGGGGGCGCGCCGCTGACGATTCACGCGCCCCTGAGCGACATGCGGAAATCCGACATCGCGCGCAGAGGGCTGGAGCTGGGGGTGGATTTTTCCCTCACCCATACCTGCTACGACCCGATCGCCGTCGGGCGGCCCTGCGGGGCGTGCGACGCCTGCGTCCTGCGGCGCAGGGGCTTTGAGGAAATCGGCGAACGGGACCCGCTCCCGTATCCCGAGGCGTGAGCCGGAGAGATCATGGAGGAAATACGCGCGGACGTTCTGGTTGTCGGCGGCGGCTTGGCCGGAACGCTGGCCGCTCTCGCCGCGCGCGAGGAGGGGGCGGAGGTTTGCGTCGCCATGAGGGACGGCGCGGGGGCGACGGGAAACTCCGCGCGCGCGGGCGGGGTTTTCGCGGCGGTGCTCGAAGGGTTTTCCTCCCCGGATGATTCCGCGGAAGTCATGGCGGCGGATAATTTCCGCAGCGGATGGTTCATGTCCGACCCCGCCCTGGTTCGCGCGGTCGCGTCCGAGTCGGGCGCCGCGATAGAGCGCCTGCGCGGCTACGGGGTTACCTTTCTGGAAAAGAACGGCGAAATGACGCCCACGAAGCTCCCCGGTCACGTCTTCCCCCGGGGCGCGCGCGTGCCGGGCGGCGGCCCCCGGATGATGAGGACGCTGGGCGAGAGGCTCGCGCGGAGCGGCGCGCGCCTCTTGGAGGGCGCGTCCTTCATCGCGCCGCTGCGCGACGGCCGGGGCAGGGTGGTGGGCGCTGATTTTCAGGAGGAAGAGGGCGGGAGGCCGCTGCGGGCGCTCGCTCGCGCCACGATTCTGGCGATGGGCGGCCTGGGCGGAATGTATCCCGTCACGACGAACGCGCCGGGCGTCGCGGGCGTCGGCTACGGGGCGGCGCTCGAGGCCGGGGCGCGGCTGCGGGACATGGAGTTCGTGCAGTTCACGCCGACGGCGCTGGCGCATCCGCCCGCGCTGCGGGGCAGAAACTCGGGCGGCATGGCGCTTTCCTTCAGGGAAGCGAGGCTGAGGAACAGCCTGAACGAGCGGTTCATGGCGCGGTACGCGCCCGAGGACATGGAGCACGCCAAGCGTGACGTTCTCTCCCGCGCGCGATGCACCGGGAGATCGTCGAGGGGCGGGCGACCGAAAACGGCGGCCTGCTCCTGGACTTGACGGCGGCGCCCTACGAGGGGCTGCGGGACGTGATGGGCGAGATCATCGACGATTTCGAGGCGGCGGGCCTCGACGTCAGAAAGGAGCCGATTGAAATCGCTCCCGCCGCGCACTCGTGCATGGGCGGCGTCCTCATTGACGAGAACGGCGGGGCGGGCGTGGACGGCCTTTTCGCCGCCGGCGAGAACGGCGGAGGACTGCACGGGGCGAATCGCCTGGCGAGCGGGGCGCTCACCGCGTGCGCCGTCATGGGGGCGCGCGCGGGCCGGGCCGCCGCGGGCGTGGAGGGAGAAGGAGGGCGGCCCGAAAGGGCCGAAGCGGGCGCGGCGCGCGCCGACGCGGCGCAGGAGGAGAGGCTCGACGAGGCGGAAAGGGAGGCGCGCGGGATCATGTTCGCCGCCGGAGGCATCGAGCGCGACGCGCCGACGCTGCGGGAGGGCGTAGGGAAGCTGGCCGATCGCAGAGAGCAAATCGCGGCCCTCGCGCCCGTCGGCTTGCTCGCCGCCCGCCGCGCCCGGGCGCGGCTGACGTGCCTTGCCGCCGAGGCGATGCTGGGGGCGATGGCCATGCGCGCCGAAAGCCGGGGAGCGCATGGAAGGTCGGATTATCCCGAGCGCGATGACGAGAACTGGCTGGCGAACATTCACGTCTCGCTGGGGGACGACGGCGCGCCGGCGCGCGAGAAGGTCCCGATAAGCGAGGATCTGCGCGAGATGGCCTTGCGTCACGCGAGCGGCCTGAGGGCGGAGGAGAAGATGACGGCGGATGGGCGTTGACACCATCCGGCCGAGAGGATAACCAGAAGCGGCGCGTCGACCGCTGAGGGCGTTTCTCGTTCACTGATTCGGGGGGAGCCATGCAATACCCATTCACCGAAGAGCAGCTGGCGCTGGCCGACCTGACCCGCGACTTCATGGAACGCGAGGTGGCGCCCGTCGCCGCGGAGATGGACAGGCGGCCCGACCCGAAGGATTGCTATCCGGGCGAGCTTCTCAACAAGGCGTCGAAACTCGGCCTGCGCACCATGGCGGTGCCGGAGGAGCGCGGCGGCATCGGCGCCGATACGACGACGAAGGCGCTGTGCCTCTGGACGGGCGCGCAGATCGAAATCGGCGTCATCAAGTGCCTGAGCCAGTGCTGGAAGGTGTCGAACGCGCTTTTCAAGTGCGGCACGGAGGCGCAGATCGAGAAATGGGGCAGGATGTTCGTCGAGGATCACGACTGCGTGGGCTCCTTCGTGATGACGGAGCCGGACTACGGCGCGGACAACCTCTACCGTCAGCCCGACCCCGGGCTGGGACTCAGAACCTCGGCGGTGGAGGACGGCGACCATTACGTCATCAACGGGGCGAAGCGGTTCACCTCGCTGACGAGCTGGGCGAAGATTCTGCTGGTCTTCGCGCGAACGAACCCCGACGCGCCGGTGCACGAGGGCACCACCTGCTTTCTCGTGCACGGGGAGCAGGAGGGCGTAACCTACGGCAGCGTGCACGACAAGCTCGGCTACAGGCTCTACCCCAACGCGGAGAGCTACTACGACAATGTCCGCGTGCATAAGGACGACGTTCTGGGGGAGGTCAACAAGGGCTTTCACACCTTCGGCGCGGTGTTTCGCGGCAGCGCGGAGCTCCCCGCCTGCAACACGGGCATCGCCCGGGGGATTTACAATTTCTGTCTTCAGCACGCGAAGGAGCGCATCCAGGGCGGCAAGCCCATCATCGAGCATCAGGTGATACGGCACCAGCTCGCCGAGATGCTGATGAACATCGAGGTGGCGGAGCAGTTCATGTGGCGCATCTGCTGGGGCGTGGAGAGCGACGAGACCTTCAACACGCGCTTCACGCGCTACGGGAAGGTTTTCAGCGATCAGGTGGCGCTCCGGACGATTCGCTTCGCCACGGACATCCTCGGCGGCATCGGCATCATGAAGGAGACGCCGACGGAGAAGATGATGCGCGACCTCCTCACCTTCCTGCACGGCGACGGAACGGACTCGATGACGCTCCTGCGCGCCGCCCAGACGCTCGACGAGCCCGTCTAGGAGCGCGGGAGAGCCCCGCGGGACCCCGCCGCCCGGTTCGGGAGGGAAAACGATGGACTTGATGCTCGCCGACAAGGTGGCGATGATCTCGGGCGCGAGCCGGGGCATCGGATTTCATATCGCGAGAGACCTCGTCGCCGAGGGCTGCCGCGTGGCGATCAGCGCGCGGGGGGAGGAGCGCCTCAGCGAGGCGCTCGCCGAGTTGAACGCGCTGGGCGGCGGCCGCGCGGCGGGCTTCGCGGGCGACGTGACGCGAGAGGGCGTCCCCGAGGCCTTTTTGCGCAAGGCGATTGATGAGTTCGGCGGCGTGGACATTCTCGTGAACAACGTGGGGGGCAGCAATCCCAAGGCGTTTCCCGACGTCACGGACGCGGAGTGGCGCGAGGGGTTCGGCTTCAATCTCTATCACGCGGTGACGCTCTCGCGCCTCGCCGTCCCGGAGATGAGGAAAAGGGGCGGCGGCGCCATTCTGAACGTCGCCTCCATCTACGGCCGCGAGTCGAGGGGCGCGATGACCTACAACGCCTCCAAGGCCGCGCTCATCAGCTTCTCCAAGGGCCTCGCCCAGCAGACGGCGAAGGACAACATTCGCGTGAACTCAATCGCCCCCGGCAGCATCCTCTTTCCGGGAGGGGTTTGGGAGCGGAGGATGGACGAGGCGCCGGACGGCCTCAAGGGCTTCATCGACGCGGAGATGCCCCTGGGCCGGTTCGGGCGGCCGGAGGAACTCTCGGCCGTGGCCGTTTTCATGGTGAGCCCGAGGGCGAGTCTGGTGCACGGGGCCTGCTGGAACGTGGACGGCGGGCAAAGCCGCTCGAACATTTGAGGGTTCGCGCGGGCGGCCCGCCCGGGTTTCGGGAGAGGCGCGTCCGGCCGGGGGTTCAGGAAATTTTCCGGATCGGCTCCCGCACGCGCGTGAGCCATTGCTGCTTGAGCGCGCTCTTGACGACGCGCGGGATGCTGAAGCCTATCGGCATCATCCCGGGCTCCGCCAGGGGGCGGGAGAGTCTCGCCTCCCGGAGAGGGAGTCCGACCACCTCGATTTCGTCCAGGTCCGCTTCGCCGAAGCCCGTCATCCGGGCGGCTTCGAGGGTTCGCAGCTTTTGAGGCGCGAGGCCGCACACCTCGCAGGCGACCCGATCGAGCGCGACCGGGTCGGGGCTGGCCATGAGGAGACCCGCCCGGCGGGGCGCGCCCTGCGCGGGGCCCTGGCCTTCCATCGCCAGGACGGCGTCCATCACGGAGAGCCTCGGGTTCAGCAGGCGCGCCGTTTCGACGAGCATGAGCGGGAAATAATCCTCGAAGCTTCCCGCCTTGAAGTGCCACCACGCCTTTCTTTTTCCCGCGACGCAGCCGAACAGGTTCTTGACCGCGCCCGTCATGTAAAGCTGGCAATGGGTCTTGAGCTTCGGCAGGTTGATGATGCCGTCCGCTGCCACGGCCTCTTTCGCTACCGTAAGGTGGGCGTAGACGACCCCCTCGGGGTTGGACCTCCTGACGCCTTCCCGGAAAGGGACGGGACGGACGCCAAGCTCCTCGCATACTTCCGAAAGGCCCGCCTGTCTGGCGGCGGCCGCGAAGCTTCCCCAGGCGGGGCTGTCGCCCATGGATAGTTTTCGGGGCGGGGAGGCCGAATCCCCGAGGTGCGCCGCCACTGCCCGGAGGACTTCGGGGTGGGTCGTCACCGCCTTCTCCGGCGGCGCGCCCTTGAGAAGGTTCGGCTTGAGCAGGATTTCCTCGCCCGCGGACGCGAACCGCGCCGCCCCGCCCAGTGCCTCGAAGAGCCCGGCGACGGCGTCTCGGACGCGCGCTCTTTCGTAGTCTTCGCAACGGACAATCGCCACGCGGCTCATGGAGCGATCAGCTCCCTTTCCTGACGGCTTCTATCGCCGCGTCGCGCTCTGCCTCGAGCGTCTCGCGCTCGTCCCGGAATTTCCGGCGAAACGCGGCGAGCGCCTCCCTGGCCTCGGGCTCCATCTGCGCTTCCACGGCTTCGAGCGGGGCGCCCCCCGTCATTTTCATCAGTTCCTGCTGATGGAGAACGTCTTTTTCGGCGATTTTTCCCTCATAGCGCTTTTTGATTTCCTCGATGCTGCTCTTTTGCCCGGGGGTGAGCTTTTCCAGTTCCCGGCGCGCCTCCTCGCCGATGGCGGAAGTCTTCTCCATCGCTATTTCCAGAGCGCTTTTCATCGCGGCGAACCTCCACGGCGGTGTAATGGCCTCTTTTGTTCAGGCATTCTAGGCCGCGCGGGGAGGAGGGTCAACACGCGCGCTTTCCCGGACGGCCGGCCCCGCCCGCCCCGCCAATTTCGCCGCGAGTTTTGCTATAAGGTTATCGGGAACCGCCCGCCGGAGGACGCCATGAGCGCGCCTACGTTCGACGACGTGCTGGAGGCGCGGGAGCGCATCGCCGCCTACCTGCGCCCCACGCCCTTTCACGAGGTGGAGGCGCTCTCGGAGCGTCTGGGGTGCCGGTATTTCGTGAAATTCGAGTCCATGCAGCCCGTGGGCGCGTTCAAGGTGCGCGGCGGCGTGAATCTCGTCTCCCGGCTTTCGGCGGAGGAGAAAGAAGCGGGCCTCATCACGGCCTCGACCGGCAACCACGGACAGTCCATCGCCTACGCCGCGAGGATTTTCGGGGTCAGGGCGCTGGTGGCCGCGCCGCGCGGGGCGAACCCGGACAAAGTCTCGGCCATCAGAAGGCTGGGGGCGGAGGTCGCCTTCGTCGGGAAGGATTTCGATGAGGCGAGAGAGTGGTGCGAGGCGCAGGGCGCCGCGCGGGGGATGCGCTACGTGCATTCGGCCAACGAGCCCCTGCTCATCGCGGGCGTGGCGACACAGGCGCTCGAAATTCTGGAGGCCGAACCGGAGATTGAGGTCCTCATCGTTCCCCTTGGAGGGGGGAGCGGGGTCTGCGGCGCCGCCCTCGCCGCCAAGCGCGTCAATCCCGACGTCCGCGTCGTGGGCGTGCAGGCCGAAAACGCTCCCGCCGTCTTCAGGAGCTTCCGCGCGGGGGAGATGCTCTCCGAGCCGTCGGCGAACACCTTCGCGGACGGCCTCGCCACGAGGGTGCCCTTCGAGCTGACTTTTTCGATGATCCGGCGACTCGTGGACGAAATCGTCCTGGTGAGCGAGGAGGAGATGTGCGAGGCGATACGCCTGCTCGTCTCCGAGGCGCGCGTCATCGCCGAGGGCGCGGGCGCGGCGGCGACGGCGGCCGCCATGAAGATGAATCTCGAAGGCAGACGGGTCGCCGGCGTCCTGAGCGGGCGAAATCTCACGAGGGCGCACCTGGCCGTCATCCTGGGCGGCGGGACGCCCCGCCCGTGAAATACGCCATCAGGAAAGAGGGGAAAGAGGCGCCCGAAGCGGGCGAGCCGGGGAGCCGCTACGTCAAGGTCGCGCTCAGCGTCCCGCGCCTCGAATCGCTCACCTACCGGGCGGGGCCCGAATTCGCGGAGAGGCTCGCGCCCGGGTTGCGCGTCCTGGTTCCGCTGGGAAAGAGGAAGCTGACGGGATACGTCCTCGGCCCGCCGCGCGCGCGTCCGCCCGCGGAGGTTCCGCCCGCGTCCGTCCGTCCCGTTCTGGAGATGCTCGACGAGGAGCCGCTGCTCACGCCGGAGCTTCTGGAGCTCGCCAGGTGGGTGTCCCGGTATTACTGCTGCGGCTGGGGGGAGGCCATCAAGTCCGCGCTTCCGGCCCACAGGGAGAAGAAAACCGTGGAGCGCTTCCGGCTGAGCGACTCCGGTCGGCGCGAGGCCGCGCTCGCCGAAGGCGGCCTGGGCCTGCCCGGCCTCGGTTCCCCGGAGGCGCGGGGAAGCCTCAAAACGCGGATTCTGGCGTCGCTTCGCGGGCAGCCGAGAACCGCC
Organism: bacterium; assembly: GCA_965242545.1. Taxonomy (GTDB): domain Bacteria; phylum UBA8248; class UBA8248; order UBA8248; family UBA8248; genus Bin107. The sequence goes on from OZ251456.1 coordinate 893,309, forward strand.
TCCTCGCTCGCGGCGTCTTTCGGGCGGGGAACGCGCCCAGAGCTCGCGCGGCTTCTCGACGCGGGCCTCGTGGAGAAGACCGTCGAGGCCGTGGGCGGGCCGAAGCCGAAAAAGGCCAGATACGCGCGCCTGCGGAAAAAGCCCTCGGGAGAGGAGCTTGAAAATCTGGAGAATCGCACGGGGCGGCAGGCGGATGTTCTGCGCTTTCTGATGGAGGCAGGAGACGGGCGGATGCGGCTGGGGGAGCTGGAGGCTCTCTCGAAAGGCGCGCGCGCCGCCTGCGCGGCCCTGGAGAAAAAAGGATGGATAGAGGTGGAGGAGGCCATCGTCCCGGGCGAGGAGGGAGGAGCCGAAGCGGGCCGGCGGCCCGCCCCGCCCCTGCCGACCCTGACGGAGGAGCAGAGAAAAGCGTTTGAATCGGTGAGGGACGACGTGCGGCGAAAGAAATTTTCGGTCACCCTTTTGCACGGCGTCGCGGGCAGCGGGAAGACGGAAGTCTATATGCGGCTCGCGCGGGAGGCGCTTGACGGCGGGTCGGGTGCGCTGATTCTGGCGCCGGAAATCGGCCTCACGCCTCAGCTGCTGGCGCGGTTCGAAGAGCGCTTCGGCCGTCTGGTCGCCTGCCTGCACAGCGCGCATTCGGACAAGAAGCGCCTCGCCGAGTGGCGGCGCATCAAGAGCGGAAGCGCGCCCATCGTCGTGGGCGCGCGCTCCGCCGTTTTCGCCCCGATTCCGAACCTGGGCCTGATCGTGGTGGACGAGGAGCACGACGGCTCCTACAAGCAGGAGGAGTCTCCGCGCTACCACGCGCGGGACACCGGCATCGTGCGCGCCCGGAACCTGGGGATTCCGGTCGCGCTGGGCTCCGCGACGCCCTCGATTGAGAGCTACACGAACGCGAGAAGCGGCCGCTACCGGCTTTGCGCGCTCTCGAGTCGGCCGGCGGGCGGGGCGCCGCCGGAGGTACGGCTGGTGGATTTGAGGAAGGAGGCCGGCGCGCGGCCCGGAACGCCCGATCTTCTGACGCGCGACCTGGCCGAGGCCGTCCGGGAGCGCCTGGCGAGAGGCGAGCAGACGCTGCTGTTCCTGAACCGGCGCGGGTTTTCCTCGGCCATCCTGTGCCGCGACTGCGGCGAGGCGCTTCAATGCCCCCATTGCGCCATCCCTCTGACGTTTCACCGCGAAGGCGGGGGAAGGGCGCAGTGCCATTGGTGCGACTACAGCGCGCCTCCGCCCCGGAAGTGTCCCGTCTGCGGAGGGGAGCGGGTGGGCTATTTCGGGGTCGGGACGGAGCGCGTGGAGCAGGCCGCGCGGGCGCGGTTTCCGGGGGCGCGCGTCCAGCGGCTGGACAGCGACGCGGCCCGCCGCGCGGGCGCCTATGAGCGGATATTCGGGGCGATGCGAAGCGGGGAGATCGACATCCTCATCGGAACGCAGATGGTGGCGAAGGGCCATGATTTCCCGAAACTGACGCTCGTGGGCGTCGTGATGGCCGATATAGGCCTCCATCTGCCGGATTTCAGGGCGAGCGAGCGCACCTTTCAGCTGCTGACGCAGGTGGCCGGGCGCGCGGGCCGCGCCGATTTGCCGGGCGAGGTCGTCATTCAGACGTTCCGGCCGGATCATTTCGCGATTCAGTGCGCCCGCGCGCGCGATTACGCCGGCTTCTACAGGCGGGAAGCCCTGGCGCGGGAGCGAATGGGCTACCCGCCGTATCGACGCCTGGCCAGACTTCGCCTCGAATCGAAGAGCGAGAAGCTGGCCGCGCGGTCGGCCGAGTGGACGGCCTCCCTCGTGAGAAGCCGCGGCGCCGGGTCGGATGGCGTCGAATGCCTGGGTCCCGCGCCGGCGGCCGTTCCCAAAGTCCGCGGCGTGTGGCGGCATCATCTGATCCTGAAGGCGAAGACCTCGAAGCGCCTCGGTGAGACGCTCGAATCGCTCTCGACCGAGTTCGACGCGCAGGCGGCCTTCGCGTCCGTTCAGCTGGCGGTGGACGTGGACCCGATCAGCATGATGTGAGGGGCTTTCGGAGGGGGCGCGGCGAGGCCGGCGCTTGTCGCCCTCCCCGGAAGCGGCGCGAAAAGGGCTTCAGGGACAATCGGAAAGATGAGCGGCGAAACTTCGCTGGTGGGCCGTACTGGATTTGAACCAGTGACTTCTGCCGTGTGAAGGCAGCGCTCTGCCGCTGAGCTAACGGCCCATGCTTTTTGCGTTTATCACAGGCCCGGGAGAGGGTCAAGAACGGGCGGATTTGACGCGCGCGCGACCCAGTCCGCGGACCTGCGGCCTCTTGGAGGGGCGGGTCCGGGCCGCCGCTCGAACTTTGCGGCGACTCCCGCCGTCCGCTATGATGCCGGGCGCTTGAATCGTCATCGTCTGTTTTTCGCCGGCGGCTTTGAGAGGATGATCCGAGATGAATCAACTCACGAACAACGGGGTGACATACGCCCTGGAGACCCGCGAGCACGATCTGTATGGATTCGGCGTTGACGTGTTCATGCTGGATCGCGACGGCGCGCGGCCCAGGGAGCCGATAGCCTTCATTCCGGGAAAAGACGAGAACGCCGCGGCGCTGCTGACGCGGCAATGGCTCAAAATCGCGTTTCCGGCGGAGCTGCCCAAAGGGAAGCAGAAGAAAAAATAGCGGCGCCGCAAACTTTTGCCGGCCTTCGCGCGGGAGGCGTCATGGAGTCGCCTCGAACCATTCAGACGACGCTCGCGCCCTCGCCCACCGGGCCGTTCGCTCAGGCGCGCCGGGCGGGGAACCTGCTGTTCATCGCCGGCCAGCGCGGCATCGACCCCGCGTCCGGGCGGCTCGTCGAAAGAGACGTCGAGGCGCGCGCCAGAAGGGCGCTGGAGAACCTCAAGGCCATCGCGGAGGCGGCGGGAGCGTCGCTGGCGACCTTCGTTTCCACCGTCGTCTACGTGCGGGACATGAACGCCCACCGCCCGACCATCAACCGGCTGTATGAGGAATACTTCGGGCCGAACCCGCCCGCGCGCACCATCGTGGAGGTGAGCGGGCTGAACCAGGACGACATCGTGGAAATCGAGGCGGTGGCGATGATTCCCGATTCCGGGAGTTAGGCCGCGGGCGACGCGGGGGCGGGCAGCGGCTCCCACCATTTCTTCACGCCCAGGTCCTCCGCGATGACGCCCGCCGCGTTGTAGCCGGGCGCCCCGTTCAGGCCGCCCCCCTGGCAGCTCGAACTGCACAGATAGAACCCTTCCAGCGGCGTCCTCATGCCGGAGAGCAGCGGATGGGGCCTGTTGACGCCCAGCTGCTCGGGAACGTAGGCGCCCATGCGCACGCCGCCTCGAACCATGTTCCCGTTTCCGCGCTCGATGTCGAGCGGGGTGTAGAGCTTCGCCGCGCGAACGTTCTCCGGCGTGAGGTTCGGGGCGTAGCCGCGCCACGCCTCCACCAGACGCCCGGTATATTCCTCCTTTATTTCATCCCACCTTTCGGGGCCGCCGTCCTTGAGGTCATAGGGCGCGCCCGGCCACCAGAAGGCGACGTGCCCGTCGGCGGGCGCGTAGGAGGGGTCGTGCCGGCTGTTGCACGCCCCGTTGCCCATCGGTCGGGAGGGCAGGGCGCCGCTTTTGCGCTCCCGCGCGTTTGCGGCCATCTCCTCGCCGGAGTCCGCGCCGAAGATGACGTTGTAGGCCCGGTCCACGTCCGGGTCGAAGTCCCGCGCGGCGTACCTCGGCGGCTCGGCCAGGGCGAGGTGCAGCGTGCTGAGGGAGTGAAAGCCCCAGTCCCAGTTTCGCGCCTTTTCGTTCACCTCGTCGGGGAAGGCGTCTTCTCCCGCCATCCTGATGGACGCCGGCGCGTTGAGGCTCGAGGCGACGAACCGCTCCGCCGTCATTCTCTCTCCGTTTTCGAGCGCGACGCCCGCCGCGCGCCCGCCTTCGCGCGTCACTTCCCGGACGCGGCTGTTTCTGAGGACGACGCCCCCGTTCCGGAGGATGATGCGCTCGAGCGCCAAGGGCAGCTGGAGGGCGCCCCCCACCGGAAGGCCGAGCGTCGCGTGGGTGGAAAACAGGCTCGGGAGAAAAACGCCCGTCCCCGGCGCGTTCTCCACCGTGACGGCGTGGGCGAAGAGGAAGAACAGCGCCCGCGTCTTGGGATGCTCGAAATGGGATTCGACGGCCTCGAAAATCGAGGTTTTCGCAAAGCCCAGAATCTCCCGCCCCGCCTCGCCCTCCATCCGGTCGGCGATTTCGCCCGGAGGCAGCGGCGGGTGAAACAGGAAGCTGCGCATGAGCGGGGCGAGCTCCACGGCGAATCGCCGGTGAAGGGACAGGTAGGATTCGGCGTCTTTTCGGGAGAATTTCGAGATGGAGGCGGCGCTTTTCTGAGGATCCCGATGAAGCAGAATCGCCGTCCCGTCCCGATAGAGCGCGGCGTGCTGCGCCTCCGGCGTGAGCCATCTGAATCCGTGCTTGTTCAGCGCCAGGTCCTTGACGATGGGAAAATCATCGAGGCCGATGAAGAAGTTCGCGTGCATGTTGGAGCGGTAGCCGGGCAGGAGAAATTCCTTCGTGCTCGCTCCGCCGCCGATTTCGGGCTCGTTTTCGAGAACGGCGACCTTGAGTCCGGCCCGCGCGAGATAGGCCGCGCACACCAGGCCGTTGTGGCCCGCGCCGATCACGATGCCGTCGAATTGCGCCATCGGGTTCTCTCCTCGATAGGTCGGGGCCGGAAGCTCCGGCCCGTGGAACGGCGCCGAAGGGGCGAAGCGGCCGGGGGCGGAAGCCCGCCCGAAGCGGCCGGGGGGCGCTTCATCCTCCCGTCGTCCGTTCGCGCGGGCGGCCCGGAGACCGGGCGGGCGCACGCGCTCAGCCCTCTTCTTTCTCTTTTTCGAGCCGCGCCCCTCTGACGCGGGCGACCTCGGCCCTCACGTCGTCGATGACGTCCTTGCCCCAGAAGAGCCTGCCCTCCACCACGAACGTGGGGATTCCGAAAATGCCCAGCCCCTTGCCCTGGGCGCGCTGGCTGTGCAGCGCGCCGACGTAGCGGCCCTCGGCGATGACGGCCTTGATTTCCCCGCCGTCCAGTCCGACCTCCTCGCCGAGGCCGGCGATGGTCTCCGCGTCTTCCAGGTCCAGGTCGTCCACCCAGCGCGCCTTGTAGCAGCGATCCCGGAATTTCCTGAATTTTCCCTTGTCCCGGGCGTAGTAGGTCGCCATGTGGAGATTCGTCGTGCGGTAGTCGGCCCCCGCCGGACGAAGGGGCACGCCGTATTTCTCGGCGAGGGGCCTGTGGTGCGCCTCGTAGTTTTCCTTTTTCTGCTCGGGCGTGTAGCCGGCGAAGTCCTGGCCGGGAGGCCGGCCCTCCCAGCTGACCCACTCGACGACCACGTCGGGGTCTTTTTCGATCACGGGCGTGCCACCCACGGTGGCGACGTAGCAGAAGGGTCACGTGTAATCCGAGTATTTCACCACAACGATCGGTTCTTTCAGTGCGCCCATGGCGTCGCCTCCGTCCTGGTTTCAGGGAATCCCGAAAAAGTCAACGCGCGCGAGTCCTGACTTATACCACTTCCGCGCGATCATGGTCGATGGCGTCATGCCCCCCCGGGTCGACCCAGACGCCCATGCTTCTGAGCTCCGCCGCCGCCCGCGAGATTTCCTCCTCGTCTCCGCGAAACTCGCATACCAGCCAGCCCGACCTGGCGTCGAGCTCGCTTCTGGCGACGTTGACGGAGAACGAATATCTCTCGCCGAGTTCCCACAAAACGGGCTTTTCCGCCAGATGGCCCGGAAAGGAGAGAACGAGGCGGCCGCGTCCCCGGGGGATGGGGGTCGCGTTGATGCCGACGGGCCCGCCGCTTTCGAGCCTGCCGAGAAAGCCGCCGACGAGCTCGGTGAGCTTGTCGTATTGCACCAGGAAAGCGTCGTGCCCGTAGGTGGACTCCACCGTGTGCAGCTCCACTTCCCGGCCGAGGCTTCGGAGAATCTCCGCCATCTCGATGCTTCGCTCCGGCGGAAAAAGCCAGTCGGAGATGAAGCATACGAACATGCATTTGGTCCGAAGGCGGGCGAGCGACGCCTCGAGGCTCCCGAAGCCCAGCGAGGCGTCGTAGAGATCCATCATGCGGGAGATATACAGATACGAGTTGGCGTCGAAGCGATCGACGAATTTCTCCCCCTGGTGATCGAGGTAGCTCTCCACCTCGAACCGGGAGGCGATGTCCTCCAGCATCCTGTCCCCGTCCCGAATCTCGCGGCCGAATTTCTCCCACATGATTCCCCGGCTCAGGTAGGTGACGTGCGCCAGCATGCGCGCCGCGCTCAGTCCCTTGCGCGGCCCCTCGCCGGGGGCGTAGTCGCCGTTTTTCCACGCGGCGTCCGCCGTGACCGCCCGGCGGGCGATTTTTCCCCACGCGATTCCCATCGGGTCGAGGCGGGCGGCGCCGGCGACCGGGATGACGGAGTCGCAGAAATCGCCGTAGCGCAGGCCCCACTCCAGTGTCTGCATCCCGGCGAGGGAGCCGCCGATGACCGTTCTGAGGCGCTTCACCCCCAGACGTTCAAGGAGCAGCCTGTGGACGCGGACCGTGTCCTCCACCGTGATGACGGGAAAGTCCATGTTGTAAGGCTTCCCCGTGGCGGGGTTGATGGAGCCGGGTCCGGTGGTGCCCGCGCATCCCCCCAGGTTGTTCGAGGAGACGACGAAGTATTTTTCGGTGTCGATGGCCTTGCCGGGGCCGATCATCGGGTCCCACCAGCCCGGGCGCGGATCCTCCGGGCCGTGGAAGCCGGCCGCGTGCGCGTCGCCCGTCAGGGCGTGGATGACGAGGACGGCGTTGTCCCCCTCCGGGGAGAGCTCGCCGTATGTCTCGTAGGCGACCCGGACTTCGGGCAGCGTTTCGCCCGAATCGGTGCGGAACGGCTCGGGCAGGGTCACCGCGCGCGTCTTCGTCAGGCCGACCGAACCGGGGGGCCGCGGGGCGTTCTTCTCATTCATGGCGCGGTTGTGGCTTCCTTCTTTCAAGAGCGGGGAGCGCAGCCAATATAAGGGAAGGTTACGTATTTTTCACCCGCCCCTTCAAGTGGGCGTTCGATTCACTCGTTTTTTTCTGTCCGCCGTTCCGTTGGTTGCCGCATTGTCCCCGGCGAAATAGAATGCCCGAAGGCTCTCCGTGCCGGGGGATCGGGCGGACGGGCCGCGTCCGCCCCGCCTTGCTTGGGTGCGTTGCATGATCGTTCGTCCGAGAGGAAGCGACGTCTGTCTCATCTCCCAGCACGATCACGCCCGGGCGGCGGGCGCGATCGCGCGAAGCTGGAAGGGGATCGAATCGCTTCCCGCCCCCCCGGAGGCGGCGAGGGAGGAAATCCTCTTCGCCGTGGACAACCACGACGTGGGATGGTGCCGCCCGGACGCCAGCCCGAAATGGGACGAGGTGACGCGCCTGCCCTGCAGCTTTTTCGGGGTGACGGCGGACGAGGCGGTGAAGATATGGGCGGAGGGCGTTGATGCGTGCGCGTCTTTCCATCCGGTTTCCGGCTATCTGGTGAGCCTCCATTTCGCCGCGCTCGCCGCCGGGGGAAGGCGGGGCGCGCCGCAGGAGGTCTCCAGGCTGCTGACCGACTTCATTCGCGCCGAGGCGGAGCGGCGCGAAAAGCTGGATGCCCTCGTCGGGCCGGAGTCCAGGGGCGCGATTGAAGGCGGCGCGGCGCTGCTCAGGGCGTGCGACACGCTCTCCCTGCTCGCCTGCCGCGCGCCCGAGATCACCCCGCCCGACGCCGACGTCCACCCGTTGGCGCAGGGCGGCCTGAAGGTGAAGGCCGCGGGCGCGAACGACCTGGAAATATCCCCATGGCCGTTTTCCATGGGTTCGCTTGATCTGCGAATGCCGGGGTGGATCATCCCGGGCGTCCGCTTCGAGAACGAAAGGGCGCTGACCGAAGCGCTGCCCCTGGCGGAGCCGGTCGTGTTCTCCAGCGTGCTCACGCGGCTGTCGGAATGAGGGGGCGGCGGAGCCGCGCGAATCCTGAGGGATGGAATCCGGATGAGGGACGAAGCCGCCGTTCTCGAGATGAGCGTCGTCGCCGGAATCGTCTGGCGCGAGGGGCGCGTTCTCGTTTGCCGCCGCCCGGAGGGCGGCCACATGCCGGGCCGCTGGGAGTTTCCCGGCGGAAAGGTGGAGCCCGGCGAGAGTCCCCGGGAGGCGCTGCGCCGGGAGATCCGCGAGGAGCTCGGCGTTGCGGCGCGCGTCGGGCGTCTTCGCTGGAAGACGAGTCATCGCTATCCCGACCGGGGCGTTCATCTCCGCTTTTATGATTGCGAGTGGGAGAGCGGGACGGCGAGGAACCTGGGGGTGAGCGGGCATGAATGGGCGCGTCCCTCCGCGCTGGGGGATTTCGATTTTCTGCCCGCCGACGCGCCCTTGGTGGAGTCCCTCGTCAGCGGCGAGGAAGTCCGCGATTCGGAGAAAAACGGGCGAAGCGCCCCGGAGGAGATAAGCGCCGCCTACGAAGCCTGCCGGAAAATCGTGGACGCCCACCCGGAGAATTTCCCCGTCGCCTCGCGGCTGCTGCCGCCGGAGATGAGGCCGCACGTCCTCGCGGTCTACACGTTCTGCAGAAGCACCGACGACATCTCGGACGCGACCGCGCCCCCGGCCGAGCGCCTCGCCCGTCTCGACGAATGGGAGGAGGAGCTCGTGGCGGCCAGGGGAGGCGCGGCGAAAAGGGACGTTTTCGCGGCGCTTTCCCATACGATTCGCCGGTTCGATCTGCCCTTGAAGCCCTTTCAGGATCTGCTCTCGGCCTTTCGGCAGGACGTCACCACGTTCCGGTATCCGGACTACGAGGCCCTGCTCGATTACTGCCGCCGCTCCGCGCATCCCGTCGGGCGAATCTATCTCATGCTGCACGGAACGCGCGACGCGGACGCCTTTCGCGCTTCGGACGCGATATGCACGGGCCTCCAGATAGCGAATCATCTGCAGGACATCAGGGAAAACGCCGGGCGCGGCCTCGTCTACATGCCTCAGGACGACATGAGGAGATTCGGCGCGCGCGACGATGATTTGCGGAAAGACGCGGCGACGCCCCAGCTGCGCGCCCTCCTCGTTCATCACATCAACAGGACGAAGCGCCACTTCCGGGAGGGCCTGCCCCTTTTCTACGGAATCCGCGGCAGGGCGGGCCGCGAGTTTCGCGCCATCTGGCGCGGCGGCGTGGCCGCGCTCGACGCGATCTCCCGGGAGAAGTGGGACGTCTGCGCGGGTTCGCCGAAACTGAACAAGCGGGACAAGGCCAGGTCGCTCCTCGCGGCGTTTCGCCCGATCCGCCGGCTCGAATCCCTCGTGGACGGGCGCGCGGAGGAGGAGCTGAACCGGAAGTTCTGCCTCTGGCTCGTTCGCCAGAGCCGGTCGAACTTCTACCTCTCCTTTTTCACCCTGCCCGAGGAGAAGAGGCGCGCCATCATCGCGGTCTACGCCTATTGCCGCATGGCCGACGACATCGCCGACGAGCCGGGCGACGCGGAGCGAAAGAAAACCCTGCTGCGCGAATGGAGGGAGGCGGCCGGGCGCCTGGAGGATGAGGAGGAGAGGCCGGCCCACCCGATCATCGGGGAGCTCGCCCGGGCGGCGCGAAGATACGACCTGCCGCAGGCGCATTTCGAGGCGATTTGCGACGGCGTGGCGATGGACCTGGAGGAGCGGGGATTCGAGGAGTTCCGGGAACTTGAAGACTATTGCGACAAGGTGGCCTCGGCCGTGGGGCTGGCCTGCCTGGGCATCTTCGGCGCGAAATCCGAATCCGCGAGAAACTACGCCGTTTCCCTGGGAAGGGCGCTTCAGATGACGAACATCCTGCGGGACGTCTGGGAGGACGCCGGGCGAGGGCGCGTTTATCTTCCCCGGAAGGAAATGGAGGAATACGGCGCGGCGGCCTCCGATCTGGAAAACAAGAAGCATACCCCGCAGGTCGAGAGCCTTCTGCGGCTCCAGGCGGAGCGGGCGCGCGGATATTACGAGCGGGCCGCCGAGGCGCTGCGCGGCGAGCGGAAGGAGAATCTCCTGCCCGCCAGAATCATGGGCCGGACCTACGGAACGCTTCTGCGAAAAATGGATGAGAACCGTTTTCGGCACATGGATTATCGCCCCTCACTGACGCTGAGAGAGAAGCTGCAGGAGGCGCTTGGCTGTCTGCTGGAGCCGTAGCCGGCCCGCTCGCGCGCGAACGAACGGCGGAGCGGAGCCGCCGGATGGATGCGGGCGCGCCCGCACGAAGCCGCAGCCGGAGGCTGAATTCAGAGAGGGCCCGCCGGAGGGCGCAAGCGCAAGCGGTTCCGGAGCGTCTCCGGGCGCGCGATTTCCCCCGATGAAGAGCGGCGACGGGGAAGGAGAATCAGATTTCTTCCCGCTTCGTTACGTTCGCCGCCTGAAGCCCTTTAGGGCCTTGCGTCACCTCGAACGCGACCTTTTCACCCTCTTGGAGGGATTTGAAGCCTTCCCCGGCGATGGCCGAGAAGTGCACGAAAATATCGTCGCCGTCGTCCTGAGAGATGAAGCCATACCCCTTTTTGTCGCTGAACCACTTGACCGTTCCCTCTGGCACCTCCCATCCTCCCGAGCGGGACCCCTTTCGGGGTCGAGGACATTTCGCGTCCGGACGGCTTCCGCCCGGACGTTCGATTCAGGGGAAAATGCGGATTTCCCCGTCTGAAAAGAGATATTTCGGAGCAGGATGCTGTGTTTGGGGGAGTCGTGTCAAGTTGCGTTATTTTTATTATTCCGCGCGAACGTCTTTCGAGCCGACGTAGCCGTCGGGGTTGATGACGGCGTCGATGACCCAGGGCTTGTCGGATGAAAACGCCCGCTTGAGCGCGTCCTCGAGCTCTTCTTCCGAATAAACCCGTTCGCCCTCGCAGCCCAGCCCCTTTGCGGCGGCCGCGTAGTCGGAATCCCGGAACGCCGTGCCCAGGCGCGGGAAAGATCGGTTGTCCTGCTTGATTTTGATCAGGTTCAGGCAGCCGTCGTTGAACACCACGACGACGAAGGGGACGTTTTCCCGAACGGCCGTCTCCATGTCGCCTATCCGCATGAGAAAGCCGCCGTCTCCCGTCAGGCAGAGAACGGGGGAGTCCGGCTCCGCCATCTTGGCGGCCATGGCGGCCGGTATGGCGACCGCCATCGAACCCAGGCCGCTCGACGTCAGATAGCCCCGGGGGCGCCTCGTCTCCCAGATGTCGTTGGCCAGGACTTTGTGGCTTCCCGCGTCCGCCGTCATGATGCCGTTGTCGGGGAGGCATTCCCGGGCGACCCGGATGAGGGCGCCGGGCATCAGGCCCTCCCCGGCGGGGAACAGCGCGGCCTGCCTCATTTTTTTGTAGGAGTCCATCTCTTCGGTGTTCCAGGCGTGCGCGGAGGAGACGGAGGCGGCGAGCGCCCGGAGCGCGTCGGCGAGATGGGCGACGACCTCCACCTCGGGCCGGATCAGATCGTCGAGGTGCGGCGCCTCGTCTAGGTTGATCACCCGCTGCGGATAGTCCCAGCGGCCCGGGGCGAACACCTCCACCTTGTCGAAGCCCACCAGAATGAGGAGATCCGACTTGTCCGTCAGCTCCCGCTCGGAGGGCGCCCCCCGGAAGGTTCCCATGGCGAGGGGATGATGTTCGGGCAGAACGCCCTTGGCCGCCGGCGAGGCGAGCACCGGCGCCCCGAGCTTCTCGGCGAAGGAGACGAACTCCCGCTCCGCCTCCCGTCCCGAGCGGTTGACCTGAAGCCCCGCTATCACGATCGGGTTGTTCGACTCCGAGATGACGTCGGCGGCCGCGGCGATTCCCGGATGGGCGGAGCCCGCGCGGGCGACGTATTTCCGGGGCTTCTCCTTCGGCGGAAAATCGCTCTCTTCCGCCTCCGCCAGCATGACGTCGTAGGGCAGATCCACGTGCACGGGCCCCGGCCTTCCTTCCGCGGCCAGCGCCAGGGCGCGCCGGATGGCCGCCGCCGCGTTGTCCTTCGCCAGCTTGAAGGTGCCTTTCGTGACGGGGCGCAGCAGGCGATCCTGGTCGAGTTTCTGCCGGCCCTGGCGGCGAAACTGCGCGTCGGAGAAGCGGTCGGTCAGAACGAGGCACGGGGCGCGCTCGAGCCAGTTGTTCGCCACGCCGTGGACGACGGCCGCCGCCCCCGGCCCGACCCCCGCGCTCACGACCCCCGGCCGCCCCGTCATGACGCCATACGTCCCCGCCTTCACGGCCGCGCTGCTCTCGTTGCTGCAGAGGACGTAGCGTATGCCGCGCTTTCGGGCGGCTTCGATGAGCTCCACGGAGCTCAGGCTACCCGGAACCCCGAAGATGAACTCGATCCCCGAGTCCCCCAGAACCTCCGCCACCACGTCGGCGTATGTGGGCATCCGCTTCTCCCGAAGGGCGTGAATTGTGAACGCGCGCGAATGATACTACCATGTATCGAGGGGAACATGGAATGAACGGACGAACCCCCGCAAAAAGGATTTCGCCTTGTCGTTGAGCGACTCTCAGCTGGAGGCCGTCTGTCATCTGCTGGATGACGGATCGCCGGGCGTGACGACGGCGCTGGATCGCCAGGTTTCCGGGTTCTCGCCCGAGGAGCGGCGAAGACTCTTCTCGATGCTGAAAGAGCGCGAGACGGAAGAGGCGCTGCTGCCGCTCTCGCTCATGAGCTTTCATTACGAGCGCATCGAGGCCGCTTTCTCGGATTGGTCGCTTTCTTCGGCGAAAGACGCGGACCTGGAGGAGGCGTGCTTTCTGCTGGCGTCCTTCGGCCACCCGCTCGCGGACATGGAAAGGCGAAAAGACGAGTTGCGGAGCATGGAGAATCATCTGCGCGAGCGCCTGCGGGGCCTGCGCGGCGCGGACGCCGTCGTCTCCGAGGTGGTGGAATACCTGCACGGCGATCTTCGGTTCGACGGCGCACGGGACAATTACTACGACGCGCGGAACAGCTTTCTCAATCGCGTGCTGGAGCGCAGGCGAGGCATCCCCATATCGCTTTCCGCCCTGTATCTGATTCTCGGCGAGCGCCTGGGGCTTCCGCTTCACGGCGTCGGGATGCCGGGACATTTCATCGTCAAATACCAGGACGATGAAAACCCCGTCTTCCTCGACCCCTTCGAGCGGGGGAAGCGCCTGAGCGTGGGAGACTGCGCCGCAATCGTGCGGGGACTCGGCTATCATTTCGACGTGCGGTTCCTGCAGGAAACCCCTCCCCGGCGCATCGTGGAGAGAATGCTCAACAATCTGATCGGCGTCTACAGGCGCGACGGCGAGGAGGAGAAGGCGGCCTGTCTGCTCCGCTGCCGGGAGCTGACGCGGCGCGGCTGAGGCCGTTCCCGCGGCCTGAATGGCGCGTCGGATTCGCGCCGCCCCGAGCCCGCGCGGCGCGCTGCGAACTCATCGGGAGAGAAAAGCCCCCGGGAGAGGAAAAACGTCATGAACTATTTTGATCTGGCCGAAAACCTGGCGTTCGGAGGCCAGCCGAACCGCGAGGACATGGAGGCGCTGGCGAAAAAAGGAATAAAAACGGTGGTGAACCTGCGCCTGGCCGACGAGGGAGAAGCCGAATTCCCGCCGGAAGCGGAGGAGGCGGCGGCCCGGGAGCTGGGCATGAACTTCGCGCGCATTCCGGTGGGCGCCGAGACCATGAACGACGCGCTGGCCGGAAAAATTCACGAGACGATCGCCGGGGCCAGAAAAGAGGGCCCGGTGTTCGTCCACTGAAAGGGCATGGGGCGGGCCGGGATTTGCTCGCTTGTTCATCTGGCGAAGGAAAACGGCATGAGCGGGGAAGAGACGCTCCGGAAGGCCCGGTTCATGGGCCTCGACTGGGCGGCCTCCTCCATCGGCGGATATTTTCAGGAATTCGCCGCGCGGCGAGGAAAGGAATGACGCCCCGCGGGGGCCGCCGCGCCTACTCGTCCGTCACGCACCCCTCGGACGCCGAGGAGACGCATTTGGCGTATTTGTAGAGCGCGCCCCTGGTGGACTTGAGCGCGGGCGCGCGCCAGTTTCGCCGGCGCCTCTCGATTTCGGCGTCGGATATTTTCAGCTCCATGACGCGCTTGCGCGCGTCGATCAAAACGGCGTCTCCGTCCTCGACGAGGGCGAGGAGGCCGCCCGCCTGGGCTTCGGGCGTGACGTGTCCGACGACGAAGCCGTGGGTTCCGCCCGAGAATCTCCCGTCCGTGATGAGCGCGAGATCGCCGCCGAGGCCGGCGCCCATGATGGCGGAGGTCACCGTCAGCATCTCCCGCATCCCGGGGCCGCCTTTGGGTCCCTCGTAGCGGATGATGACGACGTCTCCTTTCTGAATCCTGTTTTCCTCCAGCCCCTTGAGGGCGTCCTCCTCGGAGTCGAAGCAGCGCGCGGGCCCCTCAAAGCGCTCCCCTTCCTTTCCCGTGATCTTGGCGACGGCGCCCTCGCTGGCGAGGTTTCCGTAGAGTATCTGGAGGTGTCCCGTTTCCTTGATGGGGGACGAAAGCGGAACGATGATTTTCTGGCCGGCGCGCAGGTCGGGCAGCGCCTCGACGTTCTCGGCGAGCGTCCTGCCCGTTACGGTGAGGCAGTCGCCGTGGAGCAGGCCCTCCTTCAGCAGCAGCTTCTGGACGCCCGGCACGCCGCCCGCGTCGTGGAGGTCTTCCATGACGAATTTTCCGCTGGGCTTCAGGTCCGCGACGTAGGGCGTTCTGTCGCTGATCTCCTGGAAATCGTCAATCGCGAGCTCGACCCCGACGGCCTTGGCCATGGCGATGTAGTGCAGCACGGCGTTGGTCGAGCCGCCGAGCGCCATGACGATGGTGATCGCGTTCTCGAACGCCTCTCTCGTCATGATGTCGCTGGGCTTGATGTCGTTTTCGAGCAGGTGATAGACGGCCTTCCCCACGTCGAGGCATTCGTTTCGCTTGTCCTCGCTCATGGCCGGGTTCGAGGAGCTGTAGGGCAGGCTCATGCCCAGCGTTTCGATGGAGGAGGACATCGTGTTGGCCGTATACATGCCCCCGCAGGCGCCGCCGCTCGGGCAGGCGTTGCGGATGACCGACCGAAAGCGCTCCTCGTCGATGCTGCCGGAGAAGTATTCGCCGTAGGCCTGGAAGGCGGAAACCACGTCCAGCTTCTCGCCGTTCAGGAATCCCGGGCTGATGGTGCCGCCGTAGACCATCAGGCCGGGCCGGTTGAGCCGCGCCATGGCGATGATGGAGCCGGGCATGTTCTTGTCGCATCCGGGAAGGGTGACGAGGGCGTCATACCACTGCGCGCCGACGACGGTTTCAATCGAATCGGCGATGAGGTCGCGGGATTGCAGGGAATACCGCATCCCCTCCGTGCCCATCGAGATGCCGTCGCTCACGCCGATGGTGTTGAAGATGAGGCCGACCATTTTTTTCCCGGCATTCACGCTTTGCTTGATGTATTCGGCGAGCCGGTTGAGGTGGAAATTGCAGGAATTTCCCTCCCACCACATGCTGGCGATGCCGACCTGGGGATTCCGCATGTCCTCTTCATCCAGCCCCGCGCCGTAGAGCATGGCCTGGGAGGCGGCCTGCGAGGGCGGCTGTGTGACGCGGCGGCTGAATTTGTTCAACGCCGTTTTCTGCTCGGTCATGTTCTTCTCTCCTCGCTGCGCTGCTGATGAAGACGCTTCAAAGCCGCCCCGCGATGATTCCCGGCGCGCGGGACGGAAATGCGGTCATCGAACGATCGCGCGCTCCCGGGGACGTCCGGCCGCGGACGCGCCATGAGCGACTTTACCACAGCCTCAGAAAAATCATGGCCGGGAAGCCGGGCGCGTCGTCCCCGAAGGACGCTTTCTTCGCCGGCTCCGCGTTCGCGGGTCCGGGCGTCCCGTTTTTCGGGAGCGCGGGGCCCTGTTTTTCCGCTTCCGGGGGGCGCCGCGCCAGAGAGACGGCGACCGGGGCGGGCGTCCGCGGTTTTTCAGGGCTTGCCGGCCCGGCCGATGAAGCGGCTATCGACCGCCGGGGCGCGGGTGTCGGCAGCTTTTCGGGAAGCCGCTTTTTCGCGGGCTCCGCGTTCCTTATCGCGGGCCGGTTCGCCGCTTTTCGTTTGGCCTCGTTTCGTTCGACGGCGGGGGCGTTTCCGTTGCGGACGGCCGCTTTTCGCGGCTTTTCGCGCGAAGGGGCGGTCTCGCTCGCCCGGCGGGTTCGGGCCGTCTGCGTTTTTTGTCCGGGGCGCGAAGGAAGGCGTTCGGGCGTCGGCTTCCGTTCCTTGCGGTTCCAGCGCGCTTTCCCGCGGCTTCGGGCGCGTTCGCCTGACGCCTTCGGGGAGGGGGGGCGCGTCTTCGGCTTTCGGGCCTTGCGCCGTTTTTTCTCGTCGGGGACGCGCGCGGCTTCGGGCGCCGGTTCCGGCAATCGCTTTTTTCGCGCCCGGGTCCGGCTTCGTTCGCCCTGAACCCTTTTGGGCCGGCATTCGCGCCGGCGGTCCAGACGCTGGGCGTCGAGGGGCTGGGAGCACGGGTCGCGCGGGTTCGCGCCATGGGCGACTTCGATGCCGTCGATGAATCCGTCCCCGTCGCTGTCGGCGAGGATCGGGCTGAAGCCCCGCGATATTTCCGCCCCGTCGTCGAGAAGGTCGGCGTCCGTGTCCGCCTTGAGCGGATTGGTTCGGTATCGGCGTATTTCCAGCCCGTCGGAGAGTCCGTCTCCGTCCGTGTCGGCGCTGTCCGCTTTCGTGCGGTATCGGCGGTATTCCGCGATGTCGGTGAGGCCGTCCCCGTCGCTGTCGACGCATCGCCCTTCGCGCATTTTTTCCTGCGCCTGCCCGATGGCGGCGCGCGCCCGCGTCAGAAAGCGGGTCATCTGCGCCATGCCGGCGGTTCTTCTCTCCTCCACCGCCTGATAGACGGCGAACCGCGCCACCCCGAAGCGCATGGGGGCGCAAAGCGCCAAATCCCCTTTCCGGTCGAGCTTGTCGAACTCGCCGGTCAGGTTCTCGAATTCGACCTGGATGGCGTTTTTCAGGATTCTGGCGGATCGCGCCCTCACCTTGGGGAGGAGGGCGTCGGCGCAGCCGGCCAGGCCCGCCCCGACGGCGAACAGGGCGATGAGCGCGCGCCATCCGCATGAGTGCTTTTTCGCGCCGGTCACTTTTCAGGACTCCCGCGATTCGTCGCTTCCGGTTTTCATGCGCTCCATAACAGCGTAGCATACATCAACCGGCGGCGGGGCTTCACGCCTCGCCGCCGCCATCGTCGTTATCCGCTTCCGTGACGGGCGGGCGTCATTGAACGATTCCCGAAGGGCACTCATCGAGAAGGCGGCGGCCTGGGTTCTCGAGTCCCGCTCGACGGTCTGCCTGACCGGCGCCGGAATCAGCACCGAGAGCGGCATTCCCGACTTCCGATCCAAAGGCGGCGTCTGGGAGCGCTTCGACCCGAAGGATTTCGACATCCGCCGATGGCTGGCTTCGAGCGAGATTCAGAAGCGCTACTGGGAGGTCGCCCTGGACGGATACGATCTCGTCCGAAGCGCCGCTCCTTCCGGCGGGCATCTCGCCCTGGCGAGGCTGTCCCGGCATGGACGCCTGACGCTTCTTGTGACGCAGAACACGGACGGCCTTCATCAGAAGGCGGGGCACGACCCGGAGAGGATCGTGGAGCTGCACGGGACGAGTCATCTGTGCGTTTGCGTGGGCTGCGGGGCGAAGTCGCCCCGCCCCGAGGTTCACGCGAGGGTTCGGGGCGGGGAGGCGGTTCCGCGATGCCGGGACTGCGGAGATCCGCTGAAGCCGGACGCGGTTTTCTTTGGGGAGGCGCTGCCGCCGGAAAAATTGTCCCGCGCCGAGGCGGCGTCCCGGAAAGCGGAGGTGTTCCTGGTCGCCGGCTCCTCGCTGGCGGTGAGGCCGGCGGGCGGCCTGCCCGAGCGCGCCCGAAGGGCGGGGGCGCGCCTCGTCATCGTCAACGAAGGCCCCACCCGCTTCGACGCCAAAGCGGATATTCGGATTCAGGGGAAAACGGGCGAGATTCTGCCCGCCCTCGCGGACGCGGTTCTGGGCTGAGCGCGCCCGGAAGGTGGATTTTTGATATTCCATTCCCTTGCTGATAGAGTCGATGCGGCATTCTGAGCGCATCGCCCGTCGCTACCGCGTTCGGGAAGCGCCGCGCGCCTGAATCATCCGAAGGAGGAGCGTTTTGGCCACGCGCGAACTCGACGCCGCCGTCGGCGCCTGCCATTGGGGTTTCTATGACGCGGCCCTTCCTCCCGTCCTGACGATCGCCTCGGGCGACACGCTCATCGTGAGAACCGAATCGGGCCGAAAAGACTTTTTGGAAACGCGGCCGGAGCGGCTTTCGGAGAACCTGAAGAAAATACTGGAGACGATGACGCCGAGCCCGGGTCCCCACATCATGACGGGTCCCGTAGCCGTTGAGGGCGCCCGGCCCGGCGACGCGCTGGAAGTGAGAATCCGCGACGTCAAGCCGCGCTATGACTGGGGCTACAACGGATTCAGACCCCTGATGGGCGGCCTGCCGGAGGATTTTCCGCATTCGAGAACGGTGATTGTGGAAATCGACGCGGAGACGAACACGGGCGACTGGGGGGCGGGGGTCGAGGTTCCGCTTGCGCCCTTCTTCGGAAACTTCGGCGTGGCGCCGCCTCCGGCGATCGGGCGCGCGCCCACGTTCCCGCCCGGAGCGTGGGGAGGAAACACGGACTGCAAGGAGCTCACGGCCGGAGCGACGGTCTACCTGCCGGTTTTCAACGAGGGCGCGCTGTTTTCCGTGGGCGACGGACACGGCTGCCAGGGGGACGGCGAGGCGAACGTCAACGGAATAGAGATGGGCCTCGTCGGGACCTTCGAGCTGCGCGTTCGCAAGGACTTGAGGGTCGAGACGCCGCGCGCGGAGACGGCCACCCACTACGTCCTGATGGGCTTCGACCCGATTCTCGACAACGCGGCGAAGATGGCGCTGCGGGAGACGATTCGGTTCCTGGGCGAGCTGCGCGGCATGAGCGCTGAGGACGCCTACAGGCTGTGCAGCCTGGCCGTGGACCTGCGGGTTACGCAAATCGTCAACGGCGTCAAGGGAGTCCACGCCATGCTGCCCAAGTCCCTGTTTGAATGAACCGCGATCTCCCGGGAGTCCGCCATTGGCCGCGCATGTAATCGCGCAAAACCCCGACAACGTCCAGTGGGGATATTATGACGCGAGCCTTCCGCCGGTTCTTTCCGTGGCCTCGGGCGACGCGCTCGAGATTCACACCGAACCGGGCGCGCGGACGCTCGAATCCCCGATTCGGGAGAGGGCGTCGGAAGGCTTGCGTCAAATCGTCGCGCGCGGAAAAAGAGACCTGGGCGGACACATCCTCACGGGGCCCATCGCGGTGGAGGGCGCCGCGGCGGGAGACGTCCTGGAGGTCGGGTTTCTGGATATTCGCCCGCGCTATGACTGGGGCTTCAACGTCATTCGTCCTCTGGCGGGCGGCTTGCCCGAGGATTTTCCCTATTCGAGAACGGTGATCGTGGAGATCGACGCGGAGGCGAACACGGGCGACTGGGGGGCGGGCGTGAGGGTTCCGCTCAGGCCCTATTTCGGAAATTTCGGCGTGGCGCCGCCCGCCGGCCTGGGCCGCGTTCCCTCCACGCCCCCGGGCGTTTGGGGAGGAAACATGGACAACAAGGAGCTCGGCGCGGGCTCCAGGGTCTATCTCCCCGTATTCCACGACGGCGCGCTGTTCGCCATAGGCGACGGGCACGGGTGCCAGGGAGACGGGGAAAGCTGCCTCTCGGCGCTGGAATGCGGCATGTCCGCGAGAATCGAGCTCATCGTGCGAAAAGACATGAGCCTGAAAGCGCCGCGCGCGGAGACGGCCACCCACTACGTCCTGATGGGCTTCGACCCGATTCTCGACAACGCGGCGAAGATGGCGCTGCGGGAGACGATTCGGTTCCTGGGCGAGCTGCGCGGCATGAGCGCTGAGGACGCCTACAGGCTGTGCAGCCTGGCCGTGGACCTGCGGGTTACGCAAATCGTCAACGGCGTCAAGGGAGTCCACGCCATGCTGCCGAAAGGAATTTTTGATTAGTTTTTGATCAGGGAAACGACGCATCCGGCGCGCCCGGGCTCCTCCCGCGCTTTCGCTCGCCCTCCCGCGGTGCTTTAATGCGGGCGTTCGCGCGCGCGCCGGCCCCCGATGAAGGAGCGTTTCGATGGCGACCCATGAATTGATCGCGAAGCCGGATACCGTTCATTGGGGGTATTACGACGCTTCGCTCGAGCCCGTGATGAGGGCGCGCTCGGGCGACGCGCTGGAGGTTCACACGGAATCGGGCCGGGAGGAGTATCTGGACAGGCTCGGAGACAGGGCGTCCCGGAATTTGCGGGACATCATCGTGCGGGTTCCGCAAGGGCCCGGCCCCCACATCATGACGGGGCCCGTCTACGTGGAAGACGCCCGGCCGGGGGACGTCCTGGAGGTTCGCGTCCATGAGGTGAAGACGCGCTATGACTGGGGGTATAACGCCATCCGGCCGATGCAGGGCGGGTTGCCGGAGGATTTTCCCTATACGCGCTCCGTCATCGTGGATCTCGACCTGGAAGCGCAGACGGGCGACTGGGGCGCGGGCGTGAAGGTTCCGCTCAGGCCCTATTTCGGAAACTTCGGCGTGGCGCCCCCGCCCGCCATGGGCCGCGTGGGGAGCTATCCTCCGGGCGCCTGGGGCGGCAATCTGGACAACAAGGAGCTCGCATCGGGTTCGGTCGTCTATTTTCCCGTTTTCAACGAGGGCGCGCTGTTTTCCGTGGGCGACGGGCACGGCTGCCAGGGGGACGGCGAGGCTTGTCTGACGGCCATTGAAACGGGCCTCTCGGGGACGCTCGAAATCATCGTGAGAAAGGATTTGCGCCTTGAGAATCCCCGGGCGGAGACGGAGACGCATTACATCCTGATGGGGTTCGACCCCATTCTCGACAACGCGGCGAAGATGGCGCTTCGGGAGACGATACGGTTTCTCGGGGAGTCGTGCGGCATGAGCAGGGACGACGCCTATACGCTTTGCAGCTTGGCCGTGGACCTGCGGGTCACGCAAATCGTCAACGGCGTGAAGGGAATCCACGCCATGCTGCCGAAAGCGCTGTTCGCGTAGCCGCCGCGCGCCCGTTCTTGCAGGGGAGGGAAGCAGTTGAGCGAAAACGCCGCGATGGGGCGGCCGGAGTATGCGCCCGGAACGCCCGAGGAGCTGGACGCCGTCGTCGCGGCGCCCGGGAACCACGAAGTCATCTTCGAGAACGATCGGGTTCGCGTCCTGCGGGTGACGATTCGGCCCGGCGAACTGGAAAATCAGCATACGCACAAATGGGAGAGCGTGTTCACCATCACGAGCATGCCGAAAATCACCTATTACAACGAGAGGGGCGAGGCTTGCGCTCTCGGAGAAGAGCGCAGGGAGGGCGTCCCCTTCTGGCTGGGCAGGGAGGGGCTGCACGCCGTCGAGAATCACGGAGACAAGCCCCTTGAGGCCGTTCGCGTCGAGTTGAAAGACTAGTTTCCCTTGAGTTTCCGGAGGCTTCGCGCGCCCGCGCGCGATTTTCGGCGAGGGGAAGGGCGTCTTCGGGCGCGCTTCGGGAAAATGGGCTTGTACGCATCGGGGAGCAGGAGATGAGCGCGGAAAACGGAAGCAGGAAGCCCATCGGCCTCGCCGTCGTCGGCTGCGGGAAGATCGGCAGAATCCGGGCGGAGTTCGCCCGCGACTATCCGGGCGTCGAATGGCTGGGCCTTTGCGATATCAACGAGAAGCCGGGGCGGAAACTCGCCGATGATACGAACGCCGACTTCTTCACGACGGACTACGGGGAGCTTCTGGCGCGGCCGGAGGTGAACGCCGCCGTCATCGCCACGGAGGAAAACGAGCACGTGGGGCCCATCCTGGCTTCCGCGGAAAGGGGCCACTCTCTGTTCATCGAGAAGCCGCTGGCCACGAACGCGGCCGATTCCGCCCGGGTTCTCCGGGCGGTCGAGGACGCCGGCCTGGACGCGGTGGTGGGCTACACGCAGCGCTTCCGGCGCCGCTTTCTCATCGCGAAGGAGAAGATCCGCACCGGCCAGCTCGGAGACGTCACCACGGTCGTCACGAGAGCCTTCATGAACCGCCTCGTTCCCATCGCCACGGTGGAGAAAACGGAATACTGCGGCATCCTGACGCCGATGGTCGTCTCGGGAACGCACAGCCTCGACGTCTGCATGTGGCTCATGGAGGGGAAGGCGCCCGTCGAGGTCTATGCCCGATCGATGGACAAGGCGCTCGGCGCGTCCTACGGCACGAAGGACGCCACCCTGGGCATCTTCACCTTTGAGGACGGAACCATCTGGAGCATGAGCATCTCATGGGCGCTGCCGACGGTCTGGCCCGGCTCCGTCTATAGCCTGGAGATCGGCATCGTCGGCACCGAGGGCGTTCTCACCATCGACGACACCCACAGGGACCTGGTTCTCGCCAGCGAAAACGCCCAGCCTGCGGGCTATACGCCCGAGGCCAGGCGAAACGTGGATTTTCTGGCGAGTTATCCGCCCGGAGACGTCGTTTTCGATCAGCTCTGGGGCCCGATGCGCGAGGAGACCAACGCCTGGTTCGGGCGCGTCCACACGGGGCTGAACACGCCGCACGCCACCGTTCGGGACGGGCACCGCAACCTGTTGCTCACGATGGCGATGGACCTTTCCGCGCATCGAAAGGCGCCCGTTTCCCTGCCCCTGACCATTCAGGAATACGAGGAATTATAGACGCCGCAGAGGAGCGACCATGCCCTTTTATGAAATCGAGGGAATGAAGGAGAGGCCCAGCAAGACGAACCCCAGGGTCACGGCCAGGAGCGTCGTGGGCGAATTCATGAAGGTGGGCGTCGTCACGAAGCCGGAAGGCGAGGGGCCTCCCCTGCACATGCACCCGAACGAGGAGCAGTTCACCCTGATTCTGGACGGCAGGCTGCACTACATCCTCGGGGAGGAGGACAAAATCGTGGAGCGCGGGGATTTGATTCACATCCCCCGGCGGACGAACCACAGAAGCCGCGCCGTCGGCGGCGAAGCCACCTTTTTCACCGTAAAATTCCCGGCCGGAACGGGGGAGCTCGATGAGGATTACAACATGGCGGAAGGAGCCGGGGAGGCGGAGAGGAAGTATCCCGGCGCCGGAGGATGACGTGAAAGTCGGCGGCGGGCTTCGATGAGCGAAAAATTCTTCGAGGACTTCCGGGTCGGCGAGAAGTTCTTGACGAAAGAAAAGACGCTCTCCGCCGAGGAGATCGTCGGGTTCGCCCGGCTATACGACCCGCAGCCGTTCCACGTCGACGAGAAGGCCGCGGCCGCCTCCCCCTACGGCGGAATCATCGCCAGCGGGTTTCAGACGGTGGCGGCCTCGTTCCGCCTGTTCATCGACACGGGCGTCATCGGAACCACGGGGCTGGGTTCGCCCGGGATGGACTCCATCCGCTGGCTGAAGCCCGTCCGCCCCGGAGACGCCCTGCGCGTCGAGGCCGAGGTCGTCGAGGCGAGGGCGTCCCGATCGAAGCCCGGCCGCGGAATCATTCTCATGGAGTTCAGGACGTTCAACCAGGAGGGTGATTTGGTGCTCTCGATGCGGGCCGCGCATCTGGTGCGCAGAAAAGAGGGCGGGGGCGGCCCTGTTCGCCGGCCCGGGGGCGAAAGCCTCGTCAGCCCTTGAGAATCAGAACGAGCGTCCCCGCGAATATCGCTCCCGCCCCCGCCGCGACGCGCCAGTTCATCGCTTCCTCGGAGCGGAGAAAAATCCAGGATACCGCGATGGCGAACAGGGGCCTCGATTGGGAGATGGGGAAGGCGTAGACGACGGGCGCGTTCGCCAGCGCGAGATAAAGGAAGGTGACGCCGAGGCTCGCGGACGCGCCGGCCAGAACGAGAAAGCCCCGGTTGCGGGGGCTCCAGGCTTTGACTTCGCCCGTTTTTCCCTTGCGGAAGAAGAAGGGCAGGAAGGGAAGCACGGCGAAAAGGTTGGAGTAGAAATTCGCCTCGTTGGCGGAGGTGAAAAAGCCCACCGCCGGGCGCGCGAAGACGGCGCCCGCCCCGAACGCGAGCGCGCAGCCGAGCGCGAGCCCCGTGCCGACGTATGAACCGCCGCGGGGCTTCTCCCCCGCGCGCCCCGGATGGCTCCCTGAGATGAAAAGGTATCCGCAGAACACCAGGGCGGCGCCCAGCCCGATGGGGAGCGTCAGCGCCTCTCCCAGCAGGGTGACGCCAAGGAGCGCGGCGAACAGCAGATTCGTCGCGGCGAGGGCGCTCGCTCGCGCGGCGCCGATGTATTGCGTGGCGGCGAAAAGCATCGTGCGGGCGAAGCTGACCCGGAGAATCCCCGAGGCGCCGATGAAGAGAAGGGGCCAGCCCAGGCCCGGCCAAGGGTCTGAGAAATCGCCTCTCGACGCGGAGACGATCCAGAGGATGGGGAGGCCGATGACGGCGGTGAAGGCCGAACCCGCGACGGGGTCGATGCCTCGAACGCCCAGGCGTCCGAAAATGTCCCGCAGCGCGAGCAGAATCGCGGAGACGAGGGCGTAGACGGCGGCGGGCTCGAACATGCCCCCATTAAAGCACAGTTGACCCCGGACGTTCCCGAGCCCCCCCCGCGCGGCGGCGGAATGCCTCGCGCGTGCGGGGCCGGAAGCGGCCCGTCAACGGGCGCGGGAGGAAGCCGAAGACGCTTTCATGCGTTATGGGCTTGGGGTTTCCTCCGGCTTCAGCGTATCGAGCGCCTGCCGGACGCGCTCAGCGACGATTTCGATCATTTTGGGATGAAAGCCGAGATGCGGCCCCAGAATGATGTCGACATCCGCGTGTTCGTTCCGGCTTTCCCTGATGAGCGCGGGCAGATCCATTTTCACGTGATTGCCCCTGAAAAGAAAATAGGGGATGGCGATGATCCTCTCTGCCCCCTTTTCGACGCAGAGGTCGATTCCCTCGGGAATGGAGGGACGGCTGATCTCCAGAAACGCCGCTTCCAGCACGCGGTGCGGCCAGGCTTTCCGAAAGTGCGCCACGACGCGGAAAAGCGCCTCGTTGGCGTTTTTGGCGCGGCTGCCGTGCCCGATGAGCAGCGCCGCCGTCTTCACCCCGTCCGCCGAGGCTTCGTCCGGAAATTCCGGCCGTTTTTCTAGGCCAGGCATTCGCCTTCTCCTCTTTCCAGGACGTATTTTTCGCTCCGGCTCCAGTCGATGAACAAATCGGAGTCCGGCTCGTCGTTGAACGCGCCCGCGAGGTGAAACTCCCGCAGCAGGCTCTCGAAGGAAGCGGCGCCGACGCGATCCAGAAAATCGTTGAAGCGCTCGCCTTCGCGCCTGTTTTCCCGGTAGTGGCGCAGCATTTTCTTCAGGGCGGCGGGAACGCGCTTTGCGGGGACGCGGACGCGGATGCGCTCGCCGAGGCGGATTCCTCCCCCGGTTCCCCGGTACTGGCCGCCGAGGAAGATTTCATAGGCGGGGAGCATGGCGCCGTTCGCCCGGAGCGTTCCGCCGTGAAAGCCGACGTGGGCGACGTGGTGCTGGCCGCACGAATTCGGGCAGCCGCTCATCTTGATGCGCATCTCCCGCGTGAGCGGGTCGCGTTCTTCCGCTTGGAGCGTTTCGCGTATGGCGCGCGCCAGCCCCATGGAGGAGGTGATGCCGAGCTTGCACGAGTCCGTTCCCGGGCAGGAGACCACGTCGGATATCTCCCGGGCGCCTCGTTCGGCGAGACCCGCGCGCCGAAGCGCTTTCCACAGGGGATGGAGGTCGCCCTCGCGCACCCACCGGAGAACGAGGTTCTGCTCGAAGCTCGTCCTGGCGCGCCCCCTTGCGAAGCGCCGTGCGAGATCGGCGAGGGCGAAGAACTGCTCCGTCAAAACGTCGCCCAGCGGCAGCTTGATCTCGACCGCGAAATAGCCCGCCTGCCTTTGCGCGGCGACGTTCGCGCTCCGCCAGGCGTGATAATCCGCCGCGTCGCCGCGAGGGGGCGCATCCGCCTCGTTCAGCGCGTTCAGCGCGGGCGGGGCGTCGGCTTCCTCGTCGTCCCTCCAGAGCCAGTCTTCGAGGCGGACGGGCCGCTTCGCCCAGTCGTTTTCAAGCTCCGCCTCGACGCGCTCGCGCAGGCCGCCGACGCCGATGCGGCTCACCAGGAATTTGACGCGCGCCTTGAAGCGCGACTTCCGGAGCTCGGCGGCCTGATCGAACACCCGGAGAAGGGCTTCGCTCACCCGCAGGAAGTCGGACGCCGGAACGAAGTCGTAAAGCGTCTCGGCGACGCGCGGGAAGGTGGCGAGTCCGCCGCCGACGAGCATCCTGAATCCGCGGACGGAGGCCCCTTCAGCCTCCCTGACGACGGGAATGAAGCCGACGTCGTGAATGCCGCCGATCACGCAGTCCGAGGCGCAGCTGGAGAAGGCGACCTTGAACTTGCGCGGGAGGTCCTGCGCGAAGTCCCGGCGGACGAAATAGCGGGCGAACGCGCCCGCGTAGGGGGTGGCGTCGAAAACCTCATCCTCGCAGACGCCCGCGTAGGGGCAGCCGGTGACGTTTCGGACGCAGTTTCCGCACGCCTCCCGCGTGGTGAGTCCCGCCTCGCCGAGAAGCCGCAGGAGGTCGGCGGCGCGGCCGAGCGGCACGAAGTGAAACTGCACGTTCTCCCGCGTCGTCACGTGGCCCTTTCCCAGAGGGGCGTAATCGCGCGCCACGCGCCCCAGGGCTTCGAGTTGAGCCGCGCTCAGCCCGCCGAAGGGGATTTTGACGCGCGTCATCTGCGCGTCCGCCTGACGCTGGCCATACACCCCGCGTTTGAGTCGATAGGGGAGAAACGCCTCCGCGGCGAGTTCGCCGTTTCGGAATTTCGCGGCTTCGGTTTCAAAATCGTCGAATTCTTCGGGAATCACCGGGATGACGCCCGGCTCCCGTCGATGTGCCTGCTCAAGCGATTCCTGGCGCATTTCATGCTCCTGGCGTGAACGACTGGACGTCGGATGAGGAACCCGGGGCCGGGTCTCGGCCCGGCGGCTTATGAAGCGGCTTTGCTCAGGAATTCTTCCGCGAGGCGGCGCCAGGAAATTTCCTGGCTTTCGTCGGCCTCGAACCAGACGAGGTCTTCGAGGCCGGCGACCGGCCCCACGAGAAAAACGGCGGGCGGGGATACTTCCTCGCGCTGGGCGAGGCTCGACGCTTCTCCCAGGGGAGCGCGGTGGACGGATTGCCGCGCCGTGGTGGCGTTCTCGATGATCGCAGTGGGCGTCTCCCTCGACATGCCGCGCTCCATCAGGGCGGCCGCGATGCGCCCGATCGAGCGCGCGCCCATCAGAAAAACGAGGGTTCCGCCGCTTTTGGCCAGATGCGCGTAGTCCACCCGGGTTTCCGGCTTCCCCGGGTCTTCATGGGCCGTCACGACGGTGAAGGAGGAGGCGAGATTCCGGTGCGTGACGGGGATGCCGGCGCAGGCGGGCGCGGCGACGGCGGACGTGACGCCGGGAACGATTTCATAGCGAACGCCGGCGGCGGCGAGCGCCTGCGCCTCCTCGCCGCCGCGGCCGAAGACGAAGGGGTCGCCCCCCTTCAGACGCACCACCCGCAAGCCCTCCCGCGCGAAGCGGACGAGGGATTCGTTGATGGCGTCCTGGCTCATGGCGTGGCGCCCGGCGGCTTTTCCGGCGTTGACGAGCCGACAGCCTTCCGGGCGAAATTCGAGAATTTCGGGATTCACGAGCCGATCGTGGACGACCACGTCCGCGTTCGACAAGGCTTTCGCCGCTTTGAGGGTGAGCAGTCCCGGGTCTCCGGGGCCGGCTCCCACGATCCGAACGATTCCCCGCGCCATTCGACATTCCCGTCCGAGGGTTTTATTATTTCTTGTTGTTTAGTAAATTACTTAACATTGCCATGAAAATATGAAAGTTTTTCGTTTTTGTCAACGGGGGCGATCGTTTATTCTGTTTTTCGTCCTAGCGGCCGCGCCGCCGCCGCTCTCTTTTTCGCGCGAAAGGGCTTGGTGATGGGTGAGAAATCCACGCGCTTTGAATACGCCCTGCGCCTCATCGACGAGGCGAACGCGGAAGATCCGAACGTCGAGCGCTTCGAGGGCGCGGATTATCCCAAAGAACTCCTGTATTCGATGCGGGTGACGAAATGGCTCGAGACCCTGGAGCCGGACGCCTCCGAGGCTTTGCGGCTGGCGGCTCGGAGCCAGCACGTCCGCCGGTGGGAGGTTCCGCGCTCGGATTATCCGCCGGGCCGCAAGGGATATCACCGATGGCGGACGCATCTTTACGGCTGGCACGGAGACCGGGCGGCCGAAATCCTGAAAAAGGCGGGCTATGGGGAGGAAGCGACGGCCCGGGTGCGGCGGCTGCTCAGAAAGCAGGGGCTGAAGACCGACCCCGAGACCCGGACGCTCGAGGACGTCGCCTGCCTCGTGTTTCTCGAAAATCATCTTCAGGATTTCTCCCGGCTCCACGACGAGGAGAAAATCATCGGCATCTTGCGGAAAACGTGGAGAAAAATGTCCCCGCGCGGGCGGAAGGCCGCCGCGGAGATTCCCCTGAGCGAGGAGGCGGCGGCCTTGCTGGGCAAGGCGCTCGGTCCCTAGGCGCCGCGAGGGAGGGCGACGACCGTCCGCGAAAGACCCCTCCCGCTTTCTCCTCCGCGCCGTCGGGCGTATAATGGCGGCGTTTCGTTTCCCCGCGACTCGCCTTGTTGCTCGCCTTGTGGAAGGAGAAAACCATGAACCTCACCATGTGGAACTGCTACGTCTGACCCTACGCCTACCGGGCCATGGAATGGCTCGTTCGCCTTCGGGAGAAGAGAAGCGGCCTCAAGGTCGGTTACAAGGCTTTCGTGCTGGAGCAGGCGAATTTCGGCCCCGCGAGGGGAGAGGACTGGAAGGCCTGGGAGGACAAGACCTTCCCGAGCCGCGACATGCCTCCCCATCAGGCGGCCAAGTGCGCGGCGCTTCAGGGCGAGGCGGAGTTCGACCGATACCACGTGGCGCTCCACAGGGCGAGGCACAGGGACGGCAAGGACATCACGAGCGAGCTCGTGCTGCGCGACATCGCCGTGGAGGCGGGCCTCGACGCGGCGCGCTGGGAGGAGGACATGAAAAGCGGCGCGACCGTCCCCCTCATCGCGCGGGAGCACGAGGAGGCGGAGGCGCAGGGCGTCTTCGGCGTGCCCACCCTGGATTTCGGCGAGGGGAAGCCCGTCTTCGTGAAGCTGGAGGAGGGCGACTGGGAGAGCGGCGGCGACGAGGAGGGGCTGTTCGACGCCGTGCGCGCCGCCTCGGCCGAGCGGCCCTATCTCCTTGAGCTCAAGACGCCCGAATCCGCCCGGCGCACCTCCGCCTCGGTGAAGAAGTATGAGAAATACGGCGTCAAGGCGCGGTAAGGGCGTCGGGGGTTTGCGCTGATGAGCGGGCCGGAGAGCGCGCCCCACCCCGTCGATCTCACGGTGGACAAGCGCGTCCGCCAGCTGCGCGTGGCGTGGGCGAGCGGCGAGAAGAGCGTTTTCGGGTTCGACTACCTCGCCGGCCTCTGCCCCTGCGCGAACTGCAAGGAGAAGCGCAGGGAGCGGGAGATGAACCCCCTCGTCGTCCTCACGGGGCCGGGCGGGCCCGCCGAGCTGGAAAACGCCGAGATGGTGGGACGCTACGCCATCAACTTCATCTGGCGGGGCGGATGCGGCGCGGGCATCTATTCGTTCGACTATCTCTACGAAATCGACCCCGCGCGCGCCCCCGAAGAGGAGCGGAGCGGTTGAGGCCCGGGCGGCCGCGGGCGGATACGGGCTGACGCGGGAGATCATTCTCCGCCGCGCCCGCCCCCCGCTTCCCGCCGCGTCGGGACGGGAGGGTGGAATTGCGCTATATTCCCGCCCCATGAAACCGCGAGCGAAAGCCCCGGCCTGCCCTCTCTTCGCGCTCCGCCGCGTCCCGCGTCCCTGATGCGCCTCTCCTGGAACGAGATGCGCGCCCGCGCGGCGGCGTTCGCCCGCCGCTGGGAGGGGGCGGGCTACGAGAAGGGCGAGACGCAGAGCTTCTACAACGAGTTTTTCGAGATTTTCGGCGTCAGGCGCCGCGCCGTCGCGCGCTACGAGGAGCGCGTGAAGCGGCTCGACGACACGGGCGGCTACATCGACCTGTTCTGGCCGGGCGTCCTCATCGTCGAGCAAAAGAGCGCGGGGCGCGACCTGGGCGAAGCCTGGGAGCAGGCGGGGACGTACTTCGACGCCCTGCCCGAGAGGGACAGGCCCCGCTACGTTCTGGTCAGCGACTTCAGGACGTTCGAGCTCCGAGACCTCGACGAGCGCGAGCGGACGGCCTTCGCCCTCGCCGACCTGCCCGCTCATCTCGAGAAATTCGGCTTCATCCTGGGCGTTCAGCGCAGGCCTTTTCGGGATCAGGACCCCGCCAACGTCAAGGCCGCCGAGCTCGCGGGCGGGCTGCACGACGCGCTGGCGGAAGCCGGCTACCGGGGGCATGATCTGGAGCGCTTTCTGGTGCGCCTCGTCTTCTGCCTGTTCGCGGACGACACCGGCATCTTCGAGCCGCGCGACCTGTTCATGGAATTCCTCGAGGAGCGCACGAGCGAGGACGGCGCCGACCTCGGCCCCAGGCTGGCGCTGCTTTTTCAGGTGCTGGACACGCCGCCGGAAGCGCGCCTGGCGACGCTGGACGAGGATCTCGCCCGCTTCCCCTACGTGAACGGCGACCTGTTCCGGGACGCCCTCCGCATCCCCTCCTTCGACGCGGCCATGCGCCGCGCGCTGCTCGAAACCTGCCGCTTCGACTGGTCGAACATCTCGCCCGCCATCTTCGGCGCGCTCTTTCAGTCCGTGATGAACCCGGCGGAGCGCCGCGCGCAAGGGGCGCACTACACCACCGAGAAGAACATCCTGAAGGTCATCGAGCCGCTCTTTCTGGACGACCTGCGGGCGGAGTTCGAGCGGCTCAAGGCGCGAAGGGACAGCCGCCGCCGCGCCGGGCTGGAAGCCTTCCAGAGGCGGCTGGGGGAGATGACGTTCTTCGACCCGGCGTGCGGCTGCGGGAATTTCCTGATCATCGCCTACCGCGAGCTTCGGACGCTGGAGATGGAGGTGATCCGCGAGATTCGCTCCTCCCACGCGTCGGGAGAGCAGCGGGAGCTCGACGCCGCCGCGCTTTCCCGCGTCACCGTGGATCAGTTCTACGGCGTCGAGATCGCCGAGTTTCCGGCGCGCATCGCCGAGACCGCGCTCTGGATGATGGATCACATCATGAACAACCGCCTGAGCCTGGAGTTCGGCCGGACCTATACCCGCATTCCGCTCACGGTTTCCCCGCATGTCCGGCGCGCCGACGCCCTGGAGTTCGACTGGGCGGAGCTTCTGCCTCCCGAAAAATGCGATTTCGTGTTCGGCAATCCGCCGTTCGTCGGCGCCAAGCTCCAGACGCCCGCCCAGCGCGCGCAGACGCGCCGGGTCGCCGCCCTGGGCGGGAGCGGCGGGACGCTGGACTACGTGGCCGCCTGGTTCATCCGGGCGGGGGAGTATCTCCAAAAGAGCGCGACGCGGGTCGGCCTCGTCGCCACCAACTCGATGACGCAGGGGGAGGGAGCGGCGCAGCTCTGGCCCGTTCTTTTCGACCGCTGCAAGCTGGAGATCGCCTTCGCCCACCGCACCTTCGCCTGGGGGTCGGACGCGCGCGGCAAGGCGAACGTGCACGTCGTCGTCATCGGGCTGGACGCCCGGGAGTCGGCGCGGGCGGAGAAGCGGCTGTTCAGCTATCCCGACGTCAGCGGCGAGCCGCAGGAGAGCCGCCACGCCGCCCTCTCGCCCTATCTGTTCGACGCGGGCGGCCTCGCTGATCCGCATCTCACGGTGCGGAATGAGAGCAAGCCGATCAACGGGATGAGAAGGCTGATCGTTGGGTCGAATCCCCTTGACGGAGGTCGTTATGTCTTCACGGCGAAGGAGCGCGAGGCTTTTCTGACTGCGGAGCCGGCCGCCGCGCCGCTCCTTCGGCCCTATGTCGGCGCCCGCGAATATCTGCGAGGCGGCGAGCGATGGGTTCTCGCTCTGCATGACGCATCGCCTGCGGCTTTGGCGGGACTGCCGCGCGTTCGGGAGCGCGTCGCCGCCGTCCGCGCCTATCGGGAAGCCAGCAAAAGCGCGTTCACCCGAAGTCTGGCGGAGACGCCGACGCTCTACCACCTGAACGTTCTGCCGGCCGCTCCGTTTCTGGGAATCCCGCAAACGAGTTCCGAACGACGGGAATACGTGCCGATGGGGTGGCTTGAGCCGCCCGTGATTCCGAGCGTCAAGCTGATCGTCCTGAAAGACGCCGCTCTCGCCGACTTCGCTCTCCTCACTTCCGCCATGCACATGGCCTGGATGCGGACTGTGACGGGGCGGCTGGAGAGTCGCTACAGCTATTCCATCGGCCTCGTCTACAACACCTTCCCGACGCCGCCGAGGGACGCCGACCTCTCGAAGCTGGAGCCGCTCGCCCGCGCCGTTCTCGACGCCCGCGCGAATCACCCGGAGGCGACGCCGGCCGACCTCTACGACCCCGACCTCATGCCGCCCGGCCTGCGCCGCGCCCACCGGCGCCTCGACCGCGCCGTGGACGCGCTTTATCGACGCGGCGGCTTCTCCTCCGAGCGCGAGCGCGTGGAGCATCTCTTCGCCCTGTATGAGAAAGCGCGCGCGCCCCTGAAGCCGGAGAGGGGGCGGAGAGCGAAGCGGCGGGGGTGATCCTCCACGAGTCGAGAATCTGCGCAGCGGCAAAGAAATAATGCGAAACGCCCGGAAATTCCTCCTGGTTTTTCGGGCGTTTTTCGCCGGAAAAATCTCCGGCTTTCGAGGGGGTTTTTACCTTTGATTTTTCCCGCCGAAAAGGGGTATCTTTGTTTTTGACGGAGGGAGGTTGGCTTCCCCGTTTGAAAAAGGGAGCGCGGCGATGAGCAACGTCAGATGGATTTTCGCCGATTGGGATTCCGAGGCGTCCGTCTGGGTGGCGAAGAGCGACGACGTTCCGGGGCTCGTCGCGGAAGCGCCCACCCCCGAGGAGCTCAAGGCGAAGCTCGAGATTCTCGTTCCCGAACTGCTGGAGGCGAACGCCCACCTTTTGGAAGACGGCGCCTGCCCGCGTCAGGTTCAAGCCCGCTTCAATGCGTTCGAGCAGGAATTGCGGTTCGCCTGATCGGTGGAGATTATACGAAGGAATTGAAAAAACTCCTTCTCGAGGCGGGTTGCTCCTTCGAGCGGCAGGGCAGGGGCGACCATGAGATCTGGCGCAGCCCGATTACATCGAATCGATTTCCCGTTGACAGCGCCATAAAATCCCGTCATACGGCCAACGAAATTCTCAAACAGGCGGGGCTGGAAAAGGCCTTTTGAGCGATGCCGGGAGCCGGTCAAGAGCGCCGGTTTCCGATGTTCCCGCTCGAGGATCGTCGGCTCGCCTCGCGCCGGCTTTTCGCGTATAAAAGACGTTCGCGCTTTCGGGTTTTCCACGTCAGGGGAGGAGAACGCTTTGGGCCGGACGATGGCGGAAAAAATCCTCTCGGCGCGCGCGGGGCGCGACGTCCGCGCGGGCGACCTGGCGGTCGCCGAGCTCGACTACGTCATGGCGGGCGACGCCAAGGGGCCGAAGGCGATCGACATCTTCCGGGAGGCGGGCTTCGGGTTCCGGATGGATCCGAAGAAGACGGACTTCATCATCGACCATTTCGTTCCGGCCCAGGACGTTCTCTGGGCGAACCACCACCGGAAGCTGCGCGAGTTCGGCGCCGAATTCGGAATCGAGGTCTTCGAGCCGGGCGCAGGCGTCTGCCACACCGTGGTGACGGAGGAGGGCCGCGTCGGGCCGGGCGCGCTCGCCGTGGGGGGCGACAGCCACGTCTGCACCTACGGGGCGCTGAACGCGATGGGCGTGGCCGTCGAGAGCGTGGAGATCGCCTCCGCCTACGCCACCGGCAAGCTCTGGTTCAAGACGCCCGAGAGCGTCCGGGTGGAGTTCGCGGGCGCGCTCCCCCCCGGGGTGTTCTCCAAGGACATGGAGCTCGCCCTGGCGAAGGAGATGGGCGAGAACGGGGCGAACTACATGGCGGTGGAATACGGGGGAGAGGCGCTGGCCGACCTGTCGATGGACGCGCGCTTCACCATCGCCAACATGTCGGTGGACATGGGGGCGAAGACGGGAATCATGGAAGCGGACGAGAAGACGCTCGCCTGGACGCGGGCGCATGGCGCGCCCCGCGGGGAGGCGGTCGCGCCGGACGCGGACGCCTCCTACGCGCGGGAGATTCGGCTGGACGTCTCCGCGCTCACGCCCCTCGTGGCGGCGCCGCCCGCCACCGGAAACGCGCATCCCG
The DNA here is from genome assembly GCA_965242545.1 of bacterium. Classification (GTDB taxonomy): domain Bacteria; phylum UBA8248; class UBA8248; order UBA8248; family UBA8248; genus Bin107. The sequence continues at coordinate 927,651 of OZ251456.1, forward strand.
TCGAGGCGTACGCCGGGCTCCCCGTCCAGCAGGCGTTCGTGGGCACCTGCACGAACGGGCGGCTGGAGGACATCGAAATCGCGGCGCGCGTCGTGAGGGGTCGGAAAATCGCGCCGGGCGCGCGCTTCTACGTCGCGCCCACGAGCCGGAGAATCTGCGAGGCCGCCGCCCGGAGCGGGGCGATGGCGGCTCTCGTCGAAGCGGGCGCCGCCGTGCTCACCGCCGCCTGCGGCCCGTGCGCCTCCATGACGGGAAACGGCTGCCTGGCCGACGGGGAGCGCGCCATCTCCTCCGCCAACCGGAATTTTCCGGGCAGGCTGGGGAGCAAGGAAGCCGAGATTTTTCTGGGCTCTCCGGCCACGGTGGCGGCGAGCGCGCTGACGGGCCGCATCACCGACCCCAGGGAATTCCTGTAGCGCGCGGCGGGGACGGTGAAAAAGCGTCCGCGGAGAGGAAATCCATGCTGAGGGGAAAAGTCCACCGCTTCGGCGACGACATCAGCACCGACGTGCATCTCTCGGTGAAGTATCGCCCGCCCGGCACCTCGATGGAGGAGCTCAAGCGCGACGCCTTCCGGGAGATTGATCCGGATTTCTCCGAAAACGCGGCGCCGGGCGACGTGGTCGTTGCGGGGAAGAATTTCGGCCTCGTCAGCAGCCGGCAGGACGCCGCCCTCGTCCTCCGGGCGCTCGGCGTGAGCTGCGTTCTGGCGAAAAGCTTCGGCCACATGTTCTACCGGAACGCCATCAACTCCGGGCTTCCGGTCATCGCCTGCGACACCGACGCGATCAGGGCGGGGGACGAGATATTCGTGGACCCCTTGGGGGGAGAGGCCCGCGTCGGGGACGAGAAGATCGCCTTCGCGCCGTTTCCCGACGCCCTCTGGGCGATGATCGAGGCGGGCGGCCTCGTGCCGTATCTCCAGGAGAAGGGCGACTTTTAGGGCGCGGCGCGGGCCCTCCGAAAAGTCCGCAAGTATCACGACGCGGTTCTGGAGACCTACCTGTCCGTCCTGCCGGAAGTGAAGCGCGTCCTTCGCCCCTGTGGAAAGTTCATCGTGAAATGCCAGGATGAGGTTTCGGCGAATCTGCAAAAGCTCACGCACGTTGAACTGATCTGGGCGTATGAAAAGCGCGGCTTTTATTGCCAGGACCTCTTCATCGTCGTCAGGCGCAACGCGCCCGTGGTTTCGCGCCTGAAAAAGCAGAAGCACGCGCGAAAGAACCACTCCTGTTTTCTGATCTTCAAGCGTGAAGATCATCAGAAGAAAAATATCTTATTCCAATTTTGCGGATTGGCTGCGCGAGTGAGCCGATCTGATCATCAAGCAGGCCGGGCAAGTCCATTCGCCAGTCATTCGTGAGCGGCCGAACTTTTCTTTCGGACTTGTTCTCGCGTGACGCGAGGCCATGATAAAGAGAAGCATTGACGCCGCCTTTGAGCCAACTCGTCGAGAGGGCTGCTGAAAAGCGTTTGAGCGTTCGGTTGCCAAGCCCTCAAAAGCGATTTTCCGCCAGCGCGGCCGAGGGCAGGCCGAAATCGGCATAGCCCTGCCGGAGCAGCTCCATGTATCGCGCCGTCGGGCGCGCCGCTCTCAAGGGCGCCGGCATGACGTAGAGCATGGCCTCGGCGCGCCCCTCCGCCGTCATGACTTCCATGGTTTCGCGTCCGTAGAGCGTCGGAAAATTCTCGAAGCGATCCAGCGCGGGCAGGTCGTCTGGATGCAGGCGGAAGAGCGCGCCCGGAACGCGCGCGCCGGCCTCGGGCGTCACGGTCGCCCAGCCGGGCCCGTTTCGGGGAGCGGAGGCGGGCAGGGCGATGACGAGGCGATGATCGTCCAGACGGGCGGGGCCTTCGGGAGCGCTTCGGGGGCAGAGGATTTTCATGTGGGCGGCGCAGAGGTTCGCTCCGTATGCGAAACAGGAGAGATCAGGCGTAGCCGACGTCGTCATCCCCCTCGTCGCCCTCCCAGTCGAGGTCGATGGCCGGCGGGTCGTCCGCGTCGTTGGGGAAGGCGAGCAGGAGCCTGGCCTTCTCCTCCCCGACCTGGGCGGCGCTGTGAATCGCCTCCTCGCGGATGGTGATGACCTCGCCGCTCTGGACGAGGACGAGCTCCTCCTCCACGTTGAACTGCATCCGCCCCTCGACGACGATGACGGCCTCTTCCTCGTGATGCGCGTGATACGGGACGAAGGCGCCGGCGGGCTGCTCGACCTCGAAGACGCGGTAGTCGCGCTCGGCCAGCGCCGAGATGATCTCCTCCTGCTCGGGCTCGCATTGATACGCGGCGGCGACGTCTTCCACGCGGTAGGCCGGTTTGCTCATTTTGAAGGTATCCTCCTCACGCGCCCAGGAGTTCCCGGACGGCGGCGGAGACGCGGGCGCCGGAGGCGCGCCCGGCCAGTTGACGGGTCAGGATTCCCATCACCTTCCCCATGTCCTTCATCGAAGAGGCTCCCGTCTCCTCGATGATCGCCCGGGCGGCGGCCTGAATTTCCTCATCTTCCATCTGCGCGGGGAGATAGCCCCGGAGGATTTGAATCTCCTCGCGCTCTTTCCGCGCCATGTCCTCGCGGCCGCCGGCCTCGTATTGAGCGGCAGCCTCCTCCCGCTTCTTTATCATACTTTGGAGCAGCTTGAGAATCTCCTCCGGCGGCGCTTCCTCGCCCTTTTCCTTGTCCTTGTTCAGCATCTCGGCGCGCGCCATGCGGATGACGGAGAGCCTGAGCGCCTGCTTCGCACGCATGGCGTCCTTCATGTCCCGGGCGAGCGCTTCCCGGACGTCGTCCACAGCGACCCTCCTATGGCGCCGCCGCGCGGGGGCGCGCCTTCTCGCGGTGAAGCCCCCAGAGGACGGCGATTCCTCCGCCCGCGGCGTCCGCCGCCGCGTCTCCCCACTCGGCGGTTCGGTGCGGCGTCCAAACCTGGTGCAGCTCGTCCATCGCGCCGTTCAGGGCGGTGAGAATGAAGATGAAAGCGGCGGCTTTTCCCGCCGCGCAGTCGGCGAACGTCGCCCGCCAGGGTCCCCACAGCAGCCAGGCGAGAAGCCCAAACTGGCAAACGTGGACGATTTTGTCCACCCCGGGCGGAGGGGTCGCGGCGGGAGTGAGCGCGCCCGTGGCCGTCCTGACGTGGATCGCCGCCAGATAGCCGAGGGCGAGCGCCCAGCGCAGGGCGGATGTCCCGCTCATCGCTCTCGCGCGGGCAGGGGGACGACGGCCTCGACCTCGACGAGAAAATCGGGTTCGGCCAGGCTCGACACCACCAGAAACGTGCTGGCCGGCGGGTCGTGGGGAAAGAACGCGGCCCGCGCCCTGCCGACGGCGCTCCTGTAGTCGAGGCTCGTGACGAACACCTGAATCTTCGCCGCGTCCTCCATGCGCCCGCCCGCCGCCTCGACCACCTTCCGAACGTTTCGATAGCACTGGCGCGCCTGCCCTTCGGGGTCGCCGGGGCAGACGAGTTTTCCGTCCTCATCCAAAGGCGTCTGGCCCGCCACGTAGAGCGTCCGGCCGCCCTCGGCGATCACCCCGTGCGAGAAATGCCCGGCCGGGGCGGCCAGCCCGTCGGGCTTCAGCGTTTCGCGCTTCATCTCCGTCCTCCAGGCCATGCGCGACCTCGCCGCCCCGCGCGGCCGATCCGGCGCGCTTCAATAGGATATTTTCGCTTCGCTCATGTTTCCCACCGCCACGAGGGCGGATTCGTCGAGCCTGATGTGCTTTCGCGCCGCCGCCAGAACCTGCGCCTTCGTCACGGCGCGGATTTTTTTGACGTATTCATCCGCGTAGCCGGGGGAGAAGCCGAGAAGCTCCGCCGCGAGCATGTAGTTCGAGACGCGGCTCGACGAGCCGAAGCGCGTGGCGAAGTTTCCCGTGATGAAGTCCTTGGCGTCCTGAAGCTCCGCGTCGCTCACCCCGTCTTCTCGGAAGCGCCGGATTTCCTTGAGCGATTCCCGGATGGCCTCGTTCGCGCTCCTGTTCTTCGTTTTCAGCGCGAGCCGCCAGTGGCCCGAACGCTTGCGCGAGGCGAAGTAGCTGTAGACGGAATAGACGAGGCCCTTCTCCCCGCGGAGGTTGGCCGAGATTCTGCTGGCGGTGCCGTCCCCTCCCAGGATGTAGTTCATCACGCGCGCGGCGTAGAAGTCGGGGTGCGTCCTCCTCAGCGTGCGGCTGCCCAGAATCACCGTGGTTTGCGAGAGGGGACGGTCGATCCGGACGACCTCCATCCCGCGCGGAGGCGCGGGCGGCGCCGTCCCGGGGATTTTCCCGCCGCGCGCCCGCCAGCCCCCGAAGCGCGCCAGAACGAGCGCGCGGGCGCGCTCGAGCGAAACGTCGCCCGCGAAGACGAAGATCGTCCCCTCGAGGCCGTACCATTTCTCGTGGAACGCGGCGACGTCCTCCCTGCGCAGCTTCCGGATCGATTCCTCCGTTCCCTCCACCATGCGGCCGTCCGGCGTCTCGCCGTAAAGCCGCTCCCTGAACGCCCTGTCCGCCAGGTGGCCGGGCCGCTCGCGCTTCTGACGCAGCGCGCCCAGGATGCGCTTTTTGGTCTTTTCGAGCTCCCCGGCCGGAAAGACGGGGTTTCTGAGCGCGTCGCCAAGGAGGGCGAGTCCTTCCTCGAGATCCCGCGTGAGCGCCCGCAGGGAGGCCGTCGCGCGCGCGCGCGCGGCCTCGACGGATACGCCGCCGCCCAGGGCGTCGTTCGTCTTTTCGACGTCCGCGGCGCTTCTCGTCTTCGTCCCCCGGGTGAGGAGGGCGGCGGTGAGGTTCGCGAGCCCCGCCCGCGCGGGCGTCTCATGGCGCGCCCCCGCCGGAATCGAGACGGCAATCCGCACCATGGGCAGCTGCCGGTTTTCCTTGACGAGCAGGACGGCGCCGCCCGGCAGCGTCTCGCGCTCGTAGGCGAGGATGGCCGCCCCAGAGAGGGCGGGCGTCAGGAGGAGCGCCGCGGCCAGGGTCAGGAAGACGCGAAGCGGCTTCATCCTAGCTTCCTCCCGCGCTTCGCCCGCTCTTTTTGAGCGGGATGAGCGCGGCGGTGGTCTTGCTGCCGCGGCTCAGGTATTTCCGGGCGACGCGAACCACGTCGGCGGGCCGCACCTTCCTGAGAGCCGGGAGGTAGCCTCGCAGCAGCCGCCAGTCGCCCGCCACCGCCGCCCGGCCGAGGAGCATCGCGCGAAAGTAGTGGGAGTCCATCGAGAAGACGGTGTTCGCCTCGATGTTTCTGAGCGCGCGGCGGAGCTCCTCCTCCCCCACGCCCTTCTCGATGAGCTTTTCCACCTCCTCGAGGAGGGCCTTCTCCACCTCTTCGGGCGTCTTCCCGGGCGCGGGCCTCCCGTAAAGATAGAAAATCATCGGGTCCACCGACAGATAGGTGTAGTCGGCGCCCGCGCCCAGCGCGACGGCGTCCTCCCGAACCAGCCTTTGATGAAAGCGGGAGGTTTCTCCCCCGCCGAGGACGGCTTCGAGCAGGACGAGGGCGGGGGCGTCCCCGCTCTTCCAGTTGGGGGCGTGGTAGCCGATCGCCACGAAGGGAAGCTGCGCCTCCGTGCGGACGTAGGCCCTGCGCTCCGATTTCTGGGCGAACTCGAAGAGCGCGGGCCTTTTTCTGAAGGCGGGGGATTTGGGGATTTTCCCGAAATGCTTTTCGAGGAGCGCGGCGGCCTCATCGACCCGGAAGTCGCCCACGATGACGGCGGTGGCGTTCTCGGGGCCGTAATAGCGTCTGTAGAACGCCTCCATGTCCTCGATGGCGATGGCCTCCAGATCCTGCGGCCAACCGATGATCGGGTTCTTGTAGGGGTGGCTCGTGTAGGCGACGGCGCGCAGCTGCTCCCAGAACCTGCCCGTCGGCCTGTCGGTTCGGGTTCGCCTCTCCTCGTGCACCACGTTTTTTTCCGCGTCGAACGCCGCTTTTTCGAGCGCCATGTTCACCATGCGATCGGCTTCGAGCTTCATGACCAGTTCGAGCCTGTCCGAGGCGATGCGCTCGTAGTAGGCGGTGTAGTCGAAGCTCGTGAAGGCGTTGTTCGTCCCGCCGTTCTTCTTGATGAGTGTGTTGAACGTCTTGCCGGGATATTTCCGGGTGCCGCGAAACATCATGTGCTCGAGGAAATGCGCCATGCCCGTGAGGCCGGGCCGCTCGTCTCGGCTGCCGACGGCGTACCAGACCATGAAGACCACCAGGGGCGCGCTGTCGTCCGGCAGGAGCAGGGCGCGCATTCCGTTCTTCATCCGATGCTCGGTCACGTTCCAGGGAACGCGCAGCTCGTCGGCCGCCAGGACAGGGGCGGCGAGCAGAAGCAGGAGGCAGGCAGCGGCCGGGAGGGTGCGCGGCTTGTTCGTTTTTCGCATGAATCGGTCCCCGACGGCGGCGCGTTTGATCCGCTCCGGGCGCGGCGGCGCGGCAGCGGGATGAAAGCTTCCTTTTCTCTCTAGTCCCGAATGCCCGCTTTTTCCAGCGCCTCCGGGTTCAGGAGTCCGGCCGGCCGCCTTCGGGCGATGACGTCGAGGGCGGCGGCGACGGCGAACTCCAGCGACTGTTCGCAGGCGTCCTCGCCCAGGCCCGCGACGTGCGGGGTGAGGACGACGTTGTCGAGCGAGAAAATCCGGTGGCGATGATCCGCCGGCTCGTCCGGGAACACGTCGAGCGCGGCGCCCCGGATGACGCCCCGCTCGAGGGCGTCGGCGACGGCGTCGAGGTCCGCCACCGGGCCTCGCGAGGTGTTGATGAGGTAGGCGCCCGGCTTCATGGCGCGCAGGAATTTCCCGTCCACCATGCCGCGCGTCTCCTCGGTGAGGGGCACGTGGCAGGTGATGAAATCGGCGCTCCGCGCCACCTCCTCGCGCTCCTTGTAGAAGACGCCCGCCTCCGCGGCGAAGCGCTCGTCCCGCGCGATGTCATGGGCGATGACCTCCATGCCGAAGGCCGCGGCGCGCCTCGCCACGCGCTTGCCGATGTCGCCCAGCCCGATGACGCCCAGCGTCCTGCCCCTGAGCGGCGCGCTGGGCGTCCGCAGGCCCGCCCATTCGCCCGCGCGCATTTTTCTGTCGCTCTCGGCGATTCTTCGCGCGGCGCAGAGCATGAGGCCGATGGCGTGCTCCGCGACGGAATCCGCGTTCCGGCCCGGCGCGTTGGTGACGATCACCCCGCGGCGCGCGGCGGCGTCGAGGTCCACGGAGTTGTAGCCCACGCCCGTTCTGGCGACGTGCTTCAGATCCGTCCCCGCCGCCAGGGTGCGCTCGTTGTAGGGGTCGTTGCTCGGGAAGACGACGACCACGCCGGGAAGGCCGGCGATGACCTCCTCCTCCGTCCTGTCCACGCCGTTCGAGTCGATTCTCACCTCGAGGCCCGCTTCGGCTTCGAGCGGCCGGAAGCAGCGCATCGGGTCTTCCAGGCCGTCCACCCAGCTCGTGGTGACCCAGGCGATTCCTTTGGGCAACGCTTCATCCTCTCGTTGGTGATTCCGTTTGGGTTCAGGGCGTTTTCAGAAACAATAAGATCAGGGTGATAAAGCTCTTACAACCATGAGATGTTGACACCTCTCTCCTTCACCAACTCGGCCTTGAACTCGGCCTGTGTTTTCGCGCCCTTTCGCTTGTTGCAATTCCCGCACAGCAACTGAAAATTGTCGGGGTGATCCGTCCCGCCTTTCGCTTTTGGGATGATGTGATCCATTTCCAGGTGTTGAGATTGAAAATGCTCCTGGCATCCATTGCGAAATCCTTCCTGAAGCCCGTAAAGGATTTTCTTGTAGTTCGTCTTCTCCGTCGCCCGAAGCTCGTCCCCTTTGTCCGTGCGAAGGGGAATGTCATCTCTCGCTATGATGTCTTTATTCAGCAGCTCCTGCTCACCTTTGGTCCGTGCAACAACCAGATCCACCGCTCGTGGTGAGATGTCGATGCCAATCCATTTTCGTTCCAATTTATCCGCCGCCACGAGGGTTGTCGCGCATCCGCAGAACGGATCAAACACCAAGTCGCCCTCGTTGGAACTTGCCTTGATGATGCGGTCGAGAAGCGCGAGCGGTTTTTGGGTAGGGTAGCCTAGTCGTTCCTTCGATGATGGCATGATAGGTTGTATATTCCACCAATCTTCTGGGTGTTTCCCTTTTTCATTCGGCCTATATCCTGAATATACTTTATCGCCGCGAAATGCCCGTGCTTCATACTCCAAACGCTCCATACTATCCGTTGAATATGGAATCCTTACAGAGTCAACGTTAAAAGTGATTTCATCGCTTAGCGCATATCGAAATATCGTGTCGTGTTTTCTGGCAAAATCTCGTTTAGGAACACCTCCTCCTCGATAGCACCATACGATCTCGTTTCTGAAATTGTCTCGCCCGAAAATCGCATCCATCACCAGTTTCAGGTAATGGCCGGCCGTCGGGTCGCAGTGCAGGTAGATGGAGCCGGTGGGCTTGAGGATGCGCTTCATCTCGATCAGGCGGATCGCCATCATAACAAGATAACTGAACATCCCTTTTGAGTGCGTATGTTTCGAGGCTTCAATCAGCGCGTAAAGTCCCGCCCCTCCGGATTCCTCATTTTTCAATCGGTTGTGCTCGACCAAATCCACGTCCGATAAGGTCCACGAATCCTTGAACGCCGCCCCCGCCGCCTTGCTGCCGATGGGAGCCGCATACGCCTTGTTGGAGTTAAAGGGGGGATCGAGGTAAATCAGATCGACGCTCTCGGAGTTCATTCCCCGCATGCCATGAAGATTATCGCCCGTGAATATGGTTTTGTTCTTCCAGTTCGGTTCCATCGCTTTCCTTTGCCATTCCCGCTTCTCAGAAAACCTCGTCTTCGGGGTTGTGGACCTCGCCCAGGCGCTTGAGGGTGGGAGCGGGCAGCCCCTCGTAGAGCTTGCCCAGCTCCTCGTTCGTCTCCTCGAGCGCCATCCGGTAGAGGCTCTCGCCCCGGGCGTCGCACTCCACGAGAAAGGGGCCGAAGTTTTTCACCTCGAACACCCACATCGCCTGGGCGATGCCCAGCTCGTCGAGCCAATAGACGTTCTTCACGCCGGTGATGCCGCGTCCATACTGGGCGCCGATGCCGTAGCCCACCGTGTTCAGGAACACGGCGCCCAGCCGCTTGAAGTGCTCCCGGTAGAACTTCGGCGCCATACCGCCCTTGCCGATGACGCAGCGCACCCCGTGCTCGTCCATCAGGAGCGGGAGGTGCTTCTCGAAGCGGAAGCTCGCCGTGGCCGTGACGGCGGCCACCTTCCAGTCGCCGGCGTCGTCGCGCCCCACGGCGGGCGAGCAGTGGAAGGTCACGTTCGAGAGCGAGGCGATGTCCACGGGCGGCGGCGCCTTCTCGTCGAAAAGCCTCTTGTAGAGGCCGATTCTGCCGGTGAACACCACGCCGTCGAAATAGACGACGTCGCCCAGCTGGAGCCTCGCCAGCGCCTCGGGCGAGACGGGCGCCTCGAGGCGGTGCTTCTCCATTCTAAGATCGGCGGTGCCGCTCATTTTCCCTCCCGCGCCGCTCAGCTGACGGTGTCGCGGCGGTAGTAGTCGGTGAACCACCGGGGATTCTCGCGGTATTCCACCCTGCCGTCCGGGTGGATTCGCGCGGTGGCGCGCCGCAGGGCGAAGCACTGGTGGTGAATCGAGATGGGCATCCCGCCCGTGTGGGTGTAGGCCACCTCGACGTGGGTGTCCATCACCGCGCCCTCGCCCTTGAAGCCCATGGGCCCCAGGCTCGTCCTGCGGCCGAGATCGTTCAGCTCCTCCTCGAGCGCCGCGACTTCGGGGTCGGGGTTTCTGTCGCCCACCACGCGAAGGCAGGCCGCCTCCTTGGCGAGGCGCACGCAGGTGTCCTTGGTGCCGCCGATGCCCACGCCCACGATGGCCGGCTGGCAGGAGAGGCCGCGCTTGAAGAACTCGCTGATCACGTCGAGGAAGAAGCGCTTGACGCCCTCGATCCCGTCCGTGGGGAAGAGCATCCGGTAGTCCCCGCCGAAGAGGCCGCCCTTGTGGAAGCTGGTGAGCTCTATCCAGTCGGCGTCGGGCTCCCAGGAGTAGTCCACCGTGGGGGCGTGGATGCCTACGTTGTTGTTGTAGTCATGCCGGCTCAAGGGGTGGACGCGGTTCGGGCGCAGGGGCACGCGCTCGGTGGCGTCCGCCGTCCCCTGGCGAATCGCGCGTTCGAGCGCCACGAAGCCGCCCTCGACGGCCGCCTCGTTTCCCACCTTGGCGTAGAAGCGCGGCAGCCCGGTGTCGGCGCACATGGGGCGCTGCTCCTCCACGGCGACCTCGTAGTTGTTGACGATTTCCAGCAGTACGAACTTCGAGAGCTTCTCGGTCTCGCGCTCCGCCATGTCGGCGATGCGCTCGCCCACGTCCTTCGGGATGCCGATGGCGGCGCGGCGGTTGAGCTCGAAGGCCACTTCCCGAATCAGTTCGCTGCTGACGGCGTTCGCTTCCATGGTCGGCATGTCGTCATCCTCCGCGCGCTCACGCGCCGGGCGCGCTTCCCCGGAAGAGGGAGGCGGCGAATCGCCTGGCGCCGATCGCCAGGGCGCGGCGCTTCAATCCCTTGATGGCGGCCGTGGGGCTGATGCCCTTGGGGCAGCTCTCCGCGCAGTTGTATTGCGAGTGGCATCGCCAGACGCCGTCCTCCCCGCAAACCTCCAGGAGCCTCTTCGCGCCCGGGGCGTCGCGGCTGTCGTTCACGAGCGTCCAGGCGCGGTTGAGCGCCGCCGGCCCCAGGTAGTCCTTATCATGCCCCACGATGGAGCAGGAAGCATAGCACACGCCGCAGGTGATGCACTCGACGTGCGGGTCGATGCGCCTGCGCTCGCGCGCGCCGGACGGAATCGGCGCGGGCGCCTTCGCCGCCGCCGGCGTGGGTTCGAGCCAGCCGCGCGCCTTTTTCATCTTCTGGAAGAACGGCGACATATCGACCGCCAGATCGCGCAGCGCCGGGAAGTTCGGAAGAGGCGCCAGCGCGATCTCCTCGCCCAGGCCCTCCAGCCGCGTCCGGCAGGCCCAGGCGGGGCGGCCGTTGACGCTGAGGGCGCACGTGCCGCACATGCCCACCCGACAGGAGTAGCGGAACGACAGGGTGGCGTCGCGCGCGTTCTGGATGGCGACCAGCGCGTCGAGCACCGTCATGCGCGGGGAGAGGGCGACCTCGAAGCGGTCCACGCGCTCCCCGGGGTCTCCCGCCGCGCCGCCCCTGCGAACGAAAACCCGCGCCGTCGGCGCAGCCGCTTTTTTCTCCGGGGCTTCCGCGCTCACGACGCGAACCTCCAATAGTCCTTGTGCATGAAGGCGAGCCAGATGAAGGCGGCGACGCCCACGGCGCACAGAACCCACAGGAGTTTTCTCTGGTGGCGATCCGGAAAGCCGAAGTCGGTCAGAATCACCTTGACGCCGTGCATGGCGTGCCAGACGACGAGGAGCAGCATGGCGATTCTCACCGAATCGACGTAGGGGTTCATCACGTGAATCGGGAACAGGACGATGAGCGCGAGGGCGGAGACCCTTTGCAGCGCCCAGGCCCACATGCCCGGATACATCGAGCGCCAGGCGCTGAACTTCCAGGCGGGGGGCTTGGCCGCGTCTTTGGCGGGCGTCATTCGGGCTTCGCTCCGTCTCAGCGTCAGTCGATGAAATGGGGCTCGGGCGCGGCCGCAGCGGCCGCCGGCGGCTCCAGGCGGCTGAACGAAACCGGCTTTCGCTCGATGACCGCCTCCCCGCCTTCGCGCCTGATGAATACGTTGTAGAGGTTCTCGCTCTCCGAATCGGGATGATCGTCGCGGTAGTGGCTGCCCCGGCTCTCGTCGCGCTCGAGGGCGGAGCGCGCGATGAGCTCCGCCGCGCACGTCTGGCTTCTCACGTCAATCGCGTTCTGCCAGGCGAGGTTGTAGGCGCGTCCCCCGCTCCCGCGCGCCGCGGCCGCGCGCTCCCTGAGCGCGAGAATCTCCCCGAGACCGCTTTCGAGGTCCCTCCCGTTTCTTCTCAGGCCCGCCTTTCGCCACATCGTCTCCTTGAGCGCCGCCCGAACCGGGTAGGGGGATTCGCCCTCGCCCAGCGCGTCCAGCGTTTTCGCCTCGGCCGCGGCGAGACTTTCCGGGTCGTGCGGCATGAGGGGGGATTCCGCCGCCTCCTCCGCCATCGCCTCGCCCGCGATTTCGCCGAACACGGTGGCGTTGGCCACCCCGTTTCCGCCCAGGCGGTTGGCGCCGTGCGCCCCGCCCGCGTCCTCGCCGGCGGCGTAGAGGCCGGCGAGGTTCGTCCGGCACGCCGCGTCGATCTCCACGCCGCCCATCATGTAGTGCGCCGTGGGCGTCACCTCCACGGGGCCGCCCGCCAGGTCGTAGCCCAGGTCGGCGCAGCGATCGACCATGCCCTTGAAGTTTCGGCGAACGAAGTCCCGCCCCAGGTGGCTCACGTCGATGAACACGCCGCCGCGCTCCGTGCCCCTGCCCTCGATGATCTCGGTGTAGCCCGCGCGGGCGACCACGTCGCGCGTGGCGCGCTCCATGCGCTCCGAATCGTAGCGCGCCATGTAGCGCTCGCCGTTCGCGTTCCTGAGATGGCCGCCCGCGCCGCGCAGCCCCTCCTCGAGCAGCGTGCCTGTGATTTGCAGGCCGTCTCCCGTCAGGATTCCCGTCGGATGAAACTGCACCATCTCCATGTCCCGAAAGGAGGCGCCCGCCTCCCAGGCGATCGCCATGCCGTCCGTGGCGAGTTCCTGCGCGCAGGCGGAGATTTTGTAGAGCGTGGGGCCGCCGCCGGTGGCGAGGAGCGTGCATTTCGCGTTGACGGCCGTGAACGCGCCGGTGCGGATGTCGAGCAGCAGGGCGCCCGCTATCCGCCCCGGCTCGCTTCTGGCGGGCAGCAGCGCCACAGCCCGGGTTTCCTCAAAAGTCTCCACCTCGCGCCGCGCGAGCTGCTCCGCCACGCGATTGGTGATCTCGATGCCCGTCAGGTCGCCCTTGTGCACCGTTCTGTCGAAACTCTGGCCCGCGAACGCCTTCTGGTGAATCGCGCCGTCCTCGTTTCTGTCGAAGAAGCAGCCGCACGCGGTTTCGAGCCGCTCCACGCAGCCGGGAGCGCGGCTCACGAGCGTCCAGGCGAGCTCCTGATCGTTGATCCACGCCCCGCCCTTCAGGGTGTCGAGAAAATGATTCTCCACCGAATCGGTCTCGGCGAGGGCGGCGTTGTAGCCGCCCTGCACCATGCGCGTGCAGCCGCTCTTGCCGAAAAGCCCCTTCACCGCCACGGTGATCTGGAGGCTCGGGTTCCTGTCGTGCGCGGCGAGGGCGGCGAGAAGGCCCGCGCCGCCCGAGCCGAGGATGAGGACGTCTGTTTTCATCGCGCGCAACGGAGCGTTTCCTCAGGCGAATCAAAGGGTTTTCCGCGCGAGAAGGATGCCACACCGGGCGGGGCGGGGACAAGCCGCGTCAAAGCGCGCCGGATCGGGAAGCGGGCGGCGCGCTACCGCTTCTCCAGGATGATGACGCGGCGGGCGTCCGTCCACAGGCGCGAGAACCCGAAGCGCTCCTCGATCCAGGCGAACGTCTCCAGCCGGTAGAAGCACAGGTGCTTGAAGTCGCGCCTGTAGTGCCAGTTGTTCAGAAAGAGGGACTCCTCCCAGAACGCCGTCATGACGCCGAGCAGTCCGCCCGTTTTGAGATTCCGGCGGATTCGCCCGATCTCCCGCGCCGGGCGCCTGAAATGCTCGAAAACCTCGCTCGCCGCGATGAAGTCGAAGGGGCCTTCGGGCGCTTCGGGGAAGAAAAAAGGGTCGAACGGCGCGCACTCCAGCCCGGCCTCTTTCAGGATTCGGCACAGAACGGGGCCTTCCCCGGAGGCGGGCCCCGCGCCGAAGTCCAGCCCTCGCGCCCCTTCGGGCGCCCTTTCCGCCAACGGCGCGCTCAGCTGCTTCAGGAAGGCGACGTAATTCTCATCCGCCGCCGAGTTGCGGTGCCGCTCGTATCGCGCTCTTTCCTCATCAAAGGCGGGCCAGAAGGCGGGAGGAACGAAGAGAAGCCGGCAGACGGGGCAGAGGAAATACTCCCTCCCGTCGGCCTGAAGCCGCCGCCGGGCGCCGTTCGAGCGGCACAGGGGGCAGGGTCTCCTTGTCTTGTCCACCGGGAAGCGGCGCATGTCGCCAGCTTATCCCGCCCGTTCCTTCGAGACAACGCGGGCCCCGTTCCGGGCGGGGAGCGCCGGGCGGCTCCGCTTCTCGCGGAACTCTCATCTTCGCGCGGGCGCGCTCCTCGCTCCGCGTTGACACCCCATCCCCCATCCCCTAGCTTGGGGCGGTTTCGCAAAAGGGCGGCATCGCCGGAGAGCGCGGGTTTGATACTCGAAAAATTCAGGCTGGACGGGAAAGTGGCCCTGGTGACGGGCGCGGGGAGCGGGCTGGGCGCGGCCATCGCGCTGGGACTGGCCGAAGCGGGCGCGGACGTGGCCGCTCTGGGCAGGCGGGCGCATCTGGCGGCGGAGACGGCGCGCCGCGTCGAGGAGTCGGGACGCCGCTCGCTCGCCATCGGGGCGGACGTCTCCAGGGCGGAGGACGCGGCGCGCGCCGTGGCGCGAACCGAAGAGGCGCTGGGCGGCGTGGACGCGCTCATCAACGCGGCGGGCGTCCTGAACGCGGACGCGAGCGTGGACGTGTCGCCCGAGGATTTCCGCTTCGTGCTCGACGTGAACCTGACGGGGGCTTTTCTTTGCGCCCAGGCCGCGGGGCGCGGGATGCTGCGGCGCGGGGCGGGAAGCATCGTGAACGTGGGCACGTTCCTGGGGGAGCGGGGGCACCGGCCCGCGCGGGCGGCCTACAACGCGAGCAAATACGGGGTCGTGGGCCTCACGAAGGCGCTCGCGGCGGAATGGGGGGCGCGAGAGGCGTGCGCGTGAACTGCATCTGCCCGGGCGTCCACCGCACGCCGATGCTCGCGCCCGCCCTCGAGGACCCGGCGACCGAGGCGCGTCTGAGGGAGAAGACGATTCTGGGCCGCGTGGGCGAGCCGGAGGACATCGTGGGGCTGGCGGTTTTTCTGGTCTCGGACGCTTCGGCCTACGTAACGGGCGAGCGGATTTTCGAGGACGGCGGGGGATGGCTGTAATCCGCCCGGGGAGGAGCGATGCCTGAGCTGAGAGCGATCATCTTCGATTTCGACGGCACCATCGCGGACAGCGAGCCGCTTCATCTGGCGGCGTTTCAGGCGGCGCTTGCCGAGGAGCTGGACCTGGACCTCACCGAGGAGGAATACGCCGAGCGCTATCTCGCCTTCGACGACAGGCTTCTGTTCGCCAATCTTCTCAAGGATCGCGGGGTGGCGATTCCGCCCGAGCGCTTCGATCGGCTGGTGGAGCGGAAAGAGGAGCGCTATCGGGAGATCGCCCTCGCGCCCCGGATTCTGCCGGGCGCGGCTGAAATGATACGGGCGGCCTCGACGCGCTGGCCGCTCGCCATCGCCAGCGGCGCGCTGGGACGCGAGGTGCGGCCCGTGCTGGAGAGCGCGGATTTGCTCGCCTGCTTTCCCGTCATTGTGACGGCGGAGATGGTGAGCCGGGGCAAGCCGGACCCGGAGAGCTTTCTGACCGCTCTCGCGCGGATCAACGAAAACGGCGCGGGCGAGCCGATTCCGGCGGATTCGTGTCTGGTGGTGGAGGATTCGGTCGCCGGCGTGCGCTCGGGGGCGGCCGCCGGCATGAGGACGCTCGCGGTGACGACGAGCTACCCCGCCGAGAAGCTCGGGGCGGCCGACCGCGTGGCGGACTCGCTCGAGGAAACCGTGGACCCGGGCGGGCTGGCCGCCTGGTTCTCCGCCCTCCCCGCCTTCGGGTGGGCGGAGAGCGGGAAGGAATAGAGATGTCCATTCTCAAGGTCGCCCGGCTGGGGCATCCCGTCCTGCGCGCGCGGGCGCGCGAGCTGGCGCCGGAGGAGCTGGGCGGCGCCGCGCTCCTGCGTCTGGCGGAGGATTTGATTCAGACCATGGCGGAATACGAGGGCGTGGGCCTGGCCGCTCCGCAGGCGCATCACGGGCTGCGGCTGTTCGTCATGCGGCCTGATCCGGAGGATGCGGAGACGCTGCGCGTCGCGGTCAACCCGAGGGTGACGCCCCTGGGCGCGGACGACTGGGAGGGGTGGGAGGGGTGCCTGAGCGTCCCCGACCTGCACGGCGTCGTGCCGCGCAGCGGCAGGGTGCGCCTGGAGGCTCTCGACGCGCGCGGGCGAGCCTACGCGGAGGAGCTGGAGGGCTTCGCCGCCCGCGTGTGCCAGCACGAATGCGATCATCTCGACGGGGTGGTCTTTCTCGACAGGATGCGGGATTTCTCGAGCCTCTGCTTCGGCGACGAATACCGCAGACACCACGCCCCGGCGCGCGAGGAGAAGGCGGGCTGAGCCGCCCGGAGCCGCGCGATCGTTGTTCCCGCCGTTTTCCGATGTTCAGGATTTGATGTGGAGACGCGACGGCCCGGAATGCGGGTCAAGGCGCGAGCACCGGCCGTTCGGATTTTCGGAATGGTGCCCAAGGCCGGACTCGAACCGACACGGGGTCGCCCCCACTAGCCCCTCAAGCTAGCGTGTCTACCTGTTCCACCACTTGGGCAGGCCGCCTCCGGGCGTCTGGCGACGCGAGGGCGCGGAAGCCAAGAATATATTGCGCCTCGCGCGCCCGGCTGTCAACGCTCCTCCACCCGCGATTCCGCTCTCCCGCCGCTCGCCCGGGGGTTCATGGCGTCGCGCAGCCCCTCCCCGAAGAGATTGAAGGCGAGCATGACGACGAGGATGGCCGAGCCCGGGATGAAGGTGAGCCAGGGGGCGTCGAAGATGTATTTCTTCCCGTCGGAGAAGATGTTGCCCCAGCTCGCCTGTGGCGGGGGGACGCCGAAGCCCAGGAAGCTCAGACTCGCCTCGGTGAGAATCGCCCCCGCGATGCCGATGGTGGCCGAGACCAGCACGGGCGCCAGGGCGTTGGGGATGAGGTAGCGGAAGATGAGGAGGGCGTCCGAGCCGCCCGCGGCGCGCGCGGACTCCACGAAGGGCTGCTCCCGGAGCGAGAGCACCTCGGCGCGCACGAAGCGCGCGGGCCCCACCCAGCCGAGGAGCCCGATGACCACCATGATGATCCAGATGTTGGGCGTCACGAGCGCGAGGATGGTGAGCAGCACGAAAAACGAGGGGAAGGAGAGCTGCACGTCCACGACCGTGGTGTAGATGACGTCGATTTTGGGCAGGCGGAAGCGCCGCAGGCGCGTCGTCAGGTCGCATTTCCGGTAGAGAAGGGCGCAGGCGCCCGCGCCGGCCGCCGCCGTCCACAGATGCGCCGCGCGGCCCGGATAGGCGAGGTAGAGGCCGCAGAGGAACGCGATGAAATACGCGGCGCCGAAGCCGGCGACCGCGCTCAGGGAGACGCCGTCCGGCGCGCTCTCCTCCGCGTTCCGCCCCTGCGCCCCGCCGAAGGCGGCGAGCGCCGCGAGGCAGACGGCTCCCGGGAGTGCCTCCCGCCAGCCCGGCGCGCGCGCCCGCAGGCCGAAGTCGGAGACGAAACCCGTGAAGTCGAACGGCTCGAAGCCGCCCAGCGCGAGCCCCAGGAGCGCGCCGAACAGGAGACCCTCCGCGAACAGGGAGCGTCCCGCGCGCCGCGTCGCCAGCCCCGCGCCCGCGCAGATCGCGCAGATCAGGAGGGCGAGAAACCCCGCCTCGTTCCACACGGCGCAGCCGGCGAGGGCGGCGCCGATGCACCCGGCCAGGGGCGCGCCGCTGGGCTTGATCTCTCCGTAGAAGCCGGCGGCGCCGCCTATCGCCACCCCCAGGAGGGTGGCGATGCCGATGGCGACGAACCCCACGGACATCGAGATGAAGGTTCCCTCCAGCATTCTGGCGAACACGTCGCGGCCCAGGTCGTCGGTGCCGAACACGTAGACCCCCAGACGCGGGAGGCTCTCCTTCGGAACCACCTCGGCGTTCGGGGCGGAGAAGGGCGCCTTCAGCTTGTCCGGCAGGCGGACGACGTTGGCGTTGAAGAGGGGTTCGCTCATCAGGGCCGAGTTGACGAAGCCGAGCGCCGCCAGCCCGAGGAAGAGGAGCAGCGCAGCGCCGCCCCCCATCGCCATCGGGTTGCGCCGCAGGTGCCGCCAGACGCGCTGGCCGGGGGTCAGCTCCTCCCCCATCTCCTCCGTCATCTCGCGCATCGCGGCCGCTTCGCTCACAGGCGAATCCTCGGGTCCACCACGACGAGCAGGAGGTCGGAGATGAAGGTGCCGATGACGACCAGAATGGCGGACATGAAGTTGAGGCTCAGGATGACGGGGTAGTCGCGCGCCAGCACGGCCTCGAAGCCCAGCCGCCCCATGCCGGGCCACGCGAAGATGTTTTCGATGATGACCGAGCCGCCGATCAGCCCGGGCAGGATGAGGCCGAACATCGTGACGAAGGGCAGCGCCGCGTTTCTCAGGGCATGGACGTAGTTCACCGCGTTCTCGTCCACCCCCTTGGCGCGCGCCGTGCGGATGAAGTCCGAATCCACCACCTCCATCATCTGGCCGCGCACGTAGCGCGAGAGCGCGGCGATGCCGCCGAGCGCTCCCACGAGGCTGGGCAGCGCCAAGTGCCAGATGCGGTCGTTGATTCGGAAGATCGGAGAGGCGCCGCTCCGGCCGAAGGTTTCGATTCCCAGCACGGAGACTTCGAGGCCCGGGACGCGGTAGTCGGTGAACGGAAGCGGAAACCCCTGCACCACCGCGATGATGAGAATGTAGGCGAGAAAGAAGCCGGGCATCGATATCATGAGATAGCTCATGAAGGTGGTGGAGCGGTCGAAGAAGGTGTAGCGCCGCAGCGCGCCCGCGATGCCGAGCGGAAAGGAGAGGCACCAGGTGATGAGGACGCCCACGATGAACAGGGGCAGACTGATGAGAAATCGCCGCCATATCTTTCCGAAAACGGGCTGGTTGTCCTTGAGGCTCGTGAGTTCGCCGGTGAAGAATTTCTTGTAGAAGCGCCAGTATTGCACGGGAAGCGGCTTGTCCAGGTCGAAGGCGGCGCGGTAGCGGGCGAGGTCTTCCTTGGTGAAGCGGGGGTTGAGGGGGTCGATCTGGCTCGGCTCCCCGGGCGCGAGGTGGATGATCAGGAAGCTCACGATAGAGATGACGAAGAGCGTCACGAGCTTGAACAGCGTCGTTCGGACGACGTAGGCGATCAATTCCGGCTCTCGAATCGGGGGGCTTCAGGGAATTTCAGCCACCGGTTGAAGTCGAAGGCGTAGCTTCCCGTGACGGTGGGGCGGATTCTGCGCGGCCGGACTTGTCCGCTCTTCAGACGCCCGGCGATGGCGATTTTCCGGTCGAGCAGCGCCGTCCATTTGCCGACGTATAAAAACGTGTAGGGCTGATCCGCCGCGATGATGCGATGCAGGGCGCGCGCGTAGCGAACCTGGGTCGGCAGGTCGTATTCCTGGCGAATCTTGATGATGAGGTCGTCCGCTTTCGGGTTCTTGTAGCCCACGAAGTTGAGCCGGCCCTTGCCCGTTTGGCTCGAGTGCCATATCTGGTAGAGGTCCGGGTCGAGGCCGAGGCTCCAGCCGAGGATGACCGCGTCGAAGTCGAGCTGGTTGATGTGCTTTTTGATGAAGACGGCCCACTCGACCTGCGAGAAGGTGATTTTGACGCCGATTTTCCGCCAGGCGTCCTGCGCGACGGCGCCGACGGCGCGCCTGATCTCGTTGCCGTGGTTCGTCATCAGGCTGAAGGCGAGGGGTTTGCCGTCCTTCTCGAGGACGCCGTTTTTTCTCCGGAATCCCGCCTCGTGAAGCAGGCGCGCCGCCCCCCTGGGGTCGTAGGGCAGGGGCTTGATGTCGTGGTCGTAGTGCCTGCTCTGCTTTACGAACGGGCCGGTGATGTCCTCCGCCTCGCCGTTCAGCACGTAGCGCTGAATCTGCCTCGCGTTCACGGCCATGCCGAGCGCCCGGCGCACGCGCGCGTCCTGAAACGGCCAGCGGCGCATGTTGTAGCCGATGTAGGTGAACCCGAAGCCCAGTCCCGAGAACACCTGGAACCTCGGGTCTTTCCTGAGCCGCTCGACCTGGTGGGAGCCCGCCCCGTAGCGATCCACCGTGCCGGCGTAGAACGTGATCTCCTGGGTGAGGGGGTCGGGCAGGATTCTGTAGACGTATTCCTCGTATTCGGGTGCCCCCTCCCAGTAGTCCTCGTTGCGCGCGAGCCGGATGAGCTCATCCGAGCGCCATTCCTTGAAGATGAACGGGCCGCTGCCGACGGGTCTTCGGTTGAACGCGCTGTCGCGCAGGCCGAATTTTTCGATGGACTTGCCCGCGCGCCTCGCCTCCTCGGCGAGCCTCTCCCGGTTCAGCAGGTGCTCGGGCAGCATTCCCATGCCCCACGTGCCGAAGGCGGGGGAATAAAGGCGCTTGTAGGTGAGCTTCACGGTGAACCTGTCGGGCGTCTCCACGCGCTTGACGGGCTCGAAGTCCGGCGCCCGGGGGGAGAGGTTTCTGGGGTCCATGATGGC
Organism: bacterium; assembly: GCA_965242545.1. Lineage (GTDB taxonomy): Bacteria > UBA8248 > UBA8248 > UBA8248 > UBA8248 > Bin107. Next base: position 948,146 of record OZ251456.1, read on the forward strand.
TTCGTAGGTGAAGCGCACGTCGCCCGAGTCGAACTCGTGGCCGTCGTGGAAGCGGACGCCGCGCCTGAGTTTGAAGACGATGACGGGGTTGTGCTCGGTGAGCCGGACGCGCCGGAGGGCCATGGGGCGCGCCCGCTCCGGCAGCGGGGTCTTGAGGTAGGGGCCGGGGTCGGCGGCGATTCCCTCCTCGCCCAGCAGTTTCCGGAGGCGGGCGAACAGATCCTGATCCACGTTCTTGAGCGTCAGTTTCACGCGCCCGGGGTAGGCGATGCGGACGGACATGCGCGCGGGCCCTCTTTTGCCCTCGGGCGGCGGAGCGCGGATGAGCGCCTTTTCCTCGGAGGGGGGCAGCGTTTCGATTTTTTCGACGTTCTTCAGCCACGCGGCCTCGTCGGCGTCCCGCGCCCGCGCGAGGCGCGCGGCCAGCGCCTTCGCGCCCCCGCCGTCGGGGTGAGGGACGAAAAACGCCTCCTCGTAGATTGTCCAGGAGACGGCCAGACGCCCCCGATAGGACAGATCGCGATCCCGGTCGATGAGGCCCTCGAACACCTTATCGACAATCTCGCCGCTCGCCGTGTCGGCGTGGAGGATGGGGTTGAGGATTTGCGCGTCGCCGATGGAGCCGGTGATGAACCGGCGAAGGCGTCCCTCGCCGCCTCTGGTCTGATCGGAGAACGTCGGAACCCAGAAGTAGGACTGAAGCAGGATGGCCGCAATCAGCAGGGGGAGCAGCAGCAGAAGGCGCTTGATCAGCATCCTCGGGCCCCTCGGCTTATTTTTTCGCGGAGTCGGCCGGCTTCGGGGACGGCGCGGGAGGCTGCGCCGGAGCGCTCCTCACGGGCGTGGAAGGCACTATCGAGGCGCCCTGGTTCGCGCTTCTGGAGCCGATGTAGGTGAGCAGGAGCGAGGTCGCCATGAAGAGGACGGCGGCGGCGGTCGTGAGCTTGCTCAGGAAGCTCACCGGCCCCCGCGCGCCGAACATCGTGTCGCTGGAGCCTCCGAAGGCGGCGCCCATGCCTCCGCCCTTTCCCGCCTGGAGAAGGACGGACAGCACCAGACACAGGGCGACGGCCACGTGCAGAATCGTCAGGACGATCGTCATGTTCTCACTCTCTTCGCGTCGATGCGGAAGCCGCTGCCGCGGCGCCGATGATTTTCAGAAAATCCCCGCTGTTCAGGCTCGCCCCGCCGATGAGGCCGCCGTCGATATCGGGCTGCGCGAACAGGTCGCCGGCGTTGTCCGGCTTCACGCTGCCTCCGTAAAGGATACGTGTTTCCCGCGCCCATTCCAAGCCGTAGACTCCGCCGAGCCGCTCCCGGATGAAGGCGTGCGCCTCCTGGGCCCGTTCGGGCGCGGCCGTGACGCCCGTTCCGATGGCCCATACGGGTTCATACGCGACGACGAGGCCGCCGGCGGGAGGGGAGGGGAACGCCCCCTCAATCGAATGCTCCACCTGGTGGGCGATGCGCGCGAGCGCCGCGCCGGCCCGCCTCGTGGGAAGCGGCTCCCCGAGGCAGAGAATCGGGACGAGGCCGCCCGCGCTCGCCGCCGCCGCCTTTCGGGCGATGAGGGCGTCGCCCTCTCCCATCATCTCGCGTCTTTCGCTGTGGCCCAGGATGACGTGGGTCGCGCCCGCGTCCCTGAGCATCGAGACGCTCACCTCGCCGGTGCAGGCGCCCTCGGGGTGCGGGGAGCAGTTCTGCCCGGCCACGCCGACTCCGCTCCCGGCCACCGCCTCGGCCACCGCGTGAAGCGAGGGATGCGGAGGGGCCAGCAGAACGTCCGCCCCGAGCGGGCTCTCCCGCGCGGCGCCCTCGGCCGTCTCGCGCGCCAGCGTCCGCGCCTCCCGGATCGTCTTGTTCATCTTCCAGTTGCCGACCACCAGTTTGCGCCGCATCGAAAATTCCTTGTCCGGGAGGATCAGCGCTTTTCCGTCAGACACGCCAGTCCGGGCAGCTCCTTGCCCTCGAGCAGCTCCAGGAAGGCGCCGCCGCCCGTGCTGATGTATGAAATGCGGCGCGATTCTCCCGCCGCGTGGACGGCCACGTCGGTGTCGCCGCCGCCCACGATGGTCAGGGCGTAGGAGTTCGCCACGTGATTCACCATGGCGTACGTCCCGCGCGAGAAGGCGTCCACCTCGAACACGCCCATCGGACCGTTCCAGATGATGGTTTTCGCGTCCTGGAGCGCTTCGCCGAACAGGGTGGTGCTCGCGGGCCCGATGTCCAGGGCGTACCAGTCCTCGGGCACCTCCTGCGCGGGCACCACCTTGGTTTCGGCCGAGGCCTCGAACTTGTCCGCCACCACGTAGTCGCTCGGGAGGTAGAACTTCACCGCCAGCTCCTGCGCCTTGTTCATGATGGAGCGCGCCGTGTCCATCATGTGCTCCTCGACGAGGCTGTTGCCCATCTCGAAGCCCAGCGCGCGATGGAAGGTGCCCGCCATCCCGCCGCCGAGGATGATCTTGTCCATCTTCGGCAGGATTTGCTCGATGATGCCGATTTTGGCGCTCGCCTTCGCTCCGCCGAGAATCGCCACCACGGGGCGCATCGGGTTGTTCACCGCGCCGCTGAGGTAGCTCACTTCCTTGATCATCAGGAAGCCCGCGACGGCGGGGCTGAGAAATTTCGTGATCGCCGACATCGAGGCGTGGGGGCGGTGGGCGTTGCCGAACGCGTCGTCGATGTAGAGGTCGGCGAGAGAGGCGAGCTTCCGGGCGAATTTCTCGTCGTTCTTCTCTTCGCCCGGGTGAAACCTGAGATTCTCCAGCAGGAGAACCTCGCCCGGCTTCATCGCCTCCGCCATGCTTCCGGCCTCCTCCCCGGCGGGATCGGGCGCCAGGGGGCACTCCTTGTCCAGCAGGCGCGCCAGGCGCTTGCCGACCGGGGCGAGGGAGCTTTTCGCGTCGAACTTTCCCTTGGGCCGGCCGAGGTGGGAGCCGATGACGACCCGCGCGCCCTCGTCAAGAAGATAATTGATGGTGGGCAGCGCCGCCCGGATGCGGGCGTCGTCGGTGATGTGCCCCTGATCGTCGAGGGGCACGTTGAAATCGACGCGCAGAAACACCCGCTTGCCCTCGACGTCAACGTCCTCCACGCCGAGTTTCGGCTCGCCGTTTTCAATGGCGCTCGTTATCGTTCCCATGATTTTTCAGGCGCCCCGGAGCGCGGCTCCCACTTTTTTGATGAGGTCCACCATGCGGCAGGAGAATCCCCATTCGTTGTCATACCAGGAGATGACCTTGACCATCGCCTTGTCCAGCACTTTCGTCGAGAGGCCGTCCACGGTGGAGGACGCCGGGTTTCCGAGGTAATCGATCGACACCAGCGGCTCCTCCGTGTAGTCGAGTATCCCCTTCAGCGCGCCGCTCGCGGCCTCCTTCAGGGCGCCGTTCACCTCCTCGGCCGTCGTCTCCCGCTCCACTTCGGCCACCAGATCGACCACGGAGACGTCCTGCGTGGGCACGCGGATCGCCATGCCGTCCAGCCGGCCGTTGAGTTCGGGAAGAACCAGCCCCACGGCTTTCGCCGCGCCCGTGGAGGTGGGAATCATGCTCACCGCCGCGGCGCGGGCGCGCCGCAGATCCGAATGGGGGAGGTCGAGTATCTTCTGGTCGTTCGTGTAGGCGTGCGTCGTGGTCATCAGCCCGTGCCGGACCCCGAATGTCTCGTGCAGCACCTTGGCGACGGGCGCCAGGCAGTTCGTGGTGCAGCTCGCGTTCGAGATGACGTGGTGGGAGGCGGGGTCGTATTGGTCGTCGTTCACGCCCAGGACGATGGTGATGTCCTCATCCGTCGCCGGCGCGGATATGATGACCTTTCGCGCGCCCGCCTTCAGGTGCTTTTCCGCGTCCGGCCGCCTAGTGAAAATGCCGGTGCTCTCGACGGCCGCCTCCACGCCCATGTCTCCCCAGGGGAGGTTCGCCGGGTCGCGCTCGGAGAGCACCCGGATGGCTTTTCCGTTCACCCGTATCTCCGCGTCGCCGGCTTCCACTTCTCCCCGGAAGCGGCCGTGCACGGAGTCGAATTTCAGCAGGTGGGCGAGGGTCTTCGGGTCCGTCAGATCGTTGACGGCGACGAATTCGAGCTCCGGGTCCTCAAGGCCCGCGCGAAAAAGGTTTCGTCCAATCCTCCCAAAACCGTTGATGCCGACTTTTATCGCCATGCCTTGAAGCCTCCTTCTCCCCCTGAAGAGTCCAGCGAACGGAAAAACGGGTTCTCTCGATCCGGATGTCGCGGGCGCGGCCAATCCTCCGGGTCGCGGATTCTACCCGATGCGGCGCGCCGCTCCAAGAGCGCGCGGGTTTCTCTCCGCCCGTCGTCGCGTCGGACGCGCCCGGAGGCGCCGCTACTCCCTTCGCCTGCGCTTTTCGGTCTCGTTCTCGTCGAGTTTGAAGTCCGGCGCGCGCCCCAGAACCACGCCGTAGAGCGATTCCGCCGCCTCCCTGGAGACGAAGCCGCGCAGAACGTCGGCGCGCGTCTCTTGCGGGTCGCGCTCTTTGGGGTCGCCCCATCCGCCGCCGCCGGGGGTCGAGACCCGAATGGCGTCCCCGCTCGAAAACGGAGCGGAGGCGCCGACCGCGGGGAGCGCTGCGCGCTTTCTTCCGGCGCGGCGCTCGAGCTGATAAGGCTTTCCGGCCGACGCGCCGGCCCGCCCCGAGGGGCCCGCCTCCGCGCCGTCCGCGGCGCTCGCCGCCTCCCCGTCCATGAGCAGGCGGTATTCCCTGTAGACGCCCAGGCCGCCCCGGCGCCTGCCCGCGCCGCCGGAATCCCGAACCAGCCCCATCGCTTCGACCCGCGCCGGATAGCGCGCCTCCATCACCTCGACGGACATGCCGCCGGCGGCGCCGACGGGGGGAACCGCCGACGCTCCGTCGCTCTCCATGCGGGCGCCCGCGCCCGCGCCCAGCGCCTCGCGGAGGAGGTGGGAGCCGCCCTTTTCGTCGCGCCCCCAGAAGCTGAGCGTTCTCAGGCTGTCGAAGCCGGCGGGCGTTCGTCCGTCCGACGCCTCGAAGAGCGCTTCGCCGAACGCCGAAAGCAGCTTCCCCAGGGTGAGCGCCCTCAGCCCCGTCGGGGCGGGGAAGCGGGGGGTCAGCATCGTTCCCGGCCCGGGCAGCCGAACCTCGAACGCGCGCAGGGCGCCGTCGTTCAGGGGAAGGTCGTCCGCGTTTTCCTCAAGGTGAAGCAGCATCGGCGCGAGCAGGCGAAGGAGGCACTGCGCGCCCTCTCCCTCCAGGGGGCAGTTTATCGGCCCCCGCGCCTGGGGGGCGGCGTCCAGCGCGACGCGGAGGGCGTCCCCGCGCCGCGCGAGCGTGAGTTCGAGCGCGTGGGGGCCGTCGCCCAGGCCGTCCGACTCCACCGCCGAGCGCGCCGTCCAGCTTTTTTCGGGAATCCGGGGGATGAGGCGCTCGCGGAAGGCGAGCTCGCATTCCCTGAGCAGATCGGCGAAGCAGGCCGAGAGGTTCTCCGCCCCGTATCGCCGCGTCAAATCATCGAGGCGCGCCGCGCCGACCCGGAGCGCGCCCAGCTGCGCGTCGACGTCGTCGCCCAGGTGGCGGGCCTGCCGGCTGTTTCTGAGAAGCAGGGTCTTGACGTCCGGGACGACTTCCTCGCCGCGCGCGATCCGCACAGGCGGAACGAGGAGGCCCTCGTGGTAGCTCTCGCGCGAGCCGACGCTCGCCCCGCCGGGCAGCGCGCCGCCCACGTCCTCGTGGCGTCCCCTGATCTGCAGGAAGGCGATGAGCGCGCCCTCGGCGAACAGGGGACGGGTGAGGCACAGCTCGGCGGCTTCCCCGAGGCCCGCCGGCGGCGCGTAGGGGTCGTTGTGGAGGAAGACGTCGCCCTTGGCGAGTTCGGAATGCGCGCGGAGGACGGGCGCGGGCCCGGAGGCGAGCGCGCGCCCGGTGAGCGCGCGGCCGAAGCGGTCGAAGAGACAGACGGAGAAGTCGCCCGCGTCCCGAAGCGAGGGGCTGCGCCAGACGCGGGCGAGAAGCTCCTCGACTTCCTCCTCGATGGCGCGCAGCGCGCCGGAGAGGATTTCGCTCACGACGGGGTTCGCGTTCATTCCCATGCCGCTCCCACGCCGTGCGCCCCCGTGGGCCTGCCCGCGCGCTCGGCGCGCTCCGGGACTTCCGAGCGGAAGCGCATCACCAGATTGCCGTATCTGTCCACCCGCGCCTCCTGCCGGGGGAATATCGCCGTGGTGCTGCCGAAGCTCTCCACGATGGCGGGCCCCGAAATGCGGTTTCCCTCCAGCAGCCTCTCCCGGTAATAGACGGGCGTGTCGTGGAACCCGCCCATCTCCCGGAACCAGACCAGGCGCGCGCCCTTGTAGGCTTCCTCGGGGCTGTCGTCGCCGGCGGGAATGAGAGGCAGGTTCGGCGGCTCCGTCAGGCCGACGCCCGCGACGCGCAGGCGCGTGATTTCGACCGGCCGGCTTCCCTTGCGGCCGCGGCCCCAGCGGCGCTGATAGAGCAGGTGGAAGCGTTCAATCATCTCCGCCAGCGCCGGCGGGGTGAGGTAGCCTCCGGGCGCGTCCACCTCGATCTCGGCGGCCTCTCCCCGGTACCGCATCTCGACCGAGCGCCTCATCACCCGCAGGCGTTCGGGAACCCCCTCGCGGTCGAGCCCCTCGGCGGCCCGCGCCTCCAGTTCCTCATAGGCGTCGGCAAGGGCTTCGGGGCGAAGGTTCTCCTCCGATTGATGATGGGCCGCCGCGTGATCGTTCACCAGATCGACGACCTCCAGCCCGAAGGCGCTCGTCATGCCCGCGAAGGGCGGCACGATGACGGTCTCGACGCCTAGGAGTTCGGCCACGAGGCCGGCCGTCAGCGGGCCGGAGCCGCCGAAGGCCATGAGCGCGAAATTTTTTGGAGAAATGCCCCTTTGCACCGTCGCCCGCCGCGCGGCGTGGGCCTGGTTCCAGGCGGCGATTTCGACGACGCCCGCCGCCATCTCGCAGGGGTCCATGTCGAACCGGCGCGCCAGATCGCGCATGGCCTTCATGGCGAGCGCCTTGTTGAGCTTCACCTCGCCGCCCGCCAGATGGAGGGGGCTGCGCGCCAGAAGCAGGTTCGCGTCGGTGAGCGTGGGCTCCGCGCCCCCTTTTCCGTAGCAGATGGGCCCCGGGTCCGCGCCCGCGCTCCTGGGGCCGACGCGGAGTCTCCCCTCGGCGCTTCGCCAGGCGATGGAGCCGCCCCCCGTGCCGATGGTGACCACGTCGATCATGGGCATTCGCAGGTGAAACTCGTCGAGCCGGTGGCGGGTGGCGCGCCTGGCTTCGCCGTCCTCGACCACGGCGATGTCGGTGGAGGTGCCGCCGCCGTCCAGGGTGAGGAGCGCTCCGTGTCCCGACAGCTTTCCCAGATAGGCCGCCGAGAGCGCCCCGGCCGCCGGCCCCGAGAGGACGGTGCCGATGGGCCTTTTGGCGATTTCCCTCGCCGTGGAGACGCCGCCGTTGCTTTTCATCACGAGGAAGGGTGCGCCGCCCAGCGCCTCCTCGATTTTCCGGTCGCTGCGCTCCAGGTAGGACTTGACGGTCGGCTTGACGCGCGCGTCGAGCAGCGTGGTGATGGCCCGCTCGTATTCGCCGGGCTCGGGCATCACCTCGCTCGATATGCTCACGAAGCACGCGGGATATTCCCGCTCGAAGGCTTCGAGGAGGATGCGCTCGTGCGCCGGGTTGGCGCAGGCGTGGAGCAGGCAGACCCCCACGGAGCCGATGCCCCGCGCCCTGAACCACCGCGCGAGCCGGAGCGCGTCTTCTTCCCGGAGGGGTTCGAGCGCCTCGCCGGAGGCGGAGACCCTCTCTCTCGCCTCCCGAATCCGCTCGGGAGGGACGAGCGCCTCGCGGGGCGCCTGGAGCAGGGGAGCGGCGTAATGCCCGCGGCTCGCGTCGTTCGCCCGGCCGATCTCCAGAAGGTGGCGAAACCCCTCCGTGACGATGAGCCCCAAGTCCTCGAAGCGGCGCTCCAGAATGGCGTTCGTCGCCACGGTGGTGCCGTGAAACACCCCGTTCACGAGGGCGGGGCGAATTTTCGTCTCTCCGAGAATTTTGTGAATCCCCCGGAGCAGCCCCTCGCTGAAGTCCTCCGGCGTCGTCGGCGTCTTGGTGGTGAACACCTCGCCGGTGTCCGAGCGGACGCCGACGACGTCGGTGAACGTGCCGCCGGTGTCGATCCCGATGCGGAGTCCGCGCTTGGGCGTCATCGTCCGGCGGCGCGCGCCTAGCGCGTGAAGAGAAACGCGGCGAGGGCGGCGCAGGCCAGTCCGCTCATTTTGGCGATCGAGAAGCCCTCGCCCAGGAAGATCGCCGCCATCACCGCCGTGACGCCCGGGTAGAGCGCCGAGAGCGCCACCACGCCCGCGATCTGCCCCCCCGACTTCGAGAGGGCGATAACCAGAAAGAGCATCCCCAGCAGGGTGACCAGCGTGGCGACGACGGGCAGCCAGACGTCCGCCCTCATCGGCGGAAGGGGAAACCGCCTGCTCATCAGGGCGAGGGCGACGACGACGGCGGCGGTCACGCCCATTCCCATGAGGTGGGGCATCGCGCCCAGGCGCTCCTGCCCCAGCTTCATGAAAAGCCCCCATACCCCGAAACAGAGGACGGAAAGAAGCGTGAAGCCCAGAGTGGTGGTGTTCATCGGCTTGCCCTCAACGAAAAGATGTTTCTTCCTGCCCGGCGGCCCCGTTCCCGCGGTTTTCGGCCGACGCGCCGCGAAACCGCAAGGCGGATTTATACAGCAAGCGAAGGACGGCGAACAAGAAAAAAATACGCTCATGTCGAGAAAAATATCACAAAAAACGAGCGCCGCGCCCGCGAGCTTCTGCGCGAGGAATTTCGGGATGAAAAGGGGGCGCTTTCGAGCGGAAAATCTCGCGTTCGAGAGCGTTCGGAGCGCGCCCGTCCGCCGGGAGCGGGAGCCGCTTCGCGTCGGGCGCCGCGATTTGGTAGATTCATCGTGAGCGAGGGCGCGCCGCGGGAGGGCGCCCGGCGCCGTTCGAGGGTTCATCAATCGGGAAAATTTCCACCCCGCGCAGCGGATGATCTCATGCGAATCACGCCTCACGCGCATTGCCTCTGGCTGGAATTCGAGATTGAGACGCCGGCGGGCGAGCGGATTCCCAGGTTCGTGACCTCCCATATTATCGAGGGCGAGACGCTCGCCCTCATCGACACGGGCGTCGCCTCCACCGCCGCCGACGTATTCGCCTACGTCGAATCCATCGGGCGTAGCCCGGAGGAAATCGCCCACGTGATTCACACCCATTCGCATTTCGACCATATCGGCGGCAACGGGCTGATAGCCGAAAGGGCGCGACCGAAATTCTGGGCGTCGGAGACCGAAAGAAGGATGATAGAGGATCTCGACCACCAGGGTCGCGTCCGCCCGGTGGGGAAAATGCGCGAGGCGGTCTCCGGCCCCGTGAGGGTCAAGGGCGTCCTTTCGGAGGGGGATGAAATATCCCCGGGCGGAGTCGCCGTCCGGGTGATTCACACCCCCGGGCATTCGGCGGGAAGCCTCTCCTTCTTCCTTCCCGGGGACGGCGTTCTCATCTGCGGGGACGTCCTGCCCGAACCGGGCGCGCTGCCCATCTACGAGAGCGCGGCCGCCACGCTGCGGAGCCTGGAGAAACTGAAAACTGTCGAGGGGGCGAGGGTGTTGCTTTCCGCCATGAGCCGGAGGGTTTCGCGCGATGAGGCGGTTCCCGCCCATCTCGAAAGCGGGGCGGACTATTTGCGGGAGATCGACGGGCTGGCGCAGGAGGCTCTGGCCCGAAGCGGAGGAGAACTTTCGCCCGAAGAGGCGGCGGCGTTCGCTTTCGGACGGCTGAATCTTCCGCGCTCCGGCATGATTCCCATCGTCCTGCGCAGCTTCGCCGCCCATCTCGAAGAGGGGCCGATGGAGGCTTCTCCGCCATTCCAGACCACAGGGAGCTTGGGCCGTGGGCCTGCATCTGTATTCGGAGAGTTTTGAAGCTCCGCTCGGGGAGCGGGGAAAAGACGACCTCTGGCGCGAGAAGAGGGATCTGCTGGACGACGCCGAGCAATGCGGGGAAGCGATAGCGCGGTATCAGGGCGGGGAGTCCGTCCCCCGTTTCGCCGTCGAGCGCGCGGACGTTGACGGCGTGGAGGCCATGCTTGCGCCGGCGGAGGGGAAGGCGCATATCGTCGTCGTCGGCAACGGCGGGTCGATACGAAACGTCTGGGCGCTGCATCTCGCGCTGGCCGGGCGGGGCTTCGCCAAAAAACTGCATCTGCTTGACGGGACGGACGTGAGCGGACTGCTCGGCGAGCTCCTGCGCGCGGACGGCGCGCTTCATCCCGGCAATACGCTTCTGGTTCCCGTGAGCAAGTCGGGGAACACGGAAAACGTGATTCAGGAGACGGCGCTTCTGCTGGCGCGCGGGTATCCGGCCGTGGCGGTGATCTCGCCGGGCGAGAGCAAGCTGGCCTCGATGGTCGCCGCCCGGGGGCTGCCCGCGTTTCCGCATCCCGACGAGGTGGGCGGGCGGTTCACCGCCGCGCAGAACAGCGCGCTCCTGCCCCTCGCGATGCTGGACGGGAACGCGGCGCTCGTCCGGGAGATCGACAAAGCCTTCGCCGACGCCCACCGAAGGCTCCGGCCCGACGCTCCCCTCCGCGGGAACATGGCGAAATATCTGGCGCTGGCGCTGTGGCGGGCGGAGAGCCTGGGCTACGCGGAGGTGTTCATGCCGATTTACGCCCACGCGCTCTCGGGGGCGGGCGAGCTCATCGTTCAGCTCGTCCACGAGAGCTATTGCAAGGAGGGGCGCGGCCAGACGATTCTCGCGGCGGGGGCGCCCGAGAGCCAGCACCACACGAACCAGCGATATTTCGGCGGGCGCGGGAACATGATGGGCCTCTCGCTGTGCGTGGATCGCTTCGAGGGGGACGAGCGCCTCGCCGGGGAGGACTCCGCCCGCGAGGTGACCTGCGCGGAATTTCTCAAGCTCGAGCACGCGGGCGTCGTTCAGGAGGCCGGGCGCAGGGGAACGCCCCACGCGGTTCTCACGCTCGACTCCCTCGGCGTCGGCGACGTGTGCCGCCTCATCGCGCTCTGGCAGTGGGCGGCCGTATACGGCGGCCTGCTGCGCGGCGTCGATCCCTTCGATCAGCCGGCGGTGGAGGGCAGCAAGCGGGCCACGCTCGGGATGTTCGAGAGTTTCGGGGATGAGACAAGAGAAAATCTGGGCCGATTCGTCCGGGACGCGGCCCGTTCGCTCTGAGACGCGGACCCTGGGCGCGCCTCAGCCTTCCGACGGAGCGCCGGCCGCCGCCCGCTTTTTGGGCTTGAGCGGAAGGCCGAGAACCCGGGCCGGGTTCCTGTGCAGCATCGTTTCGATCTCCTGCGGCTTGACGCCGTTCTCCAGCATGAGCTGAACGAACACCCGCAGTCCCTCCCAGGGGGGCGCGTTGTGGAGCTGGCCCAGGTCGGTGGAGAGAATCGTGCGTGCGGGGCCCACGGCCTTCACCATTTTCGCCTGCTCCTTCACGGAGATGGGCGGGGCCTTCCTGTCCGTCGGGTAGGCGCCCCAGTGGGTGAAGCAGAAGATGGCCAGATGCTCGACGTAGGCGCCCATGCGGGCGAACTCGATCTGCTCCTTGATGGATGCGTCCACGATGTACTCGGGGTGCTGGAGGATGACGCGCTTCACACCCTGTTCCCTGGCGAGGGGAATGAGGGCGCGGACCTCCTCCACGCTCAGATGCCCCGTGCTCAGGCAGACGTCCGCCTCGGCGATGAGCTTGCAGATGGTCTTCACCTCGGGACGTATTTTTTTGCGCTTCTCGTCGGAGAAGATGGTGAGCCCCTCTTCCTTGAGCCGCACGCCCCGAACCTGCTTCATGCCCGGAAAATGGGGCGCGCCCAGCTTTTCGAGATGGTTCAGCGCGCTGATGGTGGGCATCCACACCATCTTCGCCCCCATCCTGACGGCGGCGTCCACCGCGAAGGGGTTGAACCCGCCCACCGGGCTGTTGAGGGTGATGCCCCCGTAGACCTCGATCGCGTCGCCCACCACCTCGCGGACGATGGGGATGCGGCCCGTCGTGTCGCCGTGGTGGATCTTGAACACCACGCCCCGCATCCCCACGGAGGCCGCTCCGCGCGCGCATTCAACGTGGTCGCAGACGCGCGGAAACAGGCTGGGCGCGGCGTGAACGTGGGTGTCGATGGCGCCGTGAAGCAGCCTCTGGTCTTCTCTCATGCCGATCCTCTCCGGGGTTCGCGTGACGCCCAAGGCTACCGAATCGCCGGCGTTCGGGCAACGGGGCGTTTCCCGCTTCACCTCGCCCGGCGCCGGGGCTATAGTATCCCCTCGTTCAAGCGATGGCGAAATCCCGAAACGGAAGCGATGAAGAGGAGCGCGATGAAATGAAAATCGGCTACGTGGTGGCGACGCCCGACGTCACGACTCCCCTGATGCCCGCCGTGCGCGGCGCGTTCAGCGAAAATCTCGCGTTTTTGAAGGATTTGGGCTTCGACGGCGTGGAGCTCGCGGTTCGGGACGCGGCCGCCTTCGACGGGGACGCGCTGCGCCGGACGCTCGAGGAATCGGGGCTGGAAGTCTCCCTCGTCGGCACGGCGCCCGTCTCTTATCAGGACGGAATCGAGCTCTGCCACCCGGACGAGGCGACGCGCGCGCGGGCGCTGGAGCGGCTGTTCGGCCACATCGACTTCGCGGGCGCGCTCGGCTGCCCGGTGAACATCGGCCGCTTCCGGGGGAGCCTCCTGGAGGGCGAGGGCAGGGCAGCGTCCGAAGCCTGGATGCGGGACGCGCTCCGGGCGGGCGCAGACCGGGCGGCCGCGCGCGGCATCCGGATGCTGTTCGAGCCGCACCATCGCTTCAACACGAACTTCGTGCGCTCCACGCGGGAGGGCCTGGCGTTTCTGGAGGAGATGAGCCACGAGGCGATGGGGCTTCTGATCGACAGCTTTCACATGAACGTCGAGGACGCCTCCTTCGCGGGCGCCATCCGCGAGGCGGGGGAGAAAATCGAGTATTTTCACGTCGCCGACAACATGCGCACCTACCCGGGGTCGGGCCATATCCCGTTCGACGAGATCATCGCCGCGCTCCGGGAGGTGGGCTACGCGGGCTATCTCTCGGCGCAGCTCGCCCAGAAGCCCGATTTCCGGACGGCGGCGACCAGGACGATGGAGTATCTCAGGGCGCGCCTGTGAGAGAAGGCGCTTCGGAGGGCGGGGCGATGATGGAGAAATTCAGGTTGGACGGCCGCGTCGCGCTCGTGACGGGCGGAACGTCCGGCATCGGGCTGGCGATAGGCAGGGCGCTCGCGGGCGCGGGGGCGCGCGTCGCGCTGGCGGGCCGATCCCCCGAGCGCGGCGAAGAGGCGCTTGAAGCCTTTGGGGCGGAGCGCCTGAGCGCGAGCTTTCACCCTTGCGACGTGGCGGACGCGGAGTCGGTCGCCGGCTTGGTGAAGGAGGTGGCGGCGGCTCACGGGGGACTTCACGTTCTCGCGCACAGCGCGGCGATGAACGTCGTGAAGCCCGCCCTCGAACACGCGCCCGGGGACCTGGACGCGCTCCTTGGGTGCAACGTGCGCGGGGCGTTTCTCTGCGCGCAGGAGGCGGCGCGGGCGATGATCGCGCAGGGGAGCGGCGGAAAGATTCTTTTCCTCGCCTCGATGCTGGCCGAGCGCGCGGCGCCGAACCAGTCCGCCTACGTCGCCACGAAAGGCGCCGTCGTCTCCCTGACGCGCGCCCTGGCGCTCGAATGGGCGCCGCACGACATTCAGGTGAACGCCCTGGGGCCGCAGCTCACGCGCACGCCGATGACGGAGGGTTTGTTCGAGGACCCGGAGAAGATGAAGGCGGTGTTCGCGCGGACGCCGGCGGGGCGCGCGGGCTCGCCCGAGGACGCGGCGGGCGCCGCGCTCTTCCTGTGCTCCGCCGCTTCCGACTACCTCACCGGCCGGCACGTCGTGGTGGACGGCGGACGCGGCGCCGTCGGCTGATTGTCGCGCGGCCAGGCGGCCGTCTTGTCCGTCCCGTCCGTGCGGGACGGGCCCCGATAGTCCAAATCTCCCCCCTGGGGCGGCGCGGCTCTCCTTCGCGTTTCCCATCTTCGGCGGCGCGCGCGAATTCCTTCTTTTCTACTCCCCGTCTTTCGGCGGAATAATGGGCAGGAGCAGATAGGGGTCGCGCCCCCCGCCGGCGTGGAGCGTCACCCTGTTGTCGAAAATCGCCGGCGGGCGGTCGTCCGGGTCGTTGTGCGTCATGCCGCCCGTGCCTTTCGTGGAGTAGTGGAACTGTTTGGCGAACTCGCTGACCTCGCCCGCGTATTCGTAGTCCTTCCCGCGAACGGTGAGCGCCACCCGCCAGCCGACGGGGACGACGATGCACGAGGTGACGATCTCCACGTCGCACTCATAGACCTCGCCGGGCGTGAGCGGCTCGACCTTGTCGTGGGGGTGCCAGGGACGGTAGGGCGCGCTTTTTTCGGGATCCAGGGCGCGGTGCGACGCCCGCAGCCAGCCGTTGGCGATCGGCGTGTGCGGGTCGGTGGAGCCCATGAAGGTGAGCTCCCCGCCCTCGGGGTCGAACACGCGGACGATGAGGAAGAGGTCGGCGTCCTCGGTGGAGGAGGAGACGAAGAGCCTGGACGCCATGGGGCCCGTGATTTCCGTCTCCTCCGTCATCGGGGGCGTCCAGAAGGTCGCGCCGTCGCCCATGCCCTCGTATTCGAGGCGCGCCTCGCGCGCGGCGGGCTCCCGGACGAGCGCCTCGTTCTCCAGGTCGAGATAGAACTTCGTCCACCGCGTGCGCGCCAGGGGCCATTCGTTTTCGTGGCGATGGACGAATTTCGGCCCGGGATGGCGGACGTTGAGCATCACGGGCGGGGTTTTCTCCCAGCCGTTGTCCTCGCCCTTCAGGAAATGGTCGAAAAAGCGTTTCTGCAGGTCGAGGCCGTAGGCGCTCGAAAAGAGCGACCAGTGCGAGTCGCCGTGCGCCTCGAGCCACTTCTGCTCGGAGGGCGACTCGATGTAGCCGTTGAAGTTTCCGCGCGGGTGAATGCCCTGGCCGCCCCAGTTGGCGCAGGTCAGCAGCGGCAGCGTGACCTTCGAGAGGTCAGCCGAGCGATCCCGGTGCCACTGATCGTCGAAGGGGTGCTTCTTGAGCTCCTCGAAGGCGTTGACGCGGTTTTTGGCGAGTTCCTCCTCCGAGAGCGTTATCGGGCCGGCGGTGGACTCTCCCGTCACGGGGTGCTTTCGCGCGTTCTCCCCCCGGCCGTATTGAACGTTCATCACCTGTATCTTCGACCACTGCTCGGTGAACTGGCTCAGGATGCCCCCGTGGTAGCCCGAATCGCGGTAGGTGTCGTTCCCGCCCTCCCAGGGGATGATGGCGGTCAGATGCGGGGGCTTGCGGCCGGCGATCCGCCACTGGTTCCGGGCGTAGTAGGAGATGCCCAGCATCCCGACCCTGCCGCTGCTCCACTCCTGGACGCCCGCCCATTCAATGCACTCGTAGAGATCGTCGATTTCCCTCGGCGAGTTCGGCTCCATGAAGCCGGGAGACCAGCCCGCCCCGCGCGAGTCCACGCGCACGCAGACGTAGCCGTGCGGAATCCAGCATTCCGGGTCCGTCACCTCCCAGTTCTGGTATTTGTTGGTGGACATCTCCAGGATTTCGGGATAATCCGCCACCATCCTGTTCCATTGATGGTGATAGCCCTCCTGGTAGGCCACCCCCTTGCCGTAGATTCCGTAGGTCAGAATGACGGGGTATTTCCCCTCCTCGACGGGCCGGAACACGTCGGCGCGGAGCGTGAGGCCGTCGTCCATCTCGATGGGCTGGTGCCAGGTGATTCTCATGCCGTCGCGATCCTCGGTTCGCGCTTTCACTTCCGGGACCTCGCTCATGCGCGCTTCCTTTCGTTGAACGTGGAAAGACGAGGGTTCATCCTCGGGCTCCGGCGCCGCGCGCGCCGCTACGCCTCGATGGACTCGCCCGGCTCCATCACGATGACCTCGGCCGACAGCCCGCGCCTGGCGACCTCCTCCCGGAACCGCTCCGGCGTCCCCGTGAGCGGTGGGAAGGTGGAGTGATGGATCGGAACCACCCGCCCGGCGCCCAGAAGCTCGACGGCCAGCGCCGCCTCCCGGGGGTCCATCGTGAACCGGCTGCCGATGGGCAGAAGGCACAAGTCCGGCTCGTAGAGCTCGCCGATGATCTTCATGTCCCCGAAAACGGCGGTGTCCCCCGCGTGGTAGAGCCTCCTGCCGTCCTCGAAGGTCAGGACGAGGCCCGCGGGCTCTCCGGCGTAGACGCCGGGCTCGCTGTAGCTCGAGCTGTGCATGGCGTGGGTCAGGGTGACGCCGATTCCGTCGAAGTCCACCGTTCCCCCCTTGCCCATGGCGCCCGCGTGCTCCTCGGCGAAGCCCTCGCTTTGGGCGATGAGGTTCACCAGCTCATAGGGGCCGGCGACCGGGCATCCGCCCCGGGCGTAGACGTCCATGACGGCGGCCACGTGGTCGAAGTGGCCGTGGGTGAGGGCGATGAGGTCGGCTTTTTGCGGGCTTTGCCGATCTTCCGGGCAGCGCGGGTTTCCCTCGAGCCAGGGGTCGATGTAGAAGGTCTTGCCTCCGCCCGATTGCCCGACGAAAGTGGAATGTCCCAGATAGGTCAGAGTCGCTCCCATGATTGTCCTCCGTATCGGGCGCGTCGAAAAAGGGTCTGCCGCGAATTTCATCCCGGCCGTCCGCGGAAATGGCCGCGGGCCGAAGCGGGGAACGCGCGTCCGCGTTTGGCGTATTATAGTCCCGAACGGCTCCGGGTGAAAGAGTCGGCGGGGCTTCGGGTGCGCGCGGGAGGGGGCGGGGCATGAGAATCAGACCCATGCGGGTCGAGGACGTGGACGCGGCGCTCGACATCGAGCGGCGCTCCTTTCCGCTCCCGTGGTCCAGGGAGAGTTTTATGAGGGAGCTGCGCGAGGTCGAGAACGCCCGCCTCCTGGTCGCGGCGGAAGAGGAGCGTCCCCCCGGCGCGCCCGAACCCGCGCGCGCGGGCGTTCTGGGATACGCCTGCTGGTGGGCGGTCGCGGACGAGTGCCACATCACGAACTTCGCGGTCGCGCCCGGGCGCAGGCGGGAGGGCGTCGGCGCGCTCCTGCTGGGGAGCGTTCTGGAGGAGGCCAGGGACAGGGGCCTCGTTCGCGCCACGCTCGAGGTGCGCGCGGGCAACGCGGCCGCCATCGCGCTCTATGAGAAGGGGGGATTCACGGCGGCGGCCATGCGTCCGCGCTATTATCCCGACAACCGGGAGGACGCCCTGGTCATGTGGAAGGAGAAAATTTAATCTCCGGGGCGTGGCGAACGCGCCTCGATTCGTGCTAATATGTAAAAACTGCGCGCCGGTTCCCGCCCGAAGGCAGGCCCGACTTCCCATGATATCCTTCTCCATTCCCGACCTTCTCATCGCGATCGTCCTCGCGGTGTTCGTCATCCGCAGCTCGCTGCGCGGCTTCCTGCGGGAGATTTTCTCGCTCGCCGCCATCGGAATCGCGGCGTTCGCCGCCGCGGGATACGGCGACTCGGCGGCGCTTCTCGCTTCCGGCTGGCTCGGCGGCGCCGGCTGGCTGGATTCGGCGGCCGGCCCGGCCGTCTTCGCGGCGGCGTGGATCGTCCTCGCGTCGGTTTCCCGGGCGGCGCTGCGCTTTCTGGCGACGGACAGCCCCGGCCTCTCCTCGAAGCTGGGAGGCGGCCTCGTCGGATGCCTCAAGGGCGTCTTCGTCGTGGGCCTCGCCCTGGCGGGGCTGGAGGCGTATGCGCCGGGCTACGCGCCCGAGGGCGGAAAATCGGACGCCATCCTGCCCTACGTGCGCGAGGTGAGCGCGCGCATCAAGGGGCTGGCGCAGGTGGACGTCCCGGAGAGCCTCGATCGCGTGAAGGAGAAGGCCGGAGACGCCTCGGACGGCGCGGCCGCCGTGAAGGAGCGGGTGACGGACTCGGCGAGCCGCCTCCCGGGCGTGGAGGAGAGGCTGAAGGAAGGGAAGAGGTAGGGATGAGAACGGGCCTGAGGTGCGGGAACTTGAGAGTGATCCGGTTTTGACGTCTCCGTCGCGCGGATTCGGGATGCTCCCCGGAGTTCGCGTTCTCCCGCCGGTTCGCGGGTGAAGTCGCCGCCGTGCCGCCCGTTCCCGTTCTCGTCTCCTGGTCGTCCGGCAAGGACTCCGCGTGGGCGCTCCACGCGCTCCGGCGGCGGCCCGACGCCTGGGAGGTGCGGGGCGTCTTCACGACCATCACCACCGCCTTCGACCGCGTCTCCATCCAGGCCACGCCGCGCTGGGCGCTTGAAGCCCAGGCGGAGAGGCTCGGCCTTCCGCTCTACGAAATCCCCATTCCCTGGCCCTGCCCGAACGCCGAATACGAGGTCGCCATTCGGGGGTTTCTCGCCCGCGTCCGCGCGCTGCCGGAGCGTCTCGGCGCGTCGCGCCTCGCCTTCGGCGACCTGTTTCTGGAGGATATCCGGCGCTACCGGGAGGAGAGTTTGAGGGGAACCGGCTTCGCGCCCCTGTTCCCGATATGGGGGCGGGACACCGCCGAACTCGCCGGGGAGATGCTCGACTCCGGACTGAAGGCTGTCGTGACCGCCGTCGATCCGGCGAAACTCCCCGCCCGGTTCGCGGGCAGACCGTTCGACCGCGCCTTCATCGCCGATCTGCCGCCCGGGACGGACCCGCTGGGCGAGAACGGAGAATTTCACACCTGCGTCCTGGACGGGCCGATGTTCTCCGCGCCGATTCGCGCCAGAGCCGGGCGCGTCGTGGAGAGGGAGACCGCCGTCAGCGCAGACGGCGGCGCTCCGCCGCCGGGCGCTCGTCCCGTCGCCGTTTACGCGGACGTCGAACCCGCGCCGTGAGGTTCGGGGGGCGGACGTGAAAACGCGGTTGAACTGTATGGGTTTGAGGGGTAGGGGGAAGGATATAGCACTTGAACAACCCGATGGGTCCCCTTAACATTCCCTATTCAATCTATCATAAAGACGCTGACAATGTATGTTGTCCTTCTCCCTTTGTAATCCTTGCTCCGCCAACTGGAGTGCATGTTCTTCCTCTCCTGAGTGAAGATACAGCCAAGCAAGGCGCGACAAATCAGTCGCAGAAGCGCTTTCTTGATATGGCTCCATGAGTTCTACAAGCGGTTTTAGTAATGCACTGCGTTGAAGTGTATCCATCTGCCTGATGATTTCTTTTTCATTATTGACATAGTTTGCCATGCGGCTGATATCAGAAAGATCCGGCTCCTTAATCTCGGCAGCACTCAGGAAAGCACTACAACTTCCAACGACACCGTCAACTCCTCCAAGTCTGCGGTAGAGTTCAACAAGGCGGATCCAAGCTTCGTGAGCTTTTTCATTAGGCGGCTTCTGCTCAAGAAAATGTTGAACATATTCGGCCACATCTTTCGGTTCATTGTTGGTCTCTTCTTCAAGCTGGGCGAGCAAGAGCCAAGCCTGAGGGTATTGTTGGGCTATGAATTCCAGCATTGGCCGTATCTTCTCTATAGAAATACTTCCCCCACTAATTCGATTTGCAACTTTTTTGAAAAACGACCGAATTCGCGGGTCACTGCCGATTTTCAAGCTGGTTCTCGCCGTGGGGCTAAAATCCTGAAGAAACCGAATATCATCTTGAATTAACAAACGATCTGGGCTAACCCTGAGTTTTTTCTCTCCAAACAAAGCGGCCGTGATTGGCACACCGAGAAAGTCGGTTTGGTCTGGTGCCAGTGTCCGCTCGATTAAAGACATACGGACAAGTTCATCAACCGCCGCCCTCGGATCAACATCTGCAGCAGAATTGCGCCAATGAAGCACGGCCTCGACCGCAAGCTGAGGCACAAGAGATCGCCATCCGCTAAGAGTAAGGAATATACGTTTCGCCAGTGGGGACAAATTGCCATAGGTTCGCTCAAACAAAGCGTCTAATATGTCGTCTCTACTGGCTAATACCATCTTCGGTTTACTGAATTTTCTTTTATCCGCCATCTCGCCGAGGAAGATCTTGATCACATACGGATGCCCATTTGATTCCTCAATGATCTGCTCGCTCTTGCCGCCGACTATGTCTTGTACATTGAGTTTTATGGCAGTTTGCAGGATGAGTTCTTTGGCTTCTTCGTATTCCATGCCGGATACTTCAATAGGGAAATCAGCTTTGAAATCGCGGGTTCGAGTTGTAATAACAGCCTTGTTAGGCGATCTGATGTTCGTATCTATCCATTTATAAATATCGACCGGATGGCGCACCGTTTCAAAATTATCAAAGATAAAGAGAGAGGGGCCGTGAGGAGAACGATGCATGTGTTCCGCCATAGTCCCATTGCCGGAATCTGTCCCAAGCTCAGTGACTAAATCTTTATACTCTTCAGCAATATCCTTCTCGGTTAGAATCCTAGGCTTAACAACCTTTGGCCCAGCTTCAGTTAAGTCGATGTCTCTCGCGCTAAACCAAATAATCACCTTGTACCGATCAGCATTAGCAATTTCATGGAGAACGGCCAGAGCCAGCGATGTCTTACCGATGCCACCACGGCCGACAAGTGTGATAATCCGATGAAAATCATTAGTGAATTTGTCCCTTACTTCCTCTTCAAGTTGAGGACGCCTCACATAGCCGCTTGGGGCTGTCGGTAGGTTAGTAAATACGTTCCCAATGATATCAAGCTCTCCTAATCCTTGCGTTTCACTGGGCGGTTTGGCCGAGGGCGGCTCAAGGTAAGAACTAGCATCTCCATTTTGGCGGTCATCCGTGATGGGTGAGTGCAATTCATAGGTTGTTCCCTTGAACCCACCATTTGGAACAAAAAAGTTTGTCGCGTCAGGATCACTATGGAGGAGATCGACCTGTCTTGGTTTTTCAATCCATAAATAAATACCGTTTGGGTAGTTCTCTCCACGTATAGCCGCAGATGTTTTTAATACAGCAAAGGGAGACTCATCGCCTCCTAGAGAAACGACTCTATATTTTCCCGAAAGGTTTTGATGTAGATAGGCCCATGGTCGAATAAACAAAGGATGATTGTCGACTAACAATTTTATCGACTTTTGGAGTTTCGGCACGAGTTTGGCGCAGGTAGCAGGCGTAGTTGCCCCGTGCCCTCGAGTTTTGTTACGGAGTTCAACAAACTTTGTGAACCAAGTACGAAGGCTGATCTTCCCTCCTTTTGCCATCGGTTCAGCGTCGTGATAGACGCCAGCCAAAACCTCTTGTAGAGTTTCTACTGCTTCGTATTGCCAACTACCTCTCCCGAACCGTTCAGTAAAAACGCGACGGTCATCAAAGAGCTCAGAGGAAAGATGTTGCGAAGCTGTCCCGGTCCAGATTTCGGAGATGGTTTTGGCCCATTCGCCAATTCCGTCCGCTCTCACAAGAGTATGCAAATATCTATAGCGATGATTGTCCCGGTCATCTTCAATGGAGGCGACAAAAGCCGCAACGGTCGTCTTTATTATGAATTCGCCTGCATAAAGAAGCTCTAGGAACAACTGAGAATCATAGTCCTTGTTCTTTTCAACGCGCTCCATCATTTTCTGTATTGGTATGAACGGCATGGATTTTCTTCCCATAACTCGAACTGGATACTGAGGAGAGGCTTGCAAGCTTTCTAGTCCGCTACCCCATGTTTGTCCATAAAATAGCAAGATACGCCGACGTGTTCAACTCTTCCAGGAATAGCCCAACCTTGCTTATCACCCCGGAATGGCGTAAGGCGGAAAAAGAAACGACGCGCCACCCTATTTATGCTTGGGTAAGATAGTATGTAATTCCCCATTGATACATTGTCGAACAGACGGTTCGTCAGGACTCGGAATTGACGAGGTAGATGCCCGCCGAAATCAGAATCGCGCCCCCGAGCATGAGAGTCGTCAGGGGCTCGGCGAGCAGCAGGGCGCCGAGAAAGACGCCGAAAACGGGGGTGAGGAACATGAACGCGCTCACGCGGCCCGCCGGGTAGTCCTTCAGCAGCCACAGCCAGGGAATCATGGCGAGGCCCGTGCCGATGAGACCGTTGTAGCCCACGCCCGCGAGCACGTTCGCGTCCCCGAGGTCGGGCCAGGGCTCCCCCCGAAGCGAGGCGATGAGAAAGAAGGGGGGAACGGCCAGAAGCTGCGTCCAGGCGGTGATTCGGAAGGCGTCGAAGCTCCTGAGCCTCATCTTCAGAAAAATCGACTGAACCGCCCAGAGGACGGCCGCCAGGATGACGATGACGTCCCCGAGCCAGGTGGAGCCGCCGGAGGAGGAGAGCCTGTCGCCGAACAGGAGCGTCATGCCGAGGCTCGCGGCCGCAAAGCCCGCGACGGCGCGAACCCCCACCCTCTCCTGGGGCAGAATCCACGCCGCGAGCCCCGTGAGAATCAACGGCTGGGCGTAGAGGAACAGGGAGGCGCGCCCGGCGGTGGTGTGGTTCACGCCGTGATAGTAGGTGAGAAACATGAGGTTGTGCAGGCAGGCGTTGATCCAGAAATCGGCGTTTTCGCGCCCGCCGCCCGGGCGCGGGGGCAGAGCGGGCATCCTCCGCAGGAGCATGACCAGAAAGACGATTCCCGCCGAGATCAGCCCCCTGAGCCAGAGAAACGTAAAAGGCTCCACCCCGCGCAGGCCTATCTTGGCCGCCGGAAAGCTCAAGCCCCAAAGAAAGGTGACGGAGAAAATCAAAACGAAAAATCGCAATTCTTCCCTCTGTCTCGAACAAGGCCGCCCCCTTCCGGGAAGCGGTCGGGGGGGGCGAATCCCCGCGAACAGTCCGCCCTCAGCCGTCGATTTCCCTTTTCCGCGGAAACGGCTCCAGGGTCTCCACGTTCACTTTCTGCTCCAGCTCGTCGTGACAGGCGTCGCAGCGGGGCTGCGCCGTCGTCGCCACCAGAAACCCCTTTTCGCGCGCGCCGCCCATCCGGTGGCCGTTGTGGCACTGCACGCAGTCCGCCTTCAGTTCCGCGTGATCCGCGATGGCGTGAAACGCGCCGTCGGCCAGCTCCAGAAGGCGCGCCTCGTCGTGGCACTTGCCGCAATCCTTGTCGGGAATGGGATGAAACACGCGCGAAGGCTGCTCGAAATCGCCGATGACGAACTTGTAGAGGTCCTTGCCCGCCAGAATCGTTGTCCGCACCATCCCCGCGATTCCCTCCTCTCCATGACAGGAGATGCACCTCACGCCGCCCGCGCTCTTGTGCCATCCGGCCAGCGTCCGCGCTCGCGCCTTCGGGCGCGTCCCGTCGTCGAGGTAATCCTGATGATCCTGGAGATGGCAGGCCGTGCAGAAGGGGTCGTAGGATTCCACGGCGCGAATCCCGTGCAGCCCGCCCACGCCGAGCAGCGGAGACAGCGCGGCCATGAAAATCAGCCATTTCCACCAACGCCCCCAAGCGCTTCGCATTCAGACTCCTCTCGGCGCCGATACCTCGGCGCCCGCTTCGCCGCCCGCCGGGACGCGGAACAAATGAACCGCTCCCATCTTCCGCATTATAGCGCGATTTGTTAGGATGAGACCCGAACGATGGAGGGCGAACCGATGGCGAGAACCAGATTCAGCGCGAAAAGACGCCGCCCGGGACGCGGAAGCGCGCCCCCGCCGCGCCCCGCCGGTTCCGGCGAAAGCGCCAGGGAGATCGCCTCGCGCCTCAAATCCTCGGCGAGCGTGGGCAGGAGCGCACGTGACTACCGGCGCAAGTCGCTCGATATTCACGGCTGGTTCTGCGCCAAATGCGGCCGGGATTTCGATGAAGGCAGCCTGCACGTCCTCACGGTTCATCACCGGGACGGCGACCATCGGAACAACCCGCCGGATGGAAGCAACTGGGAGAATCTCTGCTTGGAATGCCACGAGGATGAGCACTCGCGCGACATGCTGGGCCGCTATCTGAGCGGCGAGCGATGAAGAGCGCCGTCCAAAACGCCTGATCTGATGATATTGACGGTCAAGCCATCGGCGGCGAAGGGAGTCACCGGCGTTCCCGGATCGAAATCCCATTCCGTCCGCGCCGTTGCCCTCGCTTCCCTCGCGGCCGGCGAAAGCGCGATATTCAACCCTTTGGACTCCGAGGACGGCCTCTCGGCGGCCCGCGTCTATGAAGGTTTGGGCGCCGAAATCCGCAAGGAAGCGCGAGTTTGGCGCGTCAAGGGCTTCGGCGCGCGGCCCGGGGCGCCGCGCGGGACGCTGGACGTGGGCAACTCGGGAACCACCTGCCGGATGGCGCTCGGCACGGCCGCGCTCATGCGCGAGGGCGAAGCCCGCTTCGACGGCGACTCCCAGACCAGAAAGCGCCCGATGGGGCCGCTGCTTGACGCGCTTTCCAACCTGGGCGCGGCGGCGGAATCGAACAACGGCTTCCTCCCGGCCGCGGTGAGCGGCCCATGGCGCGGCGGGCGGACGAAGGTGGACGGCGCGAC
The DNA here is from genome assembly GCA_965242545.1 of bacterium. GTDB lineage: Bacteria > UBA8248 > UBA8248 > UBA8248 > UBA8248 > Bin107. Next base: position 972,587 of record OZ251456.1, read on the forward strand.
CAGCCAGTTCACCTCGTCCCTGCTGCTGAACGCGCCCTTCGGCGAGGGAGCGAGCGTCGTCGAGCCGGTTGACCTCAACGAACGTCCCTACGTCGATATGACGCTCTGGTGGCTCGACCGGCTGGGGCTGACGTGCGAGCGCGACGGCTATCGGCGCTTCAGCATCCCGGGGGGGCAGACGCTTTCGGGATTCGAGGTCGCCGTCCCCGCCGATTGGAGTTCCGCCGCTTTCCTGGTCGCCGCGGGCGCGCTGCCGGGCGGAGACGTCATCCTCGAGGGCCTGGATCTGGCCGATTCGCAGGGGGACAAGGAGATTCTCCGGTTCGTGGAGGAAATGGGCGCGGAGGTTCTCGTCACGGAGGCAGGCGTCCGAATACGCGCGAAGGCGTTGCGCGGCGGAGAATTCGACCTGAACGCCACGCCCGATCTTCTGCCCGTCATGGCCGTTCTCGGGGGGTTCGCGGACGGGGAAACCAGGCTCCTCAACGCGCCCCAGGCCCGCATCAAGGAGACCGACCGAATCTCGGCCATGCGGAAAGTCATCGAATCCCTGGGCGGCGAAGCGAGAGAACTGGCGGACGGCCTCGTCATTCAGGGAGGCGGACTCGGCGGCGGGGCCGTTCGGGGCTTCGGCGATCACCGCGTCGTCATGGCCGCCGCTGTCGCCGGACTCGCCGCCCCGAAGGGAATATCGGTCGACACGGCCGAGGCGATGGCGGTAACCTTTCCCGATTTTTGCGAGCGCATGGCGTCGCTGGGCGCCGAGATGGAAACGAGGGATTCATCCGATGCCGATATACGAGTATGAATGCAGGGGGTGCGGCTTCATTTCCGGCCATCTGGTGATGAAGCCCTCGGACAGGAGAAAACTCGCCTGCCGCGCCTGCGGGAGAAGGAAGCTGAGAAAAGTCATGTCGCGCTTTTCCGCTCATCAAACGGAAGCCCAGCGGCTCGAGGGGTTCGATCCCTCGAAGCCGCAGGATGAGTCCTTCTACAAGGACGATCGCAACATCGGTCTCTGGGCGCAAAAGCGCGCCCGGCAGATGGGCGTCGACCTGGGCGATTCCTTCGGGGAAATCCTGGAGAAGGGCCGCTCGAAGAAGATTCTCGACAACCTTTGACTCGAGGCCGCCTTGACGCCCAGGACGCGAAAAAACCTGTCCGCCCCCGGAAGATGCGCGTGGGCCGAGGGCGACCCGCTCATGGAGAAATATCACGATGAGGAATGGGGCTTTCCCGTCCGCGAGAACCGGAAGCATTTCGAGCAGCTGACGCTGGAGGTTTTTCAGGCGGGCCTCTCCTGGCGAACCATCCTCCACAAGCGCGAGGCGTTCAGAGAGGAGTTTCTGCGGTTCTCGCCGGAGAAAGTCGCCCGCTTCACCGAAAGCGACGTCGCCCGCATCCTGAAAAATCCGGGCGTCGTGCGAAACCGCAAGAAAATCGAAGCGACCATTGAGAACGCCAGGAGGTTCCTCGCCATTGAGAAGAAGCACGGCTCGTTCAACCGCTACCTCGCCTCCCTGCCGGATGATCTGGCGTCCCTGCAAAGGATATTCCGGGAGACGTTCGTGTTCATGGGCCCCAAAATCGCCGAAGCCTACCTGGAGAGCGTGGGGAAAATACCCGAACCCCACGAGCCGCGCTGCTGGCGGGCGAGAGAAAGAATATCGTGAACGCCGGGCGCCGCCCTCACGCCGCTTTGATGTCGGTTCGGAAGAATCCTCGCCTTTGAACGGAAGCGCGCGCGGGTAGGTTTCTACACACCTTGCGCCATTTCTAATCGGATCATCCAGTATCGGGCCGAATACGCGCCTGAAAGCGGAACGCCCGCGCTATCCAGACGACGACGTCCGCCTCTTGGCCGCCCGCGTAGGTAAGCAGCTTGCCCAGGTGGTCGTGGTCGGGCGGCTCCAGCTGGTTTTCGATGATCACCGCGCGGTTCCTTCCCGTTTCCGGGCCAGCAAGTCTGGAGAAAAGGGCCCGACCGGGGCTTCCTGCGCTTGGAGTTCGAGTTCCAGCCCCCAAAGCTTCGCCGAGTTCCGATACATGATCCGCGAGTCAGGGCGTGAAGTCAGCGGCCTCGTTCCGCCAGACCTCGCGGAGGTCAATCTTTTCGATGCGTCCGAGCTCCGGCGCTGCCGTCATGGATTTGCTCCCCCGTTCAGTTTCTTTCCAGTCGCGTTTTGTTTCAGACATTGCGGGCAGAGCTCGCACACGCGGACGCCGATGGAAGCGACGAACTTGGCTTCTTGGGACCAGTCCGAATCCATGGCGTTGACGATTCGCCCGTTCCCGGCCTTGGCGACGGCCAGAAATTTCCGGTCGTCCCTGTGGAGATTGTTCGGGGGAAGGTTCGAGAATCCGCCCGCCTTGTCCGGCGCTTTTTGAATCCGCACGCGAATGACGTTGCGATCTGAATACTCGTTGTCGTGCAGGAATTTGAAAAAGGCGTCCCCAAGGCCGGGCTCTCCCGCATAACTGCAATGACGTTTGTACTCGCCCATGATGAGATCCGAGCCGTCGATAAGAACGCCCCGTTTCCCCTTGGCTCCCTCCAGCATCTCGATACAAGCAAGTTCGCATTCGGGGTCGGCTTGAGGACTCTTTCCATTCGCCACTTTCAGGACGTTGGTATCAATGACGAGCCTGTCCGTCATTGCCCGGCGTCCATTCTGCGTTTAAGGATCGCCTTTCTGGTCGCCGATATTTCCGTCATCTCATCGCCGAAGAAATGCTCCGGCCAGTTCTTTATTTCGCCGTATTCGCTCAGGCCGATATCCGACAGGCGCGCCTCGCCGCCCTCCTGTGATACGAAATAGAGCTTCACCAGGTCCGCCGGGATGGTTTCGTCGGCCACCCGCCGCTGAAGCCGACGCAGGATGTGCTCGCTGTGGCTCTCGACGATCACCTGCAAATCCCGCGTTTCGGCAATGGCGATGATGGCGTCCGCCAGTTCGCTTTGGACTTTCGGATGCAGGTGAATTTCCGGTTGCTCGAAGATGACCGTAGAACCGTATGGGACGTAGTTCAGCAGGACGATGGCCGGGAGAACCTGGGATACGCCGAAGCCCACGTCCGTCAAAAGAACCTCCGGGCTTCCTCTGTCCATAGATACCTTGGCCTGATAGATGTTGGAACCCTCGGCGATTTCGACGACCGAGAAGGAATGGACAAGGCCCATTTCCTTTAACCTCATCGCGATTACTTCTCGGAAAGGGCGCAGTTTGCCCCGTTTTTTCATCTGATAGTCGTTTCCGTTTCCTGACGCGGCGAGGATCGCGTTCATGGTGAGTTCGCCTCGAACGCCTACGTCGAGCGGGCTGCCGCCACTCCAGTTGTATTGCCGATGCGGATGTTCCCGGAGCGGACCAAGATAGAAGATGTTGTTCATCAATTTTTCGTAAGCTACCTCCAGATCGCTTAGTAAATCGGCATTCTGGTAATAAGTTTTCGCCTGATCGGGAAATAGATGCGTTTTGATGGGACCGGGCAGTTGCCAAGCTCTCCCCTGGATTCGGAGAAAACTGAAATCGGATCCGTCTGTGGTAAGGAGAAAACCACTCTTTTTCTGATGGTGTTCCGGTTCGATACCGAAAGTCATATCTCCGATTGCGTATTTGACGAACAGGGTTTTCAGAGATTTCGAGCCTTCCGGAACTGCCACAGCCGACTCTGTTGAAAGATCCTTGGAAGAAACCAGATTTTTATTTCGGCTCTCGGTAGTGTCTTGGAGTCTCACTTCTTCCCCGGCATCCCAACCCAGACGCCACGCCAGTTTTCGTTCTTCGTCTTGTTCGTGGATGACGTCGCCGAAGCTGCCCAAATTGATCAACTTGCCGGATTCTCCGAAGTCCAGGACGAGGTTTCGATCCGGATGGTTTTTCGTCTCTTTCAGCATGAGGAGGAACTGGATCAGGCTGCTCTTGCCCGAGCTGTTGGTTCCGAACAGCCCCGTGATTCTCTGGCCGAGAGTGATGTCGAGCTCCCGCCACGCCTTGAAGTTTTTGAGATTGATATGCTTGATCATCACCCGTTCTCCATGATGAGCGGAAAGCGACGAAACTCGCTCTCAATCGAGCGGGTGTTCCGGTCGCTTCGAGCGAATCACCGCGCAATATACGCCGCACCCTCGCTCCCCGTCAAAAAACGCCCATCCCCGCTATTTTTGATCAAGCCCGTACAGCTCAACCGCGTTTTCGCGCATGACGCGCGCGCGCAGCTTCTCGTCCGTCCGGCGGGGGAGGGCGTGGACGGGCGAGTCGAAGTCCCAGTGGGGGTAGTCCGTGGCGAAGAGGAGGATTTTCTCGGCGCGAACCATCTCGAATATCCGGAGCAGGTGCTCGTCCTTCTCCGGCTCCTCCATGGGCTGGCTCGTCACGCGGAAATGCTCGTAGAAGTATTCGCTCGGCGGCTTTTTGAGCCAGGGCACCTCCGCCCGCATCCCCCTGTAATTCTTGTCGAGGCGCCACAGAAGCCCCGGAATCCAGGAGAGCCCGCCCTCGATCAGGACGACCCTGAGCTTCGGGAACAGCTCGAACACCCCCTCGCAGATGAAGCTGACGACGTGGGTCATGAAGCACTGGCTCATGGCCGTGTGCCATTCGATGTAGTAGGTGGGCCAGCCCGAAGCCGTGGGCGGCGGCGCGTTTCCGGCGCCCGAGCCGCCGAAGTGGATGCCGACGGGCAGCCCGCGCTCCTCGGCCGCCGCGTAGATGGGGTGATATTTTCGCTGGCCGTAAGGGGCGTGCGAACCCGCCGGAAAGAGAACCTGGCACATGTCCGCCCGCTCGCCCACGCGCTCTATCTCCTCCACGGCGTGGCGCGGATCCTGATGCGACACCGTGATGGCACCCCGCAGCCGAGCGTCCTTCTCCAGCCAATGCTCTATCGTCCAGTCGTTGTGGGCGCGGGCGAGGGCGGCGCCGAACTCGGGGATGCCCATGAAGGAGACGTTGTAATACGCCCCGTTCAGGACGCCGACGCTCACCCCGTAGGGGTCCAGCGTCTGCTCCCGGAGCATGGCGAGGCTCGAACCCGCCGGGCCGCCGTCCGGGGGGATGGCGTCCCGGCGGACGCCGCCGCCCGCCGTCTTGGGGTAGGGAGCGTTGGGCAGCCGGGCGTAGTCGGTCTCCTCGACGTAGGCTCGCCACGCGGCGGGCAGATAGGGCAGCAGGGCGTCCAGAGAAGCGGGAACGTGGTGGATGTCGGCGTCCACGATGCCGGGGCCGGCCCCGGCGGCCTGCGGGGACGCCTGCGCCGTCCCGCCTTGCGGGGTCTCGCTCATTTTCTCTCTCCTTCCGGGAAGCCCCGGCCTCTCGCCGTCGGGAATCCGGGGGCTACGCGATTAGAAGACGAATCGATCCGCCCAGGGCGATGCTCAGCACGCACAGGTTGAAGGTTCGTCCGCTCAGTCTGTCCTGAACCCAGGCGCCCGCCTTCAGTCCCAGCCACAGGGCGGGAAGCCCGAGCAGACTCGCCGTGAAGGTGTCCATCGTGACGACGGAGACCCGCCAGTAGGCGGCGACCTTGATGGGGTTCATCACCGAATAGAGAATCCATATCGTGCTTACGAGGGCGCGCTTCTCCAGCTTCTGGCTGATGAGGATGGGGGTGAGGAAGATCGCCCCGCTGTTGGCGAGCGAGGAGCATAGCCCGCTCATGACGCCGAAGCCCGCCCCCTGCCAGGCGGGCAGGGGAGGAATCTCGAAGGGGCGGCCCCTGATTTCGACGATCGCCTGCCAGGAGGCGAGGCAGAGGCAGATGGCGCCGATGAGGATTTTCAGCCCCGTCCCCGGAAGCCGGGTGAGCAGCCAGACGCCGCCGGCGATTCCGAGCAGGATGCCGGGGGCGAAGAGGAGCACGTAGCGCAGGCGCCACTTTCCCCAGAAGTCGGGCGCCGCCCCGAGACCCGCCCAGCAGCTGAACAGCGCGATGAGTCCCAGCGAGAAGGAGGGCGAGAACGCGAAGATGAGAAAGGGCGTGATGGTGAGGCCCACGCCCGCCCCGAACGTGCGCACCAGAAAGCCGCTGCAGAAGGCCGCCGCCAGCACGAAGGCCCATTCGACGAGGGAGAAGTCGGGCATCGCTAGCGCGGCTCGGAAAGCAGGCGCAGCGCCGTGACGAGAGAGAGCAGAAGGAAGATGAGGGTGAACGCCTTCTGGGGAATTCTCCTGAGCGTCTCGCGTCCGCACCAGCTTCCCGCCCAGGCGAGAGGGAAAGCCAGGACGCCGGCGACGAGCATCTGCGTCTGCACGACGCCGCCGACCCAGAGCGAGGCGACCTTGAAGGGGTTGACCCAGAGCCAGGTGATGATGATGCTCGCCACCACCGCCGTCTTGGAAAGCCCCTGGCTGATGAAGAAGAGGCTCAGCACCAGGCCGCCCGAGTGGAACATGGCGCTCACGATTCCGCCCCCCACGCCTACGCCCACCCCCACCGCCGGGTGGACGGGAGGCGGCTTCATCTCCCCCTTGAGCTCCCGCCAGACGAGCAGGCAGGCGAAGCAGACGCAGGTCAGGCCGATTCCCTTTCTGAGCCAGTAGTCCGGCAGGCGCACCAGCGCGAAGACGCCGACAGCGACGCCGACGTAGAAGCCCGGGACGAGAAAGCGCAGAAAGCGCGCCTCCCACTGCTTCCAGAACATGGGCGCGGCGAAAAAGTCCGTCACCCACATGACGACGGCCACGATTCCGATGATGAAGCGCGTGGGCCAGAACATGATCATGGCCGGGACGAGAAAGACGCCCACGCCGGAGCTGAAGGTGGTTTTGAGGAAGCCCACGCAAAAGGCGGCGATTCCCACCGCGAACAGCTGATGGTCCGAGTATTCCAAAGGCGTTCCCCGCGCGAGCGTCATGAAGCGATGAGCCACCTTAGCGACTCGGGGAGGCGCGAACAAGCGACGGGCGTCTCGCGCCTCGCGCGGGGAGGGGGCTTCCCGCCTAGCGGGAGCAATAGACCGCGAGAAGCAACAGGACGAAGAGGAGCGCGATAGCCTTGAGAAGGCGGCCGATGATATCGAAGCCCTGATCGAGCGAGGTCGGCCTCGGGTTCAGAACGCAGCCGCAGCCCGGGCAGGATTCGGCCTCCGCGCTCACGTCGCCTCCGCATTCGGGGCAATCGACGATGGCCATTTCATATCGCTTCCCTGATGGCGTGGAGAAACTCGGGCGTTTCGATGGAGGAGGCGTCGATGCCCTCCGGATCTTCGCCCAGATGGATTTTCCTGATGGCGCCGCGAACGATTTTGGCCGAGCGCGTCTTGGGCAGCGCCCGGACGAACTTCACCTCGTCGGGCCGCAGGCTTTTGCCCAGATACTTCACGGCCTCCTCCTTGAGCGCCTCCCGAAGCGCGTCCGCGGGCTCCGTGTCCGCGCCCAGCACCACGAAGCAGCACAGGCATTCCCCCTTGATGGGGTGCGGCGCGCCGATGACGGCGGCCTCGACGACGGTGGGATGCCGGATGAGCGCCGCCTCGACCTCGGCGGGCCCCACGCGCTTGCCCGCCACGTTGATCGTGTCGTCCGAGCGGCCGTAGAGGTACCATTGCCCGTCCTCGTCCGCCATGGCCCAGTCGCCGTGATACCAGACCTCCGGCCAGCGGGAGAAATACGTCTCGAGGTAGCGCGCGTCGTCTTTCAGAAAACCCTTCGTCATTGAGGGCGTCGGCTGCCTGCACACGAGGTGCCCGATTTCGCCCCGCACGGATTCGCCCGCGTCGTTGAACACGTCCGCGTCGGAGCCCAGGGCGGGGCCGCCCAGCGAGCAGGGCGCGAGCGGAGCGACGGGGTAGGGCTGGAGCAGGCAGCCGCAGAGCTCGGTGCCGCCCGAGATGTTCATGACGGGGCAGCGTCCGCCCCCGACTTTGTTGAAGAACCACATGTAGGATTCCGGGTCCCAGGGCTCGCCGGTGGAGCCCAGCACCCGCAGCTTCGAGAGGTCGCGCTTCTCCACCCATTCGTCGCCCTTGCTGATCAGGAGCCTCACGGCGGTGGGCGAGACGCCGAAGACGCTCACCCCGTGATCCTCCAGGAGCTTCCACAGCCTGTCGGGCCGCGGCCAGTCGGGCGCCCCCTCGTAGATGAGGTAGGTTCCGCCCGCGAACTGGACGCCTATCATCTCCCAGGGACCCATCATCCAGCCGATGTCGGTCACCCAGAAGAAGACGTCCGAATCCCGCAAATCGAGGCAGTAGCGAATCTCCTTGGCCACGTTCATCATGCAGCCCGCGTGGGTGTGAACCGTGCCCTTGGGCTTGCCCGTCGTGCCGGAGGTGTAGATGATGAGCGAGCGGGCCTCGGCGGGCAGGCGCGCGGTTTCGGCGGCGTCGGGCCGTCCGGCGATGAAATCATCCCAGAATACGTCGCGCCCCTCCCGCATGGGGACGCTCGCGCCGGTTCTCCGGAAGACGACCGCCTTCTCCACCCGCGTCCCGAGGGCGAGCGCCTCGTCCATCAGCGCCTTCACGGCGACCTCTTTTCCGCGCCGCATCCCGACATTCGAGGTGAAGACGAGCCGCGCCTCGGCGTGGGCGAGACGCTCGGCGACCGCCTCGGCGCCGAAGCCCGAGAAGATGGGAATCGCGACCACCCCGATTTTCAGGCACGCGAACATGGCGAAAACCGTCTCGGGAAGCATGGGCATGAAGATGCCCGCGGCGTCTCCCGCCCGCATCCCCGTCCCGCGCATGGCGTTCGCCAGCCGGCAGACCTGGGCGCTCATCTCCGCGTAGGTGAAGCGGCGCGTTTCGCCGCCGTCGCCCTCCCAGACGAGGGCGGTTCTCTCGCTCGCGGGACCCTCCAGATGCCTGTCGATGCAGTTGTGGACGACGTTGAGCTCGCCCCCGACAAACCACTTCGTCCAGGGGAGGCCGCCCGACCGGTCGAGGATTCTGTCGTAGGGCCTGAACCAGGAGACGCCCATGTCCTTTTCGAGCGCCTCCCAGAGGCGGCCGATGTCCTCCCGGGAGAAGGCGAGGAGCGCCTCGTAGTCCGCCAGACCGTGCTTTCGCATGAAGCGCGCGACGTTCGAGTTTTGCAGAAAATCCTCGTCCGGCCGCCAGATGACGTCATTCGCGCTCATGGCTTTTCCTTGCGCGCTACAACGGCTTGCGCTCATAGGCCCGGCGCATGAGTTCTTGCAGCATATCGCCGTGCTTCTCGATATCGCCTTCGGCAAGGGAAAATTCGTAGGCCTTTTTTATGTATCTTCTGAAATCGAGTTCGATTTGTGCGAGTTTTTCATCGATCTCCTGCGATTGCTCCAAAAAAGTTCTGAGGAGGAGCCGGCTTTTCTGGGGGACAAACTGAATCCGACCAGACCGTTGAGCGTTCTTTACGAGCCCAATATAAAACTTGGTGTAGTTTGGCATCAGGGCTGAATCAAACCCGCGAACCATTTCCAGGAGCCGATCCGCAAGTTGCATGGTGGTTTTGGAGCCGCGCTGTTCCCAGTATGCTCGATCAGCGGGAGGTTGTTCGTTGTCTTCGTCTTCTTCATCCCCCCGTATCAATTCATCCAGCACGGTCGTGAAAACCAGCGTGAAATCCTCCCCAACTTTCAGCGCCTGAAACTGAATCGCTATGAAGGGGATCTCGCCGTTGAAGAGCGAAATGACGTTCAGAAAGCGGCTCGTCACGTCCTCGGCGACTAGAACCGCGCAATGCTTGTAGTTCGGATCCCGCTTTCGTTCGATGTCCCAATACTCGATGGCGCGGATGATGTGCGATTCGTCCGTCGCGCCGAGCTGGATTTCGACTTCGTACCGGCGCTCTCCATCCCTGTCTTCAAGTAAAAGATCCAGGCGGCCCGCCCTGGGTTGCCTGCGTTCTCTGCCCCTCACGATGAGATCGTTGCCCAAGCCGAGGATGGATGGATCTTCATCGATTCGATCTTGCACCCATTTTTCATCCAGAACTGAACGATCTTTCAGCCAGATTCTTTCAAGTTTGACGTATTCCATGCTTCACACCGCTTCCCGGATCGCGTCGAGGTGGGCCGGGTTTTCGAGCGAGTTGAGGTCCATGTGGTCCACCGGCTCGCCCAGATAGACCTTCTTGATCGCGCTGCGGACGATTTTGGCGGATCGGGTCTTGGGCAGCGCCTTGACGAATCGAACCTCGTCGGGGCGCAGGCTCTTGCCCAGGTATTTCACCGCCTGATCCTTCAGCTCCTCGCGCAGGGCGTCGCTCGGCTCGAAGGATTCCCCCATGACGACGAAGCAGGTGAGGCCCTCGCCCTTCACCGGGTGGGGCGTTCCCACGACGGCGGCCTCGACGACGCCCGGGTGCTTGATGAGTTCGGATTCGATCTCGTTGGGCCCCACGCGCTTTCCCGACACCTTGATGGTGTCGTCCGAGCGACCGTAGAGATACCAGAGGCCCTTCTCGTCCACCTTGGCCCAGTCGCCGTGATACCAGACGCCCTCCCATCGGGAGAAATAGGTCTCCAGGTAGCGCTCCGGCTCCTTCCAGAAGCCGCGGGTGAGCGAGGGGATGGGCTGCTTGAGCACGAGGTGGCCCACCTCGCCCCGAACCGGCCGGGCGTCGTCGCCGAACACGTCGGCGTCCGTGCCCATGGCGGGGGCGCCCAGCGTGCAGGGGCTGAGCTCCATGACGGGCAGGGGCTGGAGCAGGCAGGCGCCGATTTCCGTGCCGCCCGAGATGTTCATAACGGGACACCGCCCCCCGCCCACTTTCTCGAAATACCACATGTAGGATTCCGGATCCCAGGGTTCGCCCGTGGAGGCCAGCACGCGCAGGGAGGAGAGGTCGCGCTTCTCCACCCATTCGTCTCCCGCGCTGATCAGCACGCGCACCGCCGTGGGCGAAAGCCCGAGGTGGCTCACCCGGTGCTTCTCCACGATGCGCCAGAGGCGGTCGGGCGTCGGGTGGTTCGGCACGCTCTCGTAGAGCAGGCAGGAATGCCCGCTGAAGTGCGCGCCCACGAGCTCGTAGGGCGCCATGACCCAGCCGAAGTCCGTGACCCAGAAGATCGCGTCGCCCTCGCGCATGTCCAGGCAGTATCTGAGCTCGCGCCCGGGGCCGCTCATCAGCCCGGCGTGGGTGTAGACGGTTCCCTTGGGCTTGCCGGTGGTACCCGAGGTGTACATGATCATCGACACGGCGTCGGCGGAAAGCCGCGCGGTTTCGGCCTCCGCGGCCTGGCCCGCCACGAAATCGTCCCAGGCGACGTCCCGCCCCGCGCGCATGGGCGTCTCGTCGCCCGAACGGCGGACGACCACCACCTTCTCCACCGTCGGGGCCCGCTCGAGGGCGGCGTCCGCCGTCCCCTTCAGAGGAACCTTCTTGCCCCGGCGGACGGCGCCGTCCGCCGTGAAGAGGATGCGCGCCTCGGCGTGGATGAGCCGCTCGGCCAGCCCCTCGGGCCCGAAGCCCGAGAAGACGGGCAGAACCGCCACCCCCGTCTTGAAGCACGCATACATGACGATGGCGGCCTCGGGCACCATCGGGAGGAACACGCCCGCCACGTCGCCCGGCTTCAGCCCCGTTTCGCGCATGGCGTTGGCGAGGCGGGAGACTTCCGCCGAGAGTTCGGCGTAGGTGAATTCGCGAATCTCGCCCTCGTCGCTCTCCCAGATGAGCGCGGTCTGATCCTTCCGTCCGCTCGCCAGGTGGCGGTCGATGCAGTTCAGGACGATGTTCGTCTCCCCGCCGACGAACCATTTTGCCCAGGGGAAGCCGCCGCTCAGGTCGAGAAGCTCGTCGTAGGGCCTGTACCAATCAAGCCCCATGTCCTCCAGGACGACTTCCCAGAAGCGGCGGACGTCCTCGACCGACCATTTCAGAAACTCCCGATGGTCGGCGATGCCGAGTTTCTTCATCAGCCTGGCGACGTGGCTGTTCGTCAGAAAATCCTCGTTCGGCCGCCAGATGATGTTCGAGGCGCTCATTCGGATTCGCCCTCCGCTACTTTCTCGCGTGATCCTGAATCCACACCTTCACGCGGGGGAAGACGTATTCGTCCACCTCGCCCCACGCGCCGCCGTCCACCTTGGCGGGCGGGTCGTGCGCGCCCGCTTCGAGTTCCTCCACGTTCTGCGCCAGCTCGCCGATGATGGAGGGGTCCGGGTAGGGAGGGGTGTGTCCCGACGTGATCCAGCGCACCTCGTTCTCCCGGGCGAGTTTCTCCATCTTGCGGAGCGAGGGCGCGTAGTCGGAGAGCACCGCCGTCGGCACTTGCAGAAACAGGTATTCCTCGCACCGGATCAGGTCGCCCGAGACGAGAATCTTCTCGCGCTCGTCGTAGAGCGAGATGCTGCACGGCGAGTGCCCGGGCGTGTCATAGACGCGGAGTTTCCTGTTCCCGAGGTCGAAGACGTCGCCCTCCTGGAGCGTCCAGCCGAACGTGGCGGGTCTGATGCCGTAGGCGTCCTCGTCGAACCAGTCGGGAAAGGCGTTTCCGTTGCTCTTCCAGGTGTTCACGAAGGCCTTTTCGAGTTTCGAGAAATCGTTGGCGAGCAGATTCCTGCCAATGGGGTGAACGCCCACCCTCTCCCATCGCCACGCCGCGCCCAGATGATCCCAATGGGTGTGGGTGAGGATGAAGTCGATGGGCTTGTCCGTGATGCTCTCGTGGAGTTTTCGCAGGTCGCCGACCCCGATGCCGCCGTCGATGGCGACCGCTTTTTCGTCTCCCGCCAGGAGGAGCATGTTGAAGCGGCCGCCCTCGGTGATTTGGTAGCTGTCCGGGGCGAATTCGTTGACGGAGTACCAGTCCTGGGTTTCCATGGAGGCGCCTTTCTCATTGAAGGGTGAACAACGCATCTCGCCTTGATCGCAAGGGGGAGTCCTCATCGATCCCGCCGCTTTCGCCAGACGCCCCTAATTTATCCTCACCGCCCCGCGCGAATCAAGCGGGCGGCGGCGTTCCGGCTCCTCCTCCGCGCGCGGGTCCGGCCCGCGTTTGGCGGGGGTTCCCTTTTGCGGGGCGCGCGGAAGCTCGTTTGTCCGGGTGGCGCTTCCTGTGGGATTCTCGCCCGACGGGAGCCGGCGCGGGGAAGCGGAAGAGCGCGGAGGGGGGATGATGGAGTTCCGATACGACCACGTTCATTTCCTGACGCGGGACGCGCGCGCCATGGCCGATTTCTTCGAGCGCGTTCTGGGGCTGGAGCTCCTCTCCTGGGAGGAGGACTTCAAGGGCGCGCCCTACGCGATTTTCAGGCTCGGGGAGGGGGATTTGCGCATCCGGGGATACCGCCCGGGCGACGCGCCGGACGCCGTCGCGCCCGCGCTGACGCATGGGCTGGATCATCTGGGCGTTGCCGTGGAGGACGTCGCGTCGGCGGTCGCTCGCCTGGAGAAGCGGGGCGCGGAGGTTCTGAGCGCGCCCGCGCCCACGGGCTCGGGCGGCCGGATGATCGCCTTCATCAGGGGGCCCGATAACGTTCGCATCGAGATATGCGAGCGGCCCCGCCCTTCGGGGAAGCCCGCTTGAGCGGCCGCCCGGCCTCCCGGAGACCGCCCGCCGAGACGGGAGCGAGGCCCGAGCTGGTGTTCGGGTCGCTCCTTCTCACCCTCGTGTGGGGAATGGCCCAGCCCGTCATCAAGGGCGCCTACGAGGGCGTTACGCCCTTCGGCCTCATCTGGATGCGCTGCGGCGCGGCCATCCTCACCCTCACGATCTACGGCCTCCTCGCCGGCGCGCCCGACCGGGCGACCCACGAGGACGCCTGGAAGGAGAAGGGGCACCGCATCCTGAGCGGCCTGCTGCACAACGTCTACATCTGGTTCCTCTATCAGGGAATGTTCGGAACGGCCGCCGCGCGCGCCTCGGTGCTGCTCTACTCGCAGCCGATTTGGGTCATGCTGCTCGGCGCGCTGTTTCTGGCGGGCGAGCGGGTCACCCCGGTGCGGGCGGCGGGCTTCGCCCTGGCGATGGGAGGAACCGTCACGGTGTTCTCGAACCGCCTCGGCGCGGACAGCGCGCTCTGGGCGGACTGCTACATCCTGCTCGCCGCCGTTCTCTGGGCGGCGCAGGCGATTCACTACCGCCGCTGTCTCTGGAACTCGGACGTGGTATCGATCTCCCGATGGGCCATGCTCATCGGCGCGCCGACGTATTTTCTTCTCTCCTGGCCCGACCCCCGCTTCGGCATCGCGTCCTTCGGGGGCGCGCAGCTTCTCGCGGTCGTCTATATGGGCGTGGCGTCGAGCGCGCTTCTTCTGGCCTACTGGGGCTATCTTCTGCTCAAGTATTCGCCCGCCAGGGTGTCGGTGTTCCTGTTCCTGAACCCGATCGTCGGCGTGCTGGGCAGCGTCCTGTATCTGGGCGAGCGGGTGAGCTGGCGTCTGGCGGCGGGCGCCGCGCTGACGGCGGCGGGCGTCTGGCTGGTGACGGGCGAGAGGAGGCAGGCGTGAACGAAAGGCTCGCCGCTCCGCGCCCGCCTCGTCAGGTCGCGGGCACGCACGCGAGTCCCTCCATCAGCCTTCGCGCCGTGCGATAGACGACGACCTTCTCGGCCCTGTATCCCCGCGGCGTCCCGGAAACCCCGGCGTTCACCCTCTGGACGCCCGAGGGGTGTCCCAGGCGGATGTCGCCCTCCGCCTCCCGGGCGGCCTCGTGAACCAGGGTGCCGGGAATCCGCGCGGCGACCGCGAGGCACATCGCCCCCGTCAGCGCGTAGGCGCGGTGGGTTTTGCCCATCGAGACGACGCGGCTCACGAGGTCGCAGGCGTCCGCCGGGACGACCTCGCCCTTGATGTCCATGTATTCCGCCGGCGGCGCGACGAGGGCGACCTTCGGCACGGCCCGGACGCTCTCCGAGGCTTCCCGCCTGCTTCCCGCCATGCCCATGCGCACGGCGGCCTCGGCGCGAATCTGCTCGAGGTTCACCATCAGCCCGACCCGGCCGTCGATGAGGCCCGGCGCCTCTCCGCCCGTGAGTCCCACGTCCTTCGCCCGGACGAACGCCATCGGGTTGGTCGCGTCCACCATGCTCACTTCCATGTCGCCCACCCCCTCGATCCTGAAAACGTCCACCGCGCCCCCCGAAGGGAGAAGCTCCCCGGTGACGGCGCCTCCCGGGTCCATGAATTCGAGCGTGATGCGCGCGCCCGAACCCGGAACGCCGGGCAGCTCGCAGGAGCCGTCCACGGCGGCCGCGCCGTCTTCCACCGGAAAGCGGGCGTGGTAGATTTTCCCCGTGTTCGTGTTGTGGACGCGGACGACGGCGTCGCCGTTCTCCTCCCTCGGCGCGGCCAGCCCCTCGTCCACGGCGAAGGGGCCGACCGCGCTCGAGATGTTCCCGCAAGTCCCCGCGTAGTCCACGATTTTCTCCCGGACGCCCACCTGCGCGAAGGTGAAGTCGACGTCCGCGTCCGCGCGCAAGGAGGGGGCGACGACGGCGACCTTGCTCAGGGAGGAAACGCCGCCCCCCAGCCCGTCCAGCTGGCGGCCGTTCGGGTCGGGACTGCCCAGCGCCTTCAGGAAGACGGCGTCCCGATCGGCGCGCGCTTTCGGCAAATCCTTCTCGTGAAAGAAGAGGGCGCGGCTCGTGCCTCCGCGCATGAATACGGCCGGATACTTCCTTTGCCTCACGTCATGCGCCCTCCCGCGCTTCGATCGGGGCGGCGCCTTCGATTCGCGCCAGGGCGAGCGCTCCGCCCGCCAGCAGGGTGCGCCGCTCGCGCTCCGTCAGCGCGCACGCCGCGCGGAAAACGCGGCCCGTGTCCTCGTTCTTCACTTCGACCTCGCCTGCGGCGAGCGAATCCCGGAGGTTGGCGATGAGGAGCCTTTGCCCGGGCGCGATCTCCCTGTAGTCCGCCTCGTTCAGGAACGCGAGGGGCGGGATGCCCCAGTTGATGAGGTTCGCCCGATGAATGCGGGCGAAACTCCTGGCGAGAACCGCGCGAACCCCCAGGATCATCGGGCAGATGGCCGCCTGCTCGCGCGCGGAGCCCTGTCCGTAGGTTTTTCCCGCGACGATGAAGCCGCCGTCCGCTTCTCTGGCGCGGGAGGCGAAGGACGGATCCACGCGCCTGAAGACGTAATCGGAGAGGGCGGGCATGTTCGTTCGATAGGTGATGGCCTCGACCCCCGCCGGAATGATGTGGTCGGTGGAGACGCCGTCGCCGAGCTTGATGAGCACCTCGCCGCCGCAGGATTCGCCCGGGGGCGCGCCCGTCGGAACGGGGGCGATGTTCGGCCCTCTGGGAATCCGCACGGCGGACGGATCCTCCGCCGGCGGGACGATGCCCGTCCTGTCGGAGGCGAGGCGATAGGGGAGCAGCGCCTCGGGCGGGCGTCCCTCGCGCCTCGGGTCCCGTATCTCGCCGTGGAGGGCGGCGACGGCGGCCGTCTCTGGACTCGCGAGATAGACGGAATCCTCGTTCAGCCCCGAACGGCCCCTGAAGTTGCGGTTGAACGCGCGGAGGGAGTTCATGCCCGGCGCCGGAACGTGGGCATAGCCGGGACACGCGCCGCAGGTCGCCTCGGAGACGCACGCGCCGGCGGCGAGGAGGTCGGCGAGATGGCCTTCCCGGGCGAGTTCCTCGAACGCCTGGCGGCTGCCCGGAAAGACGACGGCGTCCACGTCGCGCGCCACTTTCCGGCCCCTGAGCGTCTGGGCGAACGAGGCGATGTCGGTGAACGATCCATTCGTGCAGCTGCCGATGACGACTTGGTGGACGGGCGTCCCGGCGGCCTCCCGGACGGGAACCACGCCGTCCGGGCTGGAGGGCAGGGCGACGAGGGGCTCGACGTCGCCCAGAGCCAACGCCATCTCCTCGTCGTAGGCGGCGTTCGCGTCCGCCTCCTGGGCGGACCAGTCGCCCGCGCGGCCGATGCGCTCGTAGAACAGCCGGGTCTGCGCGTCGCTGGGGAAGACGCTCCCCGTCAGTCCCAGCTCGGTGCCCATGCTCGCGATGGTGAAGCGCTCCGGCACCGAGAGCGAGCGGACGCCCGCGCCGACGTATTCAAAAAACTTGCCGATTCCGCCGTGGATGCCCAGACGCCGCAGAAGCTCCAGCCCCAGGTCTTTCGCCGTGGACCAGGGCGCGAGTTTGCCCGAGAGCCTCACCGCGACGACGCGCGGGCGGGGGAGAATCGTCGCGCCCGTCGCCATGGCCGTAGCCACGTCCATCCCGCCCGCGCCGATGGCCAGCATCCCCACGGCGCCCCCCTGGGGCGTGTGAGAGTCGGTGCCGAGGAGGCTCTCGCCGGGAATCGAGAATTCCTCGAGGTGAACGTTGTGGCAGATGCCGTTTCCGGGCTTCGAGAAATGGATGCCGCGCTTTCGGCAGAAGCCGAGCATGAAGCGGTGCGCGTCCGTGTGAAGGCTGTGCACCTGGAGGGTCTGGTGGTCGGCGTACATGACGGCCGTTTTCTGCCGCACTTTCTCGAAGCCCATGGCCTCGAACTGAAGCAGCGCCATGGGGCCCGAGGCGTCCTGGAGGAGCGCCTGGTCGATTCTTATCCCGATTTCCGCCCCCGGCGATTCCGCCGCGCCCGAGACGAGATGGGCGTCGAGAAGCTTTTGCGCGAGGCTGCGCGCCCCCGGTTCAGCCACGGCTTGCGAGAGTCCCGTAGGGCCGCCTGGCGGCGCCGACGTAGCGGGCGCGGGGGCGGATGAGGCGGTTGTCGGCCTGCTGCTCCAGGACGTTGGCCGTCCAGCCGGCGACCCTCGACATGGCGATGACGGGAACGAAGAGCTCCATGGGAATTCCCAGACCCCGCCAGAGGGGGGCGGAGTAGAAGTCCACGTTGGGGATGACCCCTTTCCGGCTCTGAACCGCGCGGTCGAGCGCCTTCGCCATGTCGAACCATTTGCTCTCGCGGCCGGGGCGGCGGCACGCCTCCTCGGCCAGCTGGACGAGGACGCCCGCGCGGGGGTCTCCGCTCTTCGCGTAGACGCGGTGGCCGAACCCCATGAACAGCCTTTTTCGCGCGAGCGCCGCCTCGACGAAGGGCTCCACGTTTTCGACCTCGCCGATCTCCCGCAGCGTCTCCATCACCGCCAGGCCGGCGCCCCCGTGCAGCGGGCCCTTCAGGGCGGCGACGCCCGCGGTGACGGCGGAGTAGATGTCCGACATCGTGGAGGCGACGACGCGCGCCGCGAAGGTGGAGGCGTTGATCTCGTGCTCCGCATACAGGACGAGGGTGGCGTCAAGCGCCCGGGCGTCGTCCCCGTCGGGCGCCTCCCCGGTGATCATGTAGAGGAAATTCGCCGCGTGTCCGAGTCCCCTGCGGGGGGCGAGGGGCTTGAGGCCCGCCGCCAGCCGGTGCTGCGCGGCGATGAGGACGGGCAGTTTCGCGGTGAGCCGGAGGGCCTTTCTGAAATTCGCCTCCGGCGCGTCGTCCTCCGCCTCGGGGTCGAAAAGCCCCATCACCCCGACGCCCGCCCTCAGCGCCGCCGTTCGCTGTTCTCCGGGGAGAATTCGCCGCAAGGCGCGCAGCAGCTCGGGCGAGAGCCTGCGCTCCGCCTTGAGCTTCGCGTCGAACGCCCTGAGCTGTTCGCGGTTCGGCAGCTCGCGATGCCACAGGAGATAGACGATTTCCTCGAAGCGCGCCTTTTTCCGCACCATTTCCGGCACGTCGTAGCCGCAATAGGCCAGCGCGCCGTTCACGCCGTCCAGATCGCATAGCCGCGTATCGGCCGCGACGACGCCTTCAAGACCCCGGACGGGCGCATCCTCCATGACGGCTCCTCCTGCGCGGGACGCTTCAGTCGTAGATCCCGGGGTTGGCGAGCGAGGTGATCTTCCCGCCCTCCACCGCTCTTTTGATGTTGTCGCACAAAAGCCTGTAGCTCTCGCGCTGGACGCTCTCGGTCTGGGCGGCGTTGTGCGGGGAGAGGACGACGTTGGGGAGCCGGCGCAGGGGGTGATCCCCCGGCAGGGGCTCCGGGTCGGTGACGTCGAGTCCGGCGCCTGCGATTTTCCCCTCGCGGAGAGCCGCGACGAGCGCGTCGGCGTCCACGTGGGAGCCGCGGGAGACGTTGACGAGAAACGCCGTCTTTTTCATCAGCCCGAGTTCTTTCACGCCGATCACCCCTCGGCTCTCGGGCGTCAGGGGCAGGGTGAGCGCCGCGAAATCGGCGCGCGGCAGGAGCTCTTCGAGCGTCTCCACCTCTTCCACCTCGAAGCCTTCCGGCCTGAATTTTCCCCGCGTGCGCGTGTGGGCGAGAATTTCCATCTCGAAGCCGGCGGCGCGCCGGGCGAGCGCCCGACCGATATTGCCGAGACCCACGACGCCGAGCGTCGCCTTCTGGAGCTGAACGTGCAACCTGCGCTCCCCCGTCGTCCAGAGCCAGGGTCTGCGCGCCAGCATGAGCATGAGCGCGAGGGCATGCTCCGCCACGGGGACGCAGCGCATCCAGCCCGGCGCGTTGGCGACGGGGATGCCGAGCTCGGTGGCGGCCGCCAGGTCGATGTTGTCCACGCCCGTCCCCACCTTGCCGACGACCTTGATGTCCGGCCCCGCCTCCATGAGCTTTCGCGTGATGGGGGCGAAGCCGGTGACGAGCGCGCTGGCGCTTCGCGCCTCTTTCAGCAGGGCGTCCTCGTCGAACGATTCGGGCATGATGAACTCGCAGCCCTCATGCAGGTATTCCTCCATGAACGCCGCGCGCGCGGGCTGCGTCCTGAAGCGCTCGTCCACGCTTACGACCCGATGCGTCATTTTGACTTCCTCTTGCGCGTCATCGTCGAACCGGAACGGAGCGATCAGGAGCCGCCGCCGAATTTCTCCTTCGCCCCCGCCATGCTGGAGACGCCGGGCCGCCACGCGGGGGGCGGTTCGGAGGCGTCGCGGGGGTATCCGTCCCGCTCCAGCCTGTCCCGATGCCATTGCGCGCTCACCCGGTTCGCGCCCGCGTCCATCCTGGCCATGTCGCAGAAAATCTCGATGCCGTTCCCGGAGGGGTCGTGAAAGTAGAAGGCGCGGTTCTCGCCCAGGGTGCCGTCCCCCTCGGGGTGCGTCGGGCTGTGAACGAGCGGCCCCGCGACGATTTCCATCCCCTTCGAGCGGATGCGCTTCGCCCAGGCTTCCACCTCCTCCTTGGAGTCCACCTCGAAGGCGAGATGGTGGAGGCCGACCTCGGGCTTTCTCATGTCGCCTTCCCCGGGGGAGAGGCCGGCGTCCTTGGGGTATGCGATGAGGGATATTTCGTGATGCCCCTCGCCGCAGCGCATGAAGCAGATTCCCCAGGGGTTGTGGGGGTTGTCGCCGGGCTCGTAGCGATCCGAGATTTTCAGCCCCATGACGTCGCGGTAGAAATTCACCGCCTCGTCGAGGTCGTGAACCTTGAGGCCCACGTGCTGGATGCGCCTGAGGGGAGGGGCGTCGCTCATCAGGTTTCCTTTCGGGGATGGACGAATCAGGCGGCCCGGGGGCTCTCGGCGGCGCGGGTTCTCTGCATGACGAGCGCCGCCGCGATGGCGAGGAGGCCGACGGCGTATGAGGCGTACCTCAAGTCTCCCTCCAGCGGGGTGATGAACACCACGAAATTCCCCACCGGAAGGAGCAGGCAGACGGAGCTGACGAACATCAGCGCGCGCTCGGCGCCGTTTGCGGGCCGCGTCATGAAATTCTCCATCCACCCGGCCCAGCCGACGATGCCGACGAGGCACGCCCCGAAGGTGATGGCCACCTCGAGCGACGTGCCGCTCAGGAGCAGCGGGGTATAGACGAACAGGAACGGCATGATGAAGAGCCAGGAGGCGAGCTTGAGCGCCTGGAAGCCCGTCTTCACCGGGTCGGACACGGCGATGGCGCTCGCCGCGTAGGCGGCCAGGGCGACCGGAGGGGTCACCGCGCTCACGACGGCCACCCAGTAGCAGATGAGGTGGGCGTGCACCGTGGGAATCCCCAGGTTGGTGAGCGCGATGACGCCGAAGATGACCAGCACCACGTAGCTCGCCGTGATGGGCAGGCCCATGCCGACGATGTAGCCGGCGATGATCACCCAGATGATGGTGAGCGGCAGAAGCCCGAAGCTGAACTCCGTCAGCAGGATGGAGATGCGCCCCGACAGGTCGCTCTGCGTCGCGCAGGAAAGAAGGATGCCCAGCACGCAGGCGATGCAGCCGATGACGAGCGTGTTCCTCGCGCCCGCCTCCAGCGAGACCCAGATGATTTTGAGGATTTCGAGGGCGAATTCGCGCAGCCGCGTGAAGAGGATGGGCCCCGTCTCGGACTCGGGAGCGGCGGCGTGGTCGTTGCTCAGGGCGGCGCGGAGGATTTCGCCGAGCTTCAGGAGGAGAAAGGCGGCTATCGTCCACATCAGGGCGTCTCCCCAGTTCATGCCGCGCAGCGTGTCCGCGAACCAGGAGAAGGGCGCGCCGACCTTCAGCCCGAAGTAATAGGAGAAGACGCCGAAGACGATGGAGATGAGCAGGAAGGGGCGCGCCGTCTTGTTCGCCGTCGGCGTTTTGAAGGCCGAGAGCAGCTCGCAGGATTTCAGCATGACGATGATGCAGATGGTCTTGAAGGCCGCGAGGAAGGCGGAGTCCCCGATGACGAGGTAATACACCATCACGGGAATCGGCAGCAGGAAATGGAGGCGCGGAACGATTTTGCTCCAGGGGGGCAGCTCCGAGGCGGGCACGCCGTGGAGCCCGCGCCGCACGGCGCGGATGTAGACCATGTAGCCCACGGAGAGGTAGTAAAGGATGGCGGGCAGCGTCGCGATTTTGACGATTTCAAAATAGGGCGTTTCGGTGAGCTGGGCGACGAGGAAGGCGGCGCCCGCCATGATGGGCGGCATGTAGGCGCCTCCCGTCGAGGCGGCCGCCTCCACCGCGCCCGCGAACTCGGAGCGGTAGCCCACCCGCTTCATGAGCGGAATGGTGAAGGTGCCCGTCGTCACCACGTTGGCGACGCCGCTGCCCGAGATCATGCCGAACAGCCCGCTCGACATGACGGCCGTGAGGCCGGGGCCGCCCGTTTTCTGTCCCGTGAGCCGGTAGGTGGCGTCGATGAGGAATTCGCCGAGGCCCGTCTTTTCCAGGAAGGCGCCGAGCACGACGAAGATGACGATGTAGGTGGCGAACACCTCGACGATGAGGCCGGTGATGCCGTCGGCTTCGAGCATGAGGAACTCGGCCACGCGGTCGAGTCCGAACCCGTCGTGGAACAGGAGACCCGGCGAGATTTGCGCGACGGGCCTGAAGGTATAGATGAGAAACAGGAAGCCGATGAAGGGGATGACGGGGCCGATGACCCGCCGGGCGATGTCGAAGCTCACCGCCGTGAGCAGCGCCGTGTAGATGACCACCGAGGCGGGCACGGGGCCGCCGATGCGCGTGGTGAGCTCGATGTTGTAGATGTTCCACCAGACGATGGGGGCGACGGCGGCGACGATGAACAGCCAGTCCGAGAGCGTCGGAAGCTCGGGGACGCGCTCGCGGGCGGCCTCGCGGCGATACAGGAAGGCGCCGAACAGTCCGCCGCCCAGGGCGGCGAGCCAGGCCGCCCCGCGCATGAATTCGCTCCACAGCCCGCCCTGATGGAATGCGCCCCAGTAGAGCCACAGGGCGAGGGACGCGCACAGGGCGACGAGGGCGAGGAACGAGAAGATTTCGTCCAGCCAGGAGAAGCCCTCGCGGACGGGCCTTTGCCTGCTTTTGTAGACGAGGATGCACAGCGCGGCGGTCGCCAGGATATAGACGCCCTTGAAAATTTCCGAGCGCGGGGGGCCGAAGTAGGAGATGTGCACGAAGAAGTAGGAAAACGCGACCGAGATGACGGAAACGAACGCGCGCGAGAAGCCTCGCAGGCTCCGGGGGCGGACCATTTCGTCCGAGATGAGGCCGATCTTTATCAGGATGGGGAGGAGATTGCGGAACATCGCGTCCTTACCTCGGCATGGGCGGTTCAGCCCCCGGTTCAGGGGAGAGAAGCGCGAAGGAACCCCGGGGAGGAGGAGGGATTCTCGCCTCCTCCCCGGGGATTTTCCGCGGGTTCGCGCCCGCGGCGCGGGAATTCCCTAGTAGCCCTTCACGACTTCAGCGGGCACGTTCACGCCGCGCTCTTTCCAATACCGCGCGGCGGCGGGATGCACCCAGATCTTGTGCACCTTCAGGGCGTTGAAGTTGCCGCTCAGGTCGCGCCAATACCGCGCCGTCTTGGTCAGCTGCTTGAGGTTGTTCGGATCGGCGATGACCTTCAGCATGTTGTAGATGGCGGCGTCGGACATCTGCTTGTGCGCGATCCACCAGACGTCGTAGGCGATGGAGCGCGCGGACTGCGTCATCCCCCGGACTTCCTTCTGGGGCGGAATGGTGACCGGCACGTAGAACTTGTGCCTGGAGGTCACGGCCTTCTGCTCGGCTTCGGTGAGGCTGACGTAGCGCACCGGCTTCTGGATGGAGAGCCGGGTGAGCGCCGGGATGGTGAAGGGGGCGCCGGCCGAGCAGTAGACGTCGATCTGGCGATCGCCCAGGGCGCGGCCCGAGGCGGAGAAGCCGAGGTAGCGCGGCTGAATCTTGTCGAGAAGCCCGATGGCCGCGAAGATGTTCTTGCAGTTCACGTGGCTGCCGGTGCCCTGCTTGAGCAGGTTCACCCGCTTGCCCGCCATGTCCTTGTAGGACTTGATGGGGCTGTCCGCCAGCACGGCGATGATCTGCCCCTGGGCGCGGACGTTGGCGACGATGCGGAAGTTCTTGTTCGCGCCGTCCTTCTTGAACAGGCCGGTGCCCGTCCAGGATTGATAGACCTGGCCGACGTGTCCCCACGAGGTGCCGAACTCGCCGAGGCTCACGCGGCGCACGTTCGCCACCGAGCCCGCCGAGGGCGAATACTGGAAGTAGAATTTGCCGCCGAGCTTTCTGTTGAGAAGCTGGGTTCCCGCGCTGATGGCCGGATGCCAGCCCCCGCCGGAGGGACCGCCGCCGAAGCGATAGCGCTCGGCCGCGTCCGCCGCTCCCATCATGAGCGCCGTCGCCGCCGCCGTTGCCAGGAAGAACGAGAATTTCTTCATTGCGGACTCCTTTTCTTGGGTGAGATCGCGCGCGATTCAATGGCGATGACGCTTCATCGCCGGATGAGCGCTTCAAGCCGCCGGGGTTCCCCCTGAACCCCGACCCGGTTTTGTTCAAAACCCGTCGAACGCTTCACGCCCGGATTCTGCCGCGCCGCCCGGGACGCGCGTCGCTTTCGCTCTGACGAGAATGCCCCATTATCCACTCCCTTGAAAATCCGTGTCAAGACCTCCGCCTCCGGCCGGGCGCGCCCGGAGGCGTCGGGGCGGGAGCATTTTCTCCGCGGGTGTGGTAAGGAATGGGGAAATGCGGCAATGACGCGGGAAAATCCGTTTCCGGAATGCTTGCTTTGACGGGAGGACGCAGATGAAGGCCATACACGTGCATGAGTTCGGCGGTCCCGAAGTGATGACGCTGGAGGAGGCGGCGGAGCCGACGCCCTCGAGGGGAGAAATGCTGGTGCGGGTACGCGCGGCGGGCGTGAACCCCGTGGACACGACCTTTCGCTCGGGGGCGCATCCTCTCTCGAAGAGCCTGGCCCTGCCCTGGACGCCCGGCATCGACGCGGCGGGCGAGGTGCTGGCGACGGGCGAGGGCGTGGAGGGGTTCTCCCCGGGGGATCGGGTCTTCGGCGCCGCCCTGAGCGGCAGCTACGCGGAGAAGGCGCTCCTCAATCCCTCCCGCTCGGCGAGGCTCCCCGACAATCTTTCCTGGGAGGAGGGCGCGTCCTTTCCGGTGGTTTTATACACGGCCTATTATGCGCTGATATACAAGGCGCGCGTCAAGGCGGGCGAGACCGTCCTCATCCACGCCGGCGCCGGCGGCGTGGGCTGCATGGCGATCCAGGTCGCCAGGGCGGCCGGGGCGCGCGTCATCACGACGGTGAGTTCGGAGGAGAAGGCGGCGTTCTGCCGCGGGCTTGGCGCCGACGTGATCATCAACTACCGGAGCGAGGATTTCGCCGAGCGCTGCCTGGCGGAAACCGGCGGGCGCGGGGTGGACGCCGTCGTCGAAATGGTGGCGACGGAGAATTTCGACGACGACTGCCGGGCGGTGAGGAAATACGGCTGCATCGTCGTCCTCGGCGCCGGGACGGGCAAGAACCCCGTGGGATCGGTGAATTATCCCCCCTTCTACTCCAGGGACATCGACGTCCGGGGGATGAGCCTGTTCAACTCGGATCCCGTTTTTCCCGAAATGGTTCGCCAGCTCGACCTGCTGCTGGGCGACGGCAGGGTTCGCGCGGTGGTGGGGAAGAAGATGCCGCTCGCCGAAGCCGCGCGCGCCCACGAGACGCTGATGACGGGCGAGGTTTTCGGGAAAATCGTTCTGACGGTTGACGGCTAGCCGCCTCCGGCCGGTCGAACGATCCGGAATAACCGGGGACCCGATTCGGTCCGGGTTCGAGGGGGCGTATTTCGTCCTCGCGGCGGATGAGCGGGCGAGAAGCTTCTGCGGAAGATGGAAAAGTCGAGCGGCGGGGATTCTCGCCGCCTCTCGGAGAATGAAAAATGGCGGACGACTACGGGCCCGGCTTCCAAAAGGCACGCGAGGCGGCGCTGGCGCGCTCGAACGGCGTGTGTCAGGCTTGCGGACACTTCCGGGCGACGGCCGCGCATCATTGGCAAAAGCGCTATAGTCCCGACGCGGAAATCACGCCTGACCACCTCACGGGTCTTTGCGACCTTTGTCATGGGATGATTACCGCGCTCCGCAAGACGCTCACCGCAGCCGAGTCGGAGAAGCGCTCCGAAGCGGGAGAGGACGCCGACAGACTCACCGAAAGACAGAAATCCTACATCAGGGATTTATTCCGTCAGGGCGGGCACCACTTCCCCGACGAGGGGTTCGTGAGGATTGCCGAGGCTCTCTTCACCCGCTACATCTCCGGCGAGGGTGAGCGGTTGGAACAGCATCACTCGATCCTGCTCGGCGCGTGGAGGGCGGAGGGCAAGCGCCGCATTTCCGATCTCACCAAGCACGAAGCCGACGTGCTCATCCAGACGCTCAAAAGGGGGGATTGGGCGCGCCCTGTTACCAAAGCGCCTCCCGCTCCCAAACCGGGTCCGCCTCGAAAGCCGGACTCCGGCCGGGTTCTCCCAGGTCGGAGCGCCTCGCTTCCCCGGGCGCGGCGGCGGTGGCCGATAATCGCCGCGTTCGTTCTTGCGGCCGCTTGCCTTCTCGCCTATTCGGGAGAAAAAAACACCATGGGCGTCATCGGCGCAATCAAGGGAGCGATCCATCAGATGTTCCATTAGCAGGCGATGACGAATCAGGGCGATGACATGCTTGACGCGCGTTAGAGGATTTTCCGCTTTTCATCGTCATTCCGACGGACGGGAGGGATGGCCGCAATCCGGAGCCAACGGGAAAACACCGGCTTCCGGCGCCCGCTCTCTCCCCGGTCGCGGGCGGCGCCGGCAATGACGCGCGCTGGATATTTCGCTCCCCGAGTCAAAGAATGCTGGACGTATCTCGGAAATTTCAGGGAAAGACATGGGCGCGCTGGACGGGATTCGGGTGCTGGATTTGACGCATTACGTGGCGGGGCCCTTCTGCGCGCTGATGATGGGCGACGCGGGCGCCGACGTCGTCAAGCTGGAGCCGCTGGAGGGGGATCGCGTCCGAAACTTTCCTTCGTCGTTCGAGGGAGAAAGCAGGCTGTTCCTGGGTCTGAACCGTAGCAAGCGGAGCCTCGCCGTCAACCTGCGGGAGGAGAGGGGCCGGGAGATCGCCCGGAAGCTGGCCGCGCGCGCGGACGTGTTCGTGGAGGGCTACCGCCCGGGGGCGATGGAGAAGCTGGGGCTGGGCGCGGACGCGCTGATGGAGGAGAACCCCCGGCTGGTGTATCTCTCGGTTTCCGCCTACGGACAGGGAGGGCCTCTGCGCGAGCGCAGGGGCATCGACCCCATCATCCAGACGACGGCGGGCATTCCGGCCGAGCAGGGGGCGGGCGGCCCTCCCCGGCTCGTGCAGGGCTCTTTCGTGGACTACGTCACGGGCGCGCTGGCGCTGGGCGCCGTGATGATGGCGCTCTATGCCCGCGAGCGCGCGGGCAGGGGCCAGCGCATCGACGCCTCGCTTCTGGGAGGCGCGGCGGCCATGCAGTTCGGCCGCCTGATATGGGCGTCCGACAGCGAACCCCTCTCGAAAGTGGAGGACGCCCTGAGCGACCGGATTTCCCGGGTCTACGAGACCTCGGACGGACACGTCTACCTTTATCTGGACGTGGACGGCTTCTGGGAGAAATCCTGCGAGGTGCTGGGGCTTCCCGGTTTGCTCGAAAACGAGGCGTGGCGGGCGTTCCGGGGCAGGCACGCGGCGCGCGGCGTCATCATCCCCCGCGTGCAGGAGGTCTTGCGCGGCGCGACGGCGGAGGAGTGGGTGCGGAGGTTCGAGAGCGTGGGCGTGCCCTGCGCGCGCGTGAGAAAGCCCGCGGACCTGTTCGAGGACGAGCAGATGAGGGCGATGGGCTATCTGGCGCAGGCGGAGCATCCCGAATACGGCCTTTTGCGGATGGCGGGCGTTCCCGTGAAGCTCGACGGGACTCCCTCGTCCGTGCGAAGGCCGCCGCCCCGGCTCGGGCAGCACACGGACGAGGTGCTGGGCGAGCTGGGCTTCTCGAACGGGGAGATAGCCGATTTGAGGACG
Source organism: bacterium (assembly GCA_965242545.1). Lineage (GTDB taxonomy): Bacteria > UBA8248 > UBA8248 > UBA8248 > UBA8248 > Bin107. The sequence continues at coordinate 1,000,177 of OZ251456.1, forward strand.
GGGGGCGTCGTCCGCTGAAGGGTTCCGCGTTTTCGCGGCGGGGGCGATTGACCGGCGCGGCGCGCCCCGCTTAGCATTCCGCCCGAATCCGGTGAGGAGAAGCGGCGCTTTCCGGCGAAACTTCCCTTTGTTTTCATTTCGTCAAAATCATGGAGAGAAAAATGATTCGGAAACTGCGCACCGAAAGAGACAACCAGCAGTGGATGCTCGATTTGGCCCTCAACATGAGGGGCCGCGTCCAGAACTTCGAGCGGGACTACCTGGAAGTCCCGCAGGGCAGTCGCGCCCACAACTACCAGATGCTGCCCAAGGTCTGGCGCGAGTCCGCCGAGGCGCATGAGAAGCTCGCCAAAAAGGCGCAGAAAGAGGGCTTCCGGGCCACGGCCACGGAGCACTACGATCACGCCGTCGAGGCGTATCGAATGGCGCAGCACCCGATTTTCTACGACGACAACCCGGTGAAAATCTATCTCAACAACAAGCTGAAGGAGATGGTGGACAGGCGCTCCGAGACGGCTTCGTATCCCATCGAGCGCGTCGAGGTGCCCTTCGACGACGGCAAGACCATCTCGTGTCTCCTGCACCTGCTGCCGGATCGGAGAAAGGCGCCTTGCGTGATTTACGTGCCGGGCATGGATCAGACCAAGGAGGTGTTCCCCCACGCGCGCCGCAACGTCGCGGCCGAGCGGGGCTTTCACGTTCTGGCGATGGACGGCCCGGGGCAGGGAAATTCCAACATGCAGAAGATACGCGCCGTCGGGGACAACTACGAGCGCGCGGGCGCCGCGGTGATCGACCACCTGCTGGGCCGCGAGGAGATCGAGCCGACCAAAATCGGCATTTACGGCATCAGCATGGGCAGCTTCTGGTCGCTTCGCCTGGCGAGCTACGACCGCCGGGCGGCGGCGGTGGCGAGCGCGGTCGCCTGCTTCAATCCCAACAACACGATCTTCACGCAGTCCTCGCCCCGGTTCAAGCAGATATTCATGTACATGGCGGGCATGGAGGATGAGGACGAGTTCGACGAGATGGCGCGCGGCATGACCGTGAAGGGCTACATGGACAAGATACAATGTCCCACCCTGCTGGTGACGGGCGAGTTCGACCCGCTTTGCCCGCTCGAGGACGCGATAGAGGTGTATGAGGACCTCACGTGCAGGAAGGAGATGTGGGTGTTCGAGAATCAGTTCCACCCCCTCGTCAGCCTCACGAACCTGGGCGGCGTGGACAATCACCAATACATCCTGGACTGGCTCCGCCGCGCCTTGATCGAGGAGAGCGTCAACGACGCGCGCGTCGCCTACGTGAAGGAGAGCGGGGACGGACCCTTCGGCGAGTGCGAGTGGACGCCGCCGGTGCGCCCTGGGCAGGCGTATTACTAGGACGCGCGAAAATTGACGGGCCGGACGAAGGCCGAAGCGGTTGACGCGCCGGGGCGGAGCGCGGGCTGACGCCCCGGTTTTCGCAGGTTCGCGCGCCATGGGGAGACGCCTTGGATCGCCATCTCGCGGTGGGCCTGAGTCTGGCGTCCTCCGTTCTGTTCGCTTGGTTCAGCATCGTCGCGCGCAAGGGGCTGGGAGAAGCCTCGCCCTACGTCGGCGCCGTCATCGGCCTCGCGATCGGGATTCCGATTCTGGGGGGACTCTCCCTCGTTTTCTCGGACTGGAGCCTGCTCTCGTATCAGGCGGCGCTCTGGTTCGTCATCGGCGGGATCCTCGCGCCGGGGTTCAGCCGCTTTCTCCTTTTTCTGGGTTTCCGGACCATCGGCGTCGGCCGCACCATGCCGCTGGTGACGATTACCCCCTTCCTCTCGACGCTGGCGGCGATCGCCTGGCTCGGAGAGGAGCCGGGCCTCGCGGTCTGGGTCGCCATTTTCTTCGTGATGGGGGGCTGCCTGTTCCTGACCATGAAGCCGGAAGGGGATGCCGACTGGCGGCGCGCTCACATGATCTATCCCCTTCTTCACGCCGTCGTGATGGCGATCGCCTCCACCCTGCGGCGCTACGGGCTGCTCCTTTACGGCGATCCCCTCATCGGCGCGACCATCGCGAACGTCGTCTCCCTGCCGACGATCCTGCTGTTCGCTCCCGCCCTGCCCACCTCCGAGCGCTTCCGCATGGCCGGCGCCGGGCTGAAGTGGTTCGTCGTCGCGGGCGTCGTCAACGCCGCGGCGTATCTGGCGTTTTTCTCGGCGTTTCAATATGGCGAGGTGTTCATCGTCATGCCCCTGAGCTATACTGCGCCCCTGTTCGCGCTGGCGTTCGCGCGCGTCTGGCTGGGGGAGGAGGAGAAGCTGACGTGGCAGAAATGGGCGGGAGGCGTTCTGCTGTTCTTCGGCGCGATCATGATCGCCTGGGGGAGTGCGTAGGGGAAATCTTTGGAGGACGAAGAGAGACAAGAGGACTTAGCGATGGAGCTTTCAAGCCGCTTAGGAGAGGAAAGCATGAAGAAGTCATCGGGAAAATTCGACAATCTTGCTAGGTTGCGCGTCATAGATGCTGTTCACGAACACTTCCCTGACGTCACCCTGAAGCGAGTAGGGAGACGCCGAAAGTGGTTGCGAGATGAATTAGGCCAAAACTGGTGGGTTCTGGTTGGAAAGAGTGGAAAGAAAAATTGGTGTGGCATCCCAAAAGTTATGATGGAAAATGAAGAACAAACGCGTATTGAGGGAATGCTCGTCATCGCTCAGCTAAAAGGAGGAGTCATTGAAGCGTTCTCCGAATGTTTGGGACCACTCGTAAATGCAAAAAATGAAAACAAACTTTCTCCATCTCCAAAAGGAAATGAATATCAGTATCAGTTTATGGTCAGACGGCGCGGAGACTGCCTCTGTATTGGAAATACCAACATCGAACTGGAGAGATTCGCTTGTATCCCCTATTCGGATGAAGATAAGCAAAAGGATAAAGAAATACACGAACTCAAGAAGTTAGTGGCGGCTATGCCCCCTGAACAGCGAGCGGCCCTGCGAGACCGGCTTCAGGGCATTCAGGGGGCGTAAAGCGACCTGGACTTCAAGATATAAAAGGGACAGCGAACGCATTGCTTTGGTCCGGGGAAGCGCGGCCGCCTCTCCCCCGCAACGGCTCATCCTTTCGAGAGCCGCACGCCGTCCTCGCCGTCCACCTCCCGCATCCGCACCTGGACGCGCTCATCGAGCGACGTGGGCACGTTCTTGCCGATGAAGTCGGGCCGGAAGGGCAGCTCGCGGTGTCCCCGGTCTATCAGGGCGACGAACCAGATTCTTCTGGGCCGCCCCAGCTCCATCAGGGCGTCCAGCGCGGCGCGCGCGGTTCTGCCCGTGAAGAACACGTCGTCCACGAGAAAGACGTGGCGGTCGGTGATGTCGAAGTCGATGAGGGTCGGGGCGAAGCCGCGCCCTTCCGCCGGGTGGCGCGCGTCGTCGCGGTGAATCCCGATGTCGAGCGCGCCCAGGGGGGGCGTGACGCTTTCGAGCGCCTCAAAGCGCTTTCCGAGCCTCCTGGCCAGCGGCTCCCCTCGCGTGAGGACGCCGACGAGCGCGATGTTCCCGGTCTCGGCGCACGCCTCCGCCATCTCGGAGGCGATTCTTCCGAGGGAGATTTCGAGCTCCCGTGCCGTCATGATGAACGTTTCGTTCATGGCGCCTTTCCGCGAGCGTCGGAAAGCGATGGGCCCGTCCCGCGGCTCGCCGCTTCTCGCGTCAGCGGCTTTTCGGAACGGCGAAGTTGCGCCTCGCGAAATCCCTGGCCTGCCCGGCGGTGGAGACGCGGCCCTCGAGCTGCTCGTCTTCTATGGCCAGGAGAATCTCTCCCAGCCCCGGACCCGGCGGATAGCCCATTTTCATCAGTTCGCGGCCGTCGAGCAAGCGCGGCGGGCGGAGAGATTCTTCCTCGAGCGCGCGCAGTTTCTGGACGCAGAAGTCGTGGGTTCTCAGGTCGCCGTGGCTGCCGAGGCAGTCCAAGCGGTGCAGCTCCAGCAGTTCCCCGAAGCGGGGCTCGCGCAAAAATCGCTTCAGGCGGCTCTCCCTCATCTTTTCGACGTTCATGAAGCGCATGTGATCGGCGACCAGCTCCCGGATTCTCGACGCCCGCGCGCCGGACATGCGCAGCCTTTCGCAAATGCCCAGGCTCATTTCCGCCCCCGCCTTGTCGTGTCCGCTGAAGCGGATCCGGTCGGTTTCCGCGTAGGTGACGGGCTTTCCGACGTCGTGGAGCAAGACGCCCCAGGAGAGCGTCGGCGAGGGGGAGCGCATGAGCCCCAGCATGAGGAGGACGTGCGTCCAGACGTCCCCTTCGGGGTGAAATTCCGGCGGCTGCGCCACGCCCTTCATGGCGGCGGCTTCGGGCAGGACGCATTCGAGGAGTCCCAGCGAGTCGAGCAGGGCGAAGGCGCGATCGGGGTTCTCCTGGGTCAGCATCATCGTCAGTTCGTCCCGAATCCTCTCGGGGCTGATCCTGTCGATGCGCCTCGCGCCCGCTTTGATGGCGGCGGCGGTCGCCGGCTCGACGTCGAAGCCGAACCTCGCCGAGAAGCGCGCCGCCCGCATCATCCGCAGGTGATCTTCGCCGAACCGGAGGTTCGGGTCTCCGATGGCGCGGATGATTCTCCCGTCAAGGTCGCGCAGGCCGTCGACGTAATCGAGCACCCGGCGCTCGGACACGTCGTAGAACATTCCGTTGATGGTGAAGTCCCGCCGCTTCGCGTCTTCCTGCTCGCTGGAAGGGCGAACCGAATCCGGCCGCCTGCCGTCGCCGTAGGCGCCGTCTTCCCGGAATTGGGCCACCTCGAACTCCCGTCCGCCCATCAGGACGCGCGCGACGCCGAACCGCGCGCCCACGCCCACGGTTCTCTCGAAACAGGCTCGCGCGGCTGCGGGGCTCGCGTCCGTGGCGATGTCCCAGTCCTTGGGCCGGCGGCCGAGCAGGGCGTCCCGCACGCACCCTCCCGCGAGAAGCGCCCTGTGTCCCGAGGCCTGCAGGGTTCGGATGATTTCAATCGCCTCGTCCGGGGGCCTGATGTCCGGCATGATCGGCTCGCTCATGGTGAAGGTATCCCGCCTTCCGGATGAAGATAGCCCAATCCCGGGCGGGAGCAAACCGGCCCTCGTCGCGCCGCTTGTCCGGGGCGGCGTCCGGCTGGTAGCGTGTCGCGCGGGAAAAGCGCCGTCGGGCGGTTCCGGAAGGGCGGGGAGCGGCGGATGAGCCATTCGGTCATGCGATTCGGTTCGGCGGTTTTCGCGGCGCTGCTCGCGCTCGTCCTTCACGCGGATTGCGCGCGCGCCGCCGGGGTCGGCGTGGATCTGGAGCTGGTTCTCGCCGTCGATGTTTCCGGCAGCGTGGACGAGGAGGAGGGGAGGCTCCAGCGGAGGGGATACGTCAGCGCCTTTCGCTCCCCCTCGGTTTTGCGCGCCATCAGGTCGGGCAGGCGAAAGCGCATCGCGGTCGCTTACGTGGAATGGGCCGGCCATGATTTTCAGCGCGTCGTGGCGGACTGGCGGCGGATTGACGACAGGGCGAGCGCCGAGGCGTTCGCCTCCCTGCTCGCCAGAAAGCCGGTGGGGACGGGACCTTACACCTCGATAAGCGGCGCGATAGCGTTCTCCCTTTCGCTGTTCGAGGGCAACGGATTCGAGGGGGAGCGCCGCGTCATCGACATTTCGGGCGACGGCCCCAACAACAGCGGAGACTTCGTGACCACGGCGCGCGAAAAAGCCCTGCGCGCGGGGGTGACGATCAACGGACTCCCCATCATGAACGACCGGCCCAGCCCCTGGGGAAGGGCTCCGATGCCGAAGCTGGATTTGTACTATCGAAGGTGCGTCATCGGGGGCAGGCGCTCCTTTCTGGTGGTCGCGGATGATTTCGCGTCCTTCGGGCGCGCCGTCAGGAGAAAGCTGGTTCTGGAGATCGTCGGCGCGCCGCATCCGCGCCGGGCGCGCGGCGCGCGGAGGGAAAAGCGGCGCCGCCTTCTCGCGTCCGCCGCCCCCGCGCCGAGCGCGGCGAGAGCGGCCCCGCCGTGCGACACGGGCGAGAGGCGCCGCGGAAGCTGGGCGGAGGACTTCTAGGTTTCGTCCGCGCGCCCTGATGGGATATGGTTCGGGCTCCTGTTGTCGTCTGATGACTTTTGGGCTGTTTCCCCGAACGGAGGAGTGAAAATTCCGATGAAGGCGGTGCGCGCGCATGCATTCAATTTGGACGTCCCCATGCGGGTGGATGAAGTGGAGGACGCGGAGCCTCAGGCCGGCGAGGTGCTGATAAAGACGGGCGCCGTGGGCGTCAACCCGGTGGATCTGGCCATCCGCGCCGGCAGCCACCCGTACGCCAAACTGGTCTCGCCGCCCTATGTCCCCGGCGCCGAGGCGGCGGGGGAGATTATCGCCCTGGGAGAGGGGGTGGAAAACTGGCGGGTCGGGCAGCGCGTCTATGGCCGCGCGATCGGCGGAAGCTACGCCGAGCGCGTGCGGCTTGCGGCCGGCGCCGCGGCGGAGCTGCCCGAAGCCTACTCGTATGAGGAGGGGGCGTGCATCACGGTGGCGTTCTATACGGCCTGGAACGCCCTCGTCATCAAGGCGCAGGCGGGGCCCGGCGAGACGGTGCTGGTGCAGGGCGGGGCGGGCGGCGTCGGCATGGCGGCGATTCAGCTCGCCAAGCGGCTGGGCTGCCGCGTCTTCGCGACGGTGAGCTCCGGGGAGAAGGCGGAGTTTTGCAGAAGCCTGGGCGCGGACGCGACGATCAACTACCGCGAGGAGGATTTCGCCGAGCGCTGCATGGAGCTCACCGGCGGCCGCGGCGTGGACGTCGTCGTCGAGCTTTGCGCCTGCGACAATTTCGACGGGGATCTGGACGCCATCCGCGTGGACGGAAGAATCGTCGTCATCGGCACGGGCACGGGAAAGGGCCCGGAGGCGGAGTTCAGGGTTCCGGCCGTCATGACGAAAGACGCCGTGGTGCTGGGTCTTGCCGTGGTGAATCTGTTTCCCAAAATGCCGGAGCTGATACGCCGCTTCACCCCCCTGCTTCGAGAGGGCGCGTTTCGGGTCCACGTGGACGGAACGGCGCGCTTCGAGGAGGCGAACCAGGCGCACGATCGCGTCCTGGAGGGCCGGTTCGTGGGCAAGATCGCCTTGACGCCCTGAGACGGGAGAGGCGCGTTTTGACGAGGGGGCGGAGAAGATGATCCTGCTGAACGAGCATGAAATCGACGTGTGCCTGTTCGACGCCTACGGGACGCTGTTCGACGTATCCGCGGCGGCGGAGAAAAAGCAGGCGGAACTGGGCGAGCGGTGGCGGGCGCTCTCCTCGCTCTGGCGAACGAAGCAGATCGAATACACGTGGCTCAGAAGCCTGATGGGCTGCCACGCGGATTTCTGGCGGGTGACGGGCGACGCGCTCGATTTCGCCCTGGACACGCTGGAAATGGGCGATTCGGGGCTTCGGGAAGAACTGATGGCGCTCTACGGGCGATTGAGCGCGTATCCCGAGGTGAGGGGCGCGCTCGAAAAGCTGAAGGCGCGCCGGGCGCGGGCGGCGATTCTCTCGAACGGATCGCCCGAAATGCTCGCCAGCGCGGTGGAGAGCGCCGGAATCGGGGAATATCTCGAAGCCGTCCTCTCCGTGGAGGAGGCGGGCGTCTTCAAGACGCACCCGTCCGCCTATCAGCTGGCGGTGGACGGGCTTCGCGTTCCCGCCGGGAGAATCTGCTTTTTCTCCTCGAACGGGTGGGACGTCGCGGGCGCGTCGCATTTCGGGTTTCGCGTCGTCTGGGTCAATCGCCTCGCGCGGAAAAAAGAGCGCGTCCCGCACGAGATCGACGCGGAAATACGCTCGCTCGACGAGCTGGAGGAGGCGCTGGCCTTTGATTGAGGCCGGCTGAGGCGCTCTCCCCGCCCGCTTCGCTCAGGAGACGTTCAGCGCCTTTCTGAGGGTTCGGATTCTCCCCGCGTGATCGGAATGGTTCACGGGCGGGAGCGCCTCGCTGTTCGTGACCGGAAGCGCGATGAAGTGCGGACCCTCCTCGGCGAGCATCCGGGGCAGGGCGTCCCGGAACGCCTCGACGGAGTCGATCCGCGCGACCTTCCCCGCGCCCGTCGTCCCGCCGCCCTCGAAGCCCGATGCGCGCGCGAGTTCAATGAAATCGGCGCGGGGCGGAAGCGTCTGCCCGCCCACCATCTCGTAGCTCCGGTTTTCGAGCAGGAAGACGATGAGGTTCCCGGGCGCGTAGCGCGCCAGCGTCACCAGCGAACCCAGGCTCATCAGCAGGCCCCCGTCGCCTTTCCAGACGATGGTCTTGCGCTCCGGCCGCGCCAGGGCGAGACCCAGCCCGAAGTCGGCGGCGTGTCCCATGCCGAACGCCAGAAAGTCGAAATCCAGGTCGCTTTTCGAGACGAGCGGCCACTGAAGAGTGGCGGTCATGGTCATCACCACGATTTCGTCCGTTCTATGCTCCGCCGCGGCCCGGAACAGCTCCATGCGCTCCATCAAGACGATTCGCCTTTCGTCAGGGTCTGAACCCGTAGCCGGTGATCACGGCCGCCGGGTAGGAGGCGGACGCCGCCGTCTCGTCCATCAAGTCGAGCGTTCCCAGATCATCGTCCGACATGAGCCGCCAGGTCGGGATTCTCCACGCCTCGAGCAGCGGCTCCGTGAAGGCATAGGCCGAGTCAATCGGCAGATTCCCGGCGGTCGCCCCGCCGTAGCCCCGCCAGCCCACCATCATGCGCAGGGGCAGCTTGGGGCCCGCGCCGCAGCCTCTCAGGGCGTCTCCCGCCTCCATCAGCCCGGTGTTCTGAATCACGAGCAGGGGCTTCCGTCCGCCCGTCCAGAGTCCGGCGGCGATGGCGACGGATTCGCCCTCCCGGCAGGGGGTGATCAGGTCGATCTCCCCGTCGTTCTCCAGCGCCTCGTAGAGGAGCCGGCTCTCGCTGTCGGGGATCATCAGAACGTGCGTGAAGCCGAGCTCATGGAATTTGAGAACCGTCCGGCTCGCGCTCGCGCCTTTTTCGCCCACGAGATTTTCCTTCTTGATGAGAATTTCGTATGCCTTCATAGTGCGAGGCGCATCTTGGGGAGGACGCGCCGCCCAAGTCAAGGGTTTGCGGCGAAGCGCTCCGGGAGGCGGCGGGGGCGGGGCGGGCGGCGCTTCGCCCCTCCGGCGCGAAAAGAAAGAGGGGGAGCCGCGTTGAAAAGGCGGCCCGTCATCGCGATGACCATGGGCGATCCGGCGGGGGTGGGGCCGGAGGTTTGCCTGAAGGCCGCTCTCGATCCCCGCGTCCGGAAAAGATGCGCCCCCCTCATCGTCGGCGACGTGATGGTTCTCAGAAAGCACGCCCGCAGGATGAAGATTCCGGCGCGGCTGAAATCGGTCCCGGAAGAGGGGGTGTCCGCCCGTCGGGAAGCGTCGGCGCTCACGCCCGCGCTCGACCTGGGCAACGTCGCTCCCGAGCATCGGGTGTTCGGCGAAGTCCTGCCCGAGCTCGGCCGCGCGGCGGGCGAATACGTCGAAAGGGCTGTCTCGCTGGCGCGCGCCGGCCTGGCGGACGCCGTGACGACCGCGCCGATCAATAAGGAATCCCTGCGGGCCGGAGGCCGCGCCTATCCGGGCCACACCGAAATGATCGCCGATCTTTGCGGCGGGGGACGTCCCGTCATGATGCTGGCGCACCGGAAGATGCGCATCGCGCACCTCTCCACCCATTGTCCGCTCAGGACGGCGATCGGGCGCGTGAAGCGCAAGAGAATCGTCTACGTCGGGCGGGTTCTGGACGACGCCCTGCGCCGGCTGGATCGCAAAAAGCCCAGAATCGGGGTGGCGGGGCTGAATCCTCACGCCGGCGAATCCGGCCTGTTCGGAGAGGAGGAGACGCGGGAGATCGCCCCCGCCGTCTCGGATTTGAGAGAAGCGGGGGTCGACGCGCGCGGACCCGAGCCGCCGGACACGATTTTCGCCAGACTGCGGGGCGGGCTTTACGACGGCGTCGTCGCCATGTATCATGACCAAGGGCACATTCCCGGCAAAATGACGTGCTTTCGCTTCGACGCGCAGGGGCGCGCCGCCGTCCGCGGCGTCAACGTGACGCTGGGCCTGCCCCTCGTCAGAACCTCCGTGGAGCACGGGACGGGGTTTCCCATCGCGGGAAAGGGCGTCGCCGATCACGCCAGCATGGTGGACGCCCTCCTCCTCGCCGCCCGCATGGCCGCGAACGGGGGGAGGTGAGGGGAAAACGGGCGGAACCCTTTATTATTTAACTTGGGTTGCCCCTGCTTTTGCCGGAGATGGAAGGCGCCGTGAGTTCAAAACATTTCGGTTTCAAGCGACATTCCTTGCCCCATAGGCCATCATGAATCGCCTTCATGCGGGGCTTGAATACTTCCTGCCGAGCTAGCGGCCAAATGATGAAAAACGCCCGGGAGTTCCCTCTGCGATAACGGAAAGCGGATACGCGGTGGTTGCTATCCAATTTGCGAGCAATATATTGAGCGAGTTTTCTGATTTGTTCATTATGTGTAGGCGATTGCCCGCCAGTCCTGTCAGGATGATGATAGAAAATTACCGCGCTCCCTTGGCGAGTAAAGCCCAACACTTCCTCAAGGTAGGCGTGTTTTCCGCTGTCGGGGCTCTGGAAGCTAACAGGGGTGCGATCTTCGCACCTGAGACCATTGTCCGGGTCGAGGAATACCACGTCGCATCCCTTCATTGCGTTCAACGCTTTTCGGCGCCATTTTTTACGAGCATCCGCATCATAGGGACATTCTTCGTCGAAAAAACGAGTTTGCGAACCGAGTATCTTGCTATCCTCGAGCTTCGATATTGACCTGCGATCCTTTGCCTTCTTGGTTCTGGAGTCGTATCGAACGATCTGGGCCAGGCAATCATACAGTTCAGGGTCGCACTTCCGAAAATTCTCGCGCCTGGAAAGGGCGAGATAGTCGATATACTTGCCATCGTTTGTGTCTTTCTCGTCGGGATGGCGATACCACACGACGCCAGGATTCAGTGTCTCCGGGCCGCCTTTTTTCGTAATATCTGGCTGCGTGATGGCGCGAAGCAGACCATATTTGCCGAAATCCCCTATGTCGCCCGCGTATCGATCCTGCATTTTTTGCTCCTCCTGACAGGCGGGAAAATTTACGGGTTATACGCGCCCTCTCCTTGACGCTCCGGCGCGGTGAAGGCATGAGCCCTCACCCCGCGGCAGATGGTGAGGAGGTGCACGGCGTCGGCTCCCGCCTTCTTGAGCTCCCTGGCGCACGCCGAGGCGGTGGAGCCGGTGGTGACAACGTCGTCGAGCAGGAGGCACGTCTTCGATTCGAGCGTCTGCGCCGCCTTCGGGCGCGCCCGGAAAACGCCCCGCATGTTCCGACGCCGATCCCGCGCCGAGAGTCCCGTTTGCGAGCGGGTCGATTTCGCGCGATCCAGACAGGCGGCGTGCCGCATTCCGAGGCGCTTCGCCGTCCTGAGCGCGAGCAGCCGCGCCTGATCGAAGCCCCGCTCCCGCCAGCGCGCGATCTCTATCGGCACGTGCGTTACGATCACGTCCGGGTCGTTTGGCTCGACGCCCAGCTCGTCGATCGCGAGTTTCGCCAGATGAGGGGCGAACTCGCTCGCCAGTTTCGTGAAGCCCGCGTATTTGAAGAGATGAATCAGCTCCCGGAGGGAGTCGTCGAAGGCGCCGATGGCGCGGGCCTTGTCGAAGTGAAAAGCGTTTTCCCGGCACGCCGCGCAATGATGCGCGGGGGAGTGCGAGAGGGCGGCGTGGGAGGGGAGGGGCGCGCCGCATCGAGGACACCAGGGCGGCTCGAAGCGCTCGAGGGCGTCGTCGCAGGGCGCGCATATCGTCCGGGGATCGCCGATTTCCAGGGCGGTCGCGCACAACAGGCACTTCGAGGGAATGAGGAAATCCGCCGCCGCGCGAATGAGCGCGCGGAGATGGCTCATGGTTTTCGGTCGCCCGCTTCGGGTTCGGGGCGCATCCGGCGGGAAACTCAGGCTTTTCTTCTCAGGCGCACCCTCTTGCTGCCCGCGCTCTCGCTCTTCGCCTCGCCCCGGCGGCGGTGGCGGATGAGCTCGGCGGCGATGGCGACCCCTATCTCGCCCGGCGTGTCGGCGCCGATGTCGAGCCCGATGGGCGCGTGGACGCGATCGATGAGCTCGCTTCGCTCGAAGCCCCTGTCCTGAAGGTGGCGATAGGTGAGCAGCACCTTGCTCTTCGAGCCGATCATCCCGATGTAGCGCGCTTTCGTACTCATCGCCCACTCGAGGACGACCTCGTCGTTCGCGTGGCCCCGGGTGATGATGGCCATGTAGTCCGCCTCGTCCACCGGAATTTTCTCGAAAATTTCGGGGAATTCGCCCACGAAAAACGACTCCGCCATCGGGAAGCGCTCCTCGTTCGCGAACGAGGGCCTGTCCTCCACGACCGAGACCCTGAAGCCGGCGAGGTAGGTTGCCTGCGCCACGCAGAAGGACACGTGCCCGCCGCCGAAGATATAGACGAGCGGCTGGCCGGATATGGGTTCGACGAAAATTTCGGTCGCTCCCTCCGGGGAGGGCCTTTTCCCTCCCCCGCGCGCGGCCGCGTTGAACTGCAAAAGGGTGGGACTGCCCTGGCGAATCACCTGGTCGCTCTCCGTCCATATCTCCGCCGAGTAGCGCGGAATGTCTCCCACGGAGCTGCCGTCCCGCCTGAAGAGCATTTTTCCGGTCCCGGGCTTCGGGACGTCGAGCGCGCCGGGCTGAACGATGGTCGCCAGCGCCGCGCTGCCTCCCTGGTTTCTGACCCGGTTGATCTCCTCGAGCAGCTCCCGGTGAAACGCCTGAAACGGCTCCACCAGTATCTCCACGACGCCGCCGCAGATGTGGCCGCTGTCTCCCGCCTCCTGCTGGGTGAGGTCGAAGGCGAGCTTTTCGGACGCGCCCGTTTCGAGGACGCTCATGGCGGTCTCCCAGACCTCGGCCTCCAGGCAGCCGCCCCCGACCGTGCCTTCCGTGCTGCCGTCCTCGCGCACGAGCATTTTCGCGTCGCCGCTCATGGGCGCGGAGCCCTTGCGGGCGACGACGGTGGCGAGCGCGCCCGCCTCACCCTTCTCCTTCAGGCGGGCCATTTCCCTGAAAACGTCTTTGCTCATTGCTCCGCTCCGTTGAGGCGCGCCGCCCCCTTCAGCCCTCCGGCGTCGTTCGCAGGAAAACCTCGCATTCATTCTTCAGACAGGATGTGACGAGGACGCCGTCCGCCGGACCATGCGGCCTTCCGGCCAACTCCTGAATAGTATAGGCGATCTTTTTCAATTTTTCCACCGAGGCTTCCAAATCGGCCTTGTTGACGACGATCCACTTGCGGGCGCCGCTTTCCGCCTTGTGAAACAGCCCCTCGGGGTGGGCGCACAATCTCCCGATCGCCTCCGCCGTGATTTCCTCGCCGGCGTCCAGGCGGCATATCCGGGAGAGCAGCTCCGGGCGAAACGCATGCGCCTCGTCCAGGGGCGCGCCCAGGGCGTCCAGTCCCACGACGCCCAGCACGACGTCCACGCCCTCCGGCATGACGGGCTCCCGCGCGCCGGGCGCCTTGACGGGCAGTCTTCTCGCGCCGTCCGCCTCGATGATCGTGAGGCCGTCCTCCAGCCGAAGCCGGGCGATTTCCGCGGGCGCGAAGCCGCGCAGCTTCATGCGTCCTTCATGCTCCCGGCCCGGAACCGGCTCGATTCCCTCCCGTCCGCGGGCGAACCAGGAGACGCCGCAGGCCTTCATGCGGGAGCGGAGGCTCCCCGAGAGGGCGTCGATATCGCCCAGCGTCAGCGAAATTTTCTCCTCCGGGCGCGGCGCGAAAATTCTGGTGGTCGTCGTGAGGAGGGCGGGCCCGCCGCTTCGGGCGTGAAACTCTTTGGCGAGCGCCGTCAGCAGGCTCGTTTTCCCTCCCGCTCCGACCGCCGCGACGCTTCGCCCCGGCCGGACGCCGATCGCCTGGACGAGTCCGCCGCCCGCTACCAAGAGCGGCTCTCTGCGCCGCCGAGCAGCTCGCGCCTCAGGATGTTCACCAGTTCCGTGGAAAGCTGGGAGAGGTCCTGCACCACGATGTGGTTGGGGTAGATCTGCTCGACGAACGGGTCCACCACGCCGACGCCGATGACCCGCACGCCGAGCTTCTGCAGCCTGTTCACCGCGCTCACGAGGTGGGTCGCGTCGCCGTTGGGCTGGCCGTCCGAGGTGATGATGATGACCTTCTCCTCCTCGGGCCGCTGGATGAGCCTTCGGTAGGCGAACAGGAGGTGCTCCTCGTCCCAGTTGTTGAAGCGCGGATAGATGTTGACGAGGCGTTTTTTGACCTGGGAGAAGGCGTCCTCGAACCCCTTGTAGACGCGGTGCTGGAGGGGCGAGTGCCTGATGTGCCTGAACTTGAACGCGGGGATGTGGCCCAGGGCGGCCGCCATGGCGGCCTCCGAGCTCTCGGTGGAGTAGCCGATCACCTCGAAGGGCACGTCCAGCCGGTCGAGGACTTCGGCGAAAAAGACGGTCGCCTCCCTTGCTGCGACGTATTTCGATTCGCGGTTCATGCTGCCGCTCTCGTCCACGAGCAGCGTGAAGCAGACGTCGAGCTTCTCGGGCTCTTCCTTTCGGTGGAAAAGGTGAAACTTGCCGAGGCGCTGCTTCCAGAGCTTCGGCGCGTTCAGCTTGCCGGAGCGATGGGAGCCGCTGAAGCGGGCGTAGGTTCGCTCCTGGATGATTTGGGTCAGCTTCCACGCCAGCACCTTGATGTGGCTGCCGGCGCTGTCGATGATCGCCGCGTATTCCTCGGCCTTGCCCTCGGGGGGCAGAACGATGGTTCGCTCATCGGGATGCCGCGCCGTCGGGTGGATTTCCTTTCCGTTCCCCGCCAGCTCGAACCAGGGGGAGGCCCACTGCCCCAGGGCGGCGAGTTCCTCGGGCGCGAGCTCGACCTGCTCGCCTTCCTCCGCGTTGATGTCCTCGAGCGCTTCCGCGTGGAGCGCGTCGAGCGACTCGTCCTCTTCTCCCTGAAGATTCTGGTTTTCGATTTTCTCCAGAATTTCCTCGGGAATCTCCGAGAGCTGCTCGTCCTCGCGCATCTCGGCGAGCTGCGCCTCGGTGAGATAGCGCCGCAGCGCGTCGTAGATTTCGTTCGCGCAGTCGAAGGCGGCTTTCGGGTTCTCCGCGGCGGACGCGCGATCTATCAGCGGGACGAGCCCCTGAAGAATCTGCGCGACGGCGGAGTCGAACCAGGCGGCGGGCAGGTCTCCGGGCCTCGAGGAGGCGGCGCCGGGCGTCTGGCCGACGCCGGCGAGGTAGACGCCCCATTGAATCTGCAGAAACAGGGGGAGCTCTCCGCGCGCGCGGCTCTGCTCGGCGGCCTCGAGGGCGGGGCGGGCGAGGGCCCTGAAATTCTTTTTGGTGCCGGGCAGCGATTCCGCGAGGCGGTTTTCGCATCTGGCGTCCTCGAGCGCGCGCCAGACGTGGAAGAGGCCCGGCCTCTCGCGGTTGGCGAGCGCGGCGCGCCCCGCCCAGCGCGGCGTTCCTTGGAGTTTGCGGGCCACCTCGATGAGGGTCATGCCCTTCTGGTATCTGAGGACGCGCTCGTCGTTCAGGCCGCCGCCCAGGCGCGCCAGGGTCTGCTCCGGGTCCTCGATTCGGATGGCGCCGCCGTCGGCCTTCGCCCGGGCGCCGAACAGCAGGGCGAGGCCGTAGTCGCGCGCCGTCACCTGCGCGAGCGCCTCGAGACGGGCGCGTCGGCGCTCCATGCCTCGTCTCCCGGCTAGAAATGGTTGTCCACGATGTCCTCGAGCACTTTGGCGTCGAACGAGTTCACCTTGCTGAAGATGGTCGAGACGGCGGCTTCCATGGGGTCGAACCGCGCCGCCATGCGCGCCCAGTCTATCAGCCGCCGGGTGCTGAACGTGCAGAACACCTTTTCGTTGCTCATGGCCTCGCGCACGTCGCGGCCCACGCGCGCCATGCGCCGGACCAGCTCCTCGTCGCCGTTTCCGCTCTGCCGCATGATGACCTCGACTTCCGCCTCGAAGGGCAGGTAGTCCATTCTCACGGTGACCGGGAAGCGGTCCAGAAGCGCCTCGTTCAGGGGCTTGGTGCCCCCGTATCGGCGATCCTCGTGAGGGTTCATGCTGGCGAACAGCCTGAAGTCCGGATGGGGCTTGACGATGCGGCCGTCATACTCCGAGAGGACGATCATGCGGTCGTCGTCGAGCAGGCTGTGCAGGCAGAAGGCGATTTCGGGCAGGCAGGCGTTGATCTCGTCGATGAGCAGCCAGTCGCCCGACTGCATCGCGTCGATCAGGATGCCGTTCACCCAGTAGGTGCCCTGCTCGTTGATCATCAGCTTGCCCACGAATTCATCGACCGTGGTCATGCCGTTGAGGTTGACGCGCCTGAAGCCGTTGTTGGTCATGTGCGCCAAGTGACGCACCGAGAGCGTTTTGCCGACGCCGGTTTCGCCCACGAGGAGAACGGGCAGGTTCTGGCTCACCGCCCACGCGATGCGCTCCAGGGCGTCGCCCGCCGGCAGATAGAACTGCGCGGGGGGAACGAAGGAGTTGCCGTTCGCCTGGTTGATAGGAATCTCGCTGCGCCCGATGCGGTAGGCGTCGTTCTCCACCGTCTCCGTCAGGATGTCAGGGCTCAATTCGCGTACTCCACGGTCGGGGAAACGCCGAACAGGAACATCATGACGGCTTCGAGCGCGCCGCCCCCGATGGCGCGCGACTTGTCGGATATCGTCACGCAGTGGGAAGGCTCGGCCCTCGGGTCGACGTCGCCCACCTTGAAGCCGGCGGGAACCTCGATGCCGTCCCTCAAAAGGCCGCGCAAAACCCCGTCGATCCGCGAGGTCACGTCCTCCCCGTCCACCCGGGCGACGGTCTGCCCCGCCCGCACGGCGTCCCCGATGCGGGCGGCGGACGCGAACGCGCCGGCGCGGGGCGCGCGCAGCAGCCGCTCGGTGGTGTAGCCCCCGATGGCGCCCGGCGCGCCCGTGTCGGGCTTGGCCGCGCCCTCCAGAATCACGCGCCCCAGGTCGTGCCCCCGGGCGGTCTCGACGACGGCGTGGCAGTCCGCCCCCGCCGTGAACCCGGGCCCCAGCCCGACGACCGCTTCGGCGTCCTCCATGCGGGTGCCGAGGTTGCGCTTCGCCAGAATCGCGTCGATCAGGGCGGCGGGCCGGACGTGGGCGACCGCCTCGGCGCGCGGGTCCACCATTACCGGAACGACGCCCGCCTCCATCAGGGCGCGTGCGCTGGCGATTTTCTCCTCCAGGTCGCCGCCTTCCGCTCTGGCGGAAGCCACGCCCTCCACCCGCCATTCCCCGGCGTAAAGACATTCGGCGAAGGAGACGGAGCGCCTGACCATGGTCGGGCGCTCGATTTCCGTCATCATCACGGGAAAGCCCGCGCGGTGGAGACGGTGCGCCACGCCGGTGGCGAGGTCGCCGCCTCCCTTGACGAGCACGAGCGTCTCGGGAACCGATCGTCGGCCCCTCATGGCGCCTCCTCTTCCACGAAGGCGACGGCGTCGATTTCGATGAGCCATTCCGGCTTCGCCAGACCGCTCACGATCAGAAGCGTGCTCGCCGGATAGGGCGGGCTGAACCACTCCCGCCGCGCCTCCATGCTTCCCGGAATACTCGCCTGATCCGTGAGATACACAGTGAGGCGGATGACGTCCTCCATCCCGGCGCCCGCCGCCTCGAGCGCCGCCCGGATGTTCTCATAGACCCGCCGCGCCTGGATCTTGATGTCGCTCCCCCCGACGGTGCGGCCCTCCGCGTCGGTCGCCACCTGACCCGCCAGCATGATGAGATGCCCGTTCGATACCTTCCAGCCCGTGGAATACGCGGCTACCGGCCTGACCTTCTCCGAGTCGATCAGCTGCTTCGCCATGTCTTCTCCCTGCGCGGCTCACCTGAGAGGAATCGACGGATTCTTCGTCAACGGGAATCTAGCACGGGGCGAAACCCCAGGCAACGAGGAGGCGCAATTCGCGGGCTGTGCGCGGGATGCGGTTTTCGGGGAATCCGCGAAGCCGGGCGAGCGCGAGGCGCCGTTTCCGGCGGGAACGAAGTTCCGGGCGACGAAACTTGAAGAGGCGGGGCGGGCGGCCCATGTTGACCGGGAGGAGGCGGCTTGATGATCTGGGCGGGAATGACAACCGCAATTATCATCGTCGTCATGTTTTGCATTTTGGACGATGCGCCCTGAATGCCCGCGCCTCGCTTTTTCGTCTTCGCTCAGTCCGGCGATTCGACCTGGGTGGTCACCGAGCGCGTCGGGCCGAACGTGGGCAGGCAGGAGGAATGCTTGCCTGCGCCGCCCGCCACGATGAGAATCAAATCCTCGGGCCGATCCAGCAGGGGAACCTCGAAATCGTCGTCCCCCTCGTTGCGCGCGATTTCCTCTCCCCAGGTCTGCATCCCCCACATGCCGCCGCGCCTGAGCCGGCCCACGGGTTTTGTGGCGAGCTCGAAAATTCGCCGCTTCACGTCCGCTTTCGACAGCCCGTCCCCCGCTATCGTCGCCGCGTGCTCGGGGCCGAGGGCGAGAACCGGCTCGCCTCTCAGGTAGAAATTGTTGCTCCCCATGACGGACATCGTGTCGGCGGCGGCGGCGAGAATCCCCTCCGCCGCGTGGCTGACGTGGTCGTTGACGTTGTGGGGCCCCTCGCAGGCCGCGACCGTCACCGCGCTTTCCCCGGGAGCGAACCCGCGCTCCACGTGCAGCGGCTCCCAGGGGGACTCCGCCTCGTTCTCGGCGATGCAGAAGGCGTATTTCGCCGGAGACCCCTGGGTGGCGCGATCCAGAACGCCCGGGCTCGCCCCGCCGACGTTCAGGAGCGTGAGGCGCATCGCGCGGCCGATGGTCGCGTTCGCCCGGTTTCCGGGGGCGAAGCATCCATACGATCCGTTCAGGGCGATTTTCCCGGCGATCGGGCCGTTCACGATGATCAGGGGCGCCGCCGGGTGGGTCGTCGCCTGGATGGCGTGGAGCGAGAAGCGCGGTTCGAGAACCCCCCGCGCCGCCGCCGCGAGAACGGGCATATACGCCGGAAGGCATCCGGCCATCACGGCGTTGACGGCGAGCGCCTCGACCGTGAGAACGCCCTGGCGGGGCGGCATCCGGCCGATTTCCGCGTCGGGCGCGAGACCCGAGCCTTCCACCATCCTGGCGACGCGCTCGGGGGTGGGAGGAACGACGGGCAGGCCGTCCCCCCATCCGCGCGCCTCGAACAAGCGCGCGAGGGTCTCCGGCGCGTCGCGGACTCTCACCCGCTCGCCCCGGAGGGCCGTCGCTTCCCGGGAAGCTTCAGGCGCGGAATCATTCATGTCGAGGCCGCCCCCGTCGCGCGCTTTCGTCCGGTTCATGGAGAATGTCCACTACGCGAACAGCGCCTTTTGACGCACCGTTTTACGGGGCGGGACGTAGGCGCGCTCCCGATACTCTTTTCGGAGCGATTCCGCGTCTTCCGTGAGAATGCGCCGCACCTCCTCCATCGCGCCGTCTCCCAGGGCGCGCGCCTCCTCGGGCGGAATCCCGCCCACCGGGTGCGGCACGACGACAATCGGGAGGCCGGGCATCCCCAGCGCGGCCCTCTCGTTCGCTCCCAGGGCGGAGAATTCGCCGGAGCAGAACGTGGCCGTCGGAATCCCCGCTTTTTCCATCTCCACCGAGTCATGGATACTCCATGACGTGCAGCTGCCTCAGTCGCCCACCGCGCAGACGGCCGCGTCCACCTGTCCGATGAATTCGTCGAGGCGATCCTCCGGCAGCGTCGGGTTCGGCTTTCCCCAGCGGACGAACCGGAGCGTCTCGTCCTCCCGCGCGAGCAGCTCCCCGACGCGCTCCAGAAGCGCGTCGGCGTTCGGCTTGTTGTTGTGAAAAAGGCCGATGGCGAGTCCGCCCAGGTCTCCGCGCCGCTCCGCCAGGGGATGATCGCCCGCGCGAACGAACGAGGTGGGCTCGAGGATTTCAATGGTCCGGCTCATCTTGAACCTCCGGTGCGGGGAAGGGGCGTCAGTTCAGATTCAGCAGATTCCGGGCGATGACCGCGCGCTGAATCTGGTTGGTTCCCTCGATAATTTGCAGCTGCTTGGCGTCGCGCATGAAGCGCTCGAGCGGATGATCCTTCGTGCAGCCCGCCTCGCCCAGCACCTGAATCGCGTCCACCGCGACCTTCATGGCGGCGTCGGACGCGCAGCATTTCGCGGCGCAGATGAAGTGCGCATCCTCTTTTTGATGCCGTCCATTATCCACCATCGAGGCGGCGCGGTAAACGAGCAGGCGCGACGCCTCGATGTCCATGAACATGTCGGCGAGCATGAACCGGACGGCCTGATGCCGGCTGAGAGGCTTCCCGAGGGTCTCGCGCTCCCTGGCGTACCGGACCGCGTAGTCGAGGCACCCCTGCGCCAGCCCCACGCCCCTGGCGCCGATGGCGGGCCGCGCCTGGTTGAAGCCGATCATGGCGGTTCTGAACCCCGTGGACTGCTCGCCGATCATGTTCTCCGGAGGAACGCGGGCGTTCTCCAGGAACACCTCGCAGGTGGGGATTCCCCGCATCCCCATCTTCCGCTCGCGGCGGCCCACCCGGAATTCGCCCGCCGGAACGATGAAGAAGGAGACGCCCCGCGCCCCCTTGTCGGGCTCGGTCTTCGCGGCGACGGTGAGGAAGTCGGCGACGCTCGCGCCGGTGCAGTAGCATTTCTGGCCGTTGATGAGCCACGAGTTCCCGTCCCGCTCCGCCCTCGTCGATATGTTGGCGGCGTCGGAGCCCGCGCGCGGCTCGGTGAGCGAAAAGGCGGGCCGGATCTCGCCCCGGGCGACGCCGCGAAGCCAGGTGTTCTTCTGCGCCTCGGTGCCGCCGATGGCGACGCCGCGCGTGGCGAGCAGGTGGACGGAGAAGAAAAGGGGAGAGTTCGAGCAGAAGCGCGCCATCTGCTCGATGGCGACGCACGTCTCCAGAATTCCCAGGCCCGCCCCGCCGTATTCCTCGGGAACGTAGAGGCCGAGCAGATCGCGGGACTTCAGGAGCTGAAAAATATCCTCGGGATACTCGCCGCTTTCGTCAATCCCGGCGGCGCGGGGCGCGACGCGGCGGCGGCTGAGCTCATAGACTGCGTCGCCCAGCGTCCGCTGCGCCGGGCTGAGCCCGAAGGCGGCCGGCGAATCCGTTGTCGGCCCCACCCCGCGCGCGCTCCTAGAGGTCGAGCAGGTTTCGGGCGATGATCATCCGCTGAATCTGGCTCGTTCCCTCGACGATCTGAATCTGCTTGGCGTCGCGCATGAAGCGCTCGAGCGGATGATCCTTCATGTAGCCCGCTCCGCCCAGCACCTGAATGCCGTCTATCGCGCACTTCATCGCCATGTCGGCCGCGTAGGTCTTGGCCGTCGAGAAGTATCGGGCGTTTTCCTTGCCGATCTGGCCCGCGTCCACGAGGGAGGCGGCGCGGTAGACGAGCAGGCGCGCCGCCTCGATGTCCATGAACATGTCGGCGAGCATGAACTGAACGGCCTGGTGCCGGGCGATGGGCTTCCCGAATGCCTCGCGCTCCTTGGCGTAATTGGCCGCGTAGTCGAGGCATCCCTGCGCCAGGCCGACCGCGCGCGCGCCGATGGCGGGTCGCATCTGGTTGAAGCCGAGCATCGCCGATCGGAAGCCCTGGTTCAGCTCGCCGATTTGGTTCTCGAGCGGAACGGCCACGCCGTCGAAGTTGAGCATGCAGGTCGAGATGCCCCGCATCCCCATCTTGCGCTCGTGCTTGTCGATGCTGAAGCCCGGCGCGTCCGTGGGGACGATGTAGTAGGTGATGCCGCGCGTGCCGGCGTGGGGGTCGGTCTTGGCGGCGACGGTGATGAAGTCCGCCTTGTCGGGTCCCGTGCAGAAGCACTTGGTGCCGTTGATGACCCACTCCTCGCCCTCCCGGACGGCGCGCGTGCGGATGTTTCCGGCGTCGGAGCCCGCGTGGGGCTCCGTGAGGGCGTAGGAGCCTCTCAACTCGCCTTTGGCGAGGCCCGTCATGTAATGCGTTTTCTGCTCCCGCGTGCCGCTCAGATCGATGATGCGGCTCGAGAGCATGTTGAGCACGATGAAGAGCGGGGAGTTCGAGCAGACGCGCGCGATTTCCTCGATGGCGACGCAGCCGCCCAGAAAGCCCATCCCGCCGCCGCCGTATTCCTCGGGAAAGAAAATGCCGAGGAGGCCGTGCTCTTTCTGAATCTGGTAGATGTCTTCGGGGTATTCCTCGTTCTCGTCGATTTCGGCGGCGCGCGGGGCGATGTGGCGCTCGGAGAGCTCCCGGACCGTCCGGCGAAGCATCTTCTGCGCGTCGTCCAGGTCGAATTGAAGCGCGGCGTCGGTTTGCAGGCTCATTTCACGGCTCCGGCGGTCTGGTTTCGGGTGGCGTTCTCGCTCGATGCCCGCCATGATCCACCCTGCGGCGATTGCGTGTCAACGCGCCCGGCGGAATAATGCCTCATCCCGTCGGTTCGGGGCCGCGGGGGCGTGAAGACGCGACCCCCGCCCGTTTTCGCTTACGGCTCGCTCGTGAAGGCGCTCGACGATGGACGACCTCGTCATACGCGGCGGATACGTCATCGACCCCTCCCAGGATCTGGAGGGGACGCTGGACGTGGAGATCGTCGGCGGCCGCGTGCGAAGGGTGGCGCCTCACGTCGAGCCCGGAGGAAGGCGCGTCCTGAACGCCGCGGGGAAAATCGTCACCCCGGGGCTGGTCGATCTTCACTGCCATTTCTACGAGGGAATCACGCATTACGGGGTGAGCCTGGAGGCGGCGATGCTCGCGCGCGGCGTGACGACGGCGGTGGACACGGGCAGCGCCGGCGCGCGGACCTATCCCGGCTTTCAAAAATGGTTCCTGGAGAAGGCGCGGCCGACGGTTCGCGCCTATCTGAACATTTCCGAGGGCGGGCTTTTGATTGACGGCCTGGGCGAGAACGTCGACATGCGGGCGCTTCGGGCGGACAGGGCGGTGGCGTGCTACGAGAAGAACCGGAAATATCTCATCGGCATGAAGGTGCGCCTGAGCCGCAACGTGGTGGAGCGCAGCGGCTCCAGGCCCCTGGACGCGGCGCTCGGGCGGCGGAGTTCCTCAAAGTCCCGCTCATGGCGCACGTGGGGGATACGCCTTCCTCCCTGCCCGCCATTCTCGGGCGGCTCCGCCCGGGAGACGTGCTCACCCATGCGTTCCACGGCCGAAGGGAGAACATTCTGGACAAAAGGGGCAGGGTGCGCCGCGCGGTGTGGGAGGCGCGGGACGCGGGAATCCTGCTCGACGTCGCCCACGGGCGCTCGAGCTTCAGTTTCGAGATTCTGGAGAAGGCCATGGAGCAGGGCCTCATGCCGGGAAACCTGAGCACGGACCTCCACGCGCACTGCATTCACGGGCCGGTCTATGACTTTCCGACCCTGATGAGCAAATTTCTGGCCCTCGGGTTTCCCCTCGCGGAAGTGGTGCGGCTCAGCACGCAGACGGCGGCGGAGTGGATCGGCCTGAAGGGTCGGGTGGGGACGCTGAAAAGGGGCGCCCGAGGCGACGTCGCCGTGTTCCGGGTGAAGGAGGGAAGGTTCGCGTTCGAGGATTCCCTGGGCGCGAGGGAAGCCGGATGCTGGAGACCGCGCGGGTGGTGCTGGGCGGCAGGGTCGTGAGACCGCGCCGGGCGGGGCGAGGGCGGAAATAATTTGTTGAAGGGAGCGTCCGCATCCGGCGCGCTCGATGCCCCTCCCGCGCTTTTTTCGTCATCCGCGGCCCTTCGTGCGGGAGCCGGGGGAGAGCGCGGCTTTTCTCCGGAGCGTCCCGACGCCTGAAGACGCGGCCGCGAGTCTGAAAATTTCCGCTCCGGGGGTTGACGCTCCCCGACGGGCGGGATTATCGTATGCCGCTCCTTTTGGAAGAGACGAGCGAAAAGGTGAAATTTTCCGGGGTTCGAGAGGCGGACGCGATGCGGGCGGCGAGAGGGCTTGGGGACGGCTTTTTCTTTTGCGGCTTTATCGCCGTCCGTCCGCCCGCCGTTTCGTAGGACCCGAGCGGCGGGGGGCGGACGAGCCGCCCGCCACGGACAAAGAGCAGGAGCATTCGCCGTGGGCTGCAGCCTCGCGGCGATTTTTTTGAGAGCTTCGCGCAGGTTTGCGCAGATGAAGGAGATTCGGCTTGATTATCGTGATGAAGCGGGGCGCGACGAAGGATGAAGTGGAAAACGCCATCAAGAGCATCAACGAACTCGGCTACAGGGAACACGTCATGGAGGGCGTGGAGCGCACGGTGATCGGCGCCATCGGGGATGAGCGCGGAAAATACATGCTGGAGTCGCTCGTCTCGCTGAACGGCGTGGAGAGCGTGACGCCCATTCTCAAGCCTTTCAAGCTGGCGAGCGCGGAGGGCAGAGCCGAGTCCAGCCGGCTGCCGATGGGCGAGGGGGTGGAAATCGGCGGAGAGCGGATTATCGTCATCGGCGGGCCGTGCTCGGTGGAGAACAGGGAGCAGATCATGACGTCCGCCGAAGCCGTGAAGACGGGCGGGGGCCACGTGCTGAGGGGCGGCGCCTACAAGCCGCGCACCTCGCCCTACAGCTTTCAGGGCATGGCGGAGGAGGGCCTCAAGCTCCTCGCGGAGGCGCGCGGGAAAACGGGGCTCCCCGTTCAGACGGAGGTGATGGATTCGGAAGATATCGAGGTGTGCTGCGCGTATGCGGACGTCCTCCAAATCGGCGCGCGCAACGTGCAGAACTTCTCCCTGCTGAAAAAGGTTGGCAGGACGGACAAGACCATTTTCCTCAAGCGCGGCATGTCCACGACGATAGAGGAGCTCCTGATGTCGGCGGAATACATCATGAGCCAGGGAAACCCGAACGTGGTGCTGTGCGAGAGAGGCATCCGGACGTTCGAGACGGCCACGCGCAACACGCTCGACATCAGCGCCGTGCCCGTGCTCAAGGAGCAGACGCATTTGCCGGTCGTGGTGGACCCCAGCCACGCGGCGGGCGCCTGGAGGTTCGTCGCGCCCCTGGCGAAGGCGGCCGTGGCAGTCGGGGCGGACGGCCTGATGCTCGAACTCCACCCCGAGCCCGAAAAGGCGATGAGCGACGGGCCGCAGTCGCTCAAGCCCAAGCGGTTCGCCGCCCTGATCGAGGAATTGAAGACGTTCGCAGGGGCCGTCGGACGAACGCTCTAGCATGGCCGTTCTTTTCGTGTTCGTGGACGGTCTGGGCGTCGCCCCGCCGGGGCCCGACAATCCGCTCTCCGGCCTGAAGGAGCCGCCGCTGGGGCTTCTGCGCGGAAATCCGGCGCGGGGGTTCCGGCTCATCGAGGCGGACGCCTGCCTCGGCGTCGAGGGCGTTCCCCAGAGCGCGACGGGCGGCGCGGCGCTGTTCACGGGCGTGAACGCGCCCGCGCTGGCCGGCGGACACCGCCAGGGGCTGCCGAATACGCGGCTGCGCCGCCTCGTCTGCCAGCGCGGTCTCCTCAGACGCGCCCGGGAGAGGGGCGCGCTCGTCGGATTCGCCAACGCCTATACGCCCCCTTTTTTCGCGCGCGGCCGCAGGCGCTCGGTGACCACGGTGATGGCCGAAAGCGCGGGAATCCCCCTGAACCGTCTGGACGATCTCGCCAAGGGGAGGGCCGTCTATCGGGATTATACGAACGGCGCCGCGGCCGGGCGGGGCCACGAGGTGGACGTCCTCGACGCCGCGGAGGCGGGCGACCGCCTCGGAAAGCTGGCGAAAGAGAAGGATTTGCTGATATACGAGTTTTTTCATACCGATCACGTCGGGCACCGCGGGAGCGCGGGCGACGCCTTCGAGGTTCTGGCGGATTTGAACCGGTTTTTGCGCGCCGCGCTGCTGCGGCTCGACGCGGAGGAGGATACGTTCGTTTTGAGCAGCGACCACGGAAACGTGGAGGACGCCTCGACGTCTTCCCACACGAGGAACCCCGTCCCCATATTGCTCTACGGCGCGCGCGCGGAAACCCTGCTCGCCGACGCCGGGAGCCCGAGCGTCTGCGACGTGGCGCCTGCGATTCTCTCGATTGTTTCCTGAAAATCATTTCGCGCGCCATGGATGGTTTCGTTCGCCGAAAAAGGAGCGCCCCCCGTCTCTCGAACATTGACTTTCGCCGTCCTTGCGAATACACTCGCTTTTCCTGATCGGGCTTGTTTTTGCTTGGGTTTCGAGAAGACGGGACGGGTGATGAGCGATATGGACCCGGCAGTCATGGCGCAGATGGAAAAAGAGGGCGTGGGGCCTTTCCTGCGGCGCGTCCGCGAGGCGGAGGACGTCTCCCTTCGCGCCATATCGGACCAGACGCGAATCAGGGTGCATTATCTCGAAAGCATCGAGAGCGGTTCTTTCGATCGGCTGCCGACGGGCCCGATCGGCGCAGGCTTCGTCCGCGCTTTCGCGGAGGCGGTTGGCGTGGACGCCGGCGCCGCGGCCGCCGCCTTCAAGCGGGAAGCCGCGAGCGGACTCGGGCTGAGCCGGCGGGAGTCGGAGTCCGGCTCCGCCGTTCTTTTCAGGTCTTCCCGGAGGCAGGGCCGGGTCAATTCCGTGGTCGCGCTGCTCCTCATCCTGCTTTTTCTTCTCGCCGGCGGCGGAGTTCTCTGGTTCGTGAAAGGAAAGACGACGGGGCCGCTCGCTTCCGTCGAGTCGATCGCCGACAGCATCAAAACCGCGTTCGCGCCCGCGACGGACGACGCCCCGGCGCCTCAAGCGAAAAAGGGGAGCGGCGGCGGTCAGGACGCGGGCGAGGCGAAAACGGCCGCCCTCGGGAAAGCCGGAGAGGAAAAAGCGCCGGCGCAGGCTCCCGCTTCGGGCGCGATGAGCGCCCCTCCGGCCCCGGAGCAGGTCGCCGTTGGCGTTCCGACGAATGGCGAGGCCGCTCCGGCCGCTCCCCCGCTCGCGCTGAGGATTTTCGCCGTTGAGCACACGTGGCTGCGGATCGTCGTCGATGCGAAAGACGCGGAAGAATTTCTGCTGGAGGCGGGCGGCGAAAGAAATTGGCGCGCGTCGGAGAAATTCGTTCTTACCCTGGGAAACGTCGCGGGAGCGCAGGTCTCTTTGAACGGCGAGAAGATTGCGCTGCCCCGCAATCCTTCCAACGTGCTCAGAGATTTCACCATCACCAGGCAATCGCTGAATTAAGGCCTCGCCGCGGGAAATTTTCATGTTCTGCGAGTCTCTCGCCTCCCGCCGCTTCTTCGCGCGGCCGCGCCCGGAGTCTGAAATTTCACATGGCGGATGAACTCTTGGCGTCGCGGTGGATGATAGAGGGAAGCAGGCGCGTTCTCCTGCGGGGCGCGAGCGAGGCGGCGATCGCCTGGTGGCTGGCCGGGATCGCGCGCGAGCGTCCCGGGCCCGTGATTTTCGTCGAGGAGGATCAGCGTCGCCTCAAGACGATAGAGACGAGCATGAAGCTGTTCGTCGGCTCCTCGGACGCGCGGGCCCCGTCGGTGTCGAGCTTCCCCTCATGGGACGTCTATCCGTTCTCGCGGCTGTCTCCCTCCGGCGAGGTCGTCGGCGCGAGGATGGCCGCGCTGCGGTTTTTGCGCCGCGGGGAGCGGGGCGTCGTTCTGACGACGGCGGCGGCGCTGGCGACGCGGATTCCTCCGCCCGCCCGACTGGACGACGCCATCATTCGCCTGCGCGAGGGGATGGCGCTGGATCGGGACGAGCTGGCGGGTTCGCTCGAATCGCTGATGTATGAAAGAAGGTCGCTGGCGGAGTCTCCCGGCGAATACGCGGTGAGGGGCGGCATCCTGGATTTTTTCTCCCCCCAGGACGAATGTCCGACGCGCCTGGAGTTTCGCGGAGACGAGCTCGACTCCCTTCGGGATTTCAACCCGCAGACGCAGCGGAACCTGAACACGCGGCGGGACGCGGACGTTTTCCCCGCCAGGGAGATCGTTTTCTCGCCGGAAGAGCTGGAAAACGGCCGCCGCGCGCTCATGGAGGCCGCCGCGCCCGAGACGGCGGGGAGAATAGAGCGCCTCCTGGAGCATCTGGACGCGGAAGGGCGCTTTTCGGGCATCGAGGGCCTTGCGCCGATGTTTCTGGGCGAGATGGAGACGCTGTTCGACGCGGCGCCCGGCAGCGCGCTGTGGGTTCTCAACGAGCCGGAAAGCCTGAGCGAGGCGGCGGAAAAGCTCCGGGATGAGGTCGGCGAGGAGTTGCGGCTCGCGCCCGAGAGGGGCCTCGTCTCCTTCGAGCCGGCGCTTTTGTGGCTCGCTCCGGAGGAGATTCAGGAGGAGCTCTCCATCTGGCCGCGTCTTGAGTTCGACTCCCTGGGGCTGGACGCCGCGAAAGAAGAGGGCGGCCCGGACGGGCCCGAAACGTTCTCCTCGGAAATCATCAGCCCCTTTCGCGGGCGGGCGGAGGCGTTCGTCCGGCAGCTTCGCGCGTGGCGCGAGGAAGACGAGAGCATCGTCATCGTGGCGGAGGAGAAGACGCTCGCGCTGAGGATACAGGCGCTGCTGCGCGAGCATGAGCTGGGAGTGGAGATTCTGCCCGGGGGCGCTTCGCTGATGGAGGGGCGCCCCGACGCCGCCTTGGCCGAGGGCAGGCTCGGCGCCAGCTTCCGGCTCCCGGACGAGAAGAGGGTTTTCTTCCGCGCGGAGGATTTGCTGGTCGGCGCCCTGGCGAGGGGTTCCCGCCGCGCTCCCCGGCCGAAGCCCGCCGAGGGCCTGAAGGATTTGAACGAAAAGGACCTGGTGGTGCACGTGGAGCACGGCGTGGGCCGCTACATGGGCGCGCGCGTGATAGAGCATCAGGACGGAGAGAATGAATTTCTCACCCTGGAATACGCGGGCGGCGACAGGCTGTATGTTCCGATGGACGACGTGGATCGCGTCCACAAGTATCACGGAGCGGGAGTCGCGCCGCCCCTGGACAGGCTGGGGGGAAGCCGCTGGGGCAAGACGAAGAACAGCGTCAAGAAATCGCTCCGCGGCGTCGCCCGCGACCTGGTGCGCCTCTATTCCGAGCGAAGCGCCGCCCGGGGGCACGCCTTTTCGGGAGACGGGGCGTTCGACCATGAAATATCCGCCGGCTTCGAGTTCGAGGAGACGCCGGATCAGGATCAGGCGATTCGCGCCGTCCTCGAGGACATGGAGCGCTCCCGGCCGATGGATCGCCTCGTTTGCGGGGACGTCGGCTACGGAAAGACGGAGGTGGCGCTCCGCGCCGCCGCCAGAGCGGTTTCGGCGGGCAAGCAGGTCGCCGTCGTCGTGCCGACTACGCTGCTGGCCCATCAGCATCGGGAGACTTTCGGGAAGCGCTTCGCGCCGCTGCCGGTTCGCGTCGAGACGCTCTCGCGCTTCCGAAGCCCGAAGGAGCAGAAGGGGGTGGTGGAGGGTCTCGCTCACGGGCGCGTGGACATCGTCATCGGCACCCACCGGCTTCTGCAGAAGGACGTGGCGTTTCGCGACCTCGGGCTTTTGATCATCGACGAGGAGCATCGCTTCGGCGTCTCCCACAAGGAGAAGCTCAAGAAGCTGCGCGTGGACGTGGACGTTCTGACCCTGACCGCGACGCCCATCCCCAGAACCTTGCAGATGGCGCTCTCCGGCGCGCGCGACCTGAGCGTCATCGAAACCCCCCCGCGCCACAGGGTCGCGCCGCGCACCTACGTCTCCCGCTTCAGCGAAAGGCTGATCAAGGAGGCCCTCACGAAGGAGATCGACCGGGGCGGCCAGGTGTTTTTCGTGCACAACCGGGTGAACAGCCTGCCCGCCATGCGCCGGCTTCTCGAAAGGCTCCTGCCCGACGCGCGCATCCTGACGGGGCACGGCCGGATGAAGGAGAGAGAGCTCGAAGAGGTGATGGAGCAGTTCGTGACCCGCCGCGCCGACGTCCTGCTCTGCACGACGATCATCGAAAGCGGACTCGACATTCCCTCGGTGAACACCATCATGATCAACCGGGCGGATACGTTCGGCATGGCGCAGCTGTATCAGCTGCGCGGCCGGGTGGGGCGGGATCGGTTTCAGGCGCACGCCTATCTGCTGGTCTCGGGCGCGGAATCCCTGACGAGGCGGGCGAAGGAGCGCCTGCGCGCCCTGGAGGAATTGAGCGAACTGGGGGGCGGCTTCAAGCTCGCCATGCGCGACCTGGAAATTCGCGGCGCCGGGCATTTGCTGGGGCATCGGCAGTCGGGGCAAATCTCGGCCGTGGGCTTCGACATGTATTGCCGGCTGCTGGAGGAAGTCCTTCAGGAAACGAAGGGCGAGGCCGTCGATCGCCGCGAACCCGACATCGTCGCGCCCGTGGCGGGCGCGCTGTCTCCTTCCTGGATTCCGGCGCGGGCGGATCGCCTGGAGGTCTATCGCCGAATCGCGTTGGCGCAGGCGCCGGGCGAGTTGAGGGAACTGGCGATCGAACTGAGGGACAAATTCGGAGAGGCGCCCGCTCGCGCCCTCCATCTTCTGCAGCTGGGGGAAATCCGCCTGCGCGCCCGTCTTTGCGGAATCAAGGCCCTCCACGTTCGGGGCAGGGAGGCGCATTTCGAGGTTTTCCCGGGAGACTACGAGCTGACGGCCGCTTTTCTGGACATGCCGGGGATGACCTTCACCGACGCGCGCGCTTTCCGCGCGAGCGTCCGGGGGCGCTGGGCGGAGGATTTTGACTTTCTCGTTCGGGTTATGGATGCTTTGGAGATGCGCAAGGTCTCCGGGGACGAGCTGGCGGCGGAACAAGCGTGAGGTTCGCGTCATGGCGGATGAGGGAATCGCGCGGCGCCTGATTCGACGCCGCGGAATGCGGCTGGCGCGCGTCTGCCTGCCGTCGCTGCTCGTTCTGGCCGGCTGCGACGCCGCGCTTCAGGCGGGCGGCGGGAAAAAGGAGGCGCCGGTCGCGGAGGTGAACGGCGAGCCGATTACCCGGGAGGACGCGCGCGCCCTCTTCCCGGCGCGCGGCAAGCGGGAAGGTTCGAGCGAAGCGGGGAACTCCGTGCCCAGGGCGCTCGTGGAGCAGCTGGTGGAAAGGCGCCTTCTGCTCCAGCGCTTCCGGGAGACGGGCGAGTACGTGAGCGAGGGGAAGGTGAGGCGCTTCGTCGATTTCATTCGCCACCAATACGGCGGCGCCCGAAAACTGGGCGAGGCGATGAAGACCGAGGGGATCGACCGGGAGCGCTGGCTGAAAACCATGCGGGAGACGCTGGAGATAGAGCTCCTGCTGGAGAAGGAGGTGTATTCCGGGCTGAAAGTCACCGAGTCGGACATAGCGGCCTACTACGACCGCAACAAGGAGAAATTCCGGGTCGGGCGGCGCTGGCGCATTCGCCAGATCGTCGTCGGCTCGCGCAAGAAGGCTTCCGAATTGAGAAAGCGGATTCTGGACGGGGAGTCGTTCGCGTCTCTCGCGCAAAAGCATTCCCTCGGCCCCGAGCGTGACGCGGGGGGCGATTTGGGGTATTTTGAGAAGGGGGAACTACCCGAAGACATCGAAAATGTGGTTCAATCCCTGAAGCCGGGCGAGAGGAGCCGGGTTTTCAGGAGCCCGCTGGGGTTTCATCTGCTGGAGGTTTCGGAGAGAAGGCTGCCGAGCCTGCGAACGCTGGCCTCCGTCCGGGAAAGCATCAGGCAGCGGCTGCTGCTCGAAAAGGGGAGGGCGCGGCTCGAAGGATGGCTCGGTGAACTGAAGCGAAGCGCGAACGTTCAATATCATTGGGAAAATCTTGAAAATGGCTTATCGGGTTAGACGTTTCTGCGTTTTGGGGGCCTTGTTTTGCGCTCTCGCCGGAGCGCCCGCGCCGGCGACGGCGGCCATGGTGACGATCGAGAGAATCATCGCCAAGGTGAACGACAAGATCATCACCCTTTCCGAGCTTCAGGATCTGGTCAAGCCGAACGTCGATAAGCTGAGGAAGGACTACGAGGGAGAGGAGCTGAACCGGCGCATCCGCGAAGTGGAGCTCCGCGCGCTCGACGTCATGGTGGAGAACAGGCTCATTCTGGAGCGCGCCGAATCCATCAAGGCCGAGGTCGATGAGAAGGAGCTTGAAAACGCCATTGGAGACATGCTTCGCAAGAACAAGATGACGACGGCCCAGTTGCGCCGTTTTTTATCGACGCGGGGGGTGACGTTCGAGAAATACCGCGAGGACATGCGCCAGAGGATACTGGCGCGGAAGGTGGAGCGCAGGGAGGTCGGCGCGCGCGTGACGGTGGGCGAGCAGGAAATCGCGGATTATTACGGCGCCCATTCGGACGACTACCGCGAGGGCGAGACCCGGGTGGCGCGGCAGATTTTCCTTCCCGTGACCGAGGGGGCTTCCGCCGCCGACGCTGAGGCGCAGCGCGAAAAGGCGGCCCGCGCCTACGAGGAGGCCGTCAGGCCCGGCGCGGATTTCGCCGCCGTGGTTCAAAAGCATTCCGAAGGCCCCGCCAGAGGCCGGGGCGGGCTGCTGGGCTCCCTGAAGAAGGGCGAGGTTTTTCCGGAACTGGAGCAGCTCATCTTCTCGACCCCGGAGGGCGGGACGAGCAGGCCGACGAGAACGAGGGTCGGCTATCACGTCGTCCGCGTCGAGAAGGTGAACCCGGGAAGGGTGATCACCCTCGATCGCGTGGCGGGCAAAATCCGCGGCAAAATTTACGCCGAGAAATTCTCCAGGAGACGCCGCGAATGGATGGTGGATCTCAAAAGAGGCGCTTTTCTGGAAATCAACTACGACCCCGGCGCGGCGAGCAGCGGCCTCTCCTCCATTTTCAGGGACGTCCGCGAGCAGGTTTCCTTCAATCTGGTCGGAATCGGGATCAAGGAGGGAAAGGGCCTGCTCGCCGGGGGCAGAATTTTCTGGACGTATGGCTCGAACCGGAAAAAGCCGCGCTGGGAATCCGACAAGCTGAGCATGGGCCGCGGATTGAGCCTGGAGAAGGACGACATCGGAGCGCTGGGCGCGACGCATCGGCTGTTCGTCAACCCCAGCCCCGCGGCGAACCTCTATTTGTTCAGGCACAGCTACCTGCTGCCGAATTCATACCTGGGGAAGATAAGTTTCGCGGACGTGATCAAGGCGTTTTCGCTCCGGGCCGGGGATGAGGGAGAGAAGAAGATCGCGTTCGACACGGACACCGGGTCCGCGCGGATCGAGTTCGAGGCGAAGGTGGAGCGGACGCGCAGCATTTCGGCGGACCCGAAAGAAATCTCCCAGTGACGACGCGCGATGCGCCTGGATCGCTTTTTGCGCGATAGCCGCCTCGTGAAGCGGCGGTCGGCGGCCAGGAGTCTGGTGGACGCGGGCGCCGTTCACATCGACGGGAAGACGGCGAAAGCCTCCTCCCGGGTGAAGGTCGGGGACGTGCTGAGGGTGCGGCTCGAGAGCAGGATGCTGCGCATTCGCGTGCTGGGCGAGACCGGGTGCCGGCTGTCCGGGAAAGACGCCTCCGGCCTGTTCGAGGTTCTCGAGGAGTCCGCGCTCGCGGCCCACGCGCCGGATAGGGCTTCTTCAGGCGCGCCGATGGATTTTTTGAAGCGCGCCTGAAGCTCCCCTTGCCTCCGGCGGGGAAGAGTGCTAGATTGCGTCGGAATGATTCGGCGGCCTCGCCGCCGGACGCCAATTTTGTGAAATTCCCCTTTAATGCCGTCCCGTGAGGCGGCGAAGGAGGAACCGCAGATGCCTGTAGCTTCCTTGCTCGGCGTCCGAACGCCATGCCCCTCGGGGCGTGGCGTTTTTTTTTGTATCCCCTTTTTGGCGGGGACGCCCGGACGGCGGGTTTCACTCTGATGACGAAGCAGCTCGATAGCGCGGGGTTGAGGCGCACCTTGAGGCGCCTCTCGCATGAAATTCTCGAACAGACGGCGGATTTGTCGGCTCTGGCGCTCATCGGCATCCGCACGAGGGGCGCGCCGCTCGCCGAAAGACTCGCCGGGGAGCTTCGGGTCCTGGCGGGTTCGCGTCCGCCCATGGGCGCGCTTGACGTCACGCTGTATCGGGACGACCTGAACCGGGGCGGCGGTGTGAGGGCGAAGCTCAGGAAAACGGAGCTCCCCTTCTCATGCGAGGGCAAGGACGTGATTCTCGTGGACGACGTGCTCTACACGGGCCGGACGGCGCGCGCCGCCCTCGCCGCGCTCGTCGGTTTCGGCCGGCCCCGCAGGGTGCGGCTCGCGATTCTGGTGGACAGGGGGGGGCGGGAGCTGCCGATTCGCGCCGATTTCGTGGGCAGGAACGTCGAGGCGGGCCGGCATGAGGAGGTGCGGGTGCATCTGGAGGAAACGGACGGCCGGGACGCCGTTTTCAGACAGGCCCGGGAACCGGGTATGAAGACGCCATCGGGGAGGGGATGAGATGAACGCGGAGGCTTACCGGAGGAAGGATTTGCTCTCGATTCGCGAGCTCGCTCCCGGGGAGATATTGTTTCTGCTCGATCAGACCGATTCTTTCCGCGAGATCAACGAGCGGGAGATCAAGAAAGTGCCCACCCTGCGGGGGAAAACCATCGTCAACCTCTTCTTCGAGAACAGCACGCGGACGCGCGCCTCGTTCGAGATCGCGGGCAAGCGGCTCTCGGCGGACGTGATAAACCTCTCCGTCTCCACGAGCTCGGCGCGCAAGGGGGAAACCCTGCGGGATACGGCCAGGAACATCGAGGCGATGGCCACCGACGTCCTCGTCGTCCGGCACCGGGCGTCCGGCGCGCCCGCCTATCTGGGGAGGGAGCTCGGCTGCGCCGTCGTGAACGCGGGCGACGGCTGCCACGAGCACCCCACGCAGGCGCTGCTCGACCTCTACACCATCCGGGAGCACAAGGAGAAATTCGAGGGTCTCCGCGTCTCCATCGTGGGCGATATCGCGCGCAGCCGCGTGGCGCGCTCGAACGTGGCCGGGCTCCTGAAGCTCGGCGCGGAGGTCACCTTTTGCGGCCCCTCCACGATGCTGCCCGCCGACGTCGGATGCCTGGGCGCGCGCGTGACGACGAGGCTGGACGAGGCGATTGACGGGGCGGACGTTCTCATCGCTCTCAGAATTCAACTGGAAAGAGGCGCCGGGGGCGCTTTTCCCAGCGCGCGCGAATACGCCAGCACCTACGGAATCACCAGGAAGAGTCTGCGGGGCGCCAAGCGGGATTTGCTCATCATGCACCCGGGCCCGATCAACCGGGGGGTGGAGATGGCTCCCGACGTGGCCGACGGCCCCTTCTCCGTCATTCTGGAGCAGGTCGAATACGGGGTCGCCTGCCGCATGGCGATTCTCTATCTCCTCTCGGGGAAAAGGGAGGAGGAGCGGGAGGACGCGGGCCCGGGAGAGACGGACGCCGCCTCGGCGAAGCCGGGGAGGGAGGCGAGAGATGCCGTTGCTCATTAAGGGGGGGCGCCTCATCGACCCCTCCCAGGGGATTGACGAAACGTGCGATCTCCTCGTGGAGGAGGGCGTGGTCGCCGGCCGGGAGCGGAGCATCGCGCCGCGCGGCGGGGACGAAATCCTCGACGCCTCGGGACTCGTCGTGGCTCCCGGCTTCATCGACATGCACGTTCACTTCCGGGAGCCGGGGCAGGAATACAAGGAGGATATCGAAAGCGGCACCCGCGCCGCCGCCGCGGGCGGCTTCACCGGCGTGGCGTGCATGGCGAACACCGATCCGGTGAACGATACGAGTTCGATCACCGAGCGCATCCTCAAGCGCGCGCGAGAGGTGGGCGCGTGCCGCGTGTTTCCCGTCGGCTCGGTTTCGGTGGGGCTGCAGGGCGAGGAACTGAGCGAGATGGCCGAGCAGATGGAGGCCGGCGCGGTGGCCTTCAGCGACGACGGCGTGCCGGTCAGGACGGCCGCGCTGATGCGCTCCGCGCTCGAATACGCCGGAATGCTGGGGGTGAGCGTGCTCGATCACGCGGAGGATTTGTCGCTTTCGGCCGGCAGGGTGATGAACGAGGGGGCGGTGTCCACCATGCTCGGTCTGGCGGGAAGCCCGGCGGCGAGCGAGGACATCTGCGTCTATCGAGACATCCGTCTGGCGGAACTGACGGGGGGAAGACTGCATATCCTGCATTTGTCCTCCGCCCGCGCGGTGGCGCTGGTCCGGGAGGCGCGGGCGCGCGGCCTCCGGGTGACGGGAGAGGTGACGCCGCACCATTTTTCTCTCACGGACGAGGCGACGCGAGGGTTCGACTCGTCCGCCAAGATGGCGCCCCCGCTCCGGGGCGAGGCGAACAGGCGCGCGCTCCTGGAGGGGCTGAAAGACGGCGCCATCTCCGTCATCGCCTCGGATCACGCGCCCCATTACGAGGCGGAAACCCAGCGGGAGTTCGACGCCGTGCCGTTCGGCGTCGTGGGGCTGGAGACGGCCGTGTCCCTAGCGCTGGACAGGCTGGTGGGCGGCGGCGCGCTCACCCTGCCCGAGATGATCTCGAAGTTCACCACGGGACCGAGCGAGGTGCTGGGCCTGCCCTGCGGAACCCTGAAGAGGGGCGCTCCCGGGGATGTGACCATACTCGACCCGGAACGCGAGGTGGTCGTCGACCCGGACGCTTTCGAGAGCCGCGGCAGGAACACCCCCTTTTCGGGCTGGAAGCTCAAGGGGTGCGCCGTGGCGGCGATCGTCTCGGGCGAGGTGCGGATGAGCAGGCTCGACGGCGAGCTGAGAATCCTGGACAGGGGGGCGGTCGCGCCATGAGAAGGCGGAAAACCAAGCCGGCGCTCCTGGCGCTGGAAGACGGCCGGGTCTTCCGGGGCGCGAGTTTCGGGGCGGCCGCGGAGGCCGAAGGGGAGATCGTCTTCAACACGGCGATGACGGGCTACCAGGAAGTGCTCACCGACCCCTCCTACCGCGGCCAGATGGTGGTGATGACCTATCCCCACGTCGGGAATTACGGCGTCATTTCGGGAGACGAGGAATCCGGCCGCGTCTGGGTCGAGGCGTTCATCGTGAAGGAGGTCTGCCGGCGCCACAGCAATTTCCGGGCGAGCGGGGACCTGGATTCCTACCTGAAGAAAGAGGGGGTTCCCGGCATCGAGGGCGTCGATACCCGCGCGCTCACGCGCCACGTCCGGGAGGCGGGCGCCTTGCGGGCGGCGCTCTCCTCGCAGGAGCTGGACGAGCGGCGCCTCGTCGCGCGCGCCCAGGCGAGCCCCGGGCTCGACGGGCGCGACCTGGTGCGGGACGTCACCTGCGCCGCCGCGCGCTCATACGGCGAGAGAAGGGGCCGCCCGCTTTGCGTGGCCTACGACCTGGGCGCGAAGAACAACATCTTTCGGGAGCTCGGCCGAAGGTTCGACCTGGAA
This sequence comes from bacterium, assembly GCA_965242545.1. Classification (GTDB taxonomy): domain Bacteria; phylum UBA8248; class UBA8248; order UBA8248; family UBA8248; genus Bin107. The sequence continues at coordinate 1,037,398 of OZ251456.1, forward strand.
ATCGTGCCGGCCTCGGAGGAGGCGGACAGCGTCCTGGCCAGAAAGCCCGCGGCCGTTTTCCTCTCGAACGGCCCGGGAGACCCCGCCGCGCTCGGCTACGTCGTCGAGAACGTCAGGCGCCTCATCGGCCGGGTGCCCGTCGTGGGCATCTGCCTCGGGCATCAGATCCTCGCCCAGGCGCTGGGCGGCAGAACCTACAAGCTGAAATTCGGCCACCACGGGGCGAACCACCCCGTCCGGGACGCGGCCACGAAAAAGGTGGCCATCACCTCCCAGAACCACTCGTTCGCCGTGGACCCCGAAAGCCTGCCGGCGGGCGTCGCCGTCACGCATTTCTCCCTGAACGATCAGACCTGCGAGGGCCTGCGATCGGACGACCCACGGGTCTTCAGCGTGCAGCATCACCCGGAAGCCTGCCCCGGCCCGCGCGACGCGGGCGCCCTGTTCGACGAGTTCTTCCGCTTCTGCGTGGGGGATTGAGGGAGTGGACGGGAAGACGCGCGCTGATTCCATGAAGCCGGAGCCCCGAAAGCGCTTTTCACGAGAGGCGTCGCCCGCGCCCCCGGCGCTTTCCTCGCCTGAAGGGACTCGCTGACCCATGCCGAAGCGGACGGACATCTCCAGGATACTGATCATCGGCTCGGGGCCCATCGTCATCGGCCAGGCGTGCGAGTTCGACTATTCGGGCGCGCAGGCGTGCAAGGCGCTGCGGGAGGAGGGCTACGAGGTGGTGCTGGTGAACTCGAACCCCGCCACCATCATGACCGACCCGGAGATGGCCGACGCCACCTACGTCGAACCCATCACCCCGCGGGTGGCGGAGGCGATCATCGAGAAGGAGCGGCCCGACGCCCTGCTGCCCACGATGGGCGGGCAGACGGGGCTGAACACGGCGGTGGCGCTCGCCGAGTCCGGCGCGCTCGACGCCCGGGGCGTGGAGCTCATCGGGGCGAAGCTGCCCGCCATCCGGCGCGCGGAGGACAGGGACTTGTTCAGGAAGGCGATGGCCGAAATCGGGCTGGATCTTCCCGCGAGCGAGGTGGTCTTCACGATGGCGGAGGGCCGGCGGGCGGCGCGGAGGCTCGGCTTTCCCCTCATCCTGCGGCCCGCCTTCACCCTGGGAGGCTCGGGCGGGGCCGTGGCGTTCGCCGAGGAGGAATTCGGTGAAAAACTCGCCTGGGCGCTCTCCGAGAGTCCGGTGGATCAGGTGCTGCTGGAGGAGAGCGTCCTGGGCTGGAAGGAGTTCGAGCTGGAGGTGATGCGCGACCTCAGGGACAACGTGTCCATCATCTGCTCCATCGAGAATTTCGACCCCATGGGCGTCCACACGGGCGACTCCATCACCGTCGCCCCCGCGCAGACGCTCTCGGACCGCGAATACCAGACCATGCGCGACGCGGCCATCGCCTGCATCCGGAAGGTGGGGGTGGAGTGCGGCGGCTCCAACATCCAGTTCGGGCTCAGCCCCGAGGACGGCCGGATGGTGGTCATCGAGATGAACCCGAGGGTCTCCCGAAGCTCGGCGCTCGCCAGCAAGGCGACCGGCTTTCCCATCGCCAGGATAGCCGCCAAGCTGGCCGTGGGACTCACCCTCGACGAGATACCCAACGACATCACGCGGCGGACGCCCGCCTCGTTCGAGCCGTCCATCGACTACTGCGTCACCAAGATGCCGCGCTTCACCTTCGAGAAGTTCCCCGAAACGCCCCCCGTGCTGGACACCCAGATGCGCTCCGTGGGCGAGGCGATGGCGATCGGCAGAACCTTCCGCGAATCCCTGATGAAGGGCGTCCGCTCGCTGGAGATCGACCGCTGCGGCCTGGCGGACCCGAAGCCGGAGGAGCTGGAGGGCCTCTCCGGCGCCGGACGGAGGGCGCGCGTTCTCGAGGGGCTCGAGTCGCCCGGCCCGGATCGCCTCTGGGCGGTCGCCCGCGCCTTCCGGGAGGGGCTGACGGAGGAGGAGATATATCGGGCGTCCGGCATCGATCCCTGGTTCCTGGCGCACCTGGCCGAACTCGTGGCGCTGGAGGAGGACGCCGCCGCGCCCGGCCTGCTGGAGGACGGGGCGGCGCTCCGGCTTTTGAAGGAAAACGGCTTCAGCGACCGCGAAATCGCCCGGCTCCGGGGCGTGGAGGAGCGGGCGGTGCGGGAGGCGCGGCACGGCCTGGGGATTCGACCCGTCTACAAGCAGGTGGACACCTGCGCCGCCGAGTTCGAGGCGCGCACGCCCTATCTCTATTCGACCTATGAGCAGGAGGACGAGGCCCCGCCCACGCCGCGCGAGAAGATCATCATCCTGGGCGGCGGCCCCAACCGCATCGGCCAGGGCATCGAGTTCGACTACTGCTGCGTTCACGCCGTGGCGGCGCTCTCCGAGGCCGGCTTCGAGGCCATCATGGTGAACTGCAACCCGGAGACGGTGAGCACCGACTACGACGCGAGCGACCGGCTCTATTTCGAGCCTCTCACGCTGGAGGACGCGCTCGAAATCGTCCACCGGGAGAAGCCGCGCGGCGTCATCGTCCAGTTCGGCGGCCAGACGCCGCTCAAGCTCGCCCTCGACCTGAAGGAGGCGGGCGTTCCGATTCTGGGAACCTCGCCCGAGAGCATCGACCTGACGGAGGATCGGGACAGGTTCAGCAGGATGCTCAGGGAGCTTCACCTCGCCCAGCCCCCTTCGGGGACGGCCACGAACGCGGAGGACGCGCTCCGGATCGCCCGCGCCATCGGCTTTCCCGTCCTCATGCGGCCCAGCTACGTGCTGGGCGGGCGCGCCATGGCGCTCGTCCACGACGAGGAGGAGCTCGCCGCCTACATGCGCGAGGCGGTTCGCGCCTCCGCCGAGCGGCCCGTGCTGATCGACAGGTTTCTCGAGGACGCCGTGGAGGTGGACGTGGACGCGGTCTCGGACGGGCGCGACGTGATCATCGCGGGCGTGATGGAGCATATCGAGGAGGCGGGCATCCACAGCGGCGATTCCGCCTGCTCCATCCCGCCCTACACGCTGGGGCCCGACGTCGTGGAGGAGATCAAGCGGCAGACGAGAATCCTCGCCAGGTCCCTCGGAGTGGTGGGTCTCGGCAACGTGCAGTTCGCGGTTCACAAGCGCCAGGTCTTCATCCTGGAGGCGAATCCGCGCGCGAGCCGGACGGTGCCCTACGTGAGCAAGGTGGTCGGCGCGCCCTTCGCCAGGATAGCCGCCCGGGTGATGGCCGGGGAGACGCTCGCCGCCCTCGGGCTGCGCGAGGACGCCCGCCCGGCGCACTTCGGCGTGAAGGAGGCGGTGTTCCCGTTCAAGAAGTTCCCCGGCGTGGACGTGATTCTGGGGCCCGAGATGAAGTCCACGGGCGAGGTGATGGGGCTGGGGACGGATTTTCCCACCGCCTTCCTGAAGGCCCAGGAGGGCGCCGGCGCCGTCCTGCCGCGCGAGGGCCGGGCGTTTCTCTCCGTGCGGGACGCGGACAAGGCGGCGGTCGTCCCCCTGGCGCAGCTCCTCGTCGAGCTCGGCTTCTCCCTGGCGTCCACGGAGGGGACGCGCGCCGCGCTCATGGCCAGCGGAATCGAGGCGGATTTCGTCCACAAGGTGATCGACGGCGAGCCGGGCCACGTCGTGGATCAAATGGAGGCGGGCCGCGTGCAGTTCGTTCTGAACACCACGGCCGGCCGCCGCTCCATCAGGGACAGCTACTCCATCCGCCGAACGGCGCTCCTGCGAAACATCTTCTACTGCACGACGCTCGCCGCCGGGCAGGCGGCCATCCGCGCCATACGGATTCTGCGCGGGGGGGAATGCGCGGTGCGCTCTCTTCAGGATTACCACGCGGACGCGAAAAAAGCCCCCGTCGCATGAGCCGGCTCCCGGGCGCGAGGCGCTTCGCCGCCCGTCTCCTCCTCGCTCTCGCCTTCGCCGCCCCGCTTCACCCCGCCGACGCGGCGGGACGCTTCCCCGCCCCGGTCGCGGGCGAAATTTCCCGCGCCAGGGCGCTCTTCGAGGCGCGCCGCTCGCGCGTCTGGCTCACCGCGCGGGGGGAGATCGTCCGAATCCTCGGGGACGACCTCAAGGGGACGCGGCACCAGCGCTTCATCATCCGTCTCTCCGACGGCCACACCCTGCTCGTGGCGCACAACATCGACGTCGCCCCCCGCGTCCCGGTGGAAGCGGGGCATGAAGTGGTGATACATGGTCTTTACGAGTGGAACCGCAAGGGCGGGGTTCTCCACTGGACGCACCGGGACCCGGCGGGCCGGAGAACGGGCGGCTGGGTCCGCCATTTCGGGAAAACGTATAGATGAGGGGGCTTCCGGAGGAGCGGACGCGGCGCGGCGGGCGAGTCCGCCCTTTACGGCTCGCGCGAGGCGGCCCTTGCGAAGCGCGCGCGAACGGCGTTTCCCCTTGACTGAAAAGGCGCGGTGAGGCTCATGTTCCGATTCCTGTTTTATCTGGCGCTGGCCTGGGGGATTTACTACCTCGTCCGCAGTCTCTTCTCGGGGGCGGGGCGCGCGGCGCGAAAAGCCTCCGAAGCGCGGGACGGCGTGGACGACGAGATGGTGAGCTGTCCCGAATGCGCGACCTTTTTCCCCTCCCTCATGGGCGTTTCGGGAAAGGCGCGCGGCGTCAGGCGATCCTTCTGCAGCGACGCCTGCGCGGAGAAATTCGCCCGAAGGGGCGGCTCGCCGGAGGGGTAGGGGGGCGTCCCAGGCCCGCGAACCGGATTCCTTACCTTTTCTTCGGCGGCGGAGGGGGCGGTGGAGGCGGCTTGCTCGCTAACGGGGGCTTGCGGGACATTCCTTTGCCCGATCGTTCAGCATTCGCGGCTCTGCTCGGGGGCGGGTTCTGTTCTTTCGCCATGCGGGTTCCTCCTTCGGATTTTATTGCGGGCGTCCCGCGTCTTGGCCCGACTGTATAATCTTGCCATGCGCCGCCGCAAGCGCGATAATCGTGCCACCGCGCCGAAGCCTCTGGCGCGAATACGGGCGGCGCAAGCGGGAGGAGGATTGAAGCCATGTCTCTGACGCGGGATTTCAGGGAAACCATCAAGGCGCAAGCCGAGCGCGACCCGGCGTTTCGGGAGGAACTGCTCAGGGAGGGGGCCGAATGCCTGCTCTCGGGCGACCTGGAAACCGGGAAGGCGGTGCTGAAAGCCGCCCGGATTGGCATCGCCGATATTAAGGAAGGGCGGTTCCGCTCCTTCGACGCGACGGGGCCGCTTCGCCGCCATCTCTCGACCTTGGCGGAGGAAGCCATCTCAGGCTCCGCCAGCGAACCCGAGGCGCGGAGGTAACGAATCACCCCACGCTATCGCGTCAGCGGCGAAAGTGAGCCGTTTCTGATGGATGCGTTGCGTTTGTTGCGCGACGCGATGGATTTGCCCCGTCACATTGGAGGGGGACAGGGAGAAACTTGGGGATGAGAACCCACGGAAAACGAGAAGGCGGGGTAATGAATTCAAGGGTACGCCATCTCGCGGTGATGCTCGCCCCGGCCCTGCTGGCCGCCTGTATGGTCGCCGCGCCCGCGCGGGCGGCGAGGATCTCATGCGAGGACTGGAAGAGATGGTTCTTCGAGGGCCCGCCGCGTCGGACGTCTCCCGATGCCTGAAAGCGGGGGCGAAAGTGAACGCGCGGGACAAGGACGGTCGGACGCCCCTGCACTATGCTGCGCGATTCAGCAAAAACGTGGAGGTCGTGAAAACCCTCCTCCTGGCGGCGGGAGCCGAGCCTGCGGCAAAAGACAACGCCGGCAAAACGCCGTGGCATTACGCGGAAGAGAACGCCGCCCTCAAGGGGACGGAGCTCTATTGGCGGCTGAACGACGGGCGGTTCAGGTAGGGGAGGATCGGACCCCGCATTTGCCCGCATCAGCGGCCGCCGTGAGTTTTCGGGCCTGGGTATCCTGCGCCGCGCCCGGCGGACGGACGGCGCCGGCGGAGGGGTCGCTTCCGCCGTTTCCGTCCCGGCGAGACGATTTGTCTCCCTCGCGCGCGCTTCATCCCCCGTCGGGCGCCTCCTTTGTTCGCGGTCGGGGACGACCTCCCGGCCGGGGCGCGCGTCCAGCTCGAGACCTTCCCCCGAATAGGCGCGAAATAGCGGCAATTCAGGCGAATTCACGACGTTATCAAGCGAATTCCGATACGAAACACGCCCTTGAAGCGCGTAAATCCGCCAAATGAATACATGAACATCCCCTGCTTTTCAGGGCGTTTCAGGGGGCGAAAGCCGGCGTTTTCAGCGTTTTTTCCCGCGTTTTGAGGCGTCTTTGGTTGATCATTCGGGCGCGGCGTCGTAATCTGGCGGGACGTTCGGGGGGTTCCCGAAAACCGAAAAACAGACGGCGGGAGCGGAAATGAAGATTTTCATCGATACGGCGAACCTGGAGGAAATCGAGGAGGCGGCCTCGACCGGCATCCTGGACGGCGTGACGACCAACCCCTCGCTCATCGCGAAGGAGGGCGCCGACCACCACGCGAGAATCAGGGAGATATGCGGGCTGGTGGACGGGCCGGTGAGCGCGGAGGTGATCGCCGCCGCGTGGCGGGAGATGGTCGAGGAGGGGCGCGAGCTCGCCGCCATCCACGAGAACGTGGTGGTGAAGGTTCCGGTGGGCGTCGAGGGGCTGCGGGCCGTCAAGGCGCTGCGTGAGGAGAACGTGGACACGAACGTCACCCTCGTCTTCAGCCCCGCCCAGGCCATGCTGGCCGCCAAGGCGGGCGCCTCGTTCGTGAGCCCCTTCGTGGGCCGGCTCGACGACGTCTCCAGCCCCGGCATGGCGATGGTGAGCGACATCGCGCGGATTTTCCACAACTACGACTACGCCGCCCAGGTGCTGGTGGCGAGCGTGCGCTCGCCCGTCCACCTGCTCGAGGCCGCGAAGATGGGCGCGGACGCCGCCACGGTTCCCTTTCAGGTGATCGCCCAGCTGCTCAAGCACCCGCTGACGGATATCGGACTGGAGAAGTTTCTGGCGGACTGGCGCCGCGCCAACGAATTGCGCTGACTCTACGGGAGGCCGCAGCGATGATGCCGATGTATGAATTCCTTTGCGGAAGCTGTGAACAAGATTTCGAGACCTTTCTGGCGTCCGCGCGGGGCGTCGATCTCGTGGAATGCCCCGAGTGCGGCTCCGGGAAGGTGCGCAAGAAACTCTCCCTGTTCGCCAAATCCTCTTCCGGCGCGGCGGCCTCGACCCCGGTCTTCAACGGATACGCCGGCGGCGGAGGCTGCGGCGGCGGGGGCTGCGCCTGCCATTAGCCTCGCGCGGGGCGGGCTTCGGCGCTTCTGCCGGGCCGATTCGCGCTCAATCCTTCAAGGGATTTTCGGTAGGAGGGGAGGCCATGCCGCAGAGAGAGCGGGTCAGCGTCTTTGAAACGGCCAATGCGCAGTTCGACCGGGCGGCGGCGCACGTCGCGCTGGACGATGAGGTTCGCCGCCTCCTCAAGACTCCCTTCCGCGAGATGAAGGTCGAAATCCCCATCCGCAGAGACGACGGCTCTCTCGGCGTCTGGGAGGGATACCGCATTCAGTTCAACGGCGCCCGGGGGCCGTTCAAGGGCGGAATCCGCTATCACCATGAAGTGGACCTGGACGAGGTGCGCGGCCTCTCGGCGCTCATGGCCTGGAAAACGGCGCTGGTCAACATTCCGTTCGGCGGCGGGAAGGGCGGCGTCAGCGTCAACGTGGGAGAGCTCAGCCGCTTCGAGCTGGAGAGGCTCACGAGAAAATACATCGCGCGCATCGGCCGGATTCTGGGCCCGTATCGGGACATTCCCGCCCCCGACGTCAACACGGACGCGCAGGTGATGGCGTGGATTTTCGACGAATACAGCAGTCGCCAGGGGTATGCGCCGGCCTGCGTCACCGGAAAGCCCGTGTCCATGGGCGGCTCCCCGGGGCGCGAGGCTGCCACGGGGCGGGGCGCGGTGATGGCGTATGAGGAGATCGCCAGAAAGGAGGGCTGGGAGCCGGAGTCGATGACGGCGGCCGTTCAGGGCTTCGGAAACGTGGGCTCCTTCGCCGCCAGGTTCATCACCGAGCTGGGGGTGAAGGTGCTGGCCATATCGGGAAGCCGGGGCGCCTTTTTCAACGGCGACGGCGTCGATCTCGAAGCGGCCGCCGCGCATCGGAAGGAGCACGGGACGCTGGAGGGCCTTGCGGGCGTGGAGGAAATCACCAACGAGGAGCTTCTGGCGCTCGACGTGGACGTCTTGGTTCCTGCGGCTCTCGGCGGCGCCATTCACGCGGGGAACGCGGCGAACGTGAAGGCTCGCGTCATCGTGGAAGGGGCGAACGCCCCCGTAACCGAGCAGGGAGAGAAGATACTGGCCGACGGCGGTCGCGTCGTGATGATTCCGGACGTGCTGGCGAGCGCGGGCGGTGTTACGGTCTCCTATTTCGAGTGGGCGCAGAACATTCAGCAATTCGGCTGGGATGAGGAGCGGGTGAACCGCGAACTGGGCAAAATCATGGCGCGCGCCGCCGCAGAGGTCCATGGGCTGGCGAAGGAAAAAAAGGTGTCGCTGCGAACGGCGGCTTTCATCATTGCGATTGAAAGGGTGGCGGAAGCGGAGCGGCTGCGCGGCGTGTAGCGCCTTCCGCGTCGCCTGGAGTTTTCGTTGTCCGGATTCGTGATAGACGCCCGCCGCATCGAAAAATCCTTCGGAACCCTCAAGGCCGTCGCCGGCGTCTCGCTTCAGGTGGAGGCCGGAGAATGCTTCGGCATCCTGGGCCCGAACGGCGCCGGCAAAACCACCACGATCAAGATGCTGCACGGGGCCGTTCAGCCCGACGCGGGCGACCTGATGGTGCTCGGTCGGGACGTGATGACCCAGAGCCGCCTCGTTCGGGAGGGAATGGGCGTCGTATCGCAGGAAGACACCCTGGACCGCGACTTGACGGTGTATGAGAATCTTTGGGTCTATGCGGGGTTTTTCGGCATCTCCAGAAAAGCGTCGCTCTCCCGCATCGAGCGTCTGCTTGATTTCATGCAGCTTCGGGAGAAATGGGATTCGAAAATCAAAACCCTCTCCGGCGGAATGAAGCGGCGTCTCCACATCGCGCGCGCCCTGATTCATGAGCCGAAGTTCCTGATCCTGGACGAACCCACCACCGGCCTCGATCCGCAGGCGAGGCATCTCGTCTGGCAGAGGCTCCGGGAACTCGGCGCCCGGGGGCTGACCATTCTTCTCACCACCCATTACATGGAGGAGGCGGCCCAGCTGTGCGATCGCGTCGGCATCATGGATGAGGGACAATTTCTCGTTGAGGGCGCGCCGCAGGCCCTTGTGCGTGAGCGGGTGGGCGATGAGGTCTATGAGCTGAAGGGGGGCGCTTCGAAGGAGTTGCTCGATTCGTTGAAAAGCCTTGACGTCGCCGCCGAAAGCGTTGCGGACATGCTGTATCTGTACAACCGCGACGGGATGCCGGTGATGGAGCGTCTGATCGCCTCGGGCCGAAAGGATTTTTTGAGGCGCCCCGCGACCCTGGAGGATTTGTTCCTGAGGCTCACGGGCAGGGAATTGAGGGATTGATGCTTCCCCAGGCTCCGAGCCACCGCGCTTTTCGCGTCTGGGTTCGCCATCTGGTTTATTATTGCTCTTTCTATCTGGCGGAATGGGCCGGCAATCTGGGGGAGCACGTTTTGTGGCTCGTGGCGTTCGGCTACGGGCTGGGCCGGCTGGTGCCGAACCTGGACGGCGTCTCGTATGCGCAATTCATCGGCCCCGGGCTGATGGTTTCCATCGCGATGTGGAACGCGACCTACGAATCCACCTACGGGGCCTATTCGAGAATGAGGATTCAGAACATCTATGAATCCATGCTGATGGCCCCGCTCACGGTGGGCGACATCGTGCTGGGCGATCTCCTCTGGTGCGCCAGCCGCGCGCTGATCGGATCGACGCTGATGCTGATCGTCTTAAGCCTGTTCGGGCTGGTCGGCTCATGGTGGGCGATGGCGATTCTTCCGATTCTTTTCGTCGAGGCGGTGATGTTCGCGGCCCTGGGGCTCATCGCGACGTCGCTGGCCCCCAGCTTTTCGTTTTTCAATTTTTACTTCTCCGCCGTGGTCATGCCCATGTTCTTCTTTGCGGGCGCCTTGTTTCCCATCAAAGGCCTTCCGATATGGGTGGAGCGGTTCTCTGACGCTCTCCCGCTCACCCACGCCGTGAGAATCGCGCGCGGCTTGTTCATTTACGGGCGCGTCGAGAATTTTCTCTGGCATTTTTCCTTTCTCCTCGGCTTTACGCTCTTGTTCCTGACCATCGCCTGCTTTCTGGTGGGCAGGCGGATGGTGGAATAGTCATGGGCGTCACGACGAAAATCCTGCATCCCCCGGAACCTTTCCTGTTTCATGAGAGTTTGCTGCGCTTCCGCGCGTCAAGCGAGGAGTTCGTCAATTCCTACGTGGATGGGACGTACCGCAGGGTTGTGGAGGATTCCGGCGGCGATTTGGTTCTCCTGGAGGCCAGGAGCGAGGGACAGGGGGCGGGGCGTCCGATTCGGCTTCGGATGGCGGCCGAAGGCCGAATGGGGAAATCGGCTCAAAGCGCGGGTTTGGACGCCATCGGGCATATTCTGGCTTTCGACCTCGACTTGCGGCCGTTTTACGGGATGGCGAAGGGCGACGCGGATTTGGCGCCGATTGTGGAAAGATTCAGAGGGCTCAGGCCGGTGCGGCACCTGAGCGCGTTCGAGGCCCTCGTTACCGCGATCACGGCGCAGCAGGTGAATCTGACGTTCGCCGGGACGATACGGGGGCGCATGGTGAAGCGATGGGGCGGCAAATTGCGCGTTGACGGGCGAACGCATTACGCTTTTCCGCGCCCGGAGCGCCTGGCGCGGGCGCGCTCGTCCACGCTTCGCGCCATGCAATTCTCGGAGCGAAAAGCGGAATATGTGATTGGCGTGGCGCGCGCCGCCCTGGAGGGACGATTGGATGAGAACGAGTTGCGCGTTCTGCCCGTTGACGAGGCGGTGGCCCGCCTCACCGGGATACGGGGCGTAGGCCGCTGGACTGCCGAGCAAATGCTGTTTCGGGCGATCGGCCGCGTGGAAGCGTTCCCCGGGGGCGATCTGGGGGTGCAGAAAGTCGTGGCGCGCTATTGTTTCGGAGAAGACCGCGTGGATGAACAAGTTGCGCGCAGGCGGGCGGATAGTTGGCATCCGTGGGCTTCTCTGGCGACGACCTATCTGTTCGCCGCATGGCGCGCGGGCGTTCCGCCTGCGGCTGGGGCGAAACAGGCTATCGAGAATCAGGCGCTCAAATGAGCAACTTTCGCATTTCCGTAGAAGAGCGGGAGAAAGAGCTTCTGGCGCCTTACGCCGCGCATAGCGCCGATAGCCTCGGGCGAAGGCACCCGGAAGCCGAGCACGGGATGAGGACGGCGTTTCAGCGGGATCGCGACCGGATCATCCATACGCAGGCGTTCAGGAGGCTTGAATACAAGACCCAGGTTTTTGTGAACCATGAGGGGGACCATTATCGAACGCGCCTGACGCACACCATAGAGGTGAGCCAGATTGCGCGATCCATCGCCCGCGCTCTCGCCTTGAATGAGGAGCTCGCCGAGGCCGTCGCGCTGGCGCACGATTTGGGTCATCCACCTTTCGGCCACGCCGGAGAAAGGGTTCTGGATGGTCTGATGGGAGAGCGCGGCGGGTTCGAGCATAATTTACAGGCTTTGCGGATCGTCGAGGTTCTGGAAAGGCGCTACCCGGCGTTTCCGGGCCTGAACCTGACGTGGGAGACGCGCGAGGGGATTATCAAATATCTGGATCGGTACGAAGGCCCGATGCCGCCGGGCCTCACGAATGCAATCGCCCCCAGCCTGGAGGCCCAGGTGGTGGACGTGGCGGATGAGATTGCATACAACAACCACGATCTGGACGACGGGCTGTCGTCCAGGCTGTTCAATCTCGAAGATTTGCAGGATACCCGCCTTTGGCGCGAACACCATGAAAGCTCGAAGAAATCTTTTCCCGATGCCCCTTGGCGGGAGCGCAAGCACGACGTCATCAGGAGAATCATCAACTCGCAGGTCCAGGACATCCTCACGTCCGCGTCCGGACGCATTCGGAGCCGGGGGCTGCGTCGCGTTTCGGACGTGAGGGAAGCCGGGCATGACGTGGTTGTTTTCAGTGAAGAGATGAACGGGAAGAACGCCGAGCTCAAGCGTTTTCTGATGGAGCGGATGTATCGCAACGAACGTGTCCTGAAATTGGAGGAAAGCGCCCGAAAAACGTTGAGCGGCCTGTTTCATCTCTATATCGCCGATCCCCACAAGATACCTGAACGCGCGCGCAAGGGCGAAGAAACGGATGGCCGGCCTCGGATGGTCTGCGATTACGTCGCCGGCATGACGGATCGCTACGCCCTGCAGCAGCATGAGCGATGGCTGGGAGCCTGATATTCAAGCCTTTGGACGGAGCCAAAGGGGAGAGGGCAGGAGAACCAGGGAATCACGGGCTCTTGCATCGTTCCCTCGCGTTCGCCGTAAAGGCGCTATTTGATTTGAAGGGCGGCGAAGAGGTTTGTCCCTTTTCGCCTCAACAGGAGGAGAACGAAGCCCTCGGGGCGAGACTCGTCAATGGCCGATTGAAGTTCTTCTATTGTTTTGACGGGCTTGTGGTTCACTTCCGTAATCACGTCGCCCGGCCTGATTCCGCCTCGTTCGGCGACCCCGCCCCGCAGAATCGAGGAAACCACCAGTTTGTTCTCGCCGTAATTCAGTCCGAAGCGGCGCGCGAGATGCGGGGTAAGCGCTTCGACCCTCATCCCCATGTGCGCATGGTCGCCCGCCTTTCGGGAATGCGGCGCTTCGGGCCGGCTTCCTATGCGGACGTGGACGCTCTCGAGACGCTTTTCGCGGTAGTATTTCACCAGCACAAGGGAATTCGGCTTCGTGCGGGCGACGATGCGGGGAAGACTCTGCCACGCGCTGACCGATTTGCCGTCGAATTCAACGATCACGTCCCCCCGGCGCAAGCCGGCGCGATGAGCCGGGCCGCCGCGCGCGACCTCGGTGAGTTTCGCACCCTCTGATCGCGTGAGACCCAGGCTTTTCCCCTCTTTCGGGGGAACCGCCGCCACGGCCGCGCCCAGCCGGCCCCGTATCGGATAGCCTTTGTGGCGCAGGGCGTCGATAACGGCTTTGGCCTGATTGATCGGAATGGCGAAACCGACCCCCAGGCTCCAGGCGCGCGACCCCTTGGAGAAGATCGCCGCGTTGACGCCGATGACGACGCCTTGCGCGTCGGCGAGCGGCCCGCCGGAGTTCCCCGGGTTGATGGAAGCGTCGGTTTGAAGATATTCATCGAAAGGGCCCTCTTGCAGATCCCGCCCCTTGCCGCTGATGATTCCCACGGATACGGAATTCGCCAGGCCGAAAGGGCTGCCAATCGCCAGGACCCACTGGCCGACTTCTGCTTTATCAGAGTCGCCAAAAGGCGCCGCCCGGAGCTTTCGGGTCGATTTGATTTTCAATAGCGCGAGGTCGGTTTTATCGTCCACGCCCAGGAGGCGAGCGGAGAACTCCTCGCCCTGATGGAGCTTGACCATAATTTCCTGCGCGTTCTTGGTGACGTGGTGGTTCGTCAGAATATGTCCTTCTTTCGAGACGATAATGCCCGCGCCCACGTCGTAGGGGCCGCGAAAGGGCGCTTCGCCCTGATCGAATTTGGGCGGGTTGTCCTTTCGACGCCTTCCGCCGAAGAGGTCGAGCAGCGGATTCCCCTGGGCGCCTCTCCGTTTGACGCGAATATGAACGACGGAGGGCTGCAGCTTCTTGACCGCGTTGATGATGAGGCGCTTGCCGAAAGGATGAGCCGTCTCCGCCGCTGTGGGTGATGCGCATAGGACGAAGGCGGACAACAGGGAAAAGCGGATGAGCACGAATCGAGGATGGCGACGCATGGGTTGAATATATCCTGATCGCTGGACCCAAAACGCGCGAACGGCCGGGGCGCGCCTTTTGTCGCATGTTAGCATTGCGCCTTTCCGGGGGCAATCAATTTGACCGGGAGCGGATAAGTCTGATATAGCGTGTTCGCCCGATAATGGGGGATTCGACATCCCGTCGGGCGTTGTTTTGTCATCCGCGCGGGAAGCGAAGATGAGACATGGTGTTTCCAACTAGAATCACGCCGTTCCGGCATCTGCGCCATTCGCCTTCCCTGAGAGATTTTTCCCGACCGTGAGCATCGAGAGAATCAGAAACTTTTCAATCATCGCGCATATAGACCACGGGAAATCCACCCTGGCGGATCGCATTCTGGAAATGACGGGGGCGCTTTCAAAGCGTGAAATGTCCTCTCAGGTCCTGGATTCGATGGCCCTGGAGCAGGAGCGGGGCATCACCATCAAGGCGGCGACGGTTCGCATTCTCTACAAGTCGCATCTGGGCGAGGAGTATGTCTTCAACCTCATAGATACTCCCGGCCACGTGGATTTCAGCTATGAGGTTTCCAGAAGCCTCCAGGCTTGCGAGGGCGCCTTGCTGCTCGTGGACGCCACCCAGGGCATCCAGGCGCAAACGATGGCGAATGCGTATCTGGCGCTAGATCAGGATTTGGTCATCATTCCGGTGATCAACAAAATCGACCTGCCCGCGGCTGACCCCGAGCGCGTCATGAAGCAAGTGGAGGACGTCATCGGAATCGCCGCGGAAGAATGCCTGATGGTGAGCGCGAAGCAGGGAGAGGGCGTGGACGCGTTGCTCGAAGCGATTGTAGAGCGGATTCCGCCTCCGGGCGGAGAGCCGAAGGCGTCCGCCCAGGGACTCGTCATAGACTCCTGGTATGATTCCTATCAGGGCGCCATCCCATTGTTTCGGATGTTCGAGGGAACCATTCGCAAAGGCGATGCCGTCAGATTTATGGCGACCGGCAAGGAATATCAGGTTTTGAGTTTAAGCGCGTTCACGCCTCATGAGGTGAAAGTAAAAGAAATCGGGCCAGGCGAAGTGGGGACATTGTCGGCTTCGATACGCGAGGTGAGCGATACCCGGGTGGGCGACACCATCACGCTTGCGGAGAATCCCTCGAGTGAGGCCATTCGAGGCTTCCAGGAGCCGAAAGCGATGGTGTACAGCGGCTTGTATGCGGCCGACAGCGCCGAGTATGAGGATTTGAGAGCGGCGCTCGAGAAGCTCAGGCTGAATGATTCCGCCTTCACCTATGAGCCGGAAACCTCGGTCGCTTTGGGGTTTGGCTTCAGGTGCGGCTTTTTGGGTCTGCTGCACATGGAGATCATTCGGGAGCGATTGGAGCGCGAATACGACCTCACGCTCATCATCACGGCCCCGACGGTGATTTTTCGCGTTCTTCTGAGTGATTCGCAGGTGCAGGAAATCGACAGCCCCGCAAAGCTGCCCGAATTGTCCAGGATCGAGGCCATCGAGGAGCCTTTTATTCTGGGGACCATGCTTGTCCCCTCGGAATACGTGGGCGCCGTTCTCAGACTGGCGCAGGAGAAGCGCGGCGTCCAGCGTTCCATGGAGTATCTCGATACGAATACCGTTCAAATCGTCTATGAATTGCCGTTCAGCGAGATTCTGTTCGATTTTTACGACAAACTGAAATCCGTTTCCCGAGGATACGCGAGTTTCGACTATGAACGTCTGGACTACCGTTCGGCGGAGGTGGTAAAGCTGGACGTCCTGCTGAACGGGCAGCCGATAGACCCGTTTTCCACCATCATTCACAGGGAGAAAGCCTATTATCACGGCCGCGCGCTGGTGCAGAAGATGAAGGAGATCATCCCGAAGCAGATGTTCGAGGTCGTTATTCAGGCGGCGGTGGGGAACCGGGTGATCGCGCGCGAGACGATTCGGGCGCTGAGAAAGGACGTTACGGCGAAATGCTACGGCGGCGATATCACGCGAAAGCGAAAATTGCTGGAAAAGCAGCGTGAAGGAAAGAAGCGCATGAAAAATATCGGCACCGTGGAAGTGCCTCAGGAGGCGTTCATGGCGGTTCTGGACGTGGGCAAGGAGTAAGAAACGTGTCGGATGCCTTGACAGCGCGCAAAAGCGCGGCGCGCAAGCGCAAATCGAAGTCGAGTTTTCGGGAATACGCCGAAGCGATCGTCATCGCTTTGCTGCTGGCCATGTTCGTGCGCGCCTTCGTGGTGCAGGCGTTCAAGATACCCTCGGGCTCGATGGAGAACACGCTCCTCGTCGGCGACCATATTCTCGTCAATAAATTCATCTACTGGTTCCGGGAGCCCGGTCGCGGAGACGTTATCGTGTTCAGGTTTCCCAAGGATGAACGGCGGGATTTCATCAAACGGGTGGTCGCGCTTCCGGGCGAGGAAGTGATGATTCGCGGAAAGAAAGTGTACATAAATTGCGCAACGCCGGACGCGCCGGAAAAATGCGAGCCGCTGGAGGAGAAATACGCGCGCTTCAAGCCCGGCGGCGCCCTCGGGGGGGGCGAGAGCAAATGGGGGCCCCGCAAGGTTCCGCCCGGGCACCTTTTCATGCTGGGGGACAACCGGAACAACAGCCAGGACAGCCGTTTCTGGGGCTTTTTGAAAATGGGCGAGCGCGTGGATCACGTCCCCATACGGTTTGCGGATTATTCCTTCGCCCTGCCTTTTCCCTGTTCGATATGGTCTGCGCCTTGCTGGGACGACAAGATTCGCGGCTCCGCCTTCATGATCTATTGGTCGTGGAACGGGGATGCGGGTTCGCCGCGCTGGGGCAGGCTGGCGAACATTCTCGACTGAAAGCCGGTGGACGATCGATCTTCCGACGGCGGGCGAATCGCCGGGAAGCGCTGCGCCCACCCCGACGAAAAATGACGTGAAAATAAGCCTCGCTTCTCATGCCGTCTCCCATGAGACGCAGCGGGTGTGAGAGCCGATGGGGCGCCAGACCCTCATATCGGAATGGGGGCCATATAATACGGTGGCGCATGGTGCGTAAAGAGACGCGAGGTGGGAAACGCCGGAATCTCCCCCGATATACGCGGATGATTTTGAAAGCAGGGCGCCCAGAAGCGCGGGCGGCGTTTTCCTGAGGACGGGGAGGGGTTCGCCCCAAAGTCTTTGAAATTTTTCGCTGGGAGCCGAATCCGCCGGACCTTCCGCCACAACGGGCCGATGACCTGTTGCCCTCCGCAATTTTTGCCCCGTTTCGACGAGCATCTTGGGCGGTGGCCATTTCCTTTCGGCCCCGCCGCCGGGGTGAACAACGAAGAAGCGAGAGGAATGCATGTCGTATTTGTTCAATAATTTATCTGATTCATCCAAACTGTTCCGTGAAGGCGTCAGCTTCATGTTTCCGCGCGCGGGCGCGCGTAAGCGCGGCCACGGGCGCGTCATCCATTCGCAGATGTGAATGCTCTCCAAGGCCGGAGGAAAAGGGGGATGAATGAGGCATCTTTCCAACTTTAATAAATTCAGTCTCTTCCCGAGCTCTCCCGAACGGTCCGCGGTGTAGAACACGCATGAATCATACCCTTGGACGAGCCGGGAGAGCGCGTCGTTTTCCGATGGTTGGTCGTCATACAGAAGATGGAAAGGGTGAGCGCTCCCGTCCAGAATCCGGTGAATCAGCCCGGCGTCAAGAAGCGGGGCGGCGTATGCGGGATTCGCGGCGAGGGTGAGCCGAACGCCTGGGAAGCGCTCGCGCAAGCATTTGAATAAAAAGGCCGAAAGCAGCGTATCCCCGAAAGCGCCCATCCGGTAGATCAGCATTCCGGCAGCCAACCGTTATGTTCTCCCCATAGCCGATTCTACCGCGCAGGCGATTCGCGCGAATTCCCGGGCTTCGAGGGTTTCGGCCCGCCTTCCTGGATCGATCTCCAGTCCTTCGAGGAGCGCGCGCCAGTCTTCGAGACTCAAGCCGCCTCTTTTCTCTCTCTGAAACTCGCTTGAATTCAACGATTTAAGGTTGTTGATCAGCGTTTTTCGGCGGTGCGCGAAACCCGCCTGAATGATCCGAAAATAGAGGCGCTCATCTCCCACCTTTACTCGGGGTTTTTCTCGCGCCTCGAGACGCATGATCGCGGAATCGACCTTGGGCGGCGGCCTGAACGCCCCCGGGGGAACCACCTCGCACAGCCTCGCCTCGAACCGATAACCCACCCGAAGGGTGAGCGCGCCGTAGTCTTTTCCGCCCGGTTCGGCGCAAAGCCTCTCTCCGACCTCGCGCTGAACCATCAGAATCATCAGAGGGAATTGATTAAATTTTTCAATGAGTTGCAGGATGATAGCTGATGCGATTCGGTAAGGGAGATTCGCCGCCACTTTCATCTTTCCGGGCAGCGCTTCGTAGTCGAGCGCGAGGGCGTCGGCGTGAATCAGGCGGAAGCGCTCGCGCGCGCCTTCGAGTGCGCGAAGCGCGGGCATGAGTGCGTCGTCTATCTCCACCCCGTGAACGTTCGCGCCGGCCTTGAGCAGGAACCGCGTGAGCGCGCCTTCGCCGACGCCGATTTCCAGCACGTCCTCTCCCGGCGCAATCTGCGCCAAATCAATGATTTGCGACAGATATATCTTCTCGTGCAGGAAGTGCTGGCCGAGCCTTTTTACGGACGCGCGCGTCATGGGAAGCCTGCTCTCGCGCCGGGGGAACGCGGTTTTAGGTTCTTCATAAACGGGTGAAAAGCGTCTCTTTTTTCACTTTTTCGCGTAAAAACGTCTTGAATTCGTCTTGTTTCGCGCATTTTCCATCCATTGGGCCCGCCCACGCCGGAATCGCGTCTGAATTTATCAAAATCCGCCGCCGGATGCCATCGAAACGGGAAAGTTCCACCTCCTCCCCGAAACGAAAAAATCCTTCCCCTGGGTTGGCGTCGAGGGGGCGAACGTGGTATGGAAAGAGCGGTGAAATTCGCTTTCATGGTTGCGGGTTTTCCGGCCTCCGAACGAAAGCCTCTTTTCGGGTGCCGGGCTAGAGGATTTTACGGATCAAAGCAGCATCGCTGTCGCCCAAGCGGGAATGAGAAGCGAATGGACCTGATACGGGAAGGAATCGACAAGGGTCTAATCGAATTTGATGATGACGGGAAATACATTACCTTCGTTCACCAGAACAAACGCCGGAATTACGCGCGGCCGGAGGCGCCGATCCAGGCCGAGACATTTCTGAAACTGGTTTTGGTTTATGGCTACGCCCCGGAGCGGATCAAGCAGTTCGTTCCGGTGAAAATCGGCGCGGATACCAGAGAAGCGGATATTATCGTCTATAGCGACGATGAGCATGAAGCCGCCCATATTGTCGTCGAGTGCAAATCGGAAGACGTCTCCGAAGCCGAGTTCGATCAGGCTGTCAAACAGGCTTTCAGCTACGCCGCCACGGGCACGGTCAGAGCCAGGTATTTCTGGGTAACCTCCCGAATAAAAAATACCTGTTTCGAGATTCCTGAAAAAGAACCGAAGAAACGCCTGCCCATTCCCGACATTCCGCAATACGGCGTCAGCAGACTCGCCAAATTCAAATACGCCAAAAGCGGGGGTTCCGCCAGTGGGCAAAAGCTGTTCGATCTCGAAGCCATAACGGAAGACGCGCTGACGAGAAGGTTCAGGCAGGCGCATCAGGCGCTTTGGGGAGGCGGTCAACTCGACCCCTCGCAAGCCTTCGACGAGTTGAACAAATTGATTTTCTGCAAAATGTGGGACGAGCAAAAACCCAGGAAGAAAGGGGAACCCTACGATTTTCAGGTATTCACCGAGAGCGCGGAAGACAAGACGAACAAGGAGCTGCAAAAGCGCATCCGCGCCCTGTATGCCGAAGGGCGGCAAAAAGACCCCGAAGTTTTTCAGGAGGACATTCGGCTCAGCTGTGAAAAGCTGCGGACAGTCGTCGGCTACCTGGAAGGCGTCCATTTGGGAAAAACCGATCTGGACAGCAGGGGCAGGGCCTTTGAAACCTTCATGGGTTCTTATTTTCGTGGAGAGTTCGGGCAGTTCTTCACCCCGCGCCCCATCGTGAAGTTCATCGTGGACGCGCTGCCGATAACCAATGGCTCACTGGTTCTGGATACCTCCTGCGGCAGCGGCGGCTTTCTGCTGCACGCGCTCGATAAGGTCAGGCGGCGGGCGAACGAATACTATCCCGATTTTGAGACGGACGCGGCGGAAGCAAGAGCCCATCAAAGACACTGGCGTGATTTCGCGGAAAAAAACATATTCGGCATCGAAATCAGCGATCGAATCGCCAGAACCGCCAAGATGAACATGATCCTCCACGATGACGGCCATACGAACGTGATCGCCGCCGACGGGCTGATGCCCGCGGAAGATTTGTTTTCCCTCACGAGAAACAGCGGATTCTCTTATGGCCGCTTCGACTTCATCATCACGAATCCGCCGTTCGGCGCCCAGATGAAGCGGACCGAGCAAGCCTACATGCGCCAATACGATTACGCGAGCAAAAAAGCGGACTGGCTGAACCCCAAGAGCAAGGAAACAATCAGGGACAGCCAGAACACGGAAATCCTGTTTATCGAGCAATGCCACAGGTTTCTGGCCGAAGGGGGGTATCTGGCGATCGTCATACCCGACGGCATTTTGACCAACTCCAGCCTGGAATACGTGCGGGAGGGCATTGAGGAGAATTTCCGCATCGTGGCGGTGGTGTCCATGCCCCAAACCGCGTTTCAGGCGAAAGGCGCGGGGGTGAAAACCTCGGTATTGTTCCTGAAGAAGCGCGCCTCGGAAGCGACCGAACAAATCCGCAACCGGAAAACGGAACTCCGGGACGAAATCAAGCAAGAGAATGATTTTCTGAAACAGTTGGAGGAGATTGAGCGAGAGAAAAGGCGGCGAATCAAGGAATTGAGAGGCTTTGATAATCCCGAGGGACTGGAAGGCAAAGCCTTGAGCCGATCCTCAGGCTATAAGGAATGGAAAAAACGGGTTGGCGTCGAATGCCAGAAAAAAATAGATGCGCTCAGGGAAACCCTGGAGCGGGAGTATGCGGAGCGAAAGCAAAGAGTATTGGGCGATTATCCGGTATTCATGGCGGTAGCCGGGGACATCGGCTATGACGCTACGGGGAGACCGACCAACAATAATGAACTGGAAGGTATCGGCGCAGAGCTCGCCCGGTTCATTGAAGCCATTGAGACGGGAGGGACATGAAGTTTCGATCTTCGCCGGTCCTGCGATGAAAACAAGGTATTTTTGGCCAACTTTAATGAGTTGGAAAGACGGCTCGATCCTCATTTCTACAAACCGTTTTTCAGAAAAATCGTTCGGAGTCTTGATAATATAAAGTCTGAGAGATTGGGGAATATCGCTCGTTTTTCCGAAGAGTCTTGGGATCAAAAAAGGTTCTTTGAGACGACTTTCCCATATATCGAAATTGGTGAAATTGACTTGCCTTCCGGGGAAATCAGGAAAATTAACAACTTAAGAGTTGAGGAAGCTCCGAGCAGGGCGAAAATGATAGTTCGGCGCGGTGATATCTTGGTTTCAAAGACAAGGCCAAACCGGGGCGCAATTTCATTTATGGACAACGATGGAGTATTGGTCGCGTCAACCGGTTTTTCCATTATTCGGGAGATGAAAAACAGGGACGTTGACAAACGCTACCTGTTCCATTGTTTGCGCCTTCATCAATCATTGCGGCAAATGGAGCAAAGAAGCAGTGGAGGGAATTACCCCGCCATTACCGAAGAAGAACTGGGCGAAATAAAAATCCCAATCCCTTCAAAAGCAACCCAATCTCGAATTGTGTCAGATATGGATGCCGCCTACGCTGCTAAGAAGCAGAAGGAGGGGGAGGCGCAACGATTGCTGGATGGTATTGATGATTATCTTTTGGGTGAGTTGGGAATCGAGCAACCGGAGGAAGGGGAAAACACGCTACGAAACCGAATGTTTATACGGCGTTTCAGCGATATTTCGGGTGGTAGGTTCGATGCACCTTTCCATCAAAACAAATATACCTTGGAAACTACCAAATATCCAATGAGCAAGTTTGGGGATTGTGTTTTTATCAACCCTCACACTTCTTTTTTGCATCTATCGCCTGATACATTAGCGACATTCATACCGATGGGAAGAGTATCAGAGAAATTTGGCGAAGCCGATATTACAGTTTCTCGAAAGCTGGAAGAATCAGGAGGATATACTAGGTTTCAAGACAATGATCTGATTTGGGCGAAAATAACGCCATGTATGCAGAACGGAAAATCAGCGGTGGTCAGAGGGTTGAGAAACGCCATAGGCTTTGGTTCAACGGAATTTCATGTTTTTCGAGCGAAGCAAGAAATGAACATTGGGTACGTTTATGGTTTGTTGCGGCTTCGCTCTCTTAGAAACCACGCCACTCTATATTTTTCTGGCACGGCGGGGCAGCAACGGGTTGCCGATGAACTTTTCAAAAGGCTAAGTATTCCCAAACCTCCCCTGAAAAAACAGACTGAAATCGCCGAGCGCATTGCCGAAACGCGCAGTCAGGCCAAAGAACTGCGAGAGGAAGCGAAAAAAGAGCTGGAGGAGGCGAGCAAAGAAGCCGAGGCCATGATTTTCGGCGGATAGATAAAGTGGTAAAGTAGCGGAGCTGACGAATGCAGTCCCGGATGTTGCTTGGGAATTTGTCATTCCATTTTCATTCAATTCGCTGGTGGAAGAGCAGGCGCGTTCGTTCGCGCGGCGAAACTTTAGAGGGAGCATTGGATGAGCGTCAAATTCGAGAAGCTGGAGGCGCCCAAACAGGGCAAGCGCATTTCTTTCAGGGGGAGCCGGCCCCAGATACCGGATGAGCCGATTGTCTGCTACGTGCGGGGCGACGGCATCGGGGTGGACATCACGCCGGTGATGAAGGAGGTGGTGGACGCCGCCGTCGAGAAGGCGTTCCGGGGCAAAAAGCGCATCGAATGGTTCCGCGTCATGGCGGGCGAGGACGCCATGGAGCTTTACGGCGAACTCATGCCGGAAGAGACCATGCGGGCGATCCGGCGCTATTACTTCGCCATCAAGGGGCCGCTCTACACGCCCATCGGCGGCGGATTCAGGAGCCTCAACGTGGCGTTCCGGCAGATGAACGACCTGTTCGCCTGCGTGCGCCCGGTGCGCTACTTCAAGGGCGTTCCCTCCCCGATGGTGCATCCCGAATGGGTGGACATGTGCATCTTCCGGGAGAACACCGAGGACGTCTACGCCGGCATCGAATGGGAGCTCGGCTCGAAGGAGGCGAAGAAGATGATTCGCTTCCTCAACGAGGAGATGGGATGCAGCGTGCGCGAGGACAGCGGCGTGGGCGTCAAGCCCATTTCCGTGTTCGGCAGCGAGCGCATCGTCAAGAAGGCCATCGACTACGCCATCGCGCAGAAGAAGAAGGTGCTCACCCTCGTGCACAAGGGCAACGTGCAGAAATACACCGAGGGCTCCTTCAAGGACTGGGGCTACGCCTTCCTCAAGAAGAAATACAGGAGACACGTCGTCACCGAGGAGGAGCTCTGGGGCAAGAAATACAACGGCAAGATGCCCAAGGACAAAATCCTCGTGAACGACCGCATCGCCGACAACATTTTCCAGCAGGTGCTCACCCGCCAGCGGGAATATCAGGTGCTCGCCTGCACGAACCTGAACGGCGACTACCTCTCAGACGCCGTCGCCGGCCAGGTCGGCGGTCTCGGCATGGCGCCGGGGGCGAACATCGGCGACAGAATTCACTTCTACGAGCCCACGCACGGCACGGCGCCCAAATACGCGGGCAAGGACATGGTGAACCCGAGCAGCCTCATCCTCTCGGCGGTGATGATGCTGGAGGACATGGGCTGGGAGAAGGCGGCCAGGCTCATCGTCAGGGGCATCGAGGGCGCGATTCAGAAAAAGACGGTCACCTACGACCTCCACCGGCAGATGAAGGGCGCGAGGAAGCTCTCCTGCTCCGGCTTCGGAAAGGCCATCATCGAGAACATGAAATAGGGGCGAGACGGGAGAGAATCATGGCGAGAGCGAAAATCACCATCGTGGGCGCGGGAAACGTGGGCGCCACCACCGCGCACTGGGCGGCGGCGCGGGAGCTGGGCGACATCGTGCTCATCGACATCATCGAGGGCGCCCCGCAGGGCAAGGCGCTGGATCTGTATGAAGCCTCGCCCGTGGAGGGTTTCGACTGCCGCGTCACGGGCACGAACGACTACGAGGACACGCGGGACTCCGACGTCGTCGTCATCACGGCGGGCGTCGCCCGCAAGCCGGGCATGAGCCGCGACGATCTCATCACCACCAACGCGGGCATCGTCGGCTCTGTGACGAACGAAATCACAGCGCGCTCTCCCGGTTGCATCCTGATCGTCGTCTCGAACCCGCTCGACGTGATGGTCACCAAGGCGCACATGGAATGCGGCTTTCCGCGCGAGCGCATCATGGGCATGGCGGGCGTGCTCGACAGCGCGCGCTTTCGCGCGTTCATCTCCATGGAGCTGGGCGTCTCGGTCGAGGACATCACGGCCACCGTGCTGGGCGGCCATGGCGACAGCATGGTGCCGCTTCCGAGATACAGCGCCGTGTCGGGCATTCCCATCACGGCGCTCATGAAGCCCGATCGCATCGAGGCGCTCGTCCAGCGGACGCGCGACGGCGGGGCGGAGATCGTGAACTACCTCAAGACGGGCAGCGCGTTTTACGCGCCGGGGGCGGCGGTCGCGCAGATGGTGGAGGCCATCCTGAAGGACAAGAAGCGGATTCTCCCCTGCGCGGCGCTTCTGGAGGGCGAATACGGGCAGGAGGGCGTCTTCATGGGCGTGCCCGTCAAGCTCGGCGCGGGCGGCATGGAGGAGGTGGTGGAGCTCGAACTGACGCCCGAAGAGAAGGCGGCGTTCGACGAATCCGCCGATCACGTGCGCGAGCTCATCAAGACACTGGAGTCCTGATCGCGCCGTCGGTGAGCGGGCGGGGGGTGAGCGCGCCATGCGAACGATAGACGCGGGCGAGGTGACGGCCAGGATTCGGGAGATGGCCATCGAGTCGAACTACCACGTCGATCCCGCCTACGTGGCCAAGGTCGAGGAGGCGAAGGGCCGCGAAACCTCCCCGCTCGGGCTCATGGTGCTCGACCAGATTACGCGGAACGCGGCCCTGGCTTCAACCGAGCGCGTTCCCTACTGCCAGGACACGGGCGTTTCCATCGTCTTCGTCGAAATGGGGCAGGACGTTCACGTGACGGGCGGGCTGCTGGAAGACGCCATCAACGAAGGGATTCGCCAGGGCTACCGGGACGGCTACCTGCGCGGCTCGGTGGTGAACGACCCGCTCAGGCGGGTGAACACGAAGGACAACACTCCCGCCGTCATCCACTACCGCGTCGCGGCCGGGGATCGCCTGAAGCTGCGTTTCGCCGCCAAGGGAACGGGCGCCGAGAACATGAGCATGGCGCGGATGCTCAAGCCCTCCGACGGGCGCGAGGGCGTCATCCAGACGATCGTCGAACACGTCTTCGAGTCGGGAGGGAATCCGTGCCCCCCCGTTCTGCTGGGGGTCGGTCTCGGCGGCTCGATTGAAAAGGCGGCGCTTCAGGCCAAATGGGCGCTCTTCCGGGAGTTGGGCGCGCCCAATCCCGATCCGCTCGTCGCCGAACTGGAGCGGGACATCCTGGAGGCGGTGAACAGGACCGGCGTGGGGCCGATGGGCATGGGTGGCGAGGTTACCTGCATCGCCGCGCACGTCGAAACCTACGCCTGCCACATTGGAGCGCTGCCGCTCTGCGTGAACGTGGAGTGCCACGCGCATCGCCACGCCGAAGTCGAGCTCTAGGATGAGGTCGCTGGACCTGCCGCTGGGAAGCAAGGCGGCGGAATCTCTCGAGATGGGGGAAATGTGCGAACTGAGCGGCGTCCTCTACGCGGCGCGGGACGCGGCGCACAAGCGAATCATCGAGGAGGAGGCGTGCGGGGAGGCGCTGCCCATCAAGGTCGCGGGCCAGGTTATTTTCTACGTGGGACCGACGCCGCCCAGACCCGGTGCGATCATCGGTTCGGCGGGGCCCACGACGAGCGGCCGAATGGACGCCTGGACGCCCCGGATGCTGGAACTCGGCCTCACCGGCATGATAGGGAAGGGAGGCAGAAGCCCGGCGGTGGTCGAGGCCATCGCGCGGCATCGCGCCGTCTATTTCGCCGCCGTCGGCGGAACGGCCGCCCTGCTGGCGCGCTGCGTCAGGGAGGTCGAGCTCATCGCCTACGAGGATCTGGGTACCGAGGCGATCCGCCGGCTGGCGGTCGAGAGGTTTCCGGTCGTGGTCGCCGTGGACAGCCGGGGGCGCGATATCTTCGCGGAGGGCTACAAGGCGTTTGCGAAAGACGGGAGCGGCTCCGGCGCCTGACGGGCCGGCTCCCGATGATGGGATTCGTTTTTCTTCTCGACGGGGAGACGGGATGAACATCCACGAGTATCAGGCCAAGGAACTGCTGGAGAGATACGGCGTGGCCGTGCCTAGGGGCGGCGTGGCCGAGACGGCGGACGAGGCCGAAGCCATCGCCGAGGAGCTGGGCGGGCCGGTGGTCGTCAAGGCGCAAATCCACGCCGGCGGACGCGGCAAGGGCGGCGGCGTCAAGCTGGCGGAGACGCCGGCGGAGGCCAGGGAGGCCGCTTCGAGAATTCTCGGCATGACGCTGGTGACGCACCAGACGGGGCCGGAGGGCCGCCTTGTCAAAAAAGTGTGGGTGGAGGAAGCGAGCGATATCGAGCGCGAGCTGTATCTCGGCGTCGTGCTGGATCGTGCGGCGGGCCGCCCCACCATCATGGCGAGCACCGAGGGCGGGATGGACATCGAGGAGGTCGCCGCGAAAACGCCCGAAAAACTCCTGAAAATTCCGGTGGACCCGACCCTCTCCATCTGGCCGTCGGTTGCGAGGCGCGTCGTCTATGGGCTGAAACTGCCCGCGGGCCTGATTCGGGAAGGCGTCAGGTTCGTCACGAACCTCTACCGCTTCTACGACGAAATGGACGCCTCCCTGGTCGAAATCAACCCCTTGGTGCAGACGAAGGACGGGCGCATCCTCGCTCTGGACGCGAAAGTGAACTTCGACGACAACGCGCTCTACCGCCACGTGGACGTGTCCGCGATGCGCGATGAGGACGAGGAAGACCCGCTGGAGGTCGAGGCCTCGCGGTTCAACCTGAACTACATCAAGCTCGACGGCTCGGTCGCCTGCATGGTGAACGGCGCGGGCCTCGCCATGGCGACCATGGACATCATCAAGCTGGCGGGCGCCGCGCCCGCGAACTTCCTGGACGTGGGCGGCGGTGCGAGCAAGGAGATGGTGGAGAACGCCTTTCGCATCCTGATGGACGACCCGGACGTGAAGGCCGTCTTCATCAACATCTTCGGGGGCATTCTGCGCTGCGACGTCTTGGCCGAGGGCGTCGTGGAGGCGGTCAAGAGCGTGAACGTGAACGTGCCCGTCGTCATCCGCATGGAGGGGACGAACGTGGAGAAGGGCCGAGAGATACTCGAAGGATCGGGCCTCGATTTCACCGTGGGCAATGGCATGGCCGACGCCGCCGGGAAGGTGGTCGCGGCCCTCAACCGCTAGGGGGTTCGGGTTTGAGCATTCTGGTCGATAGGGACACGCGCATCCTCGTGCAGGGCGTCACCGGGCGCGAGGGGGGCTTTCACGCCGCGCAGTGTCAGAAATACAGCCTGGAGTTCGCGGGCGGAGGCGGCGCCGTGGTGGCCGGCGTGACGCCCGGCAAGGGCGGGCAGGAGGAGGCGGGCGCGCCCGTGTTCAACACGGTGGCCGAGGCGGTGGACGCGACGGGGGCGAACGCTTCCCTCATCTTCGTGCCGTCGTCCTTCGCGGCGGACGCCATCGTGGAGGCCGTGGACGCGGGGCTGCCGCTCGTGGTGTGCATCACCGAGGGCATTCCGGTGCGCGACATGGTCTACGTCAAGCGCCACATGGAGGGCGGCGACGCCGTGCTCATCGGCCCCAACTGCCCGGGCGTCATCACCCCGGGCGGCTGCAAGATGGGCATCATGCCGGGCCACATTCACAAGGAGGGCGGCATCGGCGTGATCTCGAAGAGCGGCACGCTGACGTATGAGGTCGTCGCCCAGCTCACCGCGCTGGGTCTCGGACAGACCACCTGCGTGGGCATCGGCGGCGACCCGATCATCGGGGCCATGTATATCGACCTTCTCGCCATGTTCGAGGCGGACCCGGCCACCGAGGCCATCATCATGATAGGCGAAATCGGCGGCTCCGCCGAGCAGGACGCGGCGCGCTGGGCGAAGGAGAACGTCAGCAAGCCGCTCGTGGGCTTCATCGCGGGCCAGACGGCGCCCCCGGGCCGGCGGATGGGCCACGCGGGCGCGATCATCTCGGGCGGCGAGGGCGGCGCGGCCGAGAAGATGCGGGTGATGACCGAATGCGGGGTGCACGTCACCGAAAGCCCCGCCGAGATGGGCCTGACCATGGCCAGGGCGCTGGGCCGGGCCTGACGATCACAAGGGAGAGGGAGCCACATGGAGCGCACGTTTGCGATGATCAAGCCCGACGCCGCCGGCCGCGGCCTCGCCGGCAGGATTCTGGCGCGAATCGAGGAGGAGGGCTTCGGGGTCGTGGGCATGAAGCTCGTCCGCATGTCGAAGCGCCAGGCCGAGGGCTTTTACGCGGTTCACCGGGATCGCCCCTTTTTCGAGGACCTCACGGCGTTCATGTCCTCGGGCCCCACGGTGACGCTGGCGCTCGAGCGTGAGGACGCCATCCGGCATTGGCGCGCCGTCATGGGCGCCACGAATCCGGCGGAGGCTGAACCGGGGACGATTCGCGCGGAATTCGGCGAGAGCATCGAGCGAAACTCCACGCACGGCTCCGACGCGCCCGACACCGCCGCCTTCGAGCTCGGCTTCTGGTTCTCGGAAGCGGAACTGTGCGAGCGGGCGTGAGCGCCTCTTCGCCGACTTTTTCACCGACGTTGCGGGGAGAGGCATGACATGCGCCTGAAGGACAAAGTCGCCATCGTCACCGGAGCGGGGCAGGGGATCGGCAAGGCCATCGCCCTGGCGTTCGCGCGCGAGGGCGCCAGGGTCGTCCTCGCCGCGCGCACCCTCGAAAACCTCGAGGCCTGCGCGTCGCGGATGCCCGAAGGCGCCTCCCTCGTCGTCCCCACGGACCTCACGGACGAGGCCGCG
Source organism: bacterium (assembly GCA_965242545.1). Classification (GTDB taxonomy): domain Bacteria; phylum UBA8248; class UBA8248; order UBA8248; family UBA8248; genus Bin107. Next base: position 1,066,485 of record OZ251456.1, read on the forward strand.
ATTCAGAGCCTCGTCGAAAGGACCCTCGCCGAATTCGGAACCATCGACATCCTCGTGAACAACTCGGGCGTCGCCGGTCCCACGAAGGCGTGCGAGGAAGTGTCGCGCGAGGAATGGGTCGCGTGCTTCGACGTGAACGTCACCGGCGCTTTTCTGATGACGAAGCACGTCATCCCCACCATGAAGGCGAAAAGACGCGGGCGCATCCTCAACATCAGCTCGATGAGCGGCAAGCGCCCGCTACCCAACCGGACGCCCTATACGGCCTCCAAGATGGCGATCATCGGCCTCACGCGCACCCTCGCGTTCGAGCTCGGCGAATACGGCGTCACGGTGAACGCGGTTTGCCCCGGCGCCACCTCGGGGCCGAGAATCGACAGCGTCATCGAGAACATGGCGCGGAGCTTCGGCGTCACGTTCGAGGAGGCGAAAAAGACCTTCACCGAGCCGGGCGCCCTGAAGACGCTCGTCGACGCGGAGGATCACGCCGCCCTGTGCGTGTTTCTGGCTTCCGAGGAGGCCGCGCGCATGACCGCCCAGGACATCAACGTGACGGGCGGGCTCGTCTGGTATTGAGCCGCTGAGCGTCCGCATCGCCCCCCGGCGCGGGCGGGGCGGCGGGCTTCACATCCCGGGAGCGGGCATTGTCGTCTCGGAACGGAAGAACGCGGCGCGAGAGAAAAATCCTCGTCCGGGGCGCGCGTGAGCACAATCTCAAGGATCTCCACCTCGAGATGCCGCGCGACAAGCTCATCGTCATCACGGGCCTGAGCGGTTCGGGCAAAAGCTCCCTCGCCTTCGACACCCTCTACGGCGAGGGGCAGCGCAGGTATATCGAATCCCTCTCCGCCTACGCGCGGCAGTTCATCGATCAAATCGGCAAGCCGGACGTCGATTCCATCGAGGGTCTCTCCCCCACCATCGCGATCGAGCAGAAGACGGTGAGCAAGAACCCGCGCTCCACCGTCGGTACCGTCACGGAGATTTACGATCACCTGCGGCTGCTCTACGCCCGCCTGGGCCTGCCGCACTGTCCCTCGTGCGGCCAGTCCATGAACGCGCTCAACGTGGAGCAGATGGTGAGCCGGGCGATGAGTCTCGGAAGAGGCAAGAGTCTGGAAATTCTGGCTCCCATCGTCCGGGGCCGCAAGGGGATATACCGCAAGGAGCTGGGGAACATGGAGCGCAAGGGCTTCCTCAAGGCGCGGGTGGACGGCCGGTTCGTGGAGCTCGGCGAGGAAATAGCGCTCGAACGGCACATGACGCACAACATCGAGGTGGCGGTCGATCACGTCGTCCTGCGCCCGGGCGTGGAGAAGCGCCTCGGCGAATCCATCGAGACGGCGCTCGGCCTCGCCCGGGGGCTGGTCATCTTCCTGGAGGACAACGGCGCCGAGTATCTCTTCAGCGAGGAGTGCACGTGCGCGAAGTGCGGCGTGAACATCCCGGAGATGGCGCCGCGCATGTTTTCCTTCAACAGCCCCTACGGCGCGTGTCCGGCGTGCGGCGGCCTGGGCGTGGTTCACCGGATGGACGAGGCGAAAATCGTCCCCGACCCGGGGCTGACGCTGGACGAGGGCGCCATCGCCCCGCTCGCGGGGAGCAAGGGTTTTCTGGCCTCGGCCGCGCGCGCGCTCATGGAGACCGAGGGGATTCCGGGGGACAAGCCTTACGCGAAGCTCTCCAAGCGGCACAGGAACCTCCTGCTCTACGGCAGGGGCGCCGGAAAGCTGAAAGTTCGTCACAAGACGGGCGGGCGCGTCCACAGACGGGAGCGCGTCTTTCCGGGGGTCGCGCACGCGCTCGCCGCGCGGCTGGAGAAGACGGCGAGCGCCGGCGCGCGGGCGAATCTGGAGAAATACATGAGCGTCATGCCGTGCGAGGTCTGCGGAGGCGGGCGCCTGAAGCCCGAGAGCCTCGCCGTGACCTACGGCGGAAAAGGCATCGCGGAGGTTTCCGCCATGAGCGTCGGGAAGGCGCGCGCTTTTTTCGAGGAGCGGCGCCGCGCGGAAGGGGACGACCTCGTGGCGGATCGGATTTTGAAGGAGATCATCGACCGGCTCGAATTTCTCGAAAAAATGGGGCTGAACTACCTCACGATCGACAGGCCTTCGGGCACGCTCGCCGGAGGCGAGGGCCAGCGGATCAGACTCGCGAGCCAGATCGGAGCCAGTCTGGTGGGCGTCCTCTACGTGCTGGACGAGCCGAGCATCGGCCTGCATCAGCGCGACAACCGCCGCCTTCTGGATACCCTGCGCCGCCTCCGCGACATGGGCAACACGATCGTCGTCGTCGAGCACGACAGGGAGACCATCGAATCGGCGGACTACGTGGTGGATCTGGGCCCGGGCGCGGGCGAGCGCGGCGGATACCTCGTGGCCTGCGGCGCGCCTGACGAGATTCGCTCGAATCCCGACTCCCTGACGGGGCGATACCTGGCCGGCGAGGCCGAGATTCCCGGCCCGGAGCGGCGCCGCTCGCCGAACGGGCAGCGCGTCTCCATCCGGGGGGCGCGGCAGCACAACCTTAAGAGCGTGGATGTGGATTTTCCACTGGGTCTGCTGATATGCGTCACCGGCGTGAGCGGCAGCGGCAAGAGCACCCTGGTGGACGAGATTCTCTATCGCGCGCTCTCCCGGAGAATCTACCGCTCGCTCGCCGCTCCCGGCGCGCATGAATCCATAGAGGGGGCGGAGCTCGTCGACAAGGTCATCGCCATCGATCAATCCCCTATCGGGCGAACGCCGAGGAGCAACCCTGCCACCTACACCGGCGTGTTCTCTCCCATCCGCAGCCTTTTCGCCCAGGTGCCCGAGGCCAGAAAGCGGGGCTATCCGGCCGGGCGCTTCAGCTTCAACGTGAAGGGAGGCCGTTGCGAGGCGTGTCAGGGGGACGGATACGTCCGGCTGGAGATGCACTTCCTGCCCGATCTGTTCGTGCGCTGCTCCGAATGCCTGGGCGAACGCTTCAACCGGGACACGCTGGACGTCCGCTACAAGGAGCGAAACGTCGCCGAGGTTCTGGGGATGACGGTGGATAAAGCCTTGGCGTTTTTCGAGAACATCAACGCCGTGCGCTGGAAGATGAAGACGCTCCAGGACGTGGGGCTGGGTTACCTGCGCCTTGGCCAGCCGGCCACGACGCTGAGCGGGGGGGAAGCCCAGCGCATCAAGCTCGCCAGGGAGCTCGCCAAGAGAGCCACCGGCAGAACGGTCTACATTCTCGATGAGCCGACAACGGGGCTTCACTTCGCCGACGTCGAAAAACTGCTGGGCGTGCTGCATCGCCTGGTGGATCAGGGGAACACCGTCGTCGTCATCGAGCACAATCTCGACGTCATCAAATCCGCCGATCACATCATCGACCTGGGTCCCGAAGGCGGGGAGGAGGGCGGTTACCTGCTCGCGGAAGGCCCGCCCGAGCGCGTCGCCGAAGTCGAAACCTCCGCCACGGGCGCCTCCCTGCGCGAGGTCCTCGGCCGCGCGCTTTCGGATGCGGCGCCCGGCTAGCCCTCTGCGCCGATGGATGCCGGGAACCCCCGTTGCCTCGTTCTCTGGATAGAATACGACGGCGCGCATTTTCACGGCTGGCAGGTCCAGCCGGGACAGCGCACCGTGCAGGGCGAAATCGAGGCCGCGCTGGAGAAGATGTGCGGGGAGCCGGCGCGAATCATCGGTTCGGGCCGCACCGACGCCGGCGTCCACGCCTGGGGCCAAGTGGCGCACTTTCATACGACCTCCCGCGTCGAGCCCTGGAAGGTGCGAATCGGCCTGAACGGCATGATGGGGCGGGACGTCTCCGTCTTTGATTGCAGGGAGGCGCCCGGCGGCTTTCACGCCCAGTTCGACGCCATCGGAAAAACCTATCGCTACCGCATTCTCAACCGCCCCTCGCCCAGCGCCATTCGCCGCTCGCATACCTGGCACATCCGCAAGCCCCTCGACCTGGAAGCGATGCGCCAAGCGGCCAAAATTCTGGAGGGCGAGCATGATTTCGCCAGCTTTTGCCGGGAGAAGGGGAAGCCTGAGGACACCGCGCGCCGCCTCGAGCGCCTGAGCGTGGAGCGTGCGGGCGATGAGGTGGTGATCGAGGCGCGGGCGGGAGGATTCCTGCGCCACATGGTGAGAAACCTGGCGGGCGTCCTGATGGAGGTGGGGCGCGGAGAGCGCGAGGCGGATTCGATGAGGGAGACGCTTGCGGGCCGGAGCAGGCGTCTGGCGGGCGTCACCGCCCCGCCCCAGGGGCTGGCGCTGGTTCGCGTGGAATACGGCGGCAAATTGCCGCCCGAGGCCGCTCCCGGGCCGGAGGAGACCGTCGCCTGACCACCGCTCCCGCCCCGGCTTTTCTTGACTTTTTCATTGCGGGCTGGAACACTCGCAAGGAGAAGCGGGGCGAGGGGATGGGGGATGGGAAGGCTGAGGCGATGGAGAAAGCGTCCGGGGAAAACCGAATAGTCCGATCCTTCAGGGAGCGACCCTCCATTTGGGCCGCCGGCGTATGCGCCACCGCGGTCGGCACGCTGCTCGCCGGCTTCGGATGGCGCGCCGCAGACGCTTGGGTTACGAGGCTGGACGCGCGGATAACAAACGATGAAAAGGCGGTGTCGCTTGTCGCATTTCCCGCGCTATTCTTTGGGTTTTGATTGAGACAAGGGTTTCGCCCATGTGGAGAAAACATCGGATGAGAGTGAGCGGCGCATCGAGGGAGGCTTGGCCCTGGCGATCTTCCGCCGAATCTGGGGATGCGCCATAGAGACGATTTCCGGAGTTTTCGTCATCGAATCCGCAAGCCATGGCGCCCCCCGGTCCCATGGTTTTTTTATTCGTGGAGGGAGGCGCCGCTTACGGCTGACGCCTTTGTGAGAAATGAACCCAGCAACTCATACGCCGGATAAGGAAACCTTCCTGGCGCTTGCCGGGCGGGGCAGCGTCGTGCCGGTTTATCGGGAAATTCCGGCCGATCTCGATACGCCGGTGTCCGCTTATCTGAAGATCGTGGACGGCCCCTATTCCTTTCTGCTCGAAAGCGTCGAGGGCGGAGAGAAATGGGCGAGATACACTTTTCTGGGCGGCGATCCCGCCCTCATTTTCGAGAGCAGGGGGACGCAGGCGCGCATCACGCGGGACGGACGGACGGAGACGCGCGCGGTGGACGATCCCATCGACGCCTTGCGGGAGTTGATGCGGTCGCATCGTCCCGTCGATCTTCCCGGCCTGCCGAGATTCTGGGGAGGCGCCATCGGCTACATGGGCTATGACGCGGTTCGCTTCATCGAGCGACTGCCGGAGCGCGCCCGCGACGATCTCGAGCTGCCCGAACTGCTCTTTATCATTACGAAGTCCCTGCTCATCTTCGACAGCGTGGCGCAGAAGATTTGCGTCGTCGCCCACGCGCGCGTCGGGGAGGGAGATCCAGAGGCCGCCTATGAGGAGGCGCGCGTCCGCGTCGATGCGCTCATCGAAAAGCTGAGAGGCCCCTCGGTCGCCCCGCCCCGCCTGCCCGCAGCGACGCCGGCGGAGGACGCGGCCGGGCATCCGGTTGACGACATGCCCGGTCTTCGCTCCTCCTTCACGCGCGAGGGGTTCGAGAAGGCGGTCGCCGGCGCGGTGGAGCTCATCCACGCCGGCGAGGCGATTCAGATCGTGCTCTCGCAGCGCCTCGAAAGCGCCCTGGACGTGCACCCCTTCGCCATTTACCGGGCGCTGCGGATGGTCAACCCCTCTCCCTACATGTTCTATCTGGAGCTCGGCGGCGTCACCCTCGCGGGCGCCTCGCCCGAAGTGCTCGTGCGGCTCGAAGGCGATCGGGTCGAGGTTCGCCCCATCGCGGGCACGCGCCGGCGAGGGAAGGACGCGGCGGAGGACGCGGCGCTGGCGGAGGAGCTGCTCTCCGACGAGAAGGAGCGCGCGGAGCACATCATGCTGGTCGATCTGGGGCGCAACGACATCGGCCGCGTGTGTGAACGCGGCACCGTCCGGGTCACCGAGCAGATGGTGGTGGAGCGCTATTCCCACGTCATGCACATCGTGAGCAACGTGGTGGGAGAACTGGCGGAGGGCAGGGATGCGTTCGACGTCCTGCGCGCCGCCTTTCCGGCCGGTACGGTCTCGGGCGCGCCCAAGGTCCGCGCCATGGAGATCATCGACGAGCTGGAGCCTGTGCGCAGAGGCCCCTATTCCGGCGCGGTGGGATATTTCGGCTTCGGCGGCGGCATGGACACCTGCATCGCCATCCGCACGATCTGCGCGCGCGGAGGCAGGCTCTATCTCCAGGTGGGCGCGGGCGTCGTGGCGGATTCAAAGCCCGCCTTCGAGTATGAGGAGACCATCAACAAGGCCCGCGGCGCCCTTCGCGCCCTGGAGGTGGCGCGGGGCGGGCTTCCGTAGGCCGGAGAGGGCGGCATGACGCGCGTATTGATGATCGACAATTACGATTCGTTCACCTACAACCTCGTTCAGTATCTGGCCGAACTGGGAGCGGAGGTCGAGGTGCGGCGAAACGATCAATTCGCGCTCGAGGAGGTGGAGCGCCTCGCGACCGGGCTGATCGTCATCTCCCCGGGGCCGGGACGGCCCGAATCCGCCGGTCTTTCGATGCCGCTCGTCGAGAAATACGCGGGCCACCGCCCCATTCTGGGCGTGTGCCTGGGGCATCAGGCCATCGGCGCCGCGTTCGGCGGCAGGGTCGTCCGCGCCGATCGGATCATGCACGGGAAAACATCCGAAATGCGGCACGACGGGCGGGGCGTCTTCCGGGGGCTGTCGAATCCGATGACGGCGACGCGATACCACAGCCTCCTGCTGGAACGCGAAAGCCTGCCCGATGAGATAGAGATATGCGCGGAGACGGCGGAAGGGGAGATCATGGGGGTTCGCGTCCGGGACGCGGCGGTCGCGGGCGTGCAGTTTCACCCCGAGTCCATCCTCTCGCCGGAGGGCAAGGCGCTGCTCAAAAACGCGCTGGAGGGCGGCGTGGAGCGGCCTTGAGGGGAGGCGCGCGGGCGCGGTATGCTGGGCGCGCCCGAATTTCACGCTCGAGAGACGGACGAGAGCGGGCCGCGCCCTGAAAATTTCGTGATTTCGCGGGGGAATGCGCCCATGATTCAGGAAGCCATCGGCAAGCTGGTGGAAGGCCGCCACCTCGGCGCGGACGAGGCGGAGGCGGTGATGGACCTCATCATGGCGGGCGAGGCCACCCAGGCGCAGATTGGCGCCTATCTGGTGGCGCTGCGCATGGCGGGGGAGACGCCGGAGGAGATCGCCGGCAGCGTCCGCTCCATGCGGGCCAGGGCGACCTGGGTGAAGACGAGGCACCCCTTCGTCATCGACGTGGTGGGCACCGGCGGGGACGGCGCGCGCACCTTCAACATCAGCACGAGCGCCGCCCTGGTCGTGGCGGCGACGGGCCAGCCTGTGGCCAAGCACGGCAACCGCGCGGTGTCGAGCAGGTCGGGCGCCGCCGACGTGCTCAAGGCGCTGGGAGTCAACGTCGAGGCGCCGCCCGGGAAGGTGAGCGAGTGCCTCGACGAGGCGGGCGTCGGCTTCCTGTTCGCGCCCCTGCTGCACGGGGCGATGAAGCACGCCATCGGCCCCAGGCGCGAACTCGCCATGCGGAGCATTTTCAACGTGATGGGGCCGCTGACGAACCCCGCCCGCGCCCAGAGCCAGCTGGTGGGCGTGTATGCGCCCGAACTCACCGAACTGGTGGCGGACGTTCTGCGCCGGGTGGGATGCCGAAAAGCCCTGGTGGCGCACGGCTCGGACGGGCTGGACGAGCTGACGATCACCGGCCCCACGCGCGTCTCGGAGTGGAACGGGCGCGAAATCAGAACCTACGAAGTCGCGCCCGAGGACGCGGGGCTGGCGCGGGCGGACGCCGCCGCCCTCAAGGGAGGCGATCCGGGGGAGAACGCGGCGATCACCCGCGCGATCCTCAAGGGCGAGCGGGGCCCCCGGCGCGACGTCGTGCTCCTGAACGCCGCCGCGGCCCTCATCGCCGCGGACAGGGCGGAGGATTTGAAGGAGGGCGTCCGGCAGGCGGCGCGGGCGATAGATTCCGGCGAGGCGGCGAGGGTTCTCGCGTGTCTCGTGGAGGTCTCGAATTCCTGAGCGTTCAGGCGCGGTCGCGCGCGGCGCCCCTCGACTTCGAGGGGCGTCCATGACGAAGGAGCGGCGAGATTCATACCATCGAAACGCGGACGGCGCTGGACGAGATCGTGGCGGGCGTCCGGGAGGATTTGAGCGCGGACAGAAGGGAGTGGCCCGGGGACGAGCTGAAGTCCCGCGCGCGGGACGCGCCGCCGGCGCTCGATTTCGCGGGCGCGATCAGGCGTCCTCCCTCGGGCGCGGACGCCGACGGGGGGCGGATGCGCGTCATCGCCGAGGTGAAGCGCGCCTCCCCGTCGCAGGGGGAGATCGCCCGCGAATTCAGGCCGGGCGAGATCGCCGCCGGATACGAGGCGGGCGGAGCGGCGGCGGCTTCGGTGCTGACGGAGCGCCGGAAGTTCCTGGGCGCGATGGCGCATCTGGAGGAGGCGCGCGCGGCGGCGGGCCTGCCCCTCCTGCGAAAGGACTTCATCTTTACGGAATACCAGATTCTCGAGGCGCGCGCGGGCGGGGCGGACGCCGTTCTGCTCATCGCGGCCATCCTGGAGACGGCGCAGATGGAGGATTTGCGCGGCCTGGCCGAGGAGCTGGGCATGGACGCGCTCGTGGAGGCCTGCGCGGAGGAGGAGCTCGGGCGCGCCCTCGAGGCGGGCGCGGGAATCCTGGGCGTGAACAACCGCGACCTCAGAACCTTCGAGGTGGACGCGGCGCGCGCCCTCCGCATGTTCGCCGGCCTCGCGCCCGATCGGCGGGAGGCGCTCGTCCTCGTTTCGGAGAGCGGGATATTCGGATGGCGCGAGGTCGCCCCGCTGGTCGAGGCGGGAATCGACGCCGTTCTGGTCGGGGAGGCGCTCATGCGCGCTCCGGATCCGGGCGCGCTGCTTCGGGAGCTGCGAGGGCTCGATTCGGGGTAACCCGATCCCGTCTTTTTCGATAAAATTCCCCGCGTTTCGGCGTTTTTCGTTTTGAATCAAAGGGTTATGCGTTCGCAAAAGCTGCGTCAATTCGCCTGAAAACGCCCTGAATTCGTTTTGAATTCGCTCGATTGTATTTGAATTGAAAGATTTTCGGTTCGACGGAAAAAGACGCCCTTTTGATCGGGGATCGGGCGCGTTTCAGCTCGAATGGTACCCTTTTCGCTTCTTTTCGGGCGACCGCAAATGCGGGGAAACGCGCGCGGGAGAGGCGAGGCGCGTCCCGCAGGGACAACCACAGGGGGTTGTCCCTACGGAAGAAAGACGCGCCGCCCCCTGCGCGAAATCAAAACCGCCGCCCCGTAGGTGCCGCGCGGGAGCGCGTCCATACATGCGTCCCGCGCCGTTCGGAAAGCAAACGCGGGGCGGTTCGCGTCCGTTTTCGTCAGGGAGAGAAGAAGAGCTTGAGGAGGCCGAAGGTGAGGGTGACGTTCAGCCCCACGGCGCCGACGGCGAGACCGAACGCGAACTTCTGCGACCGCCCCTCGACCCGCGCGATGGAGGTTTCCACGTCGCCCCGGAGCTGCGTGATCGAAGTTTCCACGTCGCCCCTGAGCTGCGTGATCGAGGTTTCCATGTCGCCCCTGAGCTGCGTGATCGAGGTTTCCACGTCGCCCCTGAGCGCCCGCATTTCAACCTGGAGCTCGGATTTGACTCCCTGAATCTCGGCCCGAAGCCCGGCCTCCACCGCCTGAAGCTCGGTTCTCACCTCCTGTATCTCGGCCCGGAGCCCGGTCTCCACCGCCTTGATCTCAACCTGGAGTTCGCCTTTGACCTCCTGAATTTCGGCCTGGAGTTCGCCCTTGGCCTCCTGGAGGTCGATTTTCGTGGCGACGCTGCCGCCCACGGCGTCCTTGAAGGTATCCACGACGGCGCGCGCCTGGGTCTCCTCGAAGCCCGATTCCCGGAGCGATTCCATCGCCTTGAGCGTGTCGAATCCGATCATCCCCTGTCCCTCTCCCGGCGTTGGCTGCGGGAGAAGCATACCACAGGCCGCGCCGAATGTGGAAGGGTGAAAATGGCGGCGTCGCCGACCCGCAATCGGGGCGCATATATGCGCCCCCTACGGGTGCAATACCCCATCGGCGAACAAGACGCGGGCGCCGATATTCCATTGCAGGGGCGCAATATCCCATCGGCGAACAAGGCGGGGCGGCGATTTTGCCTTTGTAGGGACAACCCCCTGTGGTTGTCCGCGCCGCGTCGTCGCCGTCCTACCTGCGGGGCGCATATATGCGTGGGAAGCGCCCCTCGGCGCTTCACCTACGGGTGCAATACCCCATCGGCGAACAAGACGCGGGCGGCGGTTTTGTTTTGCGTAGGGGCGCCATACCCCATCGACAAAACAAGGCGGGCGGCCACGGTTTTGTAGGGGACGCATACATGCGTCCCGTTTTGGCGCGCGCAAAAAAACCGGGCGCGGGGGCATCCTCCTCCCCCGCGCCCGGCTCGCGCTTTGATGCGGGGACAACCCCTCGTGGTTGTCCCCGCCGCCTTCCCGTCTGCCGGAATCCGTCAGCCGCCGCGCCGTCTAGAACCTCACGCGGAGGTTCACGCCGCCGCCGTATTCCCTGTTGCCGCTGCCGGCCTTCTCGTAGAAGAGCGAGGCGGAGACGTCCACGCCCTCGGACAGCTTGAACGCCCCGCCCGCGCCCAGCCTGATGGAGGCGGGCTCGACGCTCGTCTCGAGCTTCGTCCCCGAGAGCTCCACGCTCGTCTCGTCGGCGAGCTCCCGCGTCGCGTCGAGCGTGAGGAACAGGCCGCCGTTCGCCGTCGGGGTCTTGAGCGTGACGCCCGCGCCGGCCTTCACGCTCCGCGCGTCCCCGATCTTGATCCGCGTGGCGGGGTCGCCCACCCCGTCCGAGAAGTCGCCGAGGGTCGCCGTCGTCAGGGTCAGCCCCGCGCGCGGGGTGAGGGACACGCCCGCCCCCTTCATCAGCGACCTGCGCCCGCCGATCTCCACCCCGAACGCGACGCCCGAGCCGCTGGCGTCGTTCTCTAGCTTCATGCCGTCTCCGCGCGTGGAGTCGATCTCGGCGTCGAGCCAGGTCGCCTGCGCCCGGGCGTCCACCCAGAAGCTCTCGAACGTCCAGGTTCCCGAGAGACCCAGGCCCGCCCCGTTCAGGGCGATCTCGCCCGCGCCTCCCATCTTCGCCCGGCTCCGCAGGGCGTGCGCCGAGAAGCCGAGCCGCCCGAACGCGCTCTCGAAGTCGTAGCCCGCGCGCCCGCCCCCGACGTCGTAGTCGCGGGAGAGCTCCCTCTTGTTCAGGGGCGAGGCGCCCTTCCGCGCCGTCCACTCGCCCCGCGCCGCCTCCACCCGCGCCCAGGCGCCGTTCGCCCCGCGCGGGGCGGCCATGCGCTCCGCGTAGGCGGGCATCCGGCCGGCCATCGCCAGCAGGACGGAGGGCAAAGCCTCGTAGAGCTCGCAGCGGCGGTCGCCCCCGGCCACGGCGCAGTCGAAGGTCGACGCGGGCGTCTCCGGGAGGTCGGGCGCCAGCAGCTCGCCGGGCTTCTCCTCGTCGAACTCGGCGGCCAGCACGTTGTTGGTGGGGCCGTTCTCGTCCACCTCGAGGTATCTCACGCTCGATTGCGGCAGACCCGTTCCGCCGATGACGCCCCGCACGCGGTTCGCGGCGAAGTGGAGTCCACTGTCGTCCAGGCTCTCCGCGTGCAAGTCCACCCTCACGGCCGGGCCGTCGCCCCGAATCGCCATCTCCGCCCCGTTCGCCTCCACGCGCCCGGTGAGGCCCACGGTCACCAACCCGCCGCCCGTCAGGTGAATCGCCGCGGCGCCGCCCGCGCCGCCCCTCACCAGGCCGTTGATCGTGAACTCCGCCGGGCCCGGCGCGTTCACCAGAGCGCCCACGCCCGAGGAGCCGGCCAGCACCTCGCCCGTCGCGCCCACGGTCAGCCTGCCGCCGCCCACCAGATGGACGCCCGCGTCCGCCCCGCCCGTCACCCTGCCGTTCACTTCGACGGTCTGCTTCAGGAGGCCGTCATCGCCCATTCCCGCGTTGGCGACGTAGACGCCCGCGTTGGCGGCGGTCACTTCCGCGCCCTCGCCGATGGTGACGTCAATCGCGCCGTTGTTGGCGTGCGGCGTCGCGTAGTAGGCGCGGATGCCGTCGCCGCGGGAGACGATGGAGCCGCCGTTCATGGCGATGCGGACGTTGCCCGGGTTGTAGCGGTCGAGCAGCGCCATCACCCTGCTCCAGTAGTCCTCGTCGTCCGCGGGGTCGTCCGTGAAGCCCGCCGCCGTGAGCGCGGCGTCCACGCCCTCGCCCGTCGCCACCGCCCGCAGGATCGCCTTCTCCGCCTCCGAGAGACCGAACAGCACGTTGTACAGATTGCCTCTGGCGCCCGGGGTGTCCGCGCCCAGATAGTCCACGATCTCTTCGTCGCTCAAGTCGGCCACGGTCGTGGCGGCGCCGTCGATGGCGGTGAGGACCGCCGCCGCATCGATCTCCTCGTTCCTCAGCATCGCCCTGAACTGCGCCAGGATCGCCGTCCTTCGCGAAGCGTCGCCGGTCTCCGCCAGCAGCGCCGTCTGCGCCGCGGCGTCCGGGAACTCGCCCGGGACGTCGCTCCCCGCCACTACCTGTATTATGCCTGTGCTGTCTGCGGTTTTCCGGGGCATGACCGCGGCCTCGACCCCCGCCGCCGAGCCGTAGAGGCCGTCGGTGGCGCGCTCGGCCTCTATGTTCTGGGAGAAAACGACCAGATTGAAGACGCTCGCCGCGCTGAAGCGGCCCTCGTCGTTCTGGGCGACCAGGGCCTTCTCCGCCTCCGCCGTCCCGTGCGAGAACGAGCCCGTCCACGTGACGTCGATCACGTCGGGATTCCCCTCGGCCCGCGCCGCGACCTCCTCGCCCTCCGCGGCGAGGGCGTAACCTCCCGCCCTGGCGTAGACGCCCGTGCGGCCCATCATCCCGCCGCCCTGGGTAATCTTCACCTGGTTGTCGGGCGCCAAGTGTTGATTCAAGTTGGCGTAGACGGCTTCGGACACCCTGGAGATGAGCGTGGCGCCGTCGTCGACGTCGACGATGACGTCGCCCGCGCCTCTGTTGACGGCATTGACGACGTTGACGCGCTCGAGGGTGAGGGCGCTGAGGGAGCTCTGTGCCGTCCCGCCCTCCACGTTGACCGTCACGTCGTTCGCGTCGCCGGTCTTGTTCCAGGCGTAAATGGCGTGCGACGACTCGGTCCGCACGGTCCCGCCGGTGTTGGTGATGGTGACGGGGCCCTCGCCGTCCCTGTTGACGTAGATGGGGCGATCCGCCGTGACGTCGCCGCCGTTGGAGATCGTGACGGCGCCCGTGTGGCCATCGTTGTCAGTCACATAGATGCCGCGGTCTTTCGCGGTGATCGAGCCGCCGGTGGTCGTGACGGAGAGGTCGCCCGAACTCCCCGTCTTCTGGACCTGGATGCCGTGCAGGTGCATGGCCATGGCGCCCGCCTCGCCGATGTCGCCGCTGTTCGTGACCGTGACGTGGCCCTTGCCCCTGTCATCCTCGACCCGGATGCCGTCAAAATTCACGTCGCCCCCGGTCCTCTTGATGGCGCCGTGGTTGGTGATCGAGATGTTCCCGGTGCCGGTGGGCGCCATGCGGCGGACGAGGATGCCGACCCCGGCGGCGGTGATCGCCGCCGCGTTGGTGATGGTGACGCCGCCCACCACGTTCGAACTCGGCAGGTTGCCGAGGATGCCTTCCCCGGTCCGGGAGGTCAGCGTGACGCCTTCGGAGACCTCGATGACGACGTTGCCGGCCTGGCGGTTCCGCGCTAACAGGGCCTCGTCGCGCGCTTCGACCGACCCGCCCGTGACCATGAGCTCGGCGTCGCCCGCGTTGGCGATCGTCTCGCCTTCCTCGCCTACCGTGACCAGGATGCCGGCTTGGTTGGAAACGTCGATGTCGCCGCCCGAATGGGTGACGGAGGCGCCGGCGTTCGAGCCGGCGGCCGTCTTCGCGCTTGTCTTGACGGAGATGCCCAGGGCGTGCGACCTGATGTCGCCGCTGTTGGTGACCGTGGCGCCGCCGGCGGCGCCCGTGTGCTGCATCGAGATGCCGTTCGAGCCGGACTGGATGGCGGTGACGGCGCCGCTGTTGGTGATCTCGGCGTCGCCCCGGTTCCGGTAGTCCATGAGGATGCCGTCTTGGGTGGCGCCCGACGTCGTGATGGCGCCGGTGTTGGTGATCGTCGCGCCGCCGGTGTGGGCGTTCGAGGCGGCCGCGGCGTAATTCAGGTAGATGCCCTCCTCCCCCGAGCTGATGGCGCCGTGGTTCTCGATGGTCGTGGCGGCCGTGGTGCCGGCACTCGAGCTCCTCTGGACGTTAATGCCCTCCAGCGTCGAATGGATCGCGGCATGGTTGGTGAACGTGGCCGCGCCGGAGCCGGCGTTCACCCGGGCGAGGATGCCGTGGCGATTCATGCGGGCGCCCGACTCCCCGATGGTGACGCCGGCGTTGACGGTCACCGTCGTTGTGGACGCGCCCGTGCGCTCCTGGACGATCAGGATGCCGTTGTTGTCCTCGGTGCCGGAGTTCGCGTTGCTCGCGCGCTGGCGGATGGCCACCCGGTTGGCGGTGGCGCTGGCGCCGCCGACCGTGAGCGCGAGCCCGCCGCCGGCGGCGGCGTCGCTGTCCAGGGTGATGCCGTTCGACGCGCGGGTGGCCCCGGCCCCGGAGGTGACCGTCCACGCCGTCGAGCCGCCCGGCACGACGACCGTGGCGACGTTGTTCGCGCCGGGCGCCGCGTTCTGGTAGATGATGCCGTCGGCAAAGGTGCCGCTGCCGCCGCCGTGGGTCGCGGTGCAGGTGACGGTTCGCGCCGTGCTGGAGATCGCCCCGCACTCGTCGGCCGCCCGCGCCTCGCCCGGCGCGAGGAGGAAGGCCGCCAGCAGCAGCCCGACGAGCCCCGCCGCCCGCCTGGAGAGCAGAAAACCCGCCGCCCGCCGGTTTTGTTTTGCCCGCCGCGCCGAACGGCGTTTGGATCCCGTAGGGGACGCGCCGAGGGGCGCGTCCCACCCATACATGCGTCCGGATCGCGTCGTTGCCGACCCGCAATCGGGGCGCATATATGCGCCCCCTACGGAAACGGGGCGGCGATTTTGTGAACCGCCCGTTTCCGGGATGGCCGCGGGGCGGTTTTGTTTTTGTGTAGGGGACGCATATATGCGTCCCGCGTCGTTTGCCGTTCCCATCATCTCGCGCCCCTTTTCATAGGTGAGTCGGTGAGTCGGTGAGTCGGTGAGTCGGTGAGTCGGTGAGTCGGTGAGTCGGCGCCAGTATGCCGCAAATCCGCGCCGCGGACAAGCCTGCGAATGCCATGAATGCCGCCCCCCTTTCAAAGCGTCGGTTTCATCCCGATGGGATTGTCGGAACAACGGGCGGGAATGATACCCAAGCGAGGGAGGAAATTCAACGAAAAAGCGGGGGGAGGGGTCCGCGCCACCGCCCGTTGTTCGGGGTGATGCGGGTTTCCCGTCCGCTTGATGAGCTCCGTGAGCGCGGCCATGCTCTCCTCGTGCCGGCGTTTCGACTCCTCCGCCGCCTCGTCGTGCTTGCGCATGGCCTCGTCGTGCTTGCGCATGGCCTCGTCGTGCTTGCGCATGGCCTCGTCGTGCCTTCGCTGGGAGGCTTCCCGCTCCTCGGCGAGCGCCTTCATCGCCTCCTCGTGCCGGCTCCGGGCCTCCTCCCGCTCCTCGGCGAGGGCGGTCATCGTCTCTTCGTGCTGGCGCTTCGACTCCGCCGCCCGCCGCGCGCTCCCCCGATCCATCTGGCGGATGCCGTAGTAGAGCAGCGCCAGACCGCCGTAGGAGGCGATCAGCGCGAGAAAGCCGATGACCAGGTTGAGCTTCTCGTAATCCGTCATATTCGGTCGCCTCCAGCGGTTGGTCTTCGTCCCGCGATCATACCGAATCGCCGGCGGAACGGCAACGCCCCGCGTCATCGCCGATCTACATGCGGGGCGCATATATGTGCGGGAAGCGCCCCTCGGCGCTTCACCTACGGAAACAGGCAACGACAACCGGGCGCAGGCGACCCCTGCGGGTGAAACATCCCGGCGGCGAAAACCAAACCGGCGCGCGCCGTTGACAACGGACAACCACGGGGGGTTGTCCCTGCGGCAATCCGCATCGTCGGCCAATTCACGACGGGACAACCGCGGGGGAGGGGGTTTTGGTTTTTCTCCGGGGTTTCCCCTATAATTCCCGAACCTCGGAGAAATCCGCCGGACGCGCGCGTCCGGCTTCCGCGCCCGGACGAGGGGCGCCGCCGCCCGCGGGGAGAATCCGCATGTATGAGGAAGTTTTCTACTACAGCGACGGCCTGAAGATCGCCTCCCATCTCTACGCGCCCAGGGACTGGCGGAAGGGCGACGCGGCGAGACCCGCCGTCGTCTGCCTGCACGGCTACAGCGGGATGAAGGAGGTCTACGGGATGGACGTCCCCCGGCGGCTCCGGGAGGAGGGCTTCTTCG
Organism: bacterium; assembly: GCA_965242545.1. GTDB lineage: Bacteria > UBA8248 > UBA8248 > UBA8248 > UBA8248 > Bin107. The sequence continues at coordinate 1,083,046 of OZ251456.1, forward strand.
TCCTCGCGCCGGACCACCGGGGCTTCGGCAAGAGCGAGGGCGAGCGCGGCCGCCAGCGGCCCCTGGAGCAGGCGCAGGACGTCTATGACGCCGTGACCTGGATGGAGACGGTCGAGGGCGTGGACCCGGAGCGCGTCGGGATTTACGGCACGAGCTTCGGGGGGGCGACCGCCGTCTGGGCGGCGGCCTTCGACGAGCGCGTGAAGGCGGTGGTCTCCTCCGTCGGAGTCCACGAGGGGGAGCGCTGGATGCGCTCGGTGAGAAGGCCGCACGAGTGGGCCGCCTTTCGGGAGAAGGTGATGGAGGCGGCCCGCAGGCGCGTCCGCACCGGCGAGCCGACCATGGCGCCCCTGCCCGAAATCATGCTCTGCGACCCTCACACCCTCGGGGTGATTCAGGCGCATCACCAGAAGCACGGGGACTACGTGAAGGACTACGACCTCCAGAGCGCCGAGGCCTGCTGGCGCTGCAAGCCCGAGTGGGTGGCGGGCCGCATCGCGCCGCGCCCCGCGCTGTTCATCTACGCGGAAAACGATTTTCTCGTGCCGGTGGATCAGCAGATCAGGTGCTACGAGGCCTGCGGCGAGCCGAAGAAGCTCGTCAGGCTGCCCGGCGCCCAGCACTACGAATCCTACTTCTTCTGCAGCCCCGAGCTCCACGAAATCGGCATGGTCGAGGCGATCGCCTGGTTCAGGAAGTATTTGTGAGGGGGGATTCGGGTGAAACCCATGCGTTTGGAGACGCCGGCGGCGCGTCATTTGTTGACAACGCATTTTTTCTGGTGGAAGATTCATAGGGCCGCTTCGGCTCCCGCCCGACTTCCAAGGATATGATCCCGTGAGCAGGGCGCAAAGGGTGTCTTTCTCTTCGTCTTTTGATGAATTGTCGCGGATGGAGGCGGAAACTCCCGCCCTCGGCGCGATGAATCGCTGGGTGGGGAAGGTTCATCAGGGCGACGCGCTGGAGTTGATGAAGCGGATGCCGGAGCAGTCGATAGATGTCGTCGTAACCAGCCCGCCTTACAATCTCAAGCGGTCCACCGGCAACGGAATGAAGAACGGCAATGGCGGGAAATGGCCGAAAGCGGCTCTCATGGAAGGATATACGGAGCATGACGACTGCATGCCCCATGATGAATACGTGAAATGGCAGCGCGACTGCCTCGGCGCGATGATGCGGCTTCTGAGGCCCACGGGCGCCATCTTCTATAATCATAAATGGCGCGTTCAAAGCGGTTTGCTTCAGGACAGAAGCGACATTGTCGAAGGATTTCCCGTTCGCCAGATCATCATCTGGAAGCGCAAGGGCGGCATCAATTTCAACCCGGGCTACTTTCTCCCCACGTACGAGGTCGTTTATCTAATCGCCAACCCCGGCTTTCGCCTGGCTCCCAAAGCGAACGCCATGGGCGACGTGTGGGAGATACCGCAGGAGTCGGGCAATCCGCACCCGGCTCCGTTCCCGCCCGAATTGGCGCAAAGGTGCATCGGCTCTACGACCGGCGATATGGTGCTCGATCCGTTTCTTGGAAGCGGCACGACCGCCATCGCGGCGGAAGCGGAAGGGCGGCAATGGATCGGGATCGAAAAAAGCGGGAATTACTGTCGATTCGCAAATGAACGAATAGCGGCCTACCGGAAGTTGAAATGATTTCGAGAAAGGCCCTGTTCGACGGGGTGCGCGAGCTGTGCGCCAGCGGGTGGCATGATCTTCCCGATACCGGCACGGGCGCTCCGGGCGACCATCTCGAGAACATGCTCGGCTTGAAGACTTCCAACCATGACGGCCTCGACGCGGGTCTTTGGGAGTTGAAGTTCAGTCGCGGCTCCGCGCTCATTACGCTGTTTCACAAGACGCCCCGCCCGCGCGGATCGATGAAGTTCATCATCAACAAGTTCGGCTGGCCCGGCAGCAGAAACGGAAGGCAGTCATTCAGGCATACATTGGAAGGGGAGCGTGAGACCGATCGGGGCTTCAGTGTCGTATATGACGCGGGTGCGGTGTGGGTTCGGCATAAAGACGCCATGACCATCGCTCCTCACTGGACGGAAGACGACCTGCTGAACGCGGCCGGCGGGAAGCTGCGGCGGCTGGTGCTGGTGGAGGGAAGGGTCAGACGAAGGCCGTATCAAGTCAAATATGACAGGGCTGCGGTCTATGAGCAGTTCAAGTTGTCCAGGTTTATGGAGGCCATATCAACCGGCCTCGTGAGGGTGGATTTCGACGCCTATATCCGGGAATCCGGCGCGGTGCGGGACCATGGCGTCAAGTTCAGGGTCAAGCCGGAAAACCTGCGAAGGCTGTACGACAAGTCTGAACGCCTTTAGCGGCGCGAGGCGGATGATTCCCGTCCCTTCTCCGCCGCCTCTTTTCCCCCCTCACGCAACCCGCGTTCCGAACTTCGCCAGCGCCTTCCCGGAGAGGGAGAGGCCGAGGCCCGGCGCCTCGCTCAGGCGAAGCGTCCCGTTCTCGATGGGGGGCGGGTTCTCGAACAGCTCGGCCTGGAGCGGGTCGCGCTCGGGGTCGGTGAAGGACTCCACGACGCAGCCCGCCGGCGAGGCCGCCACGACGTGGGCGTGGAGGAAGCAGTCGTGGTGCGGGGCCACCTCCACGTGGTTCAGCTCCGCCAGCGCGGCGAGCTTCCGCCCCATCGTGAACCCGCCCATGCGCGTGCAGTCGAACTGCACGACCTCGATCGCCCCCTCCTCGAGCAGGGCGCGAACCCCGTGCGCGGTCTCCTCGCTCTCCCCGGCGGAGAGGGGGATGGTCGTCTTGCCCGAGAGGATTTTCAGCTCGCGGCGGTCGTCGAACCAGCGCACGGGCTCCTCGAGCCACCTGGGGCGCACCTCCTCCAGCAGGCGCGCGCCCTCGATGGCGGTGGGCAGATCCCAAGCGCCGTTCACGTCGAGCATGAGGTCGGCGTCGGGGCCGATGACCTCGCGGACGACGCGCAGGCGCGCCATGTCCTCCGCGAGCGGGGCGCCGCCGATTTTCGCCTTGAACGCCCCGTGTCCCTGATCGCGCAGCATCTCCATCTCCTCGCGCAGCTCGCCCAGATCCTTCCCGTCGCGGTAGTAGGCGCAGGTGACATAGCAGGGAACCTCCTCCCGATAGCCCCCGAAGAGCCGGAACAGGGGCCGGCCGGCGGCTTTTCCGAGAACGTCCCACGCGGCGATGTCCACCGCCGCGCCGGCGATGAGCAGCGCGCTTCGCGCCCATTCCTTCCGATAGGCGAGCTTCCGGTGGGTGACGGAGAAGATTTTTTCATAGAGCCGCTCGGGGGCGAGGGCGTCCTCGCCGATGATGAGCTCCTTCAGCCCCTCGTTGAACATCTCGGCCGCGCCCTTGATGAGCAGGCGGCTGCTGCCGAGGCCGAAGCCCTCGATCCCCTCGTCCGTCCTGAGCCGCACGAGCAGCTCGTTCGCCTGGTGGACGGGGTAGTGGCTCACCCAGTGGCCGCGCTCCTCCGGCGGGCCGGTGAGCATATAGGCTTCCACGTCCGCGATCTTCATGGCTTCTCCCCATAAAATCATAAAATTCCGGCTCATCGGATCGGATGGCGTCCGCGCCAGTCTGCCAGAGCGTCCGCGCGTTCACAATCGCCGGGGCTTGGGGTAGGATGGCGCGGTTTTCGCGGGCCGGGTCTTCTCCGAAGCGGGTGCTGCGCCATGAGCGATTCGCCGAGAGTGAGCTATCTGGGGCCGGAGGCCACCTTCACGCACGAGGCCGCCCTTCTGCGCTTCGGCGACGGGGCCGTCCTCTCCCCCGAACCCAGCATCGACGCCGTGTTCGACGAGACGGAGAGCCGCCGCTCCCGGTGGGGCGTGGCGCCCATCGAAAACGCCATCGAGGGCACCGTCAACGTCACGCTCGACAGGCTGGTGGATTCCCCGCTGCGGCCGACGGGCGAGATCAGGCTGCCCATCGACCTCCACCTGCTCACGAACGCGGGCTCGCTTCGGGAGGTGAAGCGCATTCTCAGCCACCCCCACGCGGTGGCGCAGTGCCGCCCCTGGCTGCGCGAGAACGCCCCGGGCGTCCGGGTCGAGGAGGTGGCGAGCACCTCGCTGGCGGCGAAGATGGCGGCCGGGGAGGCGGGGCTCGCCGCGCTGGGCAGCCGTCTGGCGGCCGCGCGCTACGGCCTGGGTGTTCTGGCGGAGAAGCTCGACTCGGAGAGCATCAACGTCACGCGCTTTTTCGTCATCGGCGCGGAGGAGCCGGAGCGCGGCGCGCATTCCAAGACGAGCCTGCTCTTCGGTCTCAAGAACGAATCCGGCGCGCTCTACAAGGCGCTCGCCCCCATCGCCGAGCGGGAGCTGAACATGACGAAAATCGAATCCCGCCCCTCCCGGAAGGAGGCGTGGGAGTACGTCTTCTACATGGAAATCGACGGCCACGCGGAAGACGCCGCCCTCGCGCGGGGAATCGCCGGGCTGGAGTCCCGGGTGGATTTTCTGCGCGTGCTGGGGTCATACCCCGTGACGCAGTGAGCGCGCGGGAATCCCGACGCCTCGCCGGCCTCTCGTCAGGCGAGGGGGCGGCGCGATTCGACGGCGGGGAGCGCGGGCGGGTTTTCTCCGCGCGCGGGCGCCTCGCGCCGGCGGGCGGATGAGGAGAGGGAATGAAATATCGAAGGGCGCGGCCCGTTTCGGACATCATCGTCTATCAGCCGGGCAAGCCGGTGGAGGAGCTCGAGCGCGAGCTCGGCGTCGCCGGCTCCGTCAAGGTCGCCTCGAACGAAAACCCTCTGGGGCCCTCGCCGAAGGCGATGGAGGCCATGAGACGCGCCGTCCCGGAGCTGCACCGCTATCCCGACGGCGGGGGGGTCTACCTCAAGAACGCGCTGGCCGCGCATCACGGGCTCGCGCCCGAGAATTTCGTCCTGGGCAACGGAACGAACGAGGCGCTGGAGATTCTCGCCCACGCCTATCTGGACCCCGGGGATCCGGTCGTGTTCTCCGAGGGCGCCTTCATCGTCTATCACATCGTCTCCCAGCTCAGCTCCTGCGAGATCAGGCGGGCGCCGATGCGCGACTATCACCAGGACCTCGACGCCATGGCCGCGCTCGTCTGCGAGAAGACGAAAATCGTCTTTCTCTCGAACCCCAACAACCCCACGGGCACGGCGGCGGGCGAGCGGAAGCTGAGAGCCTTTCTGCGAAAAATTCCCCCGACCGTCCTCGTGGCGGTGGACGAGGCGTATTGCCACTACGCGGGCCTGGAGGATTATCCCGACGCTCCCGGGATGCTGGGAGAGTTTCCGAACCTCGTGGCCATGCGAACCTTCTCGAAGGCCTACGGGCTGGCCGGCCTGCGAATCGGCTACGGCGTGGCGGACGCGGAGGTCGCCGAGGCGATGGAAAGCGTCCGGGAGCCGTTCAACGTGAACTCCCTCGCCCTGGTGGCCGCCCGCGCCGCCCTTGAAGACGTCGAGCACGTCAAGCGGACGATTGCGGTGAACGCCGAAGGCCGGGAGTATCTCGTCTATGAGCTCTCGGCGATGGGGCTGCCCTTCGTGCCCACCCAGGGAAATTTCATCATGGTCGAGGTGGGCGACGGGGCGAAAGCGTATGAGGCGCTGCTGAGGGAAGGCGTCATCGTCCGGCCCGTGGCGGGATACGGCTTTCCGCGTCACGTGCGGATTTCCATCGGGACGCCGCAGGAGAACGAGCGCGTTGTAGCCGCGCTATCGAAAGTGCTGAAAATATAATCATAACAATGGGATATGAGCGTCACTTCATGTATTTTATAGATAAGTTCCGGATAAATCCAAAAGCGTCCCGCGGGCGGCGCGCTCCGGCGTCCCGGCCCCCCGGAATGAAATCGGACGCGGCCGGACGCGAAGGATGACGAGATGCTTTTCGAGCAGATGACGATCATCGGGGTGGGACTCATCGGCGGCTCGCTGGCGCGCGCCGCGCGGGAGCGGGGTCTCGTCGCCCGGTTCGTCGGCGCCGGAAGAAGCCCGGGGAACCTGGAGCGCGCGCTCGCGCTCGGCGTCGTGGATCGCGTCGAGACGGATCATCGGGCGGCCGCGCGCGATTCCGACCTGGTGGTGGTGTGCACCCCCGTGCGCGCCGCCGTTCGCGTGACGGAGGCGATTCTGCCCGGGATGGCGCCGGGCGCCCTGCTCACCGACGTGGGTAGCGTGAAGGCGCCCTATGTGCGCGCGGTGGAGGCGATGGCGCTGGGCGAGGCGCGCTTCCTGGCGGGGCATCCCGTCGCCGGCGCCGAGAAATCGGGGGTGGAGGCGAGTTTCTCCTCCCTCTTCGAGGGGCATCAAACCATCCTCACGCCGACGGAGCGCACCGACCCGGAGGCGCTCGAGCGTCTGCGCGCGCTTTGGGAGGGGGTGGGGGCGCGGGTGGACGTTCTCGACCCCGAAACCCACGATCGCGTGATGGCCGAGGTCAGCCACCTGCCGCACCTGCTCTCCTACGCCATGATGAACGCCGCCCTCGAAGGGCCGGGCCTCCCCTACGCGGCGGGCGGGTTTCGGGATTTTTCCCGCATCGCGTCCTCGGGGCCCGAGATGTGGCGCGAAATCTGCGAGGACAACCGGGGGGCGCTCCTGCGCTCGCTCGATGCGTTCGAGCGGGAGCTGGCCGCGCTTCGCCGCTTCGTGGAGGAGGGGGACTCCGAGGCGCTCGAACGCGCGTTTCGCCGCGCCAAGGAGGGCCGGGACGAATGGGCGCGGAAAAAGGGCTGGGCTTGAGCGGAGAGCCGCGCCGCGGATCGGCGGGCATCGTCATTCCCGTAGACGGCCCCGCCGGGTCGGGCAAGAGCACGGCCGCCAAGGGAGTCGCCGGGAGGCTGGACTTCGACTATCTGGAGAGCGGCGCGCTCTACCGGGCGGTGGGCTATCAGGTGAAGAGGCGCGGCGCGGGGGGCGATTTCGAGGCGCGGGCGATCGGCGCCGCGCGCGCGCTTCGCTTCGAGTGCCGGAAGAAGGGGGGCGCCTGGCGGAATTTTCTGGACGGGGAGGACGTCACCGACGCCCTTCGGGAGGAGGAGATAAGCGACGCGGCCTCCAGGGTATCCGCCATTCCGGGGGTGAGGGAGGCGCTGCTCGGCTTTCAGAGAAGCTTCGGGCGGCTGCGCGGCGCCGTCATCGACGGACGCGACATCGGCACGGTCGTTTTTCCGGACGCCAGGCTCAAGTTTTTTCTCGACGCGGACATCGAGGTGCGCATCCGGAGGCGCTTCTCGGAGCTCGACGCGCGGGGGGTTTCCTTCGACCGGGAGAGCCTCCGGGAGGATCTCCGGCGGCGCGACGAGCGGGATCGCGGCAGAAGCGCCGCGCCCCTGCGCAGGGCGCGGGACGCCGAGCAAATCGAGACGAGCGGCATGGGCGTTGACCAGGTGCTCGAAGCCATGCTAGAGAAAATCCGCCTGATTTATGGGGAAGTCATTGACGAGGCGTGAGTTGAGGGTTGATTCCCGTCCCCGCTCGGGTGTAGAATAGCTTTTTCCGCCAATTTCATGCCGACGACCGCAAGGGCGGCGGACGCCCGGACGCGGCGGCGGTTCCCTGTTTCCCAGACGAGGCAACGCGAACAGATGACCGACATTTCCCCCGGCGCGCCCGAATACGCTCCCGCCCTCATGGACAAGGTGGCCGAACTGCTCCCCGACGAGGCGGACCCCGATTCCCTTTCTCCCGATCAGATGGACGACTTGTACGCCGCCACCATGCGGGTGAAGGACGGCGAGATCATCGAAGGAACCGTCATGGGCCTCGAAGGCGACTACGTGCTCGTGGACGTGGGCTACAAGTCGGAGGGCCTGGTGCCCCGCTTTGAGTTTCCGGGCCGGGGGCGGGACCTGAAGCCCGGAGACAAGGTGGAGGTTTTCGTCGAGGAGCGCGAGGACGACGACGGCCTCATCTCGCTCTCGAAGGAGAAGGCGAACCGGATCAAGGTATGGGACGAGATCAGCCGGGTGCACGAGAGCGACGAGATCATCCGGGGCGAGATCATCGCCCGCATCAAGGGCGGCCTCACGGTCGACATCGGCCTCAAGGCGTTTCTGCCCGGCTCCCAGGTCGATTTGCGGCCGGTGCGGAACCTCGACCAGTTCATCGGCCAGAGCTTCGACATGAAGATCATCAAGCTCAACAGGAAGCGCGGGAACATCGTTCTCTCCCGGCGGATGCTGCTGGAGGACGAGCGGGCGGAGCTCAAGCGCGAGACGCTGGCGAAGCTCCGGGAAGGCATGGAGAAGGTGGGCGTCGTCAAGAACATCACCGACTACGGGGCGTTCATCGACCTCGGCGGAATCGACGGCCTGCTTCACATCACGGACATGTCCTGGGGGCGGGTCAGCCACCCGAGCGAGCTGCTCGCCATCGGGGACAGCGTGAAGGTCGTCGTCCTCAAATACGACAGGGAGCGCGAGCGCGTCTCCCTTGGCCACAAGCAGATCACGCCCGACCCCTGGGAGAACGTGGATATCAAATACCCCGTGACGGGCAAGATTCGGGGCCGGGTCGTCTCCATCACCGACTACGGGGCGTTCGTCGAGCTCGAGAAGGGCGTGGAGGGTCTGGTTCACGTCTCGGAGATGTCCTGGACGAGGCGCGTTCGCCATCCCTCGAAGTTCGTCGCCGTGGCGGACGTGGTGGAGGCCGTCGTCCTGAACCTGGACAAGGAGGCCCGCAGAATCTCTCTCGGGATGAAGCAGGTGGAGGCCAATCCGTGGACGACGGCGCAGGAGAAATACCCCGTCGGGATGCGCGTGAAGGGCGGCATCCGGAACCTGACGGAGTTCGGCGCCTTCGTCGCCCTGGACGAGGGCATCGACGGCCTCATCCACATCTCGGACATTTCCTGGACCCAGCGCTTCAAGCATCCCTCCGAGATCCTCCAGAAGGGGCAGGAGGTCGAGGCGGTCGTCCTGAGCGTGGACGTCGACAAGGAGCGCCTCTCCCTGGGGATGAAGCAGATCACCCCGGACCCGTGGGACAGCCTCGAGGAACGCTACGCGGTGGACGACGACATCGAGGCGAAGGTCACGAAAATCACGAACTTCGGCGTGTTCGCCGCTCCGGAGGAAGACCTGGAGGGGCTGGTCCACATCTCCGAGCTCGACTCGGAGAAGGTCAAGGAGCCGGAGGACGTGGTTCGCGTGGGCGACGTGTTCAGGATGCGCGTCATCAAAATCGACCGGGAGCAGAGAAGGCTGGGCTTGAGCATCCGCGCCTACGTGGAGTCCACCGGGGAGGACCCTGTCGTGAGCCGGGCGCCGAGGCCCGAGTCCCCGAAGCCGCCCGAGGCCGATGGCGCGGCTTCCGGGAAGGGAGCGAAGGCCGCGTCCGAAGCGGAGACGAAGGACGCCGCCGAAGCCCCGGAAGGGGAAGCCCCGGCGTCCCCTTCATCGGAGGCGGACGAGGCGCCCCCGGCGGCGGAAAGCGGAGCCTCCGCGGACGTAAAGGCGAGCGAGGCCGCGGAAGCCGGAACGGAGGAGGCCGGGGCGCCCGCTCCGCGGGAGGCCGTCGAGGCGGCGCCGGCGGACGGGAAGGCGGATGAAGACGAGAAGGCGGGCGAGTCGGACGGAGCGGAAGAGAAGGCGTAAAGTCCGCCGCGCGCGACGGGTTTCGGGGAACGGGCCGGAAGCCTCCGGTGCCGCGGACGCCGTTTTTCGGGCCGGTCGGGGCCGGCGGCGCGAGACCGCGGCGATCACGAAGCGTTTTCGGGATATTCTTAGGCAGCGAGAGGCGGCGTTCCGGCCCGGCCGGGAGCTCGCCGGGTTAATCGTCAGGGCGGTTCGCAGGCCGCGCGCCGAAGCGGACGGCCCCGCCTGGTTCGTCCGTTATCGGGCAGTGAGGATGCCGCGTTGAGCCGCCTGAAAGGAGAATCGCCCGAAAGGGGAAGGCGTCCGTCGCGTTTGCCGCGTGGAGGATGGTGATTCCCATGACCAAGGCCGAACTGGTTGAGCGGGTAGCCCACAAGATCAACCTCACGAAAAAAGACACCGAGCGCGTCGTGAACCTCGTTTTCGGGAGTATCATGAATTCTCTGGCGGAAGGCGACAAGGTGGAGCTGCGCGGATTCGGAAGCTTCCGCGTGCGCGTGAGAAACGGCCGCGACGGCCGCAACCCCCGGACGGGCGCGCGGGTGTCGATTCCCGCGAAGAAGGCGCCGTTCTTCAAGGCGGGCAAGGAGCTGAGGGAGCTGGTCGATCAGTTCGATCCGCTCTCTTTCGAGGGCGACGGCGCGCCGGCCCCGACCGATTCCGGAGCCTGGGCGGAATCGTCGGAGAGCGATTCCTATCTTTAGCCCGGGGCGATTTTCGGCCTCTTTCAACGGAACCCTCCTTTCCATCGGAAGTTCTCCCCATGAATGAAAAGCGCATCGGGCGCGGGCGGGTGGTTCTTCGCCGGGGAGACATCACCGAATCCCGGACGGACGCCGTCGTGAACGCGGCGAACAGCCGCCTGTGGATGGGCGCGGGCGTGGCGGGCGCGATCAAGCGGAAAGGCGGGGAGTCCATCGAGGCCGAGGCGGTCTCGAAGGGGCCGATTCCGGCAGGGGGCGCGGTCATCACCGACGGCGGCGCGCTCCCCGCCCGCCACGTGATTCACGCGGCGGGAATGGGGGAGGATCTCGAGACCTCGGCCGAAATCGTGGAGGCCTGCACCCGGGCGAGCCTCGATGCGGCGGAGGAGCATTCGCTGGGGAGCGTCGCGTTTCCGGCCATCGGGACGGGCGTCGGCGGCCTCGACGCGGAAACGGCGGCATCCCGGATGCTCGGCGCCTGCGCGGCGCATCTGCGGGCGCGGAAGGGCGCTCTCGAGCGAATCGAGTTCGTGCTGTTCTCGGACGCTGACCTGGCCGCCTTTCAGGACGCGCTCGAAGCGCTTTGACGCCGGAGCGGCGCTGCCCCGCGCGCGCCCTCGCTTCGCGGCGCGGCGAACCCGCTCTCCCGGACGCCCCGAAGCCATGAGACGGAAACTTCAGGGAGATTCGCGCCCCCTCGTCCTCATCGTGGGCGCCACGTGTTCGGGCAAGACGGCTCTGGGCGCGGCGCTCGCCGAACGCTTTCGGGAAGAGGGGACGGCCTTCGAGATCGTGGGCGCGGACGCCAGGCAGATTTACCGGGGCGTCGGCGTCGGCGCCGCCAGTCCCGACGCGAGCGAGCGCGGCGCCGCGCCGCACCACATGACGGGCGTCGCGGACCCGGGAGAAGCCTACAGCGCCGCGCGCTACGCGGAAGAGGCGCTCGCCTGCATCGAGGACATCTATCGCCGGGGCGCCCTGCCGCTCGTGGTGGGCGGGAGCGGCCTGTATATCCGCGCCCTGGCGGAGGGCCTTTTCGACGGGCCCGAAGCCCGGCCGGAGATAAGGGAGCGGCTGGAGGCGGAGGCTTCCGAGCGCGGGCGCGAGGCGGTGCACGCGCGCCTGGCCGCCGTTGACCCCGAAACGGCCGCCAGGCTCCACCCCAACGACCTCCGGCGGGTGGTTCGCGCCCTGGAAGTGCATGAGGCGACGGGGCGTCCGGCCTCCCGGCTGCGCGCCGAGCAGGGGGCGCCCAGGTTCGCCTCGCCCCTCTACGTCGGTCTCGACTATCCGCCGTCCGTCCTCGCCGGGCGCATCGAGCGCAGGGCGCGGCGGATGCTCCGGGAGGGAATGCTGGAGGAGGTGGAGATGCTGGCGGAGAGGAACCTCACGAGCGCCCGGGTTTTCGAGGGGCTGGGGTTTCGGGCGGCGCTCGCGCTGCGCCGGGGGCGGATCGCCGAGGAGGAGGCGGTTCGGGAAATCTCCCGTCTGCACCGCAACTACGCGAAGCGGCAGCGCGCGTGGTTTCGGAAGATCGAGGGCGCGCGCTGGCATCGTCCCGACGAGATGGGGCCCGAAGCCCTGCTGGAGCGCGCGCGCGGGGAGACGTCCCGGTATCTCGCCTCCCGGCTTCCCGTGGAGGGCGTCTCTTGAGCGTCGCGCTCATCGGCTTCAAGGGATGCGGAAAATCGACCATCGGGCCCCTGCTCGCCCGGAGAATGGGATTCGCCTTCGAGGACCTCGACCATCTGATCGAGCGCGGATATTTCGAGAGAACGGGCGAGAGCCTGGGGTTTCGGGATATTTTCAGAAAAGAGGGCGAGGCGTTCTTCCGGGCGATGGAGAGCGGCCTGCTGCGCGAGGCGCTCGAAAGGGAGCGTCTCGTGCTCGCCCTCGGCGGCGGCACGCCGATGGCGCCGGGCGTCGATTCCCTGCTTGACGGCCACCGCGTGGTTTATCTTCGCGCGCCGGCGGATGCTATCATCGAAAGGGCGCGGGCCGGGGGCTGGCCCGCCTACCTCGAGGGCGAGGCGGACCCGGAGCGGGCCCTGCGCCTGCTTTTCGGGGAGCGCGCGCCGCGCTACGAGGCGCTCGCGGACTTCGTCGTGGACAACGCGCGCGCGCCGGAGGAGGTCGCCGGGGAGGTTTTCGCCGCCCTGCGCGCCGCCCCGCGCCGCCCGAACGCCCGGAGAGGGTAATCGTGTCGAACGCCTTTGGCCGTCTGTTCCGCTTCACCACCTGGGGAGAGTCCCACGGCCCCGCTCTGGGCGTCGTGGTGGACGGCTGTCCGGCGGGACTCGAACTCGATGAATCCGACCTTCAGCGCGACCTGGATCGCCGCCGGCCGGGGCAGAGCCGGGTGACGACCCAGCGCAAGGAGGAGGATCGGGCGGAGATTCTCTCCGGCGTCTTCGAGGGGCGGACGACGGGGCACCCCATATCGCTGCTCATTCGCAACAGGGACGCGGATTCGAGCAAATACGAACCCCTGAGAAGCCTGTTTCGCCCCGGCCACGCGGATTTCACCTACATGGCGAAATGGGGGATTCGGGATCACCGGGGCGGCGGGCGCTCCAGCGCGCGCGAGACGGCGGCGCGCGTCGCGGCGGGGGCGATCGCCAGAAAACTCCTCGCCCGCCTCGGCGTCTCGATTCTGGGCTACGTCCATCAGGCGGGGCCGGTGCGCTGGGAAGGCGATCGCTTCGATCCGGAGGAGATAGAGCGAAACGCCGCGCGCTGCCCCGACGCGGAGACGGCCGCCCTCATGGAGGAGGCCATCCTCGAGGCCCGGAAGGCGGGCGATTCGCTGGGCGGGGCCGTCACGATTCGCGCCGAGGGCGTTCCGCCCGGCTGGGGAGAGCCGATCTACGGACGCCTCGACGCGGACCTCGCGGCGGCGATGATGGGCATCAACGCGGTGAAGGGGGTGGAGATCGGCTCCGGCTTCCGCGCCGCCGGCATGAGGGGTTCCGAGCACAACGATCCGTTCGAGACGAAGGACGGCGAGACGAGGACGCGGACGAACAGCGCGGGCGGGATTCTGGGCGGCATCTCCACGGGCGCGCCCATCGTGGTTCGCTTCGCGGTGAAGCCGACCTCCTCCATCCTGATCGCCCAGGACACGGTGACGACGGCGGGGGAGAAGACGACCGCGCGGGTGGAGGGGCGGCACGACCCGTGCGTGGCGACGCGGGCGGCGCCCGTCGGCGAGGCGATGATGGCGATCGTGCTGGCCGATCACTGGCGCCTCAGCCTGGGGAGCCGCGTCGGCGAAGGCGGCTGAGCGTCCCCGAAGGCGCGGCGTTTTTCACGGGGCGCGGAGGCGCGGAAACGATGGATGCTTCTTCCCGGAGGGCGGCATGAAGCTCGGCGTCGTGGGGCTGGGCGTCATCGGCAGGGCCGTGGCGCGGGCGGCGGACGAGGGGAAAATTCCCGTCGTCGTTCCGGTCGCGGCGACCCGAACGCCGGAGAAGGCCCGGGACTTTCTGGCGAGCCTCGACGGCCCGCCCCGGATGACGAGTCTGGCGGGCGTGGCCGAGGGGGCGGACGTCGTGATGGAGGCCTCGGGCGGGGACACGGTCGAGGCGATTTGCCGCGAATGCTTCCCGAGGGGAAAGGACGTGATTGTCAACTCCGCCGGCGCGCTTCTCGAGCGCGACGATTTGATCGGGGAGGCGAGGCGGAGCGGCTGCCGCATCTTCATTCCCTCGGGCGCGATCATCGGGCTGGACGGCCTGAAGGGCGCCTCGGCCGGCAGGATGGAATCCGTCACCATGACGACCCGCAAGCCGCCCGCGAGCCTCAGGGGCGCGCCCTACGTGGAGGCGCGGGGCATCGACCTCGACGCCATCGCCGAGCCGACGGTGATTTTCGAGGGAAATCCCCTGGAGGCGTGCAGGGCGTTTCCGGCGAACGTGAACGTCTCCGCCGCCGTGAGCTTCGCGGGGGTCGGGCCGCGCAGGACGAAGATGCGGATTCTGTGCGACCCCGGCGCCGATCGGAACGTTCACGAGGTCGAGGCGGTGGGAGAGTTCGGCCGCTCCTTCATCCGCGTCGAGAACGTGCCCTCGGAGAATCATCGGACGGGGGTGCTGACGTATCTTTCCGCCTTCGCCTTTCTGAGAAGCCGGGAATCCACGCTGGTCGTCGGCTCGTAGTCCCGCGCGATCCGCCGGACGGAGGAGGATGTCTTTTGAGCCGGAACGCCGTTTTTTTCGTTCCCGAGGCGCGCGACCCCATCGAGTCCCTGCGGGACATGCTGGCGCCGCGCGGCGAGTTCCGCGTGGGCGGCCCCCGAAAATGGTCGGAAGAGGAGCTGGCGCGCGACGCCCATGAATGGGACGTCCTTCTGGTGACGTCGAGAGAGCGGGTCACGGAGCGGGTGATCGAGGCCGCGGCGCGCCTCAAGCTCATCGCCAAGATCGGCGTGGGCGTGGAGAACATCGACATTCCCGCGGCGACGCGGCGGGGGATTCCCGTGACGAACTGCCCGGGGGCGAACGCCGTCGCCGTGGCGGAGGCCGCCCTGGGCCTCATGCTGGCCGCGAGCCGCCGGATTCCCCAGGGGATGGAGAGGCTGCGGCGGGGAGGCTGGCGCGACGGCATCTGGATCGCCGGCGAGATGAGCGGGGCGACGTTCGGGATCGTCGGCTTCGGGAACATCGGGCGGGAGATGGCGAGGCTCCTCTCCGGCTTTCGGGGCCGCGTCCTGGCCCATGACGCCTTCGTGAGCGGCGAGGCGATCCGCGAGGCGGGCGCGGAGCCCGCGGATTTGGACGCGCTGACGCGCGCGTCCGACTTCATCTCGATTCATTGCGGCCTGACGCCCGAAACCCGCCGGATGTTCGACGCGCGGCGGTTTCGGATGATGAAGAAGTCGGCGGTCATCGTGAACTGCGCGCGCGGGGCGATCATCGACGAGGCGGCGCTGCTCCGCGCGCTCGGGGAGGGGGAAATCGCCGCGGCGGGCCTCGACGTCTTCGAGGAGGAGCCTCCGGGCGCGGACAATCCGCTTTTCAGTCTGCCGAACGTCGTGGCGACGCCCCACCTCGCCGGCGCGACCCTCCAGGCGCGCGAGCGCGTGAACCGGCTGGCGGGGGAGAACGCCTTGGCCGCGCTGCGGGGAGAGCGCGTGAACCCGGAGACCCTGCTCAACCCGGAGGCGTATGAGGCGCGGGCTTGACGGCCGCCGCCGGGTGATTTATTCCTCCCGGAGGCTTGCGCCCCTCCGCGCGGAATCATTATACTTGCGCGATTGCCCGCAGCCCCGGCCTCCGCATCCCCCGGGCTTCAGGAGGAATTTTTTTGGAAGGCGCGACGGACAGGATATGGATGGACGGCGAGTTCGTCCCCTGGGCGGAGGCGAAAATTCACGTCCTCACGCACACGCTGCACTACGGGCTGGGGGTGTTCGAGGGGATTCGCTGCTATCGGACCGAGCGCGGCTCCGCCGTCTTCCGCCTGGAGGAGCACATGCGGAGGCTGTATGACTCCGCGCGGATTACGGGCCTGAGCGCGCCCGTGGAGCGGGAGGAGTTCACCGGGGCGATTCTGGAGACGATACGGGTCAACAAGGTGGAGGCGTGCTACGTCCGCCCGCTCATCTGGCTCGGCTACGGCTCCATGGGGGTGAATCCCAAGGGCGCGCCCACCCACGCGATGGTCGCGGTCTGGACCTGGGGGGCGTATCTGGGCGAGGAGGGGCTGGCGCAGGGCATCCGCGTCAAGGTCTCCTCCTTCACGTCCCATCACCCGAACAGCTACATGACGAAGGCCAAGACCACGGGCAACTACGCCGTCAGCCAGATGGCGAAGCTCGAGTCCGTGGCCTCGGGCTACGACGAGGCGCTCATGCTGGACCCCGAGGGGCTGGTGACGCAGGGGTCGGGCGAGAACCTCTTCATCGTCCGCGACGGCGTGCTCAAGACGCCGCCCCTGCACGGGGTGCTGGACGGCATCACGCGCGAGACCGTCATGCGGCTCGCCGACGAGCAGGGGCTGGAGGTGCGGGTCGCCCCCTTCGCCCGCGACGAGGTCTACGTGGCGGACGAGGCTTTCTTCACCGGCACGGCGGCCGAGGTGACGCCGATTCGGGAGGTGGACGACAGAACCATCGGCGCGGGCGAGCCCGGCCCGGTGACGAAGAGAATACAGTCCGCCTTCTTCGAGGTCGTGAACGGGCGCGACGAGAGCAGACTCGACTGGCTTACGTTCGTTTGAAGCGGAAGGAGAAGCGAGAAGTGCCGATCTACGAGTATGGATGCGAGGCGTGCGGAGAGGAGCATGAGATCATCCAGAAGATGGGGGCCGGGGCGCTGCGAAAGTGTCCGAGCTGCGGCGCGCTCCGGCTTCGGCGGAAAATCTCCCGCTCCGCCTTCCACCTGAAGGGGGCGGGCTGGTATGTGACGGACTACGCCTCGAACGGCGAGAGCAAGGAGAAGGAGACGGCCTCGGAGGGCGCCGCTTCCGAATCGAAGCCGGAGGCGAAGTCCGCCGACAAGGCCGACGGGAAAAAGGCGGCTGCCGCGAACGGCGCGTCGTCCTCGTCGGAGACCGGAAAGAAGGAGTCCGGGGCGGTGGCGGCCGGCTAGCTTTTGGGCAGGAACGCCACCATCCTGACGATGCAGCCGTCGCCGCCCGTCCAGCGCCAGGGGAAGGCGGCCAGGGCGAACCGCTTGCCCACGACCTTGTCGATGTCTCCTCCCACGTTCTCGAAGCCGACGATGCCGTTGCCCAGAAGCGCGCGGTGGCAGGGCTCCCAGTCGGGGAAATCCTCGCTCACGGGGCGGCCGAAGCGTCGGCGGTATTCGTCGAGGGTGAACGGGCATATCGGCTCCGGCCCCCAGGCGATTTTCGTGCCCAGCGGATGGTCGAGCGCCTGCTGATCCACGCCCACGCCCTTCACGCCGCGCTCCACGAACCACTCGCCCGCCTCCCGGTAGAGGCCGGGGGAGTAGATGAAGTATTTCGCGCTGTCGCCGTAGTGGCGGTGCCATCCGGTGTGCACGAGAACGATGTCGCCCGGCCGTATTTCCGGCCGCGCGCTTTCGAGGTCTTCCGGCGTGATGACCTCCCATTCCTCCTTGGGGACGTCCACGCAGACGGCGCTGCCGAAATAGCTCCCGAGCGGCACCTCGTCCATGAACGGCGCCCCCTCGATGACGTGCGCCGGCGCGTCGGTGTGGGTGGTGCAGTGCATGAAGGTGGTGATCTGCTGGCTCAGCACCTGGCTCTTGGCGTGGTAGTGGAACCTTTCGATTTTGAGGTCGGGAAAATAGGGCCACAGGGGCGCGCCGTGCCCCCAGGGATGGCTCAGGTCGATGAGGTCGTATTCATCCGGGCGGTCCGTGTCGATGATCATGGCGTCGTCCGTCCTTTCGGAAAAGGTTTTTCGGATGAGAGAAGTTTGACGCTCCCGAATTTTACGAGAATCTAGCAAAGGTCGCGCCGCGCCGCCACGCGCGGACGGCGGCGAAGGGGAGAGGGAAGAGGTGGAAGTCAGCGAGTGCCCCTCCTGCGGACTGCGCTTCCGGCACGCGCGGCCCGATTCGTGCGCCGCCTGCGGGCGGGTGCACTGCCGCAACTGCCTCCGGGTGTTCCGGGACGAGATGGAGGAAGAATTGGAGGGGCGCTTCATCGTCCTGTGCCCCGCGTGCGAGGATTCCGTCTCCTGGCGGGTGGAGGCGCAGGAGGTTTCGCCCTCGAGCTGGGCGGAATACGACGGATGAAGCGCGCGGCGCGCCGGAGGCGGAAAACGCGCCCCGCGTCTTGCCAGAAGACGCGGGGAGAGGCTAAGTTGGCGCTCTTTCTGCCGGAGTGGCGGAATTGGTAGACGCAGTGGACTCAAAATCCACCGGGGGCGACCCCTTGCCGGTTCGAGTCCGGCCTCCGGCACCAGTCCGGGCCCCGCCCATCGAGACCGTCCGTCTGATCGGAAAATTCTGATGCGCGCGCCTCTTTACGACCTGGAAGCGCAGAACGCGCCGCTGAAGGCGGAAATGCTGGCGGCGATTGAAAAGGTGATGGACCACCAGGGGTTCGTCATGGGCCCTGAAATCGGCGCCTTCGAGTCCGAAATGGCGGCGCATTGCGGCACGGCGCACGCGATCGGCGTCTCCTCGGGCACGGACGCCCTGCTGCTCGCGCTGATGGCGAACGACGTGCGCCCCGGGGATGAGGTCATCGCCCCGGCGTTCACGTTCTTCGCCACGGCGGGCGTCATTCATCGCCTGGGCGCGAGGCCCGTCTTCGCGGACGTCGACCCCGACACGTTCAACCTGTCGCCGGAGCGGGTCGAGGCGGCCGTCACGCCGAGGACGCGGGGGGTCATCCCCGTTCACATGTACGGTCGCTGCGCGCCCATGGCGGAGATTCTGGAAATCGCCTCGCGCCGCGGCCTCTTCGTGGTGGAGGACGCCGCCCAGGCGGCCGGCTCCCGGACGGACGCGGGCGCGGCCGGCGCCGTCGGGGAGATGGGCTGCCTCTCGTTTTATCCCACGAAAAACCTGAGCGCGCTCGGGGACGCCGGCATGATTCTGGCGAAGGACGAGGCGCGCGCCGCGCGCGTCCGCGCGCTCCGGATTCACGGCTCGCCCGACAATTCCGCCTACTTCGAGGTGGGCGGGAACTTCAGGATGGACGCGATGCAGGCGGCCGTCCTGTCGGTCAAACTGAGGCGCCTGGAGGGGTGGAACGAGAAGAGGCGCGAGAACGCCCGGAAGTATCAGGCGCGCTTCGAGGCCGCCGGCGTCATCGGGGAGCGCTTCGCCCCGCCGTCGATTCCCGGCGAGGGGCACGTGTTCCACCAATACGCGGTTCGCGCCCCCGAGCGGGACGCGCTTCAGGCGCATCTGGCGCGGAGCGGCGTCGGGTGCGGCGTGTATTACGCCTCGCCCCTGCATCTTCATCCCTGCTTCGAGGGGCATCGAAAAGGGGATTTTCCCGAAAGCGAGGCGGCGGCGAGAGAAGTTCTGTCGCTGCCCGTTTATCCCGAATTGCCGGAGAGCGGCCTTGATTTCGTCGCGGAGGAGGTGATCCGGTTTTTCGGGCGGTGAGCGGAGCGCACGTCGAGGGCGCGCCCGAGCGGGTGGCGCGCCTGCGCGGGTGAAGCCTCAGTTTTTCAGGCTCAGATAGAGCAGCGCCAGCAGAAGCCCCCCCACGCCGAACCAGAGGATTCTCCCCTCCGTTTTCAGGTAATTCCGCCACTCCGCCCTGTCGTTTTCGGTGAAGGGCGCCCTGCGCGCGCCGTCGTCGTGCGGGCCGGTGATTTCCTGGTACAAATCCTTCTCGTCGGGAGCGTTCGCTCCCCGCTTCTGGCGGTTCTGCGCCGTCCAATTCAAAAGAGCGAAGTAGGCGAGAAAGAGGATGAGCGCCGCAAGGCCGGTGATCCGGGCGGCGGTGTGGTCTCCGAACATCCAGCTCCCGATTCCCACGCCGAGCATGACGAGAAGAAAAACGGGGGAGCAGCCCGTGAGCATGTTCTCTCCAGTGGTCCGCGGCGCCCGGCCCGAGGCGGCGCCTCGTCCCGAAAAGTCCTACGGCTTTTTCCGGCCGATGCGGTTCTCCTCTCCGCGCGCCAGCCGCCCGACGTTGTCCCGGTGCCGCCAGATGACGAGCAGGGAGACCGCGCCGCAGAGAGTGTATATCACCTCGGGATAGCCCATCCAGGCGCCGGCGATCGGCGCCGTCGCCGCGGCGAGGATGGAGCCGAGGGACACGTATCGCGCCGCGGCCAGGGCGAGGAGGAAGACGAGGGCGGCGAGCGCCGTCGGCCCCGGCATCAGAAGCGCGAACGCGCCCAGGCCGGTCGCCACGCCCTTGCCCCCGCGAAATCCCGTGAACGGCGAATACATGTGCCCGAGCGCGGCCGCGAGGGCGGCGGCGGGAGCGAGCCAGGGAGCGGCGGCGCCCGGGGCCGCCCACCGGGCGAGGAGAACGGCCGCCGCGCCTTTGAGGACGTCGAGCAGGAGGGTGAGGACGCCGCTCTTCCAGCCGCTCGTTCTCAGAACGTTCGTCGCGCCGATGTTGCCGCTCCCCGATTCGCGCGGGTCCTCCGCGCCGAACAGCCGGGTGATCAGCACCCCGAAGGGAACCGCGCCCAGGAGTCCGGCGGCGAGGACGACGAGAGCGAAGACGGGAATCAAGAGAGATCCCGGATGATTTGGCGAAAATAGTCAATCGCGGAGACGACGGCCGCCGTCATGGCCCCCCAGAGCAGAATGGTGCCCAGGGGAGGGAGGATGTCCAGGATCAGAAAAAAGATGGCGGAGACCTCGAGGCCCATCTTGACCTTGCCGAGCGCGCCCGCCGGCACCACCAAGCCCTGGCGCGCGGCCACGGCGCGAAAGGCGGTCACCAGCAGCTCCCGCCCGAGGAGGATGCCCACGACCCAGGCGTCCGCCTTGCCGAGCGCGACCAGGGGGATCAGGGCGGCGAGGATGAGCAGCTTGTCCGCCACGGGGTCGAGAATCTCGCCCAGCGGCGTCACCTGGTCGCGCGTTCTGGCGAGATGGCCGTCCAGCCAGTCGGTGAAGGCGGCCGTCACGAACAGGCCGGCCGCGAAGTATTGCGCGGGGGGCGAGCCTTCCAGCAGGAACAGGACGAGCAGCGGCACCATCAGGATGCGGGCGAGGGTGAGGCTGTTGGAGAGCGTGAACCTCTTGCCCGTCCCGCTCGCGATGAGGCGCGAGGCCGCCTCCCGCCAGCCCGCGGGGCGCGCGCCCGGGTTCTCTTCTTCCGTCCCCGGCATGATCAGCCCAGAAAATCCTGGAGCGTCCGCTCGCGGCCCTGCGCGCGGAAGCGGCTGATCACCTTCTTCTCGATCTGCCGGATCCGCTCGCGCGACAGCCCGAGTTCGCGGCCGATTTCCTCGAGCGTCATCGCTTCTCCGTCGAAGCCGTAGCGCATCCGGATGATGTCGCGCTCCCTGGGGTCGAGGCCATCGAGCAGGTCTTCCACCTCCTCTTCCAGAGAGTGCCGCACGGCGCTTTCTTCCACGGAGGCGGCGTCCGGCTCTTCGAGCAGGTCGAGGTAGCTGGTGTCGTCGTCGGGAGAAACGGCGTCGTCGAGGGAGAGGCACCGCCGGTTGGCGCGGACGAGTTTTTCGATCTCCGACGTCTTCATGTCCAGCCGCTCGGACATCTCGAACGTCGTCGGCTCCCGCTCCAGCTCCTGCCGGAGCTTTTCGCGCTCGATGGATATTTTGTGGAGAAGGCCGGCCTGCTTGACGGGCAGCTTGACGGTGCCCTTCTGATCCGCCAGCGCGTGCATGATGCTCTGGCGGATCCACCAGACGGCGTAGGTGATGAGCTTGACCCCGCGCTCCGGCTCGAAGCGATTGATGGCGTTGATCAGCCCGATGTTCCCCTCGTTGATCAGGTCCTCGAGCGAGAGTCCGAAGTTTTTGTAGCGGTTCGCCACGCTGACGACGTATCTCAGGTTCGAGCGGACGAGCCGGTCGAACGCCTCCTCGTCCCCCTCTTTCGCCCGGAGGGCGAGGGCGCGCTCCTCCTCCCGCGAGAGGAGGGGATGGGCGCCGATGTCCTTCATGTAGAGGGAGAGGATGTCCTTCTCGGAAGAAGCGGGCGCGCGTCCGGCGGAATCGTCCGGGGAGCCGGAAGCCGCCCCGTCGGGCGCTTCGTCCATCGGGAGGGAATTCGCCTCCCGCGCTCCGGGAGCCTCGCCGCGCCCTGTGGGTGAGTTTCGCTTTTCGGGTTCGCCGGCGCTCGACCCGGGCATCGAAGGGCTACCCGCGGGCGGCCGGGTCGTCGGGGGAAGCGGAGCGCGAGGTCATTTCCTGCCCGTGAGCGCGAGCAGCCTGTCGCGCGCCGGGGCGGCGTATTCGTCGCCGGGATAGGATTTCAGGAGCGAAAGGTAGGCTTCTCCCGCCTTCTCGAGGCTTTCCTCGATCCTGTAGCTCTCCCCGAGCTGGAACATGGCCTCGGCGCGAACCAGGGGAATATCCTTGAAGTCCCGGATGATTTCCCTGTAGCGCGGAATGGCCGAGACGCGCAGGCCGGTCCTGAAATAGAAGTTCGCGATGAACAGGGCGTGTCCGGCGAGGTGCTCTCTCAGTTCCTTCGTTTTCCGCTTCGCGTCGGCGGCGTGTCGCGAGCCGGGAAAGCGCTTGAGGAGGGTTTGAAAATTCCCGAGCGCTTCTTCGGCGGGGGAGGAATCCTGGTCGATCTCCGCGTTTTGCCGATAGTCGCTCATGGCGAGGAAGTAATACGCTTTCGGCGTTCCCGCGCTCACGGGATACAGGCGGACGTATTCGGCGTACTGCAACTTCGCCTCGATGTATTCTTCCGCCTGATAATAGGTGTCCGCCAGGCGCAGCAGCGCGGTTCTGCGGTGCTCGCTGTCGGGATATTCCTGGAGCAGGCGCTTGAACGCTTCGCGCGCCTCCTCGTAGCGCTCGGCGCGCAAATCCTCCTCGCCGATGACCAGCAATTCTCCCGGGGACGCCTGCTCCTTCGGACGGGAGACGCAGCCGCTCAGGATGAGCAGCGCGCAGGCCACGGAGAGAGAGGCGAACGCGACGCGGCGCATGGCGCGATTGGGCATGTTGTTCTCTATCCGAAAAAGTGAAGCGAAACGAGGGCGCGCTCGCGCCTCCGGTCCCAATCTTAGGAGAGGGCGAGGGCGGGTGTCAAGAATCCTTTGACGCTAGCGGCGAATGATGAGCCTGTTTCCGGGAAAAATTCTGGCCGAGTCGCTCAGACGGTTCCAGGCGAGCAGGGATTGCGTCGAAACGCCGTATCGCCGGGCGATGATCCAGACGTTCTCCCCCGGCCCGACGAGATGGTGGGACGGCCGGATGTCGTCCTTTTTCTCGACGGCTTTGATATCCTTCGCCTTTTCCGCGGCCGCGGGGCGCTTCGGCTTTGCGGTGGGGAGGCGGACCTTCATGCCGATCTGGATGCGCTTCGGGCTGACGTGCGGATTGAGCCGCATCAGCCGGCGGGTGGAGACGCCGTATTTTCGGGCGATCAGCCAGAAATTCTCGCCGCGCCGCACGACGTGCGTCTCCGGCGTCGCCGGATTCCCGTTGTTTGTCCGCGCGAGTCCGCGAGGGGCCGCTTTCGGGCGCCTTCCCCGCCTGGAGAGGCGAATCCTGTCGCCCGGCCGGAGCCTTCTGGGGTGGAGGTGGGCGTTCAACTCCATCAGCGCGCGCAGGGGAATCCGGAATCTTCGCGCGATGGCGCCGAAGGTGTCGCCCGGCCGAATCCGGTAATGGCCGGAGGAGCGCAAGTATCTCTTCGGCAGGCTCGCCAGCTTCGCGGCGACTCCTTCCGTCCCTCCGTTCGGCAGGAAGATGCGGTATCCCTTCCTCGGGGGCGTGACGGAAGTCCTGAGCTCCGCGTTGATTCGCCTCAGCGCGCGCAGGGGGACGCCCGCGGCGCGGGAGACCGCCCTCAGGCTGACGCCGTGCGGGAGCGGGAAGGACTTGTAATTCCAGGGCGGCTCGTAGCGGACGTCCGCGAAGCCGAAGGCCTCCGGGTTCTTGGCGATGATCATTCCCGCCAGGTATTTGGCGACGTATTGGCGCGTCTCGTTGGGCAGGCGCCTCGTCCGGGCGAGCGACCAGTAGTCCTTTCGCCCCGTTCTGCGCATGGCCCGCATGATGCGGTGTTCGCCCGCGTTGTAGCCCGCGAGCGCCAGATGCCAGTCGCCGAACTCCTCGTGGAGTTTCGAGAGATACGCCGCGGCCGCACGGGCGGATTTGATCGGATTGCGGCGCTCGTCCACGTAAAAATTGATTTTCAGCCCCATGATCCTCGCGGTGCCCGGCATGAACTGCCACTGGCCGACGGCGCCGGCCCTGGAGCGCGCCCGGGAGTTGAAGCCGCTCTCGATCAGGGGGAGATACGCCAGGTCCTGCGGCAAACGACGCTCCTTCAGGACTTCGCGGAACAATTTGACGTAGCGCCCGCTCCTGTTCAGCCAGCGGGAGAAACTCGCGCGCCCGGGGCCCGTGAAATAGGCGATCCACCTGTTCACGAGGGCGTTGCGGACGACGGGCACGTCATACAGGGCGGTCTTGGCCCTGGGCGCTTCCTCCGGCGGCGGCGGAGGGGAGTCGAGCCCCTCCTCGATTTCAGGCAGCGGCAGGCTGATGTCGTGCGGAGAGGGTTCGGCGTCCTCCTTTTCGTCTTCCGGGTCGGCGAGTTCCGGCCGCTTCAGGGCTTCGTCGGCCTCGCCGCGGCCGCCCTCGCGCGTCCGTCCGGCCCGCGCGTCGGCGGGGAAGGCGTCACGCGGGGATTTTTCCCCGGCCGCGGGGGCTTCGATCGCGGAGGGCGCGGCGTCGCTCGATGGAACGCGGGCGCGCGCTTCAATCGAGCCGCCGTCGTTCAGGAGGTTCGGCCGGGTTCTGTTCTCGACAACGGGCGTCGCGCCGCATCCCGCCGCGAGGACGCAGAGGATGAGAAAGCAGATTCGCTTCATTCCCTTGGTTTCCTGGGGCTTTGGCTGCAAAGGGGCGGAAGCAGCTATCAAATCCGATCGATCTTAACGGACTTCCTTAACAATACCACGACGCGCGCTTGCGGTCAAATACTTTATGCGCGGTGCTCGGAGGCGCGGGAATCGCGGAAGAGGGAGAGTTGGTAGTCGTTCTGATCGACGGGAACCGGATATTCCCCCGAGAAGCACGCCGTGCAGAAATCCCCTTCCTGCGGATGAACGCAGCCGAGCATCCCCTCCAGAGACACGTAATGGAGGCTGTCCGCCCCCAGGAACCGCCTGATTTCCTCGACGCTGTTCGAGGACGCCTTGAGCTCCGAGAGGGTGGGCATGTCGATGCCGAAAAAGCACGGATGCGTGATGGGCGGCGAGCCGATGCGCATGTGGACTTCCTTCGCGCCCGCCCGCCGGATGAGTTCGACGATTTTTTTGCTCGTCGTCCCCCTCACGAGGGAGTCGTCCACCACGACGACCCGCTTGTTCGCCAGAAACTCCTTGATCGGGTTCAGCTTCAGCTTGACGCCGAAATGCCGGATGGACTGCTCCGGCTCGATGAAGGTGCGGCCCACGTAATGGTTGCGTATCAGGCCCCATTCCAGGGGCAGGCCCGACGCGCCCGCGTATCCGAGCGCCGCCGCGAGGCCCGAATCGGGAACGGGGATGACGACGTCCGCCTCCAGGCTGTCCTCCTCCGCGAGCCGCGCGCCCAGCTTTCGCCGGACGGAATAGGCGTTTTTGCCGAAAATGAGGCTGTCCGGCCGGGCGAAGTAGATGAATTCAAAGACGCACTGCCGGCGGCGCCCGGGCGCGGCGCAGGAGACGCTCCTCGGCCCGCTCCCGTTGATGACGACCATCTCGCCCGGCTCCACCTCGCGGACGTATTCGGCGTCGATCAAGTCGAGCGCGCACGTTTCGCTCGCCAGAACCCAGGAATCGACCCCGGGCAGGTCGGAGGGGAGCCTGCCCAGAACCAGGGGGCGGAAGCCCAGGGGGTCGCGGACGCCTATGAGCGCCTTCTCCGTCATCATCGCGAGCGTGTAGGCGCCCTCCAGCCGCCGGACGGCCTCGATGATGGCGCCCTCGGTGGTTTTCTCCGCCGAGCGGGCGATGAGGTGCAGGATGACCTCGCTGTCCGTCGTGCTGCGGAAGATGGAGCCGGTGGCCTCGAGCTCCTCGCGCAGGGCGGCGCCGTTGACGAGGTTTCCGTTGTGGCCGAGGGCGAGCGTTCCCTTGGCGTAGTTCACCAGAAACGGCTGGGCGTTCTTGATGTCGGACTGCCCCGAGGTGGAATAGCGGTTGTGCCCGATGGCGATGCGCCCCCGGAGCCTGGCGATGCGCTCCTCCGTGAACACGTCGGCCACGAGGCCCATGCCGACTTCGCTGTGCACCCTCTCGCCGTCGGAGGCCACGATGCCCGCGCTCTCCTGTCCCCTGTGCTGGAGGGAGTAGAGGCCGAGGTAGGCCATGTTGGCCGCCTCGGGGTGGTCGTAAATCCCGAAAACGCCGCATTCTTCCTTCGGGTGGTCATCCATCCATTCAGGCATCTCACATTACCTCGGAGAGCGCGCCCGACCACGCCGCCTCGATGGCGGGCGTCCGCAAGTCAACGAGGGGGGCGTTGTCGGGGGTTTTGACGGCGAAGGCGCCCTCCCGCACCCGGCCGATGGGCGTGAGCTCCGCCCCGAGGCTCCGCGCGGTCTCGCGCAGCGCGTCCGTCTTCCCGGGGGAGAGGCTCACCAGGACGCGCGACGCCGCCTCGCCGAACAGCAGAGCGTCGAGCCTGCCCTCCTGTTCGGGGAGCCGCGCTTCGACCCCGAGCCCGCTTTCCGGCGAGGCGAGGGCGGACTCCGCCAGCGCGACGCCCAGCCCGCCTTCGGAAAGATCGTGGGCGGAGCGCAGCATACCGCTTTCGATCCCGCGCCTGCACGCCGCCTGCACGGACTTCTCGGCGGCCAGGGAGATGTCGGGCGCGGCGCCCCCCTCCCGGCCCGTCTCCACCCAGGCGTATTCATGGGCGCGCGCCGTCGGCAGCGGCGGCTCGCCCGCCGGGTGAAGCAGGGCGACGGCGTCGCCCTCCGAGACGAACCCGTGGCCGGCTCTCCGGCGAACGTCGTCGAGCAGGCCCACCATGCCGATGATCGGGGTGGGGTAGATGTCCTCCCGGTTCGTTTCGTTGTAGAAGCTGACGTTTCCGCTCACCACGGGCAGGCCCAGGGCGCGGCACGCTTCCGCCATGCCCTCGATCGAGCGGGAGAACTGGAACATGACGGCGGGGCGCTCCGGGCTGCCGAAATTGAGGCAGTTCGTTATCGCCAGCGGCTTCGCGCCCACGCAGGAGACGTTGCGCGCGGCCTCCGCCACGGCGAGGATTCCCCCCCGGTAAGGGTCGAGCATCCCGTATCGCGCGTTTCCGTCCGTCGCGAGCGCCAGCGCCTTGTTCGTCCCCTTCAGGCGGATGACGGCGGCGTCCCCGCCGGGGCCGGCTACAGTGTTCGTCCGGACCGTGTGGTCGTATTGCCGCCAGATCGGCTTTTTGCTCCCCTGGTTGGGATGGGCCAGCAGCCTGAGCAGGGCGGGGCCGAGATCGTCGGGCTCCGGCAGCGCGTCCAGGGGATCGTCCGGCGGAAGCCCGCGCCCCGGCGCCATGGGGCGGTCGTAGGCGGGGGCGTCGTCGGTGAGGGCGGAGACGGGCAGGTCGGCGACCTCCTCCCCTCCGGACGTCACGCGGAGCCTCGCGTCCCCGGTCACCTCCCCGACGACCGCCATCGGCAAGTCCCAGCGCTCGAATATCTCGCGCGCCTCGGCTTCTCTTCCTCTTTCCGCGACGAGCAGCATCCTCTCCTGGCTTTCCGAGAGCATCATCTCGTAGGGCGACATCGCCTCCTCCCGGCGGGGAACCGCGTCCAGGCGAAGGAGGAGGCCCGTGCCGGCGCGGCCCGCCATTTCGACGGAGGAGGAGGTGAGGCCGGCGGCGCCCATGTCCTGGATGCCGACCACCGCGCCGCGCTTCATCAGCTCGAGGCAGGCTTCGAGCAGGAGTTTTTCCCGAAACGGGTCGCCCACCTGAACGGTGGGCCTCTTCTGAAGCGCCGCGTCGTCGAATCCCGCCGAGGCCATCGAGGCGCCGTGGATGCCGTCCCGCCCGGTGGGCGCGCCGACGTAGATCACCGGATTTCCGACGCCCGAGGCCGTCCCCCGGAAGATGGCGTCCGAGCGCATGAGGCCCGCGCACATGACGTTCACCAGAATGTTCCCGTTGTAGCAGGGGTGGAACTTCGCTTCCCCGCCGACGGTGGGAACGCCGACGCAGTTCCCGTAGCCCGCGATGCCGGAGACGACGCCGGAGAGGAGGTAGGGCGTCCGGGGATGATCGGGCGCCCCGAAGCGCAGGCTGTCGAGCAGGGCGACGGGCCGCGCGCCCATCGTGAAGACGTCCCGCAGGATGCCGCCCACCCCGGTCGCCGCGCCCTGGCGGGGTTCGATGAAGGAGGGGTGGTTGTGGCTCTCCATCTTGAACGCCACGGCCAGGCCGTCGCCCAGGTCCGCGACGCCGGCGTTCTCTCCTGGCCCCTGGAGGACGCGCGGACCTCGCGTGGGAAATTTCTTCAGGTGAACGCGGCTGCTTTTATACGAGCAGTGCTCGTTCCACATGGCGGAGAAGACGCCGAGCTCGGCGGCGTTGGGGCTTCGCCCCAGGATGTCGGTGATTTTTCCCCATTCGTCCGGCGAAAGCCCGTGATCGAGAGCCATCTCCGGCGTGGCGGGGGCGTCCGCCGCCATCACGACGCGGCCGCCATGTGCGCGGCGGAGGCGAAAATCCGCAGTCCGTCCTCTCCGCCCAGGAGGGGGTCGCAGCGGCGTTCGGGGTGCGGCATGAGGCCCACCACGTTTCCCGCCGCGCTGCATACGCCGGCGATGTTTCCGACCGAGCCGTTGGGATTCGCCCCGGCGCCGACGCCCCCCTCCGCGTCCGCGTAGCGAAAGACGATTTGATCGTTGTCCTCGAGCTCGGCGAGCGTCCCGGGCGCGCAGAAATAGTTTCCCTCTCCGTGCGCGATGGGCATTTCGAGAATTTCTCCCGGCTCGATCCCGCGGGTGAAGGGGGTTCGGGCGGTTTCGCATCTCAGCCGGACGGCGTCGCAGATGAAGCGGAGCGTCGCGTTGCGCCTCAGGGCGCCGGGCAGGAGGCCCGATTCGGTCAGGCACTGAAAGCCGTTGCATATTCCGATGAGGGGCCGCCCCCGGCGGGCGTGGGCGGACACGGCCTTCATAATGGGAGAGAAGCGCGAGATGGCGCCGGCTCTCAGATAGTCCCCGTAGCTGAACCCGCCGGGGAGTATCACCGCCTCCGCGTCCCCCAGGGAGGCTTCCTTGTGCCAGACGAAGCGCGTGGGCTGCCCGAGGGCGTCCCTGACGGCGCGGTAGCAGTCATGATCGCAGTTGGAGCCCGGAAAGACGACGACGGCGAAGCGCATCAGAGGCGCCCGCCGTTCGCGGACTCCTCCGCGACTTCGACCCGGTAGTCCTCGATGACGGGGTTGGCGAGAAGCTCCCGGCACATTCGGTCGAGATCGGCGCGGACGTCCCCCGAGCCTTCGATTTCGATTTCGATGAACTTGCCCACGCGCACGCCGCTCACGCCCTCGAACCCGAGAGAGGCGAGCGCGCCCCGTACGGCCTCGCCCTGTGGGTCCAGCACGCCGGCCTTGAATGTCACGTAGACGCTGGCTTTCGCCATGGCTGCCTCTGGGGCGGAGGGGCGTCAGCTCTTGACGAGTTTTTCGACTTCGGCGTATGCGTCTTCCACGTCGCCCAGGTCCCTGCGGAAGCGATCCTTGTCCAGCTTTCTGCCGGTTCCCCGCTCCCAGAGACGGCAGCCGTCCGGCGTGATTTCATCGCCGAGCAGGAGCCTGCCGCCCTCGGCTTCGCAGCGTCCGAACTCGAGCTTGAAGTCCACGAGGTCGATGCGGCGCTCCGCGAAGAACGCGGTGAGAATGTCGTTCACCTGAAAGGCGTATTCGCGCATCCGGGCGAGCTCCTCGCGCGCGGCGAGCGCGAAGGCCACGGCGGTGTCCTCGTTGATGAGCGGGTCGTCCAGCTCGTCGTTCTTCAGATGCAGATCGACAATCGCGTTGGGAAGGCGCGCCCCTTCCTCGACGCCCATTCTCCTGGCTAGGCTTCCCGCGATGACGTTTCTCAGCACCACCTCGACCGGAATGATGTCGAGCTTCTTCACCAGCATCTCCCGCTCCGAGAGCTTTTCGACGAAGTGCGTGGGCACGCCCCGCCGCTCCACCTCCTGCAGAAGGCGGGAGGAGATGGAGTTGTTGAAGACGCCCTTGGATTCGATGGAGCCCAGCTTCTTGGCGTTGAAGGCCGAAGCGTCGTCCTTGAAGAACTGGATGCAGTAAGCCGGGTCGTCCGTCTCGTAGATGATCTTGGCCTTGCCTTCGTATATCTGTCCGCCGCGTTCCATGAACAATTCTCCATGCGAGGATGGCCGGATTCGGGTTTTCCCCGGGCGTGATTCCAGCGTCTGAACGTTAGTGAAATGGTCGCTCCCGGGCGTCGGGATTCCCCATCCTAGCACACCCGCGCCCGCGCTTGTCACCTCGCTCCGCGCTTCGCTCCTCACGAAGCCCCGAAGACGCGCTCGAAGATGGCGTCCAGGTTCTTCAGGTGCGCGTCCACGTCGAAGCATCGCGCGAGCTCCGCCTCGCCCAGCGCGCCGCCCACCTTCGGGTCCGCCGCCAATCTCGCCTGGAAGTCGCCGCCCTCGGCCCACGCTTCCATGGCGGGCGCCTGAACGCGCGCGTAGGCTTCCTCGCGCGTGACGCCCGCCTTGCGAATCAGGGCGAGCATCACGTGCTCGCTGAGCGGCAGCCCCTTCGAGCGCGCCAGGTTTTCCCGCATCCTGTCGGGGTAGAGCACCCAGTTTTTCATCAAGTCATCGAGTTTGTCGAGCATGTAATCGACCAGAATCGCGCTGTCGGGCAGGATGACGCGCTCCACGGAGGAGTGCGAGATGTCGCGCTCGTGCCAGAGGGGGACGTTCTGGAGAGCGGCCATGGCGTTTCCCTGCACCACGCGGGCGAGGCCGCAAAGCTGCTCCGAGACGACCGGGTTTCTCTTGTGGGGCATGGCGGAGCTCCCTTTTTGCCCCTCGCGGAAGAACTCCTCCGCCTCGCCCACCTCGTTCCTTTGCAGGTGGCGGACTTCCGTCGCCACGCGCGAGATGCTCGCCGCCGCGAGGGCGAGGGCGAGGTGATACTCCGCGTGGCGGTCGCGCTGGATGATCTGGCTGCTCACGCGGTCCGCCTCGAGCCCCAGCCGCTTGCAGACGGCCTCCTCGGCGTCGGGCGGGACGTGGGGGCACGCGCCCACCGCCCCCGAAATCTGGCCGACGCGAACGGCCTCCCGCGCCCTTCGCATCCGCTCGCCCGCGCGCTCGAACTCGGTGTACCAGGTGGCTATCTTGAGGCCCAGGGTGGTGGGCTCGGCGTGCATCCCGTGGGTTCTGCCCGAAATGAGGGTTCGCTTCTCCTCCAGGGCGCGCCCTTTGAGGGTTTCCTTCAGTCTTTCGATGTCGTCGAGAATGACGTCGGCCGCGGAGACGAGCTGAAGCGCGAGGCCGGTGTCGAGAACGTCGCTGCTCGTCATGCCGAGATGAATGTAGCGCGAGGCGGGCCCCACGTGTTCGGCCACGCTGGTGAGAAACGCGATGACGTCGTGCCTGGTGACGCGCTCGATCTCCCGGATCCGCTCGACGTCGAACGCCGCTTTCGATCTGATCTCCGCCAGCGCGTCTTGGGGAATCTCGCCGCGCGCCGCCATCTCCTCGCAAACGGCCACCTCCACGTCGAGCATTCGCTGGAGTTTCTCCCGCTCTTCCCAGATTTTCGCCATTTCGGGGCGCGCGTATCGCGGAATCAAAGGGCGTCCTCCGTCGCGCCTCCGGCGCCGATGAGGGGGGTGGGCTCGTCCTGGCCGGCGCTCAGGAGGCCGCCTCCGCCGTGGCCGTTCAGCGCCTTTCGGGCCGTCTCCGTCAGAAGCCCGTTTTCGTTGTTCTCCCGGGAGATATGGGCGCAGACGAGCCACTCGAAATCCGCCGTGGCGACGTGTCGAAGCAGTCCCGCCGCGTCCTCGTTGCTGAGGTGCCCGAGCTTGCCCCGGATTCTCTGCTTGATCGGCCAGGGGTAGGGGCCGTTGATGAGCATTTCCACGTCGTGGTTGAACTCCAGGACGAGGCCCTGAAGCCCCCGGAGCCGCTGGCGCGCCAGGTTCGTGACGAATCCCATGTCGGTGGCGAACCCGACGCGGCGCCCGTCCTCGCCGCTCAGTATCATCCCGAAGGGGTCGGCCGCGTCGTGCGGCGTGCTGAAGGGCTCGACCCGCACGCCGCCGATGTGAAAGGGGAGGCCCACCTCGATTTCCTTCCAGCCGGGCGTTTCGCCTATCGTCCCCAGGCTCGCCTCGTAGGTGCCCTTGTTCGTCCAGAGGGGCAGGCTCCACCTTCTCGCCAGGGTGCCCGCGCTTCGGACGTGATCGATGTGCTCGTGCGTGAGCACGATGGCGAGCAGATCCTGCGGGCGGAGGCCGTAGGCTTCGAGGCGCTTCGTGATCTGGCGCGCGCTGAGGCCCGCGTCCACGAGAAACGCGGCGCCGCTCGAGCGCACCAGCGCGGCGTTCCCCCGGCTCCCGCTGCCCAGAATTCCGATTTCCACGGTCTCTCGTCCCGCCGTCAGGTTTTCATTCATCCGCCAGGGGCGGCGTTGTCGCCCGCATCCCGCCGCCCAGAATTCCGATTTCCACGGTCTCTCGTCCCGCCGTCAGGTTTTCATTCATCCGCCAGGGGCGGCGTTGTCGCCCGCATCCCGCCGCCCGAGCCGCGGAAGGGCGTTTTCATCCCGCGGCGCCTCCGGCGAAAACCTCGTCGATGCGGCGGCAGATGTAATGCAGGGCGGCCTCGTGGGCTTCCTGGATGAAGCCGGCGTCCTCCGAGGGGACGCGGGCGGCGAATCGCGCGGCGCGGGAGGCCGCCCCGCCGCCGCTTCCCGTCATGGCGACGCCCGTCAGGCCGATCGCGCCCGCCCGTTCGAGCGCCGAGACGACGTTGGCGGAATCGCCGCTCGCGCTCAGACCCAGGGCGACGTCTCCCGCCCGGCCGTGCGCCTGGATTTGCCGGGCGAATACCTCCTCATACGCATAGTCGTTTCCGATGGCGGTGAGGGCGCTCGCGTCGCCGACGAGGCAGACGGCGGGCAGGGGAGCGCGCTCGGCCAGAAAGCGGCCCACGAGCTCGCCCGTGAAGTGCATGGCGAGCGCGGCGCTTCCCCCGTTGCCGAAGGCGATGATTTTTTTCTCCGCCTCCAGGCATTCGAGGATGACGTCGCGGACGTTCTCCACCTGGCGCGGGTAATCGCTCGCGGCGATTGATTCATAGCGCGCGGCGCGCTCTTCGAGAAAGTTCTTCGCCGACGGCGCCAAGGGAGACCTCTGCGCGAGAGGGCGGGGCGGATGGCGGAAAGGGCGAAACAATCAGGCGCGTCTCAATCTAGCCGATTCGGGCGCCGGATTTCAAGGCGCCTCGCGCGAGCGAGGAAGATTGGGCGAGGAAGCCGCCGTGCCCCCGCGTCGGGCCGCGGCCCGCGCGAGGGGGCATTTTTCAGGGCTTTTCGCCCAGACGCTCCCTGAAATCTTCCATCGTGGCGGCAAGCCCCGCTTCCAGCGAGACCTTCGGCTCCCAGCCGAGATGCTTCTTCGCCCTTCGGATGTCGGGCCGCCGGACTTTCGGGTCGTCCGTGGGCAGCGGCTCGTGGCGGATTTCCGGGTCCGCGCCCGAGAGCGCGGCGATCTTCCTCGCCAGGTCGAGAATCGTCATCTCGGAGGGGTTCCCGAGGTTGACGGGTTCGTGGATTTCGCCCTCCATCAGCTTGATGAAGCCGTCGATGAGGTCGGTGATGAAGCAGAAGCTCCTCGTCTGCCGGCCGTCGCCGAAGACGGTGATGGGTTCGTTCCCGAGCGCCTGCGAGATGAAGGCGGGTATCGCGCGCCCGTCCGCGATTCGCATTCTCGGGCCATAGGTGTTGAAAATGCGGGCGATGCGCGTGTCGAGGCGGTGCGTCCGGTGATAGGCCATGGTCATCGCCTCCGAGAATCTTTTGGCCTCGTCATACGCCCCGCGCGGGCCGACGGGATTGACGTGGCCCCAGTATTCCTCGCGCTGCGGGTGGACTTGGGGGTCGCCGTAGACCTCCGAGGTGGAGGCGAGAAGAAACCGCGCCTTTTTCTCCTTCGCGAGACCCAGGGCGTTGTGCGTGCCGAGGGAGCCGACCTTCAGCGTCTGGATGGGAAATTTCAGGTAGTCGTTCGGGCTGGCCGGGCTGGCGAGGTGGAACACGGCGTCCACGCTTCCTTCCACCTCGATGCGCTCGCTCACGTCGCGTTCGACGAGCGTCAGGCGCGGGCTTTCGAGGAGACGCGCGAGATTCGGGCGCCGCCCCGTGAGAAAATTGTCCACGCAGATGACCTCGCAGCCCAGGGAGACGAGGCGGTCGCACAGGTGGGAGCCGATGAAGCCGGAGCCGCCCGTCACCACGACGCGGGAATTTTTCACGGCCTGGCCGCTCCTTTCCCGACGCTGTGATACTCGATGCCGGCGCTCGTCACCCGCTCCGGGGAATAGATGTTTCGTCCGTCGAAGATGATCGGCTCGACCATGCCCTCTTTCAGGCGGCGCAGGTTCAACTGGATGAATTCGCGCCACTCGGTGACGATGACGACCCCGCTCGCGCCCCGCGCGGCGTCGTAGGGGCTTCGGCAGTATTCGACGCGGTCGCTCCCGATGACGCGCCTGGCGTTTTCGGCGGCGGCGGGGTCGTACGCGCGCAGGCCGGCGCCCGCCTCCCGGAGGGCGCGGCAAATCTCGATGCTTTTGGCCTCCCGCACGTCGTCGGTGTCCGGCTTGAACGACAGCCCCAGCACGCCGATGGTTTTCCCCGCGAGGGGCGGTTCGCCCTTCCCGCCGAGCCTCGCGATGATTCTTCGGGTGAACCGGGGCGTCCGGGCGTTGTTTTCCGCCCGCACGGATTCGAGAATCTTCATTTCGACGCCGAGACGCCTGGAGGCGTGGAGCAGGGCGTCCAGGTCTTTGGGAAAGCAGGAGCCGCCGTAGCCCAGTCCCGCTCCTAGGAAGGCGGGGCCGATTCGGGAGTCCGCGCCCACCCCCCTGGCGACGTCGCGGATGTCGGCTTCCGTCCGCTCGCAGAGGTTCGCCACCGCGTTGATGAACGTGATTTTCGTCGCCAGAAAGGCGTTCGAGGCGTATTTTATCAGCTCGGCGCTTTGCGTGTTCGTGACGAGAACGGGCGCGTTCAGCGCCTCATAGAGGAGCCGCACGGTCTTCCCCGCCCTCTCCGAGGAGGAGCCGATGACGATGCGGTCCGGCTGGCGGGCGTCCCGCACCGCCTGTCCCTCACGCAGGAATTCCGGGTTGCAGACCACGTCGAAACTTTCGGGGGCGGCGCCGCTTTTTTCGATGGCGCTTCGGATGAAGTCCCCCGTGCCGACGGGCGAGGTGCTTTTGTTGACGATGACCTTGTAGCCGTTCAGGGCGCGCGCGACGTCCGTCGCCGCCGCCTCGACCTGCGAGAGGTCGGCTTCGCCGTTCTCGCCGGGCGGCGTGCCCACGCAGATGAAAACGACCTCGCTTTCCGAAACGGCCCGCGCCGTCGAGGCGGTGAACCTGAGCCTGCCCTCCTTGAGGCCGCGCGCCAGCAGCTCCGGCAGGCCGGGTTCATGGATGGGGCAGACGCCCGCGTTCAGGGCGTCCACGCGGCTCTGGTCGACGTCCACGCCGATGACTTCGCTGCCCAGATCCGCGAACACGGCACTCGTCACCAAGCCGACGTATCCGCAGCCGATCACGCAAATGTTCACTTTGCCGTCTCATCCCTCATGAAGCGGGCGGACCGCCGGGGCGAGGATGAAGCGAAAGCCGCGTCATCCTACTCGAAAGGGAGGGGCGCCAGCGAGCCGCTTCCGAAAAATCTGCCCTCCCGCGAGGCGTTTCTCCTGCTCCTGAACCTCGGCGCCCTTTCTCCCTCGAGCAGGCCGATGAGGCTGAAGCCGAGGAAAATCTCGCTTTTGTCCCTCGTGTCCGTGAGGGCGAGCTCCAGCCCCCAGCAGCAGGCGCGGTAGCGGGCGATGACGCTTTGCTCGAGCGTGGTGTTCTCGGCGTTGTTCAGGCGCGTGACGTATTCGATGAAAAGCCTCCGGTTGACGGAAAACCCCCCGCCGAAATTGAAGTAGCTGCCGCCCGCGCTTTCGGGAGACCCGCTGCCCCGGCGCGTCCAGGCGCGGTCCACGTTGAGATACCAGTTTTTGCCGCCGTCGAGAAGAAGGCCCGTGGAGTGCTCGCTTATTTCCGAGTCGTATGGGTCGTATCTGGTTTGCTGGAGCAGGCGAACCCCGGGCAGGGGCCGCGCCTCCAGGCTGAGGGCGACGTCGCTGAAGGGACGCCTGGGCCGCGCCGCCAGGTTTTGCTTTCTTCGCTCCTCGGCGAGGTCGAACGTCTGGCTGATTCGGTAGCGGAACAACTGCCGCGTCTCCACCCCCTCTTCCTTGACCAGCTTCGTCAGCGCGCGGTTCACGAGGGCGTATTCGAGGACGTTTTCATCCTGGAGATCGTCCACCGCGTCCAGGGGGATGATGAGGCGCCTGTCCCGCGCGTCGCGGGCCGGGCTGTATCGGTAGGTCGTCTCGAGCGAGACGACGTGCTTGAAGTCCCGGAAGGGGCCGACCTCGGCGCTGTAGATTCTGCTGAACCGCGGGCCGACCGCGTGAATTTTCGCAAACCACATTTCGCGCGAGAGGCCGGATTCCGCCTGCCGCGCGGAGTCCGGGTTCGGGCCCGCGCCCGGCTCTCTTTTCCGATGGGTCCAGTAGGTTTCGCGCAGTCCGATTTCGGGCGTCACGCCCAGCCAGGGAACCGTCGCCAGACGAAGCGAGAGAGAGGGCTCGACGTGAAGCCGGATCAGCCGAATCGTGTTCTCGTCCTCGATTCTCTTGAAGTTGACGATGGAGGAATTCATGCTGAAGTAGAAATCGCTCGTTCCGAGGCGCTTGTCGTGGACGTCCAGGCTGAGTTCCGGCGCCTTTTGAAACAGCTGCCCGTCGTTTTCGTTCAGACCCTCCCGCCGTCTCATGCCCACCTGAAGCTGGCCGGCGACGCGGGGAAGCTTCTTCGTGAAGGAGACGTGGGAGTCCGTGTCCTGGCGCGTGCGGGCGAGCAGGTCGCTTTCGAGGGAGCGGTCGTCCGTTCCACGCTTCTCCAGATCGAGGGCGGCGTGAAAATCGGCGTCGATGTCCCTGAAAGTCGTCCGGTGGAAGCCCCGGACGTCCCAGAAGGCCGCCCGCTCCCGCCTGTCCTTCAGATAGCGGCCCGCGATTTCTCCCGATATGTCCCGGCTGAGCGCGTAGCGGTATTCCCCCTTGTAGCGAACCCCGCGCCTGCTGAAGTAGTCGATCCCGGCGGTGGCGTCCGACCATTCGTTGATGGCCCAGAAAAACGAGGGGGAGAACTGGACGCCGCTCCGGCCGCCCGAGCCGATGTCGGGCAGGAGAAAGCCTGTGGCTCTTTTTGTTTTTATCGGCACCATGGCCCAGGGGAGAAAGGCCGCGGGCGCGCCCTTGATCGTCATGGCGGGAGACTGGAGCCGGGCGTAGCCCTCCACCTGAAAAGTGGCGCGCTCGAAGCCGAACGCCCAGTCGGGAAGGTCGCCCTCGCAGGTGGTGAAAGAGCCTCCCAGCACTTCGTAGCGATCCTCCGAGAGGCGCCGAATCACCCGGCCCCTCACGTAGTAGGTCGCGCCGATGAAGCCGCGCGCGTTGAAGATGACGATCCGCTCGGTGTCGAGGTTGAACTCGGCGCGGTCGGCCACGATGCGGTCGCTTCCGGCCTGAAAAACGATGTTTCCGGCGGCGACGCCGTCTCGCGTCGCCGTCTGCACCTCGATGTGGTCCGCCTGGATGCCGTTGTCGAGGTATCGGATTTCCGAAAACCCGCGGCCGATGATTCTCTGGCGCTCCCGATCCTCGATCAGCTCGTCGGCCGTGATGGCGATGGCCGCGTTGGGATTTCTCAGAAACTGAAGGCGCTCCCCGCTTTTTCGGGGCGGGGCGGGCGGCGCCTGGAGGCGCGGCGCGGGGGCGAATTGCGCCTCGGCGCGGGGAGGTTCCCAGAAAGGGACGAGGGAGAAGAAGAGGAGCGGCCAGCAAGCCGCCCCGAGCCTCGAAAAAGCGGGTTTCCGGGCATTCGACACGAAAAATCTCGTCATCGCGGCGCGCTGAACGTCTCCGGCGGCCGCGGATGCGTCGGGCTTTCGGGCAGCGAGCTTTCAGTCGGGTGGATTATGAGGGGTATTCGGCGAGAGCGCAATCAGGAGGAGCGATCGGAAGGCCGGCCCGGCTCGGTCGCGTCGGGGAGGGTTCAGGGAGATTCCGGCTGCCGATCCGCGAGATTCTCCGGGGCGCGCCCGCGTTTCGCCCCGCGCCATCTCGCCACCGTCCAGAGGGGGCCGGACGCGGCGTAGCCGGCGAGCGCGAGGCAGGCCACCACCTGGGGAATCGCCGCCGCCACGAACAGGGCGAGCACGGCGCCGACGAGGACGCGGAACGGCCTCTTGAGGGGCCCGCTCAAATCCTTGAAGCTCTTGTAGCGGATGGTGCTCACCATCAGGAAGGCGAGAACGTAGCCGAGCGCCGCGATGAGGAGGAGCGGGACGTAGGCCTTGATCGAGAAATCCTCGGCCAGATAGACGATGGACGCCAGGACGCCGGCCGCCGCCGGTATGGGCAGCCCTCTGAAGTCCTGGGAGCCGCCGCCGCTCTGGGCCAGCACGTTGAAGCGCGCGAGCCGCAGGGCGCCGCAGGCGGCGAATATGAACGCGGCGAGCCAGCCGATTCTTCCGTAGGGGGCGAGCCCCCAAGCGTATATCAGCACGGCCGGCGCGACGCCGAAGGCCGTCAGGTCGCACAGCGAGTCGTATTGGAGGCCGAAGGAACTCGTGCTCTTCGTCAGTCGGGCTACGGTGCCGTCGAGTCCGTCCAGAACGATGGCCAGCAGTATGGCCAGGGACGCCCAGGTGAAGTCTCCCTGGATCGAGGCGACAATCGCGTAGAAGCCCGCGAAGAGGCTGCCCGTCGTCAGCAGGTTGGGAACCAGATAGATCCCCCGCTTCAGGGAGCGCCTTCTGGAGCGGCGGCTCCTCCCGCGCGAGCGGCGCCCGAATTTATTCCTCGGCCTTGCGGCTTCCCGATCTTCCAACGATGGTTTCTCCTCCGCGAACGCGCTGGCCGCGCTTCGCGACTATATCATACCCTGCGGGGAAATGAAGATCGGTGCGCGAGCCGAACTGAATCAGCCCGAAGCGCTCGCCCGCGCGCAGGTCATCGCCCTCCCTGGACCAGCAGACGATCCGCCGGGCCAGGACGCCGGCGATTTGAACGACCTTGAAGCGCTCGCCGGCCGCCGTTTCGATCTCCAGCGCGTTTTGCTCGTTCGCCTCCGAGGCGTCCTCTTTGTAGGCGGCGAGAAACCGGCCTTTTCGATACCGGATGCTCGCGATTCTGCCCTCCACGGGCGATCTGTTGACGTGAACGTCCAGGGGGGAGAGGAAAATCCGCACCACGCTTCCCGCGTCCCCGAAGGAGGCGACCTCCACGACGCGGCCGTCCGCCGGGGCGAGGACGGCGCCCGGCTCGTCGGGCGGGACGCGGCGGGGGTCCCTGAAAAAGCCGGCCGCGGCCAGGGCCAGGGCGAAGAAGAGGATCGCCCACGTCCACCCCCCGAAGAGGAGGGAGAGGAGGGCGATGGCCGAGAGGCCCGAAACGTAGCCCCAGCCCTCTTTGGCGACGAGGGGCCTGCGGGAGGAGTCTTCGGCCTTGTTTCTCATCCGTTCAGCTTTTGGAGCCCTTGAGCGTTTTGGCGCCGCGGGTGAGGGCGACCTTGCCCGTGCGGGCGATCTCCTTGACGCCGAAGGACTGGAGCAGGCTCAGAATGGCCGTGATTTTTCCCTCGTCGCCGGTGACTTCCACCGTGACGGTGTTCGAGGACACGTCCACGACGCGGCCGCGAAAAACGTCGATGATCTGAAAAATATCCGGACGCGCGGCCTTCGGCGCCGAGACCTTGATGAGAATCATCTCGCGCTCGACGCTTTCGGTCTCCCCCATGTCCATCACCTTGACGGTGTCGATGAGCTTGCTGAGGTGCTTGCGGATCTGCTCCAGAATTTTCCCGTCGCCGCGCGTGACGAGGGTGATGCGGGAGACGCTCGGGTCCTGCGTCACGCCCACGCAGAGGCTGTCGATGTTGTAGCCGCGCGCGCTGAACAGGCTCGCCACCTTGGCGAGAACGCCGAACTTGTTCTCCACCAGAACCGCTATCGTGTGCGGCTCGTCCGCGCCGTTTTCGCTCGGGTTCGCGGGCATTACGAGATGGGCTCCCAGTCTTCGGGCATTCCGTCGTAGGGGAGGGAAATCATCCCCGTGCGCGCCATTTGCGCGATTCCGTAGCTCTCGAAGGCCTTGATGAGGGTTCGCACCTTGTGGTCGTTGCCGCTCGCCTCGAGGGTGACCGTGTCGTCGGTCACGTTGATCACCTGCGCGCCGAACGCGTTGGCGAGCTGGATGACTTCGCTTCTCCTGCTGACGGGCGCGTTGATGGTCGCCAGAACGAGCTCGCGCGTGACGGCCTGGTTGTAGGATATCTGATCGACCTCCCGCACGTCGTAGAGCTTGCGGAGCTGCTTGGCGATCTGGTCGAGTTCGTTCTTCTCGCCGAAGGCGACGATGACGATGCGCGTGATCGTGGCGTCCTGCGTCGGCCCGGCGGCGATGCTCTCGATGTTGTAGCCGCGGCGCGTGAAGAGGCCGGCCACGTGGGAGAGCACGCCCGCGTGGTTGTTGACGAGGATGGAATAGACCTGTCTCACGGCGCCGCTTCCCCGGAGGGCGGCACGAGCTGCATCTCGTCGTTTCCCGCGCCGGCGGGGACCATGGGCCAGACGTTCTCCTCCTTGTTGACCAGGAAGTTGAGAACCACGGGGCCGTCGTGCGCGGCCGCGGCCTCGAGCGCGTCCCGCACCTCGCCCGCCTCCTCGACGTTCACGCCCTTCACGCCGTAGCCTTCGGCGATGGCGGCGAAGTCCGGGTTTTCCGGGTAATGCGAGTGCGAGTAGCGCTTCTCGAAGAACAGCTCCTGCCACTGGCGAACCATGCCCAGGTACGCATTGTTCAGGATGGCGACTTTCACGGGAACGTTGTAGGTCGCCGCCGTGGCGAGCTCGACGAGCGTCATGGCGAAGCTGCCGTCGCCGTCGATGAGCCAGACGTCCTTGTCCGGCCGGGCGAATTTCGCGCCGATGGCGGCGGGAAGGCCGAAGCCCATCGTGCCGAGGCCGCCGGAGGTGACCCAGCTCTTCGGCTCGTTGAAGCGGATGAACTGGGCCGCCCACATCTGGTGCTGGCCCACGCCGGTCGCGTAGACGCCGTCGCCTTCGGTGATTTCCTGAATCTGATCGATGACGTATTGGGGCTTGATGGTGTCGTCCCGCTGATCGTATTGCAGGGGATAGTCCTTTTTCCAGCCTGCGCACGTCTCGCGCCACTCCTCGTAGTCGCCGGCCGCCGAATGCCGGTTCAGCGCGGCCAGCGCGTCGCGCACGTTCCCGACGATCGGAATGTGGGTGCTCACCCGCTTGTCGATTTCGGCGGCGTCGATGTCCACGTGGGCGATGACCGCCTTGGGGCAGAAGCTCGACACCTTGCCCGTCACGCGATCGTCGAAGCGGGCGCCGAGGTTGATGAGCAGGTCGCACTCGCAAAGGGCGAAGTTCGCGTAGGCGGCGCCGTGCATTCCCGGCATCCCGAGAAAAAGATCGTCCGTGCCGGGGAATCCCCCCAGCCCCAGCAGCGTGTTGATGACGGGGATGCCCGCGGTTCTTGCGAATTTCGCGAGCTCCGCGGACGCCCCGGCCTTGATGATGCCGGCGCCGCCGATGATGACGGGCCGCCTGGCGCGCCGCATGGCTTCGAGCAGCCGATCGATTCCCTCCGCGTCGAGGTCCGGGCGCCGCTCGGGCGCCGCGAAAGGGGACTCGTGGGGCAGGCGAGGGTCGTATTCCGTCCTGGCGACCTGGACGTCTTTCGGAAAATCGAGCAGAACGGGGCCCGGGCGGCCCGTCGTCGCCACGCGAATCGCCTCCCTGGCGACGCGCTGGATTTCGCGGACGTCCTTGATGAGCCAGTTGAATTTGGTGACCGGGATGGAGCAGCCGTACATGTCGGCTTCCTGAAAGGCGTCGGTGCCGATCATGCCGGTCGCCACCTGGCCCGTGACGGCGATGAGCGGCACGGAGTCCATCTGGGCGTTGGCAAGTCCGGTGATGAGGTTCGTCGCCCCGGGCCCGGACGTGGTGACCACGATGGCCACCTTGTCGCTCACGCGCGCGTAGCCGTCCGCCATGTGGGCGGCGCCCTGCTCGTGCCGGGTGAGAATGTGGGGAAACTCCGACTTCATGAGCTCGTCGTAGAAGGGCATGATGGCGCCGCCCGGGATGCCGAAAGCCATCTCCACGCCTGCCGCCTTCAGCTCTTCGATGAGGATTTGCGAGCCGTTCAGCTCCACGGGGGAAACCTCCTAGTTGTCGGGCAAGGCGCTGAGCTTGCCCCGGAGAATCTTTTTCCGGCTGTCCCGAACGATCATGTCCTTCGTGGCGCCGCCCGCGGGCACCATCGGAAACACCAGTTCGTCGGGATCGACGATCACGTCCAGAATGAAGGGCGCGGGGGAGGCGATCATCTCGCGGATGGCGGGCCGGAGCTCCTCCCTGTCCGCGACCCGGCGGCCGTCCGCGCCGAACGCTTCGGCGAGCTTGACGTAGTCGGGCGAGGAGTCGAAGTCCACCTCGCTGAATCGCCTGTCCATGAACAGATCCTGCCATTGGCGAACCATGCCCAGCGTGGCGTTGTTCAGCAGGAAGACCTTGACGGGGATGTCGTATTGGACGGCGGTGGCGATTTCCTGCATCACCATCTGGAAGCTGCCGTCTCCGGCGATGTCGATGGCGAGCTTGTCCGGCCGCGCCAGCGCCGCGCCGATGGCCGCGGGGAAGCCGAAGCCCATCGTTCCGAGGCCGCCCGATGAGATGAACTGGCGCGGGAAGGTGAAGTTGTAGAATTGAGCGGCCCACATCTGGTGCTGCCCCACCTCGGTGGTGAGGATGGCCTTGTCGCCCACCTCCTCGCTCAGGGCGAGAATGGCCTCCTGCGGCTTGATCGGCGCGTCTTCCGGCGAGTCGAACGTCAGCGGGTATTCCGCCCTGAGCTTCCGGATGCGCTTTTTCCACAAGGCGCGCTTCTGGGGCTTGACGAGTTTGTTGACCTCGGCGAGCACCTGGCGCGCGTCGCCCACGACGGGAATCTCCGTCTTCTTGTTCTTGCCGATGGCCGTGGGGTCGATGTCGATGTGGATGACTTTCGCTCGGGTGGCGAACTCGGAGACCTTTCCGGTGACGCGATCGTCGAACCTCGCGCCGACGGCGATGAGCAGGTCGCACTCCATGGTCGCGTAGTTGGCGTAGGCCGTTCCGTGCATCCCGAGCATCCCCAGCGAAAGCTCGTGCGCGCTCGGAAAGGCGCCCGCGCCCAGGAGGGTGTAGGTCACGGGAATTTCGGCCGTTTCCGCGAGTTTCAGGAGTTCGGCGTGCGCCTCCGCGTGAATGGCGCCGCCGCCCACGTAGAGCAGGGGCTGCTTCGATTCCCCGATGGCCTCGGCCACGCGCTGAATCTGTCGGGGGTGGCCCCTGGTCGTGGGCTTGTAGCCCCGAAGCTCCACCTTTTCCGGAATCTGGTAGTTTCCGTCGCCGAGCAGCACGTCCTTGGGCAGATCGACGAGCACCGGCCCGGGCCTTCCCGTGCGCGCGATGTAGAAGGCCTCCTGAATCGTCCCGGCGAGATCGTCCGTGCTCTTCACCAGGTAGCTGTGCTTGGTGACGGTTCGGGTCATGCCCACGATGTCGGCCTCCTGGAAGGCGTCGTTGCCGACCATCGAGGTGGCGACCTGCCCCGTCAGGCACACGATGGGAATGGAGTCCATGTAGGCGTCCGTGATGCCCGTGATGAGGTTCGTGGCGCCCGGCCCGGAGGTGGTGAGGCATACGCCGACCTCGCCGCTGGCGCGGGCGTAGCCCTCCGCCATGTGCGCGGCGCACTGCTCGTGGCGGATGAGCAGATGCTTGATTTTGCTTCGCTTCAGAAACAGATCCAGAACGGTGAGAAGCACGGCGCCCG
Source organism: bacterium (assembly GCA_965242545.1). Classification (GTDB taxonomy): domain Bacteria; phylum UBA8248; class UBA8248; order UBA8248; family UBA8248; genus Bin107. The sequence continues at coordinate 1,127,136 of OZ251456.1, forward strand.
GATGCCCGAAGACGTATTTCACCCCCTCGCGCTCTAGGCTGCGGTAGATAATCTCGGCGCCTGAAATTTTCTTCGGCTTCAGCTTCGCGGGCTGTCTTGAAGATGGGCTTTTCGTTTTGGTCGCCACGGCCATTTCCCCTCAGCCAGTCGGGATGCGTCTCGTTCCTGGCGGTGAAGTCGATCCGAAAGCGCCGGCGACGCCGGCAATGTTGTCAGGAAGAAATCAGGGGACGGCGCGCGGGGGCGCGCCGCCCCCCTCTTACGCCAGACTCCTTATTCCGCAACATCTTTTTCGGATCCATGATGGCCGTCTTCCGTCCTGTCGGGAGGTCGAATTCCTGAAAGCGTCCCGTGCCGGGAGCGCGCGAATCATCCGCTCCGACGCTTCGGGCTCCAAGCGGTTGACACTACTACACGCTTTTCGTTTTTCGGTCAAGGATGAAAAACGCGAAATTTTCCGCTGCGGAGCTCCCGCGACGGGCGAAGCCGTGATTTTCAACCGCCCTCGAGCGTCTCCAGCTGCGTCTTGACGGAGAGTTTTTCCTTTTTGAGCAGTTTGATCCGCCGCTGTTCTTCCGGGGACGGGAACCGGACGTTTTCAAGAGCGAGAATTTTTTCATCCAGAACGGCGTGTTCTTTTTTCAGGCGCGCGAGTTCATCGGCTGCGCCCGACGCTTCTTCCGCTTTTTCGATGGTTTCCAATGGCGGACCTCCTCAGCGGGATTCATGGCTTCACGTTTTCATTCGCTCATTCGACGTCGGCGGTGAATTGCCCCCGAATTTACGAAATATCGCGCCGGGAATCAACCCCCCGGATCCGCCCATCTGGTTTGCGCCTGCGGCTTTCGACAGTAGTTCAGCGCCAGATTCGCGCCGGGCGGGGAGGTTCGCGTCTCGACGGCCCGGCGGGTGAGCCACGCGACCGCGGCGGCCGAGCAGTCCATTTCAAGGCGTCTCGCGCCTTCGCCCGGGGCGTCCGGGTCGAGCGCCCCGGGAAACTCCTCCTCTCTTCCGGCGAGCAGCGTCCTCCCGTCCTTCGGGAGGCGGAGCGTCCCGCGTTCGATGACTTCATCCGCCCGGACGCGCGAAAGGGGGTTCTCACCGGGAGATTCCGGCTTCCCGGAGACCCGGAACAGGGCGGTGAACAGCTCCCCGCGCCGGGCGTCTCGATAAGGGAGAACGTAGTCCGACAGGCTCCGTTTCGCCTTCCTCTCCCGAAGCAGGGCGCCCGCCGCCATGACTTCCAGGGATGAAAAGCCGTACAGGGGGCGTTCCAGCCCCAGGGCGAGGCCTTTGGCGCAGGAAAGCCCTACCCGAAGCCCGGTGAATGTCCCGGGGCCGATGCTCACCCCGATGGCGCGAATCATCTTTTTGCGGATGTTTCTCGAGCGCAAAAGCGCTTCCACCCGGGGCAGGAGCGTTCTGGAAATGCGGATTTCCTCCGTGAGAAGCGCCTCCTCCGCCTCTCCCGCCGCGTCGAGCGCCGCGCACTTTCCCCGCGGCGTCGAGGTGTCGAGGGCCAGAACGTATGAAGGCTGCGGCTTCATGGCTTTATTTTTTCGTCCTCGCCCGCGCGCGGCTCAGGCGTTTTGGGAAAGATGGAAGGAGAGATGCTCCAGTTCGCTGCCCAGGTCCACGTTTTTCACCTTCACGTGACGCGGGGTCTGAATTTGGGTGGGCGCGAAATTCAGGATGCCCGTGATGCCGGCCTGGACGAGCGCCGTCCCCACGTTTTGCGCGCTCCCGCCCGGCACCGCGATGACGCCGATTTTGATGTCTTTCTCCCTGACGACTTCGCGCAGGCTCGACATCGGCAGCGCCGGCAGGCGCCCGGTTCTGCGGGCGGGTATTCTTTCGGGAAATTTGTCGAACACGGCGGCGATCTCGAAGCCGTGCGCCAGAAAGCCCTTGTAGGCCAGCAGCGCCGAGCCGAGGTTTCCCGCTCCGACGAGCACGACCTTCCACGTCCGGGTTACGCCCAGGATTTTCTTCAGGTTGTATCGCAGCTCCCTGATGTAGTAGCCTTTGCCGCGAACGCCGAATTCGCCGAAATAGGCGAGGTCCTTCCTGATTTGCGCGGGCTTGAACCCGCACCGCCGCGCCAGGTCGGCCGAGGCGATGAGCTCCGCCCCCTCGCCGCTCGCCCGATCCAGGATGCGGGCGTAGGTGGAGAGCCGGTTGACGGCCGCCTCCGGAATTTTCGTTTTCGCGCTTTCCCACGCCAATTTTTCGCTCACCCGAAATCCGTGGAGACGAGAGGAACGAAGAGAATGAAACATCCCGGCTCGCGCGGCGGCTTCGGGCCGGTTCGCCGATTCTATGGGTTTCGGCGCGAAGGGCAAGGGGAGGCGGCGGGGCGTCCGAGAACGCCGGAAGCCGGCCGGGCGCGGGAGGATGTCCGGCGCGCGCCCCGGGGCGCGAAAAGGGGGAAGCCGAAGCTCCCCCCTCGCTTCTCGCGCCGCGGATGCGCTTTTCTCTAGCCCAGGATGATGATCAGGCAGATGACGAACGTGTAAATGACGAGGGACTCGATCAGGGCGAGACCGATGATCATCGACACGCGCAGGTCTCCGCCCGCTCCCGGGTTGCGCGCCGTGCCGTCCAGCGCGCTGGCGATGCTGCGGCTCTGGGCGAAGGCGCCGGCCGCCGCGGCGATGGCCAGGGCGAACGAGGAGGAGATCATTCTCCATTTCATCACGTCGCCGCCTCCGGCCGCGCCGGCTTCGGCGGCGAACGCGCTGGTGGCCATGGCTGCGAGGCTGGCTAAGGCGAATCCGATCATTCCCAGACGTTTCATTCCTTACGTCTCCTTGTTGAAGCAGTTCCCGTTCGGGCTGCTGCCGCTAATGAGCGTGGGCGGCCTCGTGGCCGCTCTCTTCATCGTGATCGTGTCCTTCAAGAGACCCGGCAATGTATATCATGGTCAAAAGGGTGAAAACAAAGGCCTGGATGAAGCTTCCGAAAATGATGAACAGCTGCATCGCCCAGGGGACGGGCAGAAAAATCTGCAGGCACAGCAGCATCAGGACGCCCAGAACGAGCTCCTCGCCCGTGATGTTGCCGAAAAGGCGCAGGGTGAGCGACAGGGGGCGGCTGAGGTGCGAGATGATCTCGATGGGAACCATCAGGGGCGCCAGCCAGATGATGGGGCCGGTGAAGTGCTTGAGATACGCCATCCCGTTTCTCTTGAGCCCGACGTAGTGCGTGGCGAAGAAGACGGTGAGCGCGCAGCCCACGTTCGTGTTCAGGTTGCTCGTGGGCGCCATGAAGCCGGGCAGGATGCCGATGACGTTGCAGAGAAAAATGTAGGTTCCCAGCGTGAACACGAGGGGGAAAAAGGGCCTTCCCTCCTTGCCGAGGGGGCCTTCCATGAACGCGGAGAAGGCGTCGAAAATCGCCTCGAACACGTTTTGCCCGCCGACGGGTATCTTCTGAAGCGCCTTGGTGATGGAGAGGGAGGACGCGATGAGAAACGCCATCACCACCCAGCTGTAGACGATGTTCGGATACGCCGACAGCCCGGGAATGACGTCGAAATACAGAAACGGGTGAAATTTTTCCATGCGCTATGCCCTTGTCGCTCCCCGGGGGCGGAGGGCGCGCCTCGCCCCGTGAATGAATATGGCCAGCGGCGGAATCGACAGCCCCGCGACGACGCCCGCGACGGGAAGCCGGAGCCAGCCTATCGCGGCCGCCACGATTCCGAGCAGGGCGGCGAACCGCAGGACGTAGAGCGCGTGGTGCCGCCACCGGGCGCGGTTCGCGCCTCCGCTGAACAGGCGGACGAAATAGACGTCCATCAGCCGGAAGCTTCCCAGCGCGCACGCCCCGCCAATCGCCAGTCCGGCGGCGGCCGAGGCGTATCCGGCCATCAGCCCCGCCAGGGCGAGGGCCGCCAGCGTCAGCCAGCCGACGCTTTCGATGCTTCTGAGGTCGGGCGAGGGCGAGTCCCGGTTTTCCACTTAGCGAGCGCCTTTGACGAGATCGATGAAGGCGGAAACGAAGCCCAGCAACAGCCCGGCGACCATCCCCCACGGATAGGAGCCGAAAAGCGCGTCCAGGCCGTATCCCAGCCCGCCGCCGACGAGCGGGGCGGTCACGAAGTTCCAGCCCAGCGTCGCCAGATGAACGTTCCGCACGCCCTTGCGGATTTTCGCGTCGCGGGAGCCGGCCGTCCCCTTCGCCGGCGACCCGCGGTTCGCTCCCGGAGGAGAGCCGGAGGCCATGCTACTTTTTCTCCTCCGAGTGAAAGCCGCAACGCCAGAATTTACGGCGGGAACCTATCAACGCGGGGAGGGGGTGTCAAGGGAAGAGGGGCGGTTCGGACGAAAAATTCCCGCGGGGCGAACGGGCGTCTCTCTCGCGGGCGGCCGGGTCGCTCCCGTCTCGTTCAGAAAAAATCCTCCGCCTTTCGTCTTTTTTCGTTGTAAATCAATCGCTTATGCGTTCGCAAAAGCGCGTGAATTTGTTTGAGAACGTCTTGAATTCGCTCGCAATCGTTTTGAATTCGCCGAAATTTCCTCCCGTTGAAAATGGTCGCCGATTCGACGGATGAAGCGCCGAAAAACGCCCTTTTGAGCGTCAGTCGGGCGCGTTTGAATCGTCCTTTTTCGGGATTGTTCGGGAAAGCGGCGAATGCGGGCGAACGCCCGCGGGGGTGCGGCGGTTCGCCGAATCGCGTCATCGCCAACCTTGCATTCGGGGCGCATGTATGCGCCCCCTACGGGCCGGGTGGTGGTTTTGTGTAGGTGACGCGCCGAGGGGCGCGTCCCACGCATACATGCGTCCCGCGCCGTTCGGCGACCGAATGTGGGCGGTTCTCGAACCGTGGGGCGGGCCCGATGAGGATCTGCCCCTGCGGGTGATCGGTCGGCGTCATTGATGAAGGGCAAACCCCAGAACAGGGCGGAGACAACCACGGGGGATTGTCCCCGCGTCCCCGAACGCAAGCCGATCCGGATGCGCCGCGGATCCCGCGGGGGCGACCCCCTGTGGCTGTCCGCGCCGCATCATCGCCAACCTTGCATTCGGGGCGCATGTATGCGCCCCCTACGGGCCGGGTGATGGTTTTATGTAGGGGACGCATACATGCGTCCCGCGCGTCAGCCCGCCGGCTGGACGAGGGCGCGCGCGGCGTCCTTCTTTCCGCTCTCTCTCGACGGGTAGGAGAGCACGAAGAGCAGCGAGGCGACGCCGGCGAGGAAGCTGAACAGGATGGACATCGCGTAGTCGCCCGTCAGATCGTGCAGCAGGCCGCCCATGAACCCGCCCGTGGCCATTCCCGAACTCGCGCCGGTGATGAAGGCGCCGAACAGGACGCCCACCCTTCGGGGGCCGTAGTATTCGCGCGTGACGACGGGATACATCGTCCCGTGTCCCCCGAGGCCGACGCCGACCGTCAGGGCGACGGCGTAGAAGGCGAGGGGAGAATGAATCCAGAAGAGCAGGGGCACCGGAAGCGTCTGCGTTAGGAGGGTCGCGAGCAGCGCGCGCTTCGCGCCGACGCGGTCCGCCAGGACGCCCACGGCGATTCGCCCGATGAGGGTTCCCAGCCCCAGGACGCCGACGAGGCCCGCCGCCCGCGCGTGGGAGACGCCCGCCTCGACCGCGATGGGCGCGAGGTGGACGATGAGAACGGAGTGGCACATGCAGTCCGTCGCGTGGCTCAAGAGGATCATCCAGAAGGGCCTGCGCCTCAGAATCTCCCGCATCCCCATGGAGGCTTCGGGCAGTATCGGGGCGGGCTCCTCCGGCGCGATCGGGGGATTTTTCGCATCGCCGCCCGCTTCGCGCTCCTTTCGGGGCCGGAGGGCGAGCGCCGCGGGGATGGCGACGATGAAGAAGAGGACGCCCAGAAGGAGGTAGGCGGCTCTCCACCCGCGCGCGCTCACGAGAAAGCCCGTGAGGGGCGCCAGCGCGAGGATGCCGAGGCCCGCGCCCGAGCCGGCCAGCCCGGTGGCGAGTCCCCTGTTCCGGGTCATGTTTCGCTGGATGAAGGCCTGGACGGGGGTGGCGATGGCGGCGCGTCCCAGCCCCGCCATCGCGCCGGCCAGCAGAAAGTATTGCCACAGGTTCCCGATGAGGGAGGAGAGAAGCAGGGAGCCGCCGGCGATCAGCGCGCCCGCGAGCAGCACGGGCCTCGTCCCGAAGCGATCGGAGAGGCCGCCCGCGAGCATCGAGCAGAACGCTATCATGCACATGTTGATGGAATAGGCGGCCGAGGCCGTCGAGCGGTTCCAGCCGAACTCGTCTATCAGGGGGTTCAGAAAGACGCCGAACAGAAAGTTGAGGCCCGAGAAAAGCCCCATGAGCGCGAAGGCGGCGGCGATGAAGAGCCATTGCCGGGGCGAGAAGAACCGGTATGTTCGATCCAAGGACGTCCCGTCCGGCGCCGCGGGTGAACGGAGGAAAGCTGACGAGCGGCGCGCATCCTAGAACAGGGGGCGTCCGTCCGCAAGCGCGCCGCGTCGCCCCTGAACGCGGGGCGGCGGAGCGCGCGTCATCAACAACCCGCAATCGGGTCGCATGTCCGCGCGCCCTAAGGCGAAGGCGGCGGTGGTTTCGTAGGTGACGCGCCCCTCGGCGCTTCACCTGCGGGTGAAATATCCCGGCGGCGAAAAGGCGGGCGGCGGTTTTGTTTTTGCGTAGGGGACGCATACATGCGTCCCGTTTCGTTCGCGGCGAAAACGGGCGGCGGGGGTCTCGTCCCGCCCCGCGCGCGAGAGGAGGCGGGAAAGAGGCGCGCCTCGCCGGCTTCCGCCCCGTGGTTGCCCCCCGCGCCCGCTATCGTGTAAGCAGGTTCCCGCGGAGGCGGTTCGCTTCGCTCCCGCCGGGCGCGGGGTTTCCGGGGGGCGGCGAGGCTTGGGAGGAGGAGCGTCCGGGATGCCGAAGCGCGAGAGAAAATCCGGAAGGGCGGGCGCCCGAAAGCCCTGGGGCGGGAGGTTCCGGGGGGAGGCCGACCCGCGCGCGGAGGCGTTCACCCAGAGCGTTTCCTTCGATCAGCGCCTCGCGGCGCACGACGTCCTCGGCTCCATCGCCCACGCGGAGATGCTCGGGGCGCGGGGGATTGTCACGAAGGCGGACGCGCGGAAGATCGTCTCCGGGCTCAAGGCCATTCTGCGGGAGGTGAAGGCGGGCGAATTCAAGTTCCGGGCGGAGCTCGAGGACGTTCACATGAACGTGGAGGCGGCGCTCACGGAGCGCATCGGCGCCGTCGGCGGGCGGCTGCACACGGCGCGGAGCCGGAACGACCAGGTGGCCACCTCGCTCCGGCTCTGGCTCCGGGATCGCATCGACGAGACGCAGGCCGCCCTCCTCGCGCTCCGGCGCGCGCTTCTGGCGCAGGCGGAGGCGCGCGTCGACGCGGTGATGCCCGGCTACACGCACCTCCAGCGCGCGCAGCCCGTTTCGCTGGCGCACCACCTGCTCGCCTACTCGCAGATGCTCAGAAGGGACGGGGAGCGCCTGGCCGAGGCGCGCGCCCGCGTGAACGTCCTGCCGCTGGGCGCGGGCGCGCTGGCGGGAACGAGCCACCCGATAGACCGGAAAATGGTGGCGAGGAAGCTCGGCTTCGCCGCCGTGGCGGAGAACAGCATGGACGCGGTGAGCGACAGGGATTTCGTCCTGGATTTCGTCTCCGCCGCCGCCATCTCGATGATGCACCTCAGCAGGCTGGGGGAGGAGATCGTTCTCTGGGCGAGCGCGGAGTTCGGCTTCGCGGAGGTGGCGGACGCCTTCGCCACGGGCAGCTCCCTCATGCCGCAGAAGAAGAACCCGGACGCGGCCGAGATCGCGCGGGGCAAGAGCGGGCGCGTCTTCGGCGACCTTCTCGCCCTGCTCGCCTTGATGAAGGGGCTGCCGCTCGCGTATAACCGGGACATGCAGGAGGACAAGGAGTCCCTGTTCGACGCCGGCGACGCGCTGCTGTCCTCCCTGGAGGTCATGGCGCCCATGGTCGCGTCCCTGCGCTTTCGGCCGGAGCGGATGGCGCGGGCCGCCGAGGGCGGCTACATGACGGCGACGGACCTCGCCGACGCCATGACGCGGCGGGGCGTCCCCTTTCGCCAGGCGCACGAGGCGGCGGGGCGCGCGGTGCGGGTCGCCATCGAGAAGGGGGCGGCGCTGAGCGAGCTGGACGCCGCCGACCTGAGGCGCGCCGACGCCCGCCTGCGCGAGGAGGATCTGGCGGCGACGCGCCTGGCCGAGTCCCTGCGCGCGCGGAGCAGCGCGGGCGGCGCCTCCAGGCGGAGCGTTCTGGCGCAGCTGCGGGCGGAAAGAAAGCGTCTGGGAATCTGACGCGGGAGGCCGGCCCGCTTCTCTCGCGCCGGAGATTCCTGAATGGGCTTCATGGGGACTCTCATCTATCTGGCGATCGGCCTGCTGTATCATCTGGCGGCGCCGGGGGCGTTCTCCTGGTCGGATCCGTGGGTCTACGTCCACGTGGCGCTGTGGCCGGTTTTCGTCTTTTTGTGGGTATGCGCGATCCTCTTCTGGATGTGCGCGATGGCGCTGGGGGCGTTCGTGGCGAGTGGGGGAGCCGCCGGATGACGCGGAGGAGAATCCTGCTGGCGGGCGTCCTGCTGGCCGGGGCGGCGTGGATGCTCCTCGGCTGCGGCGTCAAGGGGCCGCCGAAGCCTCCGGGGACGCCGATTGCCAAGGGGTCGTGAGCCGCCCCCCTCGCGGGGAATTTTCGGAAAGGAAGGTCGGGGAATGCGCCATTTTGAATACGGGGACGGGGAGCTGCGCGCGGAGGAGGTCTCCCTGACGCGGCTGGCGGAGGAGGTGGGCACGCCCTTCTACGTCTACAGCCACGAGACGCTCTCGCGCCATTTCCGGGTGTTCGACGAGGCGTTCGCCTCCGTCTCCCGGCTCATCTGCTTCGCCATGAAGAGCAACTCGAACCTGGCGATACTCCGGCTGTTCGGCGCGATGGGCGGCGGGCTGGACATCGTTTCGGGGGGCGAGCTCTTCCGCGCGCTCAAGGCCGGGGTGCCGGCGGATCGCATCGTGTTCGCGGGCGTGGGCAAGTCGGACGAGGAAATCGCCTTCGCGCTCGAGCGGGGCGTGCTGCTGTTCAACGTGGAGAGCGAGGAGGAGCTGGCGAACGTCGGCGCGGTGGCGAGCCGTCTGGGGAAGCGGGCGCGGGTCGCGATTCGGGTGAACCCCGACGTGGACCCCCGGACGCATCCCTACATCGCCACCGGGCTCAAAAAGAGCAAGTTCGGCATCGACATCGGCCGGGCGCGGGAGCAGTACCGGAAGGCCGCCGCGCTCGACGGCGTGGAGCCCGCCGGCGTCCACTGCCACATCGGGAGCCAGATAACGACGAGCGCGCCCTTCGCCGACGCGGTGGACATCGTGGCGCGGCTGGTGGAGGCGCTGCGCGGCGACGGCCACGACATCCGCTATCTGAACCTGGGCGGCGGCCTCGGCATCACCTACCGCGACGAGGCGCCCCCCCTGCCGAAGGACTACGCGGCGGCCATCCTGCCCCGGCTTAAAGGCTTGGGATGCGCGCTCATCTTCGAGCCCGGGCGGGTCATCACGGGCAACGCGGGGGTTCTCGTCGCGCGGGTGCTGTATGAGAAGGTCAGCCCCGACAAGCGCTTCGTCATCATCGACGCCGGCATGAACGACCTCATCCGCCCCAGCCTCTATCAGGCGTTCCAGGACGTCTGGCCCGTCGAGGAGGCGGTGAAGGAAAGGGAGAGACATCTCACCGACCTGGTCGGCCCCATCTGCGAGAGCGGGGACTATCTGGCCAAAGACAGGAGCCTGCCCGAACTGCGCAGGGACGATCTGGTCGCCGTGATGAGCGCGGGCGCCTACGGGTTCACCATGGCGTCGAACTACAATTCCCGGCCCAGGCCGCCCGAGATCCTCGTTCGCGGGAGCGAATATCACGTCATCCGGGAGCGCGAGACGTATGACGATCTGGTTCGCGGCGAGCGCATCCCGGCGTTTCTGGAGGAAAGGCGGATTCCATGAGCGCGATTCCATTCACCAAGCTGAGCGGAAGCGGCAACGACTTCATCTTCATCGACAACAGGGACTTGCGGCACCGCGCCGACGAGATGATCGGGTTCGTCCGGAAAGTCTGCCGCCGGGGGCAGTCCGTGGGCGCGGACGGGCTGATGTTCATCGAGCCGAGCGACCGCGCCGACTTCAAGTGGCGCTTCTTCAACGCCGACGGCTCCGAGGGCGAGATGTGCGGCAACGGCGGGCGCTGCGCCGCGCGCTTCGCCCGGGAGCTGGGCATCGCCGGGGATTCGGTGTCGTTCGAGACCATCGCGGGCGTCATCGACGCGACGATGCGCGGCTCCAGGGTGAAGCTGCGGATGACGCCGCCCTTCGACTTCCGCCCGGGGGTCGCCCTCGCCGTCAACGGCAGGGAGGCGATCGTGGATCACCTGAACACCGGCGTCCCCCACGCGGTGGAGTTCGTGGAGGACGCCGAGGGGGTCGACGTCGCGGGCGACGGCCGCGCGATTCGCGCCCATGACGCCTTCGCTCCGGCGGGGGCGAACGCGAATTTCGCCCAGGTGAGCGGGGACGGCGCCCTCATTCTGCGAACCTACGAGCGGGGGGTGGAGAACGAGACCCTCGCCTGCGGCACGGGCGCCGTAGCCTCGGCCGTCCTCGCCGCCGCGCGCGGCCTCCTCGCCGCCCCCGTGGACGTGCGGGTCAGAAGCGGCGAGACGCTGCGAATCCACTTCGAGGGCGAGGGCGCGAGCGTCCGCGACGTCTATATGGAAGGGGAGGCGAGGCTCGTCTATCGGGGCGAGCTGACGGAGGAAGCCCTGCTCTGAGCCTTGGGGGGCCCGGGGCATGAGGGAGCGGAAGCCGCCCGCGCCGGAGAGGCCGGGCGGTTTTTCAATTCAGGAAGGGGTGAGAGGGATAAAGGTGGCGTTTTTCAAGTGGTTCAAGCGGGCGAGCGAGGCGGCGGAAGTATCCCGCTGGCTGGAAGCGGGCGGGGATGTCCATGCGCGGGACGAGAACGGACAGACGCAACTGCATTATTTGGCAGCAATAAGCGAAACCCCGGCGGTTGTGAACGCTCTGCTGGAAGCGGGCGCGGACGGGAAGGCGTTGGATGGTTCAGACAAGACGCCGTTTGATTACGCGAAGGAGAACTCCGCGCTCAAGGGAACGGACGCCTATTGGCGGCTGAACGAGGCGCGGTTCGAGCAGGGCGACTGATTGAGGAACGGCGGGGGCGGCTTCCGGGAAACTCTTACTGCTGCGGCGTTGAAAGCTTCAACAGGATAGCGTCTATTTTTTTCCCGTTGCTCCTTATATCCTCTCGCAACTCTTTGATGCTGGCTTGCATGTCGTCAAAGCGCCTGTCGATATGCTTTGCGAAATCCCGTATTTTGTCGTTCGTGTTTTGATCCGCCGAATCGAGCCTTTTGACCGATTCGGAAATTTTGACGCTTACGGCGGCGATTTGGGCGGATACCTCGGATGAAAAATTGCTCTTGACGGTATAATACGCGGTGATCAAGGCCGCCGCGGCGATTGCCGCCGTTGCCGCCGTGGTTGTCACTTTATGCCGCCTGTCCTTGCCGTTCATGGCGCTCACGCTCCGAATCTTCCCGGCTCTTTCGGCGTCCTCCTTCCCCCTTCCCCTGCAACGCCGCCTTCCCGCGTCAATATACTCCTGAAAACCAAAGAAAGGCAATGATATATTAACGATGAAAAGCGGAAAATCCTTCGCCGCGCGTCAGGTATATCATCACCTGAACTATTGGCGGCTGAACGAGGCGCGGTTCAAGCGGGGCGACTGATTGAGGAACGGCGAAGCCCCGGCCGCCCGCGGCGCGCGAAAGCCCTGGCCGCGGGACGACCGGAGAAGGGGGCCGGCTAGTAGGTCTGGGGGCGGGGCGTCCGATCATCGCCCTCCCGCGTCATCCGCCCGAAGCCGCGTCCGCGCCGCTTGCGGGCGATTTCCACCAGCTGCTTCTGCTGATCGCCGCTCAGGACGGCCTTGCCCTCCTGAATCGCCTTGAGGCGCGCGAGCCTGAGATTCACCCTCATGTTCGAGAGTTCGCGCATCCGCTTCTCCACGTCGGCGAAATCGACCTTCTCGCCGTCGAGGGCGCGGCGGAGGTCGATGCGGCCGGCCTTCATCTCGGCCCTCTCCTTCACCGCCTTTTTCGAGAAGGCGTCGCGGATGTCCTTGAGGCGCTTCACCTGGGCGTCGGTGAGCTTGAGCGCCTCATGGTTGCGGAGCGCGATGGAGACCAGGGGGCGCGCCGACAGGGGCGGGCGTCCGTGGCGCCGGCCCTTGCCGCGGCGCATCCCGAAGTGGGCGTCCTTCATCATGCTTTCGATGATTCGGGGGAAGCCGGGCGGGACGTCCCCGGGGGCGTCCCGCCCGGCGGCGAAGGACGCGCCGGCTACGCCGAGGGTCAGGGCGGCGGCCATGGCGGCCGCGCGGACGGCGCTGCGTTTGCGATGTCTCATGGGCATGTTCCTCCTTGACTGCGATATCGGCGGCTTGGCTTCGTTCGGGCGGCGCATCGTCCGCTCGCGCGAATTCGCGGGTTCCCCCCGCTAGGGCCCGGGCGGGGCGTCCGGGCGGCGCCTTCCGGGCTTTCTCCACCTTCTCCTGCGTCTTTCCTCGAACTTCTCCACGAGGCGGTCGAAGGAGGCTCTCTGGTCGCCGTCCAGGAAGGAGCGCAAATCCTGATGAACCTCGCGCATGATGGAGTTGATCTGCGGCCGCATCCGGTTCCTGATGGCGCGGATGCGCTCGTAGTGGCGATCCAGGGCGCGGCTCACGTCCCCCCGCTGGGCGGGGGTGAGGTTCAGATCGCGCGACAGCCTGCGCATGAAGCGCCTCCCGCGCTCGACGGGGCGCCCGCGCGCCTCGCGCGGCGGGAAGCCGCCCCCGCGTTTCAGAAGCCTGTATTCCGCGTGCTTGCGCCCGCCCATGTAGCCGACCCCCGCGCCGGCGATGAACACGGCGAGAAGCGCGGCGGACGCTTTGGCGAACTCTTTGGTGAACCGGATTTTCATCGTCCCGTCCCCGAACCCGGCGCCTCCGGCGCGTCGTAGGCGATGTGGCGGAGCAGCCCCTGGCCCGTTCGCGCCTCGAGGCCGCCGCCAATCATCCGCAGGGGATCGCCCAGAACGGCCATCGGGCTCCTCCGCGCCGCCGGAGAAGACGCGAAGGGCGCGCCCCGGCCGGCGTCCCGGCTCCAGTAGAGGCCCGCGGCGAGGAGCAGGATTCCGAGAGCGGCGACGGCGAGCCGGGGCGCCGTCGCGGCCAGCGCCGGGACGAGGGAGAAGGGGTCGCGCGCCCGCGCCTCGTGGGCGGCGAGCCGGGGGCGCAGTTTCTCCCAGAGCGCGGCGTCGGGGGCGGGCGCCTCCTCGCGCGCGGCGCCGAACAGGGCCTTGAGGTCGGCGACCGTCCCAGCCTCCGGCCGGGGCTCGTCCCAGCTCCGGACGCGCCGCCGCCTCGCCATCGCCTTCTTCCACGCGCTCATCGCCTCTCCTCCCCGGCGCTCTCCGCCGCCCGCAGGAGACCCGCGCGCGCCCGGTTCAGCCGCGAGCGCACCGTGCCCGGCCTGATTTGGAGCACGTCGCCGATCTCCTCGTAGGTCATGCCCTCGAGCTCGCGCATCACCAGGATGCGGCGGTGCTTCTCCGGCAGGCGCGAGAGGAGTTTCTGAAGCTCCTCGCCCGCGCGCCTCGCCCGCTTCCGCCGCGCTTCGTCCTGACGCTCGGCGTCTTCCGGGCCTTCCGGCGGCGCCGCGTCGGCGATCCGCTCCTCGTCGAGCGGGGTCGGCCAGGGCGCGCCGCGCTTCAGGTAGTCCCGGCAATGGTTGACGGCGATGCGGTAGAGCCAGGTGGAGAATCGGGCGTTTCCCCTGAATTTGGGCAGGGAGACGTAGGCCTTGAGGAATATCTCCTGCACCACGTCGTCGGCGTCTTCCCTGCGGTCCCCGAGCATCCCCCACGCGAGGCGCCGGATTTTCCCGGCGTGCCGGCGGACGAGGGGCTCGAAGGCGTCCCCGTCGCCGTTCTGGCAGCGCCTGATCCAGGAGGATTCTTCGCGTTCTTCAGGCGGGGCGTCCAAAAGGCCGAGTCCCGATGTCCGTATCGCGAGCGAGAGCATTGTCGTCGTCTTATCCTATCAGACAAACGGGCGGGGAGAATGCGCCTTCCGTCTCCCTTTCCCCCTTGTGACGCCGGCGGGTTCCCCCCTCGGGGGAAAGCGCGCTATAATGCGCCCCGTCATCAGCTTGGCGTTCGCTTTTCTCGCGGGGAAGGGGGAACTCTTTTGTCCATACGGGTCGTCGTGGCCGGAGCCGGCGGAAGGATGGGGGGGCGCATTATCCACCGGATCGCCGCCTCGGAGGACCTCTCCCTCTCGGGCGCGCTCGAGCGCGAGGGGTTCGAGGGGCTGGGAGAGGACGCGGGCCAGCGCGCCGGCGTCGGGGAGCTGGGCGTCCCCCTCGCTTCCGATTCATCCGCCCTGGAGGGGGACGTGCTGGTCTCCTTCGCGGTTCCCGAGGCGAGCGTCGCCCACGCGCGGCTGGCGGCGGAGAAGGGGATGGCCGCCGTCGTCGGCACCACCGGCTTCAGCGGCGCGCAGCGCGGGGAAATCGCGCGCTGCGGCGAGAAAATCGCCTGCGTCCTCGCGCCCAACATGAGCGCGGGGGTGAACGTCGTCTTTCGCCTGATAGAGGAGGCGGCCAGGCTGCTCGGCGCGGGCTACGACATCGAGGTGGTGGAGACGCACCACAGCCGGAAGGTGGACGCCCCCTCCGGCACGGCGGTGCGCATGGGGGAGATTCTCGCCGAGGCGACGGGGAGGGAATACCCCCGGGACGCGGTTTTTCACCGCGAGGGACGGACCGGCGAGCGCCCGGCGGGCGTCATCGGGATGCAGACGCTGCGGGGCGGCGACGTTCCAGGCGAGCACACGGCGTATTTCTTCGGCATGGGCGAGCGGGTGGAGATCACCCACAGGGCGGGAAGCCGGGACAATTTCGCGGCCGGGGCGGTTCGCGCGGCGCGCTGGGCGGCGAGCAGGCCCCCCGGCCTCTACGGCATGGCGGAAGTGCTGGGGCTTTAGGCGAGGCGGGTTCGCCGCTCGCGCTTCGCGCATCGCGGCATATCGTGAGGAGACGCGCCGATGACGCGGGAAACGGAAGCGGCCGGCGTCGAATACGTCCGGGCGGCGGACGGCCGGACGCTGGCGATGGTCATCCGGGATCACTTTGAGGATTACGCGGCCTTTCCCCCTTATCTCGATTCCGAGGCGGAGCGCGCCCATCTGGCGGAAGCCTACTCCGGCGCCGACCCGGAGACCGAGAGGCGAACCAAGGCGCACGTGACGCCGGATGAGAACCCGCTCCAGATCGTCCTGCTGAACCGGAACCCGGGCGCCGTGGTGAATCCCCACTACCACAGGGTGACCGAGCGGCCCGCCAACGAGACGCGCCACCAGATCATGATCTGCCGCTCGGGGAGAATGCGGATCGGCGTCTATTCCAGGGAGGGCGAACACGCCGCCGACGCGGAGCTGGCGCCCGGCGACCTGATTCTCATGTATGAGGGGCACCGCATCGAGTTTCTGGAGGAGGGAACCAGGGCCATCGAGATAAAGGAGGGGCCCTTCCCGGAGACCGACGAGGCGGACAAGGTCGATTTCTAGCCGGCGGTCGGGGCGCGGCGGCGCGCCCTAGGCGTCGGATTCGATGAGGCCGATGCCCTTCGCCATGGTTCTCGCCGCCTTCCGGTAGGCTTCCCGCAATTCCGGGCCCGGCGCGACGGGGTTGTGGTAGCGGCCCAGGAAGCGGTTCTCCCTGC
Organism: bacterium; assembly: GCA_965242545.1. GTDB lineage: Bacteria > UBA8248 > UBA8248 > UBA8248 > UBA8248 > Bin107. Next base: position 1,142,958 of record OZ251456.1, read on the forward strand.
TCCAGATTTCCCGCACCTGAAGGGCGGAATCGAGGGTTCCGTCGCTCTTCTCGTCGATGAAGACGTAGTAATAGCGGCTGTATTGATTCGAGACGTTCGAGAAGAACTTCTCGTCCTCGTGGTAGATCTGCCGAATCGGCTCGGTCGGCGCCTGGAGCCGCAGTGTCCTTCCGCCGAATATCGAATCCGACACCAGAAGCGCGTATCTCTCGCCCCCGATGATCTTGTCGAGGGTGTGGACGCCGCCGGAGAGCGTCGGCTTCCGGCTCCCCATCGCGAAGGCGCTCAGCTTGCCGTAGAGGCTCGCGTTGACGCGCTTGGAGAAGTTGTTGGAGATGCCGTAAATCACGAGCAGCGCCACCGCCGCCGCCAGCAGAGCGAGGGCGGGCGACCTTCTCGCGGCGGCCGCGTCCTCCTCCCTGCCCCGGTTGGCGGCCACGTCCTCGCGGATTTCGGAGAGATCCTTGTACATCTCCTCGGGGGCGAGCTCCAGAGGCTCGGGCGGGGGCGCGGGCTCCGGCTCCGCCTTCTTCTTCGCCGGCGCCGCCGCCGCGCCGGCCGTCGCCGCGGCGGGCGCGGCGTCTCCCGCGAAGAACTCCGCGTTTATCCGCGTGTATTTGCTCCACTGGGAGGGCAGGTCGCCTTCCGCGAAAATGGCGTCCACCGGGCAGGCGGGGACGCAGGCCGCGCAGTCGATGCACTCGACGGGGTCGATGTAGAGCATGGGGCTCGAGCCGTCCGCGGCCTGGTGAATGCAATCGACCGGGCACACGTCCACGCACGCGGTGTCTTTCGTGTCGATGCAGGGTTCGGCGATGACGTGGGTCATCGAATCGCGCTCCTTCGGGAGAATCCGGGCGACTCGGGCCGTCCGCGCCACGCGGCTCGCCCGCGCCGCTTCCCGGGGCGTCCCATGACGAAAGGGGATGCTACCACTTCTCCCGCCCGCGGCGCAAGGCGCGCCCGGACGAGAATCCACGATCGTCGTCCGGCGCCCCGAAAGCGTCTTTTCGCGGGGAAGCCGGCATGACGACGAAAGGCGGAACCTCCTTCGGCGCGCGCCGGGCGCGCCGCCGCCGCGCTCGAACCTTGCCGCGCTTCTCGAGGCGTGCTAGGTTTCCGCCTCGCCGGGCGGGGAAGCGGTCCGGTTTTCCGGCTCGACGTCGCCGGCGCCCGCCGCCGCGGCTTCCGCTCCATCATCTTTCTTGAGGAATTTCATGGCGTCAATCAGGATCGAACGCGCGCGGCGCTTGAAGCGCCTGCCTCCCTACCTCTTCGCGGAAATCGACCGGATGAAGCAGGAGGTCGCCGATTCGGGCATGGACATCATCAGCCTGGGGGTCGGCGATCCGGATCTGCCGACACCCGGCCACGTCATCGAGGAGCTCGAGGCCGCTTCGCGGAAGCCCTCGAACCACCAGTATCCCTCCTACGAGGGGATGCCGGCCTACCGCAAGGCCTGCGCCGACTGGTACGGGACTCGGTTCGGGGTTTCCCTCGATCCGGCCTCCGAGGTGATCTCCCTCATCGGCTCGAAGGAGGGCATCGCCCACGCGCCCCTGGCGTTCGTGGACCCGGGCGACCACGCGCTCGTGCCCGATCCGGCGTATCCCGTCTATGAGATCGGGACGTATTTCGCGGACGGGAAGGTTCATTTCATGCCGCTCGTCCCGGAAAACGATTTTCTGCCCGACCTGGGCGCGATCCCCTCGGAGACGGCGAAGAGCGCCAGGCTCCTGTTCGTCAACTACCCGAACAACCCCACCGCCGCCTGCGCGGAGGTGGGCTTCTACGACGAGCTCGTGGAGTTCGCCCGATCCTACGACGTCATCGTGTGCAGCGACAACGCCTATTCCGAGATGGCTTTCGACGGCTACGAGCCCGTCAGCTTCCTGAACGCGGAGGGCGCCAAGGAGGTGGGCGTCGAGTTCCATTCCTGCTCGAAGACCTACAACATGACGGGCTGGCGCATCGCCTGCGCGGTCGGAAACGCGGAGGTCATCGCCGGCCTGGGCGCCGTCAAGACGAACGTGGATTCGGGCGTGTTCGGCGCGGTGCAGGAGGCCGGCGTCCGGGCGATGAGCGGGAGTCAGGACTGCGTGGCGGAGATGCGCCGGATCTACCAGGGCAGGCGCGACGTGGTGATTGACGGCCTGCGGAAGCTGGGGCTGGAGGCGGCGAAGCCGAAGGCCACGTTCTACGTCTGGGTGAAGTGTCCCGACGGCTTCACGTCGAGCGGGTTCGCGTCGCATATTCTTCAAAACTGCGGGGTGGTCACGACGCCCGGCAACGGCTTCGGCCCCTCCGGCGAGGGTTTCGTCCGCCTGGCGCTCACGGTTCCCGAGGACAGGCTCAGGGAGGCGCTCGCGAGAATCGAAAAGGCGGGCTTTTGAGCCCCGGGGTCCGCGCCTTCGTCGGCGCGGGCGCCAACCTGGGCGAGCCGATCCGCCAGATTCGGCGCGCGCGCGAGGAGCTGGAGAACGTCCCGGGGGCGCGCCTCCTCGCCGCGTCCTCCCTTTACCGCGCCCAGCCCGTGGGGCCCGTGGCGCAGCCCCCCTTCGTCAACGCCGTCTTCGCGCTCGAGTGCCGGATGAGTCCCTCCGAACTGCTCGCGCTCCTGCTGGGCGTCGAGCGGAAGCTGGGGCGCGCGCGAAAGGAGCGATGGGGGCCCCGGGTGATCGACCTGGACCTTCTCCTCCACGGCGAGGCGGTCATCAGCGAGCCGGGCCTGAAGGTGCCGCACCCGAGGCTGCCCGGGCGGCGCTTCGCCCTCGTTCCCCTGGCCGAGGTCGCGCCCGATCTCGTTCATCCCGTCCTCGAAAAATCCGTCTCCGAGCTGCTGGCCGCCCTTCCGCCGGACGGCCCCTGGGTGGAGAAGCTGCGCGAGGAGGGATGAGGCCGCCGGCGGCGGGGGCATTGCCGTTCCGTCGGCGATTCGGTATGATCGCGCGGCGATAATGAGGATCAACCGAATGGAGACGCGCCGGACATGACGGACTACGAGAAGCTCAACCTTGTCATCGCCTTTCTCGCGCTGATCGCCTCCTACGGCGGTCTGGCGCTGCTCTACTACGGCATCCGCCAGATGGATCGGGGGAGCGCGCGGCGGGCGGCGGAGTCGAAGCGCCAGCACGAGGAGACGATGACCGCGCTCGCCGAGGAGCGGGAGGAGGCCCGGAGCCGGCACGAGGAGGCGATGAAGGCGCTCGCCGAGGAGCGGGAAGCCTCCCAGCGAAGGCACGACGAGGCCATGCGGAAGCACGACGAGGAAGCGGAGGAATCGAAGCGCCGGCACGAGGAGGCGATGAGCCGGCACGACGAGGCGATGAGCCGGCACGACGAGGCCATGCGGAAGCACGACGAGGGGGCGGAGGAATCCAAACGCCGGCACGAGGAGAGCATGGCCGCGCTCACGGAGCTCATCAAGCGGACGGGAAGCCCGCAAAAGCCCTCGTAGGGACAACCCCCCGTGGTTGTCCTTCATCATGTTCGTATCCCGCAGATACCCGAACCGCCCGCCTTTGGTCACCGAACGACGCGGGACGCATGTATGCGTCCCCTACGGCGAGGGTGGCGATATTCCTTTGCAGGTGACGCGCGGGAGCGCGTCCATACATGCGCCCCGTCGTGAATTGGCCGCCGGCGCGGATTGCCGTAGGGACAACCCCCCCGTGGTTGCCCGTTGTCAACGATCCGGGCGGTTCCGCATCGGAAACGCCCCGCAATTCCCGAACCGCCCCTGCGCAAAAACAAAATCGCCGCCCGCCTTTTGGTCGCCGAACGGCGCGGGACGCATATATGCATCCCGATTGCGGATCGGCGATGACGCGGCGCGTCACCTGCGAAGGCAAAACCCTCGCCGGGCGGGGTGTGAATTTTCATCTTGCGCGGGGGTTGAACTTCGCCAACTCTTTTTGTTACAATGGCGGTCATCATCGGTTTTGACGCGGGACTCGAACGAAACGGGAATCGACCGCTTACAAAGGGGGCAGCGCACATGAGCATGTTCAGCTTGTCCGCGCCTTGGGATTTGGGGCATACTGGCGCCGACTCACCGACTCACCGACTCACCGACTCACCGACTCACCGACTCACCGACTCACCGACTCACCGACTCACCGACTCACCGACTCACCGACTCACCGACTCACCGACATGAGAAGGGGCGCGAGATGAGAACGCCGGACGGCGCGGGACGCAACTATGCGTCCCCTACAAAATCGTCGCCGCCCCGTTTCCGTAGGGGGCGCATACATGCGCCCCGATTGCGGATCGGTGATGACGCGGCGCGGACCACCTACGGAACCGAAACCCGCGTCACCCCGAACGACGGCGCGGACAACCACAGGGGGTTGTCCCTGTGGAACCGACAAAACCCCGCGTCACGGCGCGGGACGCAACCATGCGTCCCCTTCGGGCGGTTGGCGGGGCTTCTCGTGGGCCTGGGCCTGGGGCTGGCGGCGGGGCTGCTGCTGGCGCCGGGGGAGGCACGGGCGGAGGTGGAATGTGGCTTCGGCAACCGGCGGGTCCTCAACTGCCCGGTCATGGATTTTTCCAACGGCATCGTCTATGGCATCGCGGGCAGCGGCAACAGCTGGTCTGGCCCCAGTGGCCAGCAGCTCAACCTCCTGGGCTCCGCCACCCGGCCGATCACGATCACGGCCGGCGCCCTGGGGGTCGGCATCGGCGGGAGGACCACCGCAACGGGCGGCTTCACGATCAATGCCGGCGGCGCGACCGACGGGACCCCCCACGTCATCAACATCGTCCAGGGGACGAACTCGGTGAGCGGCATCGACCGGAACAACGGCATCTATGTGTGGCAGGAATCCAACAACTCCGGTGTGAGAGTGCGGGTCAACGTGAGAGCCGGTGTGACCATCGGCACGATGGCCACGCCGATGAAGCAGCACGGCATCTTCATCCGCGCGCGCTCCACTGCTACCAGCCAGGGCCGGGGCGCCCCCGGCGCCACCATCGACAACGCGGCGACCGTCTATGCCGCCATGCAGGGCCTCCGGATCAGCCGGACGCAAGGGGGCACCAACGATAATACCGTCATCACCAACAGCGGCGCCATCTTCTCGGGCGTCGGCAACCCCTCCGCCACCTCCGCCAACTACGATCAATACCGCGACAACCTGCCGCACGGCATCCTCGGGTTCATTGGCGGGACCCAACTCACCGGCTCGCTGGTCGTCACCAACAGCGGCGACATCACGCTGGGGGGGCCCTACGTCGGCATCCTGATGCAAAACTGGGGCGCCGGCGCCATGAGCCTCGACAACCGCGGGGACATCAGGGCGGCGGCGGGGCAGACGGTCAGGCGGGGCATCCAGTTCGACTTCGAGTACTGGGACAACCAGAGCGCCCGGGACGTCACCCTCACGAACTCGGGCGCCATCACGGCGTCCGACTTCGGCATCCGGCTCAAGAAGCTCTCGGGCGGCGACGTCGAGCTGACGAACTCGGGCGACATCACGGTGACAGGCGACGCGGCGCAACACCTGGGGCACGCCATCTATCTGGCGGACAACCTCGCCGTCGACGCGGGAAGAACCTACGCCGCCAACAGCGGCGACGTCACGGTCGACAACGGCGGCGCCCTGCGCTCGAAGAACCACGCCCTCTACGTCATCAGGCCCGCCGCGGCGTATAACGGGGACGACCTCGAGCTCACGAACAGCGGGGACGTGGCGTCGGAGGAGGGGGACGGCATCCGGCTCGATTGGGACGCCCAGGGCGACGTCTCGGTGGAGAACAGCGGGAGCGTCTCGGGGAAGGGCCACGGCATTTACGTGGGCCAGGCGGCGCGGATCGACTTCGATCAGTCGGGGTCGGGGACGATCAGGGGCCGGACGGGGGTCTATCTCGGTGTTACGCGCTTCCTGACGACGGGCGGGACGCGCAGCACGGACAGCGGCGGGGATCACATCCCCGCGATCGACGTGACCTGGTCGGGCGGGAGCGTGGCGCGGGGGCCGGCGACGACGGGCGCCCGCTTCACGGCGACCACCTGGCTGGAGACGTCCGTCGCCGACCGGGAGGCGACGGTGGTGAAGTCGGTGGAGGATTCGCTGCGCTGGGGGGCGGCGGCGGGTCTGGAGGCGCGCGTCCTGTCCTGGCGGGCGGTGATGGAGCAGGTGGCGGCGGGCGACGATCCGGGCGTGATAGCGAACGCGGCGGCGCAGACGACGCTGCTGGCGACGAGCGGGGCCGGTTCGCGCCGGGCGACCATCCTGGCGCAGGTCCGGGCGATGCTGGGGAACGATGACCTCTCGGTGGGGACGGATCTCCTCACCGCCATCGACTCGACGGCGACGAGCGTGAGCGACCTGAGCGACGCGGAGATCGCGACCTATCTGACCCAGGACGCCCCGGACATCCGGATCATTCTGCGGAACATCCTGCGTTACGGCCTCTCGGCCGCCGAGAAGGCGGTTCTGGCGGCGGTCGTGGCGGGGGACGGCACGGCGCTCACCACCGCGCTGGCCGTCACGACGCCGGCCGCCTTCTCCTCCGCCTACAAGACGGCGGTGACCGGGCTGCTGTCCCGCTACAACCTGGACGACGTCAGCGTCAGCATGACGGGCGGCGAGATCGCCTCGCGCGGCGACGGCATCCGGGCCTATTACGCGACGGCGAACGACAGCAACGGGAGCGTGGAGATCACCATCGGCGCGAACGCGGCCGTGGAGGGAGACGTCCACGGGATTCACGTTTCGGGCGGCGGGGTGAACGCCTCCAGCGTGAAGCAGCAGCGCGTCACCGTGAACGGGAGGGTGACGGGCGGGACGGGGGCGGGCGTTCACCTGGTGGGCGGGGGGACGGTGACGGTGGGCGCGGGCGGGCGCGTGGGCGCGACCTCGGGCACGGCCATCGAGACCTCGGACGGCGGCGATCTGACGGCGGCCATCTCCGGGCGGGTGGAGGGGGACATCCGGGCGGCGGGGACGCTGACGCTCACCTCGGCGGCGGGGAGCGTGATCACGGGGACGGTTCACGACCCCTCGGGTTCGCTGTCGGTGGCGGGGAGCATCGGGCGGATCGTCTATACGAGCGGGGGGACGGTGACGGTGGCGGCGGCGGGCCGGCTCACGGGGGTGTCGGGCGAGGCGGTTCGCAGCGACTCAGGCGATTTGAGCGTGACCATCGCCGGGCGGGCGACGGGCGACGTTGAGGCGGGGGGCAGCGGGAACCTGACCCTGAGCCTCACCGGGAGCGGGCGGCTGGACGGCGACGCCGAGGCGGGGGGGACGCTGACGCTGACGGCGGCGGCGGGGACGGTGATCACGGGGACGGTTCACGACCCTTCGAGCGCGTTCACGACGGTGTCGGGGAGCATCGGGCGGATCGTCTATACGAGCGGGGGGACGGTGACGGTGGCCGCGGCGGGCCGGCTCACGGGGGCGTCGGGCGAGGCGGTTCGCAGCGACGCGGGCAACCTGAGCGTGACCATCGCCGGGCGGGCGACGGGCGACGTTGAGGCGGGGGGCAGCGGGAACCTGACCCTGAGCCTCACCGGGAGCGGGCGGCTGGACGGCGACGCCGAGGCGGGGGGGACGCTGACGCTGACGGCGGCGGCGGGAACGGTGATCACGGGGACGGTTCACGACCCTTCGAGCGCGTTCTCCACGGTGTCGGGGAGCATCGGGCGGATTCTCTACACGAACGGCGGGACGGTGGCGGTGGCCGCGGCGGGCGCTTTGACGGGGGTTTCGGGCGAGGCGGTTCGCAGCGACGCGGGCAACCTGAACGTGGACGTCTCGGGCCGGGCGGGGGGCGACGTCATCGCCAACGGCGGGGGCGATCTGGACCTGGACGTGCTGGGTTCGGGGCGGGTCGAGGGTGACGTCAAGACCTCGGGCGGGGGCGACCTGGACGTCTCCCTGGCCGGCACCGGGCGGATTGACGGCGACGTGCGCGCCCAGGGCGGGGGCGACCTGACGCTCGCCTCGGCGGCGAATACCGTCATCACGGGCACGGCCTACGACCCGACGGGCGCGCTGTCGGTGGCGGGGAGCGTCGGACGGATTCTCTATACGAACGGCGGGGACGTGACGGTCGCATCGGGGGGCGCCCTGACGGGCATCGATGGCGTGGCCGTCCGCAGCGCCGCGGGGAACCTGGACGCCGACGTCGCCGGGCGCGCGGGAGGCGACGTCATCGCCAACGGCGGGGGCGATCTGGACGTGGACGTCTCGGGTACGGTCGCGGGCGACGTTCTGGCGAACGGCGGCGGCGACCTGACGGCGGACCTCACCGGGACCGGGCGGGTGGAAGGCGATATCCGGGCCTCGGGCGGGGGGACGCTGACGCTGACGGCGGCGGCGGGGACGGTCATCACGGGGACGGTTTACAGTCCCGCGAGTCCGTTCACGGTGTCGGGGAGCATCGGGCGGATTGTTTATACGAACGGCGGGACGGCGACGGTGGCCGCGGCGGGCGCCCTGACGGGGGTCTCGGGCGAGGCGGTTCGCAGCGAGGCGGGGGACTTGAGCGTGACCGTCGCCGGGCGCGCGGGAGGCGCCATCCTGGCGAACGGCGGGGGCGACCTGACGACGGACGTCTCGGGGACGGTCGAGGGCGACGTTATCGCCTCGGGCGGGGGCGACGTGGAGGTGGACGTCACGGCCGCCGGGCGGATCGAGGGAGACGTTCGCGCCGAGGGCGGCGGGATGCTGACGCTGACGGCGGCGGCGGGGAGCGTCATCACGGGGACGGTCTACGGCCGCCCCGCGGGCGCGTTCACGGTGGAGGGCAGCATTGGACGGCTGGTCTACGCGAGCGGGGGCGAGGTGACGGTCGCCGAGGGCGGCGTCCTGACGGGGGTGGATACCGGGGACGGCATGGAGGTGATTCGGAGCGAGGCGGGGGATTTGAGCGTCACGGTGGCCGGGCGGATCGGGGGCGGCATCCGCTCCGCGGGCGGCCTGGACGTCACGATAACGAGCGCGGCGCCGGGCGACCTCCGCGCGGGCGGCGACATGACGGCGGATATATCCGGGACGGTCGAGGGCGACCTGGACGCCGGCGGCGATTTGACGGCGACGATCACCGGGGAAGTCGAGGGCGACCTCGCCGCCGGGGGCGACATGACGGCGGAGATTTCGGGAACGGTCGAGGGGAGCGTCCGCGCGGGCGGGGCCGTGACGGCGGAGCTCTCCGGGCGGATCGAGGGCGACCTGGACGCCGGCGGGGCGCTGGCGCTGACGGCGACGTCGGGGAGCGTCATCGCGGGCACGCTTCGCGGCCCCGGGGGCGCGTTCACGGTGAGGGGGAGCATCGGGCGGATCCTTTACCGGGGGGCGGGGACGGTGACCGTGCCCGAGGGCGGCGTTCTGACGGGCGTGGATACCGGGGACGGCATGGAGGTGATTCGGGGCGAGGCGGGGGACTTGAGCGTGGTGGTGGCCGGGACGGTGGGGGGCGGCATCCGCTCCGCGGGCGGCCTGGACGTCACGATAACGAGCATGGTGCCGGGCGACGTTCGCGCGGGCGGCGACGTGACGGCGGACGTCTCCGGGACGCTGACCGGCGACCTGGACGCCGGGGGCGACATGACGGCGGATATCACCGGGACGCTGACGGGCGACGTGGTCGCCGGGGGTGATTTGACGGCGGATATTTCGGGGACGGTTGACGGGAGCGTCCGCTCCGGGGGCGACCTCACGGCGGTGATCACCGGGATGGTGACGGGCGACGTGGAGGGACCGGGCGCGGGCGATCACACCGTGACGGTCTCGGCGGGGGCGGTGGTGACGGGAACGGTTCACCTGGCGGCCTCCACCGTGCGGGTGGACGGGACGGTGGGCGGGGTGCGCTTCCGGCGGGGCGGAACCCTCACCATCGGGCCGAACGGGCGGATACTGGCGGGCGAAGGGGTGGCGATACGCAACGACCGGGGCGCGCTGACGGTGACGATAGAGGCGGCCCCGGGCGAGCGGCCCGAGGAGAGCGTCGCCCGGGTGGAGGGGACGGTGGTGGACCCGGGCGGGAACGAGCGGGCGCGGACGCTGACCCTCCTCTCGACGGACGGGCAGACGGCCGAGCTGAGCCTGGACCTGGAGGGGCGGATCAGGAGCGGCCTGCCCCCGCGCGCGAAGGTGTATGAGGCGCTGCCCTCGGTTCTGCTGGGCATGAGCCGCCCGCTCTCCTACGGGGAGCGGCTGAGCGCGCCGCGCTCGCCCCGGGGCGCCTGGGCGCGGGTCGAGGGCGCGAGCGCCAGCTGGAAGGCGGTCTCCTCCGCCTCGGACGCGGAATACGACATGAAGCGCCACGGCGTCCGCGCGGGCGTGGACCTGCGCGCGGGGGCGGACTTCCTGCTCGGCTTCTCGGTTCATCACGTTCGGGGCTCGGCGAACATGGGCGCGGACGACGAGGGCGGGGAGCTCGAGGCGCGGGGCAGCGGGCTGGGGCTTCACGCGGCGTGGGCCTTCGGCGGGGGCTTCTACGCGGCGGGGCAGTTCGAGGCGACCTCCTACGAGGCGGACATGGAGTCGGACCGGCGGGGGGAGCTGGAGACGGGCGCCCGCGCCCTGGGCCTGACGGTCGGGGCGGAGCTGGGGCGCCGCGTCGCCTCCGGGGGGGTGACCATCGCCCCGCGCGTCCGGCTGGTTCACGCCTCGGTCTCGATGGACGACTTCACCGACGAGGCGGGCTCCGAGGTCTCGGTCAAGGACGCCGCCAGCTTCACGGGCGCGGCGGGCGTGAGCGTGGAGAAGCGCACCCGCGCCGGGCGCGCGTTCGTCTCGGCGGACTTCGAGCGGGAGTTCATCGAGGAGACCCGGGTGAAGCTCGACCGCGACGCCCTGAAGGCCAAGGCGTCGGAGAGCCGGCTTCGCCTGCGCGCGGGCGGCCTCCACGCCTGGGGCGGGGGCAGATACGCCGTGCGCGGCGCCCTGGACTTCTCCGCCGCCGGCGATGAAAGCTACGAGGTCGGCGGCAGCCTCGCCTTCCGCGTGAGGTTCTAGCCGCGGGACGCGAAAACGCGAATCGACCGGGCGCGGGGGATGACGAACGCCCCCCGCGCCCGGTTCGCGTGACGGTGGATGCGGATCGATAAACCCGCATCACCCCGAACGGCGCGGGACGCATATATGCGTCCCCTACAAAAAACCACCACCCGACCCGCAGGGATCACGAACGCCCGGTTATCGCCACCCGACCTTGTTCACCGCCGGGATGTTTCACCCGTAGGGGGCGCATACATGCGCCCCGCCCGCAGGTTGGCGACGACGCTGTGCGCGCGTTTGCCCGCATTTGCGGTGTCCCGAAAAGAAGCGAAAAAGGCACCATTCGAGCTGAAACGCGCCCGATCCCCGATCAAAAGGGCGTCTTTTTCCGTCGAACCGAAAATCTTTCAATTCAAATACAATCGAGCGAATTCAAAACGAATTCAAGGCGTTTTCAGGCGAATTCACGCAGCTTTCAGGAACGCATAACCGCTTGATTCAAAACGAAAAACGCCGAAACGCGGGGAATTTTATCTGGATAAGACCCGATCGGGCGGATCGCCCTCTCGCCCCGATCCCGGCCATTCTCCCGGCTCCGATCTGCCATTCCGCCGCGCCGGGGTCGGCTCATCCTCTCCCCGCTCCGATCGGCCCCTCCACCGGGAGTGGTTTCCCCCTCGCCCCCGAAGCCCGGATCCCGACCATCGCCCCCACCGCTGCGATCGCGGCCGTCTCCGGCTTCGCGCCCTTGTCTTTTCCCCCGGTTGTTTGAGATGATGCTCCGACGCCGCCCGCCGCTCCCGGAGATTTCCCATGCGGGTCGTCGATGCGCCCCAGGAGATGCGCGTAGCGGCGGAAGCCCTCCGGCGGGAGGACGCGCCGCTCGGCCTGGTGCCGACCATGGGCGCGCTGCACGAGGGGCACCGGAGCCTCATCGCCCGCGCGCTGGCGGATTGCGGCGCCGTCGTCGTGAGCGTTTTTGTGAACCCGGCCCAGTTCTCCGCCGGCGAGGATTACCGGACCTATCCCCGAACCTTCGAGGCGGACCTGCGGGCTTGCCGGGAGATGGGCGTTCGCCTCGTCTACGCGCCCGGGGCGGCCGCCATGTATCCCGACGGATACGACACCTGGGTGGACGCCCCCGGCCTGGGGGCGCGCCTTTGCGGGGCGCATCGGCCGGGACATTTCCGGGGGGTGGCCACCGTCGTGCTCAAGTTGTTCGCGGCGTGCCTGCCGCACCGGGCGTATTTCGGCGAGAAGGATTATCAGCAGCTCGTCCTGATCGAGCGGATGGCGCGCGACCTGAACCTCGGCGTGGAGATTGTCGCCTGCCCGATCGTCCGGGAGGCGGACGGCGTGGCGCTGAGCAGCAGGAACGCCTATCTGTCGGAGGAGGAGCGCCTGCGCGCGCGCGCCCTCAGCGCCGCCCTGTTCCGCGCGAAGAGGATGGCGGCCGCCGGGGAGAGGCGGCGCGCGGCCCTCGTTCGGGCCTGCGTCGACGCGCTGGAGGAGGTCGAGGCGGAGGTGGATTACGTCGAAATCGTGCATCCGGCGACGCTCGAAGCCATGGAGGAAGTCAGCGGCGCCGCCCGGATGGCGGCCGCCGTCCGCGTCGGCCGGACGAGGCTGATCGACAACGTCTCCCTGGAGCCCGGCGATGAGGCGTAGCTTCCCGGTGGCTGCGGCGCTCGCTCTCTCGGGGCTTCTGCTCCTGCCGCTCCCCCCGGCGCGGGGACAGGCGAGGGAAAACCCGCGATCCCATCTCGAATTGGGCCTGAACTTCTATCGGGACGGATTCTTCGAGCCCGCGGCCGACGCCTTCAAAAAGTATCTCGCCGCGGCGGGGGAGAGCGCCGCCGCCCCCCGCGCGCGTTATCTGCTCGCGGAGGCGCTGCGCCGGGACGACCGGCTTCAGGAGGCGATCGCGGCCTATCGGGCGCTGTTGCTGCGGCATCCCGCGCACGAGAGGGCCGATGAGGTTCGATTCCGCATCGGAGCGCTCTCGGAGAGAGTCGGGAACGGGAAGGGAGCGGCGCGCGCCTATGCCTCCGTCCGCTCCGGGAGGCGTCGGACGGAGGCGCTCTACCGCATCGCCGCGCTCAGGCTGGCGGCGCGGGAGTGGCGGGGCGCGGTCGCCGCGCTCGATGAGTTCATCAAGGCCGCGCCTGAGGATCCGCGGGCGGAAAACGCGCTCTTCGAGCGCGCCGCCGCGCTGGAGCGCGTCCCCCGCATCCGCGCGGCCGAGAAGGCCTACGCCTCCGTCCTGCGCCGCTTTCCGAACAACCCGCGGGCGCGCGCCTTCGCGTCGAGGCTCGCGGAGCTGCAGCTGCGGCTCGAAAAATTCGCCGCGGCGGAGCGAACGCTCGCCTCCCTGTTTCAGAGATATCCGGAGGCGAGAGGGCGCGCCGACTTGAGGCTCGCCCGGGCCGCGATCCTTTTCGGGCGGAAGAAATATCCGGAGGCGGGCGCGGCGTTCGAGGCGGTTTTGAAGATGAAAATTTCGGAATCGCGGCGCGCGGCGGCCGAGCGGGGGCTGGCGTCTTCCTGGCGGCGCGCGGGCGAACACGCCAAAGCCGCCCTGGCCTACCGGCGTCTCGTTCGCCGCAAGGCGAAGGGCGGCGCCTATCTCCCGCTTTTCCTGCTGAGCGTGCAAAAGGCGGGGGAGTGCCGGAAAAGCGGGGCGAAGCATCTCGCTTTCGCCCTCGGCGTCGTCCGCGAGGGCGCCGCGCTTTCTCCTTCCGACCGGCTGCGGATGGCCGACTGCCTGCTCGACGCGGGAATGAAAAAGGAGGCGGCGGAGCAGCATCGGGAGATCATCCGGCGCGCCCCCGACGCGCGCGAGGCGGTATGGGCGGGGCTGCGCCTGGCCGGCGCGGCCGAGGAGGGCGGGAAGCGGGGCGCGGAAGAGGCTTTGGCGCGGTATGGACAGGCGTGGGAAGCGTTCAGCCGACTCGAGCCCTCGGGAAAAAATATCGAACCCGAACTCGCGCGAGCCGTCCATCGGGGCGTTCTGCGGGCGGCGTCCATCCACGGCGCGCGGAAAGACTGCGCCCGGGCCGTTGATTCGCTGAAAAAGGTCCCCAAAGAGTCCGTCCCCGAAAGCCTGCGCCCGGAGACGGCTTTCCTGAGGGCCGAATGCGCATGGGAAGCCGGCGCGCTGGACGAGGCGGAGCGACATTTCCGCCGGATTCTTCCCGCTGCGAGCCGTCCCGCGCTCGCAGCCCGGGCGCGGTATCGTCTGGGCGAAGCCGCGCAGAGGCGCGGAGACGCGAAAGAAGCGCTGAGGCGCTTTCAGGACGCTCTGCCCTTCCTCCCCGTGGAACTGAAGCGCGAGGCGCGTCTGAAAATCGGCGGTCTCCATCGGGAGCGGGGCGATTTTCAAAAAGCGCGGGCGGTTCTCCTGCCGCTCGCGGGCGATGAGAGGGTGAGCGCCCCCCGGAGGCGCGCGATCTGGTATTTTCTGGCGCGGGATTCCGTCCGGTCGCGCGACTGGAAAAGCGCGGACGAGGCGTTCTCGTCCTGGGATTCGATCGCGCCGCCCGACCCCGGCGAGGGACTCAGGCTGTGGACGCTCGCGGCGTTTCAGCGAAGCGAATGCGGGCGCGCGGTGGAAATATCGGGACGGGCGCTCCGGTTCGCGGCGTCGAAAGAGGAGAAGCTGACGTTGCATCGGCTTCGCGCCTCGTGCTTTCTCCGGCAGGGGAATCTGAAGGAATCTGCCGATGCGCTGCGCCGCGTTTCGGCGCTGGATCCGCGGGACGCCGAGGCGGCGCTGGAACTGGGGGAGGTTTTTGAGAATATGGGAAGCGTCGAGGAGGCCGCCGCCGCCTACGCCCGCTTCCTGAGAGAATTTCCCCGCGGCGTCGGGGCGGACGCGGCCGCCCTGCGGCTCGGCGCGCTCGAATTGAGGAGAGGAAAGCCGAAGGCGGCTTCGGCGGCCTTTCGGATCGCTTCAAAATCGAAGGACGCGAGCGTCTCCGGCCCCGCGCTGCTTCAAATCGCGCTGCAGCTCGAGCGGGACGGCGAAAGGGAAAAGGCGCTCGAACGCTACGAGTCGCTGCTGTGCTCGGGGACGGGGCGGGCGGAATGGCTGCGGGCGGCGGCCTGGCGGGCGGCGTCGATTCGGGAGTCGCGGCGGGAGTGGGAGCGGGCCATTCGTCATTATCGGGGCATCGCGGAGAGCGGGAACGGGGAAGCTCCCGCCCGCGTGGAGGAGGAGACCCGGCGGGCGAAAACGAGAATCCGCCGGCTCGAATCCTATCTGGCCGCGGTCAGGGAGCGCGAGCTCAAAATGAAAAGCCGCGTCCCGATGCTCCGGTGATGAAAGAAGGGGGGATGATGCGATTTCTCGCGCGCGATTTGCGGCGTGGGCTTCTCCCGGGCGCGCTGGCCGCGTTCTGGAGCTGTTTCGGGAGCGCGGCCGGGGCGGGACAGCTGGGCATTTCCCTGCCCGAGGTCGTGGTGGAATCTCCCAGCATGGAGCGCCTCATCGCTTCCCGCGTGCGCCCCGCGCCCCCGGGGCGGCTCGGCGTTCGCCTCCCCGCCGTTTTCGCGGAGCCGGAAATTCCGCCCGTTCGCCTGCCTCCGCGGCCGGTTCCGCCGGAGAAAAAGCCGGCCCCGGGCTTCTCGCAATTCCTCGCAGGCCTGTCGAGCAGCTTCATTGACGAGAGCGAGCGTTTCGCCGTGGCGCTCGCCTACCTGCAAAAGGGCGCGCCCGTGGAGGCGCTCGCCTTTTTCGAGGGGTTGGCGAAGAGCGCGAAGCGTCCCTTCTGGCGCGCGGCGGCGCTTTTCTGGGCGGGGGAGGCGCTCCTGCGCCTGAGAAGGGCTGAGGAGGCGAGGGAGCGGAGGCGGCGCCTGCTGCGGCTGCCGCCGGGCGATGAGGGTTTTCGCTACGCCGCGGCGGCGAGATACGCCCTGGCGGAAGCGCGCTGCGAGGCGCGCGATTATCGGGGATGTCTCGGCCTGCTGGAGGGGCAGTCCTGGCCCCGGGGAAAGTTCGCCCGCGAGGAGGCCGTTTTTCTCAAGGCCTGGGCGCAGGCGCGGGCGGGTTCCGTTGACGAGGCGATCGACGCTTGGACGGCGATCGCGGACGCCCGGGGGCGGCTGGCGCTTCGGGCGACCGTCGCGCTCGGGCATTTTCATCTGAAAAGAGGGAACTACGCCCGGGCGGAAAAGCGCTGCGCGGCGGCCGAGGCGCTCGCGCCGAAGGGGGACGGGCGCGGGGAGGGGCTTTTGGGAGAAGCGCTTCACTGCCTGGGCTGGGCGCGGCTGCTTTCCGGCCGAATCGAGGGCGCGAAGCGCGTCTTTTCGCTTTTCGCTCGCCGCCCGGGGCATCCGCTGGAGACTTCCGTCCGGGCGGCCTCGCTGGCCGCCGAAATCGAGTCCATCGGCAAATCTCGTGAAAAACTGAAAGAATTGCAGTCTCGCCTGGAGGAATTCTCTCGCGTCCATCGCCGGGAAACGATCGTCGGCGACCTGCGTCTTCAGTTGGCCTGGAAGGTGTTTCGGCTGGGGGCGTATGAGGAGGCGTCGAGGCTGGCGGGGAGGGTGAGCGACGAGTTTCCGCTCGGCAGAATCTACCGCGTCGCGAGAATCGTGGAGGGCCTCGCCCGATACCATCTCGGGGAGGCGAAGCGCGCCTACGGCGTCCTGCGCCTGGGCGCCGAGCGTCCGTCGGTTTCCACGCTTCGCCCGGCGGAGCGGGACGCGGCTCGCTCCGCGGCGATGGCGACGGCTTTCGCCGCGTTCCGGCTCAGGGATTTCGGCGGCGCCCGGGAGGTGCTCAGGCATTGGGCCTTCCTGCCGGGCGGGAAGGGCGGGGTTTCCGGAGACGGACTGGCGGCGCTGTGGTATGGGGAGGCGGCCTTCGAGTTGGGAGCGCTCGATGAGGCGGCGCGCGCGTTTCGGGCGGTTCCGAAAAACGCGCCCGAATTCTACCGCGCCCTGGGCGGGCTCGCCTGGATTCAATACAGGAAAAAGAACTGGAAGGCGGCGGCGCGCGCCTTCGACCGCGTTTTCGGGCATGAGCCGGGCGGCGCCCTGGCGGCGGAGGCCCTCGCCCGGGCGGGAGAGGCCCGCTTCAACCTCAGGGACTATGACGGCGCCTTGCGGTCTTTCGAGCGGGTGGAGAAAAAATACAGGGGAAGCGGCGTCGCCCGGGAGGCGCTCCGCCAGAAGGCGAAATTGCTGTTCAGGCGGGGCCGTTTCGATGCGGCGAAGAAGAGTTTTCAAGCCTTTCTGAAGCGCTACCCCGAAAGCAGGGCCGCGCCGGAAGCGAAATACGCCCTGGCGCTGATTCCGTTCCGCAGGGGCCGATACGCCCGGGCGCGCGAGAAGCTTCTGAATTTCCTCCAGTCCCACAAAAATTCCCCCCTGGCGGGCGACGCCTATCTGCGCATGGCGGATTCCTCCTATAACGAAGGGCGCTACAGGGAGGCCAACCGCCTCTACCGGCTGATGATGAACCGGCATCCCTCCCATCCGAAGTTCTCGGAAGCCGTCTATGGCCGGCTGCTCACCCATCTTCGGCTCGGCGATTACGCGAGCTTCCTCTCGGGGGCGCGCGAATATATCGACCGCTACCCGGAGAGCGGCCTGAGCATTTCCCTGGCCTTTCAGATCGGCGAGGTTTTTCTCACGCGGGGCGACGGAGAAGAGGCGCTGAGGGCGTATCGGGACGTCGTCGCCCGCTACCCGGGCGACGATCTGGCCGCTCACGCCCTTCTGCGAATCGCGGGCGTCCACCGCGGCCGAAAAGCCATCGACAAGGCCCTTGATTCGTACGAGATTCTGCTGAGCCGGTATCCGGGAGGCGCTTTTCGCGCCGACGGGCTTTTCGGCATCGGCGAGACCCTGGCCGGCATCGGCCGCTGCGCGGAGGCGAGGCGAAGGCTTGAGGAGTTTCTGGAGGCGCATCCGGGCCATGACTATGAAATGCTCGCCCGGCTGACGCTGGGCCGCTGCCTGGTTCGCCTGGGCGAGGACGACGCGGCGCTCTCCCACCTGGAGAAAGTCATGGAAGATGAATCGGGCCCCGATTCGCGCGGTCGGGCCGCGCTCCTGGCGGCCGGGGCTTATCTGAAGCGGAAGAAGTCCGCCGACGCCAGGCGCGCCCTGGACGTGGCGGTCGAGTTCGGGGCGCCGGAGGTGGCGGCGGAGGCATTCTTCGCCCGCGCGCGGATGCTGCTCGATCGCGGAGACTCGAGAGCGGCGGCCGAGTATTTGAAGTTGACCTATCTGTATCCCGATCAGAAGATATGGGTGGCGCGCGCGTTCGAGCGCGCGGGCGAGCTCTATGAAAAGGCGGGCAGGCGCGCCATCGCCCTTCGGGTCTATGAGAAGATGGCGAAAGTGGTGAGCGACGCCGCGCTTCGGCGAAGGGCGCGAATCGCCGCGAAGCGAATCAGGGAGCGGGCGAAAGGCGGCGCGCGGCGGTGAAGATGAAAAGCGGCCGCGATATGCCCGGCGCGCGTCATGTATAATCGCGCCCGACGCATTCCCGTTCATTCAAAGGCGCGGACTGATGTTTGAATTTCTGGCGAGAGGCGGGGTGCTGATGATCCCGCTGGGCGTTTGCTCCGTTCTGGCGCTGGCCATCATCCTGGAGCGGTCGCTGAACCTGCGCGCCCGGAAGATCATTCAGGCCGATATCCTCCGGCAGGTCAGGGACCTGCTCGCGGAGAGCCAGGTTGCCGACGCCATGACGCTTTGCCGGCGCTATCCTTCCGTGATGGGGAGGATTCTGCTCGTGACGATAGCGAACCACGACAGGGAGCGCGAGGAGCTTCGCTCCATCGTGGAGGACGCGGGCAGGCAGGAGACCGCCACGCTCGACAGGAATCTGGGCGCCCTGGGCACCATTGCCGCCATCTCGCCGCTGCTGGGCCTCACGGGCACGGTGTTCGGCATGATTCGCGTCTTCGCCACCATCAGCGAGAAGGGGATCGCCCACCCCAGCCAGCTCGCGGGGGGCATCAGCGAGGCGCTCATCACCACGGCGACCGGCCTCGTCATCGCCATCCCCACCCTCATTTTCTACAATTATTTCACCAACAAGGCGGATCGCCTCATCGTGGAGGTGGAGAAGCACTCCTACCGGGTCGTCGAGACGCTGAAGCGGTGAGCGGGCGATGAAGTTCCGGCAGCTCAGGCGGGTGCGGGCCGAGCCCGGCATGACCGCCATGATCGACATCATCTTCCTGCTCCTCCTGTTCTTCGTTCTGAGCTCCTCGTTCGTTCTCCAGCCGGGCGTGAAGGTGGAGCTGCCGAGGACGGTCACGCAGGAGCACCCCGTGCGCAAGGATTTGATTCTCATCATCGCGCGCGACCAAAGGGTTTTCCTGAACAACGACCGGGTGCCCCTCTCCGCGCTCTGGGGCCGCCTGATAGAGGAACTGAAAGTCCAGCCGGAGGGCATTATCATCATCCGGGCGGACAGGGGCGTGCCGCACGGCTTGGTGGTGCGGGTGATGGATATCGCCAAGCAGGCGGGGGCGCTGCGCATGTCGATTGCGACGGCGCCCGCCCGGCGGGTGGAAGAGAAAAAGACGAGATAGCCGAGGGGAGGCCGGCGCGGGGACATGAGCTTTTCACTCGTTCTGACGCTGTTGGTTTCCATCGTTATTCACGTGGGCCTGGTTCTGTTCAGTCCCGCCGTGCCGCTGTCGCCGGTGCGCGCCGGGCAGCCCGACGGCGTGGAGGTCGCGCTCGTGCGCCGGGACGTTCCCATCCCCGAAGCCCTGCGGCCGAAGCCCCTGCCCGAGGTTCCCCTGCCGGAGCCTCTGGATTTGAGCGGGCTGCTCCGGGGGAAAACGGCGGCCGAGCGCAGCCTGAATCTGGCCGTGAAGCCGGAATTCAAGGCGTCCGGCCCGGCCGCGCTGCCCGAGAGCCGGCCGCTGCCGGAGCCTCCGGCGGTCGATTTGCCCGCGCCCGCTCTCGCGCCCGGAGCGGCGGCCCTCGCGGAGCCTCCCGAAGCGAGCGGCGGCCTCGGAGAAATCGCCCTGTCGATGGGCGCGCCGGCGGAATCGAAAGGCTTGATGGAGGGAAGAAGCAAGGCGCCGCTCCCGGACGACGGGGCGGATCGGAAGATGCTGGCTGAATTGTCCCGCGCCTCCAGGACGAGGCGAGGCGCCGTCATCGGCGGCCCCGCCGCCAGGCGGAGAATCGTGTTTCGGCCCAAGCCGCCCCGACCCGAGGGGCTGGAGGATACGACGGAGATCATTCTGAAATTCTGGGTCTTGCCCGACGGCACCGTCGGCCGCGTCGTGCCGATCAAGAAGGCGAGCGCCTACCTGGAGGGACTGGCGTCGAAGAACCTGAAGCGCTGGCGGTTCAGTCCGCTTCCGCCGGGCGCCGGCGCGGGCGAGCAGTGGGGCGCAATCACCTTCCGCTTTCTTTTGCGCTGAGGAGTTTCCCGTCTTGGAATACGTGGCGAGCGGCTTGTATTACGAGGAATTCGAGGAGGGCAGGTCGTGGAGGACGGCCGCGCGCACGGTAGGGGAGTCCGACGTCAGCGCCTTCTCCGCCCTGACGGGGGACTACACCTACCTGCACACCGACGCGGAGGGCGCCGCCGAAACCCCTTTCGGGGAGCGGGTGGCGCACGGGCTGCTCGGGCTTTCCTTTCTCATCGGACTGGTGACCCGGCTCGGCGTCATCGAGGGGACGGTCGAGGCGTTTCTGGGGCTGGAGTGGCGCTTCCGGGGGCCGATTCGCTTCGGCGACACGATTCACGGCGAGGTGGTCGTCAAGTCCAGGCGCGTCTCCAGCAAGGGGCAGGGGCTGGTGACGCTCGCCCTCCGCCTTCTCAACCAGAGGGCCGAGGCGATTCACGAGGGCGACGTCACCATCATGGTGACGAGGCGGGAGAAGGACGGGGAGGGGTGATTTTCCCGGTTCGCCCACGAAGCGGCGGATCATTCATAAATGCGGGAAAATGCGCCCCGTTCGAGGCGTTGAAGCGCCGAGAAGGGGAGGATTGTCGAAACGCCGCGGCGAACGCCCGACAGACGCTCCGCCGGACATTCTCCATCATCAGACGCCGACCGCCTTTTTGCCCACGGACGGGTCGTTGAAGCGACGCCTCGAACGCGCCACGATTTTCTTTGCGACGTCGTGGAAGTCCCGGCCTTCCTTTTCCGCAAGCAGCAAGTGGCCGTCTCTGTCTTCTTCCGTTTTCAGTGTCTCGATGATCGCGTCGAGCTTTTCCTCTCCTCATCCCCCCACGATGGGCGGGAACACGCAGAGCTCGGCCCCCTCGGGGATGGGGACGGATTTTTTCGCGTGCCGCCCGTCAAGCAGGATGGTGTAGGCCGTTTCGTGGGGAATGTCGAAGCGATCCAGCACGTCGCCCACCGTGGCGCCCTCGGGCATGGCGATTTCCGCCGCGCCGTTCATGTCCTGCTCGGGCGGCATTTTCGCCGCGAAATCGGCGAACAGCATGACGCGCAGCTTCACGCCTCGCCCTCCTGGGCCTCCCGGGCGCGCGCGGCGGCGGCCTCCATCACCCGCTTGAGAGGAATTCCGCCCGCCTCCGCCAGCCGCCTGCAGTCCTCGTATTCGGGCGCGAGATTCACGACCTCGCCCTCGTAGGTCGCCTTCTTGACGCGCGCGCGGCCCCAGGGGAGCTCGACCTCCACCCATTCGCGTCCGGCCACCGCCCGCCGCGCCGTCCGCCGGCGAACGCCCAGGGTCGAGGTTTCCCGGAACAGGAACCGGGTGAGCGCCTCCTGCCTCGAGAGCGGCGCCAGGATGGTGAGCAGCTGGGCGGGCCGCCCCTTCTTGCCCGTGACGGGGATGGAGAAGGCGTCGAGCGCGCCCGCCTTCAGCGCGCCTTCGATGACGTGGGGAAACAGCTCGGGGCTCATGTCGTCCACGTTGGCCTCGAGGACGGCGATGGTCGCCGCGGGCTTTCCGGCCTCGACGTCGTCGCCGGAGGGATCCGATTCCCCCAGAAAGGCGCGGACGACGTTGGGGGCGTCCCCGAAATCCTTGTCGCCCGCCCCATGGCCCACCCGCGCGATCGTCATGTCCGGCATGGGACCGAAAAATTCCGCGCTCTCGCTCAGGAGCAACGCGCCCGTGGGCGTGAGGACTTCGCCCTCCAGCCCGTTGTCCGAGACGGGGACGCCTTCGAGCAGCTTCGCCGTCGCGGGCGCGGGAAGCGGCATCCGTCCGTGGGCGCATTCCACCCACCCGCGCCCCGCCGGAAGCGGAGAGGCCGCCACCCGCTCGACGCCCAGCAGGTGGAGACCCAGAAAATAGCCCGTGACGTCGATGATGGAGTCGATCGCGCCGACTTCGTGGAAATGCGCCGCCTCGAGGGTCGTGTCGTGGATTCCGGCTTCCACGACGCCCAGGCGGTGGAACGCGGAGACGGCGCGGCGCTTTGGAATTTCAGGAATATCCGCGCTTTCGATCATCTCCCGAATGCGCGAGAAGGAGCGGCCGTGCGGCTTCCCGGCGTCTTGGCCCTCGCGGTCCGCGCCGCGCCGGGGCGTTTCTTCGCGGACGTTCACGCTGAATTTTCGCGCCGAGACGCCCCCCTTCACGACGGACGCGACCGAGAGCGAATAGCCCTCCAGCCCCAGTTTCGCCAGTTCGGCCTCGAGCGCCGCGAAATCGAGGCCCGCGTCGAGCAGGGCGCCCAGGAGCATGTCGCCCGCCGCGCCCGCGAAGCAGTCGAACCAGATCGTCTTCACGCGCCGGCCGCCCCCTTGTTGATGAGGTGCGCCTGGCATCCCGCGCCGAAGCCGTTGTCGATGTTCACCACGCTGAGGCCGGAGGCGCACGAGTTCAGCATGGCGAACAGCGCCGTCAGCCCGCCCAGGCTGGCGCCGTAGCCCACCGAGGTGGGCGCGGCGATGACGGGACGCGCCACCAGCCCGGCGACCACCGAGGGAAGCGCGCCCTCCATGCCCGCCACGGCGACGACGGCGTTGGCGCGGCGCAGGGTCTCGACCTCCGCCAGCAGGCGGTGCAGGCCCGCCACGCCCGCGTCGTAGACGCGCGTCACCCCGGAGCCGAGGGCGCGCGCGGTTACCGCCGCCTCCTCGGCCACGGGAAGGTCCGAAGTGCCCGCGCAGACGATGGCGACCTCGCCGACGGGCTTGGGAGGGTTCTTCGGAGGGATTTCGACGATGCGCGCCGTTTCGTGATGCCGCGCGCGGGGAGAAAGTTCGAGCAGGGCGGCGGCCTGCTCCGCGCTGGCGCGCGTGACCAGCGCCGTCTGATCCCGCGCCGCCAGGCTCCCGGCGATTTCGACGACCTGCCGCGCGGTTTTTCCGGCGCCGAAGATGACTTCGGGAAACCCGTTTCTCAGGGCGCGGTGGTGATCCACCCGCGCGTGGCCCAAATCCTCGAACGGCAGGTCCCGAAGCCGCCCGGCGGCGGCCTCCGGGGCGAGCCTGCCCGCCTTCACCCGCTCCAGGAGATCGAGGAGGGCGTCGGGGTTCACGGGAGGAGGGGCAGATCGGAGGCGCGCGCGGCTTCGAGGACTTCGTTCATGCTGCCCGAGCGGAAGCCTTCCAGATCGATGGTCACGTAGGTGAAGCCGGCCTCCTTGACGCCGGCGATCACCCGCCGGGAAACGTCCTCCTCGACGAAGCGCGGCACTTCCTCTTTCGGCGCCTCGATTCTGGCGACCGCGCCGTGGTGGCGCACCCTCAGCTGCCGGAAGCCCAGCCCCCGCAGGAGGCTTTCCGCCTTTTCGACCTGGGCGATTTTCTCCGGCGTGATGCGGTCTCCGTAGGGAAAGCGGCTCGACAGGCAGGCCTGCGCCGGCTTGTCCCAGGTGGGGAGGCCGAAGGCTTTGGAGAGGGCGCGAATGTCCGCCTTCGTCATGCTCGCCTCCATGAGCGGGCTTCTCACGCCCAGCTCCCGCGCCGCCCGCATTCCGGGGCGGTGATCGCCGACGTCATCGGCGTTCGAGCCGTCCGCGACGACGGCCATCCCCTCCTCGGCGGCCACGCGGCGCAGTATCGAATAGAGCTCGTTCTTGCAGAAGTAGCAGCGGTTCGGCGGGTTGTTGCCAAAGGATTCGTCCGCGATTTCGTCGGTATCCACGATGCGGTGGCGGATGCCGATTCGCGCGGCGAGGGCGATGGATTCCTCGAGTTCGGAGGCGGCGAGGGTGACGGAGCGGCCCGTGACGGCGATCGCCCGATCTCCCAGCGCGCGATGCGCCGCCTCGGAGAGAAAGGCGCTGTCCACCCCCGCCGAGAACGCGACGAGGACGCTCCCCATCTCCCTTAAAATGCGCTCGAGGCTTTTCAGTTTGGCGTCCAGCTTCGGGTCGCTCAAGACGAATCTCCGCTTCGTGGACAACTCGCCGCATTCTAGCCCGTCCCGCCGCCCGAAGGCAACGCATGCGTTCGCGCCTCCATGGGGCGCGTGACAATCTCCGGCTTTTTTGATAAGGAGCGGCCGTCCGCCTTCTCGCCGGCCGGGCCGCGGACGTTCGCCGTTCTGGAGGTTCTCAGCGATGACGGAGAAAGGGGGCGGGGGCTTCGACGTGGAGCCTCTGCTGCGAAAAGGCGTCTCCTCGCTCGAGGCCTACGTTCCGGGCCGCGCCATCGAGGACGTGGCCGCCGAATACGGGCTGAGCGAGGTCGTCAAGCTCGCCAGCAACGAGAACGCGCTCGGTCCCGCGCCGGGCGCGATGGAGGCGATTCGGGGCGCGCTCGAGGGCCTGCACCGCTATCCCGACGGCGGGGCGAAGGCGCTCGCCGCGCGCCTGGCGCGGAAGCTGGGCGTCTCGCCCTCGCGAATTTTCGTGGGAAACGGGGGAGACGACGTTCTCTCCGTTTTGAGCAGGACGCTTCTGAACGAGGGGGAGGAGGTCGTCATCCCCCGGCCCACCTTCAGCCCCTACGCGCACATGAGCCGGGTGATGGGCGCGCGCGTCGTCTTCTCGCCCCTGCGGGACATGAGGATAGACCTGGAGGACGTTCTCTCCAGAATTTCCAAACGGACGAAGATCGTCTTTTTGTGTTCGCCGAACAACCCCACGGGCGCGATACTGCCCGGGGACGAGCTGGTTTCCTTTCTGGCGAGACTGCCCGGGGGCGTTCTGACGCTGCTGGATGAGGCCTACGGCGACTTCGCGGACGATCCGGCCTTTCCCGACAGCATGGCCCTGATAGATCGCTTTCCGATCGTCGCGCTGCGCTCGTTTTCCAAGATCTACGGACTGGCGGGTCTGCGCGTGGGGTTCGGCGTGGGCCGGAGCGGGGTGGTCGAATACATGAACCGCGTCCGCGAACCCTTCAACGTGAACCGGCTCGCGCAGGCGGCGGCCCTGGCCGCGCTGGAGGATGACGACTACAGGGAGCGCGCCGTCGCGCTGGCGCGGGAGGGCAGGGAGGCGCTCTACCGGGCCTTCGACGAGATGGGGGTCGAGCATCTCAGGAGCCAGGCGAATTTCGTTTTCGCGCGCGTGGGCGACGGGGACGCCGCCTCCGAGGCGCTGGCGCGCGAGGGCGTCATCGTTCGCGCCGGCGGCGCCTTCGGCTGCCCCGGGTGGATTCGCGTCACCGTCGGACTCGGACCCGAAAACGAGCGCTTCCTCGCCGCGCTCCGGCGCTTTCTCGGCCGGGGCGGCTCCGGAGCGTAAGCTTCCTTCAGTCTTTTTTTCTTCAAAAACGGGGCGTCGGCCGCCTGATGCGCGTCCTTACCGGCCTCGCTTCCGGTTCACCGCGTCCTTGAGGGTCTTGCCCGGGGCGAACTTGGGCGCCTTGCTCGCCTTGATCTTGATGGTTTCGCCCGTTCTCGGGTTTCGGCCCGTGCGCGCGCCGCGCTTCGAGACGGAGAACGTGCCGAAGCCGACGAGGGACACGCGATCCCCCTTCTTCAGCGCGCGGGTGACGGAGTCAAGCAGGGACTTGAGCGCCCTGTCCGCGGCGGCTTTCGAGATGCCCGCCTCATCGGCGATTTTTTCTACGAGATCAGATTTCTGCATTCGGGAGTCCTCTTGGAATTGAATTCGCCGGGCCGATATCCTCTGCTTCTCATGTCAGTATCAAACCGTTGGGCCGCCAACGCAACGCGAACGAAAATGGAATAGAGACACTCTAACCCGCCTCCGCGAAGGGGTCAACAGGGAGGGCGGGAATGAAGGGCGAAATCCGCATTTTTCGCGCCGAAGTCCGAAAAACGCGCCCGGGGGCGCGTCAATGAGAGGGAAGCCGGGTCCCTGGGGATTCGGAAGCCGTCTCGCCGGACGCCCTCCCGCCGTTCTTTTTCCGGGCGGGCGGGCGCCGGCGTCCGCGCTAGCGAAGCGAGAGGCCGGTGCGGCGCGGCATCTTGCGAAGCCGCTCATAGCGTGCGACGGTCGGCTGGTTGATGAGGGGCTTGGGTTCGTCCTCGAGGCTTTGCTGGTGAACGTCGTCCGTGAAGCCCTGAATGCCGACCCGGGGGAGCGCCTTGCCGATGAAGCGCTCGATGTTCTTGACGAGCGTGATTTCGCCGGGCGACATGAGCGTCATGGCGTAGCCGATGCGGCCCGCCCGCGCCGTTCTGCCCGCGCGGTGCACGTAGTCCTCGGGGTATTCCGGCGCGTCGTAGTTGATGACGTGCGAGATGCCCGTCACGTCGATGCCGCGAGATACGATGTCCGTCGCCACGAGCACGCGGTGCTTTCCCTCCCGGAACCCCGAGAGCGCCTTCTCCCGCTGCCGCTGGCTCCTGTCGGAGTGAATCCTGGCGACGGAGATTTTCTCGCGCTCCAGCAGGTCGCACAGCTGGTCGGCGCCCGCCTTGGTGCGCGTGAAGATGAGGGCGCTCCTCACCTCGTATTTTCCGATGATGTTCAGCACGCCGCGGGGCTTGTTCCCCGCGCTGATGGGATAGACGCCGTGGTGAATGCCCTCCGCCGGCGTCGAGGGAGGCGAGATGTTGATCTGCGCCGGGTCGTTCACCGCGCGGTTCGCCAGGTCCTGAATCTTGGGGGGCATGGTGGCGGAGAAGAGCATGGTCTGCCGCTTTTTGGGCAGCCGCCCGAGAATGTCGGTGATCTCCTCGGCGAAGCCCATGTCCAGCATCCGGTCGGCCTCGTCGATGATGAGGATTTCCAGGTTCCTGAAATGGACGGATTTGCGGTTCAGGTGATCGAGCAGCCTGCCCGGCGTCGCCACGATGACGTCCACGTTGTCCCGAAAAACCTTGAACTGCGGATCGTAGTCCACCCCGCCGTAGATGACGGCGCACGAGGTCTTCAGGTGCCGGCCGAGCTGGTGGAACTGCTCGGAGACCTGAATGGCGAGCTCCCGCGTGGGGGTGAGCACGAGGCACCGGGTGCCCGATCCGCCTTGCAGACGCTCGAGCGCGGGCAGGGCGAAGGAGGCCGTTTTTCCCGTCCCCGTCTGCGCGCAGCCGATGACGTCCCCGCCCTCGCGAGCGAGGGGAATCACCTCTCTCTGAATGGGCGTGGGCGCGCCGAATCCCATGGCGTGAACGCCCCGGAGCAGCTCGGGCATGAGTCCGAGCTCCCGGAATCCATCCGGCGCCTCGCTGACGTCGAAGTCGCCCAGTCCCAGATCGTCCGCCTCCTTCCGGTAGGTGACGCCGTTGTAGGGGGCGTCATCGGCTTTTGGGGGCGCCTGGCGACGCGCCGGCTTCGCTCCCGGGGCGGCCGGCTTCCTCTTCCGGCGCCTTCTTTTCTTCCGGTCATCGGGGGGCTGGGCGCCGTTTTTCCGGCCGTTCGATTCCTGCTTTCTCGGTTCCGCGACTGCTGTGCCTGGACTGGTCAAGGATTCTCCATGTTCTTGGTTTTTCCGGGGACGCCTGCGCCGGCGGCGCGGCTTCCCGGAGTTCCGGACGGCTTTTTGCTGATGAGATTCGCCATGAGCGGGCTTGCCGGGGGCGGATGCGCCGTTGCGCCGGCCGGAGTGGTTTTCCGACGGCGGGGACGCGGCTTCCTGCACCTTGGGGGGAGCCTGGCTCTCGGGGTCGTCTTCTTTGTTTTCGGAGCGTATGATGCTCGCCAAATATCTGATAATTCTCACGATGGGTGTTTATAGGGGAAGATGCTTCCGCGTGTCAAGCGGGAAACTTCCGGGAATCGAAAACGGAGAGGGGGGCGTGATTCATGGCGGGGAAGGGGGTCGTTCTGTGGCATCAGGAGAGCATCGACGCGCGGGACGTTCCCCGGTTCGCGCGGTGGTGTGAGGATTCGGGGATCGACTCCCTGTGGTTTCCCGAAACCTGGGTGCGTGACGGAAGCGTTCTCATCGCCATGGCGGCGCAGGCGGCGGGCGAAATCAAACTCGGCTCGGCGGTGTTCAACGTTTATGGCAGAAGCCCGGGACTCATGGCGCAGACGGCGGCGGAGCTCGACGTTCTGAGCGGCGGCCGCTTCCGGCTGGGACTCGGATCGAGCGGTCGGGCGGTGATCGAAAACTGGCACGGCGTTCCGTTCGGCAGCCCGCTCAGGCGCTCCCGGGAGATGGTGGCGGCCCTGCGGGGAGCGTTCCGGGGGGAGCGGGTGGAGATCGACGGCGAGGTCTATCGCATGAGCGGCTTCAAGCTGAGGCGCGGGCCGGTTCAGGAGCGGCTGCCCATCTACCTGGGCGCGAACGGCCCGAACTACACGAGGCTGACGGGGGAGGTCGCCGACGGCTGGATTCCCTTCTGCGTTCCGTTTTCGAGGACGAGGGACGCGCTCGAATTCCTGGAGGAGGGCGCGGCGGCGGCGGGCAGACGGGCGTCCGAAATCGACGTGGCGCCCTTCGTCTACGCGGCGCCCTTTGACGACCTGTCGCGCGCGCGCGCCCTCGTGAAGCCGGAGCTCGGCTTCTACATCGGCGCGATGGGCGACTACTACCACGCCCAGCTCTCGCGGTGGGGCTACGGCGAGGACGCGGACAGGATTCGGGCGGCCTGGAGGAAGGGGGGACGCAAGGCGGCGGGGGAGGCGATTCCGGACGCCCTGGCGGATGAGCTCAGCATTTGCGGCCCCAAATCGAGATGCGCGGAGATGCTGGCCGCCCTTCGGGAGATGGGCGTCACCAGGCCGCTCTTCCGTGTGCCCGACGAAGTGGAGGAGGAGGACGTGAGGCGCGCGATCCGGATTCTGGGAGCGCTCGACTGAATTCCTATCTGGGATACCGCCCCCAGCCCGCGATGTGGCCCCTCAGATAGCAGATCTGGCCGACGTGCGAGATGTGATCGCCCAGATACCGCCCCAGCGCGAGGCCGATCTTGACGCGCCCGGGGCCTGCGAAATCGTCTTTTTCCTCACTGAGGTCCGCCCCGCGGAGCTCGGCGAGGCAGGCGAGCGTCCTCTCGCGCGTCATCTCGAAATAGCCCATCAGGGCGTCCTTGCTCACCTTGAGCGCGAGGACCTGATCCAGCGTGTCGCCCATGCCGTCGCGTTCGGCCTCCGCCGCCATGTCGAAGCGCTCGTGCCATTTCGCCTCCAGCCAGAACTGCGGGGCGTCGGCGATGAAGGCGAACGTCCTGTCCTCGAAGCGCGTCATGTGCCAGACGAGCCAGCCCATGGGGTTGTCGTTCGGACCCGGCTGAACCATGAGGTCCGCGTCGCTCACGTCCTCCATGACTTCGCGGAGCCTCATGCCGTAGGCTTCCAGGCGTTCTGCGATGATGGCGGGCGCGTCCATGCGCGGCTACTCCTTCGTGGGTGATGGGGGCGAGAGACGCCCCCCTCCCGGGGACGAAGAGCGTCTTTCGGCGATTCGCCTCGCTAGATGGCCGTTCCGGCGCGGGCGGTGAAGATGGTGTGCGCTATTTCCGGCATCCCCTCGAAGGCGGGGTCCTCGTTCACCATGCGCGCCAGGTATTCGTCCACGTGCTCGGCGTTCGACCAGCTGCACTTGTAGGCCACCTTGCCGTCCTTGCCGATGAGCCAGATGGTGTTCGGGAGGTCTCCGAGCATGGCGTGAACCTTCTGATCCATCTCATCGACCAGGATGCCGGTCTTCATGTTCTTGACCTCGGCCAGCTCCCTGGCGTAGCCCAGCTTGTGCTCGTAGGATTCGTGGTTTCTGACGCTCGGGAACCCGCGCTCGCCCGCGTGAGGCTCCCGCACGTAGAGGTTGAAGACGACCACGTCGCGCTCTGCGTATTTCTCCTGCAGTTCCTCGTAAAACGGCACCTGCCGCCTGTAGGGCGGTCACGTGATAGCGCCCGTGGTGATCACCACGTATTTCTTCCCCAGGTAGTCCCCCATGCGGCGGCGCGCGCCGTGAATGTCCCTCAGCTCGAAATCCGGAAAAGAGCTGCCGGGGGGCAGAACGTCCGGAAATTTCTCGTAAAAGTTCTTGACCCGCTTGCTCGTCACGAGTTTGAGGGTCTTCAGGATGTTCAGGTATTGCCAGGACCAGAAGCCCGCCATCGGCCCCCAGGGTTTGTGGACGAGATCGTTGGCCGGTCGCATGATGAGGATGCTCCTCCGGAAGATGCGCGGGACTGCGGGAATGATTGTCGATTCTCTTATTCTTTACCCAATCGCCGCAGGAAATACAAGCCCGGAATCCGCGGTGTTTCGCCGCCGGACGCATCGCATCTTTTCCGCCAGGAACCGCGCGCGTCCGACCCTTGCGCCCGGAGGGAGCGCCCCTTATCGGAAGTCGAACGTCAGTTGCGGCCTCGCCTCTTCGGCGTCGTCCCGGCTTCGGGGGCTGCTTTCCCGCGCCTCGGGAAGCGCCGGCTTCCTCTTTTCGCCTGCCGCGCTCCCGCTTCTCCGCCGCGCGTCGGAGGCTGCCGTCTCGAGCGCGGCCTTCAGGTTCTCGGGCCGCTCCCAGGCGGCGCGCTTCGCCGCCGGCCGCTCCCGGCCCTTCGCGCGCGCGAGTCTGGCCTTGAGGTCGTCGATGCGGGCGTAGAAGCCCGGGCTGTGGGGGGTGGAGGAGATGCCGAGCAGTTTTCTGTCGACGTGGTGCATGAGCTCGTGGACGAGGGTGTCGAAAAACGTCTTGCCGGCCACGACCTGCTCCCGGACGGCCGTGAGGTTGGCGATTCCGATCGTCCCGTTCTCGAAGTAATAGACGCCGTATTCCTTGTAGGCGAGTTTTCCGCCGCGCAGTTTGTGGGGCTGTCGGTTGTCGAGAACGCGCAGGCGCGCCGGCGGGATTTTCATGGCGCGGCAGACGCTGTCGAGCAGCTTCTGGCCCAGGGCTTCGCGCTCGCTCGCCCGCGTGGACGCGATGAGCCTCCTCGATAGTTCGCGCTCCTGCGGCGAGGGGCGGTATTTCAGCGAGGGCAACCCGTTGGAGCGGATGAAGTCCGGCGTGTCGCGGCGCCTGCCCATTCGCGCTGCTCCCGGGGCGGAACGCTCCCCTGATGCGAAGCGGGCGGTTCGGCGGGGCATTATAGGCAAATCGGCCGCCGGGGGCGAGAGGGCGGCTCAGTCCGTCGACAGAATCTCCTCTATCGTCACCGTCCGCTTCTCGGCGCTGCTTTTCAGAATCGCCCGCATGACGGCGAGCGCGCGAACGCCGTGGCGGCCGGTGACTTCCGGATCCCTGTCCTCCCGGATGGCGCCGACCAGATCGTCGAACTGCTCGCGGTTGGCGAGCAGTCTCCCTTCCACCAGATCGTGATCAAGGGCGACGGTTTCCGTCTCCACCCCGCCCATCATGTCCACCGGCCGCTTGAGGGTCGGGTTTTCCGTCGTGGTGAGGCTCAGGTTCGCCTCCGTACCCTGGATGTCGAAGGCGAAGTGAAACGGGGCGAGATAGCTGCCGGAGACGACGCCCAGCAGTCCGCTCTCGAAGCGCAGGACGGCGGCGGCGGCGTCCTCCTGGGGGTTCGGGCCGCCCACCTTGGCGCACCGGGCGCTCACCTCGGCGACCTCGCCGAAGAGATGCTCCATCACGTCGCCCAGGTGGATGGTGTAGCTGTAGAGCGGCCCGCCCGGGTTCTCCGTGGCGTCCCACCTCATGCTCCCGGGCCCCGCCGTGAAGCCGTGATTGTTTGAAAAGGTGGCGACCGTGAAGTTCACCAGCCCCAGGTCCCCGCTTTCGACGATCTCCTTCGCCTTGCGGAACATCGGCCAGCGCCTGAAATTCTGGCCCATGTGGAGCTTCACGCCGCAGTCCCGGCAGGCGCGCTCAATGGCCCTGGCGTCGGAGACGCTGAGCGCCATGGGTTTTTCGAGGTGAACGTGCTTGCCCGCGCGCGCGGCCGCGATGGCGATCTCCTTGTGAGCGGAGTTCGCCGTGGCGATGACGACGGCGTCCGTTTCCGCGTCGGCCAGCGCCTCTTCCAGGGAGCCGAAATTCCTGCCGCCGTATTTGGCGACAAATTCCTCGCGGGAGGAGGGCGTGCGGGCGAAGCCGCCGCTCACCCGCGCTTTCCCGGAAGCCAGGGCGGCGTCGGCGAGCGCGGCGCCCCACCAGCCCAGCCCGATGAAGGCCAGCCCGATTTTGGGAGAATCGTTCATTCGTCGGCTCCTTGAGGCGCGAAAACGCGGGCGCGCGCCGCTTCCGGCGGATGGAGAGGGACGCCGGCCGGCGCGCTCAGCGGCCCCGCCATTCGGGTTTGCGCTTCTCCGTGAAGGCCGCCAGACCCTCCTTCGTGTCCTCGGAGGTCTGGAGGCGGTAGCTGATGAGCTTGGCCATGTTGATGCCCTCGCGCACGTCGGGCGTTCTCATTCCCTTGAGCAGCGCCTCTTTCGTGTGCCGGACGGAAAGGGGCGCGTTCTGATTGATGAGGCGGGCCATGGCGCACGCCTCGTCCATCAGATCCTCGGGGGGAACCACCTTGTTCACCATTCCCCAGCGCGCGGCCTCCGCCGCCGGGATGTTCCTGCCGGTCAGGATGAACTCCATGGCGATGCCGGGCGGGATGGTCTTGGGCAGCCGCTGGTGTCCGCCCAGGCTCATCGCGCCGTATCTGGGCTGCGGATAGCCGAAGGTGGCCTTTTCCGACGCGATGCGGATGTCGCACGAGAGCGCGAGCGAGCACCCTCCGCCGAAGGCGTAGCCGTTCACCGCGGCGATGATGGGCTTGTATATCTCGAGTTCGCCGTACCACATCGTGGGCGAATCGTGATCCTTGTATTGGCCGTCGCTCTCCAGGATCATGGCCAGATCGTGGCCCGAGCAGAAGGAGCGATCCCCGGCGCCGGTGACGATGGCCGTCCATGCGGCGTCGTCCTGGGCGAATTCCTGCCACGTCTCGTAAAGCTCCCCGACCATTTCCTCGTTGTAGGCGTTGAGCTTGTCGGGCCGGTTCAGGGTGATGGTGGCGATTTTGTCCTTCACGTCGTAGAGGATGAAGTTCATCTTTGGCTCTCCGCGTCTGGCTGTCGATTCGACGAACGTTGAGGCGATGCGCCCGCGCGTCCCGCCAAGGTGGAGCGGCTGCGCCGTCCCGGGCCCGAGCGCCCGGAGGCGGCGCTTCTCCACAGGCCCGGCTTCGGAGCGCGCGCGGGGCGGTGATTTCGCTTTGCTCCATTCTACTGCTTTTCGCCGCCGAATCAAGCGGGGCCATGAGTCGGATTCCGGGTTCGCGCCCGCGCTCGATCCGCTCCCGACGCTGCGCCCGCCGGCGTTTTCTTGACACGCC
The DNA here is from genome assembly GCA_965242545.1 of bacterium. GTDB lineage: Bacteria > UBA8248 > UBA8248 > UBA8248 > UBA8248 > Bin107. Next base: position 1,176,434 of record OZ251456.1, read on the forward strand.
GCCATGCGGGTGCTAGCGTCGCCTGGAAGATTTTCCGATGCGCGAATCCGCCCGAATCGTCATGGGCCGGCTCTTGGTCGACCCGGCATTTTCGTATGACAAGCCTTTGATCTTCCAGGAATTTTCCCGAGGAGGAAGACGCGATGATGGAGTATCCCACCTGGGCGCGCGGCTCCATGATGGTGGACTGGGAGCATCGAATCGACATGGACCGGATGCGCAGGGAGCGCGTCGAGAAAACCCAGGCGGCGATGAGGGAGCAGGGCATCGACGCCCTCATCCTGTGGAAGGACGAGAACGTGCGCTACCTCACCAGCGCGCGCGTCATCATGATTCAATACCGATCCTCCACCACCTACGGCGTACTGCTCCGGCAGGAGGGGAGTCCGACCCTGCTGGCCTCGAGCGGCGAGGCGCACCGCATCGAGGAGTGCATGCCCTGGATCGAGGATTACGTCCCCATCGGCATCCTGGAGGAGCCCGGTCTCGTGGAGCACACGGTGCGCGAGGACATCAAGAGGCGCTTCGACGACTGGGGGGTGTCGAACGGCGTCATCGGGCTGGACGGGCACACTTTCACCCAGCGGGCGATGATCGAGAAATACTTTCCCGAGGCCTCGTTCACGGACGGGGAGCGGTTCATGTATATGAGCCGGATACGGAAGACGCCGGACGAGGTCGCCTGCCTTCAGCAGGCGTGCGCGATCGCGGACGCCGTGACCATGACGGCGCTCGATTGCGCCGTCCCGGGCGCGCGCGAATACGACGTGGCGGCCGAGGCCATGAAGACGCTCTTCACCCACGGGGGGGAGTTCGGGCATCTGGCGTCTCCGTTCGTGGCCTCGGGCGAGCACATGGCGCCGCCCACGCGCTTTCCCACCGACAAGATCATCCGGAACGGCGACATCGTATTCATCGACATCGGCGCCTGCTGGAACGGCTATTTCGGCGACTGCGGGCGCGCGAAGGTCGCCGGCGGCCCGCCCCACCCCATGCAGAAGAAGGTTTATACGACCGTCTACAGGGCGCTCAGGGCGGGCATCGAAAAGATGCGCCCCGGCTGCACGAACGACGACTCGGCGGCGGAGTTCCTCGAAGTCGCGCGCTCGGCGGGGCTGGAGGAGAATTTCATCAAGCTGTTCATCGGGCACGGCTGCGGCATATCGCCCAACGAGCCGCCCTACGTGGGCGAGGTGATGCCCGGCGCCGAAAGCGTGGAGTTCGCTCCGGGGATGACGTTCGCCATCGAGCCGCTCATATTCGTGCCGGGCGTGCCGGGCGGCGCCGGCGTACGCATCGAGGATCACATCCTCGTCACGGAGGATGAACCCGTCTATATGACGCGCGCGCCCTACTGCGAGGAGCTGATTCTTCAGGATTAGCGGGGCGCGCGCCCGAATCCCGGGCCGGCCGAAAGGCCCTCCGCCGGCGCGCGTCGGCGGCCTCTTTCTCTTTCGCAGGGGGAAGCGGGGCGAAAGGCGGATCGCCGCAGCGTAGGGGACGCATATATGCGTCCCATCCGTTTTTCTCCGGCCGGAGGCGCGGCGCGTCCGCGCGTCCCGAGCGCCTGTCCCGTCATGGGGAGAGGCGCGCTGAGGGGCTTGGGGACGCTCAGTCCGCCAGCCTGTCCTCGAGGCCCAGTTCCCCGGCCAGCGTCCGCAGCTGTTCGAGCAGGGGCGGAGCGACGGGGACGCCGAGGCGGCGCATCTCCTCCTTGCGGCGCGCCAGCCCCTCGCCGGGGACGCGGACGGGGCCGCCCCCCTTCATGGGCGTGGAGTTCCTGATCTCCCGAATCCTGAGGTCCATCTCGGCCTTGAAGTCGTCGATGTCCCGAAAAATGTCCGGCCGCGCCGCGAGAAAAGCCTGCCCCGTGTTCGTGGGCGTCCTGAAATCCTCGTTGAAGTCCACGACGGCCGAGCCGAAAGCCGCCCCGTTGAGCACGCCGGCGAGGGCGCCGATCATCATGTTGAGGCCGTAGCCCTTGTGTCCCCCGATGGGCAGCAGAAACCCTTCCCCGGCGCGCGAGGCGTCCGTGAGGGGCGCGCCGTCCCTGGTCATCATCCAGCCCTCGGGCATCGGCCTTCCCTCCTGGGCGTAGACCTTCACCTTGCCGTAGGAAGTCTCGGTGGTGGCCATGTCGAGGAGGAAGGGCGGTTCCTCGCCCGCGGGAATCGCGCAGGCGATGGGGTTGGTGCTGAGCAGCATGTCCACGCCGCCCCAAGGGGGCATGTGGTTGGCGTTGGCGACCGCCATGTAGATGCCGATCATGTCGTGGGCGAGGGGCATGGCGGCGTAGACGCCCGCCGCGCCGGCGTGATTCCCGTGATGAATGCCGACCCACGCCAGCCCGCTCTCTCTCGCCTTCTCGATGGCGAGCCGCGCCGCGAACGTGACGACCACCTGGCCCAGACCGTTGTCCCCATCGACCAGCGCGCTCGCCGGGGTTTCGCGTTCGGCGCGGATGTCGGGCCGCAGGTTGTAGCCGCCCTCCCGGATTCTGCGGCAGTAGGGCGGGAGCCGGAACACGCCGTGCCCGCGCATCCCGTGCAGGTCCGCCTCTATCATGCGGGCGGCGCAGACGCGGGCGTGCTCCTCCGGAACGTCGTGCGCGGCAAGCGCGGCGCGAACGAAATTCTCGAGGCGCTCGACGGGATAGCGCGGCTCGGACATCGCGTCTCCTCGGCTTCGGGTTCGCCCGCGAATTCGCGGCGGTTCGATCGCGGATTATCGGGGCATTTCCGCCGGCGATCAATTCGAGGGGGGGAGGTTGCGCGATATTGTTCGCCCCGGGGCGACAACGGGCTCCCAAGGGAAGCGTCCATGCGTCCCGCCCCCCCTTCGCCCCCGCGGATTGATTCGATAAAATTCGATTTTTCGGCGTTTTCGGGGGCGATGGTGTGGTAATGTTTTCCCGCGCGGCGTCCCCGGGGCGGCATCGCCGGGATGATCCGCGCGCGAGAGCCGGCCGCGCGTCGCGGCGGACGCGCGGCGTCAGCCGCCGTCAACGCCGTCGAGAAGGGGGAGGAGATGAATTTCATCAAAAAGCCCGGGTGGTTGATGCCCGAACGCGAGGCGACGCCGGAATCCGTTTTTCTGAACCGCCGCTCCTTCATGGCGGGCGGACTGGGCGCCATTCTGAGCCAGATGGCGGCGTGGCCCGGCGGGAGCGCCGCCGTCGCCGAAGCGAAGGAAGCCGGCCCGCACCCCGATGACAAGACGACGGGGCTTTACCCGGCGGCCAGAAATCCGGCGTTCACCCTGGACAGGCCCCTCACGGACGAGAAGGCGGCGGCGGAATACAACAATTTCTACGAGTTCGGCGGCAACAAATACATCGCCTGGCTGGCGAAGCGCATGGAGACGCGCCCCTGGCAAGTGGAGGTGGGCGGCCACGTCAAAAAGCCGAAAACCTATGACATTGACGAGTTGATAAGGGGCATGACGCTCGAGGAGCGCCTCTACCGCTTCCGGTGCGTGGAGGCGTGGGCGATGGCCGTCCCCTGGACGGGCTTCAAAATCTCCGAACTCATCAAAAAGGTGGAGCCCACGAGCAAGGCGAAATACGTGAAATTCACCACGTTTCTGAACCGCAAGGTCGCGCTGGGGCAGCTCCAGGTCTGGTATCCGTGGCCCTACGTGGAGGCGCTCACCATGAAGGAAGCCGTGAACGAGCTGGCGCTGATGGGGACGGGTATCTACGGGCATCCCCTGCCGCAGCAGCACGGCGCGCCCCTGCGGCTGGTCGCGCCCTGGAAATTCGGGTTCAAGAACGTGAAGTCCATCGTCTCCATCGAATTCACCGAGAAGCGGCCCCGCACCTTCTGGGAGCGGGTCGCGCCGAGCGAATACGGCTTCTGGGCGAACATCAACCCCGAATTCCACCATCCCCGATGGTCGCAGGCGACCGAGCGGATGCTGGGAACCAACGAGAGGCGGCCGACGCTGCTGTTCAACGGCTACGAGAAATGGGTGGCGCACCTGTATCCGGACATGAACGACCGCAAGTATTTCATGTAGGGGACGTGGAGGCGGGCGGTCAGGAAGGGCGGCGCGGCGCGGTCATTGCGCGAGATCCGGAGCATGGCGCGCATCGGGCAATCCGCGCGCTTGCGTTGCGCCTGAAACGCTTTGGGCGGATTCCTTCCCGGATGCGGAAAGGCGCGGCTCTCGCCGCCCTACTTGAACCGCGCCTCATTCAGCCGCCAGTAGGCGTCCGTTCCCTTGAGCGCGGACTTTTCCTTCACGTAATCGAACGGCATCTTTCCGGCCCTATCCCGCGCATTGACGTTCGCCCCCGCTTTCAGCAGGGCGTCAACGACCGCAGGGTTTTTGCTTAGGATCGCGGCTCCGTGCAAGGGCGTCAATCCGTCCTCATCCCGCGCATTGATATTCGCCCCCGCTTGCAGGCAACGGGAGACATCTGCCGCGCTCGCCCGCTTGAAAAACGCCCGCGTGTTCCATTTCTCGCATGAAACCGCCGCCGTCGCGGGCGCGGCGCAAAGCCACGCGGCGACCGCCGCGCCAAGCATCGCGCTCATCCGTCTTTTCATTCGTTCCCATCCCGTGAAAAAGGCGCTCGGTCGCCCGCGCCCGCCGAATCGCTCCGGGTTCGCCTACGCCTCCAGGGCGCGCGCCAGATCCTCCAGCAGGTCGTCGGCGTCCTCGACGCCCACGGAGAGGCGGATGAGGGAGTCGCCGATGCCGAGCGCCTCCCGGGTCTCCTGGGTGAGGGAGGCGTGGGTCATGATGGCGGGATGCTCCGCGAGGGATTCCGTGCCGCCCAGGCTCTCCGCCAAGGTGAAGAGGCGGACGCTTTCGAGAAACCGCCGCGCCTCGGCGAGTCCGCCCTCGATATAGAACGCCAGCATCCCCCCGAAGCCGCTCATCTGTCGTTTGGCCAGCTCGTGCTGGGGGTGGGAGGGAAGGCCCGGATAGATCACCCTCTCCACGCCCGCGTGGCCCTCAAGGAACCGGGCGACCCGCAGGGCGTTCTCCTGGTGCTTCGCCATCCGCAGGGGGAGGGTGTCGATGCCCCGCATGGTCATGTAGCAGTCGAAGGGCGAGGGAACCGCTCCGAAGGCGTTCTGGTAGTGTTTGACGCGCTCGTGGAGGGCGCGGCTTCTCGTCACGATCGCGCCCCCGACCACGTCGCTGTGTCCGGCGATGTATTTCGTCGTGCTGTGGACGGCCATGTCCGCGCCCAGGGCGAGCGGCTGCTGGAAACAGGGGCTCATGAAGGTGTTGTCCACGGCGACCACGGCGCCGCCGCCTCCGTAGGTGGCGGTGATGCTCCGGATGTCGGCCATCTTGAGGAGCGGGTTCGTGGGGCTCTCTATCCAGATGAGTTTCGTGTTTTCCCGCATCTTGCCGGCGAGGGATTCCTCATCGGCCATGTCCACGTAGTCGCACGCGACGCCGAACTTCTCGAAGCCCCGGAAATCCTTGCCCGTGACGAGGCGAAACGTTCCGCCGTAGACGTCGTCGGAGCAGAGCATGTGGTCGCCTTGGGCGAGGAGGGCGAAAAGAATGGTGCCGGTCGCGCCGAGTCCCGAGGAGAAGGCTAGGCCGAAGCATTCGGCGTCGTCTCCCTCGGGACGTTCCAGGGCGGCGATGTTGCGCTCGAGCGCCTGGCGCGTCGGATTGCCCGAGCGGGAGTAGTCGAAGTCGCCGACGGGCCTGCCGGGCGCGCGCTGCCTGAACGTGCTGCTGAGCGTGATGTCCGGCTTCACCGCGCCGGTGCGCTCGTCGGGTTCCTTTCCGACGTGAACCGCTCTGGTGGATATTTTCAATTTCGCTCCCTGGGCGCGGCGGGGCCGGCTTCATTCGCGGGACGGAGCGCCCTCACGCTCCGGTCTCTTCTTTCTCCAGAAATCCATTGTCCGCCATCCATTCGTCCGAAAACACCTTGCTAAGGTAGAACATGCCCGAATCCGGCAGCAGGGTGATGATGCGCTCCGGCTTCTCCAGCGACCGCGCGTACCGGAGCGCGCCCATGACCGCCCCGCCCGCGGAGCCGCCCGCCAGGACGCCTTCTTCTCTCGCCATCCTTCGCGCCATCCAGAGGCATTCCCCGTCGGTGACCCGCACGATTTCGTCGATGCTCTCGAAGCTGAGCGTCTCGGGCTTGAAGCTCTCGCCGATTCCCTCGGTCTTGTAGGATTTCGCCTCGGGCTCCGCCTCGCCGTGAAAGAGGCCGTAGAGAATCGAGCCGATGGGGTCCACGCCGATGATTTTGACGTCGGGGTTCTTCTCTTTGAGGAATCTGCCGATGCCCGAGATGGTGCCGCCGGTGCCCAGGCCCGTGACGAAGGCGTCGAAGGCGCCCCCCGTCTGCCGCCATATCTCGGGCCCCGTCATGCGGTAGTGGGACTCGGGGTTGTTGGGGTTCCCATATTGGTTCGCCAGAACGGCGTCGGGCGTCTCCTCCACGATGCGGCGCGCGACGCAGTAGTGGCTCTCCGGGTCGTCGAGGGCGACCGTCGGCGTGATGATGACCCGCGCCCCATACGCGCGAAGGCGATCTCTCTTCTCCTGGCTCATCTTGTCGGGCATGACGAAGACGCACTTGTAGCCCTTGACGGCGGCGACGATGGCCAGCCCCGCGCCGGTGTTCCCCGAGGTGGCCTCGACAATCGTTCCGCCCGGCCTGAGCTCGCCCTTCTTCTCCGCGTCCTCGACGATGCGCCGCGCGATGCGGTCCTTAACCGACAGGCCGGGGTTCATGTATTCGACCTTGACGAACAGCTCCGACTCCACGTCGGTGCCGATGGCGTTCAGGCGGACGATCGGCGTTTCGCCGATGGCTTCCAGGATGCTGTTCTTCATGCGGCTGCGTCCTCTGGGAGGGGTCGGAAATTCGATGACGAGGCGATTATGCGGCATCCGCGCCGCGCCCGTCTAGGAATCATCCAGAATCTCTACGGCGCGGAACGATTTGCCCTCCATGAACTCGAGGCTCGCCCCGCCGCCCGTGCTCACGTGGCTGACCGCCTCGCTCAGCCCGGCCGCCTCGACCGCCGCCGCGCTGTCGCCGCCGCCGACGACGGTGGTGGCCCCGTTTTTCGTCGCCCGCACGAGCGCCTCGGCGACGGCGAGCGTGCCCGCGTCGAACGGCTTCGTCTCGAAGACGCCCATCGGGCCGTTCCAGGCGATGGTTTTCGCCCCGGCGATGATTTGCGAGAACCGGCGGGCGGTTTCCGGGCCGATGTCGAGACCCATCAGCCCTTCCGGGATGCCTCTCTCGAAAATCTCGAATTCCGCCCCTTCCTCGAGGGCGCGCGCGGCGGCGACGTCCCGGGGCAGAACGAGCCTGTCGCCCCCGATGGCCTGGAGGCGCCGCGCCGCGTCGATCCTGTCCTCCTCCACGAGGCTCGCGCCCGCGCGCTGGCCGTTCGCCCGCATGAACGTGAAGGCCATGGCTCCGCCGATGAGCACCCTGTCGCATTTTTCCAGGAGCGCCTCGATGACCATCATTTTGTCGGACACCTTCTTGCCGCCGATGATGGCGACGAAGGGCCTTTTCGGCCGGTTCAGCGCGGCGCCCAGGTAGTGAAGCTCCTTCATCAGCAGAAATCCCGCGACGCGGGGCTTTCCCGCCATCATCTCCGGGACGGCGACCATGCTCGCGTTGTCGCGGTGGCAGGCGCCGAAGGCGTCGTTCACGTAGACGTCGGCCAGCGACGCCAGCTTCCGCGCGAAGGCGTCCTTTTCCCCTCTCAGCGCGGCGTCGCGCGCCGCCGCCTCGTCCTTGATTCGCTCGGCCTTGTGGAAGCGCAGGTTCTCCAGGAGGCAGCACTCCCCATCCGCCAGCGCGGCGACCGCGCCCTCGGCGGAGGGCCCCACGCAGTCTTCCGCGAAGGCGACGCTCTCGCCCAGAAGCGCCTCCAGGCGCGCGGCGACGGGCCGGAGCGTCCATTCGGCGTCGGCCCGCGGGTCTTCTCCCTTCGGGCGTCCCAGGTGGCTGACGAGAACGAGGCGGCCGCCGCGCTCCAGGATGCGGCGTATCGTGGGAAGCGCCATGCGGATTCTGCGGTCGTCGGCGATGCGGCCGCTCCCGTCCCGGGGAACGTTGAAGTCCACGCGCATCAGCGCGCGCCTGCCGCGAACCTCCACGTCCGCGATGCTTTTCTTCGTCATGGAGCGGCCGCCTCCGGGAGCGTTGTCGCAAGAGAAGTGATATATGAGAAATCGCCGTGAAAATCCAGCGCGCGGGCGGGGGTTTTCGAGTCCGGGGTTTCGATGGCGTCCGGCGCGCGCGATGAGCGGGTTTTCTCCCCCCGCTTTGGGGCGGAACGCTCCGCCGGCGGAAGGGGCGATGGTCAGGAGACGGGAACGTTCATATCGCCGGGAAGGAGGGATGGATGATCGCCATAGACCTGAGCGGAAAAGTCGCCCTGGTGTCGGGCGCGAGCCAGGGAATCGGGCAGGCGTGCGCCAGGGTATTGGCGCGGGCGGGCGCCTCGGTCGCGCTCGCCGCCCGAAACGAGGAGAACCTGACGGAGACCGCCTCCGGAATCGCCGCCGCCGGAGGGCGCGCGGAGGTGATGGCGGGAGACCTCACCGCCGCAGGCCGGACGGAGGAGGTGGTCGAGGAGACGCGCGCCCGCCTGGGAGGCGTCGATTTCCTGATACACGCCGCCGGCGTGAGCAGACGCTCCGACCCGACAGGGACGACGGATGAGGACATCGACCTCGCCATCGACCTCAAGCTCCGCGCCGCCGTCCGCCTGACGAAGGCCGCGATTCCGCGGATGAGGGAGCGGGGCGGGGGGAGCATCGTCTATTTCTCGGGACTGAGCCACGTCCATACTTCCGAGTATCACGGCTCCGGCTGCGTATCGAACGCCGGCCTGGCCGCCTACAAGCATCAGCTCGCCCGGAGACTCGCGCCGGAGAACATTCGGGTGAACCTCGTCAATCCCGGAACGACGGACACCCCGCGATACGTCCGGCAGACCGCGCGAATCGCGGAGTTGACGAGTCGATCGTATGAGGAAGTGGACGCGGAAAGGCGCGGCGAACTGCCCATGGGACGCCTCACGCGCCCCGAGGATTGCGCCAACGCGGTCCTGTTTCTCGTCTCCGACCTGGCATCGAACGTCACGGGCGAATCCATCAACGTGGACGGAGGGCGGTGCGACGCCGTCCGGCCCTAGAGCGCGCTGGCGCCGCCGTCGAGATGGATGATCTGCCCCGTCATGTAGCCGCTCCGGGGGCCGGCGAGATAGACGGCCAGGGCGCGGATTTCCTCCGGCTCGCCGTAGCGATTCGCGGGAACGAAGCGCAGAAACGCCTCGCTCTGCTCGGGGTCGGCGATGCGCCCGGCCGTCATCGGGGTATGGAAGCGGCCCGGCGCGATGCAGTTGACCTGAATGTTTTTTTCCGCGAGTTCGGCGGCGAGCGCCTTCGTGAATCCCGCCACGCCCGACTTCGCCGCCGCGTAGGCCGTCTGATTGGGGCGGCCCCGGCTGCCGGCGCTCGAGCCGAGATTGATGATTTTGCCTTCGCCCGCCTCGAGCATGAAGCGGACCGCGGCGCGGCAGCAGTAGAACATTCCGCTCAGGTTCACATCGAGGGCGTCGCGCCACATCTCATCCGTCGTCTCGAGAATCGGGCCGGAAATCAGCGCGCCCGCGCTGTTCACGAGAATATGCGGGCCGCCCAGTTCCTTGTTGATCTGCGCGAACAGGGCGTTCACGCGGCTTGAATCCGTGACGTCGCAAACGGCGGGCCTGGCGCGAACGCCGGATTTCTCGCATTCCCCGGCGATTTCCGCCATCGGCTCCGGCCGCCTGCCCACGAGCGCGACGTCCGCCCCCGCCTCCGCCAGGGCGAGCGTTATCGCGGCGCCGAGTCCCTGCCCGCCGCCCGTGACGCAGGCCGTTTTTCCGCTCAAATCCACGCCGGGAGAGGCCATCCCGTCCTCAAGGAGAGGGGTTCAGAAAGACATAGAGCCATTCGGCGCGCGCCAGGCATGTTATCACCTTCAGGAGAATCGCCCATAAGTCATTCCGGTTTTCGCGCGCCGAAAACGCCGGAGGACTTTACCGCCGCGTCTCCCTGGGGTAGATAAGGCGTGGTTCGGACGTGAATTCATGCGAAATTCTCTCCGTCGCTTTCGGCGAGCAGGCCGGAGGGGACGCATTTCGTGAGGGCGGGATGAGCCGCGCGGGGGCGCCCGGGGTTATCAGCGCCGAAAATATGGAGTTGATCGGCTATCACGATCTCGAGGATCGCCCCGCCTTCAAGACGGCGATTCAGGAGGTGGACGGGCGCTTTTACCTGTACCTGTCGCATTTCTGGGTGAGCGGCTGGAGCGTTCTGGACGTGACGGCGCCCGGGGAGCCGAAGCTTCTCAGGTTCATCGAGGGACCCGACAACACCTGGACCTTGCAGGTGCAGGCGGCGGACGGCCTGCTTCTCACCTCTCTCGAGAAAATTCCGCCGGGCTGGGGACCGAGGCCCGACGACCCGCCCGAAGCCGAGGGCGTCTATATCTGGGACGTGAAGAAAGACCCCGCCGATCCGCAGCTGCTCTCGCACTGGCGGACGGGCGCCGACGGCACGCACAGGAATTTCTACAACGGCGGCCGCTACGCCCATCTGTCCGCGTACGCCCCCGGCTACGAGGGGAACATCTACCGCATTCTCGATCTGGAGGATCCGCGAAGCCCCAGGGAGGCGGGCCGCTTCTGGCTCCCCGAACAGGAGGGCGGCGACGCCGGAGGGTCGGACGACTGGAGCGAGGGGATGCGCGTGTTCCAGCACGGGCCGGCCCACGCGGAAAACGGAAGAGCCTATCTGCCTTACGCGCGCGGCGGGTTCGTCATCGCGGACATCGAGGACGTCTCCCGCCCCAGGCTCGTCAGCCGCTTCAACGTCTATCCGCCGCTGGGCAGCGCGATCGCCGTGCACACGGCGTATCCCTATCCCGGGCGCGGATTCGCCGTCATCAACAGCGAGGCGCTCAAGGAGAATTGCGACGAGCCGCTCAACTACGCGGCGATCATCGACATCAGGGACGAGGCGGCGCCGAGGCTCATCTCCCTCTTCCCGACGCCCGAGCCCCCGCCCGGCTACTCCCACGGGAGCTTCTGCGAGCGGGGCGGGCGCTTCGGCCCGCACAACCAGCACCACGCCCAGGGGCTCGACTGCCTGGAGCGGAGGGAGGACCGCGTGTATCTGACGTATTTCAACGCGGGCGTCCGCGTCTATGACATTTCCGAACCCGTTCATCCGCGCGAGATCGCCCACTACATCCCGGCGGACCCGAAGAGACGGCTCGGAATGCTGCCCAGAACCCTCGTCACGCAGAGCGAGGACGTCATCGTGGACAGGCGCGGGGTGATTTACGTGACGGACAAGAACCATGGACTGCACATACTGCGCTGCGCCGCGTAGGCGCGAAAGGAGAAAAAGCCATGCCGACCATCGTTGACCTCGCGCGGGAAATCTATCACCGCACGCCCGCGTATCCGGGCCAGCCGCCCGTCCTCTACGCCGAATGGAAGAACCACGAGGACGCCTTCAGTGACTCCGGCAACGTCTGGGGAAACGCCCTGAACTTCGTCACCATGCCCGAGCACGGCACCACCCATCTCGACGCGCCGCGCCATTTCCACAAGGACGCGACGCCGATGAACGAGTATCCGCTCGAGAACTGCATCGTTCGCGGCATCTGCATCGACCTGCGGCACGTCGCGCCCAGGGCGGAGATCGCCCCCGGGGAGCTCGACGAGGCGGTGAAGAAGACCGGCCTCCCCGTCCCGAAGGGCGGCACCATCCTGCTTTGCACGGGGCATCACGCCCGCACCTTCCCGACCAGGGCGTATTCGACGGACAATCCGGGCGTCGGCGTGGAGGCCACCGAATGGCTTGCGGATCAGGGAATCATCCACTTCGGCATTGATTCCATGCGTCCCGGCCCCGAGGGAGACGTCAACGCCCTGGTGCACAAGACCTGCTGGGAGAGGGGAATCACCCACCTGGAGAGCCTGTGCAATCTGGAAGCGCTGCTCGGCAAGGGGGAATTTCAGTTCATCGCCCTGCCGCTGAAGTTCCGCGAGGGAACGGGAAGCCCCGTCCGCGCCGTTGCGGTTCTGGACGACTAGCCGCGCGCCGGGACTCCGGCGTATTTCGGGGAGAAAGTCGTCCCTTTGCGGCAGACGGCTGAAGTGATAGACTGAACTCTCTCAGCGACGTCCGCCCAGGGGAAGGGTGTTTCAGCCCTCCGCGAAGCCTATGGCCAGAAATCCCCGACCCCGCTCCGAATACGCACTCGAACTGGGCCGCCGCATCGCGGCCGCGCGCGCGCGCAAAGGGTGGAACCGCAATCAGCTGGCGCGCGCCGCGGGCGTCACGTGGGCGAACCTCACCCGCTACGAGCGGGGAGAGAACGAGCCGGGCGCGAGCAGGGTTTTCGAGATGGCGAAGGCGCTCGGCGTGTCCGTCGATTGGCTGCTGGGCCGAACCGGCGCGCGGGAGGTGCCGGGCGTGGAGCCCCTGGGCGTCGCCTTCAGCATGAGCGACAACCTCCAGACGCCGGGCAGGGTGGACGACGCGGAATTTCGCGCCGTGCCTCTGGTGTCGGGCTCCATCGCGGCGGGCAGCGCGAGAATCGTGGACGAGGAAATCGAGGAATACGCCATCATCCACGTCTCCCAGCTCGCCGGGCGGGGCGATCTGGTGGCCGTCCGGGTGGATCGGGAGATGGGCCGGAGCATGGTTCCCCTGATACAGCCGGGCGCCGTGGTCGCCATCGATCGCCGCGACAAGGCGATTGTTCCGGACGGCGTCTACGCGGTTCGGGACGAATCCGGCGGGTGCACGCTCAAGCGGCTGCAGTGGACGCCACCTCGCCTGTGGCTGGTGCCGGAGAACCGGGAGGAGGCGGTCACCCACATCGATCTTGACGGAGAAGAGCCGAGCGAGCGCATCGTGGGGCGCGTCGTGTGGGCCTATCAGCCGCTCGCCTGAAGGGTCAGGAGTCCATCAGCTCCCTGCATTTTTCCGTCAGCGCGGGGATGACTTTCTTGTAGTCTCCCACGATGCCGTAGCGCGCCCGCTGGAAGATGGGCGCCTCGGCGTCCGTGTTGATGGCCACGATGTTCTTGCTGGGCCCGGCGCCGACCATGTGCTGCATGGCGCCGGAGATGCCCACGGCGATGTAGAGGTTCGGGCTCACGATCTTGCCCGTCTGGCCCACCTGCATGGGCGTCGGCACCCAGCCGGCATCCACGGCGGCGCGGCTCGCGCCCACCGCCGCCTTGAGAACCTTGGCGAGTTCCCGGAGGTACTCGAAATTCTCCGGCCCGCCCAGGCCGCGGCCGCCGCTCACGACGATTTCCGCGTCCTCCAGACGGACGCCTTCGGCCTCCACCTTCTTCGCTTCCACGAAATTCATCCGAATCTCGTCGGCGTCCACCGAAACGCCGATTTCCACGAACTCCCCCTCGCGGCCCTGCTGGATGTCGGCCTGAGGCAGGGCTTTCGCGCGTGTCGAGGCGATGGAAAGCGCGTCCGTCCTCGAGCGAATGCGGCTGACGGCGCTGCCTCCGTGCACCGGGCGAACGGCGGCGAATTCGCCCCCCTCGATCATGAGGTCCGTGCAGTCGTGGGCGTAGCTGGCGCCGCGGCGGAAAGCGAGCCTGGGGGCGACGTCCCGCCCCACGGAGGTGTTGGCGACCAGGAAGATGGAAGGGTTCTCCTCCCCGAGAACGGCGTCGATGACCTTGAGATACGCCGCGTTCGTGTAGCCCGCCAGAACCTCCGATTCGGCCGCCAGCGCCCGGTCGGCGCCCAGGGCGATGAGCCCTTTGGCCAGTTCCCCGGTTCCGGGGCCGCCGAGGAGAAGCGCCGCGAGGGAGCCTCCTTTTTCGTCCGCCAGTTTTCGTCCGATGCCGCAAAGCTCGCTGCTCACGAGCGCCAGCTTGTCCCCCGCGCGCTCGGCCAGGATGAGAACGTCGTTCGACATGGCGCTGTTCTTTCTCCCCTAGATGATTTTGTCTTCACGAAGGCGAAGCGCCAGGGCGGCGGCGGCCTCCTCGGGCGATTCGCCTTCGATGAATTCGCAGTTTCCGTCGAACACGGGCTGATACAGCCTGGTGACCTCGAAGGTGGCGGCCTCTTTTCCGACCAGGCTGCGGTCGATTCCGACCTCCTCCGCGCCCCAAACGGGAATCTGCTTGCGCGAGGCCATCAGGATGCCCTTGACCGAGGGCAGGCGCGGCGTGTTGATCTCGTTGCTGGCGGTGAGCAGGCACGGGGTGGAGACCTCGACGACCTCCAGTCCGTCTTCCAGGGCGCGCTCGCACCGCAGGCCGCCTTCCGTTTTCTCCACCTTCTGCAGCTGGCTCACGCTGGGAAGATCGAGCGCCTCGGCGAGGGCGAGGGCGGTGGCGCCGTAGCTCCAGTCGCTGCTCAGCCTGCCGCAGAGAATCGCGTCGAAGCCCTCCAGCTTCTGAATGGCGGCGGCGAGAATCCGCGCCGCGCCGAAGGCGTCGGATCCCTCGAACGCCTCGTCCTGGAGCAGGATGGCCTCGTCGCAGCCCATGGCGAGGCATTTCTTCAGCGCGTCCCGGGCTTTTTCGTCGCCCACCGTCAGAACGGTGACCTTTCCGCCGTGCTCCTCCTTGAGGTTGATGGCCGCCTCGACGGCGTTTTCGCAAAAACCGTTGATGACCGGCGAGACGTTCGCGGGCGGGATGACGTCCATCTTCTCCTCATCGACCTTGAAGTCGCGGGGAGGGATGTCCGGGTCCTGCACTTGCTTGATGCAGACGATGATGTCCAAAGGGTCGGCTCCCCATCGCTTCGGCCGGTTCGGGCCTTTTCATGATCGTCCGGCGCGCCCGAACGTATTTTTGTTTGAACCGACGCGGCGGAACTGCCTCAAAATAATGAGGCGGGACGGATGCGTCAACCGAGCCGGGCGTTTTTCCTCCGTTCCGCGCGTCCATCGGAAAGCGCGGACCGCGCCTTCGCCGTTTGACACTGAAAAAAATGCGGGCGATAAGGTGACGGCGGCGTGAGCAAATGACTTGCGACAGATGATTTTCCGTGAATTTCCCATCCCGGCCCAGAGGATTCTTCAATGTCGGAAGCGACGGAAGCCCAGGTTCTGGAGGCTCTGAAAGGCGTGAGAGACCCCGAGGTCGGAAAAGACCTCGTGAGCCTCAACATGATCAAGGATGTGCGGATTTGCGGGGACGCGGTCGCCTTTACGCTGGAGCTCACCACGCCCGCGCATCCGCGCAAGGAGGAGTTCGAGCAGGAGTGCAAACTGGCGGTCGGCGCCCTGGCGAGCGTGAACGCGGTGAGCGTGCGGGTGACGAGCCGCGTTTCCGCCAGGCCCGCCATGGCCGGCAAGATGGACATCGAGGGCGTCAAGAACATGATCGCCGTGGCCAGCGGAAAGGGCGGCGTGGGCAAATCGACCGTGGCCGTGAACATCGCGCTCTCCCTGAGCAGGGAGGGGGCGAAGGTCGGGATGCTGGACGCGGACATTTACGGGCCGAGCCAGCCGCTGATGCTGGGAATCCCCAAGGCGCAGCCCGTCGCCGAGGGGGAGAACAGGATACGGGCCCTGGAGGCGCACGGCCTGAAAGTCATGTCGATGGGGTTTCTGGTCGATGAGGACAGCCCCGTCATCTGGCGCGGCCCCATGGTCATGCGAGCGCTGGTGCAGTTTCTGAGCGAGACGATTTGGGGGGAGCTCGACTACCTCATTCTGGATTTGCCGCCCGGCACGGGCGACGCGCAGCTGACCATCGTCCAGCAGGTCTCGCTGGCGGGCGCCGTCATCGTCAGCACGCCCCAAGACATCGCCCTGCTTGACGCGCGCAAGGGCCTTCAGATGTTCAGAAAAACGGACGTGCCCATTCTCGGAATTATCGAGAACATGAGCTACTACGAGTGTCCGGAATGCGGGCGCCGCGAAAACATTTTCGACACCGGAGGCGGCGAGAAAGCGTCGCGGCGCTACGAAGTGCCCTTTCTGGGCGCCATCCCGCTCGACATCAAGGTGAGGGTGGGGGGAGACTTCGGCGTCCCCGTCGTGGCGGGAGAGCCCGGGCACCCCGCGGCGATGGCGTTTCGGGAAGTCGCCGGAAAGGTGGCCGAGCAGGTGGCCATCGCCAACGCATCGGGGCCGATTTCCGTTCCCGAGCTCAAAATCATCGGATAGGAAGGGAGAGAAGCTCCCGGGCCGGGAAATTCCGCGCCGGGTTCCGCGGTGCCGGTGGTTGTTCTTCCATGCCCGCGAGCGCTCGGGAGGACGCGCGCTTTCGTCCTGGCGCGCGGCCCGCTTTTTTTGAAGGTTCGATGGAGGGGCTTCCCCGATGGCGAAAGTCGTGCTGGTCGATCCGCTTTTTTCGGCTCCCGCATGGCGCGTGCCTTCGGACTGGCTGGGCGCCGGGCGCGAGGTCGTCGCGCCGGAGGAGTTCACCCCGGAGGCCATCGAGCCGTTGCTGCCGGAGGCGGAGGGCATCCTCACGGTGTTCCGGCCCGTCTCGCGCGAGATGATGGACATGGCGCCCAATCTCAAGGTGGCGGCCAAGCCGGGCGCCGGAGTGGACAACATCGACGTCGAGGCGGCGACCGCGCGCGGCGTCATGGTGTGCAACGTCGAAGGCGTCCGGGGACGCTCCGTGGCCGAGCATTCCTTCTTCATGGCGCTCTACCTGGCGCGCCACGCCTGGATGAGGGACGAGCAGGAAAAATGGGAGCACGAGCCGGCCGTGCAGCTGGGCGGCAAGTCGCTGGGCGTCGTGGGGCTCGGCGATATCGGCCGCAGGGCGGCGCGCATCGGCCACGGCTTCGGGATGGAGCTGCTCGTCAACACGCGGACGGAGGATCCCTCTTACGTGCCCGAGGCGAAGCTCGAGTTCCTCTCTTTCGACGCCCTGTTGCCGAGAGCGGATTTTTTGATTCTGTGCATGCCCCTGGCGCCGGAGATGAAGGGAATCCTCCATCGGGAGAATTTGCTGAAAATGAAGCCCGAAGCCATTCTCATCAACGTTTCCAGGGGCCCGGCCGTGGTGAGCGGCGATCTCCTGGAAGTGATGCGCTCGGGACATCTGGGCGGCGCCGGACTCGACGTCACGGACCCGGAGCCCCTGCCGAAAGAACACGGCCTGTGGGGGCTGGAGAACGTCATCATCAGCCCGCACCACGCCTCCCGGACGCCGGAGACGCAGGCCGCCGCCATGGAACGTACGGCGGAGAACATGCGCATGGCGCTGGCCGGTGAGAAGCCCGTCAATATCGTGAATCCCGAGGTCCTCTGACCCGGAGCTTTCCCACGCCCCAAGGATCGACATGATCGGTCGGGCCGGAGCCTGAATGCCGTTTGAAGCCCTCGCCCTGATTCCGGCCCTTTTCTTCTCCCTCTCCAGCATCATGACCAGGAAGGGGCTGGACGGCAGCACGCCGCATACGGGCAGCCTCATCGTCCTCCTCACCCAGATCGTCTTCTTCTCCCTTTCTCTGGCGCTGGTGGATTTCGGGGAAATATCGCTTTCGATCCACTGGCTGGCCTTTCTGGCGGCGGGGCTTTCCTCGCCCGCGCTGGCGCTGCTGTTCCTGTTTCGCTCGATTCAGCGAATCGGCGTGGCGCCCACGAGCTCCATCTCCAACACCCACGCCATTTTCGGGGCGCTTTGGGCATTCGTGTTTCTCGGAGAGCGGCCCTCCGCCATGGTGTGGCTGGGCATCCTTTTCGTCGCGGCGGGGGTGTTCTGGATGTCGAGCGGAGGAGGCCCGCTAGCAAGAGGGCGCGGGCTGGTTCTGCCCTTCATGGCGGCCTCTTTTTTCGGGCTGGCTCACATGCTCAGAAAGGTGGGGCTGGGGGGCGTGGACTCGCTCCTTTTCGGGGGATTCCTGCAATCCCTCGCGGCGTCCGCCGCAGGCCCCCTGTTTCTGAAGATCAGCGCGGGCTGGAGTCCGTTCGTCTTCAACAGGCCCTCCGTCAGAAATTTCATCTGGGCGGGCCTCTCGATGGCCGCCGCCCAGCTGGGCCTGCTGGCCGCCTTGAGCAGGTGGGACGTCTCGCGGGTTTCGCCCCTGGTCGCGACGGTGCCGCTCTTCACGCTCGCGCTCACGCCCCTGATTCTCGGAGACCGGGAGAAGATCACCTGGCGCATCGTCCTGGGCGCGCTCTTCACCGTCGCGGGCGTGATTCTGGTGACCTCGCTTCGGTAGACGGGCGCTCGCCTCGTCGAGGACGCGCCGAAAACGCCGGCGGCCCGCTCTCCGCGCTTCAGGAAGCGGTTGACAGAACGCGCGATGAGCGTTAATTCAAAATACAGGAATGGTCGGGAATGCCTGAATTTTGCTTTTTCGCTTTACAAGAGGCCATGAACGAGACGCGGCGCCGAATACATCATCCCCCGTCGAATCATTCCAGGAGGATGACATCGTGAATACGTCCCCCGCCAGGAGCCGATCCGCCGCGTCCGTAGCCGCCGAGATTCTCCGGCGGATTTTCGGGAATCTCGAATACGGGCTCAACTTTCGCATGTGGGACGGCTCGAGGCTCTCTGTGGGGCGGGAGGTGGCGCCCGTCACGGTGATTTTCACGTCGCTGGCCGCCTTCAAGCGCGTTTTGCTGAATCCCGAAGCGGGCGCCTTTGCGGAAGCCTATTGCGACGGCGCCATCGACTTCGAGGGCGACCTGTTCGAGGCCATGAGGGTGGGGGACAGCCTCGACGAGATCGACCTGAACGTGACGCGGAAGCTCATCTACTCCCTGCGGATATGGAAACTCTCCGAATGAGCGCCTGGGACGTTCTCATCGTCGGAGGCGGCCCGGGAGGCAGCGCGGCCGCCCGGGAGCTGGCGAAGCGCGGCCGCCGTGCGCTCGTCCTGGACGCCGCGTCGTTCCCCCGCGTCAAACTCTGCGCGGGCTGGGTGACGAAGCAGGTGCTGGCGGACCTGGAAATAAAGCCGGATGAATATCCCCATACCATACAGCCGTTTCAAAGCGTGTTCCTGGGCTATGACGACAAACTCCTCGAGACCCGGTGGAGCGAGCCCGCGAGCTACGGCATCATCAGGAGCCAGTTCGACGCCTGGCTCCTCAGGCGCGCGCAGGAAGAAGGCGCCGAGGTGCGGGAGGGCGCGCGGGTGCGGGGCGTCGAGAAGACGGCCCGGGGCGTGCGCGTCGATATCGGGGAGGAGAAGATCGAGGCGCCCCTCGTCATCGGGGCGGGGGGGCATACCTGCCCCGTCGCCAGGGCTTTCGGGGAGGTTTCGAGCCGGGAATCCGTCGTTTTGACGCAGGAGAGCGAGACGAACGTTGGAGCGGCCAGGCTCCGCGCCCTGGCGCCCAACTACGGCCTGCCCGAGCTGTTCGCCGAACCCGACTTCAAGGGCTACGCCTGGTATTTCACCAAAGGGGATTTCCTGAACATCGGCGTGGGCTGCATCGGCAAGCGGCCGAGCGTCCACGAGCGGCTGGAAATTCTGCTGGACAGATTTCGCCGGACGGGGAGGCTAACCCCGAAGCTGACGCTCACGAAATTCCGCGGCCACGCCTATTCCGTCCATCGCAGACACGTTCGGCGGCCGGCGGGCGACGGGTTCGTCCTGGTCGGCGACGCCGCCGGGCTGGCCAAGGACTTCAGCGGGGAGGGCATCGGCCCCGCCGTCCGCAGCGCCAGGATGGCGGCGCGGGCGGTGGACGCGCATTTGAATGCGGGAGAGGATCTCGCCCAATACGGCAGGGACATCGCCGAGAGATACGGGAGCGGAGGAGAAGGAGCGCTCGACAGGCTGATAGATCGCGCGCCCGACAGGCTTCTTTTCGGCGTGGCCAGGTTCATCTGCGGCAACGCCTGGCTCAGGCGCCGGCTGGTTCTGGAAGGCGCGTTCGGGATAGGCTGAAAAAGCGGCGAGGCGGCTATGGTGAAAGAGAGAACGAAGGAATTCGACGCCCGGGCGATCTCGCACCACTACGACAAATCCAACGATTTCTACGAGCAGTTCCTGTGCGAGAACATGGTCTACACGTGCGCCTACTACCGGGAGCCCGACGGCGATCTCGGCCAGGCCCAGCGCGACAAAATGGACCTCGTCTGCAGAAAGCTCAGGCTCTCGCCCGGAGATGATTATCTCGACATCGGCTGCGGGTGGGGTTCGCTGGCGATATGGGCGGCGAAGCGCTTCGGCGTCAACGCGACCGGGGTTACGCTCTCGCGCGAGCAGGCGAACTGGGGTCAGGAGTGGGTTCGGCGGGAGGGACTCGAAGGCAGGTGCGCAATTCACCACATGGATTACCGGGATTTCCCGGAAGAGCGCTCTTTCGACAAAATTTCCGCCATCGGCATCATCGAGCACATCGGCATAGCGAACTATCCGAACTACTTCGCCTCCGTCAGAAACCGCCTGCGGGACGGGGGACTGTTCCTGAACCACGGGATTTCGGCCAACAAATTCTGGAAGCACACGAGTCAGTTCGAGTTTCTGTTGCGCAACGTTTTTCCCAACGGAGAGCTGGACAACATCTCCCACGTTCAGGACGTGATGGAGCGGGCGCGCTGGGAGATACTGGACGTGGAGAATCTGCGGCTTCACTACGCGCGCACGTGCAAGCAGTGGTATGAGAAATTCGAGGAAAACGCCGCGAAAATCAAGGAGCTGGTCGGCGAGCGCGTCTATCGGGTGTATCGAATCTGGCTGGTTTGTTCGTCGGCCGCGTTTTTCTCGAATTCGCTGGGCCTTTATCAGGTTCTGGCCCAGAAATACGAAAGAAACCACCATCGCCATGATCCGCCGACGCATCGGGAGGACATTTACAGGGCGATGCTTGGCCTTGACGGTTGACTCCGGCCGGCGCCTGCGCGCGGCATGAGTCTTGACCCTCCCTTGCGTGTTCCCCCGTTCCGTCCCGCCTGGTATTGTCCGGGCCCTCATCTGCAAACCGTTTGGGGATATTTTTTGCGAAAACGTCCGCGAATCGCTTGGCGGCGGGAGCGTTGGGACACGCCCGACGGCGATTTTCTCGAGGTTGATTTTCTCGACGCCGCCGCGCCGGACGCCCCGACGCTGCTCATTCTGCATGGCCTGGAAGGCTCCTCCTCCTCTCATTACGTGCGCGGAACGGCGGCGAAGGCGCGCGCGCTCGGCTGGCGGACGCTGGCCCTGAACTTCCGCTCGTGCGGCGGCGCGACGCCCCGGAAGCCCCGGTTCTACCATTGCGGGGAGACGGGCGATCTGGATTTCGCGGCGCGGCGGATTTCGGAGAGGTTCGACGCGCCCCTGGCGCTGGCGGGCTTCTCTCTGGGGGGAAGCGTCCTGCTCAAGTGGCTGGGGGAGCGGGGCGAGAAGGCGCCCTCGCGCGTTTTCGGGGCGGTCGGCATATCCGTCAGCTTCCAGCCCGGCGCCTGCGCGAAGGTTCTGGATTCCCCGCCGGGCTATCTCTACAGACGGCACCTGCTGGACAGCGCCAAGCGAAAGGCCCGCCGCCTAGCCGAACTGCGCCCCGGCCTCATCGAGGCGGACAAGGTGAGGCGCGCGCGAACGTTCCACGAATACGATCGCCTGGTCATCGCGCCTTTGTATGGCTTTCGAGACGAACTGGATTATTACGAAAAAGCCGACGCTTCCCCCTATCTGCCTCGCATTCGGGTGAAAACGCTTCTCCTCTCCTCGGAGGACGACCCCATCGTTCCGCCCCATGTTTTTCCCCATGGGCAGATAGAGAACTCCGCGTGGCTCAGCGGGGTTTTGTCGAAAAAAGGGGGACACGTGGGCTTCGTGTCCGGGTCGGACGTTCGCTCGCCGGTCTATTGGGCCGAGGATCGCGCGCTCGCGTTTCTGCGAGACTGCCTGAAATCGTGAGGCGCGGCTTGCGGCGGATGGGGTGGAGCGCGGGGAGTGACGCCAGCTATCTGTGACGGTCGTATTCCCTGGCCGCCAGTTTCCGGCGCCGCTCCATCGCGCAGAAGATGAGGCGATCCAGCATTTGCGGGTAGGTAACGCCGGCGGCCTGAATCATCCGGGGGTATCCGCTCAGCTGCGTGAACCCGGGCAGCGTGTTCACTTCGCTGACGTAGGTCTCGCCCGTTTTCTCGCGGTAGAAGAAATCCACGCGGGCGAGGCCGGAGCAGCCCAGGGCGCGGAACGCGCTTCGCGCGTAGGAGCGGATGCCCTCGGCGACGGATTCTTCCACGGGGGCGGGGATGATCAACTCGGCGCGCCCCTCCTGATATTTCGCCTCGTAGTCATACCAGCCGTCTTTCGTCCTGATCTCCATGAGCGGACTGGCGAGGAAATCGCCCAGGCGCGGGCCCTCGAGCACGGCGCACTCCAGTTCCCGGCCCCGGGAATGCTCCTCGATCAGCGCCTTGCCGTCGAACCTGAAGGCGTCCTCCACGGCGTCGGGGAGCGCGCGGGGATTTTCCACGCGGTGGGCGCCGACGCTGCTGCCCGAGGAGGAGGGCTTGACGAACAGCGGATATCCGATTTCCTGGGCCGCCTTCGCCAGAATGGCGTCCCGCTCCTGCGCCCAGGTCTCGGGATGCAGGGTGAGGGAGGGCAGGACGGGCAGCCCCGCCGCGCGCAGCACCGCCTTGGCCACGGCCTTGTCCATCGCGATGGCGGACGACGCGCACCCGGAGCCGACGAAGGGGGCGTCCGACAACTCGAACAGTCCCTGGAGGGTGCCGTCCTCCCCGAAGGTCCCGTGAATCATGGGGAAGAACACGTCGATGCCTGGCTTCTCACCATTCGAAGCGCGGCGAAGCGGTTCCCCGGTCGGCGTGCCTGAAAAAAGAACCTCGCGGCCGTCCCCGGCGGACGCCTCCGGGTGCGGCAGGATGAACCATGCGCCCGATTTCGCGATGAGAATGGGGACGACGTCGTATTTTCGGGCGTCCAGTTCCGCCATGATGGCCCTGCCCGAGGCGAGGCTCACCTCGTGTTCGGTGGAGCGGCCGCCGAATATCACGCCGACCTTTATTTTTGGGGATGACGGCGGCATGGCGGGGAGTCCTCGACCGGCCGGATGCGGCGGCTCTTCAGGGGGGGGCGAATGAATCAGCGTATCAGTTTCGAGAGGAATTTGAAATCCTCGGAGCCGGCGGTGCGGAGCAGATCGAACAGCGCCTGTTCGGTCGTGGTCGGGACGGCGCCGGCGCGTTCGAGGGCGGAAAGTCCCGTTCGCCAGTCGAGCTTCGAGCGCGAACAGAGGGCGTCGGCCACCACGTGAACGATAAAGCCGTTTTCCAGCAGGTCGAGCGCCGTCTGGTAGCAGCAGACGTACGTCTCCGCTCCGGTGAGCAGGATTTTCGTTCGGCCGGACTCACGCAGGCGAGGCGAGAACGCCTCCGCTCCGCAGCAGCTGAACGACATTTTCGCTATGGGCGAGAAGTCGGGGACTTTCGCCGCCACCTCCTTCACCGTGGGCCCGAGTCCTTTAGGGTACTGCTCCGTGACGATCGCCGGAAAACCGAGGCGGGACGCCGCCTCGGCCAGCGTCCGGATGCGCCCGACGACCTGGGCGCGGACGCTCTCTTTCATGGCGGCCATGAGCCTTTCCTGCGCATCGACGATGAGCAGCAGGCATTCTTCGGGCTGGAGGCGAAACGAATCGACGCTCGTCATGCGCTCTCCACCAGGCGGAAAAGGAAATCCATGCCCTTTGCGCGCTTTTGTCCGCCGCCTCACGGCCCCTCCACGCGGGAGCGGGCGGGGCGCGTCTCATTCTCCCCCGGATGCGCCTTCCGCCTGAAATCATCCCGAATGGGCGCGGCTCTTGGAATATGACTTCCCGGGAAAATATCGCCAAACCTTATTACGGAGCCCCTCAGGGGTCAAGGAACGGGCGCGAAGCCTTGATTCCCGCATGGGCGTGGGATAGCATCGCCCGACGAAATGCTTGCCCGTCGGGGGAAATGAACAACCGAGAGGGGAGAGACATGCCCGGCAAGGCGAAAGTCGTGCTGACCGATTACGTCTGGGAATCCCTGGACGTGGAGAAGGAGATTCTGGGAGAGCTGGCCGATATCGTCGCCATGCGGACGAAGACGCCGGCGGAATTTCTGCCGGAGGCCGCCGACTGCGACGCCGTGTTGAACACCTACGCGGGGCCGATCGCGCGGGAGGACATGGCGAAGATGCCGCATTGCAAAATTATCGCGCGATACGGCATCGGAGTGGACACGATCGACCTGGACGCCGCCACGCGGGCGGGCATCATCGTTACGAACAACCCCACCTATTGCATCAAGGAGGTCGCCGAGCACGCGATGGCGCTCCTGCTCGCCTCGGCGAGAAAGGTGGCTTTTTATGACAGACAGGTGCGGGCCGGCGGGTGGGAGGTGCCCCCGGGCAAGCCGATGTTCCGGCTGGCTGGCGCCGCGCTCGGGCTGGTGGGCTTCGGCAACATCGCCCGCATGGTGGCCGTTCGCGCCGCCTCGTTCGGCATGAGGGTCTTGTTCAGCGATCCGTTCGTGGAGGAAGGACAGTTCGACGCGCCGGGGGAGAAGAGTGAACTGGCGGAAATGTTCGCGCAGTCGGATTTCGTCTCCATCCATCCGCCGCTGATCCCCCAGACGCGCGGGATGATGAACGATGAGGCCTTCTCGCAAATGAAGAACACTGCCTTCCTCATCAACTGCTCGCGCGGGCCGATTGTCGATACGGACGCCCTGGTTCGCGCCCTGGATTCGGGCGAGATCGCCGGATGCGCCCTGGATACGACCGATCCCGAACCCCTGCCCGATCCGCACCCCCTGCGCGGCCGTGAAAACGTGATCATCAACCCCCACGCGGCTTGGTACAGCGAACAATCCATGGTGGGACTCCAGCAGGGCGCGCCCAATGAGGTGAGGCGCGTCCTCTCGGGCGAGTGGCCCCTGAACGTGGTGAACGGGGACGTAAAGGGCAGGAACAGGGCGGGTTTGTAGCGTCGGATGGCCGCGGGGAAGCGCGGCGTGAAGCCCGATCCGAAGCGGAGAGCTCGCGGGCGGATTGTTTGCGACGGCGCGCGAAATGACGCTTGGGGCTTCGGGAAGGCGAACGGCGAGAAACTCCGCTGCAGGTCTTGACACGAGGCGGCTTCGCCCGTAATAAGAACTCCTGGCGTGTTCGACGACATCTTGAGGGCCCCGTCGTCCGTCGGGGCCGCGCGCCGCCCATGGCAAGGCTGGATGAACAGGCTGCTCCATGCGCGATGATCGCGGGTGACGTATTCGGGGGACGCCGGGAATGGGTCGCCTTGGCGCGGATGAAGCCGAACGGCCGGACGATCATGACAATGGGAGCGTAGCGTTCGCATGAGCACTCGTTTGAAATCCCCTGAAGTGAAGCTGCCCTCCGAGTACGAGGCGGAGGCGAAAGAGAAAAAAGCGTTCATCGATCGCCGGCGATTCATGAACTGGACGGGCTGGCTCGGCATCCTGGGCAGCATCAACATCGCGCTTCTGGGGTTTTTGAGGTTCATGTTCCCGCGCGTTCTGTTCGAGCCTCCCACCGAGTTCAAGGCGGGCAATCCGGCGGACTACGCCGTGGGCGTGGTGGATACTCGATACGTGAACAGCGAGCGCGTGTGGATCATCCGGGAGCAGAACGGGTTCTACGCCCTGAGCGCGATATGCACGCACCTGGGGTGCACGCCGAAGTATCTGGGCTCCGAGGACAAGTTCAAGTGTCCGTGCCACGGGAGCGGGTTTCGCAGGACCGGCGTGAATTTCGAGGGCCCGGCGCCGAGGCCGCTCGAAAGGCTGAAAATCGGACTGGCCGAGGACGGGCAGCTGCTCATCGACAAGGGCAAGATTTTTCGCCACGAAAAAGGGGAATGGGACGCTCCGGGTTCTTTTCTCTACGTATGAAAATTTCTATTCGCTTGACGCGAGCGGGCGGAGGTCATAGATGCCGAGTTTGAAGGAGCGCTTCAACCTGGAGCAGGCGAAAAAAAGCATCCTCGATTCCCAGGTGTGGCGGTCGATGTTCCGCCACGGGTATGAGGACACCCCGAGAAACCGCGTCCTCATGGTGGTGGACAACATCTGGCTCCACCTCCACCCCACGAAAATCAGGCGGCACGCCATCCGCATCCGCTTCACGTGGTGCATGGGCGGGGTGACGTTTCTGCTGTTCCTCTATCTCGTCGTCACCGGCGTGGTGCTGATGTTCTACTATCGGCCCGTGGGCGAATACGCCTACGCCGACATCAAATTTCTGGAGTTCGACGCCCCCTTCGGCATGTTCATGCGGAACATGCACAGATGGGCGGCGCACGCCATGGTCATCGCCGTGTGGCTGCACATGCTGCGCGTCTTCATGACGGGCTCCTACAAGCCGCCCCGGGAGTTCAACTGGGTAGTCGGGGTGCTGCTGCTCACCCTGACGCTCCTGCTCAGCTTCACCGGCTATCTCCTCCCCTGGGATCAGCTGGCCATCTGGGCGGTTACGGTGGGAACCAACATGGCGCGGGCCACCCCCTTGCTGGGGCATGAGGGCCCGTTCGCCGAAATGGTGGGCGTCACGCCCCGCTTCGACGCGCGCTCCGCGCTTCTGGGCGGGACGATCGTCGGCCCGCCCACGCTGCTGCGCTTCTACGTGCTGCACTGCATCGTCGTTCCGTTGATAGCGTCGATTCTGATGATGGTGCATTTCTGGAGAATCCGGAAAGACGGGGGCATTTCGGGGCCGCTCTAGGCTTCGGCGCGTAAAAGGCCAAGAGAAAGGCGGGAGCATTGGCGAAAGAAGACAAGGTGCTCGGCTCTGCCGAGGAGATGGCTAAAACGAGTTGGGAGCGGGTCAACGACAAGGTGCACGTTTGGCCCTACCTGACGCGCCTGGAATTCATGTGCGCGATCATCATCACCCTGCTGCTGGTGGTGTGGTCCATCGTTATCGACGCGCCGCTCGAGGAGCCGGCGAACCCTTCCGTCACGCCGAATCCCTCGAAAGCGCCCTGGTATTTCCTGGGTCTTCAGGAAATGCTCGTGTATTTCGACCCCTGGATGGCGGGCGTCGTGCTGCCGACGCTCATCATCGTGGGGCTGATGGCCATTCCCTACATCGACGTGAACCCGAAGGGAAACGGCTACTACACCTTCCACGAGCGCAGGTTCGCCATCATCACCTTCCTGTTCGGCTTTCTGGTGCTGTGGGTGTGGATGGTGGTGCAGGGAACCTTCCTTCGGGGGCCGGGGTGGAACTTCTTCATGCCCTGGGAGTATTGGGACCCCCACAAGGTCGTGGCGCTCACGAACGTGGATTTGCCCTACATGATAGGCTTCAGGAGCTACTGGGGTCAGGCGGCGGCAGGAACCGCGATGGTGCTACTCTGGTACGCCACCATACCGGCCTACTATATCTGGCGGCGGAAGCGCATGGCGAACGTCGGCCTCGTGCGGTATCTCATCAAGGCGTTGCTGTATATGACGATGATGGGGCTGGTGGCTAAAATGGTTTTGCGCATCGGCTTCAACGTCAAATACGTTCTCGTCACCCCGTGGTTCAACGTCTAGTCCCGGGCTTTTGGCGGTAGGCGGAGAAGATGGTTCAGGACAGGCAGCGAAAACATTTGTGGTGGGACGCCTGCGGCGTGAAGCTGGCCGCCGTCGTTCTGCTTGTCGCCTCCGGCGTGATTTATCTCCTGGCCTAGGAGATTTTTGAAAGCGCAGATTCCGGAGACTTCAAACCGGCGCCCCCGGCCGCTTCCCGCAGGAAGCGGTTTTTTTGTTCGGGGAACGTTCGAGAGTCCCGGGCCATTCCGGCTTTTGATCGTCCCCCTCCGGCGTCCTCCCGCGGAACGAAACGCGCGGCGCGCTCCCCGCCTTCTCGAAAAGATTTCCGGGCTCCGCCCGATGAGAGATCATCCGGGAATGACGCGCGGGGAGCGTCCGATTCTCTCCGGCTCCGTTCTCTTGAGGAGGGGGAGGCGCTTAGGTTAGTCCGAGGAGGGCCAGGCCATGTCGTGGGCGTGGAGTATCTCCCGAAGCTTCGAGACGTTTATCAACTCCATGGGCGCGCCTTCTGAATACTTCTGCACCTCTTCGGTGAAGTATCCCGTCGATATCAGGATTCCCTTCAGCGCCCGCTCGGCGCGCACGGTGTCGGAGAGGCCGATCACCCGTATCGAGTTCACGAAATCGCCTTCGGGGACCAGGATGCCGTGGATGATGT
Organism: bacterium; assembly: GCA_965242545.1. GTDB lineage: Bacteria > UBA8248 > UBA8248 > UBA8248 > UBA8248 > Bin107. Next base: position 1,204,568 of record OZ251456.1, read on the forward strand.
AGTCCCCGCCGAGAATGGGGGCGGGATTGTGGGCCAGGATGTCGATCTCCTCCTCGTTCACCCAGTGGACCTCGACGATGCGCATGTTCATGCCTTCGAGCAGGTCGATGAGCATCCGCTCGAATTCCTTGGGCGGCATCCGGCGGAGAGAATCGATTTCGGCGTCGTTCGCGCTTTGTCCCGCGTCCGCTTCAAGAGCGATGTTCGACGTGGTTCTCTTGACGAACAGGATGGTGATGAAGCCCAGGATGAGCGCGAAAAAGATGAGTTCGAGCATCTCGGCATTCCCGGGCGTTGGAGAGGCGAAGCGTCCCGCCGTCACGGAGCGTTCGGGATTCAGAGCATCCCGGCGGCGAGCGGCTGACGGAGAGGCGCGCGATCAGGCGGATGAAAAACGGCTATCGAATCATCTCGTCGTACACGTCGTCTTTTTTCCCTTTTTCGATCAGCTTGTCGTGCCTGAGTCCCTGCGAGATCGCCAGCCAGACGAAATACGCCACCAAGGGAATCATGAAGGCGATGGGGATGTTGTCGGGCTTCGTCAGGATGGCCAGAAAATTCTCCATATCGAAAAATTCCTTTCCTTGCGGCTTGGCGTAAAGGAGACGCTCTTGACTCCGGGCATTCTGGCGGAAATTCGGGCCGAGGGCAAGAGAACCGGAGGCTTCGCTTCCGAAAAAGGGGTTTCCCGTTCAGGATGCGCCTTGACAATCGGCGCGCGGAATGGATATATCTTTGAAACGGAAAGCATATCGCCGGGATAAGCGGAGTTTTCCTCCCGGCGGGTCGCCCTCCGGGCAGCGAGTCATTCAAGAGGCGGAGCGATGCCCCACTTCATATTCGACGCTTGCATCGGGTGTTCGGTGTGCGAGCCCGTCTGTCCGACGAAGGCCATCACGGGCGAGCCGCGCGAAATCTACAAAATCGACCCCACGCTCTGCATTGACTGCGGCGTGTGCGGCAAGTATTGCCCGGCGTTCGCCATTCAGGACGACGCCGGGGAGGTGATTCGCAACATCAAGCACAAGGACATGCCCAAGGCGTTCGTCCTGGAGGAGAACTGCACCGGCTGCGTCTGGTGCGTGGACGTCTGCCCGTTCGATTGCATTCGCATGGCGCCATCGTCCGTGGAGCGGGATCACAGCGCGGTGGCCGTCGTGGATCAGTCCACCTGCGTCGGCTGCCGGCTCTGCGAGGAGATTTGCAACAAGGGAGCGATCATCGTGCCGAAGCATGAGGACGAATCCGAATACATGACGCCGTTCATGCACGAATTCGTAACCTCTCCCCTCCGCGCTTATTGAGCATACCGAAGCCGGGACGTTCAGCCTCCCCCGCCCGCTCGGGGGATTTTTTGTGAGCGGACTCCTTGACGCCGTTCGCGGGCTTGGGTAGCGTTTCGCGTTGTGGTCGGATGGTGAGGCGGCCCCGCCGCTCTTTCCAGGAATGAACCGCCGACGGAGCCGGTTGAAAGGGGAGGGAATCCGTTGCCTCCGGTTTTGACGCCGCGCCCGCCCGCCCGGATCATGGACATCATCGATCTGGTTGAGGAGTATTCGCCCGACTGCTCGGCGCTGCTCACCAAGGCCTATATTTTCACGGCGAAAGTCCACAAGGGGCAGTCCCGGGTTTCCGGGGAGCCCTACATTTCCCATCCTCTGGAAGTGGCGCGTATTCTGGCGGAGCTGCGCCAGGATCCTGAAACGGTGTGCGCCGGCCTGCTGCACGATACCGTGGAGGATACCTCGACGACGCTCAAGGAGGTTGACGAGCACTTCGGGGAGCGCGTCGCCGAGCTCGTGGACGGCGTCACGAAGCTGGCGAAGATCGACAGCTCGAACACCCAGGTCCGGCAGGCGGAAAGCTATCGCAAGATGCTGATCGCCATGGCGAAGGACATCCGCGTCATCATCATCAAACTCTCGGACAGGCTCCACAACGCGCTGACGCTTCACCATCTCCCGCAAAAAAGAAGAGAGCGCATCGCCAGGGAAACGGCGGAAATCTACGCGCCGCTCGCCAACCGCATCGGCATCGGCTGGCTCAAGGGAGCGCTTGAGGACGCGGCGTTCAAGCATCTGCGCCCCAAGGAATTCCTGGAGATCGACGAGCTGCTCCGCGACGGCCTGGAAGACCGCGAAGCGTATATGGACCGGGTCATCGCGGAGATGAACGAAAGCCTCGAAGAAGCCGGCGTCCGCGGGACGGCGTCCGCCAGATTCAAGCTTCATGCCAGCATCTACGAGAAGATGCAGACGCAGAATCTCGACTTCCACCAGGTCTATGACATTTGCGGCGTGAGAATCATCGTGGACGACGTGAAGGATTGCTACGCGGTGCTGGGGATTCTGCACTCCCGCTGGACGCCCATCCCGGGACGCTTCAAGGACTACGTCGCCCTGCCCAAGGCGAATCTGTATCAGTCCCTGCACACGACCGTCCTGGGGCCGGAGGGGCAGAGGGTGGAATTCCAGATTCGCACGAAGGAGATGCACCGGGTGGCGGAGGGGGGAATCGCCGCGCACTGGAAATACAAGGAGGGTGAGGAGGTCAACGACGGCCTCGCCGACAAGTTCGAGTGGCTCAGAAGAATCGTGGAAAGCCTGGACGAAGAGGCCGATCCTCGAAATCTGGTCGATTCCGTGAAGATCAACCTGTTCCAGGACGAGGTGTTCGTTTTCACCCCGAGGGGCGAAGTGAAGAGCCTGCCGCGCGGAGCGACGCCGGTCGATTTCGCCTTCTCGATCCACACGGAGGTGGGCAGCCGCTGCGTCGGGGCCAAGATCAACGGGAAAATCGCGCCGCTGAGCGCCCTCCTCGAAAACGGCGACATCGTCGAGATAATCACGAATCCCCACCGAAAGCCCAGCGTCGATTGGATGAAATTCGTCGTCACCGCCAGGGCGAAGCAGAAAATCAGAAACTGGATCAGGCAGGAGCAGAGGGAGCGCTCCCTCACGCTCGGCCAGGAGCTGCTGGAACACGAGCTGGGCCATTGCGTGAGGCATCCCTGGCCATACGTGAAGCCAGGCGCGCTGAAGGAGGTGGCGCGCTTCTTCGGGGTTCAGGGCGATGAGGATCTGCTGGCGTCGATTGGCTTCGGGCGCGTATCCGCGCGTCAGGTCGCCCATAAGCTGCTGCCCGAGGAGCTCGTGCGCGAGCGGGAGAAGAAGGAGAAGTCCCGCCTCAGGCGTCTGGTGCATCGCGTAAGCCGCCACAAGACCAGGACGGGCATCCGCGTCAAGGGGCAGGACGACGCTCTGATTCGTTACGGGAAATGCTGCCAGCCGATTCCGGGCGATGAAATCGTCGGGTTCATCACGCGCGGCCGCGGCGTGACGGTGCACAACGAGAGCTGTCCCAACATCAAGGCGCTCATGGATGAGCAGGAGCGTCTGGTGGAGGTATCCTGGGGAAAGACCGACAAGGATCGGATGCACCTGGTGACGCTCGTGGTGGAGGCGCGGGACAGGCCGGGCGTTCTGGCGAGCCTCAGCGCCGCCATCGCCGCGCGCGGGGCGAACATTTCGCGCGTCTCGGCGGAGGCTTCTCACAACAGGGCGGGGATTCGCCTGGACGTGCAGGTGCGCGATCTGGACCACCTGAACGAGGTTCTCAAGAAAATTCACGATGAGAAGAGCATCCTCTCCGTCAATCGAATCGCGCCCGAAGTCGCGCCGCGCAAGGGCGAGGTTCCCAAGATTCGATCGGATTAGGCCTGTTTTCCCCCGCGTCTCCCGCATCGGAAGCGACGCGCGAATTTTCAGGTTCGCCTCATGAAACGGCGGCGCGACCATGGCTGATTTGCTGAATCATTCCTGGGAGATAACCCCCGCCGAGGCGGTTCGGGTTCAGAGGACGCTTCAAAAGCGCCTGGCGCTGCATCCGCTGGCCGGCCCGCCGGGAATGATTGCGGGCGCGGACATTTCATGCGAATGGCATGGCGAATCCGGCATCGGCGGCATGATCGTTTTTTCGTATCCGGATATGCGGATCGTGGACGAGTCGTTCCACGCCGGAGCGCTGCGGTTTCCTTACGCGCCCGGGCTGCTCTCCTTTCGGGAGGGATATTTGCTCGAAGAAGCCTTCCGGGGGCTGCGCGAAAAGCCCGATCTCATCATTTTCGACGGCCAGGGGACGGCGCACCCCAGAGGATTCGGCATCGCCTCGCACCTGGGATTGCGCCTCGGCCTGCCCGCCATCGGGTGCGCCAAGAGCCGTCTGTTCGGCGAAGCCCCGGGGACGCCCGGCGAGGAGAAGGGAGACTGGCGATGCCTGCGCTCACCGGACGGGCGAAAGATAGGCGCCGTTCTCAGAACGAGACGGGGCGTGAAGCCCGTGTATGTCTCTCCCGGCCACCTCATCGACGTTGAGGATTCGGTTCGGTGGGTGCTGGAAACCACTTTCCGGTATCGCCTCCCCGAGGTCGTGCGCGCGGCTCACAGGCGCGTCAACGAGGAAAGGGTGAGGCGAAAAATCAAGTAGTGGTCAACGGCGCCCCCATCGGAGCGCCTTTCCGGCGGATGATGCGGGCTTGGCTATCCGGCTGATGCGCCGGCTTTCGCTTCGGGCTTCGCCGTCCGCGAGTCGTCGTTCTCCGCCTCGGGCGCCGGGGCGAAGTTCTTCTCGATCATCAGGTAGTCCCGAATCGCGCGGATTTGGCGATACGCGTCTCCTCCGAGCGTCTCCTCGTCGATGGGCTCGCCGTGGCTTTCGATGCTCCCTTTGCGGATGGTCTTTCCAAGATCGGCGGGCGAGGAGATGACGATCTTTTTCTCATCAATGCTCATCACCCTGACGAGGCGGGCGGCCCCGCCGACTCGCAGGGTGGCCAGCTGCTCCTCCGCCAGCTCGGCTTCTTTTACGGTCTCCAGCTCGTAGGTGAAGCGGCCGTCCTCTTTCTCGCCCCTCGTCCCTTTGACGACTTCGGCGCGAATTCCGGCGCCCTCGAAGAAGTTCGGCATCTTGGTGCCCGGCTGGATCTTGCCCGGGCTCACCAGCCAGTCGAATATCCAGTCGGGGCGCAGGCGATTTTTCGCGAACAGGAGGTTCGGCGCCGTCGGGGGCTCCTGGCCCCGCGGAGGCGGCCATTCTCCGTGACAGGAGAGGCATTCCGCCTTCGTGAACAGATCCCTGCCGGCTTTCAGGTTTTCCGCGCTCACTTGCGCGGCGTCGAAGTGGGTGTAGGGGCGAAGCTTCGAGTCGAGCGCGGCGAAGTAGTCCACGAGCGCGGCGGCGTCTTCTTCCGGCATCTGGAAGCTGGGCATCCGAACCTTCAGCCAGGGCCGGAGGGTCACGACGTTCCGCAGGAAACCGAAGAACCAGTCCGGCTGCACCTTCCGACCCTCGCCGTTCAGCATGGGCGGGCCGTTCGTTTTCTCCTCATAGCGCCGGAGCAGGTCTCCCCCCCAGTTCTCGATCACGTGGCAGCCGCTGCAGTTGTATTTCTCGATCATCCGGCGGCCCTTTTCGATGCGCTTCGCGGGGTCGTCCAGCTTGACGTGGACGCTGTGCGGCGCGCCGTGGGGCGTCATGGAGCGGAGCAGGGTGCGGATGGCGGAGACTTCCGCGTCGGTGAGCTCGAAGTTCGGCATGAGGAGGGCTTCGCGCTCCGTCTGGTAGATTTTCGGGTTTTTCAGCTTGCCGAACGTCCAGGCTTCCCACGTATGGGGCATGTCCACCACGTTCCCGAATGAAAGCTCGAACGGCTTTTTGGCGGCGAAGCGGGTCAGGTTCGGCCCGATTTTGGAGAGTTTCTCCGTGCCGGGGATGACGTGGCAGCCGAAGCAGCCGTGCGTCGCCACGAGCTTCTTCCCTCGCTCGAAAGAAGCCGCGTCTCCCAGCTTCCGGGGCTTCGGACGCTTCGACGGCGGCGTGAGGCTGATGAGATAGGACGTCACCGCGTCCGCTTCCTTATCCGAGAGACGCAGGCTGGGCATCTTGGTGTCGTGCCAATACGCCTTGGGGTTCTTCAGCCACCGGCGCAACCAGTCGGGCTGAACCTTCGCGCCGATGTTTTGCAGGGCCGGAGCGAAATCCCGGTTGCGATAGACGATGGGTCTTCCGTTCACGCCCTTGAGGAGCGGGCCGGGGTTCAAATCCTTTTCGTTCCGGATATGGCAGCCCAGGCACCCGACGGCCTCGAAAACGGACTTCCCCTTCTGGATCCGCGCGGGGTCGTCCAGGTTCGGGACCTTGCCCGCCGCCGTCTTCCGTCCGCCCTGCCGCCAGACGTAGGTGGCGATGTCGAACGCCTCCTGGTCCGTCAGGCTGAAATAGGGCATCCGTGTTCTCGGGTTGTAGTCCTTCGGCTTCCTGATCCAGGAGACGAGCCAGGCGGGCGACACCTTTTCCTGAATCCTCGACAGGTCCGGCCCCGCCTTGCGCAGGCCTTCGGTGCCGGGGAGGGTGTGGCAGCCGTTGCATCCCAGCTCCCGGACGAGGGAAATGCCGCGCGAAATTTTGGGCGCCTCGGGGATGTTGAACTCCTCCGCGTGGCAGCTTCTGCACTTGGTCTGGGTCTCGTTGCCGTACAGCAGCGGGTCTTCCCAGAACTGCACGTGGCCATGGGCTTTCTCGACGCTGGTCACGGCCGTCCCCTGACCGCCGTGGCAAAGGGTGCAGCCGACCTTGTTGAATTCGTGCTTCGAGAGGTAGAGGCGTCTGTCGGGGTGCGTGCGGAAAGGCTGCGGCGCGTTTTCAAACCCCGCCCGGTTGATTCCCAGATGGCACGTTTGGCATCGCTCGACCTTCATCACCGGCTCGTTGAAGTTGTTTCGCTCGTACTCGCGCAGAACGAGCTGGTTGATTTCGTAGGTTCGGCCGGAGATGCCCTTGAGGCGGCGCTCCTGGAAGGAAATGTCGCCCGCCGCTTTTCGCCGCGCCGCCTCGAGTGTTTTCAGCTCTTTTTGTCGGGTCTCGATTTTCGCCTTTATCGCGTCCCTCTCGGCTTCCGCCTTTTCCGCGATCGGCTGTATCTCGTCGAGCTGGGCCTTGGCCTCATCGACTTCCTTTTGCTCGGCCGCCTTGTCGTGCCCCTGACGGATGGCTTCCTGGAGGTAGAAGTAGGATTGATCGTAAAGGGCTTTTCTGAAGCCCAGCTCCTGCACTTTTTCAAAGGTGTCGAGCTCGATCCTGGCGAGTTCCCGCTTGAGGCCCGCGAGATCTTCGTCATTTGCGAGTTTTTGCTTCTGGGCGGCGATTTTCCCGTCGAGCTCGGAGACCTTGGCGCCGGTCGCCTCCCTGAGCCCGGCGATCTTCTTCTCTACGAGGGCCTTCTCGTAGGCGTTGAATTTTTTCTGGTATTGCTTCCATGGCCTGCGCGTGAACGCCTCGTCCCATACGGTCCAGAACGTGACGACGACCATGATGAGCCCGAGAATGAAGAACGGAACGGGGCTGGTTTTCTCCTCCGGAGGCTTGAAGTCTCGACCTTGCATTGTGAAAAAACGCTCCCCCCGGCGCTTTGCTCGAAAACTGCGGGCGTTCTCTATCCTGAAATCGCGCTGATTATAGGGAGGGGCGGGGCGGGCGTCAACCTGAGAGCGGATAGTTTTGACTGAATCGCCAAGGAGATACGCGGGGGGCGGCGCGCTCGCCGTCGCGGGCGCGGCGGAAGTATTTGAGGATGAGGCGGGGACGACGCGGCTGTGGCTTCCCGGGAGAGACGCGGAGAGGGCAAGCCGCTGGTTTTGCGGCGCTAACCTCTTTGGCTGCGGATGATGTTGGCGAGCTGCCCGATGATGGCGATGGAGATGGCGGGGCGCTCTTGGATCAACAGCAGAAGGGGCTCTTTCTCGATGCCCAGCAAGGAGGCGTCCTTGCTGGCTCGCGCCCCCGCGCTTCTGCCTTCGTCGCCGAAGAGCGCGATTTCTCCGAACGAGGTCGGAGGACCGAGCGTAGCCAAGATCTTCGGCTCCCCGTTCGCCTGGCTCTGCGTGATCTCGATTTCTCCGTCCACTATGACGTAGAGATAATCGCAGGGGTCTCCCTGCTCGAAAAGAATTTTCCCCGCCGATATCTGGATTTCCCGGGAAATGTTGCTCAGTATCTTGAGTTGATCCGCGCTCATCGTCTCGAACATGCCGACGCCTTTGAGGAACAGGGCCTTCTCGATGGTCGAGAGCATGATCTTCTCCTGTCTGGGTGAATTTTCGCCGGGCGCTTCGCGATGGCCGAGCGTCCGGCGCGCCTGAACCCGCACCCGCTCATCCTCGTCATTCTCTGCGGTTCTCAAAAATGCTTCAACGCCTTTTTCGTCTTTTCCGATAGCCGCCAAGGCGCCGACCGCGGCTTCCCGGATGAACGGATCGGCGTGCGACGCGCGCTCCTTGAGTCGGGCGACCCATTCCCCGGCGTCTTCGCGCCCCGCGCGCTCGAGATGCTTTCCCGCCGCGTCCACGGCGATGGCCTGAAGCCACGTGTTCCCGGAATCCATGTATTTCTTGAGCGCGTCCTCAATGGATTCCTCGGGTATTTCCCAGAGCTTTCTGCCCTCGGCTATTTTTTCGGCTGTCGAACGGCCCAGAAGCAGGGGCTCGAGCGCCAGAATCAGGAGCCGCGCACTGCCGACGGAGGAGAAATCCGAGAGCGTCTCGATGGCGATCGCCCTGGATGAAGATCCCCCTCTGGCGATGGATTCCGCCACGGTGTCCGCCGTTTTTTCATCTCCAATCACCCCCAGCAGCTCCAGCAGGACCAGCTGCCTCTCCTCGACGGCGTCGCCCAGCGCTTTTCGCAGCATCGGGAAGGCGGCCGCGTTTTCCTGGCGTTCGATGACGTGGAGATGATTGATGATCCCATACGCTTCTTTGACGTGCTTCACGGCGAACGAGGAGAGCGCCTCGACAATCTCCTCCGCGCTCATTTCACGGGCGTTGTTTCCGGCGCTTTTGAGCAGAAGCGGCGCGAGAAACGCAATCACGCCGGAGCCTTCAAGGGAGAGAGTTCCTTTGCGCTTCATCTTCTTCAGGGAATCGACGGCTTGCCTCCTCACCAGGGCGTCGACGTCCGAGAGGGCGGTCAAGGCGCGCTCGAAGTTCCGCCGCGCGCCTCTCTCGCCCAGTTGCTGAACGCCTCTTCGCCGAATCGCCGCGCTCTTGTCCGACGTGGCCGCGCGGAGGGCTTCCTCCATCTTCTCCTCGTCAACCTCCTGGTTCGCGGCCAATGCCGCGATGGCCTCGAGCGCGGCTTCGCGGACTTTCTCCTCGCTTTCGTAGAGATAGGGAATCAGCCGCCTGATGAATCGCGGATTCCGGAGTTCCCCGACGCACCGCAGGGCGCAAACTCTGGACGCCTCGTCTTCCTCGTTGAGCATCTGGTGCAGCGTTTGCGCGCCGTTGGCGAGCCAGAACAGATCGTCGGAGCGCACAAGCAGCTGGACGGCACGGGCCCTGGCTTCCGGGGAGCGGCTCTCCAGGTTTGCGTGAACCAGGTCCGCCATCTCGTCCGTCAGTCCGATGGCCTCCGCCGCGTCCATGGCGGCGCATTGAACGGCCGGGTCTTCCGCCGCGAGGTAGTCCGCGAGCAAGCCCCGCATTTTTTCACTTTCCCCGGCTTCGGGAGACCTGGCGAGAATTTTGAGCAACTCGGCCGCCGCGTCCCCTTTTCTCTTTGGAATTTCTTCCAGAATGATCCCGAAAGTTTCGCTTCTGCCGGCGTCGGCCATCATCCGGGCGGTGAAGACGCAAAGATCGTCGTCTCCGTCGCGTATGTTTTTTCTCAGGATCGCCATGCTCTCGTCGTCAATCGGGCTGAACCCCTCCCGGGCGTAGCGATACAGGCCCAGGTTTCGCTCCTCGAGCATCTTGCGCAGGGCGGCCCCGTATTCGCGGCGCACGATGAAGCCGGCGGCCAGATACGCGAACGCGATGAAAAGGGAGATGAGCGCCACCCAGCCGGGGCTGAGCGGGAAGACGGCGAGGCCGGTCGGCTTGATGACGAGCAGGACGACGCCGCTGACGATGCTCGCCACGGCCACCACCTGGCCCGCGACGAAGGCGCCGACCCGCGCGCGGATGGCGGGAGAGACGGCGTTGTAAAGCAGGGCGTTGATGGCGTTTCGGATGGATTCCTGGAGGTTTTTGTTGTTGAACCGCAGGAAAACGGCTGAATGGAATCCGGGCGAAATCGCCATGCCGAGAAGGCCGAGAATCGTCGTCGCCGGATAGATGAGGTTCGCCGTCCCCAAGCCGAGCCGCTTGATGATGCGGGGGGTGATGAACGTCTGGACGAGAAGGGAAAAAGCGCTGCCGATGGCGGTGAAGTATCCCAGAAACGAGGCGAGCTGCGCGGGATCGGAAAAGACTTCCCGAAAGACGAGGCTGTATTGAAAGTCCTGAAAACTTCTGAGGATGACCACGAGAAAGCTGAACAGGGCGAACGCGCAAACGTATCTGTTCGTCTTGAGAAGCGCCAGACCGCCTTCTCTCGCCGGGGCCGTCTTCGCCGTCTTGCGCTTGCGCGGCCGCGCGTCTTCGATGAGGCGATCCCGAAGCCGCCATTCTATGTATTGCACCGCCCCGACGCTGATGAGGATGGCCCCGATCCACACGTAGAGAAGATTCGTCACGCTCCCCAGGACGGGGATGAGCAGAGGGATGGAAAGCCCCCCCAGGATGCCGCCGTAGCGTCCCCCCGTCAGGATGATCGGAACCATGCGCTTCGACTGCAGAACGTCGAGATATTGGCCGTAGAGGGCGCGGAAGTTGTTCGGCAGCATGTTCGTGAACATGACGAACAGCGTGTGCAGAAGCGGAAACGCGATGGGCATCGCGTAGGCGCGTATGTCGGCGAATATGAGCAGCTGGATGCCGAGGATGAGCGCGATGAAGAACGCCAGAACGGTCTTGAACATGGCGGGAATGGACAGTTTCTCGGTCAGGGAGGAATAAAAGGCGCTGATGAGGATGATCACGAGAGCGTTGAATATGTACATGTAGGGGAGAAAGCCCGGCCCGACTTCGGAGAGAAAGAGCGCTTCGGACACGGTGAGGCCGATGGAGAACTGCACCCCGATCAGGAAATAAAACAGGAAGAACGCGGAGAAAACGAGGATTTCCTCCTGCTGGACGTTGAACGCTTTTTTGAGGAATTTCGCCATGTCGCTCATGCCTGGAGCGAGGGGGCGAGACGCGCGCGAGCCTCGCCTTCGGGAATTCCCTGAACGGGGGCGATGGGGAACGGCTTGATTCTAACTTAGAATTTTCGGGATTTCCAAGAGTAGAAGGAGAGAGCGTCCTCTGTCCACTGCGCGCAATTTTCGCTGAAGCGCCGCCAGCGGCTGTTCGCGCATTGGGCGCGGACGGGATCGGCGTTGCCCTCGGCGATCAGGCCGTTGAGGGGCGAGAGGTCGAATTCGGCCCGCACCGGCGCTCTGCCGCGCTCCTCGGGGCTGATGAGGGATAAAAAGCGCGCGAACGCATGAAAGGCGCCGCGAATCTTCTCGCACAGCCGTTCCGCCCCCCCCGCGTATGCGACCAGGGCGGGAACCAGGGGAGCGTAGCGGTTCAGCTCCATGCCTCCTTCCGTGCGGTTCGTGATGCTGTCCACGCCGACGACCCCGATGGAGTCGTCCGAGAATTCAATCGGGAACAATCTGGCGTAGAGCGTTTCCACTATCGGGCCCTCCCGGCCGAGCCTGAGATGAACCCGCGCACTGAACAGGCCGAAATCGATCCAGTCGCATACCAGCGGCAGGTAGCGGGCGCCGAACAATTGCTCGTAGTTCTCAATGGCGTTCGCCAGCAGGCGAATCGAGTCCTTCCGGGAGCGGGAGGCTTCGCGCAGTTGAGCGTCGAGTCTGGGCGCGCAGTCCCGGAGCGTTTGCCGCAAAGCGTCGGGGAAGGCGTCTCCCGACGCTTCGGGCACCGCCGTTCGGGTTTTGACGTAGGCTTTCGAGGTCGCCGGGCTGGCGCGGAAGCGGCGCATGAGCCAGCCCATCGCCCGAAGATGGTCGTCATTCTCCGCGTCGAGGGAGAGGGGCAGGGGCATCGCGCCGTCCGCGTCGATTCCGAGCCTGCTCAAATCGGGAAGCCCGAACCCGTTGGAATAGACGTCCAGCCGAAAGCATCCCCGCCCGCCGCCTCCTTCCTGGGGCTTGATGAAGAGCGTCCTCGCGCCCCACTTCCGCGCCAGGGCGGACGCGGCGTCCAGAATGGCGGCGGCTGCCGCCTCCGGTTCCCCGCCGTTCAATTCCACCGCCTCGTATCTGGCCGTCAGCCGGCGTCCGTCGCCGTTCTCTCCAGGGCCTTTCCCGACCGAGCCGTCTCCGTTCAGGAGTCGATAGGTGGTTTTTTTGTTGGACAGCGGGCCGCCGGGGGCGGTGAGCGGCCCCGGCACGACGACGACCCCCCGGGTCTCCAGAACTTCCGCTAGGCTAGCGTCGTAAAGGCTCCTTTGAGCGGCTTGGCTGATGACGAGCAGCTCTTTGGGCGCCTTGGCGGCGCGCGCCAGGAGCTCCTCTCGCCGGTTCAGCGCCCTGACGGGGATGGAAAGCCCCAGGCGCTTCAGATGCGCGCTCATCACCCGCGCCGTTTCCGCAGTGAGAGGCAGGCGGCTCGGGGAGCCGTCCAGCAGAAGAATTTCTCCCGGACGCCGAGCGGAGACTTCTTCTTTCCGGATGCGCAAGTCGGCGAATCGGGGCTCCCGGGCGGCCCACTGGTTCAGACGCTCTATCAGCGTTTCGTTCAAGTCGCCGGCGGGCGAATCGAATTCCCCGCTCACGCGGCGGAGGTCCCAGACGCCGCCGCTCGCGTCGGGGGTGAGATTGTAGAGAGAGGGTTCCCGCGCAATGGGCGAATGGCGGGGGAGGCTTGATGTCCGGGGACGGGCCACGGCTTCGCTTCTGATTCCTAAATCGTGGACTTGCGGCGGCGCATGAAGTGCTGGACCACCCAATCCGCGATCGCCCCGCCCACGGCCTTGCCGCCGGCGAGAGAGGAGGGACTCGGCGCCATGCAGCTCAGGGCGCGTATCCCGGTCATGCGGCGCGCCTCCTCGCGCGAGCGCTCTTCGTTGGCGAGCCGTCCGGAGATGAGCATATTCTCCTCCTCGACCGCCAGATGGCTCCGTATCCAGTGGACGATGAGCGTCGATTCCAGCGTGTCGCAGGCGCAGATGACCAGACCCCTGCGCGAGAGCCAGTCCCTGAACCAGGGGTCGCTCGCCACGTGGAGGCTGGCGTCCGAACAGGGAGAATCCGCCAGCTCCGCGATCACGATCTCTCCTTTCGCGCAGGCGTGGCGGAGCAGGTTGCGGGCGCAGCGCCTGACCTTGCTCTTGAAGACGGCGCAGGTGGAGGCGAGACCCGCGTCAACGAAATCCCACCCCAGCCTCGTGGAGTCAAAAAATCCCAGCTGCCTGCCATAGTTCACCTGCATCAGGTCTCTCATGCGCCCCGTTCCGGTCAGTTTCGCATAGGAAGCGCGGATGCCCGAGGAATGAAGGGAAGAGGCGAGAGCAGAGGCGCAGGTCGTCTTGCCTACATCCATCTCGGAGCCGGCGATCAGAACGATGGGGGCGCGGGGAACGCCTTCTTCATCGACGGGGCATCGGGTGTCGGGGATGATCGGCAGACGCGGAAGCAGGGCGGGCTCCCCGCGCAGCGAAACACCGCCCTTCACTTCTATTTTCACGCACGGCGTTTGCGGGTTCCCGCACACCCCGGAGACGCCGCCGACGTTCAGCAGGTCCAGCGCGTCGCCGGGCCTGGCGGGCGCATCCGGCTCCCGGCCCGAAATGCTGCGGTTCGCATACCGTCCGCCGATGGGGACGGCCACGTTCATCTCTTCGCGCAGCTTCACTTCGCTCGTTTTCCACGCGCCTTGCGTTCCGGGGAGAGCCTCCAGCGTTTCCAGGCGGTCGATGGGCGCGCCTTCGGGAACTTCGATGACTTCGCCCAACGCGATTCCGCCGGAGGGAACGGGCCGCGGGTCGGGCGTGAAGTCCGCCTGAAACGCATACGGGCTTTCCGGCGAGAGGAACAGGCCGCGGGCGGTGGAGGCGAAAAAATCTACTTTCAACTTTTCACCATGCCCCGGGCGGGCGAAAGGGCGAGATGTCGAATGAACGCATCTATCATTTCGCGGGCGGAGGCGGATATCCGCGCCTCTCCTCCTTCGTGGATGGATGAGACGCCCTCCAGTTTGCAGAACGCCCCCCTCGGCTCCACTATCGCGCCTTTCGGCGGGGGAGAGCAAGTGACCAGGACCTCATCGGCCGCTTGGACCTCGCGCAGGCGGGAGCCTCGGCGGATGAATTCCGGGCGTCCGCCCTTGATGACGTAGATGCCGGGCGTCAGTGAACGGCCGACTCTCATCCGCGCCGCAATCGTGTTGCGAAGGATAAGCTGAAAGCCGGACAGTTTCGGCTTGTCGAGGTCGGCGAGCAAGGTCTGACGATCGTCCACGGCGGCGGCCGGCTGGAGAAATTCGGCCAGATGCCAATAGGTGGTAGGCGGGGCGCCGCTCTGAATTTCCTCGAGCTCGGTCATCAACTGCGTGGTTCCGAGCACGCGAGGGTTCAGCTCCAAGGCGTAGGGCTTCTCCCGGTGGACGATGAAATCGACGCCGTATATTCCCCGATAACCCGCGCCGGCGATCCATTCCCCGATCTTGAGGGTGGCCTCCTCGATCTTCCGCCGACCTTCCGGCGAGACGCGCCGATACGCCGCGTAGTCGCTTCCGGCGTAATCGAAGCGGTGCATGGAGCAGCCGGGAATGCCGGCGAGCATCACCGAAGGGCGGGACATTCGGGGTTTTCCGTCATAAATGACTCCCGCCGCGCCGACGGCGGGGCCGTCCAGGAACGCGCTGGCGATGACCGGCGCGTCCGCCCCCAGTTTCCCGATGAGCTCCTCCCGTTTGCGCGAGAGCTCATCGAGAGAGGCGACAAGGTGCGTCTGGTTTCCCGATGAGCCGATTTTCTCCGAAACGATCATCGCGGGCCCGAATTCCTCGAACTGCCTGGCGCCGAGTTCGCCCAGCGCCGTCACCTCGCCCGGGGGCGCGTCCAGGCCGGCTTCGACGGCCCGGCGCCGGAACGCGACCTTGTCGTCGAAGCGGGTTTTGAGCTCGACGGGATTCGCCAGGACGCGGAGTCCGTCCCCGGCTTCTTCCGCGAGTTTGGCGAGAAACTCCGTGGAACGATAGGGGATGACGTATCGGGGGCCGTCTCCTTGCGAGAGAAATTCTCGAATTTGCGGTCCCATCGCGCCTTCGTATGCTTCCACCAGGGAGGCGTGCGTCCACACGATTCGCCTGTTCAGCCCGCGTTCCACGGCGAAGTAGCGGAGGCGACTGTCCCACTCGGGCCCGTCAATCCCGTAGTCGCAGGCGATGAGAAAATCGAGGGGAACGATGTTCTCCACGGTGATCGAATCCGCGGAGCGCAGTCCCTGGAAGCCGAACGTCGAGCCGTCCGGAACGGCGGAGCGCAGGGCGGCGTAAAGTTCGTCTTTCGCGGGCCGGGCCAAGAGGCGCATTCCTTCATCGAGAAATCGGCTGGAAGGTCGAGGCGGCTTCCGAAACGATGAGCAGCCGATTCTAATTCGATGGCTTCGCCGCATCAAACGACGAGGCGACGTTTTGAGGCGGGAGGGTTCCGGGCGCGGGCTTCTGCGGCGCGGCGCGCCCTGTGATAGGATGCCGGACGCTTGGACTTCCCGGAACGAGGCGTTGAAGCGCGAGAGCGCGTGAACGTCGGGAGATGGAAGAGTGTCGGAATCGGCTTTTGACGCGGATGAATACCCGATCATGTCGGCGTCGGAATTGCGGTGGGAGAAATTTCGCCGAAGCATGACGCGATCCAAGCCGGCGATGCTCGGCGGCTTTTTTCTCATTCTGCTCGCGCTCGTCTCTCTTTCCGCGCCTCTCGTCGCGCCGCAGGACCCCAAGAAGGTGGACGTGAGGCTGCGCCTGAAGCCCCCCGCCTGGGCGGAGGGAGGGAGCGCGAGCCACGCGCTGGGAACCGACGCGCTGGGTCGGGACGTTCTGAGCCGGCTCATTTACGGCGGCCGCGTCTCCATTCTGGTGGGATTGAGTTCGGTGCTGATTTCGGGGGCGATCGGCATTGTTCTGGGGCTCGTTTCCGGTTTTTTCGGCGGAAAACTCGACGATCTCATCAGCGGGTTTTCCGAAATTCAGCTGGCGTTTCCCTTCATTCTTCTGGCCATCACCATCATGGCGGTCATCGGCCCGGGGCTGTTCAACATCATCCTGGTGCTGGGCGTGAGCCGATGGGTAGCCTACGGCCGGGTGGTGAGAGGCCAGGTCATCTCGATTCGCGAGCGCGAGTTCGTCGAAGCCACCCGCGCCCTGGGCTATCCTCTGCATCGCATTCTGTTCAGGCAGGTGCTGCCCAACACACTGTCGCCGCTGATCGTCATCGCCACGTTCGCCGTGGCGGGAAACATCATTTCCGAATCCTCGCTGAGTTTCCTGGGACTCGGCGTCCCGCCCTCCGTCGTCACCTGGGGCGGCATGTTGTCCGAGGGGCGCGAATATCTCCGCGGCGCGTGGTGGATGGCGACGTTCCCGGGGCTCGCCATCATGGCGACGGTTTTGAGCATCAACCTGATTGGCGACTGGCTGCGGGACTACATGGACCCCCGCCTCGGCGACGATCTCTAGGCGTTTTCGTTTTTTCGGGGAAATGCGCGCATGAAGAAAATCCTGCTGTGCGGATGCTGCCTTTTGCTTCTGTCGCTCGCCGCCTGCGGCCGGGAGGCGAAAGACAGGCCGCTTACGGTTCTCCTCTCGGTGGAGGCCAACACGCTCGACCCTCATTTCGCGACCTCCACCATCGAGTGGAGCGTGCTGATGAACCTGTTCGACCCGCTCATCCAGCGGCGGGACGACATGACGCTCGGGCCCGCGCTGGCCGAACGCTGGGAGGTGGACGAGACGAAAAGGGTCTGGACGCTTCATCTTCGCAAGGGAGTGAGGTTCCACAACGGCGAGCCGTTCGACGCGGAATCCGTGCGATACACGTTCGAGCGGATGCGCGATGCGAAGCTGAAGCCCCGGATCACGGTCGTCCGGAGAATTTCCCTGGACAAGGTGGAAAAGGCGGACGCCCACACCGTGAGGATTCACACGAAGCACCCGGTCGCCAACCTCCCGGTGTGGATGGTGAACGCCTTCATGCTGCCGCCGAAATACTATTCCTCCGCCTCCCCGAAGGAATTGCTCAGAAAGCCCGTGGGCACCGGTCCTTACAGGCTGGTGAAGTGGATCAAGGACGATCGGATAGAGATGGCGGCCAACCCCGACTGGTGGCGGGGCGGGCCGAAGATAGAGCGGGCGGTATGGCGGCCGGTGCCCGAGGCTTCGGCGCGGATAGCGGAGCTGGAAACGGGCGGCGCCGACATCATCATGAACATCTCGCCCGATCAGGCGAAAACCATGGCGGCGAGCCGGGACGCCCTTCAGTTCAAGGGAGTGCAGGGGGGGCGCCGGGTCTATATCGGGATTCGCACCGACCACGGAGCGCTCGGAGATGGGCGCGTGCGCCGGGCGCTGAACTACGCGGTCGATTTCGGCGCCATCGCCAAAAGCGTTCTGCTGGGGCACGGCTCCCGGATGGGGAGCGTCGTGAACGCCCCGAACGGCGACCCGGACGTGAGGGCGTATCCCTACGATCCTGACAAGGCCAGAGCGCTTCTCGCCGATGCCGGCCTGAAGGATGCGGACGGCGACGGCGTTCTGGAGACGGAGAGCGGAGAAGCCTTCGCGCTGAAGCTCGACGTGCCCGCTTCAAGGTATCTGAAGGGCAAGGAGATGGCCGAATCCGTGGCGGCGAACTTCCGCGCCGTGGGCGTCAGGGTGGAGGTCATTCCCCTGGAGTGGTCGGTTTTCCTCTCCAAAAGGAGAAAGAAAACGCTGGCGCCCCTGTATTTCCACGGGTTCAGCTCCGCGTTCAACGAAGAGCTCGATTTGGGAGCGCTGCGCCCCGACCTTTTCGCCAACCTCACCGCCTGGAGGAACGAGGCTTTCATCGAAAACTACGGAAAGCTGGGCCAGACGTTCGACCCTGAAGAGCGCAGGCGAATCAGCTACGCGATGCAGCGCATCGTCCGGGAGGACAGCCCCTGGGTGTTTCTCTGGAACCAATATGATTTCTTCGGCGTCAGCGCGCGAGCCGAATGGACGCCGAGGCCGGACGAGCGCATCTACCTGCCTGCGGTTCGATTCAAAGAAGCGAAAGAATAGGGAATGGGCGGCTATCTTTTCAGAAGGCTCGTCAGGGCCGTCGTGGTCGTGGCCGGCGTCGGCTTCATTTCGTTCGCCGTCCTGTTCCTCTCGGGCGATCCGACGGATACGATGGTGGGCGAGGACTGGACGGTCGAGGAGGTGGGAAAACTTCGCCGGGACATGGGGCTGGACAAGCCCTGGTTCGTTCAATACGGGCTGTATGTGAGCCGCGCCGCGCGCGGCGATTTCGGGGAAAGCCTTCGCTACCGGCAGCCCGCCTTCGAGCTCATCATGGAGCGGCTGCCGGCGACCCTGGAGCTCGCCTTCGTCGCGCTCCTTCTCTCGATTGTTCTGGCGTTTCCCGTGGGGGTCTTGAGCGCGACGCGGCGCGGCTCTCCCTACGACCACGGGGGAATGCTCCTGGCGCTCCTGGGCCAGTCCGTCCCCGTTTTCTGGCTCAGCCTGATGCTGATCCTCATATTCGGCGTGCATCTGCGGTGGCTGCCGATCAGCGGAAGAAGCGGCTGGGAGCATTTGCTGCTGCCCGCCCTCGCGCTTTCTACTTACTCAATCGCCAGAAACGCGCGGGTCGTCAGAAGCTCCATGCTGGAGGTTCTTCGGCATGAATACGTGAAGACCGCCCGCGCGAAGGGCTTGTCCGAGTGGATCGTCATCAACCTGCACGCGCTCAGGAACTCCATGATTCCGGTGATCACCATCATCGGGCTCGAGTTTGGGCACCTGCTGGGGGGAGCGGTGATCGTCGAGACGATATTCGCCTGGCCGGGCGTGGGGAGGCTCCTGATTCAGGCCGTCTACGCCAAGGATTTTCCCCTGGTGCAGGCCTCGGTGACCATCACCGCGCTGATATTCGTGTCCCTGAATCTCATCGTTGACTTGATGTATTCCATCCTCGATCCGAGGGTCAGGCTGCATTGAGCGAAACCGCGTATTTCTGGACGCCGGAATCCCTGTTGCACGACAACGGCGGGCACGTGGAGAACGTGGAGCGCGCCAGACGGCTGGCGCCCGACAGGATCATCCCGCAGGTTTCTTCCCTGAAAGAGATGGCGATTCAGCCCCACGACGCCCCGGAGTGGGTGCTGAGAGTGCACGAGGAATCGCACCATCGGTTCGTGCGCGAATCCTGCGCGCGGGGGCGGTGCGTTCTGGATCAGGGCGACACGCGCGCCGGCCCCGGAAGCTACGAGGCCGCCCTCGCCGCCGTGGATGTGGCGCTGAGCGCGGCGGACGCCGTCGCGACGGGCCAGGCCCGCAACGCTTTCTGCGCCGCGAGACCACCGGGCCACCACGCTCTGCCCCACCAGTCGATGGGCTTCTGCCTGTTCGCCACCGCCTCCATTCTGACGCGATATCTACAGGAGCGGCACGGGCTCCGGAGAATCGCCGTGGTGGATTGGGACGTGCACCACGGCAACGGCACGCAGCACGTTTTCTGGCGCGATCCGGACGTGCTCTTCGTCTCCCTGCATCAGCATCCGCACTACCCCGGCACGGGCCTCGGCGGTGAAGTCGGAGAGGGCGCGGGAAAGGGCAAGACGCTCAACTTTCCCGTGAAGGCGGGAACGCCGGAGGCGGAATATCTGGCGACGTTTCAAAAAAGCGTTCTCCCCGCCGTCAGGGCGCACGAGCCGGAGGCTATCGTCGTCTCGGCCGGCTTCGACGCGCACCGGGACGATCCGCTCGGGGGGTTGACGCTGAGCGAGGCGGGATTCGCCGGGCTGACCCGATGCGTCAGGACGCTTTCGGAGGAGCTTTGCGAAGGGCGTCTCGTCAGTCTGCTCGAGGGCGGATATGACCTCGACGCCCTCGAGCGTTCCGTCGTATCCCACTTGCGGGAATTGTCGGCGCAGCGAAGCGTTTAACGGGGCCTTTGAAGCAAAGTGCGGATACCTGGTTGTCTGGCTGACTGAAAGGTTTAGTATGGCTTGGCCGCGCGCCGGAAGCCGATCGTCGGCCGGCCTCGCCCGGCGAGCGGGTTCGTATTCGTCCGGGAGTCAGGATGATGGCAGCGATCGCGGCGTCTCCGGAGACGTCCGCCACGAGGGAGAAAATCGTAGAGGCGGCCGCCGGGATCGTCCATCAAAGGGGATTTCACGCCGCTTCCCCGGATATGGCAGCGCGCGCCGCCCGGGCGCCGAGCCGGGAATCGTCCCGCTGGGGATGCCCCATCGGGAGCCTGTCGATGGAGCTCAACGCCCCGGATGAAGAGTTGCGCGCGGACTGCGGGCGCGCCTCCCTGAGCCTGCTCCGGGCGGAGAGCGGAGAATCGAAATGAACGCGGGAGGTCGCGGATTTCGCCCGGGAAGTTCCCTTCGGTCGAGAAGGGGGCGATGGATCGTCTGGGCCGTTTTCCTGCTGGGCGCGGCGCTCGCGTGGCTGTTCACGGAGCGCTACTTCGGCGGCGTTCACGATCCGGATGCCGTCCCCCGCCTGGTCTCTCCGCGCGGCGACCTGGCGGCGGAGGAGAAATCCAACATCGAGCTTTTTCGCGTCGCCTCCCCCTCGGTGGTCTATATCACGAGGCTGGCGATGCGGCGCGGCATGTTCAGCCTCAATCTGTTCGAGATTCCGCAAGGCACGGGCACGGGCTTCGTCTGGAACGACCAGGGCCACGTCATCACGAATTTTCACGTCATCCAGCGGGCGAGCACCCTGCGCGTCACCCTGGCGGACAACTCGGAGTGGGAGGCGCGCGTCGTCGGCGTGGCCCCGGATCATGATTTGGCGGTTCTCTTCATCAATGCGCCCGGAAGCCGTCTGAAGCCGATCTCCATCGGACGCTCCGCCAACCTCCAGGTGGGCCAGAGGGTGTTCGCCATCGGCAATCCCTTCGGGCTGGATCAAACGCTCACGACGGGAATCATCAGCGCTCTGGGGCGCGAGATCGACAGCGTCTCCGGCCGCAAGATCAGCGGCGTCATTCAAACCGACGCCGCCATCAACCCGGGCAATTCCGGCGGCCCGCTGTTGGACAGCGCGGCGCGCCTGATAGGCGTCAACACCGCCATTTTCAGCCCCTCCGGCTCCAGCGCGGGCATCGGCTTCGCCGTTCCCGTGGATACCGTGAACAGGGTCGTCCCGCAGCTGATCCGCCACGGCCGCGTCACGAGGCCGGGCCTCGGCGTCCACGTGGCCGACAGGAGAACGGCGAGGCGCTTCGGCGCGCGCGGGGTGCTGATCATTCGCGTGCAAAAGGGCAGCGCGGCAGAGGCCGCGGGGCTGCGCGGCACGAGGCGAAGCAAGGGGGGGCGGCTTCTGCTCGGCGACGTCATCGTGGGCGTGGGGGGGAAGCCGGTCGCCTCGCTCGATGAGCTGTCGGACGCGCTCGATGAGCACAAGGTGGGCGAGGTCGTGGAGGTGCGCTTCATCCGCGACGGAAACCGGATGAGCGTGAGCGTGAAGCTCCAGGCGCTCGGCTAGGAGCGTTCGGCGTGTCGATGCGTTCGGTTCCCGAGAGGCCGGAGATTCCGGCCGAGGGCATGTCGCGCGCGGCGCGCGCCGGCAGGCTGGAGAAACGGCTGAACGCGCCGGAGGGCGCTCTTCACGCCTCCATTGAAGGAGCCAGATTCGATGCGATGCAAATAATTTATTAACAATGGGTTGAATCTTATGGATTAAAGTATTTTATCGATTCTTTTAGGCCTCGTCGCCGCTCCCCGAACCGGGGAATGCGAAGGGCGGGCGCATCTGAAAAACCTACCTCGGCTGTCCGTCCTCGAAGCTTCTCTCCAGAAATTCGCCGAGCGCGCATTGCCAGAAGCCGTTAAGGCGGCCGATGGGCCCGAGTTTTTTCATGTCGATATATCCGCCCGTCATAACGTCCGGGCTGACGTGGAAATAGACGACTTCTCCGATCAGGAGGGGGTGCCTGTTGGGTCCCAGCTCGAATACCTTGTGGGTTTTGCACTCGAAGTGAATGGGCGCGCCCTTGATGCGAGGCGCGCGCACCTTCTTGGCGGGCGCCGGCTCGAGGCCGGTGGCCTCGAATTCACTCTCGCGTGCCGGAATGCCGTTCGCCGTGTCCACCATCTGCTTCCAATGGCGCCTGGTGACGACGTTGAAGCAGAACTCTCCGGTTTCCTCCGCGTTGATGAGGGTGTGCTTTTTCGTTCCGTCGGGGTTTCTCGCCACGGTGAGGGAGATCATCGGGGGCGCCACGCACACGCAGGTGAAGAAGCTGAAAGGCGCGATGTTGTGAATCCCGTCCCTGCTGATGGAGGACGCCCAGCCGATGGGGCGGGGAACGATGGAGCCGGTGAGCAGGCGATAAACCTCGCGCCGCTCTATCTCGCCGGGGTCGAATTCCAGGTATTCGCTCATTGAAAATCCTCAAAAGTGGACGCGGGGGGCGTCAACGCTTCCGTCGGGCGCTTCTACGTCATGAAGCGGCCCGCGTTCACGGCGATGGTCTGACCCGTGAGATAGGCGGATTCGGGCGACGCCAGAATGAGCGCCCAGCCCACGACGTCCTCCACCTCGGCGATGCGGCCGAGGAGCGTCCCTTTGCCGATCATCTCGCGCTGCTCCTCGGAGCGAACCGCGATGACGCGCTCGGTTGACGTGGTTCCGGGCGCGATGGCGTTCACGCGCACGTTGTGCTTGCCTAGGTCGTAGGCGAGCACGCGGGTCAGGGCGTGAACGCCCGCTTTGGCGGCCGCGTAGGGCGGAGAGGAGGGCTGGAGCGTCGTCAGGCCCGACATGGAGCCCAGGTTGATCACGCACCCTCCGTTTTGCTTCTCGAAAACGGGCGTCAGGTATTTCGAGGTCAGAAACACGCTTTTCAGGTTTCTGTCGACCACCGCGTCCCATTCGTCCTCCGAGGTGTCGCCCATGGAGAGCTGCTGATGAAAGCCGCCCGCGCAGTTGACGAAAATGTCGATGCGCCCCCCCTCGCTCGCAATGCGCTCTATGGTTTGCCGGACGGCCGCCGAATCCGTGAGATCGCAGTCGATGAAGGAGGCGTCGCCCCCCTCGCCGCGAATTCCGGCGGCCGCGGCCTCTCCGCGTTCAACGTCGATGTCGATGAGGTAGACCTTGGCGCCCGCCTCGGCGAACGCTTCCGCGGAGGCTGCGCCGATGCCGCGCGAGGCGCCCGTGACGACGGCGACCTGTCCTGAAAAATCGAATTTCGTCTTGCCCATGAAGCGCTCTCCTTGAAGGATGATGAATTTTTGCGCTCTTCAAAATGAACCGGTGCGCATTTGAAAGCGCCGGGCCGCTCCGCAAGACCATGCGGCCGGAACGCCGCCGGTTCCGCATGAAAACCGCCTTCCGGCAGGCGCCGGGCGTTGGTCGGGCCGGCTTCTCCCGATGCGGGGGGCGATTCGGATGCGAGCCGATCTGGGGAGCGCCCGCGCGCGTTCGGCGACGGGACGGAGGCTACCACTTTTTCCCGCTCCGGCGTAGCCGGTTCCGGATTTTTGCCGCCGGATTTTGTTTGCTCGGGATACGTGATATGGGGATTGGACGCTTCGTTTTCGATGAATCAAATTTGCGGGAGAAGGACGGGTTGATGAACGACGCCGCCATCGTCGAGCTGGCGTCGGTGACGGCCTACTTCAACTTCATCAACCGCATCGCGCTTGGTCTGGCGTCCGGCTGGACGAGGCGCTGAATGGCGCGGCGGACGCCGGGGAGCTCGCAAAAGAAGAAAAGCGGCTGGCCGGCGGGTAGAAGTCAGGGGCCGCCCGTGATGAGATCCGCGAGAGCGTCGATGATGCCGTTGTCGTAAAGCGTCCACGCCGTAACCACCACGACGAGCGCGAGAACGCCCAGCAGGAGATATTCGAGCAGTCCGTTTCTTTGGGCGGCGGGCTTGCGGGTCGGGTCTTTCGTCATTCGGTGGATTCTCGCGCCATGGAAAGATGCGGGGCGGCCGGGTCAGTGGATTATAGGCGCAATTTCCCGCCCGTGAAACCCGAAGCGGCGGCGGGAGAGAGTTTGAATGTGAATGGACAAGGGGGGAGCATCCGTTTATGGTGCGCCCACGCGCCGCCTCTCGTTCGCATCTCGGAGTCTTATGGCTTCCATGGATTCTGCAAAAAACAATTTCGGCGAGGCCGAAAAAATACGCACGGAAGCGATTGGCGTCGCCGGCAAGAGGATTTTTCGCATCCTGGTCGATTGTCCGCCGAGAGCGGCCGCCACGCTCTGGCTGGAAAAAGAGCAGGTCTACGGCCTTTCGATGGCGATGAAGAAGATGATGGAGGCGAAGGGCGGGGGAGAGCGCTCGAATCAGGAAGCGGATTTTCCGGAGCTCGCCGAGGCCGATTCCGCGCCCGTGAGTTCGGGCGACCCGCTCGAATTCAAGGTGAGCCGTCTGGGGTTGGCGTATGGGCCGGGCGAGAGCCGCGTCACCATCTTTTTTTACGACGAGCGGGACGAAGCCGCCCCGGAGGCGAGGGCGCGCGAGGGAGAGGAGGAATACGAGGAGGAGGCCGTCGGCCCCGCCGCGCTCCAGGTGAGCCTCGCGCATGGGCAGATAGACGAGTTCATCCTCCAGAGCCTGGATGAATGCTCATCCGGGCGGGGAACGGACGCGCTGTCCCGGCACGCCATGGTGGCCACCGGCAAGGTGGACCCCAATACGAACGGGCATTTTCATCATTAGCCCGCCGTTGCTTATCCGACAGGAAACTCTCGTGGCCCGCAAATCTCCATCCGCCGGAAGCCCGGAAGCTTCGGAGACGCCGGAGGCGCGCGCGTTCCGCTTCGAGCCCGGGGAAATCGAAAACCTTCTTCTCACCTCGGAAATCCTGGGCGGCGAGCTGGTGCCGCAAGGCTCGAACTATACGTTCGCCGTGAAGATGGGCGCGGCGGATATTCAGTTCTGGGGAATATACAAGCCGGCCAGCGGGGAGCGCCCCCTTTGGGATTTTCCCTACGGAACGCTTCATCTGCGGGAGCGGTGCGCTTTTCTGGTGAGTCATCATCTGGGATGGCACCTGGTTCCTCCGACGGTGATTCGGGAAGGGCCGCACGGCGAAGGTTCCGTGCAGCTTTGCGTGCCTTACGACGGGAAGTCGAACTATTTTACGCTCAGGGCGGAGACGCGCCCCGAACTGCTGCTGCTCGCGGCCTTCGACATCATGGTGAACAACACGGATCGCAAGGGAGGGCATTGCTTCAGGGCCGAAGACGACCGCGTTTGGGGAATCGACCACGGCCTCACGTTTCACGCCGAGCCGAAGCTGCGAACCGTCATCTGGGATTATGCGGGGTTTTCCCTGCCCGAGGAGCGGGTGAGCGATATCCGGCGCCTCGAAGACGCATTGCGGGATGGCGGCAGCCCTTTGAGGAGCGAGGTGGACGCGCTCCTGGCCCCGGAGGAAGTGGAGGTTTTTCTGAAGAGGGTGGCGGCGTTCAGGGAAAATCCGCGCCTGCCGACGCCGGAGGAGTATCGGCGTCTTCACTGGCCTTTCGAGTAGCCCGGGCGAGGAGAGCGGGGATGGCGGAAGCGAGGCGATGAGAGCCGATGGGGGCGCAACCCGGAATCGAACGCTGACTCTTATCGTCTCCCTGGCCGTCTGCGCGGCGATCGGGGGGTGCGAATCGTTGTCCCCTGCGTCCCGGGCGGAAAAGAAGGCGGACGACGCGCTCGCCTCGAAGAAGCCCGACGCCCTCAAGAATTTTCGGAAGCGCTTTCCCCGAAGCCGGTTTCCCTCGACCGCCGAATCCAGCCTTCAAAAGAACGAGTATGAGGCCGCGAAGAAAAAAGACGACGTTCCCTCCTACAGGGCGTTCCTGTCGAAATACGAAGGCGCGCGAAGCGAGTGGACGGAAGCGGCGACCCGGCGCCTCGAAAGACTGCTGCTCGACAAGGCGAAGGCCTCTCGAAGCGTCCTGACGCTCGAAAGGTACATTTTCGACAATCCCGCCAGCCCTTATCTCCCCGAGGCGCGGACCGCCCTGCGCGCGGCGAGGTTCGAGCAGGCGATGCGATCGGGCAAGGAGGTGGAGTGGAAGGCGTTTATCCGCAAATACGAAGGCTCGAAGGAGGCCGGACTCATCCGGCGGCACATGGAAGCCGAGGCGCTGAAAGGGGCCGAGCGATCGGGCCGCGTCTCGGCGCTCGAGCGGTATCTCGCGCGCTATCCCCGCTCGCCCCACGGAAGGCGAATCCGCTCGGCCATCGCCATGATGGCGCGGGAGAGGAATCGCCAGGCCCACCGCTGGGTGCGCGTGCAAAACGCCGAAGTCGAGGTGTTCAGGAAGCGGAAGTGCAAATCCTGCAAGCCCTACCTGCGCGTCCAGGGCGCGCTGCTCAGCATGGACCCCGATTTCTCCTTCGACGTGGTGGTGCAGGTTCAACTCATCGAGAAAGGCCGGCGCTGTTGCCGCACCAGGCGCCGGATCAAGCATTTGAGGCCCGGGGAGAGCCGGCCGTTCTCGTTTCCCATTCGCGGCAAATCTCCCGGGAAGGGAGCGCCCCCTCCGCAATATGAGATCAGGGTGGCGTCCGGCTCGGCGTATCGCGATCCGCAGGCGGAGCGAGACTTGAAAATCGAAGGCCTGGAAGGCGGCCTCAAAAGCCCCCCGGTGGATCGGTTCGCGCCCGTGAGGGTGCCTGATTTGCCGGAAACAAAATAATAAATATCAACAAGTTGCCGTTATGTGTTAAAGTAAAATAGAGATTCGTTCCGCCTCTCGCCCTCAACGCTGTCCTTTCCCGCGCCAGAGCCTGGGCCGGTTCACCTTCCTGAGACGGGGAGCGACGTATTTGACGAGGCCGGGATTGCCGATGAGAAGGGATTGACGCCATTCGCGCGCGGCGTCCAGGTTTCTGGGCGCGTTCTCTTCCGGGAAGAACGCATCCAGCTCCCGCCATTGATCCGCGTGGCGGCGTCGGGCGAGCAGCGTCCCCCCCGCCTCTTTCACGATGACGGCGCCCGCCGCCACGTCCCAGATGCCGGGAGCGCCGAAAAGCGCGTAATGCAGGCCGCCGCGCGCCACGAGCGCCTGCTCGTAGCACATTGAACCGGTGGAGCGAACCTCGCCCAGGTTCTTTTTGAGCGCCCCCGTGGGGCGAAACTGCGTCCAGTAGGAGCCGGGAAGGGCGGCGATGCGCTTTCCTGTCGGTCTCTCCTCCCGCGCCGCCTCGATTCGACGCCCGTTGCGGAACGCCCCGCCTCCCTCGTATGCGCGATAGACGCTGCCTTTGTCCTCGGGCGTGAAAATGGCGCCCGCGACGGCGCGTCCGCGCCTGAGCACCCCCACCGAGCAGCCCCAGACGGGCAGTCCGTTCAAAAAGTTCTTCGTGCCGTCCAGAGGGTCGAGAACCCACAGGTAATCGGGCACTTCCCGCGCGCCCTGTTTTCTGGCTTCATCCTCGTCTTTCGGCTTCTCCTCGCCGAGGACGCCGTGAGCGGGAAAATGCTCGTTTATCCGCTTCGTCAAAAGCGCCTGGCTCGCGCGGTCGGCTTCGCTCACGGGGTCGGTTTTCGCCTTGTTCTTGTAGTCCACCTCCACCTGCTCGCCGAAAAGCCCCATCAGGATTTCTCCCGCCTCGCGGGCGAATTTCGAGGCGGCGTCGGCCAGGGCCCGGGGAGCGGCGTCGCTCACGTTCCGCGCTCCAGGAGGGGGAGATCGAGCCTTCGGGCGATTTCATCGAGCTCCGAGAGTCGCTCGGGGGGCAGCTCCAGGCCGTTTCGCCTGCGTTCCGCCTCTTTTTCATGCTCGATCTCGCCCGGCATGAAAATGCGCTCGACGCCCGCCGCCTTCGGGGTCGCCTTGATGACGGAGATGAACGCCCTGGCGGCGGCCCGGAACGCCGACAAGGGGAGCAGCGCCTCGACTTTCACGGCCGCGAAGACGCTCGTGACGCGGCTCTTGCCGGTGAACTCGTTGATGCCCACGATTTCGTGGCTGTGGCCTCCGCCGGCGAACGACCCCAGGATGGCGTCGATCACGATGGAAAGGCCGCTTCCCTTGTAGCCCGCGATCGGACAAAGGAGGGAGCTCTCCAGCACCTGACGGGGGTCGGTGGTGGACCTCCCCTCCCTGTCCAGTCCCCAGCCCTCGGGGATGGCCCTGCCGGCGCGCGCCGCCTCGATGACGTAGCCGCGGGCGACGACGGAGAGCGCCATGTCCAGCACCATGGGCGGGTCGCCCGGCAGGGCGACGGAGATGGGGTTGTTGCCGATTTTGGCTTCCTTCCCTCCCGCCGGCGGCAGAACGCGCAGGGTGTTCGTCGTCACGAGGCCCACCATGCCCGCCTCGGGGGCCATGGCCGCGTACGTCGCGGCGGCGCCGAAATGGTTGCTCCCTTTCAGGAAGACGACGCTCACGTTGTGGCTTCGGGCGCGGGCCAGGGCTTCCTCCATCGCGCGCCTGGAGACGACCTGCCCCATGCCGTTGTCGCCGTCGGCGAGCGCGAGGGCGCCGGCGTCCTTGACGACGCGGAAGTTCGGGGTCGGGTTTGCCAGACCGACTTCCAGACGCTTGACGTAATGGGGCATCCGAATCACGCCGTGGCTGGTGACGCCGCGCAGCTCGGCCGTCACGAGGGTCTGCGCCGTCCAGTCGGCGTCCTCCTCCGGCATACCCAGCCCGGTGAAGGCGCGATGCAGGAAAGCGTGGAGTTTCGCGCCCGTGGTGTGTCCGCTCATTCAGTCCTCGCGCGTGAGCAAATGCGCCATTCCGTGGCGAACGTGTTCGCCCGAGTCCACGCCGCTCAGAAAATCAGCCCGGGAGACCGACCACCGGTTCACCTCGCTCAGCTCCCGCGCGCGCCAGCCGGGGACGCTCCATAGCGCCTCGGCTCCGTCGTAGCCCGGCCCTCTTTGCGCCACCGCCAGATACCAGCGAAGGCTCGGCGCGCGCAGTATCGACCGCTCCGCGCCGGAGTCGAACGGCAGCCAGCAGGAGAACACGAAATCGGGCGCATGGGCGCGGATCGCGCCTTCCGCGTCCAGCGCCTCGACTCCGGGGCTTTCGACCAGGTCCGTGAGCCTCAGGTTCACGCCGCCCGCCCGCAGGGCATTTCCGATCGCGGCGCGGCCGGCTCCCACCTCCAGGGGCGCTGCGGGCGCCAGGGCGGAAATTTCCTCTATCAGCGCGTCCAGCCACTCGACGACGGGAAGCTGATAGACGCTTCTCTCCTCGCAGAAAGCCAGCCAGCCGTCGCCGCGCTCCTCTTCGGCGAGCCTCTTGATGGCCTCGGCGTAGGGCAGGGGGTTCACCTGTCAGCAAACTCCGCTTGAAGCCGGCGTTTCACGCTTTCCCGGTCTCGTTTTCCGCAACGGAGCGAACGGTCCGCGAAGGCGCGGGCGGATCGAGATTCGCTTTCAGCGCCGGGCGGGACGAATTCCCGCAAGAGCGCTTTTCGGGGGGCCGGTCATCAACCGCTAGACGCTGGGCCCGTTTCTGTTGATGGCGAAGGCGTTGTCCTCGCGCAGGATTTCGGCTTTCGTCATTCTCCCGCTCGCGACGTCAAGCACTTCGTCATAGACGCGGCGTCCCGCCGCCTCGATGGGGACGCCCTCGAAGATGTCCGTCACGTCCACGTCCGTGGTGTCGGCCTGAAGCCTCGCCGAAAGCGGGTTGCCCGTGATGCGGATGGTGCTCATCAGAGGGTGGTTGATGGTGTGGCCGCCGCCCGTCGAGAAGATGAGCGCCTGCGCGCCGCCCGCGGCGATGCCGGTGATCGACTCTCCGCCGTGCCCCGGGGTGTCCATCACGTGGAGGCCGCTCTTGCGCCCCGCCCGCTTCGCCCACGGAATCACGTCCACGATGGGGGCCGATCCCGCCTTTTGAATGGCGCCCAGGGATTTCTCCTCGATGGTGGTCAGGCCGCCCTCCATGTTGTCGCCCGTGGGCTGGCTGCCTCGCAGATCGACGCCGCAGGCGAGGATGCGCGCCTCCATTTCCTCCACCATCCTCCAGATGCGCTTGCCGAGCGCCGGCCGCGCGCATTTGGCGGCCAGCACGCCCTCGCCGCCCATCATCTCCGTGGTCTCGGCGAGAAGGGCGCGACCGCCCTGCTTGACGACCTGGTCCGTCACCCAGCCGGCGGCCTTGTTGTGGGAGAGTCCCGAGGTCGTGTCGGAGGTTCCGCAGTTCAGCCCCAGCAGGAGCTTGCTCACGGGAACTTCCTGGCGGCGTTCGTTCGTGAGGTCCCGGAGCATCTCCATGCCGAGGCGCGTGGCCTTGGCGGTGGCGTCTATCGCTCCGCCGTCTTCCCGAATGTTGATCGCCTCGACCCGCTTGCCCGTTTTGGCGATTTCATGGGCGATCTCCTCCGCCGTGCAACCCTCCTCCCGGTGGTGATCGATGACGATGACGGCGCCCGCGTTGGCGTTTTTCCCATGCCCGACGAGGGTCTCGAAGGTGCGCTGGATGTCGGGGCCGATCTGGCAGCGCCCCAGGGGATGGGTGAGGGCGACGCTGTGCCGCAGCGTTCGGGCGACGCGCTCGCACGTGGGGTTGGCGTAGAGGGTGCCGCTCAGCATGAGCAGATAGTTTCTGGCGCCCACGTCGCCGTTCTCCCGGGGGTATCCCCACCAGGTTTTTCTCATGCGCCCGGGCGATTTCGCGCCTTTTCCGCTTCTTCCGGCCATGATGAGCCTCCTCTCTAGGCGAGGTCGCCGCGGCCGCGGGCGCTCTCTATGTTGTGGACGTGAATGTAGTCGCCAACCTGGATGTCCCTGCTCGCCACGCCGATGGAGAGGCCGTATTTCATGCAGTGTTCGCCTTTTTTCAGGGGCTTGACGCAGATTTTGTGGATGTAGGGAATCGCCTGGTTGGCCTTGAGCGTCCTGCCCATTTTCCCGTTGAGCATGAGGCGAACCGACTCCCCTTTCTCCACTTTTTCCAGGCAGGTGGCGACATTGTCTCCTTTTTCGATGATCATGGCGGTTGCCGGCATCTCTTCTCCTTCAAAAACTCGGAATTGCGAAAGCGCTTCACGATCGCTCATGTTGCGGACGTTTCGGGAGCCTCCCGTCCGCGCGAGCCCCAAACCTAACGCATGGCGGCCGACGCTTCAACGAAAGCGGGCGTTTTTCGTCAGCTCCGGGGCAGCGGCGCCACGCCGACTTCCGCCGCTATCCGGTCCAAGTCCCGCGCGAGCGCTTCCTTGAGGGCGATGCCCTCCGCCAGGGCGGTTCTGTATCTGCGGTGGGCCCCTTCGCCCGGAATGAGAATTTCATCGAAGCCGGGCGCCAGGCTCGACGCCTTGATCCGCGCGACGGCCTCGTCCACGGTCGCCTTGTAGTCGCCGCCCAGGCATTTGTCCGGGTCTATCGCCATGGCGAACATGGGGAGGCCGAAAGGCTTGTCCTTCTCCAGCCAGTCGGGCCGGTCGGCGTCGAAGCCGCTGCCGGAGAGCGCTCCCGTCAGGAAGGTGAACATGAGCGCCAGACCGTATCCCTTGTGCCCGGCGAAGGGCAGCATCGTTCCCCTGGCGGCGAGGGCGGCGTCCGTGGTCGGGCGGCCCGATGGATCCAGCGCCCAGCCCTCCGGAATCGGCTCGCCCGCCTTGGCGGCCAGCAGAACGTAGCCTCTCGCCACCTTCGAGGTGGCGATGTCGAAGAGGATGGGATATTCCTGACCGGAGGGGATTGCGAAGGCCACCGGGTTGTTCCCGATCATTCTCTCGGAGCCGCCCCACGGGGCGAGATTTCCCACCGCGCCGCTGATGACCACGCCGATCATCCCGCGCTCGAGCGCCATGGCGGCGAAATAGCCGATGTGGCCCGTGTGGGAGGACTTGCGGATGGCGGCCGCGCCGACGCCGCCGGCCTTCGCCTTGTCGATGGCGACCCGCATGGCGCGCCGCGCGACGACGGCGCTCATGCCGTAGTCGCCGTCAAGCAGGGAAAAGGCGGGCAGATCGGTGATGGTTCGGACGCGGGGCCTCGGGTTCGCCGTTCCGTTTCTGAGCCGCTCCACGAAAATCCCGAAGCGAACGCAGCCGTGCGAACTCACGCCCCTGAGCTCGGCGTCCACGATTTGCGCCGCGCACGCGCCCGCGTCCGTCCCGGGCAGGCCGAGGGCCTCATAGACGCGCGCGAGATATTGACGGAGCTCCTCCGCGTTGACCCTGACGTCCGGCATGTCTTCTCCCCGCGCGGGAGGGAGCCGCGCGCAAGCCTCCGGCCCCGTCTTGGCGGAAGGGCGAAAGAGTGTTAAGAGATGTTTCGCCCAAGTTTGCTTTACGCGCGGAGGATTCGCAAGGGTGAAAGCGTGGCGTTTCTATGACTTCGGGGACATGCGGCTGGACGAGGTGCCCGACCCCGAGGTGAAGCCGGGATGGGTCCTGTGCAGGGTGCGGCGGGTTCAGCCGAGCATCACCGACGTGCAGAGGGCGTTGGGGATAGGAACCATCAATTCGGCGCTTTTGAAGGAAATGCTCGACAAATACGCCCCCGTACAGCTGCTCGGCCATGAGATGAGCGCGGAAGTCGTCGAGACGGGCGCGGGCGTCTCGAGTCTGAAGCCGGGCGACAGGGTGTGCACCTCCGGCCACGTTCCCTGCTTGAAGTGCGGGTTCTGCCGGGAAGGCCGGGAGATGTATTGCGTCGACAAGTTGCACGTGGGCATCAACACGCCGGGGGCGTTCGCCGAATATATCACCCTCCCGGCGCACGGGCTAGTCAAGCCGCCCCAGACGCTCGATGACTCCTCCATCGCCTGCCTCCAGCCCCTCTCCTCGACGGTCGCCGCCATGCGGGACGCGAAGATTCAGCCGGGCGAGACTGTGGCCGTCATCGGCCAGGGGGTCATGGGCCTCTACGCTCTTCAGGCGGCGCGCACCTGCGGGGCGGGCGCGGTATTCGTCAGCGACGTGAAGGAAGAGGCGCTCGCCTTGAGCCGCGAATTCGGGGCGGATGAAGTCATCGACGCGAGAGCGGACGACCCGGTCGAGAAGGTGATGGAAGCGACCGGCGGACGGGGCGCGGACCTCGCCTTCGAGTGCGCCGGCGGAAACGCCGAGCAGGGACTCTCGGGCCACGCCACGCTTCATCAGGCGACGCGCATGGTTCGCATCGGCGGGCGCGTCATGCAAATCGCCGGTCTCGTCGGGGAGGCGAGGTTCGACCCGGTGTTCATGCGCGCGCGGGGGATTCAGTGGATTTTCCCGGAAGGCCACGGCGCGGACACCGTGGCTCTGGGCGGGAAATGGGTGGCCAGCGGGAGGATCGACGTGCGCTCTCTCGTCACGCACGAGGAGCGCGGAATCGAGAACCTGCCCAAGGTGATGGAGATCACCTGCAAGAAGGCCGAGTATCGCGCCACGAACCCCTGCCAGCTCGCGCTGGCGTAGGGCGAGCTGGTTCCCCGGAGCCGGAGAAGCTCTCGATAATCGCCGGCTTCCGCGCGGAAGGCTTGAGGATGAGAATCGAAGGGAGGGACAAGGCCCGTTCATATATTGTCGCCTGATTCTGTTGCGTCATCCATGATTTCTTGAGGAGGCAGAAGATGGATCTCGGCTTGAAGGGAAAAATCGCCATCGTGACGGGCGCGAGCCGGGGCATCGGCCGCGAATGCGCGATCGCTCTGGCGAAAGAGGGCGCCCGCGTATGCGCGACGGCGCGCGACGAGGCGCTGCTGGCGAAGGTGGCGGAGGACGTGAACGCCGCAGGGGGCGAGGGCATGTTCGTCTCCTCCGATCTGACGACGCGGGCCGGCTGCGAAAAGGCGGTCGATGCGTGCGCGGCGCATTTCGGCGGCGTGGACGTTCTCGTCAACAGCGCGGGCGCCGCGAAGGGCGGAGACATTCTGACGCTCGACGCCGAGTTCATCACGGACGCGCTTTCGCTCAAGACCTACGGGTATCTCCGCATGTCCCAGCTCGTCATCCCCCACATGCGGAAGAACGGCTGGGGCCGCATCGTGAACATCGCGGGCGGGGCGGGCGCGAGTCCGGCGCGGGGGAACATTCCCACGAGCGCGGCGAACATCACGGTGCTCAACAACACGCGGGCGCTTTCCGACGCCGTGGCGGGGGAGGGCATCCAGGTGAACGCCGTGTGCCCGGGCATGACGAACACGCAGCGCGCGCGGGACCTCATGCGGGCCCCGGCGGACAAGGCGGGCAAGGACGTGGAGGAGTTCCTGAAAGAAGTGGGCGCCAGGACGCCGGCGGGCAGAATCGCCGAGCCGGAGGAGGTGGCGAACGTGGCGGTATTCCTGGCCTCCGCCGCCTGCTCCTACGTGAACGGCAGCTCCATCTACATGGACGGCGGCGGCCGCAGAGGAACGCCGTAGGCGCCGCGTTTTTCCGCTCCTCCGGGCGGGATTTCATAAAACCAAACCCGCGCGGTGCGGTTTTTCCGATTGCCGACGGCGGAATTCGTGCGCAGGCGGGTTGCGCCTGCCGGATCATTCCGGGGCGAATCGGCTTTTTCGCAAAGTTTGACAAGGGGGAGGAGCGCGTGTTGTAATATGCGCTCCTTTCAAACAACGAATTGCCGGTTTTCATCCACGCGGAGGAGAACGCGATGAGCCATGTTCTTTTGAGGATTTTGAGGCGGACTTCCTTCCTGATCGCGCTCGCCGTGATGACGGGCTTGCTGGGCGGCCCCCTTGCCGCCGACGCGCCGGCGCAGGCGAAGAAGCCGCTTCGCTTCGGGGTCGCCGATCCGCTGACCGGGCCCGCGGCGATTTTCGGCAAGGATCAAATGCAGGCGGTGCGCTGGGCGGTCGAGGACATCAACGCCAAGGGCGGCGTCAACGGCCATCCGCTGGAGGCCGTCATCCTGGATCATCAGGCGAAGCCCGAGGTCGGCATCTCGATGGTCAACCGGCTCGTCCACGTGGAGAAAGTGCCGGTGTTCATCACCGCGTTCAGCAACGTGGTCAAGGCGGTCGCGCCCATCGCCAACCGCGAGAAGGTGCTCATGCTGAGCGTCGGCGCGAACGCGCCGGCCATCGCGCGCTTGGGCGACTACGTCTATACGACTTTCCCCCTGGCGGACGTGGACATGAAGGCGCTGGGCAAATACGCCTTTCAGAAGATGGGCAAGCGCCGCGCCGCCGTTCTCTACGTGAACCACGAGACGGGCCGGGACGGCGCCAAGGTGTTCCGCGACAACTTCGTGAAGGCCGGCGGAAAAATCGTCGTCTACGAGTCCTACGAACAGGAGCGTTCGGACTTCACCGGCCTGGTGCTCAAGGTGAAGTCGGCCAATCCTGACATCATTCACATCCACAGCGTCATCCGGGACTTCACGGCCATCGTCGCGCAAATGCGCCAGCTCGGGGTGAAAACCCAGATCACCAGCTATCAGACGGCTTTCAACCCGAAGATGATCGAGCAGCTGGGCAAGGGCGCGGAAGGCATCATCGTGACCGCGCTGGCTCCCAGCGTGGAGGACAACAAGAACCTGCCCGCCTATCTCGAGCGGTGGAAAAAGGCGTATAACCGCACCCCCATCGGGCTGCCCTATACGCAGTATTTCTACGACGCGCCCTACATCGTCGCGTCGCTTTACAAATGGGTGCTGGACAACAAGCTGCCGATCAACGGCGAGAACATGCGCAAGGCGCTGATCGCGCAGAAGACGTTCGAGCAGCCTTTGACCAACACGGTCACCATCAACGACGATCACACGGTCAAAAAGCCGGTCTATTTCTGGCAGGTCAGGGGCGGGAAGTTCACGCTGATCGGCTCTCAGAAGGACTGATTCCGTCATGCCCCCTCTGGGCGGGCGCGCCGGGCGCGCCCGCCGGAACGCCCCGCCGGGCGCCGCCGGCTCATGCTGAGCTGGGGGATTGCGGGACAGCTCCTGTGGACGGGGTTCGCCGCGGCGACCTATTACTGCCTCTTCGCGGTTGCTTTCGCCCTCGTTCTCAAGGTCAACAAAATATGGAACTTCGCCCAAGCCGGGGTGATGGTGTTCTCCTATTACGCCCTGCTGGCGGCGTTTCGGGGCTGGGGCCTGCCCCTGCTTCCCTCCCTGGCGTTCGGGTTCGCGGTGACGCTCGCCGTCTCGCTCGCCCTTGAGCGCTGCGCCTTCATGGTTTTCCGCGATCGCAACTCGTCGATCCTGACGCTTTTCATCTTCACCATCGCGTTTTCCGAGTTTTCCGTCTATCTCACCGAGCTCGTTTTCGGTACCGAGCCCCAGACGCTCTACGCAAGCTTGCTGTGGCCCGTCGGGTTCTACGCCGGCATCGCGGTGAGCCATTGGGATCTCATGGCGATCTCGGTGACGGCGGCGCTGATGCTGGGTCTCTACCTGTTCATCCACCGGACGCGCTCCGGGCGGTATCTGACCGCTGTCGCCGACAACGAGACACTTGCCGAAATATACGGAATCAGCCGAAAGCGCGCCTACGCCGTTTCGATCTCCATCGCCGCGGTGTTCATCACCGCGGGCATGTATCTTTTTGGAACCAAGGCGGCGCTGTTTCCCTCCACGCCGCTGCAGCATCTGTTGATCTTCGCCGTCATCGCGACGATCCTGGCCGGCATCGGCAACGTCTTTCGCGCGGGAATCGCAGCGGTCGCGCTGGGTTTGATACAGGCCTTCAGCATTCTCGTCATCGCCTCCAAATGGCAGGCGCTGCTGGCGTATATCCTGATATTCGTGGTCATCATCTTTTTCCCTCGCGGATTCGCCCTGCCGCGCCGGCGGAGCGGTCTGGCGAGGCCGTCGGGCCGCGCGGCCGCCGCGGCCCCTGACGCCGCGAGCGATTGAGCCCGGCATGGAATATCTCCTGACCGTGGTCGTGCTGATCGGGATCAACGTGATCCTCGCGACGAGCTTCAATCTGATTCTGGGCTACGGAGGCCTGATGAGCGTCGCCCATCCCATCTTTTACGCCCTCGGCGCCTACTGCTCCGGACTGCTGGCGATCCACCTCCAGATTCCGGTCGCGCTGTCGATCCTGCTGGGCGCGCTGGTTGCGACGGCGCTCTCGGTGGGCGTATCGCTGCCCTCGCTTCGCGTATCGGGGGATTATCTCGTCATCGCCAGCATCGGATTTCAGCTGGGCGTCCTGCACGTGATCAATAACCTGGACTTCACGGGCGCGGCCGGGGGGCTGACCAACATTCCGGCGCTGATAGAAGGGCCGGCGCGAAGCCTCGTCTTCGCGCTGATCGTCGCGGTGGCCGCCGGTTGCGCGGTTCTCCTGGTGGGCTGGATCGTCGAAGGGGATTACGGACGGGCCATCACCGCCATGCGCAACGACGAAGAGGTTTTCAGCGCCTTGGGCCGCAACGCGATGAAGACCAAAATCGTCCTGTTCGCCATCGGTTCGGGCATGGCCGGTCTGGCGGGCGCGCTCTACGCGCATTACTTCGCCTACGTCACCCCCGAGCAGTTCGGCATATTCACCTCCGCGGCCCTGCTGACGATGGTGGTCGTGGGCGGCGCCGCCACGACGTGGGGTCCCCTGGTGGGCGCCGCGCTCCTGACCGCCCTCCCGCAAGGCATCACGTTTCTCGACCTGCCCGTTTCCGTCATGGCCCCGCTTCAGGGCGTCATCTATACGACGCTCGTCATATTTTTTCTATTCGCGCGGCCCCAGGGACTCATGGGGGGCAGTCGCGGCGGCGGCGGGCTCGACGCCTGGAGCGCGAGCGCGGCCTTCAGGGCGCGGAGGCGCCCGAAATGAGCGCGATCGTCGAGGTGAAGGGCCTCCACAAGAGTTTCGGGGGAATCGTGGTCGCGGACGACGTCCGCCTGAGCCTGGAGGCGGGGGAGATAGTTGGCCTGATCGGGCCCAACGGAGCGGGGAAGACGTCGCTGTTCAATCTGATATCGGGCGTGATTCCCCCTGACGCGGGTTCAATAAGCCTGAATGGCCATCGCGTGGAGCGGCTGCCCATGCACCGCCGAGCGCGGATCGGCCTCGCCCGCACCTGGCAGAACACCCGCATGTTCCATTCAATGTCGGTGCTCGACAACCTGCTGATAGCCACGCGCCACTACCCAGGAGAGTCGCTGGCGCGCATCATGCTTCGCCGCCGCTCGGTTGACGCCTTTCGCCGCGCCGCCACGGAAAAGGCCGCGGCGCTTCTCGAACGGGTGGGTCTCTCGGAAAAAATGAACGAAATGGCGATTGAGCTTTCTTACGGCCAGCAGAAGCGGATCAGCTTGGCCCGGGCGCTGATGAGCGACGCGGCGTGCCTGCTGCTGGACGAACCCATGGCGGGCGTCGAGGGGGCGACTTACGAGACGATCATTCGCGTCATTCGGGAGGAAGCCCGCGCCGGCCGCGCCGTCTGCGTAGTGGAGCACAACATTTCCTTCATCCGCGACATCAGCGACCGCACGGTTTTCATGTTCAACGGATGCGTTCTGGCGAGCGGCTCCGTCGATGAACTGACCCGCAACCCGCAGCTTACGGATCTGTATTTCGGCGCCTGACCTCCGGGCGCCGCCGGGAGAGGCCGATGTTTGAAATCCGCAACCTCACCGCCCGCTATGGACCGCTGATCGCCGTGAACGACGTTTCGCTCTCCTTCGAGCCCGGCGCGCGGACGGGGATTTTCGGCCACAACGGTTCGGGCAAATCGACGCTGCTCAAATGTCTGGTCGGCGGCGTAGGCGACGTTTCCGGCGACGTGAGCTTCGACGCGGCGCCTATCGTTCCGAATCAGGTTCACCGCAACGTTATGCTGGGAATCGGCCTGGTGCCGCAAACCGGGAACGTTTTTCCGAATCTCACGGTCGAGCAGAATCTTCACATCGCCGGCTCAAAATCCGGCTCCTCGCTTCTCGGCGAGGTATTCGCCCTTTTCCCGCTTCTGCGGGAGCGTCGGGACCAGCCCGCGGGATCGATGAGCGGCGGAGAGCAGCAGATGCTCGCCGTATCGCTGGCGCTGATGACCCGACCGCGCGTCCTTCTTCTTGACGAGCCGACCGCCGGCCTCGCTCCCGCGGTCGTGAAGAACGTGCTGGCGTCGCTTTCGCGCATCAACTCGGAGCTCGGCGCCGGGCTGATTATCGTCGAGCAAAACGTTCTCGCCGCCCTGGACGTCGTCAGCCGCGCGATAGTGCTCAAGGGCGGGCGCGTCGTGTTCGACGGCCTCGGCGAGGATCTGCGCGCGAAAGAGGATTTGTGGGCCTGGTTCTGAGCCGTCCGGCGAACAGGCCCGCTTCGGGCTTCAAAGCTGCTCGGGTGCGCGGGGCGTCTTCGAGAGGGTGGAAAAAGCGCGGCCGGCCTCATTGCTTCATGCCGATGGCCTCGATTTGCACCAGCGCGTCCGAAATCGGGCCGGGGCCATGCACGATCACGCACTCGAACGCTGGAAGATGCGCGTCGAGGAAGGTCCCTCGGACAGCCTCATAGATTTGGAGATCCGCCGAATCAGACAGGTAGACCGTCGTCTTGACGAGGTCCGCCAGCTCCATCCCCGCCGCGGCCGCGCCGGCGCGCAACTGCTCCCACGCCATCCAGCATTGCGCGGCGAGACCCGGCCGCCGCTCTCCTTCCTCCAGGGGCGACACGGCGCGCCGCCCCGCCTCCGGGAGCGCCGCCGCGCTCCGCGCGAGCGTTCCCGCGTCGTCAACGCCGGACGCTCCTGAAAAGAAAAACAGGGGCCCCGCCCGCGTGACGGCGGGGGCCGCGAAGGGCGCCGTCCCCGACCACGGGATCGATTGACGGACAAGTCCGCCGCTCTTCGCCATGGCGGTGACCTCGATTTCGATGCGCGTGCCGCGGTGTCCCACCTCGTCGAATCCCACGACGCAAAGCGACGGTCGGGTCTCGGGGAAGAAGTGGGCGTGCACCCGGTGAAAAGTCGAGAAATCGCGCAGATCGCCCAGGAAAACCGTCGCGTGAACGACATCTTCGAGCGCCATGCCGTGCCTCTCCAGCGTGCGGCGGATCTCGTTGTAGATATACCAGGACTGCGACGCGACCGGGCCGTGCCGGCTGTCCGGGTGACTCCGCCCCGTCGCCAGAAAGCGGCCTTCCTCGGGAATGTCGGAGTAGGAGTTGACGAGCGGCATCCCCGGCTCGGAGGTCTTGATGGCGATGTGGCCGGCGAGGAAGGCGAACGGCCCCGATCGTATCGCCTGGGAATAGTGCGAGGCCGAGGGGAGATCCGCGTTGTAGACGTCGCTCAGAACCCGGCGGTCGCCGAGCATGCCGCCTTCCTGCGGACAGGCGGCGATGGCGTCTATCCCGATCCAGCAGCCGACGCGCCCGCGCCCGATGACGGACGTCACCCCCAGTCCGCTGCTTGGCGCGGGCGTGGGCTGCCAATGCACGCGGACATGTTCGTAGCTGGGGAAAAAACGCTTGTCGCGCTGCCAGATGTGCTGGCGCAGCACCCGGTCGCCGCGCGTTCCCGCCGCGGCGAGAATTTTTTCGAGACTGTCGTGAACCGCCCAGGAGTCGGCGCTGACCTGGCCTTCGGTGAGGTCGGCCAACGGATAGCCCTGCATCTGCTCGCGCCCCGCCTCGGGCAGATCCGCAAATCCCGCCGGGCCGCCGGGCCGCAGTCCCGAGATGAACAGCAGTTCGCCGGCCTTGACCGCCACCGGATAGGGCGGGAAAGCGCTGGCGACGGCTTCAAGGATAACCGGGGTCTTTTTCATCGTTCGACAAATCCTCCGCGGGGCGCCGAATCCTGCCGCCCCGTTGGGGGCGGGCGTTTTGTCCGCTCCGAAGGGTGCACGCCGCGATTCGGCCAGCCGTTACATCGCCAGGGTGCCTCCGTCGCACGAGATGAAGGCGCCGTTCATGAAGTCGTTCTCGTCCGAGACCAGAAAGAGCGAGACTTCGGCCATCTCCTCGGGGCTCGCGAAGCGGTTCACGGGGATTCTCGGCAGTTTCGCCCTGGTGCGTTCCGGGGAGTCGATGTGAATCTGCTTCACGCGCTCGCTCTCGGTGGTGCCCGGCATGAGGCAGTTGACGCGCAGTCCCATGGGGCCGAGCTCCACGGCCAGCGCTCGCGTCAGGTTGTGCATCGAGGTCTTGGTGGCGCAATAGAGCGCGTTGCCGGAGACGCCGCGCTCGCCGTCGATGGAGCCGATCATCAGGATTTTGCCCCTGCCCTGCGGCGCCATGACCCGGGCCGCCTCGCGCGTGGCGATGAACACGGATTTCGCGTTCACTTCGTAGAGCGCGTCGATCTCCTCGTCCGTGAACTCCAGAAAACGCTTGTGTCCCCGCATGGCGGCGCAGTTCACCAGAATATCGAGGCCGCCCAGGAAGCCCGCGCCGTCGCGCACGAGGTCGTTCGCCCTCGCCGAATCCCTGAGATCATAGCGGCGGCCGCCGATTCGGCCTCCTCCCGCCCCGCAGTCCGCGACGAGCTTGTCGAGGCGCTCCTGGTGATGCCCGCCCGCCGCCCAGAGGGACGCGCCCTCCGCGCTGAACCTGCGCGCGATGGCCGCCCCGATGCCGGAGGAGGCGCCCGTGACGACGACTCTTTTCCCCGCCAGTTTCTCCGCCATGTTCCGCTCCTTGGTATGAAAGATCAGTTCTCATCATCCGGTAGCAGGGCGGATTCCCCCATCGAGCGGGGGTCGCGCGTCGGCCACCGCCCGGCGTCCACCTCGGTGATGAAGTCGAGGACGACCCGGTTGAACATGGCGGGTTCCTCCAGGTTGATGAGGTGGCCCGCGTTCGGAAAGGTGACGAGTGCCGCCGTCGGGATGCTGCGCTTCATGAAGAGGGCGGGCTCCAGGCAGGGATAATCCTCGTCTCCCGTGAGGACGAGCGTGGGCACGGCGCAGTTTCTCATCTGCTCTTCCAGCTCGTAGACGGAAGGTCGGGCGCTCTGCACCCCGCGCATCGTGTTGGCGCAGCCCAGCGCGGAGTGGCTCATGAAGTGGTCGATGAACTTCTGATAGCCGATCGCGTCCTTTCTCTTGAGCTGCATTCGCGTGGGGCCGGCGGTGTAGACGGGGCCGAAGCCCTCCATGCCCTCGTTCAGGAAGCGGTCGGCCACGGCGTTCGCTTCTTCTTGAAACTGCGCGCGCTTGTCGGGCTCGGAGCCGTAGCCGCATCCGGCCACGACGATGGAGCGGACGAGCTCCGGGTGGCGAAGCCCCAGGTGGAGAGTCGCGTAGCCGCCCATCGAAAGGCCCACGACGTGGGCGGGGGCGAGGCTCAGCTCTCTGATGAGTCCGGCCAGGTCGTTCACGGCGATGTCCTGGCCGTATTGCGCCGCGTCCTCCGGCACCTCGGAGGGGGGGAAGCCTCTGGCGTTGAAGG
The DNA here is from genome assembly GCA_965242545.1 of bacterium. Classification (GTDB taxonomy): domain Bacteria; phylum UBA8248; class UBA8248; order UBA8248; family UBA8248; genus Bin107. The sequence goes on from OZ251456.1 coordinate 1,246,906, forward strand.
CGACGACCCTGTATCTGCGGTTGAAATACCGCGTCTGATCCTCCCAGCTGCGGCAGTCGCCCGCGAATTCATGAACGAAGACGATGGGCGCGCCCTCGCCGCTGGCTTCATAATACAGGCTGACGCCGTTCGTTTTCAGTTCGGGCATGGCGTTCTCCTCGCGGGATGGCGCAGGACGCGAAATTCGCTTGTGAGAGAATGGAAATTACGGGAAAATGAAGAAAATGACAACGCGGGACGCCGGTCTCTCCTTCCTTTTCGGCCCGCCCGCGCGCGGGGTCTGCGCTTTATCGAGAATCCCCCGCTTCGGGGGTTGATTTTCGGGCGCGTCTGGCCCATGATGCGCGCGATTCACGAGGGGCTTTGTGAAGAGAACCTGATTTGGCGAAGCCTTGACTTGATACGCTCGCCCGAGCGCGGAACGCGCCTGAAGCGAAACTCCGGCATGCAGCCCTGATACCGTTTTCGAGAATGGGAGAAAACCCTTGTCCACGGCGCCGAAGAAGCAGAGCCTCGCGATTCACAGAAAAGACGAGCGAAAGCTCCAGTGGGAGACGATTTTCGTCATCGGGCTGATTCATCTGCTCGCCCTGATGGCGTTCGATCTGGATTATTTCAGCGTCTCCGGTCTCGTGGTGGGCGTCGCGATGTATTTCGTGTCCGGAATGCTGGGGGTGACGATTTGCTATCACCGGCTCCTGACCCACAGAAGTTTTCAGACGTATAAGCCGATAGAGTATTTTCTGACGTTTTGCGCCTGCCAGGCGCTTCAGAGCGGGCCCATCGAGTGGGTGGCGATGCACCGGATTCACCACAAGGAGTCGGACGAGGAACCCGACCCCCATTCTCCGCTCGTGAATTTTCTGTGGGCGCACGCCGGGTGGCTTTTCGTCAACCTGCCGGACGCGCACACCTATGAGGAGTATTCGCGCTTTGCGAAGGATTTGGACCGCGATCGGTGGCAGCGCTTCTTCAACCGCTGCTTCTTCGTGATTTATCTTTTGACGGCGGCGGCGATCTACTTCGCCGGGGAGCTCTACGGCGGCCTGGGGATGTCCTGGCTCGTCTGGGGCGTGTTCGTGCGGACGGTCTTCCTGTGGCACAACACCTGGGCGGTGAATTCGGTGACGCACACCTTCGGCTACCGCAACTACAACACCGACGAGGAGAGCACGAACAACTGGCTCGTCGCGCTGCTCTCCTTCGGCGAGGGGTGGCACAACAACCACCATGCGGATCAGCGCTCGGCGGCGCACGGGCAGCGCTGGTTCGAGATCGACATCTCCTACCGGTTCATCAAGATCATGGAGTTCTTCGGCCTGGCGTGGCGGGTGATGGAGCCGAGCAAGCGGGTTGTCGCGAAAAGGCTCGACATCATGGTGGACGAGGAGGCGGTGCGCGCCGCCGACGCCAGGAAGCCGGGGCCGGCGGAGACCGCGCCCGAGATGCTTCACACGATGACCGACCCGACGCTTCCCCTGCAGGTGCCCCAGATGCCCTCGCTGACGGAGGCGAGCGAGGCGGCGGTGAAGTCGGCCCAGAAGGCCATGGACTCCGTCGATGCCGCCCTCGCCCACGCCGCCGATGCGCTTCGGCACAAGAAGGACGAGGCCGACCAGGCCGTTCGCCAGATGCTGGAGAAGGGCAAGGACCTGGCGATGGCGGCCGTCGAGCAGGCTAAGTACGCGACGGCCGAAGCCGCCGAGTTTTCCGCCCAGGCGAGCGCGTATCTGGCGGACGCGAGGGAGAGGGCGACGGAATCCGCCCAGCAGGCGGCCGAGAGGGCGAAAGCGCTTGCGCAGGAGGCGGCCGACGCGACCGCGAAGGCGGCCGATGAAATCGCGGTCGCGTTCAAGGGAATCGAGAGGCCCGTCATCACCTCGACGATATAGGCGCGAATTCCGAAAAAGCCGGAGCGAATCGCTTCGGCTTTTTTGCGTTTTCCGAACTTCTCGCATGGGGCCGGGCGCTTCCGCCGGGGCCCGGCTGGCGCTTCCGGGGGCTTTGCGGGAGGGCGCTTCTGACGGGGAAAGGAGCGGACGCGCCCGATTCCACGGCCCGGCCGCCTTGACGCCGAAGCCTCCGGTTCCTAGATTGGGGGTTTCTTTTTCAGGGGTTTTCCATGACGCGCCGGCTTCTACCCGGAGCAACGGGCGCCGGTTGGGTTTTTTGATCGTTTTTCGACGGCGCGGCGAGCGCCGCGAATCCCGGAGGGCCAAGGGCCATGAACGAAGCGAACGAAGATCAGTTGCTGAAAGACCTCAAAATCTACTACGACGCCGACGCGGACCTGAATCTGCTGCAAAACAGAAAAGTCGCCGTCATCGGCTACGGAAGCCAGGGACGCGCCCACGCGCTGAACCTTCAGGACAGCGGCGCGGACGTCGTCGTGGGCCTCAGGAAAGCCTCTCCCCGCTGGAAGCAGGCGGAGGAGGAGGGCCTCGAGGTAATGGAGACGGCGGAAGCGGCCAAGGCGGGGGATTTGGTGGTCATTCTCACGCAGGATCATCTCCAGCCCGCGATCTGGAAAGAGGACATCGCCCCCCGCATGAAGGACGGCGACGCCCTGGTGGTCGCCCACGGCTTCAATCTGAATTACGGGCAAATCATCCCGCCGGACAACATCGACGTCGTGATGATCGCGCCCAAGAGCCCGGGGCATACCATGCGGTTTCAGTATGAGGACGGGCGCGGGGTGCCGGGCCTCGTGGCCGTCTTTCAGGACGCCACGGGGAAGGCCAAGGACTACGCTCTGGCTTACGGCAAGGCGGTGGGCTGCGCCCGCGCCGGCATCATCGAGACGACCATCGAGGAGGAGACCGAAACGGACCTCTTCGGCGAGCAGGCCGTGCTCTGCGGCGGCATCACCGAGCTGATTCGCGTGGCGTTCGAGACACTCGTGGAGGCGGGCTATCAGCCCGCGCTGGCGTATTTCGAGTGCCTGCACGAGGTGAAGCTGATTACCGACCTGATCTACCAGGGCGGCATCACCATGATGCGCTACTCCGTTTCGGACACCGCGGAGTATGGTGACATCACGCGGGGCAAGGTCGTCATCGACGACGCGACGCGGGAGCGGATGCGGGGCATCCTGAAGGACATCCAGACCGGAAAGTTCGCCAGCGAGTGGATAAACGAGAACATGGTGAACCGCCCGACGTTCAATACGGTCGTTCGCAAGGAGAAGGAGCACGACATCGAGGTGGTCGGCCGCCGTCTGCGCGCGATGATGCCCTGGATCGAGGAGCGGGCGGTGAAGTAGGAGGGGATTTGGGGAAATTCCGACCGGCGGGGCGCGCGGGCGCCTCGCCGGTTTTTCTTTGAGGCTTTCTTTGAAGAATGAGGATGCGTCCGGGGATATGCGCTCCGCTTCCCCTTGAAAGAAACGGGAGAGCGGCGTATTCTTGCGGGACGCTTGTTGGCGGCCGCCGAGAGGAAACGGATGAGCGTTCGGAAAATCAAGTTTCTCATCGCAGGCGTCATCATCGTGAGCGCGTTCGCCTATCTCGCCGTATCCGGTTTTCAGAGCGAGAATCTCGTTTATTTCCTCACCGTGGATGAAGCGTCCCGGAAAGCGCCGACGCTCGGCGACCGCGGCATCCGCGTGCAGGGAAAGATCGTCCCCCGGACGCTCCTGAGAAATCCCGACGCCATGCGGCTCGCCTTTCACATGCAGGGGGAAGAGCGCACCTTGCCGGTGAGCTACAGGGGGGTTCCCCCCGATTTGCTCGAAAACGGATTTCCGGTCATCGCCGAGGGAAGATTCAACGACAAGGGCGTTTTGGTGGCGAAGAATCTGATGGTCGCGTGTCCCTCGAAATTCGAGGAGATGAAGGAGGCGGGCGAAAGCATTCCGGCGAACCATGGGGTTTTGATGGAACAGGCCGCGAGACGCGATCAAGCCCCGCCCGCCCGCTAGAATCGGACTCGGGCGGAAAAGCCTCCTCATCTTCCCGGCGCCCTGAAAATCCGCCTCACCCGGGGGTTTTGTTTCGTTGCTCGCCATTCAGTTCGGACACTACGGCTTGCTGGCGTCGCTCGTCCTGGCGGCGTTCGGCGTGGGCGCGTCCGTCATCGGCGCCCGGAGGCGCCGGGCCGATCTCGTCGCCGCGGGACGCAACGCCGCCGTCTGCGTTTTCGCGCTGGTGAGCGCCGCGAGCGCGGCCCTCGTCTATCTGCTCATGGCGCGGGACTACCGCGTGGAATACGTGGCCGGACACGTCAACAACACGCTGAACGGCTTTTACCGCTTCAGCGCGTTCTGGGGAGGGCAGGAGGGGAGCCTGCTGCTCTGGCTGCTGCTCCTGTGCGCGTATTCGTTCGTCGTCCTCCGGCAGAACCGCGACCGGAACCTGGAGTTGATGCCCTATGTGACGGCTACGCTCATGGCCACCGCGTTGTTCTTCCTCGTCATTCTGAATTTCGTCACCCCGCCCTTCGATACGCTCGCCGCTCCGCCGGCGGATGGGCGCGGCCTGAACCCCCTTCTCCAGGACTGGGGGATGGTGATTCACCCCCCCAACCTGTATCTGGGCTACGTGGGCTTCGCCGTGCCTTTCGCTTTCTGCATCGGCGCGCTGGCGAGCGGCAAGCTCGACGCCGACTGGATCACCGCGACGCGGCGCTGGACGCTGTTCGCCTGGTTCTTCAACGGGACCGGCATTCTGCTCGGCGGCGCATGGGCCTACAAGGAGCTGGGCTGGGGAGGATACTGGGCGTGGGATCCGGTGGAGAACGCGAGCCTCATGCCCTGGCTCACGGGCACCGCCTTTCTTCATTCGGTGATGATTCAGGAGAAGCGCGGGATGCTCAAGGTCTGGAACGTCTCGCTCATCATCATCACCTACGCCCTCACGATATTCGGCACCTTTCTGACGAGAAGCGGCATCATCTCGAGCGTGCACGCCTTTGCGAACTCCTCGTTCGGCTGGGCGTTTCTGGTCTATCTGCTGGCGGCGCTCCTCGTCTCCTTCGGCCTGATGATCCGGCGCCTGCCCCAACTCCGGAGCGAGCACGAGATGGAGAGCTTCTTCTCGCGGGAGGCGAGCTTTCTGCTCAACAACGTCGTGCTCGTCGGCATGACGTTCGCCGTCTTCTGGGGGACGATTTTTCCGGTGGTCTCCGAAGCCGTGAAAGGCGTCAAGGTCACCGTCGGGCCGCCGTTCTTCAATCAGGTGAACGCGCCCATCGGTCTTCTGCTCCTGCTGCTTTGCGGCGCCGGCCCGCTGTTCGCGTGGCGCAAGACGTCCCGAAAGCAGATGAACAGGAGCTTCGTCTATCCTTCGGCGGCGGCCGTGGGCGCCCTGATCGTTCTTGTGCTCTTCGGCGTTCGCCACGTCTATGCGGCGCTCGCGTTCGCCCTTTGCGCGTTCGTGGCGGCGACGATCCTCCTCGAGTATTGCAGGGGCGTCTCCTCGCGCGCGCGTCATCACGGGGAGGGCGTCGTCCGGGGCGCGTGGGAGCTCACCATGCGCAACAAGAGGCGCTTCGGGGGCTACATCGTCCATTTGGGGATGGCGATACTGCTCGTGGGCGTGGCGGCCTCCTCCGCCTATCAGGAGGTGGGCGAGGTGCGCCTGCGCCTGGGCGAGAGTTTCGCCCTTGACGGCGTGCGGATGCGCTACGAGGGGATTCGGGAGAGCGCGACGCCGCAATACCGCTCCGCCTTCGCGCGCCTGGGCGTATATCGGGCGGGGCATCGCATCGGGGAGGTGGAGCCGGAGAAAAGGCTCTATTTCACGCCGCCGCAGCCGACGACGGAGCCCGGCATCCGCCGGGGGGCGCGCTCGGACGTTTACGCCGTCTTCGCCGAGGCGGACCGGGACGGCGCGGCCACGTTCAAGTTCATGGTCAACCCGCTGGTGAACTGGGTCTGGGCGGGAGGGGTCGTCTTCGCGCTCGGCGCCGTCGTCTGCTTTTTGCCCGAACGCTGGGGCCGGCGAAGAAAAAGGGAAGCCTAGCGGATGGAGATTCTGAGCCTCCTCGCCGTGGGCGGAGCCGTCGCCGCCGCTTTCTTGTTCACGGTCTGGCCCATCATGCGCCCCGGGACGGCCTCGGGCGTCCTGCCGGATGAGGAAAGCGCGGGGCCGCTTTCGCGCCGGGAGGTGGCGCGGCTTTTGATGGACAGGGAGCAGGCCTACAAGAATATCATGGACATCGAGTTCGACCGGGAGATGGGAAAGCTCTCGGATGAGGATTACGCCGGGATGATGACGCCCGCCCGCGCCCGCGCGGTGGAGGCGCTCAGACGCCTTGACGCCCGGGGGGTGAAGGAAGGGATGACCCCCCTCAAGCTCGACGAGCGCGAGGCGGCGCGGGCCGCCGCCCGGCTGGAAGGAGGCCGCGCGAAAGGCGGCGTGGTCGAAAAATCGCTCGATGAGCGGCTGGAGGCGGAAATCCGGGGCTATAGAAAAAACCCGGGGGAACCGCGGAGCGTTTCGTCCGAAGACGCTTCCCCGGCCAGCCGGGACGAGAAAACGAAGCCCCGGTTTTGCGCCTCGTGCGGGCGCGCCGCGACCGAAGCGGATAATTTCTGCGCCGCCTGCGGGCATCGGCTGAATTGAAGCGCGTCCGGCTCGCCCGAATCATTCTCGCTCTGCTGGCGTTCCTCCTTGGCGCGTCTTCCGGCTTCTCTCAGACCCAATCGAGGAAGCTCGGGGCCGCGCCTCCTCAAAAGAAGCTCGAAGGCGCCGCGACGACGGACCTCTCCCGGCTCAAACTGAGGCGCAACGTCCTCGCCATCCGGCTGGAGAAGGGGTTTTTCGAGGTGGTGGAGATGATGGACTTCGAGAACGAGGGAAGCGCCGCCATTGTCTCGAAAGACGGCGCGCCCACGCTGCGGTTCGCTTTGCCCGGGAGCAGCAGCGTGAGAAGTCCCCGCGCGCGCTGGACGGCGGCGCCCGTCGGCCTGGATTCCCGATTCCTCACTTCGGCCGGAGACGAACTCCGGACGAGCGAGCCGATTCCGCCGGGGCGAAAATTCATCGTCCTGACCTATCGACTGGCGGATGAATTCGGCGGCATCCGGATAGAGAAGCCGATTCTCTACGATACGCCGAATTTCGCCATTCTGCCGGAGAAGAACCGCGTGCAGGCCTCCGCGCCGGGTTTTTCCGCAGCGCCCGCCCTGACGTTCCGGGACAGGGAATACGACCGTTTCGAGGGGATCGCCAGAGCCGGCGAGGTGGTGCGAATCGACGTGCAGGCGCCGGATTCGACTGGCGGCCTCGGAGTTTTCTACGTCGTGGGCGGCCTCGTGGCCGCGTCGGGCCTGGGACTGGGGTTTTACATCCGAAAGCGGAGGAACGCGGCCCTGTCCGCCCGGGCGGAGCGCGAGGAGATATTGCGCGCCATCGCCCAGCTCGATGACCGTCTCGCCCGGGGAGAGATTTCTCCCGATGAGCACGTCCAAGAGCGCGCGCCGCGCTTCTCGCGCCTCAGGGAACTCTCCGCCTGAAGGGCGAATTTCATGCTCGAGGCTCTTGGCGTATCCAGGCGGTACGGGTGGCGGTGGGCGCTCAGGGACGTGGATCTCGCCGTCTCTCCCGGCGAAACGCTCGCCCTTCTGGGAAAGAACGGATCGGGCAAAACCACGCTTCTCAAGACCCTCGCCGGCCTGCTGCGGCCCACGCGGGGGGAGGTGCGCGTGAACGGCGAGGCGCTTTCCCGCGAGGCCAAGAGGGGAATCGGCCTGCTCGCGCACGAGTCCATGCTCTACGCCGGGCTGACGATGCGGGAGAACCTCGAATACGCGGCCAGCCTCTTCGGCATGGAGCGCGCGGAGGCGGCGGAGCGGATGAACGCCCTGACGGAAGCGCTCGGCGTTTCGGAGCGTCTCGACGAGCCCGCGCGCGCCATGAGTCGGGGGATCGGACAGCGCGCGGCGCTTGCGCGCGCGTTGCTGCACGAACCGGTCATCGCCCTGCTGGACGAGCCTTTTTCGGGGCTGGACCCCGAGGCGGCGCAGCGTCTTGATGGCGTCGCGGGCGCGCTTTGCGGGCGCGAGGGGCGCATCGTGGTGTTCACGACGCACGACGTTTCAAGGGCCTTCGGGACGGCGGACAGAATCGCCGTTTTATCCGGGGGAGAGCTCGCCTATGACGCGCGCGTCGAGAACGCCGACCGGGAAGAGGCGCTGGCCGCGTTCGATAAAAGCCCGGGGAACCGGGAATGAGGCGTTTTTTCTCCGTTTTCCTGGCCGTGGCGGCCAAGGATTTGCGCCTCGAATGGCGGACGAAGGAGAGCGTCCTCATCATGGTGGTTTTCGCGCTTTTGACGCTCACGCTGTTCAGTTTCGCCTTCGGCCCGGGCGGAGGGAGCGGAGAGGGCGCGCGCGCCCTCCAGGCGGGGATTCTGTGGATAGCGTTTCTGTTCGCCGGCGTCATCGGGCTGTCACGGACGATGGGGGCGGAGCGCGAAAGCGCCGGGTTTTCGCTCATGCGCGCCAGCCCGGCCGAACCCGCCGCGCTGTATCTGGGCAAGGCGGCGTCGATGGTCGTTTTGATGGGGACGATGGAGCTGGCGGGCTTCGCCGTTCTGGCCGTTCTCTATCGGGCGGACGTGTGGGAGTCTGCCGGCGCGCTCGCTCTCGTATCGGGCGCCGCCACCCTTGGCGTCGCGGGCGCGGGCGCCTTGTTCGCCGCCATGAGCGTTCGCGCGAGAACGCGCGAGGCGCTGTTGCCCGTCTTGATGTTTCCCGCCCTCGTCCCCGTTCTGATCGCGGCCGTGAAGGCGACCGAAGCCCATCTCGGCGGCGGCGGGTGGGCGGACGCGAAGGATTGGCTTCGCTTGATGCTGGTGTATGATGTCGTGGTTCTGACGGCCGCCTCGATTCTTTTTGAATACGTTTTGGAAGAATAATATCAATGAATTATGGATTGATTGCTACGAAAACACTTCATGTATCGTCGGGTGTCTTTCTTCGCCGGCGGGCCGCCGGAGGGAGGCTCGCCTGATGTCCCGGAATGAACGGGGAGCTTTCAGGTGGCTGCCGGCTCTCACCTTGTGCCTGCTCGCCTTCGCCATATTCGCGGATTTGTTCATCGCCGGCGCCGACAGGCTCCAGGGGCAGCCGCAGCGCATTTTCTACGTCCATGTGCCCTCGGCGTGGGTGGCGTTTTTCGCCTTTTTTCTGGTGTTCGTCTTTTCAATCAAGTACCTTGCCGGAAGGAACCCGGAGGACGACGTGAGGGCGCACGCCTGCGCGGAGGCGGGCGTCGTCTTCTGCACGCTCGTGCTCATCACCGGGCCGATATGGGCGCGTCCCGTCTGGGGCGTATGGTGGACGTGGGACGCGCGGCTCACCACCACGCTCGTCCTGTGGATGATGTATGTGGGATACCTGATGCTGCGCGCCTACATGACGGAGCCTGAACAGAGGGCGCGGTTCGCCGCCGTGCTGGGCATCGTCGGGTTCCTGAACGTGCCCATCGTGCACATGTCGGTGGAATGGTGGCGCACGCTGCACCCCGGGCCGGTGGTGATGCGCCCGGGCGGACTTCGCGATCTGCCCGATTCCATGCACGTCGCGCTGTGGAGCTCCCTGCTGGCCTTCGCGCTCCTGTTCGCGTGCTTCGTCCGGAAGCGCGCGCAAATCGAGCGGCTGAACGCGCGGGTGGAAGAGTCCCGCGCCGAGCGGGAGGGAGGGTGATGGGCTACGTGACGGCCGCCTACGCTGTTGTTCTGGGCGGATTTTTGCTTTACTGGTGGACGCTCAAGGCGCGGATGGACGCCCTGCTCGAGGAGCAGAGAAAACTTGAAGCCCGGGAGGGAGAAAATTCCCCATGACGCGCTTGTGGCTCGCCTTGTGCCTGATGGCCGCCCTGTGCCCGCCCCCGGCGGCGTCCGGGAGCGCGCCGCCCGGGGCGAAGACGACCTTCTCCGAAGTGGCGGGCGCCCTCATGAGTCCCGTCTGCCCGGGAAAGCTCCTGCACGACTGCCCGAGCAGCGAGGGCGCCCAGCTCCGGGAGTTGGTGCGCCGCAAGATTTTCGCCGGGGAGACGAAGGAGCAGATCGTCCGCTACTTCGTCGAGGTCTATGGCCGGGACGTCTTGCCCGAACCGCCGGCGGAGGGCTTTTATCTGACCGCCTGGCTTCTTCCTTTCGGCGGGCTGCTGGCGGGATTCGGCGTGGTGGTCGTCCTGGTGAGGGCGTGGACGAGACGGACCGACGACGAAGGAGAAAGCGGAGGAAGGAGAGAGGCTTCTCAAGGCGCCGCTTCGGATGATCCCCTGGAAAATCGCCTGCGGCGCGAGCTGCGTGATTTCGAGGGTTGAGCCGACGCCCTCCTGAATCGGGAGTTTTCCGGATGCCCTATGATCTCAGAACCGAATTCGCCAAAAACATCGACGGCCCCTTGAAGTCCCGCCGGGTCTCCGGATGGCGGATCGCCGGCGTGGCGATCAGCCTCGTTCTGGTGATTTGGGCGATGGCGCATTTCGGAGGGTTTGGCGGAGAGCGAACCGAAGCGCCGGCGCCGGAAATGGAGGAGAAGCGGGAGGCGGGCGAACGGCCGGCGTCCGGGGCGGATGACGCCGACCTGTTTCGGAACATGAGCTTTCTGAAGCAGGAGAAGCGCGCCGACGCTCCGGGCATTTTTCTCAAAACGCTGGACGGCCGGAATTATTCCCCGGAGCGGGGAGCGGGAAAGATCGTCCTGATCAACTTCTGGGCGACGTGGTGCCAGCCTTGCGTTCGGGAGATGCCCTCCATCGAGCGGCTCTATCGGAAATACAAGGCGCGGGGCTTTGCAATCGTGGCGGTGTCGCTGGATCAGGGCGGCGCGGAGGAAGTGCGCGCGTTCGCCGAGAGGCTGAACCTCACCTTTCCCATCGTCCTTGACCCCGAACACGAGGCGAAGAAGCTCTACAAGGTTCGGGGCCTGCCGACGACGTATCTTGTGGACAGAAAGGGCCGGGTGGCGGGATACGGCGTCGGGCCGCGCGAATGGGACAGCGAGGCGGCCTACGCCCTCGTGGGGCGCCTGCTCGATGAGAAAGGCTGAAAACGCTCTGGAAAACCCGAGTCCCGACCAGCGCAGGGCGAAGCGGCTGGCCGTTTCGTTCATTCTGGCGCCCCTGCTGCTGACGCTGCTCTGGGGCGTGGGCGAGCGCCTGACGACGGAGCGGGCCGCAAAGACGCCCGCGCCCGCTCCCGAAATCGGCCGCCCCGCCCCGCCGTTCGACTATCCGCTTCTGGGCGGGGGGCGCATGTCCCTGGCGGATCAGAAGCGCAAGGTGGCGCTCGTCAACGTATGGGCCACGTGGTGCGCCCCGTGCCTGGACGAGATGCCGGACTTGCAGCGCCTCTACGCGAAGATGAAAAAAGAGGGCGCGCCCTTCGAGATACTGGCGGTGAGCATCGACGCACTGGGCGCGGACGCGGTGGCGGGGTTCGTCGATCGCTTCGGACTCACGTTTCCGGTTCTCCTCGACCCGCGCGGAAGCATCAGGAAGCTGTATCGAACCACCGGCGTGCCCGAGACCTTCATCATAGGCCCCCGGGGCCGCCTTCTGCGGAAAATCATCGGCGTTCGCAAATGGGACGCTCCTGAGGTCGTCGCCTACCTCAAGCGAGCGGCCGAACTCCGGGATGCCCCGTAGCGCCCCTTCGCTCCGGCGGAGAAGCCGCCGGGCAGCGCCTCGGCGGCAAATCCCGATATTCCCGGCGAACCTCGCCGGCGTCTCCGGGCTTTTGCCGATTCGGGCGCGGGCGATTCTCCCGGCTCGCCCGATGCGGAGGCGAACCTCCCGCGCGCTCCCGGAGGCGCCTAAAGCTCGAAGCCCAGTTCGATTTCCTCGTTCAGCCTTCGCATCTGCTCCAGGACGGCGGGCGTGATGGGGATGCCGATGCGCCTGTTCTCCTCCTCCGCCATCGCCTCGGGCTCCCCGTGAATGTAGATGCGATCATGACCGGGGGCCCTTTTCGCTCCCCGAATGGTCTCGAAGAGTTTGGCCATGTCTCCGAACGTGGCGGACAGGTCCCGGAAGCCGGACACCTTGATGGCGCCCATGAAGTGCCCCGTGGCGGATTTCGCCGCGCCCTCGGCGCCCGCCATCCGGCTTTCGAGCCCCGCGCCCGACAGGGCGCCGCAGAGAAGCTCTATCATCAGCTGAAGGCCGTAGCCCTTGTGTCCCCCGTTCTCGTCTCCCTCGCCGCCCAGGGGCGCCAGCGGCACCTCGTAGTTGAGGATGCTCTTCTCGTTCAGGGTGGGCGTTCCCATCGAGGAGAGCACCCAGCCTTTGGGGATTTCGCGGCCTTCCCGAAGCGCCGTCTCGATTTTCCCCACGGCGGTGACGGCGGTGGCCATGTCGAGGTGAAAATCGGTTCCTCCCGGCCCTCCGGGTATCGCCACGCTCATCGGATTGGTGCCGAAGATCGCCTCCGCTCCGAAGGTGGGGGCGGTGCGGCGTCCGCCGTTCGTCATGCTGATGCCGATGAAGCCCGCCTCCATCGCCTTTTTCGCCCAATAGCCCGCGTAGCCGAAGTGGCTGCTGTTGCGGACGGTCACGAAGCCCGATCCATGCTTCTCCGCCATGGCCAGCGCCTCGTCCATCGCGCGGTTGGAGGCCACGATGCCGATGGCGTCGTCCGCGTCGAGGAGGCCCGTGGTGTCGCTCCCCCGGCGGAACTTCATGTCGGGCCTGCTGTTCAGCACCCCGTTTTCGAGCCGGACCATGAAGAAGCTCAGGCGCGCCGCCCCGTGGCTGCGGATGCCTCTCAGGTCGGCGCTCACCAGCACCTTCGCCACCAGCCTGGCGTCGTCCTCGGGCACGTCCTTGCTGCGGAATATGGCGTAGACGAACTCTTCGATGACTTGCGCGGGGAAGCGCGCGGTGCCTTCGGGCAGCGGGCCGGACTCGACCATGAAAATCTCCTTGATGATTTTTCGCCGACGCGGTGAAGCGCGCCCCATCTTAGCCCTTTTTCGCGACTTTCGGGAAGCCGCGCCCCGCCTTGCGGGTTTCTCGCCCCTTTTGTCAAAATGCGCTTCTTGTCCCGCGCCCTTGAAGGGGGAGAGATGAAAGCGGCCCGCATAGCGGTGGTGCGCGGAGACGGCATCGCCAACGAGGTGATGCCCGAAGCCGAGGAGACGCTCCGGGCGGCGGCCGAGGCGGCCTCGTTTCCGGTGGCGTTCGAGCATTTCGACTGGGGAAGCGAGCGTTATCTGAAAGAGGGCAGGGGGATGCCCGAGGACGGATGCGAGACGCTCCGGGCGTTCGACGCCGTGTTCCAGGGGGCGATCGGCGACCCGAGGGTTCCCGGATCGGTCGTGCAGGAGCAGGTGATTCTGGGCGTTCGCTTCGGCCTCGACCTCTACGCCAACGTCCGCCCCTGTCGGCTCTACCATGAGGATTTGACGCCGCTCAAGAACATGGGGGCGGGAGATATCGACCACGTCGTGGTTCGGGAGAACACCGAGGGGCTGTTCGTGAACGTGGGCGGCTTCTTCAAGCGGGGGACGAAGGACGAGGTCGCCCTGCAGGAGGAGATTCACACCTACAAGGGGGTGGAGCGCGTCATCCGCGCCTCGTTCGAGTTCGCCAGGCGCCACGGGCGCGGGAAGGTCACCATGGCGGACAAGGCGAGCGGACTGCGCTACGCGGGGGGCATCTGGCGCCGCGTGTTCGAGGAGGTGCGGGCGGATTTCGCCGATATCGAATCCGACGCCGCGCACATCGACGCGGTGGCGATGGAGGTCATCCGGCATCCCGGCGACTTCGACGTCATCGTCACCAACAACATGTTCGGCGACATTCTGAGCGACGTCACCTCCGGCCTCGTGGGCGGTCTGGGGCTTGCGGCGTCGGCGAACGTGAACCTCGAGGGCGTCTCGATGTTCGAGCCGGTGCACGGAACGGCGCCCGACATTTACGGGCGGGGAATCGCCAACCCCGCGGCTGCCATCCTGACGGGCGCGCTCCTGCTGGAGCATCTCGGCTGCGGGGCGGGCGCCGCCGCCATCCGGCGCGCCGTGGAGGAGGCCGTCGCGCGGGGGGAGCGCGCGAGAGACCTGGGCGGCGCGCTGAACACCAAAGAATGCGGGGACGCCATCCGGAACAGGTTGAGATAGAAGCAGTCGCGCCGCGTTCCTCAAACAGGAAATGAACCGAAGGGGAGAGGAAGATGCCGGAAAAATCAGTGGTGGATGTCGAGAAAGCTTCTTTCAGATCCGTGGCCTGGGGCAGGACGAAAATTCTGGTGAGTCCGGACGCGAACGGCGCCGAGCACGTGCGCGTGGGACTCACCGAATATCATCCCGACACCCCGCACGAGCCGCACGCCCACCCCGGCCAGGAGGAGGTCATCTGGGTGCTGAGCGGCAGGGGCTACACGCAGACGGGCGAGGAGAAAATCGACCTCTACCCGGGGGCGGTGGCGTTCATCCCCGCTGGGATGGAGCACAAGACGGCGGCGGTGGACGACAGGATGACGGCCATCATCGTCAAGGGCCCCGTCCGCGACGCCGCCGGGGTGATGAGCTAGGGGGGCAAAGTCAGAAGGAGCGTAGTCGATGACTTGTGATTACGAAGCGATTAAACGTGAAAACATTGGACGCTATGGCACGGAGATCGGCCGGATCGGTGAAATGTTGCTTGCGAACCGCTACGCCGAACGGACGCACTTCATCTTCGAGTTGCTGCAAAACGCGGAAGACGCTCTCGCCCGCCGTAAGGAATGGGAAGGCTCGCGGTCGGTGTCTTTCAATCTTGATGAGACTTCTCTGCGGGTAAGCCACTACGGAGACCCCGTCAATGAGGACGATGTCCGGGGAATCTGCGGAATTGCCGAAAGCACCAAGAAATTCAATGAAATCGGGCGTTTCGGAATCGGGTTCAAATCGGTCTATGCGTTCACGGCTCGCCCGGAGATTCATTCCGGCCCAGAGGGCTTCGCTATTGAAGAGTATGTTAAGCCGACGATAGTTCCAGCGATTGATCGCCAGCGGGATGAAACCGTCATTCAGATTCCTTTCAAAAACGATGATGGTTCAGCTCGTGATGAAATCACCACCGGGCTGAAACGACTCGGCGCCTCCAGCCCCTTTCTTTTTCTGCGCGAGATAGAAAAGATTGCCTGGGATGTCGAAGGCGGCGCGTCTGGGCAATATCTGCGAGGAGAGAAAAGGGTTGATTCCGATGTCCGCCGGGTGACGATCATCGGTCGGCAAGAGGGAGAATGCGGGATTGATGAGGAGTGGCTGGTGTTTTCGTCTCCCGTCGGCACCGACAACGGGGAGGAGGCCAGATCCGTTGAAATCGCGTTTTCCTGCATTGAGGATAAAAAATCCGGAAAACAAAGAATCCGCCGCGTAGAGAAGTCGCCGCTCGTCGTTTTCTTCCCGACGGATGTTGAGACACATCTGGGTTTTCGCGTTCAAGGCCCCTATCGCACAACGCCGAGCCGGGACAATATCGCCAAAGACGGGCCAGAGGGCGACTGGACAAGCGACTCGTGAAGCAGACCGCATCGTTGCTCGGGAAATCCCTTTGCTGGCTTCGGGATAAAGACTTGCTCGACACCAAGGCGTTGGAATGTTTGCCGCTCGATTCATCGAAGTTCGGCGAGGCCAGTATGTTCGCACCGATCTTTAAGGGAGTGAAGAACGCTCTTTTGTCAGAGCCTCTCCTGCCTCGTTTGGATGGCGGCTATGTAGAGGCCGAGCGAGCGTGTCTCGGTGGCACGAAGGCGTTGCGCGATTTATTCAACCCCGACCAGATAGCGACGCTCTTTGGGCAAGAGGGCGATTTGGCTTGGGTGAGCGACGATATCACACGGGATCGCACTCGCGACCTTTATCATTATTTGCGTAAAGAGTTGAAAGTGCAAGATATTGATCCCGAAAGCACCATTCGGGAATTGAATCAGGCATTTCTTGAAGAGCAAACCGACGACTGGATTTTGAAGCTCTACGATTTTCTTAATGGACAGACAGCGTTGCAGCGGGAGTGGTGGTTTGCTGCTCTTCCCTTGATCAGGTTGGAGGATGGAAGGCACGTCCCCGCCAAGATTGATGACGATCCTCAGGCGTTTTTGCCGACCAAAGACCAAACGGATTTCCCTTCGGTGCGCGAATCGGTTTGTGCAACGAAGCCCACCCGCGAGTTCCTCAAGTCGCTGGGATTGGAAGAACCGACCCTTGTGGACGACGTAATCGAGCACGTTCTCCCGAAGTATGCGGAGGATGAGATTAACGTCAGCGATGAAGACTACGAGGACGATATCGGGCGCATCTTGGACGCATTTGGCACAGACTCAAAGGAACAGAGCAACAGGCTTGTTGAAGAGCTAAGGAAAACCCGGTTTGTTCGGGCGATTGATGCCGGGGATGGTTCAAAGCGGTTTGCAAGATCGGACGAATTATATCTGGCCACGGAGCGACTGAAAAATTTATTTGAAGGAGTGAAAAACGTCCTTTTGATCGATGATTCCAAGGAATGTTTGCGGGGGGAGAAGATACGTAGGCTTTTAAGTGCGTGTGGAGCCGCTCGTAATTTGCGACTTATCGAAGTGAACGGCATGGATAGATTCACATGTGCAGAACGAAAAGAGATGAGGCGAAATGAGGACTATGAACCGACGAGAGAAAAGATCGAAGACCAAACACTAAGGGGGATCGACGAACTGTTGGCGCAATTTCCTTCCCTTCATGTAGATATTCGCAAAGAGAAGGCTGAATTGTTTTGGTATGCCTTGCGTGATTTTGCGAAGTCGCAGGATACCGGTGTCTTTGTATGCACATACCGTTGGTTTTATCATATTCCGCAGAGTGAGGAGCGTGATTCTCTTTTCGTTGAAAAACTGAATAAGACAGATTGGGTTCCGGATGCCGACGGGGAGCTGCATCGCCCTGAATTCGTCTCCTTCGATTCACTGGGCTGGAGCGAAGATCCATTCCTGGAGTCGAAAATTCGCTTCAGACCGCGGATCGTGGAAGAACTCGCCGAGAAAATGGGTATCCCTTTTAAGAAACTTGAACTCCTAAAACAGCTCGAGGAACTTGGGGGGACGGAGGCAGATTTGCGGAACCTCATTGCGCAAAAGACGGGAGCAAGCGAGCGGAAAGCAACTGACAACGGCGATGCCGGTGGTTCAGCAACCGACGGGGAGGGAAACGGCGGGAGTGTGGCGTCCGGCTCGGGGACAAATGATGTAGGAAGTGTTCCCAGCGTAGGAGCTAGGAATTCAACCCCCAAAAGCGCAAGTAGCCGTGAGTTCATCTCCTATGTGCAGGTAAATTCCGAAGAGGACGATTCGGACCCGGACAACCTCGCTCACGAGGCGCGCATGAATCTTGAGGCCAAGGCGATTGAGCGTATTCTGAAGCATGAACCCGATTGGCAACGTCCGCAACAATCCAACAATCCCGGCTACGATTTGTATAAAGTTGGCGAGAGCGGAGAGCAGGCGCGCTTGTTGTGTGAAGTCAAAGCGATGACGGGCAGCCTTCTGGATCGCCCGGTCGGGATTTCACGCGCGCAATTCGACTTGGCTAAGGAGTATGGCGAATCCTATTGGCTTTATGTGGTCGAGCACGCGGGCGATGACGAGAAAGCCCGCATCGTCAAGATTCAGGATCCCGTCGGCAAGGCGCGGACCTTCACGTTTGCTCGCGGTTGGATCGAAGTCGCTGAAGTAGTTGAAGCGGGCGCCGTTGAGTCGGATGTATAGAATCTGAAGGGCAGTCCAGGGGGTTGTGTTGTGTGGCCGCCGCCCTCTCACGGGGCGAAAAGCAGCACCCGATCGCCCTGAACCTCCATCCTCGTCCCGAAGGGTTCGTTGAGCGTCTCCATGATTTTCACGATCCTGCGGCCCGCGCCCCGTTTCGGGGAATGGACCCGGGGCTTCGAGAAGACGCCCGCCGTCGCGGGGATGAGACAGGGCTCCTCCACGCCCGCTTTCGTCAGGGCGCAGCCGAAGAGAAAGGTGTCGTGGGTCTCCTCGGTGAAAAAGGGAATCTCGAAGTCGAACATCAGGTTGCCCATGCTGTAGATGATGGGCGCGCCCTTGTGGAATTCGACCGCCTGGATAACGTGCGGGTGGCCGCCCAGCACGAGATGCGCGCCCGCGTCAACGGCGGCGCGGGCGATTTCGCGCTCGAAGTCCATGACCTCATGCGTCATGCTCGCGCCCCAGTGGTGGTTCACCGCCACGATATCGACTTTTCTCCTTAAATTCCGGATGTCGCGCTTCATGCGCGCGAGGTGGGCGGGTTCCGCCCAGGTGTCGATGCGCGGCGCGGTGCCGGGATATTCGGACAGGTCGCGCCAGGGGCGATAGGCGGTGTGGGCGCGGACGGGATTGACCCCCGGGGCGTCGTCCGCGGCCTCGAACCCCCGCGGGATGACGGAGGAATACGCCAGAAAGCCGATTTTCAGATTTCCCCGTTCGAGGACGACCGGCTTTCTCGCTTCCCGCAGATTCCTTCCGCCGCCCGCGAGCGGAATCCCCAGCGAATCCATGAGCGAGAGGGTTTCCGCGAAGGCTTCCTCGCCATAGTCGAGCGCGTGGTTGTTGGCGAAGGCCATGACGTCGAAGCCGGCCTCGGCGAGGGCGCGGGCCATCTCCGGCGCGCCGCGCAGGAGAATTTTCTCCGGCGCCGGCTTTCCGCCGCGAGACAGGGGGAGCTCCAGATTGGCGAAGGCCGCGTCCGCTTCCCGGAACAGGGGAATCAGCCCGCCGAAGGCGCCTTTCGGCTTTGGGCGGTTGATGGCGATGTCGCCGCCCGCCAGGAGCGCGGCGCCGCCTTCGGCGCGGGGGGGCATGGGGGCCGTTATTCGGTGAGGCAGAGGCCGTGATCCGGCGTGAACGAGAGATAAACCTTCTGACCGGGCGCGAGCCGCTCGAAGTGGTCGATTTGCACGCCCACCTCGTGCGGGCCGACTCGTACCTGGCAGTCCAGGAAATTGCCCAGATACACGGTGTCGATGACCTCGCCTTCCATCAGGTTCACCGCCTCGGCCGGCTTCTCGACGTGGAGCAGAATGTCCTCGGGGCGGACGCTCAGGATGATTTTTCCGCCCACGGGCGCGCCTTCGGCGCCGACGGCCTTGAGGCGGAGGGGCGCGCTCTCGCCGCCCACGGGAATTTCCACGTCTGCCGCGCTCCCGTCGTGACCGAGCATCCTGCCCTCCAGGAGGTTGGCCACGCCGATGAAGTTCGCCACGAAGGCATTGGTCGGCTCGGCGTAGATGGCTTCGGGATCGCCGATCTGCTGGATGACGCCCTTGTCCATCACCACCACCCTGTCGCTCATGACGAGCGCCTCGGTCTGGTCGTGCGTGACGTAGATGGAGGTGATGCCCACGTCGTGCTGAAGGCGGGTGAGCTCGATGCGCATCTGCTCCCGGAGTTTGGCGTCGAGGTTGCTCAGGGGTTCGTCGAAGAGCACCACCTTGGGGTTGTAGACGATGGCGCGGGCGAGGGCGACGCGCTGGCGCTGGCCGCCGGAGAGCTTGGTGGCGTAGCGTCTGGCGAGGGGGCCCAGACCCACGAGTTCGAGCGCCCTGGTCGTCTTCTCCTTGATGGCGGCCTGGGTTTCGCGCCGGATCCGCAGGCCGTAGGCCACGTTGTCGAACACCGTCATGTGCGGCCAGACGGCGTAGCTCTGGAACACCATCCCCAGGTTTCTGTCCTCGGGCGTGAGGAAAATATCGTTGGCGACCGAGGTGACGTAGTCCCCCTCGATGCGGATGTCGCCGCTGTCCGGGTGCTCGAGGCCGGCGATGCACCGGAGCGTCGTGGTTTTTCCGCAGCCCGAAGGCCCCAGAAGGGTGACGAACTCTCCCTGCTCGATGGAGAGATCGACGCCCGCCACGGCCACCTCGGGCCCGAACGACTTCACCAGTTGGCTGATCTCGACGAACGACACCTCGGCTTGTCCTCTATGGCTTGACGGCCAGCGTATGCTCGGGGTCCAGGCGCACGTAGACCTTCTCGCCCACGCGCAGGCGTTCGCGCGAGTGCGCCAGCACCTTCCACTCGAATTTTCCCCATTTCACGCGGCAGTCGAGGCAGTTTCCCAGAAAGACGGACTGAATGACCTCGCCCTCGATTCGGGGGCCGTCCCCCGGCTCGCGCGAGGCGTTCACGTTCTCGGGGCGAACGGAGAGATAGGCGGCGTCCCCCTCCGAGAGGCCGTCGGCGAGCAGGCAGGGCAGGCGCACGCTCTCGCCTTCCTGGGAGATTTCGATGGCGTCCTCGCCGCCGTTCAGAACGATTCGGCCCCTGGCGAGGTTCGCCACGCCGATGAAGTCGCTCACGAACCTGTTGACGGGCCGCGCGTAGATGGAATGGGGGTCGCCCGACTGCTCGATGCGTCCCTTGCTCATCACGATGATCTCGTCGCTCATGACGAGCGCTTCCGCCTGGTCGTGCGTCACGTAGATGGAGGTGATGCCGATTTCGTGCTGGATGCGCTTGAGTTCGACGCGCATCTGCTCCCGGAGCTTGAGGTCGAGGTTGCTCAGCGGCTCGTCGAAGAGCAGGAGGCGCGGCTGAAAGACCATGGCGCGCGCGAGCGCCGCCCGTTGCTGCTGGCCGCCCGAAAGCTGCGTGGCCATTTTGTCCGCCATGTCGGAGAGCCCGACGATTTTCAGCGCCTCGGCGACGCGGTCGTCGATTTCGGACGGCGCCACGTCGCGTATCTCCAGGGGATAGGACACGTTCTGCGTCACGTTCATGTGCGGCCAGATGGCGTAGCTCTGGAACACCATGCCGATGTCGCGCTTCTCGGGAGCGACGCTGATGCGCTTCTCCACCGAGGTGACCGGCTCCGTCCCGATGCGAATCTCGCCCGCGTCCGGCTTGTGCAGGCCGGCGATGCACATGAGGGTGGTCGTCTTGCCGCAGCCCGAGGGGCCGAGGAGGGTGAGGAATCTTCCCTTCGGAATCCCGAAGGAGA
The DNA here is from genome assembly GCA_965242545.1 of bacterium. Lineage (GTDB taxonomy): Bacteria > UBA8248 > UBA8248 > UBA8248 > UBA8248 > Bin107. The sequence goes on from OZ251456.1 coordinate 1,267,808, forward strand.
TGCCGTCCACGGCGCGGTCGTCCCCGAAGTATTTGATGAGGCCGCCGACTTCGAGATAGTTGTCTTCGTTCATCGTCCTACGCGGTGAGCGCCTCTTTGCCGGCGACCTTCCGGAAGATGACGACGCACGCGAGGAGCGCCACGGTCTGCGCGATGGAGAGGGCCGCCGTCATGGGTTCGTTCTCGAAGTTCGAGAGATAATACACGCCGACGGAGAGCGTCTCCGTGCCGGCGGAGTAGAGGATGATGGAGATCGAGAGCTCTCTCAGGAAGATGACGAACAGGAGAATCCACCCGGCGAAGATGCCCGGCTTGAGGAGCGGGATGGTGATTCTTCTCAGGGTCGTGAGCCAGGAGGCGCCCGCCATGCGCGAACTCTGGTCGAGCTCCTCGGACACGGCCATCATGATGGAGGAGATGTTCCTCTGCCCGTAGGGGAAGAAGCGCGTGATGTAGCCGAGCAGGAGTATCCACAGCGTGGCGTAGATGGGCGTCTTGATGTAGGTGACGAGAACGCCCATCGCCAGGACGATGCCGGGGAAGCCGATGGGGATCACGCTCAGAAAATCGAGCGCGCGCGCCCCGAAGCCCTTCGTGCGGTGGATCATGTAGCTCACGACGATGGCCACCACCATGGCGATGGAGGCGCCGCCGAACGCGAGGATGAAGCTGTTGATGATGCCGTTGGTGGCCGCGTCGATGCTCTCGGGCCACCAGAAGAAGAGCACCTTCTGGTAGTTCCAGAAGGTGAGCTCCGACCAGATGATTCTCCCCGACCATATCTTGTGCAGGCTCACGAAGAAGAGGCAGAGGATGGGCAGAACCACGGCGACGCACACGTAGAACATGTTGTAGGCGAAGGCGAGCCACTTCCATTTGCCGAGGTCGATGAGGTTCGGCCGAAAGCCCTTGCCGGTGACCGTCGTGTAGGAGCGGGGCGCGATGATTCTGTGCTGGATCCAGATGAAGAACGCCGTCACCGCGCCCACCACCATGCTCATGGCGGAGCCGAGGTAGTGGTTCGCGTCGTCGCCCACCGCCTTCGTGAAAATCTGCGTGGTCAGCGTCTCCCAGCCGAAGGGGGCGGAGAGCTTGAAGGGGACGCCGAACTCCCCGGCCGTCGTCACGAACACGATGATGGCGCCCGAGAGAATCGCGGGCGTCACCAGGGGCAGCGTGATGGTCATGGTGGTTCGGAGGAGGCCGGCGCCCGTCGTCCGCGCGCTGTCCTCGAGCGAGGGGTCCATGCGGCGGAGGGAGCCCACCACGAACAGATAGACGAGAGGGGCGAAGAAAATGCCCGTCACCCAGATGACGCCCCACAGATTGTTGACGTTGAACAGGGGGAAGGAAATTCCGAAAACGGCTTTCGCCACGTTGTTCAGGATGCCGATCTGGGGAGAGGCCAGGTTGTGCCAGGCGATGGCGCCGACGAAGGGGCTCAGGAAGAAGGGGATGAGGTTGAAGGGCTCGAGCTTCTCTCTGCCCGGGCAGTTGGTTCGCGCGTTGATCCACGCGAGCGACACGCCCAGGAGCGTGGCCAGAATCGTGCAGCCCGTGCTGATGATTGCGGTGTTGACGAGCGCCTTTCGGATGACGCGGCCCTGGAATATCTCCCTGTAGTTCTGGAGACCCCATTCGGTGTCGAAGCCCAGGTCGTCGAGCACGAGAAAGCTGTTGACGACCAAGGCGAACAGCGGCAGGAAGACCGCCACCGCCACGATGAGGCCGACGACGGTCGTGGTGATGTTCTCCTGCGTGAACCAGGCGCGCCAGCGGCTCGGCGGAACGACGTCGAATCGGGGTGTCGCGGTGTCTGTGGCCATGACCTTCCTGATCGAAATCCCGGCGGCGACTCAGTCTCCGCCCTCGGGCGGCTCCGCGCCGCGCGAAACTGAAGACTTCCCGCTTCGACGCCTCGCGCCGGAAAGGCGGGAGACCCCGCGGAGTCTCCCGCCCGTTCCGGGCTGGCGGCGGTTTCGCCCTACTTGAAGCGCTTGATGAAGCCCGCGCGCACCTTCTTGAACTGCTTCTGCGCGCCCACCCAGTCCTTCAGACCCAGGAGCTTGTGCTTGCTCAGGTCGAGGAGGTAGGGGGCCACGGCCGCGGGCGGCGTGTAGTTCGCGCGGAAGCTGTAGACGGCCTCGCCTTCCACGTATACGTCGGTTCCCTCCTTGGAGAGGAGGTATTCCACCAGCAGCTTGCCCGCGCTGGGGTTCGGCGCGCCCTTGAGGACGGCCGCCTGGTTGCCCAGCATGACCTGGCCTTCCTTGTAGTAGCCGATCTTGATGATCTTGGCGAGGTCGGGCTTCTTGATGACGTTCTGCCATACGCGGCCGGAGATGTTCCAGGGGTCGAGGCCGCGTTCGCAGTTGATGAGCGCCTGCATCTTCGGCTCCGTGCGGAACATGACGACGGGCTTGGTGGCCTTGAGGTCGTCCCAGTATTTCTCCATGTTCATGCCGTTCTCGATGAGCGAGATGACGGTGTTCGTGTAGGTGAAGCTCTTGGTGATGTCGCCGGCGATGGTCTTGCCCATCACGTTCTTGGCGATGGTGTCCTTGTAGGAGGTGATGTTGACGTCCTTCATGCCCGGGCAGGCGCTGTTCCACACCGGCTGGAAGGTGTAGGCCAGGGGCGTGACGACGTAGGGGTAGTTCGCGTACTGGCCGGCGCTCTTGATGACCGCCGCGAAATTCTTGTTCCACTCGGCGCTGTCGAGCTTGTGGTAGGCGCCGCGCTTCTGGGCGGCGGCGTAGAAGCCGGGCGCGCTCACCAGATGGACGTCAACGGTGAACTTGTTGGCCCGCATCTCCTGGCGCACCTGGGAGACGGTGGCGCCGGTGCCCTTGCGCAGGTTGCGGAACTTGAAGCCGCTGCCGAGGCCGTATTTCTTGACGAACGCGGGGCCCATGCGCTTGGCGGTGCGGTCGCTGAAAAGAGGGTTGAGGAGCGTGACGGCGCCCTCTTTTTTCGCCTCGCGCACGAGCGCTTCCTGGTTTTTCATCATCATCGCGGCGGAAGCGGGCGCGCCCGACGCGATGACGGCGAGTGCCGCGACGGCGGCGATGACGCTGAAGTAACGGACGAGGTGTTTCATCGAGAATCTCCTTATTGCTTGATAGATTGGGGGCGAGCCCCCGTCGTAAAGGGTCCGGTTGTCTTCTTTTTCGTTGAGCGACAGCCGGATGGTCGAGGAAGCGGCGCCCCTGTTCGCCGTTTTTGCTTTTCCCGCCATCCTCAGAGTGCTGTATGCGTGAAAATAACAGATTTTTCGCATCTGTCAATCGCTCCGGTCGTCCAAAATCAGGAAAACCGTGGTTCGTCTCGCTTTTCATCATGGAAGGAGATCGCGCCTCTCGCTTTCATTGCGCGGCGAAGTTTCCTATGATGCGCGTCCGTGGTCGCGCTCTTCCGTCGTTCATGCGAATCGGGCCCGAACGCGGGGTTTCGCTGACCGGGGCGAGAAGGGCGTTCGCGCGCTTTGCTCCGCCGCCGGCCGGGAAGCCGCCCCGCGTGAAATTCTGACCGAGGATTTTCTTTGATCGAGAAACCGAACGGCTCCCCGCTCATCCGGACCCATCGGCTGGAATCCCCGCCCGGTTCGTTCATGACCCACGTCATGGCGATACTCGTCGGGGAGGGGCCGCACATCCTCTTCGACGCGGGCTACCGGGAATGCGTTCCCGACGTGCTCTCCTGGGTGGAGGCGCGCGCCGGGGGCGCGCTGGAAAAACTCGTTCTCACCCACCACCACTTCGACCATTCCGGCGGGGCGAAGGCGGTTTGCGATCGATTCGGGGTCGGGGCGCTGGCGCATCCTCTGGAGATGAAGTTTCTCGAAGAGGAGCAGCCGGGCCTTGATGTCTCTCCGATAGAGGAGGGAGAAATTATCGAAGTGGGAGAGGCGCGCTTCCGCGCCGTCCTGACGCCCGGACATTCTCCCGGGCATCTCTCCTTCTGGTGGGAGGAGGAGAGGATTCTTCTGGGGGGCGACAACGTTCTTCTCCCCTCGACGACCGCGGTGGTCGCGCCGAAGGGAAATCTGGGAGACTATCTTGCGTCGCTGGAGAAGGTGAAGAGGCTCGCGCCCCGCCTCATCTATCCGGGACACGGCCCGGCGATAGAGGATCCGGTTCGCCGGATCGACGAACTTCTGGAACACCGCAGAATGCGCGACGCGCAGTTTCTCGACGCGCTGGCCGCCGGACGCGACACGCCCGAGAAGATCGCCGCCCTCGTGTATCGGGATTTGCCGGAGCGCAACAGAAGCCTGGGCGCCCGCATGATAGCCCTGCACCTCGACAGGTTCGTGGAATCGGGCGAGGTCGAATGCGAGGACGGACGCTATTCGCTGGCCGGGCCGCTCCGGGGGAGCTGAAGCTTTTGCTCACGAACTGCCATACGCTGATTCTGCGGGAGCTGCTTGGGCGTCACCCCGAGGCGCCCCACGTCGGGGAGGACGCCTACGTCTACAACGTGGCGCCCGACTCCCTGCCCCTGTCGGGGGAGTTCAAGCCCGGCCAGACCCACCGCTTCACCCCGCCGGCGGGCGCCATGCGCCGGTTCCCGAAACTTCTTTGGGTGAAATGCCACCTGGTGGTGGACAACGTCTGCCACTACGGGAGCGTCGCCAAGGCGGCGAGCGGGCTGCCGCCCTCCCGAAAGCGGGGCTACGCCTACGTGAAGGGAGCGGAGCTCATCCCCCTGACGCGCGAATTCACGGCGGAGATGGGCGTTCCGACCGACGAGGCGGGCCTGCACTACCTCGCGCACGTCCTGGTTGAAATCGCGGTGGACTACGCCATCTATCTCGACGACAGAACGGTGGCGGAGCAGCTTCGGGACGCCCAGTTCTCGATGAGCGGGACGCAGAAGCGCGAATACGCCGAGAGCCTCGGCGCCCTGTACGACTGCGCGCCGGAGAAGGTGGAGCGCGCGCGGGAGGCGCCCAGGAAATTTTACGGCGACCTGCACGACATCGACTATCTGTTTCTTGGGGGACGAACCAAAATCGTTCTCAGGAAGCTCGGTCTCCCCTTCAGCGAGAAGAACACGGAGCGAACCTGCCGCCTCATCGAGGAGGGCGCGCGCATGACGGGGGATTACATGAATTTCATCCAGGAGTCCGTGGACGCGCTCTCGGTCTGGAAGGCGTGGGAGGGAGAAGTCGCCATCGACGGCGCGGGTTCCTGATTCCATTCGGAATGGTCGCCGCCCTCGCGACCCAGCGGGCGCTTCGGGCGGAATGGAATCGACAGCCTACCGAGGCGGAGGTCGCGGCGGAACTCTCCAACATGACGAGCCTCACGCTGGCGATGGAACTGAAACGGCGCGGCGTGAAGGTGAACATTCACGAAGTCGAGCGGGAAATCCGCGAATACGGAAAATAGCGCAGGGGCGCCCCCCGATGAAGCGCGGGGGGCGCCGGAGAGGAGAGACGATGAGACTAGCGACAATCGCGGCGATCAGCCTCCTGCTGATCGCGCTCGCGGGATGCGCCCACGCGGGCGACGAACCGGAGACGGCGGAGATCTGCCGGAACACGGAGGAATGGGGCGAGCTCAACAAAACCCAGAAAAGTATGCTGAAAACCATCTGCGCCATGATGCCGCTCGCGCAAGAAATAGAAAAAGAAAAAATCCACGAGCTCACGGGATGCGCGGAATACCCGTTGAAGGAATCATGGCTCAGAAAAATCGCGCGAATCGTCATCACAACACCGGGAATATCCCCAGCAATAAAAAATAAGATAGAGACTAGAATAGTCATCGCCACGCAAACCTGCCGTCTCGCGCGCGAAATCAGAGACCTCAGCCACCGCCCAAACCTCCTAAGCGTTCCCGCCGCCCGCCTCATCAGCGAACTCAAAGACGAGCTCCGGCGGCTCAAAAGAAAATGAGCAGGTTATCCGGAAGGGGAAAACCATGAACTTCCAGAACCAGACCGGGCGCGGGGGCGGCCGCCCGCTCACGGAGAGCGAGCCGCTCACGGCGATGCTCAAAATCATGATGAGCCGAGGGATGAGAAAAGCCATCGAGGATCGGGCGTTCAAACGGGGCGTCACGCTCGGTTTTCGCGGTTTTCCGAAATTTCCAGCAGGGCGAATTCAAGGGGAGGGACGGGCTTCGGCCCGCGCAGCTTCCGGTCGCGCTCGTCGAAACGCCCCGCGTCGCGCTGACCGGAGGGCTTCGGAACAGGCCGCCCGGGCCCGGCGGTCGCGCCGACGAAACAGCCGGATTCGTCGGCGCGACCGGGGATTCCTTTCTCGCCGGCCCCGGGCCGGCGGATTTTCCGCCGCTCTAGTTCACGGCTCCCTTGAGTCCGGCGCCCGCCTTGAACCTCGGCACCTTGGCCGCCTTCACCTGAATCTCCTCGCCCGTCCTCGGGTTGCGCGCCTTGCGCGCCGCGCGATCCAAGGCGCTGAAGGTGCCGAAGCCCGTGAGCGTCACCTTGTCTCCTTTCCTGAGAGCCGAGGTCACGGTGTCCACGAACGCGTTGATCACGCTCTGGGCGCCCGCCCTGCTGAGGTTGGCCTGATCCGCGATGGCCTCTACGAGTTCTCCCTTGTTCATGTTCCTTCTCTCCTTGATTCCGCGCGGCGCCCGGGCGTGGCGGCCGCGCCTGCGCGCTCATCGGACGTCCCGGCCCGAAAAGCTGAAGATGACGGCGAAAGCCGAAAACCAGAATGTCGTGGGGGGCGGAAAAGAGCGATGAGGGGCGGGAAACCTTGCCGCGTAAAGAATTATAGCCCCCAAAGAGCGCCCCGCGCAAGCCCAAAATGCGCCTTTTCATGGAGAAGGACGCGGGCGGAAGGGAGGGCGCGGAGCGGGAAATGTCCACATTTCGGCGTTCCCGACCATCTGATCGTAGGAGAAGAGGGCGACGCCGTCGGCGCCGGCCTCCCGGGCGTCGCGCCACTCGCGCCAGAGGCCCGCCGGGCGGTCGGTGAACAGATACGCCCCCAGACCGATGACGACCTTCGCCGCGCGCGATTTTCGGGACGCCGTTTTAGAGGAGAGCGCGCTTCGGCTGATTTGGGCGGCCAGGCGCGCGTCTCTGGTGTAGTTCATCACGAGCGCCTTATCAAGAAACCCGCCTTCGAGCCAGCCGCGCCAGTCCTGAAAGGCCGAAAGATACGCCCGCTCCGCCCAGGGCAGGACGGCGGCGGAAACGACGATTCGCGGATTGCGGCTTTTGGCGGATTCATAAACCCCGCGAACCGCCGCCGTGACCTGCGCGCGCCGCCAGTCGTCCCACGCCGCGCGGTCCGCGTCCTTCCCTCCTGAGCCCGCGAACGGCGCGGTTTTTCCGGTTTCCCGGTGAAAGCGCGCGGCGGACGCCCTCCCGTAGCCGAAGTCGAGGCGCGGGGAGAAGCGCGAACCCGGCGAGACGGGCAGCGCGTAGGGATAGCGGATGAAGTCGAGATGTATTCCCGAGAGCGTCGGATAGTTTCTCGCCAGCTCCGCCGCGATATCGACGATGCGCCCCCGCGCGCCCGGATGCGCCGGGTCGAGAAAAATGCCGGGCGTCCCCAACTGAAACCCCTTCGCCCACGCCGGCTTTCCGGACGGGGGATATTCGAGCAGGGAGCGCCCGTGCTGATCCTTGAGCGCGGCTTCGTCGCCGAGCTGGCGGAGAATGGGGGCGTTCCCGTTTCTCGCCAGGGAGAAGGCGTTTATCCAGGCGTGGACCTTGATGGCGCGGCCGCCCCTTTCCTCCCCGGAAGCCAGGGCGAGCAGGAAGGCGAGCGGGTCCCGCCCCGCCCGCTTCGCGGGAGCGTCATCGGCCAGATTCGTGGGAAACCACGCCCTGCCGGAGCGATAGACCTGCGCGTAAAGGTCGGTCACGCCGGCGGCGCGGGCGCGCTCCACCAGTCTTTTCATCTTCTCCGCGCTGTCGAGGGTTCCGTTGACGCCCTCCGCCTGCGCCCAAAGGGCGACCTCGAAGGACGGCCCGGCGAAAAACGGGTTCCGCCAGAACGGACGATCTCCCGGACGCGGGCATCCTGAAAGGATGAGCGCGATGATGACGATGAGGAGGCCGCGCCACGGCGCGCTTGTGATCGAAAGCGCCTTCATTTTCCTCCGTTTTCCCGCGGGCGGGGATCTGCGCGACTCACGCGCGTCATCGTTGGTTACGTTACGCCGCAGCCAAAGGGTTCGCCGACGCCTCGCCTTCGCGTCGTCCGGGCGGGCGGGGGCTGACGCGGCCAAGCCCGCGCTTTCTCCATGAACATGGTCAACCGAAACGGAACGGCCCGGGCGAACGGAAACGGCGACAAATAACATGATATGTCACTTTAACATAATGGCGCGATTATTTGATATTCAATTTATTCATCGTTTTCAGCATGGACTCGTTCAGCGCCTCCTCTTCCGCCGCGCGCATGGGTTCTCCGCGAATTTCCCGATACGCCTCGACGACGTGTCTCGCGGAAACGCCCGGCTCCAGCGTCTCCCAGGCCGCCAGCGCCGCGCCCAGGCGCGCCGCCTCGGGTGCCGCGGAATGCTTCGACGCGATGGCCCCGAGGTCGAGGGAGACGACGCGGACGCCCTCTCTTGCGACGGCCTCCGGGGCGTCGAGCACGAGGACGCCGCCCGGCTTCTTCAGGGACTCTCCCATCAAGGGCGCGGCGGCGAGATGAGGGTCGCAGACGATTTCCAGATCATACGCCGTCGGGATGGCGAGGTCGGCGGGCGGGGTTTTTGAGATTTTCACCACCGCCCTGTCCGGCGAGCCGGCGGGGGAGGGGAAGCCGGGGGTGCGAACCTGGGCCGAAAGCCCCGCGCGGATGGCCGCCTCGCCGAAAACGCGCGCGGCGCGCAGAAAGAGGCCGTCCCCGCCGAGTTCGCGCCTTCCATGAAAGCAGACCGCGCGCATGAGAGGTTCCCGATTTTGGGAAAGGCGAAAAAAGAAAAACCGGGGGCGAAGTCCACGACCTCCTTAGCAGAGTCCGGGCGCCTTTTCCAGCCCCAAGTTGACATCGAAAACGCGCCCTCGCAATATGGCCTGAAGAGAAGGGTTATCGGATCGCCGCCTCCGGTTCGCCGGAAGCGTCGAGAGGCGGCGGAGAGCGGAGCGGCTTCGCGCCGGCCGGGAAACGGGGAGCGCGCCTTGAGCGGAAAATTCAGGATATTCACCTACGGCTGCCAGATGAATCGCTACGACACGGAGACGATTACCGGCTATCTGGAGGAAGAGGGCTACGAGGAAGCCGAAGCGAGCGAGGAGGCCGACCTGATTCTGCTCAACACCTGCTCGATTCGGGACAAGGCGGAGCAGAAGGTCTACAGCCAGCTCGGACGCCTGGAGAAGCTGAAGGCGTCAAGGCCCGACCTCAAAATCGGCGTGTGCGGCTGCTTCGCCACGCGCGACGGGGAGGCGATAGCGAAGCGGCGGAAGTCGGTCAATCTCGTCTTCGGCACCCAGAACATCGCCAAACTCCCGACCCTGCTGGAGGAAATGCGGGAGGGCCGGGTGGTGGACACCGCGCCGATCCCGCCCGATTTCACCGAACTCGCCCCGATTGAGCGTGGCGGCGGCCTGAACGCCTTCGTGAGCATCGCGCGCGGCTGCGACAATTTCTGCGCCTTCTGCGTCGTTCCCTACACGCGCGGGCCGGAGTGGAGCAAGCCGAGCGCCCTGATCGTCGAGGAGGTGGAGCGCGCGGTGGAGGAGGGCTTTCGGGAAGTCACCCTTCTCGGCCAGAACGTGAACTCCTACGGCCGGAAATCCCCGGGCGAGCTCTCCTTCGGCGGCCTGCTGAGGCGCCTGAACGAGGTGGAGGGGCTGGAGCGCATCCGCTTCATGACCTCGCATCCCAAGGATTGCGACGAGGACATGGTTGACGCCATGGCGGAGTCTTCCAAGGTGTGCGAGCACCTCCATCTGCCGGTTCAGTCGGGTTCGGACGAGGTGCTCAGGCGCATGGAGCGCGGATACGCGGCGAAGGAATATCTGGCGAAGGCGGCCCTCTTCAAGGAGCGCGTGCCGGGCGGCGCGCTGACCTCGGACGTCATCATCGGCTTTCCGGGCGAGCGGGACGCGGATTTCGAGGCCACGCTCCGGATGCTGCGCGAGGCGCGCTACGACAATATCTACATGTTCAAATACTCTCCCCGCCCCGGAACGCCCGCCTTCGGGATGGAGGGAACGCTGCCGGAGGAAGTGGTCTCCGAGCGCTTCGAGGAGGCGAGCCGGACGCAGCGCGAAATCACCGAAGCCCTGCACGCGGAGCTCGTCGGCGGCTCGCAGGAGGTGATGGTGGAGGGGGCGGCGAAGCCCGGACGCGCGCCCGCCGGGTGCGCGGACTGCCCGGAGGCCGCGGACGCGCCGCCGCGCTGGTTCACGGGTCGCGGCAGAGGGAATCATCGGATACAATTCTGGGCGGAAGGCTTCGTTCCCGCGCCCGGGGACGTGGTCGAGGTGAAGATCATGCGGGGGGGGATTCACTCTCTGGCCGGCGTCTCGCCGCCGGAAGCCGCGACGATGGAGGGAGCTCAATGATGATCGAGATGAAAGTCAAGGGCCTCACGCTCGATCCGCAGACCAACGTGCCGATCGTGATTCTGGGCGAGACCGAGGGGGAGCGCGCGCTGCCCATCTGGGTGGGCATTTTCGAGGCGCACGCCATCGCGCGGGAGATAGAGAGTTTCGAGACGCCGCGCCCGATGACGCACGACCTGATCAAGAACATCATCAACGACCTTCAGGGCCGGGTGGACAGAATCCTCATCAACGATTTGAAGGACAACACCTTCTTCGCCGAAATCCACCTTTCCGTGAACGCCTCGGATATCGTCGTCGACTCGCGGCCCTCCGACGCCATCGCCGTCGCCCTGCGCATGGGCAGCCCGATATTCGTGGAAGAGAAGGTGCTCGATGAGGCGAAGAGCATCGAGTTCAGCGAAAGGGAGGTGAAGGCGGGCGCCGAGGCGGAAGGAGGAGGCGCGCCCGCCGGGGGGGACGCGCCCCCTGCGGATGCGCCCGAGGATATCAAGGAATGGCTCAAGGACCTGAAGCCGGATGATTTTCTGAAAGAGGACAAATGACGAGGGCGGCGCTTTGAGTCCCGCCGCGTGAACGGCCGACCCGGGCGCGAATGAAAACGCCCCGCCCCGCGCGCCCGGGGCCGTTCCCCACCGGAGTTCGACCACCTTGCTTCTTTATCTGCTGCGGCACGGCGAGACGGACTGGAACGTCGAGCAGCGCATCCAGGGCGTCTCCGACACCGCGCTGAACGGCGTGGGCGTCGCCCAGGCCGAGGCGCTCGCCGGGGCGCTGCGCGGACGCCCGATCGCCCGCGTCTACGCGAGTCCCCTGCGCCGGGCGAGGAGAACCGCCGAGATCGTCGCCCGCGCGCTCGAAGCCCCCCTTCTGGAGGAGGCGGGCATCGCCGAGCTGGATCAGGGCGAGCTCGAGGGGACGGCTTTTCGACGGCTCCACGAGACGCACCCGGATTTCACGGCGATTTGGCGCAGCCGCCCCGCCGAGGCGCGGATGCCGGGCGGCGAGACCCTGGCGGAGCTTCAGGAGAGAGCCTGGGGCGCGATGGAGCGGTTCCGGGAGGCGCATCGCGGCGAGGTCGTCGCCGCGGTGAGCCACAATCTGGCGATCATCACGATTTTATGCAGGGTTCTCGGCGTGGAGCTCAACGGATTCAGGCGGCTGCGCCAGCACAACGCCGCCATGAACATCGTCGAGCATTCGCCCGAGCGGGGCTGGAGCGTCGTGACGATGAACTCCCTCGCGCACCTCGAGGGCGCGCCCGTCTCGGAGCGGAATCCCTATCAGTCCTATCTGCGGGGGAGCGGGCGCGCGGCTCGGCCCTAGTCCCTGCCTTCCTTGTCGGAAACGCTCCGGTAGTAGCCCTGGATGTCGTCCACGAGGCGATCCACCTCGCTCTTGCGCTTTTTTCGCTTCGACGCCCTGCGGCGATTGAAGAGATAGAGGGCGACGCCGCCCGCCAGAAGGCCGAGAAGCGCGCCGTCGAAAAAAATCTGATATTGGCTCATTGGCGAAACCCGCGCGCGCGAGGCGATACATCGCTTCGGAGAGAAAACGGGAGCGCTTGGCGTCGGCTCATCGTCGGGACCTCACCGAAGACGCGCGAGGCGATCCGTCGCCTTGGGCGAAAAACGGGAATGGCTTGGCGCCGGTTCATCGTCCGCGTCCGCATGGGTTGAAAAAATGATTCTCGCACCTTATCCCCGGAGCGGCGGCCTGTCAACGGACGAGCGGGCGCGGGTGAGCCTCTCCGTGGAAGGCGGAGGAGCGGCGCCCCGAAGTTGACAAACCTCGTTTTTGACGCCACGATCCGGGAGTCGCCGAAGTCGCCGGCCTCCGCGCGCGTCAAATATCACATAGAGCGGGAATAGACCTCGCTCGTTTCGCCCGCCCATGATGGAAGCGCCCCCTTGCTCGCCCCGAATCGCATGAAGAAACCGAAGACGCGCGGCCTTGTCGCCGGAGAACGGACAATTCCCTTCCTGTCGTCGCCAAGCCGTTGAAATGAGCGCGCGGGAGCGCAGAACCTACGCGATCAGGCGCGCCTCGCGTTCGCCCGCCCGCCGCGCGGCGTATGAGGAGAAGCTGAACCCCCGGCAGCTGGAGGTGGTGATGGCGGGCGAGGGCCCGCTTCTGGTCATCGCCGGGGCGGGCAGCGGCAAGACGCGCGTCATCACCTACCGCCTGGCGCGCCTGGTCGAGGACGGCGTCGCGCCCGAGTCCATCCTGCTCGTCACCTTCACGAACAAGGCGGCGCGCGAGATGCTGCATCGCGCCGCGGCCCTCATCAAGGCGGACGCGCGCCGCGTATGGGGCGGCACGTTTCACCACGTGGGAAATTTGATACTCAGGCGCCATGGGGAGCTCGTCGGCTATGGGCCGAACTTCACCATCCTGGATCGGGAGGACGCCGCCGACCTCGTGACGGACTGCGTTCGCCTCGCGGGGTTCGACCCCAGGGAGAAGTATTTTCCAAAGGGCGGGGTCCTGGAGTCGATTTTCTCCCTGGCGGCGGATACCGACAAGGGCGTCCCGGAGGTGGTTCTGGGCCGGTATCCCTATCTGGCCGACCGCCTGGGCGAGATAGAGAAAATCGCCGCCCGCTACGAGGAGCGCAAAAAAGAGATTCAGGCGGTGGACTTTTCGGGCCTGCTCGCCCTCACGCGGAATTTGCTCGCCGGCCACGAGGAGGTGAGAAAAGAGCTGCAGGCGCGTTTCCGCTACATTCTCGTGGATGAATACCAGGACGCCAACAAGACGCAGGCCGACGTGGTGGACCATCTCGCCGGGGGGCGCGGGAACGTCACCGTGGTGGGCGACGACGCCCAGAGCATCTACAGCTTCCGGGGGGCGTACTTTGCGAACATCATCACCTTTCCCGAGCGCTACCCCGACGCCAGACTCTTTCGCCTGGAGGAAAACTACAGGAGCACGGCGTCCATCCTCGCGCTGGCGAACGCCTCCATCGCCCGCAACGAGCGTCAGTTCGAGAAGAAGCTGAAAACCTCCCGCGGCGAGGGGATGAAGCCCGCCCTCGTGGCCGCGCGCGACGTGACGCAGCAGGCCGACTTCGTGGTCGATCGCGCCCTCGCGCTTCGGGACGAGGAGGGGTCGCCGCTTTCGGAAATCGCCGTGCTCTACCGGGCGCATTTCCACTCCATGGAGCTTCAGATGGAGCTCACGCGCCGGGGGATTCCCTTCGAGATCAGAAGCGGGCTGCGCTTTTTCGAGCAGCACCACATCAAGGACGTCACGTCGTTCCTGCGGCTGGTCGCCTCGCCCGCGGACGAACTGGCCTGGAAGCGCGCCCTGAAGCTGCTCCCCGGCGTGGGAGACGTCACGGCGAACCGGGTCTGGGACGCCGCGCGGACGCAGGCCGACCCTCTCTCTTTTCTGAACGCCGACGCCGGGAGGATCGCGTCCGGCCGCGCGCGGGGCGGGTTCGAGACGTTCCGAAGGCTCGTCTCCGAGCTGGCGGGCGGCGCGGGGGGGAAGGAGCGCGCGCCTCTTCCGCCGACGGAGATGATCAACCTGGTTCTGGATCGGTTCTATCAGGATTACGTCGAAAACGCGTTCGACGACGCCCCCGCCCGCGTGGAGGACGTGCGCCAGCTCGCGGAATTCGCCATGCAGTACGAGGAGGCGACGACGTTTCTGTCCGAACTGGCGCTGATGGGAACGGTCGCCGGCGCGGGACCCGCGGCGCCGGAGGAGGGGACCGGCCCGGATGAGGCGATTGTGCTGAGCTCCGTTCACCAGGCGAAGGGCCTGGAGTGGAAGGTCGTGTTCCTGATATGGCTCACCGACGCCCGCTTTCCCTCGGCGAGGGCGCTGGCCGACCCCGAAGGCGAGGAGGAGGAAAGGCGGCTGTTCTACGTCGCCGTCACCCGGGCCAGGGACGAGCTCTACCTGTGCCGGCCATGCTCGAGAGCGAGGGCTGGAAGATGGGGGCGTTCTCCAGGCTTTCGAGATACGTGGAGGAGCTGCCCGAAGAATTGTATGAACGCTGGCTCCTGGAGGAAGAGGCGTTCGATGCGGCGGAGGACGGCGGGGACGCCGGGGCCTCCTCCCCGCCCGCGGACCCGGACGACTCCCGATGGGTGGAGGGGCCGCCGGACTCCTCCCGCGCCTCTCGTCTCGCCGACCCCGACGAGCCGGGCGGCCTGCGCTACGAGTACGACGGAGAGAGTTGAGCGGTTGTCCGCGGGCGCCGCTTCGCGCTATGGTGTCTCCCGCGCGAAAAAGAGGGGCGTCCGGCTCCGTGCGGGCGGATTTTCACGGAGCGGATTGCCCGGCCGCCTTCAGGCAGGGGAGCGCAAGCCGCTTCCCGGAGAGCGAAAGCCCCCGGCGTTTTCATTCGGGCCGGCTCCGTGGCGAGAGGCGAAATTCATGTCCGGACAAATGCGATACGCGCCGGGGAGCTTCATCTGGGCGGATCTGGTGGCGCGGGAGACCGGCGTCGCCCGCGACTTCTACCTTCCCCTGTTCGGCTGGACGCTCGAGGAAACCCCCATGACGGACGAGCGGGCCTATACGATATTCTCGAAAGACGGGAAGCGGGTCTGCGCCATGTATGAGATGTTTCCCGGGATGCTCGAGGGCGGCCATCCCTCCTACTGGCAGGGCTACGTTTCGGTGGAGAGCGCGGACGCGGCCGTGAAGAAAGCGGCGGACGCGCGCGCGCGCGTGATGAAGGAGCCTTGCGCCGTGAAGGACGCGGGCCGCGTGGCGATGATTCAGGACCCGGCGGACGCTTTTCTGTGCCTCTGGGAGCCGGGGACGCACAAGGGCGCGCAGGCGATGAACCGGCCGGGCGCGCTCTGCTGGAGCGAACTCTTCGCGAAGGACGCGGAGCGCGCCGCCTCGTTCTACGGCGCGCTGTTCGGCTGGACGACGAGCGTGGAGCCGAACCCGGCGGGCGGAGAATACGTGATTTTTCACAACGGCGATCAGCCCTGCGCGGGGATGCTCGAAATGCGCCCGGAGATGGGCGAGGCGCCGCCGCACTGGGGGACGTATTTCGCGGTGGAGGGCTGCGACGCCGCTGTTGAGGAGGCGAAGCGACTGGGCGGGCGGGACACGTTTCCGCCCATGGACGTTCCGGGCGTGGGGAGAATCGGTGGCGTGACGGACCCGCAGGGGGCGAGCTTCACCGTGATGGAGCAGTGGAACGCGCCCGCCTGACTTTTCACGCGCCCGCGCGGACGCGGCCATGGGCCGGAATCATCCGGCGCGTCATCCATGCCCGCCGGGCGCAAACCGAAGCCGCGCGCGGCTGAAATCATTCAGGGGACGGCCAATGCCCGCCAAGTATAAAACCATCGACCCCGCCGGGAACCACTGGCGCCAGAACTATCGCCTGCTCGTCGGCTCCGTCGTGCCGCGGCCCATCGCCTGGGTGAGCTCCATCAGCGCGGACGGCTACGCGAACCTGGCGCCCTTCAGCTTCTTCACCTGCGTGGGCCACGACCCGCCCCTGCTCTCCATATCGGTGGGCGCGCGCGAGGGCGCCTACAAGGACACGGCGCGGAACATCATGGAGACGCAGGGCTACGTCATCCACACGGTGGTGGACGGCCTGGAGGAGCGGATGAACGTCTGCGCGGACGACTATCCCTTCGAGGTGAGCGAATTCGAGGAGGCGGGGCTGACGCCGATCCCCTCCGACCTGGTGAAGGCGCCGCGCATCGCCGAGGCGCCCGTGGCCATGGAGTGCCGCTTCCGCCACCTCCTCACGAACGGGCGCGAGCACCTCACGAACGTCATCATCGGCGAGGTGGCGCGCTGGCACGTCCGCGAGGACGTGATGATAGAGGACGGGAAATATATCGACCCGGTTCTGCTCCGACCCGTGGGCAGGCTCGCGGGGAACGGGTATTGCCGCTCGCGCGACGTGTTCGAGATGCAGCGGCCCGACAGGAAGGCGGGGCAGGCCGCCCCCGGGGGCTGACGCCGTCTTTCGGAGAAGGAGAGAAGCGAGATGGGCGCCATTCCGGAAAAGATGAAGGCCGCCGTCACGCGCGGAGAAGGGGACGTGCGGATCGAGCGAATCGCCGTGCCCGACTACGAGCCCGACCTCGTGCTCGTGAAGGTCGCCGCCTGCGGCATCTGCGGCACCGACGTTCACATCTACGAGGGGCACATGCGCCCGATGTGGCCGCCTTACTATCCTTTCGTCCAGGGGCATGAATGGGCGGGGGAGGTGGCGGCCGTCGGGAGCCGGGCGCGAACCGACCTTCAGCCGGGCGACCGGGTCATCATGGAGCCGACGGTCGGCTGCTGGACGTGCGCCACCTGCATCCGGGGCGACTACCACATCTGCGAGAACGCCGCGAAGCCCGACGGCGGCTACCGGCTCCTGGGCCACACGACGGACGGCGCCTTCAGCGAATACGGGGCGGCGCCGCCCAACAACCTTCACAGGATGCCCGAGTCGATGACCTGGGAGGAGGCGGTGATCGCGAACCAGGTCGTCATCGCCCTGCACGCCACCGATCGCGCGGGCGTGGAGCCGGGCGACGCCGTGGCGATTCTGGGCCCCGGTCTCCTGGGCCTCTCGGTGCTTCAGCTCGTCAGGATGATGGGCGCCTCCAAAACCTTCGTCACGGGGCGCGGCTATCGCCTGGACATCGCCCGGGAGCTCGGCGCGGACCGCGCCATCGACGTCACGAAGGAGGACCCGGTGGAGGCCGTCATGCGGGAGACGGACGGCCGCGGCGCGGACCTGGTGATCGAGTGCGCCGGCCCGCCCGAGGTGATGCGCCAGGCGATCGCCATGGTCCGCCGCGGCGGGCGCGTGGTGCTCGAGGGCCTGAACGGCGGCCAGGAGACGCCGATCAACACCGACCGCATCGTGCTCGACGAAATCTCCGTCTTCGGCGGGCGCGGCTCGCCCAACTGCTACCCGAGGGCGATCCGGATCATCGCCGACGGCCGCATCGACACCGCCAAAATGCTCACGCACTCCTTCGCCCTCGACGATTTCGCCGAGGCGATGCGCATGTTCAAGGCGCGCGAGGACGGCGTGATGCGCGTGATGATTACGCCCTGACGCGGCGTTCGCCGGACGCCGCGCGAAGGGGGGGCCGCGATGCCGACGACGAAGAAGAAAAAGCTTCTGCCCACCACCGTCGTGGGCAGCTACGCCCAGCCGGACTGGCTCATCGACAGGAAGAATCTGGGCGGGCGCCTTCCGCCGCGCGTGCGCGCGCGGGAGATATGGCGCGTGGCGCCGGAGTTTCTCGAACAGGCCCAGGACGACGCCACCCTTCTCGCGATCCGCGACATGGAGCGCGCCGGAATCGACGTCATCTCGGACGGGGAGGCGCGCCGCGAGAGCTATTCCAACCGCGTGGCGACCGCGCTGGGCGGCATCGACGCCGAGCGCCACGGCTTCGCCAAGGATCGCTCGGGCAGGGACAACCCCGTCCCCCGCGTGGTCGGCAGAATCCACCGCAAGGAGCCCATCGAGACGCGCGACGCGGCGTTTCTGCGCGCCGGCACGGAGCGGGAGATCAAGATCACGCTGCCGGGCCCCTTCACCATGACGCAGCAGGCGCAGGACGATTTCTACGGCGACGAGCGGGCGATGGCGCTCGACTACGCCCGCGCGGTGAACGAAGAGGTGAAGGACCTCTTCGCCGCCGGCGCCGACGTCGTGCAGCTCGACGAACCCTACATGCAGGCGCGCGCCGAGAAGGCGAAGGCGTTCGCCGTCGAGGTGCTTGAAGAGGCTCTGGCCGGCGTCGCCGGAACCACCGCCCTCCACATGTGCTTCGGCTACGCCGCCATCCACGCCCTGCAGGGACTCGGCAAGCCCGACGCCTATTCCTTCCTGCCGGAGCTGAACGAGAGCGCGGTCGATCAGATATCCATCGAGGCGGCCCAGCCCCGCATCGACCTCGCCATTCTGAAGAAGCTGCCGGACAAGACCATCATCCTGGGCGTCATCGACAACGGCGACCCGCGGGTCGAATCGCCGGAGACCGTCGCCGCGCGCATCCGGGCGGCGCTCGAACACGTGTCGCCCGAGCGGCTCGTCCTCGCTCCCGACTGCGGCATGAAATACATGGATCGCGAAATCGCCTTCGGCAAGCTCAAGGCGCTCGCCGAGGGCGCGGCCATCGTCCGCCGGGAGATCGAGGGGTAGGGGAGTCGGGCCCGAATCACCCCGCTTCTCCCCGGACGCCAATCAAATCATCCGGCGAAAGCCGGCTTTTCGCATGGCGGCGAGCGCTCGCGGGAGCGGCGCGCCTTCCTTTTCGCCGTTCATGCTCAGGGGCCGCTTGAAGCGGGCGGCGGGATGGGGAACAATGCCCCCCGCGCCGGGCGATCTTTGCCGGCGCGATGGCTGCGGAATCCGCCCTCCTTGATGACTCAGGCCGACCGAGTGGACGCCCGAATGCCCGAAAATCCGAAAGCGCAGGCCCGCGCGAACGCCTCTCGAAGCGGGGGCGGCGCGACCCCCGACGGCGGAAAAAAGCTGCCGCCGCCCCTCAAATGGGCGGGGGGCAAAAGGTGGCTCGTCCCGCGCCTGCGGGCGTATTGGGAGAAGCATCGCTCCCGCCGGCTCGTCGAGCCTTTTTGCGGCGGGCTGGCCGTTGCGCTCGGCCTCATGCCCCGAAGGGCGCTGCTGGGCGACGTCAGCCAGCCGCTCATGAATTTCTACGGATGGGTGAAGAAGGGCCTCGCCGTCACCATCCCGACCGAAAACAGCGCGGAGGCTTTCTACGCCCACAGGGCGCGATTCAACGACCTGATCGCGGACGAAAGAAGCAGGAACGGCGAGGAGGCGGCGGCGCTTTTCTATTACCTGAACCGCACGGGCTACAACGGGCTTTGCCGCTTCAACGGCAAGGGGGCGTTCAACGTTCCTTTCGGGAAATACAAGCGCATAGGCTACGCGAAGGATTTTCTGGACTACCGTGAAATTTTCGGGCAATGGGAGTTTCGGAACGAGGATTTCGAGGCGCTCCCCATAGCGCCCGGCGATTTCATCTACGCCGACCCGCCCTACGACGTTCCGTTCACGAAATACGCCAAGCGGGATTTTTCCTGGGATGATCAGGTGCGCCTCGCCCGATTTCTGGGCGCGCACGACGGCCCCGTCCTCCTCTCGAACCAGGCGACGGAGCGCATCGTTCGCCTGTATGAGGAAGCGGGGTTTTCTCTTGAATTCATCGAGGGGCCGCGCCGCATCAGCTGTACCGGCGACCGCTCGCCGGCCTTGGAGGTTCTGGCCGCGAGGGGGTTTTCGCCTTGAGCGCGGCGCGCAATACCCAAACGGGCAGAGTCCTTGAGAAGATGGTCCTCCCAGCGTTAGCGAATGGCGGATACCGTCATGAAACTCAAGTGCTTATTGGTGAAAGACCAAATGGAGGACGCCATTTCCTGGATGTTCTAGCGAAAAACGATAAGGACGACAAGTATCTTATTTCTCTCAAATGGCAACAGGTCTCGGGCACCGCCGAGCAAAAGGTGCCTTATGAAATGATATGTCTCGCTGAAGCGATACAAAAGGGAGCCGGCGCAAAAGCATATCTTGTCTTGGGTGGTTCTGGATGGAGTTTGCGCGATTATTACTTAGGAGGCGGTCTGAATCTTCATTTACGACATGCGAATCTCATTACCTTAATGGATTTGGAAAGCTTTGTTGCTTTAGCTAATCAAGGCAATCTATAAATCGAACCTTCCCGCTTTTGTCGTTTCCGCCCGCGAGGAAACCGCATGACCCGCGCCGCTCCGCGCATCGAGGACGCCGATCGTCCGCCCGTGCAGGCGCCGCTTCCGCGGCCGGAGGAAGAAGCCGGCGGCGCGCCCGTCCTCGCCTGCGAGGACAACCTCGCCTTCATGGCGCGGCTTCCCGATGAGCGGATGAAGCTCATCATCACCTCGCCCCCCTACAACCTGGGCAAGGCGTAGAATCGAGAACCCCGATCGACGCCTACGTCGAGGCGCAGGCGCGCGTGATACGCGAGTGCGTCCGGCTCCTGCACCCGCGCGGCTCGATCTGCTGGCAGGTCGGCAACTGCGTGCGGAACGGGGAGATCATCCCGCTCGACGCCGTTCTCTATCCCGTTTTCCGGGATTTGGGCCTCAAACTCCGCAACCGCATCGTCTGGCGCTTCGGCCACGGGCTGCACTGCTCCAGACGGCTCTCGGGCCGATACGAGACCATCAACTGGTGGACGAAGGGGGACGACTACGCCTGGAATCTCGACCCCATCCGCGTGCCGGCCAAGTATCCCGGCAAGAAGCATTTCAAGGGGCCGAAGGCCGGGCAGCTCTCGGGAAACCCCAGGGGCAAGAACCCGTCCGACGTGTGGGAGTTTCCGAACGTGAAGAGCAATCACCCCGAGAAGACGATTCACCCCTGCCAGTTTCCCGTCGAGCTCGCCGAGCGCCTCGTCCTCTCCATGACGGATCCGGGCGACGCGGTGTTCGACCCCTACATGGGCGTCGGCTCCGCCGTCGTCGCCGCCCTCATGCGCGCGGCCTTCGGGTGCGACGTGGTTCCCGAATACGTGGAGATCGCCCGCGACCGGGTGCGCCGCCTTCGCGCGGGAACCCTGAAGACCCGCCCGATGGGAAAGCCCATCTACGACCCCGCCAAGCCGAACGGGGGGCATTCGATGAAGCCCCGCGTCCCGCTCTGATTCCTACTCCTCTCCCTCCTGGAAGGCGATGCGCTCGCCGGGAGGCTCCACCACGAGGTGAAGCGCCTCGGCGACGCGCCCCGTCAGGTTCCACAGGCCGCAGATGAGGGTGAGGGAGACGAGCTGCTCGGTTCCGAAGTGGCGCTTCATGGCCTCGAACGCCGCCTCGTCCTGCTTCGCCGTGAGGTTCGTCACCGCCTCCGCCCAGCCGATGACGGCCTTCTCCTTCTCGCTGAAAAGGGCGCTCTCCCGCCAGCCGTCGCCTTCGAGCAGGTTGATCTGCTCGCCCGTGACGCCCTGAGCCCGACCGAGCTCGACGTTGTGCCCCAGTCAGTTGTTGCACGCGGTGAGAATCGCCGTCTTGATGATGACGAGCTGCGCCATGCGCAGATACTCGGGGTCGCTCTCCCGGCGGGCGACGCGCAGCTTGCCGTCCATGATCTGCCAGCCCTCGACGAAGCCGGGCGCCCAGCCGAGCAGGCGCAGAAAGCGCGAGACCCGGCCCCAGCGCCGCTTGCCCCGCGCGTAGAGGGGCGCGAGCTCGGCGGCGAGGTGTTCGGGGATGTCCTCGGGGTCGATGAGGGGGACGCGGGGCAGGGGACAGGCCATCATCTCCTCGGTGACGCCCATGTCCCGCGCGAGGCCCGTGTCTTCGCTTATCGGCATGGCCAGGGTTCCTTCTCGCGTTTCGACGCTTCGTGAACGGACGCGGGGCTTGCCGCATTCTCCCGCAGACGGCGGCGGGGAGCAAGGGGAAGCGGCCCCCCGGCGCGCGTTCAATATATTCCCGCCCCGGGTTATGATGCCGCCCGTCCGCCCGGGCCGCGTTTCGAGGCTTCCCGGGGGCGCGCCGCCGCCGGGGGAGAGATGATCGCATGACGGAGTTCATCGCCGCGGAGACGGAAGCGGACTACCGCGAGGCGCGGACGCTCCTGCGCGAATACAGGGACGGGCTGGGGGAGGCGCTGTGCTTTCACCGCTTCGAGGCGCACCTGCGGGAGATGGAGCGGATTTACGCCCCGCCGGGCGGCAGGTTTCTCCTGTTGCGGGAGGAGGGCCGCGCGGCCGGCTGCGTGGGCCTGAGGGAGGTCGGCGCGGGCGCCTGCGAGATGAAGCGCCTCTACGTGCGCCCGGAGTTCCGGGGGCGCGGTTTGGGGAGAAGGTGCGCGGAGGAGGCCGCGCGGGCGGCGCGCGGGATGGGCTTCCGCGCCCTGCGGCTCGTCACCGTCTCCGTCATGCGCGAAGCCCTCGCCCTCTACCGCTCGATGGGCTTCGTCGAGATTCCCCCCTACGGGGACGACCCCTTCAAGGAGGGAATCTACATGGAGCTGCGGCTGGACGGCGCGGAGGGGTGAGCCTCCCGATCTCCGCGGGAGAGGGAGCGCGCCCCTCTCGTCGGGAGAGCGCGGCTTTCCCGTTCTCTCCGAGCGCGCCGCCTACGCGCCAAGCGCCTTCGCGGCCTTTCGCTGATCCCTGGGCTTCACCCACAGGATGGCGCCGAAGCGCCTGCGGCCCGCGCCTATCGCCGTGATGGCCGTCACGTTCACGCCCGCGGCCGCCGTCTTTTCGAGGATTTCGGCGATGGCGCCGACGCGATCCGTCCCCTCGACGAGGAGCGCCTTCTTCTTCGGGCTGAGCTTGAGCTTCGCCTTGCGCGCGGCGGCGGTGAAGGCGCGCGCGTTCTCGGGCACCAGATCGACCTGGACGCGCCTGCGCTCGGGGAAGGCGTGCACCGCCAGCAGGTTCACGCCGGCGTCCCGGAAGACGGAGAGCAGGTCGGCGCCCCGTCCCGGCCTGTCGGAGGTGGTGACGTAGTAGTAATCGACTGCGCGGACTGTGTCGGCCATCGTTTTTTCGCCTCCTGGCTTTGTCCCCCCGGCGTCCGCGGGGAGCGCGGGAAAATCCCTCGAGCTTCTCGCGCCCGAATCCCCGGACGCGCGGCCAATATACGGCATGGCGCGGGGCTAGGGAAGCCCCGCCGGCGGGTCGAGGCGGATCGGAGCGCCCGCAGGGACAACCCCCCGTGGTTGTCCGTTGTCAACGATCCGGGCGGTTCCGCATCGAGGACGCCCCGCAATTCCCGAACCGCCCCTACGCAAAACAAAATCGCCCCCCGCCCGCCTCCTTTTCGCCGCCGGGATGTTTCGTCCGTAGGGGGCGCATACATGCGCCCCGCATGTAGATCGGCGACGGCGCGGATTGCCGCGATGACGCGGCGCGTCTTTCGTCCGTAGGGACAACCCCCTGTGGTTGTCCCGTTTCATCGCGCCGCCAGACGGGAAACGGGACGCATATATGCGTCCCCTACAATGGAATATCGCCCCCCACCCCGCAGGGGTCGCGGACGCCCGGTTGTCGCCGCCCCGTTTCCGTAGGGGGCGCATACATGCGCCCCGCATGTAGATCGGCGATGAATGCGATCGGGACGCCACCATCCTGAAAACGCGCGGTTCGCGAACTGTGGGGCGTCCTCGGGGAGGGGACGCCCCTGTAAATCGAAACGCCAAAATATCGAACGCCCGGAAACGGCGATCGCGAAACCGCGAAGGACAACCACGGGGGGTTGTCCCTACGGAACCGACGAAACCCGCATCACCCCGGACGGCGCGGGGTTCCTCCCCCGTCCCGCCCGCTTTTCCGGGGGCGGGTTGACGCGCGAAGGAAATTCCCGTAGTCTCCCCGACTTGGCATAACCGCTCGCCCGGAGGCCGGGCCGGCTCCCCATCGGGAGCCTTCGGCCTGACGGGATGATGAGGGTCTCAGAAGGATGACGGACGAGCCGCCTGAACGAAGCGAAATCTCCGCGCCTCCAGCCTCCCCGACGACCGGCTTGCGACGCGACGCGGAGTTGCGGGATACTGGCGCCGACTCACCGACAATCACCGACAAGTAACCGCGGCGGGGGCCGCGTCGTGAGGGCGCGGGGCGAGGAAACCGGAGAGCCTCCCCATGCTCGTTCGCGGCTCCGGGCGGCGTTGCGCCGCGCTCCCGCCCGCGCTATAGTGGGAAAAGGCGCTCAACGCTCAACGCTCAACGCTCAACGCTCAACGCTCAACGCTCAACAGGAAACCGTTTTCCGGGAGCGGGCGCCCTCCGGCGGCGTCTTCCTCGCTCCCGAAGGCGTGAAGTCCGCCTTCTCGGCGAACGCGCGCCTCCGCCTCGTCGTCTTCCGACGACAACCGGCGGACTGAATTCGAGAAGCGGCGGATAGCAACAGGGGATTCTTTCACTTCATCGAGAGGACGATTCAGATGAGAAAGCGATTGTACGGAGACGACCGCTCTTTACCCGGTTCAAAAGGCGCGAGACGAGGAATCCCTCTCCTCGCCGCGCTTCTGGCGGCGCTGACGCTTTCCGCCGGGGAGGCGCGGGCGCAGGCGCCGGCTTGCGCGCCGACGCAGACCGTGAGCGCCGAGGCGGACGCGAACGGACTATACACCACCACGATCTCCTGCGCGGACACCTCGGCCGCGGCGGGCGCCGCGGACTACCGGCACCTCCACTACTTCCAGGCCTCTTCTCCCGGCGCGAGCGTCCTCACCAGAGACGGGAGCGTCCCGAACAACCACTGGAACAACCACGTCACGCTCACGATCGGGAGCGGCGTCGTGTTCACCGCCGACGGCTACGCGGACATGTCGGTTCTGAACGTTGACGCGGCC
This sequence comes from bacterium, assembly GCA_965242545.1. Lineage (GTDB taxonomy): Bacteria > UBA8248 > UBA8248 > UBA8248 > UBA8248 > Bin107. The sequence continues at coordinate 1,292,634 of OZ251456.1, forward strand.
GTCAGCCTCGCGACCGGCAGCGACAAGACCATCGTCGTCGAGGAGGGCGCGGTGATCAACCTCGAGCGAACGCCGGAGTTCTGGTCGTCGAGCGACCCGAATCGCCCGACCGCCAACGCCCAATACGATCCGGCCTGGTACCCGGAATGGCGGGACGGCCTGGCCAGACTCGCCGGCATCCATGTCGGGTCGCAGGTGGCGCAGGGCGACGTCACGGTGCGGCACCACGGCGTCATCAACATCGACGTCGAGCTGCGGGGAACCTACGCCGGCCCTCCCAATACCTACGGCGCCTTCGACGGCAGCGCCATCCGGGTGTTCATAACCGATTGGGACAACAGCGCGTCGCGCGCCGACAGGGACATTCTCGTCGAGCTGGGGCCCACGGGCGTCATCCGGCACGTCGAGGGAACCGCCGGGCTGAGCGGCATCTATGCGTCAAACTACGCCGAGGACGGCGACGTCACGATCAACCTGGCCGAAGGCTCGCTGATCGACGTCTCCCACGCGGGCGGCTCCGGCGTCTGGGCCTGGACGCTGCCGAGCCGCGGATACGCGAGCGGCGAACTGGCGGGCGACACCGTCGTCAACGCTCGCGGCGTCATTCGCGCCTCCGTGAAGCACCGGATGGTCAGCAGCAACCAGGGCGTGGGCATCGTGGTCTTCAACGCCGGGGAGGGCCGCGTCCACATCACGTCTTCGGGGACCATAGACACCTGGCAGGGCAACGCGATCTACGGCTACCCCTTCGGGACGACCAATACGCATCACGACGACCCGGCGACGGAAGAGATCGAGAGCCACCTCATCGACGTGACGGCGGGCAAGGTCCACACCCGGGGCAGTACGGCCATCCGCGCGCTCACGGGCAGCCCGGATGACGCCTGGACGATCCGGGTGGCGAAGGGCGCCCTGGTGCGCGCGGAGCTGGACGCGGGCCCGGACGCCGTCGGCCTGGAGAATCTCGGCGCGACCGGAAACAGATACGTCTGGCCTTCCGGCACCTATGGCTGGCGGGGGGTCGATACGGACTCGGATGGAGAGAACGACGCCCTCGAGCCCATCATCAACGCCATCGCGCTGGGCCAGCGCGCGGGCACGCCGCGCCGCTCGGAAGGCGTCGCGGATCGCGTGCTCGTGGACGGGACGGTGGAGGCGATCGGCGGCAAGGAGGACGTGGACGCGGCCGTCCTGCTGGAGCGGGGCGGCGTGGTGATGGTCGGGGAGAGCGGCCGGATAAGCGCGGATTCGGGTCTGGCGATCGTGGGCGGCGTCGCCCCGCCCGCCGAGCTGCCCGATGACTACGAGCCGACCTCGAGCGATTTGAGCGTGATGGTGGCGGGGACTGTGGAGGGCGACATCAGGACGCTGGACGACGGCGATTTGACGGTTTCGGTGATGGAGGGCGGGGTGGTCGCCGGCACGATTCATGATCCGGTCGTTCCGATGACGATTGCGGGGAGCGTCGGGCGTCTTCTGCTGACGAACGGGGGAGAGGTCTCGCTTACCTCGACGGGCGCGCTCACGGGGGTTGACGGGGAGGTTCTCCGCAACGCGGCGGGCGACTTGAGCGTGAGCGTCGCCGGGCGGGTCGAGGGCGACCTTCGGAACGCGGGCGGCGATTTGACGCTGACGTCGGCGGCGGGGAGCGTGATTACGGGCACGGTTCACGATCCGGCCACCCCGCTGAGGGTGGCGGGGAGCGTCGGGCGTCTTCTGCTGACGAACGGGGGCGAGGTGACGGTCGCCTCGACGGGCGCGCTCACGGGCGTGGACGGAGAGGCGATTCGGAGCGAAGCGGGCGATTTGAGCGTCGTGGTGGCCGGGATGGCGTCCGGTCGCATCCGGGGCGTGGGCGGCGGCCTGAGGGCGACCATCTCCGGGCGGGTGGACGGCGACGTGGAGGGGCTTGGCGATGGCGAGCATACGGTGACGGTCTCGACGGGCGGCGTGGTGACGGGAAAGATTCACGTGGCCGCCTCCACCGTGACGGTGGACGGGACGGTCGGGGAGGTGCGCTTCGACGCGGGCGGAACCCTCTCGGTGGGGCCGAACGGCCGGATACTGTCCCGGGAGGGCGTGGCGGCGCGGAACGAGGGGGGCGACCTGGTCGTGACGATACGCGCGGCGCCTGGCGAGCGTCCGGAGCGGGCGATCGCGCGGGTCGGGGGGCGGATTGAGGGCGCGGCGGACGGGGAGACGACCGTGACGCTGGTTCCGGCGGACGGGGAAGCCGTTCGTCTGGGCGAGGCGGGGACGCGGGCGTCGGTTCCCTCGGGCGCCTACGACGTGGGGGTTTCGACCTCGGAGGGCGCGGTCGCGTTCACGAGCGCCATCGCTCCCCGGGCGAAGGTCTATGAGGCGCTGCCTTCGGTTCTGCTGGGGATGAGCGCTCCGCTCGCCCACGGGGAGCGGAGGGGCGCGCCCCGGGCGGCCGGGGGCGGCTGGGCGCGAATCGAGGGCGCGCGCGGCGACTGGCGGGCGGGCGGCTCCACCGCCGGCGCGGCGTACGACGTGACGCGCCACGGCGTCCGGGCGGGCTTCGACGTGAGCGTTGACGCGAACCTTCTGCTGGGCTTCTCGGTTCATCACGTTCGGGGTTCGGCGGACGTGGCGGGCGGAGGCGAGATCGAGGTTCGGGGCAGCGGCGCGGGCGTCTCGGCGGCTTACGCCTTCGGCGGGGGCTTCTATCTGGAGGGCCAGGTCGAGACGACCTTCTACGCGGTGGATCTGGAGTCCGACCTGCGGGGCGGGCTCAAGACGGGGGCGTCCGCCTCCGGGCTGGCGATGGGGGCGGAGCTCGGGAAGCGGATGCGTTTCAGGCGGGGAACCCTCACGCCCCGGGCGCGGCTGGTGCGCTCCTCGGTTTCGCTGGACCGGTTCACGGACGAGCTGGGCGGACGGGTGTCGATCAGGGACGCCGACTCGCTGAAAGGCTCCCTGGGGCTGCTCGCCGAGGCGGTTCGGACGAGCGGGGAGGAAGAGTTCGCCCTGCGCGGCTCGGTGGACGTCGAGAGCGTTCTGAGCGGGGAGGAGACCGTCATCGAGGTGGGCGGCGACCGGCTCCACGCGGAAGCGGAGAAGACCCGCGTCCTGGTCGGGCTGGGCGCGCGCTGGCGCAAGGGAGATCTCTCCGTCGGCGGGGAGATCTCCGCCCACGGCCCGGGTTCCGACCACGAGTCCCTCGGCGGACGCCTCTCCCTCGGATGGCGGTTCTAGGGGGGACGGACGCCCCGGTTTGGTTCCGATTCACGCCGGGCGCGGGGGGATGACGAATCATGCCCCCGCGCCCGGTTTCTGTGACGAACGGCGCGGGACGCATGTATGTGTGGGACGCGCCCCTCGGCGCGTCACCTACGCAAAATCGCCGCCCCGCCTTTTCACCGATGGGATATGGCGCCCGTAGGGGCGGTTCGGGAACCGCCCGCGTCTGGTTTTTGAACGAAACGGGACGCATATATGCGTCCCCTACGGGCCGGGGGTGGCGTCATCCGATTGTAGGGGGCGCATATATGCGCCCCGATTGCGGAATTGGCAACGACGCGACCGTCTTTCGTTCGTAGGGACAACCCCCTGTGGTTGTCCGTTGTCAACGATGCCGATTGATCCGCAGGGGCGGTTCCTTCCCGGGCCCGGCCCACGGTTCGCGAACCGCCCACCCTGTTCAACGAACGGCGCGGGACGCATATATGGACGCGCTCCCGCGCGTCACCTACGCAAAATCGCCACCCGGCCTTGTTCACCGCCGGGATATGGCGCCCGTAGGTGAAGCGCCGAGGGGCACTTCCCACACATACATGCGCCCCGATTGCGGGTTGGCGATGACGCGGCTCGGACAACCACAGGGGGTTGTCCCTACGAAGGCGGAATCGCACCCTCGCCCGTAGGGGGCGCATATATGCGCCCCGCGTGTGGAACGGCGACGCTGCCGTGCGCGCATTTGCCCGCATTTGCGGTATCCCGAAAAGAAGCGAAAAAGGCACCATTCGAGCCGAAACGCGCCCGATCCCCGATCAAAAGGGCGTCTTTTTCCGTCGAACCGAAAACCTTTCAATTCAAATACAATCGAGCGAATTCAAAACGAATTCAGGGCGTTTTCAGGCGAATTGACGCAGCTTTCAGGAACGCATAACCGATTGATTCAAAATGAAAAACGCCGAAAGACGGGGAATTTTATCGAAAAAGACCAGATCAAACGGATCGCCCTCTCGCTCCCGATCGCGGTCATCCTCCCGGTCCCGATCGGCCAACTCCGCCGGGGGTGGTTTCCCCTTTACCCCTGAATCCCGGATCCCGGCCATCGCCTCTCCGACCGGATCGGAATGCCTCCTCCCCGCCTCGTCAGGGCGGAGCCCGGCTATCGCCCCTCCCGCCCCGAGTCGGTCATCTCCTCCCCCCGGATCGCCTTCCCACCCGAACGGGCGATTCCCGAACCGTGGAGCGCGCCCAAGAAGGGGTCGCACCTACGGAGCCTCGTCCCCCTCGTCTGCTCCGATCGGCCCCCTCATTCCGCCGCCCGCCGGAGGGGGCGCCTGAGCCTAGAATCCCTTGTTCAGGGACGAGGTGGCCTCGTCGAGCGCGAGACCGAAGAATATGGCGAACAGCGCGAGGACGGCGTTCGCCAGGTTCACGCGCTCGAGAGTTTTGAGCAGGCGGAGGCGCTCGTCGGTCGTCGCGCCGAGGGGGCGGCCGTTCCCGGCGGGGCCGGTTCCCCGGGTGAGCCTCAGCCCAACGGCGAAGAACTGGAAGCTGACGCCCATCATCATCAGAAAGACCGTCAGCAGCTTCAGCCCCAGCGGCACGAAGAGCCTGCCGAACGCCGGGCCCATCGCCATCTTCAGCCCGGTCAGATACCAGGCGCCCGTCATGATGAGCGCGCCCATGCACACGAGAACGAAGGGGTGGTAGAAGCGCAGAATGGAGGTGATCTCGCCCGCGAACTCGGCGGGCGGGAGCCTGCGCCGGAGGTGCCTCATCAGCAGCCAGAAGAAGACGAGCGCGCCCTGATAGAGGCAGGCCGCCAGGATGTGCGCATACAGAAGCCAGAAGTAGCTGTTCGGCATGTCGTCTTTCAGCGGGAGCGCTCGCCTCGCGCCCCGGCGCGCCGGGGGACGCGGCGTCAGCCGGCCGCGCCCTCTCCGGGGAAGAACCTGTCATACAGCTCGGGCCTCTGCCATTGGCTCAGCACGCCCGCCTTCGCCCCGTTTTTCCCCGATGAGGACACCTCGTCCTTCTGCTCCCGGAGCTCGCGGATCCGCTCCAGATCCACGTCCACGAGGAACGCGCCGGCCCCGGTGCTCTCGAAGATGATCTCCTCCGGCGTCGCCACCATCGCCAGCCCCCGGTCGCCTTTCTCGAAGAGATTCTGGGTGGTGATGACAATCGCCAGGTTCTCTATCGCGCGCGACCATATCAGGTTCCGCCAGGTGCTCCAGAGCTTCTTCTTGTCCACTCCGGCGGGCAGGAAGATGATTTCGGCTCCCCGAAGCGAGAGGGCGCGCGTCACCTCGGGCATGTAGACCTCGCTGCACATCGCCATGCCGACCTGTCCGTATCGGGTCTCGAAAACGGGGTATTCATCGCCGGCGACGTATTGAAACTCCCAGGTTCCGCCGCCTGTATAGATCCAGGGGCCGGGGGGGTGGGTTCTGCGGTAGCGGCCCGGGGCGCCGCCAGCGGGCCGGGCGAGGTTCAGCAGGTTGTGCGCCGTCCTTTTTTCGTCGTCCAGGGGCTCGAGGGTTCCGTATTGAACGTAGACGCCGCATCGGCTGGCGACCTCCGCCATCGCCCCGGAGGGGTCGAACCCGGCGGGCATCCGCCAGGGGCCCGGATAGGATTCCGGAAAGGCCACGAAATCGGCCCCCTGCGCCGCGGCGTCCTCGACGTATCGGACGGCGTCGGCCACGTTTTTTTCGTCATCCGGCGGGCGATGCCCCATCGGCTGCACCAGCGCGAGCCGGAAATTGTCGGCGCTCATCTGATTCCTCCCCGCATGAGTGTCCGGGATTATCTGTCCGCGTAGAGCGTTCCGCCCGCCGCCCAGGAATCCCTTGCGATATCGCTGAATATGACGGTGATGACTTCTTTCGGGGCGCCCGAGTGCCTGTGCACCGTCTCCGTAATCTCATCCGCCATCGCGCTTTTCTGCTCCTTCGATCTTCCCTCCAGCAGGCTTACCTGAACGACCGGCATCGGAACCTCCTCCCTTTTGTGAAGCGTCCATCGTTTGTAGAGGCGTGCGTTTTCTAGGGCTTCGGGCCGGCCGCCGCGACGTCCGACGGCGCCCGATCCTCGAATTGCTTGAAATTCTCCCGGAACGACTGCGCCAGCTCCCGTATTTTCCGGTCGTATTTTCCGGCGCTTCTCCAAAGCTTTCGGGGGATCATGAGTTTCTTGGGCACTCCGGGACAACTCGTCGGAACGAGCAGATCGAACACCGGTATTTTCCGGGTCGGCGCCCTGGCGAGCTGTCCCTTCATGGCGGCCGTCAGAAGGGCGCGCGTATGGACCAACGGCATCCTCTCGACCTCGCCGGCGCTGCCGCCGATCCACCCCGTGTTGACCAGCCAGACTTGCGCTTTGTGCTTTTTCAGTCTCGCTCTCAGCATTTCGCCGTAGTCGTTGGGATGCAGGGCGAGAAAAGGCGCGCCGAAGCAGCTGCTGAACGTGGCTACAGGCTTATCGACCCCCGCCTCGGTGCCGGCCACCTTCGCCGTATAGCCGGAGAGGAAATGGTAGGCCGCCTGCTCGGGCGTGAGCTTGCTGATGGGGGGCAAAACGCCGAATGCGTCACAGGTCAAAAAGAATATGTTTTTCGGATGCCCCCCCATGCCGGAGAGCGCGCAATTTTCAATAAAATGGGTAGGATAGGTCGCGCGCGTGTTTTCCGTGATCGACATGTCGGCGTAATCAATTTCGCGCGTGCGCGGGTCAACGACCACGTTTTCCAAAACGGAGCCGAATCGAATCGCGTCCCAGATCTGAGGCTCTTTTTCTTTCGTCAGGTTGATGGTTTTCGCATAGCATCCGCCTTCAAAATTGAATACGCCGGAATCCGTCCACCCGTGTTCGTCATCCCCTATGAGTTTTCGATTCAGATCGGCGGACAACGTGGTCTTGCCCGTGCCGGAGAGGCCGAAAAAAAGCGCCGAGTCTCCCTGCTCCTCTCCCATGTTGGCCGAGCAGTGCATCGGGAACACGCCCTTTTGCGGAAGCAGGTAGTTCATGATGAAAAAGGCGGATTTCTTCATTTCGCCGGCGTATTCCGAGCCGCCGATAAGCGCCATGTTTTTCTCAAAATTCACAAGCGTGAAATTCTCCCGCCTGAGCCCCTCTGAGGTTCCCGCCCCGAGGAATCTGCCCATATCAATCACCGTGAAGGGATTTCTGTGCCGCCCGAGTTCCCCGGGCTCCGGGCGAACGAGCAAGGTTTGGCAGAACACGGAATGCCAAGCCAATTCTGAAATAATTCGCACCGGGAGCTTGTATCTCGGGTCATTTCCCACAAATCCGTCAAAGATGAAAAGGTCGCGCTGTTGGGCGTAACTGGCCATTTTCTGAAAAATGCTGTTCCAGTTGTCCGTTGATATTTTCTGGTTGATGGCCCCCCACCATATCTTCTTGTTGGAAGGGCTTTGGTCTACCGTGAATTTATCCTTCGGCGAGCGGCCCGAGAATTTTCCCGTATTGACCACGAGCGCGCCATTAGGAGCGAGAAATCCCTCCCCGCGCGCAATTGCCATTTCGTTGAGCGTTGCGATGGGTAGATTTCGGTATACCGTCCCGACGTTTTTAATGCCTATTTTATGAAGTCCAAAAGTTCTGGCTGTCCCTGTTTTCGCAGGTGAGGGAGTAGTTTTGCTTTTTCCCTTGGCCCGTGCCATGCGCTGCTTCCTCCTGGGAATCGAATTTTCAAAATAAAGGGAGTTCCTCGCGTATGCGAGGCGCTCTCCTGAATTTTTCCGCTCCATGCGAATCCGTATGAAGAAGGTCGCAATATGCCTCGCAACATAAGAGAAGTCAAAAGCCGGGCGGCGAATTACCGCAATGCGTATCAGGCGTTACGGCGGAGTGAGTCTTTCAGCAGAGGGCAGGGTCTCGGAGAGTGGGTTTGCGCTTCATCCGCCGGAGAAATGTCTCGCGTTTCATCGAATTCGTTGCTTTTATCAGACGGCTTGGTTCTCTCGTTGATAAAAAGGCAAAGTATCGACAGTCGCCTCAGCGACGCATTTTTTGCCATGCACCTTGACGCGAGTGCCCGGCTCCATTTGGGCGCGGGGCAGATACGAAAAAGCCAACACCCCGTCCACGGTCGGGCAATATGCGGAACGGGTGATCGATCCGATATTGTTCGTTTTGGAATACACCTTCGCCCCTCGCTCGGGCGAAATTTCTCCGTTGATTCTGAGGCCAACGAGCCCGCGATTTACCTGTCCCAGATATTTGATTTTGGCGATGACTTCTTGGCCGATATAGCAGCCTTTTTCAAAGTCGATGGCTTTTTTCTCCAGGCCGGCCTGCATCGGATTGACGGCTGATGTCATGTCCTTCCCGAATAAAGGAACGCCGGCCTCCAGGGTGAGAGACTCAAGTGCCTCAACACCTGCTCGATTCGCCCCGGCGCCTAATAATAATCGCCAGACCGACTCCGCCTCCTCGCGAGGTCCCGTAAGCAGATAGCCGTCCTCTCCCGTCCACAATTCGCGCGCTATCACCATGTTGCGGCATCTTTCGTGCCCATGTTCGACCAATGAAAGATCGCCCATGCGCGCCCTTGCAATGATTTCACGCGCCTCCGGTCCGAAGAGCCCGAGGCAAAATGAGGTTTCCGTCTCATTCTCGACTTCTACCTGATCCATAATGATGAATTTGTCGAGTTCATCGGCGAAAATATCCGCCACCCCGGGAGCAACGTTAGCGGCAAAAAAAGTTTCATGTTTGTACATATACAGATCGGATATAAACTTTCCCTGTCGAGTGAGAAGGGTATTGTAGACTCCTTCTCCGGGTTTTAGTTCTTTCACCCGGTTGGAAAGCATGCGGTGGAGGAATTCCTCTGCGTCCGGGCCGCTGAAACGGAGATTGCCTCGGTGAGACAGGTCGATCGCGACGGCGTTTTCTCGACAGGCGAGATGCTCCGAGGTCGCGCTTCCAAACGCTGCGGGAATCGCCCATCCGGCTTCTTCTGTAAAGCGGGCTCCAGCCGTTCGATGCAGAGTGAGCAGGGGCGTGTCTGGCATTGACGTCCTCTCCGGCGCGCGACTTGATTGAAGCGCATAAACAAATTAGCGGGCGGTGTTTTTCAAACGTCCACATTCTACGCTCTTGTCTACAATCAAGTGAAACGACCAAGACATATGACCTCAGACTTGGGCCGCTGCCCGGGTATAAAGTCTTTTCGTTGACCTTGCGGCGGAATAAGGGTTGGACGGCCCATAATGAAAGCTGAATTCAAAGTGCTTCGGCGGGAGGAAGATGTTAGGGTGGCTGGAAGGATGATTGTGCGAGCGTGCTGCAGGCAGATACAGGGAAAGACGCTTCGCGCTCATCGTCGAGTTCCGTGGCGACTCTACAGGAGGTGAGTAATGGCGAAAGGCGCGCCGGCTGAAGCCAGTAATTTCAAGTTGGTTGGGCATGACCCGGATGCGGCATGGGGAGGGGGCAGCCTCGTTGAGGTGAAAAACGGATACGCCTATGTAGGTGCGGTGGGAACGGCAAGCTACGATGGGCCGGAAGGCTGGACAGTCCACGACGTATCGAACCCTCAAAAACCAAGACGAATTGCTGAAGTGTTTGCTCCTCCTGGGACGCATAATCACAAAGTCCGCATCGTGGGAGACGATCTTCTCTACGTGAATCACGAACGCCTCAAGACGCCGGACGGGGAGAAGGCAAGGGCGGGCATAGGCATTTTTGATATTAGAGACCCGTCCCGCCCCGAAGAAGTCGGTTTTTATGATCTGCCCGGCTCGGGGCCTCACCGCTTTGGCGTTGACAATGAGCGTCATCTCGCATTTTTTCCGAACGACGCCGAGGGGTGGAGAAACCGGGTCATGTGGACGGTAGATATTAAAAACCCTCTCAACCCGGAAGTGCTCAACATTGTCGGCCTTCCGCGGCAAGACCTCAGTCTCGGGCTGCCCTATGACGAGCCTGCTGAATTCGAGCGTTCCTGGACATGCCACGGCCCTGCGACTATTCGCGGGAATCGCATGTTCGCGGGATTCTGGGGCGGAGGGCTGGGGATTTTTGATTGTGCGGATTTGCGCAACATCACGTTCGTGGGACACCTTTGCTGGTCGCCGCCTTTCGTCGGGTCTACGCACACCGTCTGGCCGCTTGGCGACAGGCCGTACCTGGTTGTAACCGATGAAGCGCGCGCCCATGAAAATTACGAGAGCAGTCAGTTTATGTGGGTAGTGGACATCAGAGAAGAGACGAACCCGATCCCCATATCAACGTATATGCCGGACAGGGAAGAGAACATGCATCGAGGTGGACGTTTCGGCGCCCATAACATTTTGGAATACACCCCCACAGATGGTCCGTGGAAAGACATCATTTTCCTCACCTACTTCAATTCCGGATTGAGATCCATTGATCTTTCCGACCCGTTCCGGCCCAAAGAAATAGGACACTACATACCGGAACTCAATTTCGGCAAAAACCATGTGCAGTCGAACGACATCGGCATGGATGAAAATGGCTTGCTGTATTTGATAGATCGGAACGGGGGAGGGATGCACATATTGGAGTACACTGGATAATTGAAGCAAGGGAATTTTTTGAAACCAGGTGATTCGATCGTCGTTTGAGCGTTCTCTTTTCAGCCCCGCATGTTTATGCGATTCTCGCTTTGCTAGCGGGTATGACGCTACTTTGGGTTGATATGCGTCCTCGCCGCCGGACATATCCCAGACGCGCCAAAGACCATTTATCAAGGGCGTGGATTCACCGCCTCCGTCTTCTCGTCTTTGGCGCTTTGTTTTGAGAAACCCAGCACTTCGCCACGTCCCCAGGCGCCGCAAACCATACGTCGCCCTTGCTTAAGATATGCTGAACAAGCCTTTCCAGCATCCGCATCCGGTGGTGTTGGCCGATTATTTGGGGGTGACACATGAAGTTCACATATCCGCCCTCTTCGTATGTCCCTTCAAATTCTTCGACCCATATTGAATAGACCGATTCCGGGTCTCGAATGCCGTGACCGAACGGCGGATTCGTGCTGTGGGCGAAGAAGATAAAATCATCCAGACTCCACTTCGTGGGCAATTCCACCAATCCGCAAGCATGATAATAGGGCCAATCGTCATCCATCATGTTGGAATGGTAAAGAAGTCCATGTTTTTTGAGCAGTCCCATGGTGTGGACGCTCGGATCCGCCGAAGGCGTGCGGGAACCCAAAATTTTCTGCCCCGTGTCACGCTGTAAAACTTCAAGCGCGCGCGCCAGCAATTCCTCTTCCCTCTCTACGTCGGCCATCTGATACGGCTTTTCATGGATATGGCCGTGGTGCCCGACTTCATGGCCTCCTTTTACGATGTCTTCCGTCATTTTGGGCCACTTTTCCACCGTCCAACTCGGGATATAAAAAGCGCCGGGCAAATTGTATTTTTTGAGGAGTTTCAGTATTCGCGGAATACCCACCTTGGGGCCATAGGCGCCCATCGAATTATGAATGGGCCGATGCCCCAGCGACGGGTCCCTTGCCATCCATACCGTTTCGCCGTCTACGTCGAAAGTCAAGCACACGGCGCATCTCGCGCTATTCGCCCATTCTATTTTCGGCATTCAGTTCTCCTCATCCGGCTTTACTGGAATTTTCAATCACGAATCCGCCAACTTTATCAATGTTTTCGTCAAAACGTCGCAACCTCTATAGGCGTCCTCCCAGTCCATATCCTCTTCTTCTGAATGACTTTTCCCTGCGACGCAGGGGACGAAAATCATGGCCGTGGGTCCAAGTTGAGCCGTATAACGGGCGTCGTGCCCTGCGGCGCTCCACATACATCGATGGCTATAGTTTGACTCTGCGCATACGGCTTTTATTGCTCGTCCGACCTTTGCATCAAACGCCATGGGGGAGGATGAGCCGATGTTTTCAATCTCGATTTCGAGATTTTCCTTCTTGGCTTCTTCGACGGTGATTTTTTCAACGAGTTTCAGCGCGCTCTCCATTATTTCAGGTCGGCGATGCCGAAAATCAACCGAGAATGTCGCCTGGTCGGGAATGACGTTTATGGCGTTGGGCGATACGGAGAGCTCGCCGACTGTGGCGACGAATTCCGGAGCCATCTTTGCCGGAATTTCACGGATTGCCGAAATGGCGCGCGCCGCGCCTACCAAAGCGTCGCGTCTCATGCTCATCGGCGTGGGACCGGCGTGGTCTCGTTCTCCTCTCATGGTGATGCGGAGCCACGAGAGTCCAAAAATTCCTTCCACGATGCCTACCTTGACGTTCTCGTTCAGGAGAACGGGGCCTTGCTCTATGTGGAGTTCGATATATGACCCAATAGGTCTGGGTGCGCAGAGCGCATCTCCGCGGTAGCCGATGCGCTCCAATTCATCAAGAAACCTTATTCCTTCGCTGTCTCTTACTTCATATGCGGATTCCTGCGTTATCGCGCCCGAAAATACGCCGCTTCCGAGCATGGACGGTGGAAATCTGGCGCCCTCCTCATTAGTCCAGTTGACGATTTCTATCGGGCGCTTCGTCGATATGTTCTTGTCATTCAATGCTCGTATTGCTTCCAGGCCGGCCAACACGCCTAACGATCCGTCAAATCGGCCGCCATTGGGCACGGTGTCGAGGTGGCTCCCCGTCATCGCGGAGGAGGCGTCATCGTTTTCGCCGGCTCGCCTGGCGAACATGTTTCCCATCTCATCGACACGCAATTCCAGTCCGGCGTCATTCACCCAGTCGGTGAATAAGTCTCTGGCTTCTTTGTCCTGATCGGAAAGTGTGAGGCGATGCACGCCGCCGCCCTTCGTCGCTCCGATGCGGGCGATATCCTCCATGGATTTACGAAACCGGGCAGGGTTTATGAGCAAATTGAACTCTCCGGCTCCAAGCAAGCAGAAGACATACACGCTTGGGGATGGGCGTTAAGCGATTCTCTTGGGATCGTCATTTTTCGCGTTTACGATTTTTCCATAGACTTCTCTCACAAGGCTCGTTTTCTTCTCGTACACCGCTAAAAATTTCGCATGAGCGCTTCCATCAATGTCGTCTCCAAAATTCATGCGCCGCGCCAACATGCCCATCGCCTGCGGCGTTGTTGAAAATATGTTGATCGACTGGGCATTTCCTATGCGTAAACGGTTTTCAACAAGGCGCAGGAAACGGTATCCGTCGAGTAACACAGCGCAGTCCTCATCGGCAAGTATTCCGGTTTTGTTCAATGCTTGCAGAGCGAGGTAAGTATTTGGGACCCGGAGTTCAGGATGCGTTTTTCCATTTTGTATCAGAAGATACTGAGTCAAAAATTCAATTTCTATAATTCCGCCGCGTCCGAGTTTAATGTCGATGATTCCTTCTTCCTCACGGGACAACTCCGATTCAATACGCTGGCGCATATGAGCAACTTCTTGAGAAAGTTCTTGTGTCATTTCCTTTTCGTACACAAATTTTCCGGCAAGTCTGAGGAATTCTGCCCCAAGCGTTTGCGAGCCGGCAATATGACTGGCTCTTGTGAGCGCTTGTCTTTCCCATGTTTCAGCGCGATTTTCAAAGTAATTTACGAAGAGCTCCACAGGCGCCGCCAATGGACCTTTCTGCCCTTCAGGCCGCAGGCGAAGGTCCATTTCGTAGGTTCGCTCCCGGGTGCTTGATGCGGAGAGACCATCGCGCAGGCATGTGGCCACCTTAAGATAAAATTCATGATTCGTGGTGGGCTTGTATTTCGCAGTTTTTCCCTTGGCTTGCCCGTTCGTTTTACCGGCCGCGCTATAAACGAATATCAAATCCAGATCTGAGCCAAAATTCATTTCTCCGCTTCCCAACTTGCCGAGACCGATGATGGCGAATCGTGCTTCCTCCCCAGCCTCGTCCTCGATCGGCGCGCCATACAATTTGAGCATTTCATCGTAGGCTATTTCATAGCCGCTTTTCAGGGTCGCCGCCGCGAGGTGGGAGAGGGCGGACAAGGTTTCCAAAATGTCTGCTGCCCCGAGGATGCTTCTAATGCCTATCGCGAGTTCTTCGCTCTTTTTTGCAAAATGCAATCGATTGAATTTCTCCTCCGCCGGGATTTGCGCACTCGTTATTTTCTCCATTTCGTCGACAAGGAGTTCTTTTGAGCGCGGCTTGGAGAGCGTCTCTGTTTGAAAAAGCGTTTCAAGCAATCCCGGCTGGGAAATCAGAATTTCGGACAAGTAATTGCTTGAAGCGAACAATTTAAGGATGATTTCCAGCGACTCTTCCTGCTCGGCCATGAACCCGAGAATGGATTCGCGGCCTCCTCCTTTCTCCACAAACCTGTTGAGGTGCGCGATGGCTCTGTCCGGTTCGGGAAGTTCATGCGTTTGCTCAAGCAGGCGAGGGAGGAGTTCGTCGAATATCCGCTTTGCTTTGGCGCTGACATGTTCGAGCGACGCGCCGTTTCGCAAGAGTTTTAGGTGCGTGCTTACACTTTCAGGGTCTGTAAAATTATATGGCGCCAACTCTTCCGCGGATAGGGAATCTCCCAGGGTGAGCGCGGGGGAATGATCATCAATGGATGAATTCTCCCGTTCGTCTTCATTTGCACTGCGAAACGTGTTTTCGAATATTTTTGATACGTTATCGCGGTGATGTTTCAGTTGCGACTTGAATTCGTCGAGCCCCGCGCAATCCATTTTACGGGCGAGCACGGTCAGGTGCTTTTCATCCGTTGGGATGTCATGAGACTGAAGCCCATGCGTGACCTGCACGCGATGTTCGACATCCCGAAGAAAGATGTATGCGCGCGCGAGTTCCTGGCATTCATGAGCAGGCAAAAGGCCCATCGCTTCCATGATGGAGAGGCTATCCAGTGTGCTTGAACTCTGCAAAAGAGTTTCGCGGCCGCCGTAGATGAGTTGCAGTGCTTGGGTGATAAATTCGATTTCCCGAATGCCGCCTTCACCGAGTTTTACGTTTCGAGTCGCTGCATCGGGGCCTTTCAAATTTTTGTTGATGCGGTTTTTGATTTTTCCGATTTCCGCAATGACGCTGATGTCCATTGTCCGGCGATAGACGAAAGGACGTATCATTTCCGAAAAAGCATTGCTCAAGGCAGAAGAGCCTGCGCAATGCCTGGACTTGGTTAATGCCTGTCGCTCCCACGTCTCTCCCCAGGATTCATAATAGACTTCGCAACTCCTGAGCGAATATGCCAAAGCTCCTTGAGAACCCTCGGGCCGCAGTCGTGTGTCTATCCGAAAGACGTGCCCCTCTTCGGTATTTTTTGCCATCAAAGATATAACGCGCCTGGCCATATGGGCAAAAAATTCATGATTGCTGATCTTTCTTTTCTGTTGCCCCGTCAATGAATCCGCAACTCCGGTGGTCCGGCCGTCGTCTGATGAATATATGAACAGAAGATCGATGTCTGAACTGAAGTTGAGTTCGAGGCCGCCTAGTTTGCCCATGCCGATCACGCTGAATTCGGTATTTCGCCACTTCCCGTCCGCATCTCTATATCTGGGCGTTCCATATTTGTTCTGAAGTTCGGTTCTGGCGATTCGAACCGCTATCTCCAGGCAGGTATCCGCCAACCGAGAAAGATTCAAAGTGGTTTCTTTGAGGGAAGCCCGCCGCATCAAATCCAGTATTGCAATTCTCAGATATTCCCGCTGACGAAATCGGCGCATCGCATTTTCTGGGCCATTGGGCTCATCCCAGGCGCCGCGCACCCATCGCCACAATTCCGATTCCATCTTTTCTTTCGCCCGAACGGTTTTTAATGTATTCGGGCGCAAAAGCCAGTCGAGAAAATCAGGGCGCCTGACGACAGTTTCCGTCAGAAACTGACTCCCGCCAGCAAGCGCGAAGAACTCCGCTCTTCGTTCATCAGAGAGATTGAGGGTTTTCAAAAGAGAATCCGGTTTGTCTCGGCTCGCGAGAATGCGCTCGAAGTTGCTCAAGGCGCGTTCCGGATCAAAGGTGTCGCCTAGAGAAACCAGCAATTGCGCCAAGAATTTGGAATTATTGCGCGGAAACGCCGGGTGCAATGCCAAAGATTGAAGGTTTCTGATGACGCTTATGGGGTCGGTGGCGCCGATAGAGGTCAAAAGATCTGTCGCCGCAGGAGTGGGAGTCCCGCCGGCCAGCAGTTTTTCTATATGGGGAAAACCCGCGTGTTTCTCAATCTGCTCGTTCACTCGAAATCCCCCGTGAATGAACCAGAGAGACTCATGTGCGGAATCTCAGGGATTGGAGACTGGCGCTTGGATGTTCCCCTTTTCCTCTGTTCCAGGCAGCCATAAGAAAACAATTAAACTTGCCAGACATAATATACCAATCGCCCCGAAAGCGAATGCCAGCCCATAGGCATCCGCTAGTATCCCGAGAAAGAACAACCCCATTCCAACAAATATCTGGTTCACTGTAAAGATAACGCCAACAACGCTCCCGGCCAGTTGAGGCGGACTGACTTCAAAGCCGTATGCGAATATGGCGGAACGCATGGAAATTAGAAAGATACCAACAGACATGATGCAAAGATACAGGAAAATTCCGACGCCTGCATGAGGAATCATGAATATCGATACTCCACCAACAGCGACGCCAATGAATAAAATCAATTTCCTCGATATTCTGTCAGAGAGGTAGCCAACAATCGTTTCCGGGAATATGGATGCCGCCGAATACGCGCCAATGGCGATTCCCAGAATGCCCGGACTCACGTCATATTTTCTCACCAAAAGTATGGGGAGAAAAATCAGAATTACGTTATGCGCCAGCGTTCTCACCCCGGAGAAGACGGAAGCGCCTATCATCCCCGGGTGCTTGATGAGCGCATCCTTGAAGCCTCCTGTACGACGGAAGGACCCAGGCTTTTGATTTTCATTCAGTTGAAAGGGTTCTAAATAAATACACAAAAGTATTGCCGTGGCGAACAGAGGGATCGTGTTTATTAATAAGACACCTCGCCAATCCATCAGCAGCAGGAGAAAGCCCGCGATGACGGGAGCGAGCGTTTGGCCCGCGTTCGCACCTGTTCCATGCACGCCTAACGCGAAGCCTTTTCTCTTCTCAAAACGTATTCCCAACAAGCCCATAGCGGGCGGATGCCAGCTATGGGTCGCCAATCCGCTTAACCATATGATAGGGGCCAAGGTCAAAAAACCTGCAGCGAAACTCGCGCTGCCGTAAAACAAGGCGATTGAAACCATGCATCCGACTAAAAGCCATTTCCCGCCGCCATAGGAGTCAATGACGAAGCCCGTGCCCACGCTGCTGAATGCGCTCATCACCGCTCTGCCTGTAAATAGCAGTCCTACTTGAGTCAATGTAAGGCTCAGATCTGCGGCCAAATAAGGGACAATCGGACCTAAAACTCCTTGGTACCAATGTTCAAACGCATGGCCAGTGGTAAGCAAGGTAAGGATTCGCCATTTTTTCAATGCTTCACATCTTTCATGGAAAATAAAATTGGGCTAGCTCGGAACGGTAAGTCGAAGCATCAACACGGGCAAGTGGCAAGCAAGTTGGCAGCAAGGGGATTTGGGAGCACTATCATTAAGGTTTGTGGCTCAGGAGACTCGCTGATGTCGCGTCTGCGCTCGGAAAAATCGCCACAGAAAACCAAGCAACGTAACTTCTCGGAATAGTGATGGGTGATGGATTACCTGAATCAGCTATGCGTATTCTCCAATTTATTTTAGCAGTCCCATGCCTTTGAGCAACTGCTTGTGCTTTACGTCTTCGGCGGCAAAGAATTCTCTCAACGGCGCACCACTCAGGCAGGCGCGATTTAGCGCTTGCTTTTTTGTATAAGATTTCCATTCATCGGAATTGCACAGCTTGGCGAACAAATCGCTGTACCACTCCACGGCTTCTTTGGAGATGCCGCCGGGTGCGTTGATGCTGCGTTGCATGAAGTACACGAGCTGCGGCTTTCCCAGCTCCTTGAAGGTGGGCACTTCTTTGAACGCGGGTATCCGATCCGGGGTCAATGCGGCAATGGGTCTCATTTTGGCGGGATAGTGAGGCAGACCCTCGGACGGGTTGTTGACAGTCGAATCAACGTGCCCGCCGGCAAGGTTTTTCGCGACGGTGCCGCCACCGCGAAAAGGCACGTAAGTGATCATGCCTTTTAAGCCATACGCCTGCATCAGCATGTTGGTGACGAGTTGATCTTCCTGCATTTTCCCGGTCCCGCCCATCGTCCATTTGCCTTTCTTGGCTTTCACGGCCTTCACGAAATCATCCATATTCTTGATGCCGGACTTCGCGTTGACCCAAAGAAGAAACGTGTCCATGGCAAGTCGATAGACCGGCGTGAGCTTGTTGTAATTTACTGGGAGGTTCCGCAAGACCGGGGTGGTGAAAAAGCTGTTCAGCGTAACAAGAATCACGTGCGGGTTCCCTCTTTTCGCGTAGAGATAGAGCATTGCCTCTGCGCCGGATCCACCCCTTTTATTGATAGGCGTCAAGGGCTGTGGCGACCATTTGTTCCGGGTGACGATTTTCTGCATGAGCCGGGCGATGCGATCCGCGCCGCCCCCTTTGCTCGCCATGATGATGAATTCAATCGGGCGCGTCGGCTTCCAGGCCGCGAAAGTCTGTGTGGTTCCTATTACAAGAGGGGCGGACAAACTCAGCACGAGAGCGAAGAACAGAACAGTCCATACCGAACGCTCAAAAGATTTCATCGTATTCCCTTTATGTGGCGAGATGCCGCGCGTGGCCGAAGCGTAAGCGGCCGCATCGCTGACTGATGTGAAACAAGATGAATTTATCCAGTTCCATCAACTGGCGAAACACTCCCCGGATGAATCGATTATGGTGATTGAGAACATTTCCATCTAATCCTATCACGGAAAAATAGGAACAACAATATGATTGTGGTGCTTACCTTGATGAGAAAGGTTGTATTCTGCGGCGTGGCGGAGGCTCGCTAATCTGTGTTGATGTCCCGTCTCTCCGAAACCGCGTTCGATTCGAATTTTCCGACTGCTTCACGGATGTAGTGAGGAACGCGGACGGGATTTTTAGTATCTTTCTTGATAATAACGTATGCCGTCCGCACGTTCGCGACGAGACGTTCCGATTCGTAAATTTCGAAGTCCATCCGGACACTGGAGTTTCCGATTTCAGAAATACGCGCGTAGATTTGCAAAACGTCATCGAAATAAGCCGGGGAACGAAACTGGACCGAAGCGTCAACAATGACAATGTCATGCCCTTGTTCTGACATGTTTTGATAAGAAACGCCGATGTCCCGGAGGTAATCCATCTGTGCGGTATCAACATATAGAAGGTAGTTGGCATTAAATACAACTCCTTGGAGATCGGTCTCCCCAAACCGGACCCGGAGTTCAGTTTTATATCTGAAGTCTTCTCTGGGCATAGGGCACCTCTAAGTGATAACCAAAAATTTCGCAAACGTAAAATTTTGGACTGATGCCATCATCAGGTATGGCTTGTTCCCCTATCCGCGTTGGTTATAATAGGCGCGTCTCGCTTGATAGATTATTCTTTGAAGTCCTTGGAGTTGTCGATGATTAGTGTGGAAGATGCCCAAAAGTCGATACTGGAGCTGATTCGCCCAATGGGACGGGAAAAAGTAGGGTTGTTGCAAGGTCTAGGCCGGGTGCTGGCGGAAGACGTGAATTCACCGCGACCTGTTCCGCCTTGGAACAACTCGGCGATGGATGGGTATGCGTTGCGGTCGGAGGATACCAGACATGCTACGCGCGACGCGCCCAAGAAATTGAAAGTCATAGAAGAAATTCAAGCCGGCGTCATGGCGACACGAAAAATCGGGCCGGGGGAATCCATTAAAATTATGACCGGCACGCCCATGCCCGACGGAGCGGATGCCGTTGTATTGATTGAGGAGACGAAAAGAATCTCGGATGATGAAGTCAAGATTTTTCTTGATGTGCAAAGAGGGGAGGCGGTTAGACGAGCGGGCGAAGACGCGCGGGCAGGTGAAATGGTTCTTGAGCAAGGAACGATCTTGGGCCCGGCTTCAATCGGCATGTTGGCGAATGTCGGTCGGCCAAGGGTGTCCGTTTACCAAAAACCAAAGGTGACCATCCTGGCGACGGGAGAAGAACTGGTTGAGTTGGGAGATGCCCCTGGCGCCGGGCAGATATTCAACTCCAATTCCTATGCCTTGGCCGCTCAGGTTCTTGAGTCCGGTGGCGAGCCTGTTTTATTGGGCATCGCCCGTGATGACGCAGAAGATCTGAGGCGCCATATCAATGACGGATTGTCCGCTGATCTGATGGTAACAAGCGGCGGCGTGTCGGTAGGTGATTTTGATCTGGTCAAATCGACTCTGGGCGGACTTGGCAACGAGATGCGGTTTTGGCGGGTCCGCATGAAGCCGGGCAAGCCGATGGCTTTTGGAATGTTGAGCGGCAAGCCTGTATTTGGCCTGCCCGGGAACCCAGTGTCGACGATGGTCAGCTTTGAATTATTCGTTCGACCGGCGCTCAGGAAAATGCAAGGCAAGAAAAAATTATTCCGCCCAATGCTGGAAGCGCGTCTTCTCCATCCTCTGACCAAATCGCCCGAAAGGCGGCATTACGTGCGATCCATCGTGCATCGCTCTCAGGAAGAGTGGGTGGTTCAGGCAATCGAAGCGCAGGGGTCCAATATATTGCATTCCATGGTCCGGGCGAATGGATTGATCGTGTTTCCGGAATTTCAAACAGAGTTCACCGCCGGGAGCCGCGTCCAGGTGATTTTGTTGGATGAAGCATGGAATGAAAAACCTATGGGGTCCCTCAAAACAGATTTCTCTACAACAGTGCATTCCTGAAGAAAGTCGCCTCAGGGGCGTCAACTCGTATCTGGATATTTTTTATGGATACGAAAACAATTGGCAGATTTCCTTTTTCGGCTGCCATCCTGGCGGGAGGCCAGAGCCGCCGAATGGGCCGTGATAAGTCCATGCTCCGGATCGATGGGGCCCCCATTATTCTGCGCATAGCGAAGATTTTGGGGAAAATATTTTCAGAAGTTTTTGTCGTCGCAACCGAGGAGAAAACATACGAACAAGTGGGGCTTCGCGTCGTATCGGATATCTACCCCGGCAATAATTCGTTAGGCGGCCTCCATGCGGCCGTGGCGGTTGCGGAAAGCTCGCACGTTTTTGTGGCCGGATGCGATATGCCTCTGCTGCAGCCTGCCCTCATATCCGCCATTGCCTCTGCGGTGGATGGTTGGGACGTGGTTGTTCCGGTTAAAAACGAGCGTCCCGAGCCGCTTTGCGCTTTCTATGGAAAAAGGTGCGAAGCCCCGATTGAACAATCAATTTCGAGAGGGGATTTGAAGATGACGAATTTTCATTCCCAGGTACGCGTCCGAAGAATCGAGGAGACGGCTTGGAGGCTATGGGATCCTGAGGGCGTATCCTTTTTGAACGCGAACACGCCGGAAGAATTCAAAAAAATAAATTCGATGTGGGTGGCAGGAGAAATGGAATGAATATTCTTCAAAGAATGAATGAACTCGGAATAGAGTTGCCCGCTGCGCCGCCCCCTGTCGGCGCATACGTTCCATGTGTCATTTCGCAATCTTTCATGTTCATCTCAGGCCAAATCCCCATCAAAGACGGCGAATTGGTTTACAAAGGAAAAGTTCCACACGGTGTTGCACTGGCGGAAGCGCAAGAATGCGCCAAGGTCTGTTTTTTGAACGCGATGGCGCAGGCGCAAGCGGCGCTTGGCGATTTGGAGTCTGTGAGTAGAATCGTCCGCATAACGGGCTATGTAGCTTCCTCGGAAGATTTTACGGATCAAGCGCTCGTTCTGAATGGGGCGTCCGATTTGGCCGTTGATGTTTTTGGAGAAAAGGGCAAACACGCCAGAGTGGCGGTCGGCGTTGCTGAACTCCCTTTGGGCTCGCCCACAGAGCTTGAAGTAATACTTGAAGTTAAAACGACTGCCCCCTAAAATAAGAAAGTGGACCAATCCATTCAGCACCCGAACGCCAAGTATGGGGATGTCGATGAACTCGAGTTTCGCAGGAACGAATTGGAAATAGGCAAGCTTGTTTGAGGTCATTATTCCCCTTTTGACGTTTTATTGCTTGTTCACACTCTCTATATTCGCAGTATAGACGTTAGCAAATCCTGTCCGTTTTCCGTTTGAGGAGATTTTTCTCATGCCGCGAACAAGAAGCATTTTTTATGCTTTGTGTTTCCTGATTTTTCCAGGCCTTTGCGATGCCAACCCAGAAAATGAAATTCACACCCTGTTGCCGAAAGATGCGATACCCTCCATTGACGCGCCAAAATTCGCCAAAGCGAAAGATGCGGACAAATTCATGCGACCGGACGAAATGGTCATCGGCGTCAACATCAAAGGGGACAAGAGAGCCTACTCGATTCCCTTGCTCAGTTCTCATGAGATTGTAAACGATATTGTGGGTGGGCGTTCCGTCGCTGTTACATGGTGACCGCTTTGCTATACGGCCATCGTGTATGACCGTGATCTGGAGGGTGAAACGCTCACCTTCGGCGTTTCCGGCAAACTCTGGAAGAACGCGCTCATCATGTATGATCGCCAGACGGATTCTCTTTGGAGCCACCTCACAGGCGAGGCCGTTCTCGGCCCCCTGAAAGGCCAGCGCCTCAAAACGTATCCTGCAGCCATGCTTCGCTATTCCGAGTGGAAACACCTCTATCCAGAGACTTTGGTATTGAAAAAAGAACGCCTTGGGATGGGGGGGATGTTATCCGGCGGTTCTCGAGATCCGTATGAGGGCTATTATTACAGTTCGCAGACGGGCGTGATTCCTCAAAAATACAGAGACAATCGCCTGCACCCGAAAACTCTGGTGGTGGGTCTCGCGCTCGATGCCTTGGAAAAGAAAAGGAAGCGGGTGGCCAAAGCCTACCCATTTGATGAGTTGAACCGCGCCGGAATCATAAACGATCATTTGGCAGGTCGGGAAATTCTGGTCACTTATTGCGAGGGATCGGGTGTCGTTTTTGAGCGCGTTTTGAAGGGGGAAGCGCTGAAATTTTCACTCGCTACGGGGAGCGGTGAGAAAGGCACCGCCGCCTGCCGGATCATGAAAGACGAAAAAACAGGTTCCCGTTGGCAGCGCCTGACAGGCCTTGCGGTCGAAGGGCCTCTGAAAGGCGAGAAATTACGTCAGATTGTCAGTACGCTCGTGTTTTGGTTTGGCTGGAAAGACTACTATCCCGAAAGCCGCATCTACCGCCATCCGAAATAATCGGACATGCCTATCCCGGATTTGTTGAGAATCGTTTTTCAGTTCATTCGGGAAGCGCTAATGCGCCCGGCGCCCGAAGCGGAGCCTCGCGCCCGTCGCCAATTTGTTGGGGAAAGAAACATTTGAGCCCTGTCATATTTGAAATTGGCCCATTCGCGCTGCGCTGGTATGGACTCATGTATGTCGTTGCAGCTCTGGTCGGCGCGTGTCTGGTGAGCAAAGAAGCCGAACGCAGGAATATGCCCATCACCCGGGATGAGGTGATGAATTTCAGCCTCCTCGTCGTGTTCGCGGGCATTCTGGGCGGAAGAATTTATTATGTTCTGTTCAATTGGGAATTTTACAGTCAAAACGTCTGGGAAATAATTGCAGTATGGAATGGGGGACTCGCCATTCATGGAGGACTCCTTGGAGGCGCGCTGGCCGGCTACTTCTACCTGAAGAAACACGCCGTCTCCACGTGGAAATTTGGAGATGCGGTTGCGCCCGCCGTCATACTGGGCCAAGCATTCGGGCGGTTTGGGAATTTCATGAACGGCGACGCCCACGGGGCGCCGACCGCCATGCCGTGGGGCGTCGAATTTCCCATGGATTCCATCGCGGGCAGGGAGTTTCCCGGGCAGGCGACGCATCCCGTGATGATATATGAATTGCTCTTGAACCTGTTGTGGTTTTTCATCTTGAGAAGGTTGCGGCTGACGAATCACAAGCCCGGGTTTATATTTTGTCTCTACTTTGTTCTATATTCACTCGGCCGGGCCGCCGTCAGTGGTTTTCGCGCGGACAGCCTTTGGTTTGGCCCGGTTCGCGCCGCGTATCTCGCCAGCGCGCTGCTCATCGTTGTATTTGGCGCGATTATCGTGAAATGGCGTATGTGGGAGACGGAAGCCGCCGCTTAAGACGACCGTAGCGAATCCATCTTGGCGTAATCGCCCGAAAGCAGAGAGCGCGAAGCTCATCTTCGTGTTCTTGTCGCTTAAGATACGCGAGAGCTGGCTCTCTCGTGCGCACGCTGACGATTGGCCACGTTTGAATCGCCGGAAGAAGATTTTGAAATCATGGTTATCCTTTGCAAGCCCCAAAAGTTTCAGCTTTCTTCTGAAGCATTCAGTCAGGAGAATTCCTGCGTTCACCAGCAGAAAATGACGATGGATAATGTGCTTGGCGTGATTCGAGAAACATTACGTATGCTTCTGATTGCGAATACAGGTGCGACCGGATACTATTCAGGAATGCAACATGCTCTCAAATAGCGTCTCAGCGTGAATCGAACGCCGGGGCTTTCCTCCCCTGTGGCGTGGTTTTGCACCTGGAGGGCGATAAATGGATTTCACACTCACTCCAGAGCAGGAAAAACTGCAAAAAACAGCGCATGACTTCGCCGCGCAAGAAATTCGCCCCATCGCCGCGGCGCTGGACAAAGAGCCCGACCCCATGAAGCGTTTTCCCTGGGACGTGCTGGAGAAGGGCAGCAAACTCGGTTTGAGGACTCTCTCGTTGCCCAGGGAGATGGGGGGGGGCGGCTGTGACGTTCTCACCTTGTGCCTTGTGGGTGAAGAACTCGCTTGGGGAGATTTGGGCACGGCTGTAACATTTGACCAAACTTGGAAGATCACCCATCTGTTTGAAAGATTGACGAGTGAGGGGCAAAGGGAGCGCTATCTGCAATCTTTCCTGGAAGACCACCATTTTCATTTAGCGGTAGGGATGACGGAAGAATCGGGAGGGTCGGACAACATCATCCCTTACGACAGTCCGGATGCAGGGGTGAGGACGACCGCCGTTCGTGATGGCGACTATTGGATAGGAAATGGAAAGAAACGATATATCAGCAACGGCGGAATCGCCAAACTCTGCATCGTCGCCATGAGAACCGACGCGACGAAAGGCGTGTCGGAGGGCATGACGTATTTCCTCATCACCCCTGATATGGAAGGTTTTCGCTACGGGAAAATTCACGACAAAATGGGGCAAAGGCTCTCCTTGAACGCGGAGCTTATTTTCGAGAATTGCAGAATACCGGACGAGAACCGCATCACGGAAGTGAACCGCGCCATGGAAGCTCGCCGGAACTTCGTTCCGGGTTCGAATATCGAGGCCGCCGCTACGGTTCTCGGCACCGCCAGAGCGTCCTATGAAGATGCCTTGGCGCACGCTCGAGACCGGATTCAAGGAGGACGACCGATTATCGAACATCAAGCGGTCGGCTTCATGCTTGCGGATTGTTTCGCTGAGTATGAAGCAAGCCGAAGATTGCTCCATTACGCCGCCTGGACGGCGGGTCAAGAGGACTTGTATGACCCCAAAATGGGTTTTATGACCAAATGCTTCGTATCCGAGTCGTCATACCGGATCGCTACGCGCGCCTTGGAAGTTTGGGGCGGCACCGGATATATGACGGATGCGCCGATGGAAAAATACTTAAGAGACGTAACCAGCTTTTTGCACTCGGATGGGACGAATCACGCCATGCGTATTCGCTCCATGCGGTTTTTATGAGCAGGAGATGAAATGCCGAAATTGAAAATACGTTCCATCGAGTGTATCCCTCTTAAAGTGCCTCTCAGGAAAACGTTTCAAAGTTCGCTTGGCGCGTACACGCACCTTGACGTCATTGTGATCCACCTTCACACCGAAGGCGGCCCAACCGGCACGGGTTTTACGATGGGTTTGGGCGGGGAGGGTGGCTCCGCGATGCTGCCCTACATTGAAAACGAATTGACGCCATTGGCGATAGGAGAAGACGCCTTGGCTCCCGAAGCGCTGTGGAACCGCATGTGGGCGCCGAACAAGGCGAGAATGCGCGGAGGATTGGGCTTGTATTCTCTCTCGGCGGTGGACATCGCCTGCTGGGATGTCGTAGCGAAAGTCGCTGGTCTGCCTTTGAACCGCCTGCTGGGGGGATTTCGCTACAAAATCCCGGTGTATGGGAGCGGGGGTTGGCACACGCTTTCGGACGCGGAACTGCTGGAAGAAGCCCAGGGGGCCGCTGCGCTTGGCATGAAAGGCTATAAATTGAAGGTCGGCACGCAGCGAGATCAGGCGCGCATCGAATTTCTGAGAAAAAATATGGGGGAAGATTTTATCCTCTTCTGCGACGCGAACCAAAAATACAACGTGCGCGAGGCGGTCGAGGCTTCATTCATGCTGGCGGAATACGGCGTCGCCTGGTTCGAGGAACCCGTGCTGGCCGATTGCGTTGATGATCTGGCGGAGGTTGCCGAGGCGAGCAGGGTGCCTACTGCGGCAGGCGAGAATGCTTATATGCGCTGGGGATTTCGGGAGATATGCGAACGCCGGGCGGCGGGGTTTTTGCAGCCGGACGTCTGTCGTTGCGGCGGAGTGACGGAGTTTATCAAAATTGCGCATTTAGCCGACTCTTTTAACATCTCATTGAGCAGTCATCTGGCCCACGAGCTATCGATCAGCCTCGTAGGCGCAACCCCTAGAGGCTATATGGTCGAATACATGGAATTTTTCTCGCCGGATGATCTCACGCAAGATTTTTCCGTGCGCGACGGGCATATCCATGTGCCCGAAGCGCCCGGTCATGGCGTGGAATTCACCCCGGATGCGCTCGAGCGCTATGGGGTTTCCTGAATTTTTGAGAGTCCTTCATCTCCAGGAGAGACGCATGAAACTGTTGTCATACAACTACAGGGGGTTGGAGAGAGTTGGCGTGTACGTAGGCGATAAAATCGCTCACCTATCGCGGCTGGCTGGAATGTTAGGAAAAAAAGAGCTGGCGTTCGGCAGCATGATTGAACTCATCAAAGACTGGAAAGCCTCCGGCAATGCGCTTCGCGGTTTGATTGCGCAGGCGGAAGCAAATGCGGGAGATTTGACTCCCATTCTCATGGAGCCCGAAGATGTCCATCACATATCCTCGATTCCTCATCCGCCGAAACATGTTCTTTGCATGGGACTCAACTATCAGGACCATGTGAACGAGGGTTTGCAGGCAAAGGATGTGCGGACGGCAAAAGTTGAGATTGATCATCCCATCTTCTTCACCAAGGCCCAAAGCACCCTCATCGGACATAACGAAGGCATACCCGCGCACCGGGTAACGGAAAAACTCGACTATGAAGCCGAAATCGCCGTCATCATCGGCAAAAGCGGCAAAAACATACCCCAGGATAAGGTTTATGAGCATGTTTTTGGCTATTGTTGCGCCAACGACATATCCGCGAGAGATATACAGAGGCGCCATAAACAGATTTTCAAAGGCAAGACACTTGATGGCACCTGCCCGCTTGGGCCCTACATTGTTCCGAAGGAAGACTACGGCGACCCGATGAACAAAGCAGTAAAAAGCTGGGTGAACGGCGAAGCGCGCCAGGATTCAAACACGAGCATGATGATTCACGATATTCCATTGATGATTTCAGTGCTTTCAGAAGGTTTTACCTTGGAGCCGGGTGATATCTTTTTGACGGGAACGCCGGCGGGCGTAGGTTATGCGCGGGAAACGCCCTCGTTCCTTACCCCAGGCGACATAGTGGAAGTGGAAATAGACGGATTGGGTCGATTGAGAAACACTGTTGTAGAAGATAGCTGGTGAATTTTCGTGCGTCCCGCCCTGGGAGAATGATAGATGCCCCAAGAATTTTATCCCCCTGCGATTAGACGTGGAGATACGCAGTATGGTGAAGGCTATACGGAGAAACTATTTGGGCGGTTGAATGAGCTTGACCCCGATTTCTCCATGCTGTTCCAGCAATTTGTTCATGGGGGGCTGTATGATCGCGACGTCATTCCGCACAAGACGAGAGAATTTTGCGCGATAGCGGCCTTGTGCGTCACAGGACGCTTTAACCAAATGCGCTCTCATTTCACGGCCGCGAGAAGTTATGGGGCGACAGACAAGGAAATCATGGAAGTCATCTTTCAGATGTCCCCATACAGTGGAGTTCCTGCTGTCTTGGAAGGTCTCAAGGTTTTTGAGGATTGGCTGGAAGCAGGGGGCGCAATGACCGGATACGGGCAATAAAGAGATGCTCTCCCCACCCCCCCGAGAGCGCGGCTTGCGGGGAAAGGCCGCGCTCATCACCGGGGCCGGAGGAAGAATAGGGCGAGGCATCGCCCGGTGCTTGGCGGAAGAAGGCGTTCATGTGGCGCTGGCGGACATATCCCCATCCAGTGCTGAGGCCATAGCGAGAGAGATAAGCGAATTTGGCGTAGATGCAATTCCTTATGTCCTTGATGTGACGGATAAAAGACAATGCTCCGACATCGTGGGCGCAGTCGCCAAAGAGTTCGGCGGCATTGATATTCTGGTCAACAATGCCGGCGTCATTGGCGGGGCGGACTTCAAACTCGGCATGCCCTTGTC
Source organism: bacterium (assembly GCA_965242545.1). GTDB lineage: Bacteria > UBA8248 > UBA8248 > UBA8248 > UBA8248 > Bin107. The sequence continues at coordinate 1,321,349 of OZ251456.1, forward strand.
CGACATCAATGAAGATGATTGGGACGACACGTATAACGTCAACGTGAAGGGCGTTTTTCTTCTGTGCCAAGCCTCTCTCAAAACGATGAAGGGTAGAGGCCGGGGGCGCATCATCAACATTTCCTCGCGCGCCGGGCGCGACGGCCGAGAAACCATACCGCATTACAGCGCCAGCAAGGCGGCGGTGATTATATTTACCCAGGCGCTCGCGCGAGAGGTAGCGCGAGAGGGAATTACGGTGAACGCCGTTTGCCCGGGCCTGATTTGGAGCGCGATGTGGGAGAAACTGGCTGCTCAATTCCGAAAAAAATTTCCACACTTCAAAGAAAAAACGGCCAGAGAAGTTTTTGATCATTTCGTGGAGCAAACGCCTTTGGGAGTCGAGCAATCCCCCGAGGACATTGGACGAGCGGTCGCATTTTTGGCCAGCAACGATGCGAAAACCATTACAGGTCAAGCCATTCTGGTCGACTCGGGGGCCGTAATGCGCTGAAACTGCTTCTTCGCCCCGTTTGCTTCAAGCCTTTCGTTTGACTTGTCTTTTGAGTCTTGGTAATCCTGTTTTAGCGTATGCTCAAGCACCAAGAAAGTGTTGAGTTTTCGGTTGAAACTGCTGAATGAGCCGATTGAAAAATATAGGATATGGACATTTCCATAGAATTATTGGGGGAACCACCCCGTGGGCCGGAAGTACACCACCATCATCGTAATACCCAGCAACTCCAGTGGGTCCCGGAGGTTTAGTATCACGAAGCGAATGACTGCGCTGTTGCTTCTGTTTCTTGTCTCTTTCGTCGGAATGACGCTTTATCTTGCGCAAGAGAAAATACTCTTGATGAAGCATGTAGCCAGACTCTCGCCCCTCCAACAACAAAATCAAGCGCAAAAAAAACTTATCGAGAACTTCAACGCCAAGCTCCACTCTCTCGATAATAGCCTGATACAACTCCATCAACTCGAAGAGCAGCTTCGCATCATGGCGTCTCTAAAGCCGGGCGAACGGAAAGGCGCTTTGGGCCTGGGGGGTGTTTCAAGAGACGCTCTACCCGATAACATCGAGAAACTCGCCCCATCCGATAGAAGGTTCGCGCGGCGATTAAATCGCCAGTTTCAAGATATTGAAAAGCGCGCCGCCGAGCAGGAAAGCGCGTTTAATGATTTGCTGAGAACATTCGGCGAACGAAGGGTGTTGCTCGCCCACACGCCCTCCATGTGGCCCGTCAAGGGTTGGATCTCGTCAAACTTTGGATACAGACGCTCCCAATTTACGAATCAGCGGGAATTTCATTCAGGTATTGATATAGTTGCGAGAGAAGGAACACCTATATTCGCCCCGGCGGACGGCGTTGTCATCCGGGCTGGAAGAGAAGCCGGATATGGGAAATTTCTTGAAATTCGGCACATGCAGGGCATTGTTACCAAATTCGCGCATAACAGCGTAAATCTGATGAAAGTAGGTCAACGTGTAAAAAGGGGCGATGTTATTGCCAAGGTTGGTTCTACAGGCAGATCTACCGGCCCACACCTCCATTATGAGGTTCGAATAAACGGAGTCGCAATCAATCCTAGATTGTATATTATCGCAAGTGCAATCGAATAACCCGCCGTCCACGCCGCTTTATGTATTTGCTTTTTCTTGCTATGACGCACCATGATCATCTCACTGCGTGTGGAAAATGATTCGCCTGTGTGAACGTCAACGAATTCCTGTGTAAACGCCAACGGAGTGGTGAATGTCAGGGTCGGTTCTTCAATCAGGCATGTCGATGATCAAGTCTGTATTCGGGACAGCGAACGATCGTCTCATCAGGAAGATACAACCGACAGTTGCGGAAATTAATTCTCATGAGCCCCGCGTTCAGAAAATGACCGACGCGCAGATGCGGGAGGAGACGGCTCGTTTCAAGGCGCGCCTCGCCGCCGGCGAAACATTGGATGATATTTTGCCGGAGGCGTTCGCCTTGGTGCGCGAAGCGGGCCAGCGTCACCTCCAGATGCGCCATTTTGACGTTCAACTGATCGGGGGCGTCATTCTTCACAGCGGAAAAATTGCCGAAATGAAAACCGGGGAAGGCAAAACCCTCGTCGCTACGCTTGCTGCCTATTTGAACGCCTTGGAAGGCAAAGGCGTGCATATTGTCACTGTGAACGACTATCTCGCAAGCCGCGATTCCGAGTGGATGGGTCGCCTTTTCAAGGCGCTTGGCCTTACCGTCGGATGTATTCAGCACGAGATGGACGATGACGCGCGTCGTCGTGCTTATGCTTGCGACATTACATACGGCACCAACAACGAATTCGGGTTCGACTATCTGAGAGACAACATGAAGTTTGAACCCGGCAGTTGCGTCATGCGCGAATTGCATTACGCCATTGTGGATGAAGTGGACAGCATCCTTATTGATGAGGCCAGAACGCCTCTCATCATCAGTGGGCCGGCGGATGAAGCGACGCGCATGTATGGCGTTGTGAACCGCGTGATACGCCCCTTGCTCAAAGAACAGCGAGGCGCTGTTGAAGAATACGGGACGGAAGAAGAGGATGGGTATATCGAGGGCGGCAAAGATCTTGTCAGCAAGAAAAAATATGAATACCTGATCGTCGATGAAAAAAGCCGGACCGTGAACCTCAAGGAAGCAGGCGGACATGAAGCCGAAAAACTCCTCCGCCGATCTGGCCTCATGTCGAATGACCAAAATCTGTATGATATGAACAGCATCGCGATTCTCCATCATGTGGAACAGGCACTTAAGGCGCATGTGCTGTTCACCAAAGATGTCGATTATGTGGTGAAAGACGACGAAGTTGTCATTGTCGATGAATTCACTGGACGCATGATGCCTGGCCGGCGTTTCAGCGATGGCCTGCATCAAGCGTTGGAGGCGAAAGAGGGCGTTAAGGTTCAGGAAGAAAACATGACCTTGGCGACCATCACGTTCCAGAATTATTTCAGGCTCTACGATAAATTGGCCGGCATGACGGGGACGGCGGACACCGAAGCGGCTGAATTCAACTCTACTTACAAAATGGATGTGGCCGTCGTCCCGACGAACTGTGAATTGATTCGAGTCGAGTATCCCGATGTCGTATATCGCTCGGAGCAAGAAAAAATGAATGCCGTCGTAGAAGATATATTTGAGTGCCACAAAGCTGCCAGACCGGTGTTGGTAGGCACGATCAATATCGAGAAGAGCGAAAAACTCGCTTCGATTCTCAAGAGAAGACACATCCCGCACCACGTGCTCAACGCAAAAAACCATGGCAGGGAAGCGGAAATCATCGCTCAGGCGGGGCGCAAGGGAGCCGTAACGATCTCTACGAATATGGCCGGCCGCGGGACTGACATACTGCTTGGAGGCAATCCGGAGTTTCTCGCTGCATCCAAAGTGAAAACAGTTGAAGCCCCTGAATATGAAGAGGTGCTAAAGGGTTTTCGGGAATCTTGTGAAAAAGAACACGATGAGGTGGTTCGGTTGGGTGGTCTTCACGTGATTGGTACCGAACGGCATGAAAGCCGCCGCATTGACAACCAGCTCCGTGGCAGATCGGGCAGACAAGGCGACCCGGGAAGTTCACGATTCTTTCTTTCGCTCGAAGATGATTTGTTGCGCATTTTTGGTTCCGACAGAATCAAGGGCTTGATGGAGAAACTGGGGATGGAAGAGGGCGTTCCCATTGAGGCCAAAATGGTGACGCGCGCTATTGAGAACGCCCAAAAACGTGTTGAAGCGCATCATTTCGAGATGCGGAAGCATCTTCTCGAATATGATGATGTGATGAATAAACAACGGGAAGTCATCTATTCGATGCGGCGAGAGATTCTGGAAGCGCCCGATGTGTTCGGGCAAATCAAAGAGCTCGCATCTGCGATACTTGATTCCATCATCGACCTCCATTTGCCGGAGTCAGAACATTTTGAGGAGTGGGACATAGAAGCGTTGGCGGGCGCCGTAGAGAGCCAATATGGCATCCCCGCAACGGTAGAGGGGCAAAAGCTGATTTTCTCGGCTGCTGAGCCTATGGTGGTGGATATAGAAGAGGAATCAAGAGATGAACTCGCTCAAAGAATTCAGGGTTTTACGCTGGGCGTTTTAGACAAGAAGTATGAAGATTTTGAGCCTGAAAATGTTCTGGAGCTCGCAACGCTTATCTATATCCAAATCTTGGATACGCAATGGAAGGATCATCTCACCAATATAGAGCAACTCAAGGAGGGAATCGGACTAAGGGGCTATGCCCAGGTGAACCCTCTGAATGAATACAAAAAAGAAGCGTTCGATATGTTCGAAACGATGACGGAAAGAATCGAGGCTGAGACGGTTCTTTATATGTATAGGCTCGCCGTCTCGGATGAAGATGTCGCGCTGGAGGAATCGCGCCATGAGCAGGATATGGTGTTCTCCCATGCGGATGCTTCGGGGTTTGGTGGCAATCCCGCCGGCGAGACGATGCAAATGGCTACCCCTGTAAGACGCGCCACGCCCAAGGTTGGCAGGAACGATCCGTGCCCCTGCGGCAGTGGAAAGAAATACAAGTATTGCCATGGTAGATCGTAACGTTGACTTCCAAGAAGGCGGGTGCTTGAAACCTTGTTGACATGATTTTGCTGGGGCCACCTGCCTCTGTTGAACGCAAAATGCAATTTCTTAAATGATAGCGACGTTAATCTTTTCGCTTCAAAACGAAAGCATTTCCCCGTCTCGAAGGGAAAGAAAAGTGCAATTCGGCTTGATGTTGAGAGCTCAGTTCACACAGGAAGACAACATGCAGGATCGTTTCCATGAATTGCTGGAGCAAGCGGGGAAGGCGGAGGAGTTGGGGTTCGCGTCAATTACAAAGGGCAATCACTACAGCACACATCCGCTTCAGGGTTTTCAGCAATTGCCTTTTCTTGCCCGCGTCAATGTGGAAGCGCCAAAATTGCGGCTAAATGCCGGCATCGTCCTCTTGTCCCTCCATAAACCGTTGGATATCGCGGAGCAACTCGCGACGATTGACGTAATGTCAAAGGGAAAACTCATATTCGGCGTCGGTCTTGGCTATCGCGAGGTGGAATTCAGGGGCTTCGGCACGACGCAGAAGGAGAGGGTGAAACGCCTGGAGGAAAATCTGGAGGCTATCAAACGTCTTTGGTCAGAAGACAAGGTGTCGATGAAAGGTTCTCACTTTGAATTGCTTGAAGCATCGTGTTCCTTGAAGCCCGTTCAGAAACCATACCCGCCCGTATGGATTGGAGCGAACAGCGACGCGGGCATCCGCCGCGCGGCCAGGCTGGGCGATTGCTATTACGTGAACCCGCACAATCGGCTCGACACGACGAAGCGCCAGATTGTGTTCTATCGCCAGACGCTGGACGAGCTCGGCAAACCTTTTCCCGATGAATTTCCAATGCGGCGCGAAGTGTTTGTCGCGAAAGACCGGGCGGAAGCGATACGGCTCAGCAGACCCTATCTTGAAATAAAGTACCGCGAGTATCATCAATGGGGCCAAGATAAAGCCATGCCCAAAGGAGACGATGACCTGGGACAGCAGTTCGATGATTTGCTGAAAAACAGATTTATCCTTGGTTCGCCGGATGAAGTTGCGGAAGATATTTTGAAACTGACGGAGCTTGGCGTTAACCACCTCATCATGAGTATTCAATGGCCTGGGATGCCCCAGGCGATCGTTCTCGAGACGATGCAGATGATAGCCGAGGAGGTATTTCCGAGAGTTCGGCAAGGACTGCCATAACGTGTTGTTGACCCCGAATGAAGCGCTTTGCCAATTCGCCGCAAGCCTGAAATTCAACCGAATCCCTCCAGAAGTCGTCCATAAGACAAAATTATTGATACTCGACTTTATCGGAATTGCTCTCGCGGCCCGTTCTACGGAAATTGATGCGCCTTTACGGGCTCTGGCGAATGGAATCACAGGGAGGATGCCGGGGCCGGAAAGCGCCTCCTGTGTGTTAGGCCCTTGCAGCGGAGTAGGTGAGAAAACTCGGATGCCCGCGGCCAACGCTGCTCTTCTGAACGGTGCTCTGGGCCATGCGCTGGATTTTGACGATACCCATGCGAAAGCGATTATTCACACGGCGGCGGCGGTCGTTCCGGCGGCTTTGGCCGGGGCTGAGGAATTTCAAAAAACTGGACGAGATGTGATTCGCGCCTGCGCCGCCGGATTCGAGTCGGAAATAAGGATCGGACTTGCGGCTCCCGGCAAATTCCATGCCCGGGGCTTCCACATGACCGCCCTCGCCGGCGCTTTCGGCGCCGCCATCGCCTATGGTCTCCAGCGTGGATTGGGCGTGGAAAAAATGATCTGGGCGCTCGGCATCTGTGGAAGCATGGCCGCCGGATTGTTTGAATACCTTGAAAATGGCAGCCCCGTAAAAGCGCTCCATCCAGGTTGGGCGGCTCATGGCGGCATTTGCGCTACGATTCTTGCAGACGGAAACTTTGCCGGCCCGGAAACAGTATTCGAAGGCAGATTCGGTTTGTTCAAGAGCCATCTCGGCAATGAGGAATTTGAGATAGAAGCGCTTACGAGAGATTTGGGGCAAACTTGGGAAACTTTAGTCGTTGGCTTCAAACCCTATCCCTGCGGCCATGTGATTCATGCTTTTCTCGACGCCGGGCTCCGCCTCAGGAATCAGAAAAGAATAGATCACACGAAAATCAAAAGCCTCATATGTCATGCCGCAAAAGGGGCGATAGACCTCGTTCTTGACCCGGTTGAGATGAAGCGCAAACCAAGAGGCGAGTACGACGCGAAGTTCTCCTTACCGTATTGCCTGGCAAGTATTTTCGTCAGGGGCAGGTGCGGGGTGGATGATTTTGAAAAAAGCGCCATAAATAACCCTGATGTTCTGTTTTTGGCAGGCAAAGTCTCTTATCTGCAGGACGATACGCAGGATTTTCCCCGATTTTTCCCAGGGATTGTAGAGGTTCGGCTTGATGACGGCGACATCTTCATAGAAGAGGAGAAGCATCAAAGAGGATGCCCTGAAAATCCGCTTAGCGATGGGGATGTTTATGAAAAATTCAAGGAGAACGCAAGGCGTAGCCTCTCGGCAAAAGCAACGGATGAGTTGATGAAACTGCTGATGGGCCTTGAAAATTTGAAAAGTATGGATGGCGTTGGCAAGTTGCTAAGGGGTGCCGTTAATCATCGAGCGGATCCTCAATCACCGTGACGAAATCAGGCATGATGCGGAATCTGATTTCTTCGCCGACGTCCACTCTCAAATTGGGATGCACGCGCATCTTCAGCCGATGTCCCTTTCCGATTTCGTCGATGATTTCGACTTCCAACAACATTGATTGTCCCGCGTAGCGAATGTTGCAGATTTTGCCCAGGAAGGGACCCCTCGGGTCGATCTCGAAACTCTCGGGCCGAATCGAGATGAAAGCGTCCGTGCCGAACTCGAGGCCGCGCATGGAGAGGCACGGCACGGCCCCGATGGTTGTCATCACTTCGTCATAGTTGGTTGAGAGAATGATGCCTTGCAGAATGTTCGTCTGTCCGACGAAACGGGCGGCGAACTCCGTGGCGGGGAACTGGTAAATTTCTCGCGGCGAGCCGCTTTGTTCAACTTTTCCGTTTCTCATGATCAATATGTGGTCGGCCAAATACATGGCTTCCTGGGGGTCGTGCGTGACCATCAAGGTGGTAACACCCGTTTGCTTAAGCAGGGTCAGCGTATCCTCGCGGACTTGGGTCCGCAGATTGATGTCAAGGCCCGAAAATGGTTCATCCAGCAGAAGAAGCCGGGGAACCGGCGACAATGCGCGGAGAAGGGCGACGCGCTGTTGTTGGCCTCCCGAAAGAGTATGTGGATAGGCGTCCGTCAATTCTACGATATCCATTTGGATCATGGCTCTTTGTATTTCGGCTAGTTTTGGCGGCGAAGGGTTCTCAATGCCGAAGGTGATGTTGTGGAAAATATCCAGGTGTGGGAAAAGCGCGTAGTCTTGGAACATGAAACCGACGTTTCTCTTCTCGGGCGGGATTTCGATTCCACGCGCCGGCTCCGATACGCTCCTTCCGTCAAGGCGAATGCTTCCTGACTGTAAGTGAATGAGTCCGGCGAGCAAGCGCAACAATGTCGTCTTGCCGCATCCGGATGGGCCCAGCAAACATGCAATTTCGCCCGTTTCTACCGTAAAGGACAAGTTTTGGATAATCTCCTGCGGCCCATATGAATGCGATATGTTTTCAACTTCAAGTTTGGCCATCTATCTCATGCCTTATGTTGTTTTCCCGGGCGCGCGCGCCGGATAGTCCGGCTCAAATAGATAATGGGCAAGAGTCCCGCCGCCATGATACTGAGCGAACCAAGCGCGCTTTCTTCCAAAAGTTCATCTGAGGCCAGTTGATGAACGTGCGTGGCCAAAGTCTCAAAATTAAACGGGCGCAGGATAATTGTCATGGGCAGCTCTTTCATCGTATCGACAAATACCAGGATGGCCGCTGCCAGAACGCCGCCTCGGATCATGGGCAGATGAACGCGCCTGAGGGTTTGGGCGGGACTCATGCCCAGCGTCCGGGAGGCGCCGTCCATGTTTGGCGTGATCTTCGCCAGGCTGGCTTCCACCGCGCCGTAAGAAAGCGCCAAAAAGCGAGTTAGATAGCCGTAGCTGACGGCCATGAGCGTGCCGCTGAAGAGCAGACCGACTGATGTGCTGAAAGTCCCCTTGAAGAACTCCTGTATAGCGATGTCCAGCCTTCCCGTCGGAATCAGGACGCCGACGGCGAGAACCGCTCCCGGAACGGCGTATCCGACGCTGGCGAATCTGGCGGCCGACCTGAGCATCGCGTTCCCTTTCAGGCGAACGCCATAGGCCAGGAAAACGCCCACGCAAGCGGACAATAGCGCGCTGGATGACGCCAGAGCCAAACTGTTGACGAGGATGGAATAGAAATGGCGGGAGACGCTTTCTTCATAAAACTCCCAAGCGTAATTGGCAAGGACGGACGCGGGCAGAATGAATCCGAACGTAATAGGAAACAGGCATGAAGTTATCGCGCCCAACGCCTTCGCGCCCCTGAGCTGATAACTCGGAAGCGCCTGATATCTGGTGGACGTATGGTGATACCTCTGATCCCTGCGCGATTTTCTCTCCGCCCACAGAAGAAGCAGAACGAAGCACAGGGCGACGACGGCGAGCTGCGCGGCGCCCGATATGTTGTTCAGGTTGAGCCAGACATCGAATATGCCCGCCGTGAGCGTCTCCACAGAGAAGAAATCCACCGTTCCGAAGTCGTTCAGGGTCTCCATCAAGGCGAGACTCACGCCGACGATGAGGGAGGGTCGGGCCAAGGGCAGGGCGATGGAGAAAAAACTTCGCCACGCGGTTTTGCCCAGCGTTCTGCTGACTTCGAGGATGCAGACCGATTGCTGCATGAAGGCGACGCGCGCGAGCAAATACACGTATGGGTAGAGCGTAATCGTCATCACGAAAATCGCACCGCCGAGAGAGCGTATTTCCGGAAACCAGTAGTCCCGACCCGATTTCCATCCAAACAATTCCCGCAGCGCCCCTTGGACAGGCCCCGCGAACTCGAAGATGTCGGTATAGACGTAGGCCACTACGTAAGAGGGCATTGCCAGGGGCAGGAGAAGCGCCCACTCAAAAATTCGCCGTCCCGGGAAGCGGCACAGCGTTACCAGCCACGCGCTGCACGTTCCGATGAGCAGCGCGCCGGCCCCTACGCCCAGCATCAGTCCGATGGTGGTATTCACGTAGCGCGACAGGACGGTCGCAACCAAATGGCGCCAGATGTCGCCGCTGGGCTGAAGGGCAAGAATGACGACGGACAGGAGCGGGGCGGCGATGAAAAACGCGAGCAGGAGTGTCCCGATCGTCCAAAAATCCAGCCGAAGCCGTTTTTTCCTGTGAACCGGAGAGGCGTCTATTCTGAATTCAACATCCGCGCTCATTCCATGCCAACTGTGAAATGTGAATCCAGGATAAGAAGCTTTCGGGGCTCTTCTCCCATGTCATAAGTGAATACCCCAAAAGCCCTGTCCCCGCCAATGGGGATATTAGGGCTTTTGGGGTATCCGCGCTACCTGCTAGTTGCTCGGTCTGAAGTTGTTGAAGTCCACCTGATCGACCAGCCTGGAGGCGAGAGCCCTTTGATTCGCCACCTTGGCCAGATTGATGGTGTCCGCCTTGAATTTCCCCCACGATGCGACGAGGGGATGAATTTTCACACCTTTCTTCAACGGATATTCAAAATTCTGGTCGGCATACAGTTTCTGCGCGCGCTCCTCGCTCAGGAACTCGATGAGGCGAATAGCGTTTTTCCGGTTTTTCGCGTGCTTTGTGACGGCGGCGCCGCTGATGTTGACGTGCGTCCCCCTGTCCTTCTGATTGGGGAAAACGAGGTATATCGCTTTCGCCCACTCTCTTTGGGCTTTCTTTTTCTTGTTCGTCGTCATTTTCGCCATGTAGTACGTATTGGCCACGGCGATGTCGCATTCTCCGGCGTAAATGGCCTTTGCCTGCGCCCGGTCGTTCCCGCTGGGTTTGCGGGCCAGGTTGGACTTCAGGGCGGTCAGCCATTTCCTCGCCTCGGCTTCGCCTCGATGCGCTATGATTGAAGCGAACAGCGATACGTTGTAGACGTGCTTTCCGGATCGTATGCAAATCCGACCCTTCCACTTCGGATCCGCCATGTCCTCATAGCGGGTGATTTCTCCGGGCTTCACGCGAGCCTTGCTGGCGTATATGACGCGCCCGCGCAAGGTGAGGCCGAACCAATGACCCTTCGGGTGGCGATAAGAGGCGGGGATGTTTTTCTCCAGAATTTTTGAACGCACCGGCTGGATCAACCCGGCTTCGTCCATGTCGTGCAAGCGCCCGATATCCACAGTCAACACGGCGTCGGCAGCTCCGGGCGTCGCCTTGATCTTTTCCAACATGCCTTTTTTCGCAAAGACGACGTTCGTTTTGACGCCCGTTTTTTCGGTGAACGCCTTCAGAATCGGCTTGATGAGAAAAGGCTGTCTGTAAGAGTAGAGGTTGACTTCGTTCTCTGCAGCGCTTGGCGCGGCGATGCCCAGGACAAGGGCGGCGACGGCGACAAGGATGGGAATTCCGAGACAGGTTCTCTGGTGTTTCGCTCTGCTGAACATCGTGAACATTTGAGCTGACTCCTCTCTGATGGTTGGAGAAATTGGCCGAATGGCCTGCTGATAAGGAGAACGCCTTACGGCGTTTGCCTGGTTCTTTTAGACATATCCTCGAAATCAATGACGCTGATATCACAATGGTAAGAACAGGTCGGGCATGTGTCGGCGCTTTCGCACGATCGGCGAAACAGATGAAATTTTTCCAAAATCTGCTGATTGTCCGATTCTTCAAAAAAGCGCAGCAGATCGAGGAACCTGTCGATAGAGTTTCCGCTCACGTAGTGCTCCATCAGGCAAGCGTCAACAAAGGCGCGCTCTTCCGGCACGCCCAGAACATCTATGAGGAAGCGCATCAAAACGGAGAATTTGCCCGACACGCCTTTCGCGCGCTTCTCGCCTTCCTCCGTCAGAAGAACGCTCTCATAGACGCGATGGGACACGAGGCCGTTCGAGCGGAGCGTCTTTACGGCGGCCGAAACAGCCGGTTTCGCCACGTCCAGGAGGGAGGCTATATCCGTCACGCGAGCGTAGCCCTTCGCTTCCTGCAAATCATGGATGGCGCGAAGATAGTGTTCCAGGCTTGGCGAAAGGGAACGAGACGAGCGTCGTGAAGTCATGGGAGGGGTTCCTTTGGAATTGAGCGATTCAATTGTTAGCCAGACGAAATAAAGTTAAATCTAATTAACAATAGGCTGACATCTTCATTTCTGTCAAGGATAAAATAAAAAATTCCCACAACATTGCGAATTGCGGAAGAATGCGATTCTGGAGAACGGGGGGCAACATGCGCCTTAAATACAAGGACTATAAACCCTGTTTTATCGAGCCTTGGGTAATTTACTAACTTTGGAGACTAGAGCTCCGTTCAACAGACTCATGAGTGTGCTCTCGCCTGAAAAGAAGATGATTCGCGTAGTCTGAAAAATGTCCGGCATGAAAATAGGGGAATGATTTGCAGAATATGGCCGATTTTTCACAAAAAGGGATGAATGGCGCCTCTGACGCCCGCCCACTGTCCTAATTGACCCAAAGATACTTTTGATGAACTGCGCGCCTGCTCAAAAGAGTTCTTTTTCCAGGATTTTTTGGCAAACGGCAAAAAATGCTCTTTCGCGTTCAACAATCCTCCCGCGAGAACGATGCTTTCCGGGTTCAGCAAATTCATGACGTTGGTAATTCCAATGCCAAGCGCATAGCCGCCGTTTTCCCATATTGTTTTGGCCTCAAGGTTTCCAGAACAGGCGAGTGCGGATAAGGAAATCGGTGTTATCTTCTCGAGCGACGCGATAGCGGAATCCGGCTTTTGCGCCGCGCACGTTTTCGCATCCCTCGCCAAGGCCCATCCCGAGAAGTAGGCCTCCAGACACCCTCGAGAGCCGCAAGTGCATGGCTTGCCGTTTCTTTCAATAATCATATGGCCGATTTCGCCCGCCATTCCGGATGCGCCCCGCCAAATTTCCCCGTTTTGGATAAAACCTCCGCCTACGCCCGTGCCCAGCGTCATGATGAACATGCTCCGATAGCCTGTGCCCGCGCCTGCGAAATACTCGCCCAACGCAGCGGCATTCGCATCGTTCATCACATGAACCGGGGCAGGCGAGAACACCTCCTTCAGGAGCGTTAAAAGGCGAACGCCTGAAAGGACAGGCAGGTTGGGGGAGTCGATGATTCTCCCCTCAACCGGCTCAAGCACACCCGCAACAGCAATGCCGACGCCTCTTATGCGTCTACCGGAAGAGAGCGATTCAGCTGCGTCCTTGAACAGATCGAGATAATCTTTCGCTTCCAGGCATTGCCCGGTGTCCATGCAGCGGTTGCCTAGCGAAGTTCCGTCAAGGCTGAACGATGACGCCTTGAGAAAGGAGCCCCCAAGGTCAAAACCAACATATATGCCGATGTCAGACATTTATTGAAAAACTCCGGGTCGCATAAGTTGTTTCCCGCTTACGTCTGATCGGCAAAAAGAACGTCGCGCCAAGGTGAGAAAAATCCTTTCTCCAATATGGGTTTTTCCGACAAAATGCTGCCGGAAAGAACCTTTTGTTGGTTGTATTCGCTATTTTTGAGTTACTGTGGCGTCCAGCTTCTTTCTCACTCGCCGACCCGGTATTGTCTTCCGTATCGTTGTTTACTTCGCGTTGGCCAAGCGCAACTGAATTTGACATCAGAAAGTAAAAAGAGCGGAGAGGCAGAACCCTCTTCTCTTCATTCATAAACCCAAGCAGGAGAGGCGCCTGCTTGGGCGAGATGGGCATATTCAGGAGCAATGAGCGCTTTGGAAGCGCGCCCCTTGAATCCAACTCTCGCAAAATAACTTTCTGCGTTTGAAAGGGTATCATCTGTATCTATCATCAATGCGATGCCGCCGATTTGAGGCGGTTCGGAGCCAAATACCCTGCGGTAGTCATCCAGCACATTGCGTTTTTCGGTTATCCACTTGTCGAGATCGCCCACACCGCTTCTGACGACGATATAGTGAACCTTCGAATTTTTCCGGCTTTTGAGAATCGCGCCCGCGGGTGCGCTTGTTTCCCAGACATAGCCGATTAGCCGGCTATTGAGGAAACCGGGAAATTTGTGAAATACGACATAAATACCAGCCGCTTGGTCATCATACTTGCTGTTTCTCGCATCTGCGCCTTCGGGGAGTTTCGTAACTTTCCATTTCCACGAAAGGTGCGGAAATTCCTTGAGATCCAGTTTCACTGCCCGATGAATGGAAAAAGACGCTTTGTCGCTTCTCATCCGAAGCACCTTCACGCCCTTGTCTTCATCCTGAATCAGTCGAATGTCGGGCCTTCCGCGCCATACCTTCAGCACCCACCCTTTTGGCAATTTACCGGAATTCATCTTGAGCGGACTCATGGCAAAGTCCGTCAAGATGATCTTTTTCTCCTGGGCAAAGGCAGGGATTGAAAACTGAAAGGCCGTTAAACCTATCAGAGAGCAAAGAATAGCCAGTAGGGCATGTCTCATATAAATATCCTATGAACTGTCTCAATCACTCGGGCGAACCGCTTGGAGCAGGCAGAATCAATGAGATTCGACCCCAGATTTCAATCCACCAAGATAATCACCAAATCCATCACGTTGGTTGCCGTGGGCCCAAGCAATACACAGGAACCCCGAGGACGGAGAAAATTATAACTGTTATTATCACGCAAATAGGTATGCGGGTCAAATCTTGAATCCTTCGTTGCTTTAGCCGTTTTGCCATCTACAATCGCCCCTGCGGCTTCTGATGAACCATCTTTTCCGTCGGTCCCCGCGGCGAGAAGACAGATATTCTCGCGTCCTCGAATTGCAATGGCGAAGGCAAGAGCAAGTTCCTGACATCTGCCCCCTAAACCATTTCCCAAAACCTTCACCGTTGTCTCCCCGGCGTACAAAAGACATTTCGGAAATTGGTTTTTGCGGGAATCCCCTGAAATCTTCATGGCGTCTTGCGCCATCAATTTGCCCGCCTCACGGGCTTCGCCACTCAGTGAACGGGTTTGGATTTTCACGCTGTAGTCCATCGACTTTGCTTTCAGATACGCCGCGCTGAGGGCGATTTTATTGTTGGCCACGATATGATGGCTTGTGCGCCTGAATATCTTGTCCCCGGGAGCTGGGGTCTCCGGAATCTCATGTCTGCAACCGGCTGCGATCCTGTCTTTGATTGCTTCGGGCATTCGGCAAAACACGCTATAACGTTGCAAATACGCTTTCGCCTGGGCGAACGTGGTCGAGTCACCAACGGCAGGGCCGGAAGCAATGACGTCAAGGGGATCGCCAATCACGTCGGAGACGAGAAGAACAATCATGCGGGCCGGAAAAATTTTGCGGGCCAGATTGCCGCCCTTCAGAGCGGATAAATGCTTGCGTACGCAATTGAGGGCCTCTATGGGAGCGCCTGCGCGCATCAACTCACTCGTAGCGAATTGTTTATCTTTGAGAGAAATCCCGGAAGCAGGCGCAGGCATCAGGGCGGAGCCTCCGCCGGAGAGCAGGAGTATCGCCATATCCGTTTTGCGCGCATCGGCGGCCCATTCTTCTATTCTTTTTGAAGCTTCCACGCCGGCAACATCGGGAACCGGGTGCGCGGCTTCCAGAATTTCAATGCGGTTGCATTTTTCAGCATGGCCGTATTGGGTGACGACAGCACCGCCGTCAATTCGATTTCCAAGACGCCGCTCGAGGGCGCGCGCCATTTGAGAACTCGCCTTTCCCGCCCCCAGGACAATGATGCGCTCCATTTTTTCAAGGGATACCTTCTGTTTGCCGCAAACGAGAATTTCCTTGCCTTGTCTTTTTTCGACTTTTACGTACCGGTAAACGGCTTCACCGGCATGGACGGCGCTGAGGCCGGCCCGAAAGATGGCGCGCGCATCTCTTTTCAGTGATCTTCGGCGCGTGAATTCCATATCGACGGCTCGCCTCGTTACGCGGAAAGGCGGAGCATGGTTGACGCATCGCCCTTTTCGTCGATTCCATGTAGCTTCGATTTTATATGAAACTACTCCTTCTTTCTTCAAGCAACAGTTGAAAGGAAAACAGTGGCGAGCGTCGGCATCATAGCGAACCCGCAATCAGGCAAGGACATTCGAAGGCTGGTGGCCTTGGCGAGTTCTTTCAGCAACAATGAAAAGGTTTTGATGCTTCGCCGAGTGATGATGGGTCTCGTTTCCCTGGGTGTGGATAAGATATTGATGTTCAACGACCTCGGCTCCTTGGGAGCCGTCGCCCTGGATGGTTTCCGACGTGACAACAAAACCGCGGAAGCAAGCCTCTTTGAGATTGAAGCCAGGGGAGAGACGGCTGACTCCACGAAGGCGGCTCGGAAGCTCCGGGAATCGGGCGTCCGGTGCATCGTCGTCCTCGGAGGCGATGGCACGTGCCGCGCTGTCGCCAAGGGTTGCGGAAAAATACCATTGATCCCTTTATCGACCGGAACAAACAATGCCTTTCCCTTTGGGTGGGAGGGAACCGTGGCCGGCATGGCTGCGGGTCTGTACGCCCTTCGCCCGAGAGTATATGGAAGCGAGAGAAAGGCGACCAAGAAACTCCACCTGAGCATGGGGGACAAGCCCGAAAGCGCCTTGGTGGATATCGCCGTCATAAAAGAATCATTCTCCGGATCGCGCGCGATTTGGGATGTCGGGCGAGTGGATTCCCTCGCATTGACAAGAAGCGAGCCCGGTCGCTTGGGACTGTCTTCATTGGGCGCAAGTTTGCGCCCCATCAACTCGAGCGAACCCATTGGGCTGTGGTTGAAGCTGGGCCCAAGGGGGAAAAACGAACGCCGCATTTTGTCGCCTATCGGACCCGGGCAGATAGCCTCAACGCTCGTGGAGAAGCACAAGGTGATCAAGATTGGAGAAAGCGTTCATTATCAAGCGCCAGACGATAGAGTCCTGGCTTTCGACGGAGAAAGGGAACGTCTATTGAGAAAGAGAGAAAAGATTGAAATATCATTGCGTTTGGATGGGCCGACGATACTCGATGTTCCCGCTATTTTGAAGAAGGCGGCTATCCGAGGCGATCTGCAAAGGAAAAATTAACGGTCACAACATTTTGAGTATTCATCGGAGAGAAAGAATTATTTTGAATCTGGTTGACAAAAAAGAGCCGAATAATTACTTTTCCTTCTAGCGCTCAATATCGTAGAGTGCCAACGTATTGATAAATAAAGGATTTTATGTTTGTCTTCAATTGGCGCCCGTGTAATTCGTGGATACTTTTAATCAAACAAACGGCTCGGCAACTTGATAAGTCGGGAGACAAGAACGGCCTGACCGCCGACAGGTGATTCGGGCCAGGTTCTTTTGAGGGTTTTTCGTTGATAAGGGTTGAAAACCTCACGAAGTATTACGGCAACCTTCGAGGCGTGGTGGATATCTCATTTAGCGTCGAAGAAGGGGAGGTGTTGGGATTCCTCGGCCCGAATGGCGCCGGAAAATCCACGACGATGCGGGTATTGACGGGTTACATGCCGCCCAACTCCGGCTCGGCTTGGGTGGCGAACTTCAACGTTTCCGAAGAACCGCTTGAGGTTCAAAAACGTCTGGGCTATCTTCCCGAAAATAATCCGCTCTACCTTGAAATGACCGTAAAATCCTATTTGAATTTTGTGGCGTCCATGAAAGGCATGAGCGGCGCCGATAAAGACGCTGGTATCGGGAAGGTAATCGGCAGTTGCGGTCTCGGGGATGTCGCCCATCGCATCATCGGTCATCTCTCCAAGGGGTATCGTCAGCGCGTCGGCTTGGCGCAGGCCATGGTGAACGACCCGCCCGTCCTGATCCTTGATGAGCCTACTTCTGGTCTCGACCCGGCCCAGATCGTGGAAATCCGAAACCTGATCTCGGAGCTCAAGGGCAACCGAACCCTCATCCTGAGCACGCATATTCTGCCGGAAGTGAACATGGTTTGCGACCGCGTCGTCATTGTCCATCAAGGCAAAATAGCAGCGGAGGGCGCACTCGATACGCTGGCGGCGAATATGCAGGCGGATTCGACCATCCGCGTTTCGGCCATCGGGGGCGCGGACGCCATGTCCGAGAAGATGAGAATGGTATCGGGAGTGGAGCGCGTGGAATTTCTTGGCGCGTCCCCAAGAGAAGAGGCCCATTTCGAGGTTCACGCGAAAGGCGGGGATGATATCCGCTCCGATTTGGTGGCCGCCGTATCCGCGGCACAAGGGAAACTCACCGAAATCCGTCAGATAAGGCTGACGCTTGAAGATATTTTCGTTCGCATCGTCAGCGGCGAATCCAAGCACGTTGATAAGGAAGAGGCGAATGCTTAACGCCTATTGGATTTGCCGCCGAGAGCTCACCTCGTTTTTCTTCTCACCCATCGCCTACGTGATTCTTGCGGCATGGACGGTATTGATGGGCATATTCTATTCTGGTGCATTCCTGACCTATGCCGCCGTTTCAATGCAGCTGGCAAGAAACCCCCAAGCAGCGGCGCAATACAACATCACGCCTACTTCCTCGGTACTCGAGCCGGTATTCTCCAGCGTCACCGTCATCCTCTTGTTCGTTGCGCCGTTGCTTACGATGCGCTTGTTCAGCGAAGAGAAGAAACAAGGCACGATGGAGTTGATGCTTACCTTTCCGCTGCGCAGCGGCCAGATGTTCGCCGGAAAATATCTCTCCGTTTTATCCGTCTATCTGGTGATGCTGGCGATCACGCTCATCTATCCGATCATCCTCGGCGCTTTCGTCAAGGTGGAGTGGGGTGTCATATTCTCCGCCTATCTTGGAATGCTGTTGACGGGCGCGGCCTTCCTCTCCGTGGGCTTGCTGGCCAGTTCATGGACTTCGAATCAGATAGTCGCGGCGATGGTCGCTTTCATGGTGCTTCTCGCGACTTTTCTGATGGATTTCCTCGCGGCGTCGGCCAGCGCCACAGTAGCTGAGATTCTCAGACATCTCTCAGTGGGAATGCACCTGCGGAATTTCATACGGGGAGTTCTTGATACCCGGGATATTATTTACCTCGTGAACATCAATATATTATGCGGTTTCTTGGTGTTCAGATCACTTGAATACTATAGATGGAAAGAAGTCGTCTCGACGACGAAAGAAACGGCAGGGCGCTCGACTCTCTTGAACGTTGCCGGTGGAGAGGGCCGGGGATGGGAAAGCAGAGATCTTTATTTCTTCATCGCTTCCGCCGTCTTGCTGCTGATCGGCATCTCCGGTTGGGCCGGCGCTGACCAGTTTTCTCCACCTCCCAGATGGGCTTACGCCACCATCGCTCTGGGGATAGCCTGCTTTGGATATACAGTCTGGATTTCTCGCCTCAAACTTCAAGGCGGCATGAGGTTGCAGTCCACGCGAACGGGCCTGCAGGTCGCCCTGATGATTGTCGTGGTTGCGGCCATTTTGGTTGTCGTTGAACTTGTGAGCGTAAAGCACTTCAAGCGGTGGGACGTCACGCCGGGAAATTTTTTCAGTCTTTCCGGGAAAACCAGAAACCTGCTGAGCAGACTGGACAGAGAAAAAAGGCGCATCGAGATTATCGCTTTTACCCGGAAACTCGAACAGCCCGCGGTCAAGGAGATATTGGAGCAATACGCACAGGCATCGAAACAAGTCTCTTTTCGCTTCCTGGACCTGGACGCCTCCCCACGGACCGCCAGAAAATACGATGTAGACGCTTACGGGACGCTGGTCGTGATTCACCATTTCAGCAAAGAAGAAATCGAGAAACAGAATGAATCAGCCTCCGGAGAGAAAGAGAATAAAAAGACGTTTCGCTCGGAAAAGATTTTCGATCTCTCGGAAAACGCCGTCGCCAATGCCATATTGAAAACGATTCAAACCGAACAGAAACGGGTCTACTACCTCACGGGGCATGGCGAGCGCCTCTTCTCCGGGCAAGGACGCGAGGTGATGAAAGCGCTGGCCGTCGGAATGAGAGATGACAACTACCAGGTGGACGAGCTTCTTCTGTTGAGGAAAAAAGGCGTCCCCGAAAATACCAACCTGCTTATTGTCGCGGCTCCCAGAAAAGACCTCGAAGAAGTGGAGGCTGGATATATCGACGATTACATAAAATCCGGCGGAAAGCTTCTCGTGTTCCTGGAGCCTGATATGGAGCGGGGACGCCTGACCGCGCTCTTGGAAAGATACGGGTTCAAGATTCCCGCATCCTTCGTCATTGACCCGCAGTCAGTGCGCTTCGCATTGGCCGGTGGGAATGAAATCACCCCGTTCGCCGTGAACTATGGATTGCACGACATCACCAAGCGACTGAAAGGGCTGGCGACGGTGTTTCCCACCGCGCGGCATGTGTCCGCTGTAGGGAAGCCCAAAGCGGGGCTGCATTCCGAGGATTTGGTGAAAACGGGCCAGGGGAGCTTCACCGTCGAGAGCGTATCCCTCAAAGACGGTGAACTCTCCTTTGATCCGAAAACAAAAAAAGAAGGCCCCGTCCCCGTCGGCGCCGCCGTCACCGTTACGCTGGACCTGTATAAACTCTCTCAAGGGCATGGCTCGCGAGAAAATGCAAAAACGACCACGCCCGGCAAGAAAAGCGGCGAAAAGAACGAGGCCAAAATCGTTGTATTCGGGGATGCCGATTTTGCGAGCGACGCCTTCATCGGCGCCCAGGGCAACGCGAATCTCGCGTTCAACGCCGTAAACTGGCTTGGCGGCGAAAAAGACTTGATCACCATTCGCCCCAAAAGCCGCGTGGGCGAGCCTCTCGTGCTGGCCGGAGGAGAGGGCAGGTTCGTTCACCTGTTCACCGTCTGGGTGATGCCCCTGCTCATCATCCTCGCCGGAGCCGCCGTTTACGTCAGGAGAAGGCAACTGCGGTGAACCCCAAGAAAAACCTCCTGCTTCTTCTGGTACTGGTACTCGTTGGCGGCGCCTATTACCTCTATGACGTGAAATGGGCCGCCGAGAAAAAAGCCGAGAAAGAGCGGACGGTCAAACTCCTAAAAGGAATTGATGAAAAAACGCTGATACGCATTGACGTGTCGAGAGAGGAGGAACCCTATCAGATTATTCGAACGGAGAAAGGGTGGCGCTTCGTCCGTCCGGTAGACGCCGTTGTCGATGAGGAAGAGGCTGAAAAACTTCTGAAAGCCGCGGCCGAACTTAGGGAGCGTCGGCGGATTGGAAGCGTAAAAGACCTTTCGGAATTTGGAATCGACAAGCCCAGGATGAAAATCACGTTTGGTCTGAAAGACAAGGATGACGTTACCGTTCACATTGGCGACCGGACTCCCACGCGCGAGTTTCGTTATGCGGCATTGTCGAAAATGCCCGAAATTTTTACCCTTCGACTTTCCGATATCGGTAAATTCGATAAAACGGTATTCAGCATTCGGGACAGGGCGATTGTCCCCATCATGCCGGAACGCGCGAGCAAGGTAGTCGTCGAGCTTCAAGGAGTAGGGGACTTCGCCGTCGTGCGAAAAAACAAGGATGAATGGGAGTTGTCGAAGCCCATCAAGGACAGGGCCGACGCCATCGATTCCGAAGGCATCGTATCTACGCTGAGGTGGGACAAAGTTCAAAAATTCGTTGAAGAAAAACCCGAAAATCTCGCCCTCTATGGTTTGGATAAGCCGCGCATTGCCGTGCATATCTTCACCGCCGATAACGAAAGAGCGGAAGACGGGGTGATTCTGGGAAACAGGAAAGTGGAAGCTCCTGAGGCTGGAAGCTCCGGGAAAAAGCCGAAAATTTATTATTACGCCAGGAGGCTTTCGGGCGGTCCCGTGATGCTGATTAACGAGAAGACCTTCAAGGAACTGCCCAAGTCGGCATTCTCCCTCAGGCATAAAAGCGTTATAGATTATGATGTAGACCACATTACCCGCCTGCTGATTGAGTCGAAGTCCCAAAAACTCGACATCCTTCGCAAGGCGAAAAAGAAATGGAACCTCCACCTCACCACGGTGAATGGCAAGCAAGAAAAGCTTATTGGTCGGCACAAGCACGTGGATGATCTCTTATGGGATATCAAGTGGATCAACTCGATTGAATATGTGGACGCCCCCGGAAAGGACTTGTCGCAATACGCCCTGGCGAGAGAGGAAGACGAAGGCGCTCCGCTTCACTACACCCTGTGGGTCAAAAAGAACGAAGAGGGGCCGGTCGAGAAAAAAGCCTTCATCATCGGGAAATTCCTGAAAGACAGGAACAGGGCGTACGGCCGCATCCAGGGGCAGGAGCGTATATTCGCCATCAAGAAAGAAGATTATGACAAGATCACGAAATCCCCTTATTTCCTGAGCGAGCGGCGCTTGTTGCTTTATGGAAAAGATGAGGAAATAACGGAAATTGCGGCTCGATTCCCTGATGAATCCTCCATGGAACTTGAGCGCTTTGGCGAGAAATGGCGATTTCTTTCTCCAAAGGGCAAAGAGGCTGAATCCGGCAACGTGGAGGACCTCATTGGCGCTCTCGGAGATTTTGAAAAGGAAGGAGAGGCGGAGCCGGGCGAGGCGCCGGATTTCAAGAACTTCATCGTTGAGCTTTCAGGCAAGGACATCCGCCATGAAAAATGGGGGCCATTCAAGTTCGCGGGGAAGGAAGGATCGGAATTTTTGTATGTGGAGGCGGACGGGAAGATTTACCGCATGAAGAAGAAATTCAATGAGGAAAAGCTCCCCAAGTCATTGAAAAGTTGGGAGAAGGAAGAGAAGAAAGAAGAGAACGCCTCGTGAGGCCCTCTCGCCCGTGACGTTCCGGGAAAAGTTGCGGGCCGAATGCTCCTTCTGCTTATTTTGTATTTATCAGAGAAGCTTATCTTCATAAAAATCAACTGCTTAGCTATCCATTCCTGAAGTTGAAATGAACTGGGATTTCCCGCCTTGCCCGATGCGCGGACCAGCTCTGTAATTTGTCCTTGTTTTCGCGTTATTTTGCGCGTATTCGTCGCATATTTGCGCTATTTTTCTCGAAGTGCACTGAAAAAAATGAAAGGTATCTACGTTAATTTCCCAGAAGAGAGAAACTCAACATAAATAGAACGGGCAAGGAGAACATCAATACCAGAACAAATGCGCAACTAACTTTTTCTGGTTTGCGCTTTTCAGTCTGGTCAGTTTGATTTCTTACCGCAAGCTGGATGTCTTTGAGGGGCGATGCAGACGAGGGTCATGCGGAGCGACTCTTCGTTGCGAGTCGGATGGAGTGGAGATATGGTTTGCGTCCCAGCGTCGGCTTTCTGCCGCCTGCTCCGTAGCCGATAGCCCCGGCTTCGCGAGCCTTCACATCCAGATTGGCCTCCACGATGGCGGCGTAGCGGAGGCCTTCCATCAAAGCCCTAAGCGGAGTGTCACCGCGCGCGTCGGATCCCCCAGACCTTTTCTCAGGCTTCACTTTCAGCTCGATCCCGATCAGGCGTCCTTGGTCAGTTGCGTCGCGCAAGTCGACCTTGCCAATGCCCTTGTCCGCCTGTTTCGCCTTCAAGGGAAACTGGTAATGAAGCAAACGAAACGAACCACCGCCGGGATGCGGCCAAGCCTCTTTCAGATTCCAGAGCGCGATCGCCAGGTGTTCCTCAAACTGATTGCTGTTCCTGCCGCCGCCCGGCGACGAAATTTGTCCGTCATGCCCGACAAAGTAAAGCTTGCCCGTATCGGCGCGGCGCGCAGGCGCACAATCTTTGATATTCCCCTCAAAGGTCTTTTTCGTTGATAGCGGCGATTGTTTGGGTGAGTTCCGTCGTTTGGTTGTAAAGATTATCCCGCTTGTCCCGAAAGAGAGCGGAAAAATTGGCCGGGTCGAAGTTCGGCATTCTTCTCTCCATTGGAGCAAGAGGGCTTCGTCAAGTTTCGGGACTCGTCATTCGCTTCGGCCCGACAGGTTTCCCTCGCATGGACCTCTTCCAACTATCAGCCCGGTCTTAACTGAACAACTTGCGCCCAAGGATGAGAGCGGCGTCAAACCTCACGGCGCGCCGGAAGATTCGTCAAAAGAGGCGAAATCAGGAAACGCCCGCCCACCGCCGCTTTCTTCCTCCAGGGCGCTGGCGATTTTATACAGCGCGCTTTCGCTGAAATCCGGGCCGACCAGCTGAACCGAGAGCGGGAGACCGTCTTTTGAAAAACCCCGGGGAAGCGATATCGCGGGCGCGCCGATGACGTTGACCCAGCGCGTGAAGCGCGTCAAATCCGAAATCAGCCTCTCTGCGTCCGTTCTCGCCTCTGCGTGAGAGGGCGCGGGCGCGGGCGTGGTCGGCGAGAGCAAGGCGTCCACGGCGGAGAATACCCCG
Organism: bacterium; assembly: GCA_965242545.1. Classification (GTDB taxonomy): domain Bacteria; phylum UBA8248; class UBA8248; order UBA8248; family UBA8248; genus Bin107. The sequence goes on from OZ251456.1 coordinate 1,345,200, forward strand.
GTTTTGTAGTGATGAATCAAGGCGTCGCGCCTGGCGAGCGCGGCGCGGTAATGGGCCTCGCTGATTCCCCGACCGGCTTCGAGGCGCGCCATCACCTCGGGCGTCACTTCCTCTTTGCGCCTTTGCAGCCGCTCGCCATGAAGCTTCAGGGCCTCGTATTTGAAAATCGCGTTGGCGAGTTCCTCGAGCTCCCTGGCGCAAGGAGGATTCATCCGCTCGACGCGCGCGCCGCGCCGCTCCAGCGCCTGGCGCGCCTCCGCGTAAGCCGCTCGCATTTCCACGGAGACGCCGGAGAGATCGTCATCGGCCAGCGCGCCCACCCGAACGCCTTCGATGCTTTCGCTCTGCGACCGGGCGTAATCAGGGACGGGGCGCGCGCTCGAGCCCGAATCCAGAGGGTCGGCCCCCGCGATGACGGACAGAACCAGCGCGTTGTCCGCCGCCGTTCGCGTGAGCGGGCCGAAGGAGTCGAGCGTCCAGGAGAGCGGTATGGCTCCATGCCTGCTCACGCGGCCGTTCGTGGGCTTGAGACCCACGACTCCGCAAAGCGCCGCCGGCACGCGGATGGAGCCGCCCGTGTCCGATCCAATCGCGGCCAGCGCCAGACCTGCTGCGACGGCGCACGCGGAGCCGCTGCTGGAGCCTCCCGTAACGTGCCCCCGTTTCCAGGGATTCTGGGGATCTCCGAAGTGCATGTTGCGGCCCGTCGGCCCCATGGCGAGTTCCGCCATGTTGAGCTTTCCCATGTTGACGGCGCCTGCGTTCTCGAGGCGTCTCCAGACGCTCGACGTCGCATCCGGCGGCGGATCGTTCCGAAATATCAGGCTTCCGCAGGTCGTGGGAATCCCGGGGATGTGGCAAAGATCCTTGTAGGCCACGGGAACGCCGTCGAGCGGGCCGCGCTCATCGCCGAAGCGAAATCGGCGCTCCGATTCACGCGCCGCCTTGCGCGCCTGCTTCTCGCCGACTTGCAGATAGGCTCTCAGGTGCAGGTTCCATCGCTTGATTCGGACGAGCGCGGCATCGACGATTTCGACCGGCGAGACTTCTCCGCTTCGGTAGGCCTCCCGAAGCGCCGTTATCGTCCAATGGCCCATGGAAAGGTTCTACGCGAGGCGACGCGCCGGATCAGTCATCCGCTTCCCGGGTAGCCCGGCGCGCCGATAACGCGCGCCATCTGATCCTGGTGCAGGTAGTCGTGCGTTCCCGAATAGACGATGCGATCATAGATGTTGAGATCGCCATAGCGAAAATGCGCGTGTACATAGCGGCTCATATCGGTGTCCCGGTGGGGAAGCATCATGCGATGAATCTCTTCTCGCTTGGGCATGAGGGTCGCTGTCATCTCCCCGAACTCGCCCTCGCCACCGGGGAGGAGAAAATCGGGCGCCGGAACCGCGCCCTGTTCCCGGCGTCTGAGCGCCTCGCGGCTCATTTTCTGCGGGGTCTCCGGCGCGGTGTCCCACGTTCCCGACTCGACCGCCTCCGCCAGCCGCTTCTCGATGAAGCGCGCGAAATAGTTGTCCGTCAAAACGATGTGTTCGAGGTTCTCGCGCAAGGACCATTCGCCGTCGGGAGGGCGCCAATCCACGTGTCCGGCGTCGATTCCCTCGAGAAAAGCGATCAGGTTTCTTCTGTCCTCGAAGGCCGCTCGAAAGGCCTCATCGAACATTTCCGCAGGACTCATCAAGGCGTTCTCCATTCAGGCGAGGGGGGAGGCGGCGAGCCGAGGCTCTCTCGAATATGCTCCTCCCAAGACCTGCTTCGGGCGAAGCTCCTCGCATCCGCGAGCGGGGAGAGCCAGGCGTCATTCAACAACGCCGTCGGAGGCGCCTTGTTTTTCTTTGCGGGAGCGCACCTCGATGCCCAGCCATTCTTCCCAAAGTTTGATGAGTGAAGCGTATTCCTCCGCTCCGTATCCTTTTTGGATCGCCATTTCATAGACGTGATGCGCCGCGCTGGCGATGAAGGTGGGAACCCGCAGCTCGCGCGCCAGCTCGAGGCACAAGTCGGAATCCTTCGTCGCCAGATCGGTCGTCATCCCGGGGGTGAATTCTCCCGGCAGGATGTGCTTTTTCAGCCTGTCCTCAACCTGGCGGCTGCGTCCCGAACTGACGCCGATGACCTCGCAGAGCAGATCGGGGTCGGCCCCCGCCGCGACGCCCAGCGCCATGGCCTCCGTCAATGCCGCGAGGTTCACGTGGGAGAGCATGTTGTTCACGACCTTGAACAGCATGCCCATGCCTGATGGGCCGCAATGAAATACGTTTTTTCCAAAATGCGCGAGCAGGGGTTTGAGCCTCTCGAAGCCCGCCTCGCCGCCGCCCACCATCAGCGTGAGGGAACCCGCCTGCGCCCCCTGGACGCCGCCGCTTACGGCGGCGTCCAGCAACTCGGCGCCGCGCGCTTTCACCTCGGGAGCCAGTTCCTTGATGAGGGCGGGGGAGACGGTGCTCGTCTCCGCCAGGAGCGCGCCTTCCCGCACCCCCGTCAGGATTCCTTCTTCGCCGAGAATGACCTCGCGCGACGCCTTTGGATGGGGCAGGGAAGTGAAAACGACCTCGGAGCGGGAGGCCACTTCCGCCGGACTGCGCCCGGCGCGCGCGCCCTTTTTCTCCGCCTCCCGGGTGGCTTCTTCCCGAACGTCATAGGCGGTCACCGCATGGTCCGCCCGAATGAGATGAGCGCAAATCTCGCCGCCCATTCTCCCCAGGCCAATGAAGCCGATCTCCATCCGCCTCCTCCCGGGATGCGCGATTCGCCTGTCGGCAAAAGACGAAATGGTCGGGGCGAGAGGATTTGAACCTCCGACCCCCTGAACCCCATTCAGGTGCGCTACCAGGCTGCGCTACGCCCCGACCGAAAGAAACGCCCGCGTCCAATGTTCCGACGCGCTGGCGACTGGTGAAGCCGCACCGGACCTTCAGCGGAAGAAACGCTGCAAACCATGTAGTAAGACTTAAGCGCGGTTTTCGTCAAGGCCTTCGGGTCGCTGCGGCTGGGGAAATGTCCGATCGATTGATTGAAACGGGGGAAAGCGCGGCGGGAGGGGAGGCGATGCGGGGAGGGTATATTCGAAAATCGCCGCCGCGCATCGTGGCGATTCGATGCTCCCCCGTTTTCGAGACGGTGGTGCGCGTCATCTCGCGGAGCGAAAAAGCCTGACCGCTGACGAGCAGGCGCATCCGCCCGCGCGCCAGCGTCACGGTGGTTGAATGACGATAGGCCTGGAGAGTGAACATGGCGTCCTTGCCGCTCAGCATTCCCGTCGGCGTCGCGACGCTCAGGCTCAGGCCGCAGGAAGAACTCCGGCATTTCATGACGCCTCTGTCGAGTTTGGCGAAATACGCGCCGTCCGGCTTCCGACTCATCAGTTTGAACGAGCTGTTCGGCTCCAGTTCGAGCGCAAGCAGGCAGCCCGGCCGCTGCGAAAAATGAATCAGCGCCCGGGAGCTTCCGCTGGTGATGATGCGATCGCCAGGCCGCATTGATCGTCCCCCCTCCAGAGAAATTCTTTCTCCGCGCGCGAGAACGACGTGGGGCCGGCCGGATAGCGCCCGCGTATGGACGAGGAGTCCGTTTTCCGCCTGAGCGAACGAAGCCATCCATACGGGAAGGAGAGGAACGCCGAGGATCAGGATTTTGAGTCTTTTCATGCTTTCTCTTGCGGAAGCGACGAGTTCCCAAAAGCCTGCGATCATTTTTTCTAAAGGATATTCCGAGGATTTGCAAGCGGCCCGACGCGGCGCGAGAGGCAGCGCGCCATGAACGCCCGGCTAAAGGGGAGGGCTTCGGCGCGTCGTGATGACGCCGGTGCTCATCCCCGCCGAGTGCAGGCCGCCCCTCAATCGTCCGTGTTCAATCTTCATGCACCTGTCCATGACGACGAGAAGCCCCCGGGCTTTGGCGCGCCGGGCTTCCGCCTCGTTCACCACGCCGAATTGCAGCCAGAGGGATTTCGCGCCGACGGCGATCGCCTCATCCACCACGCCTGAAATCTCCTCCGGCCTGCGGAAGACGTCCACCACGTCCGGCGGCTCGGGTATGGATTCAACGTCAGGATAGGATTTTTCGCCCAGTATCCGCTCATATCGAGGGTTCACGGGAATGATCTGAAACCCCATTCTTTGGAGGTAATAGCCCACGAAATAGCTTGGCCTCGCTTCATTCGCCGACAGTCCCGCCATCGCCACGCGGCGGTGGTTCCGCAGGATATGGCGAATCGCGCAAGGATTTTGATATTCCGGAAAATCCATCACGAGCCCCGCGTCGCCGCATCCAGCGCCTGATCCAGGTCCCACAGGATATCATCAATGTGTTCGAGTCCCACCGATATCCGGACGAGGTCCGGCGTGATGTTCCCCGCCCTCATGTCCGCTTCGCTCAACTGGGCGTGCGTCGTGGAGGCGGGATGGATGACGAGGCTTTTGGCGTCTCCGACGTTCGCCAGATGGCTGTGCAGCTGGAGGGCGTTGATGAAGCGAACGGCCGCGTCAAACCCGCCCCGGACGCCGAACGAAAAAACGGCGCCCTGTCCGTCCGGCAGATATTTTCGCGCCTTTTCGTTCTCGGGGCTGTCGGCCAGACCGGGGTAGCTGACGAAACTCGTCCGCGAATCTTCGGAGAGATGCTCGGCCACCCGCTGCGCGTTCTCGCAGTGGCGGCGCATCCGCAGGCTCAGGGTTTCCAGCCCCTGGAGAAACAAAAACCCGTTGAAGGGACTCGGACACGGGCCGATGTCGCGCAGACTCTCGGCGCGCGCCTTCATGAGGAAGCCATACTCGCCGAAGGTTTCAAAAAACCGCAGTCCGTGATAGCCCGGCGAGGGGTCGATCATGCCCGGATATTTTCCGTTGGCCCAGTCGAAGCGGCCCGAATCCACGATGACGCCGCCGATGCTCGTTCCGTGCCCGCCGATGAATTTCGTGGTCGAATGAAGAACGACGTCCGCCCCCCACTCGATGGGACGGCAAAGGCGCGGGGTGGCGAAGGTGTTGTCCACCACGAGCGGCGCGCCCGCTTCTTCCGCGACGCTCGCCAGGCTTTCCAGATCGGCGACGTTCGTGCGCGGATTCCCTATCGTCTCGCAATAGATGGCGCGCGTCTTCTCCGTGACGGCGGCCCGGAAGTTCTCGGGCCGCGACGGATCGACGAACACCGTGTCGATGCCGAGCTTTCTGAGCGTAATGTCGAATTGCGCGTAGGTGCCTCCGTAGAGGGAGGCGGAGGATACGATTTCGGCTCCCGGATCCATCATGGTGAGGAGCGCGATGAACTGCGCGGCCTGACCGGAAGCCGTCGCCAGCGCGCCGACGCCTCCCTCCAGGGTGGCGATGCGCTCCTCGAAGGCGCTCGTGGTGGGGTTTCCGATGCGCGAGTAGATGTATCCATAGTCCTGGAGCGCGAAGAGCCCCGCCGCGTGCTTGTCGTCGTCGAAGACGAAGGAGGAGGATTGGTAGATCGGAACCGCCCGCGCGCCGGTGACAGCGTCCGGCCGCGCGCCCGCGTGAAGGGCGTTCGTATCGAAATGAAACGTTCTGGGCGCCGCTTTCCCGGAAGGGGAATCTTCGCTCATGCGCGCTCCTTGAAATTCATGCGTCCCGAATTTTTAATCTTTCAAGCCTCTGAAAGCAAGCGCGGCCTTCATCAGCTTCATAACAGGCTTCATCAAGCCGCTTCTTTCTCGCGGGCGGCCGTTTGCGCCCGCCCGCGGCGCGGCGGAAGAGCCTGCCGCCGGCGGCTCGCCCCGATGCTTTTCGTCCTCGCCTCGCGCGCATTCCGCTCCTCAACGCCCGCGCCGATTGATTTTCCGGCGGGGGCCGCGCCATAATCGCCCCCGACAACGCTCGCCCCGCAAGGCGCACTGAAACGCCGATGGCTCGAATAATGCTCTGCAACGACGACGGCATCGACTCGGAGGGCCTGCGCGCCCTGCACGCGGCGCTCGCTCCGCTGGGGGAACTCGTTGTCGTCGCCCCCGACAGGGAGCAGAGCGCGGCGGGGCATTCCCTGAGCCTGCATCGTCCGCTGCGCGTCGCCGAGGTGAAGAAAGACTGGTTCGCCGTGGACGGGACCCCCACCGATTGCGTCAACCTGGCGCTGAATGGTCTTTTGAAAAACCGACGGCCGGACATCCTTCTCTCGGGCATCAACCGGGGCGGAAACCTGGGCGACGACATCACCTATTCGGGCACCGTGGCCGCCGCGATGGAGGCCACGATTCTGGGGCTTCCGGCGGCGGCGCTCTCCCTCGCTCACGAGGAAGGGGAGGCGCCGCGCTATGAACTGGCGAAAAAAGTTGCGCGCGCCAGCGCGGGGGAAGTATTATCCCGGGGGCTGGCGCCGGGCGTTCTGCTGAACATCAACATCCCGAACGTTTCACCGGACCAATGCCGGGGAGAGCGAGTCACCCGCCAGGGCAAGCGCGTTTATGAGGAGCCCATCGTGGAGAAGCTCGATCCGCGCGGCCGCGAGTATTACTGGATTGGAGGAAACAGCCTCAAGTGGGAGAACGAACCCGACACCGACTTCGAGGCGATTTCCGGGCGCGAGGTCTCCATTACGCCCCTCAGACTGGATATGACGGATTATGACGCGATGAAAGGGCTCGAAGATTGGCGATTTCGCTAAACGGGAAAGGGGACGAGCGCAGCCGCTGGCGCCGCGCGCGCGAGCGGATGGTGGAGAAGCAGATCGTCGCCCGGGGCGTCAGGGACGCCCGCGTGATCGCCGCGTTGCGCGAAGTGCCGCGGCACCACTTCGCGCCCGACATCTTTCAGGAGACCGCCTACGCCGACAAGGCGCTGCCCATCGGGCGCGGACAGACGATCTCCCAGCCCTACATGGTGGCCGCCACCCTGGAGGCCCTCGAGCTGAGGGGCGGGGAGAAGGTGCTTGAGATCGGGGCGGGTTCGGGCTACCTTACCGCGCTTCTGGCGAGGCTCTCGGGCGCCGTCCGCGCGATTGAAAGGGTGCCCGAGCTCTCGGAGAGAGCCAGGGAGCGCCTTGATTCTCTCGGCCTGACGAATTACATGCTCTGGACGGCGGACGGGACATGCGGCTGGCCGGAGGAGGCGCCTTTCGACGTCATCGTCAGCGCGGCGTCGGCGCCCCGCGTTCCGTCGCCGTGGGCCGGGCAGCTCGCTCCCGGCGGCCGCATCGTCATGCCCATCGGGGAAGGGGAGAAGCAGACGCTCGTGCGGCGCCGCGCGTCGAAGACGGGAGAGCTGCTCGCGCCGGAGGAGCTGGTGGACTGCGTTTTCGTGAAGCTCGTGGGCAAGTACGGGTGGGAGAAAGCGTAGAAGCGACGCCATCCCGCCGCGTCGGGGCGTAGCGCAGCTTGGTAGCGCGCCTGCTTCGGGAGCAGGAGGCCGGAGGTTCAAATCCTCTCGCCCCGACCATGTTTTTGGTTGATGAGAGGTAAATGGAGACGCGAGAACCCAGAAAATTCGTGATGAAATACGGCGCGGTTCCCGTCGAGCCGTTCCCCGCCGAGGGAGTCAATGAACTCCGGCGAGCCAACCGGCTGTGGAACAATCTGGTCGAAATCCACGAAGAAAGCCTCGCGGCCTATGAATCCCTGCGGCGCGAGGCCAGTCTGGCCTTTCGGAAACTCGACGAGAGGCTGGAAATCATCGGACGCTCTATCGACGAGACAAGGCGCAAAGGCGAGGAGCCGCCGGAGGCTCTCATTGCCGAGCGCAAAAAACTCTGGGAAGACCTCAAGGAACCACGCAAGGAGGCCAACAAGCTCATCAAGCAAGACGCGAAACTCGCCAACCGGGAAAGGGAACAAAGGAAGGAGACCGAACGACGCTTGCGCGAGGCGCACAAAGTATCCAAGTGCAAACTGATGAGCAAAACGGCCGAAGATATTCTCGAAAAATTCCGGACATCGCGCGGCGAGTTTTTCAGCGCTTTGAGGAAGAAAAGCGCGGGAGAAATCGCCGGCGATTACAATCTGAACTTTCACGCTTTCCACAGAAGAAAATCAGGTTATTTCCATTACCGCTTTAGTCGAACCTGGAAAAACCAAACCACTGATGGCGTTTTCTTCGAGGAACTCTGCAAAAGGAAAGAAAATGACGGGCGCGCTTTCGTCATTCTTGATGAGCGGGAGGCTTTGGAGCAAGAGCGGCGCAAGATTCCGGACAAGAACCTGACGAAGGAGGAAGCGGAGCAGGAACTGGAAAAGCTGACGGGGCGGTGGAAGAAGCGGCGGCGGGAGAAGAGAAATGGAGAAGAGATTCAGATTCGCCGCGCCCGCCTCAAACTCGCCACGAAAAAAGGAACGGGAAAATCGGACGCATATTGCCATTTTGATCTGATCCTGCACCGGCCCATCCCGGAGGGCGCCCTCATCAAGAACGCGCAACTCGTTCGCCGGCGCATCGGACAGGACAAGTTCAAATATCACGTCTGCTTTTTCGTCGAAGCCGATGCACCCGCCGGCATCGTCCCCTCTTCGCGCGCGGGCATCGGGATCGACATCGGCTGGAAAGAAATCGAGGGGGAGTTGCGAACGGCGACCGTCGCCATAAGGCGCGAAGCCGGAGAATCCGAACCCAAGCCCGAATTTGAACCTGTCCTGCCCGATGAGCCGCACATCACCATCACCGAAAAATGGAGAGACGCCACCAAGCGCGTGAACGATTTGATGTCCGATCTTGACGAGAGCGCGGTCGCTTTTGGCGCCGAAGTCGGGCCATTGCTCAGGAACACGAAAGCATGGGCCGATGCGAACGAAGAAGATTCATTCTATAAAATCATCCGCGCCATCGTCCGCAACGCGGAGCACCCGAAGCGCACCGTCAGTTTCGAGAGGGTTTACAGTCTTGTTCTCTCCATTCGCCGGAGACCAGACGCGCTGGCGGAAAACGAGAGCGCCGCTCGCGACGCGATAGCGAGATGGGCGAGCTCATGGGAAGGCCGATACCATGAAATGCACTATCGGCGAAAATGACTCATCGGACAGCGCGACTACCGTTATCGCGAAAAGGCGAAAAAAATCGTGGACAAAGCCAAAGCGGAACGCCTGCCCATAGGAATCGAGGATGGAAACATGCTCCCTGAATTCAGGGACAAGGAAAAGAAGGGCGGCGATCATGCGAAAAAATCCCGACGGCAGCTTTTTGACGCGGCTCCGGGCGTTTTTATCAGCGCCGTAGTGAATTGCGCGGAACGAGAGGGAGTTCGCGTCCTCCACGTAAATCCGGCATATACGACAAGGAAATGCTCCGCCCCGAAATGCGATTACCAGAACGAGGCTGACCCCGGATTGAAGTGGACGTGCCCGAAGTGCGGAATGAAGCACGACCGGGACGAGAACGGGGCGATGAATCTCGCCATAAGAGCCATGGAAGGCGAAGGCCGCGTGAAGGAGAGAAAACCCACGAGAGCGCAGCGGCGCGCTCAACAACGGGCTGAAAAATCAGCGGAAACCACGCAATAGTCCGAGAGGAAAGATTGTTCCATATCGGAGAAAAACACTGGACTACGAATGAAAACAATGCTCTATCTGAAACGGGATATAGGCCCCTGTGCGGTGGGGATTGACCGCAACGCTTCGGCTTCCGTTCCGGTAAAATCGGGGATATAGGCCCCTGTGCGGTGGGGATTGACCGCAACTAAAGAATACATGCACTCAATGAGGAATTGGATATAGGCCCCTGTGCGGTGGGGATTGACCGCAACGAATAAGGCGTAATCCTCCTTGAAAAATCCGATATAGCCCCTGCGCAATGGGGATTGCCGCCTCATCAGCCACGCCGCCGTCGCTCTGAAAACCTCATCCGACACTTTATGTTTTGGCAAAAGGATACGCTTTCCATCCTGCCATTTCCAATTTTTCAATTCGTTCCGGTGAATATATCATCTAGCGTCGCAAGTAATTCCCTATCCGGCGGACGAACCGATAAGTCCGGAGAAATTTCGCCACAATCCGCGTTGACCGAGCCCCATGCGATTTTAAGCCGACGCGCGGTTTTGCGGGAACGCGACGAAAAACGGGCGCCCCCGATCCGGGGACGCCCGCTCGCTTCGCCGTCTATGTGTCCGTCGCTATGCGGCGTCCAGCGCCTGGGAAAGGTCGGCGATGATGTCGTCGATGTGCTCGACGCCGATGGAAAGGCGCACGTAGCCCGGCGTCACGCCCGTTTTCTCCTGCTCCTCCGGGCTGAGCTGGGAGTGCGTGGTGCTCGCCGGGTGAATCGCCAGACTCCTCGAATCGCCGATGTTCGCCACGTGGTAGAACATCTTGAGCTCGTTGATGAAATTCCGGCCAGCCTCGTTCCCGCCCTTGAGATCGATGCCGCACAGGCCGCCGTGGCCGCCCTTGAGGTATGCGTCGGCGCGGCGCCTGAATTCCCCGTCCATGAGACCCGGGTAAATCGTCGAGTTCACCTTGGGATGATCTTTCAGGAAGTCCGCGGCCTTCCGCGCGTTCTCGCAGTGGCGCTCCATGCGCAGGGGCAGGGTTTCCAGCCCCTGGAGGAACAGAAAGGCGTTGAAGGGGCTCATCGCCTGGCCGGAGTCGCGCAGGACCGTGACGCGCGCCTTGATGATGTAGGCGATGGGGCCGAGCGGCTTGACGGCCTCCGTCCACACGGCGCCGTGATAGCTCGGGTCGGGCTGGCTCAGGTAGGGCTGTCTCCCGGGATGCGCCTCCCAGTCGAAGTTTCCGCTGTCGATGATGACGCCGCCGATGGAGTTGCCGTGCCCGCCGATGTATTTCGTGCACGAGGAGGCGATGACGGCCGCGCCGTGCTCGAAGGGCTTGCAGAGGCCGTGCGCCGCCGTGTTGTCCATGATGAGGGGAATCCCCATCGGGCGCCCGATGTCGGCGACTTCCCCGATCGGGAAAACGTGCAGTTTCGGGTTCGGCAGCGTCTCGGCGTAGTAGGCGCGCGTCTTGTCGTCGGTCGCCCTGGCGAAATTTTCGGGATCTTCCGGACCCACGAAGCGGCACTCGATGCCGACGTCCGCCAGTTGATTGGCGAACAGGTTCCAGGTGCCGCCGTAGAGATCCGTCGAACTCACGATGTTGTCGCCGGCGCGCGCGACGTTCATCACGGCCATCATCGAGGCCGACTGCCCAGAGGAGACGGCGAGGGCGCCCACGCCCCCTTCCAGCGCGGCCAGCCGCTTCTCCAGCACGTCGTTCGTGGGGTTCATGATGCGGGTGTAGATGTTGCCCAGCTCCTTCAGCGCGAAAAGATTGGCCGCGTGATCCGTGTTGTCGAACTGGTAGGAGGAGGTCTGGTAAATCGGCACGGCCACGGCGTTCGTGGCGTCGTCCTTGCGGTATCCGGCGTGAAGGACGATTGTTTCACTGTTGCTCGATTCCACTGTCATTGCTCAACCCCTTGTTCTGAAAAGAGGAAATGTCGGGTGAGTGCGTCCCGTCGAACAACAGGGAAGTTCGACGCCGACGCCGCCCGCGGAAAATGGACGCCTGAATCTACATGAGACGCGCGGGCTCGTCAACGCGAGCGTCCGAACGCCGGATTGCCGGAGATCGCCCGAGGCGGTTGACCTGAGCGCTTCCCGACCGGAATATAGCGCGCTGACGGCGTTTCCGACCCCAAAGCGGCGGGAGAGGCGGCTCGCGCCCCTCCCGCCGCGCAGGAAAAGGAGAAGGTGGCGGCATGAGACGACAGGCGTCCCGCGCGAACCAGAACTGGATTTTCGACAATTTTCTCAAGCTCTCCGAGAACGAGGACGTTCTCCACCCCGGCATCATGGGCACGCGCTACGAGAGGGGTTTTCGGCATCAGGACCTCCAGGCGGTCTATTCCAGGGTTTCGGGCAGGCGCTCCATCCCTCTCCTGTGGGGAAAGCAGGCGGCCCTTCAGGAGAAGAAAGCCGTCGCCGCGGCGGAGGCCGGAAACCGCGTGACCGCCGCCATGCACTACAACCGCGCGGGGCTTTGCTACGGGCGGGGCCAGCACCTCATCCCCGTGGACGGGCATCCCCGCAAGAAGGAATACTACGCGGGCGTGGCGCGCTGCTTCGACAAAATGCGCGAGATCAGGGGCGGCGACATCCAGAAGCATGAGGTGGAGTTCGAGCCGGGCAAGAGCGCGTATTTCTATTTCTGGCCGGCCGAAGGCGAGGGCGCCAAGCCGACCGTTCTGCTCATTCCCGGCATGGACATGATCAAGGAAGACGGGCTTTTGCCCTACAACAACTGGTTCCGCGAGCGCGGCATGAACTTCGCCATCATGGACGGCCCCGGGCAGGGCGAGTGCAACATCAACCAGGTGTGGGTGGATCACCACAACTACGCGCGCGCGGGCAGCAGGGTCATCGACTGGCTCACCGGGCGCGAAGAGGTGGATTCCTCCAAAATCGGCATCATGGGCATGAGCATGGGAAGCCGCTGGACGGTGGAGATCGCCGCCCAGGACGAGCGCGTCAACACCGTCGTCGGGCAGATGGCGAATGTCGGGCCTTCGGACATCATCTTCAACCAGGCGCAGCCCAACTTCAAGAGAATCTACATGTATATGACGAACATCCTGGACGAGGATGCGTTCGACGCCTTCGTCGAGGAGCGCGACGGCATCTGGCTGCCGATGGTGGGCGGGATGAAGTCGAACTATCTGCTCGTGGCCGGAGACATGGACGAACTTTGCACGCCGGACGACATTGACGTCTTCTTCGAGCATCTCACGTGCCCGCGCGAGCTCTGGCTCTACGAGGGCGTTTTTCACCCCATGGGCGAAGTGGCGGCCGACATGTACCCCGCCATCGCGGACTGGATGCTGCGCGCGCTGAACGACGGACTGCCCGCGGGACATGACAAAAGAGTGATCGTCCCGGAGGGGCAGTGACGACGAGCGGCGCGGACACGCGAAGCGCCCGGCCGGAGGAAAAAAGGGACGCAAGATGAGCCCCTTTCAATTTTTTGTTTCGGGATGACTTGACGACTCGCCCGCGCCCGATAGAATCAAGGCAGGAAATCCGCCCCGGGATGACCCGATGAGAACCCTTATCGGAGTGGTTGGCGACTCCGATCCCTCCCCGGAGACGGCCTCTTTGGCCGAGGCGGCGGGCGCCGCGATTGCGCGGGCGGGCGCCGTGTTGCTGTGCGGCGGGCTGGGCGGGGTCATGCGCGCCGCCGCGCGCGGGGCGAAAGAAGCGGGCGGCCTCACCGTGGGCGTCCTGCCTTCCTACGACGCGAAATCCGCCAACCCGTTCATCGACATTCCCGTCGCCACGGGCATGGGCCACGCCCGGAACGCCATCATCGCGGCCACGGCCCGCGCGCTCGTCGCCCTGGCGGGCGCGCACGGCACGCTTTCTGAAATCGCTCTGGGGCTCAAACTCGGCAAGCGGGTCGTCTGTCTCGGCCGCGAGAGCAGCCCGGAGGGGGTCGTCCTGGCTTCCAGTCCGCCAGAAGCCGTGAGACTCGTTTTGGATTCCTGATTCGATGGAGACCGGGACGGAAGCGCGCTCGAGCGCTCCCCCCGCTTCATATTCACGAGGATGACGCGCGATGCGGCGAAGGGCGTATATCTTCTCTCTGGTTTTGCTGACCGGCTGCGCGCTGGTTGAGCCGCCGCCGGGAAGCCGGGACGCGAGGGAGCCCCTCAACGCCGTTCAGTTCCGCGACGGGGGCGGCATCCATCACACCGTGCGGCGCGGCGAGAGCCTCTGGCTCATCGGACGCGCCTATGGGGTGGCGGTCGAGCAAATCGCCGTTCTGAACGGCATCTCCAATCCGGATCGCCTTCAAGCGGGCGAGCGCCTCTTCATCCCGGGCGCGAAAAGCGCGCGCCGCATCCCGGCGAGCGTCGCCCCTCCGCCGCCCCCGAAACGCCGCCCCCGATGGGCGGCGGCCCCCCCTCGCCGGAAGACGCCGCCTCGTCGCGCCGTTTCCGTGAGCGTGAAACCCCCGGTCCGAGCGCGCGCCGCGCGCCTCGCGAAAGGAAGGAGGACGGCCAGGGGAGCGCCCAGGTTCTCCTGGCCCCTGCGCGGGCGCGTGATTCGCCGCTTCAAGGCGCGCGGCGGCAAAAAAGCGGACGGCATCCTCATCGCCGCCCGCGAGCGGGCCAAGGTGCGCGCCGCCGCTCCGGGCCGGGTCATCTTTTCCGATTTCGGTCCCGGGAACCTGGGACGCCTCATCATTCTGCGCCATGGAAGAGGAGAGTATCACTCCATCTACGCCCACGTCGCCAAAAACCTCGTGCGAGAGGGCCAGCGGGTTTCGCGCGGCGCGCCCATCGCCCTGGCCGGCCGCACGCGGCGCTTCGAGCGAGCGCGCCTGCACTTCGAGATCAGGCATCGCACGCGGCCCCAAAACCCGCTATTCTATCTCCCGTAAAAATTCATCCTCCGGGAATTTGCCGCCGCGCGTCGGCGACTCATCGACGGGGGAGGAGGCGAACTCAGGAGCAGGGGATTTTCTGACGAGGCGGCAGCGGCTTGTTCGGATGAACCGCCGTCGAATACAAGCGAACGCTCGCCCATTCGCGGAAAGGGCTTGGGCTTCATGTCCGAAATCAGCCAGCTTCTGCCTCATATCCGGGACGTGCCCGATTTTCCCAAAGAAGGCATCGTATTCAAGGACATCACCCCTCTGCTTCAGAACGCCAAGGCATTTCGGACGGCGCTGGACATGGCGGCGGAGCCTCTGATGGGAGAGGAAATCGACATCGTTCTGGGCGCCGAGGCGCGCGGCTTCGTCATCGGAGCGCCTCTGGCCTACAAGATCGGCGCGGGCTTCGCCCTGGTGAGAAAGCCGGGGAAACTCCCCTGGGAGAAGGCCCGGGCTTCTTATGAACTCGAATACGGGAGCGACGCGCTGGAAATTCACAAGGACGCCGTCACCCCCGGCATGAAGGTCGTCATCGCCGACGATCTGCTGGCCACCGGCGGCACCGCCGCCGCCTGCGTGTCGCTCGTGGAATCCCTCGGCGGCCGCGTGCACGGCCTCTCGTTCTTCATCGAACTCGCGTTCCTGAACGGGCGCGAGCGCCTCGCTCCACACGCCGTGCGCGCTTTGATACGATACGATTGAGAAAGGTTCGCCGCGCCCGGCCCGGGGCCCCCGTAGCTCAGCAGGATAGAGCGCCGGATTCCTAATCCGTAGGCCGCAGGTTCGAATCCTGCCGGGGGCGCCAAAACGGCGGCGCTTCTCCGGGATGAGGAGAATTTCGTGAAAGACGGCATCGACCCCGAGCGCGTCGTCATCACCGAGCGGGCGCCGGGCTCGGAACACCCCGTTCATCTCATGTATATCGAACTGCTTGACGGCGTTTACGCCCCGATAGGGCTGAGGAAGCCCCCGGGCGAAGGGCCTCATCCCACCGTGCTGCTCGCAAGCGGAAACGGAGGCGGCGGCATGGCTTGGGTGCGCGAGGCGACCAGGAACAAGGGCTACATTCAGGAGCGCCTGCTGGCGGCGGGCTGCGCCTGCGCCTGGGTGCGCTATCGCGCGGAGGTGGAGCTCGGCTACAACAACGGGGGACGCCTCGTCGAAGACGTCCGGCAGGGCAGGCAGCTCCTGAATCGCTCTCCGCTGGAATACGAGGACGAAATTTCGATCATCGAGCGCCTGAAAACGATGCCCGACGTGGACGAGGGCCGCATCGGTCTCATGGGCGTCAGCCACGCGGGCGAGATGATTCTGAAAATTGTCTCTGAATACGAAGGCGTTCGCGCCGGCGTGGCCTGCGAGCCCGCCTCCCATGAATTTCTGGCGCTCTCGCCGGACGAAACCGCGTTCATCAACGAGGAGACGCGCCTCAGAAACATCGAGGGGATGGTGATGACGGAAGTCGAGAAAGTCAGGGCGCGCGTCGACGAGCGGCTGGCGCTCGACAGAATGAGGAGCATTCAGACGCCAATCCTCATCATGGGAAGGGACGGGGATCATCTCCAGGGCGTATTCAGGGTCACCTATGATTTGATGCGGGAGGCGGAAAACGACGTCGAGTGGGTTTCATACGATCATCCGATGCACGGATATATCTTTCCCGAGCGGGGAGGGAACGGGGAATACGCCGTTGATGCGCTTCAGGAAGAGGCGATTGAGACGAGCGTCGCCTATCTGGCCGGACGCCTGGACCTCTGAGCGCCCGATGGACGGGCGCGGCGCCCGCGTTTTCCCGCCGCCTCGAACGGGCGCCGAGGAGACGGGCGCTGAATCCCATGAGATCCCAAGCGAGAATTTTCCCCTCGCGGCCGATATCCCGCATCCGGCTCCGCTGACGTTCCCGGCTTCGGGAGTCTCCGGATCGTCATCCCCCGCACCGAATCGACCGCATGGGGAAGGCGTGCAGGGATCGGAAGCCCTCCGGGGTGACCACGCCCAAATCGCCCATCTGCACCCCGCGTCCCTCGGCGTCCATGGGGTTCGGCTGAATCACCATCACCATGTTTTCCTCGTATCTGAAATCGGCCGGCGGGGCGAGATAATTCGACCCCCGGATGCCGATGGAGGGCTGGAGCAGGTCCGTGCCGAAGCCATGGGCGAGGGAGTCGTAAATCTGAAACCCCTTCTCGGGCAGCGAATCGGTGGCCTCGAAAACGGCCTGGGCGGAATTTCCCGCCTTCATCGTCCTGCCCACGCCCTCGAATACCTCGATGGCGGCGTCGAGCAGCGCCTGATACGGGGGCGTCGGGTCCGCGCCGATGGTGAAGGTGCGCAGGCTCTGACCCGCGTAGCCGTACCAGGCCGCGCTGATTTCCATGATGAGGACGTCGCCGACCTCCAGTTTTCTCGTCGTGGGGTTCTGCCAGGGGACGGGGGTGCGGGGGTTCGCCATCGGGGTGGCCGTCACGAACTGCACCATCTGCTCGCCGCCTTGCTCCCGGAACGCGGCGGCCATCCGGCCCGACAGCTCGATCTCCCGAATACCGGGCTTCGCGTGAACGGTCGCCGCCTCCATGGCGAGGTCGGTGAGCCGCGCCCCCTCGGTGAGCCATTCGATCTCCTCATCGCTCTTGATCAGCCTCAAATCCCTGAACTTGGCGCTCACGTCGATCCAGCGCGCCTCGGGGAAGCGCTCCTTGAGGTAGTCCATGTGCTCGAAGGGCAGCAGAATCCTGAAGCGGGGGTTCAGCCCCACGAGGCCGACGCGCGCGTTGCCCAGTCCCAGGGCGTCGAGCTGATCCGCCATGCGCTCCGGGTTTCCATACGCCCCGTGGCGCACGTCCTCGAAAATGCACTGCATCCGGGCGTTGTGCAGGTGGTTGTAGAGGCCCGTGAAGAGGGAAGGGGGGCCTTCCTTTGGAAAGATCAGGTAGCAGTGGTTGAAGTCCCTGTAGCGCGAGAGCCAGTAGATGTTCGCCTGGGCGTTGCGGTTCGTCCCCCCGAGGCCGAAGAACAAAAGGGCGTCGAGGCCCTCCTCTTCCATCAAGCCTTTCGCCAGCCCGTGCCGTCTGCTCATTTCCTTTTCCGAGAAGCGCGGATACAGATCTTCGGACATATCGCCTCCTTGCGCGGGAACCCCCGCTGCGCGACAATGGCGCCATCGGTGGAAATTTTCGGTTTGCGCCCCGCATTATAGCGGGCGCGTCAAGAATGTGAAATGGACGACCGGGAGGAAGCGTATGAGTATCATCGGCCATGGCGTGATTTCACGAAAGGCGGGCGAGCGCACGGAGGTGGAGGAGATCGAACTGGATTCCCCGGGCCCGGGCGAGGCGCTGGTCAAAATCCAGGCCAGCGGCGTGTGCCACACCGACCTCCATTACAAACTCGGAAAAATCGGAGACGAATTTCCCTACCTCCTCGGCCATGAGGGATCGGGCGTCGTCCAGGAAGTGGGGGAGGGCGTATCCGATCTGGCCGTGGGCGATTACGTCGTCCTCGCTTGGCGCGCTCCCTGCGGCGTCTGCCGTTTCTGCGCCATCGGGCAGCCCAACCTTTGCGCCGCCAGCCTGAACGCGGCCTCCAGAATGTGGGCGAAGAAGGACGGCCAGGCGCTGAGCCCCTCCATCGGCATCGGCACGTTCTGCACGCACACCGTCGTTTCGGCGAAGCAGGCGATCAAGGTGCCCGCCGCCTGCACGCCGGAGCAGGCCTGCCTGATCGGCTGCGGGGTGATGACGGGCGTGGGTGCCTCGCTCTACACCGCCCAGGTCCGGCGCGGGAGCAGCGTGGCGGTGTATGGATGCGGCGGCGTGGGATGCAGCGTCATCATGGGCGCCAGAATGGCGCGAGCGTCCAGAATCATCGCCGTCGATATCGCCGCCAACAAGCTCGACTGGGCCAGGGAGTTCGGCGCCACCGACGTCGTCAACGCCTCGGAAACCGACCCGGTGGAGGCGATCAAGGACCTCACCGGCGGCAACGGCGTCGATTACTCCTTCGAGGCGGTGGGAACGCCCCAGACGCTCCTGCAGGCCCTGTGGTCGCGCGATCTGGCGGGCACCTGCACGCTCATCGGCGTGCCCTCCCCCGACATGAAGATGGAACTGCCCATGCTCCAGTTCTTCGGCCTGGGCGGCGCCCTGCGCGTGAGCTGGTATGGGGATTGCCTGCCCTCGAGGGATTTTCCGCTTCTGGCCGATTGGTATGAGAAGGGGGAGCTGGACCTCGACCGCATGGTCACCAAGGTCATCGGACTGGATGACGTGGAGCCCGCCTTCGAGGCCATGGAGCGCGGCGAAACGCTCCGCTCCGTCATCCGGAATCCGGATTAGAGGGCATGAGAAATGACATGAATAACAACTGATATATGGTTGTTTTTACAGCCTAAAATAAATTCAAACGGGCGGCCGGTCGCATGAAGGGGAGGGAGCGATGCCACATGAATTGAAATCCCTTTATTCCCCGTATTGTATCTCTTCGGCTCTTCTCTTCGCTTTTCTTTGAGCGGTATTTGCCCGTTCCTCATCCAGCATCCAGTTCACGTCTCTTTTTCTGTTCGCGTCCCGCAATCCGCTCATGGTGAGTCTGCTACTCTTGCGCCTGTTGCACGGGCCGCACAACAGGATGCGATTCGAGATATCATTCGCTCCGTCATCCCGGCGTGGAATGATATGATCCAGTTGCATGAACTCCAGCTCCAATATCCTGCCGCAACCGGCGCAAATAACGCCTCTCTCGTTTTTCTTGTGTCTTTGCGCGTCTTCAAGAATTTCTCTGATGGCGTTATTGGAAAGTTTCTGCCATTTTTTCAGCGCCCGGCGGTTTTGCGGTTCGAGATAGGACGCGGCGTATTCCCCTTCATCCGTGCGTTCGGGAAGTTCCTTTGAATAGATGATTTGACCCGATGAAAACAAAACGGATTTTTCCCCGTCTGGCCCTGTCAATCCGTCTCTTTTTAGACGTTCAATAACTACCTCATGCGCCTTTTCCCATATATCCATCCCGATCCACTGTCTCTCCAATTTCTCGGCGGCGACCAGTGTCGTCGCGCACCCACAAAACGGATCGAGGATAATCTCTCCTTTGTTAGAGGATGCCTGGATAATTCGTTCGTAGAGGGCTAAGGGCTTTTGAGTGGGGTATCCTGTGCGTTCCCCTTCCGAACCGACGCCGACAAGCGCCCTATATTCCAAACGTCCCGAAGATGCGCCATTTTATACGGTCCTTTTTCATCGACCTTTACGCTAATCGTGGAAAATCCATACTTGTGGGTAAGGTAATTCTTTTCCTGCAAAGGATTGAACGTCCATTGTTTGGATTTTGAATAGAATAAAATCACATCATGCTTTCGTCCGAACCAATGCTTGCTTACTCCACCGGTTTTGTATGCCCAGATGATTTCATTCCTGAAATTCCTGGAACCAAAAATGGCGTCCATTATCGCTTTCAGATAATGCGAAGCGGTCGGATCGCAATGAAGATAGATACTACCGTCCTGACGAAGCACCCGTTTCATTTCCAGCATTCGGACGGCCATGAAGCACATGAATGCTCCCATGCCGTCCGAATGGGCATAACGCGCGCGCTCTAGCGCCTCCATGAGTTTCGGATGGTCATTCGTTATTTGATCCGTCCATTCTTCGTGAACGTCTTTCTCCCACGACCACCTGTCCTGAAAGGACGCGCCGGAGGCGAGGCTGTCGGGCGTGGCGTGAAAATCGCGGTTCTTGTTGAAGGGCGGGTCGGTGGCGATGAGGTGAATGGAGTTGCTGTTGATGCCGCGCAGAAATTCGAGGTTGTCGCCGTGAAACAGGGTGCGTGATTCGACGTTTGGTTTATTAGGCGGGTTGGCGGCTTTGTTCACCAGCTCAATCCTTTCTGTCGAGGCAATCAATTTCTTGCAGCCGTTTGCAGTCAATTTTCGTGAACAACGCTATTATCCGCTCCATAGTATCGACTTCGCAATGCGATTCGCGGATTCAAGCAGGAACTCTCTCTGAGTTCACCCATCCAGCGCCTCTGCCAGCACCTGGGCGAGGTGAAGCGCCTTTTTTCCCGTCCCCGCGGCGATTTGCTGCCGGCAGGAGACGCCGTTGGCGATGGTCGCCGCGTCGGCTTCCGCTTCTCTGAGAGCGGGGAACAGCCTGGTTTCGCCGATGGCGAGCGAAATGTCGAAATGCTCCTTTTCGTAGCCGAATGATCCCGCCATGCCGCAGCAGCCGGAGGCGATCTGCTCCACCTCCAGCCCGGGAATCATGCCCAGAGCCGCCAGGGAAGGGCCCGCGCCCGCCAGCGCTTTTTGATGGCAGTGGCCGTGGAAGAGGGCTTTCCGGTTCACCTCTTTGAATTTCAGGGTGAGTTCGCCTTTTTCATGCAAGTTCTGCAAAAACTCTTCCAGCATCCAGGAATTTTCCGCCAGCGCCTTCGCCTTCTCGCCCGCCACGAGATCCGGATATTCATCACGAAACGTCAGCAGGCAGCTTGGCTCGACACCGACGATCGGCGCGCCCGCCTCGATGGCCGGCGCGAGCCTCTCGACGTTCTTCTCCGCCAGTTTCCGGCCCTCGCGCAGAAGGCCGTGCGATATCATGGGACGTCCGCAGCAGCCCGTCCCGGCGAGCTCGACCTCGAAGCCGGCCGATTCCAGCACCCTGACGGCGGCTTCGCCGATTTCCGGATAATGAAAATTCGTGAACGTGTCGTTCAGAAACAGAACCTTTCCTCTCCGAACGGGGCGCGCGCTTCCGACGGCGGGGCGGCTTCGGAATCGCTTCTCGAAGGTGGGCGTCGCCAGGGGAGGGAGCCTTCTTCGCCTGTCGATGCCCAGAAACCTGTCGAGCAGGAACCGCGCGAAGCGGCTGCCCAGCGTCCGGTTCACGATGGGGGCGAGGGGGGCGCTCAGGCGGTTGACGCGCGCGATGCGGCCCATCAGCCGCGCGCGCAGAGGCGTTCCGTTTTTATCGTAATAAGCCTGAAGCGCCTCCGCCTTGATTTTCGCCATGTCCACGCTGGAGGGGCATTCCGCCTTGCAGCCCTTGCAGGACAAACAGAGATCGAGCGTCTCGTAGAGTCGCTCGCTGCCCAAATCCGCTCCGGGGATTCCGTTGGCGATGACCTCCCGCAGGGCGTTCGCCCGGCCGCGCGTGGAGTGCTCCTCCTCCAGCGTCGCCTGGTAGGAGGGACACATCGTGCCGTCCCGCTTTCGGCACGCGCCCACCCCGCTGCAAAGCTCGACCGCGCGCGCGAAGCCGCCGTCGCTCGAAAAATCCATGATGGTGGGTATCTCGGGGGTTTCGTATCTCGCTCCGTCGAAGCGCAGATTCCGCGTGAAGGGGAGGGCGTTGACGATTTTTCCCGGGTTCATCCGGTTTTCCGGGTCGAAGAGCCGCTTCACCTCCAGGAACGCGCCATAGAGCTCCTCGCCGAAAAACCTGGGCACCCACTGGCTTCTGGCCAGCCCGTCTCCGTGCTCCCCGCTCATCGCCCCGCCGTATTCGAGCACGAGGTCGGCGACCTCCGCGGCGATGGCGGCCATTTTCTCGATCTCCGCGTCGTCCTTGAGGTTGATGAGCGGGCGCAGATGCAGCAGGCCCACGCTCGTGTGGCCGTAGTAGGAGGTGGCCGTGTCATGCTTTTTCATAATGGCCTCGAAGCGCCGGTAATAATCGAGCAGGCGCTCGGGCGCCACCGCGCAATCCTCCACGAAGGCGCAGGGCTTCCAGTCGCCCCGCCGCCCGAGGAGAAAGCCCAGGCCCGCCTTGCGCATGTTCAGGCAATCCCGCTTGCGCGCGGGGTCGTCCAGGGGAACGCGCGCGTAGCCGATGTTCTTCGACTCCAGCTCGTCGTGGAGGCGCCTGACCTTCTCCCCGGCCTCCTCGTCGCTCTCGGCGAAGAATTCAATCGTCAGGAAAGAATCCGGATCTCCGGCCACGAAACTGCTTAGGAGGCGTCGGGCTTCGAGATTCTTCTTCGCCAGTTCGATGATCACCCTGTCGATGATCTCTATCGCCGCCACGTCGTGCGCCAGAATCGTCTCGCTCGCGGCGAGAGCCTCCTCGATGCTGTGGAAATGAACCACCAGAACGCCGAGCGCCTTCGGCTTGGGACAAACGCGCGCCTTGATCTCCGTGATGACGCCCAGCGTTCCCTCAGAACCCACCAGGAGCTTGGCGAGATTGAAAGGCTGCGTCTCCCGGGCGAGCTCGTCGAGGTTGTATCCGCTCACGCGGCGCATGATTTTGGGATAGCGATCCTCAATCTCCTGGCGGTGGGCGTCCACGAGGCCCTTGATCGCCTTATGGAGCCTGCCCGAGCGCGAATCCTGATTCATGAGTTTTTCGAGAGAGTCCGCGTCCTCGGGGCCGAAGGAGAAGGGCTCGCCGTCGGCGAAATAGCCGGACGCCTCGATGACGTGATCCACCGTCTTCCCATAGACGATGGAGCGCGACCCGGAGGAATTGTTCCCCACCATGCCGCCGATGGTGGCGCGGCTGCTCGTGGACGTATTGGGGCCGAAAACGAAGCCGCGCGGACTCAGATAATCGTTGAAATGATCCTGCACCAGTCCCGGCTGGACGCGCGCCCACCCCTCGTCGGCGTTCAATTCGAGCGCCCGGTTCATGTATTTGGAAAAATCGAGCACCAGCGCCTCTCCCACCGTTTGGCCGGCGAGGCTCGTGCCGCCGCCCCGGGGAAGGATGGCGGCGCGATGACGGCTGGCGATCTCGAGCGTTTTTCGCGCGTCATCGTCCGTTTTCGGCAGAACGACGCCCACGGGTTCTATCGCATACATGCTCGCGTCGGTGCTGTATATTTTTCTGGTGAAAACGTCAAATCGCGTTTCGCCGTCAATGGCGTCGCGCAATTTCGCCTCAAGCGTTGCATGAATTTTCACCTCATACTCCATTGAATTAGAATATGAATAAGCCCATATTTTCATAAACTACTTTAACTTGTTGCCGAACATACTCATCATAAGCCAGGAGAGCAGGCGAGACAAGACGGGTTGGAGCCCCTTTGACTGTGGTCGGCGTTTCCGTTTGCCAAAGGAGTGGAGGCGCGTTAGGTTTTGGAATCGGACGCTTGGAGCGAGGAGAAATCCCTTGGATTACCAGGAACTGGCGCGGCGCGTCCTCGAAGATGAAAGCCCGGGGCGAGGCGAGGCGCTCCGCGTCATCAATGCGCCGGAGGAGGAGATTCTTCAGCTGCTCGACGCCGCTTTTCGGGTTCGGCGCGCCTATTTCGGCAAAAAAGTCCAGATTCACTACCTGATCAACGCCAAAAGCGGCATCTGCCCGGAGGATTGCGGGTATTGCTCCCAGTCCGCCGTGTCCACCGCCCCAATCGACAGATACGATCTGGTGGAGGATGAGCGGCTCCTCGAAGGAGCGGCGCGTGCCGAGGCGGCCGGCTCGAGGCGCTACTGCATCGTCATCAGCGCGCGCGGCCCTTCCGATGAGGAAATCGAAAAAATATGCCGCGCCGTCTCCAGGATCAAAGCGCGGCATCGCCTTTCCATCTGCTGCTCTCTCGGCCTGATCAACGCCTCCCAGGCCGCCAGACTCAGCGAGGCCGGGGCGGATCGCTTCAACCACAACCTCAACACGAGCGCGCGCTATTATCCCGAAATCTGCGCCACGCACGCCTACGACGACCGCATGAACGCCCTGGACGCGGCGCGCGGGGCCGGCCTCGAACTTTGCTCCGGCGTGATTTTCGGGCAGGGGGAGCGCGCCGAAGACGTGCTGGACGTTTGCGAGGCGCTGCGCGCGCTCGGCCCTGAATCCATCCCCGTCAATTTCCTCAACCCCATCAACGGCACGCCGCTCGGGGGAAGGCCCTTGCTCGGGCCCATGGCCTGCCTCAAGTTGCTGTGCCTGATGCGCTTCTACAATCCGCGCTCGGAAATCCGGGTCGCCGGGGGACGGGAAGTCCAGTTGAGGGAGTTGCAGCCCCTCGCGCTGTTCCCCGCCAACTCCATTTTCGTGGACGGCTATCTCACCACGCCCGGACAGGAATCAGGCGCGGCGCGCCGGATGATCCGGGACGCGGGATTTGAAATTGACGTCGAAGGCCATGCCGACCCGGCGCTGCCTCGACGATAATCGAGCCGCCCCGGTTTTGATCGGGCCCGATTTCCCGTCCGGCCTTCTGTTTTCGCAAAAGAAAGAAAAATTCAACCCACGGAAAACATTATCTTACAATGGAATAAAGAATGATCCATGAAGTAACACATTGTTTAAGTTGAGTCGTGACATGAAGTTTCAGGGAAGGACGACCCCAATGCGCCCCGCCGCTAATCTCTGAATTCATCGCAGCGCATCGGGTCCCGCCATGGCCACCCCGATGGGCTTGAGGACGTGTAAAACGCGGAGCGCATCCTCGTGATGCTTCAGCACGTCTTCCAGCCGCCTGTAGGCCTGCGGGGCTTCGTCGGTGTCTGCTCCGCGAAGCGTGACGCCCATATTCGACACCCAGGCGCGCATCTCTTCAGGCGCAATCGCGCCGCCTTGGCGAATCATGCGCCCCTTTCGCCATTTTTTCTTTCCGGCCGCCTTTGTTCGGCTCATCACCCGGCCCGCGCCGTGAATCGTGGAGCGAAGAAGCGTTTTCGCCGCCGGCGTGTCCACGCCCTCGGCGATGACGGAAACGTCGCCCATGCTCCCGCCGATGAAGCATTTCTGGCCGGGCCACGCCGGCGTGGCGCCTTTGCGAACCACGATGCGGCGCCCGCCGTCGTGTTCTTCCTCCCATGCGAAATTGTGATGGTTGTGCGCCTCGAATTCGGCCTTCGCTCCCAGAATGCCGAGCGTCTGGACGCCCACGTAATCGCGTCCCGCGTAGGCGTAGCGTCCCGCCAGCTTCATCGCGGCGAAATAGTCCGCCCCCAGGGAAGACGAGAGGGAGAGGACGGCAGCCCCGGCGCGCATGTCCTGGCGGGCGGGGCGATCATGAAACCCTCTGTTCTGCGCGAGATTCATGAATCCGGCGCATATTTTATGACCGAACCCCCGGGAGCCGAAGTGAATCCCGATCCACAAGGCGTCGTCCGCCTCATCAGCGAACAAATCGACGTAATGGTTGCCGGAGCCGATGGTTCCCAGCTGCGAGCGCGCCAGGGGCTTCAAATCCTCGAGTCCGGGCGTCTCCGTCCATGCGGGATCATCAAAAAGCGCATGGTCAAGAGGGTCGGGATTTCGGCGGCCCATGCCGAATTCCAGATTTTGAAAGATGGCGTCCATGACGCCGGAAATATCCGGACGCACGTCCTCGGCCTTCAGGTTCGTTCTGACGGCCTTGTTGCCGCAGGCGATATCGTAGCCCACGCCGTTGGGCGATACGGCGTTCTCGTAGGCGATGATTCCGCCGATGGGCATGGAATAGCCCAGATGGTGGTCGGCGCAAAGAGCGCCCGCTCGCGCCTCGTCATCAGCGAGACAGCGTTCGATCTGGCGCAGGACGCCCGCATCCACGGGCCGGCCGCGAACGGCAAGGGGTTTTTCGGAGGGATGATCCGTCATGAAACGGGCCAAATTACGAAGGGGAGCCGATGCGAAGACCTGTGGAATGCCCCAGGGGATATTATTTTACATAACATATCTTATCGAACATATCGAAACTTCGGGAATACCGATCATCGGGCGGTTTTTGCGCTCAGTTTCGAGCGGATACGCTCGCTCAGAAACGGGCTTTCCGGGTGCTTCCTGCTCAATTCCTCATACGTCTTCCTCGCGTCTTCCACCTTGCCGAGCTTCTCCTGGCAAGCGGCGATGGACAGATACAGATCCTCGGGCGTAAAGAGACTCCCTTTCGCCAGAATCGACCTCCAGAGCGCGATGGCGTCGGCGCATGCGCCCTGCATCATCAAGACGGAAGCCAAGCCGCGACGGGCCAGCTCCTTGTCGGTCTCCAGCGAGGCGCCGCTCCTGGATACGAGCTCATATTGCGTCCGCGCGCCCTGGTGTTCATTTCTCTCTCGCAACAAAGCCGCCAGACGCAGCCGCGCCAGAATCCCCGGACGCGAGCGCGGATAGTCGGCGGCCGCCTTTTGAAGCGCTGCCTCCACGGCTTCGCCTTTGCCGTCCGGAGACGCGGTCACGGCCAAACCATACGCCAGGGACGCTTTTTGCCGCGCTCGCTCGCTCCACGCGCGGTACCCCACAAAAACGGCCGCCAACAGGGCGACGCCGGCCAGACCCGCGTAAAAAACCTTTTGATTTTCGACGAACCAAAAAAGCGCCTTTCTTCCATAGGTTTGAAGCGCGTCCGGCTGTCGAATTTCTTTCCGGAAAGTTCTAGCCATTTCGAGATATATCCCTTATCTTGGAAGCCCCTCGCATTGCGGTCAGTCAGGGCGCATCAACGTTTTTCGCATGGCTTTTTCGTGCTCCATGGGAATCTCGGCGTCCCCCGTCGAGAATTTCGAGTATTTCCCTGAGTTCCTTCTGAATCCACGCGGAATCGGCGCTCCCCTTGCTCCGGCTTTCGAGCGGTGAGGCGGGATCAGGCGGAACGGGGGCGGCTCCCGGCCCGGCGTCGATGGGTTTGTTCATCCTGCTGGCGGATTTCGCCGCTCTCTGTTTTTGCAGCTGCTTCTTGGCTCCGGCGATGGTGAAGTTTTCTTCATACAACAGCCGCCTGATCCGAAAAACGATTTCCACGTCCTTGCGGCGGTATACGCGCTGGCCCGAGTCGCCCTTCGCGGGCCGAAGCATCTGAAACTCGCTCTCCCAATAGCGAAGCACGTGAGGCTTCGTCCCCGTCAGTTCCGCCACTTCGCCGATCTTGAAGAACAGCTTGTCGGGTATCTGCTGATCCTGGGCGATCCGGGCCATCGGCCGCCTCCTTATTTCTTCAGCCTGCGGCGAACGACGACGGCTTCGGCGAAGCCGGCGCCGAGGACTTTTTTCCTGAATGCCGACGCCTCTCGAAAGCCGGCGAATTTGCCCGTTCGTATGGCGTAGAGCCGGGTCGTCCCGGTTCGGGGCCTGGGGGCCAACTCGCCGCGAAAGCCGGAATCCTCGACGCGATCCAGCAGGATGGCGGCTTCTTCCAAGTCCCTGAAATTCCCCGCCGCCACCCTCCAGCGATTCAGATGCTTGTACACCCTGACCTTGATTTTCCTTTCCTTCGCCTCGCTTGCCAGCGCCCGCGCTTCGCCGAGACGCGCGAACGAACCGAGGCGCACTTCCGTCCTGCGACCGCTCCTTGCGGGGCTTGGCTTCGCCGTCTTGAGAATTGCGAATCCCTTGTTCTTCAACCGCCTGGAAAATGATTTCACGCAGGAGTCGGTGCGGCAGGCGGCCACCTGAACGGTGTAATAGAAGCTCCGAGGCATTCCGCGAGCATCGGCGCTTCTCGAATTTTTTCTTTTCGTTCTCTTTTTTTCGGCAACCTTCATTTTGGCGCCGGGCGCGCGGACGCCCGCCCTTTTCCGCGTCACCGCTGACTTGGCGTTATCGGCTATCGCGATTTCAGCCCTCGGTTTCGCTCTTGGCGGAGCAGCGATTTTTTTCATCGGCGAGGCGGCGAGAGGCGCTCGTCTTTCAGGCGGCTTCAGGGCTGCGGGAAGCGGGCGCGCGGCTGAATTTGAATTCAGCGTCAGCGCCGCGTCCGCGTTTTTTTGCGCCTGCTCCCTCTTGACCTGCTCAAGAATCATGAGCGCCTGCTTTTTGAGCTCGGCCTCGCTCCTGAGCCTCGCTAGGCGCGTTCTTGCTTCCTCCTCCCGTCTCGCCCGGGCTTGCCTGATTCTCTCTGCTTTCTCGATTTTGGGAATCCACCAGAACTGATATCCCGCCCACGCCACGCCGCCCAGCATGACGAACACGAACAGGGCGACCATCAGGCCGTCGACGATGCCGCCGCGCCGCTCATATCTTCCTTCGCCGCGTCTGAAACCCTCCGCGGCGTCGCCTTCCATCGCCTCGTCATCATCGCCTTCGAGGAGATTCACCCCTTTTTTCGCCATGATTCAGAATCCTCCGCGCGCGAAAGCTATTCGCCCTCACCGGCAAGCGTCGCTTCGGATATGATCTTTTCGGAAATCTGGCCCGGCACTTCCTCGTAGTGGGAAAACTCGATGGAGAAGTCCCCCCGATCGGCCGTCAGCGAACGCAGCGCGGGCGCGTAATTCAACACCTCCGCCATGGGAACCTGGGACTTGATGACCTGCTTCCCGCCGGCACCCGGGTCCATGCCGAGCACCCTGCCCCTGCGCGAATTCATGTCCCCGATGATGTCGCCCATATATTCTTCCGGAACGACGATATCGATGTTCATGATGGGCTCCAGGAGAGTCGGCCTGCATTCCTGCATCCCCTTTTTGAATCCCAGAGAGCCGGCTATCTTGAACGCCATCTCGGAGCTGTCGACGTTGTGGAAACTGCCGTCATAAAGGGTGATTTTCAGATCCGTCACCGGATAGCCGGCCAGGGAGCCGATACCCATCGCCTCCACGATCCCTTTCTCCACGGCCGGAATGAACGTTTTGGGGATCGCGCCGCCCACGATCTTGTCCACAAACTCGAATCCGCCCCCGCGCGGCAAGGGTTCGATCTCTAGCCAGGTGTCCCCGAATTGTCCCCGCCCGCCCGTCTGTTTCTTGTAGCGGCCCTGCACCTTGGTTCTGCCTTTTATCGTTTCCTTGTAGGGTACGCGGGGGGTCCTCATCTCGACTTCCACGCCGTATTTGCGCTTGATGCGCTCGACGATTACCTCAAGGTGCAAAACGCCCAGCCCCGAAAGAAGCATCTCTTTCGTCTGGGGGTCGCGGCTGACGGTAAGCACGGGGTCCTCTTCGCGGAGGCGCGCCAGGGCCGTGCTGAGCTTCTCCTCATCTCCCTTGCTCTTGGGCGCCACCGCGTAAGAGATGACGGGCGAGGGAAAATTGATGGGGTCGAATACGACCGCGCCGGCCTCGTCGCAAAGCGTATCCCCCGTTTTGGTGATTTTCAGTTTGGCGAGCGCGGCGATGTCCCCCGGCACAAGCTTGTCCGAGACCGGAGACTGCCCCTTTCCCTGAACGAATAGCAGGGAGCCGATTCTCTCTTTTTCCGATTGCGTGGTGTTGAGAACGCCGGCGTCGGAAGAAACCTCGCCCGATACCACGCGGAAGTAATTGAGCTTGCCTGCGAAAGCGTCCACGACCGTCTTGAACACCAGAGCGCGGAAGGGTTCGCTCGCGTCCGCCTTGACGCTCACTTCCTCCCCGTTGCCGTCTTTCGCTTTGAATTCATGCGCCAGGGGTGAGACGCCGAATTGCTGAATCGCATTGAGCAGAAGATCCGTGCCAACGTTCCTGAGACCGCACCCGCAGAAAACCGGCAGGAAGGAGCGCTCCTGGATGCCTTGGCGCAGCCCTTGAATGATCTCCTCCGGCGAGAGTTCCTCCCCTTCCAGGTACTTCTCGAGCGCCTCCTCGTTCGCCTCCGCCGCGAATTCGATGAGCTGTCCACGGTGCTCTTCGCAGGCTTCGGCGAGTTCCGCGGGAATCTCGCTCTCCACGCCCTTGCCGCTTCCCTCCGGCTCATAGGCGTAGGCTTTGCCCGTGATGAGATCGACCACGCCGCTGAAGCCGGCGCCGGGGTTCACGGGCGCTTGCAAAACCACGAGGCGCTTGCCGATTGCCTTTCCCGCATACTCCATCGCCCGGCTCAGATCGGCTTGCTCATGATCCATCCCGTTGAGATATATGAACGAGCACAGGCCCTCTTCCTCCGCCCAGCCCAGGACTTTTTCGGTAATCACTTTCGGTTCCGAATGAGCATTCAGGACGATGACGGCGTTGTCGCACGCGCGGATGGCGGCGAGGGTGTCCGATATGAAATTCGAATATCCCGGCGTATCCAGAAGATTGAAGCGATGTCTGTTCCAGTCGGCGTAGGCCGCCGCTCCCAGAATGGAGGAATTCCGCTTCACCTCCTCGGGTTCGGAGTCCAGGATGGTGCTGCCCGCATCCACCCTTCCTTGCCTGTCCGTGCTTCCCGCGGTGAAGAGGCAGGCTTCCACAAGAGACGTTTTGCCGTTCCCGCCCTCGCCTACGAAAGCAACGTTTCGAATTTTCTCCGTTTCATGCGCCGCCATGCGCTTCAACTCCTCTGCGATCAGTTTCCCGGGAAGGCGGCCCTTTGAAAGCATCCCGCTCCCGAACTGATGATGAATACGAAAAGCACTATTTCCCTATATTGGCGTCCAAAATCGGTTTTGTCAATAAGAATGAGCCACTTGTAAAGATATTATTAAAGCTCGGTATGAGGTATGAATCTGATCGTATCCCCGAAATCCTCGAAAATACTTGAGGTTATCGCCTTGATTTTTCGCCCCTTTTGCGAGGCGCGCTCCCGCCTCTCTGGCGGAAGCCGACCCGCAACGGCGTCCCCTCGAAATCAAAGCGCTCTCTCAATCTGTTTTCCACGTATCGTCCGTATTGCTCGGCGGGAATGTGGCTGACGAGGCTCGCGAAGAGGATGAAATGGGGCGGGGAAACGGCGCTTTGCGTGGCGTAATAGACCTTGGGGCGCCGCCCTCCGGTGGAGGTGGGCGGCGGGTGCGCGCGAACGATTTCCGCTATCGCCCGGTTCAGCTGTCCTGTCGGCACGCGCCGGAGATGAGACGCATGCGCCTTGTCTGCCACCTCGAAAACGCGTTCGCACCGCTGTCCCGTCAAGGCGGACACGGAAAGAATCGGAGCGAACTGGACGTGAACCAGTTTTTTCCTGATCTCTCTCGCCTTTTCATCAAACGTCCTGCTCTCCTTAGTCAGGAGGTCCCATTTATTCAGCAGAATCGCGCAAGCCCGACCGGATTCCCTGATGTGGCGGGCTATCTGCGCGTCCATCGCTTTGGGGCCTTCGGCGGCGTCGATGAGGAGCAAAGCAACCTGGGCGCGATCGATGCTGCGATACGCCATGATCATGCTCACCGCCTCCACCTGGCGCTTGCCAATTTTCCCTCGCCGCCTGATGCCCGCCGTGTCCACGAAGCGATAGGATTTTCCCTCTCGCCGACAAAGGGAGTCCACCGGGTCTCTCGTCGTCCCCGGCACGGGACTCACCAAGGTGCGCTCGCTTCCCAGAATTTGATTCACAAAGGAGGATTTCCCCACGTTCGGCCGGCCGACGACGGCGACGCGCCGCTCATCCGCGTCTTCATTCTCCCCGGCTTCGTTTTCAGCCGAAGCGATGCGAATCGCCTCGTCCATCACGTCGGACACGCCCGCGCCATGCTCCGCCGAGACGGGCCGGGCCTCGCCGAAGCCCAACCGGTAAAAATCCCACGCCGCCTCTCGAGCGCGTCTGGAATCCGATTTGTTCACGAGGAGCAGCGCCGGTTTGCGCGAGACGCGAATCATTTGCGCGATCTCGAGATCTCCGGGCAGGAGTCCCTCTGTTCCGTCAACCAGAAACAGGACGGCGTCGCTTTCCTCAATGGCGGCCGCCGTTTGCTCCTGGATTTTCGGCAGGAACGGATCGGTCTCCGCCGCTGCGATGCCGCCCGTATCGACGGCGAGAAATTTTCTGCCCGCCCATTCTCCCGCGCCGTAGCGTCTGTCCCGCGTCACCCCCGGCTCCGACTGCACGATGGCGGCCCGCCTCCCGATGAGGCGATTGAAGAACGTGGATTTGCCCACGTTCGGACGACCGACGATGACGAAGACGGGAGAAGGCATGGGAAAACGCTTTCAGAGACGGGGAAGACGCGCTTCAGCGAGTCGGGGCGTTGATTCCGGCCTTCCTGTAACCGACGCCCACGAACTCCATCATACCCCTTGCAATCCCTTCCGCAAGCGCCTGGCGATACTTCGGGCGCTTGATCCGGCGCGCTTCCAGCCGGTTCGAGATGAAGGCGACTTCGATCAGAACGCTCGGCATCCGGGCGCCGATGAGTACGTAAAACGGCGCGCGCTTCACGCCCAGGTTCCGGACGCTGCGATAGCGCGGCCTCAGGCGGGAGAGCATCGCTTTCTGAATCCGACGCGCCAGCTGCCGCGACTCCGTAACCTTCGATCTCAGCCCCAGGTCGTGCAGTATTTTTTGCAAATCACTCATGCGCGCCACCGTCGTCTTGTTCTCTCTGGCCGCCAAGGCTAGCGCCCGCTTCGATGACGCCTCGCTCAAAAGATAGGTTTCGATTCCATGGGCGCGCCGCGAGTGGGAGCTGTTCGCGTGAATCGACACGAACAGGTCCGCCCCATGCTCATTGGCGAACGATGTTCTGCGCGGAAGGGAAACGTATCTATCGGAAGTTCTGGTGAGGTAGATTCGGTTCCCCGGCAGAGCTCTCGTCAGGATGCGTTTCGTCCGAAGCGCGATGTCCAGGGCGATATTTTTTTCTCTCAGACCGTATCGGCGGCTGACCGCCCCCGGATCCCTGCCGCCATGCCCCGGATCCAGGACGATTCTCCCAAGGCCGCGGCGGAACTTTTGGGTCAGCGTGATCTCCCGGCGATTCAGCCTTTCTCCAGGCTTCCCGCGGGGAGGCGGCCTTCGCGCGCGGGCGGATTTTCTCCCTTTCGCGACGGTGGCGCCAAGCCCTCCGCTCTTTGAAAATTTCGGGGCGAGCCCGCTTTTCGCCCTTACGTCAATCACGATGCGGTGCGGGCTCGGGAGGGTGAAGACTCGATGCCTGAAATCATATTTTGGGGGGATGTCCACCACGAGGCGCAGGCTGTTCTTCCCCGGCCTCCCGAACCGAAGCCGGGATACGACGCTTCGTCCCGGCGAAAACTTCGGGGGGCGAACGCCTCTTCCGACGCGCCCGTTCGGAATGTCGATGAAAATTCGCTTGGGATTCTTCAAAGCGCCCGATTTGAAATCGAACGTCTCGCGGTCCAGTATCAAAACTATCCGCGCGTAGCCTGCGTTGGAAAATTGCCGCACGCCGAGGACGCTCGTTGCGCCCGGCGTCCGAGCGCCGAGCGCGAAACCCCCGCTCCCCGTCCAGAAAATGAGCAGAAAAACGGGGACGAGCCACAAATTCCCGGTCGGCGATTCTCCCTTTTTTTCACCACGCAGCTTCGAGAACAAGCTTCCTGACACAGAAACTTCTCCCGCGGCGGGCGGCGTATTCGATGCGGAGCGCTTCTAGGTGCCCTGCTGCCAGCTGTTCAGGTATTCCTGCTGCTCATCCGTCAGCGCGTCAATCTCAACGCCCATGCTCCGCAGTTTCAGGCGCGCGATGTCGTCATCCAGATCCCGGGGCATGGGATAGACCTCTTTCCCGAGGTTCCCGTTTTCTTTCACGATATATTCGACCGCGAGCGCCTGATTGGCGAAACTCATATCCATCACGCTGCTCGGGTGTCCTTCCGCGGTTGCGAGGTTCACCAGGCGACCGCCTCCGATGACGACAATCCGCTTTCCGTCCTCCAAGGTGTATTCATCGACCAGCTCCCGGATTTCACGCTTCGATCTGGCCAGTCCCTCGAGTCCCGCCATGTCGATCTCCACGTCGAAATGCCCGGAGTTCGAGATGATGGCGCCGTCCTTCATCCTTTTGATGTGTTCAAGGCGAATGACGCTCGTATCGCCCGTGACGGTGCAGAAGAAATCGCCAATTTCGGACGCCTCGGCAATGGGCATGACGCGATGCCCGTCCATCAGCGCCTCGAGCGCGTTCAGGGGCGTCACCTCCGTCACGACGACGTTGGCGCCCATGCCGCGCGCTCTGCTCGCCAGCCCTTTCCCGCACCAGCCGTAACCCGATACGACGAAAACCGATCCCGCCAGCAGTCTGTTCGTGGCGCGGATGATGCCGTCTATCGTGCTCTGGCCGGTTCCGTACCGGTTGTCGAAAAAATGCTTCGTATTCGCGTCGTTCACCGCGATGACGGGAAATTCCAGCACACCCTCTTTCGCCATGGCGCGAAGCCGAATCACTCCGGTCGTCGTCTCCTCCGTGCTTCCGAGGATATCGGGGATCAGTTCCCTGCGATCCGTCAGTACCTGGGTTACGAGATCCGCGCCGTCGTCCATCGTGATGTGGGGCTTGGCGTCCAGAACAGACGCCATGTGCCTGTAATACGTATCCCTGTCCTCTCCCTTGACGGCGTAGACGGGAATCCCCTCGTTCGCCACGAGACTGGCGGCGAGATCATCCTGCGTGGAAAGCGGATTCGAAGCGCAAAGGCTTATCTCGGCGCCGCCGGCCGCCAGGGTCTTGGCCAAATATCCGGTCTCCGTCGTCACGTGCAGGCAGGCGCCGATGCGGACGCCCTTGAGCGGTTTTTCTCTCTCGAACCGCTTCAGAATCATGCCCAGAACGGGCATGCTCATCGAGGCCCATTCCATCCGCAACGCGCCCTGCCCGGCGAGGCTTTCATCCTTGATGTCGAAATCCATTTTTTCTCCAAAAGTTCCCGCGGTTCAGGTCGGTCATGCCGCGACGGGAAATTCAAGCTCCGACGGCGGTCTTCAAATCGGCGATCTTGTCCGTTTTCTCCCAGGTGAAGTCTGGTTCGCCGCGGCCGAAGTGGCCATAGGCCGCCGTCTGCTTGAAGATGGGCCGGCGCAGTTCCAGGTGGTCGATGATTTCTCTGGGCTTGAGGCCGAATACCTCCCGGACGGCTCGCGCGAGGGCATCCGGCGCCGCCTGGCCCGTCCCGAAATCCTCCACCAGAACGGAAACGGGATCGGCCACGCCGATGGCGTAGGCGAGCTGCACTTCCGCTTTATCCGCGAGTCCCGCGGCGACGATGTTTTTGGCGATATACCTCGCCATGTAGGCGGCCGAGCGATCCACTTTCGAGGGGTCTTTTCCTGAAAACGCCCCCCCTCCGTGTCTGCTGTAGCCCCCATAAGTATCCACGATGATTTTCCGACCCGTCAGCCCCGTGTCGCCCATCGGCCCGCCGATGACGAAAATTCCGGTCGGGTTCACGTAAAAATCGGTTCCTTCGGTCGTCATGGCATCTGGAACTACGGGGCGTATCACTTCCCGGATGATGTCTTCGCGTATCCGGTCGAGGTCCGCGTCCGGAGAATGCTGGGCGGCGATGACGACGTTGTCGATTTCCACGGGCTTGCCGTCCTCGTAGCGAACGGACACCTGGCTTTTGCTGTCGGGCCTCAGGTAGGGCAAGGCGCCGCTTCTTCTCATTTCTGACGTTCTGCGAACCAGCCTGTGGGCCAGCATGATGGGCAACGGCATCAATTCATCCGATTCCCGGCAGGCGAATCCGAACATCATTCCCTGATCGCCCGCGCCCTGTTCCCGGAAAAGACCCTCCCCTTCCGTCACTCCCTGCGAGATGTTGGGAGACTGCCGGTCGATCGCCGTGACGACCGAGCACGTGTTGCAGTCGAAGCCGTATGCCGCGTCGTCGTAGCCGACCTGCCGTATCGTCTCGCGCGCGATCTCTCTCGCGTCATAATGCGCCGTCGTCGTAATTTCGCCGGCCACGAACGCAATGCCCGTCGTGATGAGCGTCTCGCAGGCGACGCGCCCGTTCGGGTCCTCCCGAAAGATGGCGTCGAGAACGGAGTCGCTAATCTGATCAGCGATTTTATCGGGGTGCCCTTCCGAGACGGACTCGGAAGTGAAAATATAATTTTTCCCTTGATTGGAACTCATCTATCGTCTCCCATGAATTGGAGGTCGCCATGAAGTCGGGCGAAAGCGCGCCGCCAGCCCGCAGGCGTTTTCGGGGCGTCTTTTATCACTTCTTGAATTTGGGCGGAAGCCTGCGGCGGAAGCGTTGTCGTTTTCGCCAAATCACCTGTTTCTGAAATTTCCGAATCAGCGCGCCGACGTAAAAATTTCTATCAAGAAAATGTAATTCAAGAAAAATGATAATGAGTTGAATTTCAATTTATTACATCATTTTTGCAATAATTTGCATTAAAAAATGTCAGTTTTTTGGCTATCGTCCCTTGATCCCTTTCATTTCTCCCCAAAGTCGGTTTCGACCAGGTCCGCCAGTTCGGCCACCGCGGCGTCTTCATCCGATCCGCTCGCGGAAATCAGAAGCTCCGAGCCGGAAGCCGCGGCGAGCATCATCACGCCCATGATGCTTTTGCCGTCCACCTCCATGTCTCGGAACCGAACGAAAATTTCGCTCTCGAATTTGCTCGACAGCCTCACGAACCTGGCCGCCGCCCTGGCGTGAAGCCCCATTCGATTGGTGATGACGACCGTTCGCTCCGCCATGCCGGCGCCTATTCCTCCCTGGACGGGCGGTGTTTTGCGGAATTGAGCATTTCGCTCGGCTGGGCCAGATTCCGTCTTCCGTATTCGACCAGGAAACGCGCCGCCTCGGAGACCGTTTTCCCTTTGATGAAAGACAGCTTCAGCAGCATGGGCAAATTCACTCCCGTCACCACCTCTACACCGGGGTGATTCAGCATGGCAAGAGCCGCGTTCGTCGGCGCTCCGCCCATCATGTCCGTCATGATGATCACCCCCTCGCCCGCTTCCATCTCGGCGACGGCTTTCTCTATTTTCTCCGTAAATCCGGCGGGGTCGGCGTCGGGCCGCAGCGAGAGCGCTTTCATTTGGGTCGCGCCGGCCAGGACGGATTCCGCCGCGTGCAGCAGAGCGTCCGGGTAGTCTCCGTGCCCGACAATCACCAGACCAATCATGCCAACGCCCCTCTTCCCCTTTCGCGCCCGCCCGCCTCTAATTCGTCGATTCAAGCGCAATCCGGGCGGAGAGCGCGCGACTGAATTCCTGCGCGGAGAAATAGCCCATTCTTTGCAGCAGAAGATTTCTAGATGCCACCTCGATGAGCGTGGGGATGTTTCTCCCCGGAGCGACGGGAATCTTCACGCGCGGCAGGGGCGTGTCCAGGACATTCTGCGTCTCGATATCGATTCCGAGGCGCTCGAACGATGAATCCGGGCTCCACGGAACCAACTCCACGATGAGATCCACGTTTTTCTCGTATCGAATCGCCACGACGCCGAAGAGGTCTTTCAGGTTCAATATGCCGAGTCCCCTCACCTCGATATGGTGTTTGAGCAAATCCGTGCTTTTTCCGACCAGTTCATGCCCGCGCAACTGGATGTCCACCACGTCGTCGGCGACGAGCCGATGCCCCCGGGTGACGAGATGGAGCGCGCACTCGCTTTTCCCGATGCCGCTTTTGCCCTGAATGAGGACGCCGACGCCATACAAGTCAACCAGAACGCCATGAAGCCGCGCGTGCAGGGAGAGGTGTTCCTCGAGATATTCGGACAGTTTCGGCATCAAATCCTTGCCCGGCAATCCCGAAACGAGAATCGGCACGCCGAACTCATCGGACAGCTCCGTGATGCCCGGGAAGATATATTTTCCGCCCGCGACCAATACGGCGCACAGAGGCATCCGAAAATATCCGCGCACCGCCTCGATTCGCTCCTCTTCTTCCAGGCTTTCCAAAAAACCCAGCTCCGTGCTGCCCCACACCTGCACCCTGTCCGTGTGCACGGCTTTGAGGAATCCGGCGAGCGGCAAGCCGTTTTTCTGAAAGCGCGTATGATTGATCTGGCGGCTCATGCCGGATTCGCCGGAGAGAACGGTCAGTTTCAGTTCCTCGCGCAGGTCTCCATATAATTGAGACACCGAAAGACGGCTCATCGCGCTCCTCAACGATCAAGACGCTCCGGCGAGACGAAGCGTTTTCCTCCGGCGGGATGATGAATTCCCGCGCCAAAACTCCGAAGCGGCCAACATCGGGAAATAACAGCGATCCCTCTCTTGTTTCCGTGCAGACCGCATCGGCTTCTTTCAGCCCGCCATTATGAACCATGGCGAGCGTGAATACGAAACGCGAATCCGCGCGCAGGCCGCGCCCTTGCCGTCGTCAACCTCTCGCGCGTCTTTTGCTTGCGGGAAGGATGCGCAACTCTTTGCGGTATTTCGTCACCGTCCGCCTCGCTATCATCACGTCCTCTTCCCGAAGCCTGTCCGCAAGTTGCTGGTCGGTGAGCGGTTTTCGGGGATTCTCCCGCCGCACCGCTTTTTCGATGATTTGCTTGACCGCCACCGAGGAGGCGCTTCCCCCCGCCCTCGAGCCCAAGCCGCTGTGGAAGAAATACTTGAAGCGCAGGACGCCCTGCGGCGTATCCATGTATTTCTCCGTCGTCACG
Source organism: bacterium (assembly GCA_965242545.1). GTDB lineage: Bacteria > UBA8248 > UBA8248 > UBA8248 > UBA8248 > Bin107. The sequence continues at coordinate 1,383,585 of OZ251456.1, forward strand.
CGGCTCACGGTCGATTCGTGCATCCCGATGTCTTGCGCCACGTCTCTCAGGACGAGAGGCTTCAGACGGCGCGCGCCATGATCCAGAAAATCCTTCTGGAAACGGACGATGCTCCGGGAAACCTTCAGAATCGTCTGTCTTCTTTGTTCGATGCTTTTGACGAACCAGACGGCGGCCCTGAGCCTTTCATCCAGATATTTCCGCGTCTCGGGGGGCGTTCCCGCCCTGTCGGACGCCATGGCCGCGTAAAGCGGACTGACGTGCAGAAGCGGCAGTCCATCGTCATTGAGCGTCACCTCATACTCACCTCCCCGCTTCTCGACGCTGACGTCCGGGACAACGACCTCCGTCCTTTCGTCGGAAAACCGCAAACCAGGATGAGGGTCGAGACTTCGGATGACGAGAATGGCCCGCGTGACGTCGTCCACCTCAACGCCGTTGGCTTTAGCGAGTTTCGCATACTGACGCTCGTCTATCTTCTCGATATCGTAAAGTACCAGGAGACGCGCCAAATCGATCAAGCGGTCGCCGCCATTCATGGTTAACGCTAAATTTTTCAGTTGGATAAGAAGGCATTCTTGAAGCGTTCTCGCGCCAACGCCTGGGGGGTCGAACCCCTGCACCAGCGTCAGCGCCTTCTCCGCTTCATCCGGTCCCAGCCCCACGCCGGCCGCCAGCTCTTCCGCTTCGGCCTCGAGATAGCCCCGTTCGTTCACGTTCCAGATAATCTGCTCGGCGACCCGCGCTACCGGCTCGGGCGCCGCCGAGAGGCCCAACTGCCGCTCCAGGCGCTCGTGCAGCGTATCGGGCCGCGCCAACGTCTGATCGCGGAGAGGAAAGTCATCTTCGGAAAGAGACGGTGAGAAATCTTCATAACTATCCTGCGCGATGTTTTCCCAGTCGATTTCCATCTCGCCTCTCTCGTCGCTTTCTCCTGTGGGCGCGTCGTCCCTCAACTCCGGCATCTCGCCGTCGGCGACTTCCTTCCCCTCGTCCTGGATTTCCTCCAAGAGGGGATTTTCCAGCATTTCCTGCTGAACGGCCTGCTGCATTTCCATGCGGCTCAAGGGCAAAAGACCAATCGCCTGCCGCAGCATGGCCGTCATGACGAGGCGCTGCTCCGCTCTCATCGCCATTTTATGCTGCAGAGCCATTTCGCCTCCCTCTCCCGCTTAAAGCCTGAATTTTTCGCCCAGATAGACGCTGCGGGCCTTGTCGCTTACGGCGATTTTCTCCGGCGCGCCGGACTCCAGTATCCGGCCTTCGTTGATGATGTAGGCCCTGTCGGATATCTCAAGCGTTTCCCGCACGTTGTGGTCCGTGATGATGATGCCGATCCCTCTCTCCTTCAATCCCGCCACGATGTTCTGGATGTCATGCACCACAATGGGGTCGATGCCTGCGAAAGGCTCGTCAAGGAGCATGAAAGTCGGGCTTGTGGCCAACGCCCGGGCGATTTCCACGCGCCTTCGCTCCCCGCCCGAGAGAGCGTATCCTTTCAGGGACTGAATGTGCCGGATGTTCAATTCCTTCAGCATCTCGTTCAGCCGCTCCCTGCGGCGACTCGCGCCACCGGGAATCAATTCGAGCACCGCCATGATGTTGTCCTTCACCGAAAGCCGGCGAAACACGGATGCTTCCTGAGGCAAATAGCTGATTCCCCGCTTGGCGCGCGCATACATGGGCTGGCCGGTGATTTCCTCGCCGTTCAGGAAAATTTTCCCCGCGTCCGGCGCGACCAGCCCCACGATCATATAAAATATCGTTGTCTTGCCCGCCCCGTTCGGCCCAAGCAGACCCACGATTTCGCCGGGACGCGCTTCTATCTCCACGCCCGAGACGACCTCCCGGCCCGAATAACTTTTCGTCAATCCGGTGGCGAGGATGGAAGCGGACCCGGCATGTCCACCGCCGTCATTGGCCGGCGCAGTCATGGCGCTAATTGGATTTCTTGGGGCGGGGCGTCGTCTCGCCGGAAGGAAAAAGGGTAACGTCGACTCTCTGGCGAGGCGAGCCATGAACGGTCGTTTTGTCTTCTCTCAAATTCAATTCTATTCTGGCTCCAACCACCTGGTTTTTCCCCTCCCACGCGCGAGGGCTGCCCGTCAAAACGGCGACGCCGGTGGACTCCAGATATTCGAGCCTATCGGCGGTGGCGAACCTTCTTTTCGCCTGATCCATCAGCACGTTGCCGATAGCCACGATTCTATCGATCTCCCCCGCCCTCTCCGAGGGCGTCGCTTTGTGTTTCGGATCCGCTCGTTCTTTCCGCCGCGTATAGACTTCGAGGCGATTGGCCCGTATTCGCAGATCCCCCTGATTCGCCTTCACGTCCCCTATGAACACGATGAGATTCTTGCGGCTCATCACCTCCATTTTGTCGGAGGTAACGCGAAGGGGCTCCTTCTCGCTCGCCCGAGGCTGCCCTCCTCTTTCCTGACCGTAGGAATCAGCGCCGCCCCCCAGCAGGAAACCGGCGCACAGCCCCAGACAGATGAGGCCGAAAAAGCGCTTCGGACGATGGGTGCCTTCCGCTCTCAAGACAAGTCCTCTCCATCCTGCGGGCGTTTCTCGCCGCCCTCATCTCCAAGAAGCCCGGCTCCGCGCATCGATTAGCGGAATCCCTCGCCCGCATCGTATATCGTCGCGCTCACCTTCTCTTTCAATTCGTAATGTCCCAAATCGGTTCGCCCCTTCAAACCCGTGCCGCTCAGCCGAAAGCGCTCTCCCTCTATCAAAACCCGCGCGTCCGAATCAATGCGTTTTTCCTTGGGACGAAAATACAAGGAGTCCGTTTTCACGGAAACGCCGTTTGACGCCAGGATGACGACGTCGCCGCTGATTCGCATGTTTCGGCTCTTGTTCTCCATGGTTCCCCGCCGGGCGCTCACGTTCGCCGGTTCGCCGCCTTTCGGATAAAAGCGAAGGCGAAGGTTCTTCAAAATGGTCAAATCCTTTTTTCGGTACACCTTGGCCGAATCCGCCCACAGCTCCCACTCCCGGACGCCCTCCGCGTTTTGAACGACGTGCATCTTGTCTATATCGAGATCCGCGTCCGAATTTCTGAACGAAACGCCCTTTATGGCGATCCGGTAGTCCGAAGACGTGATGAGAAAATAGGAGATGACGCCGACGATGGCGATCATGAAGCCGAGCAGCGCCATTCTCACCATTTTGCGGAGAAGCATCGGGAGCCTTCTGAAATATCGGCGGCCTGCAAAGTTTCACGACGCTGCGTCGGCAACCGAAAACCCGCCCCGCAGAAAAACCCGAAATACCCGCTCCCGGTTCGCATGGGCCTCTGTCGCCCGAGGCTGTATGCAAAAACAATGCCTTGCTACCTTGCCACCCTTTTCTTTCTTTGTAAAGAAAATTTGTTTCACGGGCGGTAGATGGCGAGACGCCGAATTTCTTCTCCCAAAACCTCGAATTCGACGCGGGTGGACAAGGGGAAACGCCATTGCTCCACATGATTGGGCCATTCGATCAAAACGATGTCGTTCTCTCCGATATGCTCCCACAATCCCATGCCCTCGAGGTCGGAGCCCGCCGGAAGCCGATACAGGTCGATATGGTGAACGGGCGGAACGGTCGGGTAATGGTGGGCATATACGAAGGTGGGGCTTCTGACGATCCGCCCCTTTCCACCCGGCATCGCCCCGATAAACCCTTTTGCGAATACCGTTTTCCCGGAACCAAGGTCGCCGTCAAGCAGGATGACCTCGCCGGGCCTCGAGGCTTTCGCCAGTCGGGCGCCGAGCGCGGCCGTCTGATCAACGGAATCGCTTCGCGCCTCAAAGGGAAATTCAAGCAGCGTCGGAACCTCCCGCGTCCATGAGGATTTTTCGCCTCGCCATGGGAAGCGCCCGCAGAATATCGGTCGCCGTCATCCCGATTCCGCCCGTTTCCAGAGAAGCCAGATCCCCGGCGAGTCCATGCAGATAGACGCCGCATATCAGCGCCCACTTGCGCGAAAGACCCTGGGCGAGCAAGGCGCCGATGACGCCCGCCAGCGCGTCTCCGCTGCCTGCGGTGGCCATGGCGGAGTTTCCGGTGGGGTTGTACCAGGTCTCCCCTTCCAGCGTGGCGACAATCGTCCCCCAGCCTTTCAACGCGACGTCAAGCTGATGTCGGGCGGCGAACGAACTCGCATGCGCGATGCGGTCCTCCTGCACTTCTCCGGTCGGGATGCCCAGCAGACGCGCCATTTCGCCCGGGTGAGGCGTCAGCGTCAACTGCGCGAGCCTGCCGTCCAGGATGGTCAGATCCCGGGAGAGCGCGTTCAGGCCGTCGGCGTCCAGCACGAGGGGAACGTCGAGATGCTGGACGAGTCGATGAACGAGCTCGACGGTTCTCGGATTCGTCGTGAGTCCGGGACCTGCGACCAGGGCGCTCATCTCCTCCGAGCGTTCGACGACGAGATCGAGCGCCGCCGCGTCAACGGCGCCGGAGTCCGAGGCGGGCAGCGAAAGCGTCATGATTTCCGGATACTTTCCCTCCACGAAAGAGCGAATGCTCTCCGGCGCGCAGAGCGTCACCCTGCCTGCGCCCGAGCGCAGAGCCGCCATGGCCGTCATCAGGGCGGCGCCCGACATGCCGGGCGCTCCGGCGATCAGAAAAAGATGGCCGGCCTCCCCTTTATGGGCGTCGGGGCGTCTTCGGGGGAGATTTTCAGCCACGTCCGAGGGTTCCGCGACGTGGAGCGAAATGTTTTCTTCATCCAGGCATTTTTGCGGAATCCCGATATCGATCGGCGTCACCTCGCCTACGTGCCCGGCGGCCGGCATGAGGAGATGCCCCCGCTTCAGCGCGCCCAACGCCAGGGTGAGCTTCGCGTCAACGTGTGGAGGCGCGGCCTCGCCGGTGGTCGCGTCGAGACCGGAGGGCACGTCAATGGCCGCTACCGGGGTCTCGCGCGTCGAGAGGGCGCGGATCGCCTCCGCCGGAAGTCCCCGGGCGGGCGGGCGAAACCCGGTCCCCAGAATGGCGTCCACGATTAAATCCGCCCCCTTCGCTCTCTCCTCCAGGAGTGAGACGTTCGCTTCGTCCACCTCGATGATGGGAATCCGCATTTTCTCCAGCGTTTTCAGAAAAACGGCGGGATCGCCCGCGGCTTCGCGCAAGGGAAACAAGGCGGCGACCTCGACCTCGGCGCCGGCGTTTCTCAAGTGTCTGGCGATGACGAAGCCGTCTCCGCCGTTGTTGCCCTTCCCGCAAGCGACCAGAACGCGAAGGCCGTTTCGCCCGTATTTTTCCCAGATCTTCCGAGCGGACATCGCCCCCGCCGCTTCCATCAAGCACGCGGAGGGGATGCCGTATTCATGGATGGCGCAGCTGTCGATGTTCGACATTTCACGGGCGGTGACGACCGGAATCGGCATGTTCAGGAGCCGCTGGCCCGTTCGATGATATCCGCCATCTCGCGCACGGCTCTTTCCATGCCGACGAAAACGGCGTGCGAGACGACGCTGTGGCCGATGTTCAACTCCTGCAGGCGCGGAAGAGCGGCGACGGGGCGCGCGTTGAGATAGGTGAGTCCATGGCCCGCGTGCACGCCGAGGTCGAGGCGGTGGGCTTGAACGGCCGCGTCGCGAAGAGCTTTCAACTCCCTTTCCCGGGAACCAGGGCCTGACGCCTCGGAATAGGCCGCCGTGTTCAACTCAACAAAATCCACGTTCAGCGCCTTGGCGGCCTCAATCTGCGGGGGCGCGGGATCGACGAAAAGGCTCGACAATATCCCCGCGGCGCGCAGGGGCTTCATCACGTCGCCAATCTGCTCGATGCCGCCCGCCGCGTCCAGCCCCCCTTCGGTCGTGATTTCCTCTCGCCGCTCGGGAACCAGGGTGACTTGCTCCGGCTTTATCTCGAGGGCGATGTCCCGCATCTCGGCCACCGGCGCCATCTCCAGGTTGAGCTTGCCCCGCACCACCTGGCGCATCAGCCTTAAATCCCTGTCCTGGATATGCCTTCTATCCTCACGAAGGTGAACGGTGATGCCGATCGCCCCCGCCCGCTCGGCGACGAGCGCGGCCGCCACCGGGTCGGGCTCGTTCGTCTTTCGCGCTTCCCGGATGGTGGCGACGTGGTCCACGTTCACGCAGAGTTCAGCCACGCGGCTCCCTCCAACGACGGCGGCAAGTTTCAAGAAAGCGCAACGCTGGTTCATCCGGGCATTCACCGTTCAAAGCCCGGAATACCAAGGCGCGCTTCAGCGCGCCATAAATTGAAATTCGGGGAGAAACTAGGCTTGACCGGGCGCCAGATCCGGCGGTGACGCCTGCGGACCCTCGTGAGGCTCTTCCCCGGGCTGCGGAGAGACCGGGGCGTCTCCCTCATCGACTTTGTCCTTGCTCTTTGGGCTCCTGGAAATGCTTCCGGTTTCCATCAAGGACTCAATGTCCTTGAGATCGATGGTTTCGTAGTCAAGAAGCGCGTTGGCGAGCAAATCGAGCTTGTCCCGATTCTCCTCGAGCAATTTGTACGCCCGCTCGTATCCCGATGAGACCATGCCCTTCACCTCATTGTCGATCTCCAGGGCGACCTGGTCGCTGTAATCCCTGTGCTGGGAAATCTCGCGGCCCAGGAAAATTTGCTCATGCTTCTTGCCGTAGGCCAAGGGGCCGAGTTTCTCGCTCATTCCCCATTCGCAAACCATGCTTCTCGCCAAATCGGTCGACGTCTGGATGTCGGCCTTCGCCCCCGTCGTCAGCTCCTCAAAGACCAGCATTTCCGCCGCGCGCCCTCCCATCAGGCAGGCAAGCTGGTTCGTCAAAAACGTCTTGTCGTTGCTGTATCTGTCCTCGACCGGAGAGGACCAGGTGCTCCCCAGCGAGAATCCCCGCGGAATGATGGTCACCTTCTCGACGGGGTCCGTCCCCGGTATGAGCAGCGCGACGAGGGCGTGGCCCGCTTCGTGGTAGGCCGTATTCTTTTTCTCCTTTTCGCTGAGCGCCATGCTTCGCCGCTCCTTGCCCATCAAAACCTTGTCTTTCGCCTCCATCAGGTCGTCGTTTTGAACGGCGCGCTTGCCGCGCCGCGCCGCCAGGAGCGCGGACTCGTTCAGGAGATTCGCCAGGTCGGCGCCCGCGAACCTCGGGGTGCCCCGGGCGATGAGGTTCAAATCGACGGCTTCATCAAGCGGCACCTTTTGGGCGTGGACCTTCAGAATCGCCAGGCGCCCCTTGATGTCCGGCAAAGAGACGACAATCTGGCGATCGAAGCGGCCCGGTCTCAGGAGCGCTGGATCCAGGACATCGGGCCGGTTCGTCGCCGCCATCAGAATCACCCCATCATTTGACTCGAAGCCGTCCATCTCGACGAGGAGTTGATTGAGGGTCTGCTCGCGCTCATCGTGGCCGCCGCCGAGACCCGCGCCCCTGTGCCGTCCAACGGCGTCAATCTCGTCGATGAAAATGATGCACGGCGCGTTCGACTTGCCCTGCTCGAACAAATCCCGAACTCTCGACGCGCCGACGCCGACGAACATCTCCACGAAACTCGACCCGCTGATCGAAAAAAACGGCACGTCCGCCTCGCCCGCGATGGAGCGCGCCAGCAGGGTTTTGCCCGTGCCCGGAGGGCCGACCATGAGAACGCCCTTCGGAATGCGCGCGCCCAGGCGCGTGAATTTTTGCGGATCGCGAAGAAAATCCACCAGCTCTTCGAGCTCTTCTTTCGCCTCCTCAATGCCCGCCACGTCCGCGAACGTGATTTTTTTCTTCGCGGAATCAGGCATCATTCGCGCCTTGCTCTTTCCGAAGGACAGCGCCTTGGAGCCGCCTATCTGCATCTGACGCATGAAGAAAATCCAAACGCCCAGCATCACCAGCATGGGCAGCCAGCTCAGCAGCAGGCTCATGTACCAGGCGTTCTGCTCCTCGGGCCGCGCCGTGATGCGAACGCCCTTGGCCCTGAGGGTGTCGATCAGCTTCGGGTCTTTGGGAGCATAGGTCTGAAATGGGCCGCCGCTGAGATAGCGGCCCCGGATGTTGTCGCCCTGGACGACCACCTCGCTTACCTGTCCCTCGGAGACCGCTTTCAGGAAATCGCTGTAGACGACCGTTCTATCCGTCGAGCGCGGGCCGTTGAAAGCCTGGAACAGACCCACCATGATCAGGCCGATGATCAGCCAAAGCGCCAGATTCTTGTAAAATTGATTCAAAATTCTTTCCTTCCCTCTCGAGTGGGCATCTCCCTGATCTCTGGAAACAGATTATCAGGATTTTCCGCGCCCGTCCACGAGCCGAAAACGAAATTATCCGTTCAGCGGACGCGCAGGCTTGGCGGCTTCATTCCCGAGCAGCGCTTTGAGAGCGACTTCCCTCTCCGCATTCCCCCCGGAAGCGAATTCGGCCGAAACGCAATGACCAATTATCCACGCCACCCTCTCCTCCACGGCGAGCAGGGGAATTCGGTTTCTCAGGAGTTTCGGTATTTTTTGCTCAATGAAGTAATCCTTGAGCTTTCTCTCCTTCTTGCGCCCGAAAGGATGAAAGCGATCTCCGTCGCGCCGGGTGCGGACGCGGGCGTCGGCGCCCAGTTTCTCCGCGTCGAGACGCGCCTCCCATAATCCCTTGGAATGACGCGCGGCATCAAGGGAAGCGTTCACTTCGAGCCCCAGTGAGCGATGAAGCGTTTTTCCGGGAATCCGCAGCGCTTGCTCCTCAAGCAGCGTCGAATCGAACCAGCGGCGTCCGAAGACGAGACGATCATACTCCTTTCTCGCCTCCAGCCCCCCTGGCAAACTCAACGCGCCCGATGGGTTTTCTCCCACCGCGAGCGCATCCAGACTCTCAATCCACCTTCCGAGGGGGCGCCTGCGGGATCGGGCGGGCGTCCCGTCTTCGAGCCTCTCGATTGTCGCGCGCCAAACCCCGGCTCTAATCGCCCGAGGGAGCTTCTTCATCTTCCGCAATGGAAAAACCGCGAGCTCCCCGTCATCTTCACAAACAAATCCGGCGCCCGCGTCCGCCGCCATTTCATCGACAAGCGAGGCGAGCGGCGTCGAGATTTCCGCGCTCCTGGCGATTCCGTTGACGGCGGCATCCCCAAGGCTCTCCCGAATGGCCGGCATGATTTTCCTGCGTATCCGGTTTCTGAGACGGCTTTCGTCTTCGTTCGTCTCATCCTCGATCCAGGAAACGCCCCGCGCTCCCAGGTACGCCAGAATTTCCGCGCGCGACGCATCCAGCAAGGGCCGGATGACGCAAAGCGCCTCTTGCCTTTTTGACGAAAGCGGGGTCCGCCGCCTGATGCCCGAAACGCCTCTCACGCCCGCTCCCTCAAACAGGCGCATGAGCACGGTTTCGGCCTGATCGTCCTTGTTGTGGGCCAGCGCGAGCGTATCCGCGCCCATTTCCTCGGCGACGTCCCGAAAAGCGGAGCGCCTCGCTTCGCGGGCGGCTGCTTCCAGCCCCCGTCGCGCCGTCCTGGATACGCGAACGCGCTCGCATCGGAAAGGAATTCGGCGTCGCCGACACAGGCTCCCGGCATGTGCGGCGTCTTTTTCAGACGCCTCGCCGCGAAGCCCGTGCTCGACGTGAACGGCGCACAGTGAACGAGGTTCCGGCAAAAGCGATTCGAGGGACAGCAAAAGAGCGGTGGAATCCGCCCCCCCCGAAAAGCCGACGAGCAATGGGGCGGGACCCGCCCTGTAGCCGCATCTTTCAAGGCCTTTTCTCACCTTGGCCTCGAATGCTTTTTTGATTCTCGCAGAAGAAGTTTGCGCGGTGTCCGAGGTCATCGGGAACAGGTTGCCCCAGACGGCGAAGAATCTGGTAGCGGCGGAGGGACTTGAACCCCCAACACTACGGATATGAGCCGTATGCTCTAACCGGTTGAGCTACGCCGCCAGAATGCGCTCCCTCAGGGAGACTGTTTGGGTCGGAAAATGGCGAAAAAGAACATGACCGAGAGAATATAAAAAAACACCTTTATGCCGATGTCTTCCATGCGAAAACCCACCATGAAGCATAGATATCCCAAAAAGAGCAGGATAAGGATCTCGATTTCGCGTCTCATTTGTCGATTGCTCCCCATTCTCGGCCTTCGGGCGAAAGCCCCGCATCTTTCGGTTTCTCCTGCCGCAATCTAAGGTCCGGAGAAAATTCCGGGCAGAAAATCGCGCCGTTCGGCTCGTTTCGATATCTCAGACGGCAACCCTCTCGCCAAGCGCAAACGGCGCATTCGCGAACTCCCTGGTAGGCCATGAGCAGACACTCTCCCCCGGCAACGCGCCTCGCTACAGGAGCAGAATATAGACGCCCCGGTCTGAAAACGTCAAGTTTTCCGTTTTCTCGATTCCCGCTTGCCCAAGGTCCCGGGTTCGACGGCCTTCTCAGGAAACCGGCGAATCGTCCGTAGATGAATCCGGGCGAGCCGTGACTTGCCCGGCGGCGCTTGTCTCTTCGGAAATCAGTTTCTTCAGGAAAGGCGCCGCCTCTTCCACCGCTACAAGCCGCGTCTCTCCCGTTCTTCTCGATTTCACCTCGATTTTTCCTTCCTTGAGTCCTCTCGGCCCGACCACCGCCTTATAGGGAAAGCCGATCAGATCGGCGTCCTTGAATTTCACGCCCGGTCGCTCGTCCCTGTCATCGAGCACGGCGTCCACCCTCGAAGACGCGAGGGCGTCATAAATGCGGACGCAAACTTTCATGGTCTCGTCGTCATCCGCTTTCACCGGAATGACATCCACGTGATAGGGAGCGATGGGCGTCGGCCAGATGATGCCGTGCTCGTCGTGATTCTGTTCGATAGCCGCCGCCACCGTGCGGCCCACGCCGATGCCGTAGCAGCCCATGACAATGGCGCGCGTCTCGCCGTTCTCGGCCTGATAGTCGGCGCCCAGGGACTCGGAATACTTGCAGCCCAGCTTGAATACGTGCCCCACCTCGATGCCGCGCCTGACGCCGAGCGCCGCGCCGCATTTGGGACAGGCGTCTCCGTCAAGGGCGACGGTCAGATCCGCAAACCCGCTCACCGCGAAGTCGCGCCCCTCGCGCGCGCCCTTGTAGTGATGATCCGTCTCGTTCGCGCCGACGACAAGACCGCCGCCGCCCTCCAGGGAGCAGTCGGCAATGAGCCGGACGTCCGTCAAGCCGACGGGGCCCGCGAAGCCCACCGCGGAGCGCGTGAGCCTCTCCACCGTCCCCGGGTCGGCAAGAGCGAGCTCCACCGCGTCGAGCGCGTTCTTGAGTTTGACTTCGTTCAACTCCCTGTGGCCCGGAATCATCGCGGCCACGGGCTCGCCGTCCGCCATATAAACAAGGGTTTTGACGATTCGATGCGGAGGCAAAGAGAAAAATGCCGCCACCTCCTCCACCGTATGGGCGCCGGGCGTGTGCGCCTTTTCGAGTTCGCCCCCCTCGTTTTCAGGAAGATTGAGGCGAACCGGCGATTTTTCCACGTTCGCCGCGTAGCCGCACGAATCACACGCGGTGATCGCTTCCTCGCCGGTATCCGCCATGACCATGAACTCATGCGAAAAGCTCCCGCCGATGGCCCCCGAATCCGCCTCCACCGCGCTGAACCTCAGACCGCAGCGCCGGAATATCCGCTCATAGGCCTTCACCATCCCGTCGTAACTCCGCTCCGCGCCCGCCTCGTCGCGATCGAAGCTGTAGCCGTCCTTCATCGTGAATTCCCGCCCGCGCATCACGCCGAAGCGCGGCCTGATCTCGTCCCTGAACTTCGTTTGTATCTGATAGAGGTTGAGCGGCAGGTCGCGATAGCTCCTGACCTCGCGCGCCACCAAATCGGTGATCACTTCCTCATGCGTGGGACCCAGGCAAAAATCGCGCTCATGGCGATCTTGCAGGCGAATCAATTCCTTGCCGTAAACTTCCCAGCGTCCCGTTTTTCGCCAGAGCTCGGCGGGGTTCAGCGTGGGCAGGAAAACCTCCTGCGCCCCCGCGCGGTTCATCTCCTCGCGCAGAATCCGCTCCACCTTGCGCTGCGCTCGCACGCCGAGGGGCAAAAGCGTGTACACGCCCGCCGCCAGGCGGCGAATCATGCCCGAGCGCACCATGAGCCTGTGGCTGACGACTTCCGCCTCGGCGGGCGCTTCCTTCAGTGTGGGGAAAAAGCCTCGTGAGAATCGCATGAATTAGAAATTTCTTTAAGAAAGAGCCGTTTCATATTGTTTTTTATGATGTTGCGCCGCGAGTGTTTCCACGCGCTCCACCAGATTCTTCTTGATGTCTTCATACGCCACCAGTCCCGCCTTTTCGCCCTTCATGAAAATCAAGGCGCGCTTGTGGCCGCCGGCCACGCCGATGTCGGCCTCGCGCGCCTCGCCCGGTCCGTTCACTTCACAGCCCATGACGGCTACCGTGATGGGGGCGTCGATATGGGCGAGTTCCCGTTCTACTTCCATGGTGAGTTTGTCCACGTCAATCTGAACGCGGCCGCAGGAGGGACAGGCGACGACGTTCACGCCCTTTTGGCGCAGTTTGAGACTTTTCAGAATTTCATAGGCCACGCGCACCTCCTCCACCGGGTCCGCCGCCAGAGAGACGCGCAGGGTATCGCCAATGCCCTCGGAGAGCAGAACGCCGAGTCCGACGGCGCTTTTGATGCTCCCCGTCCGGAGGCTTCCGCTCTCCGTGATGCCCAGATGGAGAGGATAATCGACGCGCTTCGCCATGAGCCGATACGCCTGTACCGTCCTGGCGACGTCCGAAGCCTTCAGGGAAATTTTCGTGTCATAAAACTCGCGCTTTTCCAGCATGGCGACGTGCCGCAGCCCGCTTTCCACCATCGCCTCGGGCGTGGCGCCGCCGAAGCGATCCAGCAGGTGCTTCTCCAGGGAGCCGGCGTTCACGCCGACCCGGATGGGCAAGCCGTGATCTTTCGCCGCGGCGACCACTTCGCTCACCCTGTCCTCCCCGTTGATATTGCCGGGGTTGATGCGCAGGCAATCAATTCCGGCGTCCGCCGCCATCAAGGCGTAGCGGTAGTCGAAATGAATGTCCGCCACAAGCGGCATTTCAGTGCGCTTCCTGATCTCGGGCAGCGCATCGGCCGCCCTTTCGTCGGGAACGGCAAGCCGGACGATTTCGCACCCGGCGGCTTCCAGACGCTCGATTTGGCCGATGGTTTCCTCCACGTCGTGCGTGTAGGTGTTGCACATCGACTGCACGGCGATGGGAGCGCCTCCGCCAATCTCGACGCCGCGAACCTTGACCCGGGAGCTTTTACGCCGCTTCAGGGGGAACAGGGAAGGATTCGCGCAGGGGGGCGCCTCGCCGTCCGCCTCCGAATTCAGCATCGGCAGGGCGGGGCCGCCCCCCTCCTTGCGCGGAAGTCCGACGCCCGGAACGGGCTTTGCGTAAAACACGTCGTCGGTGAACGGCTCGAACATCCCCGAAGCCCTTATTCGTTTTTTCTCTTTTCAAGCGGCGCTTCTTTCGCTCGTCCGCTTTCACGCCCCTGCTCTTGCCTTGTGACGGACGCTGAGCCGCCTCCCAGAAGATAATACACGCTGTCCTTGTAGGTGGCAAAGATCATCAAGCCGATGAGCAGGACGAAGCCAACCTGCATGGCCGTTTCCCGGATTCGCAAACTGATGGGCTTTCCCCTCAAGCCTTCAATGAGCAGGAAAAGAATGTGCCCGCCGTCCAGTACCGGAATGGGCAGCAGGTTCAGAATCGCCAGATTCACGCTGAGCAGAATCGTGAACATGACGAGATAGCGGAGTCCGCGCTGGGCCTGCTGCGCGGCCACCACAGAAATGCGAATCGGCCCGCCGATGTCCGCGGGAATCGTCTTCGTCAGCATCGAATACAGCGTCACGACCGTAAGGCTGGCGATGCGGTAGTTCTGCTCGAAACCCTTGCCCAGGGCTTCAAGGAATCCAAACCGCTCGGTATGGGAGCCCTGGCCGATGCTGATGCCGATTCGGCCGTAGCCCAGATCTTTTCCGGCCGCGCTCTTCGACGTGGGAACGATGGGCGCTTCAAAGTACCGGCGGCCGCGCTCTACTTTCAGCGTCAATTTTTCGCCGGCGCTTTTTTGGACGATCTCGACGAGCTGTGACCATTTTTGAATCCGTCGCCCGTCGATGGCCACGATGTGATCGCCGGTTTTCAGGCCGGCCCTTTGCGCCGGCGTATCGGGTAAAACGGCGCCCACCCACGTGCCCGGCACGGGAATGCCGCTCAGGTGCAGTCCCCAACTCAGAATTATCGCCAGGACGACGTTGAACAAGGGTCCCGCCGAAATGACCGCCAGTCGGTGCCTCACGGGACGCAGATGAAAGGATTTCGTCCGGTCATGAGGCTCTCCCGGCGCATCGGGATCGTCGGGCCGCGCCTCCGGATCCTCTCCCACGAGCTTCACGTAGCCGCCCAAGGGAATGAGCGATACGCGATATTCCGTCTCTCCCCTTTGAAAGCCCCAGATGCGGCGCCCAAAGCCAAGGGAAAAAGTGGAGACGCCGATTTTGAGCCATTTGGCGACAAGGTGATGGCCCAGCTCATGGATAAAAATGAGCAGCCCCAAGACGAGCACGGCCCAAAAAATCGTCTGGCCGAAACCCATCGCCCAGCTTATGATTTGCATCAACATTCCCGGATGAGTCCTCGTTATCGAAGGGCGCCCTGGGTCGGCATTTGAACGACTTCAGCGCCCGGCGGCGCGACGAACCGAAACGGCTCTCCCGCGATTTTGACGTCTTCCCTCACGTTTGAAAACCGCAGGCGACTCCTGTTGCCGACGTTGTCAATATACGCCAAAGCGAGAATTTTGAAATTCCCGGGTTCCACCTCCAGCCACATCCGCCGAAAGGAGGCGCCGGGAGTCTTCGGCTCCAGGCGAATGCGGTGAGGGTGGCCGGCCTTCCAGACGCCTCCGCTTCGTTCGGCGATTCCGACTTCTTCGACGAAAACGTCAAAATTCTTCTTCAAATTCCCCTTGCCCGCCAAAAACAGCAGCGGCGTGCTCCCGAAACCGGAGCGGCCGGGTTTTGAAACCATCACCTGCTTGAAGCGCGCCGTGTAGAGCCAAAGCGTCCGGCCGTCGGAGACCAGAATCTGACTTTCCGGCTTCACGTATTCCACGCGCAGTTTGCCCGGCTTGTTCAGCAGAAGGCTTCCGCTCGACTTCGTCGTTCGCCCAAGGGTTTTCAATTCGTTTTCCTGCTCGAAAGAAGCCTGCAGGGATTCAATGGACTCGTATTTTTCCTGAAGCGACGAGATAATTTTTTCCGCGCCCGGACGCGATTCCTCCGCCGCCGGCGCGAAAGGGACGATCGCTTCGAGAAACGGCGAAATTGAAAGCCCCAGCGCGAGCAGCAAAAAAACCGACTTGCGCGGCATTTCATTCTTCCCCGGCGAGCGGCGACTCTGAAAAGGGCGAGAGGAAGCCGGCGTCAGCCGGAAGCGCGCCCTTCGGATATTCCACGACGCCGCCCGCGCGGCGAACGCGCCCCTCGGCGATGAGCCGCACCGCCAACGGGTATATCCGGTGCTCATAGGCGAGAATTCTTTCTGAAAGGGTTTTTTCATCATCCCGGGGATGCACCGGCACGGCGGCCTGCAAGATGATCGGCCCGGTATCCACCCCTTCGTCCACGAAGTGTACCGTGCAGCCGGACACCCTCACGCCGCCGGCCAAGGCCCGTTTCTGGGCGTGGAGGCCGGGGAAGCTCGGCAGGAGCGAGGGGTGAATGTTGATGATCCTCCCCGAAAAACGACTCACGAACTCAGGAGGCAGAATTCGCATGAAGCCGGCGCAGCAAACGAGATCGATGCCACAGCGTTCGATTTCATCCCCCATTCTCGGATAAAAACCATCCTCTTCGGGCCTGAAGCGCAGATGGCGTATTCCCGCTTCCGCCGCGAGATCAAGCGCGCGCGCTTTTTCCTTATCGCTCAGCACCAGCGCGACTTCCGCCGGAAAATTCGCATCGCGTCCCGCGTCGATGAGAGCCTGAAGGTTCGACCCGCGCCCCGACGCCAAAACGCACACGCGCAATCGCGCTTTCGGAGACACGCTACGCGCCCTCGATGACGAGTGAGCGGCCGCCTTTCGGTCTTTTGACGACCTCGCCGACGACCATGGCTTCTTCGCCCGCGTTCTTCAAGCGTTCGAGCAGGTTTCCCGTCCGATCCGCTTTGGCGAGAAACACGAAGCCCAGCCCCATGTTGAACGCGCGATACATTTCCGCGCTCTCGACCGGGCCGAACTCCCGGATCAACGAAAATATCACCGGCGCGGGCCATTTTCCGGGATACAGCCTGGCTTGCAGATCATCCGGAATCAACCGGCTCACGTTTCCCGGAAGCCCTCCTCCCGTGATGTGCGCGGCGCCGCAGATTCCACACTCTCCCCGAACGGCGCTCGCGCCAGCGGCGTAAATGCGCGTCGGTTCGAGGAGAACGTCCTCAACGGGCGCGCCGAGTCTTCGAGACGCGGCGTCTCGTTTCGCGCCGGAGGCGAATATCCTTCGCAGCAGGGAGTACCCGTTGCTGTGAACCCCCGACGAGGGAAGGCCGAGAATCGCGTCTCCCGCCTCCACGGACGCCGCGGCATCCAGACGTTTCCGCTCGACCACGCCCACGGCGAATCCCGCGAGATCGTAAACGCCGGGCTGATACAAGTCGGGCATCTCGGCCGTCTCGCCCCCGATGAGGGCGCACCCCGCCTCGCGGCATCCTCGGGCGACGCCGGATACGACGTCCGCCAACACCCCTTGGTTCATCCTGCCCGCCGCAACGTAGTCCAGGAAAAAAAGAGGCTCCGCTCCCGTGGTCAGAACGTCATTGACGCACATGGCCACCAGATCGATCCCGATGGAGCCATGACGCTCAAACTGCTGGGCCAGAAGCAGCTTCGTGCCGACGCCGTCCGTGCCGGAAACGAGAACGGGATCTTCATAATCGCCGCCCAGCCGGAACAAGCCCGCAAAATCCGCCTTCCCTTCCAGGACGCGCCCGCCTTGACTCGCGTGCGTGGATTTCACCGCCTGGGCGATGGATTGAACGAAACGAGCGCCGGCATCCACATCGACGCCCGCGCCGCGATATGTCAGATGATGATCACTCAAAAGAGGCGCTCCACGAGGGAGCAGGCGGAATCGTCCGGCGCGCAGCCAAAATCAGCCCTGGGCTTCCACCAGCTTTTTGACCAAGGCGACATTATGCCGGTGCCCGCTTCTCTGGGCGGTCACCTTTCCCCGAATGGGGCGACCCGCCAAATACAGATCCCCCATCACGTCGAGAATTTTATGGCGAACGAACTCGTTGGGGAACCGCAGCCGGGTATTCACGATGCGCCCCTTGTCCACAAGAATCACGTTGTCCCAACGACCGCCCTCGGCCAGTCCCATCTTCCCGAGTTCCTCCAACTCCGAGGCGAATCCAAACGTGCGCGCGGGCGCGATTTGCTCCCGAAAGCTCGGCGCGCCCTCGTGCTCATACAGATAGGATTGCTTTCCTATCGGCCGGGGATAGTCGATGAGATATGAAATCGAAAAGGAATCCGCAGGATCGATGCGAATATAGCCCTCTCCGGAGTCCGGCTCGCCCACCTGGTAGGGCCGGTCAACCCGCAGCTCGTCTCGTTCTTCTTCTTGAACCTCGATGCCCGCTTCTTCGAGCAGAAGGCAGAATTCTACCGCCGAACCATCCAGAACGGGCACCTCTTCGCCGGTTTTGATGAGGATGTTGCTTATCTCGTATGCGTGGAGCGCGCTCATGAGGTGCTCTATCGTTCGCGCGGCCGCTGCGCCGCTGCGCAGGTTCGTCGCGTGATTCGTCCCGTCCACGAAATCGACGTGCGCTCTCACGGTCTCGGCGCTCGTCAGGGCGCCGAACTGTATCCCGCTCCCCGGCGGCATGGGCTCCAGGATCAATCCGGTTTTCAAGCCGGAGTGAAGCCCCCGACCATGAAGGACGACGCTTTTCGAGATGCTGCGTTGATTCGTCTTCCCGATCGTCTCGATGGTCGGCGACGCGCGCTCCATCCCGTATGTCTGAATTTTCCGTTTCAGGGCGGACGCCGGCACGCCCACCGCATGAGCCGTCTTCGCGACGTCCCAGCCATTCCGATTCAGATGAAAAGAGAGATATTGCCTCTCCCAGCGAGTTCTCGCGGCATGAAATTGAGAGGCCCTCCCGCTTTCGGACGCCTCCGGTTCGGGAATGTGAATTTCACGCAGCGCAAACGGCAGGTGTTCAATGCGAATCTCCGCTCCATGCGCTGATCCGACCGCGCTGGTCACCGCCCCCTTGAGTTCAGCGATGTTGCCCGGCCACTCGTATTCCTGGAGAAGCGCCGCGACGCCCTCGGCAAATTCCTTCTCGACCCCGGCCTCTTCTGCGCATTCATCCAGAAATTTATCGGCAAGCGTCGGAATATCCTCTTTCCGCTCGCGCAGGGGCGGCAGATGTATCACGTCGGCGCCCGTTTTTTCGGCTATCGATCGGATGAAAGCCCCGTGTTCCGGCGCGCCCGTAATATCAACGGATATTATCAGGCGCGTGGAATCACCCGTCCGCCCCAGGAATCGCTCGATAAATCCCTCGCGCTCTCCAGCGGTCAGCTGCTCCAGTCCATCGAGATACACCGTCCCCTGAAAAGCGGCGGGGGCCAGACGAGCAAGATTCCTTTCCCCGTCGCCTTTTTCCGACAACGGGAACAAGGAACGGCAATGAACGGGTCTGAACTCTTCTCCCTTCGCGGCGCCGCTCATGTGAATCGCCCTTGAGACGACGCGCTTGCCGGTTCCTCTTTCACCGGCAATCACCACGATGCCGGAACGCTTCGCCACTCGTCTGACGGCTTTCCGAACCCTCTGCATCTTCCTGCTTTCACCCTGGATCATCGCCTCGGCGACGTCATTGGCCCTGAGTTCTCTGGCCCTTCTCGTCTGAACGGCGGAGTCGACCACGCTCATGACCGCGTCAATGGAGAGAGGCTTTTCGATAAAGTGAAAAGCGCCCAGTTTTGTTGCGGCGACGGCGGTCTCGATGTCGCCATGTCCGGACATCACGACGACTTCTACGTCCGCGTTGGACTCCTTTACCGCCTGCAAAGTCTTGATTCCATCAATCCCCGGCATCCACACATCGACCAAAACCACGTCCGGCGTCTCTGTCCGAACCAGTTGAAGCGCCATTTCCCCGGACTCGGCCCGATCCACGCGATAGCTCTCATCGCGCAGGACGCCTTCCAGGGTCGCGAGTATTTCCCGCTCGTCATCGACGATGAGAACGTGTCCCCTATCCAATGGCGGCCGTCCTTTGCTTCTCCGGCGAGGCTTCCACAACAGGCGTCAGCGGCAATGTTACGCGAAAAACGGAGCCCGTCGGCCGGTTGTCCCGCACGCTTATCGTTCCATGGTGATCAGCCACGATGCGGTGAGAAATCGCGAGCCCCAGGCCGGAGCCCCTGTTTTTCGTGGAAAAATAGGGCGAGAATATCTGCCCCTTCATCTCTGCCGATATCCCTTGGCCCTGGTCGGCGACTTCAACGATCAAAACATTTCTTTCCTGCTCGCTCCACGCTTGCAGGTCTATCTCGCCCTCAGCCTCCTGGGATTCAAAAGCGTTTTCCAGCAAATTGATGAATACGCGCTGCAACTGATCCGGATCCGCCATGACAGCCGCATTTTCGGTTTGGATATGAACCGAAAATCGCGCCTCCCCTTTCCGGCTGCCGTACAGACTCGCAACTTCCTCCATAAGGGGGGCAAACTCGCAAAGCTGCAGCCTCGGCTCCGGCATCCGCGCAAAGCGGCTGAATTCATTCACCATTTCGAGCAGACTCGTCACCTGATGGATGATGGTGTCCGTGCTGGCTTCAAACACGTCCGCAAAATCATAAGCGTCGCTTTCAAATTTCCTTTTCATGCGCTGGGCGGATAGTTGAATCGGCGTCAGCGGATTTTTGATCTCATGCGCGATGCCCCGGGCCGCTTCCTGCCACGCAGCCGCTTTCTGGGCGCGCACCAGAGCCGTCATGTCGTCGAACACGATGACAGCGCCGAGCCTGCCGGCGCTTGCGCTTCTGAGCAGAGTCAGGCTGGCGCGCAGCGTCAGCACGCGGCCATGAATCATCACCTCCACCTGCTCCGAGGCGCTTTCATGCCTTCGCCCCCTCATGGAGCGCATCAGCCGGCGAACGGGCTCGAGGTGCGCGCTCTCGAAAACCTCGTTGAACGCTTGCCCGAGAGCATCCCGGGGCTTGATGTCCAGCAACTCGCCAGCCGCCTTGTTGAAGATGGTGACCCGCCCTCGCCGGTCAACTGATATCACGCCGGCGCCGATGTTTTCGAGCATCGCTTCCATATACCTGCGTCTTCCGTCGATTTCCAGGCTGGAGCGGCGCATGGCTTCGGCGGATTCTTCGATTTTCTGCTTGTTGGCCAGCAGTTCTTCCGTCATATCGTTGAATGCGCCGACCAGAATGCCCACCTCGCCGTCCGCCCGGACGTCCACGCGGTGCTTCAGATCGCCCTCCGCCACCGCCCGGGTGGCTTCCGCCAATTTTTCGATGGGGACTGTAATCCCCCGGGCGAGGTAGAGGCCAAACCAGGTCGCGCCGAACAAGATGAGCAGCGTCACCACCAGGAAAGTGATGATGTAGCTCGCCTTGAGCGGGGTCTTGGAGAGTTCCAGCTCCTTATAGTCCACAAAGGAATCCGATATGTTTCTCACTTTTTCGACAAGCCGGGTGGACACGTATCTGGACACGACGACAAACCCCACCACCTTTTTTTGAACTTTCACGGGCGCCACGCCGTGGATGGCGTCGCCCTTTCGCCAACTCTCCACGCTGGAGCGAGACGCCCCGTCAATGACCTGATCCACGTATCCCACCACGGGTGAGAACGCCGCGGCCAGCGCCAGACCAGCACGCCTGACCGAGACGATTTCGTTCCGATCCCTATCGTAGAGCTGGATGATATCCGCCCCCAGGTTCTTCCTCTCCCCTTCCAATATCTTTTTGATCGCTTCGGGGTTTTCCCGCGCGTCGGAGCGCGTCTTCTCCAGCCTGAGCGCAAGTCGGTTCGCGTTGGACAGCGCGTTTTTCTCCATGTCGCGATAATACGTTTGGGCCACCTCAAACGATCCCTTGAGCGCGCTCTCCACCCTCAGGCTGAACAAGGCGTTGAAACTCTGGTTGATCAAGCCGCTGCCCACCACGAAAAGAGCTCCTACCGGAATGAGCGTAAATCCGACGAAAGCCGATACGAGCTGTAATTGCAGGCGCGAGCCTCCGGAGCCCGTTTTGCTCCCGTAATAAAGGCGCACCAGGTTCTTCCCCACCAGGAGGGCGACCACCGTGAGGAGAATGATGCTCAGGTTCACGAGGGTGAACACGACAAGGTTGTTGAGGAGCGGAACGCCCGGTTCGATCTCTTTGAAGTAAATCCAGGCCGTGAGGGAGAAGGTGGCGGCGCAGATCAAGCCGACGAAAGAACGCAGAAGGTTCTTTCGGGAACGAGAAGCGGTTTCCTCAGGACTCGAACGCGCGGGTTCCAAACTCACATTCCTTTCGCGCTAAACGTTGGAGAATAGCTCCAATCGGATTTTCCCCCCAAAAGGGCGAGCACGTAGTTGAAGGGAAAAATCAGATCCACGGAATCCAGCCGCGCCCTGACGCCGACGTAATATCGAACGTCAGGAGACAGCGCTTCGTCGGAAGCGATGAGCGCCCCGTTCAGCTCGCGCATCCAGTCCACCATCTCGTCCTTGCTCCTGGTCTCTCTTTTCTCGATGCTTTTCGCCCCTTCCCCAAGAATAAAAGTATATGTTTTCTTCAAGGCGCTGTATGTTACCTGGTGATGCAGTTGTCTCGAAGAGACCGCCGCGTCATGGATGAGTTTGCGGGATCGGAAGAGACTCACGTCGAAGATGAACTTGGTCGGCACGCCGTTATGAATGGCTTCCAGCAGCTTTTGGGAAAACATCCCCCGAAGCGAACCAAAAACGAGCAGATCACCCTCTTTCTCGATAACCATGATATCCTTGACGCGAGCTCCACTTTGCGCGCCATGGGCGGAGAGCACCGGCCCCGCCAGGGCGAATAGCGCGCAGACGACTGTGGCGAATTTTCTTAAACCAAATGTTTTCTGAACGTTATACGGCATAAATTCCCCTCGTCCTTCAAGTTCCACCCTACCGGATAAGACGCAAAGCCTCAATCCTTCTTTCGCCTCTCCGCATTTCATACTACAGGTCACGACCGGTCTTGAAACAGCGCATCAAGGCATCGATCCGCCCTTGCCGTCATTGGCGCCGCTTCTTGCTATTTTCCCAGGCTCTTTCTGAGCTCATAGAGAGCCTCCAGCGCCTGGCGCGGCGTCATGGCGTCCGGATCGAGGCTCTCGATCGCTTTTTCGACCTGCGTTTTTTCGCGCGAGAACAAGGGCATCTGCCCGTTTCGACGATTGCTTTCCAAGAGCGAATCGTCCCCGCCAGCATGATTCTCCCCCGTCTCCGCGCTCTCGAACCGCGAGAGCATGGCTCTTGCGCGGCTTATGACCGCATCGGGAAGCCCCGCCAGTCTCCCCACGTGGATGCCGTAGCTTCTGTCGCAGCTGCCCTCGGCCACCTTCCGCAGAAACACGACTTCATCGCCCCATTCCCGGACTTCCACCGTGAGGTTTTTCACCTGCGCGAGCTCTTTCGCGAGATCGGCCAGTTCATGGTAATGGGTTGCAAACAGGGTTCTCGCCCTGTGGGCGGCTTCGCCGTGAAGATACTCCACAATCGACCATGCGATGCTCACGCCGTCATACGTGCTCGTGCCGCGCCCCACTTCGTCCAGCACGATAAAACTCCTCGGCGTCGCCTCCTTCAGAATGGTGGCCGTCTCCACCATCTCCACCATGAAAGTGCTCTGCCCCTCCAGAAGCCGATCGTGCGCGCCGACCCGGGTGAACACCCTGTCCACCAAACCGATTTCCGCGCTCCTGGCGGGGACGAAGCTGCCGATTTGGGCCATCAGGACGATGAGCGCGGACTGGCGCAGATAGGTGGATTTTCCGGCCATGTTCGGTCCGGTAATGATGAGTATCTGGCGATCCCCGCCGACGGACAAATCATTCGGCACGAAAGGGAGGTCGGGGCGCTCCGCCTCCATGACGGGATGTCTGCCTTCGATGATTTCCAGATGCGGAGAATCCGTTATGAGCGGCCTGACGTAGCCGCGCTTCCGCGCGACGACCGCCAGGGACAAGACGGCGTCGAGAAGCGCTATCCTTTCCGCGGCGTCGAGAATGCGCTTCGCCTGTTTCGATATTTTCGCTCTCAGGCGCCCGAAAAGCATGAATTCGAGCTGGCGGGACTTCTCCTCCGCGCCGAGGATGTCTTCCTCCATCTTTTTGAGCTCGGGAGTGACGTATCGCTCGGCGGAAACGAGGGTCTGCCTGCGCGCGTATTCCAGCGGCGCTTTGTCGCTGAAGCGCTTGGGGATTTCGAGATAATACCCGAAAACGCGATTGAACCCGACTTTCAGCGGCAGGCCCGTTCTTTGCTTTTCCCCGTCCTCATAATTTTTGAGCCACGTATCGCCCTCACGCTGCGCCCTCCTTAATTGCGCGAGCTCCCGGTCGTAATCGTCGCGGAAAATTCCGCCCTCTCGAATCGATGCGGGCGGATCGTCCACAATCGCGCTTCTCAACTCCGCCGCCGCGTCCTCGAGGGAATCCCATTCCGCCGCCGCGTCGCGGAACAGCCCCGCCCCCGCCTCCCCGATGGCCTCGCGAACTTGCGGAAGCATCGCCAGGGACGCGCCCAGCCCCGCCAGGTCTCTGGCGTTCGCGGTTTGGGAGCCCACGCGGCCGAGAAGACGCTCGATGTCCTGTATCGGCTCAATGGCGCTCTTGAGCGTCGCCAGGGCTTCAGGGTCATCCACGAGTTCCTGCACGGCCGAGGCGCGATAATCAATGGGCTCTTTTTGAATCAAGGGAGAAAGCACCCATTTTTTCAGCAGGCGTCCTCCCATGCCCGTGAGCGTCTCGTCTAGCAGGCCAATCAAAGCGCCCTTTTTGCCGCGATCCGCGGCCGAATGGATGAGTTCGAGGTTCCGCAGCGTGGCGGCGTCGAGAATCATGGCGTCCGAAAGCCGGGAGAAAGATACGGGCTTGAGGTGGGGAAAATCGCCGGGCTGATTTTCTCTGAGATACGCCATGACCCCCGCGGCGGCGTTCGCCGCAGCCGGATTCGCCGCGACTTCCGCCTCGTCGGGAAAAATCGCGTCCCGGCCCTGGAAATCCAGCGGCTCGCCAAAAGTGGCGGCCCGTCTCTTTTCAACGTGAATCTTCAGCTCATCCACCCGGCCTTTCAGTTCGCCGGAGGGGGAAAAATCATCGGGCAGGACGAGTTCGCGGGGCGAAAGCCTTTCCATCTGGTTGCAGATGAGCGATTCGGCGGCGTCGCCCGTCGCTTGGGTCGCGCAAAATTCACCGGTCGAACTATCGAGCCACGCCATTCCCCAAACCTCGCTCTTCCCTTCCGCCGACGTGACGATTCCCGCCAGATACTGGGATTCCTTGCTGTCGAGCAGTTTCAGCTCGGCGATCGAGGTGCCCGGAGTCAGAACGCGGGTCACCTCGCGCTTCACGATTCCCTTGCTTTCCCCGGCGTCTTCCACTTGCTCGCAGATGGCGACCTTGTAGCCCGCCTCGAGGAGGCGTCCGCAATAGGAGAATGCCGAATGACAGGGGACGCCGCACATCGGGATGGGCCCCTGTTCATCGCTCTGGCGAGACGTCAGGGCGAGCTCCAGCGCTTTCGCCGCGAGATTCGCGTCTTCGTAGAACATCTCGAAAAAATCACCGAGTTGGAAAAAGAGCAACGCGTCCGGATAGCGCCTTTTCATTTCGAGATATTGGCGCATCGCGGGAGATGGGCCGCGGGCGCCGGGCTGCGGCGCGCCTTTTCTTTCCCTGCGAAGAGCGTTTCCGGGAGAAGACATCGCTATTCCGCCCTGGATTCGCGGGAGGATGGATGCGTCTGGGGAACAGGATCGGCTGGCGGCGCGCCTTCCTCCGCCGGGGGAGCGGATTTGTCGAGTTCCGGATTTCCCGCCGAGAGCAGTCTGCCGCTTTTCTCGCGCGCCTCGTCCAGGTGGTTCTCCAGCGTCTTCACTTCGCGCTTCAACCTTCCGATTTCGCTCCTGAACTTCAGCCTGTCGAACGCCCCGCCAAGCCAAGCCACCATGAACCCGCACGCGAAAACCCCCAACAGAACGTAAAACAGAGGCAGGCTGACGCTGCCCCGGTAATAGGCGACGGTCACCGGCCCCATGTTCACGACGCCGAAGCTGGAAATCGCCAGCGCCAGCATCAAGCCGACGATGAGTCGAAAGCTGCCCATATCGCCACCGGGTTCAAGGGGGTTCAGACTTCAAAATCAGGGCGGAGCTGATTGTAGGCGGTCTCCAAGCTCTCGGGAATCACCCGCACGCCCCCGAGGACGGGCATGAGATTATGATCCCCCTCCCAGCGCGGGACGACGTGCATGTGCAAATGCCCGGCGATCCCGGCGCCCGCGCTTCTTCCGAGATTGAAGCCCACGTTGAAGCCGTCGGCGTTCAGCCGCTTTTTGAGAACGCGGACGCATTTTTGCGAAAACGCGAAAATCTCCCGCCCCTCCTGATCGTCCAGGCCTTCATAGTCTCCGAGGTGGCGAATCGGCACCACCATGAGGTGCCCGTTCGCATAGGGGTATCTGTTCATTACGACGTATGAGCGCTCGCTCCTTTGAAGCACCAGATTCTCCGGCCCGTCTTCTCCGGCCATCAAATCGCAAAAAACGCAAGCGGATTTCGCTTTTTCCCCCGGTTCGCCGACTCCGGAGCCGCTCACCACGTAGTCCCTGCGCCATGGCGCCCACAATCTTTTCACTCAACGCTTCCCTGGTTTTCGCGGAGACAGCCAGGCCTCCCCAAACAGTCCGGCCATTCTCGCTTCTTCCTTGCGCATTCGGGCGGACGCCGCCTTCGTGTCGTGATCATGCCCCTTGAGGTGCAAAAGGCCATGGACGAGCAGGCGATCCGCCAGAATGCCGCAATCGACCGATTCAGCCTTCGCCTGGCGAAGCGTCTCGTCGGCGGAAATGACCACCTCGCCCAGAAACGCCTTTTCCTCTCCGTCCTCTCTCATCAGAGCGGCGGGAGAATCGGGCGGCGAAAAAGCCAGCACGTCCGTTGTTTCGTCCTCTCCGCGATATTGGGCGTTCAGCGTCCGCATCATCCTGTCCCGGGTGAACACGACGCTGACCCAATCATCCTCTGACCGAGTAGCTTTCCCGATAGCCTCCAGACGGCGCCTCAGCGCCTTGCGGTTCAGCGCCAGCAGCCTTTGCGCGTTTTTGACGAGGACTTCCATTCGCGGTCCCTTTCCTGGGAGCGGCCCCCTGCTCCGGATAATGTATCCGGTGGTGATGAATGCCGACCAGAACGCGCATGAAGGCGTCCTGGATGCTGCTCAAATCCCGGAGCGTGAGATTGCAGTTATCCAACTGCCCCTCCACGAAAGCGCTCTGGACGGTTCTATCGACCAGGCCGTTCAGGCGCCCGAGGGAATGATCGGAGAGCGAGCGCGCCGACGCCTCCACCATGTCCGCCAGCATCAGGATGCCCGCCTCTCTCGTCTGCGGTTTCGGCCCGGGATAGCGGAAAGCCTCCTCTCTCACGTCGGCCCCGTTCTGCTCCTTCGCTTTCTCATAGAAAAACCGGATCAGGGAGGTGCCGTGATGCTGCTGAATCAAATCGATAATCTCTCTGGGCAGTTTGTGGCTTCGGGCGAGCTCGACGCCTTCCTTCACGTGGCTGACCAGAATGAGCGCGCTCATGTTGGGCCTGAGCCTGTCGTGCCTGTTCTTCTCCCCCTGGTTTTCGATGAAATACTCCGGCTTCATCATCTTGCCGACGTCATGGAAATACGCGCCCACGCGGGTGAGCAGCGGATTCGCCCCGACGGCGTCGGACGCTTCCTCCGCCAGGTTCCCCACAAGAAGGCTGTGGTGGTAGGTGCCCGGCGCGCTGACGACCATCTTTCTGAGCAGGGGGTGGTTCTGGTCGGCCAGCTCCAGGAGGCGCATGTCGGTCGTGAGCTTGAAGACCGACTCCAGCAGGGGCATGGCCCCCGCCACGATAATGACGTTCGAGAGGCCGCCGAGCAGGGCGATGGGAATATCCGTCCACCGCGCGAGCGCGGCGCGGAAGCCCTCCTGCACGTTGAAGCCCAGGGCGAGCGCGGCCCCCAGCAGACCCAGGATGAGCGCCGCGATGAGCACGGAAGTTCTGCGCCGATACTCCTTCCATCGAATGGCCGCGGCCACGCCGCCGGACAGGGCGACGAGGCTGAAGTTGATGTGATTCGGCAGAATCAGCCCGGTGAGGACGGCTGAGAAGACCGCCATCAGCACCGCGGATGATCGCCCCTGCAAAACGGCGGTGAGCAGGGAGGCCGAGCAAAAAGGAACGATGTAGTAGAATGATTGCAGCGGGATTCCCCGAAAGGTCTCATGCAGCGCCTGCGAGAAGAGAATCCCCAGCTTCAGCAAAACGGCCTGGCTCAGAAGCAGGATGACGAACAGTGTCACATTCTTTTGAGACGACAAGAAGCTCACGTCATATTTCTGGACGCAGAGCCACGCCAGAATGAGCAGGATGAACACCACCAGCGCCGTTCCCGCGAAATTGTCGAGCACGTTGCTTTGCCGATAGAGCTTCTCCAGGCTTTTGAGCTTCGTGATCTGCCCCTTGCTCACCCGCTCGCCCTCGCGGACGATCATCTCCCCCTGCTTGAGAATCTCGGAGACGGGCTGGACGGCGGAGGCGGCCTTCTCTCTGCTTTCGAGCGTCGCCCTGTTGTTGAACGTCAGCGTCGGCTGAATCATTTTCAATATCTGAGGAATGAGCAAACCCCGGATTCGCCAGGGGGTCTGGAGGGTCGTCTTTCGGGCTTCCCGCTTGAGCAGTTCGCCGACCTGCCGGAGCTCCAGAGGCTCCATGGACGGGCTGACGGAGACCCGATCGCCCGTCCGGATGTCCCGCGCCGTAACGCCCTTCGCCGCGTGGGTGGCGTATAACTGCTTGTCGCTCACGATTTGGCGCGAAAACGCCACCTTCAGCAGCTTGGCGATATCGTCCCGAATCCAGCCCGCGAACCGCTCGCCTCTCCACCAGGCCGACAATTCTCGAGGCACCGAGCCGCCCACCAGCTTGTGAAACGCTTTTTCCGCCTCGACGTATGCCGAGGCGGCGTACATTTCCCGATACGCCTCCGACTCGGAGAAAAGCGCGCGGCTCGCTTGCTTGGCCCGCTTGCTCAGCTGCGCGGTCTTCACCTTCTCCAGCTCCTTGTCTATCGTCCTCCGCATGGCTTCAAACGCGCCGTTCAATCTGGCGAGGACGACTTTCGGGAGCTGGGTGTCGATATCGTAGCGCGGCAGGACTTTCTCCCTGGCCGCCTGCCGCTTCGCGTTCGTGGCGATGGGGTCCGCCACGCGCATGTCCTGAGGCGCCTTGATGTCCCTGGGAACGACGTCGCCCACCCCGAAAGAGACGCGAGGGCCCGAAACGTCTATGGTGAGCAGGAAGGAGAGAACGAGGGCGATCGTCGCGCCCAGAATCCATGGATACGCGCGCGCGCGGGTGAAGGCGGAAATTGCGCCCGTGAGCCGCTGTCCCATCCGCGCGGACAGACGCAAGAAAACGTTTTTGGGCTTTCCGGCCGTTTTTCCGCCGCCTGCTCGATGAATCACCCGATCAGCCCTCGGAGTCCTTCAAAGATGAAGGGACGAAGAACGCATCGAACCCCGTGAGTGTCTCCGGAGCGCGAGCGCCTCTTCGGAAGAAGCCGCCTACAGGCTGTGGGCCTCGTATGCGGAAACAATTTTTCTCACCAATTGCGTGCGAACCACGTCCCGCTCGGTGAAGCAGACGAAGCGGACTTCCTCCGTCTCCTTCAGAACCTCCCGCGCGTGAATCAGACCGCATCCGGAAGCCTCGGGCAGGTCGATTTGCGTAATGTCTCCCGTAACCACCGCCTTGCTGCCGGCGCCGAGGCGGGTGAGGAACATCTTCATCTGCTCGGGCGTCGTGTTCTGGGCCTCGTCCAGGATGATGAACGAGTCATTCAGCGAACGGCCCCGCATGTAGGCGAGAGGAGCTATCTCGACCTCGCCTCTTTGAATGAAGCGCTCCACCCGATCGAACTCCACCATGTCGTTCAGGGCGTCGAACAGCGGCCTGAGATACGGGTTCACCTTCTCCTGCAAGTCTCCGGGGAGAAATCCGAGCTTCTCGCCCGCCTCCACCACGGGCCTCGTCAGCACGATTCGGGCGTACGCCTTCTCCAGCAGCCCCGAAACCGCCATGGCCATGGCCAGGTAGGTTTTCCCCGTTCCGGCCGGCCCGATTCCGAACGTAACGCCCTTTTCACGAATCGCCCTTATGTATCGGCTTTGAACGGGGCCCTTGGGGACGACGTAACGCTTCTTCGATAAAACCGATATTCGCTCCGCCGTCAGGGAGCGGAGCGTGACGCCCTCTTCCGCCGCCACGGTCCGCGCCAGCGTCCTGACGCTCGGCGAATCGAAGCGAACCCCCTCGTCCAGGCAGTCCGTCAGTTCGTCGAGGAACAGGCGCGCCTTCTCCGCGTCGGCGCCTTCGACCACGAACCCTTCCGACGCGATTCGGATTTTTACGCCGAAGGCTCTCTCCACCGCTCTGAGAGACTCGTCCCGATTGCCGATGATATGGATCAATTTATCCGGCCCGGCCAGCGGGCTCGCAGACATCCTCGTCGCCAAAAGATTCAGGCTCCCCGCGTCTCGACGCGTCGGTCGTCAGGGGTGAAAGTCCCATGCGCCGTCAGATCGTAAGTCCGATTATTTTGGGCGTCAACACGAAAATCGCGTTTTCTTTTCGCGTTTTGTTCCCTAGCTTCTCGGGTGACTTTTGTCCAGAAGCCGCCGAAGCTTCTCCCTGTCCACGTGCGTATAAATCTCGGTCGTGGAAATATCGGAATGCCCGAGCATCGCCTGGACGGCGCGCAGGTCGGCCCCGTGATTCAGCAGATGGGTCGCGAAGCTGTGGCGAAATACATGAGGGCTGACGCTTCTGCCCACGCCCGCTTTCTTCGCCCAGAGTTTGACCCTCGCCCAGAAGGCCTGGCGGGTCATGGGTTCTCCCCGGCGCGTGAGGAAAACGTAATCCGACTTTCGGGCGCGCAACAGACTCAGACGAGACGAATCCATATAATTTTCGAGATAATTTTTGGCGGCGTCCCCTATCGGCACGAGACGGGACTTGTCTCCCTTCCCGTGAACGATGCAAAAGCCCGATTCGAGCTGAATCTGATTGAGCCTGAGCTGGATGATCTCGCTCACGCGCATCCCCGTGGCGTAAAGAAGCTCGAACATGGCCTTGTCACGAGCGGCTTCGGGCGTTTTCTCATCCGGCGCCAGCAGAATCTTCGATATCTCTCCCTGAGAAAGCGTTTTTGGCAGGCGCTTCCACTTCGAGGGCTGCATGACGTCCGCCGTGAAATCCTCCTTCACGCGCCCGTCGCGCGCCAGCAGCTTGGCGAGAGCGCGAATGGACGCCAGATGCCGGCGCAGCGTGGCGTCCGATTTGCCTCTCTCTCGCCTGTCCTTCAGGTAGGATACGACTGTGGCCTTGGACCAGCGCGCGGGCGAGGCGCCGTCGTTTTTTTGCGCCCAGAAGAAGAACGATTCGATATCGAGGCCGTAGCTTTCTACGGTATTCGCCGAGAGGCGGCGCTCGACAAGAAGAAAATTTCGGAAATTCCTCAAAATATCCGCCAGACGCGCATCAAGCGCCGTTCCTTCCCTCTCTTCGCCGTATTCGGTCGAAATTTTTTCCTTCGTCATCATGCAAACCCCATCATTCAGAATTTCCCCGCCCGAGGCGGATGAAGCGGCACCAGGATTCATAGGAGGCGGCGTCGATCTTCTTGCCCGCATACACGTAGAAGCCCGCGCCCAGTGCCACCTCGAACGCCATCAGCAGCAGTTTCAGCGCGGATGCGCCCTGCGAATCCCATAGTTGCAGGCGAACGATCTGCAGGTGAACGAAATACGCGAGCAGTCCCGTCAGGATGCCGAGCGCGAGAAGCCGGCCAAGGGAGCGAGCCAGTTCTTTTTTTGGAAAATCGATCCACTCCCGCATCAAGCCCCTCAGCAGCAAGCCCGCGTTCAGGGCGCTCGATAAGGACGTGGCGAGCGCGAGCCCCACGAACCCGAACGGGAGCATCAGGGCGACGCTGAGCGCCACGTTGGACAGGACGGCGGCGTTCGCGCAGCGCATCGGGAAGGCCGTGTTCAACCGGGCGTGAAACGCCCCCGCCAGAAGCCTCGCGGCTCCGAAGAACATCAGCCCCGCCGCATACGCCCGCAAGGCGGCCGCGCTCGCCTCCGTATGACTCTGCGTGAAGGCGCCCCGCTCGAAAATGACTTCCATGATCGGGTGAGCCAGGGCGATGAGGCCGCACGCCGCGGGAATTGTGACGAACAGGGTGAGGCGTCCCGCTTCGAGCATGGCGCCCCGAGCGGAATCGCTGGACGCGGCGCTCTCCCTGTTTTTCGCCGCGTGATCGGACAGCACCGGCAGGACGACGGACGCGACCGCGATGCTCAGGATGCCGTGCGGAAGCTGCACCAGCCGATTCGCGTAGTAGAGGTAGGAAATCGAACCTTCGGCCAAGAAGGAGGCCAGCCATCGATCGACCAGAACGTTGATCTGGAAAATGGCGACTCCGAAGGCCGCCGGCCCCATCAGCGCGAGGCACCTGCCCACGCCCTCCGTCCGCCAGGGCGTCGAGAGAACGGGGAGGATTCGCAATTTTCCCATGAAGGGGAGCTGGAAGAGAAACTGCGCGGCGCCGCCGATTACGACGGCCCAGGCGAGCCAGTAAATCGCCTCCGCCCTGCTCGCCCAATAGCCCGCCAGCAAGAGCGCCAGGATGATGATCAGATTCTGGAGCGCGGGGGCGAGAGCGGGGACGAAAAAGCGGCGCGCCGCGTTCAGGACGCCGGCCGCAATCGCCCAGAGGCCGATGAAAACGAGGAACGGAAACATGATGCGGGTGAGTTCCGCGGTGAGAAGCAGCTTTTCGGGCCTGGCCGAAAAGCCCGGCGCCAGCGCCCTCACCAAAACCGGCGCGAGCCAGAACGCCGCCAGGCAGACGGCGCCTCCCGCGAGGATGAGAAACGCCATCATCCCGCCGGCGAATTTCAGGGCCTTCCTGGCGCCGGATTGCTCCCGCACGTCTGAATAGACAGGGAGAAACGACGCGCTCAGCGCTCCTTCCGCGAACACGCGCCTGAAAAGATTGGGGATGGCGAACGCCACGAAAAAGGCGTCGGCCACCATCGCGGCGCCGAAAAGCCTGGCGATGAGCAAATCGCGGAAAAAACCCGCAAACCGGCTGATGAGAGTCGCCAGACTGACGGGGCCCGCAAGCCTGGAGACGCTCTCCACGGAAGACGAATCGGCATTTTCTTTCGGCGCGGCGCCGGATGCCCCTTCCTCTTTGCTCTCGTTCGGGGGTTCAGATGGGGCGCTCACAAAATTCCTGACACCGGGGCGGTGGGCTTGACAAGCCTCTGTTCCATGCTATTTTACCTGCGCCTTGACGGAGCCTCAAGAGAACCATTTTACCCGCATTCAGGGAGAATCGAGCAAATTGCCGCATATTCGTTCTGCCAAAAAGCGGAATCGCCAGAACGTCGTTCGCCGCGCGAGAAACCGCGCCATCCGCTCCCGGTTTCGCAGCACCATCAAGCAGGTTCTGGAGAGCGACGAAAGCGCCCGGGAACTGCTGAGTAAAGCCCAGTCGCAGCTGGACCGAGCGGCCGCGAAAGGGATTATCCACAAGAAAACCGCATCGAGACGCGCGGGAAGGCTGGCCAGGCGGGTTCACGCCGCATCCGCCGGATAATCAAGCGACCTCGCGCCTTCCGCTTCTGGAGAGGCGCATGTCCACCAGGAACAGCTCCAGCGTCTGGCGGGCGATTTTCATGTCGCCCGTCCTTTTCAGCCTGCGGTCCACCTGAAGCAGTTTTCCATACAGCTCGCGCAAATAGGCGGAGCGCAGGCGGCCGGCCTGCCCCTCGAGCCTTTGCGCCACGAAGAGCGGTACGCCCAGCGTCTCGGAGATGCCGCGCGCGCCTCCCCCGCTTCTCATCAAGGCCTTTGAAATCGTCCAGCGCCGAATCAGATTGCGCAGCAACCCGATGAACACGACGGGAGGCTCTGTTTCCATCATCCGCCGCAGCAGCGCCAGGGTTTCGCCCAGGACGCCCTGGCTGATCGAATCGCCCAGCCTGTAGAGCAGCTCCTCTTTCGAGCGGCCGACGACCTCGCGGACCTCCTCCGCTCCGGCGGAAGCGGCGGGTGTCACGTAGGAGGCGAGCTTCTCGAGTTCCGTGCTCAGTCGCGCCATGGAGGGATTGACCATCTCGACCAGCAGGTCGGCGGCCTCCGGCCGCAGCTCGAATCCCAACCCGGCGGCGCGTCCGCGGAGCCATCTCGCCAGCTCTCCCCCCTTCGGGGTGTCCACCCGGCAAACCGCGCTCGCCTTCGCCAGACGCTGGAAGAAAGTCGTCCGCATGTCGGCGCTCTCCACGCACAAAACCAGAATCGTGGACGCGGACGGCTCATCCAGGTAGGAGAGAAGCGGGGCTTCATCCCGCTCGTTGGGCTTGGCGAAATTGAGAACCTCGATGAGGCGCCTCTCCGCCATGAACGGCAGCGTCCGGGCGATGGTGATGACGGCCGGCGCGTCGGTCTCCTCCCAGTCGAGACGGTCGCGGTTGAAGTCATCGGACGCATCGCCGAAGGCCTTGCGGCGAATGGCGCGCAGGTATTCATCGCGCAAGAAAGCGTCCTTGCCCTGCAGGAGATAGACGGGCCGCGTCGGCGCGCTTTGAAGTTCGGCGAGCGCGGACAGGGAGCTTTCCGGCTTCCTGCGGCCCGGGGGCAATCTAGAACCCCTCCAGGATGAGGCTGATGACGTCTTCCGAAAAGGAATCGGCCACGCGCTGATTCGCGCTCAGGCGGCTCGCGTCGCTTCGCGCGATGGAGGAGGAAACCGCGAACTCGGCGTCGGACTCCATATCCTGGCTGATGAGCACCTTCCCCCGCGCGTTGTCGCGCAGCCGCACCCGGGTGCGAACGAACACGCGATACCGCTGCGCCTGATCCGCCTGCGTGAAGCCAATCGGAGCGAGGCGGTATTCGCGCAGGACGCCTTCGAGCGCGACATCCGCATCCGGAGAATCCGAAACCCGAAGGCGGCCGTCCCGCAGGAATCCGCTCCGCACCGCTTCCGTGACGGTCCGCTCGAGGCCCGGCTCGCCCGTCCGGTTGAGAAACGAAGCTATCGAAATCGTTTGCGCGCCCCCGAGATTCCCGGGGCGTCGGGTTCCCTCGAGCTCGTAGCCGCAGCCCGCCGCGAAAAAGATGGCCAGCGAGAGGGCGAGACGGCGCTCTCGCGTCGCTCTCAAAAGCGCCCCGTTCAAATGACGATCTCCAGGGAGAGTTCCCGGTGCTTCGCGCCGCCGAAGGCGATTCGCTCGCTCAGCGCAATCAATTCGTCGTATTTTTCGCCGTCGGGTTCGCAAACGAGAAGGTCAACGTCCCAGGGACGCCCGAGCGCGCCCCGTATCGCGCCGCTCACGAGCTCGGTCGCCATGGGAGCGAAATCGCCCGAAAGCCCGGCGAAGCCGGAAGCCTGCATCGACAGATGCTTCGCCGACGTCTTCATCATTCTCGCTACAACGTCCTTCGTCCGCCGGTAGAGCGCCGTGAGGGTCAAGTCCTCTCGGGAGCCGACGCCCGCGAACAGCGCGTATTCGGGCGCCAGCCTCCGCTTCGA
This sequence comes from bacterium, assembly GCA_965242545.1. GTDB lineage: Bacteria > UBA8248 > UBA8248 > UBA8248 > UBA8248 > Bin107. The sequence goes on from OZ251456.1 coordinate 1,418,446, forward strand.
GGCGAGCAGGGCCTGCGACGGCCACGCGCCGCTCAATTTTCCCGCCTGAACCAGGCGGCTCGCCTCGCCCTCCAGCAGGCGATCGAATTCTCCCAATCGTCCGCGAAACGGAAAATCCTCCACCGTGAACATGGAGACGGCGACGAAGCTTTCGACCTCATCCAGCGCCCGGGGCAGCAAGCGGAGGCGCACCATCACGCCCTAGACCGCCGCTTTCTCTTGGTGAAGGCGATCCAGAACGCCGTTCACGAAGCCCGGAGCGCCTTCCGGGCCGTATCTTTTTGCTAGGCGAATAGCTTCATCCATCGTCACCGCGGGCGGAACGTCCGGAACGAAATACATCTCGCAGGCGCCGAGGCGCAGGATGCTTCTCGATACGGCGTCCATGCGGTCGAGAGACCGGCGCGCGCTCGCCTCGGCGAGCAGCTCGTCAATCCGGCATCCCTTCTCCAGAATGAGCGACGCCAGCCTGTCGGCGAAAACCCTTGAATCCTCATCTGCCGGATGCAGCCGCCAGTAGCGGCCCACCTCCTCCTCCGTGAGGCTTCCGACGCGATCCGCGTGATAAAGGAGTTGAAACGCGAGCTCCCTCCCCGCCCTTCTGTTCTCCACCATTATTTTCCTTTTTCGGGATCCTCGTCCCCACCTTGGTCCATCCCGGAAAACAGATTCGCCATCTCCACGGCCGCCAGGGCGCCCTCATATCCCTTGTTTCCCATTTTCGTTCCCGCGCGCTCGATGGCCTGTTCGATCGTATCGGTCGTAACGACGGCGAAAATGGTCGGCACCCCCGTCCGAGCCCCCACCTGGGCGATGCCCTTCGTCGCTTCGGCGCACACCAGATCATAGTGAGAGGTGGCGCCCCGTATCACGCAGCCCAGGCACAGGACGGCGTCGTATTTTTCCGATTTCGCCATCTTCATCGCGGCCGCCGGAAGCTCGAAGGCGCCCGGCACCTGGACGCGCGCGACGTCGGACGCGGACACGCCGCACTGTCGAAGCGCCGTCTCCGCCCCTTGAACGAGGCGCGAGACGATAAAATCGTTAAAGCGCGACGAGACGAGGCCGACCCGCAGACCCCGCCCGTTCAGACTTCCTTCCATCACGTTGTCCATTGTCCTCTCCAGACGCGCTCACGGACGCTGCAAGCAGGATTCCTTGCCGCTGTTCCTCTTCTTTCGCAAAGAGGGCAGGGGCGGCTCCATGTCCACCGCCACCCTGTCCTCCAGTTCGAGGCCGTAGCCTTCGAGCGCCACGATTCTGCGTTCGTCGTTCGTCATAATCCGGATTCTGCGCAAACCCAAATCCACCAGAATCTGCGCGCCTATGCCGTAATCGCGCAACTCCTCGAACGGCGCGTTCCTGACCCCGATCTTCTCGTCGCCGCCGGGAGCGCCGGCGCTTATTTTCTCTTTTCTCGACGACTCCTCTCCCATCGAGTCGGGCTGCAGGAACACCAGCGCCCCCTTGCCCGCTTCCTGAATCCTGGCCAGCGCGTTCTTGATCCTGTCCGGATAGTCCGAGCGCAGAAGCGCGAGCAAATCCCAGATGGCGTTCACCGGCTGCACCCGGACGTGGACGGGCTCCTCCGGGCTCAGCTCTCCCATCACCAAAGCGGCGTGAATCCTTCCGCTGCTTTGGTTGTGATACGCATAGACCTTGAAAACGCCGTAGGGCGTCGGCAGTTCGGCCTCCTCCACGCGCTCCACGAGACGATCGTGCCGCATTCGATAGGCGATGAGATCCTTGATGGTCACCAGGGAGAGATTGTTTTTTTCGGCTATGTTCCGAAGGCTGGGAAGGCGCGCCATAGAGCCGTCCTCGTTCAAAACCTCGCAAAGAACGCCCGAGGGTCGAAGCCCGGCCAGCCGGGCCAGATCCACCGTGCCCTCGGTGTGGCCCGCCCGTCGAAGCACGCCCCCCGGCTGCGCCCGCAGCGGGAAAACGTGGCCGGGCGTCACCAGGTCCGACGGCCTCGCGTCTTCCTGTATCGCGGTCTGGATGGTGTGCGCCCTGTCGAAGGCGCTGATGCCCGTCGTGACGCCCTCGCGCGCTTCGATGGAAACCGTGAACGCCGTGCCGAAAGCCGAGCCGTTCTGGCCGCTGGGCACCATCATGGGCAAGCCCAGGGCTTCCACCTTCTCGGGCGTGAGCGCAAGGCAGACGAGCCCGCGCGCGCGCTTCGTCATGAAGTTGATCGCCTCGGGCGTCACCTTCTCGGCCGCCAGGATGAAGTCGCCCTCGTTCTCGCGGTCCTCATCGTCCACGAGGACGACGATGCGCCCTTCCCGAATGTCGCCTATCGCCTCCTCAATCGTGGAGAAGGGACGGTCTCGCGAATCCCTCTTCCCTCCCGGCTCAGGCATAGCCCCGCTCCTTGAGCTTCTCCATGGTGACGCCTTCGCGAGCTCCCGCGCCCGCGTGGGGCGCGAGCAGCTTTTCCACGTATTTTCCGATCAAGTCCGCCTCGAGGTTCACGGCGGCGCCGTCCTTTTTCCGCGTGAGCGTCGTTTGGTCGCTCGTATGCGGAATGACGGCGACGGAAAACGTCTCATCATCCTCGCGCGAGGCCACCGTCAGGCTCACGCCGTCCACAGCGATGGAGCCTTTATAGACGACGTAGCGCATCACCTCCACCGGCGCCTCGTAAGTGAGCCAAATCGAGTCTCCCTCGCTCTTTCTGCTCCTGATTCGGCCCACGCCGTCCACGTGGCCGCTCACGAGATGCCCACCCAGCCGCGCGCCCAGCGACATGGCGCGCTCCAGGTTGCATTCGCCGCCCACGGTCAACTCGCCCAGGTTCGTCCGTCTCAGCGTCTCGGCGGACAAATCGGCCTCAAACGTTTTTTCATCAAAGCCGACCACCGTGACGCAGGCGCCGTTGAGCGCGATGGAGTCGCCCAGCCGCGCGTCGTTCAAAATACTTGGCGCCTCAACGGCGACTCGCGCCCCTCCGGCGTCTTTTCTCAAGGATCGAATCGTTCCGATGGCCTCGATGATTCCGCTAAACACGGCGCCGCTCCTCAATGCCTTCCCATGCCGGCTTTTTGAAATATCCCTGAATCAATACATCATCGCCTATAACTTCATGTGTTACATTAGATAAGCGAGGCAGCGATTGCAACGCCGGCTCATCGAGCCCGGAAATCGCGCCGGGCGCCCGGGCGTCTCCCACCACCAGCGGCGCCACGAAATAAAGCAGGCGATCCGCCAACCCCTCCCGGATGAAGGAGCCGTGAACCCGTCCGCCGCCCTCCACGAGAATATGGCGAACGCCGCGTTCTCCCAACGTCCTCAGCAGGGGCGCGAGCGATACCCCGCCTCGCGGATCCGCCTCCATCCGGATGATCTCCGCCCCCGACTCGCGGAGCGCCTTTTCCCTGGCCGAAGGCGCGGCGTCCGCGGTCGCAACGATGGTCGAATTTCCCTGTCCGGAGGTCAGAATCCGGGCGTTCGGGGGCGTTCTTAAAGCTGAATCCAGGACGACTCTCACCAACGGCTTGCCCGGGGCGCCGTCGGGCCGTGCCGTGAGCAATGGGTCGTCCGCCAGCACCGTCCCCACGCCCACCAGAACGGCGTCCGCCTTGTTTCTCCAGCGGTGGCCGGCGTTTCGCGCCGTCTCTCCCGTTATCCATCTGCTCTGTCCGCTTCGGGTGGCGATTTTTCCGTCCAGACTCGCGGCGGCCTTCAAGGCGACCAGGGGCCGGCCCCGCTTCCACCAGTGGAAATGGGGCTCGTTCTGTCGCGCCGCCTCCTCGGCCAGAACGCCGACTTCCACGATGACGCCGCGCGCGCGCAAGTGCGCGAAGCCATTTCCGGACACTTGCGGGTTCGGGTCCGGGACGGCGGCGATGACGAGGGAAACGCCCGCTTCCGCGACAAAGGGCGCGCACGGGGGCGTTCTCCCCTGGTGCGAACACGGCTCCAGGGTGACGATCAAGACACCGCCGCGCGCTCGGTCGCCCGCTTCCCCGAGGGCCAGCGTTTCGGCGTGCGGCTCCCCCGCCTTTCGGTGCCACCCCCGGCCCGCGACTTTTCCGTCGGAATCGAGAACGATGGCCCCGACGAGCGGGTTGGGGCTCGTCCTCCCTTCCGCGCGTCCGGCGAGCAGCAGGGCCTCGGCCATCAGTTCGTTTTTCCGCTCGGCGGAGAGGCGAAGCGTCAAGGAGAATTCCGCTCAGGCGACTTCGACCGTCTGGTATGAGCCGTGCGCTATCGCCGCCTGCGCGGCGGCGAGCCTCGCTATCGGCGCGCGATAGGGCGCGCAGGAGACGTAGTCCATCTTCATCAAATGGCAGAACTCGACCGACGTGGGCTCCCCTCCGTGTTCCCCGCAAATGCCCACCTCGAGATTCTCCCGCTTCGCGCGGCCGCGCTCGATGCCGATTTTCACCATTTCGCCCACGCCCTCGCGATCGATCGCCACGAAAGGATCCCTGGGCATCAGATTCTTCTCGATGTAGGTGGGCAGGAACCAGCCCGCGTCGTCCCGGCTCAAGCCGTAGGTGAGCTGCGTCAGATCGTTCGTGCCGAAGCTGAAGAACTCCGCGCTGTCGGCGATCTCTCCGGCGAGGATGCAGGCCCTGGGAATTTCGATCATCGTCCCCACGAGATAGCTGGGCGCGATCCCCCGCTCCTCAATCACCTTTCGGGCGATGTCGCGCGCGATGTCCCGGTTGAACTCCCATTCGCCTACGCCCGACGTGAGGGGAATCATGATTTCGGGAAGCACGTCCACGCCCCTCGACTTCATCTCGCAGGCCGCCTCGATGATGGCGCGCACCTGCATTTCGGCGATTTCGGGATACGTGACCGCCAGACGACAGCCGCGGTGGCCCAGCATCGGGTTCTGCTCTTCGGTCATTTCGGTGGCGTGGCGCACCGCCTCGAAGCTCACCTCCAGCACCTTGGCCACCTGCTTCATGTCCTCTTCCGTTTTGGGCAAAAATTCATGCAGGGGCGGATCCAGCAACCTGATCGTCACGGGTCTTTCCCGCATGACCTCGAAGATTGCGATGAAATCCTCGCGCTGCATGGGCAGAAGGTGGGCAAGCGCATCCCGCCTCGCCTCCTCCGTAGCGGCCAGAATCATGGCGCGCACGCAGTCAATGCGCTCTCCCTCGAAGAACATGTGCTCCGTGCGGCACAGGCCGATCCCCCCGCAGCCGAATTTGAGGGCCGTCTCGCTGTCCGCCACCGTGTCGGCGTTCGCTCGCACGCCCAGGGTTCTGAATTCATCCGCCCATGCCATCAGGGTGGCGAAATCTCCCGACAGTTCGGGCTGCCTGAGCTTCGCCTCGCCCAGAATCACCTCGCCGGAATTTCCGTTCAGGGAGATGAAGTCGCCCTCGGCTATCGTCTCGCCGTTCACGCGAATGACCTTCTTGTCCGCCCGCACGTCCAGGGCGCCGCAGCCCGTGACGCAGCACTTGCCCATCTGGCGCGCGACGACGGCCGCGTGCGAGGTCAGCCCGCCGCGCGCCGTGAGAATGCCCTGGGAGACGTTCATCCCGTTGATGTCCTCCGGGCTCGTCTCCTGACGAACCAGAATGACGGGCTCCCCCGCCTCGGCCTGCTCCACCGCCTCCGCGGCGGTGAACACCACCCGTCCCACGGCGGCGCCGGGCGACGCGGCCAGGCCCGTGGCCACCACGTTCAGCTCCTCCTCGGCGTCGATCATGGGGTGCAGCAGCTGATCCAGGCTGTCGGGGTCCACCATTCGAACGGCGCTTCGCTTGTCCAGCGCGCTTTCGCCCACCAGCTCGACGGCGATTCGCACGGCCGCCGCCGCCGTGCGCTTGCCGTTTCTGGTCTGGAGCATGAAAAGACGCTTGTTCTGGATCGTGAACTCCATGTCCTGCATGTCCTTGTAGTGGGCTTCCAGCTTTTCGGCGATCTCTTCAAACTCGCCGTAGCAGGCGGGCATTCTTTCCTTGAGGCTCGCTATCGGTTCGGGGGTTCTGATGCCCGCCACCACGTCCTCACCCTGGGCGTTGAAGAGAATTTCGCCGTAAAGCGCGTTCTCGCCGGTGGCGGGATCGCGCGAAAAAGCGACCCCGGTGCCGCAATCCTCTCCCATGTTTCCATACACCATGCACTGCACGTTCACGGCGGTGCCCCACTCATGGGGGATGTGATACAGCCGGCGGTAGGTGATGGCGCGATCGTTGTTCCAGGACTTGAACACCGCCTCGATGGCCAGACGCAGCTGCTCGTAAGGGTCCTGGGGGAAGCTCGACCCCGTTTTCTCCTTCACGAGGGCGGCGTATTCATCCACCAGATCCGCCATGTCCTCCGCCGTCAGCTCCAAATCCGACGCGGCGCCCTTGCGCTGCTTCATCGCTTCGATCCTCGCCTCGAAGTCGTGGTGATTCATCTCCAGCACAACGTTGCCGAACATGTTGATGAAGCGGCGGTAACTGTCGTAGGCGAAGCGGCGGCTGCCGGATTTTCTCTCGAGGGCGGCGACTGTCCCGTCGTTCATCCCCAGGTTCAGGACGGTATCCATCATGCCCGGCATCGAGTCTCGCGCGCCCGATCGCACGCTCACCAGAAGCGGGTTCTCATCGCCGCCGAAGCGCGCCTCCATGGCGCCTTCGAGGCGCGCCATCTGCTCCTTCACGCCTTCCCAGAGCCCCTCGGGCAGTTCGTTTTTTTTCAGATAATCGACGCAGACCCGCGTGGTGATGGTGAAGCCCGGCGGCACCGGGATGTCCAGACTCGCCATCTCCGCCAGGTTCGCGCCCTTGCCGCCCAGCAGGTCGCGCATGTCGGCGCCGCCGTCCGTCCGGCCGGCGCCAAAGGCGTAAATCATCTTCTCCGTCATTCCCCGCTTCCTCCCGCGCCGCCCGCGCGCATGAACAATGACTCCAGCCGGCTTCAAAAGCCGCCCGCTCTCACTTCGAGGCCCTTCCCTGAATCTTCGTAAAATCGGCGACCTCCGAAAACAGCGCGCCCACGCCGGCCAGCAGCGCAAGCCGGTTTTCGCGCAAGGCGTCGTCTTCGGCCATCACCATCACCTTGTCGAAAAAATCATCCACCACGGGCCGGATTTCCGCAATCAGGGAGGTTGCCGAAACATACGCCTCCTCCATGGAGGCGGCGTCTCCCCGGGCCTTCGCCAGCGCCCCGCGCACGGCGTCTGAAACCGCGCCCAGAGACGCGCTCAGCCTGATCTCGGCGTCGTCCGCGAGAAGCGCCTCATCCACGCGCGCCGCCGCGCGCCGCTCCCCCTTCGCGCGGCGGACGATGTTGCTCACCCGCTTGAAGGTCGTCGCGAGCGGCTCGAAGGTTTCCTCGCTCGCCGCCAGCCGCTCCAGCGCCAGGAGCCGCGCCCTCGCCTCCATCACGTCATGCCAGCCCGAATCGCCCGCCGCCGCGAGCGCCGCCTCCACCAGGTCGCCGCGCGCGCCGCCGCGAGAGAGATGGGCGGACGTCCGACTGCGCAAAAACCCCGAAATCCTCTTCGAGACACCGGCGCCGTCCTTTCCAAATTTCTCTTTCAGAGGTTCGGTCGCGGCCTCCGCCCACTCGGGCAGGGAGATTCGGAAATCCTTGTCCTCCAGGACGAGCAAAATCGCGTTGGCCGCGCGCCTGAGCGCGTAGGGGTCCTCCGAGCCGCTGGGCAGGCAGTTCAGGCCCGCCATGCCCGCGATGGTGTCCATCCTGTCGGCCAGACCCACGATGGCGCCCGCGCGTCCTTCCGGGAGATCGTCCCCCTCGCCTCTGGGGAGATAGTGCTCGTATATGGCGCGGCATACCGTCTCGTCCCTGCCTTCGCGCTCGGCGTAGCGCCGGCCCATAACGCCCTGAAGTTCGGGAAACTCATAGACCATGCCGCTGCACAAATCCGCCTTGCAGAGAGCGGCCGCCTCATCCACGGTCTTCGCCAGGGCGTCGTCTCCCGGCGCGAGCCTCTCGCACAGCCAGGCGGCCAGTCGCCTGAAGCGAGCCACCTTGTCCCAACTCGCGCCCAGTCTCGGGTGATAGACCACGCCCTTCAAGGCTTCCGCCATGTCGGCGAGGGGCGTTTCCAGGTCCTGGCGCCAGTAGAAATCAGCGTCCTCCAGCCTCGCGCGCACGACGCGCTCGTAGCCCTTGCGCACCACGCCCATGTCTCTGGCTCGCGTGTTGCTCACCCCGACGAAGGAGGGAATGAGCCTCCCGCTTCCCTTCTCTTTCAGCGCGAAGCACCTTTGGTGCGCCTCCAGGGTGGAGATGATGACCTCGCGCGGCAGATCCAGAAATTTCTCGTCGAACCCGCACGCCACCGCGAACGGATATTCGACTAGGTGCGCCACCTTCTCGATCAGGCGCTCCACGGCCTCCGCGTCGGCCGCCGGTTCGCCGCTCCTGGACGCCGCCGCTTCGAGGACGCCCGCGCGCACCATGGGGATGCGGCCGCCGCCCGCCCCGTCATCGACGAGAGGCTCTACATAATTCTCACGCAAAACATCAAGATATTCCTGAAAATAATTGATATTCAATTCATTATTCTTGTGGAATCTGTGACCATACGTGCTCGATCCGAAAGACGGGAGCGACCCCTCCTCGCCCGATGCGGGGCCGTTCACGCGCTCCCGTCCATAAAGCGCCAGAATCCACTGCACCGGTCGGACGAAGGAGAAATTCCCGCCCCCCCAGCGCATGGATTTGGGGGACGGGAGGTCTCTGATGATTTTCGTGAGCAAAGGCCCCAAAACGACCTTTGTCTCCTCGCCCTCGTCTTCCCTGAAATACATGAGGCGCGCGCCCTTGGGGGTGTCCACCTCCCGCAGATCGGACACCTCCGCCCCGTTGGTTCTGGCGAAGCCGAGGGCCGCCCGGGTCGGATTCCCGTCGGCGTCGAATGCGTTTTTGACGGGGGGCCCCAGGATTTCTTCCTGAAGCGGCTTCTGACGCTCCGCCAGCTCCGCCACGCGCAAAACGAGCCTCCTCGGCGTTCCGAACGTCTCCAGCCCTTCAAAATCCAGCCGCGCCTCGGTGAGCGACGCCTCGGCCCGCTCCTTGAGCGCGGCTATCATCCCCGGCATATACGTGGAGGGAATCTCTTCGGTTCCAACTTCAAAAACAAGCTCTTCGCCCACGCCGTCCCCTACCCTTCGCTCGCGCCTTCCTTCGCCGCCGCGTCGCGTCGCGCGGCGTAGAGGGCGAGCTGTCCCTTTCGCCGCGCCTCGTCCCTGATGAGAGGAAAACCGGCCTCATAGCGCGACTTCAGGTAACTTTCGGCGCACGCGCGCGCCATTTTTCTGATTCTGCCGATATAGCGCGCCCGCTCGCTCACGCTGACGGCGCCCCGCGCGTCCAGAAGATTGAAGGCGTGCGAGCACTTGAGCGCGTGATCATAGGCCGGGAACGTGAGTCCCCTCTCGATGAGGCGCAAGCCCTCGGCCTCGTATTTGTCAAAAACGTCAAAGTGGATTTTGACGTCCGCCTCCTCGAAATTGTAATGGCTGAACTCCACCTCCGTCTGGTGGTGCACGTCGGCGTATCTGATCGCCGTCCCGTCCGCCTCTCGCGCCCATATCAGGTCATAGACGCTTTCCGCCCCTTGCAGATACATGGCGATGCGCTCGAGCCCGTAGGTCAGCTCCGCCGGTATCGGGTCGAGGTCCAGCCCGCCGGCCTGCTGAAAATACGTGAACTGCGTAACCTCCATGCCGTCGAGCCACACTTCCCAGCCCAGTCCCCAGGCGCCCAGGTTGGGGGACTCCCAGTCATCCTCCACGAAGCGGATGTCGTGATCCAGCGGGTCGACGCCCAGGCTTTTCAGGCTTTCCAAGTACTGCTCCTGCGCGTCGATCGGCGAGGGCTTGAGAATCACCTGATATTGGTAGTAGTGCTGGAGCCTGTTCGGATTCTCCCCGTAGCGGCCGTCCGTGGGTCTGCGGCTCGGCTCGACGTAGGCCACCTTCCAGGGCTCGGGTCCGAGGCATCGCAAAAAGGTGGCCGGGTTCATCGTGCCCGCGCCCACCTCGATGTCGTAGGGCTGCTGGATGACGCAGCCTTTCTCGGACCAATACCGCTCGAGCTCCATGATCACTTCCTGAAACGTCGGCGCATCGCTCAACCGATGAACTCCTTATGCAGCGCGCGCACCGAATTCTCGGCGTCGGAGAGGCGGACGACGACGGATATGGAAATTTCGGAAGTGGAGATCATCATGATGTTGATTCGGCTTCTCGCCAGAGCGGAGAAAACGCGCGACGCCACGCCGGCCTGGCTCTTCATGCCCACGCCGACGACGGAGACCTTGGCGATGTCGTCATCGCGCGAGACGACGGCGCCGCCCAGCGCCTCGTGCGATTCCCTCATGATCCGCTCGGCCTCCCCCGCCATGTCGCGGTTCACGGTGATGGAGATGTCGGTCATGCCGTTTTCGCTCACGTTCTGGACGATCATGTCCACTATGATGGACTTCTCGGCAAGCTGGCCGAACAAGGCGGCGGCGATGCCGGGCCTGTCGGGCACGCCGCTGGCCGTGAGTTTCGACTGCCTGGAATCGCTGCTCACGCCGCGAACGGCGGGCGCCTCGATGCCCGTTGATTCCGGAATGACCAATGTTCCTTCTCCTTCGTCAAACGCGGAGCGGACGACGAGGGCGAGATCGCGTTTCGCCGCCAGATCCACGGAGCGCGGCTGCAGCACTTTCGCGCCCAGGGACGCGAGCTCCATCATCTCCTCGAACGATATCCGATCCAGCCGCTTCGCGTCGGGGACGAGGCGCGGGTCCGCCGTATAGACCCCGTCCACGTCGGTATAAATCTCGCAGCGATCCGCTTCAAGCGCCGCGGCCAAGGCCACCGCCGTGAGGTCGGAGCCTCCGCGTCCCAGCGTGGTCTCCTCGTCGAACTCATCGACCCCCTGGAAGCCCGCGGCGACGACCACTTTCCCCCGGTCGAGCTCCCGGACGATTCGCTCGGGGCGGATGGAGCGCACGCGCGCCCGGGTATGGGAGCCTTCCGTCAAAATGCCCGCCTGTCCGCCCGTGAGGGATATCGCGGGAATTCCGGCCGCGTCGAGGGCGATGGCCAGAAGCGAACTCGCGATGCGCTCCCCCGAGGTGAGGAGCAAGTCCATCTCCCGCCCCAGCGGTCGCGACGAGAGCGCGTGGGCGAAGCCGATCAGCTTGTCGGTTTCTCCCGCCATCGCGCTCACGACGACGATGACGCGCTCCCAGGAATCTTTCGCCTTCGATACGCGCTTCACCACGCCGCGAATTCTGTCCAGATCGGCCACCGAGGTGCCGCCGAATTTCTTTACGAGCAGACTCATCGCCTCCCCAGTCATCCGCCGAACAATCGCTTCCTCACCGCCCGGAGCGAATGGACGCGCCCCTCCCGATCCGGCGCCCCGGAAAAGCCGGCCGCCGGATTGTTTCGCTTCCCGCGGCCGCTGATTCTCTCCCAAAGTCCCGCCAGGCCGGGCGGCGGCGCGGGAGGCGTCAATTCTTCCCCGTCGAAATCCGCCATCGCGAACGGAACCGGACAGGCGGCCCATTCCCGGGACTCGACGTTGAACGCATGGTCTCCCGCCGCGAGAATGCGGCAAGGCTCGCTCAGTCCCTCGAGAAGCGGCGCCGCGAAGTCGGCGTCGAACCTCTCGATGGCTTCGATTTTCTCCCCGGCTTCGCGCCAGGGGAACGCCTCGTCCTCATCCGGGACGCACAGAACGAAATCATGAGTCGAGAGCGCCTCGCGCGCGACTGCGGGCGCCTCCTCCCCCGGCTCATATACATCCGCGCCCCCCAGTTTGGCAAAGCCCCTGGCGAGTTGCGAGCCGGTTACGAACGCAGGGGATCTGCCCCCCGTTTTTTCCGAAATCCGACCCGCCTCCCCGGCCAGCCCGCCCCCCCAGAGCCAGGCGGAGTTCGCCGCGAACATCCGGGCGCGCGCCTTTTCCTTCAGCCCCGCGTGGGTGGAGAGCACCATCTGGGAATCGTTCACGAAGTGAACGAACCGACGCGCCGCCTCCGCCACCGGCATGTGCGCCCCGATGGGCCTTCCGATGATTGAATGGGGAGGCGCGAACCCGCGAAAGGATTCCGGGGAAAGCCGCGCGCCCCGGTAAAAGAAAAGCGCCTGACAGCCGCCCAGGGACTCGAAGCGGAACGACTCCCCCTCATCGGGCGGCATGTGCCGCTCCAGATAGGCGAGGAGCTCCCGGTTCTCCTCGTCCGTGACGCCGAAGCCCGTCGGGTCCAGCATGACGACGCTCGTGGCGCCAGGCTTCAGGCAGACGAAGGTGAGCCGGAAAACCGCCTCTCCCGCCCGCGGGGGCGCGTCCGCCGCGGCGGCAAGCATCAGGCCCGAAGAGAGGTCGTCGGAGAACCCGAAAAAATTTCTCAGGAAGCCGTCCAGGGACGGATGCGCGTCGCCGGCCGCCGGAGCCCACGCCCCGGAAAAACCGCAGTCCGCCAGGCGATCCAGCGCGCGCGCGCGCGCCTTTCGCAGGGGCGTTTCGCCGTCCGGCGCCGCCGGCCCATCGGCCAGACCGCGCGCGAGAATCATCAAGATTTTCCGCATGAGGATGAGCTCGCAGCCGCTCGATCACATGAACGCCATGCCGTCTGACTCCACCCGGATGAGCGCATATCCGGGCCGCGCCACGTCGAGGCGGGAAATCTCCCCGAGCGCGTTCTTCATGTTCTCCTCCGTCGCCTTGTGGGTGAGCAGCACCAGGCGGGCGTAGCCGTCCTCCCCGGCGCGGCCCTTCTGAACGACGGTTTCGAGGCTGATGTCGTTCTCGCCGAACACGCCGGAGATGCGGCTCAGAACCCCCGGCTTGTCGAGCGCCGCGAAGCGGACGTAAAAGCGCGTCGAAATCTCCCGGGGCGTCAGGATGTCGAGGCGCGCGCGCTGATCCGGCAGGAAGGCGGCGGCGGGAATCCGCGAGTCGCCTCCGTTCCTGAGCCACCTCGACACCTCGATGATGTCGCCCACCACCGCGGAGGCCGTGGCTTCCGAACCCGCGCCCTTGCCGATGAAAACCTGCGGCCCGGCGTTCACCCCCGAGACGGCCACCGCGTTGTAGACTCCGCCCACCTGGGAGAGGGGGTGGTTTTCGGAGAGCATCGTCGGGTGAACGCGGATGTCGAGTTTCCCGTCCCTCTCCTGCGCCATGGCGATGAGCTTGATTCGATAGCCGAGCTCCCTGGCGATGTCGATGTCTATCGACGTGATGTGGCGTATGCCCTCCGTGTGGTAGTCCCCGATGTCCACGGGCGTGCCGTACGCCAGGTTCGCCAGAATCGCTATCTTGTGCGAGGCGTCAACGCCGTCAATGTCGAAAGCGGGGTCCGCCTCCGCGTAGCCGAGCTCCTGCGCGCGCTTCAGGGTGTCGTCGAAGTCCGCGCCCATCTCCGTCATGCGGCTCAGAATATAATTGCACGTGCCGTTCAGGATGCCGGCGAGCCTTTCGATTTTATCCGCCGCGAAGGCCTCGCGCAGGTTTCGGACTATCGGGATGCCGCCCGCGACGGACGCCTCGAAGCCCAGCGGGCAGCCCGCCCTCTCCGCGGCGGCGAAAATCTCCTCTCCGTGAACGGCGAGCACCGCCTTGTTCGCAGTGACCACCGGCTTCTTTTTCTCGATCGCCCGGAGGATGTGCCGCCGCGCGTCCTCCGTCCCGCCGATGAGCTCCGCGACGACGTGAACGTCGGGCGCGTCGATGACGGCCTCGAAATCCGTGCCCAGGTCGCCGGAATCGACCCCGCGCGCCGTCTTGTTCTTGGTGAAGACGCTGCGGTCGGCGATTCGGGAGACGCGCACCTCCACGCCGAGGCGCCGGCGGATGAGCGCCCGCTGCTCGTCCAGCAGGTTCGCCACGCCGCTTCCGACCGTGCCCAGTCCCAATATGCCGACGCAAATTCTCTTCACGCTTCCCGGATCCTCCGGCCAACCCGGACGGCGAACTAACTCGCCGCCCGGCCAGGCGCCTTTTCCTGAAATATGGAACGGAGATTCCTGAGCGCCTGCCGCGTGCGGTGCTCGTTTTCCACGAGAGCGAAGCGCACGTGCCCGTCCCCCAACTCGCCGAATCCGACGCCGGGCGAGACGGCCACCTCTGCTTCCTTGAGCAGGAATTTGGAGAACTCCAGTGAACCCATCTCCTTGTATGGATCGGGAATCTCCGCCCAGACGAACATCGTGCCCCGGGGCTTCCGGACGGGCCAGCCGATTCGCTCCAGACCGCCGCACAGGGCGTCGCGGCGACTCTGATAGGTTCGCCGGATTTCCTCGACGCATTCCTGGGAGCTGTTGAGGGCGATGATCGAGGCGATCTGAATGGGCTGAAACGCGCCGTAGTCGAGGTAGCTCTTGATGCGCCTGAGCGCGCCGATGATCTCGGGGTTCCCCGCCCCGAAGCCCATCCTCCATCCCGGCATGGAGTAGCTCTTGGAGAGCGAGAAAAACTCCACGCCGACGTCCTTCGCGCCCTTCACCTGCATGATGCTGGGCGGCTGATAGCCGTCAAAGCCCAGGTCGGCGTAAGCGAAATCGTGGATGACGATGAGGTCGTATTCCCTGGCGAAAGCCACGACCTTTTCAAAAAAATCCAGGTCCACGCATACCGTGGTGGGGTTGTGGGGAAAGCTCAGGACGAGAATTCTGGGGCGCGGCCATATCGGCCGGATGGTCTCCGTCATGTTTTCAAAAAAATCATCCCCCGGCGAGAGCGGCACGTGGACCACGTTGCCGTTCGCCAGCACCACGGCGTAGGTGTGGATGGGATACGTGGGACTCGGCACCATGACCAGATCGCCCGGATTCGTGATGGCCAGCGCCAGGTGGGAGATTCCCTCCTTCACGCCGATGGTGACGATGACCTCCTCCTCGGGGTCGATGCTCACGTCGTAGCGGCGGCCGTACCAGTCGGCGACGGCCATCCGCAGCCGGGTAATGCCGCGGGAGGCGCTGTAGCGGTGATTCCTGGGGTTCGTCGCCGCGTCCACGAGCTTTTCCACGATGTGGGGAGGCGTGGCGAGGTCCGGATTCCCCATCCCGAAGTCAATGATGTCGTCGCCGCGGCGGCGGGCCTCGATTTTCAGCTCATCGACGCCCGCGAAGACGTAGGGCGGGAGGCGCGTAATGCGCTGGAATTCATGCACGACCGCGAATCCTCAACCGACGGGCAGGGATATCAGGCGACGGGAGGGCGCCGGAACGTTCCGGCCCGATCCGTCCGGCGTCATGAAGGCGCGGCCCTCGGGGTCTCCCTGCGCTTCCCCTTCCGCCATCCCCCTGGAGGCGCGCAGGGCCTCCTCCGCGTTGTAGGAGCTCCTCACGAAAGGACCCGCGAACACGTGGGCGAAGCCCCTCGCCTCGCCCGCCGTCCGATAGCGCTCATAAACGTCCGGATGGATGTATTCCCGAACGGGAATCGCCTTTTTCTTCGGCGACAGATACTGGCCGATCGTCATGATCCGGCAATCCACCCTCTCATCCCTTAAATCATCCATGAGAGAGAGCACGTCCTCCTCGGTCTCCCCCAGGCCGACCATGACGCCGCTCTTCGTCGTCATCCCCGGGTCAATCTCCCTCGCCATGCCGATGACGCGCAGCGAACGCTCATAATCCCCATTCGGACGCGCGCTCCTGAACAATCGCTCCACCGTTTCGATGTTGTGATTGAAAACGTCCGGCCCGGCGCGAATCACCCGCTCGACGGCGTCGAAATCGCCCATGAAGTCACTCACCAGAACTTCCACCGTGGCCCGGGGCAGAAGCGCGCGAATCGCTTCGATGGTCGCCGCCACGTGGCCGGCCGCCCCGTCGGGCAAATCGTCGCGGTTCACCATCGTGACGACCACGTGCTTCAGACACAGCTCTCTGGCGGCTTCCGCCACGCGCAGCGGCTCCTCCTCGTCCAGCCGCTCCGGCGCGCCCTTCGAGACGGCGCAATAGCCGCAGGTTCGGGTGCAGACGTCCCCGCCAATCATGAAAGTGGCCGCGCGGCGGGAAAAGCACTCGAACAGGTTCGGACACCGGGCTTCCTCGCACACGGTGTGCAGACGCTTTTTGCGCATCAGCGCCTTGACTTCGTGGGAGCGGCTCGGACTCGGCAGCCGCTTTACGAGCCAGGGGGGGAAGCGTCGAGAAGCCATGGAACCGTCTCCACTCCCGGAAATCGGGAGAGCGCATCTTAGGAACGAAGGCAACGAGTGTCAAGATTAAAGCCATTTATAGATGAAACGTCATAAAACATTGATTTAATTATTTTTTCAGATTCGTATAACCCGCGCCCCCCGGAAGTTCGTTCTCCCCTTTATCTCGGAGAGCGCTTTTTGCGCCTCCGCCCTGTCGCGATAGCGGCCCACCCGGACGCGATGCCATCGACCCCTGGCTCCAAGATCCACGTTCCTGATGTAGGCCTGAAAGCCCGCGCTCCTCAGCCTCCGGACGATTCGCAGCGCCTCGTCAAATTTCCTGACCGAGGCCACCTGCACCGCGTATCCGCTTCCCGCCGTCCAGGGCTTCGGCGCGCGCGGATTCGCGACGGCCCGTTTTTCCGGTTTCCGGACGGGGGTCTCCACGCCCGCTTTCTTTCGGGGAGATTTCCGCGCCTCTTTCGGGGGACGCGCTTCCGGCGGGGCCGCTGCGGGAGGGCGCGCGGGTTTCGGCGTTGTTTTTTTCGCCTCCGGCAGCTTGATGGGCTCGATGGGCCGCTCGTTTTCCTCCTCTTCCTCGACCAGATCCCGATAAAATTTCGGTTCGATGACGTCGGCGGACTTGTCCGGCGTTTCTTTTTTCGGCGCGCTCTCAATCGCGACGACCGCGCCGCTCCCCCCGTCTTCCCCTTGCCCCGACCGCGAGGCCGCGAGTTCGCCCTCTCCCCCGGCCGGCCCGATCGACGCGCCGCGCTCGGCCAGGAGGTAGCCGAAACTGAAGAAGGCGGTCATGAGGGCGAAGAGGGCGGCGACGAAAACGCCGGCCTGGAGTTTGCTGAAAACAATCTGGTAGCGCTTCGTGGACGCTTCGCGCTCGGACTTCATGGGTTTTTCCGTTTTCCGTGGGCGGACGCGGGCTACATCTTCTCGGGGGCGGAAACTCCCAGCAAATTCAAGCCGCTCTTCAAGACTGTCTGGACGCACTTCGCAAGGCACAGGCGGGCGCGGGTGGTCTCCTCGCCCTGCCCCAGTATGCGGTTCCGATTATAGTAAGCGTGAAACTGCTTGGCGAGAGCCAGGAGACCGAACGCGACGTGGTGAGGCTCGAGCCTCTCGGCCGCGGTCCGCACCACGCCGGGCCACTCGAGGATATCCCGCATGAGCCGACGCTCCTCGTCCAGGCGGAGCGTTCCGGGCGGCGCCTTGTCGAGACGATCGGGCAGCTCCCCCTCTTCCGCCGCCTGCCGGAAAAGACTGCAGGCGCGCGCGTGGGCGTATTGAAGATAATAGACCGGATTCTCGCTGCTTTGCTCCTTGGCCAGATCCAGGTCGAACTCCAGCGCCGCGTCCGCGCTCCTCATCAGGAAGAAAAAGCGCGCCGCGTCTACGCCCACTTCGTCCACGACGGCGGACAGCTCCTCGAACTCGCCCGATCGCGTGCTCATCTGCACCGCCTCGCCGCCCCGGCGCAGGCTCACGAACTGAACGAAGAGCACGTCGAGCCTGTCGGGTTCATGCCCGAGCATTTCCACCGACGCGCGCACCCGGGGCAGATACCCGTGATGATCCGCCCCCCAGATGTTGATATAGCGGTCGAATCCCCTTTCATACTTGAGGCGATGATAGGCGATGTCCGAGGCGAGATAGGTCGGGCGGCCGTCGTCGCGCACGACGACGCGGTCTTTCTCGTCGCCGCGCGCGCTCGTCGCGAGCCACCTCGCCCCGTCTTTTTCATAAAGGTTTCCGCTCTCCTCCAGCGCGGCGATTGCCTCCTCCACCCTGTTTCCGCCTTCCGAGAACAGGGAGGTCTCGCTGAACCATTCATCGAAACGCACCCCGAACGCGGCGAGGGAGCTTTCGATGTCCTCCAGTATCAAATCCTTGGCGATGGCGCCCGACTGCGCGATAAGAATTTTCTCTTCAGCGCCCTCGAACGGCCCGATGCGCTCCCGGAACTCGGGCGAGCGGACGATATCGCGAATGTATTCGCCCTGGTAGGCGTCCTCGGGAAAGGGGACGGCCTCGTCCTTCACGTCCCGCAAATAGCGCGCGTATGCCGATTTCGCCAAAGTCTCGATCTGGCTGCCCGCGTCGTTGACGTAATACTCCCGATGCGCCCTGAAGCCCGACGCTTCCAGAACGCGGCCCAGAACGTCGCCCAGCGCGGCGCCTCGCCCGTGGCCGACGTGAAGCGGGCCCGTGGGGTTCGCGCTCACGAACTCGAGGTGAACGGACCGACCGGCTCCCAGGTCGTTTTTTCCAAAATCATCCGGCGAGGACAATATCTCCCCCAGCTTCCCGCGCAGGTAATCCCCCTCGATATACAGGTTGATGAAGCCGGGCTTTTCGATCCGGATATCCCTCAGAAAACCCTCCGGCGCCTCGAAATGCCGAACGATGCGCTCCGCGATCGCCAAAGGCGCCTTGCGCTCGGCCCTGGCCAGCGTCATCGCGACGTTGCAGGAAAAATCCCCGAACGACTCGTTCGGCGGCGTCTCGATGACGATCGGGGACGCGGATTCCGAAGTCAGGTCGCCCGCCGCGCGCGCGCGCTTCAATGCGTTCTCGAACATGGGGGTCATCTGTTTTTTCAGCACGCGAACCTCACCCGAACAGCCTGTCGAAGCGAGGGGAACAAATACCCCCCTCCCGGTGTTCCGTCAACGGGGGGCGGGGGAGCGGCGCGATCTTCCGGGCAGGGACCTTCCGCCGTGATATTGCCAGAACGCCTCCGCGCACCTGACGATCTCGGGTCTCAGGGACGAGGCGAATTGAACGGAAAAGCACCGCTCGGGCGTCAGTCGAAGAACCTCCCGCATCGCCCCAATCGCGCCGGCGCGCAGGCGCGTCTCCCGCTCGGGCGCCTGCGGGCACCTCGCGCAGCGCAATTCGCCCGTCGCCAGATCGAAGCGCGCCGCCTCGCTCCCCGGTTCTTTTTCACACGACGCGCAATAGGCGAGGCTCGGGCGCAGCCCCGTCGTCTTGAGCAGCATGAGGAGAAAGATTCCTTCCATGCTCGCCGCTCCCGCGCCTGACTCCAGCGCCTCCAGCGACAGCCGGAGGAGCAGATAGTGCTCGGTCTCGCCCTCGCCGACGCCCAGGGCCGCGTCGAGTATCCTCAGGAGGCGAAGCGCCACCCGCATGGCCTCGTAATCGTTCCAAAGCCTCCGGCAGAGGCGGGTCGTCTCGCATTTCCGCATCGCGCCCAGGCCGGAGGCGCCGCTCTGGCTCCATTCGAGGTGGCTCCCGGTCGCCGGCTCGAGCCCCACGCCCACCCGGGACTTCGCCGAGCGGACGCCCTTGGCCACCAGCCGCACTTTCCCCCTGCTCCTCGTCAAAAACGTCACGATCAGGCTCGTGTTCGAGTATGGCCGCGCGCCCAGGACAATGGCTTCATCGGTCAGAATGGCCAAGAACGAATCCTCAGATGGATATTTTCCGACGGGCCTTGACGAAATTCCCTGAATGAGAGATAGTTCCCCTCCTTGAAGAGATTTTCATCCAGTCGCCGTCAACCGAAAAAGGGAGGAGCCGAAACCACATGCCAGGAGTGAAAGTCCACGAGGGAGAACCCATCGACAAGGCGCTGAAGCAATTCAAGAAGCAGTGCGAGAAATCGGGCATCCTCACGGAGATCAAAAAGCGCGAATACTATGAAAAGCCCAGCGTAAAGCGAAAAAGGAAGATGCTCGCCGCGCACAAGAAGCGAATGCGCGCCCAGAATCGCTAAGCCTGAACGTTTTCATAACCCAGTTCCCGAAGCGCGGCGTCCCTTTGCCGCCAGTTGGGCTTGAGGCCGACCTTCAGCCCCAGATACATCCGCTCGCCCAGTCGCCGTTCAATCTCTTTTCTCGAACGCTCTCCGATTTTTCTGATCCGCTCCCCTCCCTTGCCCACCAGAATGCCCCGCTGGCTCTTGCGCTCGACGTAAATTTCCGCCTCGACGCGCAGGAGGCCGGACCCCCCGGCGCGTCCCATCTCGCGCACCTTCACCGCCACGGCGTAGGGGACTTCCCTGTGAAGCTGCTGATACGCCTGCTCCCGAACGAATTCCTCCACGAGCGTGGCCTCGCTGAGGTCCGTCGTCACTTCCGGTGAAAAATACCTCGGGCCTTCGGGGAGCGTCCGGATGATTCCCTCCACCAAAGGATCCACGTTGTCTCCCTTGAGCGCCGAGACGGGATAGACGCTTCTGAATCCGCCATCGCCGGCGTGTTTCGCCAGAACGGGCAGGAGCTTCGTCTTGTCCGCCAGCAGATCCACCTTGTTGATGACGAGAAACGCGGGCGCGCCCGCGTCCTGAAGCAGCGCGAGCGCGTTCCCGTCCGCCTTCCCCTCCGCATCGTCCGACATGACCAGAACGAGATCCGCCCCCGAGCAGGCGGACTTCACCTCTTCGAGCAGAAAGCGCCCGAGTCTCGAAGCGGGGCGCTCGAGGCCCGGAGTATCGAAAAAAGCCGCCTGCGCGCCCTCCTTGTTCAGCACGCCCAGAAGCCGCCGCCTCGTGGTGCCGGGCTTTCGGGTGACGATGGCCAGCTTTTCCCCGAGAATGCGGTTGAGCAGCGTGGATTTGCCGACGTTCGGGCGTCCGATGATGGCGACGAAGCCCGATCGAAATCCCTCCGGGGCTTCGGAATGCATCCCGGCGCTCCCCAGAATGGCGTCGAGATCGAGCTCGCGCCCATCGCGGCGCCTTGGGGACGCCCTCTTCCGTCCGGCCACCCGGACGCCCTACCGGAACTTCCCGTCGATGCCCAGCTCCCGGAGCTGGAGACGCTCGACCGCGGCCGGCGCGCCGGTCATCAGGCAGGTGGCCTTCTGGGTTTTGGGAAACGCGATGACGTCGCGGATGGAGGGAGCTCCCATCAGGAGCATCATGATGCGGTCCAGCCCGAAGGCGATCCCCCCGTGCGGCGGCGTGCCGAACTCGAGCGCCTCCATGAAGAAGCCGAAGCGCCGCTGCGCCTCCTCCTCGTCCATGTCCAGGGCGGCGAACATCTTTTGCTGCACCTCGCGCTGATGGATTCGCCGGCTGCCGCCGCCGATTTCATGGCCGTTCACCACCATGTCGTAGGCCTGGGAGCGGATGGCGCCCGGATCGGAATCGAAAAGCGGAACGTCCTCGGGCGCGGGCGCCGTGAAGGGATGATGAAGCGCGTGAAACTTCCCCTCCGCCTCGTCGTATTCCAGGAGCGGAAAATCCACGACCCAGCAAAAATCGAATTTTCCGTCATTCGAGGAGGCGAGCCCCAGGCGCGCGCCGATCTCCCCGCGCAGATGTCCCAGAACCGACGCGCTCACGTCGGGAGCGTCGGCCACCATCATCAGCAAATCGCCGACCTGCGCGCCCGCGCGCGCGCCGATCTCCTCCAGCTGGCCCTCGGGGAAAAACTTGGCGATGTTCGACTCGTATCCGCTTTCCGTCCGCTTCGCCCAGGCGAGGCCGCCCGCGCCCAGCTCCCGCGCGCGCGCGATGAGGTCGTCAATCTCCTTTCTCGATGCCGACGCCATGCCCGGCCCCGCCATGGCGCGCGCCTCGCCCCCCTTTTCCACCGCCGCCCTGAACACCTTGAATTCGCTCGCCCGCGCCACGTCCGTGAACGCGGCGAGCTTCATGCCGAAGCGCCTGTCCGGCCGGTCGGTTCCGTATTGCGCCATGGCCTCCGCGTAGGGAATCCGATCGAAGGGTCTCCCGACTTCGACCCCGCCCGCCTCTTTCCATATCCTGGCGACCAATTCCTCCATGAGGCCGAAAAAGGTCTCCTGGTTCAGGAAGGAGCACTCGACGTCGATTTGCGTGAACTCCGGCTGCCGGTCGGCGCGCAAATCCTCGTCCCGAAAGCATTTGACGATCTGGTAGTAGCGATCGAAGCCCGCCACCATGAGAATCTGCTTGAACATCTGGGGGCTCTGCGGAAGCGCGAAAAACTGGCCGCGCGCGAGCCGGCTCGGCACCAGATAATCCCGCGCGCCCTCGGGGGTGCTCCTCGTGAGGAACGGGGTTTCCACGTCCACGAAGCCGTTTTCCGTAAGAAAATTGCGAATCACCTGGGTGGCGAGGTGGCGCTTGACGAAATTTCGCTGCAGGGCGGGGCGCCTCATGTCGAGGTAGCGGTATTGAAGGCGTAGCGCCTCGCCCGCGTCGGAATCGTCCTCTATCTCGAAAGGGGGCGTTCTCGCCTCGCTCAGAATTTCCAGCCGCGTAACCCGCACCTCGATTTCCCCGGTGTCGAGACTCGGGTTCGCCATCCCCTCCGGGCGCTTGAGAACCACTCCCTGAACGGCGATCACCCACTCGCCGCGCACCCGCTCGGCCAGGGCGTGGGCCGCCTCGTCGTATGAGGGGTCGGCCACCACCTGGGTGACGCCGCGGCGATCCCGCAGATCGACGAAAATCAACCCGCCGTGATCCCGGCTCGAACCCGCCCAGCCCATCAGGACGACCTCGCCGCCGACGTCGGAGGCGCGAAGCGCGCCGCAATCGTGGGTTCTCCCCTTCTCCAGAAGCTCGCTCAAGGCCCCGCGTCCTTCCCGCGCGTTCGGGTTTCCGAATCCCCATTCCCGGTGCGGGAGCGTATCGGCTCGGCGTCGGAAATTCAAGCATTCCGCGCCCGGGCCTTCAGGATGCGGGAGAGCCAGGCGATTCCGCCCACGCCGATCCAGACGGCGACGCCCACCGAAGCCCAGGCCGCCCTCCACTCGCGCGGCAAGGCCTCGGCCTGGGAGCCCGGATTCGTGACGTCCAGAATGTAGCCCACCTCCACGGAGGAGAGAGCGCCGAACAGGAAGCCGAAGCCGGCGAGGCAGCCCAGGGCCGTGCCCAGGTGCCGCGCGGGCGCGATTTCGCTCGTCACGACGAGGAAAACGGATGCGTCAACGGCCATCGTCACCGCCCAGATCAGCGCCGCGACGAGCAGGACGGGCGCCGGCGCGTCGAACAGAAAGCCCATGCAGAACGCCATCGCCCCGCTCAGGAACAGGCTGCCCCCGATGCTCGGAAGCCGCCCGAACCGATCGGCGCACCACGCGCCGATGAAATTCGAGAACGCGGAGACGGCGATCATCAGCGCCAGCGCCGTCGCGGCGTTGTCCACGGCTCTCGCCCTCGAAAGGCCATGCGCCGCGAAGGCGGACGCCAGGAACGTGACTCCCCAGCCCCGGAAGGCGAACATCTCCCAGCGATGCATGACGTAGGAGCCGATGACCACCCAGCACCTGAGCGGCAGGCGGGGAAAGGCGAATTTTTCTCCGCCCCCCGACTTCTCTCTCCCCGGATCGGGCACCCAGATCAGCGTCATGAGCACGCCGACGACGGGCCCCAGCGAGCCCGCGGCGAAGGTGAAGCGCCAGCCGAAATCGGGGAGCAGATAGCCGGTCAGGAACATCGACGTCGATACGCTGAAGGTGAAGAAGAAGGCGAAGCCGGACACCATCTTCGCCCTTGTCCACGGCGGGGCGTGCTCGGCCACGATGCGCAGCCCCGGCCCGAACACGCCCGCGAGCCCCACCCCGCAGGCGCACCGGAGCAGAGCGGCCGTCCACAGCCCCTCGGCGAAGAACGGAAACATCAGGTTCGCGAGACCGAGCCAGGCGGCCGAGAGGAGATAGATGCTCCTCGCGCTGACATAATCCGTCGCTCCGGTGAGCACGGCGGAGGCGACGACGTAGCCCACGTAAAACGCGAAATAGATGAAGCCCGCGTCCGCGTTGGCCAGCGACCATTCCGCCTTGAGGATCGGGAGCGCCGTCGGATAGTTGGCGTAGACGAGCATGATGGGAAGCTGGGAGAAGCTCAGCGTCCACAGAGCGGTCTGGCTGACGCCCGCTTCGGGGGGATTGCTCATGGATTCGGAGATGGCTCGCTCTTCGCCCGGGTGAAGTCGTTTTCCCAGATGGCCCGGAGTTTTCGCGTCTCATCCGACGAAAGGGGCGGAGCGTCCGCATAAGAGAGCGCCTCGTCGAGCTGCTCCTCTCCCGAGAAGCCGACCAGCGCGCAGGAAACTTCCTCGCGCGCCAGGACGAATCGAAGCGCGGCCTGCGCCAGGGTGCGCCCTTCGCGGACGAGAAATCCGAGCTTCCCGGCGCGCGCCGCGTCCCTGTCGTATTCGGAGCCCGGCGAGAGAACCGGCGGGCTTTCGTCCAGAAAGCCCAGGATGTTCGGCCTCGCGGTGAGCGCGCCCAGGGCGAGAACGCGAATCGCCAGCGCCCCCATTCCCTTTTCCGCCGCGCGCCGGAGCAGCAGGCCGTAGTCGAGCGCGCTGAAGCGCTCCGGCGCCGGATGCGCCGCGCTCGGATTGAGCAGGTTGAAATACGCCTGCATGGCGTGGAACGCGCCGCTGTCGATCAATTCGGCCAGCGCCGCGGGATCTCCGACGCCGGTGAACCCGAAGAAGCGGGCCAGCCCGCGCTCGCGCAATTCCGAAAAACCGTCCAGCACGCCGCCTTTGCGGAAAATATCGGAGGGCGCCAGCGCCGCTCCCGCCGGCCAGTTCCTCTCGGGGGCCACATGGTTGTGAATCTGGATGAGATCGACGCGCCTCCGACCCAGACGCTCCAGGCTTTTCTCCACCGAGGCGACGACCGCCGCCTTCGGCGCGTCGCGCTCTTCGGCCGTGAGGCGAATTTTCGTCGCCAGGATGACGTCCGCTCCCAGTCGCCTCAGCGCCGCGCCCAGGGCGGCTTCCGATTTTCCGTTTCCGTAGCCCATCGCCGTATCGAAGAAATTCACGCCCCTGTCCAGCGCTCCGCGAATCGCGCGAAGCTGCGCCTCGCCATCAAACGGCTGATTCCGCCCGCGCCGAACCCTATCTCGGACACGGACAATCCCGTCCTTCCGAGCATCCGCTCCCGCATCGCCGCTCCCGCCCGAAGTTCGACCTGGAAATTCCCGGCGAAGCCTATCACGAAACCGGAACGGAACCGCGAGCGCGCGTGAGCGTTCACTGCGTTTCGGGATAGGATAAGGCTCACCCCGTCATGGAGAGAGATCGTGCGCCCCCTGCATCTGCTGACGATTGGCTACATAGCGGGACTGTTGGCGAGCGGCGTCTCCTACGCGCTCGCGCTGTTCTTCTCTCTCCTCATCGCCGTGAGCCGCCGGATTCAAGGAAAAACCGGGGGCGTCTTCGCCGCGATCCTCGTGATCGCCGGCCTCATCGCCTCCTTCGCCGTCCCCGCCCTGCATCGCCACAGCGTCCCGGCGCATCACCTGCTGCGCCATATTCCTTACGGGCCGGTGAACCTCACCGGCCGTCTCTCCCGACCCGTGGAGCGAACGGGAGGCGCGTCGCGCAGGCCGCGCGTCTATCTGGAAGTCGAGCGCGCCCTCATCCGGGGCGTGGAGGTGCCCATGACGGGCGTCGCGCGAATCACGCTCGCCTCCCGACTGAAAGAAATCCCCCGCGTGGGCGACCGCCTGCTCATCCGGCGCGCGCGGCTCACCCCCCCTCGCGCTTCAAGAACCCGGGCGCGTTCGACTACCGGGAGTTCCTGCGGCTCAGGGGCGTCCACGCCGTCGCCTACGGCTCGGTGAACAACATCCACCTGCTCGAGGCCGGCGACGAGCGGGGATGGCGGCGGCGCCTGTTTCAATTCCGCGAGAATATGAGCGCCCACGTCCGCGCCGCCTACCCGAAGGGCGCGGCGGGCCTCATCAAGGCGATGACCATCGGGCCGCGCGACGAGCTGGACAAGGAGATCAGGGACGCTTTCCGAAAATCGGGCGTGGCCCATCTGCTCGCCATCAGCGGGCTGCACGTGGGCTTCATCGCCGCTTTTTTCTTCTTCTCCCTGCGGGGCGCTCTCCGCAGGCTTCCGCCCCGGCTTTTTCCCCTCAGCCCGGTCGCGCTCACGCCCTCGAAGCTCGCGTCGCTCTGCGTCATCCCCCTCGTGATTCTGTTCGCGCTGCTGAGCGGCGGCCGCATCTCCACGGTGCGCGCCGCGATCATGATCGTCGCCTACCTTCTCACCCGGCTCCTGGAGCGTCCGAAAACGGCGCTTCACTCCGTCATGCTCGCCGCGCTGCTCATCCTGCTATACGAACCCGGCTTCATCTGGGACGCGGGGTTCCAGCTCTCCTTCGTGGCGGTGAGCGCCATTCTCCTCGCGGCGGAGAGGCTCCCGCGGCCGGACGCGCCTCCGGGAATCTGGGAGAGAAAGCGATGGTGGGCGCGGGCGCGTCAACTCCTGATCGTTCAACTGGTCGTCACCGCGGCGGTCACGCCGCTGACCGCGCTGCATTTTCAGGAGGCGCATCCCATCGGCCTGATCGTGAATCTTCTGCTCATTCCCGCCGCCTCCCTGCTCGTCCCCCTCTCCTTCACGGCGAGCGCCGCCTCCGCCGTCCTCCCCGCGGGCTGGGACGCGCTCCTGACGCCCGGCACCTGGCTCACCGGCGCTCTCGCGCAATTCCTTATTCTCGTATCGACCTATTCCTCCCGAATCCCCTGGGCCACGCTCACCGCGCCGAGGCCGGACGCCTGGCTCATCGTCTCCATCCTCGTCCTCCTCGCTCTCGCGCTTTCTTCAAGGTGGATGCTGTGGCGGCGCGTCGCCTGGGTGGGCGTGTGCTGCCTGACGCTTTTCATGCTGATCCCGGGCGCCGGCGGACGATCTTCCCCGCCGAAGCGCGCCACCCTGCTCCTGCCCGACGCCGGAAGCGTGGACGCCTTTTTCCTCCGCCTCCCCGATGGCAAAGGCCTGGTGGTGGACGCCGCCGGGAGCCGGGCCGGCGGCTTCAGCGTCTGGGGAAGCGTGCTGGCGCCCTTGATGCGGAGGGAAAACGAACTGATCTGGAGCGCGATGCTCTCCCGCGCCCGACACCCGAAAGCCAGGCTCGCCGCCGGCGATTTCGCCCCCGGCGTCACAATCGGGAAAACCCACCGCATCGGCGACCTCCTCGCTTCCGCCCGGCCCCGCTCCCGCTTCAGACGCCGGCGGCGCGCCGCTCTCCTCATCTGGGGAATGTCCGGAGGCGGGACGCGGGTTTCCCTGCGCGCCTGGAGAAAAGGGGCGATGGGCTTCGAGGTGAGAAACCCCCGTTCCCGCTGGCTGCTCATGCTGCCCTCGAAATATCAGGCGTTCGACGCCCGGTGGTTCGCGGGGAAGAAATACGACCTCGTGCGCCTGCCCGAAAACATGCTGAGAAAACCGAAGGTTCTCGACTGGCTCGAAGCCCAGGCGCCTGAAGTCGTTCTGGCGGCTCCCCAAAGGGTGAAATGGCTGCGGCCGGATATCTGGAGAAAAACGAGAAGACGTCAAAGGAAACTGGGCGTCTATCGCCCCTGGCGCGGCGGAATGCTGCGCGTCAGCTCGGTGGGCGCGGCGCGGGGGCCGCGTCTGGCGGTCGAGCGCTTCCGCGCGGCGGAAGCCTGGCCCAAAAGCGGCGCGGCGCGCTGGGTCGCGTTCCGCCGCCGCGTCCCGCGGGCATTTTCCCGGAACCGGGGAAGAAGCCGGTTCGCCGGCGGCGTTCGCCGAACCGGGACGGCGCCTCGCTCGCCATAGAGGGATGCGATTTTCAGCGGGATTTGAAAATCGCCCGCCCGATTCGGCGCGATAAAATCACGCCTGGCGATTCGGCGGCGCGGTGGCGGCGCCTCCCCGAAAGGATTTGACCGTTCTCGTCCACCTCGATGAGAGCGCGTCCCGATCAATCGGGCAATCAATGACGTGAACGCCCCCCCGCTCCCGGGCGTCGGTGATGGCGCGTCTCAACTCCTCCGCCGAACCCGCGCGATGGCCATGCGCGCCGAACGCGCGCGCCAGCGCGGGGAAATCGGGGTTGTTCAGCGAGGTGGCGATGTAGCGCTCCCCGAACACGTGCTTCTGGGAGTGCCTGAGCGCGTTGTATTCCCCGTCGTTGAAAACGAGGCAGGTGAGCGACAGGCCGAGCGCCGTCGCCGTCGCCAGTTCGCCACAGACCATGGTGAAGCTCCCGTCTCCCACGACCGCGCACACCGGCCTTTCGGGCGCGCCGAGCCTGGCGCCGATCGCCGCGCCGAGGGCGTAGCCCATCGACTGATACGCCTCGGAGAGCAGGATGCTTCTGGGACGATGCACCACGAAGGCCTGCTCCATCAGCCAGCTCTGGGTGGCGGAGGAGTCGGAGACGAAAATCGTATCGGGCGGCGTGTTCTCGCGCAGCGTTTTCATCACGAAAAGGCCGTGGAAGGGCGGCTCGGCCGGTTTTGTCAAGAACGACCGCAGCCTCTCTTCATATCGCCGCCTCCCCTCGCGCACGCGGACGTGCCCCTCCGAGAGCGGCGCGTCGTCCGCTTCCGCCACCCTCTTCAGCAGGCCCTCGAGCGCGGGCCTGAGGTCGCTCGCCAATCCCCTGGAAACGGGATAGTTTCGCCCGATGCGTTCGGGGTCGATGTCGATCTGCGCCAGATTCCTCGTCATCCCCGCCTTGAAATAAAAAGTGGCGAACTGTCCGAAGCCCGTCCCGAGCGCGAGGCAGGCGTCCGCCTCCTCGAGCATCTCCTCGCAGCCCAGGAAATGAACGAGGCCGAACGAGAGCGGGTCCGCTTCGGAGAGAATTCCGCGCCCCTTCACGGAGGTGGCGACGGGCGCGCCCAGTCTGGAGGCGAGAAGCTGCGTCTCCCTCTCGCAGCCGGCGCTCACGACGCCGCTGCCCGCGTAAATCACGGGGCGCTTCGCGGCGAGAAGCATGTCGGCGATTTCGTCGAGCGCGCGCTCATCGACGGGGGGCGCGGGCGGGGGCGCCTCGAACTCGGGCGCGATGAGCGTTTTCTCCTCTTCCGCCTGAAAGAGGTTCGCCTTCATCACCACCTGCGTCGGGCCGGGCCTCCCCGCCGCGGCCCAGCGGAACGCGGCGTCAACGGCCGGCGCGACGCCCGCGACGGAGTCGGGCGCGAACGCCTTCTTGACGCAGGCCGCGAGCGCCTTCTCCATGTCCACGTCGTGGATGGCGCTTCGGTTCCGCATGTCGTCGGCGAGCGTGGCCGTCACCGCGACGACGGGCGCGCCGTCCTCATGGGCGGAGCGGAGCGCCGTGGCGAGGTTCGTTCCGCCAGGGCCCGGCACGGTGAAAACAACGCCCGCCTTCCCGGAAACCTTGGCGTAGCCGTCCGCCGCGAAGCCCGCGCCCTGCTCGTGGCGCGTAACGACGGGCGTCGCGCCCGCGCTGTCGATCATCGCGTCATAGACGGGCAGCGTAAGGGTGCCGGGTATGCCGAAAATGTATTCCGCTCCGTTGGCGCGAAGCGCGTCCAGCAGCGCCTGGGAGCCGTTTCGCGCCATCCGGGATTCTCCGATGCTTCGAGACGTTCTGACCGACCGGGCGGGGCGCGCCCGCGAGGGATGAATCGGGAGCCTTTCCGATCCTTCCGAAACCCGAATCAAAGCCCCGCCAACGCTAGGCGGCATCCGGCGGCGTGTCAACTTGCCGCCGCCATTTGCGCGCGACGGGAGGATGGCCTACCTTCCTGGCGGCCCCATCTTCGCCCGCGGCGCTTACGGCGAAAACGCTCGGGAGCGGCTCCCCCGCTCACCGACGCCCCCGCCCGCGCGAAGGGGGCGCGAACGCTCCTCGCCCTCCCGCGCCGGTTCCGCCTCGAGGCGTTCGGGGGCACGCATGACGGGGACGCCGATGTTCAGCCGAAGGGCGATAGAGGCATTCCGAAAGGCGAAATCCGTGGCCGTCCTCACCGGAGCGGGCGTGAGCGCCGAGAGCGGCGTCCCCACCTTTCGGGGAGCGGGCGGCCTCTGGCGCGAGCGCAGCGCCGCCTCGCTCGCCACGCCCGAGGCTTTTCGGGAAAATCCCCGGCTCGTCTGGGAATTTTACGCTCATCGCCGGGAGACGCTCGCGCCCCTCGCGCCCAACCCGGGACACTACGCCATCGCCTCGATGGAGGAGCGATTCGCGCGCTTCACCCTCATCACGCAAAACATCGACAATCTGCACCGCGTCGCCGGAACGCGCGAAATCGTGGAGCTGCACGGCAGCATCTGGCGCGTCCGCTGCGCGAACCCGTCTTGCGAGCGCGCCGCGCGATCGTGGGAAAACCGCGACGTTCCCCTCGACCCCCTGCCCCCCCTCTGCGAGGCGTGCGGCGGCCTTCTGCGCCCCGACGTCACGTGGTTCGGCGAGATGCTCGACCCCGCGCGCTTGCGCCGCGCGATGGCCGCGGTGGATGATTGCGATTATCTGATCGCGGCGGGCACCTCCGCCGTCGTGCAGCCGGCCGCCTCCATGCCGATGGCGGCCTCGCGCGGCGGAGCGTTCACGCTCGAGGTGAACCCCGAGCCGACGGAGATCAGCCCCCGCGTGAGCGAAGCGGTGGAAGCGCCCTCGGGCGCCGCCCTTCCCCGCCTGCTCGAAGCGGCTTTCGGAGGATAGCGATGGCGCGGCCCAGACTCACGGCGGTGCGCGGCGTGAAGGACGTTCTGCCGGAGGAATCCCCGCGCTGGCGGGGCGCCGAGCGTCTGGCGCGGGAGATTTTCTCGCGCTACGGCTACGGGGAGCTCAGGACGCCCGTGTTCGAGCGCACCGAGCTCTTCTCGCGCGGCATCGGCGAGGAGACCGACATCGTTTCCAAGGAGATGTACACCTTCACCGACAAGGGCGGCGACTCCCTCACCCTGCGGCCCGAGGCGACCGCCTCGCTTTGCCGCGCCTACGCGCAGCACGCCCTCTACAACCGCCCCGGCGTCTCCAAGCTCTTCTGCATCGGCCCCATGTTCCGCTACGAGCGCCCCCAGGCGGGACGCCTTCGACAGTTTCACCAGATCGACGCCGAGGCCTTCGGCGCCGAGGACCCGGCGATGGACGCCGAGCTCATCGTGATGCTGATGGAGTTCCTGAGCGCCATGGGAGTCGAAAACCTCTCGCTCCAGATCAACAGCCTGGGCGACGGGGAATGCCGCCCCGCCTACGCCGAAGCCCTCGGACGCTATCTGCGAAAGGAAGCGAAGGGACTCGGCGCCGAAATCGCCGAGCGGATCGAGCGCAACCCCCTGCGCTTTCTGGACAGCAAGGACCCGCGGCATCGGGAGATTATCGCGCGCGCGCCGCGAATAGACGAATTCTGGAACGACTCGTGCCGGGCGCACCTGAGCGGCGTGCGCGAACTTCTGGAGAGAGCGGGCCTCGCCCACGCCTTGAACCCGAGGCTCGTGCGCGGTCTCGACTATTACCGCCTCACCGTCTTTGAAGTGACGAGCGAGAGCCTAGGCGCGCAAAACGCCGTGTGCGGAGGGGGGCGCTACGACGGCCTCGTGGAGGAGCTGGGCGGCCCCCCGACGCCGGCCATCGGCTTCGCTATCGGCATGGAGCGCCTCCTGCAACTGGCCGGCGAGAGCGCGCCCGTCGAGAAGGAGGGAATCGAAGCCTACGTCGTCGCCCTGGGCGAAGCGGCGCGGGCGCAGGCGTTCGAGCTCGCCGCCGAGTTGCGCGCGGGGGGGATACGGACGGAGCGCTCCTTCGGCGGAGGAAGCGTGAAAAGCCAGATGAAGCGCGCCGATCGCTCCGGCGCCGGATTCGTGCTCCTCCTGGGAGACGATGAGGCGGCCAGGGAGACGGTGAGCATCCGCCACATGGCGGAAAGCCGGCAGATCGAGGTGAAGCGGGAAGAAGCGACGGACTATCTGAAAAGATATTTATAGTTTCATAACAATGAGTTATGGATTTTTCATGAAGTAGATTCTGGGGAAAGACGCCAAAATTTCCACCCCAGGAGGGCAAGGCGTCCCGATGCCCGGGCTTGAGGCGCTCCACCCTAGCCCCGATAGACGCGCACCTTCCCCCGTTCGATCATTTTCTCGAATTTCCTCATCAGCCAGGCCCGCGCCACGGCGCGCGCGGCGGGAACCATCAGCGCGAAGCCCGCGGCGTCGGTCAGAAGACCGGGGGTGAGGAGCAGCGCTCCGCCGACCAGCACCATGGCCCCATCGACCAGCCCGGCTCCGGGAAGCCTCCCCTCTCTCATTTCCGCCTGAATCCGCGACACCACGTAGAACCCCTGGGCTCTCGCCGCCCACGCGCCCAGCGCGCCGGTGAGGAGGACGATTCCCAGCGTCGGCGCCAGGCCAATGGCGCTTCCCAGGTCAATCAGGATCATCAATTCCGCGAGGGGAATCAGCGTGAAGAGCAAAAACAGCCTGAAAAACAACGCGCCTCTCCTTTTCATGCGGCCGTCGCCCGATTCTAGCACGGTTTCGCGCCGGACGAACGAAGAAGCGAAAACTCCCCCGAAACGAGGAGCGGCCGACGCTCGGCGGAGAGGAAGCGATTTCGCCGCCTTTCAGAGCGCGGGAAAATTTTATATCATCGTCGGACGGCTGCATGGCGCGCGTCCAATCCCCGCGGCTGTCGCGTTCGGGAAGATAAAAGGAGACACGGAGATGGCGTCCACGATGAAGGCGATGCGGCTTCACGAGCTGGGCGGATCGTTTCGGCTGGAGCAGGTTCCCGTCCCCCGGCCCGGCCCGAACGACGCGCTGGTGCGCCTCAAGGCCACGGGCGTGGGCCTCACCCTGGTCATCATGCGGAACACGCCGGGCCTCGTGGACGAATATCCCAGAATTCTGGGACACGAGATCGCCGGCGAGGTCGTCGAGACGGGCTCCCACGTCTCGAACGTGGCGCCGGGAGATCACGTGACGTGCCACTTCTATCTCACCTGCCACAACTGCCGATACTGCCGCAGCGGGCGCGAAACGCTCTGCGAGAATTTCAGGGGATTTTTCGGCCTCGTCATGGACGGGGGATACGCCGAATACACGCTCGTCCCCGGCGTGAACCTCTGCAAAATTCCCGAAGGCGTGAGCTCGCTCGACGCCTGCGTGGCGGCGGACGCCATCTGCACGCCCTACCATAATTGCGTGGCCGAAGCGCGGATCAGGCCGGGCGACCTGGTGGCGATCGTGGGCGCGGGCGGCGGCGTGGCGATTCACGCGGTTCAGATGGCCCAGGCGTGCGGCGGCCACGTCATCGGGATCGACGTTTCCGAGAAGAAGCTGGAAGCCGTCTCCGAACTCGGCGCCTTCGCCACCCTGAACCCCGAGAAGACGGACATGGTTGAGGAAATCCTCTCCCTGACCGACGGGCGGGGAGTGGACGCCTGCATCGACTACGTGGCTTCGAGAGAGACGCTCGAGGCGGGTCTCGCCAGCCTCGGACGCGCGGGAAAGCTGGTGATCGTGGGCTACCGCCCGCCGCCCGCCTACAAGGGCGTCTCCCCGAACTTCACCGTCGATCCGCTTCACCTGCTCAACAACGCGCAGGAGATTCACGGCTCGCGCTACTGCTCGATGGAGGAGCTCCGGCAGTCGCTCGCGCTCGTCCGGCAGGGGAAGATCAGGCCGGTTGTGACCGAAACCTTCGCGCTCGAAGAGACGGAAGCCGCCTTTCAGGCCCTGATCGAGAATCGGGTGACCGGCAGGGCGGCGGTGGTGTTCGACTAGGCTTCGCGCGCCCCTGCAGTCATCGGGAGGAAATTTTCATGGTGGAAGCCGTGGACAAGGAAGTGACGGCGAAACAGGAGCGCCGGGTGAGAGCCAGGCGCGTGAGCGACTGCCTGGTGGAAATCAAGGCGCGAAAACACTCCTTCCTCGCCGACGAACCCGCGCAGGGCGGCGGCTCCGACATGGGCCCCACGCCGCGCGAACTCGCGCTGGGCGCGCTTTCCGCCTGCATCGCGGTCATCACGACCAAGGTGGCCAAGGGGCTGGACTTCAACGTCGTCGCCCAGGAGGTGGAGGTTCGCGGCACGGCCGACCCCCGGGGCGCGCGGG
The DNA here is from genome assembly GCA_965242545.1 of bacterium. Taxonomy (GTDB): domain Bacteria; phylum UBA8248; class UBA8248; order UBA8248; family UBA8248; genus Bin107. Next base: position 1,452,308 of record OZ251456.1, read on the forward strand.
AGGCGGACAACGGCGTCAGCCCCAATTTCGACCGCGTGGAGGCGAAAATCCACCTCACCACCGACGAGTCCGGCGAGCGCGTCGAGGAGCTGAAGCGCCAGCACCACGGGCGCTGCCCCATCTCCGCCCTCTTCCGCGAGAGCGGCTGCGAACTCGTGGAGGAGTGGATCGTCAAGCGGCCGTGAAGGAGGACGTCCCGCCTCGCCTCGCGGCGACCCACGCGCTTTCCCTTCTCGCCCTCCTTGCCTCGCGGCGTCATTTCTTCGCGCGTTCGTCGGGGAAAAGGGGAAGCCCCTTCTCTCGCTTTCGCTCGAACTCGGCGACCGCCCGCTCCAGCGCGAGGAAGCGCTTCGCCGTGGAGGGGTGCGTGCCGCCCGCGAAATATATCGCCGCCGGGTTCGACGCGCCGAGCCGCCGCCAGAAGGACGCCGCCTTGCGGACGTCGTATCCGGCGCGCCCGACGTGATACACGCCGACGTAATCCGCCTCCGCCTCAAAGTCTTGTGAAAACGTCCCGGCGCCCGACCGCGCTCCGATGTCCGTCACGTCCACGCCCGACAGGACGGAGACGGCCGCTCCCAAAATCGCCCCCAGGAGCACGTTCCCTCTCTTTGCCGCGACGTGGCCTCGCGTGTTGTGCGCCAGCTCGTGCCCGATGATGAGCGCGATCTCCTCGTCGTTCTCGACGAAGCGCAGCATCCCGGTTGTCATGTAGATTTTTTCGCCGTCCGCCCAGGCGTTGACGGCGTCATTGAAGAGGAGGATCAGCGGATAATCGCATGCGACGACCGGCTTGACGCTGAAGGTCCGCTCCTCGCCCCGGCGCTCCACCGTGAGCGCGAGTTCCGCGCCTTCGGAGTTGCGCATCGCGTCAACGAGCTTTTGATTCGCCGCTTTGCCGGGTCCGAGGGACTCGCCGTTGAGCCGCAAAATCCTGTCGCCGGCCGCCATGCCGGCCAGGTGAGCGGGCGAGCCTTTCACGACGTAGACGATCTTAGGGCGAGCGCCGATGCCGAGCGTGGCGCGGGCGGCTTCCCGCCACCCGGGGGCGTAGTGATCAATCGTGAGGCTGAGTCCGCCGAATCGCCATCTGACCTTGGCGCCGCAAAGTTCCGCGTTGCCGGCCATCACCCGGAACGCCACGTTGTCCAGCCGGCTTTTGTAGCGAATATACGTCCTGATAGCGACGGCCTGCTGCTTGCGCGCTTCGTCCCGGGCGAGGCGCTCATCAACAGTGGGGAAACGGCTTTTCGGAGCGCAGCCCGCCGTCATCGCCACGCCGAAGATCAAGACCGGCAGCCATCCGCGCCTCATGATTTTCTCCTTCGGAAAAAATTGAACGGAGAGGGGCGATCTCCGAAGCCGCGCCCTGACCCGCCGGATGACGCCGCGCGCGGGCTCACTCCATCTTCGCCTTCACGTTTCCGGCGAACTCGGAAAAAATCTTGTTCGCCTGGTTCTTGATGACGCTGAAGCCGAGCGAGCCGAGTTTTCCGAACACGTCCACGCTCGAGTCGATTTTCACCCTGGTCTCGTTCTCCGAGACGGCCTCGAGCGTCACCTCGTTTTTCTGCTTCAGGCTGGCCGCGATTCGGGAGTCCTTCCCCTCCCCCGAGGTGCGGATGTATTCGGGGGCGCGCGCCTCCTCAACGCGGATCCGGAGCTGGAAGCTCGCCTTCAGGAAGCCGACCTTCTGCTCGACGCGCACGCCGTAGGTCGTCTCGTCGATCTTCTCCACGCTCTTCACGCCGGGCACGCAGCCGGCGAACTCCTCGACCCGCCAGATGAAATCCCACACCTCCTCCCGGGGGGCCGCGACCATAATCTCCTGGTTGAATTCCATATCGAGTGTCCTTTTTTTCCGCGCGGCGCGAAATGACGATCAAACAAAGGTATGATGATTCTAGCAGGCGGCGCGCTTTTCATCCATCCACTCTTCTCTCGCGCAGGACGACAATGGCGGCGGAATCACTCATCCTGTTCGCCAGGCCGCCCCTTCCCGGCCGGGCGAAAACGAGGCTCGCCCCGGCGATCGGGCGCGAGGGCGCCGCGCGCCTTTATGCCCGCTTTCTGGGGGACGCCGCCGAGACGGCCCGCGCCCTGCGCGCCGGGAGGCCGGGCGTCGGCCTCGTCTGCGAATGGGCGCTGGAGCGGGATGAATCGCTCGACGACTTTCCGCTCGCCGAGTGGCTGCCCGGCCCCTTTCTGCATCGCGCGCAAACGGGCGAAGACCTGGGCGCGCGGATGGCGGCGGCGCTGGGGCGGCGCCTCGCGGCGGGCGGGGCGCGCGCGGTTCTCATCGGCACGGATTTTCCGGATCTGCCGCCCGAAATCCTCGAAAGGGCGCTTCAAAGCCTCGACAGCGAGGACGAGCCCGGGATCGCGCTCGGTCCCGCGGCGGACGGGGGCTACTACCTCATCGGGATGAACCGGTTTTTCCCCGAAATTTTCGACGACGTTCCCTGGAGCGCCGAAGAGACGTTTTCCCGCACCATGGAGCGCGCGCGCGCCCTCCGGCTCGACGCCGCCCTCCTGCCCGAATGGCGGGACGCGGATACGGCGGAGGATTTGAAGGATTTGAAAAACCGCCTCCCGAACACGCCGCTCGCTCCCCGCTCGCGGGATTTTCTGAGCCGATGCGCCCTCTGAATCCGCCCGGAATCCTTCGGGAGGACGGAGGCGGCCGAGCGCGCGGGAACGCTCGAACCGGAAGAATCATCGCCCTTCTGGCGGCGCTGCTGCTGGTCGCGGGCTGCGGGAGCGTTCGCCCGAAGGCGAGCAGGAGCGCGCCCGAGAAGCCCGTGAGCGGGACCAGGGCCGGAGAGGAGGATTTCTTCCGCGTCCTGACGCTTCCCGCCTACGAGACGGCGGAGGAGGCTTTCGACAAGATCGTCATTCTCGGAATTCCCTTCCACGAGGTGGCGGACGAGTTCAGAGCGAAGGCGCGCGCCGTTCGGGAAGCCGGCCTCCCGGAGCTCAGCCCCGCCGTCCGCGCCGAGGTGAGGCGTCTGAAGCTTGGGGAGACGTCGAAAATCATCGAGTCCAAGGAGGGCTTCTCGATTCTCCGGCGCACCACGCGCGCGCTTTACGCCCGCGCCCGGAAACTCATGGAGCGGAAGAACGCCGCGCCCGCCCTCGCGCTGCTCCGGCGCGAGCTCGAGCTCAACCCCGGCAACGCGGACGCCTGGCTCGCCCTGGCGAAGATGAGGGAGGAGACGAACGACCTCGAGGGGGCGGACGCCGCGTATCGCGAGGCCAGGAAGCTCGCCCCCGAAAGCCCGGCCGCCGCCAACAAATACGCCAGATACCTCGTCTCCCGACGCCGCTACGAGGAGGCGGAGAAGCTGCTGCGGGCGGCGGCGGAAGCGTCGCCGGAGGACGCCGGCGTCCTGCTGAACCTCGCCTCCCTGCTCGTCTATCTGAACAGGGAGCTCGACCTCGCCTCCCGCCTCATCGCGCGCGGCGCGCGCGTCGATCCCGGCCGCGCGGCCTGGTACCGCCTCTCGGGCGTCATCCGGAAGCGGCGGGCGCTCGGCATCGCGCCGAAAGAATAGAAGCCCGGGGGCGTCGCGGCCAGGAAGCGGAAAATCTAGACACCGGCAAGCATCGGATAAGGCGCGGGAGTCGATAATCCACTGCTTCTACGAGTTCAAATATGAATCAATACTGGAATAATAGTAGATTCTTTTTTATCTCGTCAAATCAGCAAACCTGGCAACTACTTCAGAAGATATATCTACGATCGAAAACGTCTCTAATTCTCGAGAATGTAGAGTTCTTCGGAGCAAATTTTCGCTCGCGTGATCTACTTCGGGGCAAGAATATCCGAATATCACGGCATCCGTCGCATTTTCCAATTTCTCCGATGCCTCAGGCCATAAATCCGCTATACTTGGGTGAAAAATTGCAGATTTATGAGAAATCGGGGGGACGATAACAGGAAACGTATCTTGACTTTTTCTGCCTGCATACTTCATTTCTGAATCGATTTCTTTTCTTGTTGTAATGTGAAGTTTCCTGTCTGGGTTAAACAGCGCCTTTTTTGGTATCTGGTTCGACTTATGGAGGGAATACCAATTCAAGGATCCATGCAATTTCATGATTTCAATTCCCTTACTGTCAGGTTCACCTAGAGCGAATGTTTTGGTGGAACCCTCTGGCCTAGAAGTGTTGGCGGAAGGGAGTTTGTAGCAATAGGGAAAATTCAATAGCGGTTTGAATTTCTGGTACTTTGCGCAGCTCTCAATAGAATCCAGTGTCTTTTCTATGTGAATGTCCTGATTGAACGTGATGATGGATATATTCGCCGGCTCCGCGCCTTCATTCAAAAAATGAACGATCAGCCTGAATAGTTTGGAGCGCCGCGCGGGTTTTATCGCGTTTGTGGTATCCGCCAGTCTCTTGTTGAATAATTTTACAAGGCTCAAAAAATGATTATATGCCGTCTTGTCCAAAGACGGTTCATCGGAATCCGCGTATAGTCGGACCATCACGTATTCGAGTGAGTCATGTGCCTCACAAATGTCTAAACCATAATGATCCACAAAGTACTGTTGGATGGCTTTTACTTCATTTCTATTAGTCCCCAGAGATTCTCTGAAAAAACCCTTATCCAAGGGAGGTTTTTTGTTGGTGTTTTCGCTACGGGTGCAACCCGCCCCCAAGATCAGGACGATTTTTCTGTCTGCATATTTCCCAGCCAAGTGAGAGTCTCCCTTATCAGTTGCAATAGTCACTTACCCGCTTCTTTACCAAAATATCACGACTAAGCCAATCCTGCTCGCTTCGCAAATGCTCCCCCGTCCGCTTCTTCCGCCCGCCTCCCGAATGCGCCATAATTCCCCCAATCCCGAGCCGCGCGGCATTCCGACGACGGCAAGCCAGCCAAAGGAAAGGAGCATTCCGATGAGCGCCGAACTTCTGATCAAAAACGCCAGAATCGTGACGCCCGGCGGCGACTACGAGGGCTGCGCGTACGTCGAGGAGGGGCGGATCGCCGCCATCACGCGCAAGGCCGAAGCCGGCGCGAAGCGCGAGATAGACGCGGAGGGCCGCTTTCTCCTCCCCGGCATGGTGGACGAACACGTCCACATGATGGACCCGGGCTTCACCGACCGGGAAGACTGGACGACGGGAACCGAGGCGGCGGCCAGGGGCGGCGTCACCACCGTGATCGACCACCACCGGAGCGAGCCGCTCGTCTATACGCGGGAGATTCTGGAGGAGAAGACCGCCTACGTCGATTCGCGCGCGGTGGTGGACTTCGGGCAGCTGGGGGGGCTCGACGTGGACAACCTGGAGCACCTGCGCCCCATGTGGGAGGGCGGCGCGCTGGGCTTCAAGGGGTTCATGTGCGAGCTGCACGGGGTGCCGGATCTGTCCGAGGGCGTCCTGCTGAACGTCATGCGCGAGGCGGCGTCCTTCGGCGCCACGGTGATGCTCCACTGCGAGAGCGACTCCATCCTCAAGAAGGCGAAGGAGCGCATCGACGCCGAGGGGCGGACGGACTACATGTGCATCAGCGCGTGGCGCAACCCCGAGAGCGAATACGTGGCGACGCTGGACGCCGTGGCGCTGGCGGAGCTCACCGGCTGCAGGGTCCTCGTGGCGCACGTGAGCCAGCCCGCCCTGCTCGAGGCCATCCGGGCGGCGCGCGGTCGCGGGGCGCGGATTTACGCCGAAAGCTGCCCCCAGTATTTCTATCTCGACCATTCGCATCTGGAGGAGCTGGGGCCGTTCGTCAAGTTCACGCCGGTGATCCGCTCGCCGGAGACGCGCGAGGGAATGCGCGAGGCGCTCGGGCGCGGCATGGTGGACGCCATCGGGACGGATCACTGCCCCTTCCCGCGCGGGAGAAAGGAAGACGGCGTCGGGAACATCCACGAGGCGCCCTTCGGCATCCCGGGGGTGGAGACGACGACGCGGCTCATGCTGAACGCCGTGAGCGAGGGCGTCCTCACCCTGGGCCAGATGGTGAGCGTCTGCTGCGAGGGGCCCGCGCGCATCTTCAACCTCTACCCCCGCAAGGGATGCGTCCAGGCGGGCGCGGACGCGGACTTCATGCTCGTGGACATGGACAGGGAGGAGACGCTGCGCGACGCGGATATCGTCTCCAAGTGCGAATGGACGCCCTTCGACGGCTGGAAGGTGAAGGGCGCGCCCGTGATGACCATCTCGCGCGGACGGGTCGTGATGGAGGACGGCGAGGTGACCGGAGAGGCGGGCTGGGGCCGCCCCGTCTCGCGCGTCGGGGGGTGACGCCCCGCCCGGAGGGACAAGGAGGCGCGTCGGACGGCAGGGACAAGGCCCCATGTGAACGTCCGTCGCCGGAGCGGAGTGGGGCCCCGTAGGGACAACCCCCTGTGGTTGTCCAATGTTCCCTCGGCGGCCTTTCCGGGAGGGAGTTGTGGCAGGGACAGGCGAGGCGGACAACCACAGGGGGTTGTCCCTGCAGCGGCGGGTCAACGAACGGAGGAAGCATGACGCAGACGACGGACATCCGGACGATTCTCAAGGACAGCGACTATCACCTCGACCAGTTCCCGGAGGAAGAGATCGAAGCTCTTGAGCGAAAAATTCTCATCAAGACGATCCGGGGCAGGGAGACGCCCTTCGTCCCCTGCGTCGTCCGGCGAAAGGAGGTTCAGCTCAAGCCGGAGGAAGTCGTCCGCCAGCTCTACGCGGCGCGGCTGATGGAGCGATACGGCTATCCCGAAGCGCGCCTCGCCTTCGAGCATCCCGTGAACTTCGGCCTGGAGACGAAGAAAGCCGACATCGTCGTCTTCCACAAGGATCACCCCGAGGACGCCTACATCGTCGTCGAGGTGAAGAAGCCCAGGCTGCTGGACGGGAAGGAGCAGCTGCGCTCCTACTGCAACGCCACCGGCGCGCCGATGGCCGTATGGACGAACGGCGGCCAGATTTCCCACTACCACCGCAAGGATCCGAACCAGTTCGAGGACCTCGGGGAGATTCCGAAGGCGAGTCAAACGCTCGAGGACGTCCTGAGCGGACGCTTCACGCTCAAAAACCTCATCAGCGACGACAAGCTCATGAAGGAGAGAAAATCCCTCAAGGATCTCATTCTCGAAATGGAGGACGACGTTCTGGCGAACGCGGGCGTGGACAGCTTCGAGGAGGTGTTCAAGCTCGTATTCACCAAGCTGTATGACGAATTCGAGAGCCGGGCGGACAAGACGAAGATAGAATTTTACCTCGAGCAGAATCTGCCGGAGGCGGATCGTGGCGACTACGAGAAGCGCAAGGACTGCCTCCGCGGCCTCGACGACAGAAATTTCCGCCGCATGGAGTTCCGGCGGAGAGCCGGCAGGAGGGACGCGGAGCTCAAGGCCGACCTCCAAAGCCTTTTCGGAAAGGCGACAGCGCAGTGGCCGGGCGTGTTCCCCGAAGGGGCGGCGTTCGAGCTCACCGACAGCCATCTGAGGGTCTGCGTATCGAGGCTGGAGGACGTCAAGCTGTTCAACTCCAACCTCCTCGTCGTGGACGAGGCTTTCGAGTATCTGGTCAGCCAGTCGGCCAAGTGATCGAAGGGGCAGTATTTCACCCCCCGACACGTCATCGACATGTGCGTGAAGATGCTCAACCCGAAGCGCGGCGAATACATGATAGACACCGCTTCGGGCAGCTGCGGCTTTCCGGTGCATACGATTTTCAAGATCACCGGCAGCCTGTTCACCAACGCCGCCATTCCCGAACGGCACAAGGAGGACGCGCTCCGGGTTTTCGGCATCGACTTCGACGAGAAGGCCGTCCGCGTCGCCAGAACGCTCAACCTCATCGCCGGCGACGGCGAGACCAACGTCCTGCACCTGAACGCGCTGGACTATGAGCGCTGGCCGGAGCGAACCGCGCGGGACCCCAGATGGATAAACACCTACGGCAAGGGCTTCGGGAGGCTGGAGAAGCGGAGAGCCGCGCCGGACGACAACAAGCGGTTCGATTTCGACGTCCTGATGGCGAATCCCCCCTTCGCCGGCGACATCAAGGAAAGCGGCATCCTCCACCATTACGAACTCGGGCGGAAGGAAAACGGCAAGTGGCAGACCAGGGTCGGGCGGGACATCCTCTTCATCGAGCGAAACCTGGACTTTCTCAAACCCGGCGGGCGCATGGCCATCGTGCTGCCGCAGGGCCGGTTCAACAACACTTCCGACAGGCGGGTGCGGGACTTCATCGAGAGCCGCGCGCGGGTTCTCGCCGTCGTGGGACTGCACGGCAACACCTTCAAGCCCCACACGGGGACGAAGACCAGCGTGCTGTTCGCCCAGAAATGGAACGACGACCCGGAACGGGGGCCGCTCTGCCCCAAAAGGGAGAACTACCCCGTCTTCTTCGCCGTATCCCGAAAGGGCGGCAAGAACAATTCCGGCGATTACGTCCACCTCAAGGACGAAACCGGACGGGAGAAGCTGGACGCGAACGGACACCTCATCGTCGAGCACGACCTGCACAACCACGACGGGGAACTGCCGGACGGAATCGCCGAGGGGTTCATCGGGTGGGCGAAGAGCGAGGGGCTGAGCTTCTGGGGATGAGAAACCGCAGAGCCAACAGGTTCAAGACGCATGATTATTCCCGCGCGGGGGGTTATTTCGTGACGATTTGCGCGCGGGATCGCGTCCATTATTTCGGCGAGGTCGAGAGCGGAGCGATGACGGCGAACGCCGCCGGGAAAATGGTGGAAAGAACATGGAGCGAATTGCCGGAGTTCTATGAAGGCGTCGAGATCGATCAATTCCAGCTCATGCCCGATCACGTCCACGGCATCATCGTCACCGTCGAAACCGCAGGGGCGGGCCCCCGCGCCTGTCCTCCCGTCAATCGACGAGAGCGCGAGGGACAACCACAGGGGGCTGTCCCTGCGATGTCGCTGTCGGACGTCATTCATCGGTTCAAATCATTGACGACCCGCCGATACGTCGCGGGCGTCAAAAACAGCGGATGGCGGCCCTTTGACGGAAAATTATGGCAACGCTCCTTCTACGATCGCGTCATCCGGGACGATGACGACATGAACCGCATCCGCGAATACGCGCGGAACAACCCGCTGCGGTGGGCGTTGGACGAGGAGAACCCGCGCGACCGAAAGGATGAGCGAGACGCGCGACGGGGAGGCCGCAGGGATGCGCCCCGGGATAGACCATAGGGACAACTCCGCGATTTCCGCCGCGATGGAGGGGCGGATTCGTAGGGACAACCCCCTGTGGTTGTCCTCCAGGGGATGGTGATTGAAAGCGTCAGGGAGAGACGCCGCAGGGGCGAGCCCCCGCGCCCGCCCTCCCGTCAATCGACGAGAACGAGAGGGACAACCCCCTGTGGTTGTCCCTACGGATCACGGTGAAACGGGCGGCCATGAGGGTTGTCCCTGCGAAGGCGGAGGCGGCGGAAGATGAGATTGTAGAGGCGGTTCGCGAACCGCCCGCTGGAACGCAACGAAAACAAACGAGTTGCGGGAATTGAGCGGGGCGTTTATTAAACGGGCGAACGGTGAGAGTTTGAAGTCCCGGAGGAAAGCCATGTCTGAGTATTTTCCACCGAAATATGAAAGTGGTGCTTTTCACTGCCCACATTGTAATGTTTATGCGAATCAAACATGGAAAGAATGTTGTTCTAGTGATAAACCTAGTGATAAACGTGAGGATGATGAATGGGGAGGCAATGTATTTCAGAATATCGAGAAACTTTATATTGGAAACGTATTGCTTTATGCTTCTCTTTGTTCTCATTGCGAAAATCCAACTCTCTGGTGGTCGAAAAAAATTATCTATCCTCCTGCGCAGACCTTCCCGCCAGCCAACAGCGACCTAGACGATGACGTGAAAAAGGTCTATGGCGAAGCGGCGAAGATCGCCGGGCAATCGCCTCGCGCCGCCTGCGCTTTGTTGCGGCTGGCCGTAGAAATGCTCCTCAAACAGCTCGGAGAAACCGGGACCATCAATGAGGGAATAAAGCATCTGGTGGAAAAAGGGCTTGCGCCGCGAATCCAGAAAGCACTGGATATCGTGAGGGTAACGGGCAACAACGCGCTTCACCCCGGACAGATTGGTTTCGATGACGATACTGATGTTTCTTCTCTTTTTGACTTGATCAATGTAATTGCCGAAGCTTTACTTACGCAACCCAAGCGCATCCAAGGAATATACGCAAACCTCCCGGAAGGAGACAGGAAAGCCATCGCAAAAAGAGATGGAAAAACGGAGTAATGGAGTATTCCATTGTCAACTACTCGGAAATCGACAAGGTATCGTTCCGGCTTGATGCGGAGTTTTTTCAGCCTGAATACCTAAAGCTTCAAACCCAGATCGAAAAAATCAATTCTCAAAAGCTGATTGATTTTCAAGTCAAGATAAAACACCCAACAGAGATAAAAAGAAAATACGTGGACGAGGGCGTTCTCTTTTTGAGAGCGCAAAATGTCCGCCCCCTGCTAATCGACCTGACGGTCAATCCGGTTTATATTTCAGAAGAGGACGCGGAGCTTCTAAGAGACAACACCATAGATTACAAAGACATTCTGCTCACCAGAAGTGGAGCGAATTTTGGTCAATGCGCTATTTATCTGGAAAACAGAAAAGCTATAGCATCGTCTCATACCTTCATCATTAAAAGCGGCGAGTTAAACCCGTTCTTTCTGACGGTTTTTTTCAATACGCGGCATGGCAGGAAGTTGCTGGATAGAGGCATGTATGGGGGCGCACAGCCTGAAATCGCGCCCTCTTACTTATATCGAATCCCTATCCCTAACTGGGGAAACCTAGAGCGCAGAATCGAAAAAATTTACCTGGAATCTCAAAAATTCATTCAGCTATCAAAAACAACCTACCACCGCGCCCAAACCCTCCTCCTCTCCTCTCTCGGTCTCGCCGACTGGCTTCCCGAAGATCGTCTCTGGTTCGTCAAGGACTACGCCGAGGTGAAGGCGGCGGAGCGCTTCGACGCGGACTATTTCCAGCCGAAATACGACGAGATCATCGCCGCCGTCAAAGCCTGCCCCGGCGGGTGGAACGCGCTGGGGAATCTGGTATCGGCGCGAAAGTGCATCGAGGTCGGCAGCGCGAAATATCTCGACGAGGGCGTTCCCTTCGTTCGCGTGAGCGATCTCGGCCCGTTCGAGATCGCCAGGGAAAAGCGCATTTCCGAGAGTCTTTATTCCAGCATCAAGGAGCATCAGCCCGAACAGGGCGAGATTCTTTTCAGCAAGGACGCGACGCCGGGAATCGCTCATTACCTGAATGAAAAGCCGGAAAGAATGATTCCCTCCGGCGGCATTCTCAGGCTGAAAAGCAAAACGGACAAAGTGAACAACGAGTATCTGACGCTGGCGCTCAATTCGATATTGACGCAGGAGCAGGTTAACCGAGACGTTGGCGGCTCCGTCATTCTGCATTGGCGACCGGAACAGGTGAAGCGAACCGCGATCCCCCTCCTCCCCGAAGAGCTCCAAGCCGAAATCCGGCGAATGGTGGTCGAATCCTCCGGCCTGCGGGCGGAGTCCGGGCGGCTGCTCGAATGCGCCGGGCGCGCGGTGGAGATCGCCATCGAGGAGGACGAGCGGACAGCGGTCGCATGGCTGGAGAGGGAAACAGAGGCGATTCGGTAGGGACGGGGCCGTCATCATCCCCGCAGGGAACGGCCGATCTTGTAGGGACAACCCCCTGTGGTTGTCCGATGTTCCCCCCGGCCGGCCTTTTCGGGGAGGGGGTTGTGGCAGGGACAGGCGAGGCGGACAACCACAGGGGGTTGTCCCTACAAGAACGTTGGCGAAAAACAGGGGAAACGTCCCGCGAGCGGGTTTTCACGCTTCAAGCGGTTTGTTCGGTATCTTTCGCAGCGCGTTGATTTTCATGGACTTTCTGCTCGATTTCGATCAGCTTCCTCTTGCGCTCCAGACCCCAGCGATAGCCCGCGAGGCCGCCGTCCTCCCGAACCGCCCGATGACAGGGGACAATCAGGGCGGCCGGATTCAGGGCGCACGCGCGCCCCACCGCCCGCGCGCCTTTCGGGAGCCCCAGGTCGGCGGCGATCTCCTTGTAAGTCATCGTCTTTCCGGGAGGAATGGCCCGGAGCCGATCCCATACGCGGCGCTGGAAGGCGGTGGCGCGCGCGTCGATCGGCAGGGATTCGGGCGGCGCCTCCCCCTCGGCGATTCCCGCGATAATCTTCAAGTATTCCTTTAACTCCTCATCGCTTCGCCGCAGATGCGCTTGGGGAAACTCGGCCTTCAAATCCTCCACGAGCTCGCCGATTCCGTCGCCCACGCTCACGCGGCACACCCCCTTTTCGGTCGCCGCCACCAGCGCCCGCCCCAGCCGGCACCGGGTGATTCCGTAGCGAATCGAAACGCCCGCCGCGCCCGCGCGATAGGTCGCCGGCGTCATGCCCAGATAGCGGCGCGCGCCTTCATACGCCCGCCTGCCGGAGCCGTAGCCCGCCTCGTAGCAGGCGTCCGCCAGATCGCGCCCGTTTCTCAGCAACTCCTTGTATTTCCGCATCTTGAGGGATTCGAGATATTCGCGGGGGCTCACGCCCAGCGCCTTCTTGAAGGTTCGCTGCAGGCGGCCGGGACTCAGGCCCGCGCCGCGCCCGATCTCATCGAGCGTCGGGTCCTCATCGGCGCGCTCCTCGATGTATCGAATCGCCCTTCTCACCTTGTCGAGCCGGGGATCGGAGGCGGCGTCCCGCGGCGCGCACCTCAGACAGGGCCTGAACCCGCTCGCCTCGGCCGCCTCCGGGAGAGCGAAGATGACGACGTTCTTCCTGGCGGGCTTCCGGCTCGCGCACGAGGGCCGGCAATAGATTCCGGTGGTTCGGACGGCGTAGACGAAACGGCCGTCCGCCTTCCCGTCCCGCTTGAGAATCGCCTCCCACTTCGCGTCCGCGTTCATCTGCCGAGCCTCCCGAAAGACATGGGCGATTGTCCGTTCTTTCCCAATATGGCCGCGGCGCCGGGAGACTTCTATCCGATTCCTGCCGTCAAAGTGAATTTTTTTCTTTTTCGGGCGGCGCGCCCGACCCGTTGAAGTTTCGCCGGACGCGGAAACGAGGCCGGCCCTACAGGCCCGATCGGAACACGATCTTCCCGCCGACCATCGTGAGCAGGGGCTTGATATCCTTGATGCGGGCGGCGGGCGTCGTCATGTAGTCCCGGTCGAGCGCGACCATGTCCGCCAGCTTCCCCTTTTCGATGGAGCCCAGCTCGTTTTCCTTGAAAAGCAGGTAGGCGTTCGACCTCGTATGGGCTATCAGCGCCTGTTTTCGAGAAACGGTCTCCGCTTCCGAGAGCGCCCGCTTGCCGCCCAGGTCCATGCCCGTGACGGCCCACCACAGGGAGAGCATCGGCGGATAGGGAGCCACGACGCCGGCGTCCGTGCCAAGCCCCCAAACGACTCCGCTGTCCTGAACCGTCCGCAGCGGCGGCAGGGAAAGCGCCCGCTCGCCCAGTCTCCGCCTGAGCGCGGAGCCCAAAATCGTCATCTGGCTGTGCAGCGCCAAAGTCATGCCGAGCGCCTTGACGCGGGCGATGTTCCTCTTCGAGATGAAATCCGCGTGATGGATGGACCAGCGCAAATGCGTTATTTTCCTCCGCCGATTGATTCTCTCGAAGATGCCGAGATAGCGCTCAATCGTTTCGTCGCGGAAGGCGTGCTCGTGAATCGTCCATCCGCCGTCGGCCGCGGCCTCGGAAACTTTTGCGAATTCCCCATAGTCCTCGTCCGAGGCGCGAGACGGCCTGAACGGCGAATCGTGAATGGGCGCGTACAGGTGCTCCCCGAGCGCGATATCGCCCATCATTTTCGCGGACTTGTCGGGCCGGGAGTTCCGAATCCGCTCTATGACGCTCCTGTTTCCCTCGGGAGTCCGAACCCGAAAGCGGGGGGTGTGAAATATCCTTACCGTCAGGCCGCCCTTCCCGGCCAGCCTTCGCTTGATCATCCCGTAGGTTTCGTCCCGAACCCCGCCGCCGCCCAGTTCGAGCAAACTCGTAACGCCGGAGCGGTTGAACGCCGCCATCAGTTTTTTCAGGCCGGAGACGATTTTGTCGTCCGTCACTTCGGGAAGTCGGCGGCGCCAGAAGTGAAAAATGGCCCGACGACCGAAAATAACGCCCGTAGGAGCGCCGGAACCGCTTCTCGCTACGCGCCACCCTCGCGGCTCTCCCGAACTCTCATCGATGCCCGCTTTCCTGAGGGCCAGGCTGTTCAGAATCATGAGTCGATAGGATTGCTGAATGAAAACCGGATTGTTCGGAGCCGCCTCGTCCAGCTCCGCTTTCGTGAACAGGCCGGGCTTGTCCCGAAACTGGTCGGGACTCCATCCGCCGATGACGAGCACCCACTCTCCAGGCTTCATCGACTTCGCCTTGTCGGCGATGATGGAGAGCGCTTTCTCGCGCGAAGAAACCCCGTCAATTCTCGCTTCATGCTCCCAGCGCAGCGCGTGGCGGATGAAGTGAACGTGGTTGTCAATCAGTCCCGGAACAAGCGTTCTTCCTCCCAGATCGATCACCTGCGTCCGGGGATCCGCCAGTCGGCGAATCCGGGCGTCGCTCCCCACGGACAAGATCCGCTCACCCCGAATCGCCACCGCCTGCTTCGTGGAAAAATTCGCGTCGACCGTCAATACTTTTCCGTTCACCAGGACGATGTCCGCCGCTTCGGCGAACGCGGAAGACGGGAAAAATCCCCAGAAAGCGAACATGATCGCGCATATTCTATTTCCCTGAATCATGCGATGCCCCCGGAGTCCCCAACGTCACCATTCATCAATCAGCCGGAAACCACGCCTGGAAATGCGCCGGCGAGAATGGTAGCATGGTCCGTCTCATCACCGCATTGACGACAAGGGCGAAACGAAGAGGCGGTTATTCTCGCCGGGGGAGGATGGAAAAATGGACGCTTCCAAGAGTTCAAGCCGCCGGACGCCCGGTCCGAAAACGACGGTCGCGCCGGTTACGGTCATTCGCTTCGGAGAGCTGGTTCCCGATTGGGGGGAATATCACGAATCCCGCATCGAAGGGAATCATCGGGCGATTTACCGGTATATCGGCGGCATCGCCGGTCAAAACCTCCGCGCCCCCCTCCCCGGCTGGGATTTTTCCTGCGGCGTGGCCATGGCTCCGCCCCAAAACGGCGCGCCGCTTCACGATCATCCGGATGAAGAAATTTTCATGGTCTGGGAAGGCGAGTTCGAGATATATTGGGAAGATATCGAGACCAAGGCCCCCAGAAGCGCCGCTCTCGGCAAATATGATCTGATTCGCGTCCCTTCGGGCGTCATGCGCGGCTTCAGAAACATCGGAGAAAATGACGGGTTTCTTCATTTCATCCACGGACGGGGCGACTATCAGTATCCCCTCTATCACGAATCATCGAGAGAGGGACTGCCCGACGGCGCCCGAACGGAGCCTTACGTCAAAAAGCCGGCCTATGACCCGGCCACCCAGCTGGTTCGCTTCGAGGAATGTCCCCGCAACTGGAACGTCTACCACGAAGCGCGGCTCCCGGAGGGGGGTCGCTCCCTCAGACGCTATATCGGGGGCGTCTCCGGCGATACGGACGAAGGGCCGCCGCCGTCCCTGTCCGAAGGGGAGATAGGATACGCCATGGTGGAATGCGGCAACGGCCGGGGCGCGCCGCTTCACGATCATCCCTGCGAGGAGCTTTTCATCCCTCTCGAAGGCAGATGGGTCGTCTATTGGGTGGACGAGCGCGAACGACTCCGGCAGGCCGTTCTCGACCCCTGGGATGCGTGCTGGGCGCCCGCCGGGGTCCAGCGCGGCTTCCGAAACGCCGACCGAACCGAGGGGAAAATCCACATCATCCAGGGACAGGGAGGAACGCCCGCCCCCGACTACGCGGAGGATTATTCCGCCCTGAAAGAAAACGCCGCCGCGAAATAGAGAACCCTCCATCAGACGGGTCGAGCCGTCGCCCCCGAGCGAACGTCACCGCCCGCCTCATTATCCGGGAGTCCGAAAATGCGCGCCAGCCGAATCTCGTCCATCGCGGCCGCCACGCTCATCTCGCTGCCGCTGCTGCTCAGTTCCTCCGCTTTCGCCGCGCCCACGCGCGTATCCGTCGTCGGCTCCGGGCCCGGCACGAGTATTTACGTCATGTACGGGGGGCTGGCCGCTCTCGTATCGGAGAGATCAAAATCCGTTCAGATGTCGAACAAGGCCACGCGCGGCGCGGTCGAGGACCTCAGACTCATCGAAGCCGGGAAAGCGGATTTCGGGCTTGGCGTCGCCGGGCTCGTTCTGCGGGCGCTGAACGGGAAAAAGCCATACAAGAAAAAGCACCGGAACCTTCGGGGCATGGGCCCCGCCACGGTCTCCATGTTTCAGATGGCCACGTTTCGGAGTTCCGGCGTCAGGTCCATGGAAGATCTGAACGGAAAAGCCATCAGCTCGGGCCGAAAGGGGGGAAACGCGCACTTCATGACCGGCAGGCTCATCAAGCACGCCGGCCTGAAAGTGAGGAGAGAATACATGCCCTTCGGCGCACTGGCCGACGCGATGAAGGACAACCGCATTCAGGCGTTTTCCATTCCCCTTCCCGTCCCGGGCCCGGCGTTCGTCAAAGCGGCCGCCGCCGCTCCGATTCGTCTTCTCCCCATCACGGGCCCGACCCTCGAAAAATTCCTGAAGGACAGCCCGGCGTATTTCAACATTCACGTCCCGGCCGGTTCATACAACGGCGTCGAGAAAGACGTCTCCACAGTCGGCTACACCGCCTGGACGGCCGTGGGAGCGCACGTGCCCGCTTCCGTCGCGTATGAAGTGACGCGCATCAATTTCTCAAAACGCGGGCGGGAATTTCTGCCGAAAGTGCACAGGGGCTGGCTGTCGGGGTTCAAGGTCGCTCCCGCTCTCGATCAGATGGCCGCCATCGGCCTCGAAATCCACCCGGGAGCCGCGAGGTATTGGCGGGAAAAGGGGCATGAAATTCCCGCGGGCGTCCGGCGATAATCCCGCGCGGCAAAGGCGAGCGTGAAAACCGTCGCTCTCTCGCGTCCGACGCCGCCCATGGCGCCCGAGGAAAGGGCCGCCGAAGAGGCGTGGCGCGGGTTCTTCGACGGAGAAGTGTTTTCGGTTAGGGCCTGACGCGCGTCCAGCGAGGGGAGGACGAAAACGCCGCCGGGCGGGGATGGCCGCGCGAGCCTGAAGGCCTGGCGCGGGCTGCCTGATTTTTCACGCGCCACCAGTCCTTTCGCGTCGATTCCCCTCTCGCCCGGCTCCTAATGCCCCTCTCCAAGCGGCAATCGCACGGACTCCCCCGTTTGAGCGGACAGCTCCATCGCTATCGTCACCTCCAGGGTCTGGCGCGCGTCCTCGGCCGTGGCGTGGGTCGTCGGGCGGCCGGTGAGGACGTGATCCAGCCAGCTTCTTGTTTCATCGCCCAACGGCCCCCAATAGTCCCCCGCCGCCCAGTCTCCCGGAGTCGTGCTGCTCAAGAACGCCGTGTTGATTCGATGCTCCGGGATATACGTGTGAGGAATTCCCTTGTCCGTGTAAAGCATCTCGTCCTTGTGATCCTCATCAAGCATCAACACGCCGTCCGTCCCGTAAATCTCCATCCTCACGCTTTGGCCCAGCGCGGGGTATTTCGCGGGCAGGGCGTAAAAAACGCCCAGATTCATGACGGCCCCGTTGTCGAACGTGACGATGGACCAGGTAACGTCGTTCGCCGAATAGCCGGCTTCCTTGTATATCCTGCCGTTTCCGCGGGCGACCACCTCCACCGGTCGGCGCCCTTCCATGAACCAGCAAGTCATGTCCACCCAATAGGTGAGCACGTCGAGAACGGGCGTAGCGTGCGGGGAGCGCTTGAGAATCTGCAGCCCCTGGGCGCGGGTATTGCAGGTTCGGCCCATGCCCGCCAGAATTTCCCCCAGTCTCCCCTGAACGATTTGCTCCTTCGCCGTCTGATAGCGGCGCTTGAAGCGCTGGGCGTATCCCACCCTCAGCTCCGTCCCCGTCCTCTCGGCCACGGAGAGGATGCGGTCGGCGTCCTCGAGCGTCAGCGAAATCGGCTTTTCAACCAGCACGGGCTTGCCCAGCTCCAGGGCGTGGATGATGGAATCCGCGTGATCATGCTCGGGCGTGGACACGATGACGGTCGTAACGTCGGGGTGTTCTATCACCTCTTCATTCCTGCCCGTAGAGAGCTGCGCCTCTGTTTTCTCCCCCAGCGACTTCGCTCGCTCCGGGTCGATGTCCGAGACCGCCAAAAACTCGAGGGACGGGTGCCGGGAGACCAGATTGGCCCGCAAGGTTCCGATTCGGCCGGAGCCCACAATGCCGACGCCCAATGGTTTTCTGGTCATTTTTCTTCCTCGAGATATGCCGGAATCGTTGTCTGATGAACAGCCGTCCCGCCAGGGAAACGCGCCTTCCCCCTTCTGATCGGAAATCAAAAAACCGGCCTCCCGAGAGGCCGGTCTTCACGACGGGGGCCATGCGCCATCAGGTCACGGGCGAATAGAATTGCTTCCATTCATCGGGCAGTTCTTCTTCATTCACGTCTTTCATGGAAAGGCGAATTCTGCCGTTTCCTTCCACTTCCACGCATTTCACCAGAACTTTCTGGCCTTCCTTCAGGACATCGGTCACCGAACCGATTCTCTTTTTCGCGATCATGCTGATGTGGCAAAGCCCGTCCGTGCCCGGGAATATCTCGACGAACGCCCCGAAATCCATGATTTTCCTCACCGTGCCGTGGTAGATCGCGCCTTTCTCGGCTTCCTGGGTGAGTTCGCGAATAATATCTATCGCTCGGAGAGCGGCCGCCTCATCCGTAGACGAGATGAAGATGGTGCCGTCATCCTCGATGTCCACGTCCGCCCCCGTTTCCTCGACGATTCCGCGAATCACTTTTCCGCCAGGCCCGATAACGTCCCTGACGCGATCCTTGGAAATCTGCATCGTCATAATCCTCGGGGCGTAAGGAGATATCTCTTCCTTCGGCCGTGAAATAACCTTGTCCATCTGATCGAGCACGTGCATTCGCGCCTCGTTCGCCTGCGTCAGGGCGTCTCTGACCAGGCTCAGCCGCAGTCCCTTGATCTTGATGTCCATCTGGAGGGCGGTAATGCCGTGCCGCGTGCCGCCGACCTTGAAGTCCATATCGCCCAAATGATCTTCCAGTCCCAGAATATCGGTGAGTATCGCCGTTCTTCCCGTGGATTCCTCGCTGATCAGGCCCATGGCGATGCCGGCCACCGGAGACGTTGTCGGGACGCCCGCGCTCATCAAGGCCAGGCTCGCGCCGCAGATGCTGGCCATGGACGAGCTGCCGTTGCTCTCGGTGATGTCCGATACCACGCGAATCGTGTAGGGAAAATCCTCCTGCTCGGGCAATACCGCCTGCACGGCGCGGGAAGCGAGCGCGCCGTGGCCGATTTCCCGGCGGCCGGGGCCGCGGTTCGGCTTCGCTTCGCCAACGCTGAATCCGGGAAAATTGTAATGCAGCAGAAAAGTCCTGTCGGATTTTCCATCCAGCGTGTCCATCAACTGCGCCGCGGAGGCGGTGCCCAGCGTCACCGTCACCAGCGCCTGGGTCTCGCCTCGCGTGAACAGCGCGCTGCCGTGGGGTCTGGCGAGGGGGGACATCCTGATGGAGATCGGCCGGACGTCGCGAAGCGAGCGGCCGTCCGCGCGCTTCCCTTCGTCAAGAATCAAGCCACGGAAAACCTCTTTTTCGACTTTGGAGAAATAATCGGAGACGATTCCCCTGTTCGCCGCCCCCTCATCGTCCGCGCAAAGAGAATCAATCGCGGCGGCTTTCGCTTCGCCAATGGCGGCGTACTGCCCCGCTTTGTCATGAATTTCAGCGGCCGCCTTCAGCTTGGGGACGACGATTTCACGAACCTTCGCCATCAATCCCGCGTTTTCTTCCGCGGTCTCGATCGCGCGCTTCGTTTTCCCGCATTCCGCCCTCAACTCGTCCTGCATGGCGCACAACTTCTGAATCACCGCGTGGCCTTTTTCAAACGCTTCCATATACGCGCCTTCGGAAACCTCGAAACTGCCGGCTTCCACCATGACGATGGCGTCCGACGTTCCGGCCATGACGCAGTTCAAATCGCTGTCGATTTGCTGCTCGACCGTCGGGTTGACGATGATTTCCCCGTCCATTCTTCCGACGCGGACGGCGCCGATGGGGCCGGCGAAAGGGATGTCCGAAATGTGGAGAGCGGCCGAGGTTCCGTTGATCGCCAGAATGTCGGAATCATTCAGCTTGTCGTAAGACATGACCATCACCTGAATCATCGTCTCACAGCGGAATTCCTTGGGGAAAAGAGGTCGGATGGGCCTGTCTATCAAACGACAGGTCAGCGTTTCTCTCTCGCCGGGCTTGGCTTCGCGGCGAAAGAAATTGCCGGGAATAATTCCCGCCGCGTAGAAAAACTCCCGATAATCAACGGTAAGCGGGAAAAAATCCACGCCCTCGCGGGGTGAAAATGAGGCGCAAGCCGCGCAGAGCACGCTGGTTTCGCCGTAGTGCATCATGACCGCGCCGCCGGCTTGCCTGGCGATTTCGCCCGTTTCAAAGGCGAGCGTATGGCCATTGATGGAAATGTCTTTGCGATATGGTGGCATTAGGTGACTTCCCTCTGGGGCGGGGCCGCGTCTAGCGACGCAGGCCGAGATCCTGAATGATCGTCCGGTAGCGGTTGATGTCCTTTTCTTTCAGATAGTCAAGGAGGCGACGCCGCTGACCCACGAGTTTCAGCAGCCCTCTTCGGGAATGGTGGTCTTTCTGGTGGGTCTTGAAGTGGCCCGTGAGGCCGGTGATGCGTTCAGTGAGAATCGCTACCTGCACCTCCGGCGAACCGGTGTCCGCGTCGTGGGTGCGGAACTTTTCGATAACCTCTGATTTGCGCGCCTTCGCAAGGGGCATTTCTTTCGTTTCCTCCACTTCCTGGCATGTCGCCCTGGCTCCTCCCAAGGCCGGTTCAAGCGGATTCCTCAAAAAGCGAGCGGATTCTATACGACTTTTCCGGCAATGTAAATACGGATCACGTCCTTCCGCGCTTCCGGGGAGCGAACACTTTTTCAGGCGCGACGAAACCCCTGCCCCGCTTCCGCCCGCTTTCCGGAACCATCTTTCCGATCGCCAGCAATTTCCCCGGTTCGCTCAGCATCCGAACGCGAGCGTCCGCCGGCAGATCGAGGTCCCGGCGAACGTCCTCCAGCCTGATCGCGGCGCCGTTCAGCACCCGCGCCTCCGCCCTCTGACGGACGTAAACGGCGGGCAGGTGCGCGAGAGCCCGGGCCGGAGCCATGAGAATCTCCTCAAGCCGATTCTCTCTCGAACGGCGCCGCGCCTCTTCGATGGAGACGGCGTCCGCAAGATCGAACGGGCCCAGAGCGGTGCGCGTAAGCGCCTGCAGGCACCCGCCGGAGCCGTGCGCGGCGCCGATGTCATGACAAATGGCGCGAATATACGTTCCCCGGGAGCACGCAACGTCGAAGGTGAGTTGCGGGCCCGCTATTTTTACCGCCTCTATCCAAAACACCTCTATCGGTCGTTTCGCCCTGTCAATCTCCTTGCCGGAGCGCGCCAGCTCATGCAGACGCTTTCCATCGACCTTCAGGGCGGAATACATGGGCGGAACCTGCGTCGTCCTGCCGAGCATGGCGTTCAAAAGCTCCTGCGCCCGAGACAGGGCGATCTCCCCCGGGTCGGACTCGGCCAGCAATTTTCCCGTAACGTCCTGGGTGTCCGTCACGCGCCCGAAGAGCATGACGGCTCGATACGTCTTCTGACATTCCAGAAAATACGAGAACAATTTTGTCGAATTGCCGATGCAAATCGGCAAAACTCCCTCGGCCATGGGGTCGAGCGTGCCCGCGTGGCCCACCTTCGTTTTCCCGGGCAGCAGGCTCCTCACCTCATCGACCATGTCGTGCGATGTGGGCCCATGCTTTTTGTTGAGATTCAAAACCCCCGAGAGTTCCAAGTCCCCGCCTCTCTCAAGCCCGTTTCCTTACGCCGGACAGCAAGCGCTCGATTTCATCGCTATGCGCCAGTCCATGGTCCGCGAGGAATTTCAGCCTGGGCGTCCGCTTCAGCTCCAGCCGTTCGGCGAGTTTCCCCTGCAGAAAGCCCTTCGCGCGCTCAAGACCCTCGCGTCCCTCTTCCGTCTCCTCGGGATTCCCTTCATTTTCACCATAGCGGCTGAAGTAGACCTTCGCGGCTCTCAGGTCGGGCGCCACTTCCACGCGCGTAATCACGACGTTCCGAACGCGCGGATCCTTCAGATCCCTCATCACCAGGTTCGCCAGTTCCGACTGTATGAGTCCCGCGACGCGCGCCATGCGGATGCTGCTCATTTTTTACCCGTTTTCGCAAAATCAAAAAATCTCGATATCGAAATCCAGCAAGACCACCAGCCCCGCTCCCTCTACGAAGTTCAGCGCCTTCCTCAGCTGGCTGTCCACCAAGCGAGCGTCATTGCTCACCACGCTCACGCCGATGCGGCACCTTTGCCATTTGTCCTGAAAATCGACTTCGGCGACGGAGACATTGAACCGCTGCCTCAAGCGCGCCGTCAGCGATTGAACCACCTTGCGCTTCGCCTTGAGGGAGCGGCATTCAGGAACCTGAACTTCGATTGTCAGCAGACCGACAACGGGCATGGGACGAAAGCTTCAAAGGGCGGCGCGAATCTCGCCTAAAGGGTCCGGGATACTTCCTCCGTAACGTATGGCTCTATGATGTCGCCCTGTTTGATATCGTTGTATCGCTCGATTCCGATTCCGCACTCATACCCGGACTGCACCTCGTTGACGTCATCCTTGAACCGCCGCAAGGAGGAAATGCGGCCCGTATAGATCACGACGTTGTCACGAATGAGCCGCGCTTCGGAGTTTCTGGCGACGCTTCCATCGGTGACGTAGCAGCCCGCTATCGTCCCAACGTTGGGCACGTGAAACAGCTCCCTGATTTCCGCGCGCCCGTTCACCACCTCCCGCCGGACGGGCGCGAGTATTCCCTCGAGAGCCAGCTTGATTTCATCAATGGCGTCGTAGATGACGGAATACAGGCGCATGTCCACCTTCTCGCGCTTGGCGACTTCCGTCGCCCCGGGCGTCGGCCGAACATTGAACCCCACGACAACGGCCGCCGAGGCGGCCGCGAGCATCACGTCGGTTTCCGTAATGCCTCCCACCGCGCCGTGAAGAACCTTGACGCCCACCTCCTCGTTGCCCAGCTTGCCCAGGGACTCCTTGAGCGCTTCCATGCTCCCCTGCACGTCCGCTTTCAGGATCAGGTTCAGCTCCTTCAACCGCCCCTCTTCCACGCTTTCCATGAAGCTTTCCAGAGAAACGCGCGCGGAGGCCATGAGCGACGCCATGCGCTCACGCTGCTGGCGCCTGGCGCTTATCTCTCGCGCCATCTTCTCGTCTTCCAGCACCGCAAACGCATCGCCGGCCTCGGGCACTCCGGCGAATCCCAGAATTTCCACCGGCGTAGACGGCCCCACCGTCTTCAGTTTGCGGCCCTGATCGTCCAGCAACGCCCGGACCTTGCCGTTCCATTTGCCCGCCACGAAGTTGTCGCCCACGCTCAAGGTGCCGCGCTGAACCAGAACCGTCGCAACCGGGCCGCGGCCCCTGTCCAGCTTCGCCTCGACGACGACGCCGCTGGCGTCCCGGGCCGGATTCGCCTTCAGCTCCATGAGTTCCGCCTGCAGAATGGCCACGTCCAGCAAGTCGTCAATTCCGAGGTTCTCTTTCGCGGAGACTTCGGAATACACCGTATCGCCGCCCCATTCCTCAGGGATCAGGTCCAGCGTCGAGAGCTGCTGCTTCACCCTGTCCGGATTCGCATCCGCCAGGTCTATCTTGTTCATCGCCACCATGATCGGGACTCCGGCGGCCTTCGCATGGTCAATGGCCTCTCGCGTCTGCGGCATCACCCCCTCATTCGCCGCCACGACGATGATCACCAGATCCGTCACCTGCGCGCCGCGCGCCCTCATGGCCGTAAAGGCTTCATGGCCCGGCGTATCCAGAAATACGGCCGTTCCCTTGTCCGTCGTGACGCGATACGCGCCGATATGCTGGGTTATCCCCCCCGCTTCGCCCTCCATCACGTTCGCCTTGCGTATGGCGTCGAGAAGCCTCGTTTTGCCGTGATCCACGTGCCCCATGATCGTTATCACCGGGGCTCGGGGCCGGAGGTCTTCCGTCCTGTCCTCTTCCTGAATCAGGAGATCTTCGATGTTGTCCTTGGATATTTCGACTTCATAGCCGAAGAGTTCGGAGATCTCCGTGGCCGTGTTGTGATCGATCATTTGATTGATCGTCGTCATCTGGCCCTTTTTCATCAATTCCTTGATGACTTCCGTCGCCTTGACGCTGATTTTTTCGGAGAGCTCCTTCACCGTTATCGTCTCCGCGATGCGGATGCGTCCCCCGTGTCGGCGAATCGACTTCTCTTTGCCCGCATCCGGAGCGGCTTCGGAGCCAGGCGCCGAGGCGGCGGCTTTCTCTTTTGCGGGCGGGTCCGCCTTCGCCGGCTCTCCCCGTTTTTCCGCGACGGCCGCGTCGTCTTTTTCCGCCCTCGGCTTCTCCGCGGCTGCGGCATCCGCCGGGGAAGCGGACGTCCCGGCCGCCGCTTCGGGAGGCGCGGAGGCTTCAGGCTTTTCTTTGGCTTTCGCTTTTTTCGGGGCGGCGGCGCCCGCTTTCTCGTCCCGGGCGGCCGCTTTCTTCGCCGGGGTCTTCTTTTCAGGCTTGGGCGCGGGCTCCGCCTTCTTCTCCGGAGGCGCTTCCTGAGAAAAAAGCGCCATCACCAGCTCGGCGGTTTCATCGTCCACGGTGCTCATGTGGCTTTTGACTACGATTCCCTCTCTGGCCAGTTCCTCGACGAAAGGTCTGCTGTCGTATCCGAGTTCTTTGGCCAGTTGGTAGACGCGTGTGTTCGCCATAAGACCTCCACCCCGAATGATTCACGCCCAAGACTCCGTCAAGGCGATCCTGAAGGAGTCTATCGGGAATATCCCGCCTCAGCCGGCGCTTATCGCCTTTTCCTGCGCCGCGCGCATGAGAATGCCGTCCGCAAGGAGGGAATCCTCCACGAACAGCGCGCCAATCGGCCTTCTTCTAAATAATCCCCCGAGTTCTTTCATGTCAAAAGGCAGAATATAAAATTCCCCGGATGCTCGCTTCAAGTCCGCCAGACTCCTGGAGGACATATCCCTGGAAACAAACGCTTTCCCCGTCCCCGAGAATTTCATCCGCCTGAAAGCCGCCTCCCTGCCCAGGGCGAGGACGCCTTTTCCCCTGGAGGCGAGCAGCATCCCCTTGAGGCTCCGGCGGAGAAGCATCCTCAAGTCTCGGGTCAACTCATCCGGGTCGATTCCGAGATTCCTCTTCTTGAGCGCGATTTCCAGACGATTCGAGCGCGTCATTCCTGAAATGCAACTCACGTCAAAACAGCAATGCGCCCCTCTTCCCGGCAATCCGCTGCCCAGTTCGCAAACGATTTTTCCGCCCGGCCCGACGACCATTCTGAAAAAATTGTTCGCGTCGCCTTTGTTCCGACAGGCCGCGCACGTTCTCTGGGGCAAACGCTCGCTCCCCCGCCGCTCCGGGAGTCGTCCCTAAGAAGCCTCCCGGGGCTCCGATTCGGCGGATTTCTCATACGACCGCGCCGCTTCGATGAGCATCTCGGCCCGCTTGGGGCCTATGCCGGGAACCTCGCACAACTCCTCCATTGACGCCGCGCTGATCGCCGAAATCGCGGAAAAGCCGTTGTCCGCCAGAAGCCGCGCCATTTTTTCGCCAACGAGATCCAGCTTCACCAATTCCCCGGCGGCGCCTTCATCGGCCTCCGCCGCCGGCGCGCCGGCGTCCCGTCCTTCATCGGCGGCGCCCTCCTCCTCGCCGCCCTCATCGCTCGAAAACGCCTGCTCGGCGATGAGGCGCCGATATTCGCCCTCGCCCTTCAGATCGATTTTCCAGCCCAGGAGCTTCGCCGCCAGGCGAACGTTCTGGCCGCCCTTCCCGATGGCCAGGGAAAGCTGATCGTCAGGCACCAGCACCTCCATCCGGCCTTCCTCCTCGACCAGTGTGATGTGCTGTATTTTGGCGGGACTGAGCGCATTCGCCGCATAGGTGCGTATGTCGTCGCTCCAGGCGATGATGTCGATTTTCTCTCCTCTCAGCTCCTGGACGATCGACTGCACGCGGCTGCCTCTCGTGCCCACGCACGCGCCGACGGGATCGACCTCCCGCTCATGGCTCACGACCGAAATTTTCGAGCGTCCGCTCGGCTCCCGAACGCATCCCTTGACGACGACTATCCCGTCGTAGATTTCGGGCACTTCCATTTCAAACAGGCGGATGAGCAGACCGGGATGCGTTCTGCTGAGAATAACCTGGGGGCCTTTCGTTATTTCGCGCACCTCCATGATATACGCGCGGATGCGGTCTCCCCGCTTGTACACTTCCCGGAATATCTGCTCCCGGCGCGGGAGAAGCGCCTCCGTCCGCCCGATATCCACGTAAATGTTGCCGCGCTCCACCTGGGAGACCGACCCCGTAATCAAATCCCCCGCCCGATCCTTGAATTCCTGATAGACGTTCGCGCGCTCCGCCTCCCGGACGCGCTGCAATATCACCTGCTTGGCGATTTGCGCGGCAATCCTGCCCAGCCCCTCGGTTTCAACGCCCTGCGAAAGAAAATCCCCCACCTGAATGTCGGGATTTTCCTTGCGCGCCTCATCCAGAAGGATTTCGCTCTGGGGATTCTGAATAATCCTGACAACCTCCTTCGCCGCCTGGACGTCGATCTCGCCGGTTTGCTCGTCGAACGACACGTCCACGTTCTTGCCGAGGCCGTACTGCTTCTTGGCGGCGGACGCCATGGCGGTTTTCAGCGTATCGAGGAGAATATCCTTGGCGACGCCTCGCTCGCGCTCCAACTGCGTCAGGACGGCGATCAGTTCTTGACTCACAAAACGACTCCTTCATGCTGGCCCGAGCGGGCTTGCCTACCGCAAGTCTCCCCGCCCCTGAAATTCCGCTTCCCAGTCCGCCGCCAGATTCGCTTTTGCGATATCCGCCAGTGAAAGCGAAGCCTCCTTCCCGTCTTCTGAAAGCACGCGGACGGTATTTCCGTCAACGCCGATTATCTTCCCTGAAATTTTCCCGTTCGCCTTCCGCTCGTCCTTCAAGCGTATTCTGGCCCGATGGCCGAGGCAGCGTTCAAAATCCCGGATTCTTCGCAGAGGTCTTTCGACGCCGGGACTCGACACTTCGAGCCGATACGAATCGTCAATCACGCCGTCGAGTCGCTCTCCGAGCTCCCTGCTCACGGCCGCGCAGTCGGAGAGAGAAACGCCCCCCGGCTTTTCAATATACGCGCGGATGATCCGCCGGCTCCGGCCTCCGGCGAGCTCGACGTCGAGCAATTCAAATCCAAGGCCGGAAGCCGCCGCCTCGGCGAGCAGCCACATTTCACTGTCAGCCTCAATCCGCACGACAAGCCTCGTCCGGCGCGAGAACGGCAAAGAATAAAAAAGTGGGTCATCCGTTGACCCACCCGCGCAACAGCCA
This sequence comes from bacterium, assembly GCA_965242545.1. GTDB lineage: Bacteria > UBA8248 > UBA8248 > UBA8248 > UBA8248 > Bin107. The sequence continues at coordinate 1,479,897 of OZ251456.1, forward strand.
GAATCCCCCGTATTTTAATCGTCCTTCGAGCAAAGCGCAAGCGCAATATCCCGTTTTTGCGGGATGCGGGGCCATTCTTGCCCGCGGGCGCGCCCCGTGCTAGATTCCGCGAATCGACCGCGTGGCGACGTCGCGGCGGCGGGACGGCGCGAGCCGCCCCGTTCGACGAAAGGCGCGCGGCCCGCCTCCTGATTGAAATTGAGCGGAGGCGCGGCCATCCCGGCTCCTTCCGCGAAAACGTCCAAATCATTAGGAGCGAGATTCATGGCGACCCCCCTCCCGATGCCCAAGCTCGGGCTCACCATGGAAGAAGGCACCATCCTCAAATGGCGCAAGGGCGAGGGTGAAGCGGTCGAAAAGGGCGAGATCATTCTCGACATCCAGACCGACAAGGTCGAATACGAGGTCGAATCGCCGGACGGCGGCCTCCTGCTCAAAACGCTGGCGGGAGAAGGCGCCGTCGTCCCCTGCGGCGTCGATATCGCCGTCATCGGCCGGGAGGGAGAGGACGTGAGCGGCTTCGGAGGCGGCGGCGCGCAGGCCGAAACCCCCGAGGCGACCGCGACGACGCCGTCGCCCGTCCCCGTGGAAGCTCCGGCGACGCCCGGGGCGGCTCCGCCCGCGGGCCGCGTTTTCGCCAGCCCGGCCGCCAGGCGCGTGGCGCGGGAGCTCGGCGTTGACTTCCGCGTCCTCAAAGGCTCGGGACCTGGCGGCAGAATCGTTCAGGCCGACGTGAGAGCCGCGGCGGCGTCGGGCGGCCCGGCGACCGCAACCGCCTCCACGCCCCTGTCCGGGATGCGGAAAATCATCGCCGAGCGGATGCTCGCCAGCTGGTCCCGGGCGCCGCGCATCACCCTCCAGGCCGAGGTGGACCTCACCAACCTCCTCGCCGTGCGCGAGGCCAGCCGCCAGGCGTGGGAGAACGACCTGGGCGTCAAAGTGTCCATCAACGATCTCGTCATCTTCTACGCCGCCCGCGCCGCTCGCCGCTGCCCGGCCGTGAACGTTCGCCTGAACGGAGACGCCTTGGAGCGGATGCGGGACGTGAACGTCGGGGTGGCCGTCGCCGTCGAGGACGGGCTGATGGTTCCCGTCATCCGGAGTGCCGACGAGAAGTCCATCGACGCCATCTCGCGCGAGGCGAAGGCGCTGGCGGAGGCGGCCCGCGCGGGCGCGCTGGGGCTCGACGCCCTGGAGGGCGGCACCTTCACCATCTCGAACCTGGGCGCCTACGGCGTCGATCATTTCAGCGCCATCATCAACCATCCCGAATCCGCCATCCTCTCGGTGGGCGCGGCGCGCGAGCGCGCCGTGGCGCGGAACGGCGAGGTCGTCGCCCGGACGACGGCCTATCTCGGCGTCAACGCGGACCACCGCATCGTGGACGGCGCGCCGGCGGCCGAGTTCCTCGCCACGCTCAAGAACATGCTGGAGCATCCGAAGGTGATGCCCGCGTAGGGAGCGCTTTCTTCGCTCCCCGGCGTTCCGAAATATCGTCAACCCGCGCCCTCCGCTGAACCATCGAACGAATGAATGTCAATTTTTTCAACAGGTTGGGAAATGTTTCCTGAACCTGTTGCTGAACGATTGAGAAGCGCGTGAATTCCCCAAAATCCCGTCCTTTGAAAATGGCCGCCGATTCGACGGATGAAGCGTCGAAAAACGCCCTTCAGTCCATCTCCCGGCGCGTTTGAATTATCCTTTTTCGGGGTTGTTCGAGATAACCGGAAATGCGGGGAAATGCGCGCGCGTGGATAGGGGGGTGTCCCCGATGAGGAACCGCCCGGATCGTTGATGATGGGCAACCACGGGGGTTGTCCCTACGAGGGCTTTTGCGGGTTTCCCGTCCGCTTGATGAGCTCCGTGAGCGCGGCCATGCTCTCCTCGTGCCGACGTTTGGATTCCTCCATGGCCTCGTCATGCCGGCGCTTCGATTCCTCCTCCGCCTCGTCATGCTTCCGCATGGCCTCGTCGTGCCTTCGCTGGGAGGCTTCCCGCTCCTCGGCGAGCGCGGCCATCGTCTCGTCGTGCCTACGCATGGCCTCCTCGTGCTGGCGCTTCGACTCCGCCGCCCGCCGCGCGCTCCCCCGATCCATCTGGCGGATGCCGTAGTAGAGCAGCGCCAGACCGCCGTAGGAGGCGATCAGCGCGAGAAAGGCGATGACGAGGTTGAGCTTCTCATAATCGGTCATGTCCGGCGCGCCTCCGTCGGTTGATCCTCATTATCGCCGCGCGATCATACCGAATCGCCGGCGGAACGGCAACGCCCGCGCCGCCCCGCAACCGGGGCGCATGTATGTGTGGGAAGCGCCTCTCGGCGCTTCACCTGCGGAAACAGGGTGGCGATAACCGGGCGTCCGCGCCCCTTGCGGGTGAAATATCCCGGCGGCGAAAAGGCGGGACGCCGGTTTTTTTGCATAGGGCCGGTTCGCGAACCGTCCGTTTTCAGGATGACGGCGCGCCGTTCGGCGAAACAGGCGGGCGGAGGTTTTGTTTTTGCGTAGGGGACGCGCCGAGGGGCGCGTCCCACGCATATATGCGTCCCGTTTCGTTCGGAACCAAACGAGGGTGGTTCCCGACCGTGGGGCGGGCCCGAGAAGCCCCCTACGGGTTGTTGGGCGCATCGAGGGGCGGCCAGAGGCGGCTCCCGACCAGGGGCGACCCCGGCGGATGCGTGAGGTATCCATGCACGCGCCTCGTCCATTCCGTCTCCTCGAGCGCGACGTAATGCGCCTCGCGCGCGGCGAGAGAGGCGAATTCATACAGGACGGCATGCCGCTGCGCGCCCGTCGCCGCGAGATATTTGCGCGCGCCGAGGCAGCCGGGGGTGGTCGAGACGCCCGCCATGCGCTCCCGGGCGTACCAGGCCTCCAGATCCTCATCCTCGCCGCCCGCGTCGTAGCGGCCCATCTGCATCGCGGGCGCGAGGACGCCGGGCGCCTCCCTCGCGCCAGCCTCCGGGCCTTCCACCCGCCATTCCTCGCAAAGAATCAGCCCTTTCGCCCGAATCCGCGCGTCCGTCATCCGCCGCGTTTCGGGGCTCTGGCGCTCCCGGAGCTCCGCCGGGGACGGGTCGTAGAACGTTCGGGTGGACTCCCCGCCGAAGAGCGCGATGAAGCCCGTCCCCGAAGCGTGGGCGGGATCGTCCGAGCGGCGAAGGCGCGCCGCTATCCGCGCGAACCGCTCGCCCGGATGCCGCGTCTCGTAGTGCGCCGCCCACAGATAGCCCGGCCGCGCAAGCTTTTCGGGAATGTGAACCTCGTGGAACCACGCCATGTATTCGTCGCGGCCCTCTTCGGGAAGATCATAGAAAATCGCCCATACCGCCCTGTCCATGCGCCGCCTCCATTCCGGGGAAAAGGTTTTTCATTGTCCGGCTTCTTCGGTTCGGGGAAACGCGCCCGATTCATTGTATGATAGACCGCTCTTGCGGGGTATCGCCCCGGATTCCCGCGCCCCGCCGGTTCGCCCCGCGCGGGCGGCGCGCCTCACGCCGACGGGAGACATCGTGATTTACGAAATCCGCGCCTACACGTTCACCGCGGGCGACGCCGGGGAAGCCGTGGAGGATTTTGGCGAAATCATCGAGAAGAGAGCCGCCATCTCCCCCCTGGTCGGCTTTTTTCTCTCCGCCGTCGGGCGGCTGAACCGGATCCTGCACATCTGGGAATACGAGAACTCCGCCCACCGGGAGGAGGCGCGCGCCGAGGCGCTCGCCCAGGCGTGGTGGCCTCCCCTGCGCGTGGAGAAGATACTCCATCAGGAGACGAGGCTCATGCGGCCCGCCCCGTTTCGTCCGCGGCCCCGCGCGGGCGCGATGGGGAGCGTCTATGAAATCCGGAGCGACGTCCTCCTCACGGGGAAACTGGACGCCCTCTGCGAGGCGTGGGAGCGGAGCCTGCCGGCGCGGGAGCGCCTCTCGCCCCTGGCGGCCGCCTTCTCGAACGAGGCGGGAGCGTTCGAGTCCGGCGTCCTGAACGAGTTTCTGCACGTCTGGCCCTATCGGGACATGAGCCACTGGGAGAAGGTTCGGAAAGACGCGGAAAACCTGCCCGGCTGGGCGGAGGATTATCGTCCCTTCCTCAGAAGCGAGACCGCCGAACTCTGGCGCCCCGCGCCCTATTCGCCCATGCGGTAGCGGAGGGCGGACGCGAGCCCTCCGGGTCGCCGCCGCCGATCTGGATTTGCGGAAGCCCGCGAGGGGTTTCGGGAGGTTCGGAGAAGCGAAGGCCGCCCCGGAGCGGCCCGGAATCGACATGATGGAGCGGGAAACGGGATTTGAACCCGCGACCCCAACGTTGGCAACGTTGTGCTCTACCACTGAGCTATTCCCGCTCGGCACCCGTGTCAGCATGAACCAGCAGCCGCCGGGAGTCAAGGGGGGATCCGCCCCCCGCGCCCGTTTTTTGCGACGGGATGCGCTCCTTTCGATAAGCGAAAGCGCCCGTTTGAGGATGACGGCGAGCCGGACCGGATTTATCGACGACCGGCAATCGGGGTCGCATATATCGATCCCTACCATGGAATATCGCCGCCCCCGGCCCGTAGGGGACGCATACATGCGTTCCGCGCCGATCGGCGACCAAAGGCGGGCGGTTCGCGAACCGTGGGGCGGGCCCGGGAAGAAACCGCCCGGCGGGATCCGTGGCGCGTCTCGATTGATTCGCGTTTTTGGACACAGGGACAAGCCCCTGTGGTCGTCCGCGCGGCATCCTCGCCCCGACGGCGCCCGGTCACCCGCAGGGACGGCGCGACCTGTCCCTGCGGCGCGCGGCGGCGGCGATGACGCGATTCGGCGAACCGCCCCTGCGGAACGCCCCGCGCGCATTTGCCCGCATTTGCGGCTTTCCTGAACAATCCCGAAAAAGGACGATTCAAACGCGCCCGGGAGGCGGACAAAGGGGCGTTTTTCGGCGCTTCATCCGTCGAATTGGAGACCATTTTCAAAGGGCGGAAATTTCGGCGAATTCAAAACAAATTGAAACGAATTCAAGACGTTTTCAAACAAATTCACGCGCTTTTGCGAACGCATAAGCGATTGATTTGCAACGAAAAACGCCGAAATATGGGGAATTTTATCGAAATAAGACGTGATCGGGCGGATCGCCCGCCCCGGGGCGGCGGGCTTCAGTTCCCTCCCCGCCCGGCTTCCGCGCGCGGATGCGGACCGAGACCACGGGCGGAAACGGCGCGTCGTCCGAAATCTCCACCTCGCCGAAGCCCGCCCCCGCCAGAAGGGATTCCCACTCCTCCCGTTCGCAGACGCCGCCGAGCGAGGCGTTCCACGCCTGGGGGTCGCAGGCGATCTCGGCGGGCAGGTCGCCCTCCCGAACCAGCTCCCGCGCCACGAGGCGTCCGCCCGGCTTCAGGACGCGATGCGCCTCCGCCAGCGCCTTTTCCTTGCTCACGACGAGATTGAGCGATGCGTTGGCCAGAACGAGGTCGGCGAAGCCGCTCCGGAGCGGCAGACGCTCCACGTCCCCGGCGAGCAGACGCGCGTCCGCCCCCCGAACGCCCGCCAGCGCCTCGCGCGCGCGGTGAAGCATCTGGGGGGCGAAGTCCACCGCGAACAGCCTCGCGCCCGTCTCCAGCCTCCCGCGCAGCAGGCGCGCGTCCAGGCCCGCACCGCACCCCAGTTCGACCGCCGTTCGCGCGCCCGCCAGCTCGACCCCGGCGAGCAGATACCCGCAGCCGCAATAGGAGGCGGCGACCCGCGCCGGAAGCGCGTCGACGAACCAAGGGGGATAGCCCGCCTCCCGCGCCCTCCCCTCCCCGCCTTCGGGAAACGCATTCGCCGCCGCCAGATGCGCGTAGCGCTTTCTGACGAAGGATTTGACCTGCGCCTCCCACGCGCGGGGCCTGCTTCCGCGAACGAATACGGGCATTTCGAGGATTAGTGGGGCATGTGGGCCGGGTTCCAGAACTCCCCGGTTCTCACCATTTTGGCGATGCGATCGCCGTGAGGCATCCAGCCGTTCTCGTTCTTCTTCGCCTGCGCCTCGCAGTCGTATTCCACGCGCTTCGTCTCGACGCGCCACTCGCCGCCGCCCTCGTATTCCACGACGGAATAGACGGGCCGATAGTCGCCGTCCCAGTTCATGCCCACGGCGGCTGCGCAGACCAGCGTCTGGCCGTCCACCTCCCGCACGTAAGGGCCGTGCACGTGGCCGAACGCCATGATCTCCGCGTCCGTTCCCTTGATCTTCTCCTTCACTTCCGCATCCGTGTAGCGGAGCGGAATCGCGTCCTCGATGTCGTCCGGCGTGGCGTGGAAGATGAAGAAGTCGTGCCCCTTCTCGGGCGTGATCGTCATCGACCACATCAGGCCGTCGAGATATTCGATCTGCTCGGTGGAGAGGCGCTCGCGGGTCATCTTCACCATCTCGTAGAGCCATACGTGGTGCTCGTTCTTGGGCGGATCCTTCTCGTCCTTCCGCTTCGAGACCCACCAGTCGAGATTGCCGGCGAGAACGTCCACGTCCCTGCGCCCCATGAACCTGTCCACCACCTCGGCGGGTTCGGGGCCGAGCATCACCAGATCGCCGATGACGACCTCCCTGTCCGCGTTTTCCTTCGCCACGGCCTCCTGAACGGCGTCCAGGGGCGCGAGCTGGGCGTGAATGTCGGAATATAAAACGATTTTCAAGTCGAAACTCCCCGTGAGGCGAAAGGGGGCCTCCCTCGAGACCCCCGATCATGCCGCTTCAAGGCCCCGCCCTTTTTCATCAAGCGGGCGAGGCGTTCGCGCTCGCTAAATTTCGCCGGCCCTCGCGAGCGCCGCCTTCGTCACGCTGGTGTCAACGATGTCCTCATAGGACGGAGCGGCGCCCTTGATCTTCCCGAGGCGCTTCATGTAGTTCGCGGTGAAGGAAACCGAGCTTTTCGGGATGCCGCCGTTGACGCCCCAAATCTTCTCCTCCACGAAGACGTCGTAGGTCTTCGACATCACCTCCGGGTTCTTCTTGTAGACGGGGCGCACCCATTTCGTCGCCGTCTTGAGGTAACCCGCCTTGTCCTTGTAGATGGAGCGCGTGGACTGCATCATCGCCATGGCGAAACGCACGTAGGCGTCCTTTTTCGCGCTGATCTTCGACGACGGCGCGATGAACGCCCCGTAGAAGAAGTTGGGCATGGCCTTCCACAAATCCATCAGTTTGTTGAAGTTGGGCTTCCGCTTCTTCACGACGAGCACCTGCTCCACGTGGATGACCACGGCGTCGGCCTTGCCCTTCAGCAGAAAGGGAACGCGCGCCGGCGGCGGGGTCTTGATGTATTTCACGTCCTTGTCGTCCAGGCCCGCCGTCGCGAGCACGGCGAGCGCGCCCAGGTGGCTGTATCCGCCGCGCCCCTCGATGCCGATGGTGCGCCCCTTCAGGTCGGAAGGACGCTTGACCTGATCGTTCGCGGCCATTTGCGCCTCGTTCAGAAACGCCATGGAGTGGAAAAACTTCATGCCGCTGCCCTTGGTGATGCCCACCATGGCGATCGGCGCGGGCACCCAGGCGGCGTCCAGCCCGCTTTTCTTGCTCGTGATCGCACGGTGCGTGGCGACGCCCCCGCGGAAGAATTTGATCTCAACGTCAAGACCGTGCTTCTCGAAAATCTTGTTGTCGAGCGCGTAGAAAACCGGCAGGTGAACCATCACCGGCGGACGCACGGGCATTCCGAGGATGATCTTGTCGGCGGCGACCGCCGGCGCGGGCGCCAGCCCCGCGGCGAGCAGAAGCGTCGCGGCCAATCCTATCCACATCCTTTTCATTTCCTTCTCCTTGTCAAAATGGAAGAACCATTCCTTCGTCAGGGGCGAGGCGTCGGCTCCCTTAGGAGCTTTGCCTCACCCGCCAGGATGAAAACTTCGTTTCGCAGGCGGCGACCACTTTCGTCAAGGCGATTCCCACGATCATGAGCAAAACGACGGGCGCCAGCCCCTTGTCCAGCTCCAGGTCGGCGATGTAGTCCTGGCTGAGCGCGCCCAGCCCGGAGATGCTCATCAGGAACTCCGCCACGACCATCCCCACCAAGGCGCGCCCGCACGCGAGCCCCAGCCCCGCGACGAGATAGGGGATGACGCTTGGGAAAATCAAATCCCGCCAGCGCTGGCTCTCCGTGGAGCAGAACGAGCGCGTCACCTCCAGAAGCGAGGCATCCACGTTCCGCACCCCGTGATACACGTTCACGATGACGGGCATGATGGCGAAGAAAACGACGATGGTCGTCTTTCCGACGAAATCGACGCCGAGGACCATGGCGATCGGAAACGCCAGCGCCACCACGGGCGTGGCGTAAAGCGCGAACACGTAGGTGTCCACGGCGTATTCAAACGTCCGGAAGCGGCCCATCAGGATGCCCAGCGCGATGCCGAGCGGGATGGCGATGAACAGCCCCGCCGCCAGGATTTGGGAACTCTCGAACGCGGCGGCGATCATTTTGCCGCTCGCGAGGAGCTCCCAGAACGCGACGGCGATGGCGCTCGGGTAGCTGAAGGTGACCGGATCGATGTTCCCGGTCTGCCCCATCAGCTCCCACCCGCCGATGACGATCAGCAGGGAGACGCACCGCACGTACACGGCGGGCTCCCTGACGCGCTCCCAGAGCGCCTTCTCGTCCGCCGGCGCGGCGGCTGCCGTCGGGGCGTCGGTGGCCAAAAGTCTGTCCCTCCTATCCTGCGGTCAATTCGGGGATGGATTCCGGTTCCTTCTCCGGGTTGCGCATCGCCTCCCAAAGGTAATGGCGCAGCGCCTGAAAGCGCCCGCCGCCCCGGATCGCTTCGAGATCCCTGCCCCGGCCGAAGCCGGTGTCGAACTGGAAGCGTATTCTTCCCGGCCGAGGCGTCATCACCAGAACGCGATCCCCGAGCAACAGCGCCTCGTCAATGCTGTGGGTGATGAAGATCATCGCCTTCGGCTCCACCTCGTTGATGCGCAGCAACTCCTCCTGCAAGGTTTCCCGCGTGAGCGCGTCAAGGGCGCCGAACGGCTCATCCATCAGCAGAACGTCGGGTTGCGCGGCGAGCGCCCTCGCCAGCCCCGCCCTCTGCTGCATTCCGCCCGAGAGCTGCGACGGATAATTTTCCTCGAATCCGCCCAGACCCACCAGCTCCGTGTAGTGGCCGACCAGCCGGGCGATTTCGCCCTTACTCTTCCCCTGTATCCTGAGCGCGTAGCCGATGTTCTGATCCAGACGCTTCCAGGGGAAAAGTCCGAAATTCTGAAATACCATGGCCATTTCGGGCCTTGGGCCGCTCACGACCTCCCCCTTGAAGGATATTTTTCCCCGTTCGCAAAGAATGAGGCCGTTCACGATTCTGAGAAGCGTCGTCTTGCCGCACCCGCTGGGGCCCAGCACCGTCAGGATTTCCTGCGTCTTCACGTCGAGGTCGATTTCATCAAGCACTTGCAGGGAGCCGAACCATTTCCCGACTCCCTCAAGCCGCAATGTCGGAGGCGCGCCGTTGTCGGGTGAAGGCATGGATGCGAGAATTCCTATCGAGAAAAAGCGCCTTCACGCGCTTTGCCGAGACAGAATGAACCAAGCCCGGGAAACGGCCGGACTCCTCACGGACAAGTTTTTTCGATTCCGAGCCGTTTTCAGCAGATGCTGAAAGCGTAGTAGCATTCTTTCAGGGGACTGGCAAACAGGCCGCATTTCATCCCCCCGCCTACGCCTCGCCAACGACGGCTATCGCCTGTATTTCGACCATCATTTCCGGCTTGGCGAACCCCGCCACGGTGATCAATGCGCTGGCGGGGAAGCAGTCTTCTGAAAAATACTCCTTTCGCAGCTCGACGAACCGATCCCCATGCCGCGCGTCGAGAATGAACACCGTCATCGTCACGACGTCCTGGAGCTTCCCGCCCGCTCTCTCCAGCGTCCGCTCGATCTGGCGAAACGACGCGCGCACCTGGGCGTCGAAGTCGCCCGTCAGCGCGCCGCCCTCCTCGTCGCGCCACATGCCGACGCCGGCCAGCCATATCTGCTCGCCTCCCTTCGTCTTTACGGCAGGCGAAAACGAGCGCGCCTTCTGCCACGTTCCCTCGAAGTATTCACGAGTCATTTCCGATCCTCCCCAGGTCCGTCCCGTTCCCGCTTTTTCCGCGCAACCGCGCCGACGCCGAAACGGCCAGCCAGCTCATGAGCGCAAAGAAAAAATAGCTCGCGTCCAGCCCCATCCGATTGGCGAGCCATCCCCCCGCCAGGGGAGCGAGAAAACTCAGCCCGTGGCAGGCATAGATGAAGCCGACGGACGAGGCGAGAATGTCCTTTTCCGAAAAATCCGCCGCCGCCGTGAGGATGACCGGGCTCACGAACCCTACGAGGCCGGTCGAGGCCGCCAGAAGCATCAGGCCCGCGCGCGATTCCACGACCGGCATGGCGAGAACGAAGCCTCCCAGCAGAAGCAAGGGCCAGAACAGGGCCGAGCGGGCGCCCCGGCGATCATACAGGACGCCCATCAAAGGCTTGCACAATATCCCGAACCCGAAGTGAAGCGATACGGCCAGCCCGATTTGCCCGGTGCTCATCCCCAGCTTCGAGGCAGCCAATAGAGGGAGGAAGCCTATCATCCCCTTCATGCACATGCTTCTGAGGGCGTAGGTCGCCGCCAGCCGCACCGTATCCCCGTTCTTCACCACTCGCCGGATGATGGCCCAAATTCCCGGGCGCGCGCTCTTCCCCGACCTGTTTCCTGATTCCCGTTTTTCCTCCCGGAAGCGGGCGCCCACCAGAGGCAGAAGAATCATGGCCGGCGCCGCGCAGACGCAGACAGCCGCGCGCCAGCCCGACGCGGCCGCCACGATCGCTTGGACGAGCGGGACGATGCCGGTTCCAACGTTCCCGCCCAGGCTGTGCCATGAAATGGCGAACGCGCGATGGGATTCAAAGCGGGTGGCCGCCAGAGCCGTTCCGCATGGATGATAGACCGAATTCCCCGCGCCCGCGAGAAACGCCAGAACGCCCAGCGACCAGAAGCCATTCGTCCAGAACATGGCGATGAAGGACGCGGCGGAAAGACTCATGCCCATCAGCAGGATTCGCTTTCTTCCGCAGGTATTGTCCGCCAGGATGGAAAGGGGATATTGAAAGATCATCGCGCCGAGGCTGAAGCAGCTGAGCAGGACGCCCGCCTGGAAAGGCGAGAGCCCCAGGTCCACGGTGATGAGCGCCAGAACCGGCACCAGCATGTTGCTGAAGCCGTCGCTCAAGCCATGTGTCATTCCGATCAGGCTCAAATCGAAATAATCGCCGCTCCTCCAGTCCGGTTTCCGTTGGCGCGGCGTCATGGAGAGGGCTGCGCGTCCCGCCAGGCGGGAAGCCCTCCCCCGCCCTCGGCCGTCATGATCGCGCGGCAGATCGCATGGACCACGGCCTGAATGGCGGCTGCTCCGACGACGTCGAGCGCCGCCTCGCGCTCCCCGTGAGAGAGGGCGAAAACCATGTCGCCGTCCACCGTCGTATAGGACGGACGCACGGTGCGAATCAGCCCGTTCGCTGCCAGCTGGGCGAGCTTGTGCGTTTCCGGCTTCGTCAGCTTGGCGTCCGTCGCCACGACGACAAGCGTCGTGTTCTCGGAGGCGTTGGCGAATCCCTCAAACGGCCTGCCGTGGGCTCGGAGGTGCGCTTCGGTGTCGATGATTCCCCGACCAGGCGGCATGGCCCTGGGGCCCGCTATGGGTTCGCCCGTCGTCGGATCATGCACGCCGCCGAATGCGTTCACCACGGCGAGGGCTCCGACGACCCCGCCCCCCGGCAGACTCACGCTCGCCGTTCCCGCCCCGCCCTTCATGGCGCGATCAAGTCCCAGCAATTTCCCCACCGTCGCGCCCGCGCCCGCGCCTACGCTTCCCTGGGGGCTCTCGGCGTTCGCGGCCGCCTCGCAGGCGGCGCGCCCCATGGCGGCGTCCGGCCGAACCCGGCCGTCGCCGAAGTGCAGGTCGAACAGGACGCCGGCGGCCACCGTGGGGACGTTGAAGCGTCCGGTGGGAAAGCCTCTTCCCTCTTTCTCTAAAAAGGACATAACGCCCTCGGCCGCGGCGAGACCGAACGCGCTGCCCCCCGTGAGGAGAATGGCGTCCACGCCCCCGACGAGATGCTGTGAGCGGAGCACATCCATGCCGCGCGTCGCCGTCGCCGTGCCGCGCAGCTCGCACGCCCCGACGGTTCCGGGCGGACAAAGCGCGACGGAGACGCCCGTCCCGGCTTTTTCATCCTGGGCATGGCCCAGATAAAAGCCCGGAACGTCGGTGATGCAGCCTTTGAGGTCGGCGGGATTCAGAGGGACGCCTCCTCGCTTCCTGCGCGGTTGCCGCTCTTCAGTCCGCGACGGGCAATTCGCCGGACGCGCGGCTTGGCATCTCGCCCGTATTCAGGATGCTGTCGATGACGTAGCGATATTGCTCCGTCGGCACCGCGCCGACGAGCACCGCCTCGTCGTTCACGACGACGGACGGGATGCCCGTGATGCCCAAGTTCGCGGCTTCGGTGTATTCCCTGAGCGCCTTTCGCCTCAAATCGCCGCTCTCGACGGCGTCGCGGAACCTGTCCATGTCCAGCCCGCTTTTCTCTGCCACGTTATGGACGACGATCCTGTCCGAGATGTTGCGGTTTTCGGTGAAGAAGGCGGCCAGAAGGTTGTCATGGAGCGTCTCCCATTCTTGGGGACCCTGAAACCTCGCGGCCAGCCCGGCCTCCGCCGAGGGCATCGAGCAGTTCGGAAACTCCTCCTCGCTCGCCTCCCACATCGTGAATTCTCCAGAATCAGGCTGGGCATTCGCGTTCGTCCAGTGGGTTCTGCGGTAGTCGTTGAATACCGCCGTCGGGTCCGGCTCGGGCCGTAGCATGAAGACCCGATATTGAATGTCCACCTTGCCGCCGTATTCTTGCTTGATCTTCTTCAGGCGCACGGCCGAGTTGAAGCACCAAGGTCACAGAAAGTCGCTGTACACCGTAAATCGAACGGGACCGTCGTCCGTCATCTCGCCTCTCCTTTCGCTCCGCTTCCGCGAAACCGAATGATGAACAAATGGAAAATCATATTTTCATGCGCGCCATGCGCACCCGCACCCTTTCGCCGATTCCCGCTTCGAGCAACCGGGCGGCGCTTCCCTCAGGCGCGAAAATCTCCAAGCGCGTCCAGCTGTTGAACTGCGCCCCGAGCTCGCCCGCCTTCACCGCCTGGTAGTATTCGCTCACCCCGTTGATGACCCGCCCGTCGATTTCGATGATCGGCAGGTGGGCGGCGTCGTCCTCGGTGCAGTCAAAGCGCGAGAAAGCCGTCGTGTCGATGTTCGTTATCAGGTTCCCGTAGTGATCGACGTAGATGACCTCGCCGGCGATCGCGTCGTCTCCCTCGAATTCGACGCGCGGGAAATCGAGCCGGATCGGATCGGCGGCGACGGGGCCGAACTTCTCGGGAGGAACCCCGCGGGAGAGATGGACGGCGACCGGCGCGAAAATGTCCCTGCCGTGAAACGTGGAACTCACTTCGTCCAGAAAAAAGACGTCCTCTTCGAGCTCCCTCGTCCAGGCATAAAGCGGATCGTCGAACGCGCACGAAAGCACGCCGTTGTCCGGCTCCACGAAATAATAGTTCCGCGTCGCGGCGATTACCCCCCGGCGGCCGCTCCCCACGCCGGGGTCCACCACCGCCACGTGAATCGTCCCGCGCGGAAAATAGTGCGCCGCCGCCCCCAGAACCAGGGACGCGCCCCTCACGTCGTAAGGCTGGACGGCGTGCGTGGTGTCCACGATGCGGGCGTCGGGGTTCGTCGCGAGAATGACACCCTTCATCACCCCCGTATAATGCTCGCCCGTCCCGAAATCCGTCAGGAGGGTGATGAGCGGGCGGGCGCCGCTCTCCTCCCCGTAGTCGGAGGCGTCCTGGTGCAAAGGATTCGGGCGCGTCTGCCCGCCCGTCATCGCAGGGGCTCTCCCCACAAGGCGCCCGTCCTCGCAATCGCGCCGCGAGGCTGGTTTTTCTCCGGCAAAGGACGCAGCAGCATCTTCACCATGCGGCCTATCCACTCGTCGGGCCCGGGGGCCAGCACGCGAACGTAGTTGTCCGACAGGCCGATGAGCAGGTCGTCCTCCGTTCGCCTGGCCTCGAACAGCACCTCCGCTTTGGCCCCCGTCTGGGAAGAAACGAACGCCGCCCATTTCCTTCGCCCCAGCTCCTGGAGCGCGCGGACGCGGTCCTTCTGCTCGGCGCGGGGAATTCGCCCCGGCATCAGGGCCGCCCGTGTTCCTTCGCGCGGCGAATACGGGAAAACGTGCAGATACGCCAGCGGAGACTCCCGCACCCACTCCATGGTACGCTCGAACGCTCCGGCGCTCTCGCCAGGAAACCCGACGATGAAGTCCCCGCCCAGACATGCCCCCTTTATTTTTCCGGCGATTTCCTCGAAGCGGCGCGCGCAACGGTCGGCGGTGTAGTTCCGGTTCATCGCTCCCAGAACTTCATCGTCTCCGCTCTGGACGGGAACGTGGAAATGACGGCATACGTAGCTTTCGCCGCCGGAGGCGGCGGAGCCATACGCCCCTTCCGTTGAAACGCGGATGAGTTCTCGGGTCATCTCGCCCGGCTCCACGGAAGAAAGCCGGAGACGGAACCTTTTTTTTATTTCCAGCAGGCGCCTCACCAGACGGCTTAAAGTCCCGCGCGGCTTCAGATCCCTTCCGTAGGCGCCGAGATGAACGCCGGTGAGCACCAGCTCCTCGTGTCCGTTCGAGAGAAGCAGGCGAGCGCGCTCCACGCAGGAATCCGGCGCCAGAGAGCGGCTCGCTCCCCGCGCGATGGTCGTCGCGCAAAAGGCGCAGGAAAAATCGCAACCGTCCTGAACCTTGAGATACGCCCTCGTCCGGTTCTCGAATTGAGGCAAGACGACGCTTTCCACGTTGAGGCTTTCGCCCAAGGGGGAAGCGCGGACTTCCGGCTTGTCGCTTCGCGGAAGCGGCTTGGCCAGCTCCTCCGGCAGGCGCAGTTTTTCCCCGTTTCCGAGTAGCAGGTCCGCTTCGGGAATCAGCATTTTCGCCGCGTTCGCCTGGGCGGAGCATCCCGCGATGACGACCCGGGCGTCCGCACCGCCCCTTCGCCGCGCCCTGCGCGCCAGGCGCCTGCCCTCGCGGTCGGCCTCCGCTGTGACGGTGCAGCTGTTCACGACGTAGACGTCCGCCTCGCCGTCGAACGCGACGATCTCGAAGCCAGCCTCGGCGCACAAATGCTTCATGGCCTCGCCTTCGGCGTAATTCAGCTTGCAGCCCAGATTCGCCACGGCGAGACGCCGGGGCTTCTCCCCCCCGTCCTTCACGTCTTCGATCGTCGGGTTCATGCCCGTCGCCTTGAAAATATGGAACAAGACCGTTCGCTCGGCGAATCTTACGCCTTGCGCAAATTCGCCCGCAAGGGCTATCCCGCTTGACTTCGCAAACGGGCGATTGATATTGTAGGTTCGCTCGCGTCAGAGTGAAAACCATATATTCGGCGGCTCGCCCAGGGGGAGTCGGCCCGCCGTTTCGCCTTGAGCGTTTCCAGTTTTCCCTCTATCGGGTATCATTCGGCGCCGGTTTTGTTTTATTGCGACGGTCGGCGACATCTTCATCCGGAAGATTGGGGAGAATTCTAGATATGCGTGGTTTCGACTTCGTGGCTCCGACGACAATATCGGCGACCCTCAAGGCGGCGAAGGGCAGGAGGACGAAGTTCATCGCCGGCGGCACCAACTTCATGCCCGATCTCAGACACCAGCATGACGGCCCCGCGAAGGTCGTCATCGACCTCATGCGAGTCTCCGCGCTGAGGGGCATCTCCTCCTCCAAAGGGACGCTGAAGTTGGGCGCCCTCGCGACGATGACGGATTTGCTGACCGATCGCGCCATCCTCAGGGAAGCGCCCATTCTCGCGGCGATGTCGGAGAAATTCGCGGGGCCGATCATACGCAACCGCGCCACGGTGGCGGGCAACATCGTCGACGGCGGCCCCGCCGCCGACGCCGTCCCCCCCCTGCTCGCCCTCAAGGCGAAAGTCAGGCTCGCCAGCGAAAAAGGGAGAAGGACGGTCGAACTGGATAAATTCCTTACCGGATACCGCCGGACATCCATCAAGTCGGACGAACTGATTACCGGCGTAACCTTCCCCTCCCCGGGTAGAAGCCACAGATGGGGCTACTACAAGCTCGCCCGCCGCAACGCCATGGCCATCACCGTCGTCGGCGTGGCCATCATCCTGAAAATGAAGCGCAAAAGGGTCGAGGAAGCCGGCATTTCCCTGGGCTCCGTCACGCCGGCTCCGATTCGCTGCTACGAAGCCGAGCGAATCTTGGAGGGCCAAGTGGTGAATTTCGAACTGGCGCAAAAGGCGGCCGAGGCGTGCGCCGCCGTGGCGACGCCGATTGATGACATTCGGGCCTCGGCCGAATACCGCAAGCTCATGTGCGAAGTGCTGCCGCGCCGCCTCATCTGCCAAGCGCTGGACATTCCGCAGAACAGCGAATAAACGGACTTCATCGTCTTTTCAGAAATTCATCGCATTGGAGAACTTCCCAAGATGGCTACAGCGAGCAAAGCGAAACGAACCGCGAAGACAAGAGCAGCGAAGAAATCGAGCGCGCCCGTCTATACGCCTCCCAAGAAGACGCCCATCAACTTCACGGTGAACGGGCAGGAAGTGCGCGCTGAAGCGCCTGCGCACACCAGTCTGCTCTATCTGCTGCGCGACCTCGGCTTCACGGAGGTGAAAAACGGCTGCGAGGCGGGCGACTGCGGCGCCTGCACGATTCTGCTGGACGGCTTGGCGATGAACGCCTGCTGCGCGCTCGGCGTGCAGGCGGAGGGTCGGGAGATTACGACCGTCAAGGGAATCGGGACGGTGGACAACCTTCACCCGATACAGCAGAAATTCATCGAGCACGGCGCGATTCAATGCGGCTTCTGCACGCCAGGAATGATAGTCGCCGCGAAGGAACTGCTCGACAACACGCCGAATCCCAGCCGGGAGGAAATCAAGGTCGGCATTTCAGGAAATCTTTGCCGCTGCACCGGCTACGTGAAGATCATCGACGCAATCGAGGCGGCCGCCGAAGAGCTTTCCTCGAAGAAAGGGAAAAGGAAATAACCGTGACCGCCTCATCGACCGCAGTCAAAAAGCAAAAAGACTCCGCCGCACCGGGATTCGCGAGCGTCGAGGAGGTGCAGGAATCGTTCAGGAAACTCGACTACATCTCCGACAGAACGCTGGCGACGACCTTGTTCCTGGCGACGAAGCTGGAAAAGCCCCTTTTTCTCGAAGGAGAAGCCGGCGTAGGCAAGACGGAGCTCGCCAAGGTGCTCGCCAACTCGATGGATACCGAGCTCATTCGCCTGCAATGCTACGAGGGACTGGACGCGAACTCGGCCCTCTACGAATGGAACTATGCGAAGCAGCTCCTCCACATCAAGATGGAGGAATCCAGGGACTCGGACGCGAAAGCCATCGAAAAGGACATTTTCAGCGAGCAGTACCTGATAGAGCGCCCGCTTCTTCGCGCCCTTTTGCGCTCGAAAGAAAAGCCGGTGGTACTGCTCATCGACGAAATTGATCGCTCGGATGAGGAATTCGAGGCGTTTCTGCTGGAAATCCTCTCCGACTACCAGATCACGATTCCGGAGATGGGCACCGTCCGGGCCGCCAGCAAGCCCATGGTGGTGCTGACCAGCAACCGGACGCGCGAGATTCACGACGCGCTCAAGCGCCGCTGCCTTTATCTTTGGGTCGATTACCCCTCTTTCGAGAAAGAGGTGGAGATCATCACGACGAAGGTGCCCGGTATCACCGAGCGGCTGGCCGAGCAGATCTCCCGGTTCATGACCCAAGCGCGGCAGATGGATTTCTACAAGCGCCCCGGCGTGGCCGAATCCCTCGACTGGGCGCAGGCGCTCCTCGCCCTGCACCGCAGTGAGCTGGATGTCGACGCCGTGCGGGAGACCGTCGGCTGCATCCTCAAATACCAGGACGACATAAAGCGCGTGCAGGAAGACGGACTCGAGGGCATGGTGGCGACGGCGCAGCTCTCGCCCGACGCCTGATTCGGAATTCCATGCCATCCGCCATTCGTCCCATCGTGAACGGGACCTTGCCCAGGCGCCGGATTCGGATAAAGGGACAGGGACTCAAAGGCGAAATGACCGGCTTTTGCCGGGTGCTCAGACGCGCGGGCCTCAAGATAACCTCCGGCCGCATCATCGACGTATTCCGCTGCTTCGATTCTCTCGACGTCACCAATCTCGACAACATCTACATCGCCAGCAAGTCGAATCTCATTTCCTCCCAAGAGGAGAGCGTGATATTCGACGCCGTTTTCCGGCAATACTGGTTCGACGAGGAGGGAAACCCCTACTCGGGCGATGAATCGGTGCAGGTCGATACGCAGTTCGAGGAGGAGGGAGAAGGACAGGCCGGCGAAGGCGGGGGAACTTCCGAAGAGGGCGAATCGGACACCGAGGGCGAAGGCCAGGAAAACCCGGGGCTTCCCTCGGACGACGACGTCGAGAGCACCGCCGAGCCGGGCGAGCAGGGAGACGACGACGAAGGCGTGCCCTCCTACAGCCCCGCCGAAGTCATCTCGGACAAGGATTTTTCCTCGCTGAACATGGATCAGGTCGCCGAGCTCCGGCGTCTCATCGCAAAACTCGTCCCCAAACTCGCCACCAAGATCAGCCGCCGCAAGCGGCCCGACATGCGATCCTCCGAAATCGACATGCGACGAAGCGTGAAAAGAAGCGTCCGCTCGGGCGGCGAGGTTTTGAAGCTTATCCGCAGAAGAAGAAAGATACAGAAAACCCAAATCGTGCTGCTCTGCGACGTGTCGGGCTCCATGGACAGCTACAGCCAGTTTCTGATTCAGTTTCTCTACAGCCTTCAGAACGAGATCAGGTCCCTGCGCACCTTCGTCTTCAGCACGCGCCTTTCGGACGCCACGCCGTATCTGCGCCACAAGGACGTCAATACCGCCCTCAAGCGCCTCTCCATGGAGGTGCACGACTGGAGCGGCGGCACGCAAATCGGCAACTGTCTCAAAACGTTCAATTACGAATTCGGTAGAACCATCCTGAACAGCCGCACCATCGTCATCGTCATCTCGGACGGCTGGGATCGGGGCGACACGGACACGCTGGCGGAGGAGATGGACCGCCTCAAGAAAATCTGCTACAAACTCTTCTGGCTCAATCCCCTGCTGGGCAGCCCCGGATATCGCCCGATCGACAGAGGCATGAGAACCGCCCTGCCCTATTGCGACGAATTCCTGGCCGCGCACAACCTCGACAGCCTCGTCGATATGACAAACAGGATCGCGCGCATCTGACATCCTTCCCTTTGCGTCATGCCCGTCCGGTTTGTATAAAATACGTTTCGGCGTTTCGTTCCCCCGATTCGAGAGCGAGAGTGGCGAATTTACTGGTATACACGGCGGATGAGGGATTCGCGGACGCGCTGGGGCGCGCCCTCAGGCGCGAGGGCCATTTCTGCAAGACGGTTCAGAATGAGACGACGGCGCTTCAGGAAGTACGCGCCAGAGGCTTGGCGCTCATCCTGCTCGACGACGCCCCCGCCCTTCCCAAGGCGGCGGAGATGAAGAACTGGACGACCCTGCCCATCCTTCTGCTCCTCGAAACCGACCGCCTGGCAACCATTCGATCGTCAATCGAGGGCGACGACGTGCTGGTGAAACCCGTCCGGGAGGAAGAGCTTCTCTACCGCGTCCGCCGTCTGTGCGGTCGCACGGCGGCGGGCGCCGAGGGTGGGCGCGCGATGAAGAACAAGGGTTTGACGCTTGATGAAAGCCGGTATGAAATCAGGCTTGATGGAGAGCTGATCGACTTGACCTACCGCGAATTCGAGCTCCTGAAGCATTTGATCAACAATCCCGAGCGCGTGTTCGACAGGGAGCAGCTGCTGAACCTCGTTTGGGGCGTCGATTATCTCGGAGGTCCGCGAACGGTGGACGTTCACGTCCGGCGCATTCGCTCGAAAATCGAAATCAGGGGCTATTTGTTCATCTCGACGGTGCGGGGGGTCGGGTACAAATTCATTGGCGAATCCTGACGCCCGGCGCCCCGCCCGGCGAGAGGAAGCCGGCGTGAAGCGTTCGCCCCTATCCCGGGTTTCCTAATGAGAAGCCCCGAATCATCCGGAGTCCATCATGCCTGAAGCGTTCGACGACAAGGATCGTGAATTCGTGCTCAATCAGGCGCGCGAGCTCGGCGTGCGCTTCATCCGCATGTGGTTCACAGACATTCTGGGTTTTCTGAAAAGCTTCGCCATCACCATCGCAGAGCTCGAAAACGCGCTTTACGACGCGCACCTCTTCGACGGTGCGGCCATTGAGGGCTTCGCGCGCATTGAGGAGAGCGACATGTTCGCCCACCCCGACCCCACGACGTTCTGTGTGCTACCTTGGCGCCCGCAGGACGGGGGTGCCGTCGCGAGAATGTTCTGCGACATCAAGTCCCCCGACGGCCGCCCCTATGAAAGCGACCCCCGCTTCATCCTCAGACGAACCCTGGAAAGCGCGGCGCGGAAGGGTTTTACGTTCTACGCGGGCGTGGAATACGAACATTACTACTTCAAGTCTCCCGAACCGCCGATCGAGACGATCGACCAAGGAGGATATTTCGACCTCACCCCTCTGGACATTGCGAGCGACTTGAGGCGAGAGACGGTTCTGAACCTCGAAAAAATGGGGATCGGGGTGGAATACAGCCACCACGAAGTCGGGCCCAGCCAGCACGAAATCGACCTGCGCTACGACGACGCGCTAGCGATGGCGGACAACGCGATGACCTACCGCCTCGTCGTCAAGGAGGTGGCCATGCGGCACGGCGTCTACGCCACCTTCATGCCGAAGCCAATATCCGAGTCGAACGGAAACGGGATGCACACCCACCTTTCCCTGTTTCAGGGCTCGAAGAATGCGTTTCACGACCAGCAAAAGTCGGGTGGCCTTTCGGACACGTGCCGGGCCTTCATCGCCGGTCTCCTCAAATACGCGCCGGAGATGACGATCGTCCTCAATCAGTGGGTGAACAGCTACAAGCGCCTCGCCCCCGGCTTCGAGGCTCCCGTCTATCTCACGTGGGCGCACAAGAGCAGGAGCGATTTGATACGCATCCCCAGCACGCGCAAAGGCGGGAAATCCGACACGCGGGTCGAACTGCGCTCCCCGGACGCGGCGTGCAATCCCTATCTCGCCTTCGCCTGCATGTTGGCGGCCGGGCTGGCCGGCATTGAGGAGGACCTGCCTCCAATTCCTCCCGTGGAGGAGAACGTTTTCGAGATGAGCGAGAAAAAGCGCCGGGAGCTCGACATCAGAAGCCTGCCGGGCAACCTCTACGAAGCTACGAAGCTAGCCGAGGAGAGCGCCTTTTTGAGAAATGTTTTCGGAAACCAGCTTTTTGAGAAATTCATCGAAAACAAGAAGCTCGAATGGGAGCCCTATCGCGCCTACGTCACGGACTTCGAGCTGAAGAAATACCTCTCCATTCTCTGACGGCACACTCCTTTTCAGGCAAAATCTTCTAGGCGCGCCGCCAGACACGATCTGCGCAATTCTCCGCCAGCCATTCGAGGTAAGAGGCGCGGCCCTTCTCGACGGATACGGCCAGCACCTCGGGCACGTCGTAGCTGTGCGCTTCCGCCGCGTGATCGGAGAGCGCCTGCAACCTGTCCTTCGTGGTCTTCGCGATGAGCAGGACTTCCGCGTCGTCCTGCACCGCTTCCTCCCAGCGATAGATGCTGCGAACCTTCGGAATCAGATTCACGCAGGCGCACAGCCCCCGCTCGACCAAGGATTTCGCAATTCGCGCACCCTCTTCTTCGGATCCCGCCGTCATCAGCACGATGCGGAATTCTTCGCCGTCTTTCAAGACTTTCTCCTCACTCGCTCATGATTTTCCGCGCCGCGCTGTAGGGGTCGAGCTTCCGCGCGGCGACGGCGTCCAGGAGATCGTCCAGCTCCTGCGCGCCCTCTCCCCAATCTCCCATGCGTTCCACCGCCAGCTCCCTCATCACCTCGGCGAGTGCGGCGCGGGCGCGCTCCCGCCCTAGGCGGCGAGCCTCTGCCGGATTTTCCGCCAAGAAAGACGCGCGCGCCTCAATTCGCTCGACCAAGTCGCCCGTGCCCTCGCCTTCGACGGCTTCTGTCTTGAGCACGGGCGGCCGCCAGACGTTCGCCTCGCCGGGGTGAAACTGAAAATCCAACATTTCCTCGATTTCTTTCGCCGCACGGTCCGCGCCGTCGCGCTTCGCCTTGTTCACCACGAAAATATCGCCGATTTCCATCAATCCCGCCTTCGCCGCCTGGATATGATCGCCGCCCCCTGGCGTCTGAAGCAGGACGACGACATCGGCATACTGCATGATGCTCACCTCTCCCTGGCCCACCCCGACGGTCTCGATGATCACGACGTCCCAGCCCATGGCGTCCATAACGCACAGAGCGTCTCCCGTCGCGCGGGCGAGTCCGCCCAGATGCCCCCGCGTGGCCATGCTCCTGATGAATACTTCCGGATCCGTATTGTGTCTTCCCATCCGGATGCGATCTCCCAGAATGGCGCCCCCTGTGAACGGACTCGTCGGGTCCACGGCGATGAGGCAGATTTTTTTGCTTTGGGCGCGCCAATGGGCGATCAGTTGGTCGGAAAGCGTGCTTTTGCCCGCGCCGGGGGGACCCGTGATTCCGACGATCAGGCTTTCCCCGCCTCTGCGATAGAGCTCCTTCAGGAGGGGCCGCGCGCCCGGATCGTTGTCTTCCACCAGGGAGATGAGCCTGGCCGCTGGTCGAACCATTCCCTCCAAAATCTGGGAAATTTCTATTTGACCGGAAAAATTCATTTTTGATTTTATTATCAATAGGTTGCGCAGCGTGTATTCAAGTTATTCCTCAATCGGAAAATGGACCGCACCCTAGGAATCGAACAGACAACGGGAGATGAAGCTGCGGTGTATCTCGCTCGTTCCCTCCCCGAGCGTGAACACCCGGGCGTCGCGCCAGAACAGCCCCGCGGGTGTTTCGCCGATGTATCCATACCCGCCGTGTATCTGTATACTCCTGTCGCACACCCGCAGGCACGCCTCGGACGCGAAAAGCTTTGCCATGGCTGCCTCCTGCTTGTGATCTTCTCCCTGATCCCGCAGCTTCGCCGCGTGCGCGGCCATCTCGCGGGCGGCGGCCACGTCAATGGCGCTTTCGGCCATCATCCCCCTCAAGCCGGAAAAGGCCGCGATGGGCTTGCCGAACGCTTCCCGCTCCTTCGCGTGGACCGCGGCCGCTTCGAGCGACGCTCGCGCGATGCCGACGCACATCGCGGCGAGAACGACTCTGCCGTCATTCAAAACGCCCCTCGCCTGCCGCAGGCCGTCTCCGGCGTCTCCGATGAGGCGGTCTTGCGGGATTTCGCAATTCTCGAAAAACACCTCCGCAACGCCCGACGAAACCATCCCTAGAGGCTTATCGAGAGGGACGCTTCTGCGGCCCGCATCCCCTTTTTCGATCAAAAACGCGCTGATTCCGTTTTTTTTCCCTGCCCCGCGAGCGAAGATGATCATGCGCTCGAAGCGCATCCCCTGGGGGACAAACATTTTCGAGCCATTGACGACCCAGGCGCCCTCTCGATACGCCGCCTCGCATTCGAGCGCCGCCGCATGACTGCCGGCGGCCCGTTCCGTGAGCGCCCATGCGCCGACGGCGCCTTTCGTGAGCGGGGGAATCCATCTTTTCTTCTGCTCCTCCGTCCCGTAGCGAAGCAAATGGCCGCCGCAGAGGCTCGCCGACACGCTCACCGTGAGGGCGAAACTCGCGTCGCCCCCCGCCAACTCTTCCATAACGATGCATTCATCGAACAGCCCCAAGCCGCGGCCTCTCAGGATTTCAGGAATCTTGACGCCAACAAACCCTTTCTCCGCGGCTTCCCTGTAGAGGTCGAAGGAAAATTCGGACCTCCGGTCGCGCCCCAGCGCGCCGGGAGCGAGCCGATCGCGCGCGAACGCGCGGGCTTCTCCCTGAAGCGCCGCTCCCGTTTCCGTCAATTCCGCGCGCGCCGCGATGGCCATGTCATTATCCTTCATTCGCTTGGAGCGCCGGGAGAATCTCTTCGCCCAGGAGCGTCAGGCGACGCGGATTGGCGGCCAGATCGGGGATAGTGAGTAATATATGATTCACGCCCGCCTCGGGATACTCCTTCAGGCGCGCAACGCAGTCGTCAAGCGTTCCGCAAATCGCCCCCGACTCCGGAATGATGCTCAGCTTCTCACAGGCCGCCCTGGCGCTGGCTCCGTCTTTTTCAGGAATCAGCATGGCCATCAGTGAAGCGCGCACGCCTTTCGGGTCTCTGCCGCTCCTTTCACATTCAGCCTCTATTTCGGGCCTTTTCTCCCGAAACCGCGCGGGCGTCCATCATCGGCAATTATAGCCGTCCGCCTGGCGCGCCGAAACGCCGAACAGCTTGTCGCCCTCGCCGCCCGTCCAGATCGGAGGGTGCGGCCTTTGAACGGGAGGCGGGTGAGCACGCGCGAGAGCGGCGAGAGTCGTCCAGGGTTCGAGAATCGCGGTATCCACGGCCTGATCTTGGCTGCCGAACCCCGTCCGACTTCCGTAGGAGGCCGGATCGAGCGTCACGAAATGATCGCAATGCCAGAGAGAATGGACGCCGATTCTCTCCGCTTCCTGGGCGATTTCCCTCAGCTTCCGATAATCGCCGATATAAAAGCCCTTGAGCGTCAGGGCCGCGATGAGGCCGATTTCCACCACGATGCGCGCCTCCAGCGAGGACGTCAGAACGCCGCGAGTCCGTCCATGCGCTTACCTTACCAGCAATGCGGGCGAGAAACGACCGGAAGCGACCGCTCCCGCCCACTGCCTTTGAAAGACGCTACTTGCCCAACACGACGATGAAAGCTCCCAGGACGGAAAGAAACCCGCCCGCGACCACGCGCCAGCCCACGGCCTCCTGCTTTCTGAAAAACAGCCAGGACAGGAAGATGATCAGCAGCACGGAGAGGCGATTCAGGGGAATGAGCTGAACGAGGTCGCCCGTCTTGATGGACGACCAGAAGAAAAAGGCGGCCAGAGCGTTCAGACATGCGCCGCCCAGAACGGCCAGCAACCCTTTCTTGTCCCAGGATTTCGGCGCTCTCCCCTCCACGGAGAAAGGCAAAACGGCCAGCATGGAAAAAAACGCTGTCAGGCTCCCGATCGCCATGCCCAACGGTGCGGATTCTATCATCTGCAAGCCGAATTTTCCGAACAGGTGCGTCATCGCGAACAGGACGGCGGTGCCCAAGGGCGCTAGGTAATAATAAAAGGGAATGCGGCGCTGAATCTCACCCTTTTCATAAACCAGCAGAATCGAACCCGTCATAATGGCCAGCGTGCCTGCGGCGATGAGCCACGTCATACGCTCGCCCGCGAAAGCCACCGCGAACAGCGACGCCCACACGAGGCTGGTCTGGGTGACGATGGAGGAGCGGGCCAGCCCCACCAGCTTCATACCGACGAGGCTCAGGTATCGCCCGACGCACGAGCCGGAAACGCCCATGGCCAGAAACCAGAAGACGCCCGCGAGCGGCCAGTGCGCCACCCCGCCTTCCAGGAGGTAAAAGACAGTGCCGAAACAGGCCTGCACGGCGGCCATGACGACATTCATCACGACCGGACTCAGCCGCCCCACCCCGACGCGATACAGCGTGCGCGCGAAGGCGATGAAGCAGGCGGCGATGAGAACCAGGACGTTGGGATGAACGAAATCGACCAACGCTTATTTCCCCGCTGCGACGGCTGAGGCGCCGCAGAGTGCCAGAATTCCGCCGAGGACGACGCGCCAAGTCACATTTTCCTGACGCCTGAACAGCAGCCACGAAAGCAAGATGATCAGCAGAACGGACAGGCGGGTTAAGGGGATGACGCGGGTGATCTCGCCGAGCTTCACCGAAGACCAGAAGAAGAAAATGGCGCATCCTTGAAACGCGGCGCCCAGAAGAAGGACGAAAAACCCTTTTCCGTCCCCCTCCCCGCCCGGAGCCGTTTTTTCCCGCGTGAAGGGCAGCATTCCCAGCAGAAGCGCCAGCGAGGTCGTGTTGGCGACCGCCATCCCGAAGGCGGCGGAGGAAATCCACTCGAACGCGAATTTTCCCACCAGGTGGGCGAAGGCGTACATCACGGCGGACGCGACGGGGATCAGATAATAGCGCAAAGGAACCCTGCGGCGGACGTCTCCTTTAGGATCATAGACGAGCATGCTCGCCCCGCACATGACGCCCGCGATGCCGAGCGCCTTCGGAATCGTCATCCGCTCGCCCAGGATGAAAACGGCCAGCATCGACGCCCATACCAGCACGGTCTGGCTCATCACCGCCGCGCGGGCCAGGCCCGTCCAGCGGATGGCGATGAAATTGATGTATCGGCCCGCAAAACTTCCGAAAAACCCCATCGCCATGAACCAGAAAACGCCCTGCCAGGGCATCCGTCCGTCCGCTCCCTCCAGCCAGCAGAAAAACCAGCCGATGGCGGCCGTCACGCACCCCATGGTGAGATTGGCCGTGTGCATTTTCATGCGCGAGATAGCGTAGCGCTGCGAAACGCGGGCGAAGGCGATCAGCGTGGCCGAGCAGAGCGCTAGAACGTTGGGATGAATCGCGTCGAGCAAAGCCTCAGCCCCGCGCGGGCGCCGCCCGAAAAACGCGCCGGCGAACCCGCTTGAGAGGGCCGGCAATCAAGGGCGGAATCTTGAAATGGAGGGTTTCGGACAAGGAATTTCCTAATCGGCAGTGTGTGGAAAGGAGATTATGGCACGGGCCCGCCTTTTCCGATAGGCGCGGACGCCCCGAAGCGAAAAAAATCCGCACCCCTCGGCATGAGCGCGAAAGCGATCGAGCTGCATATCCGCATGGTGACGCAGGTGGTTCACTCCTCCGAAAGCGCGGCGAAGATTGTGTTTTCAAGGAGCCGGAGATGCGGGGCGAGGGCGCGCGAATCAGCAAGGGGAGCGGAACGTCCTCCACGATTCGCTCAATCGGGGCTCCGGGAGAGGAATCTACATCTCATCCAGTCTCTTATCGACCGCCTTGGGGCCTTGATAGCCCGGAAAATTCTCGACGTATGGACAATCCTCCGGCAGACCGCCCATTTCGATGATTTCCGCCCCGATCGGCATGCACATCGGCTCCTTCTCGAAGCGATCAGGATAGACGCGGCAGCGATCCGTCTTGAGGTCGAGATACGCGCACGCGCTCGTGAGCAAAAGAAGCCTGTCCCCCTCCCATACCTTGTCGAGACAGCACTTCCCGCACCCGTTGCAAAGCGCCTCCCATTCGGGGGTGCCCGCGGTCGGCAGATTCTCGTCCATCCATCGCTGGATCTCGTCTATGCGGCGTTCTTGGGGCGTCCTGTAAATAGGGATGATTTCGGGATCGCGCCGCTCGCAGTTGGTCGCTTTCGCGGCGAAATTCGCCTGCCTGCGCTTTCTTCTCGCCTGTTTCGCCCGCCTCGAAAGACGCGCCCCAAGGGACATCGAGTCAGCGATCCCGAAACTCGGCGGGGCGCTTCTCGATGAAAGCCCGAAGCCCCTCCTGGGAATCCTCGGTTCCGTTCACCAGTCCGAATTTCCCGGTTTCGAGCGCCAGCCCCGCGTCAAGGTCGGTTTCCAGCCCGCCGCGCGCGGCTTCCAGGATGAATTCGACGGCGGGGCGGCTCCTGGAGGCCAGCTTCCGCGCCAGGGCCTTCGCCTCGTCCATCAGGACATCCGGCTCGCAGACCCTGTTCACCAGACCGATCCGGAAAGCCTCATCGGCGCTTATCGAATCGCCCGTCAGCAGCATCTCCAGGGCGCGCCCCGATCCGACGAGGCGGGGGAGGCGCTGGGTGCCGCCGTAGCCGGGGATGATGCCCAGATTGATCTCCGGCTGGCCGAATTGCGCGTTCGCCGACGCCAGCCGAATCGAGCACGCCATCGCCACCTCGCAGCCGCCGCCCAGGGCGAATCCGTTGACCGCCGCAATCGTAGGCTTTTCAAGGGTTTCCAGCGACCGGAGAATTTTCGTGCCACGCGCGGAGAGCCGGCGCGCCTCCATCGGGCTACGGCCCGCCATGCCCTTGATGTCCGCGCCGGCGATGAAGGCCCGCTCGCCCGCGCCCGTCAATATCAATACTTTCAAAGCCTTATCGTCCCTGAATTCAGAAATGACGCGAGCCAGCTCGTCCATCGTCTCCGCGTTCAGGGCGTTGAGCGCCTTCGGGCGGTTGAATACGCAGGCGGCGACGCGCGCCTCTGCGTCGATTTCATAGATTAAATTCCTGTAATTCAATGTCTTGCCATCCCGTCGTTAAAGTTCTTTGAAGGCCGTGAATTCGCCGAAAAAGGCCGCCTTTTTCAATTTGATATCGTTTTGATTTGTTCTCATTTCGCTCGATTGTTCGGGTATTCATCATTGAAGCATCACATCAACCCAAATTGATCCGATTCAACCGATCCGGGAGCCGCCAAAGCCCAGATACGCTTTCAGGTAATTCGCGTTCGTAGGTGAGAGGGAAGCCAACCGACAACAACCTGCCGTTCCTCTTCTTCCCAAAAGAAATAAAGACGAAAAGATTTTCGCTCATCGCGTTGAGTTCCTTTTCTAAGATGCATTTCGAGTAGCCGGCGCTTGCCATTATATCGGATAAAATAGTCATCCCCCTGTTCGCCCGCCCCGCCTTTTCCTGTGATGCCGAGTTTCTCTTCAATCCCAAGTTTCCTGCATTCTTTCTTGAAAGCTTCTAGCCGTTTCGGGCCGCCTTCACGTTTCATCGGAACGTAGAAGTTGCGCAACACAAGAAGGGCCTTGAAAATCAAACTTACATCCTCGTATCGAGATTTTTCCACGCCTCGGAATGCTCGGGAATGTAATGTAACAGCTCCCGTTAAATGTTTTTCACACCAATCTTCAAAATTTTGCAAACTGGTGGGTATTTCCGGTATAGTCGATTGCTCTACCCGTGTGAGTTGTTTTTCAAGGCTTTCGATATATTTCAGCAGATGAACATTTTGAGCTTTGATTTGTTGGAGATCGCTTTGAGCTTGATCCCGCTCGTTTTCTGCGATGGCCAACAATCCCTCACTTTCTTTCGCTTCTTGTTTCGCTTCGCTAGTTTCTCTAAAGGCTAGTTCTAGAAGCTTTATGTCGCCTTGGCCAGATTCTTTTGCAGCTTCGCGCACTTGTTCCGCCGCGATACGCTTGATTTGCTGAAATGAAGGCTGCACATCATTGAGATATTTCCGGGAATGCTTCGGGCGCAATGTCTGGTCCACAAGAAAATCCGTAAATGCTCCCTGCGAGGTCTTCTTTTTTTCTGAAATTGGCCATCCCTTGATACGAGCCTCTGTCGCCACAGGATGATCGGTCGGGAGATCCCTGTCGGGTTCAAACCGTCGATTATAGGTACGAACAGCCTGCCGATAGACGGAAAAACCTTTGCCTAGCCTATTCGTTAGGGCAAAAGATGCGTCTGATGTGATAACGACAGTATGCGCATAGCCAACTGTGCGCCTAAGAAATGGCTTCACAGGAATAATAGTTTGCTCCGAATCGCTACTGTTCACAGGAAGCGAAAAAACGACAACGGGGTGCTCGCGGCCGGGATTCTTGAAAAATGCGACCAATTCATCAACAGAGCTTTCGCTATCGACTATCCATGGCTTGGCTGAAGTCAGCCGCCCATCCAGCATCGCCTCCTGACTGAAAGCGATGCCCCGAACAAAATTCGGAATTGAACGCAGCACATCTTGATGACCCCGATGTGAGCATGTCAGACGGCAACCAAAATCAACTTCATTAGATTCACGCTCGCTAATTACGACCTCGGTTGCCCAAATGCACTCACGATCCTTCCATCGCTCGCGAAGAAGCAACCCCCAGCGTTTCGGATTCTCAAGGATTTCCGCCGCCACATATTCTGAACCTTCGAGGTTAATCTCAAAGGATTTCCCCTCCCTGGCTCTCCGCTTGTCTTGGGGGGTTACTTTCACATGTGGATTTCGTTTCTGATCGAACGTCCAGTTAAGAACCCGTCTCTGAAGTTCTTGAAATATGTTTTCGCCCCTGACGGTGAGAGATACTTGCGTGAATACGCGAGCCCTGACCTGTCCATCTTCACTTTGCCGATCATTTGGCACGATTCCTTGCCTCATGTTACGGATACAGTAGATTTTGATGGGCCAGCGAGTTTTACGCCTATATTCCTTCTTGCACCCCGCAACCCCTCTCAACACAAGGAAACTTCACTCCCCGTACGCCTCCACGACGACCGAAAGCCCCATGCCGCCGCCGATGCAGGCGCCCGCCAGGCCGTATTTGCCGCCCCGGCGGCGCAGTTCATGCAGGATGGTGAGCGTGAGCCGCGCCCCGCTCGCCCCCACCGGATGCCCGATGGCGATGGCGCCGCCGTTCACGTTCGTCTTTTCGCGATCCAGCCCCAGCTCCTTCTCCACCGCCAGATACTGGGCGGAGAACGCCTCGTTGATCTCGATGAGGTCCATGTCGTCGAGCTGGAGGCCCGCCTTCCCGAGCGCGATGCGGCTGCTCTCGGCGGGGCCGATGCCCATGATCTTCGGGTCGCACCCCGACACCCCCCAGGAGACCAGCCGCCCGAGGGGCTCGCGCCCGAGCCGCTCCGCCGCCGCCCGCGAGGAAATCACCAGCGCCGCCGCCCCGTCGTTGATGCCGCTCGCGTTGCCCGCCGTCACCACGCCGTCCTCCTTGAATACGGGACGGAGCCGGGCGAGCGCCTCCGCGTCCGAATCCGGCCGGGGATGCTCGTCGCGCTCGAACGTCGTCGTCTTTTTCCGCTCCTTCACCTCGACGGGAAAGCACTCCTCCGCCAGGCGCCCGCTCTCCCAGGCATCGCGCGCCCGCGCCTGGCTGAGCGCCGCGAACTCGTCCACGCCCTCCCGGTGGAGGTCGTATTTCTCCGCCAGGTTCTCCGCCGTGACGCCCATCGGCACGTTGGCGTGGGTATCCGTGAGCGCCATGTAGAGGGCGTCCTCCATCGGCGCGTCGAAGAGCTTCATGCCCGTTCTCGAATGCCGGATGACGTGAGGGGTGAGGCTCATGTTCTCGGCGCCCACGGCGAGCACCACCTCGGCGTCTTCGGTCATGATCTCCTTCGCCCCGCTCACGACGGCCTGAAAGCCGGAGGCGCACATGCGGTTCACGCAGTAGCCGGGCCTGTCCTGCGGGACGCCCGCCGCCAGGGCCACGTGGCGCCCGATGTAGACGCCGTCCGAGTTCGACTGGATGACGTTGCCCACGACGGTGTGGTCGATGTCCCCGGGCGAGACGCCCGCGCGGGACATTGCCTCCTTCGCCGCCAGGGTTCCCAGCCGCGTGGCCGACAAATCTTTCAGCGTCCCCAGAAACCCGCCGAACGGCGTCCGCGCCCCGCCCAGAAAAACGACGTCCTTGTCCGACATTTCCCGATCCTCCCGCTTCGGCTGCGACGCAGCCCGATTTTCCCGTTCCCTGATTTCTCCACCATACCGCCCGAAAGGAGCGAAGCGCAAGGGGGGGCGTCTCCCGGAAAGCGAACGCGGCCTTCAAGGGCCAAACAGGCGGGGCGGGGCATCAGAGTTTGTTCGGATGAAAACGAGAAAATTCCGCGCGCCCGCTCAAAATTCTATTTTCGCTTCAGGTTTCGGAAGTTCTGCCGTAAGCGTCTCGAATGGCTTGAAGAATGTCGCGGCCGCTTCCAACCTCATACCGCTCAAATGTGGCGATATTCGTATCCTTCACATGCAGCTGCCCTTCACCAACATTGCCCCGGTGCTGCTTGTCCGTGAAGAATTGATTTTCTCTCACTTCGGAAGAGGAAAGAACCCAATATCGAATCCTGTCGCGCCAAACGGCTATCCAAACGAAAACGTCGCAACAATCCGGCTTCACTTGCTGGAAATTCATCAGAAAGGGCTTGCGCATACGGCTCGAAAGCGCCCGTTCAACCAACGAACCTTCAAGCGAAGAATCTACGGCTCTTGAGGCCTTGACTTCCACCTTGATCTTCTCTTCAAGGTAAAAATCGTATTCACCCGAATAGGATGGGTCATCTTTTCTCGAGGGTTTCTTGAGCTCCGGCACCAACTCCTTCAGATGTCCCTGCGCCCACGCCTCGCCGAATGTTCTTGGTCCGGTAATCTCGAAAATGTAGAGGTAGAGATTTCTGGAAATATACTCGTCTCTTATTTCGTAGTACTCATCCAGCGTCAGTTTCCCGGAGCCGAGCAATGAGGAAATGACGTACTCGTATTCGTTGAACGGGTATACGGAAACCAAATCATCCAGCCGTCGGCTGAGTTCATCAGCGTCGTTAAGCGCCTTTATGCGCTTGTCCAGCTCTTTTCGTAGAATGTCCATGGCTTAGAATTTCAAGGCGACTTGCGCGGATTCCCACTCCAAGGCCATTTCTTGCTCGAAAGGATTGCCGTTCTGCCAACCCTCTTCGCCAGTCGCACGGAATCTTTCCAATCTGCGAATCATTATCTCCGCATAGACGGGGTCGGTATCACAGATGAAACATCTTCTATTGTTTTTCGCCGACGCAATGAGCGTAGTGCCCGAGTGTCCGAAAAAATCCGCCACCAGATCGCCTGCCCGTGAACTGGCGAGCACCAGCCTTTCGATACACTTCAGAGGCTTTTGCGCGTAACAGCCATTCACGTTTTCCCTCATGCGATAAAAAACCTGCTGGATATCTAGCCAGACGTTGCCGGAGCGAATGTTCCCGGATTTACTTCGCTCGAAGTTGTCGGTTTTTTGTCCATTCACCTCTTTGTAGTATCCGCGAAGAATTTTGGGAATATCCGTATATTGGACGGTGAATTCCGGCTTGCCTTTCTCGTAGTAAAGACATTCCTGTCTGACCGCCATCCAGTTACGCTGCGTCCCGTAGCCCCTTTGATTGCGCATCGTGATGAACGAGCGACTGTTGAGGGACTTGAAATCACGCATCATGATCATGAACTCTGGCAATGGGCTGAAGCCATTCTCCTGATCGGCCCCGAGCCAGACGTAAAGGGCGGCGTTTTCCGCAAGCATCCGCTCTGTCTCGCCTACCCACTTTTTGCACCAATCAATATATTCCTTAATTGCCCGCTTCTCGAATGCAGCGAGGTTATACGGCGGATCCTGAATCGATAACACCGCCTTCTCGCCTCCCATAAGAAAAGACACATCTCTCTCAGAAGCCGCGTCGAGGCACCCGACGCGATGCCCATGAACGGGATCCTCCCATATCTGGCCTCTTCCGAGGCGACAAAACGGCAAAAGCCGCTCCCGCGTTTTCGGGTTTTTGTCCAGCCTCTCTATTGGGTGATTTTTCATCGCACCCTCCAATCCTACATCCACGAAAGCGGCGTTTCGGCGTCTCCGCGGAGCCTTCTCGCCGCGTCTTTGGCGAAATAGGTGAGGATGACGTCCGCCCCCGCCCGCTTGATGGAGACGAGCATTTCCAGGAACGCGCGCTCGGGGTCGAGCCAACCGCTGCGCGCGGCCGCCGCCAGCATGGCGAACTCGCCGGACACGTTGTAGGCGGCGACGGGCAGGTCGGATATCGCGCGCGCGCGGGCGATGAGGTCGAGATAGAGAAGCGCCGGCTTCACCATGATGATGTCCGCCCCCTCCTCGACGTCGAACCGAATCTCGCGGGCGGCCTCGCGCGCGTTGGCCGGGTCCATCTGATACGAGCTCCTGTCCCCGAAGGCGGGCGCGCTCTCCGCCGCCTCGCGGAAGGGGCCGTAGTAGGCGCTCGAGAATTTCGCCGAATAGGCCATGACGGGGGTCTGGGCGAACCCGCCCGCGTCGAGCGCCTCCCGAATCACGCCGACGCGGCCGTCCATCATGTCCGAGGGGGCGACGACGTCGGCGCCCGCCTCCGCGTGGCTCACCGCCGTCTTCGCGAGAAGCGCAAGCGTCGGGTCGTTCAGGATTCTGTCGCCCTCGATGACGCCGCAATGGCCGTGATCCATGTATTCGCAAAGGCAAACGTCCGTGATGACGCACAGTTCGGGCAAGGCGCTTTTCAAGGCGCGCGCCGCGTTCTGGACGACGCCGTCCTCCGCGTAGGCCTGGCTGGCGCACTCGTCCTTGCGGTCGGGAATCCCGAACAGGATGACGCCCGGCACCCCGAGAGCGGCGATTTCCGCGCAGTCGGCCGCCAGCTGATCGACGGAGAGCTGATACTGTCCGGGCATCGAGGAGATTTCCCGCCGGACGTTCTCCCCCTCGACCACGAACATGGGATAGATGAGATCATCGACCGAGAGGCGCGTCTCGCGCACCATGCGCCGCATGGCGGGCATCTCCCGCGTCCGCCGCGTCCGGTTCTTCACCGCGCTTCCGATCCCCGGAAGGTCGGAGACGTCCTCCAGGGCGAGGCCATGGGAATCTTTCATCGGCTGCGCTTTCCTTTCCTTGAAACGACGAGGGGCGGAATCGGCGCCGGCGCCCCGGGTTTTACGATCCGGTCCCGCCGCGCGGCTCTCCTCGCTCCGATTCCCGATAAAAGGAGACGATGGCCCGCGTCATGCCGGGAATCGTCGATTCGGCGGCTTCCACGTCCGGCGCGACGCCCCATTTCCGCGCCGCGGCGGTGGTCGCCGGGCCGATGGAGGCCACGCGCGCGCGCCGCATCCACTTTCCGGCGCTCTCTTCGCCCGCCGCCCTCACGAAGCCGTCGAGCGCGGAGGGGCTGGCGAACGTGAGCATATCAATTTTTCCGGCGTCAAGCGTCCCCCGAACCCCGCGCAGCGCCTCGCGCCCCACGGGCGTCGTCCGGTAGGCGGCCACGTCGTCCACCACGGCGCCCGCTTCGCGCAGCGCCCCGGGAATGGCGTCCCGCCCCTCTTTCGCCCGCGGCAGCAAAACGCGCCTGCCTCTCATCTTCTTGTCCTGAAGCAGCGCGATCATCCCTTCGGCCGCGTGTTTCCGCGCCACCTCGTCGGGCGTTTTTCGCAGATGCCTCTCCATCGCGGCCGCCGTGGCGGGGCCAATGGCGAGAAGCGACCCTTTCAGGGGGAGCGTCCGGGGACTGAGGCCTGAATTTCCGAGTCTTTTCGCAAGGTATTCCGGCCCGTTCGCGCTCGTGAAGATGATGAAGTCATACGTCTGAATGGCGCGGATGGCGGCGTCCAGCGGCGCCCAATCCTCCGGCTCCCGTATCTCGATGGTCGGAGCGATGAGCGCGCGCGCGCCCAGCTCTTCGACCATTTCGCCCATGCGCGCGGCGCCCTCCCCGGGCCGCGTGATGAGGATTCGCCGGCCCGCGAGCGGGCGCTCGTCCGGTCCCTTGCGCCCGACGCCGTTCATCGCGCCTCTCTCAATATCTCCGCCCCGCCGTGAGCGAGAACGTCCTCGGCCAGATCCTCCCCCAGCCGCATGGCGTCCTCCGGCGCGCCCGTTCTTTTCTTCTCCACCATCCGCGCGCCGTCAACGCTCGCCAAGCGGGCCGCGACGCGAAGCGTCTCTTTGCGAATTTCGGCGAAAACCGCCAGGGGCAGGCGGCATCCCCCCTCGAGCCGCGCCATGGCGGCGCGCTCCGCGGAAACGGCCCGTCTCGTCTCCTGATGATCCAGCGCCCGGACGAGGGCGAGGGTGGCCGCGTCCTCGCTCCTCGTCTCGACCGCGAGGGCGCCCTGTCCCGCGGCGGGCAGCATGACTTCGGGCGCGAGCGCCTCGGTCGCCCGCTCCTCCAGTCCCAGGCGCTTGAGACCCGCCAGGGCCAGGATGGCGCCATCGACCTCGCCCGCCGCCACCTTCTCGAGGCGCGTGTCCACGTTTCCGCGCAACGCCACGATTTCAAGATCGGCGCGAAACCGCCTGAGCTGCGCGGTTCTCCTCAAACTGCTCGTGCCGATTCTCGCGCCCGGCGCCAGCCCGCGAACCGATTCCCCGCCCCGCGACGCGAGCGCGTCCCAAGGCTCCTCTCTCCGGGGTATCGCGCCCAGGGCGAGCCCCTCGGGCAACTCGCCCGGCAAATCCTTGAGGCTGTGGACGGCGGCGTCGATTTCGCCCCGCAACAGGGCGTCCTCGAGCTCCTTGACGAAAAGTCCCTTGTCGCCCAGCGCGTGAATCGGGGAGGCGAGCATGGCGTCTCCCCGCGTGCGGATGATGACTTCCGCCACCTCGAGGCCCGGGTTTCTCTCCCGCAGCAGAGCGGCCGTCCGCGCCGTCTGCGCGCGCGCCAGCGCGCTGCTCCTCGTGCCGAGGCGCAGGCGTCCGCTCATCCCCGGGCCGATTCGTCCGGCGGCGCATCGTGCGGACGCTCCCGCCCTTCGTCTTCCACGCCGAAGAGTTTTCGCACGGATTCCACGGAAATGCCCTCCGCTTCCCCCTCGCTCATCCCGCGGAGGACGGCGAAGGGCTGATGGAGGAGCTTGTTGACCAGCGCCTTCGTCATGGCGTCCAGCGCCGCGCGGCCGTCCGCGCCGAGTTCGGGAAGGCGCGGGAGGGTCTTTTCGACTTCGCCCCGCCGCATCGCCTCCGCCAGGGAGCGAACGGCCGCGAAGGTTTTTTGAAGATCCTCCGCCCGCTCTCGGGCGAGGTAGGTTCGCACCTCGCTTTCGAGAATGGCGCGGGCGCCGCGCGCCTCCTCCTCCCGCCCCCGCAGGTTGTCCGCCACGACGGACTGGAGGTCGTCCACGTCGTAGAGATAGGCGTCCTCCAGGTCGTTCACGTCGGGGGCGATGTTTCTCGGCACGGAAATGTCGATGAGAAAAACGGGCGCGCCGCGGCGGCGCTCGAGAGCGGCGGCCACGGCGTCTTTACCAAGGACGAACCCGGGCGCGGCCGTGGAGGCGATGACGACGTCGGCGCCGATGATCGCCTCCCCCAGGCTCTCGAAGCCCATGGCGCGGCCATCAAGCCTGGAGGCCAGCTCCCGCGCGCGTGAGAGCGTTCTGTTCGCCACGTGGAGGGCGTCGGCGCCGCTGGCTTTGAGATGCCTCGCCGCCGCCTCCGCCATCTCGCCCGCTCCCAGCAGAAGCACCTTCTTCCCCGCGAGGGAGCCGAAAATTCTCTGGGCCAGATCCACGGCGACGGAACTGACCGACACCGGCGTCTCGCCTATCGCGGTCTGCTCCCGAATCTTCTTCGCCACCCGGAACGCGCGGGAGAAAAGCTGCGCGAGCGTCTTTCCGGCGTGGCCCGACGCCTGGGCGACCCGGTAGGCTTCCTTCACCTGGCCGAGAATCTGCGATTCGCCCACCACCATGGAGTCGAGGCTCGACGCCACGGCGAACAGATGCCGCGTGGCCTCGGCCTCCCGGTGGACGTAGAGATGGGCGTCGAGCTCGTGGGCGGCGACGTCGCGCGATTCGAGCAGGAACCGGTGAATCGCCTCGAAGCCCCGCTCGAAATCCTCCGCCGCGCTGTAGACCTCCACCCGGTTGCAGGTCGAGAGGATGAGGCGCTCCTCCAGTCCGTGGTAGCCCGCCAGCCGGTCGAGCCACTCGTCCACGCGGCCTTCCGGGAAATAGAGGCGCTCCCGAACGCTGAGCGGCGTGTTGTGATGGCTCACGCCGGCGAGAATGACGGGCATCTCCTCCTCTCCCTAGAAATGGACGACCAGCGCGACGAGCGCGCCGACGAAGGCCGCCATCGAGAAAACCGCGGATCGCTTCCCCTTCCAGCTCCGGGTGAGGCGGCAGACTAGCAGGAGGCCATACGCGCCCCAGATGAACAGCAGAGGCCAGGTGCGCACCGGGTCGAGGCTCCAGTAGGCGCCGTGGCGCGACTTAGCCCACATCGAGCCGAGCAGCAGGCTCGCCGTGAGAAACGCGAAGCCGAAATAGAGTATCTTGTGGTTCAGGTCGTCCAGAATGTCGAGCGAGGGCAGGCGATGCAGCCAGGCGTTCGGTCTCCTGGACTTCAGCTGCTGCGACTGCGCGAGATACATGAGCGCCGAGGCGAAGAGGAGGAAAAACGCGGCCGAACTGAGAATCGCCAGCACCGCGTGGCCCTTGAGCAGATAGCCCTGCACGGCGCTCGACCCCGCTCCCCAGACGCCCGGAAAGGCGGAGGCGTAGCCCTCGAGGACGAACGCCGCCGGCACGGCGAAGCCGCCCAGGGCGATGTCCCGATAGCGCGCGTAGACGATCAGGTACATCAGGAGGATCACCCACGCCATGCCGCTCAGCCACGGTCCCCAGCCAGGCGGCGCGCCGGAGGCGAAACTCATCCCGAGCATCAGGGTGTGAAGGGCGAAGCCCGGCAGCAGCGCGCCCAAGGCGAAGCGGACGCCGCCGGCCCGGCCCGTGCAAAGGAGGTAGAGGTGCGTGAGCGCCGAGACGAGATAGCAGCCGATCAGAATGGCGACCACGGGATTTCCCTCTCGGCGCAAGGAACGGGCGAAAAGCGGAGGCGCTCGCCCGCAGCCCCGGAAACGGCGGACGGGATCAATTTAGACCACCATTTCGGGCATTTTGCAATAATCGCCCCTCGGCGCGCCCTTTCCGATTCCGGAGTTTCCCCCCGTTCCGGGTTGGCGGAAGGGGCCCATCCCCGCTATACTCACCAAGCTCGCGCGTCCGCCCCGCACTCGACCTCGGGAGGGTCGAGAGACCATGCCGCCGCTCCCCGACATCGACCCGCCCCTGATCAACGCCAGCGGCATCCTGAGCTACCCGGAAGTTTTCGCGGCCTTCGAGAGCGCGGGCGCGATGCTCGGCGGCTACGTTACGAAATCCGTCGGCCCCCGGGAGAAGCCCGGCAACGAAAATCCGGTGATCGCCTATTCCCCCGAAGGGGCGGTTCTCAACTCCCTCGCCCTGCCGACGCAGAGCCTCGAGGACTGGGAGCGCGACCTCGAGGAGACGCGGCTGAAAAGCGCCAGACTCATCGTCTCCATCTACGGCGGGAGCCCGGAGGAGTTCGGGGGCGCGGCCTCCCGCATATCGAGATTCGCCGACGCCATCGAAGTGAACCTGGGATGCCCCAATAAGGAGCCGGGCGAGAAAACCATCATGGAGAGCATCGGCCAAAGCCCCGCCCTGTCGGCGGAAGTCATCGAGCGCGCGCGGGGGGAGACGGACAAGCCCCTTATCGCCAAGCTGTCGCCCAACAGCGATTATCTCTCCGTGGCGGATTCGTGCCTCGAGGCGGGCGCGGACGCCCTCGGCTGCGGGAACACGCTGGGGCCGGGGCTGGCGGTGGACATCGAGAGCCGGACGGCGATTCTGGCGGGCGGGACGGGCGGCGTCAGCGGGCCCGCGCTCAAGCCCATCAACCTGCGCATGACGTATGAGGCCTACGCGCGGTTTGCGTGCCCTATCGTCTCCTACGGCGGCATCGAAACCTGGGAGGACGCGGTCGAATACGCGCTGGCGGGCGCCTGCGTCCTCGGAATCGGCACCGCCTTTCTCCAAAAGAGCACCGAGGAGGCCGCCGCCCTCACCCGGGAGATATGGGAGGGGATGCGGGAGCATCTGGACGGCCGACCGATGTCCGCGCTCATCGGCGGCGCGCACCGCTCCGGGAATGGAGGCCACCCTCTTGCGTAGCGTTTTTCGGGTACTGGAAAACCGCCGGGAAAGCGCGTGGACACGGACGATTTTCTTTGACGGGGAGATCGCGTCGCAACCGGGACAGTTCCTGATGGTCTGGCTGCCGGGACAGGGGGAAAAGCCGTTCACGCTCTCCTATCCGAACGCTCTCACCCTGAAGAAAGCCGGCGCGTTCACCGAAAAGCTGGCTTCTCTCCGGCCGGGAGACCGCATAGGGCTTCGCGGCCCCCTGGGCAGGGGCTATCCTCCGCTCGAAAGACCCGCTTTGATCGGCGGCGGGGTGGGCATTGCGGAGCTGAGGCTGCTCGCCCTCGCCTCCGAGTCGCCCCGCTTCGTTCTCGGCGGGCGAACGGCGGATGAAATTCTGTTCTACGAGGAATTCAGGAAACTCGGCCCCGTCCGCGTCGCCACCGAGGACGGCAGCCTGGGACGGAAAGGCCTGGTCACCGATCTTCTGCCCGTCGAGGCGGGAAGCTACGCCGTCTGCGGGCCGGAGAAAATGATGGCGGCGTGCCTGCCGAAACTCCCCGTGAGCCAAACGTACCTGGCGATCGAGAGATACATGAAATGCGCCGTCGGCCTCTGCGGCCAGTGCTCCTGCTCCGGCTGGCGCGTATGCGTGGACGGTCCCGTGTTTCCCGCCTCCGGCGTCGCGCGCATGGCGGACTTCGGAAAGCGCAGGCGCGCCAAGAGCGGGAGATGGGAAGAAATATAGACAGGCGCATCTTCTCAAGGCGATCCGGCTTCGCCTATAATCCTTAACCGCAAAGACATTCGCCTCATTCGCGAGGCTTCGGTCGGGAGGGCGCGCCATCCGATTTCGTGTGCTGGGATGCTCCGGCGGGAGAACCCCCGGACGCAGCCTGACGTCTTTTCTCATCAACGAGGCGCTGCTGGTGGAAGGCGGCGCGGCCGCCTGCGGACTCTCCATCGAGGAGCAGGCCGCGCTCGCCGGCGTCGTGATATCCCACGCGCATCTGGATCATATCGCGGAAATTCCCTACGTCGCCGAGAACGTTTTCGGCCTGCGGGAAGATTCGCTGCCCGTCATCGGCGCGCGGGACGCGCTGAACCGGGTGCGGGAATCCATCTTCAACGATTCCATCTGGCCGGATTTTTCCGCCATCCGTCAGGAGAGCAAGCCCGCGCCGATACTCGATTTCGTCTCCATTGAGGAGGGCGAAACCAGAACGCTGGGCGGGGTTCGCCTCACTCCCTGGGCGGTGAACCACAAGGCGACGACCTTCGGCTTCATCTTCGAGAACGCCGAAGGCGCCTTGCTCTACACCGGCGACACGGGGCCCACGGAAGCCATCTGGCGAAAAGGACGGGAGACGGAGAATCTGCGCGCGATCATCACGGAAGTGTCGTTTCCCGACAGAATGGAGGAACTCGCGCGCCTCACTCTGCACCTGACGCCCGCCATGCTCCGGGAGGAAATGAAAAAAATGCCGCCCGACGCTCCCGTCTATCTCTATCACCTGAAAGCGCAGTATCATGCGGAGATATGCGGAGAGATCGAGGCGCTGAACGAGCCGAGAATCCGCCTGCTCGAACAGGGCGAGACCCATGTTTTGTGACGAGGCGCGGGCGAAGGACATCCGGCGGCTCCCTTCGGGGGGCGACGCCTGAAAAATCGCCGCGAAAGAGTGAGGAGAGGTTCATTGAAAGACATTGAGGCGCAAAGAGAAAACAGCCGCTTGATGGCCGAGAGAATCAGCCGCATTCTGGCCGGAGACATCTCGGGCGTGGACGCGGACATCCGCTACAGCTATCAGGACAGGAGTTTCCGGCTCTGGTGGGGAGACCGGGGAGACCCGGACACCACCGCCCTCATCACCTTCGAGCAGATTTCCACGCTGAACGACGAGGAATTGCGTCAGGTCATCCGCTCATCCGTCATCGGCTAGGAGCCGCTCATCGGGTCGAGCCGGGGACGGAGGTTTCGCGCGCTTCCCGGGGCTTTTCGCAGGGGGCGCCCCTGAGGTCGTTCATCACGGGGACCAGCCTGCTTCTTCGTCTTCACCCACGGCGTCGCCAGTAGGTCGAGCGAGGATGAAATTACAATTCTTTATATTTCAGCGATTTGAAAGAAAAACTCAAAGTAAAATATCGCTCACTTGCCGGCATCATCCTCTTGAAAATTCTCCCAAAGTCCGTGAATTCCATGTAAAATCCAGGTTTCTCTTGAGCGAAGCCCGGCTTCAGGGAGCGTCTCCCCGAAGCGGCCTTGCAACCTCATGAAATGTTGGCCAGTTCCTTGTAAATCCGGAATATCGAGCTCCCGTCCTCATGCTGTCTACCCTTGCTTCTCTGGGCCATGTAGAGGTGCTCCAGCAATCCTCCGAGCGGCACGGGCACGTCGAGATCTTTGGCGGATTCGATGGCGCATTCGAGGTCTTTCAGGACGATCCATATCGGGCCAGATTCGGGAAAATTGCCGGCCAGCATGTCCTCGCCCCGAACGTCGAGAACGTTGGAGCCCGCCGCCCCCGAGCGCAGCGTCTCCAGCATGACGTCCGTCGGTATCCCCGCCTTCAGGCCGAGCGTGAGTCCCTCGCTCGCCCCCGCCATGTTGATGAACAGCACCAGATTCACCACCAGCTTCAGCTGGGCGGCGAGCCCGTTCTGCTCGCTCACGAAAATCGTCTTCTTGCCGATGGCGTCGAAGGCGGGCTTCGCCTTCTCGAAAGCGGCGCGGGGGCCGGCCGACATCACCACCAAATCCTTCACGGCGGCCTGCTTGCCCACTCCGCTCACCGGACAATCGAGCCAGTGGACGCCCTTCTCGCCCGTCTTCTCCGCCATGGACTTGGAGAATTTCGGGGGAACCGTGCTCATGTCGGCGATGACGCCGCCGGAGGCGAGCCCCTCCAGAACGCCCCCCTCTCCCAGCACCGCTTCTTCCACGACCACGTAGTTCGGCAGCGAGGTCATCACCAGGTCGGCGTCCCGCGCGGCGTCCGCCGGCGAGGAGGCGCGGCGCAGCCCCTTCCCCTCGAATTTTCCGAACATCGCGTCAAGCGGGTCGTAGCCCGCCACCTCCATACCGGCGTCCAGCATGTGGCCCGAAAACGCGCCGCCCATGACGCCCAGACCCACCACTCCCACTTTCATGCTCACGGCTGAAGCTCCTTTTGAATGCGGCGGCGAGAAGGCGCGTCCCCGCCGCCCGACGTCAGATATAAAGCCGATGCCGCATCAAAAAAGCCTTTCGACGTCCTCGCTGAATCATATATCCGCCGCCGGATGATCGCGCTCCGGCGCGAAACCGGCCTCCTCCGGGACTGAAAACGGCGCGCGCAGCCCTCGAAGCGACCTTCCCGAGCCTCTTTTTCCCTCAAAACGAACGCCGGGCGTTTGTCCTTCCCGAAAGTTGCGCTAATATCTCCATGTCGCGCGAACAAAGGAGACCGTCACCATGCCCAGACCGGAAGCGTCCTTTGAGAGAGTTCAGCACGTCGCCATCAAGGTGTCGGACATTGAGGAATCTCTCCGATTCTACACCGGGATTCTCGGCTTCACCCTCACGGAGCGGCACGATCCCGGCGAACACCCCGGCCTCAGCATGGGCCTCTGCTTTCTGCGGTGTTCCGCGCTTCATCACGATTTGAACCTAGTATATCACATGGGCCCGCAGCCCGAGCTCGCGCGCCTCAGAACCGACGATCAGGGCCCCGTCAAGGATTTGGGGCTGCATCACTTCGCGCTTCGGGTGAAAGACCGGGCGGCGTTCCTCGCCTGGGAGGAATGGCTGATCGAGCGGGGCGTCAAAATCGTGCGCGGCCCTCTCGTGCACAGCCCCACCCACCCGGAGGGCGACGGCACCTGGGGAGAGAACAGGGCCATGTATTTCTGCGACCCCGACGGCCACCGCATCGAGATATTCTGCGACCTGGCCGAGATGGACGACGCCAACGGCATCAAGCAGCGATGGTATGAGAACCGCCTTCGCCGGGAGGGAATCGACCCCGCCCCGCATCCCCCCGTTGGCCCTCATCCGACGGGAGTCCCCGCAGGCTGATCCGCGCCGCGCGCGGATGGTTCGGCATGGGTGAAGCGTCTTGAGCTGGAAAAATTTTCGCATACGGCTCCTCGGCTGGCTGCTCCATTTTGAATTCTCCGATGAGGGCATCTTCTATTTCACCACCATCATCGTGGGAGCGATCGCCGGCCTCGTCGCCGTCCTCTTTCACCTCGCCATCGGCTGGACGCACCTGCTTCTCTTCGGCTCGCACGACCTTTCCGAGATTCACCGCCCTTGGTACTGGGTGGCGCTGACGCCCGCCGCGGGCGCCTTTCTCTCCGCCCTCTTCCTCGAATACCTGGCGCCCGAGGCGCGGGGCAGCGGCA
The DNA here is from genome assembly GCA_965242545.1 of bacterium. Taxonomy (GTDB): domain Bacteria; phylum UBA8248; class UBA8248; order UBA8248; family UBA8248; genus Bin107. The sequence continues at coordinate 1,523,796 of OZ251456.1, forward strand.
TCCCCCAGACGAAAATCGCCTACGTCGCCCACAACGGCCACATCGAGAAGCGCGTGTGGATGGGGAAATTCCTCATCGGGGCGCTCAACATCGGCTCGGGGTCGAGCCTGGGGCGCGAGGGTCCCACCGTGCAGATTTGCTCGGGCGCGGCGAGCTGGATCGGCGAAGTCTTCTCCCTGAAAAGACAGCGCGTGCAGGCACTCGTTCCCGTGGGCTGCGCCGCCGCCCTCGCCGCCGCGTTCAACACGCCGATCGCGGCCGTCACCTTCACGCTGGAGGAACTGGTGGGCGACCTGAACGCGCGGGTGCTCGGCTCCATCGTGTTCGCCGCCGTCTCCGCCTCCGTCGTCTCGCGCGCCATCCTGGGCAATGAACCCGTGTTCTCCGTGCCCGCCTATTCCCTGAACAGCCCGGCGGAGCTGCTCCTCTACGCCCTGGTGGGCGTGGTCTGCGCGCTCACCGGCGTGGCGTTCATCAAAGGCGTGCTGCTCACGCGCGCGCGATGGAAGCGTCTGCGGGGGTTCAGGGCGGTTCTCGCCACCGGGCTGGGCGGCCTGGCGGTCGGCGTCATCGGCGTCGGGTTTCCGGAGGTGTTCGCCGTGGGCTATCCCGCCGTGAGCAAGGCGCTCACGAACGGCTACGCCCTGCCCCTTCTTCTGGCTCTGCTCCTGCTCAAGCTCGCCGCCACCGTGATTTCCTACGGCACCGGCTCATCGGGCGGCATCTTCGCGCCCACCCTCTTCCTGGGCGCCATGGCCGGAGGCTCCGTGGCGGCCGTCGCCGAGATCGCCTTCCCCGGCTTCGCGGCGCATCCGGGCGGATACGCGCTCGTGGGCATGGGCGCGGCGTTCGCGGCCGTCATCCGCGCGCCCATGACCTCGGTGCTCATCATCTTCGAGCTCACGCAGGACTACAACATCATCCTCGCGCTCATGGCGGCCAACGCCATCTCCCTGGGGCTGGCGAAGCGTCTGCACCCGGAGCCGATCTACAGCGCGCTCTCCTCGCAGGACGGGGTCGCGCTGCCCGACTACGAGACCGAACACCTCCTGCACGAGATTCACGTGTCGGACGCCATGGTCCGGGACGTCGTCGCCCTGCCCGCGAACATCACGATAGCGGAGGCGATGGCGCGAACGAAGGGGAGCGAAATCTCCGGCTTCCCCGTCCTGGACGCGCGCGGGAAGCTCTGCGGCATGGCGAGCAACTACGACTTCCGCCAGGCGGAGGCCGCCGGCGCCCTGGACGAGAATCTTCCGGCGATCGCGCGGAAGAAATACATCATGCACGCTCATCCGGACCAATCGCTCGATTCGGTGATGGCGAAGCTCGGCGACAGGCGCATCTCCCGCCTGCCCGTGGTGAGCCGCGAGGATCCGACCGAACTCCTGGGCATCATCACCGCGGAGGACGTCATCCACGCCTTCGGCAAGGTGTGGCGCGCGCAGGAGCGCCACCGGCGCGATTCCGGCTAGAGACGCCGCCCTTCGGGGGTTCCAAAGGGACGGGGCTTTCATTTTGACGAAGCGCAAGGGATGAGGAGAGAAACCATGAATTTCAGGCCCGGGCGGCGCGCCTTCGCCTCGAACGGGCGGGAGCGCGCGAAAAAGACGCCGGGAACGCCTCGATGAGCGCGCCGAATCCGTCCGCCCTGCCGTCGACCGGCCAGCCGCCCTGGCTCAAAAAAATTTTCCGGGCGGGCTTTCGCCTCGCTTACGGCGGCGTCGAGGTTCACGGGATGAGCAACGCGCCCGCCGACGGCCCCCTCATCGTCGCCTCGAACCACCGCAGCTACCTCGACCCCGTCATCCTCGCCTCCTTCCTGCCGCGGCGGGTGCATCACATGGCGAAGCGGGAACTCTTCAGGAATCCCCTGTTCGCCAGGCTCATCACCTTCTTCGGCGCCTTCCCGGTGGACAGGGAAACCGCGCGCGCCAGCACCTTCCGGACGGCGCTGCGGCTTTTGAGGTTGAACGGGGCGGTGGTGATTTTCCCGGAGGGCGGCATCGTGAACTCCATGGGCGAGGCGGGGATGAAGGAAGGGGTCGGCGCTCTCGCCTCCATGAGCCGCGCCCCCGTGCTTCCGGTCTACGTCGAGGGGTCGAATTCCCTGATCAGCCCGAGGGGAATCCTCAACCCGTCTCTCGCCATTCGCGTGGGCGAGGTCATCCCGCCGATGGCGAGAGGCGGAAAAGAGGCCCGCAGGGAGCTGGCGCGATGCGTCGCCGACGCGCTCTCGAATCTGGAGGCGGATTTTCTCGCCGCGCGAGATGAAAAGAAGAAAGCGAAGGAGCGATAGAAAACCATCGCCGCGTGAAGTTTTCCGCCGCGAAAAAAAAGAGCCGCCCGCCCGCGGAACGCGGACGAGCGGCTCCTGAAAAATTTCCCTCTTGGGAGCTAGAAGCTGTACTGGATGCCCATCTGCGCGCGGGTGGCGTCGCCCTCCTCGCCTCCGTTCGTCTCGCGCCAGCCCTTGATGAGCTCCAGGCCGATCCGCACCTTGGAGGCGGGAGTCCACCAGAAGTTGACGTGGAGCGTCCGGAGCTCCGCATGATTGTCTGCGAACGTCGTCTTGACGCTTTCGTCGTAGTCGTGCTCGACCCAGCCGTAGTAGAGGCCCGACCCCACGTTGGCGGTCCACTTATGCGTCAGGCCGAAAAAGCCGCCCATGGAATCCACGGCCGACAACTCGTCGTTCGCGTCCAGCGTGGCGGCGGGTCCCCCGCCGATCAAATACCCCGCCAAGCCGCCTTTGCCGACGTTGAAGGTTCCCAGCAGTTTGGTGCTGTCGCCCAAATTGAGGTGCCCGCCGAGGTGGAGACCGGAGATGGTCAGGGTGTCCTCGGTTTTGCTCGCCTGATCGTTGTAGCGAACCTCTCCCAACATGCCGCTCACGTTGAGGGCGCCCCAGCCCGGCCGAAAGCGCAGCGCCGCCAGGAAGTTCGGGAGGCGATCCTGGGAGGACGCGCTCCCGCCGCTCTTCAGGATGGTCGGGCCTTCGGGATCCTCGAACGCGACCTGACCGGTGAGGGTCTTGCCCATCGACCAGGTGTAGCGCAACTGCGGCCGCCGCGAGGAGACTATGCCCACCGGCCCTCCGAAATCGACCGTGTCGGCGTAGGTATCCTCATCCATGAAAATCGACCAGGTCTGGCCGGCGAGCACGGGACCCAGCGACCCGTAGGCGTGGCGCAGGCGGTAAGGCTTGCCGCCGTGATAGAAAAAGTCGCCTTCGATCCGGGTTTTCAGATCGCCCGCGTCCGTCTTCGTCAGGCTGTCGAACCGGATGCGGGACTGGCGGGCGTGAAAGGAGGCTTTCTGCCGATCGTCCTCCTTGCCTTCCAGGGAATATCGCCGTACGCCTCAAAGGAATCGCCCAGATCCTTGTTGAAGTCGTAGATCGCGTCGAATTTGACGTAGCCACTGAAGGAGACCGACGTGTTGCTCCCCGGCATCTTCCAGGAACCCGGGACGTCGCCCACGGCCAAGGCCTTTTTCTGGGACTCCGCCAGCGCCTTCTGCGCGGCCTCCATCTTCTTTTCCTTGGCTTCCAGCTGCTCGATCCGCTTCATGAGCGTCTGAACCTGCTTCTTCAGGTCGTCGAGCTCTCCCGCGTGGGCCGGCGCCGCGGAAAACGCGAACGCCGCCGCCAGGCCCAGGATTGCGGCTCCGACACGATTGTTTCGATTCCTCTTCATCCTTGTCTCCCTCCGAAGAACGGAATAGCCACCCCTGCGAGCGCTTATGGTGAAGGGAACCTAACACAAACCCGGGAACGGCGCAAGCGGCGGGACGCCGCTCCCTCCTTCCATATCCCCGGGCACGGTCTTGCGGATTCAGGAAAGAGCGAAAAGCCTGAGCGAGCGGATCAGGACGCGCCCAGCGCCTTGAGAATGGTTCGCCGGACGAGGACGGGCGTCACCTGCCTCCTGTAATCGCCGCTCGCGCGGATGTCGCTCAGGGGCTCGAGGTCGTCCAGCGCGCCCGCGAGAACGGCGTCGATGTTCTCCGGCGCGAGCTTCCCGCCCCGGAGTCCCTCCTCCGCCGCCGTCAGGCGCCTGAACACCGCCTCCACGCCCCCCAGTCCGATTCTCATCTCTTTCGCCGTCTCGCCGTCCTCCTCGGTGAGAACGGCGACGGAGACGGACACGCAGGGCTTGTCCTCCTTCGAGCGCGTGGTGAAGCGCGTGCAGGCCGTCCGGAAGCCGTCGGGCAGCGGATCGACCTCGATTTCGCACAGGAGTTCTCCCTCCTCCAGGGCGCACTCGTAATATCCCGTCCAGAATTCCGTCGCGGGAATCACCCGCTCCCCGCCGTCCGCCTTTCTGGTCTTCATGCGCGCCTCATGGACCAGAAACGCGCCGGGCGGGTCGGACGCCGGCTCCGCGAAGCACAGATTTCCGCCCACCGTCCCCTGGCTCCGGATGCGAATCGTCGCCACGTTGTGGAAAATTTCCGCGAGCAGGGGGAAGCGCTCCTGAACGAGGGGGGAGGTCTCGAGCTTGCGATGCACCGTCATCGCCCCGATCCGGATGCCGCCGCCCTCCTTCTCCTCGATAAAATCCAGCTCTCCCGCCGTCCCCGCGATGTCTATCAGCGTTTCGGGTTCATAGACGCGCGATTTCATCAGAATCGAGAGGGCGACGCCGCCGGCATACACTTTCCCGTCCTCGCCGTGCTCCTTCATGGCGGCGAGGGTCTCCTCCACGCTGTTCGCGGGCAAATGCCGAAATGCCATTTTTTTCTCCCCTCCCCTCGCTAGGCGCCGTTTTTCTCTTTCAGGGCGGCCAGCACCTTCTCGGGCGTTATCGGCAGCGAAGCGATCCGCGCGCCGACCGCGTCATGCACCGCGTTCGCTATCGCGGCCGAGGTTCCCAGCTGCGCCATCTCTCCCAGCCCCTTCGCGCCGTAGGGGCCCGAGGGGTTTTCCGTCTCGATGAGCACGACTTCGAGCTCGGGCAAATCCTGGGTCGTGGGCAGCTTGTAGTCGAGCCAGTTCGCGTTCACGGGCTGGCCTCCCTCGACCTGAAAATCCTCCGTCATGGCGTAGCCCACGCCCATGAGCGCGCCGCCCTCGAGCTGGCCCTGCGCCCCCGCCGGGTTCACGACGGTTCCCACGTCGTTCGCGCTGATGACGCGCAACACCTCGATCGCGCCGGTTTCGGGGTCCACCTCCACCTCCGCCACCTTGGCGCCGTAGGCGTAGGCGGCGGACCAGTTGCCGTAGCCCGTCACGGGGTCGGGCGTCTCGCTCGGCGAATCATACGAGGACGCCGTATAGACCGCCTCGCTGCCCTCCTTGTCGTAGATCTTCATGTAGGCTTCGGAGTGGGTCACCTGCCGCTCGGGGGAGCTCTCGACGAAAATCCTGCCCTCGCGCGCGTCCAGGTCGTTCGGGCTGCACTCGAGCAGTTCCGCCGCGCCCTTGAAGAGCATGTTCCTCGCCTCGAGCGCCGCCAGGCGCGTGGCCTGGCCGTCGATGGTCGTCGTCCGGCTTCCGCGCACCCCCCATCCGTAGGGGTTCACCGAGGTGTCCCCGTTGATGATCCGCACGTCCTCCACGCGAACGCCCAGCGCCTCGGCGCAGATTTGCGCGAGCGTGGTGTCCGAGCCGTTGCCCATCTCGATGGTGCCCGAGAGCAGCTGCACGGTGCCGTCCTTGTTCATCTTGATGAACGCGCCGGCCGTCTCCGGCCCCATCGCGCGCGCGCCGGTGAAGTGAACCGCCGCGCTCAGCCCGTAGCCGCGCCTCTTTCCGCCGCCGTTGGCGCGCTCCCGCTTCTCGCGCCAGGGCACGCGCTTGACCGCCTCCCGAACGCACTCGGAGACGCCGCAGCTCGTAATCTTGGCGCCGATGATGGTGGTGTCGCCCCTTCGCACGAAATTCCTGACGCGGAATTCCGCCGGATCCATGCCGATTTCCTCGGCGTGCTTCTCCATCGCGACCTCGGAGCCGAAGGAATAGCCGCCGTTGCCCACCCCCCGCATCGCGCCGCCCGGCGGCACGTTGGTATAGACGACGTCGGCGTGATGGCGATAGGCCTTGTAGTTGTAGAGACTCCCCCCCATGTGCGCCGTGATGGCGCCCACCACCGGGCCGTAGTCGGAGTAGCCGCCGTTCTCCACCACCATCTTCACGTCGCGCGCCAGGAGCATCCCCTCCTTGTCGGTGGCGATTCGGAAGGTGTGGAACTGCTTCGTGCGGTGGGTGCCGAGCAGGAACTCCTCCTCGCGCGTGTAGTAGAATTTTACGGGGAGGCCCAGCCTTTTCGCCGCGATGATGGAGAGGAAGTCGATGTTGAACTTGCTCGTCGCCTTTCCGCCGAATCCCCCGCCCACGTAGTTCGTCACCACGCGAATCTTCGCTTCGGGAATCTTCAGGCATTTGGCGAAATACTGGCTCGAAAGGCTCGGACACTGCGAGGAGTTGTAGACCGTCAGATCACCACTCTGCGACCACTCGGCGATGGAGACGTGCGCCTCGAAGGAGCCGTGCATCTGGCGCGAGGAGGAAGTGGAGATCTCGCTCACGTGGTGGGCCTCGTCGAACATGCGGTCCACGTCGCCGAACTCCATGTGCTTGATGAAGGCGACGTTGTCCGGATGCCCCTCATGCAGCACCGGCGCGCCCTCCCGCATGGCCTCGAACGGGTCGAACACGGCGGGCAGCTCCTCGTAGTCCACGTCGATGAGGTCGAGTGCCTCCAGCGCCGCATCCTCGGAGATCGCCACGACGGCCGCCACCGAGTCGCCCACGAAGCGAACCTTGTCCGTGGCGAGGGGACGCTGGTCGTAGCAGACGGGCACCACGCCCCAGACCACGTCGTCGGGTACGTCTTTCGCCGTCATCACGAGCTTGACGCCGGGCAGCTTCTCGGCGCGGCTGACGTCGATGCTCCTGATTCGCGCGTGGGGGACGGGGCTTCCCAGCAGTCTTCCGTGAAGCATCCGGGGCAGGAGAAGGTCGAGGGTGTACATGGCGCGGCCCGTCACCTTTTCCGGCGCGTCCACGCGCGGAACGCTTTTCCCGACGTACGCGAGATCTGTCATGGAGCCTCCTCCCTCTCGCGCGGCGTCCAGAGGAACGCCGCAGGGCGTTTTCAGCCTCAAAGTCGATATTTCAATGCAATCCATCGCCGCGCCCGCCGGATCCTTGGGGATTCGACGAAATGCGGAGCGGATGTCCCTCTTGTTCGATGCCTTGACTATAACAACTCCGGAGACGAAACAAAACCCCCAAAATTACATGAGAAAACCCGCCGCCCGGCGTCGGGCGGCGGGTCGGGTTTCCGCGCTTTCTCCCTTTCGGCTTGTGGGGTATCATGCGCCGCATCGGAAACGAGGCGATGAATTTTCAGACCATCCCGAAGCCACCAGGACCGGAGCGACGAGATGCCGATTCGTTTTGAGTTCCAGGACAAGAAGATCATCCTCACGGGCGCGGCGGGCGCCATGGGAAGCCGCATCCTGCGAGCCTATCTGGAGGCCGGCGCCAGGGTGTTCGCCACCGACAGGGAAGGCCCCGCCTTCGACGCCATTGACGGCCCCTCCGACCGCCTCTTCAAGCGTCCCTGCGACCTGACCGACCTGGCCGCCCTCCGCGCCGCCATGCGGGAGGCGCTCGAGTGGCTCGACGGCTGCGACGTGCTTGCCAACGTGGCGGGCTACATGCCGATTCGCCCGCCGCTCGAGCTCGGGGAGGAGGACTGGGACTCCGTGCTGGGCGTGAACCTGCTGGCGCCCTATTTCTGCATCCAGGAAACCATCGAGGCGCTGAAGGCCTCGGACGCGGGGCGCATCATCAGCTTCGCCTCCATCGCGGGCAAGATGGGGGGCATCGGCCCGAACCTCACCTACGCCGCGGCCAAGGCGGGGCTGCTCGCCATGACGTTCAACCTCGCGCGCGAACTCGCCAGGACGGGCGTGACGATCAACACCATACAGCCGGGCCCGGCCGACACGGGACTCCATTTTCAATCGCCGCCCGAGATGCTGGCGAACGCCGCGAGCGCCCACCCCATGGGCAGGCTCACGACGCCCGAGGACGTCTGGCAGACCGTCCTGTTTCTTTCGAGCGAGGAGGCCGCCCACATCAACGGCGAGGCGGTGGACGTGAACGGCGGCTTCTGGACCGACTAGCCGAGGGAGGACGAGGGATGCCGGACGAAAACCCGAAAGGCTACGCGAATCCCGACCTGCTCTGGTCGCCCGCGCAGCTGAAAGAGCGCATGGGCGACCCGAATTTGAGGATCATCGACGCGCGTCCCGGCGAGCGCTACGCGATGGGGCACATCCCCGGCGCGCGCCATTTCAACGTCTACGGCGTGAACAGCGACGATTCCGGCGAGGCGACGCTCAGAAACTTTTTCAGCATGTGGGCGTTCCTGCTGGGAAACCGGGGGGTGGCGTTCGAGAACGCCATCCTCTTCTACGACGACATCGCAGGCAACACGAGCGCGCGAGGGTTCTGGATGCTCGAGCTTTTCGGGCACAAGGACGTCCACATGCTCGACGGCGGCTACGGCGCCTGGGAGCGGGCGGGCTTCGAGACGACGCGCGACGCCGAGGTTCCCCGCCCCGCCGCTTTCGAGATGGCGTTCGAGCCGCATCGGCTGGCCACGCGGGAGGACGTGATGCGCGCCATCGAAGACGACAACCACGTTCTGCTCGACACCCGCTCGATGGAGGAATGGGAGGCGCGGCGCGTTCTCGCGAAGAGAGGAGGCGTCATTCCGGGCGCCGTCTGGCAGGAATGGCTGGCGCACCTCACGCCCGAGGGCGAGATGAAGCCCGCCGGCGAGTTACGAGCGCAGTTCGAGGCGCTGGGAATTACGCCGGAAAAGGAGGTGACCGCCTACTGACAGACGGGCTACCGCGCGGCGCACGGTTATTTCGCCCTGAGGCTGCTGGACTACCCCAGGGCGCGAAACTACATGAGCTCCTGGAAGGAATGGGGCAACCGCGAGGACACGCCCATCGCGCGGGCGGCGGGCGGGGACTGAGACGGAAGAGGCGCATGGCGGAGCGCTCCGCTCGAAAGAGGCTCAAAGATACGAGAGGAGAAGCGTCCGGAAAATTCTTCAGCGAAAACGCAAATCCGGAAACGCCCGATGTGAAGCCATCGACCATTCACGGCCCGGCGCATCCTTCCGCCGGAGTCACTTTCTCTCATAATGAACTTCCGGAGGTTCGCTATGAAAAGAAATCTCGCTCGCATCACCCTGGCCGTCGGCGTCGCCTTCGGCCTCTCGGCGGCGGCGCCCGCCGCCGCGGCGCCCACGCTTCGCCTCGGCGCGGCCAGCAACACCGGCGGCCTGATCGTCTTCGTCGGCGTGGATAAGGGCTTTTTCGCCAAAAACGGGCTGGACGCGAAGGTCGTCGTGCGCAACACGGGCGCCCAGCTCACCAAGTCCCTCAAGGCGGGGCAAATCGACTTCGCCCCCGCCGCGTTCACCAACCTGCCGGCGGCGCTCGAGCGCGGCATCCGGGTGCGCGGCGTCGTGGGCTACGTGGGCGGCTCCTACAAGAAATCCACCACCGACGAGATGGTGGGCATCGCCGTCCGCCCCGGCGCGGGCATCAAGAGCATCAAGGACCTCAAGGGCAAGAAGATCGGCGCGACCTTCGGCTCCACCGGCGACCTCTATCTCCGCACCCTGCTGAACAGAAGCGGCATCGGCGTGGGCGGCGTTCGCCGCATCAACGTGCGTCCTCCGAGCCTCGTCTCCCTGTTCGATTCCGGCGGCGTGGACGCCATGGTGGCGTGGGAGCCCTACCTCACCCGCATGACCGACAAGGTGAAGGGCTCCTCCCTCGTCGCGCGGGGCGGCGACTACGTCTGCTTCTGCGCCGGAATGCACGGCGTGCCGGAGCGCGTCTACAAGGACATGAAGGCGACCCAGTCGTTTGTCAACGGCATGTCCGAGTCGGCCGCCTACGTGCGGAACCCGAAGAACCGGGACGAGGTGGCGAAAATCGGCGCCCGCTACGTTCGCGGCATGGACGCCGCCCTCATCAAGCGCACCATCAAATGGTGGACCTACGATCCGCGCCTGGGCGAGAACACGCTCAAGGCCTTCAACTTCTCGGTGAAGCAGCTGATCGCCCAGAAAAAGATGAAGCGTCCATACGACCCCAAAAAATACTTCGACTTCCAGTTCATCAACCGGACGATGAAAGAGCATCCGGAATGGTTCAAGGACCTGAACTAGCCGAACCCCTCCCGCATCCGCGCCCCGGTCGCCGCCGGGGCGCGGATTGCGCCTGGAAAGAAAGCGGGACACCATGCCGGCCAAACTGATCGTCGAGGAACTTTCGCACCATTATCCGGACGAATACACGGGAGAGGACGTTCACGCGCTTGACCGGGTGAGCCTCTCGGTGGAGGACGGCGAATTTTCGGCCGTCGTCGGGCCGAGCGGCTGCGGAAAGACCACGCTGCTCAACATCCTCGCGGGCCTTCTCCCCCACACCGAGGGCAGCGTCCGGGTTGACGGCAGGGAGGTGCGAGGGCCGGGGCCGGACCGCGGTGTGGTCTTTCAGGAACACGCGATTCTCCCCTGGCGCTCCGTGGCGAGAAACATCGGCCACGGCCTCGAAATTCAGGGAATCCCGAAAGGCGAGAGAGAAAGAAGCGTTCAGGAATTCATCGATCTGGTCGGCCTGTCGGGCTTTGAAGATCGCTATCCGCACGAGCTCTCGGGCGGCATGAAGCAGCGCTGCGCGCTCGCGCGCACGCTGTGCGCCAACCCCGTCGTGATGCTGATGGACGAGCCCTTCGCCGCCGTGGACGCGCAGACGAGAATCACCCTTCAGGAGGAACTGAACCGCATCGCCATCGCCACGAAAAAGACGATTCTCTTCATCACGCACAACGTGGACGAAGCCGCGTTTCTCGGAGATCGGTGCTTCATCTTCTCGCGCCGCCCCGGAAGGCTGAAAGCCACCGTGAAAATCGAGGTTCCGCGCGAGAAGCGCGTCTGGAAGGAGCTGCTCTCCGAGAAGGCCTATACCGAACCCCGCGATGAAATCCTCCGCCTCGTGCGCGAAGAGGTATTCGATGAGGAGGAGTAGCGAGAGGACGCCCGGAAGAGCGGCGCGCCCTGGACGCTGGAGGAGATTCGTCAAGGGGGGCGGCGTCGAGCTGGCGCTTCTCATTCTGGGGATTCTGATCCTGTGGTCCATCCTCTCGCGGATCATCCCCAACCCGGGCCGCTATCTCCCCTCGCCGCTTTCGGTCGTCCTCTCTTCCCACGACGTCATCTGGAAGGGCCTGCTGCCCAACTACATCGGGCAGACGCTGTGGCGTCTCCTCATCGGCAGCGCCATCGGCCTGGGACTGGGCATCCCGTTCGGAATCGCTCTGGGCCTCAACCGAACGGTGTCGGACATGTTCTATCCCATCATGAACTTTTTCCAATCCATTTCCGGTATCGCCATCCTTCCCATCATCGTCGTCTGGTGGGGCAACAGCGAAAAGACCGTGTTCGTCGTCATCCTCTATACCTGCTTTTTTCCGATCGCCTTCAACGTCCTGACGGGGGTGCGCAGCACCCCCGTGATTCTGGTGAACGCCCTGCGCACCCTGGGGGCGTCGCGTCTGCGAATCGTGAAGGACGCGCTCATCCCGAGCGCCATGCCCCACATCGCCACCGGCGCGCGGCTGGGCATCGGCTACGCCTGGCGCGCGGTCATCGCGGGCGAGATGCTCGCCGGCAGACGCGGACTGGGCTGGATGATCTTCACCTCGCAGGACGCGGACCTCACCGCCCAGGTGATTCTCGGGATGATCCTGATCGGCGCCATCTGGATCATGATCGACCGCTTCGCCCTGCGTCCCATCGAGGCGGATACCATTCAGAGATGGGGACTCGTGCAGCGATGAACGTCCTCCGGGCGGCGGCCATCGGACTGCAAAAGCGCTTCGGACGCCAGAGGCTGCGCAAGATCCTGCTGGGGTCCATCCCCTTCATCGTCCTGCTCGTCCTGTGGCGGATGAACACCGTCCTTGCGTGGCTCCCGCCCGTCTTCATCCCGCCCATGGCGGCGATCCGGGAGGCGATCTACACGCTCTCCGAGGGCTGCGCGGGTCTGGGCGGCGCGCTCTCCATGCAGTATGAGTGCATGTTCACCAATCACATTTTCTCGAGCCTGGGCCGCGTGGGGCTGAGCCTCGTCATCGGCATTCCCTTCGGCATCGCCTGCGGGGTGCTGGCGGGCATGAGCCGCCGCTTCGCCCACGCGCTCGAACCCATCGGCGTGTTCGCCAACGCCATATCGGGCATCGCCTGGGTGCCCCTCGCCATCGTCTGGTTCGGAACCGGCTGGCTCACGACGCTGTTCATCCTGCTGAACACCGTTTTCTGGCTCGTATTCTTCAACACGCTTCTGGGGGTGCGGGGCGTGCCCCGGGTCTATGAAAACTCCGTCATGACGCTGGGCGGCGGAAGGTGGGCCATCATCTCCCAGGTCTACGTCCCCGGCGCCCTGCCCAGCATCGTCACCGGCGTCCGCATGAGCATGGGCTTCGGCTGGCGCGCCCTCATCGCCGCGGAGATGATAGGCGGCGACAGCGGCCTCGGCTTCATGATCTTCGTCTCCGCCGCCGAATACAAGATAGAGGAGGTGTTTCTCGGGGTTCTCGTCATCGCCGTCATCTGGATGATCACCGACCGGCTCCTTCTCATCCCCCTGGAGAAGTGGACCATCCAGCGATGGGGCATGGTGTGGAGGCCGTCCTAAAATGAAGGATGACGCGAGACCCGCTCCGGGAAGCGCTTCGGGCCGGCGCCGCTGGAGCCGCCATCCCACCGCGCGGTTCCTGGCCGTCTGCATCCTTCTGCTTGGGCTGTATTACGGATACGGCTACGTGACGGGCCCCTCGCGCCTCACCCCCGCGCTCAAGGCGCGTCTGGCGGAGAGCCCGGGCAGGGTCGATCTCCTGATCACCTCGAAATTCCCGCCGGAGGAGTTTCATATCCGCATCTATCAGGCGCTGGGCGGGATGCGTGGCGTGAAGGGCTCGACCGCCGAACTGGTTGCCGTCACGCCCTCCGACGCGAGAACGCTCTCTCGATACTACTGGATCGAAAAAATCGACTTGAAGCCCGGGAAGTAAAAGCCGGCCGCGACCGCCCCCAGGGGACATTTCCCGGCGGCTCATTTGGTCTTGAGCCATGCGCCGAACCCGACGGGTGGCGGGCTCCGGATTCTCTTCCATCCAGCGCGCGCCTCATTCTCTGCGCGCCATCAGGATTTCCTCGCGCCTCCGCCGGTTTATTCGCGCGGCGGGCGCGTCCTCTCGAACTCCCCGTGGTCTTTGCTCAGCCCGGCCATCTGACGGAAGACGTCCTCGTATCCCGGCGGTGAGAACACCCAGAGCAGCTTGAGGGGAGCGTCGCCCGTGTTCCTCAGCCCGTGCGGGACGCCCACGGGCAGAAAAACGCTCATGCCCGCCTTGACGGGAAAGGCCTCGCCGTCCACTTCCACCTCGCCCCGCCCTTCATGGAAAAACAGGATTTCCTCCTCTTTTTCGTGAAAATGCCGGGGGATGCCGCCGCCGACGGGAATATCCTGGTTGCCCATGCTGAGTTTTTGCGAACCCGCATTCCGGGGGTCGGCCAGAATCCTCCAGCCCCGGGGCAGGGCTACGTCCCTTATTTCCAGTTTCTCGCCGTCGTCCCAGTCGAACACATAGGCCATGCGGACACCTCCCGAGTCTTCGGCGCGAACGAAACCGACGCGCCCGAAAACGCCCGACGCCGGCGGCGCGTCAAGCCACGGCGGGGGCGACTTCTTTGGCGAATCTCTCCAGAAGTCTGAGAGACTGATCGTGCCTCATTCCGTCGCCATAAACCCCCAGAATCACGCTGTTCAGCCCGAAATCGTCTCTCAGGCGGCGGAGCTCCCGGACGTTCTCCTCCACGGAGCCGATGACGCCGCCGCCGTTCAGGAATTCGCGCACGTCGAGCTTGTAGCTCCAGTTTCGCTGAAGGTGCCTTCCCTCTTCCTCCGGGAAATCGACCTCGTTCACCTTGGCGCGATATTCCAGGTAGGATGAAAGCCCACGCTCGAAGGCGTTCAGGCAGTTCTCCCGCTCCTCGTCCTCGCAGACGTAGAAGCGGTGCACCATGGCGTAGTCGATGCCGGAGACGTCTCCCCCCGCCGCCGCCAGCGCCTCCTCGTAAAGCTTCATTTTCTCGCGGTAGACTTCCGGCCCCTTGAAGCCGGCCGAGGCCATGACCTTGAACCCGTTGGCGCCGGCATACGCATAGGTCTCGGGACTCGTGCCAGCCAGCCAGATGGGAGGCCGCGGCTTTTGCAGGGGCCGCGGGAAAATCCGCGCGTCCTTGCATCGGTAATACTCCCCCTCGAACGTCACCTCCTCCCCCTCCAGGAGGCGGGAGATGATCTCCAGCCCCTCCTTGAGCCGTCCCCTACTCTCGGACGGCTTCGCGCCGAACGCCTTGAACTCCCTGGGCTGAGAACCCCGGCCCACGCCCAGCTCCAGCCGACCGCCGCTCAGCAAATCCACCATCGCCGCCTGCTCGGCCAGGCGCACCGGATCGTGAAAGGGGATGATGGATATCGCCGTCCCCAGGCGGATGTTTTTCGTCTTCTGCGCCACCGCCGCGCACCAGAGCAGCGGGTCGGGGCACATGCCCACTTTGGAGAAATGATGCTCGGCGAACCAGGCGCAGTGATAGCCGAGCTCATCGGCCGCCTGGCATTGCTCCATCACCCTCCCGTAGGCGTCCTCCTCCGATTCGTCCTCCTGCGGGCAGAGCACGTAAAAAATCGAAAATTTCATTTCCCCTCACCTTTTCGGGCTTGCCGCGCGGGCGAACGCGGCGTCATCCTCATTCTCATCACGGAGATTCCCGGCCTTCGACAGAGGCGTCAACCTATCACCTTGCGCGCGGTCTCGGAAGCGTTTCGGGAGGCGGGAGACAAATCATCCCGCCTTGGGCTAGCATGAAGAAACTCCATCAAAGGAGAAATGGAATGCGCTTCGAGGGCAAAACGATCATCGTCACGGGCGCGGGAGCGGGCATCGGCCAGGCGAGCGCGCTGAGGCTCGCGCGCGAGGGCGCGCGCGTCATCTGCATGGACATCGCGGAATCGCGCGAGGACACCGCCCGCCGCGTCAAGGAGGGCGGGGTCGGCGACGCGAGCGCCGCGGCTCTCGACGCGCTCGATCCCGAAGCGGTGAAAAAGACTTTTCAGGAGGTGATTCGGACGCGCGGGCCGATTGACGGCCTCGTCAACTGCGTCGGCGGAGGCCTTCCCCTGCCGGCGCTGGAAATCGACGAAGAGGCTTTTGACAGGATGTTCGAGGTGAACGTGAAAAGCGTCTATCGCGCCTGCTGGGCGGCGCTGCCTCACATGAAGGAGAAGAGGGCCGGCAAAATCGTCAACTTCTCCTCGGTCGCGGGCCGCTCGGCCAGCGTCCTCCAGGGGCCGCACTACTCGAGCTCCAAGGCCGCCGTCATCGGCCTGACGCGCCACCTCGCCCGCGAGTTCGGCCCCTTCAACATCAACGTGAACGCCATCGCGCCTGGCGTCATCGGCAGCGAGCGCATCCTGGCGCAGATGAGCGACGAGCAAAGGAAAAAAACCGAGGCCGCCACGCCCCTGGGACGAATCGGCTCGCCCGAGGACATCGCGGGCGTCGTGGCTTTTCTGGTCTCGGAAGACGCCCGCCACGTCACCGGCGTCACCATCGACGTGAACGGGGGCTTCTTCCTGGCTTGAGAGGGGAATTCGCGCCGCCGCCGTTTCGCGCGGCCCGCAAGCCTTCTCCTTCAGGGACATCGCCGTCTTGCGGCAGAACAGGGCTGAAATTTCAACGCTTCCCGCCGCGCGCGTGGCCAAGAGCCGCCCTTCCCCGGCATCGGGCTATCCCCTGGGCGCTTCCGTCTCCAGGGGCGGCGCGGCGGACGCGAAATCCTTCGGCCGCATCAACTGCATGGTGATTGAGGCGAGCATCAGGGCGAGTCCCGTCGTCTTGATCCAGATGCCGTTCCAGAACAGGGCAACCCCCGCCGCGCCCATGAGAACGCGGTCGAACACCGTCAGCAGGCGAAGGAAGTAGCCCTCCAGTGCCGCCGAGGTGCAGATGAAGCCCAGTGCCGCGCTCGCCCAGACGAGGATGACCTCGTTCCAGGGGCCGTTGATCAGAATCGGCGTGTAGGCCATCAAAAGGGGCACGACGTAAAGAGGCTTCGCCAGCTTCAGGGAGATGAAGCCGGTTCTCATCGGGTCGCACTGCGCGACGCCCGCGGCCACGAACGCGCCCAGGGCGAAGGGCGGCGTGAGCGCGGCGTCCTGGCTCAGCCAGAGAATGATCATGTGCGCGGTGAACATGGAGAGGCCGAAGTCCATGAGCGCCGGCCCGGCCAGAATGGCGATGAGGATGTAGCTCGCCGTGATCGTCATCCCCATGCCCAGGATGTAGCTGGCCAGCGCCACGAGAGCCACCGCCAGAAAGAGCATGTTGTTTGAATAGGAGAGGATGATGGCCGTCATCTTCTGCGCCAGGTCGGGATGCGTGACGCCGGTGAGGACGAGACCCATCACGCCGGCCGTCGCGCCGATGACGAGTGAATTGACGGAGCCGGTGACGAACGCATCCCCGATTTCGGACATGATGCGCCTCGCCTCCCCGTGCCGCCACGCCAGAAAGCACGCGAGCGCCACGTAGAAATACACCGCGTCGCCGCCGTAGAGAATGCTCGCCGCGAAAACGGCCGCCTCGAGACCCAGAAGATACCAGCATTTCTGCTTGAACGTGCTCACCACCACGGCGGCGACGATGGCCCAGAAGCCCGCGAAAAACGGCGAGAACTGAAGGATGAGGAGCATGATGAGCAGCGTGATGGGAAGCAGCAGCACCCCGTCTTTTTTCAGCACGCCCCAGAAGTCGGGCAGCTCCTCCTTGCTCAGGCCCTGGAGGTTGTTTTTGCTCGCGTAGTAGTGAACCGACATGAAGACGGACAAATAATAGAGCATCGCGGGCACGAGGCTCACGAGAGCGACTTTGTAGTAGGGGGTCTCGGTCATCGCCGCGAGGATGAAGGCGGCGGAAGCCATGATGGGCGGCATCAGGTGCCCCCCGATGCTGGCCACCGCCTCCGTCGCCGCGGCGTAGGTGGCGCGAAACCCGCCGCGCTTCATGAGAGGTATCGTGAAGGTTCCGGTGATGACGATGTTCGCCGCCCCGCTGCCCACGATGGAGCCGACAAGGCCGCTCGACACGACGGACGCCTTCGCGGCGCCGCCCTTGAAGCGCCCCACCAGCGCGAAGGCGAGATCGACGAACACGTCGCCCACGCGCGTGGCCTGGAGGAGCGCGCCGAAGATCAGGAAGATGAACACCACCTGCGCGTAGACGCGGGTGATCACCCCGTAAATGCCCGACTGGCTGTAGAGATAGCCCATCACGTAGCCGAACTCGGCGCCCTTGTGCGCCAGAAGGCCGGGGAACATCGGGCCCGCCCAGTCGTAGAACAGAAAGACGATGGCGACGATAGGCAGAACCAGGCCGAGCACGCGGCGGCACGTCTCCCAGACGAGGCACGCGGCCATGAAGCCGAACACCACGTCGTTCCACTCCACGATGCCCGCCCTCGCGCCCCGATCGTCGTAGAAATACATGAACTCGACCATCACGAGAACGCTGAGGACGCACCATAGAACGTCGAAGACCGAGGGTCTGTCCTGGGGCGAATTCGCCCGGCAGGGATACAGCAAAAACGTCAGAACGGACGTAAAACAGATGAAGAGGGGCAGGGAGAACTGCTCTCCGTAATAGGGGATGTACGGGAACTCGAGCTGCGCCAGCTTCAGGCTCCTCGGGCCGAAGAGCGTGAAGCTTCCGTTCACCGCGCCGAAGAGAAAATACGCGGCGAAAGTGAAGCCCACCACGCGCAGCACCCAGAGGGAAGGGCCGCTCAGCGTTCTCGTCTGGGCGAGGCCCGCTCCGAGAAAGCTTCCGATTCTGTCGATGACGCGGCGAAAACTCAACGCATGATCCCCCGGAGGAGAGGCGGGATTCCGGCCGAGGCGCGCTCAGCAGGACAAGGGACTCCGCCGACATGCGCCGGCCGGGAGATCACTCCCCCGGCCGGCGAAGACGAAGATCGGTGGTCTATCAGTTGGGCAGCTTGTAGCCGACTTCCTTCCAGTACCGCGCCGCGCCCGGGTGCACCTTCATACCGATGGCGTCCATCTGATCCAGTCCCGGCGCCATGGCGAAGCCGGAAGCCCAGCCCTTGTGCACTTTCAGGAGAAACTCGCGGCCTTTTTTCGAGAAGTTGATACGCGCCACTTCATAGACGACGTCGGCGGGGACGTTGCATCCCACGATGGTCCACGCGGCGTAGCCGATGGTGGGCACCGGCTTGTCGACGCCGTTGTACGCGTCCTTCACGATGTCGGTCTTGAAATAGGCCTTGTTCGACTTCAAAAGGCCGTCGCCCACCTTCCCGTCCACCGGAAGGAGGTTGATGGGCGACGAGGTCGCCAGCTTCAGGACGGCCGGCGAGGGAACGGGATTCGGGATGGTGAAGGCATCGAGCCGGTTGTCCTTCACGGCGTCCGCCGCCACGTTCCAGTTCAGGTTCTCCTCGCGCACCTTGATGCCGGCGAGCTGCACGACGGTGCGCGTCATGAAGTGGGTGCTGCTGCCCCGGCGCGCGAAGCTCACCCGCTTGCCGTCGAGCTGCGCGATGGTCTTGATGCCGGAGTCCTTTCGCACGGCGATGTGGAACTGGGAAACCGTGCCGGGGCCCAGTCCGCATTGATTCTTGTAAGGCTTCTTGAACATCTTTTTGCCCTGAATCGCCAACTGCACGAGCGTGGCCACGCCCAGGGCGAATTCGGCCTTGCCGTTTTCGATCAGGCGGATGTCTTCCACCGCCCCGCGCGTGGTGAGGTTGTTCATCTCCACGATCTTCGATTCCTTCGACACCAGAGCGGCGAGGCCGCCCCAGATCACGTAGGCGGCGGCGCCCGGCCCGGCGCCGGCGACCGACGTTTTGATGCGCGCGGCTTCAGCCCCCGAAAAAGACAGGCCGACCGCCAGCGTGAACGCGACTGCTGCGAGCGCAGCGTTTTTCAGGTGGTTCATCTGCTCTTCCCCCTTGGTGAATGGTGGCGCCGCGCGGCAAAAGGATTCCCGGAACCCTTGCGCGGCAATCAACGTCAGGACGCTTCACTTTTCACAACGCGGCGGCATTTTCATGCGATTCCGCGCCGCCGTCATCCGCAACGCAGCCATAAAACGCGATTTCTACCCCGTCCTCGCGCGAACGGCGGGGCGCTTCGGGCCGCGCCATTTCCCCAATGAGAATGCCCGTATGAGCAAATCCTAAACCATCCCGAAGAAAAAAATCAAGGAAGTTTGCGGCGGCGCGGCAATAATCGCAACCGGGCGGATGAGCGCGCCTGAAGCGGCTCAGCGTCCCTCGGGCGCATCATCCGGAAACTGCGGCGTCCAGCCCAGTTCCGCCTCGCACCAGCGCGCGGCGGCGAGAAGCGTCGCCTCTCCGAATCGGCGGCCGCCCAGTTGAATCCCGATGGGCAGACGGCGCTCGCTCCGGCCCACGGGCAGCGTGAGGGCCGGAAACCCGACCTGCGTGAACGGCTCGTTGAACAGGGCGCTTCCGGTCGATTCCTCGGCGATGGGGGCGCAAGCCACGTGGGCGGGCAGAACGACGAGGTCGAACCGCTGGAAAAAATCTTCCATCTTCTGAATGAAGCGCGCCCGAAAGCGCAGGGCGTTCACGTAGTGAACCCCCGGAACCATGAGGCCCGCGGCGACGTTTCCATGGATGACGGGCGCGTAGGCCGCCTAGTTCTCCAAAAACATCTCCTCGTGCCAGGAAGCCGCCTCCACCCGGATGATGATGCGATGCGCCGCGTGCATCTCGTCCAGGTCCACAGGCGGCCTCGCCTCCTCCACGTCCACCCCTGCGGCCTTCAAGCCCGCCACGCGCTTCTCGATTCTCTCGGCAACCTCCCGGCTCGCCCGCGGGAGAACATCCTCCTTCCAGAAGCACGCCCGCTTCGGCTTCATCGGCGCGGACGCTTCCGCGTAATCGGGCGCGGCCACGTCAGGCGCTTGCGCGTCGCGGCCGTCGGCGCCCGACATGGCCGTGAGCAGGCGCGCCGCGTCCTCGGCGCATCTCGCGATAATCCCCACGTGATCCAGGCGCCAGGACACCGGGACCATTCCACTCCTGGGGATGCGGCCATAGGTGGGCTTCAGGCCCACCACGCCGCAAAACGCCGCGGGCCGCAAGGTCGATCCCCCCGTCTGGCTGCCCACGGCGGCCGGAACCATTCCGGCGGCCACGGCCGCCGCCGAGCCGCTGCTCGAACCGCCGGGGCTTCGCTCCAGGTTCCAAGGATTCCGCGTAATCGACGGATCGGAGGTGGCGAACTGCGTGGTGACCGTTTTGCCGAGGAAAACCGCGCCCGCTTCTCCGAGACGCGCCGCAAGGGGGGCGTCTTCCTCGGGCAGATAACCCTCGAACAGGGGAGAACCCGCCTCGCGCGGCATCCCGGCGACGTCCACGATATCCTTGAATCCAACGGGGGCGCCTGCGAGCGGCCCGACTCCGCCGCCCTCGGCAAGCCGCTCGTCAATCGTCTTCGCCCTGGCGAGGGCGCCCGCCCCGTCCACGCGCGCCCACGCGCGAATCCCGGGTTCCACCGCGTCGATTCTCTCCAACAGGGAGCGCGTCCATTCCACAGAGGACAGGCCGCCTTTCCGGACGCTCCTCAACCCTTCGGAAAGGCTCAGACGCCAAGGTTCACGCACGTTCGATCCTCGCGCGCGCCTCGCGTTTCCCGCCGCGATTCATCGATCCAGTTCCTCCAGTTTTTCCAGTATTTCGAGCAAACGAGGCTGTCCACCGGCGGGCGGGCGCCAATCCACGCGCGTCACAGCCACGTTCTGGCGTTCGAGCTCATCAGCGAATATCTCCAGGCCCAGATTGACGACCCGAAGCGGTTCCCGGCGCAAATCCTTCATGGACTATCCATCCTCCAGCAGTTCCGGCCGCGCCAGCGCCGCCGCGAACCGCGCCGCCTGCGCGCTGGAGGGCAGCGCCGCCACGCCAGCGTCCTCCAGTATTTTCGTCTGCGCCCTCACGTCTTGGGGATCGCCCGCCGTTCCCACCACCGAGGCGACGAAAAACGGGGTCTTCGCCCTCCCCCGCGCCTCTTTTATCGCCTGCGCCAGAGGGCCCGCCGGATCCGGGGCGCTTCCCCTCCCCAGCACCAAGTCAAACAGAATCACGCCGACCGTTTCATCCAGCGCCGATTCCAAAAGCATTTCCGCCCGGGGCGCCGGGTCGATCATCGGATGAGGCTTTCCCACCGTGTATCGATCATCTCCCAAGTCAAGGATTCGGTGACGCCCCTCCTCCCGGTTCCAGGACACGTCACCGAGCAGCGACTCGAGAATGAGGCGGCTCTCGTGGGCGAGCGTCCCTCCGGAGAACAGCCCCAGAACTCCCGCGCTTCCGGGTTCGCTCGCTCGCCTCAAAGAAGCGATGCGCTCTTTCAACTCCGCGCGCGCGAAGAAATTCTCCGGCCGGCGGCTTTCTCCCTTCAGAATCGCCGCCACGGCGTGGCCCGCGTCTTCGAGATTCTCGGTCCAATCAGGGTTTTTCGCGCCCGGAAAGCAGACGACGCAGGGCTTTTCCAGCCTGTTCAAAGCCTCTTCAATTCCGGGTAGCGCCTCGGCGGCGGGCGGCTTGGAGATGAGCGCCACGACTTGCGTTTCGGGATCGTCGGCCAGGAAGTCGAGCGCGTGGAGCGTCATCAGGCCGCCCACTTCAGCGGACAAGTCGCGCCCGCCCACGCCGATGCCATGGGAAATTCCCTCGCCCAGGGCGTCGAGTTGACAAGCGAGCGCCTGAAGGCCGGTGCCCGAAGCCGCGACGCAGCCCACGCGCCCCGGCTTCACCACGTTGGCGAACCCGAGGCCCACGCCGCCGACGTAGGCCGTTCCGCAGTCGGGGCCCATGAGGAGCAAATCGCGCTTCACGGCCTCCCGCTTGAGGGCCGCCTCGTCCTCCAAGGACACGTTGTCGCTGAACAAGAAAACATGGAGCCCCCGAAGCAGGGCGTCCATGGCCTCTTTGGCGGCATAAGAACCGGGAATTGAGATCGCCGCCAGGTTGGAATCCGGGGCCGCGGCGAGCGCGCTCGCCATGTTCGACGACGAAAAATCGTTCGCGCCGACGGTCAGCCGCCCCTGCTCCAGGAGGGTTTTCGCCTCCTTGACGGCATTGATCGCGACCTCCCGGGAATCCGCCTTCACGGCCAGAACCAGGTCATTCGGCCCGGCCGCAATCCCCCCTTCGTCGGCAAGCCCCGCCTGACGCATGAGTTCATGATTCATCGGCGTGCCCATGAGCGCCGCCGCCTCGGAAACGCCAGCCCGTTCCTGAATCCTCCGCGCGAGCCGCATGAGTTTCACGGAATCCTGATAGAAGGAAGGCAGGACGATGCTTGCGCGCGCCAATTTACCTTTCTTCCTCGGATGGATCAGCCGCAGACGGGGCGAAAGGCTCTTGCGTCTTCTCGAAGGAGACGGACGAGAGCGTCCGCATCATCTCCGCCGTCTCCTCGGCGCACGCGGCGAGGCGCTTCTCGTTCTCGTCAGCGAGACCGAAGACGCCGCGCGCCATTTCCTCGATTCGCGCGGCGATTCCGTCCCGCTCGCTCATTCGGACGCTTCCCCGCCGCCGCGCGCGGAGTGGGTTTTCCGCTCCGGGTGCTGGCCCCTCCACCACTCGAAGAGGTTTTGCTCGAGACCCAGGGCCGTAAGCGTTTTGCCGACCACGTGATCGATCAAATCCTCCATCGCGCGGGGCTTGAAATAGAACCCGGGCGACGCGGGGAGGATGAACGCCCCCATCAGCGCGAGCTTGTGCATGTTCTCCAGGTGAATCGCGGAGAGCGGCATCTCGCGCGGCACGAGAACGAGCCTCTTCTGCTCCTTGAGCATCACGTCCGCCGCGCGGCATATCAGATTTTCGCCCGTTCCGGCGGCTATCTGGCCGAGCGTCTTGAGGGAGCAAGGCGCTATCGCCATCGCGTCGAAGCCGGCGCTTCCGCTCGCGGGGCGCGCCCCGATGTCGCTTTCCGGATGAACGACGCTCGCCCAGGATGAGAGCCTGGCGAGGTCCGTCTCCGTCTCATAGTTCAAGACGCGAATGCCCGCCTTGGAGACGACGAGGTGGGTCTCCACCTCAGGGTACGCGTCGCTCAAAACCTCCATGAGGCGCACGCCGTATATCGAGCCGGAAGCGCCCGTCACGCCCACCACCAGTTTCATCGAATTTCTCCGGCTTTCGAGACCGCCACCAGGAAGATCACAAGCGCGTCCTGGAAATCTTCTCGTAATCACGATACAGTAGCGAGAAATCCTTTTCGATCATCCCGCGCTTGACGGCTTTTCGCAAAAACGCGAGCGTCGCCTCCCCATGCTTGGTCTGCGCCTTGCGCTTCTTCCCCATTTCGACGGCCATGCTTACGTCTTTTATCATGTTGTAGACGCGGGATTTGGCGTCCCACGTCCCGGACAGGATATGGTTCGGAAAACGGAACTCGCTCGCGTAGCTCCTCGCGTTGGAAACGTTGAATACGCGGATCATGTCTTCGAGCCTGATTCCCGCCTTCTCGGCGAGACGCCCTCCCTCGCAGGTGGCCATGAAGATGGAATGGCAGACCATGTTGTGAATCAGCTTCAGGGTATGGCCCGCCCCGCTTTCGCCCAGGTAGAAAAGATTGTCGGCGATCGGCCTCAAAAATCTTTTCGTTCTGCGAAGCGCGCGCTCGTCCCCGCCTATCATCAGCGTCAGCGTTCCGGCGGCGGCGCCCGCCGCCCCGCCGCTCATTCCGGCATCGAGATACGCCACGCCCCGCGCCTTGGCGCGTCCGGCGATTTTGCGGGTCGCGGAAGGATCCGAGCTCGTGAAGTCGTAAATCACCAGATTCTTGCGCGCGTTCGCCAAAACGCCCGCCCTTCCTTTCAGACATGCCTCGATTTCGGGCGAACCCGGCACCACGAAGAAGAGCGCTCTCGCCCGCCCCGCCATCTCGCCCGGCGCGACGACCTCGACGCCTCTTTTTCTCTCCCACGGGCGCCGCGCCCCGGGCGCCGCGTCCCAAACCATCAGAGGCGTTTTCGCTTTATGAAAATTGGCGGCGATGCCGCGCCCCATGTTCCCCAGGCCCACCACGCCGACTCCCGCTTGCGCCATGCCTCATCCCTCCCCTGGCCGCATCGACTCGACCGCCAGCTCTGCGGCGGATGGCGACGAGCGCGTCTTGAGCGGGTCTTTCCCGAAAAGAATCTCGTCCTTCTCTCCGCGCGTGAGGCGCGTCACGAAACTGCAATCCTTCTCGTTCGTCTCGGGATAATCGAGCCGGAAGTGCGCGCCCCGGCTCTCTTTGCGGTTCAGGGCGGCGGTGGCGAGCAGTTTGCCCAGAAGCGCGAGATTTCTGACCGCAAGCGCGCTTTCGAGCTCCTGTCCCCTCGTTTTCTCGGACGATCGCGCGCCCTCGGCGAGGCGCATTTCGGGAATTTCCTCGCGCTCGATGCGCTCGAATTCATCCAGCGCGCATCGGCAGCCCTCGGCGTCCCGGATGGGCCCGAGCTTCTCGTGCGCGAGCATCCGGCAGTGCATCCGCACGTCCTTCTGGAGTGGCCCCTCCTCCCGTTGGATGAGCGCCTCCAGCCAAGCGCGCTCCGATTCGGGAATATCCCCGAAGATCGCAGGCGTCGCCGGCTCCGCTTCCTTCACCTGCGCGGAGGCGGCCCGGCCGGCGCGCCTTCCATAAACCAGAGAGGCGGAAAGCGCGGAGCCGCCGATTCGGTTTCCGCCGTGAATGCCGCCTCCCGTCTCTCCCGCGGCCCAAAGTCCCGGCGCGCTCGTTCGGCCGTCCA
The DNA here is from genome assembly GCA_965242545.1 of bacterium. Classification (GTDB taxonomy): domain Bacteria; phylum UBA8248; class UBA8248; order UBA8248; family UBA8248; genus Bin107. The sequence continues at coordinate 1,548,763 of OZ251456.1, forward strand.
CGTCAATCTCCAGCCCTCCGAGCCAGGTATGGCTGCCCGGCGCCACCTCCAGGGGCGTTTTGGTGATGTCCACGCCGCGCGAGAGGCACGTCTTGTACACGTGAGGAATCTGCTTTTGAATCGTCTTCATGGGAACGCGGGTTGCGTCCATATAGATGCCGCCGGTGAGGCCCGCGCGGCCCGCATGAATTTCCTTCGCCATGGCGAGGATGACCTCGCTGCGCGTGCTCTTCTCCGCCGTATCGGGGAAATAGCGCTTTAAAAAGGCTTCTCCCTCCCGGTTGAGGAACACGGCGCCCGCGTTGATGAACCCCGTGGGATGAGGGGCGAAGCCGAAAAGCGTCTCCGGCGCGCAGCACATGGCCTGAAAGTCGATCATCTCGATGCCCAGCAGGGGGGCGCCCGCCCTGAAGCCCAGGACGTAGCCGTCGCCCGTCACCTGCGGCGGATTGTCGTTGACGTAAAAGAGGCCGCTTCCGCCGCCCGTGGCCAGAATCACCTCGCGCGCGGCGTAAATCATCAGACGGCCACGCGAGTAATCCACCCCCCAGGCGCCGACGACGCGGCCGGCGTCGGTGATGAGGTCCACGATGGCCGTATGAGGATGCTGGCCGATGCGGGCGTCCGCCCGGAGCTTCTTCGAGAGCGCCTTGGTGACCATGTTGCCCGTCGTGTCGTGGTGATGAAGGGCGCGGGGATAGGCGTGGCTCGGGAACATTTTCAGATCGAGTTCCCCCTCCTCGTCCGTGATGAATTCGGCGCCCCACGCGCGCAGATCACGCACGACCTCGATGATGTCATGCACCCAGACCTCGGCCAGCTCCGGGTCGATGAGTTCGCCGCCGTATTTGAGGATTTCGCGCAAATGAAGCTCCGGGCTGTCGCCCGGGGCCATCGCCGCGGCGAAGCCGCCTCTCGCCACCGTCGTCGTGCCGCTCGCGGCGCGGCCTTTGGTGGCCTGAATGACGCTCACGCCCACCCGCGCGCACTCGAAGGCGGCCATCGTGCCCGCCGCGCCTCCGCCCACGATCAGCACGTCGGCCTCATGCCGCTCCTCGGCAATGCTTTCCGCCATCTGACTCCGTCCTTTTGCGTCAATGATTCGGAGAGCGCAGATCCGGCGGCATCTTAAAACATTTCGGCGGAAAAAACCCAATCCGCGCGGAAAATCCCGGGAAGGCGCGCCGCGCCGGACGCCTTCGGGCTTTCGCGCTCGCGGCGCATTCAGCCGGAAACCCGCCAGCGAACGATGAATCCGATTCATAAGCAGGAGAGCTTCGGGATGAGTCCGCGACGCCCGCGCCTCAGTTTCGCTCCAGCATGGCGATCATTCTGTCCGCGCACGCATCGGCGAAAGCCTCGTCGTTGATGTGGAGATCGAGCGAAACGATTTCCCCCCTTTGCAGATTCTTCCCGAGCGAGGCCGCGAAAGCGGCGTCCGCCTCGGGACAGCGCCAGTCGCCCGTCTCGCGGCCCTCGAGATCGTGAGTTTTCCGCTTCGTGTGCTCGCTGTAGCCCCTGGTGGGTATCAGGACGCAAAGAGGGCCTTTGGCGCGATTCAGCTTTTCCGCCATGAGGACGCCCAGCGCCTCGAACTCCTGCTTGTTCGTGCGCATCAAAAGGTTCTGGGCGTTGTATTGAAAAAACGCCCTGTCCCGATATTTTCCGGGCACGCGCCCCGTCCAGAAGTTGGCGTGGTCGAGCGCGCCCGGCGCCACGACCTGGGGAAGGCCCGCCGCGCCCGCCGCCTCCAGCCTGCCCTCGCCCGCGCTGTATGCGCCGTCCACGAGCAGATCCGCAAGCTCATGCGTGGTGACGTCCACCACGCCGGCGAGCTCGCCCAGTCCGGCCAGGGATTCCAGCGCGCGGCCGCCGGGGCCGGAAGCGTGAAAAAGAATGACCTCGCAGCCCGCCTCCGTCAGTCTCTTCTCCACCCGGTCAACGCACCCCGCAGTGCCGCCGAAAGAAGAGACTCCGATGAGGCGCGGGGCGGGGAGATCGTTCGCTTCCGCCGCCCCCTCGCGCTTCATCATTCCCGCGAGGGCGAGAGCGGCGTTTTCCATCACCCCCCGCGTGACGCGGTTGAGGGACAAATCGCCGATCGAGGGAAACATCGCTATATCGCTTTCCGCCACGTACCACTGGACGGCCGCCGTGGCGGCCACGGCGCTCACCATCACCTTGGGCGCGAGAGGGGGCAGAACGCGCATGACGCCGCACGCCATGGAGGTGCCGTTTGCTCCGCCGAGGCCGACGGCGCCCCGGATTTCTCCCTGCCGGAATTTCTCAGCCAGAATCCGCCTCCCGCCCTCGGTCATCACTTCCGAGGCGGCGCTCCTCTCCATCCGCGCCAGCTCGTCCCAGTTCCCGCCCGTCGCCGCCGCGATTTCTCCACCGGCGACATCCGCGCCGCGCGCTTCATGCGGTCTGCATGACAAATCGATCAAAAGAGGCTTCACGCCGCAGCCAGCCAGCCTTTCCGCCAGAAAGCGCGCCTCCGCCCCTTTGCTGTCCATCGTCGCCAGCACCGCCGCGCCCGGAATCGACACCGTTTCCCCTTGCCAATGAATTATCAGTTGCTTAAAGGGATATCTCTGAAGTGAAAGATTCTATTTTTTCAACTTCACCGACTTGAAGCCCCGCGCCGCCTTCGGCACGGCGTCCTCTATCGGAAAGCGCTCCGCCGAGGAACCGCCCACATACTCGTCGAAGCGGCTCTCCAGGTCGAGCAGCTTTTCAAAATCGGCCGGGGTTTCTATCGCGCCTCCGTGGCAGGTGTAGATTCTGTCCTCATATTTCGGCAGGAGGGCGTCGAAAACGGCCGCCGCTTTTCGGGCGGCTTCATCGATCGGCACCACGGTCTTCGAACCGATGGAGCCGCCGGAGCTGTTTCCGAAGTGAATGATGACGTTGTCGACGCCCCGCGCCGCCATGGCGAGGGCTTCATCCGGCGTGGTGACGAAGGCTTTGGTGAACAGGCCCTTGCGGCTCGCATAGCCCAGCACATCGACTTCCCTCGAAAACCCCATCCCCGTCTCTTCCAGATCTTTTCTGAAATTTCCGTCAATCAAGGCGACCGTCGGACAATTCATCACCCCATGGAAGCCGGCGGCTTCGAGTCTGTCCACGAACGCGGACATGCGTCTCGTCGGATCGGCGCCCAGAACGCCCGCGATGACGGGGCGGTTCTCCACCACGTTGAGAATGGCGCGCTCGCCCAGTTCCAGCGTGAGGGCGTTCGCGTCTCCTATGGGAAGATAGCCCGCCATCGAGCTCAAACCCTGCATCCGGTAGTAAGCTAGGTTGAAGGTGGTGATGAGGTCAGCCCCGCCGCGCGCGGCGAATTTCGCCGTAATGCCGCTTCCGCAAAGGGCGTCATATATGGCGCGCCCAGCGTTTTTTTCCGCCCGCAACCGGGCGAGGATTCCATCCCGGGATATATCCATAATGATGTTACTCTCCATTATATCAATAAGTTAGACATTATTTCCAAGAAGTGACTCAACATGCGATGACGCCCCCGTTTCCCGACAAACGGCGCATCCTCCCCTGGAGAATTTTAATGCTTGATACCATGCGCGCCTTTGTGTGAAAATAGGGGTCGGAAACAGCGTGCGATGTATCGCATTAAAAATCATATTGTTGCGGGGATAAGTTCCAGTGGTCCCGCCCGCCCGAGCCGCTCCGCCTCTTTCGGGGTGGAGCGGCGCGGGACCACGCAAGAAAGCCCCGAAGCAGGCTTCGCATCCGACGGCGGAGGGTGTAAGAGGTTCCCCATGCGTCAAGTCCTGTCCGCCAGAAACGCTTCAGCGGCCAACACCCCTCCCAGCAAAATGAAAAGAAGCGCGGCCAAGTCGATTCGCCCCAGAATCGAACGCATTGGATCCGCCTCATCGGCCGGCAAATCACGCACGTCGAGCTGCTCGATCTTCCCCTTCAGTTCGCTCATGTCCATGGGAGAGATGTCCGCTTCCAAGGCGGGGACGTTCGCGGCCACGAGATATTCTTCATCCGGCGTGAGGATGCGATAAAAGCCGGCGCGGTAGGCGTCCCGGTAATGGGCGACGGCTCCGCCGCCCCTCCCGGCCCTGCCCAGCCTCAGCCCGTCCGGGGGCGCGTCTCCGGAGGTTCTTTCAACGAATTGGAGCGCGCGTCCTTCTCCGCCCGGCCCGCGTATTTGCGCCGCCTCCCCCACCCGTTTGACGGGCGCGCGAATCTCGAACGCCCTCCCCACGCTCGCGGACGAGGCCGCGCCTTCTCTCGCGCCGCCCAGAAAATCGGAAATCCCCCTGATGAAGGGAACGAAAACGGGCCGCACGGCCAAGTCTGTCCAGTCCCGATCGCACGTGGAGCCCCACATCACCACCCGGCCCGAACCCACGGAGCCAACCACCAGAACGGGGGTTCCGTCGGGAAGCTCCAGAAGGGCGCGCCCGCCTCTCGCCGGCTCGAGCGGCGTGATTCGCGCCAGACGCAAAGCGGAGAAAAATCGCGCGCCGTTCTTCCCCAACAAAGAGAAAGCCGGATGCTTTTCCGCGCCTCGGGTGATTTTCAGGCTCCCGGAGGGGCGCAACGAGGCGGGCGCTCCCGGCGCGGCCGGAAGCCAGTCCGGGCCGGGCCCCTCGCCGCTGCTCGCCAATTCCCCCGTGGCCCAGAGAAGGCCGCCGCCTTTTTCGACGAAACTCCTCAAGCCTTGACGTCCGCCTTCGGACCATCGGCCCACGTTGCAGGCGACGGCGTAGTCATAATCGTCCCATTTCACGCTGTTCAACTCATAGGACGCCACGACGCGCGTCAGCACCGGAGACTCCCCGCCCAGGCGCGCCGCGCTCAAGGCGTTGACGATAAAAAAAGTTTCGCTGTCCTGGAGTCCGCGCTTCGGATCTCCGTCGATGATCAGGGCGCGCAGACGCTTGCCGATGCCGGCAGCGAAGTAAAACCGGTTCGTCGCCGGGAGGCTGTCCTTCGGCAACTCAAGGCGACCATGGAGCGCGCCCGTTCGAGGCGCGTTCACGCGAAAGCTCACGGGACTCGATCCGCGCGGCCCGACGTCCACCTTGATTGTTTCCTTTAATTCTTCGCCCATATACAAGCGGACGGGAACGTTCGATTTGTTCTCGTCTCCCCGATTGAATACGCGCGCTCCGATGGTGAAGGGAAACCCCGCCTTGGGCGGCCAGGGCTTCATCTTCACGTCCCTGAGGCCCATATCCCTGCTCCCCGCTTCCGGAGCCACGCGGACGAACTGCACGTGAACGTGCGGATTCCATTGTTTGAGATTGCGAATCTGAAAGGACTTCCAGTCCCCTTGGGCGAAATCGCTGAAAACGACGACGTTTTTGCGCCTCGCCCCGGTCGATGCGCTCTCGAGCGCGCGCCGCACGACGCGGGCCGGCGCGCCCTTGCCGTCGGTTTGACGAATTCCGTCCAGCGCCGAGAGCGCATCCTCCGGATTCAGCTCCTTCATCGGACCGTCGTCCGCCCGTCCGACGGTCGCCGCGACGCTCATGCGATCCGATTCCGACATCTCCGCTATCATCCGCCTCACGGCGCGCCTGGCCACATCCAGACGGCTGCCCCGGGGCGTCGAAAACGCCATGCTCGCCGAATTATCGACCACGACGACGGTGGAGACGGGAAACCACCCGCCGCCCGAGACGCTGCCCTCGGTCGCCAAAAGAGGACGCGAGGCAAGGAAAGCGGCGACCCCGACGGCGCACACGCGGAGAAAGAGGAGTATCCAGTTTCTGAGCCGGCTCCGATTCGTGATGCGGCGCTGCGTTCTGAGCAGGAACTCGAAGGTGGGGAGTCGATGCCTGCGGACGAGGCGCCGCCTGAGCAAATGAATCAGAATGGGCAGAAAAATCAGCCCCACGCCCCAAAGCAACGCGCCGTGCAAGAACTGAAAACCCAATCCGGCTTCTCCCCGAAAGAACTGCGGCTACACTCTCGCCCTGCTTCGCCACGCCAGGAAGCGGATGAGCCCCCTGTCCAGCGGTTCGGCCGTTGAGACAAGATGATAATCCACTCCCAAGTCCGCGCACCGCTCGCGCGTTCGCTCCAGGAATTCTCCCAAAAGACCGAGGTAGGGCTTTTTCACCACCTCGCACTCCACCGTAACGTTTCTGTTCGTCTCGACGTCCTCCATCCTGGCGAGACCCTCAAAGGGAAACTCGAGCTCCTCGGCATCCAGCACGTGAAACACGATGACGTCGTTCCCCTTGAGACACAGCAGTTTGAGCGCCTTCTCCACCGCCTCAGACTCATCGAGCAAGTCGGAAACGACGACGACCAAGCCCCTCCTCTTCAGGCGCTCCGCCAGGGAAAGCAGAGATCGGGCGATTCCCGTCCCCCCTTCGGGGCTCGCCGCCTGCAAGCCCGCCAGCAGCGCCAGCAAGTGCCTTCTGACGGACTTGGTCGGAACCTGCGCGTCTTCTTTCTCGCAGGAAATCACCAGCCCCACCGAATCCGACTGCCCCAGTAGCAAATGCGCCATCGCCGAGGCCAGGGTGGCCGCATAGCCCCATTTCGTGAGGGGGCCGTCCCCGAAATCCATCGAGGCGCTGGCGTCAATGACGAGATGAGCTCGCAGGTTCGTTTCGTCTTCGTATTGCTTCACGAGGTAACGGTCGAATTTTCCATACGCTTTCCAGTCGATGTGCCGCAGCTCATCGCCCGGGGAGTACGCCCTGTGCTCTTCAAAATCGACGCTGAAGCCCCGGGAACGGCTCCTGTGGACGCCGCTCATTAATCCCTCGACCACGTGGTGGGCGCGGAGCTGGAGGTTGGACAATCGCGAAATGAGAACAGGGTCGAAATACTGCTCCGAGCTCAATGCCGATCTCCCTAGAATCGGCGCTTACGCGGCTTCGGTGGCCTCCGCCGGAGGCGCGACGGCTTCGAGCAGACGCCCTATCAAGGAAACGGAATCATGCCCTTCCGCCTGGCCGCGAAAATTCACCAGAATCCGGTGTCGCAGCACGGGTTCGGCCAGCGCCTTCACGTCTTCAATCGTCGCGGCGTAGCGGCCCCGAAGCAGCGCTCGCGCCCGAGCCCCCAGAATCAGATACTGGCTCGCCCTCGGGCCCGCGCCCCATTCCACGTAATGGCGAACGAAATCGGGAGCGGTTTCATCGCCCGGTCGGGACGCGCGCGCGAGGGAAACCGCGTATTCCACCACGTAGGGGGCCGCAGGGACGCGGCGCACCAGTTCCTGGAACCGCAGTATCTGCTCGCTGTCCATGACCTCTTCCAGCTCGGGCGCGTAACTCGAGGTCGTTTGGGCGACGATTTCCTTTTCCTCGGCCAGACTCGGGTAGGAGACCCCGATCTCGAACATGAACCTGTCCAGCTGCGCTTCCGGCAATGGATAGGTGCCCTCCTGCTCCACGGGGTTCTGGGTCGCCAGAACGAAAAACGGCGGCTTCAGGAAGTGCGCCTGCCCGCCGGCCGTCACGTGAAGTTCCTGCATGGCCTGCAGAAGGGCCGCCTGCGTCTTGGGCGACGTCCGGTTGATCTCGTCCGCCAGAAGTATCTGCGTGAAGATAGGACCTCGAATGAAGCGAAAAGAGCGTCTTCCCTCCGTCGTATCGTCCAGGATGTCCGTGCCCGTGATATCCGAGGGCATCAGGTCGGGCGTGAACTGAATGCGGTTGAAATCGAGCTGCAGAACTTGCGACAGGGTGCGTATGAGCAGGGTTTTGGCCAGACCCGGCACGCCGACCAGGAGGCAATGGCCTTTCGAGAGCAAGGCTATCAGAACCAAATCAATGACTTCCGCCTGACCGACGATGATCTTTCGCACCTGCTCCAGAATGGCGTCGCGCTTGACGCCGATTTCGCGCGCCACCTCCAGGTCAGCCTCGCTCATTCTCGATTGCCGGCTTTTGGCTTCATGCAGGGCTTCATTCATTTCATATCGCCTCTCGATAGGGTCAGCGGGGCGCCGTCATGGAGCGAAGCGCCCTTCGCTCCCGCTCCGCTTTTCTCGCGTCGCCCGCTTTCTCATAGAGCGCCAGCAGGCGCTCATGGGCCAGTCGGATGAACGGATTGATCCGCACCACCTCCTCCCAGGCCCGCAGCGCGCGCTTCCACTGCCCGCTCGCCTCGCTCGCCATCGCCTGATGGACATGCGTCATCGCGTAGTCGGGGTCCACTTCCAGAGCCCTTCGGATGTGCCGTTCGGCCTGCGGAATCCTCCCGAGACGTATCTCGACCCGGGCCGCTCGATTGAGCAGGGGCTGGGAGTGCGGCTCGTCGCGCAGCGCGCGGCGATACTCTATCAACGCCGCCCGCATTCTCCCGCGAAAGGAGAGCCTGTCGCCCAGTCGCATGCGCCTTCTGGCCACCCCGCTTTTGAGCGCCGCGATATCCATCGTTTGCTCGCTCATCGGCCCCTTGGGCTTCAGTTTCGGCTGAGAAACCCGAGAACCCGGAAACGCGCGAAGCGGAAGCCGCTTCAAGTCTTCTCGCCAGAGCTTCTCGAACCCGGCCAGGTCCACCCCGGCAATCAACCGAAGGCCGGGTTCCGCGCTCTGGGGCGGACCGGTGGACTCGAGTTCGACAAGGCTCGCCCGCCTTTGACGGCGCGCCCTGCCGTCTCCCCCCGCAGGCGTCGGCTCCTTCTCTGGTTTTTGCGCCGGCGATGCGTTGCGGATTCCCGCGAGCAGGCGGTCGAGGGCGCGCGGGCCCATTTTCCGGCGCATGAAATCGACGGCCGAGGCCGCTTCCGCGTAAGCCAGCTGCACGTCCTGCGGCGTATCAAGGTAGATGAGACTCGGCTCCATTTTCCTGAACGCGATATAGTCGTTCGTCTCTCTCGCCTGATACAAAAGGGCTTCTTCACCCGGGTGGAGATAGGCTGCCTCCTCGCCTCGCCATTTTTTCTCCAGATATTTGGCGATTCCCTCATGCAGCCAAATGGGAGCGCGGTTCCTCGTGGCGCGGACGACGAGATAATGGACGTATTCATGAGCCGCGGTGTCGAGCCAGCGATAGCCGAGCAGGAGCGCACCGGGCGACAAAAGCATCAGCTTGTTGAACTTGCATACCCCGACCGCGCCCTTTTCCTCGATGTCGCGTCTCGACAAAGTAGAGGATTTATGAAAGCGGTTGGAATCCGAGAAAAGCTCCACGCGAATCCGCCCTTCGGGCCTCACGCCCAATTCCTCCCCATATCGCGCATGGGCTTTTTCCAGGGCTTCAGCCAGATAGGGCAATAAAACGGCGTCCTCTCCCGGCTCGTGCCAGATGTCGAAATGTTTCGTCGCAAGCGTCTCGAATCCCTTGAGCGCCGTTTGCGTCTGACGAACGTGAAGCCTGAGCTCGAGCCACTCGCTGTCGCCCGGACTCTGCTTGAGCGCCGCGTTGAGATGGGCGACCGCTTCGGGATACCTGCCCTCCAGGTAGTTCACGGCGCCCGAAAGCGCCCGCCACTCGGCCAACCCGGGAGCCTCTCGCCGAAGCGTTTCGAGCTTTTTCCTTGCGCCCGGGAGATTCCACGCCCGAAGCTCATCTACCACCGCGCGATATCCGTCCGGCCGATCGGCGGCTTGCGCCAGCGGTGCCGCGCGATTGACGGTATGTCCCCATGCGAATGGGGAGGGCGCCGGCATGAGGAAGACGCAGATAAAAAATAAAAGCGTTTTTTGCGGCATTATTTGGTCAGCCTGTCGAAATAATCCTCGATTTCGCCCCGCATCGCGCCGGGCAAGCCGTCCTTCATCGCCTCCATGATCTCTTCCCTGAACTTCGCAGGCACCTTGTATTGCTCCCGGTCGGGTATCAGCACCTCGCTGAACTGGGTGCCGAGGCTGCCGTCTTCCCGATCATCCCGCTGATCGAAACCGCGCGGCTGGGGAAAATCGGGATTTCTGGCCCACCAGGGCCGGCCCCCGCCCATGCCCGGCCGCAACACCCCGAACCCTCTGGGCGTTCCAAGTCCCACGCTGCCCCGCTGGGCCATCTGCTGCATGGCGTTCTGCATGGCGTTCTGCCCTTGGGCGAGTTTGCGTATCGCCTCCTCCTCCGCTGGCGCCGCATGGGACGAGCTGCGCTTCTCGAGGAACGCGGCGGCCTGCTCCATCGCCTCTCCCGCCTCCGTAATCCGCCGCAGGATGTCGGGGTCGATGAATGGATAAATCTGCATGACCTGACGCAGCTGCTGCTCGAAAGCCAACAAGCGCTTGCGCAAGGATTCCTGCCTGAACCTCAAGCCGGCGAGTTTGGCGATTTCCGCGCCGTTCGATTGTTTTTCGGATTTCTCCAAAAGCCTCTCCAGCCTCCTCGCCACACTCATCCAGGGCGTTGCCCCGGTTTCTTCCCGCTTTCTCGCCGCTTCCGGCTCATCCGCCTTTTTCTCCGCTTTCTTCTCCGAAGGAGCGCAGGGAGATTCCGCGAGCGCCGCCGTCCATTCCGGCAATCGTTGGAAGACGATCCCCCACTCTCCTTTCTTCAAGGTCGCGTCGAGCTCGGAGAGCGCCCTCATCTTCTCGCGCTGAATCCTGTCGGCGCGCATTTCCGGCGACGATTCCCCCTCGGGCGGCGCAGGCTGCGCCGGCGATGCTCCAGGGGCGGGCCGGGCGGATTCAGCCGCTTTTCCGACCCCGGCTTCCGGCGGGCAATCGGGCGGCTTGCGGGCCTCCTCGCTGCTCCTCTCCCAGGCCGACGCGGCGCTTCTCGCCATGGCGGCCGCCTCCTTCGGCCACTTTTTCTTGAGCCGATCCACCACGTTTTCGAGAACGCCCACCGTCTCGCCCAGTATCGCCTGCTGCTCCTCCACGATGGAGGCCAACTCGCTCTGCCGACGCCTGATGGGACTTCCCCCGCGCTGGCTCATCATCTGCTGACGCTGGATGCCCCGGAGCGCCATGCGCATTCTCTGCAACTGGTTCATCAGGCGCCTGAGCCGCTCCAATGCGCCCTTGAAGTCGTTGTTGCGCATCATCCGGCGAATCTCGCCGAAAGAACGCATCATGTCCCGCATGGGCATCTCCCGCATCCCGCGCTGGTTCATGAATTCAGCGGGCATCCGCTGGGCCAGCGAGGCCATCTGCCGCATCAACTTGTCCATCTCTTCCCGGAGCTTTTCCAGCTCTTTTTCGACGCGGCCAATCGCCTCCTTGTCCGCCCCCGACCTGCGCATTTTCTCCAGGGCGCGCTCAATCGCCCTTTGCCTCTGGAGCATCGCCTCCGTCGCGCGGCCCGCCCTGTCCACCCGGACGTTGCGCTGGATTTCCTCGCCCATCGTAGCGAGACGCTCAAGGGTTTCGGTCGCCTTCTCCTGTCGAGCCGCCATTTCGCGGGTGAGTCTCTCTCTTTCTTCTTTCGCGCCTTCGTCCAACTCGGACAGTCGGGAGAGCGGCTTGAGATATTGCGCAATCGCATCCCTCAGCTGCCGCTCCAGTGTGGACAAATCCATGTCGGAGAGCGTCTCGCGCGGATTCCTGGGTCTGAGGCTCGCCCTCGCCCGTTTGATTCGCTCCAGAATTTTTCCGGCCTTCTCCTCCATGGAAGCGCCTTTTCCCGCGTTTTTTTCAGACGGGTTCGAGACTTTTCCTTCAGTTTCAGGCGGAAGATCCTTTTCCAGATAATCGCCCAGCAGGTCGAGGAGTTGATCGGAAATTTCACCCAGATTCCTGTCCAGCCCGGCCATCACGGCTTCCCGATCGCGCACCCGGATCCGGTAGGTCTTGCTCATTCCGGTTTTGGGGCCGCTCACCGTATCCACGTCCCGGGCAAGGAAGCGATAAGAGAGAACGCCCCCCGGACGAACGCCCATGGCCCCGAACTCGAACTCATAGCGCCCGCCGACGCTTTTGCGGGGCGCCTCGCCGCCCCACATCCTGATTCTTCTCGCGCGGCGCCCATCGAGCCTGACTTCGAGATAAACGTTCTTCAGACCGAAATCATCGGACGCCCGATACGCCACGGAGACGCGCTCATCGGCCTCCACCGTGAGGTCTTTGGCCGGCTGCGTCACGGCGACTTCGGGATAGGCGTCGGGGATGATGTCGATTCGATAGCGCCGGGGCGCCAGATTTGAAAACCCGTGCTCATCCTTCAAGCGAACCTGGTAGGAGCCGGCGCCGCCCAGAATCATCTTCCCGTTCAGCAAGTTTCCTTCCGCCGGCTTCAACGGCAGCCGCCATCCGTCGGCCAAGGAGATGAGCGCCTCCCGCGCCGGCTTGTTCGTCTTGACCGCCAAATGAACCTCGGAACCCATATAGGCCCGGATATGGCCGCCGTTCTCCCCCCGGGCGGGCTTCAGTTTCGTGTGTTCGGGCGGATATTGAACCACCTTGACGGACTCCACACTGGGCGGCGCGGCTACGTGAATTTCGAGCGTCCGGGAGCGAAACCCGCCCGTCCGCGCCGTGACGCGCGCATCGGCTGCGGCGCCCGCCCAGCGCCCGCGGAAATGGCGGGCGGCTATTTTTTCCATCTCGATGGTCGATTTGGAGGCGGGACCCAGCCGAACTTCCAGTTCGACGGAATCCGCTTCGCGGCCCGTTATCTTCACGTCGAAATCCACGGGCATTCCCGGCAGAACAGTCATGCGGCTCGCCTGAATCGTCAGATGCGTGATCCGCGAGGGCATGAGCTCCGCCGCATTCGCCAACAGATAGCCCGCGCGCGGATAAAGCCCCGGCCAGATGAGGGACGCGAGAATCACGGCGACCGCGAGAACGCCGGCGATTCGCCCGAGCCATCGAAAGCCGGCGTTGGAAACATAGGCATCCGGATCGAGCGACTCCACCTCCCGGCAGGTGTCGTTCACCAGCGCGTCGATGAGCGCGGGCGAGGTGGGGTCGTTGTCGCCAAGCTCTCCTTTGCGCGGATAAAGCTGCAGGGAGCTGATGAGATTGCTGCCAAGGTCGGGATGGGTTTCCTCGATGTCGAGCGCGACGCCTTGCCGCCTCGGACGACGGGCCATGAGCCACCAGAATCGGATGAGCGCCAGGCCCGACAGGAGAACCGTCAACCCGGCGTAGATGACGGCGGAATAGCCGAAATAGGACTGCGAGACGACCGCCGCCGGAGCGAGCAGCAACGCGGACAGAAGACCCAGGACGAGAACCATCCCGGCCTCCAGACGCCTGACTTTGAGGCGGGCGCGAATCACGGAATCCAGAAATTCGTTTATCTTCCCGAAAGATCGCTCGGCCATCTTTCGTCTCCCTCACAAACGAGGAGCGACAGGCAGGTAGTCTACTACTTCACCTCCCCGCGCGGTATCCATGGAAAATCAGCCGCCGGCTCTCCGCGCTACGCCAACCCCCAAAGCCGCCTGGCGGTCCACTCCGCGCCCGGCAGCAAAACGAGAAACACGCCAATCCAGGGAACGCTCCAGAGCCTCACGTCCCGCACTTCCATCACCCTGTGCGGCACCCTGCCTTTCAGCGCCTCCAGGACCCGGGCCGTCAAACCCGCCTTTTCCACGGCGTCCGCCCGAAAAAACAGCCCTCCCGTCCGCTTCACCAAGGCTTTCAGGTTCTCCCAGCGCGGACTGACATCGGCCCATTCCGCCCTGCCCGCCTCGCGCCCGATGCCAATCGTCCTCACCGCCTCGCCGATGACTCGGCCGTCCTGGGCGGCCACCATCTTCGCCCGATAACTGCCGTTGCCCCGAGGGCGGAAGCGAACCTCGAACTCCCGGGAATCCGGACGATACGCCGCGCGATACTGGTTGGCGACCCCATAGGGATCGCGCAACTGGACGCGAACCTGCGCGGCCTGGGCGGGCTGGTAGGACTCGTCCCTGACCCGCATTCGGAGGACATACACGCCGTCCCTGGTCTGCTCCGCCTCCGGGAGAATCTGGACCTGCGAACTCCCCGGGTCGCCCGAGAGCCACCGAATCATCTGCGCGACCAGCCGGATATAAAGACGATTCGTCTTTTCCGCCGCAACCATTCCGAAGTTCCATCGCCAGATGTCGTCCGAGAATATGGACACCACCCGTCCTTCGCCGATCCGCTTCGCGGCGATGAGCGGAACGCCGTCCTCCTTCGTCGAAACGAGAATCCGTCCTTTTCCGAACGGCGTCGTGGCGTTGACGCGCCTCAACGGGGGGAAAGACGTCCAGAGTTTCTCGTTTTCGCTCAAATCGGATGAAAGCTGCGTAATGGGGTGCCTGCTGCCTGTCGGGGTGAGTTGAAAGCGCAGGCTCCTCCGATCCTGATAATCATTCGACTGCTGCAGGCGCACGGGCAAGAGCTCTTCAATCGGGCTGCGATAGTAGCCGCCCGCGCTGAAGGACTGTCGGCCGCCGAACATGAGCAGAGCGCCCCCCTTCCGAACGTAATCCCCCACGCGCTCCAAATAAAAGTTGCTGAAATACTCCTGGGCGGAAAAATTATCAAAAACCACGATCTCGAAATTCTTGAGCTCCTCCAGAAACAGCTTGTCCACCGGGAAGGGCACGAGGCTGAGGTTTCGGGTCGAAACGCCGGGGTCGTCCTCGGAGGTTCTCAAAAAGACGAATGAAACGAGGTCAATGGCGGGGTCGCGCTTCAGCGCCATGCGCAGAAACCGGTAATTCCACGTCGGAGAGCCTGAAATCGTCAAAACGCGGATTTTGTCCCGTCGGACTTCCAGTGGAATTTCAACGCGATTGTTCGACTCCACGATTTCGCCGCGCTGAACGGGGGTCACCACGTTCAATATCCGGCTTCCCACCTCATCCGGCGTGAATCGAAATTCCACGACCTGCCGCAGCGGACTGCGCCTGACGTCTATGGACTGCGTTCTGATGATCCGGCCCTCGCGCGTCAAGGCGACCGGCAGACGACGGCCCGAAAACCCCTTGACGGACAGCAGAATCTCGAGGCGCACCTCCTTGCCCTGAAAAGCGATGCGCGGAGCCTGGATATCCTGGATGGCGATATCCCGAAAAGTGTCGGGCGCGCCGAACCCCACCCCGATGAGCGGCGGAAAGGATTTTACGTCATCGGGCGGCAGGCTCGCCTCGGTGGTGTTCCCTCCGTCCGAGAGCATCAAAATGCCCAAGGGGCCGTCTCGCGTTTTTTGATCAGCCTTCCCCCCGGAGACGGCCCGCGCGTCCTGAACGCTGTTCATGGCGCTCCGGATGGCGCCGATCGGGTCGCTGCCCGACCCTCCGGCCTCGAGGTTCTTCAGTTCGTCCATGCTGATGGGGACTCTGCGTGCGTCATAGCGGGCGAGCTGCACCTCGTAGAGCTCTCCCAGTCGAGCGAGCAAGCTGGCCGCCGCCTCGCTTTTCTCCCCCGCTCCTTCGGCCTGCGGGCTATCGACATCCTCCGGGGACAGCAAAAAATCCTTGGCCAGAGCGATGCGCGTTTTCTCCCGTTCAGCGTCCTGAATGCTCATGCTCGCGGAACTGTCGATGAGAACGAGCAGCTTCGGCGGCAAGGCGCGCTCGCGCCTGTCGATTAGGGTGGGGCCGGAGAGGAAGAAAACGATCAGGGCATACAGCGCGCCCCTGAGACCCTGAAGAATCCAGACGCGCCCGGGCGGGAGTTTCTCCATCAAATCGCGATGCCGGCGAATCAGCGACCACCCCAGTCCGGCCGACGCGAGGAGAAGCGCCCACCAGGGGGCGCCGCCGGGCCAGTGGAGGGTGGAGAAATCCATCATTATCCCTGGTTCAGCCTGCGCTGAATGAAGGGGTGGTGGATGAGATCCTGCTTGTAGTTTCCGGTCATCGCATAGAGAGCGATGTTCACCGCCAGCTGAAACGCCGCGAGACGCTGGGTCTCGCCGCCCGGGACGCATTCTTCGAGCCATCCGCCGCCGGGTCCCCTCGCCCAGGCGCCCCCCAGGTCGTTTCGGCAAAAAACGACAGGCGTGAACATCCCGACTTGGACGCCCAGCAAGTCCTGGCTGACGGCCTGGCGTCCTCCCAGGGTGCGAATCAGATAGTAGCTGCGGAAAATGGCGTGATCGCGCGGAAGGGCCTCGAAGGAATTTTTGGAAAAAACCAGGCGCATGAGTTTTTTGGCGGCTCCGCCGAATGCCTCCTCCTCAAGCCCCAGCCCGTCGTCGATGAGCAAAAAGCCGCCGTAGGTCAGGTGGCGCCTCAAATTGTCGATGGTTCCCGAATCGGGCATCTCGAACTCGTATCGCCCCGACATGTAGAGAAACGGATGCTCAAAAATCCCGGGCGAAGAAATCTCCACCGGCTTCGCATCCGGTGCGGTCTCGATGCTCGTGCGCTTTTTCACCTCCTCCAGAAACGAAGCCATGGCCGTAGGGTATTCCCGCCAGCGCCCGCCGGAGTAACGCAGCTGCGCCGGCGTGAAATCCGGCTGAAGCGACTTTTCTTCTTCCGAATCCAAAAACAATCGGCTGCCGCTGAATTGCGCCTTCGCCCCTTTGGGAGAAGCCAGCAGCGCGGCCGCGGCCATCGCCGCGCGAGCGATGAACGCGCGCCTGCTCAAGAAAGGTCTATGGAACATTGACATCGGGCAGCACCACGTAGGTCGTCGGCGGCGGCAATTTCCGGCGCGTCAGCGCCAGTTCCGTTTTTTTCGGGCGAACGACCCGGCTGACTCCCTCTTTCCTCAACGCTTGCTCGAACAGACCGGGCAATTCGGCTCCGAAGTAGTGCATCGGTATCACGATGTTGGGCCCGATGCGCTTGACGATCTTGGCCGCGACCTCGTGGGGCACCGTAAACGAGCCGTCAATCGGCAGAAGGAGCACGTGAATTTTTCCGAGCGCCCGAATCTGCCTGGGCGAAGGGCCGAAGCGCGCGTTTCCAAAATGCGCGACGCAAAGTCCGCCCGCCTGAAAAACATAAATGGTGTTGAGCACGATGGAGAACTTCTCGCTTCCGTCCACTTGGGGAAAAGACGCGATCCGCAGGTTTCCGAACTTCCTGTCGATGGGGTTGGCCGCGCCCTCTTTCGTCACGCCGAAAAAAATTTCCGCCTTCTCCTCGTAAGGCCCGGTCATGGCGTGCGTTTCATGGAAATTGCTGACGGTGACGGCCTCGGGCGGCGGATTCAGCACCGGGACGACGTAAGGGTCCATCACGGCGCGCGCGCCGCCGGGCGCGCTGATCAGAAAACTCGAATGTCCCAGGAATCTCAACCGGACTTCTCCTCTCTTCCGGTCGCCCGCCCGTTGAACTTTCATCGAAACGGGGACGAAGCGTCCGTCGCGGCGGACGATTCCCGGCTTGCAGATGCCGCTGGCCGCCCACAGGAGGTTGGAAGAGAGCAAAATCAGGAAAGAAGCGAAACAGCCCAGAAGGAGGAATTTTCTCGCGGAAAAGCGGCCTCTCCCGCGCGGAGAAGGCATGCGCCTCTCGAAAGTCAGCGTCAATATGGCATTCCTCATGGCGGCACCATGAACGAATTAAGAGAGCATTCTACACCCTTTTCTCGCCCCCGTGAATAGCCCCCCCCTCTCCCCTCAAAGGCGAAACGGACGCGGCGGCGCATGCTTTCTTCACCTGATCGGCGCCTCGACTCCAAGGGGCTCGCGCCATGGAGACAGCCACACCGCCGCGAACAGAAGGCACGCCTTCAGCGCGTCCGTGACGAGGTAGGCGCCATGGTAGCGTCCGAACGCGCTTTTCCCCGCGGCTCCGGAAGCCTCGGCGCCGTAGAGAATTTTTCCAAGCGTTTCTATTTTCGGGAAAAACCAGAACACGTGCGCGCACACGATGAGGAGCAGGCAACCGGCCATGATGAGCGGCAAGCCGGCCATCCGCCCCGCCCGCCAGATGAGCAACAGGGCCAAAACGCCAAAAGCCAGTTGCAGACGGTTCCAGGCCCGGAAAATCCGGCTGTTCACCTCCCTGGCCGCCAGGTGGCTTTTCATTTCCATCGTGGAGGCGGGCTCGAACAGTCTCGCCGCCGATGGATTCTTCTCCACGTTGAACGTGTCGAACGAATTCGTCGCCGCCCACCAGACGCCCAGCGTGAGAGCAAGCCACGACACGAGAAGGCTGAAGTGAACGAAACGGAGCAAGGCGCTCAAGAAGCCGGAGTCCCTCTCATGGGCGGCGGCGAAACGCTCCGGGACGAATATCCGCAATCTACTCGACGATCGCCGCGTCTGACAACCCGTCCCTCCGGAGAGCATCGCTGGACAGCGCGCTTCCCGCGCGGGTAAGATGCTCCCTGCTTTCATCACAATTCGCAGGAGCCTCTTCATGTCGCCAGACGCCCCCACGGCATATCGGTCTCCCGTCAAAATTCAGTCGTTGATCGCGCATCAGGAAAAAGAAGGGTATCTCTCCCCAAAAGCCATTTCCGGCATCGCCAAAAATCTGGGCGTTCCCGCCTATGAAACATTCGGCATCGCCAGTTTCTTCCCCCATTTTCACCTGGAAAAACCCGCGAAGCCGGAAGCGCGCATCTGCCGGGACGTCAGCTGCCTGCTCGCCGGCGGCGAGACGCTCCTGAAAGACGCAAAAAAAATCGGTCGCCGCGCCGGAATCAAAAACATCCGCCCTCAAGCCTGTTCCTGTCTGGGCAGGTGCGACAAAGGGCCCGCGGCCGAAATAGAGGGACGCATCTATTCCTCCCTCACGGATCGGAAATTTCAGGAAATTCTCGAATCCTGGCGAAGAGGAAGGCCCAGACCCTCCTCGAGGGCGCCAAAAATCAAGAACGCATCCCGTCTTAATCCCTATCGAAAAAACGGGGCGTTCGGCGTCTTGCGAACGTTCGCAAAAGACGAAAAACCGGCAAATATCGTCGAAGCGCTCAAAAAAAGCGGGCTGTGCGGCATGGGCGGAGCGGGCTTCCCCGTGGGGCGCAAATGGGAATTCGTCCTCAACGCGAGGGGGGAAGAGAAATTCGTCATCTGCAACGCCGATGAGAGCGAGCCCGGCACGTTCAAGGATCGCGCCATCATGGATTCCCATCCGGAACTGCTCATCGAGGGAATGCTCATCGCCTGCCGGGTCATCGGAGCGAGGCGCGCCATTATCTACATACGCCATGAATACGGCGCGCAGGCGAAAGCCCTGAAGCGCGCCATCGAGCGCGCGCGCAGGGCGCGTCTGCTCGACACGAAAAAAACGCCGCGCCTTGAGATATTCACGAGCCCGGGCGGATATATCTGCGGAGAGGAAACGGCTCTCCTCGAAGTTCTGGAGGACAAGCGCGCCCAGCCCCGGGACAAGCCCCCCTTTCCCGGCTCCGAGGGCCTGTTCGGCAAACCCACCCTCATCAACAACGCCGAGACTTTCGCGCTCATTCCGGCGGTGCTCAAAAACGGCAGCCGCTGGTTTTCATCTTTCGGGCGAAACGGCGGCAGAGGCTTCAAACTGCTGGGCGTCAGCGGCGCGGTGAAAAAGCCGGGCGTCTACGAGGTCGAGTTCGGAACGCCCATTCGGGAGATCATCGAGAACATCGCAGGCGGCCCGGCCAAGGGCGCGCGCCTGAAAGCGTTTTCCCCGGGCGGGGCCAGCAGCGGATTCCTCCCGGCGCGATTGCTGGACCTCCCTTATGACTTCGCCGCGCTCGAAGAGGCTGGAAGCATGTTGGGCAGCGGGGCGCTGATCGCCATTCCGGAGGGCGTGGACATGACGGCGCTCGCCCACAACATGGCGCGGTTCTTTCGGGACGAGTCCTGCGGGAAGTGCGTGCCCTGCCGGATAGGCGCCGAGAAGATCACCGCCTTTCTCGAACGGGCGCTGCGGGGAGTCGCCCGCGCCTCTGAACTGCCCGCGATAAGCGATATATGCGCCGCCATGAAGGACACGTCCATCTGCGGCCTCGGGCAGGCCGCGCCGATTCCATACCTTTGCCTTTTCAAATACTTCCGGTCGGACATTGACGCGAAATTAAAATAGAGCAGAGCCGATATGCCAAATCGTGAAATGATCCCGGTTACGATAAACGGCCGAAAAATCGAATCGGAAGCTCACGCCACCATCTGGGAAGCCGCCCTGTCGGAAGGCGTCGAGATTCCCAGGCTCTGCCATCAGCACGGCATGGAGCCCGTGGGGGTGTGCCGCCTGTGCGTCGTAGAGGTCGAGAGCGAGCGAACCCTGGCGCCTTCCTGCCAGCGCAGGGTGGAGGCCGGCATGGTGATTCACACGCGCACCGAGCGCGTCGCGCGCGCCCAGGAAACCCTGCTGGGAATGCTGATGTCGGATCACGGCGTCGAATCGGATCCGAAAAACTGCGAACTCACCTCGCTCGCCGCGCGAATGAAAGCCCGAAACGGCGCAAGCGACCTGCCGCCCAGGGAGGCGCCGCCAAACCGGGATTCCTCGTCCAGGGTGATTCAGGTCAACCACGGCGCGTGCATTTTGTGCGATCGCTGCATTCGCGCCTGCACGGACGTTCAGGGCAACGACGTCATCGGCCGCGGAGGCAAAGGCGCAGGCGCGAGGATCGTCTTCGATGCGGACTCGCCCATGGGAGAGTCCTCCTGCGTTTCCTGCGGAGAGTGCGTGGCGGCCTGCCCCACGGAGGCCCTCACCAGCAAGGCCATTACGGCGGAAGGCGTCCGCGCGGAAACAAGGGAGGTGGATTCGATTTGCCCATACTGCGGCGTCGGGTGCGGCATCACCTATCAGGTGGCCGAAAACACCCTCCTCAGCGTTCAAGGCGACGAGAGCAGCCCCGTGAACAGGGGCAGGCTGTGCGTGAAGGGACGCTATGGGTTCGATTACGCGCATCACCCGGATCGATTGACCATCCCCCTCATCAGAGCGGAAGGCGCGCCGAAGACAAAAGATTTGCCCCAAAACCCGCTTTCCCTGTTTCGGGAGGCGAGCTGGGACGAAGCCCTCGATCTGGCGGCGGACTCCTTCAGGAAAATTCATCGGGACGAGGGCTCGTCAAGCCTGGCGGGCTTCGGCTCCGCAAAATGCTCGAATGAGGACAACTATCTGTTCCAAAAACTCATCCGCGCCGTATTCGGCGCAAACAACGTCGATCACTGCACACGGCTTTGCCATTCGAGCTCGGTGGCCGCTCTGTCGGAAATGATCGGTTCAGGGGCCTCGACCAACCCCTTCGCCGACGCCCTGAAGGCGGACTTCATCCTCGTGGCGGGCTCCAACCCCACGGAAAACCATCCGGTGGCCGCCACCTTCATCAAGCAGGCTTCCAAAGCGGGCGCCGTCCTGGCCGTCGCGGACCCGCGGAGGATCGATCTCGTCGATCACGCGGACCTGTTCGTGCAATTTCGTCCCGGGACGGACGTCGCTCTCTTCAACGGTCTTCTGCACGTCGTGATGGAAGAAAAACTCTTTGACTTCGATTTCATCGCGGCGCGCGCGGAGGGATTTGAAGAGCTTGCGGAAAACGTCAAGCCATATACGCCTCAAAACGTCTCGAAACTCACCGGTGTTCGGGCGGAGACGATCCGGAAACTGGCCAGACTGTACGCCCAATCGAAGCGCAGCATGATTTTCTGGGGAATGGGTCTCTCCCAGCACGCCCACGGGACGGACAACTGCCGGGCCTTGATCTCCCTGTGCCTGATTTGCGGCCAAATCGGACGGGAGGGGACGGGCCTTCACCCGCTGCGGGGGCAAAACAACGTGCAGGGGGCTTCCGACGTGGGGCTCATCCCCATGGTCTATACCGGCTATCAGGAAGTCTCGTCGCCCCATCACCGTGAAAAATTCGAGAAAGCCTGGGGCCGAAAACTGAGCGGCGAGCCCGGCCTCACCGTGGTCGAAATCATGGACGCCGCCTATCGAGGCGACGTCAAAGGCATGTACATCATGGGAGAGAACCCGGCCATGAGCGACCCGAACCTGAACCACGCAAGGGCCGGCCTCGCCAATCTAGAATTCCTCGCCGTCCAGGACATATTTCTGACGGAAACCGCCTGCTTCGCCGACGTCGTCCTCCCCTCCACGGCGTTTCCCGAAAAAACGGGCACCTTCACGAATACCAATCGCAGGGTGCAGCTCGGCAGGCGCGCCGTCAGCCCGCCCGGAGAAGCAAGGGAGGACTGGCGAATCGTCGCCGAGCTCTCCGCGCGCCTGGGCTATGAGATGAAGTATGAATCAGAAGCGGAGATTTTCAGCGAAATCGCATCGCTCACGCCGTCCATGGCGGGCATCTCCTACGATCGTCTCGGCGACCACGGAATCGTGTGGCCCTGCCCCGAACCGGATCATCCGGGCACGGAAACCCTCTTCGCCGAATCGTTTCCGTCAGGCCGGGGAAAACTGATTCCCGTCCAGTATGCGCCCGCCAAAGAGCTGCCGGACGATGAATACCCCTTCGTTCTGAACACGGGGCGGAACCTCTACCACTGGCACACGGGCGCCATCACCAGAAGGGCGCGGGCGCTGGACGCCGCCGAACCCGACCCGTACGTGGAGATGTCCCCCGACGACCTGAAGCGCCTTCGCGTCAAGGACAACTCGCGCGTTCGCGTGGAATCGAGGCGCGGGGAAATCGTCCTCGCCGCCCGCGCCTCCGTCCGCGTCCAGCCGGGGCAGGTATTCATCCCCTTCCACTACGTAGAGGCGGCCGCGAACCTGCTGACCATCGACGAACTCGACCCGCACGCGAAAATACCGGAATTCAAGTTTTGCGCCGTGAAAATCGGAAAAACAGGAAAGCGGCGCCGGTGAGCGCCGCCGGACGCGCCCCATCTACCTGAATCTCGTGATCAGGAACCCGCCCAGAACCACCAGCCCGGCCGCGCCGCACAGGCGCGCGTTGATGCGCTCCATGTCGCCCAGAAAGACGAAGCTCAGCGCCACCACCCATATCGGGGCGGTCCGGCTCAGGGGGAGGACGACGGTGACGTCGGAGAACGTGAGGGCGTACCAGAGAAGCGACGTGGCGGTGGAGGAGAAGACGGCGCCCACCAGGAGCCAGCAAACGCCGCGCCCGTCCGCCCGGATTCTGCCGCCTTCTCCCAGAAGCGGCTTGGCTCCCAGAAGAAAAAAGAAAGCCGCCAGATACGCGAAGCCGACCGCCGCGAAAGGTGTGTTCTGTTCGGCGAAGCCTATTTTCGCCACCACAGGCATGGCGGCATACATGAACGAGGCGAAAACGGGAAAAACCAGGGCGCGCCTGAATTCGCGCCCCATGCCGCCCAGGGCGACCTCCCTGCCCTCTCCCATCGAAATCAGCGCCACGCCGGCGACAATCGAGACCGTCCCCAGAAGAACCGCCGGGCCCGGCCTTTCTCCCAAAACCAGGGCGGCGAAGAAGACCGCCCATATCGGCGCCGACGCCTGCACCGGACTCGTCCTGCTCACGCCGATGCGCTGGATCGCCGTATAGGAGGCGAGGTGCCCCATTCCCTGCCCGAGGCAGCCCGCCAGCATGAACCAGAGAACGGGCTTGAGCCCCGAGGTCTGCAGCGTCCCCAGAAAAAAGGCCAATCCGAGGAGCAGAACGCTCGCCACGGCGTTCGTGACCAGCACCCCGCAGAGGGGCGACGCGCTTCTCAGCCCCCGCCGGAACGAGACGAGAGCCGCCGAATAGATGAACGACGAGGCCAGGGCGATGGCCTCGCCCGACGCGAAAAGCGAGGTTTGTGCGCTCATGCGCGGGACTATACACGCCCGGCGGGCGTCGGGCGAGAAAGAGCGGGCACCTTACTTGAAAGCGGTGATCAGCACCCCGCCCCCCACGACCATCAGCGCCGCCATGAAGACGCGGGAGGTGATGCGCTCCAGGCTGCCCAGAAAAAGATAGGTCCACAAAACGACCCACAAGGGCACGAGCCTGCTCAGGGGAAGCACCGTGGAGACGGGCGCGATGCTCATCGCCGTCCAGAACATGACCGCCGCCGCCGTCGTCGTGAGCGCGGCGAACAAAAACCACCGAATCGCCCTGGCGTCCGCCTTCAGTTCGCCTCCGCCCGGCAGCAGGGGGCGCGTCGCCAGCAAAAGCAGGGTTCCGGACGCAAAGGCGCAGGAGAATCCCACAATCGGGGTTCTCTGGTAGGAAAATGCGTAGTTGGCCAAAACGGGCAGCACGCCGTAGGAGACGGCGGAGGCGAGCGGATAGACGAGCGACCCCCGGAAAAAGCGCTTGAAGCTCTGATGGTCGCGCCGCCCCGCCGCGGACAAAAGGCAGACGCCGGCCACGATAAGGAGGGTTCCCATGCCCACCGCGGCGCCCGGCCGCTCCCCCAGAAAAATCATGGCGAAGGTAACGGAGAAGATGGGCGTGGACGATTGTATCGGAACCGAGCGGCTCACGCCCATTTTCTCGATGCCGATGGCGTTCGTGATTTGTCCGATGCCCTGCCCGAGGCACCCGCCGATCAAATAGAGCAGGACGGGGACGAGCATGGACTTCTGGAGCGTGCCGAGCGAGGCCGCGATGCAGAACCCCAGAACGGCGACCGTCGCGTTGAGAATCAAAACGCCGGTTATCGGGGTCGCGCTGCGCACTCCCTGGCGAATCCCGATGAGGGATATCGAATAAGACAGGGAGGCGCCAATCGCCAGGACTTCCCCCAGGCCGGTTTGCGCGAAAAGACCCGACATGAAAAATGCGCCGCTCCTGAAGGGGGACGTGACTCTCATTGACCGTCGGGCGATGCGCGCCTGGCGGAACGCGCGAACGGCGCCGAAGCGGGAAGTCAGGAATGACTCCCGGAGGTCGCCGCCCGCGCGGGCGCGCGGCGACTATACACCCTCAGCCCCCGATGAGGCGAGGAAGCGGACCATCTGGTCACGCCCCGGCCGAAAGGATAGAATGCGCGAACCGAAACCTTGATTTTTATTTCACGAACCGGGAGGCGGAAAATGGCGGATGAGAGGGTGTTCCTGATCGCGTGGCTGAAGCCCAGGCCCGAAAAAGAGAGCAAGCTCGCCGAACTTCTTCAGGGAATGTGCGCGCCGTCCCGCGCGGAGGCGGGATGCGTTTTCTACAGCCTCTTCAAGTCCACGGATGAAGGGGGCGCTTTTCACTTCATCGAATGCTGGAAAACGCAGGCGGCGCTGGACGCGCACCGGGAAGAGCCGCACTACAAGGCTTTTCGCGCCAAGCTGCCCGATTTGCTCGCGGAGCCGGTAGGCGTGAAATTCCTGAACGCCGTCGATTCGACGATTGGCTGATTTCCCCGGAGCCTGGAGGATGCGGCTTCGGGGGTCCGGAAAACCGCCGCCGCGCGGAGATTCTCCGGCCTCAGCCCGCCGCCTCCGAAGCTTCCGCAGCCTCGCCCCATTCCTGCCACTTCACGATGTCGTCCGGTGCCTCCACCGGGTTGTGAAAGCCGTCCTGCAAGCGGTTCCAGGCGTTGAACAGACAGGTGAACAGGGTCAGTTCGACGATTTCCTTTTCACTGAAAAATTCCTTCATCGGCGCAAAAGAGGCGTCATCCGAGGGCGCGGTGTTCCTCGTCAGGGCGGTCGCCCACCGAATCACCGCCTTTTCCCTCTCATCGAACAGATCGCTGCTTTCCCATCCATCGACTATCAGGGCGACGTGCTCATCATTCAGACCCGCAGCTTGACCAAGCTTGACGTTGTGGTTCGTTCATATTTCGCAATCGTTGATGAGGGAAGGCGTCAGAATCGCCAGCTGCATCAGGCGCATTCTGGCCGGCTCGCCGCGCCACTGGCTCCTCAGCGCCACGGTCAGGCTGATGACGTGCCGCAGCGCCTCGGGCGAATGCGCAAGCGCCCGGTAGAAGCTGGGCACCGTCCCCCACGTTTTCCTCGATTTCTCGAACAGCGGCTCATGGGCGCCTTCGACGTCATCGGATATCGGCGTGATTCTGGGCATCTTCGGCTCCTTCTCCCCGGGAATTCGCGGCGAAGCGCCGCGCGGACATTTTCCACCCTTTCTAGCAGACTTCGGCGATCGCCGCCATCAGGAACCTCATCTCGTCTTTGCGATGCGATTCGCCGCTTGGTATAAGTCGGGACGCCGCGCGAACGACTATCGAAGGAAGCCCTGATGGATCACGAAAACATTCTCATCATCGCCGCCCACCCGGACGACATCGAGTTTCGGGCCGCCGGCTCCGTCGCCAAATGGGCACGCGAGGGCCGGCGCGTGGAATACTGCCTCGCCACGAGCGGCGACAAAGGCGTGAACGGCCGCCGGGCGCGCT
The DNA here is from genome assembly GCA_965242545.1 of bacterium. Taxonomy (GTDB): domain Bacteria; phylum UBA8248; class UBA8248; order UBA8248; family UBA8248; genus Bin107. Next base: position 1,574,761 of record OZ251456.1, read on the forward strand.
CCATGACCATTGAGGAGAAAAGAGCGATTCGGGAAGCCGAGCAGAAAGCGGCGGCGGCCGCCGTGGGCGTGGAGAAGGTCCATTTCCTCCGCCACACGGACGGAGAACTCGAAAACACCCCGGCGCTCAGGCGGGATCTGGTGCGGGTGATGAGAAAGTCCAGGCCGGATCTCGTCATCTCCGACGACCCCGCGAAAGACGCCTTCGACAGCTTCTACGGCTACCACGGCGATCACCGCGCCATCTCGAAAGCGGCGTTCGACGCGCTCTATCCCGCCGTGGGGAACGAAAACTACTTCCCGGAGCTGCTCGCCGAGGGCATGGAGCCGCACAAGCCCAAAGAGGCGTATTTCTCGACGATTCCCGACGCCGACGTATGGGTGGACATCGCGGGGACGTTCGACCTCAAAATAAAGGCGCTGCAATGCCACAGGAGCCAGGTCGAGGATTTCGAGGATATGGTTCCCCGACTGCGCGAATGGGCCAAGCGATCGGGCGAGAAGGCCGGCCTCGAATGCGCCGAGTGCTTCCGGCGCATGGAGGCTCCGCAATAGCCCCCTCTTTTCATCCGGCGCGCGAGCGTCTACACTGCGGCTTCAAGCGCATTTCACCCGCAGATTCGAGGAGCGAACATGCTCGGATACCAAGGAAGAATCCTGCACGTTGACCTGAGCAACCGAACGTCCCGCGTCGAGGAGCTCGATGAATCCATGGCCCGCCTGTTTCTGGGCGGAAACGGCTTCGGCGCCAAAATCCTCTGGGACAGCCTGAAGCCGGGCGTCGATCCGCTTTCCCCCGAAAACGTCATCGTCTTCGCCGTGGGGCCTTACACGGATTCCGCCGTTCCCAGCGCGAGCCGGGCCTGCGCCGCCTCCATCAGCCCGCTGACGGGACTGTTTTTCGACAGCACCTTCGGGGGCGCCTGGCCCATCACCCTGAAGCGCACGGGGCACGACGCCCTCGTTCTCCACGGAAAGGCCGATTCGCTCACCTATCTCCTGCTCACGGAGAGCGGGGTCGAGTTCAGGGACGCCGCCGAACTGCGGGGAAGGTGGATTCGGGAAACCTGCGATTCCATTTCGGAGCGCGAGGGCGGCGTCGACGTCCTGGCCATCGGGCCGGCGGGCGAAAACCGGGTGCGCTTCGCGGCCATGGCGCACACGTGGCGCAAGAGCCGGGACGGCATCAGCGGCCGGGGCGGCATGGCGGCCGTCCTGGGGAGCAAGAACGTCAAGGCCATCGCCCTGCGCGGCAAGGCGAAAACGGGGTTCGCCGACGCCAAGGCGCTTCGCGCCTACGTGAACGACACCGCCGGGGACGTCCGAACGGGCACGGCTGCGCTCCACAAATACGGCACGCCGATTCTCGTCAACATGATCAACAAGATGGGCGCGCTCGGCGCCCGGAACCTCATGTCCGAGATTTTCGAGAGCTGCGAACCCATCAGCGGCGAATACATGCACGAGAATTTTCTGGACAAGCACACCACCTGCCTCAAATGTCCGGTGGCGTGCGGCAAGGATTTCGTCATGAAGGGGGGAGAGTTCGACGGCCTGAAATGGAAGCTCCCGGAGTATGAGACCATCTTCGCCCTGGGAACCATGCTGGGCATCGGCGATCCGGGCGCCATGCTCCGCGCCAACATGCTGTGCGACGAGCTGGGGCTGGACACCATCTCCGCGGGCGTCACCCTCGCGCTGGCCTTCGAGTGCTTTGAAAAGGGACTGCTGAGCGAAGCGGAGGTCGGCGCGCCGCTCGAATGGGGCGACTCGGCGACCATGCTGAGGCTTCTGGAGGAGATGGCCGTCCGCCGGGGCTTCGGCGAGAGGCTCGCGGAGGGCGGCCGGCGCCTCGCCGAGGAGATAGGCGGCGGCGCTCCCGACCTCCTCTACGCCGCCCGGGGGCTCGAGCTCCCCGCGCACAGCGCCCGCGCGCTCAAGGGCATGTCCATCGGCTACGCCACGGGCACGAGAGGCGGCAGCCACCACGACACCCGCCCCACCCTGCAATACGCCTCCGATCACGACAACACCTCGACGGAGGGCAAGCCCGCCTTCGCCGTTCGCACGCAGAACTTCACCGCCCTCGGCGACTCCATCACCCAATGCCGCTTCACGGCCGAGCGTGGCTACGGCGCGATGGTCAACGAAAAATACGCCCACATGCTGAATCTCGTCACCGGCTGGGACGCGACGGAGGCCGAGCTCGAGGAAACCGGCGAGCGCATCTGCAACCTCGAGCGCGCCCTCCACGTCCGGGAGGGCGTCGGCCGCGCCCAGGACACGCTTCCCCACAAGGTGATGCACGAGCCGATTCCCGAGGGGCCGCACAAGGGGATGCGCTGCCCGCCCGAGGAGCTCGAGGCCATGAAGGACGAGTTCTACGGCATCCGGGGCTGGGACGAGAACGGCATTCCCACGACGGAGACATTGAGGAGACTCGAGCTGGACGACGTGGCCGAAGCCTTGGCCGGCGCGGCGAACGGAGCGGGCTGAAACTCTCGCTGCGGCGATGACATATTCAACGCGCGTCAAGTATTAGGACTCACCTCCCGAAACCCTCTGAAAATCGGGCGCAATGCCCATCGGCGCGGCGTCCGCCCTGCCCGAAAGCCCGTAAAAAGATATTTTTCCCGAAAAATCGGGCCGTCCCGATGTTCCCCGTGAAACGTCCCGCGCATTTGCGCGCATTTGCCGTTGCCGAAGCGCGTCCCGGGCGAGATATATTCGGAATGCGGGAGAAGTGCGCCCCGGCGGGAGAAAACCACGCGAATCAGAGGTCATCAAAAGATGCTCAAATGGACGGGAAATAGCTGTGAATTTGTTTGTATTGGCCTTGAATTTGTCTGTTTTTGTCGAAATTCGCAGAAATTCATCCGCGGCTCCCAGGAGACGGGCGAGCGCCTTCAAGCGCCCGACGAAGCCTCCTCGGGATCGCGCACGCCTCCGAAGAACCCGCAGAGGGGACGCCGAACCTCCCGCGTCAATCGTCATGGCGGAATCAACCCCGACAACGCCCGAATGACGGTCTCCGGGACGGCGGGCCGCGCATATGCGGGCGACGCGTCCGCGGGGAAGGTCAGAGGCGATTTCAGCGAGCGCTCTCCATTTCCGCCTCGAAAACGCTTACAATGCGGAGCGGGAAATGCTACATTTCATCCAGAAAGGGGGGACCGAAGATGACGACGTTTCAGGCCTCGAGCCTCATGCTGGACACCGCCGCCGTCATTCTCATCGGCGCGGGCATCGCCGCCATGATCATCGGGACGATGCGCCGGGAGCGGGAAAGCCAGCGGGCGGCGGCGGAATCGGAACGCCGTCACGCGGAAGCGGCGGCGCGGCATGAAGAAGCGATGCTCGCGCTGCGGACGCTGATCGAGCGAACGGGCGACGCGCAGGGCGAACCTTGATTATACGGCGCCGGGGCAAGTTTCATTTCCTGACGAACTCACCACGCCAATCAGACTGGCTTGCTTCCAATAACTGCCCCGCCGATCCGCCGAAAAACGCGGGAGAATGGCGCATCCTTCGCGCGATCCGGGCGTCTCTATGGGGCGACTTCTCACCGGCGCATCCGCTCGCCCAATGGATCCAAGGTCGCTCACGGTCACGGCTTCCCCCTTCCCCCGCTAAAAAGATTTGGGGCACCACCTTTTTCGCGGCGCGGCGGGGTTGTCCGCCCGCCTGTCAACGGGCTCCGGCAACTCGTCTCATTCCCCTGCATATTGCCCGACCTGCGAGGAACGCGGCCGGGTCGGACGCAGTGCCTCGTCCTTCGTTTTCCATACTTCCATCGGCGTCACCGCGTTCGCTCGCCGCGCCTTCCCGCTCTCCCGGCGGGGGCTCCGCTCAGGCGGGGTATTTCTCGACGAGGCGGCGGGCGATGACGAGGCGCTGGATATCGTTCGTCCCCTCGCCCACCTGAAGGAGAATGGCGTCGCGGTAATACCGCTCGACCGGCAGCTCCTTGATGTAGCCGTATCCCCCGTGAACGTGGACGGCCGTCTCGGAGGCGCGCTGGCAGGCGTCCGTGGCGAAGAGCTTGGCCATGCCCGCCTCCAGGTCGCACCGCGCGCCCCTGTCCTTCATCGCCGCCGCGCGGTAGGTGAGCTGCCGGGCGGCCTCGAGAGAGGTCGCCATGTCGGCGAGCTTGAGCTGGATCGCCTGATGCTCGGCGATGGGCTTTCCCATCGTCTTGCGCTGCTGGGCGTATTTGATGGAATCCTCGAAGCAGGCGGCGTGGAGGCCCACTCCCCGGGCGGCCACCTGAATGCGCCCCAGTTCGAGGGCGGCCATGAGCTGGTGAAACCCCCGGTTCTCCTCCCCGATCAGACAGGACGCGGGAGCCGCGCAGTTCTCGAACACCAGCTCCCCGGTGCGGATGCCCTTGTAGCCCATCTTGTCCAGGTGGCGGCTCACGCTGAAGCCGGACAGGGTTCGGTCCATGAGGATGCAGCTGATTCCCCGCGTGGGCTTGCCGGCGTTGGGGTTCGTGCGCGCCATGACGGCGAAGTGCGTCGCGTTCTCGCTGTTGGTGATGAACATCTTGGAGCCGTTGACGACGTAGTCCTGTCCCTCCCGGTGGGCGGAGGTTCTCAGCGCGGCGACGTCGGAGCCGCCGTCCGCCTCGGTGATGCCGATGCCGAAGCGCATCTTTCCCTCGGCCGCGTCCGGCAGCCACGCCTCGCGCTGCTCGTCGCTGCCGAACTCGTTGATCATCCAGCCCACCATCGAATGCCCCCCGAGCACGCCGGTGAGGCTCATCCAGCCGCGCGCCAGCTCCTCGGTCAGCAGCGCGAAGCTCACCGCGCCCATCTCGCCGCCGCCGTATTTCTCCGGCACCAGCGAGCCGAAATACCCCAGCTCCTTCATCCGATCGACCAGGGGATGGGGATATTCGTCCCTGTGCTCGTATTCGCTGGCGACGGGGATGACTTCCCTGTCCACGAACTCCCGCACGCTGCCCCGCAGCGCGGTCTGAAACTCACTCAACTGAACGTCCATGCCGTTCGCTCCTTCATTCCGGGAATCGCGCGCGGCGCCGCGCCGGTTTTCAGCCCCAAAATCCCCGCTTTCAGCCGAACAGGGAAAGTCCGCCCGTCAAGCCTTCGGGGATCAGGAGACGCTCCACGATTTCGCCGTTCTCCAGGTGCTTCTCCACGATCTCCCCGGCGTCCTCCGGGCGCGCGCCGCCATACCAGACGTTGTCGGGCATCACGCAGACCACCGCTCCGTGCTCGCAAACGTCCATGCAGCTCGTCGCCAGGACGCGCGCCCGCCCCTTCAGGCCCTTCTCCTCCAGAAGGAACTTCATGCGTTCCCGAAGCTCGAGAGCGCCGCACCCGGCGCAGCTTCCCTTGGGATGATCCGCCGCGCGCTCGTTCGCGCACACCAGCGCGTATCGCTTGTTCCTGAACACCATGTCCGCTCCAGGGTTCGCCGAAACGGAGCCGCCCCGTTCGTCGTGAAATCAGGGCGGCGCGGCGCGCTCCGGGCGCCCGGCCCGCGCCGTCTCGTCAAATCAACCCATTCAACCCGCGAGAGGGAGGCTAGCATTTACGAGGGGGGCGTTCAATCCGCATCCCCTTCCCGCCCGTTTGCGCCGCTTCCGAAAAACGGTGTAAGATTGGGTTCGCTCATCCGACGGATTCCTTTTTGCGGGAAGGCGCGCCATGTCCCTCACCCCCCCCGAAAACCGCCCCCGGCGCGCGCTCCTCTTCGCCACGTGCCTGGTGGATCGATTCTTCCCCGAGGTCGGCGAGGCCGCCGTTCACCTGCTCGAAAAGGCGGGCGTCGAGGTCGTCTATCCGGAGGGGCTCACCTGCTGCGGACTCCCTCACTACAACAACGGCTTCAAGGCGGAGGCGAGAAAAACGCTGGAAGCCCAGCTGCCCCTGCTCGAGGGGAACGTTCCGATTGTCGTCCCCTCGGGCTCCTGCGGCTGGATGCTCAAATGCGTCCTGCCCACCCTGTTCCCGGACGACCCGTGGACGCGGGAGCGCGCCGGGCGAATCGCCGGGAGGGTGGTCGAGCTTTCGCAGTTTCTGCGCGGGATAAAAACGGACGATTTCGGCGCGAGGCTTCCGGGGAAAACGGCGTATCACGACTCGTGCCATCTCCTGCGCGGGCTGGGAGAGGGCCGGGCGCCGCGCGAATGCCTCGACCTCGCGGCGGAAAACCGCGAGGAGTTGCCCGGCTGCGATCGCTGCTGCGGGTTCGGCGGCGCGTTTTCCGTCAAATTCCCCGAAGTCTCCTGCGCCATGCTGGAGGAGAAAATCCAATCCGCCGAGCGAATCGGCGCCGACTGGCTCGTGGCGGCCGACGCGGGCTGCATGCTCCAGATAGCGGGCGGACTCTCGCGGCGCAACTCCGGCGTCAGGCTCCTCCACCTCGCCCAGGCGCTCGCCGGGCCGGGCGCTCCGGGCTGGCCCGGGGAGGAGCGGCCTTGAACAGCCCCTTCAACGAGCGGGCGAAGGCCGCTCTCGCCGACGCGCCGCTTCAGGAGGCGCTTCAAACGGCGACGGCGAAATTCGCGGATCTTCGCGTCCAGGCGTTCCAATCGACCGCCGCGCCCCTCGCCCTGCGGGCGAAGGCGAGAGAGATTCGCCGAAAAACCTTCGAGGAGATCGACCGGCACCTGGAGACCCTGTTCGGGAGCCTGAAGCGGCTGGGCGTTCACGTCCACCCGACGGCGGACGCGGAAGCCGCCAGGCGCGTCGTCCTCGAAATCGCCCGGAAAAACGGGGTGAAAACCGTCGTCAAGAGCAAGTCCATGGCGTCCGAGGAGATTCATCTGAACCAAGCGCTGGAGGCGGCCGACATCACGCCCCATGAAACCGACCTGGGGGAGTGGATTCTCCAGCTGGCGAGCGAGACGCCGAGCCACCTCGTGGCGCCGGCCATCCACAAGACGCTGAAGCAGGTGCAGGATCTTTTCCGCGAGAAGGTGGACCCCGAGGCGGGCCCGGACCCCGAAGCGCTCACGGGAATCGCCCGGGAGAAGCTCCGGGAGGAGTTCCTGCGCGCCGGCATGGGAATCAGCGGGGTGAACTTCGCCGTGGCGGAGACGGGAACCCTCTGCCTCGTCACGAACGAGGGGAACGGGCGCCTCGTCACCACCCTGCCGAAGACGCACGTCGCCATCATGGGGTTCGAGAAGGTGGTGCCCACCCTGCGGGAGACGCTCACCCTGCTTTCGGTTCTCCCCCGCAGCGCGACAGGCCAGAAGCTCTCCAGCTACTTCACGATGCTCACCGGGCCGAGAAGGGAGGCCGAAGCGGACGGCCCCGACGAGGTTCACCTCGTGCTGCTGGACGGCGGCCGCTCCCGGCATCTGGGAACGCCGTTTCAGGAGGCGTTCCACTGCATTCGCTGCGGGGCGTGCCAGAACGCCTGCCCCGTATTCCAGACGGTGGGCGGACACGCCTACGACTCGGTGTACGGCGGGCCCATCGGCTCCATCCTGAGCCCCATGCTGCGCGGCCTCGACAACGCGGGCGAGCTTCCGGCGGCGTCGAGCCTCTGCGGCGCCTGCATGGACGCCTGCCCCGTCTTCGTCGATATTCCCCGGATGCTGCTGGAGATGCGCGAAGCGAGAACGGCGAAAAAGAACAACGCGGCGCTGGAGCGGCTCGCCTTCCGGCTGCTCGGCGCGGCGATGCGCAGCCCGTTTCTCTGGGAGACGGGCGGCAGGGCGGCCGCCCTGGCCTCGAGACTCCTGGGCGAGAAGACGGCCGCCCGGCTTCCCGGCCCCACCCGCGCCTGGGCGCGGGGGCGCGACCTTCCCCGCATGGCGAAAAAGAGTTTTCGGGCGCGCTGGCGGGAGAAAAAGCGGGGCGCCGCCGAATCGTCGCCTTCGGTTCTCGAACCGACGCGCGCGGAAAGCCCGGACGCGGTGGTTCAAAAGGCGCATCACGCCCTGCAGCTGGCGAGCGGACTCTCGCACGGGAGCGTGGAGGCTCCCCGGGAGCCTTTGCCGGAAATCGACGCGCCCGACCCCGCCGCCCGCTTCGCCCTGGAATTCGAGGCGGTGGCGAACCCCGTCCACCGCCCGGAATCGACCGACGAGGCGCGGGAATGCGTTCTCGCTCTCGCTGCGGAATGGCGGGAGCGGCCCATCGCCGCGAGCGAGCGCCTTCCCGTCAAGGCGGCGGACTGGCTCTCGGAGGCGGGCTTCGAGCTGCTTTTTCCCACAAGCGAGGGAGACAACCGGGACGCGGTCGCCCGGTGCGGCCTCGGAATCACGGGCTGCGACTGGGCCATCGCGGAGACGGGCAGCGTCGTCCTGCTGAGCGGGCCCGGTCGCCCGCGCCTTCATTCCCTGCTGCCCGAAGCCCACCTCGCGCTCATTCCCGAAAAAAACATCCTGCCCCACGTCTCCTCGCTGGGGTCCAGACTCGAGGAGGTCTTCGCCCGGGAGACGCGCGCCGCTCCCAGCTGCGTCAACGTCATCACGGGCCCCAGCCGATCGGCCGACATCGCGCTCACGCTCATCAAGGGCGTGCACGGCCCGCGCGAGGTTTTCGCCGTCATCCTTCCCGACCGTCTCGCCGAAGGGGATTCGTGAGGCGCGCCCGCCCCTGAAGGGGCAAAAGTGCCGAGGCGAAGCCCCCGCCAAGACCCACGAATGGCGTAGCGCCCGCCGAAGAGAAGAAAAACCCCCCGGACGCCCGCGCCCGAGGGGCTCTCGCGACCCTGCGGGCCGGGCCGCCCCCGGCTCTCGGGAACGGCCCGGAAAAACCCGCTAGATGTCGTAGTAGAGGGTGAACTCGTGCGGATGCGGGCGCAGGCGAATCGCGTCCACCTCGTTCTCGCGCTTGTATTCGATCCAGTTGTCCACGACGTCCTTCGTGAACACGTCCCCCTTCAGCAGGAACTCGTTGTCCTGCTCGAGCGCGTCCAGGGCCTCGGGCAGGCTTCCGGGCGTCTGCGCCACCCCGCCCCGCTCCTCGGGCCCGAGATCGTAGAGGTTCTTGTCGATGGGCTCGGGCGGCATGATCTTGTTCTGGATGCCGTCCAAGCCGGCCATCATCATCGCGGCGAAGGCCATATAGGGGTTGCAGGAGGGATCGGGGCAGCGCAGCTCGACCCGCTTGGCCTTCTCGCTCGAGGAATACATCGGAATGCGCACGCACGCGCTCCTGTTGCGGCAGCTGTACATGAGGTTGATGGGCGCCTCGTAGCCCGGCACCAGGCGGCGATAGCTGTTCGTCGTGGGGTTGGTCAGCGCCAGCAGCGCGGGAGCGTGCTTCAGCAGGCCGCCGATGTAGAAGAGCGCGTCCTGGCTCAGGTCGCCGTAGGTGCCCGCCTGATACATGATGTTCTTCTCGCCCTTCCAGATGCTCTGGTGGGTGTGCATCCCGGTGCCGTTGTCGAGGAACACGGGCTTCGGCATGAAGGTCGCCGTCTTCCCGTGCTTTCTCGCCACGTTCTTGACGATGTATTTATACTTCATGAGCTTGTCCGCCGTGACCGTCAGGGTGTCGAAGCGGATGTCGAGCTCGCACTGCCCGGCGGAGGCCACCTCGTGGTGGTGCACCTCGCAATCGACCCCGCAGGCGATCATTTCGAGCATCATCTCCGAGCGGATGTCCTGGAGGGTGTCGTTGGGCGGGACGGGGAAGTAGCCCTCCTTGAAGCGATTCTTGTGGGCGAGATTCGGCCCCTCGTCGGCGCCCGTGTTCCAGGCCGCCTCCGATGAATCGACCTCGTAGAAGGCGTGATTCTCCGACCCCGAATAGCGCACGTCGTCGAACACGAAAAACTCCGCCTCGGGGCCGAAGTAGGCGGTGTCGCCGATGCCCGTGGACTTCAGGTACTGCTCGGCCTTGAGGGCGATGTAGCGGGGGTCGCGCTCGTAGAGCTCGAGCGTGACCGGATCCTTGATGTCGCAGATGAGCACCAGGGTGGGGACCTTCATGAACGGATCGATGAACGCCGTCTTCGGATCGGGGATGAGGAGCATGTCGCTCTGATCGATGCTCTGGAATCCCCGAATGCTCGACCCGTCGAAGCCGACGCCCTCCTCGAAGGTGTCCTCGTCGAGCGTCCTGATGGGCGCCGAGAAGTGGTGCCACATGCCGGGCATGTCCGAGAACCGGAAGTCCACAATCTGGGCGCCGCTCTCCTCAGCCATCTTCATTACGTTTTCAACCATCTCTGCTCACCTCCTTGCGAAATTGCGGTTTTGTCGGAAAAGTCGATACAAAACCTGGGTTTGTTCGGCCCGTCGGGCCCTCCTGACAACTATGCCGCGGGGACGCCCGCCGGACGCCCCTCTTCGAGAATCTCGGTCAGATGCGCGCACACCTCCCTGAGTCTCGCCGAATCCTCGATTTTCTCCCCGTCGTTGTCCGTGACGTAGAAGGCGTCTATCGCGCATTGGCCCTCCGTCGCGATTTTCGCGCGGGAGATGGAGATTCCCTCGCCCGAGAAGAATTGGGCGATCTGCGCCAGGAGGCCGTGCCTGTCCGGCGCGACGACCTCGAGCACCGTCGCGTCCTCGCTCGCCGCCTGGTCGAATTCGACGAGCACCGGCGCGGCGAACGCCATCCGCCTCTTGAGCCTCAGGTATTTTTTACTCCGTTCGAGCAGTTCGGACAATTCGAGTTCGCCCGAGAGCAGCCCCTCGAGCGTGCGGCGAAACCTGCTCCAGAGCTTCTGGCTGACGACGGCCCTGCCCTCGGAATCCACCACCTGGAGCGTATCTATCGCCAGTCCGTCCTCGCGCGTATAGACCTTCGCGTCCAGGATGTTCAGGTCATGCACCGCCACCGCGCCGGCGATGAGGGCGAAGAGGCCGATCTGATCCCCGCACAGCACCGTCAGGAGCGTGTTTCCCCGCCTTCTGCGGTGCGTGATGTCGATCTCGCAGACCGCCCCGCTCTCCCGCAGGCGGGCGCCGAGCTCGATGTGGCGCAGGATGTCCTGCGGAGGCGTGCCTGTATGGTATCTGTCCGGCATGGAGGCCACGTGCCCGGCGATCTCCTCGCGCCCCATCCGGCTTCCCCCGGCCCTCGCCTCCAGACTCACCTGCTCCACGATATCTTCCCTGCGCTTTTTGCGATACAGATTCTCTCCCGTCTCCATCACCCGGAGCGCGCGCTTGTATAATTCATGAATCAGCGCGCCCCGCCACTCGGTCCACATGCCGGGGGCGACGGCGGAGACGTCCGCGTAGGTGAGCAGGTAGAGCATCTGGAGCCTTTCTATCGTCTCCATCTTGTCGGCGAAGTTGCTGATGAGGACGGGATCGTCGATATCGCGCCTCTCGGCCGTGACGCTCAAGTCCATGTGGCACGCCACCAGAAACTCGATGATGCTCCCCTGATCGGCGGGCAGGCCCATCCGCATGATGATGTCGGGCAGCGCGGACGCGCTCTTGTGCACGTGCCGGGGGCCCTTCGCCTTTCCGATATCGTGAAACAGGAGCGCGAGGCGCAGAATGCCCGTGCGCTCCATCTCCCTGTGGATGTGGGCCAGATTCTGCAAAGAGGGCTCTTTCGTGTAAGTCAGCTCGTCCAGCGCCGTCAGCGTCAGCAGAGTATGCTCATCCGCCGTGTAGCGATGATAATGGTCGTAATGCACGAAGCACGTCAAAGGCTCGAACTCGGGGATGTAGCGCCCCAGCAGGCCGAGGCCGTGCATTTCGTGCATCGTCGCCGCGACGCCGGCCTTGCCGCTCAATATCCGCAGAAAACTGTCCCGCACCTCTGGCGAGGCGCGAAACGCATCGTCCACGTCATCCAGGCGCGAGCGCACGAAATTCCTGGCGTTCGGCGACAGGCGGCACCCGAAGCGATACTGGCACTCGAATATCCTCATCAGGCCGGCGGGGTTTTCGAGCGCCTCCCGGGGGCCGCCCGCGTCCAGCACGAGCGTGTGGTAGTCCTGCAGCGCCAGGCCGCCTTCAAGGGGCTGGAGCTTCGGGTTCTTGTTCATCCACCTCCGGCTCTTCAGGTGATCCTCCAGGGTCTCGAAAAAATCGCGGCAGAAAATGTGCAGGTCCCTGGCGCGGAGAAAATAATCGCGCATCAGGCGTTCGCTCGCCAGCGCGCTCTCGTCGCCCTCGTAGCCCAGTGCGGGCGCCGCCTCCGCCTGCGCCTGAAAGTTGAGCATGTCGTTCTTCGCCTTCGCCCGTATGTGGAGCTGCGCGCGTATGCGGAGCAGAAAATCATACGCCTTCCTCGCCTTCTCGAACTCCACCCGCGGCACCCAGCCCTTGCGCCATATCTCGTCGATTTTCTTCATGCCGAAGGTTCTGGCCAGCCAGCAGACGGCGTGAAAATCCCGCAGTCCCCCCGCGCTTTCCTTCACGTTCGGCTCGAGCACGTAGACCGACGGATCCCACGAGCGATAGCGCCTCATGCGCTCTTCGAGCCGGTTCCGAAGGTGCGAACCCTTCGCCACCCGCTGGATATAGGCGTCGAACTTCCGGTTGAAGTCCCGGAAAACCTCTTCGCTCCCCGCCAGAAAGCGATTTTCCAGCATGGCGGTTTCGCTCTGGTAATCCTCTCTCGCTATTTTCAGGCAATTCGCAATCGTCCGCGCGCTGTGCCCGATGGTGAGGCCCGCGTCCCACATCAGATACAGGACGGAGCGTATCAGGTCGCTGATTTGCGCCTCGTGCCCCGAGAACAGGAACAGCAGATCGACGTCCGAGCCGGGAGAGAGCTCCCCTCTTCCGTATCCCCCGATGGCGACGACGGCGCAGGGAAACGCCCGACCCTCGTCCCCGGCTTTTCTTCTTTCTCCCTCCAGGGCGTGGGCGAAGACCCGGGCGATGAACGCATCCATGAAATCCGCGCGCGCGCGGCACAGCTCATACCCGCCCGCCCCCTCGTTCTGCGCGCCGCAAACGCATTCGCCGGCCCGCGCGTAGGTCTCCTTCAGATAGCGAAGAAACGCGCTTCGCTCCCAGCCGCCCGACGCGGAGGCCGCCGCCTCCCTCACGCCGCTTTGAAGTTCCGAGAGGTGCCCGAGAGATGGAGTCATGGGAAGATAGCGCTAAATCGCCTCCGTGCCCCGCTCTCCGGTGCGAATGCGGACGGTTTCCTCGACGGGCTGGACGTATATCTTGCCGTCCCCGATTTTCTCCGTTCTCGCGGCGCCCATGACGGCGTCGATGATCGTCTCCACGCTGGAGTCCTCGCAGATGATCTCCAGCTTGATCTTCGGCAGAAAATCGACGACGTATTCGCTGCCGCGATACAGCTCCGTATGCCCCTTCTGCCTTCCGAATCCCTTCACCTCGGTCACCGTCATTCCGGCCACGCCGACGGCGCCGAGGGCTTCCTTCACTTCATCCATCTTGAAAGGCTTGATGATGGCTACGACCAGTCGCATGTACGCGCCTCCCCGGCTCAGGTGAAAGTTCAAGCGGAATCATCGCGAATCGACTATAACACGCGGGCGTCGGCCGTCAATCGACAACCCGCCGACGGGCGGCTCTCCACCCCGGCCCGTCATGCGCCCGCCACCGGCCTTTTACGCCGCCCGTGTTTTCATGACGTTAAGACCGCGAACCGGCCGGAATTCCGGCCGTTCCGGCTCGCCCGCCCTTTCTCCCTATCGAGACGCCGGGGAGTTGCGCCGCGCGCGGGTTTTCCATACACTTCACGCGCTTTTTCACGGAGCCTTCGGTGACGTCCGTCGGCTTCGATTCGTATCGATCGTTTTCACCGAAGCGGGGGTCGGGATGGAGTGCACGCTGCTGGAAGCGCCTGTCGAATGTCATTTTGCGGTGAAAGGCTCGGACGAGCGGAACAAATGCTCCTACAACGGGAGCTCCTGCCTTCCCGTCGTGGAGGAATGCCTCTCGGGCGACGACGAGAAATCCTGCGAGCACGTCATGGAGATGCCCAAAGGGAAATTCTGCTCCAAATTCCCCAACCCGGAAAATCGCTGGGAGCGCGGTAGATGCCCGCTGGCCACGCACATCAAGGTGGACTTCGGAGCCCCCCTGGAGAAGAAACTGAACCCACTCAAGGCCTCCAAGCGCGCCGCGCGCGGAAACTAGAAGCCGGCGGAAGATTCCGGCGATCCGCCGCGCGGAAAAAGCCGCCACGCGAAGCCCCGCGCTCCTACATCGACAACAGCGCCAGCGCCCCTGCGATGATGAGCGCCTGATCGACCACCGCCTCCGTCAGCCCGCCGTGTCCGAGGACTTTCCGGGAATACCAGTAGAGGCACATCCCCGCGTACAGAGCGGGAGCGAGCATGAGAGCGCCGAAGAGCGGCTCCACCCACCCGTTCAGGGAGGCGCTGAGGAGGAGAGCCGCCAGCGCGGCGCAAATCGTCCCCAGAAGCGCCTCGGTCTGCTCTTTTCCGAGCACGATCGGCAGCGTCCTCTTGCCCGCGATTCTGTCGCCCTGGATATCCCTCAACTCCATCAGCCCGGTGCGGAAAAACACCAGTCCGAAAACGACGATCGCGGACACCGCCCAGCCTGCGGAAATCAGCCTGGGGTTCGCCAGCGCGGGCAGGAACGCCAGGCTGCAGGTCCATCCGATCGTGAGGAGCAGGATTTTCGAGGCCGCAAAATTCATCGCTCGCCCCGCGTGCCCGCGAGGCTCGAGCCGGAAGCTGTAGAAAACGGCCAGAACCAGCCCCGCGACCATGACGCCGCCGATCGCGTAGGAGACGCTCGTTCCGAGCGCGACGGACGCGAGGGCGGCGAAGCCGCTAAGGGAGAGCAGCGCGGTCTTGCCGCCTTCATAAAAACGGGCGCGGTTCGGCTCGTTGTATCGGTCCGCCTCATAGGTCATGCAGCGATTGATCGTATGCAGGGCGAAAAGATACAGGCTCGCCGTCAGGGCCATTTTCATCGAAACGGGAAAGCCGCCCAGCCTCGAAACGGCGACGCTCCCCAGCAGCGCGGAGAGAAAAAGAAGCGCGTTCGCCCTGGAGAGCGTCTTGAGGAGGTCGAAAATCCTGTCCATGCCGCTTTGATGCGGATCGGGGATCGCCTCGATGCGGTCCATGACGCGCCGAATCATCCAGTCCGGCGTGGAGGCGCCCGCCGTGACGGCGATGTTTCTGTATCGCTGCAAAAACTTCTCGTCGATCTCGTCCTCTGTCTCGATGAGAATCGACTCCGCGCCCCCTTCCTTCGCCACCTCCGCGAGACGGTTCGTGTTGCCGCTGTTGCGCCCCCCCACGACGACCATCAGATCGACCTCGGGCGCCAGCTTCTTGACCTCCTCCTGGCGAACCTCCGTCGCGTCGCAAATCGTGTTGAACATCCGCGCCTGGGGGTATTTTCCCAGAATAGCCCCTTCCACGTCTCCCCACTCGCGCATGTTGATGGTCGTCTGCGCGACCACGACGACGGGCCGATCCCCGAGATCGGGAAGGCCCGCCACGTCCTCCATGCGCGTGACCAGATGGCTACCGGCCTCCGCGTAGCCCATGTGCCCGTCCACTTCGGGGTGGCCTTCCTCGCCGATGATCACCGTAAAGGCGCCCAGCCGGGAATGCTTGCGAATGACGCCGTGCACCTTGGCGACCAGGGGACAGGTCGCGTCCCTGATGCCGGCGCCCGAGCCCTTGAGACGCTCCCGGACCTGCGGGGAGATGCCGTGCGCCCGGATGACCACCAGACTCGTGTCGCCCGGCGTCTCCCGGGGGTCGGAGGCGTAAACGCTCTTCTCCTCCAGCAGCTCCACCGTCTGCGGATTGTGAATCAACGGGCCGTGCGTGAGCACGTCGCCGGACGTCCCGTTGGCCGTGTCCAGGGCGATGTCGAGCGCCCGTTCCACGCCCCAGCAGAAACCGGCCGTTCTCGCCAGCTTGACTCTCAATGACGCCCCTCCCGGTCGCGGCGGGTTCAGGTTTCGCAACCCGTGAAATGTAGCCCCGATTCCGGCTCGCGCGCAACGCGCTAAGCCGCCTCAGCCTTCATCGGAAGGCGCGGGAGGCCCGAAGCGCGACTCGACGAGGGGCGGCGCGCCCCTCATCCGGTCGAGATCGAATACGCGGAACCACCCTCCGGCGCCGTCCAGAACCGCCTCGCCGAGCGTTCTCGGCGAATCGAAGCGCTTCGGCCCGCAGCTGCCGGGGTTGAAAAACACGGTTTCCCCGACCTTGCGGCAAAGCGCCTTGTGGGTATGGCCGAAAACCACGATATCCGCCCCTTCCCGCTCCAGCAGCTCCCTCACCTCCCCGGAAGGCCCCCCTTTGCGCCAGACGATGTGCTGAAGCAGGATGCGCCAGCCCGCCGCCTCCGTTCGCGCCCTGTCCGGCGCCAGGCCGGGGGCGTCCACGTTCCCCGAAACGCAGACGACGGGCGCGACGCTTTCGAGTTCCGGCAGGATGGCGTCCGAACCCACGTCTCCGGCGTGGAGGATGGCGCTCGCGTCCTCGCAAAATTCGACCGCCTCCCGAGGAAGACGCCCGTGCGTATCCGAGAGGACGCAGAGCCTGACGCCCGAGTCCATTTTCTATCGCCCCGCACGGCTTTCGGCGCGAGACATGAGCGCGCGGCCTGCCCGCAGGTTAGGGACTTTTTCACGACGCATGACGCGAATCCTCCTCCGGGAGACGGCGCGCCGGCGCCTCACGACGGGATGAACTCGAAACTCCCGACGAAGGCGTCGAACGCGCGAAGACCGGCGCCGAACATGGCCGCATGCTCGATGTAGTAAAACTCATACAGCTTCCCCTTCCTCAAAAACACCACGACCTTGCCGCGATAGCTCGCCGGGCGCCGGAAAGCGAGGGAATCGTAGCGAAGCCTGCGCTCCGCTTCGAGCTCCTCGCTCGTCCGCGCCCCGCCGAAGGGCAGCCTTTCGTCCAGGCGTGCGCGCGCCAGCTCCCTCGCGCGGGCGGTCGGCCTTCTGCCCATTTTCCCCCGCAGATAAAACTCGCCGCGCAGCGCGTCCCCCAGCCTGGACAATTTCACCGCCTTCTCGAAGGGCGCGTGAGCCTCCCCGCTCACGGAGCGCATATCGACGAACGGCGCGCTCAGCATCCGCCGGTAAATGTATCGCATCTCGTCCAGGAACGCGGCTTTTTCCGAATAGTGGCGCGGAAGCACCTGGA
Organism: bacterium; assembly: GCA_965242545.1. GTDB lineage: Bacteria > UBA8248 > UBA8248 > UBA8248 > UBA8248 > Bin107. The sequence continues at coordinate 1,591,800 of OZ251456.1, forward strand.
GGGATATCACCCCCCCCGTGTAGGGGTTGTTGAAATAGAGAACGGAAGTCGCCGGATCGTTCAGCGCCAGAACGTCGGCGACGTCGGGGGTTTTTCGCCAATGCGCCGGGGGGAGTTTTCCGACCCGAAACCCATGCGCGGGAGAGACGTAGCGCGTATTCGTCTCCCGCAGGCTCGCGCAGGCGGCGAGTGAAGCGGCGAGGAGGAAGAGCAGAGCGGACGTCGCGCGCATGGCTTCCCGTGCCTCGGCAATTCGACGAGCGGGCGTTTTCCCCGTGCGGCGGTAAGGTAGCCGACAAGCGCCGGAAATGCAAGAAAACGCTAGCGCCTCGACCTTCCTCCCAGCATGACGCCCCCCAGAATGACCGCGCAGGCGAGGAGCCGGGCGGTTCCCGGAACTTCGCGCAGCAGCCACCACGCGAGCGCCGTGGCCACCAGGGGCTCCCCCACGATGGCGAGCGCCACCTTTCCCGAATGCAGGTGCCCCAGGGCGTAGTTGATGGCGGTGTGGCCGATCAGCGTCGGGCCGAGCGCCAGGGCGAGCAGGAGCAGCCAGGTTTCCCGGGAATATCCGCCGAGAGGGTGTCCGAAGAGGAGGGCGGCGGCGAAAAGCAGGACGCCGCTGAATCCGTAGCAGACCGTGACGTAGGCCGCCACGGGAATCTCCGTTCTCAGCTTCCGGCCGCACAGCATATAGGCCGAGGCCATGACGGCCGCGGAGAGGGCGAGAGCGTTTCCCAAAAAACTGTCCCCCCGCCCTCCGAAGTCCGAATAAGCCAGCGCGGCGCTTCCCCCGACGGCCATCAGCGCGCCCAGCCAGAAATTCCTCCCCTCTTTCTCGCCAAACAGGAGGACGCCGCCCAAGCCCGCGAAAACGGGGTTCGTCGTCGCCAGCGCGACGGAGCTCGCCACCGACGTATGCGAGAGCGACTCTATCCAAAGAGCGAAGTGAAACGCCAGAAACGCCCCGGAGGCCGCCCAGATGGCCCTCTCCCGCCCGGACAGGGAGCGCCACGCGGCGAGGGCGCTCCCGCCCGCGAACGGCAGCAGCAGCAAGGCGCCGCCGCCCATGCGATAAGCCGCTATCGCCAGAGGCTCCGCGTCCGCCAGCCGGATGAGGATGGCCGCGAACCCGAGGGCGGCGACCCCCAGGAACAGACAGAAATACACGGGAGTTTTCACGCTTCCGGACGCCGGCTTCGTCCCGGGTCACCCGCCGGGTGCGGGAGACGCCCGCAGATCCGCCAGAAACCGGGCAATCGCCTCACCGACCGCGTCCGGCCGCTCCAGCATCGCCATGTGGCCGGCGCGCGGAATGAGGGCGAGCCTCGCGTTCGGCATTTCATCGGCGAGCAGCCGCGCGTATTTGGGCGGCGTCAGGAGGTCGTCCTCCCCGCAAACGACCAGGGCGGGGGCCGATATGGACGCCAGCGCCGGCAGAACGTCGAACCGGTCGCACGCGAGAAAATCGCCCAGCAGGGTCTCCGGGCGGCACGCCAGCAGCGCGCGCGCCCCCTCACGCGGCAGGGAGGCGTCCGCCGCCGGGGAGAAGGCGCAGCCGATGATTTCCTCTACAGTTTCCTCAAAGCGGCTCTCGAGGCCCTTGAGAATCGACTCCTTCACCCTGAGCCTCCCGCCCGTACCGATGAGGACGAGTCCGCCCGGCAGCCCGGGCTCCGACAGGGCGCGCCGGAGGGCCACCGCGCCTCCCATGGAATGGCCGGCCAAGTGGATCGATTCGAGCTGCATTGCTTCAAGGAATCGACGGACGATTCGGGCGTATTCCCCGATGTCCGAGATTTGGGCGGGGCTGGATTTTCCGTGGCCGGGCAGTTCGAGCGCGAGGCTCCTCACGCCCCGTCCGGCCAAATCGCGCATCAAGGGAATCCAGGCGTCCCTGTCGCCCCCCGCCCCGTGAACGCACGCGAGGGCATCGGGCGCGTTCGGGGGGCCTGCCTCGCAGAACGCAATTTCATGGCCGTCCAGCGCCAGGGTCGAATGACGCGGCCAGGACAAGAGGAGGGGTTCCCCGAAGCGGCGGCGGGCCGTGGGCGGAGGCGTCTAAAGGGCGCGGTCGATGGCGGCCTTCAGGTCCGCTTTGGGCTTCACCCCGACGATCTGCTCGGCGACCTCGCCCCCCTTGAACAGCATCAGTGTCGGGATGCCGCGTATTCCGAATTTCGAGGGAACCGAGGGGTTTTCGTCAATGTTCAGCTTGCCGATGCGAACCTTCCCCTCGTATTCCTTGGCGAGAGCCTCCACCGTGGGGGCGATCATCTTGCAGGGGGCGCACCATTCCGCCCAGAAATCGACCAGGACGGGGGTATCGGAGCCGATGACATCGGCGTCGAAATTCCGGTCCGTAAACTCCAAAACACCTTCCGCCATTTTATCTCCTCCGGGAACGGGCATCGTTTTCGGAGCGGCGCATGGCCCCCTGAACAGGGCGCATCATTCCCCATCGGCAAACGGGCGTCAACCGCTTCCCGCTCCCTCGCCGGGACTTGGCGGCGCCAACGAAGGAGACGCCGATCCCTCAGAGGGAGACAAGGCGCAACGGACGCCTCAGGACGCCTCCACCCTTTCCTCTCCCGGAATCTCGCTCACCAGCACCTGCCTTCGCTTCACGCCGTCCGCCGGGCCGATGATTCCCTCCTGCTCCATGCGCTCGATCATGCGCGCCGCCCTGTTGTATCCAATCCGCAAATGCCGCTGGATGAGGGAAATGGACGCCTCGCGCGTTCTGGCGACGAGGGCGATGGCGTCGTCGTACCTCTCGTCGCATTCCTCATCGTCGTCCGCCTCGCCCGCGGACGCGCCCTCCTCCTCGATGAACCAGTCATCCCGAAACACCGCCGACCCCTGGGCTTTCCAGTGCGCGACCAGCTGGGTTATCTCGTCGTCCGCAACGTAGGCGCCGTGAATGCGGACGGGAACGCTCAAGCCGGGCGGCACGAAAAGCATGTCCCCCCTGCCCAGCAACCGCTCCGCGCCGTTCGAGTCCAGAATCGTCCGGGAATCCGTCCGGGTGGCGACGCGCAGGGCAATCCGCGAGGGAAAATTCGCCTTGATGAGGCCGGTGAGAACGTCCACCGAAGGCCGCTGGGTCGCCACCAGCAAGTGGATGCCCGAGGCGCGGGCCATTTGCGCCAGGCGCGTCATCGACTCCTCCACCTCGCGCGCCGCGACCATCATCAAATCCGCCAGCTCGTCAATCACCACGACGATGTAGGGCAGGAAATCCAGCGATTCGCTCTCCTCGGAGAGAGGCTCCTTCAGTCTTCGCTTCGCCTCCCGTTCGCCCAGCTGCCGCGCCACGGACTCGTTGTAGCCCTGAATGTTCCGCACCCCCGCCTCGCTCATGATTTTGTAGCGGCGCTCCATCTCCGCCAGGACGCCCCGCAGACCCGCCGCGGCCTTCTTGGGGTCGGTCACCACGGGCACGAGCTGGTGGGGAATGCCCTCATAGATGGACAGCTCCAGCATCTTGGGGTCGATCATCAGGAAGCGCACTTCTCTCGGCGTTCGCCTCGACAGGAGACTGCAAATCATCATGTTCAGGGCGACGCTCTTTCCCGAACCGGTCGTGCCCGCGATCAGAAGGTGCGGAATCGTCGCCAGGTCGGTGAACGCCGTTCTTCCGAGAATGTCCTTGCCCAGGCCCATGGTGAGCTTGTTTTCCGCCTGGATGAATTCTCTCGACGAGAACACTTCCTTCGCAAACACCGCGTCGCGCTTGAGGTTGGGAACCTCGATGCCCACGACCGACTTTCCGGGTATCGGAGCGACGATGCGGACGCTGAGGGCGGACAGGGCGCGGGCGAGATCGTCCGCGAGGCCGGTGATTTTGGAAACCTTGATTCCCGGGGCCGGGTCATACTCGAAAATGGTGATGACCGGGCCCGTTTTCACTTCCGTGACTTTTCCGCTGACGCCGAATTCGCTGAGGGTCTGCTCCAGAAGCAGCGATTTCTCCCGGATGCCCGCCTCGTCCACTATCACCCCGCCGGCGGGCGGGTCCGCGAAGATGTCCAGCGAAGGGAGAACGTACTCCTTCCTGGGCCCGGAGGGGCGTTTTCTGCTCGCATGGCTCTCCGTCCGCGCGCCGGGCCGCGCCAGGGAGTCGTCCTGGATGCGGACGACCTCCGACTCCCCGGCCGCTACCGCGCTGCGAACCTTCACTTCCCCGGCCGCCGCTCCGTTCTCCGGCGTCCCGTTTTTCGGGGATCCGCTTCCGGAGATGGATTCCAGCAGGGCCTCTACGGGGGCATCCTCCGGGGAATCTTCCACGTTCTCCAAAAGCGCGTCGGCGAGCGGATCGGGCGGCTCCCCGACATCGTTGGAAATCAAATCGGCCAGCGGTTCGACAGGTTCTTCATCCACGAGAGCCTCTTCCTGCTCTTCCCGCGCCTCGGACGAAGAATCGCCGTTTTGACGCCGGCTTTCTTCGGGTTCGTCCGGCAGGGCTTCGGCGAACGGCTTTTTCAGGGTTTCCGCATCGTCGTTCGCCTCGTTCTCGGCATCCGATCCGCCCTCTTCCCCGGTCGTCAAATCCAGCAGGGACGAACCGCCCCATCCTTCATCGGCGGAGGACTGCGGGCCGGCGTCGTCCTCGCGCGAAGTCTCCCTCTCCACCCGGTGAAGCGCGCTTTCGCCGGTTTTTGCGCCGGAACGGGCCGCAGGATCATGAAGCGCGCTTCGGGCGGCCGCGGGGCGATCCAGAGCCTCGTTCATCGCCGGTCCGGCCAGACCGGACAATTCCAGCTCGGGGAACTTCCCGCCCCCGAACAGCGACGGGTCGGTCTGCGCCGGAAACCGGGAGGCGCGCCCGCCGCGCCGCGCCTTTTTCCGCCGCCGCGGGGGTGGAGCGTCAGACGCCGCAATCGCTTCGATGGTTTCTTCCCGTTCTTCCTCCCGCGAGAGGCTTAGCGGCTCCGCCGGCGCGCCGTTCCGCTCCTCCTCTGCGTATTCAGCCTCTTCGTCCTCATCCCCGGCCGAAAGATCGGCGCGCGATTTTCCGGCATTGGCGCGCATGCGCGAGGGGAAATTCACGACGGTCGAAACCATTTTTCCGGCGACGGACGCGGCACCCCAGCCCGTTTTCAGGACGACTCTTTTCAGACCCGCGAAAAAGCGCGAGAAAAGCCGCAACGGCGCGTTCGCAAACGCGGCGAGCATTTTTCTGATCGAGAAGCCCGTCGCCCCGACGAGGGCGGCCAGAAAAACGAAGCCGAGCGAAATCCAGCTCCCCGCGCCTCCCATGTAGGCGTCCAGCATTTTCACGACGACGTAGCCGACGATGCCGCCAGCCAGCGTCGGCGCGCCGAAAAGGGGATCGACCTCGAACGCCTTGTAAAACAACCCCGACGCGCTCAGCATCAGAAACATGCCGACCAGCTCGCGCCAGCCCGGTCGCCATGAGCGCAGCCCCGCGAACGCCGCCACGCCCCACAGAATCAGGCCGACGGGCGTCAGGGCGGAGAAAGCGCCCAGCGTCTGGACCATGAAGCCGGCGACGTGCGCGCCCACGACGCCCCCGTAATTCCGAATAGACCATTCTCCACTGACGCGCGAGCCCCAGGACGGATCGCCGGGATGAAAAGTCCACAGCGACATCGCCAGGAAAACGGCGAAGCCGATGAGAAACAGGCCGATGATCTCGTTGGTTCTCTCGGAAAGCGCGCTTGATCCGGGTTTGGGCTGAGCGCCCGAACGACGAGCAGGCATAGATGAAACCCCACCGTCCCGCCGGGGGATTCGAGCGGGACATACGTCCTCGGGCAGAGGAAAACCTCGAAACAATATCAGATTCAGTCGGAAAGCGCAAGAAAAATTTGAAGTTAATGGTTCAGCGCGCGGAAGCTAATAGCCGCGCTCCCTGTCGATGACGTTTTTGAGAGGCCGCCCGTTGGCGCGGTTCGCGCGGTTTTCGACGAATATGCGGCAAACCCGGGGAATATAGTCCCGAATCAGACCCGAAACATGGGGGGTGACAATGAGGTTTTCGTCTCCCAAAGCGGGCTGTCGGCGGGCAGGGGTTCCTGCGAGAAAACGTCCAGCGCGGCGCCCGCCAGATGTCCGCTCTCCAGGGCGCGAATCAAATCTTCCTCGACCAGCGCCTCTCCCCGCGACACGTTGACGAGACAGGCGCCGGGCTTCATGGAGGCTATCCGCTCCCCGTTTATCAAGGCTTTCGTTTCCGGGGTGGAGGGAATCGCAAGCGCGACGAAATCAGCGCATCGAAGAGCCGCCTCCATTTCACTCACGGGGAAGCAGACATCCGCGTCATCCGCCCCCGACGCGCCCGAGCGGCTCACGCCCAGCACGCGCATTCCGGCGCACCTGGCGCGGCGGGCGATCTCGCGCCCGATGGCTCCCATCCCGATCTGGCAGAGCGTCCGTCCCTCCAGGTCCCGCCAGCCCCACGGCTTCCATATTCGCCCGGCCTGATTCTCCATCATGCTCCTGAGGCCCATGGACAGGGCGGGCAGCATCATCATCACGTAGCCCGCAATGGGATTCGCGTGAATTCCCCGCGCGGAGGTGATCACGACCCCGGGGCGCAAGGCGGGCAGGGAGAGGAGGTGATCCGCGCCGGCGGACACCAGCTGTATCCATTCCAGCCCGCGCCATCGCTCCAGAAGCGCGTCCTCCATCTTCCAGGCGAGGGCGGCGTCGAACGGCGACAGATCCGGGGGCGCGTCCCGCGCGCCGACGCAGCCTGCGACGAAAGCGTCCGGCGCCTGCCGGTTCAATTCCCGCGCGTATTGCTGATGATAGGGACTCACCACCAGAACGCCGCGCGGCAAGGGCGATCCTCCTCACTCGGATTTTTTGTTCCCGGCGCCGAACAGGCCCTCGAGCCCTTTTCTCAAAACGTCCTTGATTCCCTTTCCCAGCGTCCCGAACGGCCCCTTTCGAGGAGCTTCCTCTTTCCCGGAGCCTTCGCCGCGCTCCGCCCCCGGCGCCAACTTCCGCACGCCCTCGAGCGCCATGCCGAGAATCTCGTCCAGGGTATTCGTCACGTCGGAGCCCAGATTCGCCACCTGCTCGAACAGATTGGCGAACACCGGCTCCACGACGGCGTCCAGAAAATGAAACTCCGGATCGTCCACCCGCCCCGACACGTTGACGTTGAGCGAAAGCGTATCGTTGCTTCTCTCGAAAGGACGCAGCACCGTTGACTGGATGAATTTGAGCACGACGTCGTCCAGGGGACTCTCCCCGTCCGGCTTCAGGCGCAATCCGATAATCTTGGCGCGCCCCTTCAGCTTCAGTTGCTTGTCCCTCAGCGAATAGGTGGAGTTGAAATCGAGCCTTCCCCTCGTGATCCTCGTCCCGCGCATCAGCAAGGCGCTTACGCTCTCGCCCTCCACGCCCCGGGCGTAGGGAGAGATTTTACGAAGGTCGAACCGCGAAAGGCTGAAAACTCCCTCCACGTCCGGCGGCGTCTTGCCCGGATTGAGAGAGGCTTTGACGGATATCGCAGGGGCTTCGCCGAGCGTCTGGAGCTCCAGGCGCGTTTTGCGCGCGTTCGGCGCCATCCGCGTGTCGAAGTTCGTCACCACCACCCTTGCGGCGGGAATCTCCAAAACCACAGGCGTCCTGTTTTTCGCTATCTCGTCCTCGAAATGAAGCGCCATTTTCTGAATCTCGAATTTTTTGATCCTGATCGCGGGAAGCAGCGGTCCGCGCGCCTCCCGCCCCGCGCTTCGAGGCTCCATCGCCGCCGCCTTCGTCCTTGAGGGCGCGGGAGAAATCGCGGGCTTCACGCCCGGCGCCGCCCGTTCCTTCCTCTCCCCCTCCCCCTCCCCTCGCAGGAAACGCCCTTCCGCGCTCGCCTCCATGAACAGGGACTCGAAATTGCTCCTTCGCTTCTCATCATACAGATAGCGAATTTCGAGGGACTTCGCCTGAACGCTCGATGAGCGCATCTCTCCACGCATGAGAGCCGCCCGGCTCAGGGACGCGCCCAGCCCCCGCAAAACGACGTCGGGCGGCGCGTTCGGCCTGCTCGCGTCGCTCATTCGCAGCTCCGGCGCCCGGATTCTGACGACCCCGCCGCTCATCCGTCCGGAAACCTCGCCCGCCAGCTTCAGGTTGGGATAATCGGCGTGGGCGAGCGAGCTCAGCCTCGCGGCGGCGGACCATCCGGTTGAAATCGCCTCCGTCTTCTTTCTGTCTCTAGAAACGGATATCCAGCCGTCGGCGCTTCCCGCCACCGACAATTTCGACAGAGGCTCTCCCAAAATGCCCCCCGCCAGACGAGCCGCGCCCTCCAGGCTCGATAGCCTCCATCGGAACCGGCCCGCATCCCGTCCCCTCACGTTCCAGCGAGCGGGCTTCGGCATCCGGATCCGGCCGAACGGCGCGGAGAGGCTGAAACTCCGCAACCTGGCGGATTGGCTCCGCAGGTCGTAGGAGCCGGCGGTTTTGAGAGCGACTTTCCCCGCGCGCGGCCCTCGCCGCTTTCGCGTTCCGGTCGCGGGGAATTCCGCGTCGAGATCGCCGCTCTCAAGGTCGAGATTCCATGCGACGCTTTTTCGCGGAACGTAGGCGACCGCCGCTTTTCCGGCGATCTCTCCATTCAGTCCGCCAAGAACCGGGGCAAGGCGCGCGAGTTCGACCAAGGGGGCGATCCGGAGGGCGTCGAAGGAGGCGGACGCCTTGTAGGAAAAGCGGGGATTCTTTTTTCTGTTTCTCGTCCCGGAGAGCAGAATTTTCAATTCTTCGCCGCCGGGCGCGAAGAGGACGGGAGAGGCCGTCAGCCTCCCCAGCCAGCGGCCGGCGTCCCTCGAATCCGTAACCTCGATCGTCAGCGAAAACCCGTCCCTGTCTTTTTCGTTCCAAGTCGCCGCATGATTGAGGCGCGCCTTCGCGAAGGGAAGATTCAAATCGAACTCCCGGACTTTCAGGGAGCCTTTCGCGGGGCGATAGGCGCCTTTCGAGCGCAGATCGAGGGACGCCAGGGAAACGGCGCGCGGCTTTCCGTCCGGGGTTCTCCCGACGCTCGCGCCGATTTTCTTGCCGGCCAGATCGGCGTTCCAGCGAACGACGCCGGCCGGACCCACCGAGACTTTCAGCGCGCCGCTCATCCGACCCCAAGGCTTTTTCACGGCGGCGGGCAGCGGCGCCAGACGAACGAACGGCGCGACCGGCAAGGCGGCGAAGCGCGCCTCCGCGTCCACCCGGAAGCCTGACGTTTTTTTCCGGTTTCGGGACGCGGCGGCGGTGAAGCGCATTTTCGTCCCCTCGGGAAAACCCTCGATCGACACGGCCTCGAGCCGCGCCAGCAAGTCGGCCAGGGACGAGAGATCGCTGACGTCGACCGACAAAGCGGCCTCATCCTCGCCCGCGACGTTCCATTTGGCGGGCTTTTCGAGCTTCACTACCGCGAACGGCGCTTCGATTTCCAGGGCGTCGATTCGCGCGGATTCGTTCCGCAAATCGAAACTGCCCTTCGAGCGCAGGGCCAACTCATCGATCCGCGCCTCCCGCCACCGCTTTTTTCCGCCCATCCTCACGCCGGCGGCCGCGCCCCGCGCCTTCAAGTCCACGTCCCACCGCACGCTCTCGCCGGAGACGAAAGCCGCTTGCGCCTTTCCGCCCGCCCTCCCCCTGATGTTCGAGACGTAATCGGCGAAGGGAGCGAACGAACGGAGCGGGGCCAAATCCACGGGGTCGAAGCGAGCCGCCGCCTCCACCCGGACGGCGCCGTCCGGCTTTCGGTGATCCCGCGTCGCCGATATCGTCATTTCCGCCGCGGCGTTCTTTCCAAGTCCTCGAAGGGGGACGCCGGCAATCGCGGAAATCCATGCGCCGACCTCGGCCATGTCGCCGACGCTCGTCTCCGCGTGGACCTCATCCTTCCCCGCGACGCTCCAGAATGAGGGTTTCGTCAGTCTCGCGCTCGCGAAAGGCGTCTCGACGATCAGGGACTCTACCCGGGCGGAGCCTTCGAGCGGAGCGTATCGACCCTTCGTCCTGAGCGTCAGCGCGGGCAACCTCAGCGCCCGCCATTTTTCTTCCCGGTTCGCCCGGAAGTCCGCCCGGATGGCGCGCCCTCTCAGGTCGGCGTCCCAGACGAGCGGCTTCCCGACGGCGTAGCCGAGTTTCGCGCTTCCCGCGAAAACCCCTTTTCGCAAACGATAATTTCGCGCGCCCGGCCGCAACGCGGTCACGACGGACAGATCGAGCAGAGGGATTTCGAGCGAGGCGCGATAGCGCCGCTCACTCATATTCAGGCGCGCGTCGCCCTTCAACCGGGCGAGCGGCGGTCCCCCGGGTCTCCGGCATTTTCCGTCGAGGAAAACGTCCAGCGGCTCACCCAGCTTGATCCTGTCCACCTCGACGTGCGCGAAAGCGCAGGATGCGTGGAAGGCCGGCGCGGTCTCCCCGGCGTCAAAACGAAACTCGCCCGCCGCGTCATACAGATCGAGCTCGTGAATCACGAAGCTGAGGACCGGTTCGACGCCTTGCGCGGCGGGCCGCGCCGCCTCGGCGGAGGCGGGAAACGGGAAAGGAATCTTCAGGCCTCCCGTCCGGGCCTGCTCCGTCTTCTTCGCCGGTCGATTCAAATGGCCGATGATGTCCCGAAAATTGAACTCTCCGCGCGGGTTCCGGCGCACCCGGAAGGAGGCGCCCCTGACGGTGAGTTGAACGACGCTGATTCGCCGATAAAGCAGGGCGGACGGATTCCAGAGAACGTCAACCTCCGCGAAGCGGATGAAGGGCTTGCCGGCTTTTGCGCCCTTCCCGCCCGTTTCCTCTACGGCGATTCCGCCCGCCGTAATCTTGAACAATCCCAGCTCCAGCCGCTCGATGGATACTCTTCTCCCCAGCAGCTTCCGGCCTTCTTTTTCCGCGATTCTGATGATTTCATCCGAGGAAAGAAAAACCTGCACGGCGATGACGCCGGCGACGATCAGCGCGAAGAACGCCCCGACGACCCAGGCGGCCCATTTCAGAAGTCGGAACATGGAGAACTCGCGCGAGAAAGATCCGAAAGCGGCTTGAGGGTCAGCGGAATACACGCGGATTCCACATGACCGCCCGATAAGGCATAATAGCAGAATGCGAAGTTTTGGGGTTGCTTTTCGCATTCGCCCCAAGGATTATTCACCGGGCCCGCTCCTCATTGCAATAAAGTGTCCGCATGATGAAAAACGCCGCCGACCCGAACGCGAACCCCGACGGCCCGAGGCCGGGCCAAGGCCGGGAGATTTTCTCCTGGTGCATGTATGACTTCGCCAATTCGGCCTTCCCCACGCTCATCGTCACAGTGGCCTACAGCGTCTATTTCAAGGAAGTCGTGGCCGGAGGCGGCGGAAACGCGGATTTCCTGTGGGGGCTGGCGCTCTCCCTGGCCATGATCCTCAGCGTGGCCGTCACCCCGCCCTTGAGCGCCGTCGCGGACCGGCGAGGCTCCCGCAAGCGCTTCCTGCTCCTCTACGCCTACCTCTGCGTCCTCGCCACCGCCCTGCTGGCGAGCGTGGGCGCCGGCATGATTCTCGCCGGAATGCTGCTTTTCATCATCGCCGCCGCCGCGTTCGAGGGCTCTCTCATCTTCTACAACTCCTTTCTGCCCGACATCTCCAATCAAAGCACCGTCGGGAAAATCAGCGGCTGGGGCTGGGGGCTGGGCTACGTGGGCGGGCTGCTCTGCCTCTTTCTGGTCAAGCCTTTTCTCGCCGGGGGATTCTCGCCGGAAAACCTCCCCTGGTTCCGGATGAGTTTTCTGGCGGTCGCCGGGTTTTACGGCCTGTTCACGCTTCCGGTCATCTTCTGGCTGCGCGAGGGCGGAGGCAAATCCACGGGGACGACCGAGCAAGGCGCTTTCCCGGAGCTCTGGCGAACGCTGCGCGGCATGAGAAAAACCCCGGGCGCGCTCAGATTCCTCTTGGCCTTTTTCCTCTACAACGACGGAATCGTCACCGTCATCTCCTTCAGCTCCATCTACGCCGTTTCCACCCTGAACTTCACCATGGGCGAGGTGCTGAGCCTGTTCCTCACGGTGCAGCTCTCCGCCGGCGTCGGCGCGTTCGCGCTCGGCTATCTGACGGACGCCTGGGGCGCGCGGAAAACGATTCTGCTGACGCTGGCGAACTGGTGCGCCGTCGTCGTCATCGCCTATTTCACGAGCTCGAAATACGCTTTCCTGGGCGTCTCCCTGCTCGCGGGGCTTTCCCTCGGTTCCAGCCAGTCGGCGAGCAGGGCGCTGATGGCGAGCTACGTTCCCGAAAAAAAATCCGCGCAGTCCTTCTCGTTCTACGGCGTTTGCGGCAAAATGAGCTCGGTGCTGGGGCCGCTCGTCTTCGGCGGCGTCTCCGCGCTCACGGGAGATCAGAGAACGGCGATACTCTCCATCCTCGTCTTTTTTCTCCTGGGGGGCGCCCTGCTCTGGCTGACGCCCGAATCCGGGAAGCCGGACGCGCCGCGCGCTCCCTCTCCGGGCCGGGACGCGAGGTGACCTTCACATCGCTCCCGACCGCCTTTTCACGGAGTTGACCCGAATTTCCGCGAGCAGAAGGGAAAAGCCATTGGACGATCCCGATTCTTTCGACGAAACCGAATGATTCCGATCACGGAGAGCCGCCATGCCGGAGAGAAATCCAGCAGACGAAATCGCCGAACGCAGGGGACGCAGATATCCGGCCCATGAGTTCATCGCCGAAAAGTTTCCCGACTACATGGAGGCGCTTCTGCAGCTGGACGAGATCATCCGCGCCAAAAAGAGAAGATTCGATGAGCCGATGCACGAGCTGTTTCACATTCTGGCCCTCGCCGTCGAGGGCTCGAACCCGCACAACCAGCCGCACCTCAAACAACACCTGAAAAAAGGGCTCCAGCTGGGCCTGCATCCCGAGGAAATCGCGGAGGCGCTCATGGTCTGCGTGAACCCGTCGGGATCCAAGGTGCTGACCTACGGGGTCACCTGCATGCTCGAAGCGATGGAGGAGCTGAAGGCCGAGGGATGGACATGCCCCGATTAGGGAGCGCCCGAACCCTCGACGACGGCGTTCACGCCTCCGCCCGAATCGCCTCCTCGCGCAGAGGCGAATAGACGCCGATATACGTAACGGGCGTCGGCGCGTCCAGCCGGTGCGGCGCGCCCCTGGGGATGTGAACCACCTGCCCCGCCCTGATTTTTTGAGTCTCGCCGGCGACGGTGAACGTGGCCTCGCCCTTCATCAGATAGACGAGTTGCTCCACGTCGTGGCTGTGATCCTGCTCCGTGCCTCCCTCCCTTTCGACGTGGAGCATCATGACGTTCTCGCCGACCACGAGCCTGCGCTCCCTGCCCGGCATTTTCTGCGGCTCGATTTCCGCAAGATCATAAAAATACCGCATCCGTTCGCCCCTCCCCTTTGCGGTTTGGCGTTTCCCGATCCTTCGCTTTTCAGGCGCGGATCGCAAGGGCATCGCCGCATTCATCCGGGAGTCGCCTTGCAATCACCCGCGAACCATCCCTAGAATCCCCCCCTCGCCGCGCCGAATCCGCTGCGCGGCGACGATAAGGGATGAAGCCTTCCATGAAAACCGACATCCGGGTCCGCTTCGCCCCGTCGAACACGGGCCACCTGCACATCGGCGGCGCGCGCACCGCGCTGTTCAACTGGTTTTTCGCCCGGCGTCACGGGGGCGGGGCCATCCTCAGAATCGAAGACACAGACCGGCGGCGCTCCACGGAAGAATACTACGACGCGATTCTGGAGGCGTTCGACTGGCTGGGACTCGAATGGGACGAGGGGCCCTATCGTCAATCGCAGCGCATGGACGTCTATCGGGAGGCGGCGGAAAAACTCCTCTCCTCCGGCGCCGCCTATCGCTGCACCTGCTCGCCCGAAGAGGTGAACGCCATGCGCGAGCGGGCGCGCTCGGAGGGAAAGACGCCGAAATACGACGGCGCCTGCCGGGACCGCTACGCCAAGGACCCGGGCGTCCCGTTCTGCCTGCGGCTGCGCGTCCCCGACGGCGGGCGGACGACCGTCGCCGACCTCCTCGCCGGAGAAGTCGCCTTCGAGAACGAGCAGCTGGACGACATGGTGATCGTCCGCACCGACGGATCGCCCACCTACAACTTCTGCGTGGCGGTGGACGACATCGACATGAAGATCACCCACGTCATCCGCGGCAACGACCACCTCTCGAACACGCCCAGGCAGATTCTCGTCTATCGCGCGCTGAACGAGGCGACGCCCGCATTCGCGCACATCTCGATGATACTGGGACCCGATAAAAAAAGACTCTCCAAGCGGCACGGCGCGGATTCCGTGCTTGAATACAGGGACCGGGGCTTTCTCCCCGAGGCGCTGATCAACTATCTGATCCGGCTCGGATGGAGCCACGGGGATCAGGAGATATTCTCCAAAGCGGAGATCGTCGAGAATTTTTCCCTCGAAAGCCTCAACCGCGCCGCCGCCGTCTTCAATCCGGAAAAACTGCTGTGGGTGAATCAGGAATACGTCAAGGCCGCCGACGGCGATTTTCTGGTCGAATCGCTGGACGCGGGGCTTCGGAAGCGGGGACTCTCGCCGGACGCGCTGACGCGCCAAACGCGCCGGGGCGTCGTCGAAGAGCTCAGAACGCGCTCGGAGACCCTGGCGGACATGGTGGAGGGCGCCCGGTTTTTCTTCGAGAGCGAGATCGAGCCGGACGAGAAGGCCGCGTCGAGATTCCTCACGCCGGAAATCTCCGCCCCTCTCTCGAAACTGCGCGACGAGCTCGTCAAAATCGAGGCGTTCTCGACCGAAAGCGTGAAATCCGCCTTCCAGCGCGTTCTGGAGGAAGAGGGGCTGAAGTTGGGCAAACTGGCCCAGCCCGCGCGCGTCGCCGTCACGGGCGGGACCGTGAGCCCGGGCATCTTCGAGACGCTCGCTCTCCTCGGAAGGGCCGAATCCATCCGCCGCCTCGACGCCGCGCTCGCCGGAATCGCTCGATAGACGGCTTCGCCGCCGTCCTTGACGAACCGAAGCCTCCCGCATATAACCATCCGGGTTGCGATGGGGGATCGTCTAGCGGCAGGACACCAGACTCTGGATCTGGGTACGGAGGTTCGAATCCTCCTCCCCCAGCCATTCAGCGCCGAGAACAGCCGCCCGCCCGAATCTCTCCCGTGCGGGAAGCCCCCGCCCGAACGCCGTTCGGAAATTGCGGCGAATGGAGGCGTCGGCTATAATCCGCTTCGGGTTTCGCGCGCACGGAGAAGCGGCGAATACATCCTGGAACTCATCTGAAATACTTCTTGCATGAGGAAATGAACATGACGCTGAGAATCAACGACGAAGCGCCGGATTTTTCCGCCGACACGACCGAGGGCCCCATCAATTTTCACGAATGGATCGGTGCGGGCTGGGCCATTCTGTTTTCGCACCCCAAGGATTTCACGCCGGTCTGCACCACGGAACTCGGAACGATGGCGGGCCTCAAGCCGGAGTTTGAAAAACGGAACTGCAAAATCATCGGCATCAGCGTGGACGGCGTCTCCGACCATGAGCGATGGTCGAAGGACATCGAACGCTCCCAGGGCCACGCCGTGAACTATCCCCTGATTGGCGATCCCGAACTCAAAGTCGTCAAGGCCTACGACATGCTGCCCGCCGACGCCGGCGACGCTGCCGCGGGCCGGACGGCCGCCCACAACGCGACGGCCCGCTCGGTGTTCGTCATCGGGCCGGACAAGAAGATCAAGGCGACGCTCACCTACCCGATGAGCACCGGGCGGAACTTCGCCGAAATCCTGCGCCTGCTCGATTCCTGCCGGTTGACGACGAAGGAGAAGGTGGCGACGCCGGCGAACTGGCGGGAGGGGGAGGACGTGATCATCCTGCCGGCCGTCTCGGACGAGGAGGCGAAAGAGAAATACCCCGACGGCTGGGAGACGCCCCTGCCCTACATTCGGGTCGTCAAGCAGCCGTGAGCGCGGGCGCCTCGCCGGGGGTGGCCGCAAAGCGGCGCGTCAGCCCCTGAGGTGAGCCGGATATTCCGCCGCGGAAAAGCGGGGCGTTCGCTCCGCTTTCCGAGAGCCGCCGGAACCGGGAGGCGGCGACGTTTTCCGGTTGGCCGAAAAGAAAAAGGGCCGCGGCCGACGAACGGCGGCCGCGGCCCTTCCCGTTGTTCCGTCCCTAGTTCTTCCAGCCCTCGGCCGCTATGGCCTTTTTCACCATGCTCAATGCCATGCCTTCCTTGCGAAGATCGACCACGCGCTTGGCCTTGCGCTTCTCGACGAGCACCTTGCCCATGAAGTCGAACCACTTGTAGTCCGTCTCGTTGGGCAGAAGGCCGAAGTCCAGATCGTTGACGGAAGCCTCGACGATTTTCTGCTTCACCTTCGATCCCTTCGACTGGAGGTGCTTGAGATAGACGCTTGCGAACTTGGCGCGATTCTCCTTGTGCAGCTTCATGCCCCGGATATAGCCCCTCAGAAACTTCACGTAGACGTCCGGGGCCTTCTTGAGGGTTTTTCCGTTGGCCATGAGAATCCAGAGGTTGTTGGCGTATTTGCAATACGTCTCCACCGTGCGCGCCCAGCCCCTGTCAATGGCGATGGCCGCCTGCGGGTTGTTGAGGCCGATCATGTCCACCGTGCGGGATTTGAGCGCCGCCATGCGGGTGTCGGTGTTCATGTTCACGGTGGTGAAGTCTTTCTCGCTCAGGCCGTATTTCGGCAGGATGAAGGTCGTCAGCGTGAAATACGATCCCGTGGCCTTGCCGATGCCGAGCCTTTTTCCCTTCAGGTCGCGCAGGGTCTTGATGGGCGAACCGGGCGCGGTGAGAATCTTGTTCGACCGGCACCAGTAGTTGGCGTTCGCGATGCCGGGCGCGTTCGCGCCCTTCGAGATGGCGGAGAGAAAAGCGCGGTCGGCCGCTCCGCCCACGTCCAGAGAGTTCGCCAGAATCGCCTGGCGCATCAGCTTGCCCTGGGGAAACTGCTTGACCGTATACTTGCCCTTTCCGATGGTCTGATCGAAGTAGCCCATCTTGTAGGCCACGACGGTGACCGACCCCATCACGGCGCGATGGTGTCCGATGCGGAAGGTCGCCGCGCTCGCGGAAAGCGCAGCCAGCAGAAACCCTGCGGCGACCGTGGCGACGACTAGACACTTACTCCCCTTCTTCATTACGAAATCCTCCTTTGGATCCGAGAGCCCGAAGGCGTTCATAAGAATAAGGCGGAAAATCCGCCTTTTGGAAGCGAAGCTCCGAAACCGCGCGTTCCCGTTATTTCCTTGCGGCGCGCGAAGAACATTCTAACACGATGACAAACTCCTTCGCATCCCCGCGCGCCGGCGCTCGTCGGCTGTTTTCGGATTCGGAAAATTACCATGAAAACCGCATCCCTTCAAAGCCGCGCGAAGCGCCGCCGGCCCGTCTCGCCATTCAGCCGGCCCTCCGGCGGGTTCGTTCGCCGGACGCGCGTCAGGCCGTCTCGGCGGGCGCTTCCGGCCGTCGCCTTTGCAGCGCCAGCGCGAGAACGAGGCCCGCCAGCAGAACCGCCGGAATCACCCAGAAGGCGTTCAGCATCCCGACTCTCTCCCCGAGCAGGGAAAGCGGAATCGCCGTCAGGCCGGCCAGAATCCAGCCCCCTCCCAGCATCAATGAGCTCGCGAACCCCCTGTGCCCCGGCAGATACTCCTGCGCCAGGGCGACGGACACGCCCATGGGCGCGAACACGCCCGCGCCGATGACGGCGAGCGGCGCGTAAGACCACTCCAGGGGAGAGAGCTGAAACGCCAGCATCCCGATCAGGGCGCACCCGACGCCGATGGTGATGACTTTCGGCTTTCCGTATCTGTCTCCCATGACGCCTCCGAGCATCACGCCGACGGCGCCCGAGAAGAAAATGACCGTGTTGGCCACCCCGCCCCGCCAAAGCCCCAGGCCCTTTTCAAAGAAGACGGCGGGCAGGAATCCGCCCAGGTTCGCCAGGGTCGTTCCCCGGACGATGGCGATGCCGAACAGGAGAAGAATGGGCGCGCGAACGCGCCGAAACGCCGCCGTCAGACTCTCCCGCTCATGGCCTTTTTCGTCTTTTTTCTCTCTGCCGGGCGGAGCGGGCATTCCCCATTTCACGCCCGCCATGGCGAGGGCGGCCACGACGATGAACACCCACAAATGCTCCATGCCCATCGTCTCCGCGATGAAGATGGCGATGAGCGGGCCGATGGCGAAACCCAGCCTGCCGCCCGTGACGAAGAGACTGACGATGAAGCCCGCGTGGTCGGAACTCAGCCTGCCCGCGCGCGCGGCCATGTCCGGATGGCACAGCCCGAACAGAACGCCGCCCAGAACCAGCGCGGCGGCCAGTCCATAGAAGCTCGTCACCCAGCCAATCGCCGTAAAGGCGACGGAGCTGCCGATCAGGCCGACGGCGAGCCAGGGCAGCCAGGGCCACTTGTCGATGACCAGGGCAGTGACGGGCTGCGAGATGGAGCCGCTCACGGACTGCAAGGAAATCAGAAGCCCGACCGCCGCGATGCTCAGCCCCAGTTTCTCCTGAAGAAGGGGAACGAGGGGAGCGAAGAAATTCGCCTGGCTATCGACCACGAAATGCGCGAAGAAGACGAGGCCCGTCCCCGTCCAGGGCAGCGTCCGGCAAGAGGGGTTCCCGCCCGCGTTCGCAGGGCTTCTCTTCGCGCTCATTCCGGCGCCAGCGCCTTCAGCGCGCCCTCCACCGCTTCCTGGTAGTCCGCGCCCGCCGGCGTCGGGTCTATCATCAGAATCGGCATGTCCACCCCGGCTTCCCGAAAGGCGGCCAGCCGCTCCCGGCACCTCTCCGGCGGCCCGACGATGCAGAACTCGTCGATGACGGCGTCGGTGATGCCGTCCCGCAAAGCCTTCTGGTCGCCGCGCTCGAAGGCCGCCTTGATGCGCGCCGCCTCCTCCTCGTAGCCGCTTTCCCGAATCGAGCGATTGTAGGCGGGAAGCCCCAGCCAATACGTCAAGGTCTGGCGGGCGGTCTCTCTGGCGAGAGCGAGATCATCCGAGAGGAAAGTATGGACGCCGAGGTCGATTTCGACCTCCCGGGGGTCTCTGTCCGCGCGCTTGGCTCCTTCGTTCCTCGCCTCCAGGTAAGCGCCCATCCGCGAGAGCGGAACCATATACGGCAGGAGGCCGTCGGCGATTTCTCCGCCGAGCGACGTCATCCTCGGGCCGACGGCCGCCATGAACACCCGAACCGGGTGTTTCGAGCGCCTGAATTTCAGCGCCTTGCCCTGGTAGGTCTGGAGGGGCAGCGGATAGACGGGCTCTCCCGCCAGCACGCCCTTCACCTCGCCGACGTAGCGGCGCATGTCATCGAGCGGATTTCCGGGCGTTATCCCCATCGCCCTGACGCGCGGCGGATGCCCAAGCCCCAGACCCAGAATATAGCGGCCGCCGGAGATTTCGCTGATCGCCACGGCGCCCTGAGCGGCCATGGAAGCGTGGCGCAGATAAATGATGGCGACGGAGCTGCCGATTTCTATCTTCGAGGTGCGCGTCGCCATCAACTGGTTGATGGCCAGGGCGTCCGTGAGGGATTCCGTCGTATAGACGCGGCTGTATCCCAATTCCTCGCCGAGCCTCGCGGCCTCCCCCATCCCCTCGAATGAAATATCCGTGAACGTGAGAAGCCAGAAACCGAGACGATCCCCCATGCGAACCCCCTCTTCGGAAACGGGTCTCTCCATCGCGTTCGCCGCCGGCAGTCGGAACGCCTAACGCGGATGACGCCGCGCGCCCGGCGCCTCCCTACTTCAGCGGAGGCTCTTCTCCCTCCGGGACCCGCAGGTCGAATGCGTTGAGCGTCATGGATACGGTCGTATAATGCCCGATGAGGCCGATCAGCTCCACCAGCCCGCGCTCTCCGAAGCAATCGAGCGCGCTTTGGTAAATTTCATCACGCACGAAGCGATCCTCGTGCAGCGTCTTGCAGAAGTCGTAAAGCGCCTCTTCGTCCGCGGCCATTCCGGCGGGCCGCCTGTTCTCCCGAACCGCCTCGATGATCGCGGGCGACAATCCCGCCTTCCGGGCCAGAGGCGCGTGGGCGAACCACTCGTATTGCGAGCGCCAGAACCGGGCGGTAATCAGAATCGCGAATTCGCTCAGCCGGGGCTCGAACAGGGTGTCGTAGCGCAGGTAGCGCCCCGTCGCCTCCAGCTTTTCGAGATAGGCCGGGCTTTTGAGCCACGCGAGGAACGGGCCCCTCACTCCTCCCCTGGGGCCCGAGGCGATTTTATCGTAGAGCTTCTTCTGCGCGTCCGTCATCCGTTCCGGCGGCGTTTCCGTCAAGCGGGGCATCGGGACGGGTTCTCCTCTTTGAGGGGGCTTGCGCGCGGGCGGCCGCATTCACCTGCTACATAAAAATTTAAGAGGTTGCAAGAAGGCGCATAGTTTGGTAAGAAATCGTCGAGGCTGCGGTTGGCGCGGCCAACACAAGTTTTCCGGGAATGTTGCTGGAATGAGGCGTTTTCGCGGTTCGCTCCAAATTCATTTCCAAAATATGCAGGAGATGCGCAAGTGCCAGAAGGAACAGTGAAGTGGTTCAACGACGCAAAGGGCTATGGTTTCATTTCGCAGTCGGATGGTGACGACGTCTTCGTTCACTTCTCCGCCATCCAGGGAGACGGCTTCAAAACCCTGGAGGAAGGACAGAACGTCAACTTCGAAATTGTCCAGGGCCCGAAAGGGCTCCAGGCGGCCAACGTCACAAAGGGGGGAGAGTCGGAAGAGTAGCCCCGCACCAGGACGGCACCCACGAGCGGCGGCCCATCAGGGCCGCCGTTTTTTTTATCCGCCTCCGCCTTCCCCGCTTGCGGGCGGGCGAAGCCTCCATGCTATAAACCCGCTTGCGGCGACGCACAAGCGGCTGGACAAGCGAGAAAGGCTTTTCATGCGAGACGTCATCATCATCGGCGGCGGCGTCATGGGTCTCCTGACGGCCAGAGAACTCCGCAAGGCGGGCAGGAGCGTCGCCGTCATCGAAAAGGGCCGGGCGGGCGCAGGCGCCACCTGGGCCTCGGCGGGCATCGTTTCCGCTCACGGCACGAGCGGCTCCGCCGACGTCGCGGGCGCGCCGGGACTCAGGCTCAGAACCGCCTCCTTCGAGGAATGGCCCCTCCTGGCGGAGGCTATCGCCGAAGAAAGCGGGACGGACCTCGAATACCGCCCCACCGGCGTTCTGCTCCTCGCCCTGAACGAGGAAGAAGCGGAGGCCATCCAGGAAAAAGCCCGCGAGAGAGAATGGGGCGACACCGAGTGGATGCCGCCGGAAATTCTCAAAAACGAGGAGCCTTGCCTTTCGAGCGACCTCGCGGGGGCGCTTCTCGTCTCGGGCGGAAACCTCGAGGTCAGAAAGCTGGGACCCGCCCTCGAGCTCGCCTGCCGGCGCATGGGGGTGGAGATCATCACGGGCCACGGCGCGGAGGAAATCCTGAGCGACGGCGCGAAGGTCACAGGCGTTCGCGCGGACGCGGGCGTTCACGAAACGCCCGCCGTTTTCATCTGCGCGGGCGTCGGCAGCCGCAGCCTGCCCGGCACCTCCCCGCGCGCGCCCATCACTCCCCAGCGCGGGCAGATGCTCGCCCTGGACGCCCGATCGCTCGCTCTCGGGCGCGTGGCGCTGACCGTCAACGACCCCTATCTCGTCCCTCGCGCCGACGGGCGCGTCCTCCTGGGCGCTACGCGCGAGTTCGCCGGCGAAGACCCGAGGCTGACGGTGGGCGGCCTCTCCTGGCTGCTGCGCGAGGGCGCGCGGGTCGCCCCCTCCATCGCCTCGTGCGCCATTGAGGAGACATGGAGCGGCTTCCGGCCCACTTCGTCCGACTACCTTCCTCTCATCGGCCAAGGCGCTATCGAGGGACTCTATTTCTGCACCGGGCACGGCCCCTCGGGCATCGGGCCCGCGCCCGCGAGCGCGCGGCTGGCGGCGGCGCTCTATCTGGGCGACGCCCCCCCGCTCGACCCCGCGCCATACGACCCCATGCGCTTCGCGTAGCGGACGCCCGGAATCGCGCGGAGGCGGCGGTTCCACCGGGTTCGACTCCACAACGGCCGACCTTGCGCGTCGGGGGCCGCCCGGTGAAAATAAAAACCGGCGTGAAGAAGACGCGGCGCGCGAAGCAGCCCCAAAAGACGCAGGCTGGACCCTTGGCGGACGCGAGCAAGAAGAAAAAGATATTCATCATCGCGGGACCGAACGGCGCGGGCAAAACAACGTTCGCGACGGAATTCCTGCCGAACGAGGCGGATTGCCCCGCTTTCATCAACGCCGACCTCATCGCGGCCGGGCTGAACCCCTTTCGTCCAAATCTGATCGGCGTCCGGGCCGGCAGACTGGTGTTGGGGCGCATCCGCGAATATCTGTCGCGCGACGAGAGTTTCACCTTCGAGACGGCACTGAGCGGACGCGGCTATGCGCGCCGCATTCCCCGCTGGCGAAAACAGGGCTATCTGGTCAAGCTGTTCTTTTTGCGGCTGCCGACGCCCGAGCTGGCGATTGCGCGCGTCGCGCAGCGCGTGCTGGAAGGAGGCCACGACGTTCCCGAGGCGGTGATTCGCAGACGATTCGACGCCGGGCGGCGCAACTTCGAGAGGCTCTATCGGGATCTCGTTGACGGGTGGGCCTTATACGATAATTCGGGCGATGAGCCGAAACTGCTGGCGGAGGAGGAGAACGGATGAACCCGGAAGACGGGGAGCCGAGGCAAAAGCCTCGGGATCCGGATTTCGTCGGCGCGGAGGCGGCGATGCGCAGGGCCGCCAGGCGCGCGCGGCGGAGGGCGGAGCAAGCGGCCGCGGACGCCGCGGCCGGACAGACGCCGGATCCGCTCGCCCAGTTCCGCGAGCTCGGCGACGCGGCCCGCGACGCCGCACGAGAATAATCTCCGCAAAAAGACGGCGGGAGGCTTGTTTGTCCCTCCGGGCCCGCCCGCGCGAAATCAGGCGGCGGCCTCCTCGCGCAGCGGCTTCCTGAAGGCGAGCGCCGCCACGTCGAAAAACTCGAGGCTGGCGTTGTTCGTCCTGCGGAAGGCGCGCTGCTTCTCCGAGTTGAACCAGGCGTCGGCGGTCTCCCGATCCTCGAAGTGATAGACCGAGGCCATGCGGCCCGTCTCCTCGTTCATGCCCCAGGTCTTGTCGATGAGGCCGGGAATTTCGTTCTCGAAAAAGGGGACGGACTTCTCCTTGTCCTCGCGGACCTCGCGGAGCGTGGGCGCGACGGCGGGATAGTGTAGAATGACCATGATCATGGCGACCTCCTCCCTGGACGGCGGCGGTTTTCGCCGCCTGCGGACGTTTTCGCGTCAATGGCGAATCATAGCCCGGAGGAGGCGCATCCGCCAAGCGTGAGCGAACGGAGCCGGAGCGCGAAAGACGGACGAGAAAGGGGAGCGCGGGATGAGCGAGCAGGCGTATCGGGCGATTTACGAGCGGGCGCGGGAGAAGATAGAGAAGGCGGGAGAGGAAGAAAATCCTTTCGACGTTCTGGGGCCCGTCCAGCCGGGGACGGCGGCGGCGCGGGCGGGATACGATCGGTTCGGCCTGAAGATGCGCCTGCCCCTCGCGGCCGAGGCGGACACGGGCTTCGACTTCCTGGGCAAGAAGCTGCGAAGCCCCATCATGACCGCCTCGATGAGCGAGAACACCCTCGGCCGACATCGGCGGGACGCCTTCCGCGAGGTCTCGGAGGGGGCGGCCCGCTTCGGAACTCAATACTGGATCGGCGACTGCGAGGATGAGACCTGGAAGGAGGTAGCCGCCGCCTCCCCTTCCGCCGTGCGCATCGTAAAGCCCTGGCGGGAGCGCGAGCGCGTCACGGCGTCGCTCAAGCTCGCCGAGGACACGGGCGCGTTCGCCGTGGGGATGGACTTCGAGTCCTGCTTCTACAATGAGGAATGCGCTCCGCAGACGCTGAACGCCCTTGATGAATACGTGAGCGCCACCGACCTCCCCTTCGTCTTCAAGGCGGTGGGTTCGGCCGAGAGCGCGCGCGCCGCCCGGGACGCCGGGGCTTCGGCGGTCATCGTCACCACCCACGGGGGCGCGCACGGGCCCTCCTGGGGGCATCCCCTGGAAATCCTGCCCGAGGTGGTCCGCGAGGCGGGAGAGGACCTTCTCGTGCTGGCGGAGAGCGGCGTTCGCCGGGGGGAGGACGTTTTGAAGCTGCTCGCGCGGGGCGCCGAAGGGGTGCTGGCGGGCCGGGGGCTGGTTCTCGGCCTGTTCGCCGGCGGGGCGGAAGGCGTGGCGCAGATGCTGGAGCTGCTGAACGAGGAACTCGAACGGACGATGCTCATGGCCGGCTGCCCGGATCTGGCGTCGATCTCGGAGGAGATACTGATTCCGCGGTGAAGGGATTCTGGTTCCGAGGACGGAGGACGAAAGACAAGGCTTTCGGGCTTTCCCTTTTCTCCTTATCTGGCCAAAAACGCAAGCAAATCATCCTGAAACGCATCGATCGGGCGCAGATCGGTTTTCCTTTTGGTCAGCTTATAGGACGCATTCGCCCCCTTTTCCATTGATACGAGATTGCCGGCCAGTCCCGTGGTGATCTCGGCTTTGGACCAAACATCAAACAGAATGTCATCCGGGGCGATGCCGACGCACAGGACAGCCTCATATCGCCTGTGATACCTGATATGATTGAATTGGAAGTTCCCGCCTATGTCCTCGGTCGCGGTTTTCAACTCAAAAGTCTTTCCCTCAATCTTAATATCCCAAGGATTCTGAACGGCTCTCTCCCCTGCGGGATTCACGGGAAATTCAACGTCAAAGCCTATTGCTCCGCAAAGAGCTTCTACGAAATCCTGCCCGACCGCGCCCACCTTCGTGTTTGAAACGTGCTTGATCTTCTCGAATGGCGCGCCCAGCCATTTCGGGTGGTCGCTGTGAGCAGCGAGAACATCCAGCAGAATCCGATGCGGATCACGCATCGACATAGCCCGCGTCCGTCAGCACCTTCCGAATGTGATACATGCTTATATGGCGGCAATTATGCGCGGCGAGGTTGCTGTACCGCGTCCAGTCCGCGTTGTTGAGCAGATTGACAATGCGTTCTTTCTCTTTTTTGAGCACGATTCCATAGCCGCATACGTAGCGCACCTGTGAAAAATCACGCACCAGAGAAGGCGGCTCCCTGTAAAAAGTGCGCTGCAGAAAATAATCCGCTTCGCCCAACCGCTCCTGGCCGCACAGGCGCTCTTTTCGCATGTCAACGGTGAACAGATCTATCCAGGTATCGCACGGCTTCAGGGGAGTGATATTGTTCACGCCGCGCTGCCAGACTTGCCAAAGCGCATTGACTTTCGCGGGACGTCCGTAAATATCCGTGAAGCTGTCTTGTCGAAGGTATTCCGTATGGATGAGCCGCAATCCCCGAACCCGCAATTTCGGACTGCCCTTGCCATCGCTCTGAAAAGCCATCGGTAGAATGAGGCCGACGTAATCGGCGAAGGTCGCCGCGTGATTGATGAACGCCAGAGCCAGCCAGGCGCGATAACCAAACGGGGGATTGCCGATGACGGCGTATTCGCCCATCGTCTGAGGTCGCCATGACAGAAAGTCTTTCTCGATCAGGTCGTCTTGCAGAGGCAAAACATCAATCCCGATTCGACGACTTTCCGGCAGTAAGTTATAGAACGCGCAACCACCCGCAGCAGGCTCGATATAGGTGTATCGCTCCGTTTGCGCTCCATCCTGAACCATCCAGTCATGGAGCGACTTGACGCAATGCTCGGCTATTTCAGGTCTCGTAAAGAATTGATCCAGATCGACGCTGTGGATATCAACCCAACTCGGGACTAGCGGATGGCCATTCCAGCTTCTGTTCCTGTTTTCAATCGCCCGCTCCATCCTCATTTGCCGCATTATCCGCTAAATCCCCAGGAAGTCGGGCGTCATCTGTCATTCGGCGGGCGATGCTTCGCATTTGCCGCATCCTATCAGATTCGCATCCATCAAGCCATCCGGCGGAAAATCACGCCGCCCCGGGCAGGAGGGGCAGGAGGTATTTGCCGAAGTTGCGGGCTTCCGCGTCGTGCGGCCAGCCGGAGAGGATGAACGTGGTGGCGCCGATCTCGATGTATTCGCGCATGGCGTCGGCCACCACCTCGGGGCTGCCCACGAGCATGGTGCCCGCCCCCTGGCGCACGAGGTTGACGCCGGAGAAAAGCGCGGGGCCGTGCCAGAGCTTTCCCTCCGCCGTCATGGCGTTCATGCGCTGCTGGGATACGGATTCCACCTGTCCGGCGACGGAGCCGGTGACGGAGGAAGCCTCCCCGTAGGAGGCCGCGCCCGCGATGATGGCCTCCGCCTCCCGCTTGGCCCGCGCGTCGTCCTCTCGAACCAGAATGTGAAACCGCACGCCCAGCCTGATATCCCGGCCATGCTCCTCGCGCGCTATCTTCCTGACTTCCGCGTATTCCTCCGCTATCTGCCAGGGCGGCTCGCCCCATTTCAGGAAAACGTCGGCGTGTCTGGCGATGACGCGCTTGGCCGCGGGCGAGCTTCCGCCGAAATAGAGCGGCGGCCCTCCCTTTCGCGCGGGCCCGGGAAAGACGAAGCCGTCCTCCACCCGGTAATGCGCGCCCCGGTGGTTCACGCGCCCCTCCCCCGCCCAGAACGCGCGGACGATTTCCAGGAACTCGTCGGCGCGCTCGTAGCGCGCGTCATGATCCGCCCAGTCCCCGTAGCGTCTCGCGTCCACCGAGGAGCCCCCAGGCACGACGTTGACCGTCAGCCTGCCGCCCGAGATGAAGTCGAGCGTGTTCGCCTGCTGGACGGCGAAGGTGGGCGTGGTGAGGCCGGGCCGGATGGCGACGCAGAATTTCAGGCTCTCGGTTTCGCGGGAGACGGCGGCGGCCAGGAGCCAGCCATCCGAGCAGGAAGTGTTGCACGGAATGAGCATGTTCGTGAGGCCGTTCGCCTCCGCCGTCTTCGCCACGTGGACGAGGTAGTCGATTTCGGGTGGAATCTCCACCTCGCCCGTGCCGAGGCGCGTGGCGTCGCCCCGCTGGTTCGAGGGCAGATACCAGGCGTATTCGATGGGCTCGCCCTTCTCGTTCACCGGGGATGTGTCCTCCGCTCGCGTGTTTCATGGAATTTCGCCGTCTTGCTCGCCTGCGCAATCCGGGGCGGGATTTTTCTGAATGGAATCATCATATCCCCCGCCGCGCGTCGCTCCATTCGCCGCAACGCCATTCCGGGGCGTCCCGCCCGTCATTCCGGCGAAAACCGGAATCCAGCCGCTTCTCTCCATCGGCTCCGGTCCGCAACCCTTGACGCAACGATGGCGCAAAAACGATCTTCAGTTCGCTTCAGACATATCAGTGCCCGTAATTTCAGGCGCCGCTGCTGCTTCGCGGCCTGCCGCGCCCGCTTTTTCAACGAGGGGCCAGTTTGCGAAAAAAGACGCCTCGCCCGCAAGGGGACGAGGCGTTTTGGAGAATGTCGTCTCTTTGGTGATTCTTCGATGACGCCTCGGGGCGGATTCGCTCCCGGAAGTCGTTCGTTCAGCCTCCGCGAACAGGGGCGGGCCCGCACTCCAAATCACCCCGACGATCCTGCGCCGCCGAAACCGCAGGAAGGAAACGCCTCCCGCTCGCGCCGGGCGGCGCGCGAGCCGGAGAGCATTCGGTCGTTCAGCCGATGACGCCGCCGTCGTCGCGCGTGATGGCGACCACGGAGGAGCGGGGCGGGGCGTCGCCGCCGTCGGGAAAATGGCCCTCGCCCTTCTCGCCCGGATGCTGGACGCCCACGAACAGGGTCTTTTCGTCCGCGCTCCAGGCGATGCCGGTAACCTCGCACTGCCTGGGGCCGACCATGAAGCGGCGAATCTCGCCCGTCGCGGGATCGCCCACGAGCATCTGGTTGTTGCCCTGCCCCGCGAACCCCTTGGCGTTGGAGTAGTTGCCGTCGGTCTGAATCCACAACATGCCTTTGCTGTCGAACGCGAGGCCGTCAGGCGAATTGAACATGTTGTCGGGACTGACGTTCTTCGATCCCGCGTTCGGGCCGGCGTGCACGGCAGGATTGCCCGCGACCACGAAGAGATCCCAGGCGAACGTCGTCGCCAGGTGATCGCCCCCGCTTGGCCTCCATCGGACGATCTGGCCGTAGAGGTTGCCCTCGCGGGGGTTCGGCCCGCCCACGGGCGTCGGGTCGCCGCCCTTGTTCGGCTTCCTGCCCCGGTTCTTGTTGTTGGTGAGGCAGCAATAGACCTCGGCCTTCTTCGGGTTCGACGCCATCCACTCCGGGCGGTCCATGGTGGTCGCTTCCACCGCCGAGGCCGCCACGCGGGTATGAACGCAGATTTCCGCCATCGAGGACATGCCGGTGGACGCGGGCGTCAGCGCAACCCACTCCCCCCGGCCGCCGTCGGCGAACTTCGCCGCGAACAGCGTTCCCGTCTCCAGGAGATCGGCGTTGTCGCCGCCCTCAACGTAGCGTCCCTCGCTCACGAACTTGTAGATGAACTCGCCGCGCTCGTCGTCCCCCATATAGACGACCACCCGCCCGTTGGCGGAGAGGACGACCTCCGCGTTCTCGTGCTTGAAGCGGCCGAGGGCGGTGCGTTTCCTGGGCGTCGAGGCCGGGTCGAGAGGGTCGATCTCGACGACGTAGCCGGCGCGGTTCGGCTCATGGGGATGCCGGGAGATGTCGAAGCGCTCGTCCGCCGTCGCCCAGGCGTAGCCCCTGTCCTTGCGGCGGATGCCGTATCGCTTGAATTCGGGAGTGAGCTCGACCTTGGGGTCGCTCGATGAGAAGTAGCCGTGAAAATTCTCCTCGCACGCGAGATAGGTGCCCCAGGGGGTGCGTCCGCTGCCGCAGTTGTTCCAGGTTCCGAGACTCCTGGCGCCGGCGGGGTCGGCGGCCGTCCTGAGCAGGTCGTGCCCGCGCGCGGGGCCCGTAATCTCCATGGGAGTATCGGCGGTGATTCTCCGATTGTAGGACGAATCCTTGACGATGCCCCACGCGCCGTCCTTTTGCGCGATCTCCATGATCGACACCCCGTGTCCGGCCTTGCCCTTGCGCACGTCGTCGGCCGTCCGGGGCTTGCCCGCGCCCTTCCCGCCGTAGAAGATGCGGAGATTCACGTATTCGTTGTTGACCGCGAGGATGCTGCGCCCTCCGGCGGTGAACAGCTCCATGCCGTCGTTGTTGTCGCCGAAGGCGAGCTCCTGGCTCGCCGCGTCGCCGCGCGTCGCCGGGTCGAATCCGGGCGCGCGCGTCCACATCGGGTCGCCCCAGCTGGCGACGACGCGCCAGCCGTATCCCTCGGGAACGGTGATCGTGTCGAGGGCGTTGGCGGGAACGGGGTCGAACCCGAACCGGTTCGAGGCGGCGAACGCGGAAAGCCCCCCACCGACGCTCAGAACGAAGGCGCCCGCGGCGAGCGCGGCGCTCCCGCCCAGGAATCCCCGCCGGGAGACGACTTTCTCGGCCAGTTTTTCAAAATCGGTCTCCAACGGACGCGGGCAGCCGACGTCGTCGGGCTCCTCCAGGTGAGCGTCCTCGAATTCCTGCGATGCGACGTCCCCCGCTGCTTCATTCCATGCGTCAGGCATTTCCCGTTCTCCCCCACGACTTGCGCGTTGAAAAGATCCGCCGGGCAAGAGAGACCTCGACGGCCCAAGCGGCGCGTCCTCTCCCACTCCGAAATCTCACGGGCGGCGACTCCCAGTGTAACGAAGAGTTGTGAAAAACAGGTTGCGAAATGGTGACGCTTGCGTGAAAAATGAGGGGCCGCAAGGCGATTCGCCCGAAAATCGCCCTCTCGCGCTTCCCAAACGGGGGCGTGGCATGTAGATTGAGCCTCGCCCGACTTTCGCTCCCGACCGCCCCGCGCCTGGCGGCCGCCGAAGCCGCGGAACCGCAAAAATTCGCATGGCTCCGCAGTCCCGACGTCAAGGGCCCGCTTCCTGCGGATGAATGAATCACGGAAGAGCCCTCCTCAACCCGGGAGCCAGATGAACCCCCAGCTCGTCGCCGCAGCCTACGCCATGTCTACCGCCGTGGTTTTCGCCACGTTCAGCGTGTTCGTCCGAAAGGGCAGCGAGCACGCCAACGCGCTGACGGGCGTATTCATCGGCATGTTCACCTCCCTGCCGGTGATGATCGGGGTCACCTGGTATTTCTGGGAACCGGCGTGGTGGAGTCCGCCCGCGTTTTTCTATTTCGCGCTGGCCGGCCTCGTGGGGCCGGCGATGTCGCGCGTTTTCCTCTACCTGAGCATCTCCTACCTGGGCGTCGCGCGCGCCATGCCGTTCAACTCGCTGACGCCTTTCTTCTCGACCTCGCTCGCCGTCGCCTTCCTGGGCGAGAGGCCGGGGGCGCTCATCCTGGCGGGGACGCTCTGCATCGTATTCGGCAGCGTGGCGCTCACCTACAAGAAGTCGGATGACGCCTCCTGGCAGCGCAAGCACCTCTGGCTCGCGGGCGCGAGCACCATCACCGCCGCGCTTTCGTTTCTTTTCAGAAAGTTCGCCTTCGCCCACGTCTCGGCGCCGCTCATGGGCGCCACTCTCTCGACGCTGGCGGGGTTCGTCTTTCTCATCACCTTCATCCCGCTGTTTCCTGAAGATCAGAAGCCGAACCAGTTCGGCCGCCCGAGGGCGTGGCGCATCTACGGCTTCTGCGGACTGCTCAACGCCCTGGGCTTTTTCCTGCACTTCACCGCCATCAGCATCGGCGACCTCTCCATCGTGGCCCCGCTCACGTCCACGGCGCCCATCTTCAGCCTCGCGATGAGCTTCTTCATGCTCAGAAGGATGGAGCGCATCACGCCCGCCATCATCGTCGGAACGGCCTGCATGGTCGTCGGCGCGGCGCTCATCGGCTGGCGGGTTCGCCAATAAGAAGCGAGCGAGGAAAAGCGCCCGGCGGCATCGGAAGACGGCCGCGAAAAACCCTCTGCTCCCCGATAAAATTTCTGCTATAATCATTCAGGCGCGCGACGCCTCTCCACGCCGCCTCGGGACGCGGAGGCGCGGAACCCGGGGGCAAGGGAAGGAGGAGTCTCCGATGCTCTTTCGCTTCTCCCTTTACGGCTTCCTCAAGAACCAGGTTTATTTCGAGCCTTTCCTGATACTCGCCTTTCTGGAAAAAAACCTCTCCTTCTTCCAAATCGGCCTGCTCATCGGCTTCCGCGAGGTGTGCATCAACGTCTTTGAAATCCCCAGCGGCGCGGCGGCCGACCTCTACGGCAGAAGGCGCTCGATGATATTCTCTTTCCTCGCCTACATCGCCTCGTTCC
Organism: bacterium; assembly: GCA_965242545.1. Classification (GTDB taxonomy): domain Bacteria; phylum UBA8248; class UBA8248; order UBA8248; family UBA8248; genus Bin107. The sequence goes on from OZ251456.1 coordinate 1,623,028, forward strand.
TCGTTTTCGCCTACTCGAACTCCCTCGCCACCCTGTTCCTCGCCATGTTCGCCTTCGCGATCGGCGATTCGTTCCGCACCGGAACGCACAAGGCGATGATCTTCGACTGGCTGCGGATGCAGGGCCGGGAGGAGGAGCGCACCCGCGTCTACGGGTTCACGCGCTCGTGGTCGAAGATGGGCTCGGCCGTCTCGGTGGTAGCCGCGAGCGCGTTCGTATTCACCGGCGCGCGCTACAGCGACATCTTCCTCCTCGCCGTCATCCCCTACGCGATGAACATCGTGAACTTCATGGGCTATCCGGGCGAACTCGACGGCGCGCGCGCGGCGGAAGTCAAAATTCCCGACTTATGGAAGCACCTGAAAAGCTCCATGCGCCAAGCGTTCGCCAACGGGCCGCTGCGCGGCATCCTCATGGAATCGATGGGCTACGAGGGTGCCTACAAGGCGGCCAAGGACTACATTCAGCCCGTCATCCAGCAGGCCGCCCTCGGTCTCGCCCTGTTCGCCGCCTGGGAGCAGCACCAGCGCGTGGCGCTGCTGGTCGGCGCCGTGTATTTCGTCCTGCACCTGCTGTCGAGCTTCGCCTCGCGCGGAGGGCACCGCCTCGTCCGCGCCGCGGGTTCCGAGGAGGCCGCCGCCAAGTCGCTCTGGGGCGCGACCGCCCTCATCTACGTCCTTCTCGCCTGGGGATTGTGGACGGGTCTGAACGCGGTCGTCATCGCGGGCTTCGTCGCCCTCGCCGTGCTGCAGAATTTCTGGCGCCCCGTGCTGATGAGTCGCATTGACGCCCATGGCGCGCCCGAGGCCGGCGCCACGATCCTGTCGGCGGAGACGCAGTGCAAATCGCTCGCCGCCATGGGGCTGGCGCCCCTGATCGGCTTTTGCGTGGACGGCTTCGGTCTGGTCGGGGTGGGCGCCGTCGCCGCGCTCGTCACCCTCCCCTTCGCCCTCTCCAGCCTCGGCAGGGCGCGCCCGAGCGCGCTTCCCCATCCCTGAGCGGCCGAATTTTACAAAACGCCGCGATTCGCCTATGTTTGGGACATGAAGCGGGGGCGCCGCCGCGCCGCGGGGAAAGACGGGCGACGCGGAAGAATTTTTGTCATTAACCACCGCAGACGCAAAGAGCCGGGAGGAGCGACGTCAATGACCGACGATGCGCGGCGGGAAGACCTCGCCATCACGCTCGGGGTGGAGGAGGAGTTCTTTCTCATCGACCCCGACACCCGCGACCTTCTCCCCAACCCCGACCCCGCCATCCTCGAGCACTGCGAGAGAAACCGCGGGCCGCACAAAGTCGTGCCCGAGTTCATGCGCTCGCAGATCGAGACCAACACGCGGGTGTGCGAGTCGGTGGCCGACGTGCGCGCGGCGCTGCGCGAGACCCGCCGGATCATCATCGAGGCGGCCGAGGCGCGCGGGGCCACGGTGCTCGCCTCCTCCACCCATCCCTTCGCGGCGTGGCGGGCGCAGGCGCCCACCGCGAAGGAGCGCTACGAGCGGTTCGCCACCACCTTCCAGGAGAGTTTGAGGCGAATGCTCGTCGGAGGAATGCACATCCACGCGAGCTTCGCGGATCCCGACGCGCGCATCCGGGTGATGACGGCGATCCGGCGCTACCTCCCTCTCCTCCACGCCCTCTCCACCTCCTCGCCCTTCAACGAAGGCCGCGAGACGGGCTTCAAGTCCTGGCGGCTCAATCTCGTCGGCGCGCTGCCGCGCACCAGCCTTCCCCTGCCGATGGCCTCCCGCGAGGAATACGACCGCCTCGTCGCCGGCTACCAGCGCATGAAGTTCATCGAGAACGGCAGCGAACTGTGGTGGGACGTTCGCCCCTCCCACGCCGCCCCGACCATGGAGATGCGCATCTGCGACATCTGCCCGCGCCTCGAGGACGCCGTGAGCATCGCCGCGCTCTACGCGGCGCTCGTCCGGTGGCTCATGCGCCAGGACAGGGAAGGCGCGCTGCCGCCCGAGCCGCCCACCGAACTCATCGCGGAGAATCGCTGGGTCGCCCAGCGCTACGGCGTGCTCGCCTTCTTCGGCGACACCACGAGCGGAAGCGGGCGGGTGGACATCAACGACTACGCGGCCGAGCTCGTGGAGAAGCTCGCCTCCGACGCCCGCGCGCTGGGCTGCGAGGCGGAGATGTTCCGCGCGCTGAGCATCATCCGGGAGGGTACCGGCGCGGACCGGCAGGTGGACCTCTACCGCCTGCGGCGCCTCGAGGGGGACACGGAGGAAGAGGCGCTGCGCCGCGTGGTGGACATGACGCTCGCCGAAACCCGCGAGGGAGTCGCATAAGCCTCCTGCCGCGCAAGGCCGGAACAGACCGCCCCGCCCCACGAGCCAGAGAAAAGCGCGACATGAAGCGAAGGGCGCCGAGTCGCCGCGCGCCGTTTTCCGGAAAAAGGAACCGCGAATGAGCCGCTTCGAGGGGCAAAGCGCGGTCGTCACGGGCGCGGCGACCGGCATCGGAGAATCGACCGCGAGACTTCTCGCCCGAGAGGGGGCGGAGGTCGCGCTCATGGACCTGGACGGGGAAGGCGCCGCGGCGGTCGCCGAATCCATCAACGGAAGCGGCGGCCGCGCCCACGCCGTCGTCGTCGACCTCACCGACTGGGAGGCGACCAGCGCCGCCGTGGAGGAAGTCCGCCGCCGGGCGGCGAAGATAGACGTTCTCGTTCACAGCGCGGGGGGCTTTCCCCGATACGTCAGCCTGCTCGACTGTCCGGTCGAGGCCTGGGACGGCGTGGTGGACTCGAACCTGAAATCCATGTTCTATCTCCTGAAAGCCGTCGCCCCCCTCATGGTCGAGGCGGGATACGGGCGCTTCGTCACCCTGTCGAGCATGGCCGCGCGCAGCGGCGTGAACCCCAATCCTCCCCATTACGCGGCCGCCAAGGCGGGGGTGCTGGGTCTCACCCGCCAGGCGGCGCGCGAGCTGGGGCCGAGCGGCGTCACCGTCAACGCCGTGGCGCCGGCCAACGCGCGAACGCCGAGAACGCTGGGCATCCGAACCCCCGAGCGCATCGCGCACATCGAGAAATCCTCCCCGGCGGGCCGACTCTGCGAACCTCACGAGATAGCGGAGGCGGTCGCCTTCCTTTGCAGCAGGGAGGCGGGCTACATCACCGGCGTCACCCTCGACGTGAACGGCGGGGCGACGATGGCGCCCTAGAACCCGCGCGCGGGCAAGGAGCTGCGGGAAGACGCGCGAAAAAAGCCGACGAGTCGTTTATTCGCCCCCCGGCCGCGTCAAGGCCTCTCGGACAAGGGGAACGATTTCGGAAAATTTCTCCGCCACCGAGACGCCGGCTTCTCTCAGCAACCTCTTCTTGAGCGAGGGCGCGCCCCGGCCGCGTTCGATGAGCGCGCCGGTGTGGCTCACGCTCGCGGGCGTGGGAGAGGTTTCCCAGAATTCACCCGGAATCATCGCCACCACGGGCTTGGTGAAGCCGCCCTCGGCGATAAAGCGGGCCGCCTCCTCCTCCCTGTCCGTCCCCGGCTCCCCGAACATGACGACGGCGCGCGTCTCGGCGTCCTCCTCGAAAAGCGCGAGCATCTCGACGAATGCCGCGCCGATGAGCAGGTCGCCGCCCAGCGCCACGTAGGTGCTCTGGCCGATTCCCGCCCGCGTGAGGAAAAGGCATATCTCCGCGCCCATGCCCCCGCTCCGGCTCACCACGCCCACGGGGCCGGGGCGGAACATGAGGTCCGGCACCTCGCCCCCCGTGCCGCCCAGCTTCGCTTTCCCCGGACTCACCATGCCCTGGCTGTTCGGACCGATGACGAACACGCCCTTCTCCTCCGCGCGCGCCAGCAGGGCGCAGGCGTCATGGTGCGGCACGCCCTCCGCGAGAATGTGCACGGTGGGCACGCCCGCCTCTATCGCCTCCAGGGCGGCGTCCTTCACGAAGCGCGCCGGCACGAACAGCACGGAGAGGTCAGCCTCGTGGACGCTCAGGGCGTCGGCCACGGTGTCGTAGATCGGCGCGCCGCTCACGACGCTCCCCCCTTTTCCGGGGGACACGCCCGCCACCACGCGGGAGCCGTAGGCCGTCATGGTCGGCAGCAGCCTTCGCGCCTCGGCCCCCGTCGCTCCCTGAACGAGCACCCGGGTTTCGGAATCCAGCAAAATGCTCAATCGTCATCGCTCCCGAAAATCGCCCCGGCCCGTGAGTCGAGCGCGGCGGCGCGGGAATCCTCCCGGGCGCTCGGCCCGCGGAACCTTCGGCGCGCAGGCGCTCCGCTCGGATGCGCTCGCTCATCGGCGATCCGGCCGCCCTCCCCATTCATGACGTTCTTCCGCGGACGCGCGCGACGATGCGATCGACGATGTCCTCTATCGAAGCCTCGTCCTCGTACCATTCCACGCCCGGCACCTCGGCGATGAGCCGCCTCGCCTCCTCCACCCCCGGGCCGGCGTAGCGAACGACGACGGGAAATTTTTCATAGTCGAGGGCGGCTTCCTTCAAGGCGCGAACCACGCCCGCCGTCTTGACATCCACCCGCGTAAAATTGCTCACGTTCCCCGCCAGCGCCAGCCCCTTGAGGCCGGGCTTGGAGAGCACCGCCTTGACCGCCTCGCGCATCTTCTCCTCGTAGCGTCCGGGCGTAATGTCGAACGTGGTGGCCGGCTTTTCTCCCAGGCGTAGAAGGGCCTCCAGGCTCGAGAGGCCGTAGCCGCCGCCGGTGACCATGAAGCCGATGTCGCCGTCGAGTTCGCTGAAGCGAATCGCGCCCACATGGGGGTCGATGGCGTCGATTTCACGCATCCGCAACTCGAGCGGCGTCAGGGGCCGCCAGCCGTTCCCTCCCTCGATGCCCAGTTTGGCCGCCAGCTCCGGGTGGCGGAAAAGCGCCTGCTCATCGAGCCGCGCCACGCCCGCGGCCGCCACCAGGCGGCCGTCGGCCAGCTCCGCCAGCGGGTTCACCTCTATCATCTCGCAATCGTGGGCGCAGAAAACCCGATACATCGCGGAGACCGCGCGGCCGACCTGATCGGCCAGGTCGCCCGAGAGCCCCGCGCGCCGCGCCAGCGCGACGGCGTCGGAGATCTCCAGCCCCTTCAAAATGTTCACGGGCCATTCCAGGAGCTTGTCCGGATGGTTCAGCGTCAATTCCTCGACGTCCACGCCCCCTTCGGCGCTGAAGAGAATGAGCGGGCATTTTCTGGCCGACTCGAAGGAGATGGAGCAGAAAATTTCGCGCCGGATGTCGAGCGCCTCCATCACGATGAGGCGTTCGACGGGAAAGCGCCTCACCTCCATGCCGAGGATGGCCCCGGCGCGCGCACGGGCCTCCTCCTCCGACGCGGCGAACTTCACCGCGCCCGCCCTGCCCCGCTTCCCGACCGGCACGAGCGCCTTGATGACGGCGTGTCCGCCCAGGCGCGAGAGGGCGCGGGCGGCCTCGTCCGCGCTCGCGCAAACCTCGAATTTCGGCACGGGAACGCCGCCCTGGTTCAGCAGCGTCAAAGAGTCGTTTTCCAGAAGGCGGGACAAGACAATCTCCACCCAGAATGCGTTCGGCGCATTTTCGAGAGAAAACCGGGAAGATGCGCACCAGATAGCACTCAGGCTTCCGGGCGTCAAGATTTATGGAGAAGAAGCGCGAATCGGCCTGAACGACGCTTGCGAAAGTATCTGGATTGGCTAGAATCATCCCATGAGCAAAACCCATTTTCTACGGAGGTGAGTCCATGCGCATTCACAGGAGCTTGATCGCAGCAACCGCCGTTTTCGCCCTGGCGGGCTTCGCCGCTTCCCCGGCGGGCGCCGCCACCAACATCACCATCGTCGGCGCGGGCAAGGGCGCGGGCGCGTTCCGCATGGCGGCGGGACTCGCCGAGGCGGTGAACAAGACGAGCAAGACCGTCAACGTCACCAACCGCGAGTCGAAGGGCTTTGTCGCCAACACCCGCCTCGTCGCCAGCGGCCGCTCCGAGATCGGGATGACGAACGGGATTTTCGTCGATTTCATCCAGCGCAAGCAAAAGCCCTTCCACAAGGGAAAGGCGATGAAGACCATCCGGGGGATCGGCCCCGTGTCAACCTCCTGGTTCCAGGTGGCGACGTTCCACAAGTCCGGCATCAAGAGCTACGGCGACCTCGCCGGCAAGCGGGTGAACATGGGCCCGAGAGGAAGTTCCACGCTGTTCATGATGAAGTTCATCACCGACAACCTCGGGATCACCGACAAGATACGCAAGGACTACCTGGGCTGGGCCGCCGCCGCCACCAACATGATCGACGGCAAGATCGACGCCTTCGGCATTCCGAACCCGGTTCCCTCGCCCTCGATTCTGCGCGCCTCGCGCAGCGGCCCGCTCCGCATCCTGAGCATTCCCGACAAGGTGCGCGACAAGTTCGTCGCCCTGAGTTCGGGCTACTACAAGGACAACAAGGACGCCAGCCCCTACCAGGGGATGAAGGGCAAAAAGTTCAAGACGGTCGCCTACACCATCTTCGCCGTGGCGAACGAGAAGGTTCCCGCCGACGTCATCTACGAGGTGACGCGGCGGGTGTACGACAAGGCGAACCGCGACTTTTTGATCAACGTATTCAAGGGCTGGAGGATCGGGCTGGACTTCGCCTCGAAGTCGGATGCGTTCATCAAGCAGATGGGCAGCTTCAACATGAAGCTCCACCCCGGCGCCGCGCGCTACTGGAAGGCGAAAGGCTACAAGGTCAACTAGACTTTTTCCGGATTCTTGTTCCTCCCGGCGGGTAGCGCGCCCGCCGGGGGGCGTCCGGTGAAAACGGGCGTCATCAGCCTCGGGTGAAAAAGGGCGGCGATGGGGAAGTTTTTTGATTTTCTCTGGGGGTGGGTGCGCTTCATCTTCGCCCCGGAGTCGGCCATCCGCCGGGATATCGAGCCCGGCTTCCAGAAAAGAAACCTTCCCGTCTTTTTGTTTCTCTCCACCCTTCTCCTCCTCTACGTCATTCTCTTCGCCGGAAGAAAATACAATCTCTACCTCCCCTACGAGATCTCCTGGGAATGGCAGGAGGTGGACTTTCCCGCCCTGGACGCCTGGCTCTACGCCCTCATCTGGCTCTACGTCTCGAGCCTGTGCGTTCTGCCGAAGCCGACGGCGCTGCTGTCCTCCTTCGCGTTCGCTTCGTATTTTCTCTACGGCGCCGCGAACAAGGCGCCGGTGGACTTCGGCCTGGGCTTCGGCGAGGTCATCGTCTACGTCCTCTCGCCTCTTCTGACGGCGGAGATGGAGAAATCCCTCTCGGCGATATGGGAGACGCTCCATTTCCCGGGGCTCTCCATCTATGCGTTCCACTTCTATCTGCCCCTGTACGTGGTCTTCACCGCCATCCTGACGTTCATCTTCTATCCGGCGCGCGCGGGCGCTCCGAGGAGGCGGCCCTCCGCCGTGGATCTCCTTCTGTGCGCGGGCGTGGTCGTATTCACGGTCGAATACATCATGAATTTCGCCGACCGGGGAGACCGGGCGGGCCTCGTGCTCTGGCCGGATGTCGTCATGGGAACGATCGCCATCATCGTCTCGATCGAAATGTGCCGCCGGGTGCTGGGCTGGGTGCTTCCCCTGCTGGGGATATTCTTTTTCTACTACGCCATGTACGGCAATTATTTTCCGGGACGCCTCCTGCACAAGGGGTTTTCCTACAACGAGGTCGTGAGCTTCATCTACGGAACGTCGGGCATCTTCGGCGTCATCGCCAACGTCTATGCGAGCTACGTGTTTCTGTTCATCCTGTTCGGCGTCTTTCTCGAAAAGACGAAGGTCGGCGACGTGTTCATCGATCTGTCCTACGCGCTGGTCGGCCGCCTGCGCGGCGGAGCCGCCAAGGCGTCCGTCGTATCGAGCGGCATGGTGGGCTCGGTGGTGGGAAGCGGCGCGGCCAACATCGTCATCACCGGAACCTTCACGATTCCCCTCATGAAGCGCGCGGGCTACCAGCCTCACTACGCGGGCGCGGTCGAGGCGGTCTCCTCCATCGGCGGCCACCTGCTCCCGCCCATCATGGGATCGGCGGCTTTCCTCGTGGCGGCGTTCACCGAGACGGACTACGGGTGGATAGCGCTCATATCGCTCGTGCCCGCGCTGATGTACTACTTCTCGGTCTACATGTCGGTTCACTTCCGCTCGGGGCTGGACGGCATTCACGGCCTTTCAAAAGAAGAACTGCCCGAGCTGCTGCCTCTCCTGAAAAAAGAGGGCTACCTGCTGCTGCCGGTGGCGCTGCTCATCTTCCGTCTGATCATCGGACGCTCGCCCTTCGACGCCGCGCTGTGGTCCATCATCCTCGCGATGGCGCTGGGGTTTTTCCGCGAAGACACCCGCCTGCTCGCCCTGCCGCCCGTTCTCGCGCGCCTGCTGGGCCGGCCCGGATGGAGCGCGCGAAACGACAGGCTCGAATACCAGGCCGCGAAACGTCACAAGAAACTCATGGAGTCCGGCAAGGGCCATGAGGAAGCCGATGCGCAGGCGGCCGCCTACCTCGAAGAGGCGAAGGCCGAACCGCCCGGAAACCCCTTGATGGAGAACTGGCCCCTGCTCGCGGGACTGGGCCTGCTCATTGCCCTGCCCATGGCGGGGCACTCCATATTCGAGTCGATTTTCTGGTCGGCCCTCGCGGCGGCGGCGCTTTCCTCTCCTCGCGTTCTGGACGGGCTGGAGAGAGGAGCCGTCAACTCGCTCATCATCGGCGTGACGGCGGGCGTAATGGGCATCGTGCTCGCGGGCGTGTCGATGCCCGGCCTCGGCATCAAGTTCTCCTCCATCATCCTGGGCTATGCGTCCATCCTCGACAACGCCCTCGGCATCACGGGAACGGCGCTTCCGGTGGCGATTCTGCTGTGCACCGTCGCCAGCTACATCATGGGGATGGGCATGACGATCACGGCGAGCTACGTGCTGCTCTCGATCCTCGCCGTTCCCGCGCTCGTGGAGCTCGGCGTGCCGCTCCTGAGCGCGCACCTGATGATCCTCTGGCTGAGCCAGGACGCCTCGCTGACGCCGCCCTTCGCCCTTGGCGCGTTCATCGCGGCGGGCGTGGCAGGCGCAGACCCCATGCGCACCGGCTTCGCGTCGCTCAAGCTGGGCAAGGCGCTCTACATTGTTCCCTTCCTGATGGCCTACACCCCGATCAACATGACTGCGGGCGCGTCGTGGTTCGACATCATCGTCGTGTGGGGGAGCGGCTTCATGGGCTTTTTCTGCACCTCGGCGTCGCTCGAAGGCTACATGCGGAGAAAACTCCTCATGTGGGAGCGCGTCGTCTTCGCCGTAGCGGGCGGACTGCTGTTCTTCTACGTGCCGTGGATGAAGATAACGGGCGCGCTCATCATGGCCGTCATGGTCGCCATCCAGTACATGAGCGCGAAGCATGAAGGCGCAGCCTCATTCTCATAAAACCCTGCGGCGTCTTCGCAGCGCCTGAGTTCTCCAGGGCCATCCAAGCGCTCGTGATTTTTCCTGGCTGCCATGAGAAAAATAATGAGAAACGGGTTTTTCCGGTGTTTTGCGGGCTTTGGCGGGCAGAAGTGAATGATAGGCAAGGCTTTGCGGCGGTTCGCGGCGTCGGCGAAAAGAAATAATGATCGATCGCCCCTGATTCTCCCCGATTCAGCCCTTTTTCGAGCGTTTTCCCCCGGATTTTCGGCGTTTTTCGGGTGGCGTTTTCGCCGGAAAATCCGGGCCTTGCCGGGAGCGATTCGCGGCGGCGGAGCGGGGGGAATTAGCAGGCTTGCGCAGCATTCGCGCGGCGTCCGGGGCTATATTGGACCTTCATGCGGCTTCAACGGGGGTTCAGAAGGGGCTTCGTCGGGCGTTCAAGGATGCGTTGAGGGGCGCTTCATCGTTGCGGGAGTCCGGCCCCTTCACGCCGTCCCTTCGGATTTCTTCCCCATCGCCTCGTCATAGACTCGCCGCGCCTTCGTTCCTGGGAGGAGCGCGGCGGTGGTCTCGACCTGATCGTTGATTTTCTCCTGAAGGCTGGGTTCGACGGGGACGAGCTCGCCCCGCCGCTCCATCTCCTCATATTCTTCAATATAACGTTTCGCTGATTCGATGCCGGCCTGTTGCTCCGGCGTCGGGTTCCTGATCGTCGGCATCAGTCAATCTCCTCCATGCTGATCCACACTTTACCCTCCTTCTCCTCGATATTCAATACGCGGAACTTTGTCCCGTCCCGGAAAAACACCTCGCGCTCGTTCTGCTTCTGGGAGAATCTGTTGACGCGCTTTCCGCGCTTCGAGGTGATGACGAACCTGTGCCTGCCGTTGAACTCGAAGCCCTCCACGAGGGAGGCGCTGACGAACCCCTTGTCCTCGAACACCTCCCCGATCTTGATTTTGTCTAAAACGCGCTTCGGCAGGTCGGCACCGCGCCAGACCTTCCCCTCGTAGTCGGGCATTTTCTCCAGGGCGTCCTCGAGCGTTCGCTTGAACCCCGTCATCCGCTCGATCTCCGCCTTTTCCCCCGAGCGCAGCGCCTTGTTCCGCTCCCGAATCGCCGCCTTGGTTCAGCAGCGTCAAAGAGTCGTTTTCCCGCAGGCGGGACAGCGCGCGCGAAACAAACGGGAGGCTCCCGTTTTCCCAAACCGAAAGGATTGTCGTAACATGGGCATTTGCGCGTTTCGTCGCCGCCCCCGGGCCCGGCGCGCCGGCTTTCGAGGAGAGCGTTCGATGCCGAAGAAGCCTCTGGTTCTGACGAGACGCGAGGGCGCGATCGCCACCCTCACGCTGAACCGCCCCGAGAAGAGAAACGCCCTCGGGACGGAATTGATCGAGGAGGCGAAATCCGCGCTGGCCGAACTCGGACGCGCGGACGGCTTGCGCGTTCTCGTCGTCGAGGGCGCGGGCGAGACCTTCTCCGCCGGGGCCGACGTGGTCGAAATGGGCGCGCTGACGGAAGAAAACGCGCGGGCGTTCATCTCGAATCTCCATTCGCTCATCCGCCGCCTCCGCGAATTTCCGCATCCCGTGCTCTGCAAGTGCCGGGGCCACGTTCTGGGAGGGGCGCTCGAGCTGATCCTGGGCGCAGACTTTCGCGTCGCCGCGAACGACGCGAAGTTCGCCATGCCCGAAGTGAGGGTCGGCGTGCCCTCCGTCATCGAGGCGGCGCTGTTCCTGCCCTTCTGCGGTCTCGGCGCGGCGCAGGACTTGCTTCTCACCGGCAGGACTTTCGGCGCGGCGGAGGCGCATCGCGCGGGCATCGTTCAGAGAATATGTCCGCCGGACGAACTCGAAGAGACGGCGAAGCGAGCGGCGGCCGAACTTCTGCAAGCCGCCCCGGGGGCGCTCCGCGCCCAGAAGAAACTTTTGAGAGAATGGACGCGGGCCTATCTGGAGGCCGCGATTCCGCCTTCCATCGACGCTTTCGAGGCTTCTTTCCAAACGGACGAGCCGCGGGAGGGCATGGCGGCGGCGCGGGAGAAGCGTCCACCCTCATGGGCGTCCGAGGGCGCGTGACGCTCCCCACGGGCGCGGGTTTTCCTCCCAAAGCGGACGAGGAATGAGGGGCGGGACGGGCGAAGCGCAATCCGCCCTCCCGGTGGCGTCCCCCGCCTCTCTGTGGCATCCTCGCCTGTCTCGTGGAGAACGCAGCGCGACGGCCCGCGCGGAGCGGCGGCGCCAGGCCTCCCGTTGCGCACCTTCATGGCTGGCGGCCTCATTTTCGGGGAAGAACAAACGAATGAAAGCGATCACCGTTCAGGGAGACGCCGGAATCGAGGGGCTGGTCTACGGCGATATCCCCACGCCCGAGCCGGACGCCGGCGAGGTGAGAGTCAGACTCCTGGCGTCGTCCATCAACCACATCGACATCTACCAGTGTACGCCCGAAATGACGCGGCACGAGAAGCCCCACGTCATGGGCGCGGACGGCGCGGGCGTCGTGGACGAGCCGGGCGCAGGGACCCGCCTCCGGCCGGGCGACGAAGTGATCGTCGATCCCAATCTGAGCGACCCCACCCGGCCGGGCTACGGCATCGTGGGCGCGCACCGCGAGGGCACGCACGCCGAGTTCATCGTTCTGCCGGAAGCCAATTTTTTCCCGAAGCCGGGGCGTCTGACGTTCGAGGAAGGGGCGGCGCTTCCCCTCGCCCTCTGCACGGCCTACCGCCAGCTCATCAGCCGCGCCGGACTCAAGGCGGGCGAGAGCGTGCTCATTCACGGAGTGGGCGGCGGCGTCATGCTCTATTGCCTCCAGCTCGCCGCCCGGGCGGGGGCCTTCTCCATCGTCACCTCATCGAGCGAGGCGAAACTCGAGACCGCCAGGGCTTTCGGCGCGAACGTCGGCGTCAACTACAAAACGACGGACGTCGCCCAAGCCGTGATGGACGCCACCGGCGGCCGGGGAGCCGACGTGGTGGTGGACAACGTGGGCGCTCCCACTTTCGCGCTGAGCGCGAAATGCGCCGCGCTGAACGGGCGCATCACCCTCGTGGGCGGAGCGGCGGGGCACGTGATTCCGGAAGTGAACCTGCGCGACCTCTATTTCAAGCAAATCGACATTCATACCTCCACCATGGCGACGCCCGACGAATTCAGGGCGGCGATGGCGCTCGCCGCCGAGGGCGAAGTGAAGGCCCATATCGACTCGACGCATCCCCTCTCCGAATTCAGGGAAGCCATCAGGCGCGTGGCCCAGGGGCGGCAGTTCGGCAAGGTGGTAATCACGAGAGACCGGGGAGCGGGGTGACGCGCTCGCGGCGCCGGCGCGCGAACCGCCCGTTTTCGGAGAAGGCATGAAAAGACGCATCGCCAGAACCGTCGCCGCAACGTCGGGCGGGGAGCGCGCCGCCCACATGACGGCCAGAAGGCCGCCGGGCATGGCGCTCCTCGATTCGGGAACGCCGAACTTCCCCACGCCGGAGCACGTCCGAGCCGCCGCCAAGGAAGCCCTTGACGCGGGACTCACGGGCTACGCCCCGGGACAGGGGGATCCTGAGTTCCTCAAAGCCGTCTGCCAGAGCCTCGAACGAGAGGCGGGAGCCGCGTACGCGCCGGGCTCCATCATCGCCACCAACGGGGCGAGTTCGGGCATCTACGCCGTGATGACGACGCTTCTCGACCCCGGAGACGAGGCGATTCTGATGGACCCGACGTTTTCCCTCTACGGACACGTCGCGCGGCAGATAGGCGCCGTCCCCGTCCAGGTGGCGCACGACGCGGATTATCACGTCGACGTCGAGGCCGTCCGCCGCGCCATCACCCCCCGCGCGCGCCTGATCCTCATCAACAACCCGAACAACCCCACGGGCGTGGTCTATCGGCGCGAGGAACTGGCGGCTCTGGTCGAACTCGCCGCGGAGCGCGACCTCATGGTCGTGTCGGACGAGGCGTATGCGAAAATCCTCCAGCCCGGCTTCGAGCACGTTCCCCTGCTCTCGTTCGCCGGGCACAGGGAGCGCCTCATCCTCCTCGACACTTTTTCAAAAACCTACGCGATGACCGGCTGGCGGCTGGGCTTCATGGTCGTCCCGGAGGATTTGGCCCAGCCGATGTTCAGCGTTCATCGCTCGATCAACGGGCCGATCAACACCTTCGTCCAGCGCGCGGGCGCGGCGGCGCTCAGAGGCTCCCAGGAGTGCGTGGCGCGGATGGGGCGCGAATACCACAGGCGGGGCCGCCTCATCCACCAGATGACGCGGGAGATTCCCGGCCTGATTCCCATCCAGCCCCAGGGCGGCTTCTATCAATACTGCCGGTATGAATACCCGATTCCCTCCACCGAGGTGAGAAAGCGCGTCTGGGAGGCCGGGGCGGCGATTCGGAGCGGATCGGAGTTCGGCGAGTCGGGCGAGGGCCACCTGCGCTTCACCTATTCGGTGGACGAGGAAACCATTGAAAGGGGCATGAAAATCGTCGGCGAGGTGTTCCGCCACCTGGGTTGAACGGATTTCAAAGGGAAACGCCGCCCGCCCGTCGGAGCGGCATGTTCCGGCTTCTTGAACTTCCAAGCGGGGACTCTGAATTTTCAAGCGAACGGGACGGCTCGCGGCGGGCGGCCCTTCCCGCCCTCGTCAATAGACCGGCAGGACGTCCTTCTCATACGCCTCGTCGGTTCCCCGGGCGGCGGCGTAGAAAATCTCCTGTAGTCTGCGCGTGATTTTTCCGGGCTTTCCGTCTCCCACCTCGATGCGGTCCAGCGAGAGCACCGGGGCCACCTCGGCGGCCGACCCGCATATCATCGCCTCGTCGGCCACGTAGATTTCCGTGCGATCCATCGGCCGCTCCACGGGCGCGGGGCCGATATGCTCCTCGAACATCTCGAGCACGCTCGCGCGCGTGATGCTCTCCAGGATGGAATCCGTCACCGGCGGGGTGATGAGCCTGCCCTCGCGCACAATCATCACGCACGCGCCCGTGCCCTCGGCGACCGTGCCGTTCCGGTTCAGCAGGATGGCGTCGTCATACCCGTTCACGCGCGCCTCGACCCCCGCGAGGCGGCCGTTCTGGTAATTCGCCGACGCCTTCACGCGCGGCGGAACGGAATCGTCCGAAATTCGCCGCCAGCTGCTCACGCACAGGTTCACGCCCTCCTCCTGACGCCTGCGGCTGCTGTTCGGACCCCCGCTGATGAAGGCGCAGACGTCCACCTCCCCGGCCGCGTAGCCCTTCATGTCGAGGGGGCCCGAATCGTCGAAATACACGTTGAGCCGGAAGTGGATGTCCTCCCGGAACTCGTTCGCCCGTATCCATTCGATCACGGCGTCCTGAAATTCCTCTGCCGTATAGGGCGGGGTCATCCGCATCACCTTCATCGAATCGAAAAGCCGCTTGACGTGAGGCTCCATCTTCCAGAGAAACAGGTTGCCCCGCTCCTCGCTCCAGTAGGCGCGAATCCCCTCATACACGCTCGAACCCCGCAGGACGGCCTGGCTGAAAACGCTGATCTTCGCCTCCTCGGGGGGCACGATCTCTCCGTTGAGCCATACTTTCGCGTGATCATAACCGGGCACGGGAACCTCCAGGATGAGGACGTGAGGGCGAGCTTTCGATACGACGCGAAGAGCATGATGGACAATTCGGGGAGGGTTTGGCAAGGGAAAGAGCTTGATTCCCGAGAAATTTCAGGGCCAGGCGGTCGCATGGTTCGACGTCCGCGTCTTGACGCCGCTCGATTCAGGGCGTAGCGTTGTCGCGCCATCAGCCCAGCGAACCTCAACTTCCTCCCCATCCGGAGACTTTCATGCGGCAGCCGACGGACGCCTCGAAGCTCGCGGACGCCTACGCCGAATCGCTGCCCGCCTCGCGCGCCCTCTTCGAGCGGGCGCAGCGGATTTTCCCCGACGGGGTGACGCACGACAACCGCAGGATGCAGCCGTTCCCCGTCTACGTCGAGCGCGCCGAGGGCGCCTTCAAATGGGACGTGGACGGCAACCGCTGCATCGACTACTGGATGGGCCACGGCGCCCTTCTGTTCGGGCACAACCCGCCCCACATCCGCGACGCCGTGAGCGAGGCCGCCCTCCGGGGAACGCACCACGGCGCCGGCCACGAGCGGGAAGTGGAATGGGGCGAATGGGTGAACCGTCTGGTGCCGAGCGCCGAGCGGGTGCGCTTCACCGCCTCGGGCACCGAGGCCACCCACATGGCGCTCCGGCTCGCGCGCGCCTTCACGGGCAAAAAGCGCGTGGTCAAGTTCGCGGGCCACTTCCACGGCTGGCACGAGGGACTGGAGATCGGCGTGCGCGCCCCCTACTCGAACGAGCCGGAGGCGGGGCAGCTCGAAGAGGTGACCAGTCTCGTCACGGTTTGCCCGCCGAACGACATGGGAGCCGTCCAAGAGGCGCTCGCCTCGAACGAAGTCGCCGCGCTCATCCTGGAGCCGACCGGCGGGCATTTCGGAACCGTCCCCATGCGGAAAGACTTCGTCGCCGGCCTGAGAGAGGAAACCCGCAAAGCGGGCGCGATGCTCGTTTTCGACGAGGTGGTGAGCGGCTTCCGCGTCTCGCCGGGCGGGGCGCAGGCGCATTTCGGGGTGACGCCGGACCTCACCAGCCTGGCGAAAATCCTATCGGGCGGGCTTCCGGGCGGGGCCGTCGCCGGCCGGGCGGACGCGATGGAATACCTCGCCACCAAGGCGAACCCCGAAGAAAACCGGCGCACGAAAATCGCCCATCACGGCACCTTCAACGCCAACCCCGTCTCGGCGGCGGCGGGCGTCGCCATGCTCTCCTCTCTCGCCGACGGGGAAGCCTCGAAAGAGGCTGATGAGCAGGCGCGCAAGCTCCGCTGCGGGATGAACGAGATTCTCGCGCGGGAGAAGGTGGCATGGAGGGTGTATGGCGAATACAGCGACTGGAAAATTTTCTTCGACGCCGACGCCCCGCCGCGCGACGGGGAGGATCAGAGCGTGGACGGAATCGAATGGAGACGCCTCGATTCCAAGAACCCGCGCAGGAGCCGCGCCCTGCGGCAGGCGCTGATTCTTCACGGGGTGGACTTCAACGGCGCGCGCGCCCTGGTGGGGACCTGCCACACGGACGACGTGATTGACGAGACGCTCGCCGCCTTCGGCGCGGGGGTTCGGGCCATGAAGGCGGAGGACGCCGCCTGACCTCTTCGGGCGCGGGTCCGGCCCGCCTCGCGCCTGACGGCCCGGCGTTCGATACTCCACGCTGCGGATTCGAGCGACCCTCAAAACGAATCTCGTCACGCGGGGAAACAGGCCCGCCGTCTGAATATAGGAGGAGAACCGAACTTGTACAGCGCGCTGAAAGGCCTCTTGAGCCTGGAGTCGGGCCGCGTCGTGGACGACATGACCCACCCCTTCGCCTGTCCCGACACGGGCGGGAGCCTGCGGGGCAGCTACGACCTCGAATGGGTGAAGGCTCGCGTGGACAGGGAGGAGATCGCCCGAAGGCCCAGAGGCATCTGGCGCTGGCATGAGCTGCTGCCCGTGCGGGATGAGAAAAACGTGGTCTCGCTCGTGGAGGGCGACACCCCCCTCATCCACGCCGAAAGGCTGGGCGAAAAGCTGGGGTTCAGAAACCTCTACATTCTGGACGAATCGAGAAACCCCACCGGCTCGTTCAAGGATCGCGGCGGCTCCGTCACCATCAGCAAGTGCAGGGAGGTGGGCGTGGAACGGATCGCGCTGCCTTCCTCCGGCAACGCGGCCGCCTGCTTCAGCGCCTACTGCGCGAGAGGCGGCGTCGAATTCATCGGCTTCGTGCGCGACGACAGCTCGGCCGTCCATTGCCTGCAAGTGGGCGCCTACGGGGCGTTCACGCTCATCGTCGAGGGCGATCAGGGCGTGGGCGGACGCTTCGCCGAGGAAGTGTCGAAAGAGCTGGGCTGCCTCCACGCCGCGCTTCCCCGGAACTTATACAGAATCGAGGGGAAGAAGACGGCGGCCTACGAGATAGCCGAAAAACTCGGCTGGCGCGCGCCCGACCGCGTCGTCTGCCCCACGGCGGGCGGCACGATGGCCCTCGCCATGGAGCAAGGCTTCCGGGAGCTGCTGGCCCTGGGCTGGATAGAGAAGACGCCGGCCATCGACGTCGTGCAGGTCGATGGCTGCGCGCCCATCGTGAAAGCCCTGCGCACGGGCGGGAAAGTCGCGCCATGGGGCGAGGTGCGAACGAAGTCGGCCGGCCTCACCAGTCCCTTCCCGGGAGCGGGCGACCGCGTGGCCGACGCCGCGCGCGCCTCCGGGGGACACGACGCGCTGGTGACGGACGCGCTGAACATCGAGGCGGAATTTCTGATCGCCAGGAGCGAGGGGCTGTTTCTGCAGCCCGCCTCCGCGGCGTCCGTGGCGAGTTTGATGGCGGGCGCCGAGCGGCCCGAAAAGCCCGAAGCGGACGAGATCATCGTCTGCATCGGCACGGGCACGGGCAAAAACGCGGCGGAAGTGGCGAGCGAGGCTCTGGGGCGTCCCCCGAGGATTCCGCCGGACATCGACGCCTTCAAAAAAGCGCGCGCCGCCTGGCGGGGGAAGAATTCTTGACGATCACTCCGTTGACAAATAAAGTCTCTCCCCCCCCACAATCATGGAGTTTGCGGCGAACAACCGATCCTGCGTCTGGCGGGCCAATCTGTTCATGTTCACCATGAAGGGAAAAGAATGAAACAGGCGCTTCACTTGACAGTGGTTTTCGCTTTGGCGCTTTACGGTTGCGCCGGTTCGGCGCCAAATCCCGTCTTGAACTACCAGCCTGGAGACGAGAAACGTTCCTGTCAGGGACTTAGGGCCGAGATCGCCGCGAATGAAGCAGAGACCATTCGATTGGCAAGCGAACGGAGAAAAAAGTTGGGCCACAACGTTGTCTTGGGAGCAGCTGGCGCCCTTATCGTTGTTCCCTTGTTCTTCATGGACCTGAAAGGCAAGGAAACTGCGGAGATCAACGCCTTGCTGCACCGGAACCGCATATTGCGGCAGTTCGCCGCCGCCAAGGATTGCTACGTGCCAGAATCCAAGGTGAAATTCGAGAAACGGACTTATTGACTTATCGGGGCAAGTGTTGAATGACGGCATTTTCTAGCTCCTCTCGCCGCGCATTGTTGAAAAAATCAAGAGTCGCCTGCGGGTTATGCGCTTTGTTCTGATCGAACGCCTTGCGGATATAGACCGAAAAACCGTATGCCTGCCTGCACATCTCGTCTGAATTGAACCGCCTTTGATATTCTTTCAGTCCCTTGTCAAAGAAGTCGTGGAGCCTCTTTGCTTCTTTGATGGAGACCACGTCGCAACCTCGGAAGAAGGTTATATCCCCGCGTCCGTATGAGCCGAAGACGTAAATCCCGTTCGGGCGCGGAAGGCCGCTGTTCCACATCGGCTTGCCGCCGCTTTCCCGTCGAAACTTCACCTCTACGCTCACCACCATATAGTCATCGAGAATGAGAAAATCGGGATAATTCTGCGGCCCGTATGCTTGATAGAAGAAGTGTTTGTTGAACTTGGAGGAGAAGGGATTGCCGGGAATGTTCTCGGTTTCCTTGTCAAGCACACTTTCCCTCAAAAGAACAAAACCATCCCCGCCTATGTCGCTTTTCGTGAGCCTCGAATAGCCGAGCGCGTGCAGTTTCGAGTTTATCCTGTCCTCAAAATCAGTCCCTTTCGAGCTGCCGAGATAGTGCCTCTTGTTGCGCTGCAGGTCTATAAATAGCTCGCTTAATCTACTCATAGCGAGCCATGTATTCATAGACGAGATCGCCCTTGCGAAAACCCGGGATGCGCGTGGTGTTTTTCAGCGCGAGGACTTCATAATCTATCTCCTCGTGAAGGCGAACATAGACGATCTCGCTACTCGGCTTGAACAGCATCCATTGCTTGTGTTTCTCGCATCTGGCCGCATCTGTTTCTCTCCGCGTGTAGTCCTGCCACCCCTGGCACGGAACGGCGAAGTCAAAATCGTTGTCGAATACCTTGAGTGCTTGCTCGGTGTTGTTGTATTGCCAGAAGTCAAAGTCTTTGTGGGCTAGGGGGGTGGGGCGACAAGTCTAAAGTCTTTGTGGGCGCTTGGCAAGCGCGTCCAAACCTGAAACTCCGTATTCGCTTCGTAAGTACTTTCCCCGTCCGTCCAGAAAGCATCCCTCGGCAAATCCGTCCAGTATATCAGCCGCCAGCCTTCCGGCAGTTTCTTGTGGATGAAATACTTGCGGAATATCACGGGGACGATGAAGGCAACCGTATCGGCTATTTGAGCGGCCTTGATGAAAAACCTCACCGCCAAATCGCCCCTCGTTCCGAAGGGCGGATTGCCGATAATCACGACGTCAGAGCGTCTGTAAAAAAACGGGCGATATTCCCATTCAAGAAAATCCGCGCTGATAAACTCGGGCCTTCTTGGCAGAATATCCACGCCTACCTTGTTTTCCGGCAAAAGGTCATAGAAAGCCCCGTCGCCGGCGGATGGCTCGATGAACAGCAGATCGCCCGTTTTCTTGCCGGTGAGTTTGAGAAGCACGGGGCAAAGACTTTTCCAGCACAGCATCGCCACGTATTGTTTGGTGAAGAATTGATCTAGGCCGCGCACAGCATCAGCCTCGTCAAGTCCATGAAAACGCGGTCAACTTCCGCTTTGCGATTGTTCCACTTGTAGGCGAATTGCCCCAGATAGTTGCTCAGGTATTTCTTGGAGTAATGATGATACTGCCCGTAATAGCCCCGCTTGAGCAAGCCCCAGAAACTTTCAATCGTGTTGGTGTGAACATACCCCTCGGCGTAGGACTTGCCGTGATTGATCACCAAATGCGGAAGCAGACGGTGCATCTTTCCATAGGCAGGGTATTCATCCGTGATGAGGACGGACTCGTCTATGTCCACGCACTCCTCAATGAACTGGCGAAAATACGCGGCGGTCAATCTTTGATTCTCGGCGGACTTGACGGAGATTCCGCCGTTGCGCTCAACGGCTCCCACCACCGGGGCCTTGTCGGTTCCCCGGCCCCGCTTCCTCGGTTCCCCATCCTTGCGCTTGTTGCCCTTGCGCGGCTTGCCCCCGATGTAGGTTTCGTCCATTTCTACGATGCCCCGGAGCAACATGGCTTGATCCGTTTTCATCGCTTCCCTGATTTTGTGAAGCATCCGCCACGCGGACTTTTGCGTGATGCCTATGTCGCGGGCCAGCTGACAGCTGCTCAAAGACTTCTTGGCGTTCAACTCCAGGATGATGGCGAGTATCCACTTTTGAAGGGGCAACTTGGTGTTGTGAAACAAGGTGCCGACCGTCACGCTGAAAGATCTGCGGCACTCTCCACAGTAATGGCGCTTGCCGAAGCGTGAGGTCTTATCGGGATAGCACGCGATGGTCTTTTCATCCGCATTGCCGCATAACGGGCAAAACATCAGATTGTGCCAGCGCACATTTTCAAGGAAGGAAATGCATTTTTCATGGGTTCCGTATTGCTGAATGGTGCTTAGAATATCCATACCTATATCCCCCCGATCATTGTAAGATATAGGTTAATATAGCACCTTTGCCCCGATAAGTCAATAAGTCCGTCGAGAAAAAATCACAAAAAGAGAAAAAGTAAAGTCTCTCAACTACTCTGCTCTGGGGATGTTCACTCACTCAGATATAGCGGAGAAATATCCCGATCCATAGGGAAGGATCGGAGAGGGTATTCCCTCCGCAGAGTCGTAACGATACCGCGCCAAGCATCCGTGTATGAACACATCAACATTTTATGAAAAACAGATTGATTTTCGTTTTATTTTCGTATAAATTTCTCCCTTTCCAGCTCAAACCAAAAGGGAGAAAACCAATGCTAACAGAGAAAACCTTCCGGAAACTGGCGATTCTCGGCGGACAATCCTTCGACGACAGGGAAGGTCCGCCCGGCTCTCGGCGGTGGCGAAAGAAATACAAGCGAAAATTCCAGGGTTCGGACACGCCGGCGATATTTCCCGTCCCCTTCTCCGGCGGGCGCGTCATGCCGCTGCTCTCCACCATGATGACCAACGCCTGCAGCTACGACTGCCGCTACTGCCCCATGCGCGCCTCGCGCGACATGCCGCGCTACGCCTTCGGCCCCGACGAGTTGGCCGACGCCTTCATGGCGCTCAAGAAAAGAGGCCGCGCCCAGGGCCTTTTCCTCACCAGCGGAATTCCGGGCAGCGGCGTCACGGGCGTGGACAGGATGATAGCGACCGCCGAGATCCTGCGCTTCAGGCACCGCTTCGGCGGCTACATTCACCTCAAAATGCTGCCGGGGGCGGAGAACGCCCAGCTCGCCCGCGCCGCCCGGGTAGCTACCAGGCTTTCGGTGAACCTCGAAGCCGCAACCCGAAGCGGCCTCCGCGCGATGGCGCCCGAGAAAAACCTGGACGCCGACCTCAGACCCGCCCTGCGATATATCGGCAAAATCGCGCGCGAGGCGTCTTTGGAGAAAACCGGCCTCATCGCCGGAGGGGTGACGACGCAGTTCATCGTTGGCGCGAGCGGGGAGAGCGACATGGACGTCCTCGCCGCTTCCCACGCGCTCGAGAAGGAGGGATTCCTGCGCCACGCCCATTTCAGCGCCTTCAAGCCGGTGGAGGACACGCCGATGGACGGCCTCTCTCCGGTATCAAAGACGCGCGAGCGCCGCCTCTATCAGGCGGAGCATCTCCTGCGCGAGTATGCGTTCGAGCTCGATGAGATTCCCGCGGCAGGGGGCAACCTGCCTCTCGATGAGGACCCGAAAACGGCGTGGGCCAGGCGCAATCTCTCGAAATTTCCGGTGGAAATCATGACCGCCGCCCCCCGGACCCTGATGCGCGTGCCGGGAATCGGCCCCACGTGGGCGAAGCGCCTCGTCGAGGTCAGGAAGAAGTCGCACATCCGGGATTTCAGGGATCTGGCGCGCCTGGGCCGCATCCGCAAATCGGCGGCGGGCTGGCTCGCGCTCCGCGGCAAACGCTTGGGGCCGGAACCCGTTTTCGCCGCGCAACTCGACCTGGGACTGCGATACGGTCGGAAAAGGCGCGCTTTCGCCTCGCAGCAAACCCTGCCGCCCTGCTCGTTTCGCTGACGGGCGCTTCTCCGATGAGAGGCCGACGCGCGCAAAGGGGCGCACGCTCCCGCTTGACGGGAAAAACCGATGAGATTACCCTTCCCGTCTCTCGCCAGCCCATCCATGATGCGAGCGATGCGGGAGGGAGCAGGAACGCCGCTTCACGGCCCCTTCGTCTAGCGGTCAGGACACCGGCCTCTCACGCCGGGAACAGGGGTTCGAGTCCCCTAGGGGTCACCAGAATTTTCATGCCGCGAAGCCGCGCCTCCGGCTTCCTTTGTCGCCCGACGCAAGGGCGGCGCGCCCATCCGTTCAATGGGATTTGATATCGCGCCGGCTACGAGGTTCGACCGCCTTCCCGGGACTCCCACTGCCTGTCCGCATAAAAATCAGCGCCACGTGTTTAGATGGACGACTTCGTCGAGCGGGCGGCGCGCGGCGGGCTTGAAGCTCGTCCCCAGCGTCCAGGCCACCGGAAGGAGCGCCGCCTGCATGAAGTCGTCCGGCACCCCGAGCAGGGCCGCCGCCTCCGCCTCGCAGCGCAGATGCAGGGTGGTAAACACGGAGCCGAGACCGCGGGATCTGAGCGCCAGCTGAAAGTTCCACGCCGCCGGCAGGATGGAGCCCAGAAGACCGGCCCACATGAACCTCGGCGGATTCTCGGGCAGGGCGGCCCGGATGCAGGGAATCACGTGAACGGGGGCGCGCGCCAGATTCTCGGCCAGATAGATGGCGGACTCGAACACCCGCTCGTTCTGCGCGGATGCGCTGTCGCGCGCCTGCGCCATGCCTTGCTCCAGGTAGTCCCCGGCTCCCTTGCGATAGATGCGTCCGAGTTCGCGGCGCAGCCCCTCGTCCGTCACCACGATCCAGCGCCAGCCCTGCCGATTCGAGCCCGTGGGGGCCTGAAGAGCGAGCTCGAGGCAATCCATCACGATTTCGGTCGGCACCTCGCGGTCGAAATCCAGGCGCTTTCTCACGGAGCGCGTCGTCGTCAGAAGCCTGTCGGTCACTTCGATGTCGAAACCAGCGTCCGCCATGCGGGACTCCTTTCGGATTCGGTGGTTTGCGCGTGAAAACCGGGAGGAGGCATCCTATCAAAAACGACCCGTTTTCGCGCACAGGCCATGAAGGTCGGGACGCTCATTCGTCTCGTCCCGAAAGCGCGCCTTGCCCGACGCCCCCCGGTTCCCAAGGAAGGCGGGGTTTCCTATAATCCCTCCTCGCCTCGGAAAATCCCTGAGAACCGGAGTGAGGAAATCCATGTCGAACCAGACGCAGCGGACAAGCAGAATCCCGATGCTCGACCCCCGCGAGGCCACGGGCGACACCGCTCACTTCTTCGAGGCGACGCGCGAGTTTCTGGGCCGCATTCCCAACTCGGCGCTCGCGATGGCGAACACGCCCTACGTCGCGAGGCTCTATCTGCCCTTCAA
The DNA here is from genome assembly GCA_965242545.1 of bacterium. Lineage (GTDB taxonomy): Bacteria > UBA8248 > UBA8248 > UBA8248 > UBA8248 > Bin107. The sequence continues at coordinate 1,646,894 of OZ251456.1, forward strand.
CGCCACGCTCCAGCGCGAGGGCATGGGCGGGCTGCTGACGTGCCGCATCAAGGAAATCGTCGTTCTCAAGACGAGCTTCGTGAACGCCTGCGCCTACTGAATCGCGCACAACACGGCGCTTGGTCAAGCGACGGGCCTCACCGACGAGCAAATCGAAGCGATCGCCTCCGACGCCTACATGACGTCTCCCGTTTTGAGTCCGCGCGAGCGCGCGGCCTGCCTCTGGGCGGAGCATTTTACGAAAAACACCGCGAGAGAGAACCCCGAAGCGCTCGACGAGGTGAAAAGACACTTTACCGACGGCGAGATTGTCGAGATGTCCCTGATGAGCGGCAAGCAGGGCATGATGAACCGCTTCATGGATTCGTTCGGGATACCGATTGAGGACGAGGGCGAGGTGGCGAAGATCAAGAAATCGGTGCGGGGCGACCACCGCAAAATGAAGGCGTACCTGCAGGCGTTGATAGACAACTGGCCGGAGACGTTTCCCGAACCCAACCCGGACGACTGAGCGGACGCCGTCGTCCGGAACCGCCTCGATTGGTTCCGGCTCGTTCGCCCGGCCGTCCTCATTATCAGAGCATGAGCGGGGGATGGGAATCGGAGCGCTTGCCGCTAGATGCTCACCTGGAAACTGGGCAGACGGACGTCCTCCTTCTCCCCGGCCGGGCGCGCGCTCAACTCCTCCAGGGTGGTTTCCCTGAGCGTTCTGTCTATCGCGTCTTCGAGCTTTTTCCACAAAGCGCGGCTCCCGCACGCCGGGATGTTCGGGCAAGGAATCGAAGGGGCCGCCTCGCCGCAATCCACCGGCTGAACCGTCTCCCCCACCGCGAACAGAACGTCCCGCATGTTGATTCGGGACGGGGGCAGCGCGAGAATGTAGCCTCCCCCCGGCCCCCTCGTGCTGCTCACCAGGGAAGCCCGGCGCATCTTCACGAACAGCTGCTCCAGGTAGTGCTGGCTGATATCCAGCTTGCCGGCTATCTGGGGCAAGGGGACGGGGTGGGTTTGCGAATGCCTGGCCAGTTCTATCATGGCGAGCACGGCGTAGCGCCCCTTGGTCGATATCTTCATCGGCGGCATCCTCTTATGAAGTCTCTCCAGGGGGCGGCCGCTGAGCGAAAATCCCGCTCCTCGCCGGGGCTTTCGCCTTCCGTCGTCCGGCGCGCGCGGATGAGACCGCGAGAGCGTCCGCGCGGCTCACGCGCCCGCCTATCCCGCTATCTCCAGATCGCCTTCAAGAAAACTTTTCCGCTCCCCATCCCAGGAAAACACTTTCTGGTCCTGAACCACGCCCTCGCGCACGCTGATGACGACGTGCTCCGCCTCCGGGAACGAGGGAACGTCCCCGAAAGGAAGCGCCGCCGCCTCGTCTTCCCGCGAAAAATAGGCGTCCTCGTCGGGGTGGCTGTGAAAGATGCCGCGAACCACCTCACCCGTCTCCCGCGCTTCCTTGAGGATGCCCTCGAACTCGAACGGATCGATCAGAAAAGCGCGCCTCGCCGTTCGGGGATAGGCTTGCGGGTCCTTCTCGTGCATCTCGTTTTGAACGTTCCTGCAAGCCAGAAGGCGAAAGCCCGCGTCCCGCTTCTCCTCCGCGCGCGGCGCGCCGAGAATCAGACCGCAGCATTCCTCGGGATAGGCCTCGCGCGCGTGCCGGCGCATCGCCTCCACCTGTTCGCGGGTCAGACGCAAACCGAACCTCCCCGGCGCGCCTCGCTCAAATACCTGTCCCCCCCGTCGGGAAACAGGGTGACGATGACGCCCTTTCCCGTCTGCTTCGCCACCTCGCGGACGCCCACCAGCGCGGCCCCGGCCGAATGCCCGATGAAAAGCCCCTCCTCCCTCGCCGCCCTCTCGGCCAACTCGTAGCTTTCCTCGGTGCTCGCCAGAATGAGCTGATCGTGCGCGCTCTCGTCGTAAATCCCCGGACGGATGGCCGTGGGGATGTGCTTCATCCCCTCCAGGCCGTGAAACGACTCGGAGGGCATCACCGCGTGAACCGAGACGTCCGGCTTTCTCTGCTTCAGGCCGCGCCCCGCGCCCACCAGGGTGCCCGCCGTGCCCAGTCCCGCGACGAAATGGGCGACGCGCCCGTCGGTCTGCTCCAGGATTTCAACCGCCGTTGTCTCGACGTGGGCGAGCGGGTTGGCGGGGTTGTCATACTGGCAGGGCCAAAAGTATTTCTCCGGCTCGTCGCGGCGCATTTTCGCCGCGAGCCGCTGCGCGCCGTCCGATCCTTCCAACGGGTCCGAATAAACCACGTCGGCGCCGTATCCCTCCAGGGTCGCCTTGCGCTCATCGCTCGCGTTCGCCGGCAGCACGAGGCGAACCGGAATCCCCAGCGCGGCTCCGATCATGGCGTAGGCGATGCCGGTATTCCCGCTCGTGGAATCGAGAAGAATCTTTCCCGGGCGCAGCCGCCCCGACTCCAGACCGTCCTTCACCATGTAGAGCGCGGGGCGATCCTTCACCGATCCGCCCGGGTTGAACCACTCCGCCTTGGCGTAGACCTCCACCTCCGGAAACTCGCTTTCGAACAGCCTGACGCGGAGCAAGGGCGTGTCGCCGATGCAGTTGATAACTGCGGAGTCCTCCATGCTTCTGAACGCGCTTCTGGGATTCTCCACCGTTGATTCGACCATCAATATGGCCCCCGTCCTTTGGCCCTGAAAATTCTTCGTTTTCAGGAAACGCGCGCGTCCGCTTCCCAAAAGACGCGCGAAAGATCAAAACGGGCCTGCCGGTCGACCCCACCGTATCTGCTCCATCCGTTGAGACCAAAAAGCCGCTCTGCTCCCGGAATTCACAAGGGCGACTACAGGCCGCCCGCAATGGCCGGCACGATGGAAACCTCATCCCCATCGCTCACCGCCGTTTCCTCGCCCTGCAGGAAGCGAATGTCCTCCTGGTTCACGTAGATGTTCACGAAGCGGCGCAGTTTGCCCTCATCGTCGTAAAGACGCTGACGAATGCCCGCAAACCGCCGGTCGAGGTCATCGAGCACCGCCCTGACGCTTCCGCCCTCGATCTCCACGGCGTCCTGCTGCTGGGTGAACTCCTGCAAGGGTGTCGGAATACGAACCGTTACCGCCATTTCCGCCTCCTGAGCTGAAAGCCCCTCTCTTGGGGTGTGGGACAAAGCGCCTGGGAAAATCGTCGCTTTGTATTTTCGCCTCCCGTTCCGAAAACTGCCCCTTCCGGGGCCGATGAAACAAAGCCCCTAATGAAACTGCTGCTCCAGACTATAATACCTCTCCCAGCCGTCGGGTATCACGACCACCACGTTTTCATCGGGACTCATCCGCCCGGCCACGCGAAGGGTCGCGCAAACGGCCGCCCCCGCCGAAATGCCCCCGGCCATGCCTTCCTCCCGGCTCAATGCCTTGCTCATCTCATAGGCGTCCTCGTCCGAGACCTGGGCCACCTCGTCGATGATCTCCCGGTTCAGCACCCCGGGAATGAAGCCTGCTCCAATCCCCTGTATCCGGTGCGGGCCCGGCTCCCCGCCGGAGAGAACCGGAGAGGCGGCGGGCTCCACGCCGACGATCAGGGTCTCCGGCCTTCGCTCCTTCAAAACCTCGCCCACGCCCGTGATGGTGCCGCCCGTCCCCACCCCCGCCACGAAGACGTCTATCGATTCCGCTCCCATGTCGCGCAATATCTCCCGCGCCGTGGTTCTGCGGTGAATCTCCGGATTGGCCGGGTTGTTGAATTGCTGGGGCATGAAATAATCCGGATTTTCCGACAGAAGGGCCTCCGCCTTCACGACCGAGCCGTACATGCCGCCCTCGCTGGAACTGAACACCACCTCCGCTCCGTAGCCCGCGAGCAGGGAGTGGCGCTCGTGGCTCATGCTCCTGCTCAGGACGATGATCGTCCTGTAGCCGCGAACGGCGCCGATGAGCGCGAGGCCAATGCCCGTGTTGCCGCTCGTGGGCTCGACGATCGTTCCGCCGGGCTTGAGGAGGCCGCGCCGCTCGGCGTCCAGCACCATGCTGAGCGCGATGCGATCCTTCACGCTTCCGCCGGGATTGTATTGCTCCAGCTTGGCGAACACGCGCGCGCCGGATGAATCGGGCAGGCGCTGCAACTGAACGAGGCTGGTTCCCCCGATCAGGTCGAGCAGCGATGGAAGCGCCCTCAAAATTCGGGGCGGGCGGCCCCTGACGCCAGTCGCCATGAGAGTCCCTCTCGAATTCCTTTACCGCCCCTCGCCCGGAACCGACCAACGGGAGGCTATAATTCCTAAATAAAATTGTCAAGAATTCCCGCATTAAGGAATTTTCCGCTTTTCCGCTCCCGACGTATTCTCGACACGCCCCCGATATATGCTCCGCGCGCTACATTTTCATGGCGGATCGTCTTATGATGCGCCGAAAACAAAGGGAGCGGACATGGGAAAATCCCCGGCGATTCCCCCCATCGCCCTGACGATAGCAGGTTCCGATTCCGGCGGCGGCGCGGGCGTTCAGGCCGACCTCAAGACTTTCGCCGCGCTGGGCGTCTATGGCGCCTCGGTCGTCACCGCGCTGACGGCGCAAAATACCGTGGGCGTGCAGGGGGTTCACGGCGCGCCGCCCGACTTCATCGGGGCGCAATTCGACTCGGTGTGCTCCGACCTCGAAGTCGCAAGCGTCAAAATCGGGATGCTCGCCACGGTCGATGTCATCGAGGTCGTCGCCGAGAAGCTGGAGGCGTACGCGGTGGCGCGCGTCGTGCTTGACCCGGTGATGGCGGCCAAGAGCGGAGACACTCTCCTGGCGCCCGACGCAAGAGAGGCGCTCGTCGAAAAACTCTTTCCTCTCGCGGAAATCGTCACCCCCAACACCGAGGAGGCGCGCGATATTCTGGGAATCCGGGAAATCAGAAACCTGGAAGACATGAAAGACGCCGCCCGGATGCTGCGAGATCGGGGAGCCGAGCGCGTCCTCTTGAAAGGGGGACACATCACCGAAGGGGCGGCGGATGTTTTTTGGGATGGACAAAACGAAAGCATCCTGGAGGGCAAACGCATCGACACCCCGCACACCCACGGCACGGGGTGCACGCTGTCTTCGGCCATCGCCGCAGGCCTGGCCCTGGGCGAATCGACCATCGAGGCGGCGAGGCGGGCGAAGCGCTACATTCAGGGCGCCATCGAAAACTCACTGGCCATCGGAAACGGCCAAGGGCCGCTCGACCACATGTACCGGCAGCGCGAAGAGAAATCGCCATGAGTCGCCAACGCTTGCGGGGTCGCACACCCGGCGTTTCCGACCGGAATTCGACCGCGAGCAAAAGCCGCCCGAGCCATAAGGAGCCGACATGAATCCCAACAAACCCTTGCGCGTGCGGGAGAGCGAGGCCGTGAGCGGAGACCTGCCCGTATCCGGCGGCAGGAGCGTGTTCCGGATTCTGCTTGACGAGCAGAGCGTGGGCGCCAGGCGGTTCGCCCTGCTCGTCAACGAGTTCGACCCCGGCCTCACCTCCACCGCCCACAAGCACGACGCCGAGGAGCACGCTTTCTACTTCCTGAGCGGAACGGGGACAGTGGAGATCGAGGGAGAGGAAATCTCCGTCGCGCCGGGAGACGCGGTATTCGTGCCTCCCGGCAAAATGCACCGAATATCAAGCGCGGGTGACGCGCCGCTCAAATATGTGGTTTTATATTCTCCACCCGGGCCCGGCGCGGCGCTCAGGGAAAAAGGCGCCTGCGGGCTGACCGAATGATTCGGCCCGGTTCGACGGGCCGCCCGCCCGGAACGGATAAAAACCGGAACTTCATTGGAAACAAAAAATGACCACTGTGCTTTCGTTTCAGGTAGTGCCGAACATTCCTCACGAACTGAAGGGGCTCGAAGAGATAGCGGACAACGTCGCCTTCGACTGGAGCCATCGCGCCCGCGCGCTGTTCAGTCGGCTGGACAAGGCGCAATGGGAGGAGTGCCATTACAACCCGGTCAGGATGCTGCGGCGCGTCTCTCAGGATCGGTTCAACGAAGCGGCGGGGGATGAGAGCTTCATCGGCGAGATGGAGAGCGTGCTGCGCGAATTTCACGAATACTCGCAAAAGCCCTCCTGGTATCAGAATCTGCCCGAGAGCGAAAAGAGCGCGGAGCTTCGCATCGCCTACTTCAGCATGGAATTCGGGCTGACGGAGTCCGTGCCCAGCTACTCAGGCGGTCTGGGCGTCCTCGCCGGCGACCACATGAAATCGGCCAGCGACCTGGGTCTCCCCCTCATCGGCGTCGGTCTCCTCTACGGCCAGGGATATTTTCGACAGCACCTCGGTCCCGACGGCTGGCAGCACGAACACTACCCGGACAACGATTTTCACGACATGCCTCTTCACCTCGAACGCGACGAGAACGGCGCGCCCCTTACAGTCGAAGTCGAATACCCTGACGGATTGCTCACGGCGCAAATCTGGCGCTTGCAGGTGGGCCGCAACCCCATCTACTTCATGGACGCCAACATTCCCGAAAACGCGCCCTCGCTGCGCGAAGTCACCCTGGCGCTTTACGGCGGGGACATGGAGACGCGGATTCGCCAGGAGATATTGCTGGGCATCGGCGGCGTGAGGCTGCTTCACAAGCTGAATCTCCCCCCCGTCGTCTGCCACATGAACGAAGGGCACTCCGCCTTTCTGGCGCTCGAGAGAATCCGCTTCTCGATGAAAAAGTTCGGCATCGACGCAGGCGCCGCCCGGGAGCTGACCTCCGCGGGCAACATTTTCACGACGCACACTCCCGTTCCGGCGGGCATCGACATCTTTCCGCCCGACGTGATGGAAAAATACTTTCGCGCCTATGCGGAATCCCTCTCGATGGACTGGGGGGACTTTCTCGGCCTGGGGCGGGTTCACCCGGGGCACGGGGACGAGCCCTTCAACATGGCCGTCCTGGCGCTGCGCCTCTCCTCGGCGGCGAACGGCGTCAGCAAGCTTCACGGCGAGGTCTCCCGCAAGATGTGGCGCCCCATGTGGCCCGAAGCGCCTGAGCGGGACATTCCCATCGACTCCGTCACAAACGGGGTTCACTTCCCCACCTGGGTATCCGCCGAAATGAAGGATCTGTTCAATCGCTGCCTGGGCGACGCCTGGATTGAGCAGACGGACAGCGCCGCGACATGGGAGAGAGCCGCCCGCATTCCGGAAGGCGAACTCTGGAGCGTCAAGGAGAAAAACCGCGACCAGCTCATCCATTTTTGCCGCGAGCACGCACGCAGGCGGCAGTCGGGGAGCGCCGGCCACTCCGACGCCGCCATCCTCCCCGACCCCAAAGCCCTGACGATAGGATTCGCAAGACGCTTCGCCACCTACAAGCGCGCCACCCTTCTGCTTAAAAGACCCGAGCGCCTCGTCTCCCTCCTCACAAACGAGGAGAGACCCGTTCAAATCATATTCGCCGGAAAAGCGCACCCGAGGGACATGGAAGGCAAAAGCTTCATCCGCGAGCTCATCCAGTTCGCCCGAAGGGAAAACGTGCAGGAGAAGATCGTATTCGTGGAGGATTACGACATCCACGTCGCGCGGCAGCTCGTGCAGGGGGTGGACCTGTGGCTCAACAACCCCCGCCGCCCGCAAGAGGCGAGCGGAACGAGCGGCATGAAGGCCGCCGCCAACGGCGCCTTGAACCTGAGCATTCTGGACGGCTGGTGGGCGGAGGGCTATGCGAGCGATCTGGGGTGGGCCATCGGCGGACTGGAGACATATGACGACCCCGGCTACCAGGACGAGATGGAGTGCGAGAGCCTGTTCAATCTTCTCGAGCAGTCCGTCATTCCCCTTTTCTATGAACGCAATGAGGAGGGAATTCCGGCCCGCTGGATGGAGATGATCAAGCGCTCCCTGCAGTCCCTTTGCCCATACTTCAATACGACCCGGATGGTGCGTGAATACGCCCGAAAATTTTACCTGCCCCTGGGGGCGCATCACGCGCGCCTCATGGCGGACGAGAGGACGCCCGCCAAGGCGCTTCACGAATGGAAAAAGCGCGCGCGCGAAGCATGGCCCGGCGTCGAGATCAGCCGCATCTCGATGGAGCAGGACGGCGTCGTCCCGCTGGGGGGCAAAATAAGCGTCGAGGCGGAGGTTTCGCTCGGAGAACTCTCGCCCGAAGAAGTGCGGATCGAGATCTACGAGGTTCCCATGAAGGAGGAGAACAAGCTGTTCGACGGGCTCGCCTCCCCCATGAGCGTCACGGCAGAACTGGGAGAAAACGCCTATCGCTTTCGCGGCGAGGTCGAGTGCGGCAGAGCGGGCGCGCACGGCGTGTCGGTTCGCGCCCTGCCCCGGCACCCCCACCTCGTTCATCCCCTGGGCCTGCATCTCCTGACGTGGGGGTGAGCGCCGGCGGGCGGCGGAGGCTTCGCGTCTTTCCCGGGTTGCGCGCCCGCTCGCGCAAGAAGGAGCGCACGGCATGACCGACAAAAAGCCGCACATCATCGAAATCGGCCGTGGGGGAAGAATCCACCTCCCAAAAGAGATCATGAAGTCCATGAACATCGCGCCCGGCAATCAAATCCGTTTCGAGGCCGAGGGGGAATCCGCGCGGATCGTTCGCCATCAGGTAAAAGACCCGTTCGCCGAAGCCGCCAAAAAGAAAACCCCCGACATACGGGAGTTGATGGATCAACAGGCGGCCAGAAAAAAAGAGGCGGCGGACCTGTTCGACAAGGGGATTCAGGAAAAGCACGATATCCGTCCCGAGGACAGGGAGGATTTCTGGCGATGACGGCGGGGAATTTTCCCGTTTCTAAACGCCGAACCCTTCCGCAAATCGCACCTCGGCCGCCTGCCTGAGCTTCTCCAGATACCGGCCGAACGCCAGTGCTCTTTTCACCTGAAGCATCTGTCGGCGGAAATCCACTTTTTCGGATTCAAATTTTTCCATATCCGCCTCGGGCGCCTCCAGCACCTCGATCAAAATCACGTCGCCGGCGGATTCGGCCATCCCGTACTCGCCCGCATCCAGGGCGAACGCGGCGTCCGAGACCTCCCGCGAGGAGCCGAGCGCGGAGGGAGCATCCGCGCGCTTGAAGGCGTCGGGCGCGAGTACGCTCAACCCGACTTCACGGGCGATTTCATGGAGGTCGCGCTTTCTATCCCTCAATTCCCGAAGCCAACTCGCCGCTTTCTGCTTCGCGATCTCCCCGCCTTTAAGCCGCAGAAAGGAGCGCTCCACCTGTTCGCGCGCGTCCTCAAATTTCGGGACGAAGGGCGCTCTTTTCGCGTCGAGCCGCACGAAGCTGACGCCCTCCGCGTCTTCCCTTTCCCTGGATATCTTCTCCTCCCCGCTCAAGCCGAAGGCGAGCTCGCTCAGCGCGTCGCCCCCGGGCGTCGTCCGAGGCAGGCGGCCTCGCTCAAAAAAATCGGTTTCTCCTTTTTGGATGCCGGCCACGAGAGGCTCCGCCTTTTTGTCTTCCACCGCGTATCGGACTTTCCTGAGCTCGCTCCTGGCCCGCTGCTTCGCCCGCAAGTCCCTCAACTCCTTTTTCACTTTCTCGCGCGCCTCGTCGAACGGCTCATGGCCGGGCAAAACCCTGTCTCTCACCCATACGAGGTGCATCCCGAAAGAAGTCTTCACGGGCTGGCTCACCTCTCCTTTTTTCAGCCCATACGCCGCCTGCTCCAACCCGGGCAGCATCTGCCCCCTGCCGAACGTTCCGAGGTCGCCCCCCTGCTTCGCCGCCGGGCCCTCGGAGTGCGCTTTCGCGAGTTCGGTGAATTTTTCGCCTTTCGCGACGCGCTCGCGCAATTCCTCGAGCCGCTCGCGCTTCGCCTCGATCTGCTCTTTTTTCGCGTCCGGAGGAAGTTTCAAAAAAATCTGATTGACCGATATGCTCTCCTCCCTCGCATACTTCGAGCGGGTGCGGGCATAGTGCGACCTCAGAGCGCCCTCATCGAGCTCGATCCCTTTCGCCGCTTCGGAAAACGGGAGGCGCCACCAGGACACGCGCCTTTGGGGGCCGGTCCTGAATTCATCCTTGTTTTTCTCATAATGCTCCTTGAGGTCAGCCTCCAGGATCGGTATTTCCCTGGCGAACGTCTCCGGCTTCAGGCGAATCGCGGCCACTTTGACTTCCGCGTTGCTCCACTCGTAGGCGTCGCGCGCCTCGCGCTCGCCGAGCGACACGCTCATGCTCACGTAGTCCCGCAGGCGCCCGAGCAAAACGACCCGCCTTTGCTCTTCTTCGAATTGCCGGGGGGTGAGGCCGTTCGACTCCAGAACGGCGCGGTATCGCCCGGCGTCGAATTTTCCGTCTCTTTGAAAGGGCGCAAGCGCCTGAATCTGAAGCGCGACTTCCGAGTCCGTGGCCTCAATGCCGAGACGCCCCGCCTCCCGCAGTTGAAGCTTCTCGAGGATGAGAGAATCGAGCGCCCGGCGCCTCACGCCGAGGCGGCGCGCGAGTTCTTCATTATAGGCCTCGCCCAGCTGCCGCCTGAGCGCCTCGGCCTGCCGATAATAGCGCTGTTCAAATTCGCTCGCGGATATCGGCGCCTCATCAACCCATGCCGCTACGCGCGCGCCGCCGGAATCGCCCGGTCCGTCCGTGAGCGCGAACCCGCCGAAAGATACGAACGTGAGCGCCACGAACCCGAGCAGCGCCTTCAGAACCCAGCTTTTTCCCTTTGCCCTTAAAAAGCGAAGCATGAATGCAAAACTCCTTCAAAACCGACGGCTTATGGCGTTAAACTGTAATTTCGGCGGCGAACGAAAGCCAAAATAGCCTACCTTTCCCCTCACCGCAAACGGGAGAGACCGGGTTTTCAGAAGTTCCCGGCCGACGCGCCGGGGGAATTTTATCAAACAAATTCGCGTTTCTCCTCCCAAATGCGCCCCTTCCTTGATTTTTCTCATCTTCCGTGTTAGGTATTATGGAATATAAGCCGTCCGCGGAACGAGATTCTTCGCCCGAAGGAATCCCTCCCCTCATGTTTCTAGACTCCATTTTGGGCTTGTTCTCCAGCGATCTGGCCATTGACCTCGGAACGGCGAACACGCTCGTCTACGTGAAGGGCAAGGGAATCGCCCTGCGCGAACCCTCCGTGGTGACGGTGCGGCAGGATTCCAAACAGGTGCTCGCCGTAGGCTCCGAGGCCAAGGCGATGGTGGGGCGAACGCCTGAAAACATCACGGTTGTCCGGCCCATGAAGGACGGCGTGATCGCGAATTTTGAAATCACCGAGGCCATGCTCCGCTATTTCGCCCACAAGGTTCACAACAGAAAAACGTTCGTGCGGCCGCGGATGCTGATTTGCGTGCCCTCGGGCATCACCCAGGTGGAGCGGCGCGCGGTTCGAGACAGCGCGGAGAACGCGGGCGCCCGCGAGGCGTATCTCATCGAGGAGCCGATGGCGGCGGCCATCGGCGTGGGCCTGCCCATTGAGGAGCCGGGCGGCAGCATGGTGGTGGACATCGGCGGCGGCACCACGGAGGTGGCCGTCATCTCGCTCGCGGGCGTCGTGTATTCCCAATCGGTGCGCGTCGGCGGGGACGAGATGGACGAGGCCATCATCAGCTACGTCAAGCGCAACTACAACCTGCTGATCGGAGAGAGAACGGCGGAGGAAATCAAGATAGGCGTAGGCTCCGCTTACAAAACGGGGGAGGCGAAAACGCTCGAGATCAAGGGACGCGACCTTATCGCCGCGATTCCCAAAACCACCGTCGTAACCGACGAAGAGATTCGGGAGGCTCTTTCCGAACCCGTCAACTCCATCGTCGAGACGGTTCGGGGCACGCTCGAGAGAACGCCTCCCGAGCTGGCCGCCGACATCGTGGACAGGGGAATCGTTCTCGCCGGCGGCGGGGGCCTCCTGCGGGGACTCGACAAGCTGCTGAAAGAAGAAACCGGCCTTCCCGTCACCTTGGCGGAAGACCCGCTCTCAGCCGTCGTCATGGGAACCGGCAAAGTGCTCGACGAGCTCGACTTGCTCAAAAAGCTGACCGTATAGTCGGCGCTCCTCGACATCGCATTTCGCCCGCCATTGAGAAAGAAGCCTGCAACGCCATGCTTCAGTTCCTCATCGAACGTCGAAACGCCGCCCTTCTCGTCGGGCTGTTCGTCGTCTGTTTCACGCTCATGACGGTGAGCGCGCGGCTTCACGGCCGCTCCACTTTAATCGAGAGAGGGCTTTTTTCCTTCGCGGGGCCGATTTTCTACATCAGCGACGCGCCCAGAAAATGGGCGGTCGAAATCTGGCAAAGATACCTGCTCCTCAAGAACGCGCACGACGAGAACTCCGTTCTGAGGCGAAAACTGCAGTCCTTCAGCGAGAATCACGCGCGGATGCAGGAGCTGAAATCGGAGATCGCGCGCCTGGAGGGACTGCTCCAGGTCTCGAAGAGTCTGGCGTCGCCCGTTCGCCTCGCCCGCATCGTGGCGCACGACAGAAGCATCTACGGGAAATCGCTCATCGTGGACCTCGGCTCTCGAGACGGCGTGCGCAAGGACATGCCGGTCATGCACGAGGCGGGCCTGGTGGGTAGAATCTCCCGGGTGAGCCGCAACATGAGCCGGGTACTGCCTCTGCTCGATTCGAGGAGCGCGGTCAGCGTCATCGCGCAGCGCTCCCGCGCGCAGGGGATTTTCTCCATCTCCCCGCAAGGGGCGAGCGAGGTGCGTCACATGCCGGGCGACGCGGAAATCAAGCCGGGCGATCTGCTCATTTCCTCCGGGCTGGGAGGGCTTTTCCCGAAAGGCCTCCCCGTGGCCCGAGTCACGGAAGTCATCGACGGGAAAAAGCTGTTTCTCAACATCAAGGCGAAGCCGATCGTGAGATTCTCGAACCTGGAAGAAGTCATGATTCTGATGACGCAGCCAAGGGAAAACCCCTGGAAATGATCTTCCTGTTCTACGCCATACTATTCATCTTCACGGTCGTCCTTCACGCATCGGTGGCGGAATACTTTTCGGCCTGGATCGGCGCCAAGCCGGACGTCATGCTTCTCGCCACCGTATTCCTGGGCCTTCGCCGGGGCAGAGTCGCGGGACTCGTCGGAGGCTTCGCCCTGGGGATCGTTCAGGACGCGCTCTCGGGGGGACTGCTCGGCCTCAACGCGCTCCTGAAGGGGCTGATCGGCCGTTGCACGGGAGGGTTGAAAAGCAGCATGACGTCGCGCTTGATCTTTTTTCACTGCCTGGTGGTGTTTTTCGCCTCGACGTTCAACCTCGCGGCTTCCGCTGGCCTGGCGAAGGTGTTTCTGTCCGATACGGCGCTGCCCGTCGAATTCTGGGTGGATGGAATAAAAACCGTGGGGCTGACCGTCGTTCTGGCGCCGGCGGCCCTCGGCCTGCTGAGAAAGGTCGAAAGCAAGGCGCTCCCATTCCCCGAGGGCGCGCCCTACCTGGAGCGGCCTTGAGATGAAGGAATGGCAGGCCAACCGGAACCCCGAGACGAGCGACGCGCTCAGGCGCCGCGTTCGCGTATTCGGCGCGTGCTTCGCCCTCGTACTCTTCGGACTGTTCGTCAGGCTGCTGAGCCTTCAGGTGATTCAGGGCGCAAAATTCAGCAGCCTCTCCGAGAACAACCGCATCGCCTACCGCTTCGTTCAGAGTCCCAGGGGCATCGTGTTCGATTCCAGGGGAGAGATGCTGGCGGACAACCGCGCGTCGTTCAACATCTACATTCTCCAGGAAAACGCGAAAAAACTGAAGCCAACCGTCCGGATGCTGGCCGGACTCACCGAACAGCCCTACCCGGAGCTCTACGAAAAAATCCGGCGGGCGAATCCCTTTCGCCCGTTTCTCGTCAAAGCGAACATCAGCCGGAAAATCATGGCTTTTCTGGAAGAGCGCAAACCCGACTATCCCGGCGTATACGTTCAGGCGACGCCGCTCAGGCGCTACCCCTCGGTCGAAGGAGCGGGCCACCTTCTCGGCTATCTGGGCGAGGTGGACGACCGCCAGCTCAAGCGCCTGAAAAAGCTGAACTACCGGCAGGGAGACCTGCTCGGGAAATACGGCGTCGAGCGCGCGCAAGAGAGATTCCTGCGCGGGGCAAGCGGCTTCCGGCAGGTGGAAGTCGACGCCTATGGAAGAGAATTGCGCGTCGTTCGCCCTTTCGTGGAAAAACCCGGAAACGACGTCTACCTGACGATAGAACTCGCGCTTCAGAAAAAAGCGGAGGCGCTGTTCGAGAAGCACGAGGGCAGCATCGTCATACTCGATCCGTCGGACGGCGCCATTCTCGCCATGGTCAGCAGGCCGTCTTTCGACCCGAACGAATTCGCCGCAGGCATTGACGCCGAAACCTGGAAAAGCCTGACGAAAGACCCCTTGAAGCCGCTTGAAAGCCGCGCCACCCGGGGCCAATACCCCCCCGGATCGATCTTCAAAATCGTGATGGCCTTCGCCGCGCTGAACGATGAAACCGTCGCCGCCGATGAAAAAATACATTGCACAGGCTCTTTCAGGTTCGGAAAAAGGGTGTTTCAGGATTGGAAAGAAGGAGGGCACGGTCACGTGGACCTCATCCAGTCCCTCGGCCAAAGCTGCGACGTCTACTACTACGACCTGGGCCGCAAGCTGGGCATCGGGAGAATCGCGCATTACGCGCGCATGTTCGGCCTGGGCGCGCCCACCGGCTTCGCCGCCCGCGAAAAAGGCGGGCTGGTGCCGTCGGATGCGTGGAAACGCCGCCGATTCGGCGAGAAATGGTACAAAGGTGAGACAATCAGCGTGGCCATCGGCCAGGGCTTCAACCTCGTCACGCCCCTGCAGGCCGCCAACCTCATCGCCACCGTGGCGAATCGCGGCCGCCTGTGGAAACCCTACGTCGTGAAAAAAGTGGTGAGCCCCGTCGGCAGGATTATCTTCAAGGCCAATCCCCGGCTTATCCGCGAAATTCCGATACGACAGGAGATTTTCGATAAAGTGCGCGAAGGACTCAAAGAGGTCGTCCACGGGCCGCGGGGCACGGCGAAAAAAGCGCGCGTCCCGGGCGTCGTCACGGCGGGCAAGACGGGCACCGCCCAGACGGTTCGCCTCGAACTCACGGGCCGCAAGCGAAAACCGGAAGAATTGCCCCGGAAATTTCGGGATCACGGCTGGTTCGTCGCGTTCGCCCCGTATGAGAACCCCGTCATCGCGCTCGCCATTCTGGGAGAACACGCCGGCAGGCCGGGGTCTTTTTTCGCCCCATACGCCCGGGAGCTGATTTCCTTCTATCTCGAGAAAAACGGGAAGCGGAAAATGCTGGCGTCAAACCCCGGCGACCAGCAAGAAACGTCCACTCCGCCTGACCGGACAGCGGAAGAACCCCGATGAGCGGCGTCCCCTCCTCCCAATCATCTCCTTTCCGGCGCGCCGTCTCGCGGCTGGACTGGCTGCTCGTCCTCGTCACCCTTCTGCTCACCCTGACGGGCGTTTTCATGATTTACAGCGCGATTCACTCCAATCCCGTTTTCCTGAAAAATTCCCTGCATCTGAAGCAGGCGCTGTGGGCGTCCATCGGACTGGGCGCGCTGTTCTGCATTCTTTTTTTCGACTATCACGTCTTTACGCGATGGGCCTATCTTTTCTACGTTCTCCTCATCGTCCTGCTCATCGCCGTCCTCGTATCGGGCCAGGTGGTCTCCGGCTCGAAGCGCTGGCTCGTCTTCGGCTCCATGCGCCTCCAGCCCTCCGAGTTCGCGCGCCTGGCGGTCATTCTCGTGCTGGCCAGATATTTCGGCGCCCGCGAAGAGGCGAAGGCCATGGGCTTCAAGGACCTTCTCCCGCCGCTCGCCCTGGCTCTCGCGCCCGCCGCGCTGATCATGCGACAGCCAGACCTGGGCACCGGCCTCACGGTTCTGCTCATAGCGGGCGCCATGCTGCTCGCCGCCGGCGTCCAGCGGAAAGTCATCCTCACCGTCGGAGGCGCGGCGATTACGTGCGCGCCTCTGGGCTGGTTTTTTCTCAAGGAGTATCAGCGCCGCAGGATATTGACGCTTTTCGATCCCGAGGCCGATCCCCTCGGGGCCGGCTATCAGAGCATACAAAGCATCATCGCCGTGGGCAGCGGGGAGGTTTGGGGCAAGGGTCTCCTCCAGGGAACCCAGAGCAGGCTTCATTTTCTGCCCGAAAAGCATACGGATTTCATCTTTTCGGTACTGAGCGAGGAGCTGGGCTTTCTGGGCAGCACCCTCGTTCTGATTTTATTCTTCATTTTTCTTCTGCGGTGCGTGAGCGCGGCGCTGAACGCCGCCGACAAGGAAGGCGCGCTTCTCGCCGTCGGCGTCGGCACGGCGTTCTTCCTCTACATCGTATTCAACGTCGGGATGACGCTCGGCCTGATGCCCATCGTCGGGATTCCGCTTCCCATGGTCAGCTACGGGGGGAGCGCCGCCATCTCATCCTTCATTGCGGTCGCCCTCGTTTTGAACGTGCGCATGAGAAGACAAAACCTCGTCTCCCTGTTCAGCTAGCCCCCTATTCCCCGTATTCCTTCTCTCCCGGGGGCGGAGACGCGAAGCTGTTGCCGATGGCGATGACGGCTTCGCGCCCGCCGTGCCGCTCGATCAGCGCCGCCTGATCCGCTTTGGCGCGTCGATCCGTCTCCTCCGGATCGACGATGCGCCGCAGGCGCGCCTCGAGGTCCGCCAGAATGGGTTGATGCGCGGGGCTGCGGGAGAGGTCCCGCCGCTCTTCGGGGTCGTCTTCCAGATCGAAGAGTTCGGGAGCGTGCCCCACGTAGTGGATATATTTGTAGCGCCCGCGGCGCAGCATGAACAATCCCGTTGCGGCGCCGAGCGCGTGGAACTCGCTGAAAATCTCGCGCTCGGTGTCGTCCGGCTCGTCCGCGATTCTGAACAGCGAATCGCCGCGCAGCCCCTCTTCCTCATCGCTCGTCAACAGGCCCGCGCCGTCAAGCGCCGTCGGATACAGGTCGATGAGCGAGACCGGCGTCCGCGAGATTTCGCCGCTCGGAACGTCCGGGCCGGAGAGGATGAGCGGCACGGCGACCGACTCCTCATACATGGTGGATTTTCCCCAAAGGCCGCGCTCGCCCAGATTGTCCCCATGATCGCTGGCGAAGATCACCCGCGTTCTTTCCGCGAAGCCGGATTCCTCCAGGGCGTTCAGAATTTTTCCGACGTTCGAGTCCACGAAGCTGATCATGGCGAAGTAGGACGCCAGAGCGACGCGGCGTCTGTGATCGTCGAAATAGACGTCGTAAGGAGCGCATTCGTGAAGCGCCGCAATCCACGGGTGCCAGTCGTAGCCGCCCGAGGGGTGCGGTCTGGGGAGCGGCACCTCCTCCAAGGGATAGAGATCGTAAAACTCGGGCGGGGCGATGAAGGGAAAATGCGGACACGTGAGAGAGACGAACAGCGCCCAGGGCCGTTCGCCGTATTCAGGCGCTTTATGAAGAAGCCACTCGCGCGCCAAATCCGTGACTTGCGCGTCATACGCTATGTATTTGGAATCTCCCGGCCCGATGCGCTCGGCCATCCATTCGGGATTGTTCCTGGGCGGCAGGCCTTTTTCATCCCGAATGGCGCTGAAAATATCGCCCAGCCCCCCTTTGGGCAGATGCAGGGGAATGAGCTGCTCATCGAAGCCGACGGGACAATCCGCGTTGCGGTAATGAAGTTTTCCGACCGAGGCCGTCCGCATCCCGTTTTCCTGAAGGCGGCGGCACCAGCTAGGCGGCTCTCCCTCGTAGGGGTGCGCGTTGTCCCAAGCGCCGATTTCATGCGCGTATCTGCCCGTGGCGAAGCTCGCGCGAGCCGGCACGCAGATGGGGCAGTTCGTATAAGCGCTCTCGAACCGGACGCCCGACGCCGCGAGCGCATCGAGATTCGGCGTCCTGACGAGAGGATGGCCGTAGCAACCCAGCGCTTTCTGAGCGTGTTCATCATCCATCAAGAGCAGGAAATTCATCGGCTCCATCCGCGCAACTCCTCGCAACGAGAAAACATCGGCGAAACTGCAAAAAATAATACTACCGGAAACAAAAAATGGAAAAACACATCTCTTCACGCTCGGCGAGCGGGCGCTTTCATTCGCTTTCGGGCCCCGTTCAGAAAAAAAAAAGAGGAAGGCGAAGCGTTCACGCGCGATGCGCTTCGGTTGCCAATTCCGCCCGCATCCTTCAGTATGGGAGGAGAAATTCGGCCCGGTTCATTAAAAGGCGGCGGCAAGCGGATATCGCCCTTCGCGCGACGCGAGAGGCTTCAACAGGTTGATTGCAATGAATCTGGACTACGCGCGGGATGTTTTCCCCTTCGTCGAGAAGCCTTCGCGCTATCTCGGGAACGAAGTCAACGCGATACGCAAAGACCTCGCGAAAGTGAGGAACCGCGTCGCCCTCGCCTTCCCGGACACCTACGAAGTCGGCATGTCGCACAACGGCGTCCGCATTCTCTACCACCTCCTGAACGAGGAGGAAGACACCGCCGCCGAGCGCGTTTTTCTCCCCTGGAGCGATTTTGAAGCCATTCTGAGAAGCAGAAACGCATTGCTCACGACCCTGGAGAGCCGGACGCCCGTGCGGGAGTTCCATATCCTGGGCGTATCGCTCCTATACGAGCTGGCCGCCAGCAACGTCGTCCTGCTGCTCGATCTGGCCGCCATCCCCAGGCGCGCCGCGCAAAGGAAGAAAGAAGACCCTCTCGTCATCGCGGGCGGCCCCGTGACGTTCAACGTGGAGCCGATGGCGCCCTTCTTCGACGCCATCGCCTTGGGGGACGGTGAAGAACTTTTCCCCGAGGTCGTCAAGGCCCACGAAAAATGGCGAAGCCGCAACGCCCCGAGAGAAGCGCTTCTCGACATGCTGGAAGAAATTGAAGGCGTCTACGTGCCGAGCCGCTACGTGGTCGAACACGATCCGGGCGGCGCGGTGAGAGGGTTCCGCCACGTCAGCGGACACCGGGAACCCGTCCTGGCGCGCGTCCTTGAGGATTTGAACGACTCGCCCCACCCCACGCGGCCCATCGTTCCCTACACCCAGGTGGTGCACGATCGGGTAACGCTCGAGGTTCAGCGCGGGTGCACGAGAGGCTGCCGGTTTTGTCACGCGGGCATGGTCTATCGCCCCGTTCGGGATCGGGACCCGCACCGGGTCCTCGAGCTCGCCGAAGAGTCGCTCAAGAAAACCGGCTATGAGGAAATCAGCCTTTCGTCGCTGTGCATCGCCGACTATCAGCCTCTGAAGGGACTCGTCCCCCGCATGATGGAGCGCCTCGCCCCCATGCAGACCTCCATCTCCCTGCCCTCCCTTCGCGTCGGGGCGATGAGTCCGGATCTGCTGACGCAAATCGCACGCGTGCGCCGCACGGGCTTCACACTGGTGCCCGAAGCGGGCAGCGAGCGCCTGCGCAACGTCATCAACAAGGTGCTGACCGAAGCGGACCTGAAGCGAAACCTTCAGGACATTCTCGACACCGGCTGGCCGGGCGTGAAATTCTATTTCATGCTCGGACTCCCCACGGAAACTTTTGACGATTTGCGGGAAATGACGAATATGCTCATGGCCTGCATGAAAATGCGCTCGCGGGAAACGGGCGAACCGTTCCGGTTCATCAACGTCAGCCTCTCCACCTTCGTGCCGAAGCCGCACACGCCGTTTCAGTGGTTTCCTCAAAATACGAAAGAGGAGATCGGCGAAAAACTCGACTTCATCAAGCGCGCGGTGCCGGATCGACGCATCAAGCTCCATTGGTCGAACCCCCGGCACAGTTTCCTGGAGGCCGCGCTCTCGAAAGGAGACCGCCGCCAGGCTGACGTCATCGAGACGGCGGCGGACGCGGGGTGCAAGTTCGACGGCTGGATGGAATTTTTCGATTACGACAAATGGATGGCCGCCTTCAAGACCCACGGACTCGATCCGGAATGGTACGTCTATCGTGAAATACCCGAAGACGAGCCCCTTCCCTGGGATCATCTCGACTGCGGGGTGACCAAGGAATACCAGTTGGCCGACTGGAAGCGTGCTTCGCGCGAGGTCACCATCGGCGATTGCCGCTATGAGTCATGCGGACAATGCGGCATTCTGGACAAATACAAGGGCATCAAATACCACTACGAAAAACCCATGCTCCCCGCCAGCCCTTCCCTTCCCCTCATCAGCGAGCCGGGGCGGGCGGACGGCGCGGTCCGGGCGGCGGGTTTGACGCCCGGTCAGGACGCCGCTCCCGCCGAGCCCGTAGAGCTCGCCATCGCCAAGGAGCGACGAAGCCAGAAGCGGCGCAAAAGCGCCGCCAGGGAATCCGGCCCCGTTCCGGTGGGCTTCGAGGGCGCGCGCGACGACAACCCCGGTCTCGCCGAGGCGCAGCCGAACGCGCCGGTTCGCAAATTCCGGTTTCTCTATGAAAAATCGGGAGACCTTCGCTTCCTGAGCCACCTGGAAATTCTAAGGACGTTCATCCGCGCGATTCAGCGCGCGGGCCATCGCCTCGAACATTCCAAGGGCTTCAATCCCCACCCGAAAATCGTATTCTCCCACGCGCTTCCGGTCGGCGTGGAGAGCCGGGCGGAGGTCGTGGATTTCTCCCTCCTGGAAACCGACGGGCGCATTCGGGTGGGCGATTTGTTCAGAAGCCTGAAGAGAGAACTCCCCGGAGGCCTCAAGCCGCGAGCGGGGTGGCGCATCGAGGGAAAAGCGATCTCATCGGCCAATGCGCTGAACGCCGCGACCTATGAAGTCTCTCTGCTGCGCGAAGACCTCGGCTCGTCGGGCGCGCGCGACTCACGAATCGAAGCCGCCATCGGAGATTTGATGAAAGAGAAGAGCATTGAAATATCGCGGGAGCGCAAGGGAAAGATAAGGCGCTTCGACGCGCGTCCGGCCATCGCCGGATTTTCGATGAAGCCATCGACGAACGCTCGCGTTCGCCTGCAGCTCACGCTGCGCTACGGCGAGGGCGCGAAGCCGAAGGTGACGGAAATACTCGCCAGGTGCTTCGGGCTGTCTCCCGAGGGATGCCTGAGGGCCCGAATCTGCAAAATCGCCGTTCAATGGAGGGCGGGGGCTTCCCGCGCAACGGAACATGTCGTCTGAAATCGTCGTCAACGCCGAGCCGTTTGAAACGCGCGTCGCCTTGCTCGAAAACGGCGTGACGGCCGAGTTGTATATCGAGCGGGAGAGCGGGAAAAGCATCGTCGGCAACGTCTATAAGGGAAAAGTGACGAAAGTGCTGCCGGGGATGCAGGCGGCGTTCGTGGACATCGGACTGGAAAAGGCGGGCTTTCTCTACGTGAGCGACGTGCGCACCATCGAGTCCATCGAGAATTACAGAAAACTCGCGGCCGAGCAGACGGACGGCGAAGACGACGATGACCTCGATTTCGACGGGAACGGCTTCGGCAACGGCGACGATCATGGCGACGGCGACGCCGAGCGCCAAAACGGCTCGCCTCGAAGCGGCGCGAGAAGGCGATCCCGGCGCGGGGAGAAGGAACGGCATATCGAAAACATGCTCAAAGACGGCCAGGACGTCATCGTTCAGGTCAGCAAGGAGCCGCTCGGCACCAAGGGCTCCAGGCTGACGAGCTACATCACCCTCCCCGGCCGATACGTCGTCTATATGCCGACAATCAAGCAGATAGGCATCAGCAGGCGCATCGAAAACGAAGAAGAAAGAAAAAGACTCAAGAAACTGGTCCGCAAGAACCGCCAGCCGGGCGCCGGATACATCGTCCGCACGGCGAGCGAAACCATGCCCGCTCAGGACATCGAGGCCAACGTCAATTTTCTGCACGCCCTCTGGGACGACATCCTGACGAGAAACGAATCGGCCTCCGCGCCGGCGCGGATTCATCTGAATCTGAACATCATACAGCGCACCGTCAGGGATTTGTTCAACTCCGCCGTCAATAGAATGATCATCGACAGCAAAGAACAATACGAAAAGACCAAGGAATTCCTGCGAAACTACTACCCGCACCTGATTCCCAAAATCCAGCGCTACGACGGCGACGAGCCGATATTCGATCATTTCGGCGTCGAACTCGAACTTGAACGCGCCCTTGGGCAGCGCGTGTGGCTCCGAAACGGCGGCTATATCGTGATCGATCAGACCGAGGCGCTCACGACGATCGACGTCAACACCGGCCGCTTCGTCGGCAAGAGAAACCCGGAGGAAACCATCCTTCAAACCAATCTGGAGGCGGTGCGGGAAATCGTAGCCCAACTGCGTCTTCGCAACCTGGGCGGAATCATCATCGTCGACTTCATCGACATGGAAAACGAAGCCAACAAGGACAAGGTGTTCAACGCCTTCAAGGAAGAACTCAGAAAAGACCGCTCGCGCACCAACATCCTGAAAATAAGCGAACTCGGACTCGTAGAGATGACCCGAAAGCGCGTTCGGGACAGCATTCAGAGAACACTCTGCACCTCGTGCCCCTATTGCGAAGGGCGCGGACAGGTAAAATCCGCGATCTCGGTGAGTTATGAAGCCATGCGGGAGGTGCGTCGAATGAGAAGAACCCACAAGGACGCGACGAAATTTCTCATCAACGTTCATCCCGAGGTCGTCGATATCCTCCTTGATGAAGAAAGAAAGCACATCGAGGAACTCGAAAGCACGCTCGGCATTCAGCTCGTCATCAAGGGCGACATCGAACTGCATCGGGAAGGGCTCGAGGTCGTTCGGCTATGATGAGGCCCCCGTTCGCCCGCGATCGTTCCTCCATCGGGGATAGATGACATGTGGCGAAGAGCGCCCGCTTTGGCGTTCGCGATTCTGGCGGCGGGGTGCGCCGATTTGCCCCGGTTCAACCTGTGGCCCGCAACCGAGGAATCGCCACAAGAGAAACCCGACGTCGAGTCGATCAGAAGTGAATTGGCGTCCGTCAAGGAGCGAAACACCAGCCTCGAGGGGCAGGTTTCCGAGTTCTCCAGGCAGGTCGATACGCTTTCCGCGGCCGTTCGCTCCCTGCAAAAGCAAAACAGCGATCTCCAGGCCACTGTGGAGCGGCTGGAGCGCGAAAGGCTCATGCGAAGCAGCTTTCCGGCTCCGGGAACGGCGACCAGGACCAGACGCCCGCCCGGCGCTCGAAGGGCGGCGCCGCAAAGGCGAAGGCCGCCTTCCATCACCCCCCGGCAGCTCTACAACGAGTCGTATCGCGCCGTCAGAGATGGACAGAACGAGGAGGCCATCATCGGCTTTCGACGCTTTCTGCGGCTCTTCCCGAAAAATCGTCTGGCGCCCAATTCCCAGTATTGGCTCGCGGAAGCCTACTATGACCTCAAGGAATACCCGGCGGCGCTGGACGAGTTTCAAAACGTCATATCGAGATACCCCAAAAGCCGGAAAGCCCCGGACGCTTATTACAAGCTGGGGCTTACCCACCTTCGGCGAAAACGCCCCCTTGACGCGAAGCGCGCATTCGAGAGATTGCTCGAAAAGTTCCCCCGCCATCCGCTATCCCCAAAAGCGAGGCTGCAGATCCAGAATCTCGATAGCTCCGCCAAAAAGAAGCGCTGATGAGGAAAAGCCAGACTCCTTCCCCTCGCGTCCGGATTTTCCCGCGTCTTGACATGAGATACGCCCCCCGTGTTATGGATTCAGGAATGATTGAGGCCGGAAGCCGCAAATGAACATCTGGAGTTCCATCATGCGTTCCGTGAATCCAGTCCCCTTGAGCGCATCCGACGCATGGCTCGTCCTTCAGACGCTCCCGGGGATGACTCCCGAGCGCCTGCATCGAACGGCGGAGGCGTTTTCCTGCCCGACGGAAGCCTTCGAGGCGCCGCCCGACGTATTCGCGCGGCTTTGCGGCCGAAAAGCGCTTGAAGCCCTCGAAAAGGATTCTCCATCCGACCTGGCCGCCAGAATCCGTCGGGAAGCGTCGAAGCTGGACGCGGAAATCATCACGCGGGATTCGGATCTGTATCCCGAAGCCCTGCGCGAGATTGATTCTCCGCCGGGCGCATTCTTCATTGAGGGCGAAATGCAGGCGGCGGATCGCCTCGCCGTCGCCATCGTCGGAATGCGGCGGCCCACGGACTACGGGAGGAGGATGGCGAGAGAACTGGCGAGAGAACTCGCCGGACAAGGAATCGTCGTCGTCAGCGGCATGGCCCACGGCATCGACGCGGAAGCCCACAAGGCCGCGCTGGAGGCCGGGGGCAGAACCATCGCCATCCTCGGGTGCGGCCTGGCCGAGAACTATCCCTCGGACCATCGGGAACTCAGGCGGGAAATCGCCGCCTCCGGCGCCGTGGTTTCCGAATTCCACCTTCGCGCCCCTCCGCGGAAAGAGAATTTTCCCAGGAGAAACCGTCTGATCAGCGGCCTGTCCCTGGCGACCATCGTCGTCGAAGCCGCGCAGAGAAGCGGCACGCGGCTCACCGCCAAGCTGGCGCTGGAGCAGGGGCGCGAGGTGATGGCCGTGCCGGGGCCCGTCCACACCTAGAAAAGCGCCGGCTGTCATCATCTGCTCAAGCAAGGGGCGTCCCTGGTGGAAAGCGCCGATGACGTTATCCAGGCCCTGCCGGAATACGCCCGAAACATGCTGGATAATCCGGCGCGGATCCGGATAAAGGGATTCTCCACCCCTGAAAAAAGCCGGGAGAAAAGCGCGGCGCCTCGCCCGAATCTGACGGATGATGAAAATGCGCTTTTGAGCTTGCTGGAACATGGCGACGAAACCATGGAGGGCCTTACCCAAAAGCGCGGGCTGCCGGCGCAGGAAGTCTCATCCGCCCTGTTGCGCCTTGAACTGGAAGGCTTGGTCAGACAAACGAATTCAGGCATGTACGAACGGGTTTCATCCTAGCGGAACCGCCTTTTCCCGGCAGGACGAGGGGGCGGAATCGACGCGGGAACCATCGAACGCCCAACGGGCGCGGACGAATATATGAGCCAAAAGAAAACCACGAAGAAAGCGGCCACAAAAACCTCTTCGACCAGCGGCAAAGCCTACGCCCTGCGGAAACGCGCCTCTCACGGCGCGAGAAGCGGGGGATCAGCGCCCAAAAAATTGCTCATCGTAGAGTCGCCGACGAAGGTCCGAACCATCCAAAAATTTCTCGGCTCGGAATTCGATATCCTCGCCTCGAAGGGCCACGTTCGGGATTTGCGAAAAACGGGCGAGCGCAAGATGGGAATAGACATTCACAACGACTTCAAGGCCGACTACGGCGTCATCCAGAAAAAAGCGCAGACGATAGACCAGCTGCGCAGAGCCGCCGCGGCGGCCAAGGAAATTTATCTGGCCCCTGACCCGGACCGCGAGGGAGAAGCCATCGCCTGGCATATCCAGGAGCTCATCGGGGGTTCCGGCAATGAATTTTATCGGGTGACGTTCAATGAAATTACGAAAAGAGCGGTTCAGGAGGCGCTTTCAGAACCCGGACGAATCGATCAGAGAAAAGTGGACGCTCAGGAAACCCGCAGAAAACTGGATCGGATCGTGGGCTTCAAGCTTTCGGGCGAAATCCTCTGGAACAAGGTCGCGTTCGGTCTCAGCGCGGGCCGGGTGCAGTCCGTCGCCCTCAGACTGATATGCGAGCGGGAAGACGCGATAGAGGCCTTTGAGCCGAAAGAATACTGGAGCATCACGGCGCATCTGGAAAAAACCGGCGCCGCTCCCCGGTTTGAAGCCAAGCTGCATCGCATCAACGGAAAAGAAGCGGAAATCGCGGACGAATCCAGGGCGGCGGAACTGGCGGAAAAAATAGCGGCCGGAGACCTGAGGGTTTCCAAGGTGGAGAAGCGGGAGCGCCGGCGCAGACCGCCGCCGCCCTTCATCACCAGCACCCTTCAGCAGGAGAGCTCCAGCAAACTGCGCTGCGGCGCAAAAAAAACAATGAGCATCGCGCAATCCCTGTATGAAGGAATGAACCTGGGGCGCGAGGCGGGAAACGTCGGCCTCATTACTTACATGAGGACGGATTCCGTGCGAATCGCGCCCGATGCCGTCGCTTCGGCCCGCGCGTATATCGAGACGAAATACGGAAAAGATCACATTCCCGCAAAACCCACCGTCTTCAAAAAGGGAGAGATGGCCCAGGACGCGCACGAGGCGATTCGGCCCACCGACGTTCGCCTTACCCCCGGGAAGCTGAGGACTTTCCTGAAGCCCGATCAGCTGGCCCTCTATGCCCTCATCTGGCGACGCTTCCTTGCAAGCCAGATGTCGCCGGCCGTCTATGACCAAACCAGCGTGGATATCTCCCTTGACCATCAGGCGAAGGACAACGCGGCCGAAGAGGAACTCCTTTTGAGGGCGAGCGGATCCATCCTGAAATTTGCGGGCTTTCTGAAGGTCTACAAGGACGATGCGGAATCCCGGGACGATAAGGACGGGCAAAGCCCAAGGCCCGAAAGATCCGGGGGGGATCGGCTCCTGCCGCCCCTTGCGGCCAATGACCCGCTGTCGCTCGTGAAATCGGAATCCGCCCCCACCGGGGTTCTGTCCGAGCAGCACTTCACCCAGCCTCCGCCGCGCTACACGGAAGCCTCCCTGGTGAAAGAGCTGGAAGAGGACGGCGTCGGTCGCCCCAGCACCTATGCGAGCATCCTGGATACGCTGGAGAAGCGCAAATACGTCGCCATAGAGAGAAAACGCAGGCAGTTCACCCCGACCTCCCTTGGCAGAGAGGTGACGCGGCTCCTCATCCAGGGCTTTCCCGACCAGATAGACGTGGGCTTCACCGCGAAGATGGAGAGTTCTCTGGATGACATCGAAACCGGCGAGACGCCGTGGTTGCCCGTCATCAAGGATTTTTATGACAATTTCGACCAAAAAGTTCAGCTGGCGAAAAAAGAGTTGCCGAATTTGAAGGCGAAAACGGAGTCAATCGGCCGGAGTTGCCCTGAGTGCGGGCGCGAGTTGGTGAAAAAATTCAGCAAAAACGGGTGGTTCATATCCTGTTCGGGATACCCGGGCTGCCGATATTCGGAGAACATTCCCACCGACGGCGAAGATTCTGCTGAATCGGAAGAAGAGCTGGCCCGCATTGAGGAAATCGCCCAGCCTTGCGATGAATGCGGCGCGCCCATGCAGGCGAGGCGCGGGCCTTTCGGCATATATCTGGCCTGCGCTGCGTTCCCGGCCGAGCACAAAAAAAGAACAGTGCTCGGCAACGGAGAAGCGGCCGTCGGCCCGAAGCCGACCGGCGCGCCCTGCCCCCGAGACGGCTGCGACGGAGAACTGGTGGAGCGTCGCTCCCGCCGCACCGGAAAACCTTTCTACGGATGCAACCGCTTCCCGGATTGCAAGACGGTCGTATGGGATTGGCCCGTCGCCCGACCGTGTCCTTCCTGCGGACATCCGGTTCTCACGATCAAAACGAATCGAAAAAACGCGAGCCGACTCGTCTGCCCCCAGAAGAATTGCGACCACTCGGTCGAATGTCCCCCCGATCTCCTCGAACAGGTCGAAGCGTCGAAAACCGGCGTCATCAAGGAGGCTTCGGCTTGAGCGAAAGACTGCGGGTCATCGGAGGCGGCCTCGCCGGCTGCGAAGCCGCCTGGCAGGCGGCCAAAAGGGGCGTCAAGGTGGACCTCTACGAGATGCGCCCCAAAGTCAAGACGCCGGCGCATGAAACCGGCGAACTGGCGGAGCTCGTCTGCTCGAACTCCTTTCGCTCGAATTCCCTGGAAAACGCATCGGGCCTGCTGAAGGAGGAAATGCGCAAGCTCGATTCGCTCATCCTGCGAAGCGCCGATTCCTGCCGGGTTCCGGCAGGCACGGCGCTGGCCGTCGATCGCGCCTCGTTCAGCAAAGCGATTACGCAAGCGGTCGAAAACGACGCGCGAATCACCCTCCACCGTGAAGAAATCAGGAGTCTGGACGACGACGCGCCCACCATCATCGCTACAGGCCCGCTGACAAGCGATTCCCTTTCCGCGGAAATCGCCCGCCTGACGCAGGGGAAGTATCTGTATTTCTACGACGCTATTTCGCCGATTCTATACGCGGACAGCATCGACATGTCGATGGCGTTCATGGGCTCGCGCTATGGAAAAGGCGCGGAGGAAGGCGGCCAGGGCGACTATCTCAACCTTGGCCTGAACGAATCGGAGTATTATCAATTCGTCGAGAGCCTTCTCGTCGGCGAGAAAATCCCTCTCCGCGAATTCGAGCGCGCGGTCTATTTCGAGGGGTGCCTCCCCCTTGAGGAGATGGCCGCTCGCGGAAAGGACACCCTGGCGTTCGGTCCGATGAAGCCCGTGGGACTGGAGCATCCCGGGACGGGAGAAACATACGCCGCGGTCGCCCAACTCAGGCGCGAGGATTTAACGGGGGACTTCTTCTCCATGGTGGGCTTTCAGACCCGACTGCGCTACCCGGAGCAAAAGCGCATCTTCTCGACGCTCCCCGCTCTGGAAAACGCGCGCTTTCTCCGCTATGGGAGCCTGCATCGAAACACCTACGTCAACGCGCCGCGCCTGCTGCGGATAACCTTGCAGCTCAAGCGTCACCCGGACATATTCATGGCTGGCCAGCTCACCGGCGTCGAAGGATACCTCGAATCGGCCGCCATCGGCCTTCTCGCCGGAATCAACGCGGCCGCCGCCATCCATGAAGCGCCCATTCTGCCGCCGCCCGCAGCAACGGCGCTCGGCGCGCTGAACCGCTACATCGTCGAGGCGAACCCGAAAAATTTCCAGCCCATGAACATCAACTACGGACTTTTTCCGCCTTTGGAAAAACGGGTTCCAAAAAAATATCGCAAAAAGCACGTCACCAATCGCGCCGTTGAGGAGATGGATCAGTGGCTGGGCAAAATCACCTCACGAACAGCCTGAGCGAAGCGCGCGCGCTGTTTGAAGCGCATCTGCGCGACGAGCGCGACGCCTCGGAGCACACGATCCGCGCCTACGCCGCGGATTTGGGCAGCTTCGAGGAATTCCTCACCGATTGGGCGCAGAAGCCGGCCTCGCTGGACGCAATCGATTCTCTGGCCGTTCGCGGCTATCTCGGCTTTCTCTACCGCAGGGGCAACTCCCCGACGACCGTGAACCGGCATCTATCGAGCATCCGCAGTCTGTTTCGCTTCCTGAGACAGGAGGGCTTCTCCGTCGCCGATCCGGCGGGCGAAGTGCCCTCGCCCAAAGAAAAACGACCCCTGCCGACCTTCTTGCCCGTGGATGACGCCGTTCGCCTCATGGAAATGCCCGACACCTTGACCCCCGAAGGAGTCAGGGACAAGGCGATTTTCGAGCTCCTCTACGGCTCGGGATTGAGAGTCAGCGAATTGACGGGATTGAACCATGTCGATTTGAGCATAGCGGAAAGGCTCGTCCGCGTTCGCGGAAAAGGGAGAAAAGAGAGAATCGTTCCCATCACGAAAGAGGCCGCAAAAGCCGTCGCCAGCCATCAAGCGCGAATGGAGACGAGCGCCGCCGAGGATTCGCCCCTGTTCACCAACAGGCGAAACAGCAGAATCTCCCCGGCCTTCGTCCGATCCATCTTTCGTCAATATGAAAAAAGAGGCGGTTTCGGCTATCATTTTACGCCTCACGCCCTTCGGCATACCGCGGCGACGCATTTGCTGGAAAGCAAGGAAGCCGATCTGAGATCGATTCAGGAACTTTTGGGACACGCGAGCCTGTCCACGACGCAACGATACACGCAGGTGGATTTCTCTCACCTGCGCGCGGTATATGACGACGCGCACCCAAGGGCGAAGATGACGACGAAAGCGAGGATGAGCGATGACGACGCCGGGTGAAGCGATTCGCTCAACCACCATCCTCGCCCTGCGCTATAAAGGACAAACGGCTCTCGGCGGGGACGGCCAGGTTACCATGGGGCAGGCGGCGGTGAAGCACGGCGCCGTCAAAATCCGCAAGCTCGGCGACGGAAAAGTGCTCGCCGGCTTCGCCGGCTCGGCCTCCGACGCCATCGCCTTGTTCGAGCGGTTTGAAGGAAAGCTCGAAGAATATCGGGGAAACCTGTCGCGCGCCGCCGTAGAGATGGGCAAGGACTGGAGAACGGACAGGGTATTGCGCCGTCTGGAAGCCTTGCTGGCGGTGGCGGACGAGAAAACCTCCCTCATTCTTTCGGGCACGGGCGACATCATCGAACCCGACGACGGCGTCCTCGGAATCGGAAGCGGCGGGCCGATGGCCACCGCCGCCGCTCGCGGCATTCTGGGCCTCGAACCCGACCTCGGCGCCGGTGAAATCGTGAGGCGGTCTTTGGAAATCGCGGCGGACATTTGCGTCTACACCAACAAGAACGTTTCGGTCGAAGTTCTCTAATGGAAAACCTCACGCCCGCGCGGATCGTCGAGGAACTCGACCGCTACGTCATTGGCCAGAAAGACGCCAAAAGAGCGGTGGCGATTGCGCTCAGAAATCGTTGGCGCAGGCAGCAGCTTCCTTCGGAGATGGCGGAGGACGTAGCGCCCAAGAACATCATCATGATAGGCCCCACCGGTGTCGGGAAAACCGAGATCGCCAGGCGGCTGGCCAAACTCACGAAAAGTCCCTTCATCAAGGTTGAAGCCAGCAAATTCACCGAAGTGGGCTACGTTGGCCGCGACGTCGAGAGCATGATTCGCGATCTCGTCGAACTGGCCCGGAACATGCTTCAGGAAGAACAGCGGGAGATCAACAGGAACAAAGCTCAGGAGCTGGCTGAAGATCGCCTCCTGGACATGCTCCTGCCCCCGCCCCCCGGATTCGGCGCGATGGACGATCGCGGCCAATCCAAGGACCCGCTCGGCGAGGAAAGTTATCACCGGACGCGGGAGAAGTTTCGCGCTTTGTTGATTGAGGGCAAACTCGACGACCGGGAAGTCGAAATCGAAATCGCGGACAAGGGCCCTGAAATTCACTTCATGGGCGGGAGCGACCTGGAGCAGATCGGCATCAACATGAAGGAAATCATGGGAAATTTCATGCCCCAGGGCTCCAGGAACAGACGCATGAAAGTGCCCGAGGCTTTCGAGTTTCTGGCGCAGGAAGAAGCGGACAAACTCATTGACGCGGACAGCCTCAACGCCGAGGCGATCGGGCGAACGGAGCAATCCGGCATCGTGTTTCTCGACGAGGTTGACAAGGTCGCCTCGCAAAACAATGGAAGGGGCGGGCCCGACGTCTCGCGCGAAGGGGTTCAGAGAGACCTCCTTCCCATCGTGGAGGGTTCCACCGTTCAAACCAAGTATGGTCCCGTGAAAACGGACCACATCCTGTTCATCGCGGCGGGGGCGTTTCATATCGCCAAGCCGTCGGACCTCCTGCCGGAACTGCAGGGCCGGTTTCCCATTCGCGTGGAGTTGAACTCCCTGGATCGAGACGATTTCATCCGCATCCTCCAGGAACCCGAAAACGCGCTGGTGCGTCAATACCCCGCTCTTCTGGCGACGGAGGGCGTGACCATTACGTTCGAGAAAAACGCCGTGGAGGAGGTGGCCGACTTCGCCTGCCGGATAAACGAGCAGACCGAGAACATCGGCGCCCGAAGACTCCACACCATCATGGAGCGTCTGCTCGAGGATATTTCTTTTCAGGCGCCCGACATGTCCGGTGAAAACGTGGAAATCGACGCCGTCTATGTGCGCGACCGCTTAAGCGACATCGTAGAAGACCTCGACCTCAGCCGCTATATTCTGTAGGCCCCCTCCCTCTTCCCATTGGCTTCAAACCTTCAGGCAGTGTATATTTCCCGCCTTGCGGCGAGAAGCCCGGCATCATGATCGCTCCTTTTGAAGGCTTGCGGATGGAAGCGAAAGACAGGGCGGCGACGCTGGTTGAAGCGCTGCCCTACATTCAACGGTTTTCGGGCAAAACCATCGTCGTCAAATACGGCGGAGCCGCTCAGGTGCGGCCGGAGCTTCACGCCCCGTTCGCCCAGGACATCGCGCTTCTCAAATACGTGGGAATCAACGTGGTGGTCGTTCACGGCGGCGGCCCCCAGATTGGCGAGACCCTCAGGAAAATCGGCAAAACCAGCGAATTCGTCGAAGGTCTCCGCGTGACGGACGAAGAGACGGTCGGCGTCGTGGAAATGGTGCTTTGCGGCTCTACGAACAAAGGCATCGTCAGGCTGATCAACCAGCATGGCGGCGACGCCGTCGGACTCTCCGGCTCCGACGCCGGACTCACGACGGCGAAAAAACTGACCATGAACAAAAAAGGGCCCGACGGACAGGATATGGAATACGATCTGGGGCGCGTCGGCGAAGTTCTGGCCATACGGCCCGCCATCATCCACCACCTCACCGAAGGGGGATTCATTCCCGTCATCGCTCCCCTGGGCGTGGGGCAGGACGGCAACGTCTACAACATCAACGCCGATTCGGCCGCAGGCGCCGTCGCCGGCTCCCTTAGCGCGGAAAAATTCATCCTCCTCACGGACGTGCCGGGCATTCTGGATGAAAACCGGAGACTCATCAGCACCGTAAAACGCGACGACGTTCAAAGACTGAAAAACGAGAAGATCATCACCGGCGGAATGATTCCGAAAGTAGACGCTTGCCTGGATGCGCTCTCATCGAGCGTAACGAAAACCCACATCGTGGACGGCCGCGTTCCTCACGCCGTCCTGTTGGAAGTGTTCACGAAAGAAGGCGTGGGCACGCAAATCGTCAGATAGCCCAAGGAAAAACATGGACAACTCTCAACTGGTCTCGGATGCCGGATTGCACGTGGCCCCCACTTACGGGCGCTACCCCATCGCTCTGGTCCGCGGCGAAGGCTGCCGCGTCTGGGACGCGGACGGAAAGGAATACCTGGACTTTGTATCCGGCCTGGCCGTCTGCAACCTGGGACATTGCCACCCGAAGGTCGTCGCCGCCCTCCGGGAACAGGCCGGAAAACTGATTCACGTATCGAATCTCTACCATATCGAACCGCAAATCGAGCTGGCGAAAAAACTCAACCGCCTCTCTTTCGGCGACAAGGTGTTTTTCTGCAACAGCGGAACGGAAGCCGTCGAAGCGGCGCTGAAGCTCGCCAGAAAGTATTCTTACAAAAAATACGGAGAGGGCCGGCATGAAGTGCTGAGCTTCGACATGAGCTTCCACGGCCGAACCATGGCCTCGCTCACCGCCACGGGCCAGACGAAGTTTCACGGAGCGTTCAAGCCGCTGCTGCCCGGTTTTCGGTATTTGCCCTTCAACGACGCGGAGTCCGCGGCCAGCGCGATTACCGAAAAAACCTGCGCCATCATGGTGGAGCCCATTCAGGGCGAGGGAGGCGTCAACGTCCCGGCGGAAGGCTATTTGAGGAGACTGCGCGAAATATGCGACGCGAACGACCTCCTTTTGCTCTTCGATGAAGTGCAGGTCGGCTTGGGCCGGACTGGAAAACTCTGGGCGCACGAGCACGAGGGCGTCGCGCCGGACGCCATGAGCCTGGCGAAGGCGCTTGCGGGCGGAACCGCCATCGGGGCGCTGGTCGCCTCGGACAAGGCCATGGCGTTCGAGCCGGGAGATCACGCGGCGACGTTCGGGGGAAATCCCTTGGCCACCGCCGCGGGATGCGCCGCGGTGGACGCCATCACCGCCCCCGGATTTCTGGAGCGCGTCGAGGAAATGGGCGCATACGCCATGGCGGGCCTCGAGGATCTGGCCGCCCGGCACGCCGTCATCAAAGATATCAGAGGCAAAGGGCTGCTCATCGGCTGCGAGGTCGATGCGGACGCCACGCCCATCGTCGTCAAAGGACTGGAAGCCGGCTTCCTCCTTAACGTAGCCGTCCAGAAAGTCATTCGACTCATCCCCCCTCTCGTCGTGGAAAAAGAGATGATCGACAAGCTGATGGGTTTCCTCGACGGAGCCCTCGCGGATCTTGCGAGATGAAGAAGCTCGACTACCTCACCGGCGATGAACTCACCGCCGCGCAAACGCTCGATCTCATCGAAAAGGCGCTCCGACGGAAAAAAGAGGCCGCCGAAAGAAAGCCTCACCCCGCTTTGGCGGGCAAGAACTTCGCGCTCCTCTTTGAAAAGCAATCCACCAGGACGAAAGTTTCTTTCGAGGCGGGTCTCTTTCAACTGGGAGCCAACGCCATTTTCCTGTCCCCCGGCGACACGCAGCTCGGCCGGGGAGAATCTCCCGCGGACAGCGCGAGGGTGCTGAGCGAATACGTGGATGGAATCATCGTCCGAACCTATGAGCACGCCCGCGTCGAGGAAATCGCCTCGAACGCGAGCGTCCCCGTCATCAACGCTTTGACGGACCTTCATCACCCATGCCAGGCCCTCGCCGATTTTCTGACGATTCGGGAGCATTACGGCGATCTGGAGAACCTGAAACTCGCGTATATGGGCGACGGGAACAACGTGCTTCACTCTTTGTTGATCCTGGGGGCGCTTCTTGGAGTCAATATCAGCGCGGCATGTCCGAAAGGGTATTGGCCCGACTCCCACGTCCTGGAACGGGCCCGGAATCTGGCGAAAAAATCAAACGCGAAAATCGAGGTCGTGGAAGATGTCAAAGAAGCCTGCGCAAAAGCCGCCGTCATTTATACGGACGTGTGGACTTCCATGGGACAGGAAGCCGAGAGCCAGCGCCGCCGAAGAATACTGGCCTCTTATCAGGTGAAGGATGAATTGTTTCGATATGCGCGAGAAGACGCCGTCTTCATGCACTGCCTGCCCGCGCACAGAGGGGAGGAAGTGACGAAGCACGTCATGGACGGTCCCCGGAGCATCGTTTTCAAGCAAGCCGGAAACCGGCTCCACACGCAGAAAATTCTCCTTCAAATCCTCGCCGGAGGAAGCGATGACGCCCAAGCCGAATAAAGTCGTCCTGGCCTATTCGGGGGGCCTGGACACTTCCGTCATGCTCAAATGGATCAAGGAAAAATACGACTGCCCCGTCGTGGCCTATGCGGCGGACGTCGGCCAGGGCGCCGGCGAACTCGCCGGACTGGAAGAAAAGGCGTCGGCCACGGGCGCCGAATCTTGCCATATTCTCGACCTGAAAGAAGAATTCGCGCGCGATTATATCTTTCCGATGCTCCGGGCCGGCGCCGTTTATGAAGGCGCGTATCTGCTGGGGACGTCCATCGCCAGGCCGCTCATCGCAAAGGGCCACATGGACGTTCTCCGGGAAACCGGGGCGGACGCCGTCGCCCACGGCGCGACCGGCAAGGGAAACGATCAGGTCCGCTTTGAATTGGCCTATGCTTCCATTGACCCGAACGCAACCATCATCGCGCCCTGGCGCCATTGGGACTTCGGCGGCCGCTCCCAGCTCATCGCCTACGCTGAAAGGCACGGCATCCCGATACCCGTCACGGCGGAAAAGCCGTATTCCATGGACAGAAATCTTCTTCACATCAGCTTCGAGGGGGGAGTCCTGGAGGATCCATGGGCGGAGCCGCCCGAGGATATGTACGTTCTGAGCGTATCGCCCGAGCAAGCGCCCGATGCGCCCGAATATGTCGAAATCGAATTCGAGAGAGGCGATCCCGTCGCCCTGAACGGAGAACTTCTCTCACCGGTCGAAATGATGGAGCGACTCAACGCGCTGGCGGGCGCCCACGGCGTGGGCCGGGTGGATTTGGTGGAAAACCGCTTCGTCGGCATGAAGTGCAGAGGCGTCTATGAGACGCCCGCGGGCGCGGTTCTTCATATAGCGCGCCGGGCCGTGGAATCTTTGACGATGGATCGGGAAGTCCTTCAGCTGCGCGATTCTCTCATCCCGAAATACGCGCAACTCGTCTACAACGGCTTCTGGTTTGCGCCCGAGCGGGAGTTTTTGCAATCAGCCATCGACCGCGCGGCGGAATCCGTCTGCGGGATCGCCAGAGTAAAACTCTACAAAGGCGCCTGCAGCGTCGCGGGAAGAAAAGCGCCCGCGAACGTGAACCTCTACCGCTCCGAGCTCGCCACTTTTGAAGAAGACGCGGTTTATTCCCAAAAAGACGCGGAAGGATTCATTCGTCTGAACGCCTTGCGGCTGCGGATACGCGCCCAGCGAGATCCTTCATAACCCCCCGCCGCGCCCGTCGAAGAACAGGAAATCCTTCTGCAAAAGAGGTTTTGCGAGCAGGGGCGCAACTGGTCGAAGCGCCGGCCTCGGAGTAATTTCGAGAGTCGCTCTTTCATAAGCGACGGCCCGCGCGTTTCGGGCCGGAGCGTCCGTTTCCGGGATGCTTTTCAGGCTTTGGCCACGGAGCTTTTCTTCTTGCCTCCGCGCGCCGCCTCCGGCCACGCCAGCAGAATGGGACTCGCCACGTAGATGGAGGAGTAGGTCCCCGCCAGGATGCCCACCGCAAGAGTGAACGCCACGTCGGAAATCACCTCGCCCCCCAGGAAGAGAAACGCCAGCACGGCCGCCAGCGTCGTCCCGGAAGTGAGCAGGGTCCGCGAAAAAGTCTGATTGATGGACCTGTTGACGAGCGCCGAAAACTCCGAGCGCCTCGAAGCGCGCGTATTTTCCCGGATGCGGTCGAATACGACGATGGTGTCGTTCAGCGAATAGCCGATAATCGTCAAGACGGCGGCCACGATGGGAAGTGAAAATTCCTTGCCCGACAAGGAAAATACGCCGAGCGTGATGACGACATCATGCAGCAGCGCCGCGACCGACGCCACGGCCTGGCGGAACTGAAACCGGAAACTGATGTAAATCAGGATCCCGACAAGGGCGAACAGCATGCTGCTGAGCGCTTTCTGGCGCAAATCCGCGCCCACCTTGGGGCCCACCATCTCGGTTCGCCTCATCAAGAAGGCATCTTTGCCGAACTTCTTCACGAGAGCGTCTTTGACGAGAGATTCAACGCCTTTGATGTCGCCCGAGCTCTTCTCGACCCTGATCAGAAACTCTCTTTCGGAACCGAAATTCTGGATGACCGTATCACCCAGGGACAAGCCGGCGACAGCCTCGCGGATCTCCCCAATCGGCCTGACCGACTTGAACTGCACCTGAACCAGCGTTCCTCCGGTGAAGTCGATGCCGTAGTTTATTCCTTTGGCGGCAAGAAGAAGGAGGGACAGCAAGACGAACGCGCAGGAGATGCTGACGAAGATTCTGGTTTTGCCGATGATGTCGAACGATGCGTCCGGCCGGATAATCTCCATTATATGCTCAAGCTCCTCACGTCGGTTCGGAACAGGAAGAAATCATACACGAATCTGGTTACGAAAATCGCGGTGAACATGCTCGCCGCAATCCCGATGCTGAGGGTGACGGCAAACCCCTTGATGGGCCCGGTCCCGAATTGCAGGAGCACCAGCGCGGCGATGAGCGTCGTTACGTTCGCGTCCAGAATCGTGAGGAAGGCTTTCCCGTAACCCGAATCAACGGCGGATCGAATGGTTTTCCCCAGGCGCAACTCTTCCCTGATTCGCTCGAAGATCAAAACGTTGGCGTCCACCGCCATGCCGACCGTCAGCACGATGCCGGCGATTCCCGGCAGGGTGAGCGTGGCGCCGAAGAAGCCAAGCGCGCCCATGAGAATCAAAAGATTGAATAGAAGCGCCATGATGGCCACGGCGCCGCTCAACTTGTAATAGACAGCCATGAATATCAAAACGAGAATGAAGCCGACGATGATGCTCACGAGGCCCTGGCGCACGGAATCCGCGCCCAGCGACGGCCCGACGTTTCTCTCCTCCAGAACCTCCACCGGGGCGGGAAGCGCGCCCGCTCTCAGGGCTATCGCCAAATCCGTAGCCTCCTCCAGCGTAAAGCTTCCCGTTATCTGCGCCCTGCCCTGGCTGATTCGCTCCTGGATGACGGGCGCGCTATACACGACGCCGTCCAGCACGATGGCGAGGCGCCTGCCTACGTTGGCCGCCGTGAGGCGATCAAACGAATCCGCTCCCACTGAATCGAACGCGATGGCCACATAGGACTGGTTGAAGCGATCCCCGATTTCCACGCGCGCGTCCGTTAAATTGTCCCCGGTCAGAGCGGCTTCTTTCCTCACCAGCAAGGGCGCGCGATCGGTTACCTCGCCGGTGCGGTGATCTCTCGATATTTCATACAAAAGCTCCAAGCCATCGGGCGCGCGGCCGCTCTCCTGCGCGCGCGCGACGCCGGCCTCATTGTCCACCATCTTGAATTCCAAAAGCGCCGTTTTTCCTATGAGAGACTTCGCCCGAGCGGGATCTTCCACCCCGGGGAGCTGGATGATGATTCGCCTCTCTCCCTGACGCTGAAGCGTCGGCTCGCGCACGCCGAACTGATCGATGCGGTTTCTTATCGTCTCGAGCGCCTGAACGATGGATTGCTCTTTCGTCCGCTCCACCTGCTGCTGCGCCAGGAAATACACGAACGTCGGGGGCGTCCCCTCTTCTCTCTCCAAGGTGAGATCCGGGTAGTTCTGCATCATCGTGAGGAAGCGCGCCCGGTCGGATGAGCGATGAAGCTTCGCGGTTATCCTCAGCCCGTCGCGCCTGAAGGCGCGGGTCCGTATGTCATCTATGGAAAGACGATTTCTCAATTCCGTAAAATAACGGCTCATTTTCGATTCGACCGCTTTTTCCGACTGCACTTCGAGAACCAGGTGAATCCCGCCCTGTAAATCAAGTCCGAGATTGATGCGTTCGCTCGGGGGCGTCAGGTAGAACACCGAGGCGGCTATTGCGGCCGCTATCAGACCCGCCCGCCAGCCTGCGCCCCTCATGAAATTCTCCTCCCGTCAGGCGGCTCAACGCCGCCCGATTCGAGCCATTTCACTGAATGAACAGCAAAACGATTTTATTTTTGTTTTTCTGGTTTTTCTTTCTGGGAAGCCTTGGTCTTGTCCGGGTTCGCGCCCGGGCTGCTGCTCGTCACAAAGGATTTCTGCACTCGAATGCGCACGTTTTCATCTACCTTCAGCGTCACAACATCGTCCTTGATTCTGGCTATTTCACCCAAAATTCCATTTGCGACGACCTGATCTCCGGGCTTGAGAGCTTCCTGCATCCTGCGAACCTCCTGCTGCCTTTTCTGCTGCGGCCTGATCATGATGAAATAAATGATAGCGAAAATCATCAAAAACGGCGCCAGCTGAATCAGAAAACTGGGCTGTTCTCCGCCACCGGCGGGAGCCATGGCATACGCAACGGACGGACCCGCGAGCGATGACGCGAAAGAATCGAGCATCCTCAAAGTCTCCATATAAAAAGGCGCCCCGGAAGGAGCCCCGTAAGCCAAGGCTTCGTAGCAAAGCCCCCGTTCCATGTCAAGCAAAGGCATTAAGAATCAGTCGCTTGTTATTGAACGGACGCCCGGGACGCCAAGCGCCCTGACCGATCCCGACGCGCCTGCCCGCCGCCCGGCGGTCTTTCCGGATCCCGACCCAGCGGGCCGGCAAGCTGCTCCTCCGCCCACGGCGAGAAACGGCCCTCGATGATCGCCTTTCGGGCCTCGGCAAGCAGATTTTGATAAAAGTAAAGATTATGAATCGTCATGAGGCGCAAGCCCAGAGTCTCCCCCGCCTGAAACAAATGCCTCAGATACGCCCGGCTGTATCCTTTTCGGCAGACATGGCATCCGCAAGCCGGATCAATCGGCCCGGAGTCCTCGGCGTGAGACGCATTTTTGATGGCCAGCCTCCCCGCCCATGAAAAAAGATTTCCGCGCCTCGCATGACGGGTCGGCATCACGCAGTCGAACATGTCGGCGCCCCGGCGAACGCCGCGAATCAAATCCGCCGGGGTGCCCATTCCCATCACATAGCGCGGCTTGTCGAGCGGCAAAATATCCGTGACGATATCGAGGAGAGCGTCGGTCTCCGCCTTCGTCTCACCCAGGCAAAGGCCGCCGATGGCGTAGCCCGGAAAATTCATTTTCACCAGCTCTTCCGCGCTTCGCTCCCTCAACTTCTCGAAGCCTCCCCCCTGAACGATGGCGAAGAGCGCCTGATCCTCCCGGGCGTGCGCCTTTTTCGCTCTCTGGGCCCAAAGGGTCGTTCGCTCCAAGGCCCGGTCGGCTTCATCCCGCGCATGAGGAAAACTCAAGGGCTCGTCGAGCGTCATGGCGATGTCGGCTCCCAGGTTTTCCTGAATTTCAACGGCGCGCTCGGGCGTCAGCATCATCCGCGCCCCGTCCAGGTGGCTTTGGAAATCGATCCCCTCATCAGACGCCATGGCGAGCGGAGCCAGACTGAAAAGCTGATAGCCGCCGCTGTCGGTCAAAATCGGGCCGTCCCAGCCCATGAACCGATGCAGTCCGCCGAGCCTGGCGATCACCTCCGCGCCGGGTCTGAGGGCGAGATGATAGGCATTGGCGAGAATTATCCGGCAGCCGGCCGCGGATAAATCCTCGGGCGTCAGGGTTTTCACGGTCGCCCGGGTTCCAACGGCCATGAAGGCGGGCGTCTCCGCCTCGCCGTGCGAAAGCGCGAGGCGGCCCGCGCGCGCCTTGCTCTCCTCGTCCTTTCCGGCGACCTGAAATTGCAGGGGCGGATTCATAAGACTTCTATCGGCCCCTCGGAACTGCCGGCGATGAACTGCCGCACTATCGGGTCATCAGACGCCCGGAGCTCGTCCGGCGCGCCGGCGAACACCATTCTGCCCTGGTGCAGCATCCCGACGTAGTGCGCGAATTCAAGCACCTTTTCCACGTCGTGGCTCACCATCACGGACGTCACCTGCAAAACTTCCTGCATCTGAACAATCAGACGATGGATGGAGTCGGTGAGTATCGGGTCGAGCCCCGTCGTCGGCTCATCATACAGGACGATTTCAGGCTCGCGGATGATCGCTCTCGCGAGACCCACGCGCTTTTTCATTCCGCCCGACAACTGGGAGGGCATTCTGGTCTCTACGTCGCCAAGTCCCACCAGGCGCAGCTTCTCCTTCACGCGCCGCGCCACCTCGGCGCGCGTCAAAGCGGAATGCTCCACCAACGGGAACGCCACGTTCTCCTCGACCGTCATCGAATCGAACAGAGCCGCTCCCTGAAAAAGCATCCCGAACCTCGAGCGCGCCTGATTCAGCTCCCTTCCGCGCAATTTCGAAATATCGACGCCGTCTACCAGAACTTCGCCGCCGTCGGGAGACAAAAGACCCAGGGAATGCTTCAACAATACGCTTTTGCCTTCGCCGCTTCGACCGATGATGGCGGTGATGCGTCCGCGGGGAATTTGAAAATCCACGCCGCGCAACACCTGATTTTCATCGAAACTCTTTCTGACCGCCCTGTATTCGATCTTCGCCGTCACCAAGCCTTGCCCTCTGATAAGACGGAATTCGCTACAGCCTGCGAATACGGGTAATCCGATTTCCTCTCAAATAGATTCTCGGCACGCGCCCCCCCACCCCGCACATGATTTCATAGGGTATCGTTTCAGCCCTCTGCGCCATCTCCTCGCAGCCGATGGCTTCCTTCCCCGCCGCCCCCAGCAGAACGACCTCGTCTCCCTGCGCAACGTCTTCGATTTCCGACACGTCAATCGCCAGCATGTCCATCGATACGCGCCCGACGACGGGAACCCGCGCGCCTTTGACGAGCGCGTCCAGACGATTGGAGAGGATGCGTGGATATCCATCCCCATACCCCGCCGCCGCCAAGGCCATTCGACCGGGGGAGGTCCTTTGATAGGTTCCACCATACCCTATCGGCTGACCGGCGTCGATTTTTTTCACCTGCAATATCTTCGCCACCCACCTCATGGCGGATTGGACAGCCGTATTTCGGGAAAATTCAGGCGACGAGCCATATAGCGCGATGCCCAGACGCACCAGATCGCCGGGCGCTCCAGGATAGTTCAGCAACCCCGCGCTGTTGGCCATGTGGACGCAGGGAGGAAGCAGACTCTTCTCCTTCAGTGTTTGAATCAGCGCCTCCATTTCATGAATCTGCCCGCGGGTCGCAGCTTCTCCTTCTTCTTCATCCGCCCGGGCGAGGTGGCTCATCAATCCGGCAATCTCGAGAAACTCTATTCGAGACGCCTTTTGAATGAAATCGACAACTTCCGGGGGGCGCAGTCCCAACCGCCCCATTCCCGAATCCACCTTGACGTGGATTCTCGCTTTTCGGCCCATTCCCTTCGCCGCGCTCGCCAGCCCTTCAGCCTGCTCCATCCGCCAGACGACGGCGTCGCAGTCCGCCTCGACCATCCGTTTGGCGTTATCCGCCAGCGTCCCGCTCATCACCAATATCCGCGCATCGGAAAATCCGTTCCCCGCGCCAAGACCATCAGCGGCGCGAAGCGATTCCGCCTCTTCGGTGGCCGCCACGCCGAACCACCTGGCGCCCGCTTCATAAACGGCGCGAGCGACCTCCAGCCCCCCGTGTCCGTAGGCCTCCGCCTTGACGACGGCGAGCGGCTCTTGAGAAGGGAGAAGCCGCGCGGTCAGATTTTTATAGTTTTGAACCAGGGCGTCCAGATCGATGAAAACGGCGTTTCGATATCCGAACGGCAGCCGATGCTCGCTCAAACAGAAGCCCCTTTTCAGGAGACGTATTCACCGCGCCGGCTCTAGAATGGCGTTTCTTCGCCCTCGGGAAATCCGGGGTCCGCATATTCCGAGGTTACGGCCGCGCCCTCGTGGTATGAGTCCAGATTCACGAATCGCGCATAATCCGGGAAAAATTTGAGTTCCACCTCCCCGGTCGGTCCATTGCGCTGCTTGGCGAGAATGACGGTGGCGAGCCCCCTGTTTTCAGGCGTAGGTTCGTAATACTCCTCTCGATACAGCAAGGCCACGACGTCCGCGTCCTGCTCTATCGAGCCGGATTCCCGTAAATCCGCAAGATTGGGGCGCTTTCCCTCTCTCGATTCCACCGCCCGCGACAGCTGACTGAGAGCCACGACCGGGACGTTGAGTTCTTTCGCCAGGCTCTTCAGCCCCCGGGATATTTCACTGATCTCGCGCTGGCGATTTTCCATGGAGCGTCCCCGGTGATGCACCAGCTGGAGATAATCGACCACGACGAGGCCGAGCCCCCGATCCGCCTGGATGCGGCGGCATTTCGCCCTGATGTCGAAAACGGACAAATCCGTCGCATCGTCCACGTAGATGGAAGCTTCGGAGAGTTCGCCCGCGCCGCGAATCAGATCCGGCCATTTCTGGGACGGCATGTAGCCGCTTTGGAGCTGTCTGGAATTCACCATGGCGCGGCCGCACATCATTCGGATGGCCAATGCGCGCGCGCTCATTTCAAGGCTGAATATCGCCGTGGCGGTTTTCGACGCCAAGGCGGCGTATTCGGCGATGCACAGCGCAAAGGCCGTCTTCCCCATGCTGGGACGACCGGCGATGACGACCAGTTCTCCGGGCTGCAGGCCGCTCGTCAGTTTATCCAGATCAGAGAATCCGGTGGGAACGCCGGTGACCAGCTCCTTCCGATCATGAA
Source organism: bacterium (assembly GCA_965242545.1). Lineage (GTDB taxonomy): Bacteria > UBA8248 > UBA8248 > UBA8248 > UBA8248 > Bin107. The sequence continues at coordinate 1,690,017 of OZ251456.1, forward strand.
GATCCTCCAGGTAGGGAAACGTCTCTTTGATGACTTCCCGCATTTCCTCCACGCTCTGCTGATAACGGCCCGATGAAACCTCCAGCATGGCGCGCTCGGCGTCGTCCACGAGCGCATCGATATCCTCCTCGCCCGTCAACGCCCTCTGGGCAATGGCGTTCGAGGTGTGTATCAACTCCCTCAGCAGGGCCATGCTTCTGATGAGTTTCGCATGGGTCTCCGCGCGTCTGGCGCTGGAAACGTCATCCGCCAGCCGGGCGACGTATTCGGGCCCGCCCGCGGTATCGAGCGTTCCCGCTTTTTTCAGGACATCGGCCAGGGTCAGGAGATCAATGGGTTCGGCTTGCTCGAAAAGCCTGAGCATTCCCTCGTAAATCACGCGATGGCTCTGGCGGTAGAAATGCTCCGGCTTCAGCACTTCCATGACGGGCGCAACCATCTGGCCGTCAAGCAGCAAAGCGCCCAGAACGCGCTGCTCCGCTTCTATGTTCTGTGGGGGGATATGGCCCGTCTGCCCGGACCGCTCGCTGCGAGCGGGCGTTTCCACCTCAAAACTCCAATCATCGTCGAGTGGAATAACCGGGCGTGATCTTCAGATTACATCAAATCGAGAGAAGATCAAAGCAACGAAAACGAACAAAGGGCCGTTCGCATTCGACGACCCCATGCCTATACGATATGCGCGGATGAAAGATTCGCGCCAGGAAACGACCGGGCGGATGAAAGGCTACTCGGCCGCCTCCTGATTATCTCTTTCGCTCTGCGCCTTACCCGGCTCGCTCTCGACGACGGGGCCGGTCTCCGCCATTTCTTCATCCTCCGCCTGCACTTCATCCGGGAGTCCATCGGCCTCTTCGGCTTTCTTCTCGACAGACGCTTCATCGGCCATGACTTTCACCTGAACGGACGCTTTCACATCCTGGTGCAGTCTGATGGCGACTTCATAATCTCCCACCTTTTTAATCGGCTCGTCGAGAATGATTTTCCTTCGGTTCACCACGAGGCCCTTTTCCCGCAAGGCGTCCTCGATCATCCGATTGGTCACCGAGCCGAACAGTCTCCCGTCTTCACCCACGCGCATCGAAAATTCGACCTCGACCCCCGAGAATTCGCTCGCAAAATCCTGCGCTCCCCGTTTCGCCGCCTGGATTTGCGCCTCGCGCAAACGCCGCTCATGCCGCGCCGCGCGCACCGTGCTCGCCGTCGCGTGAAGCGCCATGCCCTTCGGGATGAGATAGTTGAGGCCGTAGCCGTCGGCTACTTCAACGACATCCCCCACGTCCCCAAGATGCTCCACCTCTTTACGCAATATCAGGCGCATCGCTGCATGTCTCCGGCTCAGGAATGGTCCACGGTGTAGGGCATCAGCGCCATGTAGCGCGCGCGCTTGATCGCCGTAGTCAACTGCCGCTGAAAACGGGCGGAGGTGCCGGTCACGCGGCGGGGAATGATTTTTCCCCGCTCGCTTACCATGTTCCGGAGCGTTTTCACGTCCTTGTAGTCGATATAAGCCACGCCATCCGCCGTGAAGCGGCATATTTTCTTCCGTTGAAAGCGTTTCTTCTTTCTTTTTTTCTTGTCGCCGAACCCGCGGGGAACAAGCGCCATGTCTATCTCCTAAAACTGAACAACGAATTTGGCCTCAAAACGGAATATCATCGTCCGTCATGGGCGAATCCTGCGGAGGCGGCGCGTAGGAGCTCACGCTCCCGGAACCGGCCCCTCCGCCGGTCGCCTCGTCCCGGCGCGAGATGAAATGAACGTTATTCGCCACAACCTCATGCTTGCTGCGCCTCGATCCGTCCTGCGCCTCCCAGGATCGAAAACTCAAGCGCCCCTCAACCACGAGCGGGCTCCCCTTGCTCGTCTGCTCCATTACCCAATCGCCTTGCCGTCCAAAGACGACCACGTCCACGAAGCACGTATCCTCCTTCCAGTCGTCCCCGCTGCGGTATCGCCGGTTGACCGCGAACCCGAAAGAAACGACGGAGTTTCCGGAAGGCAGAAACCGTTTTTCGGGATCGCGCGTCATGTTTCCTCTGAGATAAACGGAATTCATTTGCGCCATGATGACATGCCTGCCGTTTTATGAACCGCCCGATGAGCCGGAACGCCTCGAAGAATCCCTGTCTCCGCCTTCCGAGGCGCCCTCCTTCTCCCTGGCGGCCGCGCTCTTCGCGTTTTTCTCCAGTTTTCTCATGAGGGCTTCATCCATCCGGACCGTCATGTATCGCCACGTCTGCTCATCAATGCGCATATCGCGCTCCATATTCGTCACAATCTCCGGTTCCGAATGATATGTGACGATAAAATAAATGCCGTGGCGCTGTCGATTGATCGGATAGGCGAGGCGTTTCTTGCCCCATCGATCCACGTTCAGGATTTCTCCGCCCCCTTCCGTCACCTGCTTCTCGAAGCCGGAGATTTTCTCCTCCACGACTTCATCGGTGAGTTCCGGGGACAGCAAAACCATCGTTTCGTATCGTCTCATCAAATCCTCCTCTCGGACTGAGCGGCCCCGGCCTCATCCCGGCCGAAGCGAGGAGCCTCTAACGGCTGAAAACTAGCACATGCGCCCCCGGCGAACCATAGCCTCTTCAAATGATCCGGCAAGAGCCGTTTCGACTTTCAATCCCGCCCGACTTCATCAGAAAAGAGGCGCCAGGACGAGGGAGACGATGGACATCAACTTGATCAGGATGTTCATCGACGGTCCCGACGTATCCTTCATCGGATCTCCCACCGTATCGCCCACGACCGCGGCTTTATGGGCCTCAGAACCCTTGCCGCCGAGTTTGCCGTCCTCTATTTCTTTTTTGGCATTATCCCAGGCGCCGCCGGCGTTCGCCATCAGCAAAGCGACGAGGACGCCCGAGAGCAAGGCGCCCGCGAGCATTCCGCCCAAAGCCTCCTTGCCCATCAAATAGCCCACTACGATGGGAGCGACGACGGCCGCAACGCCGGGAGCCACCATTTCCCGCAGAGCGGCCTGGGTGCTGATGTCGATGCAGCGCGCGCTGTCCGGATCCGCAGTCCCTTCCATGATGCCGGGAATCTCGCGGAACTGCCGCCTGATTTCCTGAATCATGATAAACGCGGCCTTGCCCACGGATTTCATGGTCAGCGCCCCGATCAGGAACGGAATCGCGCCCCCGATGAACATGCCGGCGACAACTTTCGCCTGCGTGAGATCAATCTGCGTCAGATTGGCCGCCTTCGTGTATGCGGCGTAAAAAGCCAGCGCCGTCAGAGCTGCGGAGCCAATCGCGAACCCCTTGCCGATGGCCGCCGTGGTGTTTCCCAGCGCGTCCAGTCCGTCCGTAATCTGGCGCGTCTCCGGCCCCAGCTCGCTCATTTCCGTGATGCCGCCCGCGTTGTCGGCGATCGGCCCGTAGGCGTCGACCGACATGGTGATTCCAATCGTCGCCAGCATTCCCACGGCGGCGATGGATATGCCGTAAAGACCCGCCCAGCCATTTGAAACCAGGGTAACGACCGCCAATACGATCAAGGGAGCGCACACGCTCTCCAGGCCCACCGCGAAGCCGCCGATGATATTCGTGGCGACCCCGGTCTCGGACGCGGCGACGATCTCGCCGACGGGCTTCCCGCCCGTTCCGGTGTAATACTCGGTCAGCCAGCCGACGAGGATGCCGCCGCCGGCACCGAAGAGAACGGAGCCGAACACGCCGCCCTTGAGCCCCAGGCCGCTCGTGATGAAATAAGCCAGGATGACGAATATGACCGTCGCGATTCCGGTGGCGCTCCTCAGCGCAACCGCCGGATTTTTCGAGGCCAGCGCCTTCATCGAGGCGATGCCGATGGAAGAGGAAATCAAGCCCATCATGGCGAGCAGCAAAGGCAGCGCCATCGCCGCGGAACTGTTGGCGCCCAGCGCCGTGCCTATCGTCGAGCCGATGAATATCGTCGAAATGATGGCGCCGACGTAAGACTCGAACAGATCGGCTCCCATGCCGGCAACGTCGCCCACGCAGTCCCCCACGTTGTCGGCGATAACGGCCGGATTTCGCGGGTCGTCCTCGGGAATGTTCGCCTCCACCTTCCCGACGAGATCCGCGCCCACGTCCGCCGTCTTGGTGAAAATGCCGCCGCCCACGCGCGCGAACAGCGCGATGGAGCTGGCTCCCATCGAGAAGCCGTTGATGACGCTTACGTTCGCGGCGTTCTTGAGCACGTCGAAATACCAGAACAGCGCGCCCACGCCCAAAAGTCCCAGGCTCGCGACGGAAAGGCCCATGACGGTTCCGCCAAAGAACGCCATCGAGAGCGCGCCCGCCTGGCCGCCGCCGGAATTCGCCGACGCCGCCGTTCTCACGTTCGCCTTCGTCGCCGCGTTCATGCCGAAAAAGCCGGCGAGAACCGAACAGATGGCGCCGACGATGAACGCCGCGCCCGTTTTGGGGGAGATGGCGACGCTCAGGAGAATGAAGACGACCACGACGAAAATCGCGAGAATCTTGTATTCTCTTTTCAGAAACACCATCGCGCCTTCATGGATCTGACCGGCGAGTTTCCTCATCAAATCGTTGCCGTCGGATTGCCGTGAAATCCAGCCGTAAATCGCCGCCGCCAGAATCAATCCCGCAACCCCGAAGATTGCGGCCATGTTCGAGAAAGCAACCATTATCTCCCTTTCCTCCCCCCTTGACGGGCCTGTTTGCGCGCGCAACATCCGGACGGTGATTTTTCTCTCATAAGCAAACCATGCCGAAATGGATTCGGCATCTACCTGCCGGCCACAAAGTCAGACGCCCGGCGAACCGCCTCGTCAACGCCGGGTTCCACCGTTTCCAATTCATGATCCAAGAAAGATTCCAGCACCCAGTCCGCGCCGCTCACCCCGTCCGGCGGTCTCCCCAGCCCGATCCGCAAGCGAGAAAAAGCGTCCGTGCCCAACGAGTGAATGATGCTGCCGACGCCGTTGTGCCCCGCGTCTCCCCCTGATTTCTTGAGCTTCACGCGGCCGAGCTCAATATCCATATCATCGTGAATCACGAGCAAATCCTTGGGCTCCAATCCTTCTCCCGTCAGGAGCGCTCTTACCGCCTTGCCGCTTAAGTTCATAAACGTTTGAGGCTTCGCCAGCATGAATCTCCAGCCCCGCAGCGACCCTCCCCCCGTAACGGCATGGCATTTCGAGCCGTCCATTGATATGCGATGGGCGCGGGCCATCCTGTCTATCGCCCAAAATCCCAGATTGTGTCTCGTCAGCGCATACTCTGTGCCGGGATTGCCCAGACCTACAATCAAAGCGGCGGCAGCCATCCGATCCCCGGCTTCATGCTCACTTAACGGCTCAGGAGGATTCCTCGGCGGAGGATTCAGCCTTCTTGTCCCCCTCATCGTCCGTAGCCTTGGACGCCGACGCATCAGCCTCGCCCGTTTCCCCTTCGAGGTATTCATCCTCGGGCGCTTCTTCCTCTTCCTCAACGGGAGCAAGCACCGTCAAAACGGGCTCATCGGAATCAGCCATCAAACCAATGTCTTCGGGAAGCCGCAGATCGCGCACGTGGACCACGTCGCCGATGTTCACTTCGGCGACATCAACCTCAATCTGCTCCGGTATGGCGTTCGGAAAACATTCGATTCCGAGTTCTCTCATCAGTTGAGAGAGAGTGCCGCCAAGCTTCACGCCGGGCGACTCACCGACCAGGGCGAGAGGCACGGCGACTTGAATTTTCTCGTTCATGCGGATTTCCAGAAAATCAGCATGAACGATCATGCCTCTCATCGAGTCGCGCTGAAGCTCCTTGACGATAACCGGACGCTCCGAGTCGGCTTCGCCTTCGACGCGCAACTGGAAAACGACATTGCCCCCGGCGCGCGTGCCGAGCAAAGCCTCCAGCTCCTTGGGTTCGATGGTCAACGGCGTAGGCTCTTTTATTCCGTAGACGACGCCCGGTATCTTTCCGGCTTTCCGCACCGCGCGGGCGCCGCTTTTGCCCGTTTGCGCTCTTTTATCCACCGAGAGGAATAAATTGTCCATCTTTCTCCCGCTCCAGATATTCGCCGGCTATCAGAATGGCTACTTGAACAAACTGCTGACGGAAGCATTCTCGTGAATGCGGCGAATCGCTTCACCCAAAAGCATCCCCAGCCCCAAGACCTTGATGCGAGAACAGTTCTTCGCGTTCTCCGAAAGCGGTATCGAATTGCTGACCACGCATTCGACGATGCTCGACTTCTCGATTCTCGCCATCGCCGGACCGGATAAAACCGCATGGGTGCAGCAGGCGTATACCTGCCGCGCTCCGGCTTCCATGAGCGCGTCGGCCCCCTGGCTCATGGTGCCCGCCGTATCACAAAGATCATCCACGATCAAAACATCACAGCCTTTCACGTCGCCGATGATGTTCATCACTTCCGACTTGTTCGCCCGCTCTCTCCGCTTGTCGATAATCCCCAATCCCGCATTCAGCCTCCTCGCGTAGTCCCGGGCCCTCTCGACCCCTCCGGCGTCGGGCGAAACGACAACCAGGTCCTTCAACTCCTTTTTCTTGAAATACTCTATCATGATGGGCGCCGAATACAGATGGTCCACGGGAATATCGAAAAACCCCTGTATCTGCCCCGCGTGCAAATCCATGGCGATCACGCGATTCGCGCCCGACGCGGCCAGAAGGTTGGCGACGAGCTTTGCGGTGATCGGCACGCGCGGCTGCACCTTTCGATCCTGACGGGCATACGCGAAATAGGGGATCACCGCGGTGATGCGATCGGCCGATGAGCGCCGAAACGCATCGATCATGATGAGCATTTCCATCAGGTTCGCATTCCCCGGGGTGCACAGGCTCTGGACGGCGAATACGTCCGCCCCCCTGATGTTCTCCTGTATCCGGACGAACGTTTCGCCGTCGCTGAAGTCGATGATTTCAATCAGCCCCGGCCGAATGCCCAGAGAATCGAAAATGCTCTGATTGAGCCCCGGGTTCGAGCGCCCGCCAAATACTCTCAGCCGATTCTCCGTCACCGTCCCGCATCCGCATACTGCGTTTATTGTAAAATTCGACCATGAAGAGCGGTTTTGATACTCGATTTTCCGGGTAGAGGCAAGCGGCGGGCCGAGAAATTCCTTTTATTTCTCTTCAAGTTTTGCGAATTTTATCCGATTTTTGCCATTTTTCGCTCAAAAACATCTCCCGCAGGGGCCTGGCGATAAAACACCCGCACCCTTCGCTCTTCTCTATAGCGGCGGCGGCCCGCTCGGCCTCCTCTTTGCGGCGGAAAAGGCCGAAAATCGTCGAGCCGCTTCCGCTCATCATCGCTCTGCGCGCGCCGTGGCGAACGAGCAAATCGCACAGTTTTTCCAGGACAGGAAATTTTGGAAAAACGATTGCCTGCAAATCATTGCCATATTCATACCGCCGGATGCGCGGCGAGACCCTGTTCTTGTCGAAATATCGCCTCTCTCGCCGCAATTTTTCCCGAGACCAGGCATAAACGTCGCGGGTGGATAGTTTGAATGGAGGCTTGACGAGCAAAAACAAACCGCTCTTCAAGGCTTCTTTCCGCTCGACCCGCTCGCCCCGTCCCCGGCACACCGCCGCCGGCCCGTGGAGGAAAAACGGCACGTCGGATCCCGCGCGCGCGGCGACCGCGGCCAACTCCGCCTTGCGCATCTTCAAGTTCCATACCTGATTCAACGCCCAAAGCGCGCCCGCCGCATTTCCGCTGCCTCCGCCCAGGCCCGCGCCCACGGGGATATTCTTTTTCAAATAGATGCGGGCGCCAAGCGTCTCGCGCCCCGACGCTTCTCTCAAAACGGTCGCCGCCCGATGGAGGATGTTCTTCCCTCCGGCCGGAACGTCGGCCCGATCCGCATACACGCGAATCCTCTTTTCGCATGGCTCGATGCGAATCTCGTCATAAAGCGATATCTGCTGCATCCACGTGATGATTTCATGATAACCGTCCTCACGCAGGCCCAAAACTCTCAAGCGCAAATTGAGCTTCGCGGGCGTTTTTACGCTCACGCATCCAGGAGCATCCCCGCCGCCCACGAACGCTAACCTCCCAGCCGGATTGTTTCGGCGCCTCGAGGCGGCGTCAACCGAAACAATTCATCGGGAAGCGCGGCATTGACCGCCCCTTCTTCCGAAGGATACGAGACGTGGAGCCGATTCTTCCCGCCCGGCCCGACAATCTCCACGCTGGAGGGGCGCCACACGCCTCCGTTTCGGAAAAACGCGCCGTAGCGAATCCGTATCTTCCCCCGCCGCGTTTGAATTTCCATTTTCAGGGGATGCCAATCCCGATGCCCCAGCGTGACTGACCCCGAAACCGACTTGTTCAACTCCCCTCTCGACGCCAGCAGATAAGCCGATTTCAGCTTCTTGAAATCAAAATTATTCTCATCGCCGAATATGGCCAGCCAATTTCCCAGCAAGAGTTTCACGAAAACCCCGTTATCCAGCGGGATGCCCAGTATCCGCTCAATCCCCCGTCTGTCCGCCCTGCCCACGTATATCGCATTGCGCGAGGGGGAATAGGCGCGAAACGATCCCCCTTGCGTGACAACGACCATGAGCGGCGCGCCGAACAGCGAGAGCGGTTCGAGACGGAGCGAATCCGGCCCCCGCAGGACCAGGACAGCGCTGCCGGAAAACGCGCCCTCCGGAACCAGGGGATTCGCAAATCCCGTTTCCGATTGCTCGCCGGAAAACCGCAAGTGCATGGACACGACGCCGCGATATGCGCCGGGATATCTTCTTTGCCGCAGTTTCGCAAACATTTCGGCGCGTGAAACTTCGAGTCGCGGGACGTCCCCCGCCTCATGGCCGACGCAACCGGCCAAGCCCAGGCACAGGAACGCCAGAGAAAGGCGCAAGGCACGCAAAACCAACCATCCTTGACGAAGGGGAATCGGGAAAACCCGGAAAAAACAAACGAACGCCGCAACAAAGTATTCAGAGAATCAAAGACCCCTACATGAGGGGCTTTTTCTCTTTCTTGAGGTGATTCTGAATCTTTTCTCTCAGTTTTTCGTTTTTCGGGTCCGCCTTGGAGGCGCGCCTCCAATACAGAAGCGCTTTCCCGGCGTCATTCAAGGCCAGGTAGATGTCGCCCAGATGCTCCAGGATAACGGCGTCTTCCGGCATCTTCGTCGCCGCGTGCCGCACCTTCGCGAGCGCTTCCTCGAAGCGGCCCTGGCGGTAATAAATCCATCCGATGCTATCGAGAAAAGCGGCGTTCTCCGGCTCAATCGCCAACGCCCGAGCCAGCAGCTTTTCCGCCTCGTCCAGGTTCTTGTCCAGTTCGGAGAACATGTAGCCCAGCAGATTCAGCGCGTCCGCATGTTTTGGGGCTTTCCGGATGATTTTCCTCGTCGCCGCCTCCACGTCGTCCCATCGCTTCAGTTCGTAAAACGTCGTAGCGAGGGAATACAGATAATCCATGTCGCCGGGCTTTAATTTCACCGCCCTTTGAAAGCGAGGGAGCGCCTCGGCGAACCTTTTTTGTCTGGCCAGGAGCAGGCCGCGCGCATAAGACGGGCGAGCCTTTTCGGGGTGGTGCTTTTCTGCTTGAACCAGCACCTCATCCGCCTTTTCCCATTTTTTCCGATCCGCGTATAAGCGGGCGAGTTGAACGCGCCCGTTCAACGACTCGGGCAGCAGCGCCAACAACTCGAGCAGCTCTTCCTCGGCGCGCGCATACTGCTTCAACTCTTGATAAATCGCCGCGACATACCGGCGAACCATCTCGTCTTTCGGGTTTCTTCCCAGGACGAATCGAAATTCCCGAAGCGCGTCCTGGAATTCTCTTTGCTCGAAGCGCAAAAAACCCAAGGTCCGGTGAACGCTCATATTGCCGGGTTCTTCCGAACTGAGCGCTTTGAATTCCGCCAGAGCCCGCTTCAATTTCTTCTTTCGGATATAAAGCCGCCCCAGACGGGAGCGAACGATCCGATTGGCGGGCTCTATTTCTTGCGCTTTCTTGTAGACGGACTCCGCTTCGTCGAATTTCTCCTGAGCCTCGTAGATTCCGGCGAGCAGGAGCATCCCTCGCGTATACCTCGGCTGCCGGGCGAGAAGTTTGAAAATTTCCTTCTCCGCTTCTCCATACCTTTTCAAACCGGCGTAGGCTCGCGCCAGATAATACCTGGCGAGCACCGCCCTTTTCCCCGATTCGACGAGCGCCTCGAAAGTTTCGGCGGCTTCAGGATATTTCTTCAACTCCAGATAGGCGGTCCCCAAAAGCAGGCGCGTCTCCTGGTGTCCCGGGCTTATCTTCAGCAATTTTCGATACGTGGCGACGGCTTTGTCGAGTTTCACCCGGGAAGCGTAAATGCCCCCCAAAACAAAGTGGGCCTCCAGATTTCGGGCGTCCCGTTCCGTCGCCTTGAGCGCAAACTTTTCAGCCTCGGTCAATTTTCCCTGCCGGACAAGGATTGACGCCAGACGAGTCAGCAGAAAAGAGGAATCAGGATTGCTTTTCACCGCCTCGAAGTAAGACGATCCCGCTTCTTTCAGGCTGCCGCCCAGCTCTTCCCGATACCCGGCGATGAAATGAAAATAGGACTTCGCCGCTCCTTTTACTTCGGCCGGAAGGGCATGAAGCCTGGGCGCGAGCGTCACCTTGGGCTCCCGCGCCGAGCATCCCGATAGAACCAGGGCGAGGAACAACGTGACTGCGCCGTAAAATTTCAGCATGGGACGCGCTCTCCCCGGCAATTTCGACGCCTACTGCAAGGAATTCTCATGAGCCCGAATATGGCGGATGAGTTTTTCCGCCGCCTGCCGCAGGCGCTCATCCCCCACATCGGCAATGGCGCTATCAATGGCGGCGTCATCGCGAGGGGAGATTGGCTCCGCTTTTCTGCAAGGCGGCGCCGATTCGCCCGCCTCGTCGCCATCGTCAAGCGAAAGGCCCGCGTTCGACAATCTGAAGCGAATGTCGCCGATACGGGAATCATCGAGATGCTCATTGATTCTCGCGAGCAATTCCCGTTTCCGAGTCTCGAGTTCATACAGCCAGCTCGAGTCTCCGACTTCCACGTGCAGGCAATCCTTCTTGAGGAAAACCGGCCGCGCCGCCCGGGAGATGCCCTCGCCCATGGCCTTCGGCCAGATCCGGAATACGAAATTTCGGGCCAGCCGCCCGCCCCACGGTTCGTCTACGCGCAACTCTCTCAAGATAGACGCAAACGTCCGCGGCTTCGAATAATGACGCCTACCCACCCTGGACGCCCCTCGCCTCGGCGCCGCGCCCGCCGTCGCGAAGCGCGGAAATTTCCCTCATCACGCGGTCGATAATCCTTTGGCTCGCCTCTTTCGCGTCGCTCATGGCGTATTCATCCCTCAAATCCACAGGCGCGCCGAATCTTATTTCAATTTTGACCCCTCGGCGAGGCAGGGTTTTTCCGACCGGAATCACATGGTCGGTTCCCTTCAGCGCGACGGGGATGACCGTGGGGGTGGTGTTTCTAACGATTCGTCCCACCATTCGATTCCCTCGGCCGAGGCGCCCGTCCCTGCTCCGCGTCCCTTCCGGATACAATATGACTTTTCCCTCATTGATATATTCTTCGATCATCCGGATGGACTTTCTGTCCGCCCCGCCTCGCTTGATTGGAAAACCCCGCCATTTGCGCAATATCCAGCCCACGATGGGGATTTCAAAAAGTTCTTCCTTTCCCGCCTGGCGAATCAACTCTTCGGGATATTTCAAGTAGATGATCCAGGGTATCACCAGGACGTCCAGGGCGGAGATGTGATTGCTCAAGAAAAGAACCCTTCCGCCAGAGGGAATGTTCTCCATTCCGATGATTTCGGGCTTCGTGAATACGCGCACCAAAAGGCCCACGAAAAAGCGTCCGATTCTTATCATCAACCGCTCGACCCATGGACCAACGCCTGCTGTCAAATCGAAAATCTCCCGGCACATGCGGATGAGAACTCAACGATGCTTCATATAGCCGACACCCTGCGCCATGTGACGCGCGCGGAAGGGCGAGGCGCTCATTATACCCGCTCAGGAGCCGCAATAACACTAGGCGGCATGGAAAAGCGAAGTTGCCCGGCGGATGAGGGGGTGCAATAATCCGCCCGTTTCATGGACAATGGCTGAACGCCCGGGACGGGAGTTTTGCGTGGCGAGCATCAATCCTCTGATTTTCAGGGAATACGACATCCGGGGCGTGGCGGGAAGCGACCTCACCGCCGAGGTCGTCGAAACCATTGGAAGCGCTCTCGGGACGCACCTGGGGGGCGAACGGGGAGGCGCCGTCGCCATCGGGCGGGACAACCGCCTTTCCTCGCCCGCTTTTTATGATTCTCTTCAAAAGGGACTCACCACCTCCGGCTGCGACGTCATCGGGGTCGGCATGGTCCCCACCCCGGTGGTTTCTTTCGCGACGCATCACCTCGACGTATCGGGGGCGGTGCAAATCACCGGCTCCCATAACCCCCCTGAATTCAACGGCTTCAAGATCACCCGGGGGCGCGAGGCGATTCACGGCGAAGAAATCCAGATGATCAGAAAAATCATCGCGGAGAGCCGGATTCACAGGGCCGAAACCCCGGGGACGTTCACCGAAATCGACATTCGAGGCGCATACATCGAGCGGGCCTCGAAAGATCTGGCCCTTTCAAGGCCCATCAAAGTGGTTTTGGACGCGGGAAACGGCATCGGCGGCGCGGCGGCGTCCCGGGTATTGAGAAACATCGGCGCCGACGTGGTGGAGCTGTTCACGGAACCCGACGGGGAGTATCCGAATCACCATCCCGATCCCACGGCGCCAGAAAACCTCGAATCCCTGATAGCGAAAGTCCGGCAAACGGGCGCCGAGATCGGTATCGGCCTGGACGGCGACGGGGATCGCATCGGCGCGGTGGACGCCACGGGCAGAATCATTTGGGGAGACGAACTGCTCATCCTGCTCTCGGCGCCCATTCTGGCGCGCCATCCGGGGGAAGCCATCGTCTTCGACGTGAAGTGCTCATCGCGCCTGGCCGACGCCGTGAAGGAGATGGGGGGCCGCCCGGTGATGAGCGCCACGGGACACTCGCTCGTGCGCGCGAAGATCATGGAAGAAAAAGCCCCCCTGGGCGGCGAACTCTCCGGTCACATCTTTTTCGTGGACGGCTATCTGGGCTACGACGACGCCATCTACGCCTCGGCTAGGCTTTTGCACCTGCTTTGCGCCTCGGAGGAAACGCTCGCCGAGCGCGCCTCGAAAATCCCCGCTTCCGTCTCCACGCCCGAGATCAGGGTTGACTGTCCGGACGAGGAGAAATTCGGGATCGTCGAACAACTCAAAAATCACTTCAAAAACCGATACGAAACCATTGAGGTCGATGGCGCGCGCATCAATTTCGAGAGAGGCTGGGGTCTCATCCGCGCCTCGAACACGCAGCCCGTCCTCGTCATGCGCTTCGAAGCGGGCGACGAGGCTTCTCTGGAGACATACCAGCGCGAAGTCTATGAGGAGCTCAAAAAATACCCCGTCGTCTCCTTGCCAGATGCGTAGCTTTCGCGCGCTCTACGACTGGGCGTTGAGCTGGGCGGATTCCCGTTGGGGCGTCCCCGCCCTCGCCATCCTGGCGACCACCGAATCCATCTTTTTCCCCATACCGCCCGACCCCCTTCTCGTCGCCTTGGCCCTCTCCAGGCCGCGCAAGGCGTTTTTTTACGCCGCCGTCTGTTCGGTCTCCTCCGTCCTGGGAGGGATACTCGGCTACCTCATCGGCCTCTACCTCATTCAGAGCATCGGCGAGCCCATCATCGCGCTCTACGGCGTCGGCGAGCAATATCGACTCGTCCAGGAATACTACCGGGCTTATGACGCCTGGGCGGTCGGCATCGCCGGCTTCACGCCGATTCCCTACAAGGTATTCACCATTTCGGCCGGCGCGTTCCAAATCAGCTTTCCCGTTTTCCTGCTGATGTCCATTCTCAGCCGCTCGGCGCGCTTTTTCATCGAAGCCGCGCTCATCCATCGCTTCGGCTCTCCGATGAGGAGTTTCATCGAGCGCTACTTTAATTTGCTGACCGTTCTATTTATCGTATCGCTCCTGGGCGGCTTTCTCCTCTTCAAGGGAATCTTCTAGTGGCCAGGCGGAACAGCGGAGCCCTTTGGGCGGTCATCATGGCCGGAGGCTCGGGAACGCGCTTTTGGCCCGTGAGCAGGAAATCGAGGCCCAAGCAATTTCTGCCCCCCGGAGGAGGCGCGCCCTCGAAAGCCCTTGGGCCGTCGCTTCTCGAACTCACGCTCCGGCGCATCAAAGGCCTCGCCCCGCCCGAGCGAACGCTCATCATGGCGTCCGGGGCGCATAAAAAATTTCTGGCGAACCTCCATTTGCCCAAAGGCGGCGTCATCTACGAGCCGGAAGCGAGGAACACGGCGCCGTGCCTCGGCATGGCGGCCCATCTCATCGAATCACGGGAGCCGGGCGCGCTGATGTGCGCGCTTCCGGCGGATCACTTCATCGGCAAGACGAGAGCGTTCCGCAAACTCATCAAAGCGGGCGCCGAGCTGGCGAGCGAACGCGACGCCATCGTCACGCTGGGGCTTCCACCCCAATCGCCTGAAACCGGCTTCGGGTACATCGAGCGTGAGCAACGCCTCGCGCTCCCGGGAGAAATCGAGGCGTTCGCCGTAAAGCGGTTCAGGGAAAAACCCCCTCTCGCTCAAGCTCGGAAGTATGCGGCTTCTGGAAAACATTACTGGAACAGCGGCATCTTCATCCTGAAGGCGACCCGCGTGATCGACGAGCTCGGCGTCCACCTGCCCCGGACGAGCGCATCGCTGCGCCAGGCTTCATCCGCGTATCAGAAGCGAGACGCCGCTTCTTTCTCCAAGTTCTTCAAGCGGTGCGAATCCATCAGCATCGATCGCGCGGTGATGGAGAAAACGCGCGGCCTCGTCGTCCTGCCGGCCGATATCGGCTGGAGCGATTTGGGCGCCTGGCCCGCTCTTCAAGGCGTTCTGCCGCGCGATGAGGCCGGCAGCATCTGGATGCTGCCCAAGGGAAGCAAAACGAAAGCCATCGACGCGCGCAATCTCATCGTTCGGTCGAGCAAACAGTTCGTCGCCGCCATCGGGGTCGAGGATATCATCGTCGTCGAGACGGACGATGCGCTTCTCATCTGTTCGAGCGAGAACGCGCAGCGGATCGGCGAGATGGTCAAAAACCTGAACCGGAACAAATTTCTGTAAACCGCCCGCCGGAAAACCTATATGCTTTGGGAACACGCCCTCGTCCTGGGCATCCTTCAAGGCCTCACCGAATTTCTGCCGGTCAGCAGTTCGGGACATCTCGTTCTCGGCCAAAGCATTCTCGGCCTCAGCGAACCCGAGCTGGCGTTCGACATCCTGCTCCACATCGGCACGCTCGCCGCCGTATTGACGTTCTACGGGAAAGACCTGTGGCGCATTGCGCGAGCATGGGCCTCGTCCCTGATGGGGAAGGATGCGGATGAAGGCGCAGCCAGAATGGGCTGGCTTCTCATGCTCGGCTCCGTCCCCGCGGGAATCGCTGGCGTCTTCCTGGCTGACTTCATCGAAAAAATGTTCGCCTCCCCGAAACTCGCCGCCTGCGCGCTGCTCCTCACCGGCGGCATTTTATGTCTCGGCCGACCAAAGCGGGCAGCGGACCGAGGCGAATCCCGGATGACGCCGAAAGACGCCTTGTTCATCGGCATATTCCAGGCGTTCGCCATCATTCCGGGCATCTCGCGCTCAGGCGCGACCATCGTCGCGGCCCTCATGCGCGGAATCGAACGCGAACAAGCCGCCCGCTTCAGCTTCCTGCTCTCGGCGCCCGCAATTTCAGGCGCGTTCCTGTTGAAGATAAAAGATTTTGAAGGGACTCTCGCCGCAAACCTGCTTCCCTATGCGGTCGGCGCCGCCGCCTCGGCCATCGTGGGAGCCATCGCCCTGGGCTGGCTCATCAAACTCGTGAGAGGCGGCAACCTCGCCCGCTTCCGCTTCTACTGCTGGGGAGCGGGCGCGCTCTCGCTCGCCTATCTGTTCACGAACGGGTAGCGAGCGATTCGCCTAGCGCATGGGCGAGAAGGAAGCGGGCGCCCAGATCTCCGAGTTCTGCTTGTTCAGAAACGGGCGGGAGCCCGGGGGCCAGTTCGGCAGTTCATGCGCTTTCCTGCGAATTTCGGCGCGATGATTCATGTCTTCATACGCCCAGACGTGAATCCACTGGTTCAACGGACCCATCTCGGTCATGAAGCACGCCGCCAACGGAGAGAGCTCTTCCCGCGCCGCAATATGCTCGGTCCATCGGCCCACGACTTCGTTCATCTTCCCGGGCTGAACGGTGTAGGTTCTGAATTCATACGCGCTCCCCAGCGCTCCCTGGCGCGGCTCCTTCCGAAACGGCGGGGTTGATAGAATCTTGCTTTCCTGCTCCAGAATCAGGTGCCCGTTGGGCGGCGGCCACCAGTCCAGGGCCACCGTTTTCGCCCGAACCTCCGCGCGGTGGTCCAAACTCTCATACGCCCATATATGCATGACGCGGTTCAGATTCCCGATTTCGGTATGAAAGAATCCCACAATCGGGGACATCTCGTTTCTCTTGTCGATGACCTTTGAAAAATTCTCCTCGAATTCGGCCACGCCTCCCACGGTCAGCGTGTATACGCGCATTTCGTATAGCATCGAAGCTCCTCCCTTGACGGCGCAAGCGAACAGGATTTGGCCAAAGTGTAGGGCCTGGCGGCTCGTTGAGCAAGGATGAAAGACCTTCGCCCCCCGAAAGGCCAAGCTGATCAACGGCTGAAGGCCAAGATAAAAGCGTTCTATTCGCCCAGATAGGCCTCCCGAACGGCGGGCGAATTTCGCAGGACGTCGGGTTTGTCGCCCATGACGATTTTCCCCGTTTCCATCACGTACGCCCAATCCGAGAAATCAAGCGCCAGGTGCGCGTTCTGCTCAACGAGAAAAATGCCCGTCCCCTCATCCCGAACGATCGTGAGAACGTCAAAAATCGTTTCGACAATCCTGGGCGCCAGCCCGAGCGAGGGTTCATCGAGCAGAAGAAGCCTGGGCTTCGCCATCAGCGCGCGGCCGATGGCCAGCATCTGCTGCTCTCCGCCGGAGAGCGTGCCCCCCTTCTGGGCGCGCCGCTCGTGAAGAACGGGAAACAGCGAGCAGACGTAATCAAGATCGTCTCTCACTCCGCCGGCGTCGTTTCTCAAAAAAGCGCCCATCTCCAGATTTTCCAGCACGCTGAGACGCGGGAAGATGCGCCTGCCCTCGGGAACCTGGCAAATGCCGCGCCTCACGATTTCATCCGTATCCCGGTCGTGAATGCTCTCGCCCTCGAGCAATATCTCGCCCTTGGCCGCGGCGTTGACGCCGCAGATCGCCATCAGGGTGGAGGATTTGCCCGCCCCGTTGCTGCCGATCAGGCAAGCGACCTGTCCGGCGCGCACCTCCAGGGATACCCCCTGAAGCGCATGAATGTGACCGTAATAGAAATGAACGTCTCTCAACTCAAGCATGATGAGAAGCTCCCAGATAGGCTTCCAGCACCTTGGGGTCTCGTCTCACCTGGGCCGGGGTTCCCTCCGCTATCTTCTCCCCGTGGTCCAGAACCACCACGCGATCCGAGATGCCCATCACCACCTTCATGTCATGCTCGATCAACAAAACGGTGACGCCGCGCTCTCGAATCGACAATATGAGTTCATTCAAGATGACCTTCTCACGCGGGTTCATGCCGGCCGCAGGCTCATCGAGCAGCAGGAGACGGGGTTCGCTCGCCAGGGCGCGCGCAATCTCCAGGCGCCTCTGATCCCCATAGGAAAGCGTCTCCGCCATGCCCGAGGCATAAGCTTCGATGCCCGTGAACCTCAGCAGATCCATGGATTCCAGGACCGCCTCGCGCTCTTCGGCGACCATCCCGGGCAGTCGGAGGATCGCCCCGATGGGCCCCTGGCTCATCTTCGAATGCCGCCCGACCAGGACGTTTTCCAGCGCCGTCATCCCGCGGAATATGCGAATGTTCTGAAACGTGCGTGCGATGCCCCGGCTTGTGACGGCGCTCGGCTTGAGCCCGACGATGCTTTGGCCCTCGAACGAGACGCTGCCCGCCGTGGGCGGGAAAAGGCCCGTCACCACGTTAAAGGCCGTCGTCTTGCCGGCGCCGTTCGGCCCGATAAGGCTCAGCACCTCGCCCGCGTTGACCTCCAGGTCCAAAGAGTTCAGAGCCACCACGCCGCCGAAGCGCCGCGTCAGTCCGCGACATTCCAAAAGACGCGCCTTCTCCATCATTTTCCCGCTTCCGCCCGGCTTCGAGGCTCCTCGGCGGCGTGATGATAATGGCGCGATCCTTTCGCCTGGAGAAATCCCTGGGGTCTCAGCGCCATCATGAGCACCATGGCGCCGCCGAGGAGCATGGGCCGGAAAAGCGTCAGCTCCCTCAGCAACTCCGGCAGCACGGTAAGAATCAGCGCGCCAAGTATAACGCCCGGAATGCTCCCCATGCCGCCCAGCACCACCATGCACAAGATGATCACCGATTCAAAAAACGTAAAACTCTCCGGTGAGACGAAGGTCTGCTTGGCGGCGAAAACCACGCCGCCGAATCCGGCCCAGGCCGCTCCGAAGGCGAAAGCGGACAGTTTCGCGTAGACGATGTTGACGCCCATGCACTCGGCCACCGTCTCGTCCTCGCGCATGGCCGCCCAGGCGCGGCCCAGACGGCTTTTGTCAAGTCGATCCACGATGAAGATGGTGATGACGCACAGAGCGAGAACAAGATAGAAAAAATGCATGGGCTTGTAGAGGCGCATTTCGCCCAGATAGGGGCGCCCGATGCCCAAAACGCCGTTCGGGCCCTGCGTCACATTGTCCCAGTTGTTCAGAACCAGGCGGATGATCTCGCCAAAGCCCAGCGTGACTATCGCCAGGTAATCGCCCCGGAGGCGCAGAACGAGAATTCCGAGCAAAATCCCGAACAGCGCGGAGAAAGCGACGCCCATCCCCAGGGCGGGCCAGAAGGAAAGCCCGATCCAGGCGTTCAGCAGCGCGTAGGAATAAGCCCCCACGGCGTAAAAAGCCACGTAGCCCAAATCCAGGAGGCCGGCGAAGCCGACCACCACGTTGAGCCCCAGGGCGAGCATGACGTAGATGCCGGTCAGGACGAGCACGTCGGTGGAATAGCGATCGAGCATCCAGGGCAGCGCCGTCAAAAACAGCAGGAAAACGCCCCAATACCGCTTGTCGAGAGATTTTTCCCCGACAAAATCCCAGGCTGATGAAAGGTTCTCCTTGAGGTTTCGGGCGGGGCCCGCCAGCAGTCCGGATTGCGCGCCCGCCCGCGCCAAACCCGCCGCCAGGACGAGGACGGCGCAGCCAAAGCCTATCCACAGGCTGTTTTTCCAGCCCGCGAGAGGAAGCGCCAGAAAGGAGAACCACAAGCCGATCAAGGGAGCCTTGGCGTATGCGCTCATGTTCAATCCGACTCGCCCGAGCCGCCCAGAATTCCTTCGGGCCGAAAAATGAGAACGACGACCAGGATGACGAACGCGAAGACATCCTTATAGACCGCGGACACGTATCCCGCCCAGAAACTCTCCAACAGGGCGAGAAGAAAGCCGCCCAGGAGCGCTCCCGTCACGCTGCCGATGCCTCCCAAAACGGCGGCGGTGAACGCCTTCAGCCCCGCCACGAAACCGATGTGGTGATTCACCAGCCCATAGTACATCCCGACCATCACGCCGGCCACGGCGGCCAGAACGGAGCCGATGGCGAACGTCGCCGCAATCACCCTGTTCACGTTCACGCCGAGGAGCGAGGCCATCATCCTGTCCTGGGCCGTAGCGCGCATGGCCTTGCCCAGCTTCGTCTTCTTGATGAAGAGCTGGAGAGCCGCCATCAGGCCGAGGGAGAGAATCAAAATGAAAATCTGAAGGCCGTTCACGTAAGCGCCGAAGAGTTGAAAGCTCCCCAAAGCCAGCAAATCGGGAAACGCCTTGTCGCGCGCCCCCTGGACGACCTGAACGTAGTTCTGCAGAAAGAGGCTCATGCCGATCGCGCTGATGAGCGGGGACAGCCTCGGCGCGCCGCGCAGCGGGCGGTAGGCCACGCGCTCCAGCGTGATTCCATACGCGGCGCAATAAATCATCGGGATGAGAAAAACAAGAAGAATGCTCAGCCCCAGGCTCGTCTGCGTGAGGCCCATGCTCCCCAGCACCGCCAAAACGGCGATGCCCACGTACGCGCCTATCATATAGATTTCGCCATGGGCGAAATTGATAAGCTGCAAGATTCCGTAGACGAGCGTATAGCCCAGGGCGATGAGGGCGTATACGGCGCCCACGACGAGACCATTCACCAGCTGTTGCGCAAACATGGAGAAATCTTCAAGGCCCGCTGCGGGACAAAAAGAAGGGGAGGCTTTCGCCTCCCCTCCCCTCACTCATCACGACGATGCGTCATCTAATTCAATTCCACGAATTTCCCGCCTTTCACCCGCCAGAGCACGTAAGGGCTCTCCAGAACGTCGCCTTTTTTGTCGAACTGCATTTTCCCCAAAGCCGTCTGCCATTCCCGGCTCCGAATGTGGGCGGCGACTTCAGATCCCTTCGTGCTGTTCGTGGCCCGGATGGAACTCAATATCATGTTGGCGGCCACGTAGCTGTAAATGGTATAGGCGCCCACGTCCTTGCCGAAGCGTTTGCGGTGATTCCTGATCATGTTCTGCGCCGCCGGAATTTTTTTCTGATCCGGCGTAAACGTAAGATAGGTCCCCTCGGCGGCTTTGCCGGCAATCTTGTAATACTCGGGCGTGACAATGCCGTCGCCGCTCATGAAAGCCGCTTTCATGCCGAGGCGCTCGCGCATCTGCTTCACCAGCAGAATGGCCTCGGGGTGGATGCCCCCGAAATAGACCACTTCCGGACTCTTCTGCTTGGCGGCCGTCAAGACCGGCGTGTAGTCCTTGTCGCCCTGGACGATCCCGCTGTAGAAAACGGGCTTCACGCCTCTTTTCTCCAGAAAACGCTTCGTTTCGTCAGCCAGGCCCTGGCCATAAGTCGTCTTGTCGTGAAGAATGACCACGCGCCTGGCCTTCAGGACGTCCACAATGTAGTCGGCCGCCACCTGCCCCTGCTGATCGTCTCGACCGCAAACGCGGAACACCGTCTCGAACCCCTGCTCGGTGAGCTTCGGGTTCGTGGACGCGGGGGTGATCTGAACGATGTCCGCTTCCGCGTAGACGGTGGACGTCGGAATCGAGACCGAACTGTTGAAGTGGCCGACGATGCCGACGGCGCCCGAATTCACGAACTTGTGCGCTATCGCCACCCCTTCTTTCGGATCGTGGCGATCATCACCCCAAAGAATATCTACCTTCATCTTCTTGCCGCCGACGCTCACGCCGCCCCTGGCGTTCCATTCCTCGACGGCGAGCGTCGCGCCAAACCTCAGCATCTCGCCGAACGCCGCCTGATCGCCCGTGAGCGGACCGGCCACCCCAATCCTGAGCGTGGACGCGGCCTGCGAGGTCGAACCCATCAACGCGGCGGCCGCAAGAATGGTCAAAAAGCACGACATTTTTCTGAGCATCCTGGAACCTCCTCCTCATTCAAGCCAAGCGATTCGGAATCCCGGTCAGGAGCGATGGCCCGCCTGGTCGAAGGCCGCCTCGCCCCCGGCAACCAACTTCGCGGACAGTCGCAATCTTCCGGCAACACAGCCTTTTTACAACAAGCAAAGGCGTTTCGCAAGATTTTTGACGCGAGGAGGCGCGCCGCTACTCCGTCCTCACGCGCTCGATGTATTCGCCCGTTCGCGTGTCGATTTTCAGGACATCGCCCTCATTCAGAAACAGGGGCACGACGACCGTGGCGCCCGTTTCCAATTCCGCCGGTTTGGTCGCGCCCGTCGCCGTATCGCCCCGCAGCCCCGGCTCCGTCCTCTTTATCGCCAACTCTACGAACGTGGGCATCTCGATGGAAATCGCGTCGCCCTTGAAGAAAAGAATATCAACCACCGTCTCCTCACGCAAAAAATTGACGCTGTCGCCGAGTTTCTCCGCTCCCAGTCCCGTCTGATCATACGTCTCCGTATCCATAAAATACAGGACATCGCCGTCCCTGTAGAGATACTGCATTTGTTTCTGCTCGATCCGGGGGTCTCCGACGGATTCGCCCGAGCGGAACGTCTTCTCCAAAACGCGGCCAGTTTTCAGATTCTTCAGCTTGGTGCGCACGAAGGCGCCGCCTTTTCCGGGCTTCACGTGCTGGAATTCCACGATCACGAAAGGCTCGTTCTCCAGTTCAATTTTCAGTCCGTTGCGAAAATCACTCGTCGAGGGCATGAAGTCAAAAACCTCCTGGCGATGGACGAAACCCTATAAAGCAATCAATTCCTTCGTTATCGAACGGGTGAGCACCTGCCTGCCCCGCTCGGTGACGAGAACCATGTCCTCGATTCTGACGCCGCCCCAGCCGGGAAGATAGATGCCGGGCTCCACCGTCACCACCATGCCCGGCTTCAATTCCTCCTTCACGCCCGGACCAAGCCGGGGAGCCTCGTGGATGTCGAGCCCCAGCCCGTGCCCCGTTCCGTGCCCGAAAGCGTCGCCGTAGCCGCGCCTTTTGATGACGTCGCGCGCGGCTTTATCGACATGCCCGCAGCTCACGCCGGGCCTCACGGCTTCGACCGCCGCCATTTGGGCCTCGAGAACGATATGATAAATCTTCTCGCCTTTGGGCGAAGGCTTGCCCAGAGAGAACACGCGCGTCGTATCCGCGTGGTAGCCCGACACCACGGCGCCGAAATCAATGGTGACGAGATCCCCTTTTTTAACCTTTCTCGACGAGGCGACGCCATGCGGAAGGGCCGAGCGCGGGCCGGAAGCGACGATGGTATCGAAAGCGGGGCCGGAGGCGCCCCACTTCCTCATCGCGGCTTCCAGGTCGAGGGCGATCTCCGATTCGGCCCGCCCCGGACGAATCGCGTTCACGGCATCGCCCAGCGCCTCGGCGTTGATCCCGGCGCCCCGCCTTAATTTCTGAATTTCGCCCGCATCCTTGCGAAGCCTCAAGCCCGCCGCGAGGCCCGAGGTGGGCTTCAAGCGCACCCCCTTGGCGAGTTTTCGCATTCGCCTGAAGGCGCCGTAGGTGAGGCGATCCTCCTCGAAGGCGAGCGCGTCGGCCCTGATTCTCCTCATCTCCCGCGCGAGACCTTCGATGAGGGAGGAATGTTCGGCGCGGCGATACTCGGGAGCCGCCTCTTTCGCCGCCTGCGCCCGATATCTGAAATCTGTGATGAAAACGGCGCTCCTCGTGGAAACCAGACAAGCGCCGGCCGAGCCGGTGAATCCGGTCAGGTAGCGGACGTTTTTCATGTCCGTCACGGCAAGGGCCGACAGGCCGCGCCGCCGCATCGCCGTCCTCAAGGCGCGCAGTCGCCGCTTCATCACGCCTCCGGCGGGAATTTCAACGCTTTGACGTGACGATCCATCGCCGCCCGCAAAGCCAAAGCGTAGCCTTCGAGTCCGTAGCCGATGATGGTCCCCGCCGCTACCGCCCCAATCATCGAACGATGCCTGAATTCCTCGCGCTTCAGGACGTTGGAGACGTGCACTTCATAAACGGGCATATTCAGTCCGGCTATGGCGTCCCTGAGCGCGACGCTGGTGTGGGTGTATCCTCCCGGATTGAAGACGCAGGCCACGCATTCCCCGGAAGGCGCCGCGCCCGCTTGACGCGCCTTGGCGCCTCCGGCGCGCTGGAGGGCGTCGATCAGTTCTCCCTCCACGTTGGACTGACAGCATTCCAGATCCACGCCCTCCGCCCCGGCCATCTTGATGAGGGCCGCTTCGAGCTCGGCCAGCGTGGTCTCGCCATACACTTCAGGCTCGCGCTTTCCCAGCAGATTGAGATTCGGGCCGTTCAGAAGAAGTATTCTCACGGATTCACTCACAAGGAACGGCGCGCGCCACGCCCGCCCGGACTCTGATGAAAGATGGTAGAAAACGCGGGCGCCGGCGTCAATGAAGTCCGCAAACGAACGAGAGCCGCCCGGCGCGTCACGATCCGGCGAGGGCGCCTCGCCACAAACGGGCCGGGACTTCAACGCCGAGCTCCACCTCGCCGACTTTCCGCATCAAAACGAAACGCGGACTCCCGCGGCGGGTTTTCTTGTCGCTGGCGAGCAGCTTTTTCAGGACCGGCAGCTTCGGCGGCTCCTGCATCCTCGTGGGCAGTCCGAAACGCTCCAGCAAAGCGATCAATCTCTCCGCTTCTCCGGATGCGCAAAACCCCATCCGGCAAGATATGCGGCTCGCCGCGGACATGCCGATGGCGACGGCTTCTCCATGCAGCAGCGCCCCGGAATAGCCCGCCAACGCCTCCACCGCATGGCCGAGCGTGTGCCCATAGTTCAGCGTCTGCCTCAGCCCCGCTTCGCGCTCGTCCTGCTCGACGATCCTGGCTTTGATGCGGCAATTCGAGGCGACGACTCTTTCCATCACGTCCCGGCTTCGGCCGAGAATCCGCGCCTCGTTCTTTTCCAAAAAGGCGAAAAGGCGGCCATCCGCAACAGCCGCGTGCTTCACCACTTCGGCCAGCCCCGCCCTGAACTCGCGCTCCGGCAAGGTTTCCAGGGACGAGGTATCGCTCACTACGGCTATCGGCTGATGGAACGCGCCCACGAGGTTTTTCCCGAGCTTGTGGTCAATCGCCGTCTTGCCGCCCACCGCGCTGTCCACCTGGGCCAAAAGCGTCGTCGGCGCCTGAATATAAGGAACGCCTCTCAGGAAAACGGCCGACGCGAATCCGGCGACGTCGCCCACCACGCCGCCGCCTAGGGCGACGGCGCCGCAGTCTCTGTCCAGCTTCAAAGACGCCATCTTGTCCAGGATTCTCGACAGCTGCCGGAGGGATTTGCTCCTCTCGCCCGCCGGAATCCTCAGCAAGGCCGCCTCAACGTCCGATCGCGCGAGCGAGCGCAGGGTTTTCCCGGCATAGAGCGGCGCGACGTTGTCGTCCGTGACGACAAGCGCCCTTCCGCCCTTGAAGTGGCGGCGGGAGAGTTCGCCGACGCCGTCAAGGGCGTCCGCTCCGATGCGAATCGCGTAGGAGCGCGCCCCGAAACGAACCCTGATGTTTTTCATCCAGCCTCCACCGCGCGATACGCCAGACCCGCGCCGACGGCGGCGGCGGGGGCGAGCGACTCCATAAAATGCGGCTCGAACCGCTCCGCGGGCGCTTCGACGCGACGAAACGGATCGAGGACTTCCACCGGCAAATCGAGCCTTGCGGCCAAATGCGTCGGCAACCCCCGCAAAGAAGCGCCGCCGCCGGACAAAAGCACCCGATTTACGCGCCGTTCAGAGGAAATCCGCCACATCAGCCGGAACGTTCGTTCAAGCTCGAGGGCCAGCTCCTCCATCTCTTCTTCGATGACGTCGGCGACGAGGCGCGTATCCGATGGCGAGGCGTCCCCCAGTTTAATCGCCTCCGCCTCCTCCCGGGAAACGCTCAAGCGATTCGCCAGCGATTTCGTCACCCTCGCTCCGCCGGAGGGAATGGCCCGCGTGATCAAAGTGTGCGCGTCGCGCGCCACGTTCACCAGGGTCTCGGACGCGCCGATGTCCACCAGGGCGATCGTCTCTCCTTCCCGGCGCATTCCCGAGAGTTCAAGAGCGCCTTCCAGCGCCAGAAGGTTCACGTCCACTATCACCGGCTCATAGTCCATGTCTCCGAGCAGCTCGAGCAGTTTCGCCAGCGGCTTTCGTCTCACGGCGATCATCAAATGCTCATCCACGCTCCCGCCCGGCCTTTCCAGGCGGCCGATTCGCAGATGGGACAAGCGCACCTCACCCAGGGAGACGGGCAGCACCTGCAACGCTTCGGCCTCCAGGGCGTCAATGACGGGAAAATCCTCCTCCGAGGGCAGCAGCACGGTCTTCAGCATCGCCGCCGCGCCCGGGAGCGCCACGACCACCCTCCTGTCCTCCACCCCCTCGGCGGAGATCAAGCCCTCCACCACCCGAGCCGTCTCCTCAGCGTCACGCGCGAAGCCGCCTCGCGCGGCGCCCGGCGACAGGGAAGCCGCGCCCAGGCGGGAGAGGAAAAGACGCCCTCCCCGCCTGCCGAATTGAACCAGTTTGACGGCGGAACTGCCGATGTCGATGGCCAAAGGATACGTCGAATCTGGGGACACGATAATTCTCTATCGGGAAAAGGAAGCCAAAACAGCGAATCGGCGCCGAAGCGAGCGTGAAAACCGGAACCATCATACACACGAATCACCAAAAGCGCCTCTTGCGCGCCGCAGCCGCTTGACCTGTCCGTCAGCGGCGGATGACGCCTCCCTGACGAACGGGGGCAAGACGCCATCCCTCCCGGGAGATGCCCCTCCGAGCCGCGCGATTCCCGCGCCTTGACACGCCATCATGCAGTTTCTACCCTCCCGCCTGACGCGCTTCACCCGCGAGAAATGAAGAAAATGCCGACCATCACCCTGAAACTCACGTTGAGCGCCTCTCTCGCCATAGCGCTCCTTTCCGGATGCGGATCGCCGCCTCGCCCGGACGCGCCGCCCGCCTCCAAAGAAACCGCTCCCCCGCTCGCGCCAAAAGCGGCGCCCGCTCCCGAATCGAAAGCCGAAAGCGCGGGAGCGACGGAGAAGGGAGGGCGAGCGCCCGGAGGGGATCCTCGAAAAGCGCTCGCCGCCGGCCGCGGCGTCTGGTCCGCGCCCGTTCCGGCATCGCCGGAAAGATCATTGAGCTCATTGCGGGAGATTCTGAAAAAATCGCCGCGCGCCCCAGGAACCGATCGGGTATTGCTCGACATCGCAAAACATGAGCTCCGGCGGGGAAGCCTGCAAGCGGCGGTTGAAAACCTGAAGCGTCTCCAGGAGAAATTTTCCCTCTCGCCCCTCTATTCGGAAAGCGCGTTTTACCTCGGGCTGACGCTCCAGGCTTCCGGCCGCCATGAACAGGCGTGGATTTCTCTGAGAAGCAGCCTGAGCGGGGAGACCAACCCCGAAAGACGCGCCCTGCTCGAAGCCTCTCTGGGAGCGACGTATGAAAAGCGCGGCGACGCCTTTCCCGCCCTGCTCTCCTACGCGCGCGCCATCGCGGGCGATTCGCAAATTTATCGGAAAAACGCGCTTCTCGAACGCATCGAGAGGCTGGCGGAAGAAATCCCGGCGCATCAGCTGCGGGCGGCGGCCGGTCGCTTCGCGAGCTCACCGACGGGCCCGCGTCTGAGGGCCGCTTTGGCGCGCAGGGGCGGACGGAAGAAGCGCCCCGGTGCCGCACGGGATGATCCTCCCGACGGCGCGAAAACGCCCGCCGCCGAAAGCGCGGCGCGCGAACCGCACGCGCTCCCGGCCGTCCATGCCGGGCGCGTGGGCATCATGCTGCCGCTCTCCGGCCCCGCCGCCTCGGCGGGGGCGCGCGTCTACCAGGGCATCCAGGTGGCGCTTCGCCACAGCCTGGCGCAGCGACCCGATCTGCGGATTCAACTCGCGGTTCGGGATACGAAAAGCGCGGCGCAATCCGCGGGCGAGGCGGCGCGGCTCGCGACCGAATTGATCACGAAAGAAAAGGTCGTCGCCCTCCTCGGCCCGCTCCTGACCGGGGCGACGGAATCCGCCGCCGAAATCTCGAACCGGCTCGAAACGCCGCTCCTCACGCCGTTCGCGGCGCGGATGAGCATGAACCGGGAGTTCGCCTGGATTTTCCGGAATTCGCTCACGAACCGCCAGCAGGCGCAAGGCGCCGCCGCCTACGCCGTTCGACGCCTGGGCGTCCGGCGCTTCGCCGTTTTGCGTCCAGACAACCGGGACGGAGAGGAGATGACCGACGCCTTCGCGCGGACGGCGGAGAACCTGGGGGGCGAGGTCGTCAAAATCGTTTCGTTTCCCGAGAGCGCGAACGACTTCGGGGCGCAGATGCGCGCGCTCGGCGGGATGGACGACCGGCAGCTGGCGAGAAGAAGACTCTCGCTCGGCCTCGACAAGTCGGCCCTGTTGGAAACCCGACCGGATTTCGAGGCGCTCTTCGTTCCCGCCCGTCACGACAAGGCGGTTCTCATCGCGCCGCAGCTGCCCTTCTACAACGTGCGCGGCGTCCGGCTTCTGGGCGGCAGCGGCTGGAACAGCCCCCGCCTGATCGAGCGCGGGGAGCGCTACGTGGAAGGCGCCGTCTTCGTCGTCGGGTTCTTCGCCGATTCGGAAGATCCGAAAATCGCGCGCTTCTCAAGCGCATACGAAAACAGGTTCGGGAGAAAGCCCGACCTGTTCTCCGCCCTCGGCTACGACGCGGCGCGCATCATCTTCTCGGCGATCGCCCGGGGGGCGCGGACGAGGGAGCAGGTCCGGGAATATCTCGCCGCCCTCAAGGGGTTCGAGGGCGTCACGGGGCGGACGGACATGGGCGCGGACGGCGACGCGCGGCGCGAACTGTTCGCCCTCTCGGTGCGGGAGCGAAAAATCCGGCTCATCGGGACGGTCGCGCCGCGCGAGGCGAGCGACGGCGGAGCGATCGAGCAAACGCGAAATTAGATGAAATCAATCGACCTTCGGCGATGAGTTTCTTGAATGAAAAATCTGCTCCATACGTGGTAGTCAGTCCAAATCGCGGCGCTTCATTATATTGAGCACTTCAAGGAAAGCGTTTTCCAGCCCCTCGCGCTTGTCATCATCGTTGTTACTGAACGACGCCGCCAACTGCTTGATAGCTTCCTCGGCCTTATAGCCCCTGAACGCTTGATCATCCCTCGCGCTTTTCCGGCGATTGCACGGCCCGCAAAGCAACTGAAGGTTTGAAATATCGTCCGTTCCCCCTTTCGATCTCGGCTTGATGTGATCGACTTCCATCATCCTGACGCCGGGGGAATGCCCGCAGATAGCGCATCGGGCATCCTGCTCAAAAAAGAGTTTTGCCTTGTTTTCCCTGGAATTGTATGGAGTCTGAATTTCCTCGTCCGTTCGTTCCTCAATTGAGGCTGGCTCCATGACATCCGTGCGGTGGTCCACGTCATAGAATAGTCTCAGTTCGTTCGCCATGCGGGTTTTGACAAGTTCAATCGCCTTGCCCGAAATATCAATGCCAATCCACTTTCGGTTATTGCGTTCGGCCGCGATGCAGGCTGTGGCACATCCGCAGAAAGGATCTAGGATTAAATCACGTTCATTAGATGACGTTTTAACAATTCTTTCGAGGAGTGCTAGGGGCTTTTGGGTAGGAAATCCTAGGCGTTCTCGTCCATGTGGCGGAATTGGCTGTATTGGCCAAACATCATCGGCTATTCTGTCATCGTCAAGGCAATATGTATAAGATTTTCCTCTAGACCATATCTGTTGATAGGTTTTTCCATCCTTTTGGAAAATTCGGCCCCCTTTGGAAGTCTTGCCAGCCGCCCTTTTTTCGCCATCTCTCGTGCCGTCGAAAAAGTAATTTCTAGTTTTTGAGTACCAGAAAATGATGTCGTGCTTTTTGGAAAACTGCCTTTTTCCCCTCCCCCCTGAATTAGTGTAATACCACGCTATTTCATTCCTGAAATTCTCTTTTCCGAAAATGCAATCCATGACCATTTTCAGGTAATGGGAAGCGGTCGGGTCGCAATGGAGGTAGATACTGCCCGTGTTTTTCAGTATTCGCTTCATTTCAATCAAGCGGATCGCCATGTAGATGAGATACGCCTTCATGGATTTGTGCCACGCCTGCCCGGCGGCGTCTATGATGGTGTATAGCGCGTGATTTTTCTCATCGACTTCCGCGTGCCATTTTTGATCTACGTCGTCCAGCGTCCAAGTGTCCCTGAAAGCCGCGCCCGCCGCCTTACTTCCGATTGGAGCCGCAAAGTTTCTGTTTTTATTGAACGGAGGATCAAGGTAAATCAGATCGACAAAGTTCGACGGCATACTTCGCATGATAGGAAGATTATCCCCCGTGAATATCGTGCGGGGGGCGACGTTTGGTTTATTAGCGGGGTTGCGGGGTTGCGCTCATTTTATCATTCTCCCATGCATTCAGGCGAGCGGCTCTCGACGCCGCAACCGCTCCCCGCCCATCCCCTTAATAACATCCTTCATTCGGGCAATGGCATCAAGGAGGCGGCCGTCTCCTGCGGACGCCTTGCCGGGCGCCTCTCCCCTACGCCTGCACCGCGCCGCAGGAGATGGTGCAGGCCTGTCCGGTGACGCCGCTCGCCTCCTCGCCGGCGAGATAGGCGGCCATGGCGGCGACCTCCTCCGGCGCGAGAAAGCGGCCCATCGGAACCTCGCCGCGAAAGCGGTTCATCGCCGCCTCCCCGCTCTCCCCGCTCCCCGCGTAGCGGGCGAAGTCCTCCCGGCTCCCGGCGATCATCGCCGTGTCCACGAAGCCGGGGCAAATGGCGTTCACCGTCACCCCCTTGTCCGCCACCTCGAGGGCGACCGAGCGCACCAGCCCCAGAACGCCGTGCTTCGCCGCGTGGTAGGCGCTCCGGTTCGCCCCGCCGATCTTGCCCGACACCGAGCTGACGGCGATGAGGCGGCCCCACCCGCGCCCCGTCATCCCCTGAATCGCCGCGCGAAAGGCGTAGAACGCGCCGTTCAGGTTCACGCGCATCATCTCGTCCCAAAGGGCGTTCGTGGTCTCGTGGAGCGGCGCGTGGAGGAGCGCGCCCGCGTTGGCGACGAGAATATCGACGCCCCCCAGCTCCCGCTCCGCGCGCCGAACCGCGTTCTCCACGTCCCGCGGCTCGCCCGCGTCGCAGACGATCGCGAGCGCCCGCCCGCCCCTGCGCTCCGCTTCTTTCGCGGCTGATTCGACTTCGGCGCGCGTTCGCGCCGCCACGGCCACGTCCGCGCCCTCGTCCGCGAATCTGAGGGCGATCGCCCGGCCGATGCCCCGTCCGCCGCCGGTGATGAACGCCCTCCTGCCTTCAAGCCGCATGGACGCTCCGCCCCTCTTCCATCGCCCGGGGACGCGAGGCGAGGCCATCGAAGAACGTCTCCACCCGCCGGAGGATGGCGTCCACGTCGCTCTCGCGGTTCACCTCCTCCCGCATCGCCGATCCGCCGCGAAGCCCCTTCGCGTAGGCCGGCAGATGCTTTCGGCAGTGCAGCGCGGCGAGCCGCTCGCCCAGCGCGTCCCGCAGGCTCCTGAAGTGGCGCAGCGCCGTTTTCTTCCGCTCCATCAGGCCGGGCGGCCCGGGCAGTTTCCCCGTTTCGAGCCAGGCCAGCAGGCGCGAGAAAATCCACGGATTCCCGATGGCGCCGCGCCCGATCATCAGGGCGTCCACGCCGGCGCGGCGAATCATCATCATGGCGTCCCGGGGGCTCAGAATGCTGCCGTTTCCAATCACGGGAACCCTCACCGCGCGCTTCACCCGCGCGATGGCCTCCAGATCCACCGCGCCGCTGAACATCGCCCGCCGGGTTCTGCCGTGAACGGTGATGGCCCGCGCGCCGGCGTCCTCGACCGCTTTGGCGAAAACCTCCGCCGTCTCCCTTTCGACGGTATCCCAGCCGGTGCGCATCTTCACCGTCACGGGGACGCGCACGGCGCGCGCCATGGCCGAGACGATTTCATGCGCCCGTTCGGGATATCTCAGGAGGGCGGAACCCGCCCGGTTTTTCGTTATCTTTTTGACGGGACACCCGCAGTTGAGATCGACGACGTCGGCGCCCGCCTCCTCCACCATGGCCGCCGCCTCGCCCATCTGGACGGGATCCGAGCCGAACAACTGGATGGAAACCGGCTTTTCCGCCGCTTCGCTGCGCATCAAGGCGTATGTTTTTTCGTGGCGGCGCACCAGAGCCTGGCTGCTCACCATCTCGGTGGCCACCATTCCCGCGCCGTGCGCCTTCACCAGCGAGCGGAAGGGCAGATTCGTATAGCCCGCCATGGGCGCCATCAGGAGACGGCTCCCGATGGCCACCCCGCCTACGTCGAGCGGCCGATCGAAGCCCTCGGGCGGCGGCGGAGCCTCATGGGGAGGCGCTTCGCGGACGTCGGGGCCCGCTTCTTCGGGACGCATCAGGCTTTCCCCCTGAAAACGCTACGCATTCGCCGCCTCTTCCAGTTCCCAGGATGGATCCGCATCCATGTCCGCGAAACTCGTGAAATCGCCGCGCCCGCGCTCCAATAGCCTAAAACCTCCGGCGCAGGCGATCATCGCGGCGTTGTCCGTGCAGAACCTGCGCGCCGGGAAATGGAGCGACCAGCCCTCCCTTTTGGCCCTTTCGCCCAGCCGCGCGCGCAGATGCGAATTCGCGGCCACGCCCCCGCTCACGGAGACGGCAGACAATTTTTCTCTCCGCGCCGCCGCGCTCACCTTCTCCGCCACGACCTCCGCCGCGGCTTCCTGAAACCCTGCGGCCACCGCGCGCGCCGTCTCTTCGGGAACCTTCCGGGGACGCGCCCAGGGGGGGAGGGTCCGATCGCTCGAATACAGCCCCCGCTCCTTCTGATAATTCAGCACGGCCGTCTTCAGCCCGCTGAAGCTGAAGGCGTAGGGCCTGTCCTCGAGAAGCGGTCGGGGAAACTCCACCGGGTCGGCGCCTTCTCCCGCGCTCCGCAAAAACTCCGCGTGGAGCCGATCCACAATCGGACCGCCCGGATAGCCCAGCCCCATGACGGCGGCCACCTTGTCATACGCCTCGCCCAGGGCGTCGTCGAGCGTGCCTCCCAAATGCGTCACTTCGGCGTGTCCGTCCACGCGGTAGAAGTCCGTGTGCCCGCCCGACGCCACGAAACCCAGGTGAGGAAACGGGGGCGGGGCGACGCTCCCGTCTTCCGAGGGCAGAAAGAGAGAGTGAACGTGCCCGTCGAGATGGTGAACGCCGATGAGCGGAACGCCCAGGCTCCACGCCAGCCCCTTCGCGGCGGACAGGCCCACGAGCAGGGACACCACCAAGCCGGGGCCGCGCGTCACCGCCACCGCTTCGATTTCCCGCGTGGAAACCGCCGCTTCCGCGAAAGCCGCCTCCATCACGGGGGCGATCATCTCCACGTGCCGGCGCGCCGCCAGTTCGGGAACCACGCCGCCGAAACGCGCGTGAATCTCATGCTGCGAGGCCACGACGCTGGACAAGACCCTTGGGGCGGCGCTCTCCGAAAACTCGAGAACGGCCGCCGCCGTCTCATCGCAACTCGTCTCGACGCCCAGGATGCGCACTTTCTTCCTCTCAAATCATTGGCCGAGCCGGCAAATCGAGTCGGCTTCATGAATATATCGCGCCATCAAACGGGAACGAGGCGGCGGGAAATAATCGCGGAGGCGTCACTTCCAACAAGGAGGATGGATTTTGAAAATATGCGGTCTCCCGGAGCTGTGAATACTCGTAATGCTGTATTTAATGTTGAGCGACTTGCGATTTTCCTTCCTGATCCCTACAGGGACATTGAAAGCGTAGTTAGAAACTATGCTTTCAGCGTTCCCGATGTACCTCGCGTTTTTATAGAGGCGGAGAAGCATCGACCCTCTGTAACAAGTGGATGTGCCTTCTAATATAAACATACCACGAGGCGATTCGCGGCAAACAAATTCCTCGATTTTGCAGACCTCCGCCGACGCGGGCGTCGAACACGCCATGATGAGAACGGCCGCGGCCGCCAGAATGCTTTTGATACTTTTCATCGTTCTCTCCTCGCTGGCGCAGTTGCTCTATGTTTTGTCGAGCTTCAAGGAGGAGTGTTCCCCGCAAGCCGTCCCGTTCGCTTTGCGGAAAGTGAAACGAAAGAACAAATGCAGAACCATCTTGCCAATAGCGATAAGCCTTGCTATGGCCTTGGCCACCCTGTGGGTGGGGGAAGGAGGATCAGGCTCCCCGAAGTGCTGTATTTTCTCCACAACATCGGCAAGAGGCATCAGTATTTTTACGCAATCGCTACCCGGCAGTAGAATATAGCTAGGCCCTTCCCACTTTCCGTATACTCCTACAATTTCAGAAATCCGGATCATCATGTATTTACCACTCGGCGTCTTGCCAGCCAACCATCCTTGAGGCCGGCCTTTGGGTTTCGTTTGGTCCAGTTCAGTCATCTCGTATGTCATTATTGACATGCTTTACCCCTCTCGAAGGGCGGAAGCTGAAAAACATCTCCACCCGCTTTTCCGGCGAGGTTCAGGCGCCCATTTTCTTTTTGAAGAACGAATCTTTCAGATATTTCACGGCGCGCTCGAGCTGGGCATCCTTCTTCTCGTCGGCGGGAATCCGGGGCGAACGGGCGTGAGCGCCGCCCGGGGCGTCATCCTCCGGCTCTCCCTCCTTCTTCCCGGAGGCGGCGCCGGGCAGATGGCCGGGCAGATCCTTCTCCCGCAGGGCACGCGCGCCGGGAGAGGGGGTTTTCGTCATTTCGGTCACGATGTCGGGCTCGATGCCCTCGCCCTGGATGAGCCTGCCCTTCGGCGTGTAGTAGAGCGCGGTCGTGAGCCGCAGCCCGGAGCCGTCCGAGAGCGGCACGACGGTCTGCACCGAGCCTTTTCCGAACGTCTTGACCCCGATGACTTTGGCTCTTTTCAAATCCTGGAGCGCGCCCGCAACGATTTCCGAGGCGCTGGCGCTTCCCGCGTTCACGAGAATCGCCATGGGAATTCTCCCGCCCTGCGCCCCGGTCGTGGAAGTGAAGCGATGCGCCTGATTCGACATGCGGCCCTTCGTCTCGACGATGAGGCTCCCGCTTTTCAGAAAGACGTCGGAGACCGAAACCGCCTGGGAGAGAAGCCCCCCCGGGTTGTTGCGCAAATCCAGCACCAGCGCCTTCGCCCCCTCCTCCTGAAGCGACGACAGGGCCCTCCGCACCTCCCGGCCCGTGGAGCTCTGGAAGCTGCGAATCCGTATGTAGGCGATCCCGTCCGGCAGCATCCGGCTTCGCACGCTCTTGATGCGAATGATCCGGCGCGTGATGGTGAACTCGAGCGGCTCGCTCTCGCCCTCGCGCCTCACCGTGATCGTCACCTTCGTGCCGGGCTTCCCCCGAAGCCGCTTGACGACCTCCTGGAGCGTCATGGTTTTCGTGGACGCCTTCTCGATGCGGATGATCTGATCGCCCGCCTCCACGCCGACCTCGTAGGCCGGGGTGTCCTCGATGGGCGTCACCACGGTCAGCACGCCGTTCCGAATCGAAATTTCCACGCCCAGGCCCCCGAAGCGGCCCGAGGTTTCCACCTGCATCTCCTTGAAATACTCGGGGTTCAGGTAGCTCGTATGGGGATCGAGCGTGCGCAGCATCCCGTGTATGGCGCCGCGAATCAGCTTCCTGGCGTCCGGCTTCTCGACGTAGTTCTCCTCGATCAGGCTCAGCACCTCGGTGAAGGCCTTGAGCTCCGAATACGCGCCCTTCTCGCTCGCGGCGAGATTCACGACGGGACTCAGCGCCAGCCCCGCGGCGAGCAGAATCAGCGCGCCCGCGCAAACCAGCCGCCAGGACAGCCTGTTTTTTCTCAACGCCTCTCGCTCCTCGTCAATGCGGATCAAAGAAGCGATTCTACTCCACCGCGCGGGAAAAATCCAGACCGGAGAACGGGATTCGAGACGGAAAACGCGCGGGCGAGGCGGGGGCCATCCAATGCGGGCGGACGCGCCGCGGGGCGGTTTTCAATATGCGCGAATTCGTGAAAAAGCCCGGGAGCGCGCCTCATGCTTCAGCGATAAAATCTTGCGAATAAACCACTTATACGGGCTTCAGATGCGCCGTTTTCGTATCGCTATTTGTTTCTTTTCGACGCCTTTTCGCTCGATTTCGCGCATATTCGCCTGAATTCAGCATCGGGCGGGCGATCACGAACCGAGGAGGCTCTTCGTTTGCTCGACGACGTTCGCGGAAGTGAGGTTCAAGCGTTCGTATATCTCCTGGCAGGGGGCGCTCGCGCCGAAGCGGTCCAGCCCGATGACGGCGCCGCCGTCGCCCACCCACTCGCGCCAGCCCATGGTCGCGCCCGCCTCAACCGCCACCCTCGCCTTCGCCTGCGGGGGAAGAACCGCGTCCCGATAGGCGCGGGGCTGCTCCCGGAAAAGCTCCCAGCTCGGCATGCTCACGACGCGGGCGTCGATTCCCTCCGCCGCCAGCTCCTTCCGCGCCGCCAGGGCGATATGCGTCTCCGAACCCGTGCCGATCAGGACGGCCTCCGGGGAGTCTCCCTTCTCGGGCGAGAGGACGTAGGCGCCCCGCGCCAGCGCGTCCGCTCCCTCCCCCCCGGAACGCTCCAGGACGGGCAGGCCCTGCCGGGTCAGCACGAGCATGGTCGGGCCGTCGAGGCGCTCCACCGCCACCCGCCAGGCCGCGGCGGTCTCGTTCGCGTCGCATGGCCGGATGAGGGTGAGGCCCGGCATGGCGCGCAGCGACGCCAGATGCTCAATCGGCTGGTGCGTCGGGCCGTCCTCGCCCAGGCCGATGGAGTCGTGCGTCATCACGTAAATGACGGGCAGTTTCATCAGCGCGGCCAGGCGGATGGCCGGGCGCATGTAGTCCGTGAACGCGAAAAAGGTGGCCGCGTAGGGGCGCGCGCCTCCGTGCAGGGCCATTCCCGAGCAGGCCGCCCCCATGGCGTGCTCCCTGACGCCCCAGTGAACGTTGCGGCCGGCGTAGGCGCCCCTGGCGAAATCGCCCGACTCCTTGATCAGCGAGTTGTTGGAAGACGCCAGGTCCGCGCTCCCGCCCATGAGCCAGGGGACGGCGGACGCGATGGCGTTCAGCACCCTGCCGGACGCCGCGCGCGTGGCGAGCGCGCCCTCCGCAGGGTCGAACCGGGGGATGCGGCTCTCCCAGCCGGCGGGGGGGCCGCCCGCGATCGCCGCCTTGAGCCTCGCGGCCGGCTCCGGGTGCTCCGATTCGTATTTCCGGAATCGCCGGTTCCAATCCTCCTCGAGCGCGGCGCCGCGCGCGACCGCCTCCCCCATGTGGGCGGCCGCGGCCTCCGGCACCAGAAACGCCTCGTCTTCGGGCCAGCCGTAGTTCCGCTTCGCGGCCGCGACTTCCTCCTCCCCCAGCGGCGCGCCGTGGGCGCGCGCGGTATCCTGATACCGGGGCGAGCCGTATCCGATGTGCGAGCGCAGGATGATCAGCGAGGGGCGATCCGCCTCCGCCTTCGCGCTTTGGAGGGCTTCCGCGATTTTCGGCAAATCCTCCGCGCTGTCGCCCAGGTTCAGCACGCGCCAGCCGCAGCCCTCGAAGCGCTTCGCCGCGTCGTCGGAGCAGCTCAGCGCGGTTTCTCCGTCGATGGTGATGCGGTTGTCGTCATAGACGCATATCAACTTGCCCAGACCCAGATGCCCCGCGAGGGACGCCGCCTCGTGCGACGCGCCCTCCATGACGTCGCCGTCGCTCAGGAGCGCGTAGGTGCGGTGATCCACAATCTCGTGGCCCGGCCGGTTGAAAACGCTCGCCAGATGCGCTTCGGCCATCGCCATGCCCACCGCGTTCATGAAGCCCTGGCCGAGCGGGCCCGTGGTGGTCTCGACCCCCGGCGTCAGCCCGTATTCAGGATGCCCCGGGGTTTTGCTTCCCCATTGGCGAAAACGGACGATTTCATCGAGCGAAAGGTCGTAGCCGGTCAGATGGAGCGTCGCGTAAAGGAGCATCGACGCATGGCCGCACGAGAGCACGAACCTGTCCCGGTCGAACCATCCGGGATTTCGGGGATTGTAGCGGAGATGGTTTCTCCACAGTTCATACGCCAGCGGCGCCAGGGCCATCGGCGCTCCTGGGTGGCCGCTGCGCGCCTTCTGCACCGCGTCCATCGACAGCGCGCGGATGGCGTGAATGGACAGTTCCCCGACGCTCATGCCGGAGAACGGCTTTTGCTCTCTTGCGGATTGCCTCATGCCGGATACGCTCGCTTGCTGGATGGAGAGATTGAAAAGCCGGGGACTCCGGGCGTCGCCCGGCGGCCCACGCCTCCGTTTTCAAACGACGGGCGGCCCGCCCGACGCGCGCGAGCGGCCTATGCGTTCGCCCTGCGCCGCCGCAGCGCCGCCAGCCACCCTTCCAGGGCTTTCACGACCTCCCGGTCGGCGAAGGAAAGCGCGGGCAGCGGCTCCCCTTCCCCTTCTTCCGGGCCATCGGGCGGCAAAGACCCGGGCGATTCCGCCTCTTCGCGCTCAAGCGCCGAGATTCGCTCCAGGAGCCGGGGAGATTCCCGCCCCAGGGCGCGCGCCTTTCGGCAGACGTCCAGCGCCTGGGCGCGATTCCCCTCTTCGACGTAGAGATCGGCCATCTTCATCAGGATGGAGTCGGCGCCTTCCTCGTCGGGGAGCTCCGAGGGAGGCTCGCCGGCCTCCGCCGCTCCCCGCACGGAACGAATCGGGCCGGCCTCCGGCAGAGCCTCGTCATCCTCCTCCCAGGGCGCCTCTTCCCCGAACGCCGCTTCCATTTCCCCGGCGGACGGACGGAGCGAATCGGCGTCCGGCGCTTCCGCGCCCTCTCCCCGCGCCGCTCCCGTCCGCTCGAAATCCTCCGCCGGAAATTCAGGCGACGCTCCTTCCCCGCTCTCTATTTCTCCCGCTATCAGGTCGAGATTCTCGTCCATCCCCGGATACCCGGTGCGCGCGGGGCGCCCGGCTCCCAGGGTCATCCGCTCGCGGATGGCGGCCAGCCTGTCCTCCCATTCCGCGTTCGGGGATCCGGACGCCAGAAGCCGCTCGTATATCCCGGCCGCCTTGTCGGGGTGTCCCTGCGCCAGATAAAGCTCGGCGAGAGACGGGGTGGGCACGGGCGCCATCGCGTCTTCGGGTTCAGGCGCGCCGGCCGAAGCGGCGTCCTCCCCGGAGCCGTCCATCGCGCTTTGGACGGCCGCCTCATCGGCCTCGAACATCTCGACCGCCCGCAGCGCTTCCCGGGCGGCCGCCTCGTCCCCCCTCTCCCGATGGCGCGCGGCCAGCAGACGCCGCCCCGAAATGTTCCAGGGGGTGATTTCCAGCGCCTTTTCGACGCGGCGGGCCGCTTCCTCGCGCTCGCCTCTCGCGAGCAGGATTTCTCCAAGAAGAACGCCCGCGGCCGCGTAGTCGGGATGGACGAGGAGGCCGTTCTCCAGGAGTTCCTCCGCGCGGCGCGCCTCTCCCTTCTCCCACAACAGGGACGCCAAGGGGAAAAAGGCGGCCGAGGAGGGGTTGCGCTCCAGGC
The DNA here is from genome assembly GCA_965242545.1 of bacterium. Lineage (GTDB taxonomy): Bacteria > UBA8248 > UBA8248 > UBA8248 > UBA8248 > Bin107. The sequence goes on from OZ251456.1 coordinate 1,729,070, forward strand.
GCCTTTCCAGGGCTTCAATGCGGGCTTCCGGGTCGCGCAGCCGACGTGCCATAAACCTCTGGTTCCCGGCGGAGGGGCGAGGGCGCGTGTTCAAGCAAGCGCGGATGCTAGCAAAGCCTCCCCCCTCTGACAAGGCCGGACGCCCCCGTCGTCCTCGCCGGCCCCGTCCGGGCGCGGGCTATGATTCCGCATCGACGACGGCCATGGCGTTCACCTCGACGAGGCAGCGCGGGTCCGTCGCCAGTCGAACCACCTGCGCGGTCGTGGTGGTCGGCTTGTTTTCCCCGAAATACTCCCCCCACACCCGGTTCAGGGCGTCCTGCCCGGAGAGGTCGGTCACGAACCGGCTGGCCGTGACGACGTCCCCGAAGCCTCCGCCCGCCGCCGCGAGGCTCTTCTTCAGATTCTCCATCGCCGCCCGCGCCTGTCCCTCCATGTCCCTGGGCATGGCGTCGAATTCCTCCGGCCGATGCGGGTGATGGTGATAGACGGGCGCGGCGGTCACCCCGGCCAGAAACACGAGGCTGCCCCCCGTCACCCGGATGGCGGGAGCGTAGGGCATCCACAGCCCCGGGGCGTCCGGCCAATGGAGATGCTCCACCTTTTTGCTCATTTCGCTCTCCTTCCACGCCTCGGGCGGCGCGAATTGCAAACGTTCCCATCCGGCCCGCGCGGGGCGCGCCGGCGCCTTTCCGGCGAAGCGGAGAAAGCCCCTCTCGCGGAAGCGCGACGGGGCGAAAATTCTCGCCGGCCGCTTCGCTCCCGAAACGTGTTTAGCACGATTGAAGTCTGTTCGGTATAATCATCGACGCTCTTTCTCTTCCCTCCATCGAAGGACGACCTCGTGTCCGAAAAACCATTGGCGAACAAGCGCGCCCTCATCACGGGGGCGTCAACGGGCATCGGCGCCGCCATCGCCCTAGAATACGCCGGGGCGGGCGCCCACGTATGGGGCGCGGGCGGAAGCGACGCCGAAGGACTGCGGAGCGTGATGGAAGCGTGTCGAAGCCTGGGCGTCCGCGCGGACGGGCGATGCTGCGACCTCTCGCGGGCGGGGCGCGCCGTTCAGCTGGTTCGGGAGGGCGTCGAGTTTCTGGGAGGTCTCGACATTCTGGTCGTTTGCGCCGGGACGCGCGCCTTCAAGCCCATCGTGGAAATCACGGACGAGGAGGTCGATCTGCTGTTCGAGGTGAACGCGAAATCCGCCTACGTCGCGTCCCGTGAAGCGGCAAAGGCGATGCTCCCTCAAAAAAGCGGCGCGATTCTGATGATCGGCTCCTCCGCCGGCCACCGGGGCAGGGCCGACGCCAGCCTCTACGCGGTGACCAAATCCGTCCTGCACCACCTCACGAAGTGCCTCGCGCTGGAGCTGGGCCCCTCGGGCATCCGCGTGAACTGCCTGGCGCCGGGCCTCATCCCGAGCCCGCGCGTGAAGGCGCGGCTCGACGCGAGACCCGAATATCTCCGGGCGAGGCTCGCGGACGTCCCGCTCGGCCGGCTCGGCGCGGTCGAGGAAATGGCGGCCACCGCCCTGTTCATGGTCTCTCCCCAAAACGAATTCATGAACGGCGCGATTCTGCTCTCGGACGGCGGCGTCAGCGCGGGATAGAAAGGCGCGCGAGGCGATGAGGGCGCGGATTTCAGGGGGAAAGCCTCTCGCCCTGCTCGCTCTCGCGTGCGCCCTCGCCCTTTTCCGGCTCGACGCAGAAGGCGCGGAAAACTCCCTCGCCACCCACCAGGCCCTCACCGCCCGGGTGTCGAGCCGGACGAAATGGCTGTTCACGGCGCCGGTCGGAAAAGAGGGCGGCGAGACGAACCCCGTCCTCCTCGCCTTCACGCTGGACGGCGACTTTCACCCCATCGCCTTTCGGAAAACGGGCGGGAGGCTCCGCGCGCGGGTGGAGGATCACCCCGCCCCCTCGGATCTCTCCGCCAACGTCCCCCCCGCGCAGCTGCCGGACGGGAGCTTCGCCGGCGCGGGCGAGAGCGGCATGTTCATCAACGTGGACGCCGCCGAGCGGCGCTGGCTGTTCGTGTGGCCCAGCGCGCGCCCCTCCACCCTGTCGAAGCCCGCCGTCCTGGGCCGGAGCGCGGTGGCGATGGCGGGCGCGGACGGCTCCATCCTCCTGTTTCGGAAAAGACGGGGCGAATGGGCGGAAGTCCAGCGCGTCGAGGCGAAAGCGGCGCGGGCGCCGCCGGACGCCGCCCTGACGACGGCCGATCTCAACGGAGACGGGAAGAAGGAGCTCATCGCGCCCGCCGCGCCCGACGGCGGCCTCAAGCCCACGGAAATTCACGCCTACCGGTTCGACGGAAAATTTCTCGAACGCATCGCCGCGTATCCGGCGGGCGGAGACGGCGCTTTCGAGGCGCCCGCCGCCTCGGACCTGGACAAGGACGGAAAAGAGGAGATTCTCATCACCAGAAGCGCCCCCGGCGGCGGAGCGGCCCACCTCGTCCTGGGAATGAGGAGCGGAGAATTCGCCGTCGAGGCCCGAAGCGCGACGGTCGGCGGCCGGTCGCGTCTGCTGGGCGCGTTCGGGCTCGACGGGGGCGAGCCGAAGGCGCTCGCCGTCGAGAAGCCGCGCCGGGCGGGCTTCCTGCTGGCGCTGCGGCTGAGCGGCGGTCGGCTGCGCGAGCGGGCGCGGGTGGCCGGCTTCACGACCCACGCGGCCGGCTCCCGGAGCTTGCGGACGTTCGCCCTGCTGAGGCGGCGCGGCATCGTGGAAGTCGCGCTTCAGCAGGCCGGCGGACGGCGCCTGAGCGGGCTCGCGCTCTTCGGGAGCCGCTGGCGCCTGCGGTGGTCGCGCCCGATCCCCTCGCCCGTTCGCTCGAACATTCTCGCGGCGGACCTCAACCGGGACGCGAAAGACGACCTCGCGTTCGTCGATCAGACCGGTCTCGTCCACGTTTATCTGTCGAAGTGACGGGCGCGCGCCCGCGCTTTCCGCCGCCGTCCCGAGTCCCGTCCGCTTTTCCGGGAGCGGAGCCGGCGCGAAAACTACCGCCCGCGGGAGCGGCGCGCGGCGGCCGGCTTTTTCGCCGCGGCGGCCGCTCCGCCCGTTTTGGCGACGCCCGCCTTGACGCTGAAGAAGGCGTCGCGCCCGGGGTAGGCGGCCGCCTCCCCCAGCTCTTCGTTGATGCGGAGCAGCTGGTTGTATTTCGCCAGACGATCCGATCGGCTGGCGGAACCCGTTTTTATCTGGCCCGCGTTCAGAGCGACCGCGAGATCGGAGATCGTCGCGTCCTCGGTCTCGCCCGAGCGGTGGGAGACGACGGAGGCGTAGCCCGCCCGCGTCGCCGTCCGAACCGTCTCGAGGGCTTCCGTGAGGGTGCCGATCTGGTTCACCTTGATCAGGATGGCGTTGGCCACTCCCTCGGCGACGCCCCTGGAGAGGATTTCGGCGTTCGTCACGAAAAGGTCGTCGCCCACGAGCTGCGTCCTGTCGCCCAGCGCCTCGGTCAGGGCGGCCCACCCCCGCCAGTCGTCCTCGGCGCAGCCGTCCTCGATGGAGGCGATGGGGTATTGCCGAACCCAGCTCTCGTAGAGGGCAACCATCTCATCGGCCGTCTTCCGGCTCTTGTCCGACCAGCGGAACACGTATTTTCCCCTCTCATACAGCTCGCTCGACGCCGGGTCGAGCGCGAGGAGGACGTCCCGCTCCGGCCGATAGCCCGCCTTCACGACGGCTTCGAGAATCGTCTCGACGGCCTCCTCGTTGCTCCGCAAATCGGGCGCGAAGCCGCCCTCGTCGCCGACGGCCGCGCCGTAGCCCCGGTCTTTCAGAACCGTCTTCAGGCGGTGGAAAATCTCGACGCCCATCCTCAGGGCGTCCGGAAAATTCTCCGCGCCGACGGGCATGATCATGAACTCCTGAAAATCCACGCAGTTGTCCGAGTGCGCGCCGCCGTTCAGGATGTTCATCATCGGAACCGGGAGGACGCGCGCGCCCACTCCACCGATGTAGCGGTAAAGCGGCTGTCCGCCCGCGTCGGCGGCCGCCTTCGCCGTCGCCATGGAGATTCCCAGAATCGCGTTCGCCCCCACGCGGCTCTTGTTCTTCGAGCCGTCGATCGCGCACAGGCGCGCGTCGATTCCCTTCTGGTCGGCTGCGTCCATGCCGAGCAGCTCCGGCGCCAGCGTCCCGTTCACGTGGCTCACCGCCCCGGCGACGCCCCTGCCCAGATAGCGGGCCTTGCGCCCGTCGCGCAGCTCGACCGCCTCGCGCCTGCCCGTGCTCGCGCCGCTGGGAACCGCCGCCCGCCCGAAGCCGCCGCCGGCCAGGCGGACGTCCACCTCAACGGTCGGATTTCCCCTCGAATCCAGAATTTCGCGTCCGATGATTCGCGTGATGGTCGTCATGTCTCTCCCCGAAAACCAGAAAGCGCCCTCATGTCCCAACTCCCGAGAAAGCGCAGGGTAGCCCATCTTCGGGACGGCGTGAAAGACGCGGGGGAAATTCCCGCGCCCGCCTTCGTTTGATCTTTGAGGCGCCGGATGGTATCCGAACGCGAACGCCCCCCGCTCCCGCAAGCAGAAGGAACGCCGATGCCGCTGACGGGGCTTCGCGTATTGGACCTGAGCCGCCTGCTCCCCGGCGGGCAATGCACCCTGATGCTCGCCGACATGGGCGCGGACGTCGTCAAGGTGGAGGAGCCGAAGCGCGGCGACTACGTTCGCCTCGCGTCCCCGTTCGACGAGCGCGGCGTCTCCCCCCTCCATCTCTGCTATAACCGCAACAAGCGCTCCCTCGCGCTGGATCTCAAGAGCGAGGCCGGCGTCTCCGCGCTCCTGAGAATGGCGAAAGACGCGGACGTGATCGTGGACAGCTTCCGGCCCGGGGTGATGGAGCGCCTCGGCGTCGGCTACGAAAGGCTCAGGCGGGAGAACCCGGCGCTCGTCCACTGCGCCATCACGGGCTACGGACGAGAGGGCCCGCTGGCGCAGGCGCCCGGGCACGACCTGAACTTCCAGGCGCTGGGCGGCGTGGTGGAGCTCACCGGCGCGGCGGGAGGCGACCCGCAAGTCCCCGGCGCGCTCATCGGAGACGTGGGCGCGGGCATGTGGGCGGCCTTCGCCATCCTGGCGGCCGCGCGCCTCGCCGAGCGGACGGGCCGCGGGCAGTTCATCGACGTGTCGATGCTCGACGCCGTGATGGGCTTTCTGTCCATCCACGGGCAGACCTTTCTCTCGACGGGCCGCTCGCCGGGGCGCGAGCAGATGCGGCACAACGGCAGAAGGCCGTGCTATCGCCTCTACCCCACGAAGGACGGCCGGATGCTTTCCGTCGCGTGCTCGGAGCCGAAATTCTGGGTGAACCTCTGCAACCTCATCGGACGCGATGATTTTTACGAGGATTACGCCGCCCGGGGCGAGCGCCGCGCGGAGGTGATCCGCGCGCTCGACGGAATTTTCAGGACGAAGACGCTCGAGGAGTGGACGGCCCTTTTCGAGGGAGCGGACGTGTGCGCGAGCCCGGCGCTGACCATGCGCGAGAGCTTCGGACACGCCCAGGTGAGCGCGAGCGGACTCGTGAGGGAATACCGCCATCCCGTCGAAGGAACGTACCCGGGGACGCGCCCGCCGCCCAGGTTTTCGGGCCTCCCGCCAAGGGACGCCCTGCCCCCGCCCCGCCTGGGCGAGCATTCGGTCGATATATTGAGGGAATACGGGTTTCAGGATGGGGAGATCGAAAGCCTGATGGCGTCCGGCGCCTCCCACCGGGGCGCCGATCCGGCGGGCGAAACGATCAGCGAATGAGCACGGGCGTCTTCTACCCGCCCTGGCCGCGTTCCTCGAGCTTTTCCAGTTCCGCCTCGAAATCCTTCAGGGTGCCGAAGGAGCGATAGACCGAGGCGAAGCGCACGTAGGCCACCTCGTCCGCGTCTCTCAGCTCCTCCATCAGCTTCTCGCCTATCGCCTCCGTCGCTATCTCCTTCTCGCCGATGTCGAGAACGTAGCGCTCCACCCGATCCGCAATCGCCTCCTGATCCTCGGCGGAAACGGGCCGCTTCTCCAGCGCCTTCTTGATGCCCGCGCTGATCTTGCCGCGATCATATTCCACGCGCGTGCCGTCTTTCTTCACGATGAGCGGCCAGGAGACTTCCGCCCTCTCGTAGGTCGTAAAGCGGTGGGCGCACTTCTCGCACTCGCGCCTTCTGCGAATCGCGTTTCCTTCCTTGGTGGTCCGGCTATCGACCACCTTGCTCTCGGAGTGACTGCAAATCGGACATTTCATGGCAATCCGTCCCGGGCGGTGGGCTCATCAGGACGCGGGCCGGGGCGCATCCTCGATATCGGCGATCTTGCCCAAACGGCGGGCGTGCCGCCCGCCCTCGAACTCCGTTTCCAGCCAGACGGCGACGATCCTCCGCGCTTCCTCAAAAGTCACCACGCGACCGCCCAGCGCCAGGACGTTGGCGTCGTTGTGCAGGCGGCTCATCCGCGCCGCCCGCTCGTCGTGGCACGCGACGGCGCGAACGCCCGGAAACTTGTTCGCCGCGATGGCCATCCCCGCCGCCGAGCCGCAGCAGAAGATTCCCCGCCCGGCCGTCCCCTCGCTCACCGAACGGGCGGCGGGAGCGGCGTAATCCGGATAATCGCAGGATTCATTCGAGTTCGTTCCGAAATCATGGTAGGGAATCGCCCTGTCGTCGAGCAGCCGCTTCACCGCTTCTTTCAGCTCGTATCCTCCGTGATCGGCGGCGAGAGCGATTCGGCTCATCGGAGGATTCTCCGGGGCGGCGTCCACAGGCGGGTGGGGTTCTTCTGAAAACTAGGGCGCGGGGAGCCGCAAGTCAAGGGAGCCCCCGTCTCGTTTCGACGCTTCGAGCCGCGAATCGCGCTCCGGAGGCGGCCGTCTGCCCGGCGGAAGCCCTCAATAAGGCTTCAGCTCCGTCGCCGAAATGGATTTCCCCAGCAGAATCCTCGACGCCTCCCGCGCGATTTTCTTCAATTCGTTCTCGGCGGCGAGCCTCTCTCCCTTTTCCTGGAGGCATCGCGCCTCTATCAAATGCAGGGCCAGCCGCACCCAGGAATCCTCCCCCTCCGCGGACGCGGCGAGGGCGGACGCGCGCGCCGCGCTCCTGTCCGCCTTGTCGATTTGCCCCGCCTCGAGCATCAGCGCGGCGTGCAGCGCGTGGTGATGGATGTCCTTCTCCCGACGCTTTCCGGCGGATTGAACGTTGGCGGCGGCCTTTTTTATCGCGTCCTGCGACTCCGGGGCGCCCGACGCCGACGCCAGCCTTTGCAGAAACTCCAGTCCGCCCAGGGACTGATAGCCGTTCTCCCACGCGCGCAGGGCGCGCCTCTCCCGGCCAGCGGCCAGCTGCGCGTCTCCCAGCAGAAGGTGCGCCCTTTTCTCGCCGGACAGACGTCGGAGGGCCTGCTCCAGAAAGGGGATGGACGCCTCCGGGCGGGAAGCGCTCAATTCAGCCTCTCCCGCCGCCAGATACGCCCGGCCCGCGACCAGATCGTCCGCCCGCCGATCGAACCCGGACGCCCCCAGCCGCGAGAGCTTCTCGCAAACCCCGACGGCGGCCCGGACGCGGCCGCTTTCGAGATACATGTCCCTGAGTTTCCGCAGCACCGGCGGACTCGCCGCCCCGGCCGCGCTGCTTCGCGCGAGAAGGGCCCGCGCCTCCTGCGCCTTGCCGGATCGCTCCAGGGTTTCCGAGAGGCGGAGGACGGCGTCGGGCGAATCGTTCGTAGCGGCGCGAAGCCGCTCGCTCCACCGAACGGCGGCGTCCGCGTCGCCGGAATCCATGGCCAGGTCGGCGGCCAGCCTCAAGGCGGGGACGAAGCGGGGATCGTCCCTGAGCGCGCGCGCGAGCTCCCGGCGCGCGCGCCTTCTCCTGCCCCGCGCGCTGTGGCTCTGCGCCCGGGCGAAGCGAGCCCGGGCGCGCGCCAGGCGCTTTTGTCTTTTGGCGGCCTTCCTGAGCGAAAGCCTGCCGAGGGCGGCCTCGCCCCACCCCAGAAGGGCGGCCACGAGCGAACCGATGAGCGCCGCTCCCGGGACGACGAGCGCGAGAGGCGCCCGCACGGCCCAGCCGTCCGCGAGGCGCAAGGAGATGAACTCCCGGTTGTAGTGCAGAAAATAGACGGCGGCGGCCACCGGCGCCGCGAGGACGAGGAGGGCGCGAATCTTCACGGGCGGCTCGCCGCCTCGCCCCTAGCCGCCGCGCCTTTCGATTTCATTCTGCGCCGCCACGGTGTAACGCGCATAGGGAATCGCTTCCAGGCGGGAATAGGGAATCGGCTCGTCCGATTCCTCGCAAATGCCGTAAAGCCCCTCTTCCATCCTCCGGAACGCCGCCTCCACCTCGCGCAGCCGCTCCCGCTCCCTTTCGCCCAGGTCCATCAGCACCTGGCGCGAATAGGCGTCGGCGGCCATGTCGGCGATGTCCTGGGTTCCGTCGTCGCCGATCTCCTTGGTGTGCGCCTTGCTTTTCTCGACGTCCCCGAGTATCTCCCGGCGCACTTCGCCCAATCTTTCTTCCAGAGTCTTCAACTGCCTTTTCGTCAAATGCTTCACCCTGAACCTCGACTTTCCTGATGACGGCCCGGGCCGCCGGCCGCCGCCGGATCGATGACGGACGCATGCGACCATAAATCCTCCAGGCGATAAAACGCCCTGTTCTCCTCGCTGAATACGTGGACGAGAAAGTCGCCGCAGTCGATCAATACCCAGCCTCCCTCCTCCAGCCCTTCGACGAACAATACGCTTTCGCCGCTCTCCCCGAGGCTTTCCCTGGCCGCCTCGCAAAGCGCCTTCACGTGCCTGCGGCTCGTTCCGTGGCATATCAGGAAAGCGTCCACCTCCGCCGAGAGCGGTCGGAGGTCCAAAAGCGCGACCTCCATCGCTTTTTTCGCTTCCAGCGACTCCCGGAGAGCGTGAAGGCGACTCTCTAGCGTTTCGATGGGTCTCCATCCCCCCGAATCTTCAGGAAACGACGCCCGGATGCCCATACAATCGGCGGCGGATTATATAAAGTTCAACCTCTCGTGGCAATAAACGCCGGATGGGGACGGCCTCTTTTATGCGCTCCCGTATCCGGGTGGCCGAAACGTCGACTTCCGCGATCGGAACAAACCTTATCGCCCGATTCCTCCCGGCGAGGCGCCATTCGCTTTCCGCGCCGCCCGCCGCGCGGCGATACGCCGGCTCGATCTCCCGAATCACGCCGAGGATCGTTTCGAGATATTTCGGGGAATTCTGGCTTCCCCGCAGGGTGACGGCGAAATTCGCGGCGCCCAGCACCTCCCTCGGCCTGTGCCATTCGCCCAATTCGGCGAACGCATCCGCGCCGATGATGAAGAACAGCTCGGCGTCCCCGGCCATCTTCCCCGCCATCTCCTCCAGGGTGTCGAGCGTCCGGGACACCCCGCCCCGCTCGACTTCGAGGGGATCGCACGCGAACGCCGGCCAATCCGCCACGGCGACGCGAACCATCTCCAGCCGGTCGGCCGCGGGGGCGATCTCCTCTCGCGGCTTGTGGGGCGGCGAGGCGGAGGGGACGAAGCGGACTTCATCGAGCGCCAGCGCCCGGCGCACCTCCTCGGCGGAGCGGAGGTGCCCGTAGTGAACCGGGTTGAACGTTCCGCCCAGGACGCCGACGCGCAGCCGCGCTTTCGCCGTCATCGCTCGGTGAGCACGAAATTGTTTCGATGGATGATCTCGTCGTAGTCCTTCGCGCCGAGAATCGAGGCGATCTCCCCGGTCTGCCTTCCGGCGATTCGCGCCGCGTCCGCGCTCGAATAATTCGCCAGGCCGCGCCCGAGCGCCGCCCCCCGGGCGTCCCGTATCTCCACCACGTCGCCGAAGCGGAAATTCCCCCCGACGGACACGACGCCGCTGGGCAGAAGGCTCTTTCCCCGCTTCACCATGGCGTTCACCGCGCCGCCGTCGAGCTGGAGCCAGCCGCGGGGCTTGGCCGTGATGCCTATCCAGCCCTTTCTCCCCTTCAGGCGCGCGCCGTTCGGAACGAAAAGCGTGCCCATCCGCTCGCCCTTGAGCGCGCGGTCGAGGACGCGGGGCTCCCTGCCCTTCACGATGAGGGTGCCGATGCCCACCTTGTTGAGAATCCTCACCGCCTCGACCTTCGCGCGCATCCCTCCGTGGGCGAGGGGGTTCGGGCTGACGCCGGCGACCGAGGCGATCTCCCGGGGCAGGCCCTCGACGCGGGGAATCAGCCGCGCCGTCTCCGACGCCCTCGGATCTTCGTCATACAGCCCCGCCACGTCGGAGAGGATGACGACGAGGCCCGCCTGCACCATCCGCGCCGTCTGGGCGGCCAGGGTGTCGTTGTCCCCGAAGCGGATCTCCTGAACGGAAACGGTGTCGTTCTCGTTCACGATGGGGAGCACGCCCCTGCCCATCAGCGTCTCGAAGGTGTTGCAGGCGTTCAGAAAGCGGCTCCTCTCGTCCAGGTCCGAATGGATGAGCAGCACCTGGGCCGTCTCGATGCCCCTGCGCCTGAACGCGCGGCCGTAGGCTTCCATCAGAATCGGCTGGCCGACGGCGGCGGCGGCCTGCCGCTCGGGAACCGCTCTTGGGATTCCATCGAGTCCCAGCCTCTTGACGCCGGCCGCGATGGCGCCGGAGGAGACCATGACGACCTGCCTGCCCTCCTCCCGGAGCCTGGCGACCTGCGAGGCGATGCGCCCCAGAACCCTCCGGTTCACGCCCAGTTCGTGAGAGGCCGTCAAAACCGAGCTGCCCACCTTGACGACGACGCGCCGGCTCCCGAGCGCGGCGTCGCTTCTTCGAGCCGCCGCTTCGCTCATGGGTTCTCCATCCGCGCGGCGGGAACGGCGCCGCTCCGGCTTTCCTTCGCCCGCTCGAGCATTCGGGACATTTCGCCCAGCAGCTCGTCCAGTCCGAAGCCCGAAACCGCCGAGACGGAGCGCGACGCCACCCCCCGCGCCGCCAGCCCCTCGCGCAACTCGGACGCATGCGCCCCGGATTCCGTAACGTCCATCTTCGTCAAAACGGCCATCCTGGGCTTTTCCGCCAGCAGGGGCGAGAAGGCGGACAGCTCCCGGGACACCGCGTCGAAGTCCGCGAGCCCCCGCCCGGGCGGCAGGGACGCATCCACCAGGTGGAGCAGCAACCCGCAGCGCTCCACGTGACGCAGGAACCGGAGCCCCAGCCCCTTCCCCTCGCTCGCCCCCGGTATCAGGCCCGGAACGTCGGCCACCACGCACGAGTCGTAGCCGCCGAGATCCACCACCCCCAGGTTCGGCTGAAGGGTCGTGAACGGATAATCGGCGATCTTGGGCCTGCTCTCGGAAATTCTCGAGATGAGCGTGGACTTTCCGGCGTTGGGCGTCCCGATGAGTCCCACGTCGGCGAGCAGCTTGAGCTCCAGCTCCAGGAGGCGCTCCTCCCCCTCTTTTCCTTTCGTGGTTCGTCTGGGGGCGCGGTTCGTCGAACTCTTGAAGCGCTCGTTGCCGAGTCCGCCCCGCCCCCCCTCGGCGATGACGACTTCCAGCCCCTCCTCGGAGAGGTCGGCGACAATCTCCCCCGTTTCGGAATCGCGCGCGATGGTTCCGAGGGGCGCCTCGATCAGCAGGTCCTCCCCGTCGGCGCCGCGCTTTCTGCTTCCCATGCCCGCCCGGCCCTTTCCGGCGCGAAGAAGCGGCTGGTGTCTGAAGCTCATCAGCGTGTTCAGGGACAACGCGGCGCGAAGAACGACGCGCCCGCCGCGGCCGCCGTCCCCGCCGTCGGGTCCGCCCTTGGGGACGAACTTCTCCCGCCGGAAGCTGAGGCAGCCGTCTCCTCCGCGGCCGGCCTGAACGCGAATTTTGGCGGTATCGACAAACATGGCGGGGGCGGAGCCTGCCCGTTCGGGGCCTACTCCGCCGGGATGACGCTGACGCTTCGGCGGCCCCTGGCCTTGCGCTCGAACTTCAAGGTTCCGTTCGCCTTGGCGAAAAGGGTATGGTCGTTCCCCAGCCCGACGTTTTCCCCCGGATGAAAGACGGTGCCGCGCTGCCGGACGATGATGGTCCCCACCTTCACGCTCTCGCCCGCGAAGCGCTTCACGCCCAGACGGCGCCCCGCGCTGTCGCGCCCGTTGGATGAGCTTCCGCCCGCTTTCTTATGCGCCATTTCCCAATCCTTTCATCCCGATGCGAGGATGTCCGTAACTTCCACCTGCGTATAGGGCTGCCTGTGCCCGCGCTTGACGCGAACCTTCTTGCGGCGCTTGAAGCGAAAGGCGATGACCTTTTTTCCGCGTCCGTGGTCGAGAATCACCCCCTTCACCCTGGCCCTGTCGAGCGCCTCCCTGTCGGCGACGACCTCTTCGCCGTCCACGATGAGCCGAACGTCGTCGAACTCGACGCTCTCGCCGACTTCGCCGGCCAGTCGCTCGAGCAGGACGCGATCCCCGGCCTCAACGCGCACCTGCTTGCCACCCGTTTCCACCACGGCATACATTCCGAAAAATCTCCTCCGTGCGCCGCATGGACGCTTCGGGCCTCCAAATCCAACGCCTTGCCGCCGGCTCGCGCCCGCAAAGAAGGGGATCTTTACCAAGCCGGGACGAAAAAGTCAATTCGGGCGCGGCAAAACGGACGCTCCCGCCCGCCGCTCCTCATTTTCTCCTTCTGATCAGTTTGAAGGTTACCCGCCCGGCGCGAAACGGGACTTTTCGCGTTATGGGCAGATAGCCTTCCTTCCGCACCGACACGGCAAAGCCCTTCAGCATATCTTTCACGCTCGCCTTGAACTCCAGGCGCAGCGGCGTCTTGCCCTGGTAGACGTCATCGACGAAAACGTCGGCGCGCGGCGGATGCGACGTGACGATCAGTTGACGATTGTTCCACCCCCTGACGCTCTTCTCCCACCATTTCCCCATCTGCTTCCTGGAATCCGCGCAGCCGGACGTCCCCGAAAGCGCGAGGAGGAGAAGAAGTCCGAGAACGGGAACCAGCCGCCCCCGGCGCCTGTTCGCGTCCTTTTGATTCGCTCTCGGAGACATGGGCGACCCTGTGAAAATGGAGCCTCTACGACTGCGCCGGCGGCTCCCCCACGCGCTGTCCGGACCATTCCTCGAACATTTGCAACAATTCCGTCTGATCCGAGTCCGGCCCGTATTTCCGCATGCCCAGGCCGTATATCTGTCGGGACTGATTCAGGTAGAACGCCGCCACCCCGTTTTCGCGCGCCAGATCGCTGCCCATCGAGAGATCCTTGTGCATCAACCCCGTGGAGAACCCGCAGGTAAAATCCCTGGGGAGGAGAAAACGGGGCCACTTGTCCCTCGTGGCGCTGTTCGCGCCGGAGCCGCCGTTGAACACTTCGAGCGCCTTTTCGGGATCAAGGCCCAGCTTCGAGGCCAGCACCAGGGCCTCCATGGAGGAGAGCAGGTTCGTGGCCGAGAGAAAATTGTTCACGCACTTCATCGCGTGGCCCGATTCGGGCGCTTCGTCGATGTGAACGATGGTTTTGCCCAGCGCCTCGAAAACGGGCATCGCGGCGTCCACGATTTCCCCGGGCCCGCCCGGCATGATGGCCAGGGTGGCGGCCTCCGCCCCCACGACGCCGCCCGACACCGGCGCCCCGATGAGACGCAGCCCCTTCTCCTCCATCCGCGCCGCCAGGGCGCTCGTTCGCGCGGGGTAGGAGGAGCTCATGTCGATAATCAGCTTCCCCTCCCCCAGATGCGTCGATATTCCGTCCGGGCCGTCCACCACCGCGTCCACGACGTCGCTGTTGGGCAGCATCGTGATGACCGCGTCGGAGCGGCTCGCCAGATCGGCCAGGCTTTCGGCCTCCTGCACGCCCTCGCCCGCCATGGCCCTCACGTTCTCCGGCCGCGCGTCATAGGCCACCACCGCGTAGTCGCCGCGCCGCAGGTTCTTCGACATGGGGGTTCCCATCTTTCCGATTCCGACGAAGCCGATGGTCGCGCTTCCTGGCTTTAGGGTTTCCATCATTTCCTCTCGATATGGACAAAGATCCGGCGTCCGGGACGCCGCCCATCGTTCAGGTGTTTTTATCCGCCCGAAGGTTTTTGTCAATCCCCGGCCGGAATGATACGCTTGCCCGCGCCATGCGCTTCTCCCGCCCGTCCGCCCCCCGCGCGTCGCCCGAGGAGACCTGAAATGGCGCCGATTTCGGCGGATGACGTCGTCCGCTACCTGGAAAACAATCCCGGCTTTTTCATCGAACGCCCGGACTCGCTCCGCCAGAGCGGCCTGCTGACGCAGGACAGCGCCTCGGCCAAGGTGCTCAACCTGCGGGACAAGCTTTTCGACCGACTGAAGGGCGAGCGGGAGGATCTCATCCGGCTTCTCGATGAAACGATAGAAACCGTCCGCCGAAACGAGCAGATCGAAAAGCATTTCGTCGAAATCGAGCAGCTTCTGTTTGAACGGACGCCCTCGCCGGCGAGCCTCGCGGAAATCGCCAAAAGCATCGAATCGCGCTTTGAAATCGAATACGCGGGCTTTCTGCTCCTGGAGCCCATCGACGGCGTCCCCGTCCTCGCGGCGAAGCCGGCTGAATCCTCCCGCATTCGCCCGCTCGGCAAAATCGAGGAAGAACTCGTCCCCATGGAAGGAGGCGCCGCGCTCAGGGGCAAACTGGAGGAAGGCGGCGGCCCGCTGTTTCCCGCAACCCTGCGCGAAGCCATCCAATCGACCGCCGTCGTCCCCCTGGAGTTTCAGGATCAGAAAATCGGCTTTCTCATCCTGGGCTCGAAAGACCCCAAGCGGTATCAGGAGGGAATGGCGACACACCTCCTCAAGCGCCTCGCGATGCGTCTCGCGCTGGGAATCTCCATCTTTCAGCGCTTCAACCGGCGAACGGCGGAGACGGGCGTCTGAATCGGGGAAGCCCCTCCCCCGCGAGGGCGCTTTTCCCTGAAAACCCTCAGGCGGGGACGCCCTCCGCCCTGGCCACGAGCTCCATCACCTCGGAGACGCTCTCCAGGCTCTCGAGGCTCCTCACCCGCTCGATGAGCAAATCCCCCGTCTCCCGCTCGAGCACCGGGGCAGTCATCACGCGGAACCGTTCGATCAGCTCATCCCAGGTCAGCGGATTCCGGGCATCGCCTTTCGGGTAATCCTGATGAGCCTCGAAAACGCCGCGCCCGGTCTCGATTTTGACGCGCGCCTGCCATTTGTCCGGAAATTCCTTCTCCATCTCGGCGTCGCCGAAGCATTCGATCTTCCGGATGACGGAGGAATACGCCCGGGCGCGGAGAAAATCATCGGCGTATTCGTCCAGCCCCGCGGCGCGCCTGAGAATCGCCACCGCCACGGCGTAGTGCAGGCTGAACTGCGCGTCCACGATGTTCTGCGGGTTCGTTTTGACGCCGCAGGGTTCGATGACCACCATCACGCTGGTCTCGGGGACCCGGACCTCCACCCGCCTGATTTCCTCCGGCCGGATGTCGTGCGCCTCGCAGGCCCTGATCGTCGCGTCAATCGACGCATGGTTGTATCGGCAGCAGGCGTAGGGCTTGATGGCGGTCTCGCAGATCTCCCAGTATTCCCCGAAGCGCTCCACCACGCATTCGGGCGCGCAGTCGTCGCTGTGGCCGCGCAGGAACCCCGTCTTCCCGCCCAGAATGTCCTCCGGGCCCGTGTAGCCCTCCTGGGCCAGATAGGCGGCCATGACGCCGCTGTGCGCCGCCCAGCCCGGGTGAAACCGCTTCGTCCAGGCGCCGTTGTCGAGATACTGCATCGAACCCGCCGCCTGGCTGCCCGCGATGCCCATCGCGTTGGCGGCTGCCTCGACCGACAGTCCCAGAAGCTTCGACGCCACGACGGCGGACGCGAACGTCCCGCACGTGCCGGTGGGGTGGAACCCGCGCTCGTAGTGACTCGTCGGGTTGACGGCGTTGCCGATGCGGTTGGTCGTCTCGTAGCCCGCCACGATGGCGGCGATCACCGCTTTGGGGCCGGGGCGATGCGCCTCGGCGACCGCCAGCGCGGCGGGCATGACGCTGACGCCGGGGTGGAGGCTGGAGCGCGTGGTCACGTCGTCCATTTCCGTGGCGTGGCTCACGCCGCCGTTCACCAGCGCGGCGTGGGGGGCGTCCGTCCTCAAGTCCGAGCCGACGATGGTGCACGGGCCGCCCTTCGGCGCGCGCTTTCTGGCGAAGTTGTGAAGCACGCGGGAGCTCGCCGCCTCCACCGCCCTCAGCGCGACCCCCAGATGATCGAGCAGAAAATACTTCGCCCGCTCTCTCGCCTCCTCGGGCAGAGTCTCATAGGCGACGGCGTGAGCGTGCTCCACAAGCATCCGGCTGATGTTCATTCTGGCTTCTCCTTCGGCGGGAAGTCGGGCCGCGACTTCAAGGGCAAGCCCCTCGCGCGAGGGGTTCTCCGCGTATGTGGCGTCCGGAGAATTTCGCACGTCTTTCCTCCCGGCGCAAGGGCGCGCCCGCCCCGATCCGCCGGTCGGACGCATTTGCCGCAAAGCGCCGCCTGCGGGTAGAATCTCCCGTCGCTTCGCGCGTTCCGTCATCCCGGAGGCGAAATGGAAGATTGCGTTTTCTGCAAAATCGTATCGGGCGACATCCCCAGCAGGAAAGTCTATGAGGATGACGACCTGCTCGCGTTCGAGGACCTCAGCCCGGCCGCGCCCGTCCATGTTCTCATCATCCCGAAAAAGCATGTGGAGACGCTCCGCGACATCGGAGAGGCGGACAGGGAGCTCATCGGCGCCATCTTCGTGGCGGCGAACAGAATCGCCGTCGAGAAGGGCCTGGCGGAAGAAGGGTTCCGAATCGTCGCCAACTGCGGAGAGAACGGGGGGCAGACCGTCTTCCACGTCCACTATCACCTGCTGGGCGGACGCCGCATGGAATGGCCGCCCGGCTAGGGGCGCGGCGGGAAGCGTCCTAGGCCACCCAGCCGCCGCCGTAGAGCACGTCGCCGGAATAGAAAACGGCCGCCTGACCCGGAGCCACGGCGCCCAGGCGCGCGGGGTCGTCGGGGCGCACCTCGACGGCGCCGCCCTCTTTCGGGGTCGCCGCGCAGGAGACCGCGCGGCCGCGGTGCCTCACCTGCACTTGCAGGGCGGCGGATTCCGGGGGAATCGACCAGCGGACGTCCTCCACGACAAAAACCTCGCGCGCCAGCGCCTCGCGCCCGCCCACCACGAGGGTGGCCGAGTCCGCCTTGATTTCCGTCACGTAACGCGGCGCGCCGCCGCCCAGGCCGAGCCCCCGCCTCTGCCCCACCGTGAAGCCCGCCACTCCCCCGTGCCGGCCCAGCACGCCGCCCTCCAGGTCCACGATGTCGCCCGGCCTGTCGATGCCGGGCCTCTCGGACTTCAGGAAGGCGCGGTAGTCGCCCTCCGGCGCGAAGCATATCTCCTGGCTCTCGGGCTTCTCGGCGGTGGGGAGGCCGAGCTTGCGGGCGTATTCCCGCGTCTGCGCTTTCGTGAATTCCCCCAGGGGGAAGATCGCCCCGGCGAGCTGCGCCTGCGTCAGGCCGAACAGGAAATAGGTCTGATCCTTCTCCCTGTCCCGGCTTCTGGCGACGGAGAGGCGGCCGTCCGCCTCCACCCGCCGGGCGTAATGGCCGGTGGCGAGCAGGCTCGCGCCGAACCCCCGGGCGCGCTCGGCCAGATGATCGAACTTCACCGCCTGGTTGCACGCCACGCACGGCGCGGGCGTTCTGCCGCGCGCGTATTCGGAGATGAAATTCTCGATGACGCCGGCGCGGAAGGATTCGCGCGCGTCCATCACGTAGAAGGGGATGTCGAGCCGGGCCGCCACCGCGCGCGCGTCGGCCAGGTCGCGCGGGGCGCAGCAGCCCCGGTGGAACGACTCCCGCGCGGGCCGGTCGGCGAGGCGCAGCCCCACGCCGATGGTCTCGAAGCCCCGCTCCACCATCAGGGCGGCGGCCACCGAACTGTCCACCCCGCCGCTCATCGCCACCACCGCGCGCTCACCCATCGCCGCCTCGCAAGGGAGTCGTCCGCCCGCCGGAATCCGCCCGCATTATACGCCGCCCCCTCCGTTCGACGCCACAAGGCGCGGCGAGGACGGACGGCGGCTCGGGCGGGGCGGCCTCGCGCGAAGGCGGGCGAACCCGCCGCGCCGGGAATCCGAACCGGCGGAAATACGGAAAATTCACCGCGGCGCGGCTTGGGATGCTTCAAAGAAAAGATTTGAAAATAAAGGCTTATTTGTCTCTCTTCCCGCCGCCGTTCGCGCGTGTCTTTGTCTGAAAAAGCCGTGAATCCGTCCTGATTTCGCGCATATTCGCGCAAACCAACATAAACCGGCTCGCCCGCGCCATCCGCGAACCTCCCACCTTTTTCCATCGAACGAATCGGGACGCATGTATGCGTCCCCTACGAAGGCGAAACCGCCGCCCTCGCCCGCAAGCGAAACGCCGGGGGCGCTTCTCCTGAAAATGGAGCGCCTCCACAGCTCCCGTAGGGGGCGCATATATGCGCCCCGCCCGCAGGGACAACCCCCTGTGCTTGCCCCCGTGAAATGACGCGCTACCGGCCCGCGGCGTTTTGGCGAACATTCCGCCGACGGGGGAACTTTATGCGATAATGTGAACAGCGAGCAACAAATAACCGCCCCCGGAAACCAAGAAATGGATTCGCAATCTCAAAACCCGGCTGAAACGCCTCTGGAACCACGGACTTTGAGTTTCTCGCAAGCCCAAGGCTACGAGGAGATCCCCGGACCTCTGAAGCTGGAAGAGTTGCCGAAAGAGGCCCGAACATCAATATGGAATGTTTTTTATATCTATATTAACCGTTTCAGGACCGGCCCGGGTATTTCCAACACTTGGGCCAACATTCTCCTGCTGGTGCATGTCCGCCATGACAACCGACCGCTGGACGATTGGCATGACGAGTTCAACCACGTTAGGCGCCATCTCCGCCATCGCATCGAAACCCATCCCTTCAACAAGGTATTCGACCTGATTCAGTTCGTGATGCGCCATCCCGAATGCCCGTCTGGTTTCATCAAGGAAATGAAGCAAGTTTTCGACGATTCCAGATTGGCCTACGTCATAGATGAAAAGCCACCGCCGACCATCTTGCCAGCCGTTACGCGGGAGGAAGGCGGCGCGCTCCTGGCATCGCTGCGAACGCTCGACGAGGCCGGTCTGGCTGGCGCTTCCTCCCACCTGCGCGAGGCTTCCGAGCGCGTCCACCAAGGGGACTGGGCGGGGAGCGTCCGGGAGAGCATTCACGCCGTAGAATCCGTGGCGCGGACGCTCGCTCCCGACGCCACCACCCTTGACCCGGCCTTGAAATCTATCGAGAAGAATGGCGCGCTTCACCCCGCGCTAAAAACCGCGTTCAGCAAACTCTACGGATACGCCTCGGACGAAAGGGGAATCCGCCACGCGCTGTTGAACGGCGACGGAGCCGACGTGGGAGCTGACGAGGCGCTGTTCATGGTCGGCGCGTGCGCGTCCTTCGCCAGCTATCTGTGGCGCAAGAACAGGGAGAATGCGGGCGGCTGATCCCCTCGTCCCCCGCTCCACCCTCCGCGCATCCCTCAGGCGCCATTTATCCGACCGGCTCTCTAATCCTTGATGATTCGGGCAGGCAGGCCGTTACGAGTGGATACATCTTGCCTTTCTGTCGTTCCCTATCCGCCAACCATGCCATCAGCGATATTGACGCCGGAATGAGGGGCCGCCCGCGTTCGCGTCAGGGGGCGAGCATGGCGGTGAGGGCGGAGACGTCCTCCGCCTCGTTCAGGCCGCGCCAGGCGTCCCAGGCGGCGCGGGCCCTCTCCTCGGACAGGGCGGCTCCGGGCGGGGCGGCGCATTCCAGGAATTTCTCCTCGAGCTCGAGCGCCGTGAGGGGGTTTTCCACGTGGCCGCGCGCGCGGGCGAAAGAGCGCCTGAGCTCGCGGCCGTTCCTGAGCCTGAGCCAGACCTCGGTCGCCTCCGTCTCGGGATCCTCGCGCGCCAGGGTCTCGTCCAGATCGAAGGCGACCTTCTTCTGAAGGGCGGCGATTTCGGGGCGGCGGACGCTCTCCTCCTCGAACTGGCGGATCCCGACCCGGCGATCCACCAGGGCGGAAGCCAGACAGAACGGCATGGAGAATTTCCCCTCGAGGGGGGTGGCGGCCTCCCCGTAGCGCAGCACCTTGAGCGTCATCGTGGAGGCGCGCGCCCCGAGAGCGGCCACGTCGGCGGCGCGCACGTCCTCCTCCTTCACGAGATCGAGCATGGCGTCTATCCCCGGATGGGTCAGGGCGCAGCAGGGATGCGCCTTGACGCAGACGCCCTCCTCGATGTCCCAGGGCGGGCCCCAGCGCTCGACCGCCTCCCGCCAGTCCGCGGACTCGCGCGCGCCCGGTCCCGCGTCCCCGGCCGCCATGGCCGCCGTGAAGCCCGTCTCCAGGGCGTCCTCCGCCGCGGTGAAGCCGCTCTCGGCCAGCTTCGCGGCGACGAGGCCCGCGCGCGCGGCCTGGCCGGCGTGAAAGGGCTTCGTCATCGTGCCGAAGTTGGCGACCAGCCCCGCCGCCCCGCTCGCCCCCAGGCTCAGCGCGCTCCGGACGCCCGCCTCGTCGAGCGCGAGCAGGCGCGCGCAGGCGCCAGCGACGCCGACGGCGCCGAGCGTGGCCGTGGCGTGGAAGCCCCGGCGGTAGTGCGAGGGATTCATCGCGCGGCCGAGAACGCGCAAAAGCTCGAAGCCCACGGCGTAGGCTTCCAGGACGGCCCGGCCGGGAATCTCCCGCTCCTCCGCCAGCGCGAGGAGCGCGGGAACGAGGGTGACGCTCGGGTGGCCGAGCAGGACGAAGTCCACGTCGTCGAAATCGAGCGCGTGGCCCGCCGTCCCGTTCACGAAGGCGGCCCAGGAGGCGCTCGTTCGCTCCGCGCCGCCGATGAGCCGCGCGGCGGGCGCGCCGCCCTCCGCCGCCGCCAGCCGCCGCGCCAGCGCGGCGCACTCCTCGCCGCGGCCCGCCAGCATCACGCCCAGCGTGTCCAGTGCGGCGTCCCGGGCGCGTTCGCGCGCGCCCCCCCCGACGTCGGAGGGGCGAACCGCCGCGATTCTCCCCGCCAGCTCCTTCGTGGCCGGGTAGGGCATCCGCGAACCCCTTTCTTTCCCTCTCGCGTCAGATTCCGCGCGGGCGCTCGCCGGCGGGGACGCTCTTCGCCCTGCGCCCCCGCCTCGCGGGCTTTCGCATGTTCTCGGTCAGCTTGAACTTGTTGACCGCGTTCACGAAGGCCTTGGCGGCCGCCTCGACGGTGTCGGGGCTCGTGCTGTGGCCCGCCATCTGGAGGCCGCCCTCGAACTCTATCGTCATGTTCACCTCGGCGAGGGCGTCGCGGCCGCGTGTGACGGCGTTGACGAAAAAATCCACCAGGCGGCACTCGACGCCCACGGCGCGGCAGACGGCGTTGATGGACGCCCCCACCGGGCCGCTGCCCTGGCTCACCTCGGAGTGCACGCTCTCGCCCTCCCGGAGCTTCACCGTGGCCGTGGCGGCCGGATGCGTGCCGGTGGAGGACGTCACCTGCAGGAACTCGAGGTGGTAGTAATTTTCGCCGCCCGCCGCGCGGTTCTCCTGGAGGAGGGCCATCAAATCCTCGTCATAGACCTCTTTCTTCTTGTCGGCCAGGTCGATGAAGCGCGGATAGATGCTCGTGATGTCCTCGCGCGTCATCTTGAAGCCCAGCTGCTCGTAGCGCTTCCTGAGCCCCGCGCGCCCGGAGTGCTTGCCGAGCACGAGGGTGTTCGAGGGCCGGCCCACGGACCTGGGCGTCATGATCTCGTAGGTGATCGCCTTGGAGATGACCCCGTGCTGGTGAATGCCGGCCTCGTGGGCGAAGGCGTTCTTGCCGACCACCGCCTTGTTCGGCTGCACGGGCACGCCCGTCATGGAGGTGAGGAGCCTGCTCGTGGGGTAGATCTCCCGCGTCCTGACCCCGGACCTGAAGCCCAGCTCGTCCCGGCGCGTGGCGACGGCCATCACGAACTCCTCGAGCGAGGCGTTGCCCGCCCGCTCGCCGATGCCGTTGATGGTGCACTCCACCTGCCGGACGCCGGACTCCACCGCCACGATGCTGTTCGCCACCGCGAGACCCAGGTCGTCGTGGCAGTGCGCGCTGAAGACCACCTCGTCGTAGGTCGGGACCTTCTCGAAGATATGCTCCCAGAAGCGCTTGAACTCGCTCGGGACGATGTAGCCCACCGTGTCGGGCAGGTTGATGGTGGTCGCCCCCTCCCCGATGGCGATCTTCACCGCCTCGGCGAGGAAGTCCCAGTCCGAGCGCGTGGCGTCCTCCGCGCTCCATTCCACGTCGCCGCACAGCTTTCTCGCGCGGCGCACCGAGGCGGCGATCTCCTTCAGGAGCGCCGGGCGCGTCATCCGCAGCTTGTGCTTGAGGTGAATGTCGGAGGTGGCGATGAAGGTGTGGATTCTGGGCTTCTTCGCGTGGCGCACCGCCTCCCAGCAGCGGTCGATGTCCTCGCGCGCCGAGCGCGAAAGCCCGGCGACGATGGTCTTCTTCACCGCCTTCGCCACGTCGCGCACCGACTCGAACTCGTCGTTCGACGCGATGGGAAAGCCGGCTTCGATGACGTCCACGCCCAGCTTTTCGAGCTGAATCGCCATCTGCGCCTTCTGGAAGCGATCCATGCTGCACCCGGGCGACTGCTCGCCGTCCCTGAGCGTGGTGTCGAATATGCGGATTCTGTTCGAGGCGCCGCCCCGTGGCGGCTTCTTCTGCTGCGTCGCGGCTTCTTTCGCCATGATTTGAAAGCTCCTCGGGAAATCTGGGGAATTCTCGCCCCGGGGCGGACGCCCGGCCCGTCAGGCGGGCGGCCGCGCGCAAGGCGGATGAACGCGCCGGTTTCCTAAGAAGCCAGTGGATGGCGGGGCGTCTTGAACGCGCCCCAGGACCTCCTCCGATCCTGACGTGTCATCGAAACGAAACTCCGCTTCGCGGCGCCGAGGGAGGATGCCTTCCGTCGGCGCCGCATCAAGGGGCGCGAACCGCGAGGGCGCGCCAACGTCCGAATCATCGAACCATCAAACGAACTCAAGGGAAGCCCCCCTCCCGCGCGGAACCGGCCGGGGCGAGAGCCGCTTTTCCCTCTTATCGGCGAAGCGCGCCTCCAGGTCAAGCGCTTTTTTCGTTTTTCGCCCGTTTTCGGGGGCGGGGCCCGGAAATTCCCGTCAAAAAACCCGGCGGCGAGGGGCGGAAAATCGCCGGGGCTACTGCGCGTATTGCCCGCCGTCCACCACCAGGGCGGCGCCCGTCATGAAGCTCGAGGCGTCGCTCGCCAGAAAGAGAACCGCGCCCTTGACCTCCTCGGGCCGCCCGACGCGCCCCATGGGGATGTGGGCGCGGACGAGCCGCCCGCCCGCCTCGGAACCGAAGAATTCCCTGTTGATGTCGGTGAGGAAATACCCCGGCGCCAGGGCGTTCACCCGCACGCCCGTCTTCGCCCACTCGAGCGCGAGGGTTTTCGTGAGCTGAATGACGCCGCCCTTGCTGGCCGCGTAGGCGGAGAGCATCTTCACCCCGATGAGGCCGGCGACGGAGGCCACGTTCACAATCGCGCCGCCGCCGCGCTCGATCATCCCGGGGGCTATCGCCTGGCACATGAGAAAGGCGCCCCGCAGGTTCGTCTCCAGCACCCGGTTCCACCGCTCGATCGGGAGTTCCCTGGCCCAGCCCTCGCCGCTGACGCCGCCGTTGTTCACCAGAATATCGACGCCGCCCAGCGCGTCCTCGACCTCGCGCGCGGCGTCGCGGATGGATTCGGGCCGCGTCAAATCGCACGAAACGGCGCGGGCCGTCCCGCCCAGGGCGCGAATCTCCTCCGCGCACCCCTCGAGCTTCTCCCTGCGCCGCGCCGCCAGCGCCACCGCCGCGCCCGCCTCCGCCAGGGCGTGGGCCATGGCGCGGCCGAGGCCCGTGCCTCCGCCGGTCACCAGCGCCCTCTTTCCGCCTAAATCAAACATTTGCGGCAATTCGGCCTCTCCCCGATGAGGAACCCGCGCCTTTTGCCCACGGAATTCGTGAAAAAGCTGTGGATAAGTATGTGGAGGGCGGCGATAAATTCCGTATTTTCATTGACTTGAACCACTTTGACGCGCATTTGGGTATTCCTTTCAACGTCAATAAAATCAACAAGATAAAATGAATTTTCGCCCAACGGAGCCTTATATTTTCGTCTCGGGCGTTGTTTTTCAACAGGTTTCGCCGCCGAAGATTTCGCTCCCCGCCTCCCGGCGCTTGCGGAATTTTCATTTCGGCCCGCCCGCGCCCGTCCGCGCCGCCGCCTCGTAGAACAGCAGGGCCGTCGCGCCGTAGCGCCGCTCCCCCGCGAGCCTGCCCGCGCCCGCCGTCTCGTCCGCCGCCGCGCGCGCGGGCGCCTCCATCACCAGAGAGGGGCATACCGGATCGTCGGCGAAGAGGGCGTTCAGCAGCCTCGCGCGCAACGCGGCGTCCCGCCAGGGCGGATCGGCGAAGGCCAGGTCGATTTTCTCCCCGAAGCCCGCGCGGATTCGCCCGATCTCGGAAACCGCGTCCGCGCAGCGCGCGTCGAGCCCGTCGGCCAGACCCAGCGCCCGGGCGTTTTCCCGCAGCGCGGCGCAAAGGCGCGGGCTTCGCTCCACCGCGACGACGCGCGCGGCGCCCCGGCTCAGCGCCTCCAGGGAGACGGCGCCCGCGCCCGCGCACAGGTCGAGCACGCGCGCGCCCTCGATTCTGTCTCCCCAGACGCTGAACAGCGCCTCCCGCGCGCGCGCGCTCGTGGGGCGCGCGGCGTCGCCCGCGGGCGAGGGAATCCGGCGGCTCCGGGCGGAGCCCGCGATGATGCGAAGCGGCACGCCCGCCCCCCCCTCTCAGAGCCTCTCGAAGCGCGCCAGCTCGGCGAACGCCCGGTAGCGCTCCTCGATCTCCGCCTTCGAGAGCGACCTCATGCGATCGTAGCTGAACGCCTCCACGTTGAAGGAGGCCATGACGCTGCCGAAGACGACCGCCCGGCGCATCCCCGCCTCGCTCAGGTCGCCCGTGGCGGCGAGATGCCCCATGAAGCCGCCGGCGAAGCTGTCGCCCGCGCCCGTGGGGTCGAGAACGTCCTCCAGCGGAAGCCCCGGGGCGGAGAACGCGCTCTCTCCGTGAAAGAGCAGCGCGCCGTATTCGCCCCGCTTCACCACCAGGGTTTTCGGCCCGAGGGCGCGTATCCGCCGCGCGGCGCGTGCGACGTTCGGCTCGCCCGAGAGGGCGCGCGCCTCCGCGTCGTTGATGATGACCATATCGACCATCGAGAGGGTCTTCATCAGCGCCTCCCGCTTGCCCTCGATCCAGAAGTCCATCGTGTCGCACGCCGCCAGCCCGGGCGCGCCCGCCTGGGCGAGTGCCTCCGCCTGAAGCGTCGGGTCGATGTTCGCCAGAAACACGAACTCCGTCCCCCTGAAGCTCTCCGGCACCCTGGGCGCGAACTCTCCGACCACGTTGAGCTGGGTGTCGAGGGTGCGGGCGGCGTTCAGGTCGAAGCCGTATTCCCCCCGCCAGCGAAACGTCTTTCCCTCTCTCACGTCGAGGCCGGAAACGTCTACCTTCCGCTCCTCGAGAAACGCGAGCGTCTCCCGGGGAAAATCGTCCCCCACCACCGCCACGAGCCGCACGTCCGTGAAATAGCTCGCCGCGACGGAGAAATAGGTGGCGGAGCCGCCCACCGCCTCCTCCCGCTCGCCGAAGGGCGTCTTCACCGAATCAATCGCCATCGTGCCGAAAACCAGGAGACTCATCTTCCCCCCATCGCCGGATTTTGACGCGGGCGGACTCCGGCGGACGCGCTGAATCCGTCCGGCCGCTCGCGCCCCGCGCTTCCGCCCGACGCCGAAAGCATCAAACTCTATACCCTCAAAGAGGGCGCGTTTCAAAGGGCGGGCTTCCTTTTCCGCGGGAATACGCCAATAGCGGGGACGGCTGGCTTCCGGCTTCCGCCGGAATGACGGGATTAACGCCGGGACCGATCAAAACAAAACATGGCTATCCTCCCGCTCGACCGCCCGCTTCATTTCCTTCTTGATGCCTTCCCCGACGCCTCCCGCGTCCGCCCTTTTGCGGATTCCGGCAATCCCCTCCTCCCCGTCGGGGTTGACGCCGGAGCGGGCCGCGTCTGTTGATCGTCCGTGAAAATGTGCTTTAATGAGAGGCATCTTTTTTCCCTTCACGGGACAGGGGAGCCTCGCATGGCGGCCAAAATCGAAGAACGCCCCCTCGCCTCGCGGGAGGAGCTGGCGAATCTCGATTTCTTCCGCGACCTGGAGAGCCGCTATCTCGCGGTGGACGGCCTCGAGGCCCGCTGGGCGTCCTTCTCCAAAAAAGAGATTCTCCCCGACCGGGAAACCGCCCGGCGGATGCACTACCTCGTCTCCCTGACGCGCGCGGTCGAGGAGACGCTCGACTCCGCCTTTCGCGCCGGCCACGTGCCCGGCACCGCCTTCTTCGGGAGGGGGAACGAGGGCGCGAGCGTGGCGAGCGCCATGTGCCTGGAGGAGCGCGAGTGGCTCGCGCCCATGCACAGAAACTGCGGGGCGCACCTGGCGAAGGGGCATCCGCCAGAGAGCATCATGGCGCACTTCTTCGGGCGCGCCGACGGCCCCTCGGGCGGGCGCGACGGCAACTTCCACATGGGCTACCGGCCCGGGCGCATCACCCAGCTCATCAGCCACATCGGCACGATGACGCCCATCGCCGCCGGCGCGGCCTGGGCGGCGAAGGCGCGCGGCGAGGGCGCGGCCGTCCTCAACTACATCGGCGACGGCGGCACGAGCTCGGGCGATTTCCACGAGGCGATGAACTTCGCCGCCGTCCGCAAGCTGCCGCTCGTGGTCGTCATCGACAACAACCAATACGCCTACAAGACCCCCCTCGGCGATCAATACGCCTGCGACGCCCTCGTCCTCAAGGCGCCCGGCTACGGGATTCCCGGCTTTCTCATCGACGGGACGAACGCGCCCCTGACGCATCGCGTGTGCGGGGAGGCGCTCGCGCGCGCGAGAGCGGGCGGCGGCCCCACCCTCATCGAGAGCGTCACCCTCCGCGCCGCGGGCCATTCGGTCTATGACAAATTCTCCGACTACGCGGACATGTCGCATTTCGAGCGATGGACGGCCGAGCGCGACCCCGTGAAGCGCCTCGACGAGACGCTCGTCGAGTTCGGCGCGATGACGCCCGGGGAGGTCGCCGCCTCGCATGAAAAAGCGAGAGCGGACGCGGAGGCGGCGCGCGAGGCGGCGCTCGGGAGCCCGATGCCCGACCCCGCGGGCCTCGAGCAAGGGGTATTCGCCGAATGATCACCTACCGCGAAGCGCTGAGCCAGGCCCTGTGGGAGGAGATGGAGCGCGACGAGGACGTGTTCCTCGTGGGCGAGGACATCGGGCTGGGCGGCGGCGCCTTCTACGTCACCCGGGGGTTTCAGGAAAAATTCGGGCGCGACCGCGTGGTGGACGCTCCCCTGAGCGAGGCGGGCTTCACGGGCGCGGCCATCGGCGCGGCGCTCTGCGGGATGCGGCCGGTGGTGGAGTTCCAGTTCGCCGACTTCGTCACGGAAGCCTTCAAGATGATCGTGGACTTCGCGGCCGGCAACCATTACCGCCAGATGGGCCCCGTGCCCATCGTCCTGCGCCTCCCTTCCGCCGCCCTCGCGAGCGCGGGGCCCTTCCACAGCCAGAACCCGGAAATCTGGTTTTTCGGGACGCCGGGCCTCAAGATCGTCGCGCCCACGACCGCCCGCGACGCCAAGGGGATGCTGAAGGCGGCGATTCGGGACCCCAACCCCGTCATCTTCATGGAATACAAGAAGTTCTACAATTACCCGGTGGACGAGCTCCCCGAGGCGCTGAAGCCCGACATGCCCGAGGGCGACTGGCTCGCGCCGTTCGGCGAGGCGAGAACCCTGAGAGCGGGCGAGGACGTGTCGCTCATCACGTTCGGAACGTCCGTGCTCGAGGCGCTCGAGGCGGCGGAGGTTCTCGCGGCCGAGGGGGCGTCGGTTGAAGTCATCGACCTCAGAACCCTGGTGCCGCTCGACCGGGAGGCGATGCTCGAAAGCGTCAGGAAGACCGGAAAAGTTCTCTTCCTGCACGAGGCGAGAAAGCGGGGGGGCGTGGGGGGCGAGCTGGCCGCCATCGTGGGGGAGGAGGTTTTCGAGCATCTCGACGCCCCCGTCCGCCGCGTCGGCGCCCCGGACGTCCACGTGCCGCTCAGCCCCCCGCTCGAGCGCGCCTATCTGCCCGGCGTGGAGAAAGTGGTGAGCGAGCTGCGCGACCTCGCCGCGTTCTGATCCGCCGTCTGGCGCGTCCTCCGGTTTTCGCGTAAAATGGACGTTCCGCCGCGTCCCCCCGAAGCCGAGGGAGCCGACATGCGCGCCGCGCGCGTCCGAATGCCCCGCATGGGAACCAGCGTGCACGAGAGCACCGTGGTGGCTTGGCGCAAATCCGCGGGCGACCGCGTCTCGAAGGGCGAGCCGATCCTCTCCGCCGAAAGCGACAAGGTGGAGTTCGAGGTCGAGGCGCCGGCCGACGGGACGATCACGGAAATTCTCGTCCAGGCCGACGAGACGGTGCCCGTGGGCGAAGTCCTGGCGACCCTGGAGACCGACGAGGAGGTCGCGGACGCCCTCCCGGAGGACGCCCCGGCCGCGAGCGACTGGGCGGCGCCGGTCGCTCCCCTGCGCCCGAGGGAGAAGCCCGTTCTCCCGGCGGTCCGGGAGCGAAAGGCGCGCGCGCCCTCGGGCGGCGGAAAAGCGTGGCTCTCCCCGCGCGTTCAGGCGCTCGCCGCCGCGCGCGGAATCGGCCCGGACGTTCTGGGACGCATCCAGGGCTCGGGAGCCGGCGGGCGCGTCCGCGCGCGGGACGTGGAGGCGTTCATCGCCGCCGGCGGCGCGGCTCCCCTCCCCGGCGCGCCCCCGCCCGTTCAGGCGCCGGCCCCCCTCGCCATATCGACGGAGCCGCTCAGCCCGAACCGCGAGGAGCGCGTGGAGCCGCTCGGCGGCGTCCGCAAGCGGATCGCCCGCAACCTCGCCCGATCCGCGCGGGAGATTCCCCAGGTCACCAGCTGGCTCGACGTGGACATGAGCGCCGTTTCGGCCTTCCGGGAGGCGCACAAGGAGGCGTTCCGCGCCAGACACGGCTGTCGCCTCGCCTACGCGCCCTTTTTCGTTCTCGCCATCGTCCACGCGCTCAGAAACCCGGCCAACGAGCGCTTCAACGCCTCCTTCGAGGACGACGCCCTCGCCATCAAGCGGTTCGTGAACCTGGGCGTCGCCGTGGACGCGCCGGGCGGACTCGTGGTTCCCGTGCTCGAGTCGGCGGATTCGCTGGGCTTCGTCGATATCTGCCTCAAACTCGACGACCTGGCCGCGCGGGCGCGAGAGGGCGGGCTGACGCCCGACGAGGTTCGGGGCGGGACGCTCACGCTCACAAACTTCGGCGCGTCGGGCGCGCTGGGCGGCAACCCCCTCATCAACCCGCCCGAGGCGGCCATCATCGGGACGGGCGCCGTCGCCCCCCGCGTCGTGGCACTTCCGGGCGGCGCGATCGCCGCGCGGCCCGTCATGACGCTGGCGATCACCTTCGACCACCGCGCCAACGACGGCATGGCGGCCGGCCGGTTCGCCTCGGACATCCGCGCGGCGCTCGAGAACATGAACCTCTCCTCCCTCGCGTATTAGGCGGCGGCGCGCCGCGACCCCAAAACGACAAGGAGCAGAAAACCGCCATGGCCAGACCCGATGTCGACACCCCCCTGCGCTCCATGCTCTTCATCCCCGGCTCCAGCGAGAAGATGGTGGGCAAGGCGCCCGGCATCGAGGCGGACGCCGCCCTCTTCGACCTCGAGGATTCCGTCGCCCCGCAGATGAAGGAGGCGGCGCGGGAGCTCGTCCGCGCCGGCATCGCCGAGACGAGAAGCGCCCCGGGCGGCCCCGCCACCATCCTGGTTCGCGTGAACGACGCGGAGTCGGGAATGCTGGAGGAGGACATCGACGCCGTGGCGGTCGAGGGCCTCGACGGCGTTTTTCTCCCCAAGCCGGAGACGGCGGCGGACGCGCGAACCGCCGACGCGCTTCTGGCGAAATACGAGCGCGAGCGCGGGCTGGAGGAGGGCGGCGTCGGCGTCATCGCCCAGATAGAGAGCGCCCCGGGCGTCGTGAACTGCTACGACATCTGCGCGGCGGCGCCCCGCGTCGTGGGGGTGAACCTGGGCAGCGCCGAGGACGCCGACCTCTGCCGCAGCCTGGGCGCCACGTGGACGGAAGACGGCGCGACCCTACTCTACGCGCGGAGCAAGGTGCTGGTCGAGGCGCGCGCCGCGGGCCTGCCGCACCCCACCGACGGCGTCTACATGCGCCTCAAGGATGACGACGGCTGCCGGGCGGACGCGGAGTTCGCCAGAAAGCTCGGCTACACCGGCAAGGCGGCCATCCACCCCCGGCAGGTGCCCATCTTCAACGAGGTCTATTCGCCGGGCGCGGAGGAGGTTTCCTACTACGCCGAAATGGCGGAAGCCTACCGGGAGGGCGAGGCGCGGGGGCTGGGCGCCGTCTCCTTCCGGGGGAAGATGATCGACGTCGCCATGGTCAGACACGCGGAGAACGTGCTCGCCCGCGCGCGCGCCATCGCCGAAAGGGGGTAGGGGCCGGCGTCAGGCATTTCTTCGTCAGCCCCGGCCAGGCGGCCCGCCGCGGCTCCGGCCCGGGAGCGGTTTGTCGCGGGCCGCCAGCCCAAACGGCCCGTCCGCCCCGCCGTCCCGCCTTTCAGCCCGGCGACGGGGGACGAGGCCCCCGCGCCGGAAGGCCGGCGTGAAGCCCTAGCAGCCGTAGGCTTTTCCCTTCTGGCGGGAGAGGCGCTTCCACTCCATCGCCAGCTCGGCGAGAAGCCGCGCGCCCACGCCGGTGCCGCCCGCCGGCCGGTAGGGCTCGTCCGATGAGACGTGGGAGGGGCCGGCGATGTCGAGATGCGCCCAAGGCGTGTCGTCGGCGAAGCGCTGGAGGAAGGCGGCCGCCGTGTTCGCTCCCCCGTAGCGCGTTCCCGATATGTTGCACAGATCGGCGAGCTTGCCCTTCATCGCCTCGCCGAATTCGGGGAAGAGCGGCATGTGCCAGACGCGATCCCCGGTGCGCTCGCCCAGCGCCCTCACCCGCTCGATGAGTTCGTCGTGCGTTCCATACAGGCCGGTGATTCTCGCGCCCAGCGCCACCATGCAGGCGCCGGTGAGGGTGGCGAGGTCGATCATGCACTGCGGGGCGTAGCGCGCGCGGACGAAGTGCAGGGCGTCGGCGAGAACGAGGCGGCCCTCGGCGTCGGTGTTGTGGATTTCGATCGTGGTTCCCTTCATGGAGCGCACGATGTCGCCGGGGCGCGCGGCGTCGCCGTCCACCATGTTCTCCGCCAGCGCCGCCACGCCGACGACCGGAACCCGGGGCTTCAGGCGGGCGACGGCGAGCATGGCGCCCAGCACGGCGGCGGCGCCGCTCATGTCAGTCGTCATGAGCTCCAAGCCGCCGCTCGGCTTGATGGAGACGCCGCCGGTGTCGAACGTAATGCCCTTGCCGATGAAGGCGACGGGCTTTTCCGCCTTCGCGCCCTCGGGCCGGTATTCGAGGACGACCATGCGGGGGGGGCGCGCGCTGCCCCGGCCCACCGCCAGAATCGCGCCCATCCGCATCCGCCGCATCTCCTTCTCGTCCAGTATCCGGCACTTCAGACCCTCGCGGCGCGCCATGGCGCGCGCGGCGGCGGCCAGCTCGGGCGGGCGCTTCTCGTTGCTGGGGGTGTTCACGAGGTCGCGGGCGTAGTTCGTTCCCGCGCAGAGGATTTCGGCGCGCCGCGCCCCGCGCCGCATGGCGCTCAGGTTCGCGCGCGCCCCTCCGCACAGGACGACGCGCGAGACGCCGCCCGGCGCGTCCTTCTTCGAGGTCTTGTATTTGTCCATGCGGTAGAGAGCGAGGGAGGCGCCCTCGACAATCGCCTGCGCCGCCGCCCGCGCGTCAAGGCTCTCTCCGACGAGGGATGCGGCCGAGACGGCGACGGCTTTCAGCCCCTCCTTGCGCGCGCGCTTCGCCGCCAGGCCGCAGGCGCGCCGGATCGACTCGGGCGAGGTCTCCTCCCCCAGTCCCGCGAGAATGACGAACTCGGCCTCCCCGCTTTTCTCCGGCATCGGCGCGAAGGCGATCTCGTCCTTTTTCCCGGCGAAAACCTTGCGCGCGCGCAGGGAGGCCAGCGTCTCCTCGAGTCGATCGTCCTTCGCGTCCTGGGGGATCAGGCGAATCAGGGCGTCCGTTCGCTGGTCGAAACCCTCGCCGGCGGCGACGGAAAATCGCATAACCACCTCCTGTCGGGCAATGCGGCGTGAAAAAACGAATCGCCCGGAGTGTAGCCCAGCGCGGCGCGGACGACCAGCCGCGCGCGGGCGGAGCCGCCCGAGGCGGCGAAGTTTCGCGCCCCCGCTGAAGGGACGCCTCCGCGGCCGCTCCCCTCGAAAAGCCGATGAATGAAATACCCGTCCGATCCGGATTCCGCGCCCGCTCCCTCTTCGGCCGCGGACGGACGCCGCGAATGACGGCGAAAAACGGACCTCCCGGATTTTGGCGATCCCTCCTCCCCGTCATCGGGATTGATCCCGGAACGACGGCGGGGGGAGGATCGCCGCGTGAATTGTCTTTTCGCCCGCCCCGCCCCTAGAATGACGGCGCGCCGGCTGGGCGTCATCCGGACGCCCCGGCGTTCGGAATCGCCCACTTTCCTCTCGCACGAAGGAACGCGCCATGAGTTTTTACAACTGGGACATGCTCCCGCTGACCCACGACCGGCCGGGGGTCGCGCACAGAAGGATTTTCGGCGACGGCATCCAGATGCAGCACCTCATCACCGAGCCGGGGGGGACGCCCTCGAAGCTCCACAATCACCCCGATCACGAGGAATTCTTCTACATCCAGGCGGGCGAGTGGGAGTTCACGCTGGAGGACGAGACGCGGCGCGTCGGGCCGGGGGACGTGGTGCACGTCCGGGCGGGCGCCATGCACACCCTGAAGCTCGTAAGCGACGAGCCCGGCATGGCGCTCGAAGTGTTCCACCCGCTCTGGAACCCCGAGCTCGCCGGCGGCATGGCGGATTTCACGATCGACGCCATCAAGAGCCGCATGGAGTTCGCCGAGGAGCCCGACGAGATGAACCGGGGCCGCCCGCCCGGGCAGGGATGAAGAAGCGCGCGGGACTCCGGGCGGAATTTTCACGCGGCGCGGCGGCGTGAACCCGGAGGGACGCCCCCGCCCCGCGGCCGCCAACGGCTTTTTCCCGACGAAAAGCGGGCGCGAACGAAAACGGGCGGCGTCCGAAGACGCCGCCCGTCATTTTCCAAGATTCCCTCGATGCGCCGTCTCAGGCCGCATCAAGGGCCGTTCACGGTTTTTTGAGAACCCTCTTGCGGGAATGAGCCGTTTTCAGGATCCTCCGGCGGGAGGATTCACGGGCGGAAAGCATCATTCTCCTTGACATGACAGCCCTCCTCTGATGGTTGCGCCAAGAATTATGACGGCGATTCGGGGCGATGTCAAGCGTTTTTTATCCCCGAAAACGTCAGGAAAACTCCAAGCCCATTCCTTTCAATGAGTTAACGCGCGAAATTCCGCCGGCGAACCGCCCGCCCCCTACGCCTCGACAATGGCGGAGACCACGCCGCCGCCCACCGGGCCCTGGTGAAAGACCAGCCCCGCCGAGACGTAGATCGCCGGATCCTGCACCACGGAGGCGATGACCGCGTTCACCACGGCGCGCGCGGGCCGCGTGCCCAGAACCGAATCCGTGAGGAGGGTGACGCGCTTGCCCAGAAGCCTGCCGTCCCACGGCGCGCCCGCCTTGGCGAACACGTGCGCGACCCGCTTCAGGTCGTCCTCCCCGGGCAGTCCCTCGAAGGAGAGTCCCGCGTTTTTGAGCGCCTGCCGGACGGCGTCGGCGTCGATGAGATGGCGCATCACCGCGCGGCCGATTTTGTAGCGGCTCACCGACCGCGAGGAGTTCCCCAGTACCACGACCTCCGAGCGCATGAGCTCCACGCCCGCCGAGCAGGAGACCATCTCCGAATACAGATCGCCCCGCGCGCACACGTCCTCCAGCGCGAACGAGGCGCGGTCGATCTCCCCCAGCCCCACCGCCGCGCCCAGGGCGGAGCAGCCGTTCGAGAGGCTCATGGAGCGCGCGGTGTCCGCGCTCGCCACCTTCTTGCCGCGCGCGGCCGCCTCGTTGATGCGATCCGAGGTCAGGAGCGGGCACTTCACCTGCACGTAGCCCACGTCGTCGAGCGAATCGACGCCGGCCCCGGCGAGCGCCTCCGCCGCCGCCCGGGCCACGAGATCGACCTGCGCCATCGTGCCCAGCTCCTCGGGCAGCAGCTCCCTGGTGAAGGCGACGCCCATGGAGAGGCGCTTCTCCCCCGGGCTTTCGGCGCCGCCCGCGTCCGATTTGGAGAAAGCGACCGCGTGGGGACTCATCACCCCCTCGCATCCGCCCGACATCACCATGGCGCACGCGCCCCGCACGCGCTCGCGGGAGACGCCCAGGGTCTCCATCATGTAGTCCTCGAACGAATGAAGGGCGTAGGGCCTCGAATAATCGTTCACCCGGCCGTTGCCCTCCGTCTTGGCGATGATGGCCTGAACGTCCGCCGCCCGAATCCGGTTCCGCGCCACCGCCTCCGCAAGGCCCGAAACGTCCTCGGGCCCCGACATCTGAAACTTCGCCATCCGGACGTCAATCATCTTTTCGGCCTCCTTCTCCCGCGCGTCCCTGACGCCTCGTTCCCGCGGGGGCGGATTCGGGAAAGCGCCGCGTCACGCCCCCGGAACCGACAGCCCCGCCCGCTCGACGATGGCGGCCGAGGCCGCCTGCGCCTCCTCCAGCATCGACCGCTCCGCCTCCTCCGACATGCCCGTCAGCCGCCCCGCCTCCATGAGCGGCTCGCCGTCCACCCACGACCACCGCGCCTCCGTCCCGTGCGCCTGATAGACGAGCGTCGAGGGCAGGTGGTGGTTCGGGCGCATGTGGGCGCCGCGCAGGTCGAGCAGAATCATGTCCGCCCGCCTGCCCGGCTCGATGGCTCCCGTCTCCTCCTCCAGGCCGAGCGCCCGCGCTCCGTTCCGGGTGGCCATGTCGAGCGCCTGCCGGGCGGTGATGGCGGCGGGGTCCCGCCGCGTCCCCTTGTGGAGCAGGCACGCCAGCCGCATCTCCCAGAACATGTTGGCGAGGTCGTTGCAGTTCGCGTTGTCCGTTCCCAGCGCCACGGGAACCCCGTAGCCCAGCATCCGGGGAACGGGGGAGACCCCCGAGCCGAGATACATGTTGCTCGAGGGCAGATGAATCACCTGGGCGCCGGATTCCCGCAGAAGCCGGACGTCCTCCTCGCTCACGTGGACGCAATGGGCCGCCAGCAGGCGCTCCGAGAGCAGCCCCCAGGCCGCCAGATGCTGCGTCACGGGCAGGCCGCCCACCTCGGATTCCATCGGGTCCTCCGCCACGTGCGTGGAGACGCGGAGCCCCCGCGCCTTCGCCCATGCGTCCACCTCCCGGAACGTCTCGGGCCTCACGTAGACGGGGATGTTCGGCCCCGGCCAGACGAGAACGCGGCCCCCGGCGCGGCCGTGGTATTTCTCCACCAGGCGGGAAACTTCCGCAATCGCCTCCTTCCCGCTCTTCAGGCCGGCCGGAAAGGTTTTTTTGCCCCGGGCGGCGACGTGAGAGCGCGCCCGCGCCGCCAGCTTTCCCTCGGGGGGAATCTCGTTGAAGCTCAGGGCGAAAACGCTCCTCAGCCCCGAGTCCTCCATCGCCTCTATCATCGCTTCGGCGAGGGGAACCGGCACGCGCTCGTTCGTCACCACCGTGGTCGAGCCCGAGCGAATCGCCTCGCACGCGAAGAGCCGGACGGCCAGCGCCGCGTCCCCGGGCGCGAAGGCCGCCTGCCCGGGCGCCATGACGTTCAGCCGCCAGTCCATCAGCCGCCTGTCCGCGCCCAGGCCGCCCCTCAGCAGAACGCACATGACGTGGGCGTGGGCGTTCACCAGCCCCGGCATGAGAGCCATGCCCTCGCCGTTGACGACCTCCGCCCCGGCCGCGTCGATTCTCGACGCCGAAACGCGGGCGATCCGGCCGTCCTCGACCAGCACGGAGCCCCACTCGATGACCTCGCGCTTCTCGTTCTGGGTGAGGACGCTGGCGTTTTCGACCACGAACCGGCGCGGCATGGAGAATCCTCCCGTTGACCCTTCCCCCAGAATACGACAATCGCGGAGGTTTGAATATCCCGCGACGCCGCCCGGAAGCCCTCTTGCCAGGAAGCGAAAAGGGAATTAGTCTTGAAGCGAAACCGACGACCGGGGAGAGACGCCGATGTCCAAAATCAAGTTCCTTCAGCATTTCAGCATCTATTGCCGGGATCTGCCGCCCATGCGCAGGTTTTACGGCGAAGTCCTGGGGCTGCCCGAAATGCCCCGCCCCCATTTTCCCTTTCCGGGCTACTGGTTCGAGGCGGGGGAGGACCACCAGATACACCTCGCCAAGGTGAGCGACACGCACGTCGCCCACTCCATCAGCGACAACGAGGACGGCTACATGGATCATCACTTCGGGATGGTGACGGAGGATTTGAGCGGGATGAAGGAGCGGCTGCGGGCGCGCGGCGTCCCGTTCCACGACGAGCCTTACGGGTATCCGCAAATTTTCTTCCGGGACCCGGAGAACAACCTCATCGAAGTCGCCTCGACCGAGATGTTCGAGACGGAATAAGGCGCGGCGAGGCGCATCCGGGCTTCTCGCGGAGGCGTTCGGGCGGGATGAAAAAAAGAGACTTCTGGCCGGGGTTCGCGGCGGGCGGCCTCCTCCCTCTTCTGAGAACGGGCTCCCTGCCGGACGCCTTCCCGATCCTGAGCGAGGGGCTGGAAATTCTCACCTCCCCCGGCGTCATCCTCTCGCTGCCGCTTCAGAATCTCGTCGCGAGCCCCTGGTGGGCGATCGCGGTCATCGGCGCAATGAACGCCGTCTTTTACGGGTTCGCCGTCGGCCTGCTCGCGCGCCCGGCGCGCGAGGCGGGACGGCGTCTCGTCCCCGGAAGGAGGAGAGGGAGTTGATTCAGCTCGCCCGAAGCCGAAAGCCCCGTCCGGCGCTGAACCGGCGGCCGCGAGCCTCCGGCGCGCTTTCCTCGCGCGAAACGATCCGCGGCGCGGCGGGGAGCGCGTCGCCATGACCGGGAAGCAGCCCTACGACGACATCGCCGATCTCTACCGCGACTCGAAGCAGCTGCGGTTCCGCCATTTCGTCGAGCGCCACACCGTGTTCGACGCGCTGGGCGACCTGCGGGGCCGGACCGTGCTCGACCTGGCGTGCGGCGAGGGCATTTACGCGCGGGCGTTCAAGCGGGCCGGCGCGGCCGGGGTGACCGGCGTGGACATCTCCGGGGCGATGGTCGCGCTGGCGAACGCCCAGGAGGAGAGGAAGCCGCTGGGCTGCCGCTACGTCCGCGAGGACGCGGGCGCGTTCACGCCGGCGGAGCCGGTCGATATCGTGACGGCCATCTATCTGCTCAACTACGCGCGCGCCCGGGCGGAGCTCGACCGCTTCGCCCGCGCCTGCTTCCGCGCGCTGCGGCCGGGCGGGCGGCTGGTCGGCTTCAACGACAACGTGCGGCGGCCGCCCCGGCCGGGCGCGGACCTGTCGAAATACGGAATCGAGCGCACCTGCGCCTATCCCCCGCGCGAGGGCGAGGTCGTCCGCTACCGT
Organism: bacterium; assembly: GCA_965242545.1. GTDB lineage: Bacteria > UBA8248 > UBA8248 > UBA8248 > UBA8248 > Bin107. Next base: position 1,766,816 of record OZ251456.1, read on the forward strand.
CTGACCAACGACAACGGCCAGGCGTTCGTGATCGACAACTACCACCTCGAGCCCGCCACCTACGAGGCGGCGATGCGCGAGGCCGGGTTCGACGACTTTCACTGGATAGACGCGGCGCTCGCGCCGGAGGAGCGGGAGAACCCCTACTGGGACGAATTCATGCGCCACGCGCCGTTCACCGCCTTCGGCGCGTCGAAGCCCTGAAGCGCGCGCGGCTTCCCGCGGCGGCCCTCCAGGGAGGAGGGGCGGTCTTTCCCGCCCCGCTCGGCCGTTCCGTCCCGGCCTTCGATTCTTGATGGAGAGCGACATGGCGTTCCGAAAATTCCGCGTCACGCAGGCGACGGCCGCGTCCGGCAGGTATTCCCAGGCGCTTCTCGCCGGCGACACCCTCTATCTGGCGGGGCAGACCGGAGAGGGACTCGACGGCAGCCCGCCCGCGCCCGGAGACGCCGCCGCCCAGGCGCGCCAGGCGTGCGAGAACATTCGCAGGCTGCTCGAGGAGGCCGGCGGCGACCTCTCCCACGTCGTGAAGCTCACGAACTACGTCACGGACAGGGCGCATCGCAAGCCCGTCTATGAGGTGCTGGGGGAATACTTCGGCCCCCACGCGCCGGCGAGCACGGGGGTGATCGTGGACGGGCTGGCCTCCGAGGATTTTCTCGTGGAAATCGACGCCACGGCCCGCATCCCCCGGGCGCGGTCGGAGGATTGAAGCGAGCGAACGGAGCGAGGCGCCGGACGCTTTCGCGGCGCGTCCGTCCGACGGGGCCGCGAGAAAAAAGCGCGTTGAGTAACGGAGCGCGAAAAGGCAGAATAAGGGCGCATCTCGACCCGTTCACAAAGCGAACGCGAGGCTTCATTCCCCAGAGGAGGCGAGTCATGACGGAGTCTTTCGACGGATTGCTCATCGGCGGCGGGCACAACAGCCTGGTGTGCGCCGCCTACATGGCCAGGGCCGGGAAGAAAGTGGCCGTCCTCGAGCGCGCCCCCGTCGCCGGCGGGGGCTGCTCCACGCGCGAGGTCACCCTCCCCGGGTTCAAGCACAACCTGCACTCGAACTACTACGTGGGGCTGGACCGAAGCCCGATTCTGCGCGACCTGGAGCTCCACGAATACGGCTTCAGCCTCGTCTTCCCGGAGTTTCAGCAGGGCTGCATCTTCCGCGACGGCACGGCGTTCGTCATCCACCGCGACGTGGAGAAGACGGTCAGGTCCATCGAGCGCATCAACCGCAGCGACGCGCGAACCTACCGGGACCTCCACGTCAAGTTCACCGAGGGGATGCTCGACATCATCACCTCCTTCATGTATTGCGCCCCCCTGCCGCCCGAGGAGATGAAGGCGCGCTTTTCGGGGACGCTGGGCCGCGAATTCATGAGCTACGCGGACCTGAGCATGTACGAGGCGGTGGACCAGCATTTCGAGGACGACAGGCTCCGCGTCCTGTTCAAGCTCTTCCTGGGCTCCTTCACCCTGGAGAACACGCCGGCGACCGGCATCTTCTTTCCCAGAATCTTCTCGCGCATCGCGAACTTCGCCCTGCCCGTGGGCGGGTCGGTGAACTTCACCCGCGCGCTCGAGCGGGTGGTGGAGCGCGGCGGCGGCAAGGTGCTGACCAACGCCGAGGTGCGCGAAATCACGGTGGAGAGCGGGGACGCCACGGGCGTCGTCCTCTCCGACGGAACCCGCGTCGAAGCCTCGGAGTTCGTGGCGAGCGGGGTGAACTGGCCGCTCACGGTGCGCATGGCCGGGGAGGATCACTTCGGGGGCAGGCTCTCCAGGGCGGCGCTCGAGTTCCAGTGGGCGAACCACGGGCTCTGCACCATCCACTTGGCGCTGAAGGAGGCGCCCGACTTCAAGGCGGCGCGATACGAGCCGGACATCAACAAGACGTTCAACATCTTCTGGGGGGCGGACTCGACCGAGGAGATCAGCGAGTGCTTCGAGACGATACACCGGGGCGAGCTGCCCCGCCTCATGGGCAACGGCGGGAGCAACAGCCACTTCGACCCGACCTATTCGCCGGAGGGCAGCCACGTGGGCTACTGGTGGCCGTTCGCGCCCTACGAGCTCAAGGACGGCGGCGCCGAGGCGTGGGACGAGAGGCGCGAGGAATACGCCCAGCACTTCATCGACTCCTGGACGCCCTACGCCCCCAACGTCAACCGCGACAACATCATGGGCAGCTACCTCTACACCCCGCTCGACATCGCGCGCGAGAACCCGAATTTCGTCCGCGCCAGCCACCACGTGGGCGCCTACGTTCCCGAGCAGCTGGGCTACAACCGCCCGCACCCGGAGGTGAGCGACTTCCGGACGCCGATCGGAAAGCTCTACCTGTGCGGCTCGAGCTCCCACGTGGGCGGGGCGGTGACGGGAGCGCCCGGCTACAACTGCGCGAACGCGATCGCCGAGGATCTGGGCGTCGAGCGCTTCTGGTCGCCCGTCGAGGCCATGGTGGCCTAGGGCCGATTCCGAACGCCCGGGGAAAGGATGCGACTACATGGAACTGATCGACCTCTCGCAAACGGTGGCGCCCGGCGGCTTCGAGCGCCCGTTTCACCCCAAGGTGACGATTGAGCCGATGATGACGCACGAGGAATCCTCCAAAAAATTCCTCGGCAAATTCTCCTTCGCCGCCATGAAGCTCACGCTCTCGGATCACACCGGAAGCCACGTGGACGCCCTGAACCACTACGTCCCCGGCGACGAGGCGCCCTCCATCGACGAGCTGCCGCTGGATCGCTTCTACTCGAGTGCCGTCTGCGTGGACTTCTCCGACGTCCCTCCCCGAACCTACATCGAGACGGAGGACGTCGAGCGGGAGCTGGAGAAGCACGGGCTTTCCATCCGCCGGGGCGACGCCTTTCTCTACCACACGGGGCATTACGAGCGGTTCTTCCGGAACCCGGACCCCGAGAAGTGGTGGAAGGAGTTCGCGGGCCTGAGCCGGCAGGCCACGGAATATCTGGCGGATCGGGGCGCGCGCAACATCGGCTGCGAGGCGTTCACGATAGAAAACCCCACGCAGATGTTCCCCGAATCGGAGGAGCCCTACCCCTCGCACCAGGTGTGCAAGGAGCGCGGGATGCTCAACACGGAGAACCTGGTGATTCCCAGGCGTCTGGTGGGCAGGCGGTTCACCTTCCTGTGCCTTCCCATCAAGATGAAGGGCGCCACGGGGTCGCCGGTGCGCGCCGTCGCCGTGCTGGAGGACTGAGCTTACAGGCCGAAGCCGAAGAGGGCGTTCGCGTTGTCGAAGGCGGCCTTTTGAATCTCCTCCTCGGCGACGCCGCCGCGGCGCATGGCGCGAATCGCCCGGGGGACGCCGTAGACGTCGTTCGGGACGTCGGGCCGAAGGTCGGAGCCCAGCAGAACGCGATCCGCCCCGAAGCGCCTCACCCAGCCGAGGGCGGAGGAGGAGGAAACCGGCCGGAGCCGGTCGCCGAGGCTCACGCCGCACCAGGCGCCCGTTTCGGCGTGAACGAAATCCGCCGTCGCCTCGTCCGCGCCGTTGACGACCAGAAGCGCGTGATCGAGGCCCGCGCCGTCGATAACGTCGAGGCTCATCTTCAGCCAGCGGCGCCTCGGCTCGCCCGCTTCCTCCTCGTCCCGCGCCTCCGCGCCGCCGGAAAGCGCTTCCGGGTCCGCGAGGGCGGGCGCGCGAAGAATCAACGGCTTTCCCGCCTCCGCCGCGACGCGCGCCTGCGCCTCGAGGCGCCTGGCCTGATCCTCCACGTCCCGCGAGAGGCCGAAGCGCCGATCGGGCTCCAGCCCCGTCTCCCCCACGGCGGCCACCCGCTCGTTCTCCAGGTATCCGGGAAGCGCGTCGATGAGCCTCTCCCAGCCCTCCACCCGCGTCGCCGGGCTGACGCCCACGGCGCACATGGCGCGAACGCGGTGCCTGGCCTCCGCCGCCGCCGCCATTCTGAGCGGGCTGTCCCAGAGCCTCATCACGTCCCGGGCGTCCGGGGCGCGCCGCCGGACTTCGCGGTGGACGCGGGGATCTCCGCAGGAGAGGAGCGCGCCCGCCATCCCGCACATGCACAGGAGCTCCCAGGCGTCGAAGCTGAACCCCTGAAGCCGGCTGTGGGCGTCGATGAACCGATCCATCTACGCCTCGGGCCTTCTCGCCAGAAAGGCGAAGCGGCTCAGGCTGAAAAAATACGCGCCCCGCCCGCCCAGCGCGGCCAGGTCCGCGGCCCAGGCCTTCGCCTCCTCCTTCGGCACGCCGCCCCTGCGAATCACGAACGGGACGATGACGCTCACCATGCCGCAGCTGTAGTTGTCCGCCGGATACTCCGTGTTCAGGAGAGGCAGAACCCGGCGCTCCAGAATCTCGAAGCCCGCGCCGCGCAGCAGGGGCGGGAGTTTTCGCGGCAGATGCGGGTCCGCCAGATGCGCGTCCCACGCCTCGAGGATTCTCCGCGCCCGACCGGCGTCCCGCGCGCGCCAGACGAGCGAGCCCCAGTCGGTGTCCATGACGAGGGCGCGGCCGCCGGGCCGCAGCGCGCGGAAGAGCTCCGCCAAGGCGGCGGCCGCGTCCGGGACGTATTCATAGACCTGGGAGACGACCGCCGCGTCGAAGCCGCCGTCGGCGAAGGGCAGGCGCGCCGCGTCGCCCTCCCGAAACGACGCCTGGGGATGGGGGGCGCACCGCGCCCGCGCCAGGGCGAGCATGGGCGCGCTCCTGTCCACGCCCACGACGGCGCCCGACTCCCCCACCCGCTTCGCCGCCTCGCGGGCGATGAACCCGGGACCCGCGCCCACGTCCAGGACGCGCTCGCCCGGAAGCGGGGAGAGCATCTCCAGCAGGACGCCGCGCTGCGCCGCGACGTCCTGCGTCTCATAGACGGCCTCCACGCGCCGGGCCGCCTTCTCGTCGAAGCCGGGGGGCTGATTCTTCATGGGCTTTTCTTCTCCCGCCCGCGCCGGGCGCGGCGAATGAAGGGCGCAGTGTCCGCGCTCGCGCCGCGCGAAGTCAAGCGATGCGGCGAGCCTTCGCGCCTTCGGGTTCGCCCCCGACGCGGGCCGCGCGCGTTGACGGGCGTTTTCTCCTGAACATATAAGCCTGAGCGAAGGCATTTTTCGCCCCCCTCAGCGGAAGCCGCCATGTCCCCCTCCAGGATGTTCAACCTGTTCGCCATCTCGGGCAGCCACGCCGTCAACGCCTTCTACACCCAGCTGCTGATCCCCGTGCTGCCGCTCATCGTCTCGGAGTTCGATCTGAACTACGCGCAGGCGGGCCTCATCGTGACGACCTACTCGGCGGCGAACAGCGTCTTCCAGCTTCCCCTCTCGTTCGTCTCGGACTACACCCGCCGCTGGCGCGCCGTCCTCGCCGCCTCCCTGCTCACCCAGGCGCTGCCCGTCCTCCTCTACGGCTACGCGGCGAGCTACTCCCTGCTCCTGCTGTTCGTCTTCATCAGCGGCGTCGGGAGCGCGGCCTATCACCCCCCGGCCGTCGCGCTCATCACCCGCGAGATGCCCGAGAGGCGCGGGTTCTGCATGGGGCTGTTCAACGGCGGGGGCGACGCGGGAAACATCATTTCGCCCGCCGTCGTCGGCTGGCTCGCCGTCCATCTGGCGAGCTGGCGGACGGCGGCGCAGTTCTACGTCGTTCCGGGAATCCTCTGGGCGGCGCTCATCTGGCTGCGCTTTCAGGATCAGGGCGGGGAGCGCCGGCCCCTCCGCCAGGCGGCGCGCTCCACCTTCCGCGCCGTGTTCGGCAACAGGTCGCTGATGCTCCTCGTCGCCCTCTCCTCCTGCCGCATCATGGGATACCGGGGCTTCATGGCCTTCCTGCCGCTCCTGCTGGCCGAGCGGTTCGGCTACGACGTCAAGGAGGCGGGCTGGCTGCTCAGCGCCTATTTTCTCCTGGGCTCGGGCGCCTCGATTCTCATCGGCAGGTGGTCGGACGGGAGGAGCCGGACGAAGGTCATCGTCGTCCTCACCTTCATGTGCGCCGCCGCGATGGCCTTCCTCTCCCGGGCGTCGGGGACGGCGCCGCTCCTGCTCTCGCTTTTCGCGGTCGCCTGCATCCTGACCCCCGTGCCGAGCCTGGTGCTGGCCGTCGGCACGGAGCTGGTGGACGAGAGGGTGCGGTCGAGCTCCGTCGGGGTGATCTACGGCTTCAACGAGGGCGCGGGCGCCCTTTCGCCGCTCCTCGGCGGCCTCGCGGCGGAGGCCGTGGGGCTTCAGGCGGCGTTCGCCCTCTACGCCTCGACCTTCGCCCTGGGCGGGTGCGTCGCCCTCCTCCTGCACGGGCGGAGCGCCTCCGGTCCGCGGCCGGACGAGGGGCGGATCGAATAAATCCCCTGGGCGCCCGTTCTTGCGGGGATGCGTGCCGATTGCGGGTGGGCGATGACGCGGGGCGTTGCCGTTCCGCCGGCGATTCGGTATGATCGCGCGGCGATAATGAGGGATCAACGGATGGAGGCGCATATATGCGCCCCGCATGTGGAATTAGCGATGACGCCGCTAGGGACAACCCCCTGTGGTTGTCCCTGCGAAGGCGGAACCGCCGCCCGGCCCGCAGGGGCGTCTCCGGGGAGGGGTCGCTCTCCGCGTGAAACAAAATCGCCGTCCCCCGGTTTGCCTTCCGCGCTCCTCCTTCCTATAATCAGGCGTTCCGCACATTCAGGAAAACCCAAAACGCACCCGTCATCCGGGGGAGAAACGCATGACAAGGCTCGACCGCGCCTCAAGGGTCATGGCATACTGGCGCCGACTCACCGACTCACCGACTCACCGACTCACCGACTCACCGACTCACCGACTCACCGACTCACCGACTCACCGACTCACCGACTCACCGACTCACCGACTCACCGACTCACCGACTCACCGACTCACCGACTCACCGACTCACCGACTCACCGACTCACCGACATGAGAAGGGGCGCGCGATGAGAACGCCGGACGGCGCGGGACGCATATATGCGTCCCCTACGCAAAAACAAAACCGCCGCGCCGCCATCCCGGAAACGGGCGGGTCACCCGCAAAGGCGGGCGGTTCTCGAATTGCGGGGCGTTCCCGAAAAGGGAAGTCCCCTACGCAAACGAAACCGGCGCGGGCGCGGCTGGCCGCGCTTCTCCTCGGGCCGGCGCTGGCGATCTTCCAGGCGGGCGAGGCGGCCGCGCAGAACCTGTGCGCGGGCGACCTCGTGACCGAACGCGCGACGATCGTCGTATGCGACCGCGCCGGCAGCGAGACGAGAGACGTCCACATCCGCCTCCGGGACCCCGCCATCTCGCTGACGGGCCACAACGAGTCCCCCGTCACCGCCGACACCTACGGCGTGGGGAGCGTCACCATCGAGGTGACGGGCGGCTCCCTGTCGTCCTCGGGCAACTGGGCGAAAGGCATCCGCAGCTGGAGCAACGGCGGAAGCGGCGACGTCGCCGTCACGGTGAAGGACGTCGACATCACGACGGCCAACGACAACGGCAACGCCGTATACGTCCGTCGCCAGGCCGGGACGGGCAACATCAGGATCGACGCGTCGGGCGGCGTCTTCACGACGACGGGAGGAGGCGTCAGCCAGGGCATCACCGGCTGGGTGCAGGTCGCGGGCAACATCGACATCGACACGAAGGACGTCGTCATGAGGACGGAGGGAGCCAACTCCCTCGGCATCTTCGGCTATCAACAGGGTCCGACGGGAGACGTCGACGTCGCCGTTCAGGGCGGCTCCATCGAAACGAACGGCTTCCTCGCCCACGGCGTCTATAGCGGGAAAATCGGCGGGACCGGAAACGCCGACCTGAGCGTGTCGGGCGGCGCCTCCGTCACGACCAGGGGCCGATTCACCCGCGCCGTCAACGGCGTCTCGTCGGGCGAGGGCGGCGTCACGGTCGACGTATCGGGCGAAGCCGTCATCGTGGCGGAAGGCGAGGGCAGCGTCGGCGTCTATCTGCTTCACGTCGGCAACGGCTCCGTCCACGCGACGATCGGCGCGGAGACGCGGATCGCGGCGCCCTTCGCCAACGGCGTCTACGGCCGGCTGATGCCCTCCGCGAACGCGGCGGAGCGCATCGTCATCGACGCGCGGGGCCGGATCGAGGCCCGGAACGCGGGCATTCTCGCCTGGGCCGAGCCCCGGAGCGGCTCCACCTTCGGAGAGGGCGGCGAGGCCGCGGACGAGACGGCCGGAACCGCGCCCATGATTCACGTTACCTCCGGCGGCGACGTCACGGTGGGCGAGGGCGTGATGGACGCCTATATCCGCGCGGCGGTCGCGGGCGACGACGGGGCGCTCTCGGCGGGCGAGCAGGCCGTTCTGGACGCGATCGCGGCGGGGGACGAGGACGCGCTGACGACGGCGCTGGCCGCGCTTCCCGATGATTACGACGACGCCTGGAAGGCGCGCATGCGGGCCTTCCGGGCCGCGCGCGGCGCGATGCGGACGGATCACCACGGCTCCCGGGGAAACGCTCCGGGGGCCAACGCCAGACTGGCGGAGGCGGCGGCGGTCGAGATTCTGGACATCCCCCGCGCGGGCATCCGCGCCATGGCGCTTTCCCACACCGAGATAGCGGATTACGTCCGGCGCGGCGGTCTCGGCGGGACGCTCTCGGACGACGAGCGGACGGTGCTGGCGGCCGTCCTGACGGGCGGCGACCTGGAGGCGGCGCTCGCCGCGCTTCCCGCCGCCTATACGGACAACTGGAAGGACGGCGTCCGGCTGCGCGCCATGAGCTACAACGCGGGCGACGTCCGGGTGGACGTCACCGGAGGGAAGATCGCCGCTGACGGCGACGGCGTTCACGCGCGCTATGTCGTCGCGCACGACCGCAACGGCGCCATCGCGGTGAGCGTGGCCGAGGGCGCGAGCGTCACCGGCGAACGCCACGGCGTTTACGCGGGCGGAGCGGGTCTGGACGACGACGGCCTGCGCGCCCATACGGTGACGGTGAACGGCGCGGTCATGGGCGGGACCGGCGCGGGCGTCCGTCTGGTCGGCGGCGGCAGGCTCACGGTGGGCGCGACGGGAAGCGTCGGCGCGACTTCGGGCGACGCCGTCCTCTCCGACGGCGGGGGCGACCTGAGCGTGATGGTGGCGGGGACTGTGGAGGGCGACATCAGGACGCTGGACGACGGCGATTTGACGGTTTCGGTGATGGAGGGCGGGGTGGTCGCCGGCACGATTCATGATCCGGTCGTTCCGATGACGATTGCGGGGAGCGTCGGGCGTCTTCTGCTGACGAACGGGGGAGAGGTCTCGCTTACCTCGACGGGCGCGCTCACGGGGGTTGACGGGGAGGTTCTCCGCAACGCGGCGGGCGACTTGAGCGTGAGCGTCGCCGGGCGGGTCGAGGGCGACCTTCGGAACGCGGGCGGCGATTTGACGCTGACGTCGGCGGCGGGGAGCGTGATTACGGGCACGGTTCACGATCCGGCCACCCCGCTGAGGGTGGCGGGGAGCGTCGGGCGTCTTCTGCTGACGAACGGGGGCGAGGTGACGGTCGCCTCGACGGGCGCGCTCACGGGCGTGGACGGAGAGGCGATTCGGAGCGAAGCGGGCGATTTGAGCGTCGTGGTGGCCGGGATGGCGTCCGGTCGCATCCGGGGCGTGGGCGGCGGCCTGAGGGCGACCATCTCCGGGCGGGTGGACGGCGACGTGGAGGGGCTTGGCGATGGCGAGCATACGGTGACGGTCTCGACGGGCGGCGTGGTGACGGGAAAGATTCACGTGGCCGCCTCCACCGTGACGGTGGACGGGACGGTCGGGGAGGTGCGCTTCGACGCGGGCGGAACCCTCTCGGTGGGGCCGAACGGCCGGATACTGTCCCGGGAGGGCGTGGCGGCGCGGAACGAGGGGGGCGACCTGGTCGTGACGATACGCGCGGCGCCTGGCGAGCGTCCGGAGCGGGCGATCGCGCGGGTCGGGGGGCGGATTGAGGGCGCGGCGGACGGGGAGACGACCGTGACGCTGGTTCCGGCGGACGGGGAAGCCGTTCGTCTGGGCGAGGCGGGGACGCGGGCGTCGGTTCCCTCGGGCGCCTACGACGTGGGGGTTTCGACCTCGGAGGGCGCGGTCGCGTTCACGAGCGCCATCGCTCCCCGGGCGAAGGTCTATGAGGCGCTGCCTTCGGTTCTGCTGGGGATGAGCGCTCCGCTCGCCCACGGGGAGCGGAGGGGCGCGCCCCGGGCGGCCGGGGGCGGCTGGGCGCGAATCGAGGGCGCGCGCGGCGACTGGCGGGCGGGCGGCTCCACCGCCGGCGCGGCGTACGACGTGACGCGCCACGGCGTCCGGGCGGGCTTCGACGTGAGCGTTGACGCGAACCTTCTGCTGGGCTTCTCGGTTCATCACGTTCGGGGTTCGGCGGACGTGGCGGGCGGAGGCGAGATCGAGGTTCGGGGCAGCGGCGCGGGCGTCTCGGCGGCTTACGCCTTCGGCGGGGGCTTCTATCTGGAGGGCCAGGTCGAGACGACCTTCTACGCGGTGGATCTGGAGTCCGACCTGCGGGGCGGGCTCAAGACGGGGGCGTCCGCCTCCGGGCTGGCGATGGGGGCGGAGCTCGGGAAGCGGATGCGTTTCAGGCGGGGAACCCTCACGCCCCGGGCGCGGCTGGTGCGCTCCTCGGTTTCGCTGGACCGGTTCACGGACGAGCTGGGCGGACGGGTGTCGATCAGGGACGCCGACTCGCTGAAAGGCTCCCTGGGGCTGCTCGCCGAGGCGGTTCGGACGAGCGGGGAGGAAGAGTTCGCCCTGCGCGGCTCGGTGGACGTCGAGAGCGTTCTGAGCGGGGAGGAGACCGTCATCGAGGTGGGCGGCGACCGGCTCCACGCGGAAGCGGAGAAGACCCGCGTCCTGGTCGGGCTGGGCGCGCGCTGGCGCAAGGGAGATCTCTCCGTCGGCGGGGAGATCTCCGCCCACGGCCCGGGTTCCGACCACGAGTCCCTCGGCGGACGCCTCTCCCTCGGATGGCGGTTCTAGGGGCGCGGACGCGGGGGGGAGCCGGGACGCATATATGCGTCCCCTACAAAGGCAAAATCGCCGTCCTGTTTCCGTAGGGGGCGCATACATGCGCCCCGCGCGCAGGTCGGCGACGACGCGGCGCGGACAACCACAGGGGGTTGTCCCTACGAAGGCGGAATCGCACCCTCGCCGTAGGGGGCGCATATATGCGCCCCGTCTGCAGGTCGGCGATGACGAGGCGCGCGCATTTGCCCGCATTTGCGGTGTCCCGAAAAGAAGCGAAAAAGGCACCATTCGAGCCGAATCGCGCCCGATCCCCGATCAAAAGGGCGTCTTTTTCCGTCGAACCGAGAATCTTTCAATTCAAATACAATCGAGCGAATTCAAAACGAATTCAGGGCGTTTTCAGGCGAATTCACGCAGCTTTTGCGAACGCATAACCGATTGATTCAAAACGAAAAACGCCGAAACGCGGGGAATTTCACCGAAAAAGACGCTATCGGACGGATCGCCCTCCCGGCCCCGATCGCGGTCACCCTCGCCGCTCCGATCGCGGTCACTTTCTCCCCAATCGGCCCCGCCGCCGGAGTGGTTTCCGACTCGCCCCGGATTCCGGCCCTCCCGCCCCGAGTCGGTCATCTTCACCCGGATCGCCTTCCCACCCGAACGGGCGGCTCGCGAACCGTGGGGGCGCCCGAGGAGGGGTTGCCCCTGCCGAGCCTCGCTGGTCATCCTCTCCCCGATCGGCTCGTCCGGCTTCTCGAACGGGGATGATTGTTCGAGGCGGTTCACGGATCGGCGCTCGACGTCGCCGGCGAGGGAATCGCCAACCCGCCGGGCCTCATCCTCTCCGCCGCCCTCACGCTCGCCCGCCTCGGAGAAAGAGAGTCCGCGGACCGGACGGAAGCCGTCGTCCGGGGAGCGCTCGAGGCCGGGGCGATTCGACTCGACGGCCAGGGCCGCGCCATCGACGGGACCCGGGCGGCGCTTGATCGGCCGAGGGAATGACTCAGGAAAACCGCTCGCGCAGAAGCGTCCATACGGCGACGATTCCGTCGCGCCAGGTGATCTTCTTGCCCTCCGCGTAGGCTCGCCCGTAATAGGACACGGGAACCTCGTAGATGCGCCAGCGCTTCGCCTTGAGAATTTTCGCGGTGAACTCCGGCTCGAAGTCGAACCCCCGGGCGCGAATCCGCATGTCCTTCACGACCTCGCGCCGGAACATCTTGTAGCAGGTTTCCATGTCGGTGAGCGTGCAGTTGAACAGCAGGTTGGCCAGAAAGGTCAGCAGCCGGTTCCCCGCCTTGTGCCAGAACATGTGCACGCGCTGGGGCTTTCCGCCGAAGCGCGTGCCGTAGACCACGTCGGCCGCCCCCCGGCGGATGGGAGCGTAGAGGTCGGCGAACTCCGAGGGGTCATACTCCAGGTCGGCGTCCTGAATGACGATCACGTCCCCGCCGGCCGCCGCGAACCCGTCGCGCAGGGCGGCGCCCTTGCCTTCGTTCTTCTCCCTGTAGATGACGCGCGCGCCCCCCCGCTCGATTTCGGCGAGAATCGCCCGGGTGCCGTCCGTGCTGCCGTCGTCCACGATGACGAGCTCGAGGTTCATCGGCGCCGCCCTGACGCGGGCGACGATTTCCCGAATCGTGTCCCGCTCGTTGTAGCAGGGCATGACAACGCTCAGCAGGTCCGTCATCCGATCGTCGCCGCTCATCACGCGTTCTCCGCTCAGGCGCCGGACGCGCCCCGTCGTTCGCCCGTGGGTTGCGGCGAAGCCTACACGCCCGCCCCGAAGCGGTCAATTTCACCGCGCGAGAGGAAGCCCGCGCCGGCGCGGGATGACGAAAAGCGAGGGGCATTCGGCGGCCGCCCTTTCAGGAGCCTGCGGCGCCGCGGCTTGGCAAGTTTGCCGCCGCGTGAGAGTATTTCCCGCCGCAAAAGCGTTTCCGGCTTTCAAAGCGTCACGCGCTCCTTCTCGGGACAATGAAATGGCCTCGCCCCTGATCGAGAGAATGAAGACGCTGTGCGCCCTGCCCGGCCCGCCCGGCCACGAGGGCGCCGTGCGGGACGCCATCGCCGGAATGGTGAGGGAGAGCGCGAGCGAACTGCGGCGCGACGCGGCCGGCAACCTCATCGCCCGGCACGAGGCGAGGGCGGGCGCGCCCCACCTCCTGCTCGAATGCCACATGGACGAGGTCGGCCTCGTCGTCACGGACGTCGAGGCGGGCGGCGCGGTCCGCTTCGAGAAGGCGGGACTCGTGGCGGACGCGGCGTTCCCGGGGCGCGAGGTCGCGCTCCTGACGATGGACGGCGACCTTCGCCGGGGGGTCGTCAACCTCCGAAGCGGACACCTCCAGGCGCTGCGGGGCCAGGAGCGTCCGGGCGTCGAGGAGATGTGGATAGACCTGGGCGCTTCGGACGGCGAGGCGATTCGCGCCCTGGGCGTCGAGGCGGGAACGCCCGGCGTATTCCACAGCCCTTTCCTCCAGCTCCCCGGCGGCGCCTGGAAGTCGAAGGCGGTGGACAACCGCTCGGGCTGCGCCCTGTGCGTGGAGGCGTTCCTCAACGCGGCCCATTCCCTCCCGGACAAGCTGCGCCTGAGCGCCGCCTTCTGCGTCCAGGAGGAAATTGGCGGGCGCGGGGCTTCCGTTCTTTCCGCGGGGGAGGCCGACGCGCCCGCGCTCGCCATCGTGCTCGACAACGTGCCCGCCGACGGCCCCGGACGATCCGACGCCCGGGGCGCGAAAATCGGAGCGGGGCCCGTTTTGAGGAGATACGACCATCAGCCCGCGAGCCTCTACGGATACGTCACGCCGCCCGAAATCATCCGGTGGGTGAAGGATACGGCGCGCGCCGCCGGAACGCCCTTGCAGGAGGACGTCTTCGTGGGCACCTTTCTGGATTCCGCCACCCTGAGCAAGTCCCGGCCGGGCGGACTGCCCGTCGCGCCGATCAACCTGCCCAGGCGCTACTCCCACAGCCCGGTGGAGGTTTTTGCGGAGTCCGACCTGGAGGCCGCGGCCGCGCTCGTCGGCGCCCTTCTGCGCTCCGCCGCCGAGGGCGAAGCGCCGGACCCGCGGCGGGACTTCCTGTCGCGCGAAGACGCGTGACGTCCGGCGCGGACCGCATCCAGGAGAAAAAGCCCCGTGTCCAGGAAAACCATTCGCGTCGCGCACAGCCCGGATTCGGACGACGCCTTCATGTTCCACGCTCTGGCGAACGGAAAGATCGAGGCCGGAGAATACGAATTCGTCCATGAGCTCCATGACATCGAAACGCTGAACCAAGCCGCCTTCAGGGGCGAATACGAGGTGAGCGCCGTCAGCTTTCACGCCTATTGCCACTTGGCCGAGCGCTACGCCATTCTGCCGCACGGGGCGAGTTTCGGGGAGGGCTACGGCCCCGTCGTCATCTCGCGCGAGCCGATGGCGCCGGAGGCGCTCGGGAGCGCCGAAATCGCCGTCCCCGGCCTGCTGACGACGGCTTGGCTCGCCCTGCGCCTTTACCTCGGGGGCGAGACGCCGAAACACCGCGTCGTTCACTTCGACGACATCATGGAGGAAGTGAAGCGCGGGGCGTCGCCCGCGGGCCTTCTGATTCACGAGGGACAGCTCACCTACGGGGAGGAGGGCCTTCATCTGGTGGCGGATTTGGGAGAATGGTGGACGCGCGAAACCGGAGGCCCCCTGCCCCTGGGATGCAACGTCATCCGAAAAGATTTGGGGCCCGAAGTCGTGCGCGAGGTGAGCCGCCTGCTTCGCCAGAGCATCGTCTACGCGCTCGAAAACCGCGAGGAGGCGCTCGACTACGCCATGGCCTACGCCAGAAACCTGCCGCGCGAGAAGGCGGATGTCTTCGTCGGCATGTACGTGAACGACTGGACGCGCTCCTACGGCGACGCCGGGCGCAGGGCCGTCTTCACGCTGCTGGATCGCGCCGCCGAGGCGGGCGTCGTTCCGGAGAGGATAGAACCCGAGTTCGCGTCCTGATTCACGAACCCGAAAGCGGAGGCGCCGTCATGCTCGAGGGAATGCACCACATCTCCATCGCCGTCGATGATCTGGAAGAGGCGCGCGATTTTTACGCCGGCCTGCTCGAACTCGCGGAAATCGACCGACCAGACCTGCCGAATCCCGGTTGCTGGTTCCAGGCGGGCGCCTGCCAGCTCCATCTGACGGGCCGCGGGGACAAGGCGGGCGAAGCGCCTATTCCGGGCACCGGCGCCGGAGAAACCCACTTCGCCTTCGCGGCGGCGGCCCTCGATCCCATCAAGCGAAGACTGGAGACGGCGGGCGTCGAGGTGAAGGACGGCGTCAACGCCGCGCTCGGAATGCGGCAACTCTTCTTCAGAGACCCTTCGGACAACCTGGTGGAGGTGTTCCACGCGCCGGCGGAATCCTGAGCCGCGAGATTCCGTTCAGGCGAGGATTGGCGGACGCTCCGTCCACCACGGGAGGCTTTCCCGATGCCCAAGCGCGAGAGGCGTTCTTCCGGCCCGCCCCGGCGCTCTTTTCTTCTCGGCCTGGAGGGCCGCGGCGGCGAAGCATCGGCTTCCGCCCCGAGAAGGCCGCCGCTCTCCCGCCTGCCGTGAAGCGAAACGCCTATCCACAAGCCGCGGCCGTTCCCTGGCGAAAAGCGGGAGACCAGATGCAAATTCTCCTCATCACCCCGCGCGGCGGCTCCGGCGACGACGCCCCCCGGTGGATACTGCCCCAGGGCGGCGTGGAGCCCGGGCAAACCGCCCGGGAGGCCGCCGTCGCCGAAGCCTGGGAAGAGGCCGGCGTTCGGGGCGCGGCCTCGCCGGAGGCGTTCACGGGCTACGCCTATGAGATCGGCGCAGGGCGATGCGAGGTTCAGGTCTTTCACCTGGAGGTGGAAGCCGTCGAGGAGGACTGGCCCGAGCGCGGCGAGAGAAGGCGCCTCTGGCTGTCTCAGGAAGAGGCGCTCGCGGCCATCGCCGGCGAAACCCTGAAAAACATTCTCAAGGAATTCGACAAGACCATGACGTAAGGCTTTCGCGCCGAGTCGCCGCCCCCGGCTTCCGGTCGAAATCCCGCTTCCCTCGTCCCGAGCGACGTTCGCCTTCAGGCGGCGCACGCGCTCATCAAGGCGCTCGCGTCCGGCGCGGCCTCGAATGACAGAACGGCCTCGACGGCGGCATTGACGCCGCTCTCGGAGAGGACGCGGCGCGCGTTTCCGCGAAATTTGGCCTCCACGTCTTCCCATGTCATCGGGTTTTCGGGATTTCCCCAGTTGACGGGCTCCTCGCGCGCCAGGACGCGGCCGTCCCTGAGCGTCATCCTCACGCCACCGTGCAGATATTTGGGGAACCGGGCGGAATCCACGCCCGAGCATCTCACCTTTCCGGCCAGTTCGAGCACCCGGGGGTCGTTCAGACGCTCTTCCTCGAAATCCTCGAGCGCGGCGCGGCCTTTCACCACGTTGACCGCCAGACAAAAAGGGAGGCTGAAAAGGGCCGCATACGGCGTATTCGGCCTCCGCTTGCGCTTGATGGGTTCGCACACGATATGGAGAATGGGCTCGGGCGTGATGGTTTCGACCTCCTTGATTTCATGCGGGGAGATTCCCTCCTCGCGCGCCAGATTTTTCGCCGCGTCCATCGCCGCGTGATTGAAGTGGCAGCAGGGATAGGGCTTGAACGAAATGCGCAGCGTCTCCCAGCGTTCGCCGAGTCCGCCCGACAGGATTTCCGGATCGTAGGCCGGATCGCTCAAGTGCGTGGCGTAGAGGCCGAATCGCCCTTCCAGAACTTTTCGGGGGCCGATGAACCCGTGACCCGCCATCTGCGCGGCCGTGACGCCCGCATGGGACGCCCAGCCCGGATGAAACCGCTTCACCCAGCTTCCGTCATCCAGAAACTCCTGAATCCCCGCCGCCTGGCTTCCGCACACCCCGAACGCATGGGCGATGACCGCAGGATCCTGCCTCATCAAGCGCCCCATGACGGCGGCCGCCCCGAAAGCGCCGCATATCGGCGTGGCGTGGTAGCCCTCGGCGTGAAACGCCCCCGGCGCCGCGCCTCCGATCCTGGCGATGATCTCGTAGCCCGCCACCATGGCCGTCAGGATGTCCCTGCCGCTCGCGCCCGCGGCTTCTCCCGCCGCCAGCGCCGCGGGCACCACGCAGGCGCTCATGTGGGTGATCGAATCCGTATGGGTGTCGTCGAAATCGAGGCCGTGCACGTAGCTGGCGTTCACCATGGCGGCGTGAGCGGCCGGCAGCCGATCCCCGTGCAACCAAACGGTGGACTGGGGCCTGCCGCCCCAATCGCGCGCCGTTTTCGTCACCGCGTCGGCGTAAGGCTCCCGCGTCGCGGCGAGGCCTATCCCCAGGGCGTCGAGCAGATGGCGCTTGGCCTTTTCAATCACCTGCCCGGGGATATCCTCATACGACAACTTCGCGGCGAATCTCGCCAGCTTGTCGCTCATCGTCTCCATCTGCGTCTCCCGTTCTCGAATCCGAGCCTAGGCGAGGTGCGCCGTCAGGTCGCCCAGCCTTTCCAGCCCGTCCAGCTCCGAGGCGGCCGCCGTCAGCGCGTCCTGGGAATCGGGCGAAATGACGCCGCCCGTCATCCGCCTGAACTTCTCCGCCACCATGTCGAAGTCCATCGGATTCTGGGGCGACCCCTTGGGGCCAGCGACGCGGCTCCTCAACTCGCGGCCGTCATGGGTGCGAATCGCCACCTTCGCGGGAAAAGCGCCGGGGTAGAGCTTTTCGATTTCGGGATCGACCGTGAAGCGCGCCCGCCGGGCGAGCGCCACGAGCGCCGGGTCAGAGATGCGCTCGGGCGCGAACTGCCTGGGGCCCGCTTCCCCGTCGGCGAGCGCGACCGCGGCGCAATACTCGATGTTCATCTGCGCCCGCAGCGGACTCACGGGTTCATAGCGCCAGGAGCACTGCTGCTTCACCACGCTGTGATTCATGATCTCGATCTCCCGCACGTCCTCCGGCGCAACGCCATGCTCGGCGCGCAGGGCGAGAACCGCGTCGATGGTCGAGTGCGTGCTTCCGCAGCAGCAGTAGGGCTTGAAGGACACCGCCTCGGCCTCCCAGCGCGCGCCCAGCTCCTTCGTCAGAAGTTCAGGATCTCCGCAGCCGCTGAACGCCCGCAGGAAACCCCCGTCCTCGTATTCAAAAATTTCATTCGGCCCGGTATAGCCCATCGCGGCGAGAGAGGCGGCCAGAAGGCCGCTTTGGGCCGCGCGGCCCGCGTGAAAGCGCTTCGTCTCCGAACCGTCGCACTGAAAGGCCCACGTCCCCGCCCCCTGGGTTCCCGCCAGACCCAAGGCGTTGGCCGTCCGCTCCGGGGGCAGTCCCATCAAGCGCGCGACGGCCGCCGCCGCGCCGAAGGGCCCGCACAGGCCCGTCAAATGAAATCCCCGTCTGCGGACTTCAAGGGAGTCGGCGGCGATGCTCGCCCGGATCATGGCCTCATAGCCCGCGGCGCACGCGGCCATGAAGTCCTTCCCCCCCGCCCCCGTCTTCTCCGCG
The DNA here is from genome assembly GCA_965242545.1 of bacterium. Taxonomy (GTDB): domain Bacteria; phylum UBA8248; class UBA8248; order UBA8248; family UBA8248; genus Bin107. The sequence continues at coordinate 1,785,253 of OZ251456.1, forward strand.
AGCGGATACGCGGCGGCGAACACCACGGCGCCCGGGTGGAGCTTGGCGCCGCTGTGGTAATCATCCAGCTCGAAGGCGTGCATCCAGACGCCCAGACAGAGGGCGACAGGCCCCGCCGGCCCTCTCCAGCCGCTCCTCCAGAGCGTGGCTTCCTCGCTTCCGCCCTGTTCCCGGACGAATTGCGAGAGTATTCTTCCCGATTCCGTGGTTCCGCCGTATAAGCCGCAGCCGAGGGCGTCCAGGAAGCACTTCCGCAGGCTGGCGCGCAGGCTGGCGGGCAAATCGGCGTAGGAAACTTCACTGATGAATCGGGCGAGCTCGCGCGTATGGCCGTTCATTCTCCACGCCTTATTTTTGCGAAGGACGCGCCGCAGCGAGTTTCTTCTCCTCCGCCAATTCAGGACAGGCCCCGCATTCTTTCATACGCGGGCGCTTTCCCGCCAGCGAGCGAGGCTGCCCCGGCCTTGACAGGCGGACGCCCGGAAATGGCATAATTCGTCGTCGCTCCCGTTCGCTTTCGGAAGGCAGAGGCCGGATGACGAATGACTTCAAAGACGCGAACTTCGATGAGAGATACGGGGAGGAGGCCCGGATCAACCCCGAGCTCGAGCGCGCCCTCGAGCTCCTGAACAAGGGCGGTCGCGCCCACGCGCGGGGAAACATCAAGGAAGCTATCGCGCTGTATCGGGACTCCATCGCCTACTACCCCACCGCGGACGCGCACACCTATCTGGGCTGGATGTATAGCAAGCAGGGGCGCCTGGAGGAAGCCATCGAGGAGTGCCGCATGGCCATCGAGGTGGACGATGAGTTCGGCAATCCATACAACGACATCGGCTGCTACCTCATGCAGCTGGGAGAACTCGACGAGGCGACCGAATGGCTCGAAAAGGCCAAATCCGCGCCAAGATACGAACCCCGCCATTTCCCCTACATGAACCTCGGGCGCATCTACCTCCAAAAGGGAAGATACGGCAAGGCGCAAGCGGAGATTTACGAGGCCATCAAGCGCGCGCCCGATGCGAAGGGTCTGAAAGAGAATTTCCTGGAACTGGTGTCGCTCCTGAATTAAGAATCAAGCCCTTCCGGCAAGGCTCGCTCCCGCAACTCCGGGGCGCGCTTTTTGCGGCGTTCTCGGCGTCTTCGCCAGCGCGTCGAGGCTTCGATTGCCTTTCACTTATTCAGGACGCCGCTCAGCCGGGAATCCTGTCTCTCGCGTCCTCTTCCATCCATTCGTCTTCCACGTAAATCGTCCTGGCGGCGTCCCTGTTCGGACAATTGCCGTAGGTGAAGACGAGTTCCGCGTCCTCCGTTTCGCTCGGGTTGTAGAGTCCGTGAATCTCGCCCGCCGCGCAGTAGACGAACGTGCCTGACGGCACCGTATGCTCCTCCTTGTCCTCCCCCATCCACACGATGATCGGGCCTTTGACGATGTAGAACGTGGCGTCGCACACGTGGTAGTGCCTCTGGTTGCGGCCCTGGGGCGGAATGATGGTGCGCCCCATCGTGATGGTCCGGGTGCCGGTGGAATTGCTGTCCACGCCCCACGCGATGATGAGGGGCGGCTCGTATTTCTTGTCCACGCCGATGGCCGTGGAATCGATCAGACACCAGCGCTGTTTCGTGGGTGCGGATAGAACGGACATGAGAACTCCTTTTCGATTGCGGACGGTGTTGAAATGGCGACAATGCGCCTTATGCGCGCAGGGGTCGCCCGTATGCGGCCCTCGAATTTTTTGATGAGCGAGACGACGGAGCCTCGGGATGCGCCTCGGCCTGGTCATCATCCATGAAATTCCCGGCGCTCCCGAAGAAGCCCAACCTAGTCGTTCGCCTCTCCGGGCGCAAGGGGCGAAGGAGACGCGCTCACCCCTCCAGGAAGAGCTGCACCTCGCTCAACAGCTCCATTCTGCGCTTTTCCAGCTCCATGAAATGCGTGCCGTCGTTGATGATGACGTAGCGCTTTCCCCGGCTGCCTCGAAGCGCCTGATACAGCCCCCAGGCCTCGGGGTCGGCCGAGGCCCCGTCCTGATCGCCCCGGATGAGAAGGACGGGGCACGTTATCCCGCCCGCGTCGTAGAGGGGAATGTTTCTCGCCCGATTGTATGAATCCAGCAGGGAGCCGTTCGCCAGTCGAAACGCGGGCGTCCTGCGCCTGGCTCCCTGCGGGTCATGGCGAAGAAGTTCCCGAAAATACGCCTTCAGCACCTTGGGTTCGCGCCATTTGTGGTGCGCGTTTCCCGGAATGTGCCCCCACCATCTTTCATGTACGTCCTTTTCCGCGCACCATGACCAGGCGCCTCGCCTGGCGTCGAATTCCCCGGGCTTGCGAGGATCTTCCATCCTCTTCGCGCGCTGGGGATTGTCATAGGCGTAATAGGGCGCGTAGAGCGCCAGCTTATGCACGCGCGCCATGTTGTCGGCCGCGTAGGCCGGCGCCGTCGTCGTTCCCCAGGATCGTCCGAGAATGCCGAGCCTGTCCACGCCCCGCCGCTCGCAAATGAAATCGACCGCCGCCCGGATGTCTCTCACGGCCACCTTGCCCGGTATCGCGGGGGGCTTGCCCCGAGGGCTCGCGAGCATCTCCGGCGGCCAGGTGGATTCGCCAAAGCCCCGAATCGAGAGCGCGAAGACGTCGAACCCGCGCGAGGCGATGTAGTCCATCCACGAATAGCCGGGAACCGGAAGGTCGTAGGCTACCGGGCCGGGTGCCATGCGCCCGTGGACGATGAGGAGCGCGGCCGCATCCTCGAATTTTTTCTTGCCCCTCGGCCGCTTTTCCCTCAAATGCAGCCTGACGCCGGCATCAAGCGAATCAATGTAGTGGTCGATTCGCTCCAACCCCTTCGAGGCGGGGCCCTTTTTCGACAGCGCTTCCATGCGCGAGTTCCTTCAAGTCTTCAGATGGGAATAATCCTGATGATACGAGGGCGGCCGCGAACCGCCTCGCCCCTGAACGACGTGGAGTTTGCCCCATCCCCTGCCCGAATTCCGAAATCCCCTCTGCACGCCCGACGGCATCCAGCACATGTCCCATGGCTCGAGAACCGCCTGATGCGCGTCTCCCGCCGCGTCGATCCAGCCCATCGTCCATCTCCCCTCCAAGGGGATGAACGCCTCCTCCAGGTCCGGATGATCGTGCAGCGGCGCGCCCGAGCCCGGCCGGTTTTCGTTGATGACGAAGGAGACCTCCCCTTCCGGCAGGGACGGGGGCGGGCCCACGCCGCCCAGTTCTCCGCCCACGCGGCCCGCATAACGGCGAATCCCCCGAACGCCTTCGGGAAGCGAGGCCTCGTGATAGACTTGGAAATTCATGGGGCATTCATCATAGCGAACCACCTGCGCGCGGGGATCGACGAAAGAGGCGCTCCGGCCCTTCTCCGCGTCTCTCCGAAACGCGGGCGCCTCGAACGCGCCGCGCCCGTGAATGTAGTAGAGGAACCCGTCCGCGTCTCCGCAATTCCTGTAGCCCCGCATGACGCCCGCCGGAATTCGGACGGCGTCGAAACGCCCAAGTTCGACGGTTCCGACTTCTCCATCGCGCGCATCCTCCCAAAACACCTCGAACGCGCCCTCCCACACCATGAAAACCTCCTCGAACCCATGGCTGTGCAAGGGCGCGGCGTTTCGGGGAGGGACCATCACCACCCCGTTGGCGAACTCCCAGCCGGGGAGCGCCGCCCTTGGTTCCCTGTCCCGCGGTCCGCCGATATAGCGATAAACGGCCCGGTGGCGCCCCTCCTCCCGGGCATCGGGCGACGACGCCCAATCGGGGACGATTTCCGAAAAACGGACGATGGCGGGAAGCGCGGCTCTCGAAGCATGTCGGGTCATCTTCAGGCGCCCCGCAGACTGCGAGTCATGGGAGATTCGCGTTTCGATACGCGCCTTCCGCCCGATACGCCTCATCGAGCAGGACGACCGGATGCGCCACCCGAAGGTCCATTCCCCTCTCGCGGGCGCCGAAGGCGATTTGAATCTGGCAGCCGGGATTCCCCGTGCAGACCACGGATGCTCCTGAATCTCGAACGTGGCTCATCTTCCTGTCGAGGAGGCCCATGGAAATATCCGTTTGCGTGAGATTGTAGCTGCCGGCGGAGCCGCAGCACCAGTCGCTCTCCTTGAGGGGCGTCGTCTCGACGTTGCGAATCGCGGAGAGAACCTCGAGTGGCTCCTGGCGGACCTTGAGGGCGTGAAACAGATGGCACGGATGATGATACGCGACTTTCCGAGGCTCCGGATGCGCCGCTTCCCTCACCCCGATTCCGGAGAGAAACACGGTGACGTCCGTCGCCTTCTCGCTGAACGCCTGCGCGCGGCTCGCGTAGAGAGGGTCATCCGCCAGCAGATCCTGATATTCATGAAGCATCGCGCCGCAGCCGGAGACGGCCAGAACAACGGCGTCGAACTCCCGGGCGTCAATGGCGTCCAGGTTCTCGCGCGCCAGGATTCTCGCCGCCTCCCTGTCACCGGCGTGGGCCTGAAGCGCGCCGCAGCAAGTTTGCGCGGCGGGAAAAACGACTCGCGTCCCGTTCGCCGCCAACGCGCGCACGGCGGCCCTGTTCACGTCGCCGAACAGGGTGGATTGAACGCATCCGCCGAAAAAAGCGACGCGGGCCTTCTCCTCTCCGATGGGCGCTACCTCCGGGGGAAGCGCCCGCATCGAGGAAAGGGGCGGGGCTTCGGGCATCATGGGTTCGAGCGCGGCCAGTTTTTTGGGCAATAGACCCAGGCGCTTCACCAGACTTCTCAAAATCGTGGTCTGATAGATTCGGGTCGCCGCGCCCGCCAGGTTGAGCAGCGTCCGGCTGGGCAGCAACCAGCGGAAGAGGAATCTCCTCAACAGCCTCACCGCCAGGGGGCGCTTTCGGACTTTCTCGAGTCCTTCGCGGGCCGCCTCGAGCAAGGAGCCGTAGGGCACGCCCGACGGGCATGACGTCTCACAGGCGCGGCAATCCAGGCACCGATCCAGGTGCTTCATCACCGTCTCGTTCGGCGCCATCTCGCCGTCGGCCACCATGCGCATGAGGTAGATTCTTCCTCGAGGGGAATCCATCTCGCTGCCGAGCAAGGCGAAGGTCGGACAGCTCGTCGTGCAGAACCCGCAATGAATGCACCGCTGAATCATCCGCCGGTCGGGCGCGCCCGGGCCGACGAAGGGATTTTCGTATTCGGAAAACGTCTGCGCGACGCCCGCCTTCTCATCCGTCGCCACTTCGCTCCACCCTCCTACATGCGGCCCACGAACCGGCCGGGGCTCAATGTTCCCTTCGGGTCATACTCTTTCTTGATGCTTCGCATCACCCGCAGCGCCGCCGGCTCCAGCGCGTCCTCGCCCCATACGGGGATCGCCTCCCGAACCGGGTCCGGCCCGGCATCCATGCGCAGGTGAACCGAGCGGGCCCTGCCCGCGTCCGCCCCCCGCCTGCAATGGGAGGAAAAAGCGCGCCATGCCTCCAGCGGGGAGGATTCCTCATTCTCGGGCGCGAGCCAGCACCTCAGCACGCCGCTGCCCGCATGCCCCGAAACGGCGCAGGCGCACTTCCCCGCCCCGGCGGCGAGCCGCGCCGCCTCGGCGAAGCGAGGCAGCTGCTCGAGCCGACCGGAAGCTATCAGGGCGAGCGCTTCGGGGTTTGAGAAATTCCCGCCCGGAGGATCCGCCAGGGCGCGGCCCAGGCGCGCGGTCTCTTCATCATCAAGGCGCAAAACGTCGTCCGCGCCCTCTCTTCCGAGAATTTCCTCGAATCGGGACAGCTGATCTCGCAACCCCTCTTCAAAATCGCCAAAAGAGACCGCCAGACTCACGGGGCCGGGCAAGGCTATTCCGCTGGCGGATGAGATCCCGGCGATGCGCGCATCGTTCAGCACCTCCACCCAAGTGGGGGTGAGCGGCGAGGCCATAAGCGCCCTCGCGGCCCTGAACGCGGCACCCTCGGCCGGGAAGCCGGCAGCCCTCGCGCCGGCGCGCTCGGGAGTCTTGTATAAGCGAATCGCCAACTCGGTTACGACGGCCAGCGTCCCCCAGCTTCCCGCAAGAAGGCGGTTCATGTCGTAGCCGGTGACGTTCTTCACCACCAAGGCGCCATAGGTGTGCTCGGCGCCGTCGGCCAAGGCCACCCTCATCCGCATGACGCGGTCGCGCGCGCGGCCCCAGCGCACCCGCATGGGGCCAGAACGCTCCGCGATGACGGCTCCCGCCACCGTGGCTGTTTCCGGATGCGGGGGGTCAAGACCCGCCGTCTGGCCTTCGGGGCGCGTCAGCGCGTCGAGACCCTCGACGCTCATCCCCGCCTCCACCACGGCCGTGAGGTCGTCCTTCAAAAAATCCACCGCTCTCGACATCCGATCCAGGGAGAGCGCCACGTCGTAGCGTTCGGGGGCATACCCCGCGCATCTGCCTGTGCCGCCTCCCCAAGGGAAAACGGCCAGACCCGCTTCGTTCGCGCGCGCGAGAACGCGGCGAAGTGCTTCATGATCGGCGGGGCTCGCCACGACCGAGGGCGGCCTGCCTCCCAGTTTGAAGGACTCCGCCCTCTCGTCCGACAAAAGAACGGCGTCGCCCAAGTCCGCTTCTACGGACCGGGCGAACGAATCAAGCACCAAGGCCATGGTTATTTCGTCATTCCCCCGCCCATGCGGGCGACGGCGCCGCCGAGGGCAACCGGAAACACGTTGTCCTCGTCGGGTATCAGCTTGCCGGGGTTCATCAAGCCGTCCGCGTCAATGGCGTCGCGCATCCGTTCCATGATGTCGAGCGTGGGTTCGTCGAACTGATCCTTCATCTCCCGAATCTTCTCGATGCCGATTCCATGCTCGCCGGAGAGCACGCCCCCCGCCCGGATGCACGCGCGAAGCACTTCCGCCCCGCACTCTATCGCCCGCTCCGTCTCTCCGGGAACCCGATCGTCGAACAGAACGTTCGGATGCAGGCTCCCGTCGCCCGCGTGAAACACGTTGGTGATGCGCAAGTCATGGCAAGAGGCGATTTCGTCGAATTCGGCCAGCACCTGCGCCAGCTTCGATCGGGGCACCGTTCCATCCAGGCAATAATAGGCGGGCGCGATCACCCCGAAAGCGCCGAAGGCCTTTTTCCGGCCCATCCAGAGGCCCTCCCGCTCCTCTTCGGTCTGCGCCACCCGAAACGAAGAGCAATGATTATTCTCGCTCACCTCTCGAATCAGCGCTTCGAGCGGCCGAACGGAGGACGGCAGTCCGTCGAGCTCAATCAGCAGGACGGCTTCGGCATCCTGCGGATAGCCCGCCTGCACCACCGCCTCAATCGCCTCGATCGTCCAGCGATCCATCAACTCCATCGCGGCGGGAACCGCCCCCGCCGCAATCACGTCGCTCACCGTCCGGCACGCATCCCCCACTTTCGAGAAGCATGCGAGCATGGTCCGCACGCTCTCCGGGTTCGGCGTAAGCCTCACGGTGAGTTCCGTGATGACGGCGAACGTGCCCTCCGAGCCGATGAAGAAACCGCGCAGATCGAAGCCCGGCGCCTCTTCTCCGTCCGCGCCGAGGCGCGCGACCTCGCCCGTGGGCAGGACGACGGTCATCTCCATGATGTGGTGCGTCGTCATCCCGTATTTGAGGCAATGCGCGCCGCCCGAGTTTTCCGCCGCGTTGCCGCCGATGGTGCAGGCCGCTTGGCTCGAGGGATCGGGCGCGTAATGAAAACCGCGCGGCAGGGTCTCCCGGGAGAGATGAAGGTTAACGACCCCCGGCTGCACGCGGGCGAGACGGTTCTCATAATCGAGTTCCAGAATCCTGTTCATCCGCGTGAATACGAGGAGCACGCCGCCCGGCTTGGGCGTCGCGCCCCCGGAGAGGCCCGTGCCCGCACCTCTTGCGATCAGCGGCGTCTGATGCTCCCGGCAGATTTCGACGATTCGCCGAACTTGCTCGGTGCTTTCTGGCAGAACGACGGCCGAGGGCACGCCCTTGTAAATCGTGAGTCCGTCGCAGTCATACGTCCTGCGAGACACCGGATCGGTGTGGATGAATTCCTCCCCCACTACATCCGTCAGTTTTTGAATGAACCCGGGGGCGTTCATCTCAAAACCCTCGCGCGCTTCCTGAACGATCGAAAACCATTTAGAGTAGCTGCATTATACCCGCGCTTCGGAAAAAAACGAAGGGAAAGGGGATTTCTTGAACGACTCCACGGGTTCATCCCCGGCTTCCGGCAGCCCCCCAAAATCCAGATCAGCGCGCGGCTTCTACTACGGATGGGTGATCGTCGGCCTGTCGTTCACCACCATGGCGTTTCACATGTCGGCCAGCTTTTCGTTTTCCCTCTTTCAGGTTCCCTTCATCGAGGAATTCGGCTGGAGTCGAGGCGCCCTCGGCGGCGCGTTCGCGCTGAGCATGTGCCTCTACGCCGTTTGCAGCCCCAAGGCGGGCGCCATCCTGGAGCAAAAAGGCCCGAAAGCGCTGATTCCCTGGGGTTCGGTCGCGGTCGGCGCGGGGCTCGCCCTCGGCTATTTCGTCTCCTCCCTCTGGCACGTGTATGTCTTCATCGGCGTCCTGCCCGGCATCGGACTCGCGATGAGCGGCTTCGTGACGCACAACGCCCTCATGCCGCGGTGGTTCTTCAAGAATCGGGGGCTGGCGACGGGAATCGCCGTCTCGGGCATCGGCATCGGATCGCTCATCCTGATGCCCGTTGTCGAGAGACTCATCGCCCTCTTCGGCTGGCGCCTCGCCTATCTCATACTGGGCGCCTCAATCCTCCTCGTCATCTGGCCGCTCCAGGCGATCCTGCTCAAGAACCGACCAGCCGACGTCGGCCAGAACATCGACGGCGCATCGGACGCAGAAGCAGCCGGGCTTCCGAAGCCTCCCGCTTCCCACGATCAAAACGTGGGCGAAGTATTCCGGCAGGTACGACGGGACAGGAATTTCTGGGCCCTGATGATCATCGTCTTCGTCATCGGCCTCAACAACAACTCCATCTGGAGCCAATTGCAGCTGTTTCTCGTGGACGCGAAATTCAGCACCGCGTTCGGCGCCTTCGTTTTCGGGCTGACGGGCGCCATGCGGATCATCGGCAGCGTGGGCATGGGCTGGGTGAGCGATCGCATGGAGCGAAAGCGCGCCCAGGCCATCTCGGTTCTTCTTTCGGGCGTCGGCGTAGGCGTCCTGCTCCTCGTCCCGCATTCGGGCGGCGCCGCTCTCGCCTTCCTGTTCGCCGCCGTCTACGGCTTCGGCGTCGGAGGCATGTCCACCTGCCATGCGGCCATGTGCGCGGACGCCTACGGCCGGCGCTCTATCGCCGTCATCATGGGGCTGCTGGAAATCTGCTTCGGCCTCGGGGGCTTCATCGGTCCTCCGATGGCGGGCTTCATGTTCGACTACACGGGAAGCTATCTTCTGCCCTTCGGCATCGTGATCCTGTTCCAGGCGGTCGCGCTGATCGTCTGCCTGCTCGTCTATGGCGCGGAGAAGCGGGCCCCCGCGTCATGAGGCGAGCGGAAATCTCCCGGCCCTGGATTTACTACGGCTGGATCATCGTCGGCGCCTCCTTCATCACCATGGCGTTTCACCAGACGGCGCGCTTTTCCTTTTCCATCTTCCAGGTCCCCCTGATTCAGGAATTCGGCTGGGGGCGGGGCGCCCTGGGCGGCGCCTACGCCCTCATGCTCGGCAGCTACGCGGCGTTCAGTCCCCTCATGGGCAACCTCTTCGACAAAAAGGGGGCGCGCGCGATCATGCCCTGGGGATCGGTGTTCGTGGGCGTAGGCGTCGCCATGGGATATTTCATCGACGAACTCTGGCACGTCTACATCGTCCCCTGCCTGTTCGTGGGCGTCGGCATGGCGTTGAGCGGCTTCGCCCTCCACAGCGCGCTCATGCCCAAGTGGTTTCAGAAGAAGCGAGGTTTCGCCACGGGACTGGCTCTTTCCGGCAGCGGCACGGGCATCCTCATTTTCATCCCGCTCATCGAATGGCTCATCGCCACGAAAGGCTGGCGACTGACGTATCTGATCTTCGGCTCGACCATCCTCCTTATCGCCGTCCCCCTCATGGCGCTGACGCTCAGAAAAGGGCCCGAGGAAGTGGGCCAACATATCGACGGAGAATCCCGCCCCCCCACCGACGCGGTCGAGGCGCCGCGCACCAAATCACCCAGCCCGTCCCTTCGGGCGGTATTTCGCCAGGTCCGCGGGGAGAGAAATTTCTGGACGCTTCTCATCGTCGTCTTCTTCATCGGGCTGAACAACAACTCGGTGCTGAGCCAACTCCAGCTGTATCTGGTCGACGCCGAATACGGCACGGCCACGGCGGCTTTCTTTTTCGGGATGCTGGGCGCGATTCGGATGGCGGGCACGTTCCTGGTGGGCTGGCTGAGCGATTTCATCGGCCGGCGGCGCGCCCAGGCGCTCTCCTCCTTCATCACGGTTTGCGGGATCGTGATTCTGCTGCTCGTCCCCCACCTGTCGTCCAGGATGCTGATGGGCTGGATTTTCGTGGTCGTCTATGGAATCGGCCTGGGAGGGATGAGCGTATGCCACTCGTCCATGTCCGCGGATGCGTTCAAAGGCCCCACGTTCGGGGCCACCATCGGACTGCTCGAGATTTTCTTTGGCCTCGGGGGGTTCATCGGCCCCCCGCTGACGGGCTTCATCTTCGACTATACGGGAAGCTACATGATTCCCTTCGTCGGCATATCGCTCGGCCTGCTGGGCTGCGTCTTCGCGTGCCTGTTCGTTTATGAACCGCCCCGAGGCGAACCATAGGCGCGCAAGGGGGAAACAAGCCCTTGGCTTTCCTTGGCGTCCCGGACGAGACGCGAACAAGAGAATCCGCAACCCCGAAATCGAGCCGCGCGCATCATGAATACATGGTTACCTTCAGTTCTCCCGCTATTTCCGCCACCCGCTCCCAGACGCCGGCCTCGACCGGAACGCCCTCGCGCAGCCTTCTTTCCTTCTCCCGAAAACTCCGCTCCCCCGGCGTCCGAATCTCCTCCACGCCGGAAGCCCTGCGCACGCTCTTGACCTCGGCGACATGGGCGCCCACCATCTCCCTGAACGTTTTTGGATCCCCGAAGGCGGCGGGGTCGATGGCGATGAATAAATCCCCCTTGTCGTAATGTCCCTCCCGCACCGATTCGGTGAGCGGCTTGCCGACCTTGGCGCCGAGCAGAGGCCCTGCCAGAAGTCCGATCAGCAAACAAAGGCCGTAACCTTTATGTCCCCCGAAAGGCGCGATCGCGCCCGCGGCAGCCTCCTTGGCGTCTCTCGTCGGATTGCCGTCCGGCCCCACCGCCACGCCTTCGGGAATTGGCTCTCCCGTCACGCCCGCCTTCAGGATGCTTCCGAAAGAAATCGCGCTCGTCGCGAAATCGAGAAGGACGGGCTCATCCCCGCTACCGGGAACGGCTATCGAAAAGGGGTTCGTTCCCAGAATACGCTCCGTCCCCCCCAGTGGATGGACGAGCGGCTGCGTGACGCCGGCGACGATTCCCACGCACCCGGACCTGGCGATGCGCTCCGCGTAATAGCCCGTCATGCAGATATGGTCGCTGTTCACCACGCCCACGGCGCATGAGCCCGCCTTCTCCGCCTTCCGCGCCGCCAGACTCGCGCCGTAAGTCGCGCCCACGGGGCCCATGGCGCGATCCCCTTCCACCAGCGCGCTCCCCGACCGCTCGTTCAAGACGCGAGGTCTGGCCCGCGCGTTGATCATGCCGTCCCGGATTCTGCGGACCATGTTCGGCAGGCGAATCAATCCGTGGGTGGCGTATCCCCTGAGTTCGGCTTCCATCAGGACATCGGCCGTCGTCATCGCCTGTTCGTGGGAACAGCCCGCGGCCGCCAGAATGCGTTCCATCAAATCGCGCAGGGCGTCCGCGCTGACAATGCGCTCTTCGCTGCAACTCATCGCGCGAAAAACCTCGCTTAGAGATCGGGGTTCGGCGCGGAGACGCTCGGCTTCGTCACGCGCATCATCCAGCAGTAGATTTCCACCCGGTTTCCGTCCGGATCCAGAAAATAGAACGCATGGCTTCCGCTTCCGCCGATGAAGCCGTTCTCGTCGAGTCCTTCATGCGCGTGAACATAAGGACCGGAGACGAACTCCACGCCGCAGGACTTCACGTGCTCCTGGGCGTTCAGCCAGTCCTCCCGGCTGTCCACCTCGAAAGCCAGGTGGTGCAGGCCCACGTCCGTTCGATGCTCCGAATCCGCGGTCGTCAACCCCACCTTCACGGCGTCTTCGGCCAACTCGAAAAGCACCAGGGAATGGTGCTTCTCCCCGCAGCGCATGAAGCAAATTGGTCGATAGAAATCGGGCGGCCCCCATTTTCCCGTTAATTTCAGACCCACGACGTCTCGATAAAACCGTATGGATCGCTCCACGTCACTCACATGGATTCCGACGTGGCCGATCCTCGCGACACGACAACCCATCCTTTTCCTCCAAGCGCGAAACCGAACGCGGGCAAAGATCGTTTGCCTTCAAACCATGCGGCATCATAACATGGGCGCGGGCGCTTGGCTCGCCTCTGCGCCGACGCCGCCTGATATTTCATTGAAAGGCCATGCGCATGTCGAAAAAGCCGGTCTTCTTCTCTATTCCTCTTCTGTGCGCGCTGATTTCCGTCGGGGTTTTCCCGCTTCCTTCCACCGACAGCCATAAAAACAAAGGCGTCGAGGCCGCGCGCGCCCTTGCGCAGCCGAAGCCGGAAGCATCCCCCACCCGCGCCAAGCAAAAAGGCAACAGAAAACAAATCGAAAAAATCATCCGGGAATACCTCCTCAAAAACCCGGAAGTGATCGTGGAAGCGATGCAGGCGCTGGAGGCGAAGCAAAGCGCGGAGCGCGCGGCGGCGGTCCGGCATTCCATTTGGGAAAACCGGAAGCGAATCCACGAAAATCCAGAAGACCCCGTGGGCGGAAATCCCTTGGGCGACGTAACGATTGTGGAATTCTTCGACTACCGATGCGGATTCTGCAAGCGGGTGGCGCCCACCGTGGAGGAAACCCTCGCAAAGGACAAGGGAATCCGCATCGTCTACAAGGAATTCCCCATCCTGGGGCCCAATTCCGTTCTGGCGGCGAAGGCTGCGCTCGCCTCGCGGGCGCAGGGGAAATACGTCGCGTTTCACGAGGCGCTCATGGCGGCCAAAATCTCCTATGACGAAAAGAGCATCATGGAAGTCGCCGCCGGACTGGGGCTTGATACCGCCCGACTCAGGAAAGACATGCAATCGCCGCAAATCCAGGCGATCATCGACAGGAACCGCGCACTGGCGCGCTCCCTGAACATACGCGGCACGCCCGCCTTCATCGTGGGAGAGCAACTCTTCCCCGGCGCGCTCACGCCGCGTCAACTCGCCCGCATGATTCAAAAAGCGAGAAGCAACGGAATCGAAAGGCGGTGATATTCTGAAAATATCCAGAACTTCCGCCGTTATTTCAGGACATATAAGGGCACCAAAGAAAATAACGGATCTCTTCGCCGAGTCCCGCGTGAAGGGTTTGGGATTCGTCGCGGGATGGCGGGCGAAAGCGCAACCCGGGCGCGTCGGATGCGGCGATCCAAAAACCCCGGAGAGTCGCCTCCGGGGCCCTTTGACGCCTGAAACTTCAGTCCACCTTCACCGAACCCATTGATTTTCGGCGGTAATCCCACCATTTCCACTTGCTGGGCACCATCGTGACCCGCACGCGCGTTTTCTGCGCGATGGGCGTATTGACGTAATTCGCCCACATGTCCGACCCGAAGAAATGATCCACCACACTCTTCAGTCCCTCGTGATCCGTCCCCATCACTTCGGAAATCCGCGCCTTCCCCTCCACGACGACAGCGCGGAAAGGGGCCTCGTCGTCATCAATGCAGATGGAAAACGCCGGATTCCGCCTCAGGTTCCTCACCGAAACGGAATCGTCTCCGGTGCTGATGAAAAAGCTCGCGTCATCGGGGTTGAACAGATACAAAAGCGGCACGACATGCGGCGATCCGTCCGGGTTCGTGGTGGCGATTCTCGCCATGCGCGGCTCCTGCAAAAACGCATCCATCTCCGTTGGGCGCTCGGCCATTTTTTATCTCCCCTCTAAATGTCAGCATCCCGAAAACAAAAAATCACCTTCCTCCAATTGCCCGCTTCCGAAGCATTCCGATTCACCGGCTGGCGGAGCGCCGGGTCGCTCTCCCGTCCGGCGGCGCTCGAAGCGCCTCCCGGCGCAACGCCGGAGACATCCTATCCTCTCACGATAATGTTCACCAAACGCCCCGGCACGACGATGTGCTTCACAATCTCCTTACCGTCCACATAGCTCGCCGCGGCCGCTTCCGCCTTTTCTTTCAGTTCATCCTCCGGCGCGTCCGGCAGCGCCATGAACGAGCGCCTCGTCTTTCCGTTCACCTGCACGGCGAATTCCTTCTCCTCGGCGGCGATGGCCGCTTCGTCCGCCGAGGGCCACGCCTCCAGAAAAAGACTCGCCTCCCCCGCTCCCGCGCCCAGAGCCGCCCAGAGCTCCTCCGCTACGTGCGGAGCCATCGGCGCCATGCAGCACAGCAGAATTTCGGCCGCTTCGCGCTGAACCGCGTTTTCGGCGTCGGCCGCCGCGCGCAGCGACGCGGCCAGCTCCATGATGCGGGCCACCGCCGTGTTGAAGGAGAAGGTGTTTTCATACACGCTCGTCACCGCCTTCAGGGTGGCATGGGCGTCACGCCTGAGTCTTCTTCCCGAAGCGGACAGCCCGCTCCCGTCTCCTGCGCAGGGCTGCGCCCCTCGCCAGCTCTCAAGCCGCTCCGAGAACATCGTCCAGAGTCTCTGCAGAAAACGGTGAACGCCGATGAGTCCATCGTCGCGCCATTCCTTGGAGCGCTCCGGGGGGCCGATGAACAGCGTATAGAGCCTGCCCGCGTCGGCCCCGTATTGCCCGGTGCATTCCTCGATCGAGACCCCGTTCATCTTCGATTTGCTCATCGAGGCCATCTCGGCGACCACCTTCTGGCCGGCGCGGTAGCCGCTGCCGCTGGGACCGTCCGCCGTGACCACCAGAGACTCCTCATCCACGTCTTGATAAGGCACCCAGACGCGGCCGCGCGCCTCGGCCGCGTGATACGCCATCCGGCAGACCATTCCCTGGGTGAAGAGGTTTTCAAACGGCTCCTCGAAGGAGACGAGGCCCATGTCGTAAAGCGCCTTCATAAAGAACCGGGAATAAAGCAGGTGCATCACCGCGTGCTCCGCTCCCCCGATATACTGCGTCACCGGCAGCCAGCGGTTCACGTTTTCCGACTGAAATACGGCGCCTTCGTCGCGGGGACTGACGTATCTCAGGTAATACCAGGACGAATCCACGAAAGTGTCCATCGTGTCCGTCTCGCGGCGGGCGGGCCTGCCCGTTTTGGGGCTGACGACGTTCACGAAATCATCGCTCTGGCTCAAGGGGTTGCCCCCCCGGCCCGTGAATTCGACGTCGCGCGGGTGCATGACGGGCAAATGCTCTTCGGGCACCGGAGTTACGCTCCCGTCTCCTTCATAGATGACCGGTATGGGCACGCCCCAATACCGCTGGCGCGAAATGAGCCAGTCTCTCAGGCGCCAGTTGACAGTTTTGTCGCCGAAACCCTTTTCCGCGAAATAATCGATCATCCTGGGATACGCCTCGCGGTTCGGCTGCCCGTCGAAGGGCCCGGAGTTCTCCATCACGCCGTCTTCCACATACGCCTGCTCCATCGCGGCGCCGTCGAGTCCTCCTTCAGGATGCTGAATCACCACCTTGACGGGGATGTCGTATTTTCTAGCGAAAAGAAAATCCCGCTGATCGTGCGCGGGCACGCCCATGACGATGCCCGTGCCGTATTCCATCAGCGCGTAATCGGCCACCAGCAGGGGTACCCGATCGCCGTTGACCGGATTGACGATGAAATGGCCCGTGTGAACGCCCGTCTTTTCACTCTCCTCGCTCATCCGCTCCGCGGCGCTCCGGGCCTGCATGGCGTCTACGGCCGCGCGGACGGCGTCCGCCCGGGGATTCCCTTCCAGCAACCGCTCGATCAGGGGATGCTCGGGCGCGCAGACCATGAAGGTGACGCCATAGACCGTATCCGGCCTCGTGGTGAAGACCGAAAGCGTCTCGCCGGTCGCTACGATCCTGAAATCGATTCGCGCGCCCTCGCTGCGCCCCAGCCAATTCCTTTGCTGCTGCTTGACGTGCTCGGGCCAGCCGACGAGGCCGTCCAGATCGTCAAGCAGGCGCTGCGCGTAGTCCGTAATCTTCAGGAACCACTGGCTGAGCCAGCGCTTCTCCACCTTGGCGCCGCTGCGCCAGGCGACGCCGTCGTGAATTTGCTCGTTCGCAAGAACCGTGCCGTCCACCGGATCCCAGTTGACGAGGGCTTCCCGCTTGTATGCCAGCCCTCTCTCGAGCATTTTGAGGAAAATCCACTGCGTCCATTTGTAATAGCCCGGATGCGCGGTGGAAATTTCGCGCGGCCAGTCATAGGCGAGGCCCGCCATGTGAAGCTGCCGCCTCATGTTGTCGATGTTCTTCTTCGTCCAGCTCGCAGGGTGCGCGCCGGCGTTGATGGCGGCGTTCTCCGCCGGCAGCCCCAGGGCGTCCCAGCCCATCGGGTGCAGCACCTCGAAGCCGCGCATCTTCCGGTAGCGGCTGATGGCGTCGCCCATCGTGTAGTTGCAGGCGTGCCCCATGTGCAGATCGCCGGATGGATAGGGAAACATCATCAGGGAGTAATAGGTGGGCTTGTCGCCGGGGTGATCGGAGACCTGGAATATCTTCTCCTTCTCCCAAAGATTCTGCCACTTTCTCTCGTAATTCGATGGATTGTATTCGCCGAGCATGAATTTCCTCAGTTTTTTGGTATGCGTCCCTGCAGTCCGCGAGCGAGCGTTCCGCCGGTTTCGTGGAGCTCATCTTTCTTTACAGAGATGGCCCCTCTCCGACGGGGGCGGCCTCCTCCTTCAGCTTCTCGAGAATTTCGGGCGGAATGCGCGCAGGCTTTCCCCGCGCGTCGGTTCTCGCATGAAGCGTATATCCTTCCGCCAGAATGCGCTCCTCCTGCTCCACGCGATAGTCCAGTCGGACGCGGACGCCCTCGGGTTCCCTCAGCCAGCCGGTGACCTTCACCCTTTCATCATACCGCGCGCCTTCCCTGTGCCGGCAGCGGCTCTCCACCACGGGAAAGCAGACGCCCCGCCCCTCCAGTGGCCCGTAGGGGAATCCCATGCTGCGAAAATACGCCGTTCTGAGCTGCTCGAACCATACATAATAGACCGAATGGTGCACCACGCCCATCTGGTCGGTTTCGGCATACCTTACGGGGAAGTCGATGGAAAGAGACAAACCGGTTCAACCCGCCGTCGTTCACGCGAAGAGAAACAGCCGGGCGATATTCAGGTAGATCAAAAGCCCCAGAACATCGACTCCGGTCGTGACGAAAGGCCCCGTCGCCACGGCGGGGTCCACCCGAAAACGATGAAGCACGAGCGGCAAAAACGACGCGAGGAGGGCGGAAAACACCATCACCACGCAAATCGCCAGACCCACGACGAAGCCCAGCCAGGCGACGGAGGAGAATTGATACGTCGCCAGCAGCCCCAGCAGCACGCCGTAGCAGACGCCCAGAAGCATTCCGACGGCCACCTCTTTCAGGATGACGCGAATCCACGATTTGGGATTGATGCGTCCGGTCGCCAGACCACGGACGACGATGGTGGCGCTTTGGGTGCCCACGTTGCCCGCCATGCCGATGATCACCGGCATGAACGCGGCGAGGGCCACCACCTTGCTCAGCTCCTCTGAATACCGATGAATCAACTGAGCGGCAAGAATGCCTCCCAGCCAGCTGAAAAAGAGCCAGGGCAGGCGAACCCAGGCGAGACGCCTGGCGGAAAGAGCCGTCACTTCGTCCTGATAGGAGTGCGTTCCCGCCATCTTGAGGATATCCTCGGTCGCCTCCTCTCTCAGAACGTCGAGCACGTCGTCCACCGTGACGATTCCGACCAGCGCGTTGTCGTCATCGACCACGGGAATGGCCAAAATGTTGTAGCGCGAAACGACTCGCGCGACGTGCTCCTGGTCGGCATGGACGTTTTCGCTCCAGACGTTGGTGATCATGATCTCGGACAAGGGCTTGGAAGGGTCCGCCAGCAGCAGCTGCCGCAGGCTGATCACGCCTCTCAGACAATCATTCGAGTCGATGACGTAGACGTAGAAGATGTAGTCCACCTCGCTGGCTTTGCGTACCCGGGAGATGGCCTCATCAACCGTGATTTCTTCGTGAAGCGCCACGTAGGAATCCGTCATGATGGCGCCCGCCGTTTCCGGCAGATACGCCATCATGTCCTGTATGGCTTCCGTTTCCGGCGCGTCGAGGAGCGCCATGATTTCCCGGGAGCGCTCCTCAGGCAAGGTCTCCAGAATATACCTGGCGTCGTCGCTGTCCAGTTCCTTCAGAAGCGGGATCACGTCTTCGTTCGGCACCGGATCCAGGAGTTCCCGGACGATGTGGGAATCCGATTCCGTCAGAATGGAGGCGCGATGCTCCCGGCTACGGACCAGAGTGAACGCCTCCTGGCGCTCTTCGGGCAGGAAGTGCTGAAAAATCTGAGCCACTTCGGCCGCGTGCATTTTTTCGAGCGCGTTGGAAAGATTGGCGTCGGCCTTGTGCCTCAACAGCCGGCGCACCATGTCTTCCACGCGCAGAAGCCTCGGGTCGCGCTCGTTCACCATGGTTCAAGCCCCGAAAAACGAAGGAAAGCGGGGTTTTCAAAGGGCGTAGAGTCTATTGAACGCCATAAGGGGTGTCAATCATCTTGCGCCGCCGCCGAACTTGTCATACTCTGGGCTTGGCGCGTTTTTTCACTCCGAACGGGATATTGATTGAGAACGCCGCCGCATCGATCGTCCTTGGGAGCGCCTCGACATCGCCAGACTGCATGGACGGCTCACCGGACTGAAGCCCAAGCAAATCAAGGCGCTGGAAAGGCTTTATCGCCGCAGGGTCCCGCCCGCTCAATTCATTCACATCGAACTCGGTCGCGAACTCGCGTTTTTGTCGCATGAAATCTCACGGCAGCTCGGACTGCTCATCGACCGGCTCGGCGTCGTGCGCTACGTGATCATCGGCGACGCGAGGCGGATCGAAATCCCCGAACTGGGCCGCGCCCGCGCCGGCATGACGAGGTTCAGGGGTCTGCGATGCGTTCATACGCATCTGAACGCCTCTCCCTTGTCACAGGAAGATCTGACGGACATGGCTCTCCTCCGCCTTGACGCCATGGGAGCCATCGAGGTATTGGAAGACGGGAGTGCGGGCCGCCTCCATTTCGCTCACATCACGCCCCGGTCGCCTAGCGAGAATGAATCGCCCAACGGCGAAACGGCGTTCGCGGAAAATCGAACGCCTTGGGAAACCCGCTCGTTCCCGAACCTGGAGTCGAGCCGCATCGACATCGAATCCCTCGTCAATTCCCTCGAAGACGAATTCGCCCGCCTCCAGAGATCATCCATCCACCTTGAAGAAGGAGAGCGCGCCCTGCTGGTGCATCTGGATGCCGAACGGGAGGCGAACCGTTCGGCTGAAGTCGAGCTCGAGGAATTGTCTCTCCTCACGCGCGAGGCCGGCTTCATCCCTTGCGGAAAAATTCTCCAGCGCCGCAAAAAGCCGGACCCGCGCTTCGTCATCGGCAAAGGCCGTCTGGCGGACGTCTTGATGAACTCCATGCAGGTCGGCGCCGAGGCGCTGTTCTTCTCGAACGAGTTGACGCCGGCGCAAGTCAAGAATTTATCGGAATTCACCGATCTGAAAATTCTGGATCGAACCCAAATCATCCTCGACATTTTCGCTCAAAGAGCCAAAAGCCGCGTGGGAAAACTGCAGGTTGAACTCGCGCTGCTGCGCTATGCGCTGCCTCGCATCTCATCGCGGCATTCGGCCCTGAGCAGACTCGCCGGCGGAATAGGCGGCAGGGGGCCCGGTGAAACCAAACTGGAGATTCACCGACGCCGCGTCTTCGAGCGCATTCGCAGGGTGGAGAAGGAGCTCGAAAATCTACAGAAAAAGCGCTCGCAAGGCCGGTTGCTTCGCCGCCGCCGCGAAGTGCCGATTCTCTCTCTGGTGGGCTACACCAACGCGGGGAAGTCCACGCTGCTGAACGCCTTGACGAACAGCGAAGTCATGGCTGAGGACCGCCTTTTCGCCACCTTGGACACGTCGAGCCGAAGGCTCAGGCTCCCGCGCGAGCGGGAAGTTATCATTACGGACACCGTCGGCTTCATCCATAACCTCCCCCAGGAGTTGATAGGGGCGTTTCGCTCCACGCTGGAAGAATTGAGCGAGGCGGACCTTCTCGTCCACGTGATTGACGCCTCATCCCAGCATTGTGAGGAAAACCTCCTTTCAGTAGAAAAAATACTGGACGAGATCGGACTCAAAGACACGCCCCTCATTCGCGTTTTCAACAAAATGGACAGGACGGATGACATTCGCCTGGCCAACCTGTGCCGCCGGTTCAACGGAATCGCCGCGAGCGGCATCGCCCCTGAAAGCCTCATTCCCTTGGTGGAGGAGGCGTCCCACCGCCTGTCGGACACGGACAAGCAAGATGAGAGAGAAGAATACAAACGAGCCGCAAACTGATTTTTATTCACCAGGCAAGCTTCTCCTACTGGCCACCGCATTGCCGATCTTTTTGGTCGGAGGATGCGGCGGATCCGGCCTTTCGGCGAAAAACATCTGGGAGAACACCAAGAAGTCCGTTTCGGACACCTTGGTTTCCATATCGAAATATCAGCGGGAGAGCGCAAAAAGGAAGCGAAACCCCGGAAAAACAAGAACCGTAACCACAAAGGGGCAAAGCGCGCAAGATGAAAGAAAGCCCGTCGCCCGACCCACCGAGGCGCGCCCTTTTCAGGATCGGTTCCCATCCAGAGGTCATTCCCCACGCGAAGAAGACCTGAACCCCGGAAAAAATCGGCGCGCCAGCGAGAGATCCATGCGCGGCGAGGTCTCGAAAGAAACGCTTTTGCTCCCCCGGACGACCATGGGGCCCGACGAATTGCGTCAACGCATTCACGATATAAAACAAGAGGAAATGCTGGCGAAAAATCCTTCCAGAAAACGCAGACTGACTCATGAGCGGAGACGACTGGAGCAAACCCTGCTCAAATCCCGAAAAGAAGAAGCTATCATCCAGGAAATGGAGCAACTACGGGAAAGATTGCGAGAACTGCAAAAAGATCTGCTCGAGATTCAACAGGCGGAGCGCTAGAAAACCGCGTTACTTCGGGGAACTATCCGATACGGTCACCAGACATTCCCTGTTCGGGCTCATGAAGCGGCGTGCGGCTTCTCTGACGGAATTTCCATCCACCCGCTCGATTCGTCCTGTCGCCTCTTCGAGCGTCTTCCATTTCAAGCCGTAGGCGAGTCCGAACGCCAGGTCGGCCGCCCGCGCGGCGGATCGCTGATGGGAACGGGACAACCCGCCGACGAGATAAGACTTCGCTCGACGCAATTCCTCATCGCCGGGACCTGTTCGGCTCAGACGGGCGATTTCCTCGCGCATCAGATCGATCGCCAGTTTTTCCGCGCCCGGAAGCGTGGCCGCATAAATCGAGATTGGCCCCGGATCAAGAGATTCCTGAGAAGAAACGCTGATGTCGTAGGCGAGCCCGCGCTTTTCCCTCAACTCCCAGAAGAGTCCTCCTCCCTGGCTTCCCAACACCGCCGCGAGAACGGAAAGCGCGTGTCTCGCGGGCTCACGAAAAGTCGCTCCCAGAAACGACATGTGAATATGGCTCTGCGACGCGCCTTCAAACGCATAGGAGCGAAAGCGTCTCCTCAAAGAGTTTCGAGGCGGGGCCGGCTGAAGAACGGGGGTTTCCCGAGGAACGCTTCTCGCCCAGGGAGCCAGCATTCCGGGGAGGCGTCTCGCCAAATACGAGACGTCGAAATTACCGGCCACCGCGATGACCAGATTCGCGGGAGAGACCCTTCTCCGCCATTCACGCCTCAAAACGCTCCGGTTGAGGGCGGCCATCGTCCTGGGAGTTCCAAGCGGATGACGACCCAACGGATGGCTTCCGTATAAAAGCCGATATCCTTTGAACCGGCAGTATTGACCCGGATCGTCTAATTCGCTGTCCCGCTCCGTATCCAACTCCGCCTTGGCGAATTCTACGTCGTCCTCATCAAAGGCGGGGTCGGACACGATTTCCACGAATTTCTCCATGATTTCGGGCAACGCCGCGCTGAGGCCAGCGGCCGTCATCCCAAAAGTATTTTTTCCCGCAAATCCGTCGATGACGGCGCCCAGACCCTCCACCTCTTTGGTATGGATGAACGATGGGCGGCTACCGGTCGCCAGAGGAGCCACGGATATCATCAGGGCGTGCAATCCCCCCCGGCGCGAGGGTTCGCTCCTTTGTCCTCCCGGGAATACGGCGCGCAAAGAGAAAACGGAGGGAGCGCCTCCGGGCAGCATGACCAGCCGCCCGCCGCCCGGCAGTTTCCGCCGAATGGGTTTGCCCCTTGTTTCAGCGCGCCTTGAGTTTTCAAAAAAACCGTTTGATCCCGAAGCGAGGCGTGAGCGAACGGATGCCGCCGGCTTTTCCGATCCGTCCCGATTCCGCCTCGCGTCGCCTCCCGTTCCCTCTGAATCACCTTCAAAGCCGCTCGTTATCGCCTTCCGAATTTTTCGCGCGCCGATTCCGGCTCTCTCTCCTTTCGGGAAGAGCGCACCCACGGTCAATCGCGGCGGCGTCAAGTATCGCCTCGCCGCGTCCGAGACCTCTTGCGCCTCCACCGCCATCACCCTTTCCATATACTTGAGATAATAGTCGGCGTCCCCGGTGATCAGCGCGGAATAACCAGCTACGCGGGCGCGCCCCCTCATGCTCTCGCGCCGAAATTCCATGTCCGCTCGATAATTCATGCGCGCCTTTTCCAATTCGGCCAGAGTCGCCGGCGCATCCTCAATGATTCGCTTCGCCACGCGAACGATTCGTTCGACTGCCTTTTCGGCGTTTTCCGGCGCCGCGCATCCGCCCATGAAAAAGAGCCCCGGCCCGCCGTAGAAACAGGCGTCGGCGGAAACGTCGAACATCAGCGGCTCGTCCATGCACAAACGCTCATACAGGCGGGAGCTGGCTCCCGTTCCCAAAACCATGGCGAGCACCTCCAGCGCGGGGGCGTCCCGGTGGGTCAAGGGAGGAATCCCGAACGCGAGGTCGAGATGCGCCGGCCCCGAGCGGCCGCGCCGCACGAGGACTCGCGGTCCCGCCCTTGGGGGCGCTTGGTCGGGGACTTTCCTGCTCTTTTCGCGGCGGGGCGCCGACCATTCCGCGATCAGATTTTTTTGCTTTTTTCGCAAGATGGATTTTATTCTTCTGACGTCGAAAGCTCCGGCGAACACCAGGATGGCCGACGAAGGGGAGTAGAATTTCTCGTGATATTTCCTCAATTCTCGCGCATAAATGCCTTTTACCGTTCGCCGCGTCCCCAAAACGGCGCGCCCGTAAGGATGCCGACGACCGTAGGCTTCACGATGGAGGTGGTATTGAAGCAGCTGATCCGGCTGCTCGTATGCGCGATTCAACTCGGAGAGAATCACCTGTTTTTCCTGGCGAATTTCGTTCTCGTCGAACCGCGGCCGCCAAAGCGCGTCAAGGAGGGCTTCGAGACACGCCTCGAATGTATCCGGCATCGATATCAGATCGTAATAGGTGGATTCGCTCGTCGTGTAGGCGTTGATGTCTCCGCCGGAGGATTCCGCCAGCGAGGCGAGCTCACCGACTTCCAGATTTTGCGAACCCTTGAATATCATGTGCTCCAGAAAATGAGAGATGCCCTCGACCGGATCCGTTTCGGTGATGCTGCCGACGGGAAACCACGCCTGCACGCTCACGGCGGGGGCAGTCGAATCCGGCAGAAAAACGCAGGTCGGACCTCTCTTCATTCGGGAGACGAGAGGCTTCGCGTCTTTCGGGAATTGGACCGCCATATCGCCTTGAATTTTTGAGGCCGTATAGAACAGGCGCATTTTCGCCCGCAGGACAGTGGATTCGACGCCGCCTGAATCAGGAACGGCGAATCGCTTGACTTCCAACGGGTGGAGCGTATCATCTGCTTTCGGCAAAGTCACCAAGAGGCGGCGTCGAGAGACCGGGAGGGCCTTACTCACGAAATCCCAAGAGAAATCATCCCGCATTCGAAAAGAGGATGACCTGTGGAACACATCAAGAGGCATGTTTTCGTCTGCATCAACCAACGTCCGCCGAACCACCCGATGGGCTGTTGCCAAAGCAAAGGCAGCATCGAAGTCGCGCAGGCCGTCACGGAGGCGATTGGATCGAGCGATCTCTCCGCAGACACCGCCATGGCGGGCGCGACCTGCCTGGGCCCCTGCACGATGGGTCCTACGCTGGTCGTCTACCCGGAGGGCGTCTGGTACACGGGCGTCAAGGTGGAGGACGTGCCCGAACTCGTGGAAGAGCACCTGAAAAACGGACGTCCCGTCGAGCGGCTGCGGTTGCGGCTGCCCGGAAACGTCGAAAGCGACAGCGCGGAATGAACGCGGAGCCCGCCCGATGAGCCGCGCGCTTGTGATGCACCCGAAAGACAACGTGGCGACCACGCTTGAGGATGTCGCGCCCGGACAGAGCGTGGCAGCCGAGAGCAGTGAGAAAGAATTGATGATTGCAGCAACGGAAGCGGTGCCCTTCGGTCATAAAATCGCGATGAGAAAAATACCCGCCAGCGCGAAAGTGCTCAAATACGGCGAGGTCATCGGCATCGCCACGCAAAACATATCCAGAGGCGAGCACGTTCACGTCCACAACATCAAGAGCGCCAGAGGCTGAACATGCCGAGGAAAAAGGGGACGCCCGTATTCTGGGGTTACAGGAGGCCCTTGGGCCCTCCGGGCGGCCGGAATCATCTCGCCATCGTCAGCGGGATGGACAATTCAAACCCCATCGTCCGCAGAATCGGCGCTCTGGTGCGAGACGCCACGCCCGTGAACACGTCGTTCGGACGCGCCCTGATGGGCGAGGACGAGGAGCAGCACTGGCGGGTGATGGGGCATACCGCCGCCCACCCGAACGTAGGCGCCGCCATCATCGTCAGCCTCGAGCCCAAGAGCGCCGACGCTATCGCCGAATCGGCCGCGCGAACCTCTCCCTGGATGCCCATAGAATCCGTGAATATCCAGCAAACCGGGGGAACGCTCAGCACCACTTCTCACGTCGTGAGACTGGCCGCCAAACTTTCCCGGCACATCGCATCCGCCAAACGCGCCCGTTGCGAGCTGGACGAACTCACCATTGGCGCCGAATGCGGAGGATCGGATACGACCAGCGGCGTCATCTCGAATCCCGTGACGGGAATGGTCGCCGACAGGGTCGTCGAGGCGGGCGGCTCCGTCATCTTCTCGGAGACGCTGGAAATCGTGGGGGCCGAACATCTCCTCGCCCGCAGAGCCGCAGACCGGAAAACGGCCCGCAGAATCATCGCTTCGGCGAAACGCGCCGTCGATTACGCCGAGAGCATCGGCGTCGATTTCATCGGCTCGAATCCGGCGCCGGACAACATCAGGGGCGGACTTTCATCCATTGAAGAAAAAAGCCTTGGCGCCATCAAAAAAGCGGGCGGCCACCCCATCGTCGAGGTCGTCGGCGTGGGCGAGCGTCCGTCAAAAAGAGGCGTCATCTTCGCCGACGCCCCCTGCGCGGGCGTGGAAAACATTACATCTCTCGCGGCGAGCGGGGCGCAGGCGATTATTTTCTCGACGGGCATTGGAAACCCCATCGGACACCCCATCTCCCCCACCATCAAGGTAACCGGGAATCCCCGAACCGCTCAGACGATGGCGGAAAACATCGACGTTGACATCAGCGGCGTCATGGAAGGAACCATGCGCGTTGACGAGGCGAGAGATTTGCTCGAAAAGGAAATGCTTGACGTGATGAGCGGAAAACTCACGACATCGGAGCTTCTGGGGGAAACCGAACTCACTGTCAGCCGGGCCGCGTTGAGCCTCTAAAACCGCCGCCCGCAGCCGGCTGGAGCATGGATGAAAACCGGGTACTAAAAGCCCATTCCTACGATCAGGCGATTCCAGGCGTTGATGAGCGCGATAG
The DNA here is from genome assembly GCA_965242545.1 of bacterium. Lineage (GTDB taxonomy): Bacteria > UBA8248 > UBA8248 > UBA8248 > UBA8248 > Bin107. The sequence continues at coordinate 1,811,376 of OZ251456.1, forward strand.
CGCCGAGAAGCTCCACTATCTGCGCTTCCGAATAATGCGCCTGCAACGCCTCAAAAGTCTCGTCCGAAACGCGCACCCCCTGCGTGCTTTCCTCACAGAGACGCAACGCCGCTTTTTCGCTTTCCTCGAAGACATCGCTTGCGGAGCCTTCCTGCGCCGCTTTCGTCTTCTCCTCTGCCACCTTGTGCATCCTCGCCATGTTCGAGTGCATGTTCGCGCAGAAATGGCACCCGTTGAGCACCGACGCGCGAATGTTCAAGACCTCCTTGAAGCCGACGTCGATCTCTCCCGGGCCGTCCGCCACCGTGGTCAGGCTCAGCAAGGAGCGCAAAAAGTCCGGCTTATGGGCCAGCGCCTTCACCGGCGGAATCACCACGCCGAACTGTTTTTGCAAATTCTCCATGATGCGTTTCGCGGCCGCTTCGGCCTGCTCTGGCTCTACCAGGGAAATTCGCGGCATTTCATGCCCCTTCGATGGATTCGCCCGTAATGACGCTTGCCCGTGAAAGATACTCTCATCTCACCGATATTTACGTCATCCCGGCATTTCCGGTCAATGAACCGGCCCAAAAACCATCCGACGACGCGCACCGGGGAGCAGGAAGCGCGGAACGCCGTCTTCTGCTAGACTGCGCCCGGTGAGTTTTCTGCTTGCCGCCGCGTGAGCGCGAAAAGATTGGATGAAACTGCCTATGAACAAGCAAACCTCCCTCCAGGAAGCCGCCGCCCTCATTGAGGAAGGAGACGCGATCAGCGTCGGCGGGACCCTTCTGCACAGGACGCCCGCCGCCCTGGTGCGAGAAATAGCGCGCTCGGGACTCCGGCGCCTGACGCTCATCAAGCCCTCTCCCGGCTATGACGCCGACCTTCTTTGCGCCGCGGGTGCCCTGGAGAGGATCGTCAGCGGCATCGTCACCTTCGAGGCGGAGTTCGGGTTGGCGCCCCATTATCGCAAGGCGATAGAGAAGGGATTGACCGGCCTCACCGAACACGCCTGAGCCAGCGTTCTCGCTGGGCTGCGGGCCGCAGCCTACGGCATACCTTTCCAGCCCGTTCGCGGGTTCGAGGGGAGCGACATTCCGGAGCAAAGCGGTATTCTTACGATCAAGGACCCATACACCAATGAGGAGCTTCACGCGATTCCCGCCCTGAAGCCGGACTGGGCTTTGATTCACGTCCAGAAATCGGACGCGGGAGGAAACGCCCAAATCCTGGGCAACCAGCATTTCGACGTTGAAATGACGCGCGCGGCGCAAAAAGGAGTGATTCTCACGACGGAAGAAATCGCGCCGTCGGAAGAAATCGCCCTGGAGCCCGAGAGAACGAACATCCCGGGCTTTCTCGTCAAAGCGGTCGTCGAAGCCCCGGGCGGCGCATCGCCTTGCAGCTGCTACCCGTGCTACGGGGTGGACGAAGAAGAAATGCGCCGCTACATGGACTTGGCGCGAAGCGAGGAAGGGTTTCGGGAATACCTTGCGGACGCCGATAAAACACTTGCGCAAGACGCGGCCCGGAGAGCATGATGGCCCCTCGTTTCGCTTCGCCGCCCGAGCGTGTGATCCGCGCCGGCAACCAGATGGCCGTCACGCTCTCGCGCCTCATCGAAGACGGCGAAAAAGTATTTCACGGGGTCAATTCCCCGCTTCCGATGGTCGCGATTTTTCTGGCCAAAAAACGACACGCGCCCAACTGCACGCTCATCGAAGTCGCTGGTTCCGTGGATCCAAAGCCGCGCTTCATGCCGAAAAGCACGGCAGATCCTGAGCTTTGCCATGGCACCGCTTCGCTGTTTTGCAACCCGGACACCTACGATCTTTTCGCGCGCGGCCAAGTGGACCTGGCTTTTCTGGGCGCCGCCCAACTCGACAAGCAGGGGCGCGCCAACATGAGCTGCATTGGCGACCCGTTCCGGCCGAAGGTGAGGCTTCCAGGCGGAGGGGGAGGGGCCGTTATCATGCCGCAGGTCAGGCGGACCGTCATTTGGCGGACGGCGCACGACAAACGATTTCTCGTGCCCAAGGTCGATTTTTCGACGCAATCCGGAAATCTGAGCCACGTGGTGACGCCCATCGCCGTGTTCGAGAAAAAATCCACAGGGCTTGAGGTCGCCAGCGTTCACGCCGGCCATTCGATGGATGAAGTGGTCGAGAAAACCGGGTTCGACCTGCATGACCCGGACATCATGTCGGAAACCCCTCCGCCGAGCGCCGATGAGCTCGAAGCTTTGGAGGAACTCGACCCGGATGGCGTGCGTTTTTCAGAATTTCGCGTATAAGCCCGCTTTCAGGAGCCGACAATCGCCCCTCGCGGCGTTTGACGCAAGAGATTCTCGCGCGGGAGACCACAGAGAACTTCATGGACATTGAATTGATGGACGTTCTGAGACGCTATTCGACCTGTCAGGCGGCGGACGCTTTCGACAAGCTGAAAATCAAAGGACACATGCCCGACATCGTTCTGCTGTCGCCGGACCCTGATTACCGGATGGCGGGAGAAGCCCATACGGTTCAGATGATTCCCGCCGGCGGCGGCGCCCTGCCCAAACGAGAGACGCACCATATTGACGGGGCCCCTGAGGGAAGCATCATCGTCATCAGCATCCCTCCGGGCGTGACGACGGCCAACTGGGGCGGCATGATGAGCACGCGGGCGCGGGTGATGAAACTGGGCGGCGTCGTGCTCGACGGCAGAGCCAGAGACATCGAAGAGCACCGGCGGATGGGCTTCCCCGTATTCGCCAGAGGCGTATCGGTTCACGGTAGCGGCGGATACACGCTTCCCAGCAGCGTGAGGGAGCCGATCCACTGCGGAGGCGTGGCCGTCCGGCAGGGAGACATCATTCTGGGAGACGTCAACGGCGTGGTCGTGATCCCCAAGGAAAGAATCGAGGAAGTTATCGCCAAAATGGATGAATTGGCCGAAATTGAAGAAAAAATTACCTCGGAGCTCGAAAAAGGCGCGACTATCGGCGAGACGTTTGCGAAGTATCGGGATTAACCGGAAGCCGCGATTTCCGGCTCCCGCCCAACAAGCGTTCGCTCGGATCAGATTTCTACTCTCTTTTCCGGCATATTCCTTCCTCAACGCCGGGGAGTGAACGCAAGAGACCAGCGGGGATGGGAAACAAATCTTCGCGCCCGACAAGCGAAATAAAAAGCTATTGCTCAAAAAACCACTTGAAAACATGACGCGCATGGCGCCGCCGGATGAACGTGATACAATAACTTGCTGAAATCTACGGGATTCGCCCAAGATGAGCCTCCATGAACACGCAAAACCGCCGGTTCGATAGCATTCCTTCATCGAAATTTCTTGTTGGTCTGGTTTTGCTCGTCATTTCGAGCGGCTGCGCCTTCCAGCCCGGACCGCTGAGCCGACCCGTCCCGGATGAAGATCTCAATGGCGTCGCCTCCTGGTATGGAAATCCCTACCACGGACGCAAGACGGCGAACGGGGAAACCTACGACATGGGCGCGCTCACGGCCGCGCATCGCACGCTGCCTTTTCAATCAATCGTGCGGGTGCGCAGAAGCGACGACGGCCGGGAAGTCGAGGTGCGCATCAACGATCGAGGCCCCTTCGTCGCCAATCGCGTCATCGACCTCTCCCGAGAAGCCGCCCGCAGAATCGGCATGTTGCGCAAGGGCACGACTTGGGTTCGACTCGAACCGCTCCACGTTCCCCGGTCGCCCGACCCGAAATGGATGATCCTCGTAGGCGGATTCAAGCAAAAACCGGAGGCACGGGATTTCGCCGATTACTTCCGTCGGAGAGGAACAACCGCGCGCATCCGACCCGGCTGGCACGGAAACCAGGCTCACTATCACGTGCAGCTCAGAGAATTGATCGATGAAAGGTCCGCGAAGCGATTGGCGAGAAAACTGCGGCGCAATGGATACGGGGCGTTCGTCGTGCGGACGAAATGAACGTCAATTCCGCTGGATCGCTTTCTTGAGCGCGTTCATGTCCGCGAGCGGCTCTTTGCACGTAAAGTTTTCGCACACATACACGGCGGCCCGGCCGTCCACCATTGATTTTCCCTGGAGCAGAGGCACCGCGGCGTCCGCTTCTTCGGCGGATGATTCCGACTTGAGAGCCAGAACTGTGTTGGGAATAAAACTGGAGCCGACGGCTCTGAGGGCCGCGCGCGTGTCCTCTGCGCCTCGTTCTCCGACAATCGCCACCTCCATAGGCGTATCGAGATAAAAATCCAACGCCACCAGCATCATGTGAAAGGCGGCCGGAGCGCGTCCCAGATATTCGCCAAACGATCGCAAAACCCCCTCGCCTCGCTCCTCGAACTCGGCCTCCCCCGAAAGCCGCGCCAGCCTCAACAAACCGAGCGCCGCCATGGAATTTCCGCTCGGGACGGCGCCGTCCTGCGTCATTTTTCGCCGGACGATGAGCTCCTCATGATCATGGGCGGTGAAGAAAAACGCGCCCTCCTCCTCATCCCAATACCGCGCTATCATCTCCCTCGCCAGATCCGAGGCTGCGCGAATCCACCTGGGATCGAAGCTCGCCTCGTATAAATCCACCAAGCCCACTATCAAAAAAGCGTAATCGTCAAGATACGCATTGAACTTGCTCACGCCTTGCCGATGGCTTCTCAAAAGGCCCCGATCGTCGCGCATGTTGTCCAGAATGAAATCCGCCGCCTTGCTTGCCTCCTCGACATAGGCGGCGCGGTCCAGAACCCTGCCCGCCAAGGCCATCGAGCCAATCATGAGTCCGTTCCAGCTCGTGAGAATCTTGTCGTCCAAGCCTGGCTTTACGCGCCGCTCCCGGGCGTCGAAGAGCTTCGCGCGCGCCCTTTGCAAAATATCGAGAAGCTCCGCCTCGCCAATTCCTTCTTCCTCAGCGAAAACGCGGGGCGGCTTCTGAATGAACAGGGCGGAGGTTTTCCCCTCAAAGTTCCCTTTCTCCGTCACGCCGTAAAACCGGCAAAATACGTCCGCTGCGTCCTTCCCGAGAATCTCGTGTATCTGCTCCGGACGCCATACGAAGTATTTCCCTTCCTCTCCCTCGCTGTCCGCGTCCTGGGCCGAATAGAATCCTCCGCCCGGGCTGGTCATTTCACGCAAGGCGTAATCGAGCGTATCAGCCGCCACGGAACGATAAAACGCGCTTCCCGTCGCCTGAAAGGCTTCGACATAAACTCTCGCCAAAAGCGCATTGTCATAAAGCATCTTTTCAAAGTGCGGGATAAGCCAGTAGTCATCCACGCTGTATCGGTGAAATCCGCCGCCGAGTTGATCATACATCCCGCCCAGGGCCATTCTTTGAAGCGTCCCCTCGACCATCTTCATCAGCTCCTGATCCTGGTTTCGCCTCCAGTTCCTCAAGAGCAGCATCAATGCCATGGAGGGCGGAAACTTCGGCGCGCGGCCAAAGCCGCCCCAGGAAGCATCGAACCGCTCTTTCAACTCCTGCGCGGCTCGCTCCATCCATTCCGCCTTCAGGGCGCCCGTTGCGGACTCAACTACTCCCATTTGCCGCAAATTCATCGTTATGTTCTCCGCGTTGCCCTGCAAATCTCCTTTTCTCGTCCGGTACATTTCGGCCAACTTCAAAAGCACGTTCCTGAAGCCGGGCCGGCCCCATTTGTCGTCCGGCGGAAAATACGTGCCTCCGAAGAATGGTCTTGAATCCGGGAGCAGGAAAACGCTCATGGGCCAACCGCCCTGGCCCGTCATCATCTGAACCGCTTCCATGTAGATGCCGTCGATATCCGGGCGCTCTTCCCGATCCACTTTGATGGAGACGAAATGCTCGTTCAAAATCTCGGCGATTTCCTCATTCTCGAAACTTTCATGCTCCATTACGTGGCACCAATGGCACGCCGAATAGCCGACGGACAGGAAGATGGGCTTGTTTTCTTCTCTGGCCTTGCGGAGCGCGTCCGCCCCCCATGGATACCACTGCACCGGGTTGTGCTGATGCTGCAAGAGATACGGACTTGTCTCGAGAGCGAGGCGGTTCTTTTTCCGGGGCCGATTCATGAATCCCTCACGTGAACGGGTAAAAAAGCACTGGCCAAGAAAAAACGCCCGTCGATAAAGCATAGGTCAGCGATCGATGAAACAAATCCGGCTGGACGGTGAGTTCCGCGTGCGGCTCCACGCGCCCGTCCCCGCGAATATGCGATATGTTTTCATCGTGGTTGTCTGCCCAGGCCGCGGATATCAAATGCGGCCGATGGCAATTCCGCGGATTCTCCTCCACGCAAAGAGCCGCCGTAGGCGCTTTTTTCACCTTCGCTCTCAGGCGTTCCATGGCGCGGATGAAATCTTCGTCTCGCCGCACCTTCATCCAGTCGATGCGTCCACGAGCGTCGAAAAACTCCGGATTTCTTCTGAAATCGCGTTTTCCGCCCAACGCCTCGCCTTCCCGGACGTATGCGATGCCCCTCAATGAGAGACTCGCCTCCATGCGCTCTTTGTTGTGACGTGGATATCTTCCGCCGTAGGAGATGCTGCGCACGTTCCACCACGCCCGCGACGCCATGCAGGGCCAGCAGTCCCAAGGGCTTTTCCGCGCTACGGCCGCTGTGGCCTATTGTCCAAAGCGGAGGGCTCAAGCGAGGCTCCCCATGAGCGCGGCCGCAATCTCGCACCCACGATGAAAAATCTCCACGTCTATGTTTTCGTCGGGGGCGTGGGCGTTGGAATCCGCATTGGCGAGAGGGAACCAAACGGACGGCAGGCCCAAATCTCTCGTGAACATGCTGTCGGGAACGCTGCCGCCGAAGTTCGGGTAGATGACGGGTTCAATACCGTACCCACTGACGGCCTGGATGACCTTCTGCACGTAGGGATCATCGGCCGGCGTTTTGCTGGCGTCGAACGCGGCCATCTTGCGGACTCCGATGTCCTCAAAGCCCTCCGCCTTCAAAAACGAGCGAACGTCATCGAAAAGCGCATCGGGACCCTGCGCCACCACCAGACGAAAATCCAGCTTGGCGCGGGCGGAACCCGGTATGACTGTCTTCATGCCCTCTTGGGAATATCCTCCCTGAAATCCGCAAACGTTCAGGTTCGGCTGCGTCAAGGATTTAGCATAAAAAGCGGAAGTATCCGAAATCAGATCGGCCCCGTCTCCCAAGACGGCCCGAAGCTCCGCTTCCGGGTCGGGAATTCCCGCCAGAGCCTCCCGATCAGTTTCGCCAATCGGCCGCACGGCGTCGTAAAATCCGGGGACGCGAACCCTTCCCTCGACATCGCGCAGACATTGCACGGCCTCCATCAACCGCCAAAACGGATTCGGAACCGGCCCGCCGTAAGTCCCGGAATGGAGGTCTTTTCCGGCCCCGCGCGAGACGAGTTCGACGTAGAGCAAGCCTCTGCAGCCCAGAGAAAGCGTCGGTCTGCCCGATGGGTGCAATGAACCGTCTGACGAGCAGGCGACGTCCGCTCTCAGCAACTCTTTATTGGACTGGATGAATTCTCTCAAATGTGGAGACCCCATTTCCTCTTCACCCTCTATCAGGAATTTGAGGTTGACGGGCATCTTCGTGTTCGTCCGGCGCCATGCTTCCGCCGCCTTGATCTGGGCGAAGTGCTGTCCCCTGTTGTCTCCCGCCCCGCGGGCGTAGAGGCGCCCGTCCCGCACTTCGGGGGCGAACGGATCGGAACTCCAGCCCTCGGCCATCTCAGCCGGCTGAACGTCGTAGTGGCCGTAAATCAGCATGGTCGGAGCATCGGAAGGCCCCTTCATTTCTCCATATACGAGGGGAATGCCCCCGGTCGGCAATATCCGCGCCTCGACGCCCGCGTCCTTCATCAGTCCCGCCAAATGCTCCGCCGCCGCCTCAACGCCGATGCCCAGCGTGCTGATGGCGGGCTTTTTCAGGTATTCGATGAGTTCCGCTAGGTTCTGCTCTCTTCTCGATCGCAGGAAATCCATCACCGCCGACATTCAAATCTCCCTTGCGCGAGTCGGATGGGGCCGTGAAGTTGCCGAAATAATTTCGCCGGACTATTCTCATTCATGGAGAGTGCCGCCAAACTCTTCTTTGCCGCGAAAATTTGGGTTACGCATGATTCGATTCTCTGCCGGCTCTATTCGCCGTCTCTTCAAAGTCATCCGCCTGAGAAGACTCATCCTTTCGATCCTCGTCATGTCGATGGCGACGAGTTGCGCCCGGCCGCGCACCTTGGGACTCGCTCCCGCCCCCGAAGGGAGCTATGGCCACCAGGAAAGACATATCCAACTGCCGTCAAGCATCGAAAAAGCCTTGATGACGGGGTATCTGGTGCGTCCTTCGGGAAACGGGAGGCATCCTTGCGTCATATTGCTTCATGGGAAAGGCGGCTGGTGGCAAGGATACATCCGCTACGCCCGAAAGCTCGCGAGTCACGGATTTGCCTCTTTGATCATCGATTACTACTCGGTGCATCAGGTGGATCTCGAAGGCCTGACGACGCCTTTCGTCCAGCGAAAACTGAATTTCGAGCGCCAAAACGAAGACATCAGGCGCGCCGTATCCGCTTTCTCGCAAAGCGCGCATTGCGCGAAAGACCAAGTAGGCCTCATCGGATTCTCCCTCGGCGCGGACAAAGCTTTCCGAACGGCCGCGTCGCTTCCTGTGGTGAAGGCCATCGTAGCATACTATGGCCCCTACGATTACGCTTCTCTCATCAAAAGGCGCGTCAACCCCTTGGTTCTCTCGCTTGCGACCCCGAACCTGCTCCATTGGAAAAGGTATCTGGAGCGGCACAGCCCCACGAACAAAATATGGAATACGAAAGCCTCCGCCCTGATGTTTCACGGCGTGGCGGACGGGCTGATTCCCGTGCGGCAGTCGCTTACGATGATGAAGAGGCTACGGGCGAGGAAATCAGGCGCCGCCGAACTGATGCTTTACGAGGGCGTGGGCCACAACTTCGCGATCCGAAGAAGAACGCATCGGGAAAGAGAGGATTCGATTCGGCGCGCGCTGCTTTTCCTAAAAAGCCGCCTGCCCCGAATCCGCGAACAACAAAAGGCGAGAGCCGCGTCCGAAAAGCAGGCGAACCTGCGCTCCCGAGGCGAAAAACAAGGCGGTTGACTCTTCATGGACACGACGCCGAACGGCAGACGCGGCAAGAGCGAATCCTGGGTTCGGGAATGGGTGGGCTGGAGCGAGCTCAGCCCCGGCGGGAACGTGGAAGCGGGCGCGTGGGGCACGTGGGCGATCACCTATCACGTCGGCAGATACGGCGTGGACGACGGGGGAACCATCGTTCTCTCGCGCCGCTTCGCCAGCGATTGGGCCAAGCCTCAAACGGACGCTCCCGGCGAAGCTCACTACGCGAGCGCAACCGCGAGCGGGAGCGCCTCTCTCAGAATCAGATGGGACCCGAAATCGAACGTCCGACCCTGGCAACAGGGCCTGGCCATTGACGTATTCGACAGTTATCTGGAGGAGGGCGACACGGTCACCATCGTCCTGGGGGACCAAGCCGGCGGCGGCGCGGGAACCCGCGCCCAGACCTTTTGCGAAAACAATTTCCGCTTCCGGCTCTTCGTCGATTGCTTCGGATCGAACCGCTTTATCGAAGCGGCCGATACGCCTGCTCTTTCCATCGTTCCGGGCGAACCCGCCCGCCTCGTCATCCACGGCGCGACCGAACAGGCTCCAGGCGAGACCTCCTGGATGCAGGTGAAACTCGAGGACATTTGGGGCAATCCCTGCCACGACACGGACGCGGAAGTATTCCTCACCGAGAAAGAAGGCGTCTGCCAAGGGCTGCCCGGCTCCGTCCGCTTCGGGCGCAGCGAACCCGCTGTCGTTCGGCTGGAGAATTTACGCTGGGAACCCGGCGAGAGGGGACGCATACGAGGCGACGCGAACATCTCCCTCCCCCCTGCTTACAGCAACTACGTTCGCGCCACGGAAAAAACGCACCGTTGGAAGCCGTTTTGGGGCGATCTCCACGGCCAAAGCGAAGAGACGGTAGGCACGAACACCGTAGACGATTACTTCGCGTTCGCTCGCGACATGGCCGGGGCGCAATTTGCTTGTCATCAGGGAAACGACTTTCAGGTCAGCGCGGAAACCTGGAGCGCGATTCGCGCGGCCACCCAAAAATACAACACGCCGGGCCGCTTCGTCACGTTTCTGGGAGTCGAGTGGTCCGCCGTGACGGGCATGGGCGGGGACAGGAACGTCATGTATCTGGGTGACGACGGTCCCCTGCACCGGACCAGCCACTGGCAAATAGACGATTGGCGCGATCAGCAAACGGACAGATACCCCCTTTATGCGCTCTATGAGGCCATGGAAGGGCGGCGGGACGTCATGCTCATCCCTCACATCGGGGGCCGGCGGGCGAGCCTGGATTATCATCACGCGGAACTCGAGCGCGTCATGGAGATATATTCCTCCTGGGGCCGATTCGAATGGTTCGTCGAGGAAGCTCTGGAGAAAGGCTGGCGCGTGGGCATCACGGCGGGAAGTGATGGGCACAAGGGGCGCCCGGGGGCCAGCTATCCCGGCGCGGCCATTTTCGGCGTCTACGGCGGCTACGCCTGCATCTATGCGAAAGAACTCACGCGCGAAAGCTTGTGGGAGGCGATTCAGGCGAGGCGCGTCTATGCGACGACGGGGAGAAAAATTCACCTTTCCTTCTCGACCGGGGCTCATTTCATGGGCGAGGAATTCGAATCCGCCGTCCCTCCCGCATTTCAGGTGCGGGCGATAGGGGAATGCGGCATCGAGTCGATAGAGTTGAAGCGGGCTTCCAAAACCATTTCCTCTTACCGCCCCAAAGACGAGGCCGCCCGGAATTCGGAGTGGCTCCGCGTCTCCTGGAGCGGCGCCCGCATCCATCAGCGCAACCGCCAAACCCACTGGCGCGGCGGCTTGAGCGTCGATAAAGGAAGAATCGAAGAACCGAGAGACTGGCAGGTGGACAACCTGGAAGAAGGCATACAATCGGCCGATGAGCGGAGTATCCAATGGCTGAGCCGCACGACCGGCGACGCGGACGGCGTCGAGTTTCGCCTTTCGGGCGGCGCGGGCGCGACGCTCCTTTTTGAAACCGATGTCGTTTCTTTCGAGACGAAGCTTGATATGATCGGCCCCGTTTCACCCGTCGTGGAAGCGGGCGGCGTTCGCCAAAGGGTGGAAGTGCAGCGCATCAGTCCAACTCCCGGCTCTCCCGAGGCGGAAGTCTCATTCGAGATTGATGAAAGCGATTTTCACGACGGCTGGAACCCCTATTTCATCAGATTGATGCAGGAAGACGGCGCCATGGCCTGGAGCAGCCCGATTTTCGTGAAAAAGAGATGAAAAAATGACGGAATGCGAATTGCCGGCTCTGGATGAAGACTGGCGCCGCGCGCTGGCCATCGTAGCGCATCCTGACGACATGGAATTCGGCGCGTCAAGCGCGGTCGCCAGGTGGACGGCGCAAGGCAAGGACGTCTCCTATCTTCTGATGACGAGCGGAGAAGCGGGCATCGACGGCATGTCGCCGGAGGAGGCGGGCCCCGCCAGAGAAGAGGAAGAACGCAGAAGCGCCGCCGTCGTGGGCGTGGAAAAGGTGGAATTCCTAGGCTATACCGACGGGGTGATAGAATACAACTTGGACCTGAGGCGCGACCTCTCCCGAAAAATCAGAACATACCGTCCCGATGTTCTGCTCACCCTCTCACATCATCTCACTTGGCCGGGCGGCGCTTTGAACATGGGGGACCATCGTTGGCTCGCTTACGGCGTGATGGACGCGGGCCGCGACGCGGGCAACCGATGGATTTTTCCGGAACTCCTGGACGAGGGGCTGGAACCCTGGATGGACGTTCGCATGATCTTGCTCAGCGGCTCTCCAAGACCTACCCATGCCGTGGACGTGAGCGAGCATCTTGACAAGGGCATCGCATCCCTCCAGGAGCACAAGCTCTATATCGACAACCTCGCACAGGGGTTCGACCCCGTCGCCTTCCTTACCCGGGCGGCCGCAGAAGCGGGCGAACGCGCAGGATTTCGCTATGCGGCGTCATTCGAGGTCATTTCAATATGAATTTCAAAAAATCAGGGCTTGAGAGGCTACCTCTTGCAAATTGAATTGGGTAGTATTCGCCTTCGACTGGGCCGCATGCTCTTTCGTCTTGTTCATTATCATATCCGGCGAGGAAATGAATGCTTGATAACGCGGTGAAAAAAGAATTAAGGCAAAAGCACTACAACGCCACGATCGCGGATATCGTATGGCAGCATGAGACGCTGGCGTGCTTTCGCGTAAAGCCGGACTTCGATTTCCCCGAATACAAATCGGGGCAATATACGACGCTGGGTCTCGGCAACTGGGAGCCCAGGCACGAGGACGCCGTCAAGGAAAAAGAACTCGACGAGAAAAAAATAAGGCGGCTGGGCAGGCGCGCCTATTCCGTATCCCATCCCGTGATCAACGGCGCGGGTGAACTATATCCCGCGGAAGAGTTGGACTTCCTGGAATTCTACATCGTCATGGTCGCCGGCGCGGAAGGCGAGCCGGCGCCTCTTCTCACCCCGAGGCTCTTTCTTCTGAAAGCCGGCGATCGCATTCACATGGGCCAGAAATTCACCGGTGAATATACGCTTGATTGCATGAGCGACATTCGGGAGAACGAAAACTCTCTCGTCGTCTTCGCCGGGACGGGAACGGGAGAAGGCCCCCACAACCACATGATATGGGAGCTCCTTCGCACGGGCTATAAAGGCCGAATCGCCAGCATCAACGTCGTGCGATACAAAAAGGATCTCGCCTACGAATCAATCTACAGAGACCTCGGGGGAAAATATCCGAACCTCTCCTACCACGCGCTCACCACCCGCGAGGTGAATACCATCAACAACAAAGTATATGTTCAGGATTATCTGGCGTCCGGCGCCTTCGAGGAAAACATCGGCCGCAAGATGGACGCCCAAGACACGCATCTGTTCCTGTGCGGAAATCCCGCCATGATCGGCATCCCAAAAATTCGGGGAGGCGAGAAGATATGGCCGGAAGGCCCGCCGGGCGTCATTCAGATTATGGAATCTCGGGGCTTCACGATGGACTACGGCCGAACGAAGGGCAACATCCATTACGAAAAATACTGGTAAGGCCTCTTCCGGACACCTTCCCCGCGCAAGGGAGAGCCCATGCCCGATTTCATTCATGAAGCCGAGGGCGCGCTTTCCATTTTGAAGTTCAACAGAAAAAACGTTCGCAACGCCATCAACGAAGAAATCATGCAGGCTCTCTCCGAAGCCATCGATGCCCTTGAAGCATCAAGCGAATGGAGAGCCGTCATTCTCACGGGCGCGGGCGAGGAAGCGTTCTGCTCGGGCGGCGATCTGAAATGGCTCCAAACCTTCGAGTCCCGTGAAGACGGCATGGGCATGAGCAGGCGGATGCAGAAAATACTGGGACGCCTCTCCGCGCTGCCTGCGCCCGTCATCGCTGTTCTGAACGGATACGCCTTGGGCGGAGGCGCTGAAATCGCCATGGCCTGCGACATGCGGGTCATGGAGGAGCACGCCTATATGAGCTTCAGACAGGCTCGCGTGGGTCTCATGACGGGCTGGGGAGGCGGGGGGCGCCTCCTCCGCGCCGTCGGCTACGGGCGAGCGGTGGAATTTCTGACCACGTGCAAGGAGTTGCGCCCGGAAAGCGCGATGGCGATGGGACTCGCCAACGCCGTAGCTCCCAAAGGAGAGGGGCTGCGCGTCGCCAAGGCGATGGCGGGGGAAATTTCCAAGAGCGCCCCCGGCGCGGTTCGTTCCCTGAAGGAATTGCTCTTGTTTAGCCTAGACAATACACTGGAGAAAACGATGGGGGTGGAATCGTCGCTGTTTGCGGACCTTTGGGCGTCTGAAGATCATGACGAAGCGATAAAGGCGTTTTTTGAAAAGCGGAGCCCCGACTTCAAGGGAAGATAGCCAGAAAATGGAGAAGGCGCACCAAGAGGTGAAAACCCGCTCGGGCCTCGCCCTCGAAAATACGTATGGGCCCGAGGACGCGCTCCGGGACAGCGCACCGGGCGAGCCCGGCGTCTATCCCTTCACGCGCGGCATCCATCCCGAGATGTACAGAAAGCGCCTGTGGACGATGCGCCAGTATTCCGGCTTTGGAACCGCCGAGGAAACGAACCGGCGCTATCGTTTTTTGCTCGATGAAGGAAACACCGGGCTTTCCGTCGCACTCGATCTTCCCACGCAGCTGGGACTCGACAGCGACGATGAAAAATCGGCGGGCGAAGTCGGCAAGGTCGGCGTGGCCATCGATTCGCTGGCGGATATGGAAACCATTTTTCAAGACATCCCCCTCGGCAGAATCAGCACGTCTTTCACCATCAATTCGACGGCCGCCATCCTCTACGCCATGTACGTCATCGTCGGGAAGAAGCAGGGGGTCTCGCCCGATCGGCTGACCGGCACCATCCAGAACGACATCCTGAAAGAGTATGTTTCCCGCGGCACATGGATATTTCCGCCCGAGCCGTCTCTGAGGCTGATCGTCGACACCGTCGAGTACGGTGTGAAGAACACCCCGAGGTTCAACACCATCAGCGCGGCGGGTGCTCACTTCAGGGACGCGGGCGCGACCGCCGTCCAGGAAGGCGGCTTCACCCTCGCAGACGCCATCGTCTACGTGGAAAAGTGTCTGGAGCGCGGTCTCGATATTGATGCGTTCGCTCCCAGAATCAGCTTCTATTTTTACACCCACATGGATTTTTTTGAGGAAATCGCCAAATACCGCGCCATGCGGACGCTTTGGGCCAAAATCATGCGCGATCGGTTCGGGGCCAAAAAGCAGAGAAGCTGGCTTTTCCGCTTCGGCGTCGTGTGCGGCGGCAGCACCCTCACCGCCCAGGAGCCGGAGAACAACATCGTCCGGGTCGCCTATGAAGCGATGTCCGCCGTCCTGGGCGGCGCGCAAACCATTTTCACCTGCGCCTATGACGAAGCGCTTGCGCTGCCGACCGAGGAAAGCGCCCTTCTCGCCCTGCGCACCCAGCAGATCATCGCCCATGAAAGCGGCGTGGCGGACGTGGCGGACCCCTTTGGCGGTTCGTATTTTCTGGAGAATCTGACGGGCCGCATGGAAGATGAAATGGCGAAAATCATCGAAGACGTGGAAGAGCGAGGCGGCATGGTCGAGTGCATTCAGCGGGGCGCGGCGCAAAGATGGATAGCGGAGAGCGCCTTTCGCTGGCAAAAGGAGGTGGAGACGAAGGCGCAAACCATCGTCGGCGTCAATAAATACGCGCGGGAGGAGCTTCCCTCCCAAGAGTTGTTCACCATCGCCCCCGAACTTGAAGAACATCAGAAGAGACAGCTGGAAAAAGTGAAAAAAGGGAGAGACTCCGCTCAGGCGGCTCTTGCCCTCGAACGCCTTGAAGACGCCTCCCGGGGAGAGGAAAATCTCATGGAGCCGATCTCGGAAGCTGTGGAAGCCTACGCCACCATCGGAGAGGTGACGAACGTGCTCCGTCGCGTTTTCGGAGAATTCCGGGAGCCCGTGGCTTTCTAGTGGGACCCACGCCTCCCCCTTGCCCGGTCGGACGAAACACGGAATAATCCTCATCTTAGACAAACAATCACTCGAAAATGACAAGTTTGAAATCGCTTACGACACATTCATGGAGGCGGCATAAAAATGTGGACGGACGCCAAAAACGGAAACAACTCAGTTACCGACTACAGATACAGAAGCGCAACAATCGATCTTGGCAGTGGAAGCATCACAATCGAGGACAAGCCCTGTGGGGATTTGGAGGACTTTCTGGGCGGAATCGGCAGGATTTTCAAAATTCTGTCTCAGCATGACGTATCCGATCCCTATGACTCCCGCGCTCCGCTCGTCATGGAACTCGGCTGCTTTTCGGGCACGAATCTGATGACGGGGCTGAGGACTTTCTTCGGAGGCTACAGCCCTCTCAAGAGCACGCGCGCAGGCGCGCCCTCGGCCATGTATTCGGCGGGTTCCGGCAAATTCGGAACCAAGGTGGCCTGCGCGGGCATCGACGAAATCATCTTTACGGGCAGAAGCGGCAAGCCCGTCACGCTGCTCATCAAGAGCGACGTTCTCGGCGGGCCGGCGCGCATGGAGCTCGTGGACGCTTCACCCCTTCTGGGCAAGGATTCACACGAAAAAATCATGGCGCTCGCCGATGAATACGACGACGCGCATTTCGCCGTCGTCGGCCCGCCGGGGGAGAACTACGCGACGAACCGGATGGCTTCCATCGTCCTGAGCACGGAAAACCAGCTCAAAACGGGAGAATGCAAACCGAGATTCTGCGGACGCGGCGGCTTCGGCGGCGTCATGGGGTCGAAAAACCTCATCGCCATCGTCGCGCAGGCGCCCGATGACAAATCAGCTGTCACGAACGTCGTCAAAGAGGCGAACAAGGTCATCTCCCGAGGCGCCGGCTCCAAGAACTACCGCGACGCCCACAAGGCCGACGGCGGCGGCGGCACTTGGCGAAACATCGCGGGTCTGCACCCCTTGGGCTGTCTGCCCGAAAAGAACTTCTGGGCGCCGGGCAGCGACGACGCCGTTCAGCTCTACCGTGGCAGTTTTGAAGAACCCTACGTCATCAAGGACGAGTCCTGCTTCAAGTGCGGCATCGCATGCCACAAGAACATCTACGACCGGCCCGAGGGCGAAACGGCCGAGGGAAGAAAAGCGCAAAAAGGGAAATTCAGGGTCAAGTTCGACTATGAGCCGCTCGACCTCATCACGGCGAACTGCGGCGTCTATGACGCCGAAGAATCGCTCGATCTCGTCGAACTGGGCGACCGGATGGGCTACGACGCCATCAGCCTGGGCGCCACCATCAGCTACGCCATGGAGTGGAACGAAAGAAACCCAGACAAGCCCGTGCTGGACGGCATCCGCTTCGGCGACGCCAAAAAGATGGAGGAGTTGATTCGCAAGGCGGCGGCGGGAGACTGCGAAGAGCTGGCGCAGGGCACCATGCGCCTGGCCCAGCAATGCGGCGACCTCTCCTTCGCCATGCAGGGGAAAGGTCTCGAATATCCGGCCTATCTGCCCGAAACCAATCCGGGCTATCCCTGGGCGCTGGCCGGCGGCCACATGAGCATGCGCACCTTCCTGCTCCTCATCCTGGACGGCCAGCAGACGGACATCGACTATTGGGAAAACGCCATTCTGAACGGCATCTATTATACGCGGGACGACCTCATCGGGACCTGCAAATTCGCAGGAGCGCCCAACGAGAACATCGTCGCCAGCCTGAACGACATGTTCGGCCTTTCGCTGACGGAAGAGGACGTGAATCAGGCCATCAGACGATCCTATCTTCGAGGGCGCCTGCTGGAGAAGAAAGTGGGCTATACGGATGAGGAATACGACGTGCCCGCCCGCGTGTATGAAAAGGCGAACGAAAACGTCAAGATGCCCAGCTTCATCACGCGCGAGTTCATGGACGAACTGAAAAAGCGAACCGAGGCGAACTGGGACAGGCTCACGGAGGAGGAGGGCGTCGCCCTTCCCGCCTGACCCCGCTCCGATATTCGCCGCAAAAAACGCCCCGTCACCGATTCCCGGCGGGGCGTTTTCATTGCATCGAACTCGGTTGAACTCCCTGAAGGAGGAGGATTTTTTTCGCTTATCCGCCCGCTTCGACGATTATCTTGGCGATTTATTCGATATGCGCAATCGAAATGAGGAAATTTCTTTTTCCTCGACATCCATCTCAAACGAATCGCCGCTATCGACCTGCACGATGTCTGCGCCCTACACCCCTCGCTTGTCTCCCCACAGAAGGACGTGAAGCCTGGGAGTGAAGCGAAAACCGCGATTCATGGAAGCTTCCGCCAGGGACAGCAATCTGCCCTCCGCCTGTTGGCGCGTCTTGCCCCCCGGGGAGACGATGATGCGGTTTTTAGGGAAATCACGAAGTCCGTATTTTTCAAGGAGAGCATCAACTTCATCGAGTTCTTTCGCCTGATGAACCACGAATTTGAGGTAAGGCTCATTGGCCCGGCGCAGCCAGTCGAGGGTTTCCGGCTGCTTTTCCTCTGAAATCCGGGCCGATTTGAGCTTGGGCGAGACGTTCCACTGATCCACCCGTTCGAGGGCGTCTTCAGACGGCGGGATATGACCGGCCGTCTCCACTTCCACCCTCAAGCCGGCTTGACGAAGCGACTCGACGAGCGCCGGGAATTGCGGGGACCCCAAGGGTTCTCCCCCCGTCACCACCACCTGGGCGCCATCGCGCCGCTCACAAAAATCCAGAATTTCCGAGATCGTTTTTTCCTCCGCCGGAGGTCCCGACCAGGAATACTTCGTATCGCACCACGCGCAGCCCACCGAGCAGCCCATGAGGCGAACGAAGACGGACGGGCGGCCAATGGAGGCGCCTTCGCCCTGCAGCGAGAAAAAAAGCGGATCCGCGAGTGGTATCGCCGCATCCGCTTTTTCCTTTATGACCCTCATCACGCTGTGATCGCCTCGCGGTCGCTCGTCCGCATATTCCCGCCCCCGGACGCGAAAAGAGCGACGAATCCCGGATGCCCTACCCCAGCGCCGCCGCGACGATGAGCGCCACGCCGAGGAATATCGCCCCCACCACGATTCCCACCGCCCTGTTCTGATCCTTGGACAGCGCATCGTTCACCGAGAACGGCGTAATCCACTCGAAAATCTTGTAGCCGATCATCAGCAGAATGATGCCGACCAAGCCGTAGACGATGGAAAGAAAGAGGCCCGTGCCGATCCCCACGCGAGGCTCCCCGTTGGCGATGGCCGCAGCGGGCGTCATCAAAATCGAAGCGGCGAGAACGGCGAACTTTTTCATGTGCGAAACTCCTTGTGAAATAAGGGAGAAACTCAACGCCGAGACATCGTTCTCAAGATAAAGAGCAGGGCCAGGGGGAAGAGGAGCATCCGACCCAGGCCGAAAAGGCCGAATCCCCCGAACCCCCACCCGCCCAGCATTCCCAACCCCATGCCCAGGCCGAAGCCGCCCAGTCCGCGCCGGCCGGAAAACCTTGCGCCGTAGCCCCGGCCATGGCTGCGTCTCGAGAAAGAGCGCGCCCCGAAAGAACGAGCTCGCCCGAACCCCCCGAACGAACGGCCCCCGCCGAAGCGTCTCGCCTCCGCAGCCGATGGGTGAAGCACAAGGGCAATGGCGGAAAATCCCGCCGCGCCGCGCGCGAGGGGCGGCAATGAAGACGGGGCGTGCGCCATGAACGCTCCCGCGGCGATGAGCGGGAGAAAGCAGACGGAGCGAACCAGATGCAGCGTCATTTTCAAATGCGATCTCGCCTCAGGCGGTCAAAACGCTCGAAAGAGATTAACAGTGCGCGCTCCATTTCTCAATCCTCCGATTCAGTCCCACTTTCTGCCCGGCATGTGATTATAGACGCTGCTCAGGATGCCGCCGTCAACGTCGAGGCGCGAAGCCGTAATCCAGTCCGACTCTTCCGAGAGCAGAAACAGGACGCCGTGCGCGATATCCACGGGCTGGCCCACCCGGCCCAGGGGCGTCACCTCGCTTCTGCCCTTTTTGATTTCAGGGTCCCGCAGATAGGCGGTCAGCGGCGTTTCCGTGTGGCCGGGACACACGGCGTTCACGCGAATTCCCTTGCGCGCCCATTCGATGCCCAGCTGCTTCGAGAGCATGATGATGCCCGCCTTCACCGTGCTGTAGGCGCCCGACATGCCGTAAGGCTGAACCCCGGCGTTGGATGACAAATTCACGATGACGCCCGGTCTTTCGTTCTCTATGAGCCAGCGTCCCGCCGCCTGGCACATCAGAAACATGCCCGTAAGCCCAACGTCCAGCACCAGTTTCCAGCTCGCCAGAGGCAGATCGACCAAAGGGGCGGGGTCCATCCTGATGGCGCAGTTCACCAGATGGTTCAGGCCGCCGAACTCGCCCGCCGCGCGATCCACCGCCTCCCGGCAGGACGCCTCATCCGTCACGTCGAGCCTTTGAAACGCGGCTCTCTCCCCGCCGAGCCTGCTTTCCAGCTCGACGCCCAGCGCCTCGTTCACGTCCCCGATGAGAACGCGGCCCCCCTGCTCCACGTACATTTCACACGTTTTGGCGCCGATGCCCCGGGCGCCTCCCGCGACAATGCAGACATTCCCATCGAAACGGCCCATGCCCGCCCTCCTCTCCTCGTCTCTGTCAAATCCTCCCGGAAGCCACGCCCCGCTCGCGCGAAGGCGGCTTTCGGGGCCCGGCTCTATGAAGTCGCCCCGTAGGCTATCTCCCTGCCGCCCATTTTCGCCCGGGCGTGTGGATCATCTTGCTCTCCGCCTGCCCCCCGTCGATGGGCAGGTTCGCCGCCGTGACGTATCCCGCCCGATCCGAGAGGAGAAACACGCACCCCTCCGCAATCTCCTCGGGCTTCGCCACGCGGCCCATCGGCACCACGGCGGCGCGCCCGGCCGCGATCTCGGGGTCCTGAAACATGGCTTCCGTCATCGGGGTGCGCACCTGACCCGGGGAGACGGCGTTGGCGCGAACGCCGCGTCCGCCCCATTCCACGCCGAAGAGCTTGGCCAGCATGATGGCCCCCGCCTTGCAAACGCTGTAGGCGCCCGCCAGGGGGTAGGTCTGCATTCCGCCTATCGAGGATACGAAAACGATGGCGCCCGATCCCCGATCCAGCATCACCCGCCCCGCCGCCTGGGCGCAAAGAAAATAGCCCTTCAGCCCGGTATCCATCACCATGTCCCAGTCGGCCTCGGGCAGGTCTTCCAGCTTCCCGGGCACGAGTTTGATCGCGCAGCACGCAAGGCCGTCTATCGTTCCGAAGGCGCGGAGGGCTTCCGCCGCCATGCGTCGGGCGTCGTCTTTCTTCGAGGCGTCCATCTCGATGGAAACCGCCCTTCCACCTCGCGCCTCCACCAGAGCGACCGTCCCGGCGGCCGTTTTCGGGTCGATGTCGGCCACGGCGACGTCCGCGCCCTCGGCCGCCGCCAGCGCGCAAACGGCGCGTCCGATTCCGCTGCCGCCTCCCGTCACGATGATTTTTTTGCCCTCGAGCATCACGGCCAGACTCCCCCCCGAAAATGGTTTCGGAGAGTCTATCACAGGTCGAACGCGCGAGGGGGACGAGCCGCCCGAAAGCGGGCTCGCTTTTATTTCCCTTTGCAAAACAAAAGGTTATGGCGATCTTCGCGAGGCGGAGAATCAGGCGCGAAAAGGCGAGGCTCATCGTTCTGAAAACGTCGCGTATTTGTTTGAAAAGGTCGTGAATTCGCTTGAAATGGTCGTGAATTCGCTTGTTTTCGGCCTGAATTTATTGAAATCGAATACAACTCCAAAAGACGGGAAAACCCACGCCCATGCGCTCGAAAAACGAGGCGTAAGGCGCGCAAAAGCCTCGAAATGATACCCCTCGCGCGCGAGTCGATTGCCCCCCGCAAATGCGGGCAAACGCGGGCCGTCAGGCGGGGCGTCTCGAACGATTCCAGGCGCCCGGAACGCCTCCCGTCAGACCGGAAGACGAGACTTGAAAGCGCCGCGTGAAGCGAGCGGGGAGCGCCGAAGGAGAGTCCGACTGCGCTCACTCCCCGGCGGCGCCGAATTCGCCGCGCGCCCGAATCCTCCCTACTTCCCGGGCAGCACCTTCACCCGGATGGTCGCCGAGAGCCCGGGGCCGTAGGAGCGGTGGAGGCCGTCGGCGAACTGCATGGTGAGCGCGTAGTCCCCGGGGGCGAGCTTGATGGAGGCTTCCGTCTGCCCCTTGCCGTAGTGCAGGTGCGTCTTGTCCGTCGGAATCACCCTGCCCTTTTTCATGGCGCCCGCGTTGACGAGAACGTGATGATGCCCCGTGCCCTTCACCACCTTGCCCGAAGGCTTGATGGCCATGCCCTCGAGGCCCATCACGACCTTCACGGGGCCCTTGACGACCGCCCCGTCCTTCGGCTCGATGAAGAACACCCTCGCCTTCGCTTCCGCGCCTTCCGCGCGTCCATCATACCCCGCAAGCGCGAGAAGCCCCAGGAACGCCAGAAACGGGGCGACGGACGCCTGCCGGGCCTTCAATCCACTCATCTCGAATCCTCCTCCCTGACTCTCCGCAATAACCTCGTCCACCGGTTGATTCCGCAAGGATAACGCGCGACGGCGGCGTGATCAAGAGCGCCGTTTCGCCCGACCGGACGGTTCCCGAACCGCCCCTGCGGAAGCCCGATCTCCCCCTATTTTTCGCCCTTCCAGAGTCTGGCGCGGCGCATGAAGACGGAAGTATCCGTGCGCCACTCCCCGTAGCCGATGCGGCGATTGTCCGTCAGCCAGTTGATCTTCTCATCGAGACACGCGGCCAAATCCGCGTCCTTCGCCGAGAGCGCGAAGCCGGCGCGCTCCTCGGCCTCGAGGTCGAGGGCGGTGACCGAGAACGCGCCGCCGGAGGCGTGGGCCGCGTCGCGGTTGCTTATTTCGGCCCGCGCCACCGCGTCCACCCGTCCCTCCCGAAGCGCCGCGAGGAGCTCCGCCTCGCCAATCTCCGAGCCGAGATAGACGACTTTCGGCATGGCCTTGTTGGGCGGCTCGAGGAGCGTCCTGCCGGCGAGAGAGGGTGACGCCCCGCCGGAAGTGATGACGTAGCTCGCGCTCCCGTCGGCGACCACCGCCCCGCGCGGCGTCCGAACGCGGACGCCTGCGGCTAGGACGCCCGCGGCGTCGGCCAGACCCGTCAGCCGCAACAGCCGCGCCTCGCCGGTCGCGCCCCTCAGGACGCCGACGCGCGCGCCGCCCAGCGCCTTGTGCGAGGCGAGCCGTCCGGCGTCCCTCGCGCGCACCAGAAGCGATTGCCGATCCGCCGCGTGGCCCGACGTGAAGAGGATCGCCCGCCTGCCCGCCGCGTCGCGGGTTCGGGAGGCGCGAATCGAGATGCCTCCGCTCATGATGTCATATTCCGGCCCGGCCGCGCGCAGCCAGATGTTTTTCCACCGCGCGACGGGCCGGCGGGAAAAAGACAGCCCCGCGCCCTTCATGGACTCGAGCGCGCTCAGCAGGTCCGCCTCGTAGCCTTGATGCTCGCTGAAGCCGGCGGACTTCGGATCGGCGTCCGCGCTGTAGCTCAGGGGCTTGAAAAAGGGATAGAAGCCAACCTTGAGAACGCGCCCGCCGCTCACGCAGGCCATGGGCTTCGCGGCGATGGCCGGAGCCGGGAGCGCGAGGGAAAGCGCCAGGCCCGCGGCGGCGAGCGCCATGCGTCCGGACGCCGGGGGGAAAGAGAAGCGCGGAAGCATGGCCTCTCCCTTGAGATTCGCGAATCGCCGGAAAATTCGACGCCGCCGAAAAGCGGGGCGAACGCGAGAGAATTTCCCCGCCGGCCTCATTTCCCGCCCTTCCAGATCCTGGCGCGGCGCATGAAGACGGAAGGATCCGTGCGCCACTCTCCGTAGCCGATGCGGCGATTGTCCGTCAGCCAGTTGATCTTCTCATCGAGACACGCGGCCAAATCCGCATCCTTCGCCGAGAGCGCGAAGCCGCCGTATTCGGCGGCGGGGTCTATCGCCGTGACGGCGAAGGCGCCGCCCGAGGCGTGGGCCGCGTCCCGGTTGCCGATTTCGCCCCGCGCCACCGCGTCCACCCGGCCCTCCCGAAGCGCCGAGAGAAGCGCCGCCTCGCCGCTCTCCGAGCCGAGATAGACGACTTTCGGCATGGCCTTGTCGGGCGGTTCAAGGGACGTCCTGCCGGCGAGGGAGGGCGACGCCCCGCCGGAAGTGATGACGTAGTTCGCGCTCCCGTCGGTGACTACCGCCCCGCGCGGCGTCCGGACGCGGACGCCGGCGGCGAGGACGCCCGAGGCGTCGGTCAGCCCCGTCAGCTGCAGCAGCCGGGCCTCTCCGGTGGTTCCCGCCAGGGCGCCCACGCGCGCCCCGCCCAGAGCCTCGTGGGAGGCGAGCCGCCCGGCGTCCTTCGCGCGCACCAGAAGGGACTGGCGAAACGCCACGTGTCCCGAGGTGAATACGACGACCTTCCTCCCCGCCGCGTCGCGCGCGCGGGAGTCGAGAATCGTGATGCCTCCGCCCACGACGTCGTATTCGGAGCCCGCCGGGCGCAGCCAGATGTTCTTCCACGCCGCGATGCCCCGGCGGGAAAAGGAGAGCCCCATGGCCTCCAGGGCGCTCAGCAAGTCCGCCTCGTAGCCGCGATGCTCGTTGAAGGCGGGGGATTTCGGATCCTTCGCGGCGCTGTAGCTGAGGGGCTTGAAAAAGGCGTAGAAGCCGACCTTGAGAACGCGCCCCTCCCTCGCGCAGGCCGCCGGCTCCGCCGCCAGGGCGGGCGCGGCGAGCAGGAGCAGCGCCGCGGCGGCGAGCGCCCTGAACCCGGACGCGGACGGCAGGGAAAACATCAACGCGGAAAACATGGCGTCATCCTTTCCGGCCCCTCGGGCCGCCGTGAAGCAAGGGGAGTTCGTTCAAATTCACTCCAGAAGCGCGTTCGCCGCGCCCGCTTCGCTGAATTTTCAGCTCTCTCCCGCGCCCTCTCCCGCCAGAAAGCGCGAGACCGCCTCCTCCGGCCAGCCGAGCCACTCCCGCAACACCTGGCCCGTGTGCTGGCCCAGCAGGGGCGGGGGCTGAATTTCGGCCTGCGCGCCGCTCATGCGCCAGGGCGCGCCGACGACGCGAATTTTCCCGGAAACGGGATGCTCGACCTCCCGGACGAGGCCGCGATGTCTGATTTGCGAATCGTCGAGGGCGCGCGCGTAGTCGTTCACGACGGCGAAGCCCACGCGCCCGGCCTCCAGGCGCTCCTCCCATTCCGCCATCGGGCGGGAGGCGAAAATCGCGGAGACCCGCGCGTCGATCTCCTCCCGATGCGCCACCCGCGACCTCGCGGTCGCGTAGCGCGCGTCCTCCAGCCAGTCCTCCATCCCCAGGGCGCGGCAAAAGCCCGGCCAGAAGCCGTCGTGCTGGACGATGATGGTGACGTATTCCCCGTCGCTCGTCCGGTAGGTGTTCGCCGGAACCCGCATGGGGTTCGCGTTTCCGTGCCGGCCGGGCGAGACGCCGGACTGGAGCGTCTCCCCCATCCGGGGGCCCAGCGCGGCCACCATGGCGTCCTGCATGCTCACGTCGATGAAGCGGCCCCGCCCCTCGCGCGCGGCGGCGTGGAGAGCGCTCACCACCGCGTAGGCGGAGAACATGCCCGCCAGCACGTCCGCGAGAGGCGCGCCGATCTGGGTCGGCTCCTCCCCGCCCGTGACGCTCATCACGCCCGAGACGGCCTGGAGAATCGGGTCGAGACCGACGCGATCCCGATAGGGCCCGCTCTGCCCGAAGCCGGAGATCGAGCAATAGACGAGCCTCGGGTTCAGCGCGCGCGCCTCCTCCCACCCCAGACCGAGCGCCGCCATCTTGCCCGGCGCCAGGTTCTCGATGAGCGCGTCCGCCTTCCCCGCCAGCGCCCGCGCCGCCTCCCGTCCCGCGCTTGTTTTCAGGTCGAGGGCGGCGCTCTTCCTGGAGCGGTTGTTCGCGTAGAAATAATCCTCGTGCGCCTCCCTGCCCTTGTAGCGGGTGATGCGGCGCGTGTCGTCCCCGAGCCCCGGACGCTCGATTTTCACCACCTCGGCGCCCATGTCGGCGAGCATGGTGGCGCAGTAGGGCCCCGCGACGACCTGGGTGAAATCCAGCGCCCGAAACCCGCTCAGCGGCGCGGCGGTCTCCGATTCCGGCATGGCGCTCCCTCAATGGACGGAGTCGGCGCGGGGAGGCGCGGAAAACGCCGCCGCCTCGGCACCGTCGATCATCCCGTTGTTGACGAGAACGGAACGGCCGGGGAAAACCGGCCCCGGCTTCGACCCGCGCGCTTGCGCGTCTCTGGTGCCCGGGGCCGGACTCGAACCGGCACGGCCTTCCGGCCGAGGGATTTTAAGTCCCTGGTGTCTACCGTTCCACCACCCGGGCGGGCGTGGGGAGAATACCCCAGCGGACGCAGGCTCCGCCAGTTTCATATCTTCGGGGGCGGGACGCCCGGGAAGGGGCGAAGGCGCGCGCTTTTCGGATTTTCCGGGAAAACGAAGGGGCCGCGGCGGTGGGACGATGAGTCCATGGCCCGCGGCCCCGACGCCGAGAAGAGAATTCGCGCCCTAGCCTGCGTATTCCAGGATGTGGAGGCCAAGCCCCCAGCGGTCGGCCATGTAGATGAGGCCCGTGTCCCTGTCCACCTGAACGTCGTTGCTCTGGGGGCAGCAGCGCTCCTTCGTTCCGGCCGGGATGTAGTGGCCCACCTCCTTCGGCCGGAAGGGATTCGACCAGTCCACCACGCGAAGCCCCGCGTTGAACCAGCAGATATACATGAGGTCGTCCTTCGTCATGTCGAGCCAGATATTGTGCGCGCCGTGGCGCGAACCCGTCTCGCTCCACTTCCGGTCGAGGGGGCGCATCTCGATGGGGTCGATCTCGTAGGGCATGAACGTGCTCACGGGCAGAGGCTCGCGCGGGTTTCTCAGGTCGTAGAAGGTGACGAACGCGGGCGGGTGATCGCAGTTCACCGTCGTGGTCTCCTGCGTCACGATGCCGAACGCGGAGCCTTCCGGCACCAGGAAGCTGTGGTAGCAGCCCGCCCAGCCGTGCGTCTCGTGGGGATTGTGCCGCCAGACGAGCTCGGGCTTCGTCGGGTCGGTCAGGTCGAACAGGGCGATGCCGGCGTCCCAGTAGCCCGCGGTCACGTAATTCCCCCAGGGATTTCCCTCGTGAATCCAGGCGCCGTCGCCCACGATGTCCGGGTCCCAGGAGGGCGCCTCCCCCTCCTTCTGGCCGGGGACGGCGCCCATGCCGATGAACTCCGGCGCCCAGGGGTCCTTCATGTCGTGGACGAGGAGCACCTTGCCCCGGTAGCCGTCCTTGAAGCCCGAGCTGTACATGAGCTTGCGCTTCCGGTCGTAGATGGGCCGGTGGATGCCGAAGCCGTCCGTCTCCACGTAATTCACGAATTTGGGGTGGAACGGGTCGCGGTTGTCGAAAATACGCAGCCCCCCGACGGCGTCCGGATACTGATCCCGCAAGGAGGGCCGGAGCTCCGAATTGGTGATGAGCACCTCGTCGTCGATGCGCAGCACCTTGTGCGTGCGCGCCGCCGGGCCGTCCGTGAGCTGGTTGACGATTCTGGGGTTCGCCGGGTCCTTCACGTCGAGAATCGTCATGCCGTCGTGGCCGTTCACGCCCGAGGCCGCGACGTAGCAGATGCCGCCGCCCACCTGAATCTGAAAGGCGTCACCCCAGCCGTTCAGGTCGGAATGGGCGACGAGGCGGACGTTGCGCGCCTCCTCCTCCCAGGGTTCGCTGAGGACGTGATCCACTCCCGCGTAGGCGTCGCCTCCGCCGCCGCGAATGGGGTTCGGGTGATACCAGGGTCTGGACATGATGCCTCCGTGAAAAAATGGATTGGCGCCGCGCGGAGCCGGCCAAGGGGATTCGCGCGCATTCTAGAGGAGAACGCGGGAGCGGAAAAGCGCCCGCGGGCGACTTTCCCGCCAAGAGCCGCCGCGCGACGAAACTACGCTTCCCGCCGGAACAGGCGGATGAAGTCCTCTGCAGGGGCGGGCGGGGCTTCGGCGACTTTCATGTTCTCCAGAACGTGGGACATCCGGCGCATTCCCACGAGGGCGACGGCCGCCCCGGGCGCGCTGCGCGTGAACTGAATCGCGCGCTGGGCGTCGGTGGAGAAGCCGGGGAACGTCTCCGCGATCACGGGGGGAAGCCCCTCCGCTGCGCGCCCCTGGAGGATGGAGCCGCTCGTCATCACGGTGAGGCCGCTCTCCGCGGCCGCGGCGAGGAAACTCCGCGTCTCCCCGTCCCGGGACTGGTTCGGGCGGGAGAAAGCCTCGGTCATCCCCAGATTCAGGGGCAGCTGGACGGCGCGGAAATGGTGATTCTCCCCGCCCGCGGCCCGCGCCGCCTCCAGGGTCTCCTCGAGCGAGAGATACTCCCCCTCGTCCGGCTCCAGCCGATATCCGTTCCAGGTGGCCAGGCCGTAGCGCTTGATCTTTCCCTCCGCCACGGCGCCCTCCAGCGCCTCGAAGGCGTCCCGCAGCCGCGCCAGGAAGACCTCGCGCGAAACCTCCTGAAGCTGCGTCTCGGGGTTGTGGACGTAGTAGACGTCGAGCGTTTCGAGACCGAGGTTGGCGAGGCTCGCCTCGAGCTCATGTCTCAGGTAATCGGGCGTCATGCAGTGGCAGTTGGCGACAATATCCTCCGGCGCGCAGACGCCGGGGTCGAAATAGACTTCCCGCATGTAGGCCGCGAACTCCTCCGGACTCCCGGGCGGATGGCCGTCAAAGGGGATGAATCCCCCCTTGGTGGACGCGACCAGCCCCTCCCGGCGGGCGTCGCCCGAGGAGAGCAAATCGTCCAGCGCCGCGCCGACGCTCCGCTCGCTGCGCTGGAAGCGGTAGTTGATCGCCGCGTCGATGACGTTGCACCCGCCCCGGACGGCGGCGGCCACGGACGCCCGATAGGCGGCGTCGGTCGCCTCGTCCGCCTCTCCGAGATAGGTGCCGATCCCGATCGAGGAAAGCCGGAGACCGCCCGATTCCCTGAAATGCGCCGGATGACAGACCGGCGAATGGGCCTCGGCGAACTTTACCGTCCCCTCGGCCGTGGCGAAGCCCGGATGGGCCATTCCCCTCTCCTCTCGTCCTCGCGCCCCGCCGGGGCGGGCCGCCGGAATCCACAACAAACCGGGGCGAAGGCGCGGAGCCTACGCGACGGGCGAGGCGCGCGCAAGGCGAGAACGCGACAACCGGGAACCCGGGGAGGAAAAGCCGGCGTGGTGGAGTGAAGCGCGGGCAACCCGCCCCCCGCGTCCGTTCGCTCCATCCGCAGAAATTCTCTCTTGACATTTTCCGCCGCGTCGCCCATATTAGGGAGTAATCATTCAGCATCGATCGGTCGGGAGGAAACCGGAGGACGCAAAAGCCGCTCCGCTTTCCGGCGCGTGCTTCGTTCATCCTTCAAGGCGGCGTGGGGGGAGAAGCCTTGGAAGTCAGCCTCGACATCAACGGCGAGAGCCGCACCTTCGACGTGGAGCCGAGAACCCTTCTGGTGCATCTGCTGCGCGACGAGGCCGGCCTCACGGGCGCGCACGTTGCCTGCGAAACCTCGATATGCGGCGCCTGCACCGTCCTGCTTGACGGCAAGGCGGTGAAGAGCTGCACGATGCTGGCCGTCCAGGCGGAAGGCCGCGAGGTCACGACCATCGAGGGGCTGGCCGAAGGCGACAAACTCCATCCCCTGCAGGAGCAGTTCTGGGAGAAGCACGGCCTCCAGTGCGGCTTCTGCACGCCGGGGATGATTCTCACGGCGTGCGAGCTCATCGAGTCGAACCCCGCGCCGTCGGATGAGGAAATACGCCGCGGCATCGAGGGGAACATCTGCCGCTGCACGGGCTACCAGAACATCGTGGACGCCATTTCCGCCGCCGCGGCCCAGGTGAGGGAATAACGCATGGCCCAGGCTCCAGCCCCGAAATTCATCGGCGCGCCCATCAAGAGGCGGGACGACCCGCGCCTCATCCAGGGACTCGCCCATTACGTGGACGACTTCAGCCCGCCCGGAACCCTGCACATGGCGGTGGTGAGAAGCCCCTACGGCCACGCCGCCATCCGTTCGCTCGACGCATCGAAGGCGAAGGCGGCGGAGGGCGTCGTCGCCGTCTATACGCACGAGGACACGAAAACCATCGGCCCCGTTCCCGTGGGCGGCCTCGTTCCCGACGCCAAGGTGCCCGAACAGCCGGTGCTGGCGGACGGGAAGGCGCTCTTCGCCGGCGAACCCGTCGCCGTGGTCGTCGCGCGGACGCGCTACGGGGCGCGGGACGCGGCGGAGCTCGTGGAGGTCGATTACGAGCCGCTCGACGCGGTGGTGGACCTCGAGCGCGCCCTGGACGCGGACGCGCCGAAGGTGCACGAGGCTTACGAGAGCAACGAGGCGTTCAAATGGGGAATCTCCGGCGGGGACGTGGAGGCCGGCTTCCGGGAAGCGGACATCGTCGTGAAGGAGCGCATCACCAACGCGCGCGTGGCGCCCCTCGCGCTCGAGCCCCGGGGCGTGCTGGCGCACTACCTGCCGGGCGAGGACAAGATGACCCTCTGGACCTCCACCCAGGTGCCCCACAAGGTGCGCACCCTGGTGGCGGGACAGATCGGGATGCCGGAGAACCGGATGCGCGTCATCGCGCCCGAGGTGGGCGGCGGCTTCGGCAGCAAGCTCAACATCTACCGGGAAGAGGCGCTCGCCGCCTACGTCTCGCGCGACCTGGGCCTGCCCGTCAAATGGATCGAGAGCCGCTCCGAGAACTTCATGACCACCATTCACGGGCGCGGCCAGGTGGGCCAGGTGGAGATGGGGCTGAAAAAGGACGGCTCCATTACCGCGTTCCGCTACGACGTGCTGGCGGACTGCGGCGCCTACTACCAGCTGCTCACCGTGGCCATCTTCACGCTGACGGGCCTCATGCTGCCCGGCCCCTACAAGATCGAGAACATCGAGATGAGCGCCACCGGCGTGTTCACCAACAAGGTGGCGACGGACGCCTACCGGGGCGCGGGACGGCCCGAGGCCACCTATATTCTCGAACGGATGATGGACATCGCGGCGCGGGAGCTCGACATGGACCCCGTGGAGATCCGCCGCAGGAATTTCCCGGACAAGGGCGAGTTCCCCTTCAATACCTCCGCCGGCCTCACCTACGACAGCGGGGACTACCACGCCGCGCTGGATCGCGCGCTCGAGGCCGCCGACTACCCCGCCATGCGCGCCCGGCAGGAAGAAGCGCGAAAGGAGGGGCGGCATCTGGGCATCGGCCTTTCCACCTACGTCGAGATTTGCGGCATGGGCCCCTCCGCCGCCCTGGGCGGCCAGGGCTGGGAGAGCGCGCGGGTGCGCGTGGAGCCCACGGGCAAGGCCACCGTCTTCTCGGGCGCGTCGCCCCACGGCCAGGGACAGCAGACCTCCTTCGCCCAAATCGTGGCGGACGGACTGGGCATCGACGCGGAGGACGTCACCGTCATTCACGGAGACACCGACGTGGTGCCCTACGGGGTGGGCACCTTCGGCAGCCGGGGCACGGTGGTGGGCGGCTCGGCGGTCGTCTACGCGCGCGACAAGGTGCGCGGCAAGATGGCGAAATTCGCGGCGCTCAAGCTCGAGGCCGACCCCAAGGACATCGACTTCGAGGGCGGCAAGGTTTTCGTGCGGGGCGCGCCCGAGAAGTCGGCGGGCTTCGTCGATATCGCGCAGATGGCCTACAGCGCGATCGAACTTCCCGAAGACACCGAGCCGGGCCTTGAGGAGACGCATTTCTTCGAGCCGTCCAACTTCACCTTCCCCTTCGGCGCGCACGTCGTGCTGGCGGAGGTGGACCCGGAAACCGGGGACGTGGAGATTCTCCGCTACGTGGCGGTGGACGACGTGGGCAACATGATCAACCCCCTGCTCGTGCATGGGCAGATTCACGGCGGCATCGCGCAGGGGACGGGGCAGGCGCTCGAGGAGGAGATGATCTACGGCGAGGGCGGGCAGCCGCTCAACGCCTCGCTCATGCATTACGCCCTCCCCAAGGCGAACCGGCTCCCCCGCTTCGAGCTTCTCCACACCACCACGCCGACGGACGTGAACCCCCTGGGGGCGAAGGGGGTCGGCGAGGCCGGCACCATCGGCTCGACGCCCGCCGTGGTGAACGCCGTGCTCGACGCCCTGGCGCCGTTCGGGGTGAGGCACATCGACATGCCGCTGCGGCCCGAGCGCGTCTGGCGCGCCGTCGCGGGCGGCAAAGGGGTCCCGGCATGATTCCGGCCGCCTTCGACTACGTTCGCGCCGAAACGCTTGAGGACGCTCTCGCGCATCTGAAAAAGCACGGCGACGACGCCCGGCTCCTATCAGGCGGCCAAAGCCTTCTGCCCGTGGTGAAGGCGCGGCTCGCTCACCCGCGCGTCCTCATCGACGTCGCGCGCGTCGAGGGGCTTTCGGGCATCTCCGAATCGGAGGGCGCCCTCCGCATCGGCGCGATGACGACCCACGCCGAAATCGAGGCGTCCTCCCTCGTTCGGGAAAAATGCCGCGCCCTCGCCGAAGCGGCGGGCGCGATCGGCGACGCGCAGGTCCGGAACCGGGGCACCCTGGGCGGCTCCCTCGCCCACGCCGACCCCGCCGCCGACTACCCTGCGGCCATGCTGGCGGCCGGGGCGGAAATCCTCGCCGCGGGCGCGGACGGCGAGCGCGTCATCGGAATCGACGACTTCTTCACCGGCGCCTACGAGACGGCGCTCGCCCCCGGCGAGATTCTCGCCGCCGTCCGGCTGCCCGCGCCTCCCGCGCGGAGCGGAAGCGCGTATCTCAAGGCGGCGCAGCAGGCGAGCGGCTTCGCCGTCTGCGGCGCGGCGGCGCGGCTCGCCCTGGACGAAAGCGGCGCGGTCGCTTCCATCCGACTGGGCGTGACGGGCGTGGCCGCCCCCGCCTACCGCGCCCTGGGCGTCGAGAGCGCTCTTGCCGGAACCGCGCCGGGCGCGGCGGAGATTCGCGCGGCGGCGGCGAAGGCGGGCGAAGGCGTCGAGGCGATTGACGATTTCTACGCCGGCGCGGATTTCCGGCGCCACCTGGCCGGGGTCTACGCCGCGCGCGTCGTCTCGAAAGCGCTGGAGCGCGCCTCCGGCGGCTGAAAAAGAAAAATCCCGCATCCCGGTTTTCCCCTCGCCGCATCGACCTCGCCCGCGCGCGGCTCCATGTCTCCATCACCGCTTGGAGCGACGCCCGGGAGCGAGGCTGAATTCAATCGCCCTCCCGCCCCGCCGGAACGTGAGCGCCTCCCGGGGAGAGAAAATCCATGCGGCTCCTGATTGACGGATACAACCTCATTCCGGCCATCCCGGAACTCAGGCGCCTCCTTCGCGGCGACCTCGAAGCCGGGCGCGAGGGCCTCATCGAGATGCTGCGAACCTGGCGCAGGAACTCGGGAGGAAGCCACCGAATCACCGTCGTGTTCGACGGCAAGCCCCAGCGCGACCGGGGGGAGCGTCGAAGCGCGGGCGGGATCGAGACGCTGTTCTCAAGGCATGAAATCGCCGACGCGCTCATCCTGCGCCTTCTGAAGGGCGACCACCGGGGCGCGGTTCTCGTCACCTCGGACAGGGCGCTCGGAGAGGCGGCGGCGCCCTACGCGGCGGACGTCATCCGGACGGGGGAATTTCGGGATCGCGTTCGGCAGACGGCGCTCATGGAGGAGGATTTTCAGGAGGACGCGCCGCCCCCGCCGCCCAGGCGCGGCGCGAAGAAGAAGGGAAACCCCAGGCGCGCGCCCAAAAAAGAGCGCGGGCGCAGCCGCCGGCTCGGGAATCTTTGACGCGGGGAAAAGTCCGCCGGCTTCGACCTCGCGCGGCGCCCTCAGTCTCGCTCCCCGCTCTTTGCCCGGAGGCCTTCGGGCGAATTCATCGAGAGCAGGCTTTTCGCAATCGTCTCGCCGACGATCGCGTAACCCCGCGCGCTCATGTGGCTGTCCCCCGGATGCGGGCAGCGTTCAGCCGCCTCGGGGCGCGGCCCTTTCATCCGGCGGGAAAACGGGCGTAGAATGGGGAGTTGATCCTTCGGCGCGGCCCGGGGAGGCGGGACGCGCGTCAACCTCGCCGCGATGGAGCGAACCCCACCTTGGAAGCGCGCGCGCTTTCTCCCTGCGGCGTCATCGGCTCCGGCTTCCCCGAGAGCTCCTTCGAGCGCGGGTTGTCCCTGAAGCCCCACGTCATCGCCTGCGACGGAGGCTCGACGGACAACGGCCCCGCCTTTCTCGGAGAGGGCAAGCCGAACTTCTCCCGATCGGCGACCAAGCGCGACCTGAAGCTCATGCTCCTGGGGCGCGAGGCGCTGGGCGTCCCCCTCATCGTGGGCTCGTGCGGCACGGCGGGCGGGGACGCCGGGCTCGCCTGGATGCGCGGCATCTGTCTGGAAATCGCCCGCGAGGAGGGACTGAGCTTCCGGCTCGCCCTGATTCGGGGCGAACAGGACAAGGCGTATCTCAGGCGAAGATACCGGGAGGGGCGCATCCGCGCGCTCGATCCCGCGCCCGCCCTGGATGAGGGGGTCATCAAAAAAAGCGCGCACGTCGTGGGTATGATGGGCGACGAACCCATCGCCCGCGCCCTTGACGAGGGGGCGGACGTCGTGCTGGCGGGCCGGGCGTCGGACACCTCGCTTTTCGCCTGCCTTCCCGCGCGCATGGGCGCGGACCGGGGGCTGTCCTGGCACGCGGCGAAGATACTCGAATGCGGCGCGGCCTGCGCGACGCATCGCGCGCGGCCGGACGGCTGCTTCGCCTGGATTCGGGACGATCACTTCGTGGTCGAGCCGCTGAACCCGGGGATGCGCTGCACCCCGCAGAGCGTGGCCTCCCACGCGCTTTACGAGAACGCGGACCCTTTCCGCGTCACCGAGCCGGCGGGCGTCCTGGACACGAGCCGCTCCACCTACGCGGCCGAGAGCGAGCGCGCCGTGCGCGTGGAAGGCTCCCTCTTTCATCCGGCGCAGAGGTATTCGGTCAAGCTCGAGGGCGCCGAACTCGTCGGCTTCCAGTCGGTCATCATCGGCGGGGTGCGCGACCCCATGCTTCTCAAGCAGCTCGACTCCTGGCTGGAGGGCGTGCGGGAGGGCTTCGGCGCGCGCGTCCGGGAAATCTTCCCCGACCGGGACGCCCCGCCCGACTACCGCCTCCACGTCCGCGTGTTCGGGCGCGACGCCGTGATGGGGCCGCTCGAGCCGGAGGCGGACAGGCTTCCGCATGAGGCGGGCGTTCTCTTCGAGGTGACGGCGGAGGAGCAGGCGGACGCCAGCGCGATGGCGGCCACCCTCGCCCATTTCGCGCTCCACTACCCCATCCCGGAATGGAGCGGCCTCATCTCGACCCTGGCGTTTCCCTTCGCGCCGGCGGAGCTCGAAAAGGGCCCCGTCTATCGCTTCAGCCTGAATCACGTGGTCTATCCCGACGACCCTTGCGAGATGTTTCCGATGGAGACGATGGAGGCGACGAACTGATGGCGACGCTCGGAGAACTCGCCAGGCTCATCCGCTCGAAAAACGCCGGGCCCTTCAGCCTCACGTTCGACGTCATGTTCGAGGATGAGGAGACCTACCGGCGCGTGGTCGCCGCGAACGTCCTCACCAAAGAGGGGTTCGCCCGGCTCTACCGCCTGCCCGCGGAGAAGGTGCTGCTCGCGCGTCACGACGCCGCGCGCGCGATCAAAATCTCCATCCCCCGCCCGGTGTTCTCCTGCGATCCGGAAGACGGCGACTGCTACGGCGGCCAGCAGTTCGGCCCCCTGGTCAATCTGGAGGTTCCCGACCCCTGAGCGGGGCGCGCGTCCATGCGTCCCCGACGGAGCGCGAGCGGCCCCGCCCCCGTGCGGGAAGGAGAGGAAAATGGCGATTCAGACGAGCGAAGCCGGGATTCGCGCGCTTTTCCCCGAGGTGGAGCGAATTGACGACCCGGCGCTCCGCCGGGCGGTGATCGACATCTGGCTGGAGCTGGCCGGGGAAACCGCCTGGGAGCGCTTCGAGGACATCCCCAAGAATCTGAAGGAAGAGAAGCACATGACGCTCATCGGCCACGTTCAGGGCGTCACGAAAACCGCGCTCGCCATGGCCGACGTCGTGGAGCGGCACCACGGCCTCGCCATCGACCGCGACCTGCTCATCGCCGCCTGCCTCCTCCACGACATCACCAAGCCGCTGGAATCCGCCCCCGACCCCGGCGGCGCGCCCACGGGCGGGGCGGCGGCGCCCGCCAGAATCACCGAGTTCGGCGCGAAAATCCAGCACGGCGTCTATGGGGCGCACAAGATATGGGCGAAAAACCCGCCCAAGACGCCGGAGCTGGCGCATCTGGTCATCACGCACACGCGCGCGAGCGCCACGCGCTCGAAAAGCCCGGAAGCCTCGCTGCTCTTCTACGCCGACTGGGTGGATTCGGACGCCGGCATCATCCTGGGCGGAGGGACGCCCTTCGCCGCGCGATGGGTGGAGGGGTAGGCGTCCCCGCGCGCCGCTCATTTCCCCCACGCGATCGCGAACGCGCCCATCACCGACAGGACGCCGCCGATGACGACGCGCGGCGTGACGCGCTCCTGCTTTCGCAGAAACATCCAGGAGAAGATGATGACCCACAGGACGGAGAGGCGGTTGATCGGGATGACCTCCACCACCTTGCCCGTCCTGAACGCCGTCCAGAAGAAAAGCGCCGCCAGCGTGTTCGCGGCGACCCCGCAGCCGATCGCCGCGAGCCCTCTGGCGCTTCCGCCCTTCAGCCCTCCCTCCTCTTTCGCGAACGGCGCGGCAAGAAGCAGCAGGGCGGTCGCCGTGGCGGTGGAAATCGCTATGCCCAAAGACTCCGAAGGCATGACGGCGAGGGCGTATTTTCTGAAAACAAACGTGAAGGAAAACAGGCAGGAGGCGACGATCGGAATGAGAAAGGCGGCCAGCGAAGCCTCCTTCTCGTCCGAGGCGCGCCTGTAGACCAGAAGGACGGCCCCGACCATGATGGCGAAGGTTCCGCCGGCCACGCCCGCCGAGAAGCGCTCGCCCAGGATGAACACGCCCATGAGCGCCGACCAGACGAGGACCGACTGCACCATGATCTGCGTTCGCGCCAAGCCGATGAGCCGCATCGACCAGAAGA
The DNA here is from genome assembly GCA_965242545.1 of bacterium. GTDB lineage: Bacteria > UBA8248 > UBA8248 > UBA8248 > UBA8248 > Bin107. The sequence continues at coordinate 1,847,982 of OZ251456.1, forward strand.
TCATGTAGCGTCCGACCGAGCTGCCGAACAGGCCGATCAGCATGAACCACGCGACGCCCTCCGCGCGCCATGACGCGCCCTCCCCCCAGACGAGGTAGAGCGCGCCCGCCAGCGCCGCGGTGAGGGCGTTCATCCAGACGGCCGCAATCCCCGGCCCGACGCTCACCAGCGCCCGGCGGTAGAACACCTGGGAGACGGCGACGAAAAACGCCGCGATGAACGACAGGAGCCTGGGGTCCAAGGATTTGAGCAAAGCCATCCCCGCAAGAAGAACGAAGCCCCCGACGCCGCGTCATCCGGCGGGCGCGGGAAACGGCCTCACGCGCGGACCTCTCTCCCGGCGACCTCCAAAATCAGGGAATCATCCAGCGTTCGCCCCGGCGGCGCGCGCCAAAGGCGCCTACGCCTGATCCCTCCCGGGCGGATAGCCCAGCCCGGCGAGCGCCTCGGTGATTTCGGGCAGGATGGCCGGATCGTCGATGGTGGCGGGCGTCCTGTATTCCTCGCCGTCGGCGATGCGCGACATCGTTCCCCGCAGAATCTTGCCCGAGCGCGTCTTGGGCAGGCGCTTCACCACCGTCGCCTGGCGGAAGGCCGCCACCGCGCCGATTTGGCGGCGGACGAGCCGCACCACCTCGCCGACGATCTCCCCGTCCCCTTTCTCGACCCCCGCCTTCAAGACCAGAAAGCCGAGCGGGAGCTGGCCCTTGAGCTGATCCTTCACGCCGATGACGGCGCACTCGGCCACGTCGGGATGGGAGGTCAGCACCTCCTCCATCACGCCCGTGGAGAGCCTGTGCCCCGCCACGTTGATGATGTCGTCCGTCCGCGACATGACGTAGACGTAGCCGTCCTCGTCCATGTAGCCGGCGTCGCCCGTCTTGTAGAAGCCCGGGTATTCGCTCAGATAGGAATCGACGAAGCGATCATCCGCGTCCCACAGCGTCGGGAGGCTGCCGGGCGGCAGGGGGAGCTTCACGCACAGCGCGCCCATCTCGCCCGCGCCCAGCGGGCGGCACTCGCCGTCGAGAACCCGGAAGTCGTAGCCGGGCACCGGCTTCGTGGGGGAGCCGTATTTGACGGGCAGGCGCTCGATGCCGATGGGGTTCGCCAGCATCGGCCAGCCGGTCTCCGTCTGCCAGTAGTGATCGATGACGGGAACCTCGAGATGCTTCTCCGCCCACTGCACCGTGTCCGGGTCGGATCGCTCCCCCGCCAGGAAAAGGGTGCGGAAGCCGGAGAGGTCGTATTTCTTCAGGAGCTCGGCGTCCGGATCGTCGCGCTTGATGGCGCGAAACGCCGTGGGCGCCGTGAAGAAGACCTTGACCCCGTGCTCGGAGATGACGCGCCAGAAGACGCCCGCGTCCGGCGTGCCCACGGGCTTGCCCTCGAAGAGGATGGTCGCGCAGCCGTGAACGAGCGGCCCATAGACGATGTAGGAATGCCCCACGACCCAGCCTACGTCGGACGCCGCCCAGAACGCCTCGCCCGGCTCCACGCCATAGACGTTCTTCATCGACCACTTGAGCGCCACCATGTGGCCGCCGTTGTCCCGCACCACCCCCTTGGGCTGGCCCGTCGTGCCCGAGGTGTAGAGGATGTAAAGCGGATCCGTGGCGGCGAGGGGGACGCAGTCCGCGGGCGCGGCGTCCTTCATCGCGTCGCCCCACTCGACGTCGCGTCCCTCCATGAGCTCCGCCTCCGCCTGGGGACGCTGAAGGATGACGCACTTCTCCGGCTTCACGCTGGAGAGGTCGATCGCCTCGTCCAGCAGGGGCTTGTAGGCGATGACGCCCGAGGGCTCGACCCCGCACGAGGCGGATATCATGGCCTTCGGCTTCGCGTCCTCGATGCGGGTGGCCAGCTCGCTGGGCGCGAACCCCCCGAAGACGACCGAGTGCACCGCGCCGATGCGCGCGCAGGCGAGCATGGCGACGGCGGCCTCGGGCACCATCGGCATGTAGATGATGACGCGGTCGCCCTTCTCCACCCCCTGCGCCCTGAGCGCGCCCGCGAAACGCGCCACCTCGCGCAGCAGCTCCCCGTAGGTGAACTTCCGGGTGGGTTCGCCCGTGATGGGGGTGTCGTAAATCAGCGCGAGCTGCTCCCCCCGTCCCGCCTCGACGTGGCGATCCAGCGCGTTGTAGCAGGTGTTGACCTCGCCGCCCGCGAACCATCGGTAAAAGGGCGGGTTCGAGTCGTCGAACACCTTCTCCCATTTTTTGTGCCAGTGAATCTCCTCCGCCGCCTCCGCCCAGAACGCCTCCGCGTCGGAGAGGGAGCGGGCGTGAATCTCCGCATAGCCCATGCCTTTTCCTCCAAGCCGGAAATCCGCGTTTTTCAATCGTCACCGAAAGGCGTATTGTATCAAATTCCGCCCCGCCCTGCGCGGCCGGGACGCCCCGCTTTCCCGCGCGCGGGAGCGGCGCCGGGCCCGCTCCTCTCCATCAAGGGACGCCGCGCTCGACATGGGCATGACCCTGACGGAAAAAATCATGGCAAGGGCATCGGGGCGGAGCGCCCTCCGCGCCGGCGAGATCGTCTATCCCGAGGCCGATCTGGCGACGATTCACGATCTCTACGTCGTGGAGGCCGACCGCCAGCTTCTCGAGCTCGGCGTGGAGCGCCCCTGGAAACCGGAGCGCGTGCTCGTGTGCTTCGACCACGACACGATTCCCCAGACCATCGCCGTCGCGAACCGCGCCCGTCGAATCAGGGAGATAGCGAAGCGCTGGGGCGTCCGGCATTTTTTCGAGGCGGGCCGGGGTCAGGGACACGTCTTCCCCATGGAGATTGGCCTCGTCCGGCCCGGCGGCTGCGCGCTGGCCTACGACATCCACGTCACGAACTACGGCGCCGTCGGCTGTCTGGGTCTGGCGCTCGTCTTCGAGTTTCCCGCCGTGCTCGCCACAGGCAGCCACTGGCTCAAGACGCCCGAGACGATTCGCATCGACCTGCGGGGAAGGCTCCGGCCGGGCGTGGGAATCCGGGACGCCGCCGCGCGCATCATTCACGAAATCGGCCCCGACGCCGCCGACTACCGCGTTTTTGAATACGCGGGGGAAGCCCTGGCGCATCTGGGCGTCGAGGCGCGGGTGAAGCTCTGCAACCTGCCGATAGAGATCGGGGCGAAAAGCGCCATCGTCCCCGCGGACGACGCGACGGCGGAGTGGCTGCGCCGTCGGAACGTCGAGGATTTCGAGTTCGCGCGAAGCGACCCGGACGCCGTCTTCGCCGAAACCCGCGCGTTCGACCTCGCCGAGATGACGCCGACCATCGCGCTTCCGCCCAGGCCCGACAAGGTGGCCCCGCTCGAGGAGGCGCTCGGCGTTCCCGTCCACGCGGCGTATCTGGGTTCATGCGCCGGCGATCAATACGAGGACATGGCGGAGGCCGCCGCGATTTTGCGCGGCAGAAAGCTGGCGCCGGGCGTGCGGATGATTGTGACGCCCGGCAGCCGGGAGACGCTCGCCCGCTGCGTCGCGGACGGGCTGATGGACGTATTCTGCGAGGCGGGCGCCCTGGTGGGCCCGCCCGGGTGCGGCCCCTGCGCCCTCGGCAAGGGAGGCCCCCTCGCGGACGGGGAAACCTGCATCGCCACGGTGACGCGAAACGACGTGGGGCGGATGGGGAGCCGGGAGGCGCGAATCTACCTCGCCGGCGCGGCGACGGTGGCGGCCTCCGCCGTGAGGGGCGAGATTGCGGACCCCCAGGAATTCCTGGGCTGAGGAAAGCGCGTTGAACTGGACGATGCGGGGACGGTGCTGGAAATTCGGGGACAACCTCTCCCTGGACGACGACATCCTCGAATTCGTCAAAGTGTTCGTCCGGGGCGCGCGCGTCTCGGACCCGGAATATCTGAAGCGGCACGTTTTCACGAACCTGATTCCCGATTTTCCCGATCGCGCGAAGCCCGGGGACGTCGTGGTGGCCGGCAGACGCTTCGGCCAGGGCAATCCGCACATCTACGGACTCCTGGGAATGGCGGGCCTGGGGGTCGGCCTCATCGCCGAGAGCGTTCCCCATTTCACCTACCGGATGATCGTGGCGGCGGGGCTGCCCGCCCTCCCCTTCTTCGCCGGCGTCGGAGCGCGCGTCGAGGACGGGGACGAGCTGCGCGTTCGCTTCGACACCGGAGAGTTTGAAAACCTGAGCCGGGGCGTTCGCCTCTCGTCCGCCCCCATGCCGGAGGCGCTCCGGGAGATCATCGAAATCGGCGGCTTTCTGCCCGCCCTCAAAAAGCGCCTCGAAGCCCCTCCTTCATAAAACATGAGGCGGCGGCCGGGAGCGCCCGGACGGATTTTTCGGCCGCCGGACGCGCCCTCGTCCACGACCCTTCCCGGAGGAGGACCTCGCCGCGCCCGGTGATTTTTCCCTTCCGCCAAACGCATTTTTTGCTATAATCGCATCGTTTCAATTCTGTCTGGCGCGCTGTTTTTTCATCTTCGGGGTGGGACGAATGGCGTCATCGGAAGAGACGGGAACCGGGGTCGGGCGGCGAGGCTTCATGGCCACGCTCTTCATGCTCGGCGGCCTGATCGTCAGCTACGGGACGGCCGCCGTCTACGGGTTGCGCTATCTCTTCGGCAGGCAGCGTCCGCCCCGGACGACGCAGGTTCTCATCGGCTCTCTCGGCGACATTCCCGACGGCGGAAGCCTTCTCGCCCGCGATCTGACGGGCAGAAAATTCCTGCTCGTGCGCGCGGGCGGCGCGGTGCGCGCGTTCTCCACCGCCTGCACGCACCTGGGGTGCCAGGTCTATTGGCAGGGGAAGAAAAAGGCTTTCTTCTGCCCCTGCCACAACGGCTATTTCGACGCCGAGGGGAACCCCTCCTCGGGCCCGCCCCCGACCCCTCTCGCCCGATACCCCGTGGAAGTGCGCGGCGCGAGCGTCTTCGTCACCATGCCCGAGGCCTGAGCCATGAACGGCCGGATGACGTCCTGGGTCGGGGAGCGGATTCCCTTCGACTGGAACCAACTCAGGCACCTCACGAGCGAGCCCATTCCGCGCCACCTGAAGAAATGGTGGTTCTGCGTGGGCGGCACGCCGCTTTATCTGTTCTTCATTCAGATCGTCACGGGCATCGCCCTTGCCTTCTACTACGTGCCCGAGCCCGGCAAGGCGTATGAGTCGGTGCGCCACATCACCGAGGCCGCGCCTTTCGGCTGGTGGATTCGCGGGGTGCACCGCTGGTCGGCGGAGCTGATGGTGGTCGCCGTCATTCTCCACATGATGCGGGTGTTCTTCACCGGCGCGTACCGCAAGCCCCGCGAGCTCAACTGGCTCATCGGCATGGGGCTTCTGATCACCGTGTTCACCTTCGGGTTCACGGGCTATTCCCTGATCTACAACCAGCTCTCCTACTGGGCCGCCGTCGTGGGGGCGAACATCGCGGCCGCCGTGCCCGTCGCCGGCCCCTACCTCGCCGGCTTCATGCGCGGCGGGCCCGTCATCAGCGCGAACACGCTCACGCGCTTCTACGTGCTCCACATCGGCGTTCTGCCGACGACCGCCTTCGCCCTGCTCGCGCTCCACATCTTCTTCATCCGCATTCACGGGGTGAGCGAGTTCATCGACCCCGGGGACGAGAAAAAAGACCGCTTCTTCCCGTTTTTCCCGGATCATTTCCTCACCGAAGCGGCGCTGGGCGTTTTTCTCATCTTTCTGGTCAGTCAGCTGGCCATCATCTTCCCCGTCCAGATGGGCGAGCCGGCGAACCCGGCCGTCACGCCCGAACACATCAAGCCGGAGTGGTATTTCTACCCCGTCTTCCGATGGCTCAAGCTGTTCTCCTTCGAGACGGGCATCATCGGGGCGATTCTCGTCGTCCTCCTCATGTTCGCCTGGCCGTGGGTGGACGCCGCCCTCGAGCGCCGGGCGCCCGGGCGGGAGATCAGCGTCTACGTGGGCGTTCTCGCCGTCGTCACGATGACGATTTTCCTCATCCTCGAAGGTCTTTCCGGACACTAGCGGAGAAAGGAGGGAGCCCGTGCGTCTGCAAACCAAGCAGTGGATCGTCGCCGTTCTGAGTCTGTTCTTCCTGGGTTCTCTCCTTATCGTCGGCCTGATCGAGAGCGAGCGCCTCGTCCCCGAGCGCAAGAGAAAGTCCATCGTCACCGCCAGAAACGAAGGGTGCGTGAATTGCCACACGGAAAAATCGCCGGGCATCGTCGCCCAGTGGCGCGACAGCCGCCACGCGCAGCTCGGCGTGGGCTGCCTGGACTGCCATCAGGCGCAGAAAGAGGACAAGGACGCCTGGCAGCACGAAGGCTCCCTGGTGGCCGTCATCGTGTCGCCCAGGGACTGCTCGAAATGCCACGCGCAGCAGGCGAAGGAGTTCACGGCGAGCCACCACGCCAAGGCGGCGCAGTTCATCGGCAGTCTGGACAATTTTCTGGGCGTCGTCGTCGAGGGCGTGCCCGCGGCGGTGGGCGGGTGCCAGAAATGCCACGGCTCGACGGTGAAGGTGCTCGCCAGCGGAAGGCTCGACCCCGCCACCTGGCCCAACACGGGCATGGGCAGAATCAACCCGGACGGCAGCAACGGCGCGTGTTCGGCCTGCCACGCGCGGCACCAGTTCTCGCCCGCGCAGTCGCGGCGGCCCGAGAACTGCGGAAAATGCCACATGGGCCCGGATCATCCCCAAATCGAGATTTACGAGGAATCCAAGCACGGCATCGTCTTCCACGCGCGAGAGAAGGAGATGAACCTGGAAAGCAGGAGCTGGGTGGTCGGGAAGGACTACACGGCGGCGCCCACCTGCGCGACGTGCCACATGAGCGCGGCGCCGAAGCTGCCCACCACCCACGACGTGGGCAAGCGCATCAGCTGGACGCTGCGGCCCGTCGTCTCGAAGAAGCTCCCCGACTGGGAGCGCAAGCGGGCGGACATGAAAATCGTGTGCGGCGCCTGCCATTCGCCGGCGTTCGTGAACGCCTTCTACACCCAATACGACAACGTCATCGACCTCTACAACGAGAAATTCGCGATTCCGGCGCAGAACGTCATGAACGCCCTCAGGAAGGCTGGAAAACTCACCCCCACTCCGTTCGACGAGAAGATCGAGTGGACCTTCTTCGAGCTGTGGCACCACGAGGGCCGCCGCGCGCGGATGGGCGCCTCCATGCAGGGGCCGGACTTCACGCAGTGGCACGGGTTTTACGAGCTCGCCAAGCATTTCTACTTCAAATTCCTGCCGGAGGCGGAGGAGCTCATGCCCGGCGTGAGCGATCAGTTCGTGAAGGGGAAGCACCACGCCTGGCGCAAGGGGATGAGCAGGGAGCAGATTCAAAAGATGCTCGACTTCTACGAGACGCGCTACGGGAAGTAAAAACGCCGCCTCCGCCAATCGCGCGGGCCGCTTTCCCCGTTCGCGCGCTTCTCCGGGGCGCGCTCGCGCCTACAGTTCGATGACGTCCATCGCGGCGGGGTTCAGTATCCGGGGGCCGTTCGCCTCAACGACGACCTGGGGACCGAACACCAGGAACATCCTGTCCTCGTGGGCCGCCTTCACCTCGACGGCGAGCGTCATGCCCGCCTCGACCTCGAAATCCTCCAGAAAGCCGTAGCGATCTCCCGCAAGAGCGCGCCATTCGGGGTTCTCGTCCAGGCCGCCCTCCACGAAGGGCTCCCGCCAGGGGGCGGTCCTGGGAATCTCGCCGGCGCATATCGTCGTCATGGGCGGCTCGATGCCGTCGATCCCCACCCCGTGCAACTGGGGAATCTCGTGATAATACCCGCCCCGCAGAACCGCCTCGCCGGAGGCGCGATCCACCTCGGACCAGGGCGTCCCCGGCCGGAGCGCGGCGAGGACGGCGTGGAGACTCTCCAGAACGGCGTCGCGCAGCGGCTTGTATTCCTCATCAACGGGGCCTATCGACATCGAGGTGTGCGGGTGGCTCCAGTAGCCCCCGTAGCGCGCGTAATAGCCGACGCACAGCATGTCCCCCGAGCGGAGAATCCTGTCCGTGGGCCTTCGGTTCACCGGATAGCCCTTGCCCGAGCAGAGAATCAGCCAGTTGTCGCGGCCCTCCTCCGCTCCCGCCCGCAGGCTGGCGTCGAAAAGCGCCGCGTATATCTCGCTTTCGCGGACTCCCGGGCGGCAGTGCGCGAGCACGGCGTCTATTTCGAGGTTCGCCATCTCGGCCGCCTTCTCCATCATGGCGATTTCCTCCGGACTCTTCACCATGCGAAGGCGCGTGAGGATGTCCGAGGCGTCAGAAAACGCCGCGTCCGGCAGCAGGCGCCCGAGATTCCGATACGTCATGTAGGGAATCGCTCCCTCCGCGCCGTAGCCCCCTCCGATGAGGCCGACGACGCCGATTCTCCCCCGCTCATAGCCCAGCTCCCGGACGGCGTCGGAGGCGACGATGCTCACCTTGCCCTCGTGCCCCCGGTAGCGCACTCCCTCGAAGCACGATCCGGCATACCACTTGCCCCAGTTTTGCAGGAGCCAGAAGGTGACGGGCGCCCCCTTCCGGGGAAAGACCATGCTGCGCTCCCCGTAATCTCCCCCATCGAGCCAGCGGGTGTTGCCGTTGCCGTTCGACCCCCGCCCCACGATGATGAGGCAATCCAGCCCCCGTTCGTCCATGGCGGCGCGAACCGCGCCCCACCTTCTGTCGCGCTCCCCGGCGGAGAACGAAGCCGCGGCGCCGCCCAGGCGGCCGCCTTTTGGAAAAAACCTCGGATCGGTCGCCATCCTCGTCCTCCCGGCGTCTCGAAGCGAATCCCGCCCCCGCGGCTGGACGCCGGCGCGGGGAATCATTTAGCCTCGAACCCTCGAATCATCCGCTCCCTACTATAAGCGAACGCGCGGGCGGCGAAAAATGAGCGACGCGAGTTTCATCTGCATCGATTGCGGCGAGAGGCGCTCCGTGAGCGTCCCCCGCTGGCGATGCGGCTGCGGCGGGCCTTTGGAGGTGGAATCGAACGGCGCATTCACGCGCGAATCCCTCGCCGGCCGCCCCGCCGGCCTCTGGCGCTACCGGGAGGCGATTCCGGTCGAAGAGGACGCGAACGTCGTCAGCATGGGCGAGGGCATGACCCCGCTCGCTCCCGTCTCCTTCGCCGGCATGGAAATTTTCTGCAAACTCGATTTTCTGTTTCCCACCGGATCGTTCAAGGATCGCGGCGCGACCGCGCTCATCAGCAAGATGAAGGAATGGGGAATCCCGAAAATACTGGCGGATTCCTCCGGAAACGCGGCCGCCGCCATCGCCGCCTACGCCGCCCGCGCCGGCATGGAATGCGACATCTACGTCCCCGCCTCCACCTCCCCGGCCAAGCGCGCGCAAATCGCCGCCTACGGCGCCCGCCTCCGCAAAATACCCGGCCCCAGGGAAGCCGCCACGGCCGCCGCGATGGAGGCGGCGGAAGATCGCTTCTACGCCTCGCATTTCTGGAACGACTGGTTCAACCACGGAACGAAGACCTGGGCGTTCGAGGCTTGGGAGCAGCTCGGCTTCCGCGCCCCCGACGCCGTCGTCGTCCCCGCGGGGCACGGCTCGACGCTCCTCGGGGCGCATCGGGGGTTTTCCGAGCTTCTGCGCGCCGGCCATATCGAAAGGCTCCCGAAAATCTTCGCGGCCCAGGCGGCGAACTGCGCGCCGATGGCGCGGATGTGGGAGGACAACCTCGAAGCTCTCCCCGAATTGAGCGCGAAGCCCACGCTCGCCGAGGGCATCTCCATCTCGCGGCCCGTCCGCTGGAAGCGGATGCTCGCAGCCGTCCGCGAGAGCGGGGGATGCTTTCTCGCGGTGGAGGACGCGCGGCTGCCGCCCGTCCTCCGGGCGTTCGGGCGCGCGGGGGTCCTGATGGAGCCGACGAGCGCGGTCGCCTTCGCGGCCGCCGCCCTTCTGATAGAGGCGGGAAAGATAAAGGCGTCGGACGCCGTGGTCGTTCCGGTGACGGGCCACGGCCTGAAGGCCGCCGACAAGCTGGAGAAATGGATGAGCGCCTGATGGATTTTCGCCGCGCGGAGAACGGCGCGAAAGCCCGTTTCCGCCGGGGGATGAAGCGCCGCGTCCGCGCTCCCGGGGCGACAATGAATTTCTCGACGTGAAAGGAGTTTTTCGATGAACGACGACGCCATCTCCCCCGTTCCGGTGGACGGGGACTACATCGTCAGGCTCGCGCAGGAGCTGATACGCATCCCCTCGGAAAACCCGCCGGGGGACTGCTCCGCCGTCGCGGAGCGGATTCTGGCGGAACTCGAGGCCATCGGCGTGGACGAGATCATCACCCACGAATACCGCGCGGGGATGCCCAATTTCATCATTCGCGCGGGCTCCGGCGGCGGGGGCGGGCATTTCGTCATCGGCGGCCACATGGACACCGTGCCCGTTCATCCGGAAGAGATCGAATCCTGGCGGATTCCTCCCTTCAGCGGCGAGCTCAGGGAGGGGGAAATCTGGGGACGCGGCGCCGCCGACATGAAAGGCGCCCTGGCCTCCACCCTCGGGGCGCTCAAGGCGCTGCGGGACGAGAAAATCCCCCTGAAAGGCGCGCTCACCTGGGTTCTCTTCTCGGACGGGGAGAAGGGCGACCGCTTCGGCGCGCAATCCCTGGCGGACGGCGGCGTCCTCAAAGACCTGGGCGGCGACATGGTTCTCTACACCGAATCGACGGGCAACAACGTCATCCGCTCCTTCAAGGGGCGGGTGTTCTTCGAGGTCAAGGCGCGCGGCCGCTCGGTGCACGTCAGCGTGCCGGAAAAAGGGGTCAACGCCATCGAGAAAATGGCGCGGATCATCGACGCCTTCCGCGCCGAGCGCATCGCGCCGCCGCCGCACCCGTTCCTGGGTCCCGCCACCCTCGCCTTCTCCACCATCGAGGGAGGCTCCGCGGTCAACGTCGTGGGCGGGCGGTGCCGCGCCACGTTCGACGTGCGGATGCTGCCGGGACAGACTTCGGCGGGCGTCAAGGAGCAGCTCGATGAGATTCTGGCGGAACTCGCCCGGAAAGACCCTGAATTCGAGGCGTCTCTCGAAATCATGCCCAGCGGCGCGCGCGAGGTGACGGAAATCCCCGAGGACGCGCCCGTCGTCCGGCTCATGCGGCGGGTCATCCCCGCCGTGCGGGGCAGGCCGAACGAGTTTCTGCCCGGCATCGAATCCCCGGGCGCGCTCAGGCTCTTCATCGAAAACGGGATTCCGGGAGTCTTCTTCGGCCCGGGCGAATTCATCTCGGAGGCGCATCTTCCGAACGAGCGCGTCCCGGCGCAAAACCTCATCGACGCCGCCGGCATGTTCGCCACGGCGGCCAGAGCGCGCTGCGGCGGATAAAAAACCGGGGGAGCCTCACGCGCGCTCCCCCGGCTTCGCTTTCGGGCCTCGGCGGGCGAGAGGCCGTCGGACGCGCGCCGCCGCTCCCGACGATCGTCAGGCCGTCTCGCTTCAATATCCCTCGTCTATCACCTCTTTGAGCTGCGTGCACCCGGCCACCAGCGCCGTCATTCCGCACGGGGGCAGCATGCACTCGAGCGCCTCGGTCGCCTCCTCTACGGTCGCTCCGAGCTGCAGGGCTTTCTTGAGGTGGTTCTTGATGCCCTCGGCGTCGGAGGGATCGCGCGAGGCGCTCGCCACGGCGATGAAGAGCTCCTTGTATTTCTCGTGAAACGGCCCCTGCTTCTTCATGATGTGGTTCTTGAGGTTCTCGTAGTTCTCCAGAAGGTCGGGGTCCACCTCGCACAGCAGCTCATACGCCGGATAGATGAAACCGCGCGCCGCCTTCATCTGCTCATACAGCGCCCTGCCCCGCTCGCTCAGCGCCATTCCGAATCTCCTCCAGCGCGCCCCGTCGCGCGCTTCATCGGGCTAGGGATACGCTTCCTTCTCCAGCACGGACGCCTCGTGCCCGGGCAGGATGTATTCCTCCCTGCTCGCCCGGTTGATGCACTTCCAGATCGAATCCATCGCGTCCTTCATGCTCGACATCTGGCCGGCGGGAACGCGGCGCTCGAGCCCCTCCTGAATCTGAATCACGTCGGCGGCGATCACGTAGGTGCCCACGCGCGTCTCCACGGCGACGGAGCAGTGCCCCGGCGTGTGCCCCGGCGTGTGGAAGTAGGTGACGCCCGGCACGATCTCGTAATTGTCCGTCCAGATCGGCTCGAAGATGATGCCCTGCTGCGCGATCACCGGCCAGCGGGTGTTGGGGTGAATCGGCGCGTCATAGGGCTTCGCCTGCAGCGCGACCGGACAGACGGAGTACTGCAGCTCCTGCGCCCACACGTATTTGATCGCGTTGGTGAACAGGTCGCAGTTCTGGGAATGATCCCAGTGTAGATGGGTGAGAATCAGGATGTCCACCTCTTCGGGCTTCCAGCCCGCGCCTTCGAGCTGCTCCCGCACGCCCTGCCCCGGCTCCCGGCTCGCGGGCCAGGGCGCGCCGCCGCGATCGGGATCCAGAAAACTGGTGTCCACGACGACTTTCACGTCCTTGCCGTCGCGATCCTTCGCCCCTTCGATCATGTAGATGAACGAGGGAATCTCGAGCTTCGTCCCGAAATTCGTCCAATACACCATGTTGGAGTAATCGGTGTGAATGGTGCCGCAGTTCAGCGGGCGGATGGTGAGGTCTGACATGGAGCTCGTCCTTTCTGGCTTGGTTCGCTTCGGGGCGCCGAAGAGGGCCGCGAACGAACGATGGCGATGATCGCCTGAGAATCGCCGGCCCGGGCGCGCCGGGACGGCGGCGGAATATGCGGCGTCAAGCCCGCGCGGCCCGGGCGAAGCGCACGACCTCCATCAACTCATCGGGTCCCTCGGGCTCCGTCTCATCGAGACCGAGGGCGAGGTTCAGGCGGTTGCTCATGTTTCGATAGGACACGGAGCCGATGATGTCGAGCAGGTTCTCATCGCTGAAGCCCGCCTCGCGCAGCGCGTCCAGATCCGCCTCGCTCATCGCATGGTGATCGAGCGTGAGCTTCTCGGCGAAGGCGAGCATCGCCCTGTCCGCGACGTCCAGAAGCGGGGAATTCTCCATGTCCGTCACCACGGTGGCCACGTCGGCCAGCGTCGCGTCATCGCCGCTTTCAGCACGGAAAGCCTGGCCATGGTTCATCGTTCAGCCGTAGCAGCCGCCGATGGTGGCCACGTAGTAGGAGAGCAGCTCCTCGCGCCTTCCGCCCAGGGTGGAATTGCCGCCATGAACGGCCGCGTTCATCGTCTGGCGTCCGTTCAGCACGCCGGGGCGGCGCGCCATGGTGAGCAGCAGCTTGGGCACGGCCCCTCTTTTCTCCCGGACGCTCCCGAGAATTCCTTTCGCCGGCTCCTGCGCCTCGCTCAGCCTCAAAGGGGATATCCACATTCTCCGTTCTCCTCCACGCGGATATTATTCACTCACCGCCGCCGCGCGCTCCTCCCGGAACGCGGGCATCACCTCTTTCGCAAATCTCTCGATGGACAGAATCGCCTCGTCCTGGGCGATGCCCCGCAGCACGAAGATCATGACGTGATTCACCCTGAACTCCGACTGAAGCCGCTTGAGGTCGGCGATCACCTTTTCCGGCGGGCCGATGACGCCGCCGCCTTCGATGACCTCGCGGATGTTGACGTCGTAGCTCCAGTTGCGCTTGAGGGCCTCCTTCTCCTCGATGGACATCTCGATGGAGTTCACCGCGCTGCGGTAGGAGAGATACCACGATTCCGAGGGTTCGATCTGCCTCCAGGCGCGCTCGGGATCGTCGCAGACGTGAACGTGATGCGCCATGATGGCGGGATAATCATCCGGATCGCCGCCGCGATTTTTCACGGCCTCCCGAAACAGCGCCATCTTCTCCAGATACGCCTCGGGGCCCTTGAAGGTGCCCGAAGCCATGATGTTGAAGCCGTTCTCCCCGGCGAAGGCGTAGGTTTCGGGGCTGGTGCCGGCCAGCCAGACGGGAGGACGCGGCTTCTGAACGGGCTTCGGGAAAATCTCCGCGTCAACGCAGCTGTAATGATTCCCCCGGAAGGTGAGGCGCTCCCCTTCAAGGAGGCGGGTCATCACCGCGATGCCCTCCCGCATCTTCTCCCTGCTTTCCGTGGGAGAAACGTCGAAGCCCTGGAACTCCCTGGGCTGGGAGCCCCGGCCCACGCCCAGCTCCAGGCGTCCGCCGCTCAGCACGTCCACGAGGGCGGCCTGCTCGGCGAGACGCACCGGATTGTGAAAGGGCATGATGCAGATGGCGGTGCCGATTCTGATTTTTTTCGTTCTCTGCGCGATCGCGAGGGCGACCATGAGCGCGTCCGGGCACATGCCCACGCGGGAGAAGTGGTGCTCGGCCAGAAACACGGCCTCGTAGCCGAGCTCGTCGGCCGCCTCGCACTGCTCGATCAGCCGCTCGTACTCGCGCTGGTAGGTTTCGCCCTCCTGGCACGCCGGAATATAGAAAAGCGAAAACTTCATCTCTCGGCTTTCTCCATCCTGAATATGAAAATCTCTCGCCCGGAGCGGACTACGCGCCCATCGTGAAGACCTTGTTCGCCCGTATCCGGTAGATGACGCGCACCTGGCCCGCCTGGCGGTTCGGGTAGGAGTCCACATTCAGATACTTCTTCGCCAGGGCGTCGATGTGCTGCTCCGCTCCGTTTTCCGTGATCTCGACCACCACGCCCTGAAGCCCCACCCAGCGGTAGGGATTTTCCGGATCGACGATGGCCATCGACACGTGGGGGCGCGCCCGCATGTTGACGTCCTTCAGCCGGCCCCTGGCCGAATTGATCTCGATGAGATCGCCGTTGACGCCGAACCAGACGGGAGAAACCTGGGGCGAGCCGTCCCTGTTCTGGGTGCCCAGATACAGAAGGGCCTTGGTGTCGAGAATGCCGGCGTGGGAATCGGGTATCTGCGTCATCATGGCGTCCTTTATGCGAGAAGCGACGATGGAAAAAAGCGGACAACGGCGGCGCGCTCATACGCACCTGGGCAAAACCTCCTCGGTGAACATTCTGAGCGATTCGTCGAAATCCTGCACCGGGGGATCGATCATGATGCTCCTCACCCCGTAGGATTCGATCTCCTTGATGCGATCCACGCACGCCTCGGGCGTTCCCGTGATGGTGAAGCGATCCAGAATGTAGTCGGTGATGAGGGGAACGTGCTTGGGGTCGCGCCAGTTGCTCACGTCGAAGTTGTCCAGAAGGTTCTGAATTTCGGGCTTGAAAGCGTCGGGCACCGAGTCGAGCGTCATGCGAAAATTGTGGTGGGCGCGATTCGCCACCCGCGCCCGAACCTTCTCCCGCGCGCGCGCGCCGTCCGCGTCCACGGAGACGACGGCGCCGAAGATGACGTCCATCTCGCCGAGGGCGGGGTCGCGCCGCGCCAGCCCCTCGTTCAGGTGCTTCAGCACCCATGCCACCGTCTCCCGATAGACGCCCGAGCCCACGATGACGCCGTCGGCGATTTCGCCGGACATGGCCAGCGTTCTGGGGCCTTCGGCGGACGTATAGATGGGGATTTCCCGCGCGCACCACATTTTCACGCGGACGCCTTCGGCGTATTCCACCGTCTCGCCGCGCGTGAACGCGCGGATGTCCGCTATGGACCGGCGCATCCGGGCGAGCCTGGCCATCTTCCTGCCCAGCGTATAGACGGGCGTATCGCCCGATCCGATGCCGAAGAGGACGCGGCCTCCCGAGAGCTCGTCCAGCGTGGCGATGGCGCTCGCCGCGACGCTGTCGTCATGCAGAACGGGATTCGTCACGCCCGGGCCGATCTTCACCCTCTCCGTTCGCTCGATGGCCAGGGCGAGCGCGACGTTGTGATCCCGGCAGGTGAGGTGGCTCTCCGCTATCCAGACCTGGGAAAAGCCGTTGTCCTCGGCGTATTTCGCGCGTTCCGCCACCAGTCGGACGTCATCCGGCACCAAGTGCAGACTGAAGGTCATTCCCACGAAAAAGCGCCTCCCGACTTCAGGACGAGAACGAAGCCGTCAAGAACGAATCTTATTCGCGCCGGCGGGCGCGCCGACCCCGCGCCAGTCCATTTTCCCTGAAACCCGCAAGCACATTCAGCGCCGCGATAACGAAGCGAGACCTCGCGTCAGTTTCCCGCAAACGGGGTTGAGCGGTATAATGCCGACATCATCGCCGCGGCGTCAAGGTTGGACGCCGAATTTGCGGATTTCCCCGAACGCGGCGGCCCGGGGCTCCGCGGACGGTTTCAGAGGGCTCCTTTCGACGAGGCCGCCTTGACGCCTTTCGCCTTCATCGTCGTTTTTTGCGCCGCCTTCGTCGGCTCGGGACTGAAGGCGGTGGGCGGCTTCGGCTTCGCCACCCTGACGACGCCCACCGTCGCCATTTTCTGGGACGTGCCCACGGCCATCGCCGTCATCTCCATCCCCACCCTCTGCACGAGCCTCATGAACGCCTGGCGAACGCGCGAGGCCGTTCGGGAAGGGCTTCGTCCCTTCGTTCCCTTCTTTTCGGCGAGCCTGGCGGGGCTGGCCGTCGGTCTCACGATTCTCCTGAACGCCGACCCGCAGCTGATGAAATTCATCCTGGGGGCCTTCCTGATCTGCCAGCTCCTCCGGCAATGGCTGATTCCCGAAAAACCGGCGCCGGAAGATTCCCTGAGGCGCTCCCTGGGCATGGGCGCGGTCGCCGGGCTGATGCTCGGAACCATCAACATTCCCTCCCACGTCATCGCCGCCTACCTCACGGGAATGAAAATCTCCAAGGAGCGCTACCTGTTCGTGCTGAGCGCCAGCCAGGTCGTGCTTCGCGTCGCGGCGATCGCCTCCATCTGGGCCGCGGGCTTCATCGGCCCCAAAGCCCTGTGGCTCATCCTCGCGCTGACGGTGCCCGTGCTGCTCGGATTCTTCGTCGGCACGAGGATATACGGCGTTTTCACGGACAAGGCGTTCTTCCGAATCGTCACGGCGGTTCTGTTCGTCATGGGGGTCGTTCTCGTCGCCATGAACGCGAAAGCCCTCGCCGTTCTTTATTGAACCCGAAGCGAATCGCATCGCGCGGCGGAATTGACGAAGGCGAGCCATCTGCGATATTTTTACGCTCATTGAGAACAATCGGCGAGCGGGGACATCCCGCCGGATATTTCAAAAGGACCGGACGACATGCCAGTCAAAGTAAGCATCAAGAACCTGCACATGGAATACTATCTGAAGGACAGGAGGGTGCACGCCCTCAAGGACATCAATCTCGACATCCAGGACGGCGAGTTCGTCTGCGTCGTGGGGCTGTCCGGCTGCGGAAAGACCACCCTGCTGAACATTCTGGCCGGCTTCCTGGAGCATACGGCCGGCAGCATTCTGCTGGACGGCAAGCCCATCTCGGAAGAGGGCCGGATGAACCGGGGCGTCGTGTTTCAGGAATACGCCCTCTTTCCGTGGCGCACGGCGCTGCGAAACGTCGAGTTCGGCCTGGAGATGAAGGGGCTGGGCAAGGAGGAGCGCACGAAAAAGGCCCGGGAATATCTCGATCTCGTCCACCTCGAAAAGTTCACCCACCTGTATCCCCACAACCTGTCGGGCGGGATGAAGCAGCGCGTCGCCGTGGCGCGGGCATACGCCTACGAGCCGCAGTTCATGCTGATGGACGAACCCTTCGGCGCCCTCGACGCCCAGACGCGGGAGAACCTCCAGTCGCTGACGGTCGAGGTGTGGGAGAAGACGAAAAAAACCATCTTCTACGTCACGCACAACCTCAGCGAAGCGGTCTATCTCGCCGACAGAATCATCGTTCTCGCGGGCCAGCCGGGGCAGGTTCACAAGGAGATCCGGGTGGACCTCCCCCGCCCCCGGGATCCGTTCGACTCCAGGGTCGTGGACCTCGAACACGAGGCGACGGAGGCGGTGCGCGGCAACTAGAGGCGTTCCCGCCCGACAATCCGAAGAGAGGACGACAAAAGGCCGGCCCCGAGCAGGAGCCGGCCTTTCGCTTTTCGCTGGTTTTCAGGGGTTATTTCCGCTGGCCGCCCACTTCCTCCATCATCCCCCATTTCACGACGGTCACCTTTTCAAATTTCTCGAAAATGAATTTCTCCATCACGAACCCGACCAGGGCGATGGCCGCGATTCCCACCAGCATGAAAGCCGTGTCCAGGTCCTCGCGGCTGTCGAAGATGGCGTAGCCCAGCCCCCAGTCGCTCGCGGCCACCATCTCGCCGGCGATGCCGGCGCGCCAGGCGCGCGCCAGGCCGATTCGGATGCCCGAGAGGATGAAGGGCAGCGAACCCGGAAAAATGACTTTCCAGAACAGGGTCATCCCCTCCGCGTTCATCGACTTCGCCGCCCGTATCCACACCGGATTGATGGTCTTCACCCCCGTCCACGTAGAGGAGATGGCCGGAAGCGCCGCGGCGAACGCGGTGATGAAAATCATGGTGGTGTTGCCCAGGCCGAACCACAGGACGAGAATCGGGCTCCAGGCCAGCGCGGGGATGGGCAGAAGCATGCTCAGGATGGGGATCATGAACTTCTCGAACCAGCCGACGCGGCCCATGGCGATGCCGATGCCGATGCCCACGAAGCCGGCGATGATCATCCCCACCATAATCCGCCAGGCGGTGTGATAGGAATGCACGCAGAGAACGCACGTGGTCTCGCCGGACTTGAGGAACGTGACCTCGTAGAAGCGGTGGAAAATGGGGAACACGCGCGGAAACAGCGCGGGCTCGCCCACGAACCAGGCGATGAACTCCCAAATCACGAGCACCGCGATAAAACTCGGGACGTTGTCCTTGAGCCACATCCAGATTCTTTCCTGGGTGGTGTATTCCGTAGGAAGTTTTACGTCGTCCCTTCTGATTTCATCCGTCGTCGCCGTGGTCATCAACCCGTCTCCCACATCCTGCGAATGTCAAAACATTTGAGATGCGATTTCACCCATTGCGCAAACGGCGGAATCATCCGCTCCGTCCGGGCCCGCTCCAGGATTGCGCCATTCTCGCAAAAACGGCTTTTCAAGTCAAAATCTCAGGCAAAGCGTTCCGCTTTTTCGGGATGAAGCCGGGGCGAAGCCCCTGTCTTTCCCGCCCCTCCCGGGATTTCCCCCTTTCCTCGCCCAGGGAGCTCCGCTCCCCGCTTTTTTCCGCGCCGGTTATTTCTCCCCTCCCGCCGGGCCCTTCTCGGCGATCGCCCGGAACCGGGAGGCGACGCTCTCGCTCGCGCCTTCGCCGATATACGCGCCGTAGGAGGAATCGTCCTCGGCGATTCCCTCGATTTTCCAGGACGCATCCTTCGCCACGACGAAGACGACGTCCTCGTCGTCCTCGGCCACCATGCTGTGAAGCGCGTTCGCGGGGATGTGGATGATGCCCCCTACGCCGACCGTCTTCCGATCGTCCTCGATCATCGCCTTCAGGCGGCCCTGCTGGACGAGAATGAACTGCTCGTTGGGATGGCGGTGCGGCCTGCTGCCCGTGCCGGCGGGCTTGTTGATGACGCCGAAGATGATGCGCTCGCCATCGACCCACGCGCCCTCGGAGGTGCTGTAGCTCGCCCCCGCCAGTCTCTGCTCCATCGTCTCGGTATCATAAAAAGGCATCTTCTTTCGTTCCCTCCCATCGGTTGTTCAAATCGAACCCGGGAAAGAATTCCCCAAGCTCCGCGCGGCTCCCGGAAATGAAGCCCTAAATTTCCTGATATTCGGCGGCGACGGCGAAGCCCTTGTTTCCGGCTTCAAGCGGCCCGCTGCACCTGCTGAAAAAAAGCACCCCGTCGGCGGGACTCCGCAACTCCTCCATCACCTCGAGGCGGAAAGGATCCAGCATTTCGCCCAGCAATTCTCCTTCTTTCACCTTTTTCCCCAAATCGGAAAAATGCGTTTTCCGCGAAAGCAGATATCCGCCGTTCGACGGGTTCGCCTCAACCCGATGAGCGAAGTCGAAGCGGGTGATTTTCGTTCTTTTCTCTTTTCCGGCGACCATCCCGAGATGTCTGAGAAGGTTCAGAAAACCCTTCTCCAGACACTCCCGATAGAGATTCTCCTCGCGTTCGGGCAGATAGGCCCCGCCAATCTCGGCGCTGATGGCGGGCATCTTCCGGGAGAGCGCATGGCCGGAAGCGCTCGACGCGCTGGAAGGGACGCCGTGCACCATCCCCGCGCCCCCGCTGGCGAAGGCGATCGCCATTTGGCGCGATTTTTCGCCGACCCGGTTTTTGAGGCCCGGGTCCATATCGACGCGCCTTTGAATTCTTCCCGCCATTCCTCCGGAATGAACCTCGACGAAGCAATCCGCGCCCTCCATCAGGATTTCCCGAATCCGGGCGGCGTAGCGCTGCGTCAGCGTCCCCTTCGCGGAACCCGGAAACGCGCCCCAGAGGTTCGTCTGCTCGTGCTGATCCGGCGATTGACGCGAGAAGTTGGCGAACGCGAAGGGATTCCCCACCGGAACGATCCGCAAGACGCCCTTCAGGCGCTTCGGATTGATTCGCGCCAGGACGCCTTGAAGCGCGCGAATCGGCTGCGGCTCATCCCCATGGACGCACGCCAGAACGGAAAGCGCGGGGCCCGGCTTCGCCCCTCTCACGCAATGAAGGGGCAGGCTCGTCCCGGAGCCGGTGAGCATCCGCGCCACGGGAATTTCGAGGTATTCATGCGTTCCCGGGGCGATCGCCACTCCGCCGATTTTCCATGGATCTCCGCCTCTCGCGCTCACGCTCAACTTCCCCTGAACTCCGCCACCTCGACCACCCGCCCGCTCTTGGCGCTCTCGACAATCGCCTCCAGAACGGCCACGACTTCCCGGGCGGCCTCGCCGTCCGTCTCGGGCGCGGCCTCGCCCCGAACGCATTTTCCGAACTCCTCCAGCTCCTCGGCGAGCGCGTCGCCGCCGTCCACGGGCAGCTCGGCGCGCCGGGCTTCATCCTTTTTCTGCAAAAACAGCCTTTCCCCCTCGTCTTCGCTCCACGCGGACGCCTCCGTGCCGTGAGCGGCCGTGGCGCACTGCTTGGGAACGACGTAGGCGGTGTGGACGCACCCGAGCGGGCCCCTCTCGTATTCGAGAACGATGCTCGTCACGTCGTCGAGATTCCCCCTGCCGAGCAGTTTTTTGCTGAACGCGCTCACGCGCTTCACGGGGCCGGCCAGGTATTGGAGATTGTCCACCATGTGGACGCCCAGCCCCGTCATGCCCCCCGCCGGGCATTCTTCCGGGTCGTTTCTCCAGCCGCTTCTGGGGTTCTGCCCGTTGGGGTTGGAAAGATTCGCCTCCAGCAGATGAACCATCCCCAGCGCGCCCTCGTCGATCATCTCTCTTATCCTGCGGTTCGCCCCCTGCCGCCTCCGGTGGTGTCCGACCAGAAGCGCGACCCCGGCCTTTCGGGTCGCCTCGATGCACCTGTCCGCGTCGGCCACCCGCAGGGCGAGCGGCTTCTCGACGAAAACGTGTTTCCCCGCGGAGGCGGCCTGTTCGATCAGGTCCGTATGCGTAGAATGGGGCGTGGCGATCAGCACCCCCTCCACCTCGCCGTCCTTCAGCACCTCTTCATAGGATTCCGCCGGGCGGCACCCGAACTTCCCGGCGAATTCCTCGCGGGCCTCTTGCGTTCTCGAGAAGCATCGTGCGATCTCCACGTTCCCCGCCCTTTTCGCGGCGCTGGCCAGCGCGCTTCCCCAGTTGGCCAGGCCGACGGACGCCACCCGAACCTTCTCACCCGCCATCGCTGCCTCCCCGACGCATGGCATGCGTCCTCAAAAAACTCTTCGCGCTCCCATCGTCACGACAACGGCGGCGGACGCCATTTTTCCGCTGCGCAAATTGCCAGACGCATGGGGAAAGGGTAGCATTCACCTTTCGGGTTCAACAAATCCGATAGCGAAATTTTTTCGCTTCGCGCAAACAGCCGCCGTGATTCGCCGAAAAACCGGCGCGGGGCATTTTTTCAGGAAAGGAGTTCGCAGGATGCCGTTTCATCGCTTTGAAGGAATCGAGAAAAAAGCCCTCTCCCCCCACCTCTCCACCGGGCAGGGCGCCATCATCGAGGGGGAGTCCATGTATTTCTGCCGGGTCAGCAAGGTGGCCGGCACGGGCTCCCAGATACACTACCACCCCAACGAACTCATGATCTTCCCCGTCAGCGGGAAAATCAACGCGCTGGTCGGCAAGGACAGGCGGGTCGTCTCCCCGGGCACGTTCGTTCACGTGCCCGCATACGCGCAGCACCAGATGATCGCCACCGAAGACGGCGACATGGAGTATCTCTACGTGAAGGATCGCTCCTGGACGGTCGTCGGACTGGACAGGGATCAGGTGGTGCCGGACAAGGCTCCCACCGTCGATGAAATCAACGAGCAATACGACGCGGGCGCCACCAAAGACCTCGAAAAAGACGCCGAAAGGGCGCAAATCATCGTCGAAGACCTGAAAAACACCTACTATCCGATTCTCCCCTCCCTGGACGCCCCCGCATCCTCCGGGCGCCACACCGTCTGGGTGGAAGGCGAGCGCCTCGCTTTCGGATACGGTGAAATACCCGCCGGATTCCGGGACGCGGCCGCCAGGAACGCGCACGAGCAATTCGTCTACGTCCTCAAGGGAAAAATCGACGCCCAGGTGGACGATGAGCGCCAGGAGGCGGGCCCCGGCTCCGTCATCCACGTCCCCAAAGGATCGACGCGCAGCCTCTCCTCACAAAGCGGCCAGCACGCGCGCTACGCATCGGTGCGCGCCATGCCGAAGCTCGAGGAGATACTGAAGGACGGGGCGGCGGGTCTGGCGGCGCGAAGATAGAGCGAGGCGGCCCGCAAATGGCGAAGCACCTGGTTTGCAGAATATCCGAGCTGCCCCCCGGAGAGCGCAGGATAATCGAAGTCGAGGGCCGCTCCATCGGCGTGTTCAACATCAGGGATTCCTTCTACGCGCTGAGAAACGCCTGCCCCCACCAGGGCGCGCCGCTTTGCCTCGGCAAGGTGAAGGGCACCATGAAATCCTCCCGGCCGCACGCGTACGACTACGTGATGGACGAGCAGGTTCTCGTCTGCCCGTGGCACTGCTGGGAGTTCGACGTCGCGACCGGACGCTCCGTCTTCAACCCCCACAAGACGCGCGTCAAAACCTACGAGGTGACCCTGGAGGCGGAAGAAGACCCATCCATCGAAACCTACGAGGTCACGCTCGAAAAAGACCTAGTGATGGTTCGCGTCTGAGTCCCCTCGCCCGGAGCCGCTCCCGCAAATGACGAAAATCGAAAAAATAGAGATCTTCCCGGTCGCCATCCCCCTCACCCACCCCTACAAGAGCGCCACGCGCACCGCCACGCACTCCGAGGACATCGCCGTGAAGCTCACGTGCGAGGGCGTCGTCGGCTGGGGAGCGGCGGCGCTTCGTTCGTTTCCGACCGGGGAAACCCTGAGAAGCGCGCAGCGCGTCCTCGAAGAATACCTGGTTCCCGCCGTCTCCGGATCAAGCCCCTTCGAGCGGGAGCGCATCGTCCGGAAGATGGACGAGGCCATCCCCTTCCATCACTCCCCGAAGGCGGCGATCGACTGCGCGGCGCACGACCTGCTGGGGCGGATGCTGGGCGTTCCCGTTCACGATCTCCTGGGCGGGAAGATCAGGGACGAAATGCCCGCCTTCGACATCCTCCCCCTGGAATCGCCGGAGCGGACCGCCGAGCTCGCGGCCGAATCCATGGCCCTGGGCGTCAGGTCGTTCAAGGTGAAGATGAACCGCGACATGAAGACGAGCGTCGCGCGCGTGGCGGCGGCGCGGAAGGCGGCGGGAGAGGAAGCGCGCATCGTCGTGGACGCGAACATGAGCTGGACGCCCAAGCTCGCTGTCCAGATGTGCGCGCGCATCGAGGAATTCGGCGTCACGATGCTCGAACAGCCGGTGCCCGGGCACGATCTGGACGGCCTGGAGTTCGTCACCAGGAACTCGCGCGTCCCCATCTGCGCGGACGAGTCCTTCCGGCCCGATTATCTGGCCGAAATCGCCCGCAGGCGCGCCGCCGACATCGTGAACCTGAAAGTGAACCGGGAGGGGGGTCTGCTTCACGCGAAAAAGGCGGCCGCCCTCATCGAGATTCACGGCATCGAAGGGCTGTGCGGCAGCGTGATTCACAGCGCGCTGAACGACGCCGCGTGCGCCCACCTTTTCGCCTCGACGCCCGCGATCCGCTACAACGAATCCGGCAAGGCGCCCGCCTGGCATGAGGAGGACATCGTCTCCGGCTTCGAGGCGAAAGGCGGCGTGGTCAAGGTGCCCGAGGGTCCCGGGCTGGGCGTGGAGGTGAACGAGGAGGCGGTGCGGAAATTCCGCCCCGACGCTTGAAGCCGCCGATCGCGGCCCGGCGATCGCCGCGCTTGACCCGCCTAGACGACCGCCCGGAGTTTGCGGCCATACAGTTCCTCGGCGCTCTCGTGATAAATGCGGCGCCTGAGTTCCCCGGAAATTTCCTGAAAGACCTGCCTCGGATCGTCAAAATCCCAATGCGGATAGTCGGAGGCGAACAGCAGCGTCTTCTCCGCCCTCGCCATCCTGAGAATCTGGCGATGGTCTTCTCTCTCGGGCGGCTCCGCGATGGGCTGCGAGGTGAGCCGGACATGCTCGACGATGTATTCGCTGGGCGGGCGTTCGAGCCAGGGCACCTCCGCGCGCAATGAGCGCCATTCCTGATCGCAGCGCCACATGATGCTCGGCAGCCAGGCGTAGCCCATCTCCTGAAAAACGACTTTCAGCTTCGGAAAGCGAACGAACACCCCCTCGCACACCAGACTGATGACGTGGGCCTGGGCCACGGTCACCGCCCCCGTGTGCACCTCGATGTAATAGGAGGGAACGCCCGTCGGGTTCATCGCCGTATTGACGCCCGCCGATTCTCCCGCGCCGTGCATCCCGACGGGCAGCCCCATGCTCTCCGCCGCCTCGTAGATCGGATAGAAGTGGCGATTTCCCATCAGCATGTCCATCTGCGGGATTTGCACCTGAACGACGGCGGGATGCTCGCCGATTCGCTCAATTTCCTGAACGGCGAGACGCGGGTCGCGCGGGCCGACGTGAATCGCCAGCTTCAGGCGGGGCTCCTCTTCGCACCACTCGTGCAGCAGCCAATCGTTGTTCGCCGAGATGAGCGCGGCCGCCATGTCGGCGTCCGGCAGCCCCCCGACGCCGAACAAATCGCCGGCGATCAAGACGCCCGCGTCCACCCCGTATTTGTCCAGGTGGTGCGAGCGGAGCATGTCGAGGCTCGACCCCGGGCGTCCGCCGTCCGGCGGCAGGGCGTCCGGGCGCTCCGCGCCGTGGGGGTGATAATACCAGCGCTTCGGTATCGAAAAGACGTTTCTCGCGGTGTTCGGGTCCTTCGCGGA
Organism: bacterium; assembly: GCA_965242545.1. Lineage (GTDB taxonomy): Bacteria > UBA8248 > UBA8248 > UBA8248 > UBA8248 > Bin107. The sequence goes on from OZ251456.1 coordinate 1,873,239, forward strand.
ACTGAGCGGCGCCACGCCCATGCGCTTTCGCCACGCCTCGGAGAGATAGGGGTGGAGCTGGAACATCCCGTTCATCCGGGGATGAATGTCCACGTCGATCATTTTGAGTCTCGCGCCGTCCGCCGTCTCCGCCGCCGCTTCAAGCCCCGCTTCGCTCATCGTCAGACTCCCCGCATCGTCAAGCCCATTCCGTCCTATAGATCGGGAAACTCCGCCAGCCAGCCCATTTCGCTCTCGAACCAGCGCGCCGTCGAGAGGAGTTTCTCCTCCCCGAAGCGCGCGGCGCCGAACTGAATCCCCAGGGGAAGGTTCATGTCTCCGCGTCCCAAAGGCAGGGTGAGCGCGGGCTGTCCCGAAAAGGTGAGCGGCTGCAGGAACGCGGGGCTGCCCGTGGACTCCTTCCAGGGAGGCGGCCCCGCGCCGAAGCTGGGCAGCGTCAGCAGATCATACCGGCTCATCAGGTCGTCCATTTTCCGGGTGAAATTCGCGCGAACGCGCATCGCCCTCACGTAATGGACGGCGGGCGTCATGTATCCAATCGTCAGGCTTCTGCGCACGTAAGGCGGCAGCTCCTCCCTATGCGCCTCGTATAAATCCTGATGGCAGGACGCAGCGTCCACGCAGCGGGCGATAAAGTGCGCCGCGTTGATCTCCTCCAGACTCAAGGGCAGCTCCGCCTCCTCGACGACGACGCCCTGCGATTTTATTCGGGACACGGCCCGCTCCGTCCACTCGGAAACCTCCTCGCTCGCCAGCTCGAGAATGCTCTTCAGCCACGCGATTCTCTTCGGCTTTCGGGGCGCCGTCGTCGCGGAAGGAGGCGGGGCCTGCGCGGCGCTGTGATCCGCCCCGTCGGGGCCGGCCGCGACTTCCAGAATCCTGGCGATGTCCTCCACCGTTCGCGCGATGACGCCCACGTGATCGAAGTTCCACGAAACCTTGATGAGGCCCGTCCTCGGAATCCGCCCGTAGGTGGGCTTGAGGGCCGGCACCCCGCAATACGCGGCGGGGCGAAGGGTGGAGCCCGTCGTTTGGCTGCCCAGAGCGACGGGAACCATGCCCGCGCCCACGGCCGCCGCCGAGCCGCTGCTCGAGCCGCCCGGGCTGCGCTCCAGGTTCCAGGGGTTGCGCGTGATGGAGGGGTCTCCCTGGGCGAAGGGCGTCGTCACCGCCTTGCCCAGGGCAATCGCGCCCGCGCCCCTCAAGCGCGCCGCGCAAGCGGCGTCCTCGGCGGCCGTTTCGCCCTTGAGAATTTCCGTCCCCGCCTCGCGCCTGAGCCCCCGAACGTCGATAATGTCCTTGGCCGCGTATGGGACGCCGGCCAGAGGGCCAAGGCTTTCCCCGCCGCTTCGGGCGCCGTCTATCCGCTCCGCCGCCTCAAGCGCGCCTTCCGCATCCACCTGCGCCCAGGCCTTCACCTTGTCCTCGCACGCATCAATGCGCGACAAAAGAGAGCGCGTCCACTCCGCCGCGCCGAGCGTCCCCTCCTCCATCCTGCGCAAACCCTCGCTCAAGGAGAGTTTCCAGTATTCGCTCATTTCGCGTCCTCGTCGGACGCCGCCTTTTCAAGCAGGGGGAGAAACGGCTCATCGGTGGTCTTCACTTCTATTCCGGAGAGAATTCGCAGCATCCGGGCGCATTCGTCCGCCGTCCCGAGCCCGAATTCATCCTGCGGCACGCCGTAGATTTCAGAAGCCATCTCGCTGATTCGCGCCGCGACTTTCTCGCGGCTTTCCTGCGGCGCGGACATGACGCTCCTCCTCACGCATTCATATTGCCCCGATCCGGCGTATCGTATTAGAAACATCATACTATAAAGACGCCGCGGTGACGAAGCGCCACGGATCAAGGAAAAACACGTGAAAATATGGGTGGACGCGGACGCCTGTCCGCAGGAAGTCAAGGAGATTCTCTACAGAACCGCCGATCGGCTCGGCATCCCTACCACGCTGGTGGCCAACATGAAGCTGAGGACGCCGGACGTTCCCTCCCTCTCCACGATGCGGGTTCCCGGCGGGCCGGACGCCGCCGACGCCTATATCATCAAGCACCTGAACGCCGGCGACTTCGTCATCACCGCGGACGTTCCCTTCGCGGCGAAGGCGGTCGAGAAAGGCGCGCTGGCCATCGACCCCCGAGGCGAGGTCTATACGGAGGAGAACGCGGGCGAGCGGCTCTCGCTCAGAAATTTCATGATGGAGATGCGCTCGGGCGGGATCGTTCAGGGCGGCCCGCCGCCCATGGCCCCGGCGGATCGGCATAAATTCGCCGCGTCGCTCGACAGAGAGCTGACGAGAAGAAAGAAGTCTTAGGCGTTCACGTCCACCACCACGCGGCCCCTCACCCGCCCTTTCAGGATGTCGGCGCCCAGACCGGGCAAATCGGAAAGCGCGGCTTCGGTGATCATGGACTCGAGCTTGTCCATCGGCGTCTGTTCCGCGAGCCGCGCCCACGCCTTCTGACGAGGCTCACGGGGGCACATGACGGAATCGATGCCCAGGAGGTTCACGCCCCGCAGGAGAAACGGAATCACCGTCGTCTCGAGCGCGCTCCCGCCGGCGAGGCCCACCGCCGCCACGGAACCCCCGTATTTCATCTGCGTCAGCAGGCGCGCGAGCGTCGCGCCGCCCACCGAATCGACGCATCCCGCCCAGCGCTCGCTCTCCAGTGGCCGCTTCGCCCCCTCGGAGAGTTCGCTCCGGGCGATGATGCTCGAAGCGCCCAGCGCCGTCAGGTATTCATGGGTCTCTTCCCGGCCCGTTGACGCGGTGACGGCATACCCCTGCCGCCCGAGAACAGCCACGGCGACCGAACCCACCCCGCCGGCGGCGCCCGTCACCAGAACTTCGCCGTCCTTCGCGCCGAGGCCGTGATCCTCCAGCGCCTGAACGGAAAGCATGGCCGTGAAGCCCGCCGTGCCGAGCGCCATCGCCTGCCTCGTCGATAAATTCTCCGGCAGATGAACCAGCCAGTCCCCTTGGACCCGCGCCTTCTGGGCGTATCCTCCCCAGCGCGCCTCGCCGACCCGCCATCCGGTGAGAATCACCTTGTCCCCGGCGCGATAATCCGGATGCGCGCTCCGCTCCACGACGCCCGCGAAATCAATGCCCGGCACGTGGGGATAGCGGCGCACCAATCGCCCGACGCCGCCCAGTATCATCCCGTCCTTGTAGTTGAGCGTCGAATAATCAACGGCGACCGTCACGTCTCCGTCCGGCAGGCTCGCCTCATCGAGCTCCTGAATCGACGATCGGACTTTTCCTTCCTCTTCCTCCAGAACCAGGGCGTGAAACATATCGCGTCGTCTCCATGTGGTTTAACTTCGCTCCACCGCCTCCTTGAGCAGACCGAGCGCCGCCTCCGCGAACGCCCACATGTTCGCCTCCCGATCCGCGCCGCCCGTCTCCAGCGTCATCGCCTTGCTCACCGGACCGGAAACCGCCATGCACGAATGCCCCGGCGCGTCTCCATACCGGTTCCCCGAGGGGCCGGCGGCTCCGGTTTCGGACAATCCCCACGTCGCTCCCAGCCTGTCCTTCATCGCCTCGGCCAGCCGCGCCGCGTAGGCCTCCGTGGCCGGCCGCAGTCCCGCGAAGGCGTCCTCGGGCAAACCGAGCAGAATGCTCCTCGAATCATAGGTGTAGAGCACGCCGCCGCCCATGTAGTAGGCGGAAGCTCCCGGAACGACGAGCAGGGCGGACGACGCCAGCCCCCCCGCGGACGTTTCCGCAACGGCGACCGTCTGTTTTCGCTCCTGCAACAATCGCCCGATTTCCCCGGCCATTCGCGTGAGCAAGTCCATGAGCGTCCTCTCCGACTGGTGAACAAATGGCGGTGCGGGATAAAACAATGGCACACTCCGCCGCTGAAATCACCCTCCCGCCGACTTATCCGGCCGCAGGAGCCTCTGGGAGCGGGGATTTATTCCCCGCCCGTGATATACTCATTCGACGGACGCCAAGCCATGAAACCGGCCCGAGATTGCGGAGGAGATCATTCGATGCCCGACGGACGAAACGCGGTTGAAAAACGTCCGCACAGCTCCCACTGGGGGGCGTTTCAGGCGCACGTCCGGGACGGGCGCATGGTGGGCTTCGAGCCGTTCGCCAAGGACCCGGCGCCCTCCCCCATCCTCGAGTCGATTCAAAGCGCCGTTTACGACGAGAGCCGCGTGTCGCAGCCGATGATCCGCGCAGGTTGGCTCGAAGGGGGACCGGGAAAAAATACCGCCGGGCGCGGCGCCGAGCCTTTCGTTCCCGTCTCCTGGGACTTCGCCCTCCAACGGGTCGCCGATGAGATCAGGCGCGTCAAGACCGAGCACGGCAACCCCTCCATTTTCGCAGGCTCATACGGCTGGGCGAGCGCGGGCCGCTTCCACCACGCGAACACCCTGGTGAAGAGATTTTTTAATTGCTGCGGCGGCTTCACGGATCAGGTGACCACCTACAGCATCGCCGCGGGCTACGTCATCCTGCCCCATATTCTGGGAGACACGAATGCCTGCTCGGGCCGCATCACGACGTGGGACGGCATCGCGAGAGACACCGGGCTGTTCGTCATGTTCGGCGGGGTTCCCGTGAAGAACGCGCAGGTCTCCTCGGGCGGCGCCGGGGAGCACACCCTGGCGCTCTGGCTCGAAAGGGCGAAGGCGAACGGCGTGGAATTCGTCAACGTCAGCCCGATCAAAGACGACGCGCCCGATTTTCTCGACGCCGAGTGGCTCCCCGTGCGCCCCAACACGGACGTGGCCCTGATGCTCGGCCTCGCCCATGTTCTTTTGAGCGAGGATTTGCACGACAAGGGCTTCCTCGCCCGGTGTTGCGTCGGCTTCGAGAAGTTTGAAGCCTATTTGACGGGAAAGACCGACGGCCTGCCCAAAAGCGCGGACTGGGCCGCCGAAATTACCGGGATCGCCCCGGACGCCATAGCCGGCCTCGCCCGGCGCATGGCGCGCGCGAGAACCATGATCAACACGAACTGGTCTCTCCAGCGCGGGGATCACGGGGAGCAGACGTTCTGGATGACGACCACGCTCGCCGCCATGCTCGGGCAAATCGGCCTGCCCGGCGGCGGGTTCGGCTTCGGCTACGGGAGCATGGGCGGGCGGGCGATTCCGCGCGAGCACATCGCCTCGCCCAGCATGAGCGCCGGGAAGAACCCGACGCGAAGCTTCATCCCCGTCGCCCGCATCGCGGACATGATGCTCCACCCGAACGAGGCATACGACTTCAACGGCGAGCGCCGCGTCTATCCGGACATCAGGATGGTCTATTGGTGCGGCGGCAACCCTTTCCATCATCATCAGGACCTGAATCGCCTCGTCGAGGCGTGGCGGCGGCCGGAAGCGATCGTCGTTCACGATCCCTGGTGGACCTCCACGGCGCGCCACGCGGACATCGTTTTGCCGGCGACCACCACGCTCGAGCGCAACGACATCGGGTCGAGCTCGAAGGATCGCTTCATCATGGCCATGCGCAAGGTGATCGAGCCGATCGGCGAGGCCCGGCATGATTTCGACATTTTCTCGGACCTCGCGGAGCGGCTCGGCTTCAGGGAGTCGTTCACCGAAGGCCGAGGCGAGATGGAGTGGATACGGCGCATCTACGAGGAAGCGCGCCGGAAAGCCGCCTCCCAGGGCGTGACGCTCGACACGTTCGCGCATTTCTGGGAGACGGGGCACGCCGAAGTCGCCCCGCCGGAGACGCCGTACGTCTATCTCGCCGATTTCAGGGAAGACCCGGAGAAAAACGCCCTCAAGACGCCTTCGGGAAAAATCGAAATCTATTCCGGGCGCATCGAGCGTTTTCGGTATCCTGACTGCCCGCCCCACCCCGCCTGGCTCGAACCGGCGGAATGGCTGGGAAGCGAACGGGCGGAGAAGTTTCCGCTGCACCTGATCTCGAACCAGCCCCGCGCGAGGCTGCACGGGCAGATGGACAACGGCGCTCTCAGCCTCGAAAGCAAAATCAACGGCAGGGAGCCGGCCTGGATTCACCCCGACGACGCCGCCGCGCGGGGCGTCCGCGACGGGGATATCATCAAAATTTTCAACGATCGCGGGGCCGTTCTCGCGGGCGCCGTGATTTCGGACGGACTGCTCGCGGGCGTCATCCAGCTCTCCACGGGCGCATGGTATGACCCGCTGGAGCCCGGGAAAATCGGATCGCTCGACAAGCACGGGAATCCGAACGTCCTGACGCCCGACAAGGGAACCTCGCGCCTGGGCCAGGGACCCAGCGCGCACAGCGCCCTCGTCGAGGTTGAACGCTATGAGGGAGCGCTCCCTGAAATTACGGCGTTTCGCCCCCCGCCCGTCGTGGAGGCGCGATAAAAGTGTCCAAAAAATTCTTCTCGGACCACGCGAAGTGGCCCCGGTGCGTTTCAGCCGGGCCATTTCTGTTCTTCAGCGGTCGGATGGGAGCCCACCCGGAGACGGGGAAGGTCTGCTCCTCGTATGCCGAAATCGGCGGCAAGGGGCCCGGGCGCGCCGCAAACCATCCCTGGGTCGACAGAATCGAAGCGCCCGTCGGCGCACAGGCCATCGCCGCCTACGAGAGCGCGCGGAAAACGCTCGAAGCGCGCGGCGGCGGGCTGGACCATCTGCTCAGGCTTCACCTCTACCAGCTCGACAAGCGCTTTTTCCCGGTGTTCGACGGCATCAGACGCCACTACGAACCCGAAGCCCCCACGCCGAGCACCGCCGTGGGCATGGGCGCGTTCGACCCGGAGCGCGCCGTCCGCTTCAACATCGACGGCATCGCCCTGCGCCCCGAAGCGGCGAAAATTTTGGGCAAAAGAATGGTTCACGAAGGCTCGATAGCGCATTCCGCCGCCGCGCACTTCTCGCACGTGGTGGGCGCGGGGCCCTATCTTTTCGTCGCCGGCCAGATTCCGACGGACACCTCCAGGCCCGGCGCTCCCCTCATTCGCAACTATCCCGACATTCCCGAGGAAGGCCGCTTCCTCTCCGTCGGCCAAAGCCACGAGGACAGCAGAAACGGCCCCATCGCCGCGCAAACGTGGTTCGTCTATGACCTGATCCGCAAGCACCTGGAAGGTTCGGACTCCTCCCTCGCAAACGTCCTGAACCTCACCGTCTACCTTCAGGACATGCGCGACTTCCCCACCTTCCACCGCGTCCATGAGCGATTTTTCCCAAAAGATCCGCCGGCGCTTACGGTGATGCAGGTAGCGGAAGTCGGCCACAAAGGAGAGAAAATCGAGATCGAGCCGACGGCACTGATGAACGGAACCCGGATGAAGCGCGAGGTGATTCGCGGAGACGATGAGCCGGGCGCGCGCATGAGCCTGGGCGTCGGGGCGGGCGGTCTTTTGTTCCTCTCCGGCCTGGTCGGCCTCAACGGGAACGGCGATCCCGTTCGGAAAAAAAGCGAACTGGGGGCGGCGCTTCGGAAAAAACTGCCGAAAGAATCCTCCCCGGCCGCGAGAGGCGCGCTATTCCAGGGGCTGAAGATTCTGGACCGGATGGAGAGCGCGATGAAAGCCGCCGGCTCCGGGATGAGCCGGGTGGCGCACCTGACGCTGTTCCTCAAAAACATCGCCCATCTTTCGGCGCTCGAACCCTTGTTCAGAAAATACTTTCCGAAGCGAAGGCCCGCCTTCACCGCCATTCAGATTCCCGGGACCTCCCCCGTCGCCGACGCGGAAGTCTCGATGACGGCCATCGCCTGGACGGGCGACGGCGAGCCGGAAATCGTCGAATAATTCTTCGCCGGAATGGAGCGAACAAGCGCACTCATCGGCTCCGTTTATCGCGCAGAGACAGGCCCCAACCCGAGCTTGCCAAAAAAGCCAAGTGTGAGGTTATCGGTGAAGGGTATCAGAGGAGGGATCGATCATTCCCCGTTTTGGGAGTCAGTCAAAGAGTCCCTGAAATCGAACAGAATCATGGCGATCACGCCGCCGATGATGAGCCAAAGGGGGATGGACGCTATCTTGACCGCATAGAAGGCCAGAAAAACGATGACGAGAAAAGCGGCTATCAGGCCGGCGACGATATTTTCCATGAATTCGACCCCTCGTGAATTCCGCGCATTCTGCCAGATCGCGCGCCGGTTTCAAACTCCCGCTCCCGAAGCGAGCGTGAGAACCGCGCGAATCCCGGCAAGCCGTCAAATCAATCATTCGCCGATTCTGGACTCCAGCCATTTCGCCGTCCGCAGGAGCCTGGCGTCGTCTCCCCTCGGCCCGACGAGTTGCGCCCCGATGGGCATTCCATTGCTCCCCTCGAGCAAGGGGAGCGTGACCGCCGGCGTTCCGCACAGCGTCCAGATGGTGCAGAAAACGGGACTTCCCGTCGAATCGAGACCGACGGGCGCCTCGCCGGGGGCGGCCGGAGTGAGGATGGCGTCGCACCAATGAAACACCTCCTCCAGCAGGCCGTTCAGCACGGGCACCCGCTCCACCGCCCGGTTGTAGTCCACCGCGAGGCATTTTCGGCCGCGCTCGATCATCCCGCATAAAACATCGCTCATCTTCTCCCTGCCCCGCTCGTAGTCCACCTCGAACCTCCGCGCGAGGTCCGCCTCCAGGATGATTCGATGCCAATCAATCGCGCTCCTGAAGTGATCGGGCAGGTCGATCTCCTCCGCCTCCTCGCCCAGATGCGCCGCCAGCTCCTCGAAGGCCGCGCGCGCGTCCTCGTCGGCCTGATCCCAGACGGGCGTTTTCACGAACGCCAGACGCGGGGTCGCCGGAGGCTCCGAGAGGGCGGCGTCCAGCAGCCTCGGGGCCGCGCGATGCCGCATGTCTGGATCGCGCTCGTCGAACACCATGAGTTGATCCGCCAGAAAGGCGACGTCCTCGACCGAGCGCCCGAAAACGCCCACGTGATCGAGCGGCCTCGACTGCGGAAGGACGCCGTGCCGCGAAATTCTCCCGAACGTGGGCTTGAACCCATGGACGCCGCAAAAAGAGGCGGGCCGGATGACGGAGCCGTTGGTCTGGGTGCCGACCGCTACGGGAACCATGAAGGAGGCGACGGCGGCGGCCGAGCCGCTCGACGACCCGCCGGGCGTGCGCTTCGGATCGTGGGGGTTCGCCGTCTTGCCGGGGGAATAGACGGCGAGCTCCGTCGTCACGGTCTTGCCCAGGATGACGGCGCCGGCGTCCTTGAGCAGGGAGACGACCGAGGCGTCCTCGGCGGGCTGGCGGCCAGCGTGCAGGGGCGTGCCGTCCTCCGTGGGCAGGTCGGACGTGTCGATGATGTCCTTGATTCCGACGGGGACGCCGTGAAGCGGCCCGAGGGCATGTCCTTCCCGCCTGGAGAGGTCGGCCTCTCTCGCCTGCGTCAGGGCGAAGTCCGCATCCAGCTGCGCCCAGGCGCCGATTTGCTCCTCATGCGCCTCGACGCGCGCCAGACACGCCGCGACGAGTTCCTCCGACGTCAATTCGCCTGCGCGTATCGCCTCCACGGCGCAAAGGGCACTCATCCGGGCCGGATTGATCTCTTCCATCAAAGCGCCTTTCCCGCCAATCCGCTTCGCGCCGCTTTCGAGGGCATTCGCTCAGACTTTCTCCCAACCGCCAAAATCCTATTTGTAGCCGAGCGCGTTGGGAAGCCAGAACGCGATTTCCGGAAAGATGTAAAGCAGCGCCATCGAGAGAAACACCATGAACAGGAACGGAAAGCAGCCGCGAAAGATGTCCATGAGCTGCACGTGGGGCGGCGAAACCCCTTTCAGATAGTAGGCCGCCATCGCCATGGGCGGCGTCATGAACGACGTCTGGAGATTCAGGGCCACCAGGATGCCGAAGAAAAGAGGATCGACGCCGAAGTCATCAAGCAGCGGCAGGAAGATCGGCACGAAGATGATGATGATCTCGCTCCACTCCAGCGGCCAACCCAGAAGAAAAATGATGAACTGCGCCAGAAGCAGGAACAATATGGGCGAGAGGTTCATGGCCTTCACCGTCTCTTCGATGAAGGCGTGGCCGCCCAGATAGGAGAACACCGACGCGAACGTCCAGGAGCCGACGAAGAGCCAGCAAACCATGGCGGAGGTGCGCACCGTCAGGAACACGGATTCCTTGAGGCGCTCCCACGTCAATTCGCGGTAGCTCAGGGCCAGCGTCAGACTCCCGAAGGAGCCCACGGCCGCCGCCTCCGTCGGCGTCGCCCAGCCGAAAAGGATGGAAACCAGCACCGCCGTGATGAGAACGGCCAGCGGGATGAAGGAAGTCAGCAGCATGACGGCCAACTCCCCGATCGGGATGTCCCACTGCTCCTTCGGCGGCTTCGGCGCGAGCGAGGGAGTCAAAAACGCCCGACCCATCACGTAAATCATGTAAAGGCCGGCCAGCATGAACCCCGGCGTAATGGCTCCTGCGTAGAGTTTGACCACCGAAATGCCCGCCGTGGCCGAATAGACGATCAGCATGATGCTCGGCGGAATGAGAATGCCGAGGCAACCGCCCGCGCAGATGACGCCCGCCGCGAATCTGGTGTCATAGCCCGCCTTGAGGAGCGCGGGGAGCGCGAGCAGGCCCATGAGCGTGACGACCGCTCCGATGATGCCCACGGCCGTGGCGAAAATCGCGCAGGTCGCCAGCGCCGCCACCGCCATGGAGGCCGGAACCGCCCTCGCCGCGATGTTGAGCGCGTAAAACAGCCTGTCCACGATGTTGGCGCGCTCGAGGATGTAGCCGATGAACAGGAACAACGGCACCGCGACCAGAACGTCGTTGATCATCACGGAATAGGTCTGGTTCACGAGCAGATCGAAAATCTGGTTCTGAAAAATGTGGTCGAGCTGATTCGGCTGGGCGTAGGCGTAGTAGCCGAAGCCCACGCCCATGGCGACCAAGGTGAAGCAGATGGGGAAGCCGAGCAGAACGAACACGATGAACAGGCCCATCATCAGCATGGCTACCTGAGGGTCGGTCATGAGGCGGCGCCTTCGCCCGACTCCCCGGCTTTCTGCGCCTGCTCCCGAGCCTTTTTAAGCAATATGGTCTCCGTTTCCTCCACGTCATGGAGACGCTTGGGCCACTCTCCCGTCTTGATGCACTGAACGCATCGAATCACCTCGGCGACTCCCTGAAACAGGAGGAACACCGCGGAAAGAGGCAGAATCGATTTGAGCGGAGACACAGGGACGCCCGCCGGACTGTTGATGCTGATCTCCCCCCTCGGCCCTTCAAACCCATAGGGACGGTAGCTCCAGGATTCCGCCGCGTAGTCGTATCCGGCGTAAATCAACGCCAGGATTCCGGGGAAGAAAAAGATGAAATACAGGAAAAATTCCACCCAGGCCTGCTTGCGCGGAGAGAGCAGGCGGTACACCACGTCGCCGCGCACGTGGCCGTCGCGCGAAAGCGTGTAGGCGCCCGCCATCATGAACAGGGCGCCATACATGATGTAGCTGATGTCGAATGCCCAGGCGGTGGGCGCACGAAACGCCTTTCGGACGAGCACCTCGTAGCTCACCGCGAAGGTGAGCACCAGAATGCACCAGCCGAACGCATGGCCCGTCCACATGCTGAGCTTGTCGATGAAGCGCAGAACCCGATTCATAAGGCCTTCCCCGACCGCCTGCCAGAGGGCATTCAAAGCGCAGGGGCGACGCCAGACGGCGCCGCCCCTGACCGGACTTCCTCATTCATTGCGCGGAGAACGTCGCCGCGGCGCTAGAATCCGAGCTCTCCCGGGAAGTGATGCTCAAAGGCGAGCTTGTAGTCCGCGGAGTTGAGCAGTTCGTAGTAGGCGACCCGATGCGCGAATTCCTTCTGGGATTTCACCACCTTCTTGAAGAAGGGATCCTTCTCGAGCCGAACCAGCATCTTGTCCCACGCCTTGAGTTGATCCACCATGACGCCCTTGGGCGTCCTGTAGACGTTGACGCCCGCTTTGCTCTTCAGCCACTGCAGATCCTTCGAGTAGCGATCCATCGCCGTCCAGTAGTTGGCGGAAGAAGCAGCCTCGGCCGCGATTCGCAGGATGGCCTGGTGCTCCTTGGAGAGCGCGTTGAACTTCTTCTTGTTGAAGATGATCTCGAAGAACTCGGCCGCCTGATGGTAGCTGCCCATCATGTAGGTTTTGCTCACGTCGTGCGCGCCGAAGTCCTTGTCCGCCGTGGGGTTGTTGAACTCGAACGCCTCAATGACGCCGCGCTCGAGCGCCGGCACGATCTCGCCGCCCGGCAGCTGCGTCACCTTCACCCCCATCGACTGCATCAGGTCGGCCGCCAGGCCCACCGTGCGGTATTTGAGGCCCACCATGTCCTTGGAGGTCTTGATCGGCTTCTTGAACCAGCCGAGCGGCTGGGTCGGCATCGGCATGCAGAAAAAGCCCACCGTGTTGAGGCCGAGCTTGCTGATGAGCTCGTTGTACAGTTCGAGGCCGCCGCCCCTGTACATCCAGGCCAGCGTGTGATGCGCGTTCTGGCCGAACACCGGGCCGGTGCCGAACAGGGAGGCCACCTTGCTCTTTCCATACCAATACACCGACACCTGATGACCGGCGTCGAGCACGCCCCGGTGAACGGCGTCCTGGACGCGGAAGGACTTGACCACGGCGCCGGAGACCAGATAGTCGATCTTCAGGCTGCCGCCCGCCATCTCGTGGACCCTGTCCACGTATTCCTTCGCCATGTCGTTGAACACGCTCTTGGCGCCCCAGGCGCCCTGCATCTTGAGCCTGACCGTCTTCGCCCGCGCGACGCTGGGAAAGGAGACGGCCGCCGCGCCGGCCGCCGCCGCGCCCAGCGTTGCCTTTTTCAGAAAACTGCGCCTTGATTTCTTCCCCGTCTTCGGAGCGTCCCGCTTCAATTCGGCTTTTTTCATGGCCTGCCCCCCTTTTTGTGAAAATCCGAAATGCGCTCGCCTGAAAGATCTATCGCGTAAAATCAGTCCCCTCCGGGACTTCAACGAGGCGAATCAAGGTGAAACGCCTCTCGCAAATCCACCGAATCGAATATGGTATCCCGCCTTTGTAAAACATCGCATCGCCCAAGTCAAAGGGGCATTTCCGGCGATTCAGGGCGGAAAACCCTTCGCGCGCCCACCCGGCCTTCGCGCCTTGAGGACGGATTCCTGAAATTCGCCCATCATCGGGAGCGTTCGGCCGCCCCCAGCAACATGCTCACCGCGGCGAAGTCCAATCCCCCCAGACCGCCGCGCGAAGCCATGCGGTAGACATGATTCGCGGCGGAGCCCGCGGGACACGGCAGCCCCAGGGACATCAGCGCGGAGACGGCCAAAGACGTGTCCTTGAGCATCAAATCGACCGTAAAGCCCGCCTCGAACCCTTTGCTCGAAGGCGCGTCATCGACGAGGCCGGGATACGGCGGGTCTTTTTCCATCACCCAGCCGCCCCCGCTGCTCGCGCGTATCACCTCATGAAGAATCTTCGGATCCACGCCCGACGCCCTACCCATGGCGAACGCCTCCGCCGCGGCCACCATGGTGACGCCGGCGATGAGATTGTTGCAGAGCTTCGCCACCTGCCCGGCGCCGTGATCTCCCACGTGGATAACCTTCTTCCCCAGAAGCGCCAAAACGGGCCGCGCCGCGTCGAACGCCTCCTGCGGGCCGCCGACCATGATGGTGAGGCTCGCCGCCTCCGCGCCCATCACCCCGCCCGAGACGGGCGCGTCAATCGCCCGGGCGCCGCGCGAGGCCGCCTCCCCGGCGAGCGAGCGGCTCGTTTCGGGCGCCACCGTGGAGAGATCGATCAGCAGGCCGCCTTCGCCGACGGCTTCCATCAGACCGCCCTCCCCCATGTAGACGTCGTTCACTTCCGCCCCCGTCGGCAGGGACGTGAACACGATTTCGCACGTCGCGGCGAGTTCCGCCGGCCCGGACGCCCGAAAGGCGCCATGAGAAACGGCGCGCTCGACGGCCTCCTCTCTGACGTCCGCCACGCCCACCTCATGGCCCGCGCGCAGCAGATGCGGCGCCATGCGGCCGCCCATCGCCCCGACTCCCACAAAACCCAGCCGCTTCATTCGACGCCCTCCCTCATCCTCGCCAGAAAATTCTCCGCCACGCCGCACAGGAAGCCCTCCCTGAAGGCGGACGCGATCAGGGTGACGCCGATGGGAAGCCCGTTCGCGTAGAAGCCGTTGGGTATGGCCACGGCGGAGAGATCAAGCAGATTCACAAAATTCGCATAGGTTCCCAAATTCGCGTTCAGGGCGACGGGGGCGGCGTCCACCTCCGCTATCGTGTAGGCCGTGGGCGTGGTGGGCGTAGCGAGAAAATCAACGCTCCGCCAGATTTCTTCCGCCTCGCGCTTCAACTCCTCCAGACGGTGGAAAGCCCGGAAGGCGTCGACCGCCGAATAGCGAGCGGCGTCCGCCATCAACTCCCGTGTGACGGGATGAAGAGATTCAGGCTTTTCCTGAAAAAATTCTTCAATCGCCGCCAGCCGCTCCGCCATCCAAGGGCCTCCGTATATGAGCTCCGCCGCCTCGTAGAGCGGTGAAAAATCGACCTCTTCAACGCTCACGCCCATCTCCTCGATGCGCGCGAGCCCGCTCTCATAAACCCGCCGCGCTTCATCGTCGCCCAGGAACTCCCTTTGCGCGGGAAGCGGCGCGCCCGCTTTCAGGCTTTCGGGCAAATCGGCGACCGCCTCCAAAGACGCTCCCGCCGGAAGCGCGCGGCCGTAAGCGTCCCCCGCATCGGGAACGGCCATCACCTTCAAGACGCGAAGGGCGTCCGAAATCTCCAGGGCGAAGACCGAGACGCAATCGAGCGTGCGGCAGGCGGGAACCACTCCCCGCGCGCTCACCAGCCCCCGGGAGGGTTTCAGCCCCACGATATTGTTGAACCCAGCGGGAACCCTGCCCGAGCCGGCCGTGTCGGTTCCGAGCGCGAAACTCGCCAGACCCGCCGCGACGGCAACGGCCGAGCCCGAGCTCGAACCGCCCGGAATGTAGTCCTCGTGAAACGGATTGCCGGCCACCCCGTACGGCGTGCGCGCGCCCGTGAGTCCCAGCGCGAACTGATCCAGATTCGTCTTTCCGATGAAGATCGCCCCTGCGTCGAGCAGAAGCTCCACGCAGGGCGCATTCTTTTCAGGCGTCCAGGCGTATTCGGGACACGCCGCCGTCGTCGGAACGCCCGCAACATCGATATTGTCCTTCACCGCGAAGGGAACGCCGTAAAGAGGAAGCTCCCGAGCGTCCGGGCCGCGGGCCTCCAACTCCCGCGCGCGCGCCGACAGCTTGCCTCTCGGCTCGACGTGAATCCACACGCCGTCCTCGCCGCGCGCGGCGATTCGCTCGCAAACCGCGTGAACGGTGTCCGAGGGAGCGCGCGCGTCCGAGGAATACGCCGCCCGAAGCCGGGAGATTCTCAACGCCTCCGCTTCCGGCGCGGCGCCTCTCATCACCCGGAATCTTCCTTCTTCATGATTTTCGACCCCCACTCGCGCGCATCGACCTCATGGAAGAGGCCAACGCCCGCTTCCGTCACCTGACGTTTTCCCGGGACTCGCGGTCCAGCGCCTCCCGAAGCGCCGTTTTCAGCACCTTGCCGTAATTGTTTTTGGGCAGACTCTCGATGAAGCGATACGCCCGGGGGCGCTTGAAGCGCGCGATGCGCTGAAGGCACAAATCATCGAGTTCCTCTTCGCTCACGCTTTCCCCGCCCTTGAGCGCCACGAACGCGACGACCTCCTCCCCCCAATCCGGATGAGGCCGCCCGATGACGGAGACCTCCAGAACGCTCTCGTGGCGCAGAAGCGCCTCCTCCACCTCGCGGGGATAGATGTTACTGCCGCCGCTGATGATGAGATCCTTGGAGCGATCCTTGAGGGTGAGAAAGCCGTCCTCGTCCATCGCGCCCACGTCGCCCGTGTGAAGCCATCCGCCCCCGAGCGCACGGGCCGTGGCCTCGGCGTCCTCCCAATAGCCCTTCATGACGACGTCGCCGCGCACCAGCACCTCGCCGACCTCTCCGGGCGGCAGGGGCTTGTCCTCCTCATCGGCCACGCGCACCTCTACCACGGTATGCGGAACGCCGACGGAGGCGAGCCGCGCCTCATGGCGCGGATGGTTCGCATCGGCGTGCCGCTCCCTGGAGAGGACGGTGATGGTCATGGGACTTTCCCCCTGTCCATATATCTGCACCAGCTTGTTTCCCAGACGCGCCATGGCTTTCTTGAGGTCTTCCACGTACATCGGGCCTCCGCCGTAGGCGATGGTCTTCAGATTCTCCGTATCCGCGTCCTTCAGCGCTTCGCTCTGAATCAGGCGCGTCACCATGGTGGGCGCCGCAAACATGGTGACGCCCGGGTAGAATTCGATGAGACGGAAAATCTCCTCGGGGTCGAACCCTCCGCTCCGGGGAACGACGTTGTTCGCGGCCTTGATCACGTGGGGAACGGCGTAGAGGCCCGAGCCGTGGGACATGGGCGCGGCGTGCAGGATGCAGTCCCTCTCCGAGATCGGATCGACGTCGGCGAAATAACTCAGGCTCATGCTGTGCAGGTTCCGGTGCGTGAGCATGGCGCCCTTGGGCCTGCCCGTCGTGCCGCTCGTATAGAAAAGCCAGGCCAAATCGTCCGGCTTGCGGGGTTCGACGGGAGCCGGCCGCCGGGACCGGGCCGCCAGATAATCGGGCGCATCGGTCTCTATCACGCGCTCCAGCGTCTTGATTTCATCGAGAAGCGGCCCGACCGCCCCGATGAGGTCGGGGGTGGCGAAACAGCAGCGCGCGCCCGCGTTCTCCAGGATGAAAGCCATCTCCTTCGGATGAAGTTTCGCGTTGATGGGCACCGCGCAGCAGCCCGCGTGCCATACGGCGTAGAGAACCTCCAGAAACGCCGGACAATTCCTCATGGCGAGCGCCACGCGATCCCCGGGTTCGAGTCCGAACTCTTCGCGCAGCTGCCCCGCCATGGAGGCGACCCGATGGAAAAGCGCCTCATACGCGCAATGAACAGTCTCGCCCGCGGATATGGCCGGCCGATCTCCGCAAGCCCTGGCCGCTCGGGCCAAAAACTCCGCCGTGTTCATCCGAACTCCCCCCGGCAGTCATCCTCCGCGACGCTCGAAACAGCGCGGCTTCGCCGGCAAGCCGTCAACGGGCCGCCATGCGTCTCATCCTTGCGGATGAGCCATATCCGAATCAATGAATATGCGGTAGTATTAAAGCACAAACCGGCGAAGGATTGCTCGCCCGACGCGGCGGGACTCAAAAGGACGCGCCGGGGATGAAGGCATCCGCCGGCGTTCACGCTCGGGCTGAAAAGAGACGTTCGCGCCCGGCGAGCGTCCTCCCCTTCGGCTATCCATGGAGGCGACGCCCATGCGAAGCGAAAAAGACCTGCTCGATTCCGCGAGGAAATACAGTTTTCGCGGGCGGGTGGACAAATCGGTTTTCTCGGGCCCCGTCTTCACGCGCGGCGAGGGTTCCACCGTCGAGGACGTGAACGGCAGGCGATACATCGATTTCAACTCAGGCCAAATGTGCTCCGCGCTCGGACACAACCACCCCACCATTACGGCCGCCGTCAAAAAAAGCTGCGAAAATCTCATCCACGCGCACAGCAGCTTCTTCAACGACCAGGAGATCGCCCTCGCGGAGCGTCTCGGCCGGCTGCTGCCGCCTCCTCTCGAGAAAAGCCTGTTTCTCGGCTCCGGCGCGGACGCCAACGAAGCGGCGGTGACGATCGCCCGAAAATTCACCGGCGGCTTCGAGGTGGCGAGCCCCCACATCAGCTTTCACGGCCTCTCCGACACGGCGCGCTCCCTCACCTTCGCCGGCTGGCACAGCGGACACGGGCCGCTTTCTCCCGGGAGCCTCGCCATGGTCGCGCCCTATTGCTACCGCTGCCCCTTGAGCCAGAAATTTCCCGACTGCGAAATCGCCTGCCTCGACACGAGCTTCGAGCTCATCGACGCCCAGACGACGAGCAGGCCCGCGGCCGTCATCACCGAACCGCTGTTCAGCGCGGGCGGGGTGGTGGAGCCGCCGCCCGGATGGCTCAAGAAGCTCAAGGAGAACTGCGAGGCGCGCGACATGCTCCTCATCGTGGACGACGAGCAGACGGGACTCGGCAAACTGGGGACCACGTTCGGCTTCGAGAAGGACGAGGTGACTCCCGACGTGGTGACGCTGGCGAAGCACTTCGGCGGAGGCGTGAGCATCAGCTCGGTCTCGACGAGCGCCGAGGTGGAGGACAAGGTGGCGGCATCCGAGTTCGTCGTCACCCATTCGCACACCAACGACCCGCTCGCCTGCGCCGCAGGGGTCGCGAGCCTTGACGTCATCGAGCAGGAAGACGTGCCCGCCAAGGCGAGAAAAATCGGCGCTCACCTCAGAGAGCGCCTCGACTGGCTGGGCGAGCAGTATGAAATCGTGGGAGACGTCCGGGGCCGGGGACTTCTTCAGGGGGTCGAGCTGGTGGAGGACAGACGCTCCAAAAAGCCGGCCGCCAGACAGGGACGCGAGATCAACCGCAGGTGCCTGGAAAACGGCCTCATCTTCAGCCAGCGGCGCGAGGGAAGCGTTCTTCGCTTCGTGCCTCCGGCCACGACGACGGAGGGCCAGACGGACGAGGCGATGGACATCCTCGCCGACGCGATAGACAAGACGAGCGCTCGCGGCGCCGTCTCGTGACGACGCCCGCTTTCCCGCTCTCCGCTTTTGGTTAGGCCGAATGCTCCACGTCGCGCTGTATCATCCGGCGATTCCGCAGAATACCGGAAACATCGGCCGGCTTTGCGTCGGAATGCAGGCGCATCTCCACATCATCGAACCCACGAAATTCAAGATATCGGACAGCGCCCTGAAAAGGGCGGGGCTCGATTACTGGCCCAACCTGACGCTCACCATCCACGAAAGCGATCTTCTCTTCCTCGAATGGCTGGGCGAGAGAAAACCCTGGCTGATCACGAAGTTCGGCGACTCCCGCTTCGATGAGGCCGCGTATCGCGAGGGCGACGTGCTGATACTGGGAAACGAAAACACCGGCCTGCCCCACGAATGGCACGAACGCTGGCCGGAGCGGCGGATTTACGTGCCCATGCCCGGGCCGATCCGATCCTACAACCTCGCCAACGCCGCCGCGATTGTTCTCGCGCAAGGACACGTTCAGCTGCATGAAGCTGAACGCCCGAGCAACCGGAGCCGGGGAGCGCGGAGCGTCGGGAACCAGGAGCCGTCATCATCCGTCGGATAAAATCCCGGCAATCGCCTTGAAGACGCTCGCCGCGTCAAAGCCGCCTGTGACGCTCCCTTCTCCCGCGCGTCGAACGCTTCCGCTCTCTTCCGTCCGCCGCCCGTTATTGCGGCGTCATCTCCACCCAGCCGCCTTCGCGCGCGCTGCGCAGACAGGCTTCAGCCAGGCGAACGTCGCGGACGCCGGCGGACAGATCGGCGTCCAAAGACTCATCCTTCACGATATGCCGGATAAAGCGCTCCCAGTCGAAGCGATAGGGATTCTTGTAGGGCGCGAGGGCGGGCTCTTCCTCCCACCCCTCGCGGTAATCCACCGAAACGTCCATGGCGTCCGCGTCCCGGCCCATGAGAAAGCCCCGCACCACCGGCGTCTCTCGCGCCGCCTGCTTCCAGCAGCGTCTCAGCCCGGCAACGGCCGTGCCGTCGGTTCCGTCCACCTGAAAGGTGACCAGGTCGTCGCGCCGCACCCGGGTGCACCAGGAGCTCGAAATCGCGCCCCGCGCGCCGCTTTCGAGCTCAAGAAGCGTATGCGCGCTGTCCTCGACGTCCACGCCGAAGCGCCTCCCCGCCTCATCGACGCGCTCGGGCTGTCCCGTCCACGAGAGAGCGGCCACGCGCGCGATGGGCCCGAGAATGCCTTCGATGACGTAGCGCCAGTGCGGGTGCATGTCCGAGATGAGTCCTCCCCCTTCCGCCTTTCGATAGTTCCAGCTCGGACGCTGAGCTTCGGTCTCTACCCCGTCGAACACCCACCACCCGAACTGAATCTGAAAGCCGATGACGCGACCGAGAAAGCCGCTTTCCACGACCCGACGTAGTTTGAGGAACCCCGGCAGGAAGAGTTTGTCCTCGACGGCGCCGTGCTTGAGGCCTTTGGCGCGCGCCGCCCGCAGAAGATTCATCCCGTCCCGGACGGTGGGAGCCACCGGCTTTTCCGCGTAGATATGCTTCGACGCGGAAATGGCGCGCTTCAATACGCCCACTCTCAAGTGCGTGGCCGCCGCGTCGAAAAAGACGGGATAGGCCGCGTTTTCGAGCGCCTCGTTGAGACCGGTCGTCCATGCGAGACCGCCGTTTTCTTTCGCCAGGTTCGCCAGCCGCTCCTCGTTCCTGCCGACGAGCAGCAGGTTCGGCAGGATTTTCTCATCGCCGAGGTCCAGCCCGCCCTCGCTGATGATGGGCGCGAGCGCGTTCCCCAGATGCTGCGAAGAGCAGATGCCGCCCGTCGCTCCGTGCAGAATGATTCCCAATTCCCGCGTCGCCATGTCCTCGTCTTTTCCTTAAAAACTCCTTCGGCTCCGCCCAGCGCCTGGCGCGGCTCCGGGAAAAGCGGATCGCGCCCCTATGCTTCGAGGCCGGCCATCAGCTCCGCCGGATCGATGGGGAGCTTCAGTTCGGCGCCTCGCTTGGCCGAAAGGTCCATCGCCATGGTCAGCACGAGGTTGCGATGCCCGTCGGCGGCGGTGGCGTGGGGGGTGCGCTTGCCCGAGTAAATCCTCTGGAACCAGGAGTTCGTCTCCTCGCGCATCGGCCCCCAGAGCTCTCCGTCGTAGACGTCGCCCGGAGGGAAGCTGGTGAGAAAATCGACGTTGCGGCGCGCCTCCAGGTCAAAATCCTCGGGCTGGTAGGCGGGCCCCTGCGAGAGTTCGGACGCCATCACCACGTCGCGGTGCGTATCTTCGATGTCCACGACTCCCTTGGTGCCCACGATTCCGATTTCCAGACCATACACCGCGCCGGGCCATTCCTTGGGCAGAGCCCAGCAGATGTTCATGCTCCAGATGGCGCCGTTCGCCATCGTGAACACGCCGAAAGTGGCGTCCTTGGTGCCGAGGTCGCTCAGTATCCCCTCGGTCGATCGCGCGAAAATGGAGACCGGCCGAGCGTCGCCCATGAGCCACAGGCACATGTCGAGGCTGTGGGTGCCGGAGACGACCATGGGCGTCAGAAAACGGCGATCCTGCGAGAGACGGACTTCCCCGCTCGGCGCCATCCGGTTCATGAAGGCGCGCGTGACGGCCGCGGTGACGTCGCCGATCTGGCCGTTCTCGACGCGATCCTTCACGGCCAGGAAGCGCCGGCGAAAACGCTGGGTGTAGCCGACAACGGCGTCCGCGCCGGCCGATTCGACGGCCTCGAGCACGGCGGCCGACTCGCGGGCGTCCGTGGCAAGCGGCTTCTCGATCAGCATGGGCAGGCCGCGCTCCGCCGCGGCGAGGGTGGGCTCGACGTGCGCCCAGGTCGAAGTGGCGATGATCGCCGCGTCCACCTCGGGACGCGCGAGGAGTTCCCGGAAATCGGCCGTGAAGTAATCCGCCCCGATGTCCGCCTTGAGGTTCTCGCCGACCTTCTCGTTCATGTCGGAGAGGCCGATCCACCCGATTCCGGGAAAATCCCTCGCCAGCGCGCCCCGAATGCGCCCCACGACCCCGCAGCCGACGATGGCCAGCCCGAGTTCCTTTTTATCCGCCATTCCCTTCCCCCTTCGCTTTTGAAAATATCGTAAGGAAAGCCCCATACGCGCGGCCCGAGGAAAACCAACAATTTTTCGCGGCGTGAACGACGCCGCATCATAATACGCAAGGGCGACTTCAGGAAGGCTCGAGAGCATCTGAGGCGCGCAGGCAGCCGCGCGGCATGGGGCGGGCAGCCGCGCCTGCGCCTGATCCCGGAGGAAAGGCGTCCGCGTCCACCGTGAGCGAACCGGAGAAGCATCGACCGGAAAGCAAAAGGCCGCGGGAGAACCCGCGGCCTTCTGTTTCGCTTGGTAGCGGGGGGAGGATTCGAACCTCCGACCTTTGGGTTATGAGCCCAACGAGCTACCAGACTGCTCCACCCCGCATCGACCCGTCCTGTTTACTCCCGCGGCGGCGTTCTGTCAAGGACGGGATTTTTCAAAACAAAACCCCTGCCTCCGCCATCCTCCCAACGTCCGGAAGCGAAGCCCGTCATCATCGCCGCCGCTTCGCCGGCCTCTGCTCGCGCTCTCTCAAGAACATTCGCGCGTCCCGCGGATGAGGCCACGTCAAATCATTTTTGCGAGGAAATGAACTCATAGACGGTTTCCCCTTTTTTCACCAGCCCCAAATCTTCTCTGGCGATTCTCTCGATCATCCGGTCATCGGAGCGCAGGGAGCGAATCTCCGTTCGCAACTTCCTGTTTTTCGCCTCGATTGCGCCGATCTCTTTTTTCAGTTCCGCCACCCGCCCCTTGTTCGAGATGACGGCGAGATATCCATCCTGGCCCAGCCACGCGGAACCCAGCAGCAAGGCGATAATGCCCGCCGAAAACCAGAAGAAAAGTCTGCTTTTTCGCGATTGCCGCTTGCCGGACGGCCGTCCTGCTTTTCGCACCGCGCTCAGGCTCCCCGACGCGCGAGCTTCATGGACTAAAGCTCGGCGAACGCCTCTTTTGCGGCGGCCAGCGTGGCCTCCACGTTCTCATCCGTATGGGCGGAGGACATGAACCCCACTTCAAACTGGCTCGGGGCGAATGCCACGCCCCTTTTTAGCATAGAATGAAAGAATTTGGCATACCTTCCCGCGTCCGAGCGCATGGCGTCCGAGAAATTCCGAACCGGACCTTCCTGAAAAAACGCGCAGAACATCGACCCGCACAGCGCGCCGGAGAGCGGAACGCCCGCCTCCTTCGCCGCATCCGCCACGCCGCCCGAAAGCGCCTTCACCCTTCCGGCGAGCGCTTCCGGAAGTCCCTCTTCTTCGATGATTTTCAGCGTCTCGATTCCCGCCGTCATGGCCAAGGGGTTTCCGGAAAGCGTGCCCGCCTGATAGACGCCGCCCAGGGGGGCGACGCACTCCATCACCTCGCGCCTTCCGCCGTAAGCGCCCACGGGCATCCCGCCGCCGATCACTTTTCCGAGGGTGGTCAAATCCGGCTTGACGCCGAAAAGCGCCTGCGCGCCGCCTCTCGCCACCCGGAAACCCGTCATCACCTCATCGAAAATGAGCAAGGCGCCCGCCTTGACGGTTTCCTCCCTCAAGGCTTGCAGAAACCCGTCCTCGGGAAGAACGAGGCCCATATTGCCGGCCACGGGCTCGACGATGAGAGCGGCGACGTCGCCGCCTCGCCGGGCGAAGAAATCTCTCACCGCGCCGATGTCGTTGAAAGGAAGCGTCGCCGTATTTCGCGCGTAATCCCGGGGAACGCCCCCGCTGTCCGGCGCGCCCAGGGTGGCGCCGCCGCTGCCGGCCTTCACAAGCAGCCCGTCGGCATGGCCGTGGTAGCAGCCCTCGAACTTGACGATCACGTCCCGCCCCGTGAAGCCGCGCGCCAGGCGAATGGCCGACATCGTAGCCTCCGTGCCCGAGTTCACGAAGCGCAGCAGTTCCATGGAGGGATACGCGGCGTTCACCAACTCCGCCAATCCGGTTTCCAGGGCCGTGGGCGCGCCGAAACTCGTCCCCCCCGCCGCCGCCTTTTGAACCGCCTCGACCACCCGGGGGTGGGCGTGGCCCAAGAGCAGCGGCCCCCAGGAGAGCACATAGTCGATATAGGCGTTGCCGTCGGCGTCCTGAATCCGCGCGCCCTTCCCTTTTTCGACAAAAAAGGGCGCGCCGCCGACCCCCCGGAACGCGCGGACGGGAGAGTTCACGCCGCCGGGGATGCGGTTTTGCGCGAGCGTGAATAATTTTGCGGATTTTCGCCGGTTCACTGGACGTATTTTCCGATCAAATGACGCAGGCGTTCCTTCGCCTCGTCCGGGATGCGGGACGGATCGGTCATCAGGGCCGCCGCCAAAGAGCCGGCGAAGGGGCTGTCGCTGTCGATTTCAGGCGCGGCCTCCTTGATGATCCGCTGCGCGAGCGCCGCGTTGCGCTTCACCAGAGCGACCACGGCCTCCACGCTCACCGCCTCTTCTTCCTCATGCCAGCAGTCGTAGTCCGTCACCAGCGCGATGGTGGCGTAGCTCATCTCCGCCTCGCGCGCGAGTTTGGCTTCCGGCATGTTCGTCATCCCGATGATCGAGGCGCCCCAGTCACGGTAGCGAAAACTCTCCGCCCGGCTGCTGAACTGGGGGCCTTCCATGCACACGTAAGTTCCGCCGGCGTGAGCCGTCGCGCCCGCCCGGAGCGCCGCGCCAGCCAGCGTCTCGCTCAAAACCCCGCAAACCGGGTCCGCCATCGAAACGTGGGCGACTACGCCGTCGCCGAAAAACGTGCTGACGCGCGTTTTGGTGAGATCGATGAACTGGTCGGGAATCACGATGTCGCCCGGATGGATATCTTCTTTCAGGCTGCCCACCGCGCTGACGGAAATGAGCCACTCCACGCCCAGCTGCTTGAACCCATGAACGTTCGCCCTGAAGGGAATCTCGCTCGGCATGAAGCGGTGTCCGACGCCGTGCCTCGGCAAAAACGCGACGCGCCTGCCGGAGAGCGTCCCCAGGACATAAGGCGCCGAGGGCGCGCCGTAGGGCGTATCCAGGGCGCGCTCCTCCACCTCGCCCAAATCCGCCATCGCATAGAGGCCGCTGCCGCCGATGACCCCGATTTTCGCCTCAGACAACGTTATGCTCCCGCCGATACTCCCGTATATTGGACACCGTTTTGCGTCCTCCTTTCCTATGTGGAATCCGATGGCCGCAAATCGCCCCCTTCACATCTTCCAACCTTCAGTCCGCCCGGCGCGAAGTCGGCCGGAAGTTCGACCCCGGAGTAAAGCAACCCCGCGAGGTTGCGGTTTCCGCCTCGGTGCGTGAGCCAATAGGAACAAGTCGCTGCGCCAATGCGCTTCGCGAGTTTGTCCATGAATTTCCAAAAACGGCATCGCTTTGTTCGGTCGCACCCATACACGAACAAAGCGGCGATTCCCGGTTTTCCGCTTTGGACGTACCCGGTCAATACACAAGACAGACGATCAATATCGGCCTTATGGAGTTTGTCGTCGTCCGCCTCCCCGTTTTCGCTGTACGTCATCGGATCCATCGTGAACAGCCAGGGCGTCCGGAGAGCGCCGGGACACGCCAGTATGCCGCCCGGATGTATTTGCTTGCGCCATGATGAACAGACCGGCTCGACAGATGAACAGAACCAAGCATCAGCAAGTTTCTTATATTCCTTGCAATCGACCTCCGTAATTCCACCGGACAGCTTGTCCGCTCCTATAACGGCCCGCAATAATTCCGCCGAGTTCGGATAGCATTTCCTTGATGCCTTCGTTTTTCGATACGCCGTAATGACCTGCGATTCATCAGATCGCCCTGGCTCTTTTGAAGCATTCAGTGCTTGCTTAAAAAGCCGGTAAGCTTCTGGATGCGAACCTAGTTCTTTACACGACTCGAATGGCCCCATCCCATGTGTAAGGGCTATGTGCAAGCGTCCCGCGGCGTCCATTTTCGCAAGCCGGACTGCTGATTCGATCTCAATACTGTGTTGCAAATAGTTTCCATCGTTACCTTTCGCCATAGTTTTCTTTTCTTTTGACAAATATCGAAATCGCTTGAATCTTGCGAGACATAACCACAGCGTCTCTACCACTTGCCCAACTGACCATCTATCCTCATTCCACCGAAGTGGGCCGAAGCATTCCTTTCTCGACCAGCGATTCGGCTATCTGCACGGCATTGAGCGCGGCGCCCTTTCTGAGGTTGTCCGCCACCACCCACAGGTTGAGCGCGTTTTCCCGCGAATCGTCCCGTCGGATGCGGCCGACGAATACCGCGTCCTTCCCATCCGCGTCCCTGGGCATGGGATAGGCGGACGATTCCACGTCGTCCACCACCGCCACGCCCGGCGCGCGGGCCAGCAGCGCCCGCGCCTCCTCCGACGAGAGGGGCGCCTCAAATTCCACGTTCACCGATTCGGAATGCGCGTTGAAAACGGGCACCCGCACGCAGGTGGCGCTGACGGCCAGCCGCGGCGCGTCCAGAATTTTTCTCGTCTCCTCCGCCATCTTGCGCTCTTCCTTCGTATGCCCCCCCTCCAGAAACACGTCGATATGGGGCAGACAATTAAAAGCGATCTCATGGGGCATCTTTCGAGGGGCGACAGCTTCGCCGCGCGCGCGGGCGTCGACTTGCGCCCGCATCTCGTCCACCGCCGCCTGCCCCGCCCCGCTCACCGCCTGATAGGTGCTCACCACGATTCTTCTGACGCGAGCGGCGTCGTGAAGGGGCTTGATCGCCACCGCCATCTGAATCGTGGAGCAGTTCGGGTTCGAGATAACGCCATGATGCGCGCCCACCGCGTCCGGGTTCACCTCCGGCACCACCAGCGGAACGGCGTCGTCCATGCGAAAGGCGCTGGAATTGTCCACCACCACCGCCCCCGCCTTCACGGCCGCCGGCGCGAACTCCAGGGATCGGGAAGCGCCGCACGAAAAAAGCGCCAGGTTCACGCCCTCAAACGCGCCCTCGCGGAGTCGGCTCACGGAGAGCTCTGAACCCCGAAACGGAATTTTTCGTCCCGCGCTGCGCGCGCTGGCCAGCAAAACGACCTCTTCGGCCGGAAATTTCCGCTCCTCCAGAATCCTGAGCATCTCCCTTCCGACGGCGCCCGTGGCGCCGGCGATGGCGACGCGCGTCATCTTCCCGCCCCCGCCAGCGCGGCGACGCGCGCGCCCATCTCCGCGCAGCCCGCCGCCTTCGCGCCGGGCGTGCGGATGTCGGACGTTCGCAAGCCCTCGTCGAGCACTCCGGCGACGGCCGTCTCGATGGCCTCGGCCACGTCCACCCGCTTGAGCGAGTAGCGGCACAGCATGGCCGCCGACATGATTGCCGCAATCGGATTCGCCTTGTCCCGTCCGGCGATGTCCGGCGCCGTGCCGTGCACCGGCTCGTAAAGGCCGAAGCCGGTCTCGTTGAGGTTCGCCGAGGCGAGCATCCCGATCGATCCCGTGAGCATGGCGGCGGAATCGCTCAGAATATCGCCGAACATGTTGCCCGTCACGATGACGTCGAACTGGAGGGGATCGCGAATCAACTGCATCGCCGCGTTATCGACGTACATGTGGCCGAGCTCGACTTCCGGAAATTCCCGGGCGACGTCCCCGGCGACCCTGCGCCACAAGCGGCCGTTGTCGAGAACGTTTTCCTTGTCCACCGAGCAGACCTTTCGCCGCCGCACCGACGCCAACTCGAACGCCAGGCGAACGATCCGGCGAATCTCGCCGGTGGTGTAGGTCATGGTATCGACCGCCTTTTCCTCAGCGGCCGAGAGTTGCTCGATGCCCCTGGGCCGGCCGAAATAAATGCCGCTCACGCCCTCGCGCACGACGAGGAGGTCGAGGCCCCGAACCGCCTCGGGCTTGAGAGAGGAGGCCTCCACCAAAGGATCGAACATGACGGCGGGTCTTAAGTTGGCGAACAGGTTCAACTCTTTCCGCAAGCCCAGGATGGCCTGCTCGGGCCGCTTCTCGCGCGGGAGGTCATCCCATGCAGGCCCCCCTACGGCGCCGAACAGTCCGGCGTCGCTCGCGCGGCAAAGGGCGAGAGTTTCCGGGGGCAGGGGCTGTCCCGTCGCGTCGCAGGCCGCGCCGCCGCAAAGCCCTTCCTCGAAATCGAAGCGCGCCCCGAAGCGAGCGCCCGCCGCCGCCAGCGCCGCGCGCGCCTGCGCCACCACCTCCGGGCCGACCCCATCGCCCGGCAAAACGGCTATGCGATAACGGTTCACCGAAAACTCCCGTTCTATTCCGATTGTTCCTCGAAATTCGAGGCGTAGGGCAGGCGCCTGGCCACCTTCTCGACCCGGTCGAGGTTTTTTCTCAAATTGGCGAGCATGTCCCAGGCGCCGGACAAAAACGCCTTTCGGCGCGTCTCCTGAATATCAATGGGGACGACGCTCTCCCCGAAGCTCACGGTGGACTTTCCGATGTCCACGGTGAAGCGCGTCTCCGGCTCCTCCTGCGCCCGCCTGATCAGGCGGTGGACGTCATCCGCCGACGCCACGGCGGTCGGCACCCCGATGGCGAAGCAGTTTCCCGCGAAAATCTCGGCGAACGATACGCCGATGAGCGCGTGGACGCCGTGGCGCTTGAGCGCCTGCGGCGCGTGCTCCCGCGAGGAGCCGGAGCCGAAATTTTTGCCCACGAACATCATCCTGGCCCCCTTGTGAGCGGGATTGTCGATGGGATGATCGGGCGTGTTCTCGCGCTCGTCGCAAAAAAGGGCTTTTTCCATGCCCTCGAAGGTGATGGCCTTGAGAAACCGGGCCGGGGTGATTCTGTCGGTATCGATGTCGTCCCGGGGCATGGGGATGGCCTTGCCTTCGATTCTTTCAATTTCGTGCGCGCTCATGCCGATTCTCCCATCTCTCTGGGGTCCGCGATGCAGCCCGCTATCGCCGATGAGACGACGAGCGCCGGGCTGCCCAGGTGGGTTCTTCCTCGCGGACTGCCCTGGCGCCCGATGAAATTGCGATTCGAGGTGGAAACGCTTCTCTCCGCGCCCTCGAGCTTGTCCGGATTCATGCCCAGACACATCGAGCAGCCCGCCTCGCGCCACTCGGCGCCCGCTTCCCTGAAAATTTCGTGCAACCCCTCCGCCTCGGCCTGCCGCTTCACCTGCTGCGAGCCGGGCACCACCAGCATCCTGACTTTCGGATGCACCTTGCTGCCCGCGATCAGCCGCGCGCCCTCGCGCAAGTCGGAGATTCTCGAATTCGTGCAGGAACCCAGAAAGGCGACGTCTACCTTCGTGCCCAGAATCGCCTCGCCCGGCTCGAGCCCCATGAACTCATAGCCGTGCTCCGCCGTTTTTCTGTCTTCGCCCGAGAAGCGGCTCATCTCGGGCAGCGGCTCCGAAATGGCGACGGAATGCCCCGGGTTGATCCCCCAGGTGACCATCGGCTCAATCGACTCGCCTTCAATCTCGAAGAGATCATCATATTCCGCGTCATCGCCCGAAGCGACGCTTTTCCAATAGGCGAGCGCCCTCTCCCAGGCTTCTCCCTCGGGACAGAACTCGCGTCCCTCAAGGTAGTCGAACGTCGTCCGGTCCGGGTTCACGTAGCCGATGCGGGCGCCGCCCTCGATGCTCATGTTGCAAACCGTCATCCGCCCTTCCATCAACATGCCGTCGAAAACCTCGCCGCCGTATTCATAGGCGAAGCCCAGCCCGCCCTTGATGCCCAAATCGTGAATAATCCGCAAAATCACGTCCTTGGGCGTCACGCCGGAGGCGAGGGCGCCCGAGACGCTGATTCGCTTCACCCGCAGGCGGTTCAGCGCCAGGGTCTGGCTCGCCAGGACGTGCCCCACCTCGGTCGTGCCGATTCCGAAGCCCAGGGAACCCATCGCGCCGTGCGTGCTCGTGTGGCTGTCCCCGCAGGCGATGGTCATGCCGGGCTGGCTCAGCCCCAGCTCCGGCCCGATGACGTGGACGATGCCCTGCCTCCCGGAGTCCAGGTGCAGAAAGCGGACGCCGAATTCGCTTACGTTCCGCTCCAGGGCGGCCATCATCTTTTCGGCCTGATCGTCCTCGTAGGGCCTCAACTGGCTGAGCGTGGGGATGATGTGATCCACGGTCGCCACGGTGCGATCGGGGAAAGCGACGCCCGCGCCGATTTCCTTGAGCATCGAGAACGCCTGGGGCGTGGTGACCTCATGGATGAGATGCAGGCCGATGAATATCTGATCCTGGCCGGAATCGAGCTTGGCCACGGTGTGGGAATCCCAAACCTTGTCGTAGAGCGTGTTTTTCGACATGTCGCTGCCCCCGAAATGAACTACGGATTTCTGCGCGTCACGCTGAAGCCGAAAATCAGGAAGCCGTCTTCGAGCGATCGAGCCCTTCCCGCAAAGAGGCGATATACTCGCGCGCCGCCCGCATCTTGTCCTCGCGCGCCGCCTCCGCCTCCATGACGTCTATCAGGGCGCTGCCCACGATGACGCCGTCGGCGCGCCCGGCCGCCTCCGCCGCCTGCCCGGGCGTCTTGATGCCGAAGCCCACGAGAACGGGCCGGTTCTTCACCCGGTTGATGCGGGCCAGGGCGGCGCTCAAATCCGCGTCCAGGGCGTCGCGCGCGCCGGTGACCCCCATCTGCCCGACATAATAGATGAAGCCGCCGCCCGTCTCGTTCACCAACTCAATGCGCGCCTGCGTGCTCGTGGGCGCGAGCATGAATACGGGCTCCAGCGGATAATCCCTCATGGCCGCGAGAAGAGCGCCCGCCTCCTCGGGGGGCAAGTCGGGCACGATGACGGCGTCGGCCCCCACCTTCGACGCGCCGCGCGCGAACTCCGCCAGCCCCATGGCCACGATGGGGTTGTAATACGTCATCAGAACCAAGGGCGCATCGGGGATCTTCGAGCGGACCTCGCCCACCATCTCCAGCACGCCGCTCAAGCGCGTCCCGCCGGCGAGCGCGCGCATGCTCGATCGCTGGATGGTGGGGCCGTCCGCCAGGGGATCGCTGAAGGGAACCCCTATCTCGAAGCCATCCGCTCCCGCCCGGACCATGCCGGGCAGCAACTCCCGCGTGAACGCCAGGTCCGGATCGCCCGCGGTGACGAACGGGAACAGGCCGGCCCGGCCCTCCGCGCGCAAACGCGCGAAGCGCGCCTCCAGCCTGCCGCCCATCATTGCTCGTCCTCATCGTCGATCATTTCCGCCAAAAGCCCCTCCGCCTGATGCACGTCCTTGTCCCCGCGGCCGGAGAGGCACAGCACCACGGTCTTCGCCTCGCCCGCCTCTTTCGCCTCTTCGGCCAGACGATCCAGATGCGAGATCGCGTGGGCGCTCTCGAAAGCGGGAATGATGCCCTCCAGCATGGAAAGGCTCTGAAACGCCTTGAGCGCGTCGTGGTCGTCCACCGTCGCGTAGCGCGCCCGCCCGGAATCCTTCAGGTGAGCGTGCTCCGGCCCCACGCCCGGGTAGTCGAGGCCCGCCGACACCGAATGCGCGGGGATAATCTGGCCATCCTCGTCGTAGAGCAAAAACGTCTCGCATCCGTGCAGGACGCCCACGCGGCCCGCGTTCAGGGACGCGCCGTGCTCCCCGGTATCCAGCCCCCGGCCCCCCGCTTCCACGCCGACGAGTTCGACCTCCTCGTCTTCCACGAAGGGATGGAACAATCCGATGGAATTGCTGCCGCCGCCCACGCAGGCCACGCAGACATCCGGCAGCCGGCCCTCCGCCTCGAGAATCTGCGCGCGCGCCTCTCTTCCGATGACGGACTGGAAATCGCGTATCATCTCCGGAAACGGGTGCGGCCCCACCACCGAGCCGATGATGTAGTGAGTCGTTCGCACGGAAGCCGTCCAGTCGCGCAGCGTTTCGTTCGTGGCGTCCTTGAGGGTCCTGCTGCCGGAGACGACCGGAACCACCCGCGCGCCCAGAAGCCTCATGCGGAACACGTTGAGCGATTGTCTGCCGATATCCTCCTCGCCCATGTAGATGTCGCAGTCCAGACCGAACAGGGCCGCGGCCGTGGCGGTGGCCACTCCGTGCTGACCGGCTCCCGTTTCCGCGATGATGCGGCTTTTTCCCAGTCTTTTGGCCAGAAGAACCTGGGCGATGGTGTTGTTGATCTTGTGGGCGCCCGTATGGCACAGATCCTCCCGCTTGAGATAGACCTTGAGCGCGCCCAGTTGATCAGAGAGGCGCTCCGCCAGATAAAGCGGCGTGGGCCTGCCCACGAATTCCCTCAAATAATCGGCGAGTTCCGCGTGGTAGGCCGGATCTCCCTGCGCCTGCCGGTAGGCCTCCTCCAGCTCATCAAGCGCCGGCATGAGGGTTTCCGGGACGTAGCGCCCTCCGAATCGACCGAACCTTCCCTTCGAGACCAACTCGCTCATTTTTTCACTTCCCCGGATTCCGGAATGGAAGCGCGCGCGTTCCGGATAAAATCCAGAACGCGCTCAGGCGCCTTACGGCCCGGAACCGCGCCTTCCACCCCGCTGCTCGAGTCCACGCCATAGGGCTGAACGCTCCTCACCGCCTCCGCCACGTTGTCCGGCCGCAAGCCCCCCGACAGGATGACGGGGCTCGCGCCGGCCGCTTGGCGAGCCAATCCCCAGTCGAAGGTCCGGCCCGTGCCTCCGAGCGCGCCCTCCACGTAGGCGTCAAGCAGGATGGCGCAACCGGAGAACGCATCCATCTCCGCTATCGTTTCAGGCCCCTTCACCCGCAAGGCGCGAATCACCCGCAAGCCCCGATCGATGAGGCGGCGGCAGTCCTCGGGCGTCTCATCGCCGTGAAGCTGCGCCGCGTCCAAACCGACCAGGCGCGCGATTTCCGCCACGCGCCCGGGCGTCTCGTTCACGAAAACGCCGACCCGAACCCCGAAAGGGGGCAGCGCCTCGGCGATCTCCTTCGCCTGCGCCGCGTCCAGACATCGGGGCGTGCCGGGAACGAAATTCAGCCCCAGGGCGTCGGCGCCCGATTCCAGGGCGAATTCCGCATCCTCCACCGTGGTGACGCCGCAAATTTTCACGCGGATCATGCCGCGAAATCCTCCCGGGCAAAGAAAACCTTATAGCACAGAGACGAAGCGCAAGCCTAGCGCAAGGAGGCGTGACCCGGCGTCGCTCTTCGCCGGCGCGCCCGCGCAGGCTATTCGAGGGGGAGCGTTTCGCGCGCGCCGCAGAATCAAAGCCCCGCGGGTCGGATATGTGATTCCATCCCGGTTCGGCAAAAGAAAGCGCGACGCGCATTGCTGAACTTGCTGCGGACAGAAGGGAAAGACGCCCGACAAGGGGAGGTTTTATCAACCGCCGCCGAGATACATCATCTTGACTTCCTGGTTGTTCAGAAGTTCATGGCCGCCGCCTTCGTAGCGATTCTTTCCGAGCTCCAGCACGTAGCCGCGGTCCGAAATCTCCAGGGCGCGGGCGGCGTTCTGCTCGACGAGCATGATGGTCAGCCCTTCCTTGGCGAGGCTCACGATTTTCTCGAACACCTCTGTCACGAAGCGGGGACTCAAGCCGAGAGACGGCTCATCAAGCATGATCATCTTGGGCCGCGTCATCAGGGCGCGGCCCATGGCCAGCATCTGCTGCTCGCCGCCGCTCATGGTGCCCGCCAGCTGCTTTTGCCGCTCGCCGAGACGGGGAAAAAGGGTGAATACATAATCCATCGCCTCGTCGATTTTCGCCTGATCGCGCTCGATATAGGCGCCCATCTCCAGATTTTCCTTGACCGTCATCTGGTTGAACACGATGCGGCCCTGCGGCACGTAGCCCAGTCCCCGGCCGAGAATCTGATCCGGCCGGTAGCCCACGATGTTCTGGTTCTCGAACTCTATTTCGCCGCCCAGATAGTTGATGAAGCCCATGATGATCTTGAAGGTCGTGGATTTTCCCGCGCCGTTGGGCCCGATGACGGCCACCACCTCGTTTTCATTCACGTGGAGCGACACGTCGTGGAGTATCTGAATTCGGCCATACGCCGCGTTGACGTCCCTGAGTTCCAATAGCGCCATTTATCTGTGTCCAAAGTAGGCTTCGATGACATCTTCGTTTTTCTGAATGTCCTCGGGCAGGCCTTCGGCGATCTTCACGCCGTAGTCCAGCACGAACACTTTTTCGCAGTGATTCATGATGACGTTCATGTCGTGCTCGACGATGAGCACCGTTTTTCCCTGCTCCTCCTGGAGGTGGTGGATGTGGTCGAGCAGGTTGTTCAGCAGAGTTCTGTTGACGCCCGCCGCCGGCTCATCCAGGAGGATGAGGTCCGGGTCCGTCATCAGGGCGCGCGCGAATTCGAGAAGCTTCTGCTGGCCGTAGGAGAGGTTCCCGCCGTATTCGCCGCGCAGCTTCGTGAGCGTGACGAAGTCCATGAGCTGCGCCGCCCGCTCGCGCGCCTCGCCCACGGACATCTTCATGCTCGAGGCGGACAGCATGTTCTCGAACACCGTCATCTCCCGGTAGATGCGGGTGATCTGAAAGGTGCGGCTGATGCCCCTGTTGAAAATTTCATAGGGCCTCAGGCCCATGACGTCCTCCCCGTTGTAGAACACGGAGCCGCTGTCCGCCTGGAGGACGCCCGTAAGCAGGTTGAACGTGGTGGTTTTGCCGGAGCCGTTAGGCCCGATCAGGCCCGATATCTTGCCCTTGGGCACCTGAAAGGTGCACCCGTCAACCGCCTTGATGCCGCCGAAGTATTTCTTCAGGTCCTGAATATCGAGAGCGATTTCCGCCTTGGCCATTTTCCCGCGCGACTCCGTTTCTGATTAGTGAACCATTCCCTTGCGCGCCCAGCCCTTGTCGATGGCGAATCCCATGAGCCCGCGCGGCATGAAGCGCGCCACCAGGACAATGAAGATGCCGAAGGCGATGAGGTGAGCCGTGGGGAATTTCACCCAGGTAATTTCCTGAACGATATACAGGATGAAGGTGCCGATGATCGGGCCGATCACCGTTCCCTTGCCGCCGAACATGGCGAAGAGCTTCATGTAGATGCTGACGAGAATGAAAAATTCGGTCTCGGGGTCGATATAGAGAATCTTATACGCCTGAATGCCGCCGGCCGCCGCCGGGAAAATGGCGGAGAGCGCGAAGGCGGAGAGCTTGTAGAACGTGGTGTTGATGCCCAGGCTCTCGGCGGCGATCTCGTCCTCGCGTATGGCGTTCAGCCGGATGCCGAATCTCGAATGTCCCACCCAGTAGGCCACGACGATGGTGATCAGCATGACCACCAGCATGGCGAAATAGGTCTCGAAGGAGTTTTCCACGTTGGGCAGCCCGATTCCCTCGCCGCCATGGGTGAGGCTCTCCCATACCGTGGCCACCACCCGCGTGCCCTCCGCGGCGCCGAGCATGGCGATGGCGAAATAGGGTCCCTTGAGGCGCAGGACGGGATACCCGATGCACAGGGAAATGACGAAGGAGAGGAGCACGCCCACGAAAAGCGTCGGCACCCAGTGCCAGCCGTAGTCCACCACCAGGATGGCCGTGGCGTAGGCGCCGATGCCGTAGAACATCACATGACCGAAAGAGACGTAGCCCGTGTAGCCGCTGATGATGTTCCAGCTCAGGGAGAGGACGACATACATCATCGTGAAGAGAAGAACGGAGCGCATATAGAGATTGATCTGCCACGGCAGGAAAACCAGAATGACGGTGAACGCGGCCAGCATCCCGAAATTGCGCGCGTGCTCTTTCTGGGCCATTCAGACGTCTCCTAGTTTTCTTTCAGCCCCATCAGGCCGCGCGGCCTGATGAGCAGCACGAATACCATCAGTCCGTAGGAAGCGATTTCCACCATGGCGGTGCCGTTGGGGATCATGAAGGAGATGAGGCTCTCGATGACCGCCAGCATCACCCCGCCGATGAGCGCGCCGATGTAGTGGCCCCTGCCTCCGAGCACGATGATGGCGAAAGCCTGGAGGGTATAGAGAACGCCCGTTTCCGGGTTGAAGCCGAACTGAATCGACACCAGCGCGCCGCCCGCCACCGCGAGCGCCGCGCCCAGGCCCGACGTGATCATGTAGATATGAAAGATGTTGATGCCGCAGACCATGGCGACGTCGGCGTTCTGCGCCGTCGCGCGTATCGCCTTGCCGATGCGGTGCAATTTCAGGAAGAAGAATACCGTGAAGGAAATGAAGGCGGCCATCACGAAGCTGATGATCTTGCTCTTGCCCACCGCGATGGTCTCGGTAATCTGGAGCGCGTCGGGGGCGTAGGGGATGGTTCGATAATCCGTGGTGAAGATGGCCTCCACGATGTGGATGATCGTCAGACCCATGCCGAAGGTTATCAGCAAAGGCGTCAGATCCGGCCCGCCCACCACCGCGTTCAGGAGCAGTTTCTGAATGATGATGCCGAGGACGAAAGCGATGGGAAGGGTGAGAAACAAGGCGAGGAGCGGGTCGACGCCCACGAAGAAAAAGAACACCCACGTCAGGTAGGCGCCCAGCATCACCATCTCGCCGTGGGCCACGTTGATGATGCGCATGACACCGAAGATGAGCGTGAGCCCCACGGCGAACATGGCGTAGACGCCGCCCTGCATGACGCCG
Organism: bacterium; assembly: GCA_965242545.1. Lineage (GTDB taxonomy): Bacteria > UBA8248 > UBA8248 > UBA8248 > UBA8248 > Bin107. The sequence continues at coordinate 1,909,311 of OZ251456.1, forward strand.
TTCAGAATGACCGTCGTCAGATCTCCCAGCCACTGAAGATCGAAAAAGACGTTTTTCGTATAAATTCCGATAGCGAAGGGAATCGTATAGGCGGCGACCAGAAAAGCCGCCAACTGATATTTGCTTCGGATTTCCGCTTTCTCTTGCATGAAGAACCACACCCTCGAAACACGCGAAAAATCGGCGCCCTCGCCAGCGCGCCGGGGCCGCCTCAGCAGACAGCCCCGGCGCGGACGAGCATGTTTATTTCAACTTTCAAGCCGAACGCAACCGCCTAGTTCTTGGCGCGCTCTTTCCAGGTCGGCATCGGGAGCTTGTAGGAAACTTCCGATATCTTCTTGGGCCAAACGATCTTGCGCTCGCCGTCCAATATCTGGAAGGTCAGGCCCTCGTGCTCGTTCAGGTTGCTCGCATCCACTTTCCAGGGGCCGATGACGGTCGTGGTCTTCATGGTGCGCAGCGTATTCCACACCTTTGGCCGATCCACGGAGCCGGTCTTCGCTATCGCGTCGCCGAAAATCTGCAGCGCCGCGTAGGACTGCCCCGCGTGGTAGTTCGGCTTCACGCCGTAGCGCTTCTCATACGCCGCGATGTATTCCTTCATGCCGGGCCGCTTGAGGATGGCGGGCTTCGGCTCCCACTGGCTGAAGCCCAGAACGTATTCCGCCGTGCTGCCGAGCTGCTTGGCGAATTTCGGGAGGCCCGGGCCGACGGTTCCGGCGAAAATCTTGAGGTTGATGTTCAGCTCGCGAAGCTGGCGAATCTGCGCCGAGGCGTCCGCGAAGTAGCTGTTCGAGATGAGAGCCTCCGCGCGGCGCGCCTTGATTTTTTGCAACAACGCGGTGAAGTCCGTCTGCTTGCGCGGATAGTTCTCGTTCAGCACCACTTTCAGACCCAGCTTCTTCGCCCACTCCACGGCGCCTTCGGCCGACTGACGCGGGAAGAGGCTGTCCTCGCCGACGATGGCGATGCGCTTCACGCCGATGTCCCTGGCGATGTGAATCGCGCCCTTCTGGTAGTCCTGGGCGATGGCGATGATGTTGAAGAGATACTTGCGGCCTTTCTTCCAGATGATGCCCGAGGAAGCGCCCGGCGCCATCGTGGGGTACTTGTATCTTTCGAGCACGTTGGCCACGGCGTCGGTGATGCCGCTGGAGTAGGGACCGAGCGTCAGGTTCACCTTGTCCTGCGTGATGAGCTTCTCGTAGAGCTTGATGCTCGTCTGCTTGTCCGACTTGTCATCCAGGATGATGAAGTCGATCTTCTTGCCAAGCCATCCGCCCTTCGCGTTCATCTGGTCCACGTACAGCTTGTAGGAGTTCACCATGCGCCCGGCGGGCTCGGCGTAGCGGCCCGTCTGCGAAATGGCGATTCCCAAGGTGACCTTGTCCGCCGCGAAGCCCTTCTCCACAAAGGGAGCGGCCGCGAGGGCGAGGACAAAGCCGAGAATCAATACCAGGCTTCTCTTCATGTCTGGGACTCCTCTCGATGGTAAAACCCAAGGTTCCGGCACTTTGAAAATTCGCTCGCGCGACGTCAACCGCAACGCGCCCGTTCAGCCGATTCATCGCTCCGCCGAAAACCCATCCCGCGAAGCGCCTCATGTTCCCCTCACCTCATCGTGTAGCCGCATGATACGCACATATTACTTCAAATGTCAAAGGGGCTTTTTCAAAGAAATAAACAGAGTCCGCCTCAAAAGGGCTTTGAGAGGCGAAACGCCCCGCGCGCAATCAGGCGCTTGCCCTTCGCCTCTGCCTGTTCAGTTCTTGCCCCTGTCCTTCCATCTCGGCATCGGCAGCTTGTAGGGAACCTCCGCGAGCGCCTTCGGCCAGACGATCTTGCGCTCGCCGCTCAAGATCTGGAAGGTCAGGCCGTCCCGATCGTTGAGATTTTTCTCATCCACCTTCCACTTTCCCATCACGGTCTCGAACGACGACGCGCGCAGCGTCTTCCAGACCTTGCGGCGATCGTGGGAGCCCGCCTTCCGTATCGCCTGCGCCAGCACCTGCATGGCGCCATAGGCCATGGCGACGTGGTCGCTCGGCTTCACGCCGTGGCGCTTCTCGTAGGAGGCGATGAGCTCTTTCATGCCCGGAAACTTCAGGGCGTCGGGGCGCGGCTCCCACTGGCTGAAGCCCAGGACGTATTCCGCCGTGCTGCCGAGCTGCTCGGCGAACTTCGGGAGACCCGGCCCGATGGTTCCCGCGAACATCTTGAGATTGATGTTGAGCTCCCGAAGCTGGCGAATCTGCGCGGCGGCGTCCGCGAAATAGCTGTTCGTGAGCAGGGCTTCCGCGCGGCGCGCCTTGATTTTTTGCAGAAGCGCGCTGAAATCCGTCTGCTTGCGGGGATAGTTCTCGTTCAGCACCACTTTCAAGCCGAGCTTCCTCGCCCACTCCACGGCGCCGTCGGCCGACTGCCGGGGAAAAAGGGTGTCCTCGCCGATGATGGCGATGCGCTTCACGCCGATGTCCCTGGCGATGTGAATCGCGCCCTTGTGATTCTTCTGGGCGACGGCGTTCAAGTTGAAAATGTATTTTCTGCCCTTCTCCCACAGCACTCTGGAGGAGGCGCCCGGCGCCAGCGTGGGGTATTTGTGCGTTTCGAGGATGTTGGCGATGGCGTCGGTGATGCCGCTGGAGTAGGGGCCGAGCGTGAAATCCACCTTTTCCTGCGTGATGAGCCTCTCATAGAGCTTGATGGCGGTCTGCTTGTCCGATTTGTCGTCCAGGAGAATCAGATTCAGCTTCCGTCCCAGCAACCCGCCTTTGGCGTTTTGGTGATCCACGAACAGGCGATAGGCGTTGACGAAGCGTCCGGCGGGCTCCGCGTAGCGGCCCGTCTTGGAGATGGCGCCGCCGAAGGTGATTTCACCCGCCGCCAGAGCCGGGATCGTGAAAAACAAAATCACCGCCGCCATCAGCGCGGAAGGAATGAAGATGCGATCCGCTTTTTTCAATTCGCCGTCCTCTGTTGTCCGCGCTCGCAAAAGGACGTCGCGCGGGAAAATGAAACCTCGCGGAGAAGCCGCTCTTTTCACGCTTTTTGGGGTTCCGCCGTTTCCGCGTCCACCGCGCATTCCTCCACCCAGGCCGCCCCGTTCTCGCCATATTCCTTTTTCCATATCGGCACGATCTGCTTGATGCGGTCGATCGCGTAGCGGCACGCCTTGAAGGCCGCGTCCCGGTGGGCGGAGGCCGCCGCGATGCCCACCGCGATGTCTCCCACCCCGAGCGTTCCCACGCGATGGGCCATCGCCAGACGGGCGACGCAGAACCTCTCTTCGATCTCTTCGGCGATCTGGCGCATTTTCTTCTCCGCCATCTCCGGATAGGCGTGATACTCGAGATGCGTGACTCCCTGCCCCGCGCTATGGTTCCTCACCTTGCCGATGAACGCGCAGACTCCTCCCAGTTCGGGAAAATCCAGGCTGTCCGTCAACTCGTCCATGTCGATGGTCGAATCCGTGATGCGGCAAATCATGCGAGACCTCCGCTGATGGGCGGAATCAACGCCAGCTCGTCCCCCGCTTCCACGGGCGCGCCCTCTCCCGCGAATTCCTGATTGACCGAAACGGCGATGGACTCCATCCGTCCTGAAAAAACCGGAAACCGCTGGGCAAGGCTCGCCCTCAAGTCCGCCACCGTGGCGGCTTCAGGCACCTCCAGGTCGATTTCATCCTCCCCCGTCACCTCTTTCGCCCAGGCGAAGCACTTGACGCGAACTCTCATCCGAAACCTCACCGGAAAAACAACGCCGTCGATCATTCTCCGGAACGCTTCTCAATCTCAAACTTCCATGTCCGCCCGGAATAATAGATATTCCAACCGGGGGAATCAAGGGCCATCCTCGCCGCCTTGTTCTCGCTCGCCATTCGCCTGTGTATACTCGCGGACATGAAAATCGCCTCTCATCCCGAGTTATCGGCCGCTCTCGCCGATGCGCTGAAAAACGGCCCCATCCCTTTTCACCGCTTCATGGAGCTCGCCCTCTACCATCCCAAGGGCGGCTATTATTGCCGGGAAAGCGCGCGAATCGGCTCTCAGGGAGATTTTTATACGAGTCCTCACCAAAGTCCCTGGCTGGGAAGGATGATTGCGCCGCTTCTGGAGAAAATCTGGCGGAGCATGGGAGAGCCCCCCTCGCTGCCCCTCTGGGAGTACGGGCCGGGGGAAGGATGGCTCGCTTTCGACATTCTCGAATCGATTCGCTCCTCGCGCCCCGGCCTCAGCCGGGCCGTCGCCTATACGTTCGCCGAGCAAAGCGCTCCGGCCAGAGAGCGGATACGCCAAAAATTCCCGGGACGGGATGCGATTCGATTCGCGGACGCCGCGCAATACCCGCCGCCGCCTTTCGAGGGCGTCGTGCTCGCCCATGAATTCCTGGACGCCCTGCCCGTCCACGCCCTCATCAAGAAAGAGGGACGCCTCCGGGAAAGATACGTAGAGTGGCGCGACGCGCGGCTGCGGTTCTGCGAAGGCGCGCTTTCCGACGAGCGCCTGCGCGACTGGTTCTCGGGATTGGGGGTGCGACTCTCCGTCAATCAGATGGCGGAGGTGAGCCTGCGCGCCTTCGACTGGGCGAGCGAGGCGGCGCGTCGAATGGAGCGGGGCGCCATGCTGATTTTCGACTACGGGTTTTCCGCGCGCGAGCTTTACGGGCCCGCCCGCCCGGAGGGCACGCTGCGCGGCTACAGAAGCCACGCCCTGACGAGCGACGCGCTGTCCCGTCCCGGGGAAACCGACCTCACCGCCCACGTGGACTTCACGTCCATCCTGAGGGCGGCCGCGTCGGAGAACATGACGCTCGCGGGCTTTACCGATCAGGCGCATTTCCTTCTGGGCGCCGGCCTGCCCCAGGCGGTGGAAAACGAGGCGGGCGACGATGAGAAAACGAGGCGGGAGCGGCAATCCATCATGGGCGTCATGGACCCGACGGGGCTGGGCGGCGCCATCAAGGTCATGCTCCTGTCCAAGAACCTGGAGTTGGACAGTCTGAGCGAATTTTCGATGAAGCCCGACGACAGGGCGTCCATCGGGACGCTCTCGGGCTAGCCGCCCTCCGCCGGGCGAACGGCGCGAAGCTCCAGCTGCACCGTGGTATTGCCGCGCCAGCGGTTCAGTCCCGGGGAGAAAGCGACATCCAGCTTTCCCCGCAAAAGCTCCGGCTTCTCCCGCAGCGCCCCCATCCCGAAGCCGATGGCCTCCCTCTCGTCCCGGAATTGCCGCAAGCGCAGTTTCAGGTGCTCGCCCTCGCGGCCCACGGCGCTCGGGCTTCCGACCGCCTCAACGCGATAGGCGCCGAAAAGGGGCCTGGGGTTGCGCTCCCCGAAAGGCGCCATGCCTTCCATGTTCTCCAGAAGCGGAACGTCCATCTGCGAGAGATCGACGGCGGCGTCCAGCACGAGGCGGCGTTCGTCCGCCCCCGGTTCCTTCATGCCGCGAATCACCTCCTGGAAGCGCGTTCTGAAGTCATCGATCCTCCCCTCCTCCACCCTCAGCCCGGCCGCGCCCCCGTGTCCGCCGAACTGAATCAGGAGATCCGAGCACCGCTCGAGCGCGTCATACACGTGAAGCCCCATGGCCGTTCGCGCGGAGCCTTTGCCTACGCCGTCCTTGACATGGATGAGAACCGAAGGGCGGCCATACGCCTCCACGAGTTTGGAGGCCACGATGCCCACCACGCCGGGGTGCCATTTGTCGCTCGAAAGCACGATGGCCTCATCGGAGGCGTCGGCTCCCGACGATTCCATGACGGCCATCGCCTCTTCCCAGGCTTCCTGCTGAAAGCCTTGGCGTTCGCGGTTCCACACCTCCAGCTCCTCCGCGAGGGAGCGCGCCTCGCCCTCATCGTCGGAGGTGAGAAGTTCGACGCCGGCGGAGGCTTCTCCCACCCTTCCGGCCGCGTTGAGCCTCGGCGCGAGGGTGAAGGAGACGTGACCGGCGGTGAGCGCCTGGGCCTTGAGGTTGGCCGCCGCCTGCAAGGCGCGAACCCCCGCCTTGCGGCGATCCAGCGCCTCGAATCCGCCTTCGGGCGCCGGAGGGGGAGACAGAATCTCCAGCCCGTGCCGCACGAAAATGTGATTCTCGTCGCGCAGGGGAACCACGTCGGCCACCGTGCCCAGCGCCACCAGGTCCAGGTGCTGCTTCAGGTTCGGCAGCGGACGCCCGAATCCGCTTTCACGCAGACGCCTTCTGACGGCGGTGACCAGCTTGAACGCGACCCCGACCCCGCAAAGCCCCTTGAAGGGATATTCGCAGCCCCTCTGGCGGGGGTTCAGGACGGCCAGGGCGTTCGGCAGTTCATCGGGCGGGCGGTGATGATCCGTGATGATGAGGCGAATCCCCATTCTCTCGGCCTCTCTCGCGGCGTCATGCGCGCTGACGCCGCAATCCACCGTCACCACCGTGTCGCAGCCGGCCTCCTTGAGTTTGCGCAGGCCCTCCCCATGCAGGCCGTATCCCTCGTCCAGTCGGGCCGGAACGTAATAGGGCGCTCTGACGCCCAAATCCAGAAAGAACCTGCACATGAGCGCCGTGGCGGAGATGCCGTCCACGTCATAGTCCCCATAAACGCCGATGGGGCGCTTGCTCCTTATTCGACCCAGAAGATGGGCGACCGCCTCCTCCATCCCCTTCATCAAAAACGGATCGCGCAGCTCCGCCAGGGGCGCATCCAGGAACCTGCGCGCCTCGTCCGGGCTTTGCATCCCCCTTTGCGCGAGCAGCGCGCCCACCAGGGGGGGGACGCTCAATTCCCGCGAGAGTTTGCGGGCGGTTTCCCGGTCGAACGGACGCAAGGCCCACTCGCGGGGGAAGGCGAGCGCGCCTCTGGAATCACTCATCGGCTTTTCACGCTCCATGCCCGCCCCTCCGGCCCTCCGGCAGTCCTCCGAAGCATCGTCACATCAAGCGCTTGCTTCATCCGCTCGCCCAAACGAGAAACGAGCCGTCGGGGAATCGTCAACGCGCGCTCACTTGTCCCTCCGCCCGCCCAGCGGGCTTTTCGAGGAGCTCGCGGCGGCGTTCGCCGACGCTGGCCCGACGGAATCCTTCGCCCCGGCCGGGCGCGGCGCGCCCAGGCGCCGCCACCGGTCTCTGGCGTCCGGCTTCGGCATGGGCCGCGCCATCATTTTTCGCGCGCCCCGGAAATAGGCGCTCACGGGATGCGGAAGTTCCCGGTTGAATGAAGTCATCGAGCGAACGAGCGCGCCCGTGAGGCTCTTGGGCCGGCACGCATCGCCATTCATCAGAACGGAGAACGCGAGGAGCTCCCCGTTTCGGGCGGCCGCGTATCCGCTGAAGGCGTGAACGCCCCTCAACATGCCCGTCTTGACCCGCACCCGACGCGAGGAGGCGCTTGCGCGCCGCCTTTCTCTCACCGTGCCGTCAATGCCGAACACGGCCAGCGACGCCGTGAACTCCGGCCGGAGCCTGAAATCGTTGTGCGCCGCCTCGAGCAGAGTCACGAAAGCGCGCGGCGAGACGCGGCTCATCCGGCTCAGGCCCGAGCCATCGGCGATGGTGAAATCCTCCGCCGGAACCCCAACCGAGACCAGAAAATCCCTCACCGCGCGCAAGCCTTTTTCCGCAGTGCCCGGCGCGCCGCGCATTTCGGCGCCCAGCGTTTTCAGGATTTGCTCGGCCACGAAATTGTTGCTGTGCTTGTTCAGCCCCCGAACCAGCTCGCCCAGGGACGGGGAGAGGTTTCGCGCCAGAAGCCGCGCGTCGGGCGGCGCCGCGGCCCGACGTATCCCGCCCCTCAAGTCGATCTCCTGCTTCCTGAACTCGTCGGCGACCGCTCCGGCAGTGAAAGCGGCCGGGTCCGTGACGGGGACCCGATACGCGCTCATCCCGGCGCCCGCCGGAACCGAGCCGCTCACCCGGACGACGTCTTTTCCCTTGAAGCGCCCGCGTCCGAGCGAGATTCGCGCCCGCCCGCCAAGCGAGGTCTTCGCCCGCGACCGGAGGCGAAGCGCGCGCGAGGGTGGTTCGAGCAGCGCCCTGGCCGGTTCGCCGGGCCGGTCGCCCGGCGACACCAGGACGCTCGCCAAACCGAAATTCAGGGACAGCGCCCCGTGCGGCGCCAGATAAGGCCGAATGGATCGGCCCACGCGCCATCCGCGCCCGTATCTTTTCTCATCGAAAAACGAATCATCCGCCACCAAATCGCCCGTGATGCGCCTCACGCCGCGCAACTTCAGCCGCCGCACGAGGTCGCGCATTTTCTCATGCACGAAGAACGGATCGCCGTAGCCCTTGAGATACAGATTCCCAAGGACGACGCCGTCCCGAACATCGGAATCCGCGTAAAAATCGGTGGCGAACCGATAATCCGGCCCCAGCCGCGCGAGCGCGGCGGCGGCGGTGAGAAGCTTGACGTTCGAGGCGGGAATCCTCCTGACGGCGGCTCTATGGGAGAAAAGCGTCTGCGCGGTGGAAATCGAGCGAACGTAAAGACCCATGCGTTCGGGGTGGCCGCACTGCCTCTTGACGGCGCGCCTCACCTTTGACTGAAAGGCGGCCTTCGTCTCGATGGTCTTTTGGGGCGCGCGTCTTTTTTTCGCGGCGAGAGCGTCGGACGCGCAGAGCAGGGGGAGGCACAAAACCAGCCCCCACAGGGAGAACCTGAAAACCCGTCCCGCCGCGTTCTGATTCCTGAAGCTCATATTCGGCGCTCGTCACGCGGCGGGCGGGAACCCTTGAGCCTCCGAGCCCTCACAAAAAAGCCAGAGCCTGCATGACCTGCTGGAGCGATGGGCGATCCCTGAAATTCCGGCCCACGTGGACGTAGCGAACCACGCCGCGCTTGTCGATGATGAAAACGGCGGGGCGGGAGATTCTCTCCTTGGGGTGAAGCACGCCGTAGAGTTGAATGATTCGCTTCTTCGAGTCCGAGATCACCGGATACCGCACGCCCAGCTCCCGGGTCGTCTTGCTGGCCTCAAGCGCGTTGTCCGTGCTGATGGCGACGATTTCGGTCTCAAGCCCGCGAATCTTCTCGGAAAATTGATGGAACTCGACGAGTTGCCGTTGACAAATGCCTCAGAAGTGGCCCCGATAGAAAACCATCAGCAGGTTTTTCTTCCCCTTCAGGTCGGACAGCCTGAAGCCCTGGATTTCAAACTCATGCGCCTTGTCTCCCACCCTGGGGCGGTTCTCGTCAAAAGGCGCGGCCGCCGAGACGCCTCCGCCCATGCCCATGAGAACGAAGGCGGCCATCAGCCCCGACAGGACGAACGCTCGCTTCGGACGGCGTCTGCTCCATCTCATCTATGAATCCCTCCAGATCATTGAACCGGCCAATCCATGTCGGGACAATCCTAATCCCCTTGATGCGAACTGTAAACCACGCCGAGACGCCGCGTTGACGCTCCGTCCCCGCCTGTGCGAATCTCTACGGGACGTCTCGCCCGCCGGTATGCCCACGTGAAGAAAAAATCGCTCGCTTTTCTCGCCCTTCTCATCCTCGCGTCGGGATATCTGACCGCCTGCGGGGAGAAGCGCGTTCTCGAAAGCGACGCCCTCATCGTCGGCATCGAAGCCAACCCCACGCAACTGGACCCGAGGCTGTCGCAGGACGCCGTCTCCTCCCAGGTGCAGCGCTTCATTTTCAATCGGCTGATAGCCAGAGATCAAGACGGCCGCTTCGTCCTGGAGCTCGCCAGGAGCTGGGAGCGGCCCACGCCCCTCATTCACCGCTTCGAGCTCAGGCGCGGGGTGCGGTTTCACGACGGCGCGCCTCTCACGTCGTCCGACGTGAAATACACCTTCGACTCCATCCGCGACCCCGCGCTCGCCTCTCCCAAGGCGGCGGGACTCAGGGAGCTCGCGCGCGTCGAGACGCCCGCGCCGCACAGCGTCATCTTCCATCTCAAGGAACCCTCCGCTTCTTTCGCGGAATCCCTGATGGTCGGCATCCTCCCCGAAAGCGCGCGCCGGGCGGGAAAGCGCTTCGCCCGAAAACCCATCGGCACCGGCCCTTTCGAGTTCGTGGAATTCGCGCCCGACGATCGAATCACCCTCAAGGCGTTCGGCGATCATTTCGGCGTCAAGCCCGCGTTCGCCCGCCTCATCTTCCGCATTCTGCCGGAGGAGACCATCCGCGTTCTCGAACTGGAGAGCGGGGGCATAGACTTCCTACAGAACTCCTTTTCCCCTGATCTGCTGCCCCGGCTCGCCAGCAACGAGCGACTCAGGGTTCGCAGGCGCCTGGGTACAAACTTCAGCTACATCGGCTTCAACCTGAGCGATCCGATGCTCTCCCAACTGAAAGTGAGGCGCGCGATAGCCCACGCGATCGACAGACGGCCCATCGTCCGCTTCATCCTCAAGGGTCTCGCCAAAGAGGCGGACAGCCTGCTGCCGCCGGACCACTGGGCGCATCAAAAAGGTCTGCCGCGCTACGCGCACCGCCCGGCCCTGGCGAGGAAGCTCCTCGACGAAGCCGGCTTCCCCGATCCGGACGGGTCGGGGCCCAGACCGCGCTTCACGCTCATCTACAAAACATCCCAAAACGAACTGAGGCGCCGCATCGCCGCCGTGCTGGCCCATCAACTCGCCCTCGTGGGAATCGAGATGAAAATCCGCTCCTACGAGTGGGGCACCTTTTTCGGCGACGTCAGAAGCGGGAATTTCCAGCTCTACGGCCTGACTTGGGTCGGCATATCGGACCCCGACATCTACCGCCATATTTTTCACAGCCGCTTCGCGCCGCCGACGGGCCTCAACCGGGGCGGCTACCGAAACGCGCGCGTGGACGCGCTCCTCGAAGCCGCCCGCGCGACCGCGCGGACGGACGCCCGCGCCCGCCTCTACGGCGAGGCGCAGCGCATCCTGGGCGATGAACTGCCCTACATCAACCTGTGGCACGGCGTGAACGCGGCGGTCTTCGACAGACGCATATCGGGCTATCGGGTATTCCCGGACGAGGATTTGATCTCCCTGGCGAGAAGCAGGCTCTCCCCGGGCGCGAAGCGGAGCGGCGGATGAGAAGGTTCATCCTGAGGCGCCTTCTGCTCCTCCTCCCCGTCCTCTGGGGGGTGACGACGCTCGTTTTCATCGTGACACAGGTGCTGCCGGGGGATCCGGTGGATTTGATGCTGGGCGAGACCGCCCGGCCCGCCCAGCGCGAGCAGCTGCGCCGGACGCTGGGGCTGGACCGGTCACTGGGCGTTCAATACGCCGATTACATGGGCGGGCTGCTGGCGGGGAACCTGGGCGTCTCGCTCCACCAGAGGAGAGCGGTGTCGGTCATCATCCTGGAGCGCGTCCCCGCCTCCGCCGAACTCGCGCTCGCCTCGCTGGCCATCGCCGCGCTCATCGCGCTTCCGCTGGGAGTCGCGGCGGCGCGGCGGCCGGGCGGAGGGGTGGACCTCGCGGCGGGCCTTCTCGCCGTGGCCGGCGCGAGCGTGCCCGTCTTCTGGCTGGGGCCGCTGCTCATCATCGTATTCTCCATCGGTCTCGGCTGGCTTCCCGTGTCGGGCCGGGAGGGAGCCCTGAGCCTCATCCTGCCCGCCGCGACGCTCGGCGCCGCGCTCTCCCCCATCCTGATGCGCATGGCGCGCTCGAGCCTCCTCGAAGTGCTTCCGCAGGACTACATCGGCACGGCGCGCGCCAAGGGGCTTCCGGAAAGCAAGGTACTCTGGCTCCACGCCCTGAAAAACGCATGTCTGCCGCTCATCACCGTCCTGAGCCTCCAGCTCGGCGCCCTGCTCTCGGGCGCCATCATCACGGAGACGGTCTTCGCCTGGCCGGGCGTGGGTCGCCTGGTGATTCAGGCCATCGCGGCGCGCGATTATCCGCTCGTGCAGGGCTGCGTGCTGTTCATCGCCCTCGTCTACGTGAGCGCCAACTTTCTGGCCGACGTCGCCTACGCCTGGCTCGACCCGCGGGTTCGACCGGGATGAGGCGCGGCCTTTCCATCTATCTGGGCGGCGGCGTCATCGCCCTTTTGCTGATCGCCGCCCTCGCCGCCCCGACGCTCTCGCCCCGAAGTCCGTATGAGATGAAATTATCCCAGGGGCTGGCGTCTCCCGATACGGCGCACCCCTTCGGGCGGGACAAGCTCGGCCGCGACATCCTGAGCCGCGTTCTGCACGGGGGCAGAACCTCGCTCACGGTGGGCTTCGCCGCCGTTTCCATCTCCGTGCTTCTGGGCGTTCTCATCGGAGGGCTGGCGGGCTATCTCGGCGGAATCTGGGACGAGGCGATCATGCGCGTCACCGACGTGTTTCTGGCCTTTCCCGGCATTTTGCTCGCCATCGCGCTCATGTCCGTCCTCGCGCCGAGCTCGTGGAACATCGTCATCTCGCTCTCCGCGTTCGGGTGGGTGGGCTACGCACGTCTCGTTCGCGCGCAGACGCTCGCCCTGCGCGAGCGCGAATTCGTCGTCGCCGCCCGCGCCGCGGGGGCCGCGCCCGCGCGAATCCTCACCCGGCACCTGCTCGCGAACATCACGTCCCCCATCATCGTGGAGGCGAGCTTCGGCATGGCGGGGGCGATTCTCGCCGAATCGGGCCTCTCGTTCCTGGGGTTGGGGATACAGCCGCCTGAGCCGAGCTGGGGGGCGATGCTGGCCGAGGGGCGCGACTTTCTGCTCGTGGCGCCGCACCTGACCATCTATCCCGGAATCGCCATCGCCCTCACCGTCATGGGCCTGAACATGCTGGGCGACGGTCTGAGAGACCTGCTCGACCCGACTCAGTAGAGATAGAGGAAATACCAGCGTCTTTTTTTCTTCTCGCGCGCGGGAGTCTCGCTCCTGGGACCCTGCCCGGCTCCGCCTTCCAGGCGAGGGGCCGGCTGCGGCTCGGGGATGTCGGCGATCTCTATCAAGCCGCCGTGCGGGAAGATGGTCTCGCGCTCGTCTCCCCGGAAAAACGTCGCGGGACGAAGAACGTGGCATTCGAGGCAGCGGGCGGCGGAGCGCAACGGACTTTTCTCGTCATACCGAAGCCTGTGCTTCTCGACGTGAGAGGCTTCCTCGAACTTCACGTGCACGTGACAGCTCTGGCAGTAGGATCTGACGACCACGTTCTCTTCCGTGGGAAGAAGAGAACCCCGTATGGCGCTGTCTATCGGCTTGCGCTGACAAGCGCCGACGAGCAACAGGCAGACCGCCAATCCCACGCACCACGACCACTTCGCCATCAACATCCCTTCGCTCTGATTCTCAGGAGCGCGACCATCCATCCCATCGCGCCTCGCTCGCGTCCGCGCAGTATACGAGCTCGACCGTCTCATGGCAACGAAGCCGCCTCTCAATCGCCGCGCCTGCGCCCGGCCGCCGTTTTCCGCACGTAGGCGACGATGGTCTCCATCTTGGCGCCCGGGGTGAAAATCTCATCCACCCCCTTTTCCTTGAGAACGGGAATATCCTCATCCGGCACGATGCCGCCCCCGAAGAGGGGGACGTCCTCCATCCCCTGCCGGTCGAGGAGCTCGCGGATTTTCGGGAACAGGTGGTTGTGCGCGCCGGATAGAATCGAGAGTCCCACGCAATCGACATCCTCCTGCATGGCTGCCGAGGCGATTTGCTCGGGCGTCTGACGGATGCCCGTGTAAATCACCTCCATGCCGGCGTCCCTGAGCGCGCGCGCGACGACCTTGGCGCCCCTGTCGTGGCCGTCGAGGCCGGGCTTGCCCACCAGCACCCGAATCTTGCGTTCGCTCATTCGCCGCCTCCGCGCTCACGCGCCTGTTCCATCGTTCCGTCTTCCTCCGATTATCCCGCAAAGAAAGCCGCGTTTCAAACGAGTCGCGCGGTGATTCGACTTTTTCAGCGAGTTTGGCTACTCTCGAAAAAAACGAGTAAAGCGCGTTCGCTCGCCCCGTCATTCCACAGGACTCCCTCATGACGCCCACGCGGGAAATCTACTGGAACATCGTCCTGGGCCCTCTGGTCTATCTCCTCGCCGCGGCGGCGATCGGCGTGATGTCCTTCGGCGTCTATCAGCGCGCGCGCCTGTGGCGCCTGGGTGGCGGCGAAGTGAGAACCGACAATCCGGGCAGGCGCCTCTGGGGCGTAGTGGACGAATTGCTGCTCCATCGCCGAATGCTGCGCGACGCCTATCCCGGCCTCATGCACCTGTTCATCTTCTACGGCTTTTTCGCCGAACTCATCGCCACGACGATGATAGCCGTTCAGGAATGGACGGGAATTCATTATCTCAAGGGAAGTCTCTATCTGGGCTACTCCCTGCTCAGCGACGGCTTCGGCATCCTGGGGATCGTCGGGATACTGATGGCCCTCTGGCGCCGTCTGGTGACGAAGCCCGAGCGCATGAACTCCGTGCTCGACGACCATCTCGCGCTGTGGCTGCTCCTGCTCGTCTTTGTCCAGGGCTTCGTCGTGGAAGGTCTGCGCATCGCGGCGACCGAACTCAAGCAGCACCCGGACTGGGCGCCCTGGTCGCCGGGCGGCTACGCGATCGCCTTGATGGCGCAGGGGCTCGCCGTCGAGACCCTTCGCTTTCTCCACCGCGTCAACTGGTGGTTCCACGCCGTCACCGCGTTCGTCCTGCTGGGCTATATGGGCTTTGGAAAATTCAACCACATCTGGTACGGGCTGCTCAACACGTTTTGCAGAAACCTCGAACCCAGCGGCAAGCTCGGCTTTATCGACATCGAGGCGGCGATGGAATCCGACCCCGAGGCGATAGAGACCCTAGGCGTCGAGAAAATCGAGGGATACACCTGGAAGCACCTGCTGGACCTGGACGCCTGCACGAACTGCGGCCGCTGCCAGGACGTCTGCCCCGCCTACATGAGCGGCGTGCCGCTCAGCCCCAGAAAACTGATTCAGGACATGAAGGCGCACATGGGCCGGGCGGGAGAGGCCGCGCGCGCGGAAAACGGCGAGGCGCGGGAGAGCGCGCCCCTGTTCGGCGAGCCCGCGGACAGGCCCGCCGTCCTGGAGGAGGAGCTCTGGGGGTGCCGCACCTGCGGCGCCTGCCAGCAGGAATGTCCCGTTTTCATCGAGCACGTCCCCAAGATGGTGGACATGCGCCGCTATCTGGTGATGATGGAATCGAAGACGAGCGAGGACGCGCGCCAATTCCTCAAATCGATGGACGATCGTCTCCACCCCTGGGTGGGCGCCCGGCACAACCGCGAGGAGTGGCGCGAGGGGCTGGACGTGAAAGTCCTCGGCGACGGCGAGAAAGCGGAGTATCTCTACTGGGTGGGCTGCACGGGTTCGATGATCGACCGCAACATCGAGGTGTCGCGGGCGATGGTGAAGATTCTCAAGGCGGCGGGCGTCGATTTCGCGATTCTGGGGGCGGAGGAAGTCTGCACGGGCGACCCGGCGCGGCGCGTCGGGGGGGAATTCACCTTCCAGATGTGCGCGAAGCGTAACATCGAGACGCTGAACGGATATCAGGTCAAAAAAATCATCACCACCTGCCCGCACTGCTTCAACACCTACAAGAACGAATACCCCGATTTCGGCGGAAACTACGAGGTGGTTCACCATGCGGAGCTCATCTCGGAGCTCATCCGGACAGGAAAGCTCAGGCTCAGAAAATCATTCGGCTCCCTCACCTACCACGACCCCTGCTATCTGGGCCGCCACAACGGCGTGTATGACGCCCCGCGGGAGGTGCTGCATCACATCTCGGACGGGGACTTCACGGAGCTGCGGCGCAACCGCTCGCGCTCGCTTTGCTGCGGGGCGGGGGGGGGCTACGCCTGGATGGACGACGACCCCAAAAAGCGCATCAACCACGAGCGGCTGGAAGACGTGAAGGCCTGCGGCGCGAAGACCGCCGCCGTCTCCTGCCCCTTCTGCATGCAGATGTTCGAGGACGCCCTGAAGGCGCTCGACCCGGAGAAGAACATCCGCGCCGCCGACATCGCCGAACTCGTCGCCGAGGCGATTGAGGAGACGGAGAATTCCTGAATTTTCAACGCCCCGGTTGATTCCGCATCATCCGCTTTCCGATAATTCCTGAAATCCACGATATGCGCGGCGCGGGGGGAGTAAAGGCGCGGCGTCGTGTTCCCCTCGCCCCGCAAACCCTTTCAGCGAAGGAAGAGGCGCATCCGACGCCGGAAATCGTGGTCGGGCTTCACTCGTTACGGGATTGGAGAAATCCCGCCGGTCAGCGCGTTTTGTCCCCAGGCCCCGCCGGCGCGACGCGGATGTCGCCATACCAGGCCCGGGCCGAGAGCTTGCTGTTGTCCGAGTCGGTCATGATGGCGACGTGGGTGATCTCGGTAATGTCCCGCCCGAAGCGCGCGCGAAAGTCCTCCCGCATGTTCCGGCGATGCGTCCGCCATTGCCCGGCGCGCTCGGCGCCCGAATCGACGGCGATCATGCGCACCTTCTCCGTGAAGGGATTGGGCCAGGAGGAGCCTTCCGGCTGGCGGCTCGCCCACACGTAGACGATCGAATCCGGGAAGGATATCCAGCCGGCGCCGGGGGCGCCGAAATAGATTCGGACGGCGAAGTCGTCCCCCGCCCGGCTCCGCTCGTCCGGCGGGTTGACGGGACGCTCGATCCGCCAGCGCCAGATGAGAATCGGCGTCCTGGTGAGGTCGATCCTGCGCTCCAGCACGAGACCGGAGGCGGATCCATCGCTGATCGCCTCGAGGACGGTTCCCCCCTCGGAGTCCTTGACGAAGCGATAGGCGGTCTCGCCGGAGAAGCGCTTGGGCTTCCAGCCGGCGAGGTCGCCCGCCGAGAACCGGCCAAGGACGATCTCCTGGGCGACCGCCGCGCCGGGCGAGAGCGCGAGGAGAGCGGCCAGGAGCAAGGGAGCGAGGGGCCCGCGCCCTCTTCCGGTCCGCGCGACCGTCGTCATTTTTCCCATCGGGACGCTCCGAATCCGCCCACCGTCATTGGCAGAAAGGCCACACCTGATACCAGGTGGCGCAGCGGAACCTGGATTCGCAGCGCTTGACCTGGGTCCTGTAGCGCCGGGCGGTGGCGGCCACCCGCCGCGCGATGCGCTGGAGACCGGGCTTGCGCTTCCAGGTGCCGCGCCGGTAGCCGCCCCTTCCCTCGTGGTAGGCGAGATAGAGCCTGCGCGCGTCCCACAGGGAGATGCGCAGTTCGCGCCGGGTCTTGTAGTTGTACCAGCCGATGAAATCAAGGGCGTCCCTCATGCTCGAGCGGCTGCGGAACCGTCCGCGCTCCGCCTTGTATTCCTCCCAGGTGCGATCCAGCGCCTGCGCGTATCCCTTGGCCGAGGAGGCGCGGCCGATCGGAACGATAAAGAACCAGCGCATGGGCGGCTTGGCGTGGCTTCTGAAGCTCGACTCGTGCCGCACGAACGCCATGAGCACGTGCACCGGGGTGCCCCACCGCGCCTGCGACGCGCGGGCATGGCCATACCAGTCGGGCTGCTGCGCGAAAACCTCGCAGATGTTCCCCTGCCGCGTGGGCGTCGGCGTCACGCAGCCGGACAGACCGATCAGAAGGAGCGCGAGGGCGAGCATAACGCCGAGGCGGCGCGCCCCCGAACGCCCTATCCTCAAAAAGCCATTCGGCCGAACCCCCGAGAATGAAGCCGTCCCGATCGGCTCCCCGCCTGCAAGGCCGGCGCGTTTTCCGCCCATCGCCGCGGGAGAGGCGGGCTCGTCGATCATTTTCGACCCCCGAGCGAGCGGCGAACGGCTTTGTGGTTCATGGGCAAGCGTCAAAACGTCCTCTTTTCGCGGGCGACGTTCAGGGCCGCGGGCGCGGCGGCTTCCACGTGAAAAAACGCCGGGTCGTTCCGGAAGCCAGCCTCCAACGACGCCCCTCGGTTCTCAAGAATGCCATTCGGGGCGACTTGTCAATCATTTTATCCGAAAAATGAATGGCAAACCGTTTTGTCGTTGACTTATGAACATGAAAACAATTCCCCTCCACCACAATACTCAAAAGGGACGGACAAGCATTTTTGCGTCTCATAAAATAAAACTTTCGCAGTTTTCGTCGCATTTTTCCCAAAAAATGAGACATAAATACCCTTGCGTTTCATAAGCGATCACGAAAACACCTTTCTTCCTTCCGCGATGTCGAGCAAGCCCGGGAATGAATAAACGGGCGATCTGCGGCCCCTTCCGGCTCTGACGACGTTCAGGATTTCGTTGCGATGAAGTATCTGTAAAGCTCTGTAGGCCGTCGGTTTCGGGATGCCGGCCTTCTTCATGAAGTCGACGCCGCGGAAGATCGGACGCTCGAACATCCAGTCCAGGGTCTGGACGGCGTATCGGGATCGGGTCAATTCCGGAACGCGGCGCTTCATGTCCTCGTATAGGTCGAGAATGGCCCTGGCCTTCGCCAGATTGTCCTCCGCCTGCGCGCGCACCGCTTCAAGGAAGAATCCGCACCAGCCTGTCCAGTCGTCGTCGCGCGAGACGGCGAGCAGGCCATCGTAATAGGCATCTCGATGCGCTTCAAAATAAGCGCTGATGTAGAACATGGGACGCCTGATGAGACCGCGTTGCCACAGAAAGAGGGGGATCAGCATCCGCCCCAGGCGGCCATTGCCGTCCAGGAAAGGGTGAAGGGCCTCGAACTCGGCGTGCAGGACGGCCGCCTGAACCAGCAGATCGGGCGCTTCCTGGTGAATATAGCGCTCCCACGCGCCCAGGGCGTCCGCGAGTTTCTCGGGCCCGATGGGGACGAACGCCGCTGTTTCGATGGAGCATCCAGGCGGCCCGATCCAGTTGGGAACGCGCCGGTATTCGCCGGGGGACTTGTTCTTTCCCCGCCCCCCGGAAAGCAATATCCGATGCGCTGCGCGGATGACTCTCCCGGACAGCGGGAGATCGATGAGCATCTCCTCCGCCGCCCGCGTCGCCGCGCGGTAGTTGAGCACCTCTTCTATGTCGTTCTGAATTTCCGGGGAGGACGCCTCCCCCGCCGCCTCGAATTCCAGCACCTCGCCCATGGTGGCCCGGGTCCCCTCGATGCGCGAGGAAAGCACCGCCTCCTGGGTGGCCAGGGGCGCGATCAAGACGTCGGGGTTCGGAATCGCGGCGAGTGTCCCGTCGTAACGCGCCAGGGCCGCCACCGCCGGCCCGATCAGCGGCGCCAGCGATCGCCAGTCGAGACAATCCTCCGGGGGAAACCTTCCTTCGCGGTAGCGGGCCGGGGCCATCAAGACTCCTTGAAGCGCCTTTCCGAATACGGGCGACGGCGGCGCCCTGTTCAGGCGAGCAGATGTTTGGCGATCACCTGGCGCAGGATTTCGTTCGTCCCCTCGTAGATCTGCGTCACCTTGGAGGCGCGGTAGAAGCGCTCCACGGGATATTCGCGCATATAGCCGTTGCCGCCGTGAAGCTGAACGCCCTCTTCCGCGTTTCGCTGGGCGGCGTCGGTGGCGAACACCTTGGCGACAGCGGCCTCCGCCGAGTAGGGCCGCCCCGCCGCCTTGAGCCGCGCCGCCCTGAGCGTGAGGAGCCGCGCCCCATGAACGCGCGTGGCCATGTCGGCGAGTTTCCACGCCACGGGCTGGTGATCCTTTATCGGAACCCCGAACGTTTCGCGCTCGCGGGCGTAGGCCGCCGAGGCGTCGAGGCACGCGCGGGCGAAGCCGAGACCCTGGGCGGCGACCACGATGCGCCCCGAATCGAGGATGCGCATCGCCAGCTCGAAGCCCGCGCCCTCCTCGCCCAAGCGGTTCTCCGCCGGCAGTTCCACGGCGTCGAAGCGAAGCTCCGATATCGAGCAGCCGCCCATCCCCATCTTCTCTTCGCTGCGGGCGACCTCGAAGCCCTTGACGTCGGTCGGGACCAGAAAGGCGCTCAGCCCCTTGTGGCGCATGGCGCGGTTCGTCACCGCGAAAAGAAGGCACAGTCCCGCCTGCTCGCCGTTGGTGATGAAGCGCTTGACGCCGCTGACGCGGTAGGCGTCCCCCTCGCGCAGGGCGGTCGTGGAGAGCGAGGAGGCGTCGGAGCCGGCGCCCGGCTCCGTCAGGGCGAAGGCGCCCAGGCATTCGCCCGTCGCCAGCCCGCGCAGGAATTTCTCTTTCTGTCCCTCGCTCCCGAAGCGGTGGAGCGGCTCGCAGACCAGGGAGTTGTGCGCGGCGAAAATGGCGCTCGTCGAAGGACACGCGGCGGAGATTTCCTCCGTCGCCAGCGCCATCGACACCGGGTCAGCCCCGCCGCCGCCATAGGCGTCCGGCGCCGTCAGGCCCATCAGACCCAGCGCGCCCATGGAGCGGATGATTTCCGCCGGGAAGCGGCCGGCGTCAATTTCCGCCGCCCGGGGCGCGAGTTCGCGCTCGCAGAAATCGCACGCCAGCCGGCGCACCAGCTTCTGCTCGTCATTCAGGAAAGCATCGCTCGACACCACGCGCGCCCCCGCGGCCCGTTCGCCGCGTTGAAACCCGTCCATCCGCCTGAAACCGCGCCTTCGGGCGGGCAATGTAGCAGGCTCTTGCCCGAAAATCACCCAGGCGGCATCATGCGCGGATTCGTTCATCGGAACGCTTTTCTGAAATTTCGGGGATTCGCCTCGACCCCAAAGGAGAAAGCCATGTCGGAAGCCATCAGCGTTCTCACGGCCGGGGACGTCATGACGCGCCTCAAGGATTTGCGCGAGACGCAGCCGGTCGATTTCTCGGCGTTCTACTCGAGCTATCTGGGCGGCGTGGTGACGGACCCCGCCCTCATGGTGCTCCCCTTCGACGATCACATGGTGCACCGGGGGCACGGCATATTCGACACCGCGGCCATCGTCAAGGGCAGAATCTACGATCTGGACAACCACCTGGATCGCTTCCTCCGCTCGGCGCGCGCCTCGAAGCTCGAACTGCCCCACGGCCGCGAGGAGATGCGCGATATCGTCATCCGGACGACGGCGCTATCGGGCCGCCGCGAGGGCTCGATTCGCTACTGGGCCTCCTCCGGCGCCGGAAACCTGGGGCTGCTCCCGGCGGCGGACGCCGATCCCTGCTTTTTCGTGATGATATTCGGCGGGCTGGACTATCCCGAACGCTACTACGCGGAAGGCATGAAGGTGATGACGACCACCTACCCCATCAAGCCGCCCCTCTACGCCGTCACCAAGAGCACGAACTACCTCCCCAACACCCTGATGCAGATGGAGGCGAAGGAGCGCGGCCTGGACAACGGGATTTTCGTCGATGAGGCGGGATGCGTGGGCGAGGGCTCGAACATGAACTGCGCCTTCGTGACGGCGGACGGCGTTCTGCGGCACCCGAAATTCGACAACATCCTGTCGGGCTGCACCGTGAAGCGGCTGCTCGAACTCGCCGGCCGCCTGGTGGACGAGGGCCTCCTCCGGGAGGTCGTGGTGGACGACATCCACGTGGCGGAGGCGAAGGCCGCCGCCGAGATGATGCTCATCGGAAGCTCGATATACGTCGCCCCCGTGGTGCGGTGGGACGATCAGGTCATCGGAGACGGCAAGCCGGGGCCCGTGACGAAGGCGATGCGCGAACTCCTCGAGGAAGACATGCGCTCGGGCGAGGGAATGCTCATCGACGTGCCGTATTAGCCGGCCGTCCGCGGGCCGTTTTCCGGCGGGGAATCCGGCAAAAGAAAGAAATCTCCCGTATTTGACGCGCGGGGGGCGATTGAAGCGGGCTGAAGCCGCCCCGAAAACCCCGTCGCCGCCCGCCGGAAACGTTCCCCGTGAAACAACGCGCGCATTTGCCCGCGCCCGCCCGCATTTGCGGCCGGCGGGGCGCCTCCGGGAGGGGCTATATTCGGCGGACTCGAAACGGCGGGAGAAGCGCGCCCGCGCCGGGGAGGAAAATTCAGGAAAAAATCGGCGCGAAAAGCGCGTGAATTCGTCTGAAAACTACTTCAATTCGCTTGAAAACCGCTTGAATTCGCCTGAATTCGCCGCTTGTTTTCTCGAAAGAAAATGAATGGCTTCAAAGACGGGAAAACCGCCCGGCCAACGCGCGAAATCATGGCCGGAAGACCCGGAAAACGCCTCGGGAAGATGCCCGCGGGAGGGGGAGGACGCCGCAATCCGGGGGCGACGGGAAACACTGGATTCCGGCTTCCGCCGGAATGACGCACGTTAAACATGTCATCGCCTTTTCTGAAATCCGCCGCCGTCCTGGCGGAATGGAAGCCGTGAAATTATATCGAAACCAGACCGGATTCACTTTTCACGGCGGCGGTAGTAGGATAATGACCTGGACTCCACCGACGGCGTAGATGGGGGCGCGATATGGCCGGCGAAGACGCATTCTCGGCTGCCGGCGTCAGGAGCGTCGTCGAGGAATGGCTGACGGGACGCCTGGATGGCGTCTATCTCGGCTTGCCGGAATACGACGATCGCCTGAATCAATGGCGCGTAGCGCTGGTCCCTCGACATAACGGTCAAGAATTCGTGGGCGAGGTTCGAGTTGCGGATGGCGAAGTCGTATTCGCCACCGACCTGGAGTTGGTCGCGAGGCGATGCAAGAAAAACGGGGCGCGAAAGAAAACCGCGGCGCATGGTCGCTCCAAGCGTCAACCCGTCACCTTTCGCCCCATTCCGTCCCGTCTTGTCCTTGGAGACGCCCTGGACGTGCTGTCGGAGTATCCACCCGACAGCGCGCAGTTGGTATTCACATCTCCCCCCTACTTCAACGCCAAGCCAGAAGTCCATGAAAACGAGAATTACGCTGATTATCTTGCCTTGTTAAGAGAGGTATTCGCCAAGTGCCATCATATTTTGTCGGAAGGGCGATTCCTCGTGGTAAATACAAGCCCCGTCCTCATCCGTCGTCCTCATCGGAACGCCTCCAGTCGGCGCATCCCGATAACATTCGATCTCCATGCCATACTCAATGAAATCGGGTTCGACTTCATTGATGACATCGTTTGGCAGAAACCAGAAGGAGCCGGATGGCATCTTGGACGAGGACGACGCTTCGCGGCCGACCGCCAGCCACTGCAATACAAGGCCGTTACGGTCACCGAGAACGTCATCGTCTATCGCAAGCGGACGGACAGGCTCATCGACTGGAACCTCCGCAATCACCCCGACCCTGACGCGGTTCAGAAGTCCTTGATTGACGATGATTACGAACGGACGAACATCTGGCAGATACATCCGGGACACCACAAGGACCATCCTGCCGTGTTCCCGGAAGCGCTGGCGGAGCGCGTGATCGCATACTACTCATTCGTCGGCGACATGGTTCTGGATCCGTTCGCCGGAACCGGAACGACGGGCCGCGTAGCGGGTCGCCTGCAACGTCGGCTTCTGATGGTCGAGAAGTCTCAAGACTATTTCAACATACAGCTGTCAGACTCTGAGTTGGTCAGCTATGCGGATCAAATCATCAGCTACGACTTCTTCGCGGGGACCGGTTGACGCGCGTCACGCCTCAATGGGTTGATCCGTTCTCACCAAGTGGAGTCCGCGAAGCGACCTCAAAGATTCTCACGGGCATCAACTACCGCTTGTTCTTTGAGTCAGCGACCCGCCGGAATCTCCTGGAGACCTACCGCGAGTTGGCGGAGCTGGCTCGCAAGCACCCAAATGATGATGACGCATGGAAAACCAGCATTCGGAAGCTCGTAGAGAGCGGAACGCCGGAAGACGGGAGGCTAAGATATTGGCTCATTGGACTGACCAAGAAAACGGCGGACAACCTGGGCGTCAAAGCTGGCGACTATCCTTCGATCTTCGACCAAATGATGGCGGAAATTGCGAAGTTCTCACGGCTGGAAGGCAAGGAGAACCGCGAGATGGCGCTGCTGCTTTGGTGCGGAACGGCAACGCTCACGATTCGCGGCTCTCGCAAATCGAAGATCGGCAAATCGCTGGAGCGGTCTATTGCTCGCGCCGCGTTAACGGCAATCGGCCTCAAGGAAAAAAATGACTTCCGCGTGAGCATAGGAGCGGATGAGGAAGTTTCCAGGGAAACCGACGCGGAGGTAAGGACGCCCAGAGGGTTTCTCCGCGTGGAGGTGGGCCTGATTGGCAGAGGGAACTCCGAGGTCATCAGCGATAAAGTGGGCAGAATGGAGCGCAACGGCGTCATCCTGATGGACATCCTGCCCGCCAACAGTACGGCTTATCGGACGGCTGAAAACCGAGGCGTAAAACTCATTCAGTTGAGAAACAATCATCCCGTGGAAGAGTTGCGCCAGCACCTGGCTTATCTTGAAGTCAACGTGCAGGAGGGCAACATCTCGATTGAAGAGGTTGAAAAACGTGTTTTGTCGATGCCCCTGAGCGCATTCGCCTAGCTGGCGCGCAACCTGACTGCTTAAGGGCCAGATGCCACCGGCATCGCTCCCGATAACATCTGCGCCGAAATCCGGCCTTTTCCGCTACCCCGGCGGGCGCGAGAGAATCCGCCGCGCCCCATCCGCCGAAAGCGGCAATGCCGCATTGAGCGCGCGGCGTCACCGCCTCTTCGGGGGGGCGTGAATCGCCGCGCCGTGAACGTCGTGCGCCGCCTCCATCACGGCTTCGGAGAGCGTGGGGTGGGCGTGAATCGTCCGGGCGAGATCCGAGGCGGACACGTTGTTGCGCATGGCCACGGCGGCCTCGTGCACGACCTCGGCGGCGCGCGCCCCGACGACGTGAACGCCCAGGATGACGTCGTCGGCCGCGTCGGCGATGATCTTCACCTCCCCCTCGATGGCGCGCTCCGCCTGCGCCTTGCCGAGGGCGCGCATCGGGAACCTGCCCACGCGCGTCTCGCGGCCCGCCTCGGCCGCCTCCCGCTCCGCCATCCCGACGACGCCGACTTCGGGATGCGTGAAGACGCCGGCCGGAATCACCCGGTAATCCATCCGCGACTCCCCGCCCATGGCGTTCTCGGCCGCGACGACGCCCTCGGCCGAGGCGACGTGCGCGAGCATGGGGTCGCCGACCACGTCGCCCGCCGCATAGACGCCCGGGACGCTCGTCTCCATTCTCTCGTTCACCTGAATCTCGCCGCGCGCCCCCAGGCGAACCCCGATTTTCTCGAGACCCAGGCCGGCGGTGTTCATCGTCCTCCCAATCGAGACGAGCGCGATATCCGCGCGAATCTCATCGCCGCTCTCCAGCCTGGCGACCATCTCGCCGTTCTCGCGCGAGATTCGCGCGATCCTCTCGCCCAGGCGCGCCTTGATTCCCTGCTTTTTCAGCTCGCGCTCCATCAGCCTGGAGACGTCCTCGTCCCCGAGCGGCAGGACGCGATCCAGCAGCTCCACCAAGGTGACCTCCGCCCCCAGCTCCCTGTACAGGCAGGCGAACTCGCACCCGATGACGCCTGCGCCCACGATGAGCAGTCTCTCCGGCAACGTCTTCATGTGCACCACCTGCTCGGAGGAGATGACGCGCTCGCCGTCGATGGGAAAGGCGGGCGTCTGCGCGGGCCGGGATCCGGTGGCGATGATGATTTTCCCCGCGGAAATCTCCTCCCGCGCCCCGCCGCTCCTCCTCACCAGAATTTTTCCCGGCTCCGGAATCTCCGCCTCGCCCGCGACGTGGCTCACCCCGTGCGCCCTGAACAATCCGCCGATCCCCTTCACCAGACCGGCGACGATTCTGTCCTTGCGCGCCACCATGGCGGCCAGGTCGGCGCGCGCCTCGCCCGAAATCTCGATGCCGTAGCGCTCCGCGTTCTTGACGTTCCGGTAGACTTCCGCCGCGGCGATCAGGCTCTTGCTGGGAATGCAGCCCCAGTTCAGGCAGGTGCCGCCCAGTTCGTCGCGCTCGATCACGACGCAGCTCCCTCCCCGCTGCGCCGCGCGCACGCCCGCCACGTAGCCGGCGGGGCCTCCGCCGATGATCGCCGCGTCGTAAGACGCCATCTCTCGCTCCTGTCCGACAAGCCCCGGCTTCCGGGCGGGGGAAAGGCCGCCCGGCGAAGCCCCGGGGCGATGGCCCGGCGGCCTCCGCGCCGCGTAGCATGACGCCTGATGAGTCGGGAATCAAACCAGAGTTTCATCGCGCGCGCCAGCCGGGGGCTCCCCGCCGCGCGGCGCGCGCCCTCGCGGAAGGGCCGCCTCCATTGACCCCGCCGGCCGGCGCCGCTAGGATTCGGACGCTTGCGGAAGCGGAACCTAGGGAGAATCCATGACCGAGCGCGTCTTCATCACCGGCGTCACCGGCTTCGCCGGCAGCCACCTCGTCGATTATCTGCTCACGCTGCCGGAAGTCGAGATTTTCGGAATGCGCCGCTGGCGCAGCCGCACGGAGCACATCGACCACCTGAGCGAGGACGTCCGCATCGTGGAATGCGACCTGCGGGATCAGACCTCCGTCACCCGCGCCCTGAGCGAAATCCGGCCCGACAAGATTTTCCACCTCGCCGCCCAGAGCTTCGTGCCCGCCTCCTGGAACGCGCCGGAGGAGAGCCTCCACACGAACGTCATCGGCACGCTGCGCCTGTTCGAGGGCGCGCGCCAGGCGGGGATCGACCCGTGGATACAGCTCGCCTGCTCGAGCGAGGAATACGGCATGGTGCGCCCCGACGAAGTCCCGATCAAGGAGACCAACCCGCTCCGGCCGCTTTCGCCCTACGCCGTGAGCAAGGTGGGCGCCGACCTCCTCGGCTACCAGTATTTCCGGAGCTTCGGCATGAAAATCGTGCGCACGCGCGCCTTCAACCACACGGGCCCCAGGCGCGGCGACGTCTTCGTGTGCTCGAATTTCGCCAGGCAGATCGCGGAGATAGAAAAAGGACGAAGAGCGCCCGTCCTCCGCGTGGGCAACCTCGAGGCCCGGCGCGACTTCACCGACGTGCGCGACGTGGCGCGCGCCTACTGGCTGGCTCTCTCCGGCGGGTGCGAGGCGGGGGAGGTCTACAACGTCTGCACGGGGGAGAGCCGGACGATCCGGGAGACGCTCGACATGCTCCTCGCCCGGACGGAGGCGAAAATATCCGTCGAGACGGACCCCGGGCGCATGAGGCCCTCGGACGTCATGATACTCGAGGGCGACAACGCCCGCTTCACCGAAGCCACCGGCTGGCGCCCCGAAATTCCCTTCGAGCGGACGCTCGACGACATCCTCGCCTACTGGCGCGCGCGCCTGTGAGCCGCCCCTTCCCCGGGCTCCACGCCGAAGCCCGCCCCGCCCGGCCGGACCGGAACTCCCGGACGCGGCGGCGCGCGCGGTCGTGATCTGCTTCATCACCGGCGTCGGCGGCTTCGCCGGCGGCTTTCTGGCGCGGCATCTGATCGCGCGGGGACATGAGGTTCACGGCCTCGCGCTCCCCGGCCAGCGAACACCCGGCCTGGAGGGATTGAAAGGGAGCGTCATCCTTCACGAGGGCGACGTTCTCGACGCCGAAGCCCTGAAGGAGACGGTAGCCCGCGTCTCGCCCCACCGGGTCTATCACCTCGCGGCGCGGAGCGCGGTGGGCGATTCCTGGCGCGCGGTGAAGCCCACGCTCGAGACGAACCTCATCGGCGGCGTCAACCTGATAGAGGCCTGCAGGCCCGTCAGGGAGAAGGCGCGCGTCCTCATCGTCAGCACGGCGGGCGTCTATCGGGCGGGGCCCGAGCCGATAACGGACGACTCGCCCATCGCCCCCGCCAGCCCCTACGCCGTGAGCAAGCTGGCGCTCGACCTGCTGGCCGCCCAATACGCCGAAACGCAGGGCTTTCACGTCGTGCGCGCGAGACCCTCGAACCACACCGGCCCCGGCCAGGACGCGCGCTTCGCCGTTCCCGCCTTCGCCCGCCGGATAGCCGAAATCGAACGGGGGGCGGCCGAGCCCCTTCTGCGCGTCGGCAACCTGAACGCCAGGCGCGACTTCACCGACGCGCGCGACGTGGCGCGCGCCTACGCGCTGGCGCTCGAGCGCGGGGCGAGCGGCCAGTCCTACCTCATCGCCTCGGGCGTCTCCCGGACGATGCGGGAGATTCTCGACGCGATGCTCGCCGCCTCCTCCCGCCGGATCGAGGTCGTCGTGGATGAGAAGAAGCTCCGCGCCGCCGATCCGGATTACCATTTCGCCCCGCCCGCCAGACTCCGGGACGCCACCGGCTGGAAACCCGAAATCCCCTTCGAGCGCACCCTCGCGGACACCTTGGCCTTCTGGAGGGGCGGGGAGCGGGCAGGAGGGGTTTGACAAGCCCCCCCTGTTCTATTGCAGCCACAAAAGGGCTGCGACAGGGGAGGACACGCGGATGGGCAACGATGCGGTCGTCCGGGCGCCGAACGCCGCCACCCCCAAAGCCACGAAGGAACTGGACAGGGGCGAGGGCGCGCGCTTCGAGAACCGCCGGAAGCCGAACCGCTCGCAGAAGCTCCTCGCCCTCTCGTCAATCGCCTGAACGACGACGGCGCGCGGCGCGAAAACTGCGGGAATCCGGCGGAAACGGACGCGGACGGGCGCATCTCGCCTCGTTTTTCCACAAAATCCACAATACTTGGGCATAACGTGTGGGTAAAATCACATATTTTGTGCATATTCTCTTTTTAGGGGTTGACAGCGAGGATCAGAGATACTACATTTAGTGCCATTGACTTATTCGGAAGCACCAGATATGCCCCCTTGAAGAAGAGAGGGGACGTCTTTCACGAGGGCGATGGCGCCCTCAGGGGAGAGCGTTTTGAGGTTCTCGAGGCGCTTCACGAAGGCGGGCGAGGAAGCGTATCGCGGCATCCGGTTCGTCCCGCGCGCCTCGCGCATCGCCAACCCGGACGGCTCGGTCGTCTTCGAGGCGAAGGATATTCTCGCGCCGGAGGGATGGTCACAGGTCGCCGTCGATATTCTGGCGCAAAAGTATTTCCGGAAAGCGGGCGTTCCCGCCCATTCCCGAAAAATCGCCGAAGAGGGCGTCCCCGAGTGGCTCCGGCGATCGGAGCCGGATGAGGAAAAACTCGAATCCCTGCCCGAGGCGGAGCGGTTCGGAAGCGAGCGGGACGCGCGGGACGTCTTTCACCGCATGGCGGGGTGCTGGACGTATTGGGGCTGGAAACACGGCTACTTTCACGCCGAGGAGGACGCCAGGGCGTTCTACGAGGAGACCCTCTACATCCTCGCCGGCCAGATGGCGGCGCCCAACTCTCCGCAATGGTTCAACACGGGACTGCACTGGGCCTACGGCATCACGCGCCCCGCCCAGGGCCACTTCCACGCCGACGCGGAGACGGGGGAAATCCGCCGCTCCGTCAACGCCTACGAGCGTCCCCAGCCCCATGCGTGCTTCATCCAGTCGGTGAGGGACGACCTCGTGAACGAAGGCGGGATCATGGATTTGTGGACGCGCGAGGCGCGCATCTTCAAATACGGATCGGGCACCGGCACGAACTTCTCGAGCCTGCGGGCGGACGGAGAGCCGCTCTCGGGGGGCGGGCGAAGCTCCGGCCTGATGAGCTTCCTCAAGATTGGCGACCGCGCCGCGGGCGCCATCAAGTCGGGCGGCACGACGCGCCGGGCGGCGAAGATGGTGACGCTCGACATCGACCATCCCGACGTCGAGGAATTCATCAACTGGAAGGTGAACGAAGAGCAGAAGGTGGCCTCCCTGGTTTCGGGCAGCAGGATGTGCGGCCGGCACATGAACGCCATCCTCGCCGCCTTCGGGGAGGGGAAAAGCGACCCGGGGCGGAACGGCGGCCGATCGTCCGGGAATCCGGCCCTCGCCAGGGCGACGCGCGCCGCCAGGCTCGCCGGCGTGCCCGACAACTACATTCACCGCGCCCTTCAGCTCGCGCGACAGGGCGTCACCGAAATAGAATTCGAGGAGTTCGACGTCAACTGGGAGGGCGAGGCCTACGCCTCGGCGTCCGGGCAGAACTCGAACAACTCGATTCGCGTCCCGGACGACTTCATGCGCGCCGGCGAGAAGGACGCGGAATGGAACCTGATTCGCCGCACCGACGGCGAGGTCGCCGCCTCCGTCCGCGCCGGTGACCTTTGGGAGCAGATCGGATACGCGGCGTGGTGCTGCGCGGACCCCGGCCTGCAATTCGACACCACCATCAACGACTGGCACACGTGCGCGGCCGACGGGCACATCAACGGCTCGAACCCCTGCTCCGAGTACATGTTCCTGGACGACACCGCGTGCAATCTCGCGTCCATGAACCTGGTGAAGTTCCTGGACGCGGAGAGCGGCCGCTTCCGGGTGGAAGACTACCGCCACGTGATTCGCCTGCTGACGGTCGTCCTCGAAATCTCGGTGCTGATGGCGCAGTTCCCCAGCGCGGAGATAGCGAAGCGCTCCCATGAGTATCGAACCATGGGGCTCGGATACGCGAACCTGGGCGCCGCGCTGATGATTCTCGGCATTCCCTACGATTCGCCGGAGGCGGAGGCGTGGTGCGGCGCCCTCACCTCCATCATGACCGGCCGCGCCTACGCCGCGAGCGCCGAGATGGCCGAGGAGCTGGGCGCCTTCGCGAGGTATCGGGAAAACCGGGAGCACATGCTGCGCGTCCTGCGAAACCACCGGCGGGCGGCCTACGCCGCGCCCGAGGCGGAATACGAGATGCTCTCCAAGACGCCGCGGGGAATCGACGCGGAAGTCTGCCCCGACTATCTTCTCGCCGCGGCGCGCGAGGCGTGGGACGACGCCCTGGCCGTCGGCTACCGCAGCGGCTACCGCAACGCGCAGACCACCGTCATCGCGCCGACGGGCACCATCGGCCTGGTGATGGACTGCGACACGACGGGAATCGAGCCGGACTTCGCCCTGGTGAAGTTCAAGAAGCTGGCGGGCGGCGGGTATTTCAAGATCATCAACCAGTCCGTTCCCGCCGCCCTGCGCCGCCTGGGCTACGGCGAGGAGGAGGTTCGGGAGATCGTCGCCTACTGCCGGGGGCGCGGCACCCTCAAGAACGCGCCGGGCGTCAACCCGGAGGCGCTGCGCGAAAAAGGCTTCACGACCAAGGCGATCGAAAAGGCGGAAGCCGCGCTCGAGGGGGCGTTCGAGCTCCAGTTCGCCTTCAACAAATACTCTCTGGGCGAGGATTTCTGCCGCGTGCACCTGGGGCTGGACGAGGCGCAACTCGCCGACTGGAATCTGAACCTGCTCGAAGCCATCGGGTTCGCCCCGGAGCAGATAAGCGAGGCGAACGACTTCGTGTGCGGCAGGATGACGCTCGAGGGCGCGCCCCGCCTCAAGGAGGAGCATCTGGCCGTTTTCGACTGCGCGAGCAAATGCGGACGAGAGGGCGAGCGTTTCATCAGCCCCATGGCCCACGTGCGGATGATGGCGGCGGCCCAGCCCTTCATATCGGGCGCCATCAGCAAGACCATCAACATGCCCGCCGAATCCACGATTCAGGACGTTCTGGCGCTCTACCGCGAATCCTGGCGGCGGATGACCAAGGCCATCGCCATCTACCGTGACGGATCGAAGCTCAGCCAGCCGCTTTCCGCGCAAAGCGAGGCGGAGCTCTTCGCCGACGCGGACGAGGAAAAGGAGGCCGCCGAAAGCGCGCCGACCCGCGTCGCCCAGCAGATCGTGCGCCGGATCATCTACCAGTCGAGAAGGCGCAAGCTGCCCACCCGCCGCGGCGGATACACGCAAAAGGCCGTCATCGGCGGGCACAAGGCGTATCTCAGAACCGGGGAATACGAGGACGGCTCCCTCGGCGAGATATTCATCGACATGCACAAGGAAGGCGCCGCCTTCAGAAGCCTCATGAACTGCTTCGCCATCGCCATCTCATTGGGACTCCAGCACGGCGTGCCCCTGGACGAATTCGTGGACGCCTTCGTCTTCACGCGCTTCGATCCGGGCGGCGCGGTCTCGGGCAATCCGCACATCAAGATGAGCACCTCCATCATCGACTACATCTTCCGGGAGCTGGCCGTCTCCTACCTCGGACGCCACGATCTCGCGCAGGTGACGCCGGAGGACCTCAGGAGCGACACCATCGGGCGGCCCGAGGCGGAAATGCCGGAGTTCGACGCCGAGGAGGAAGACGAGATTCAGACCATGATTCCGGCGCCGGACGTGAGCGCGCCGCGCAGCGACCGGGTGAGCCTGGACTACGGGGCGGAAGCCCCCGGCGCGTCGGCGCCGCCCCTGGCGCAGGCCGCCTCCGCCCTCAACTCCCGCATCGAGGAAGCCCGCGCGAAGGGATACGAGGGGGAGGCCTGCGGCGAATGCGGCCTGTTCACCCTGGTGAGAAACGGCACGTGCCTGAAGTGCATGACCTGCGGAGCGACGAGCGGATGCTCCTGAGAACATAACGACTATCCCCGTCGTGGGGGAAACGGGCGGACTCTGCGGCGGGACGAGGGCCGGGGAAATCCTCGGAGGATTCTCCCCGGCCCTCACCAGAACAAGCGGAAATTTCCTGCTGCGGGGGAAACGGGCGGACTCTGCGGCAGGCCGAGAGCCGATGGAGCCTCCCTAGGGGGGAGTCTTCATCGGCTCTCCCTTTTTCGGCTTGACACCCGAGGCGCCTTCGCCTAATTTCAGGTTCCTTTCCGTGGGGGTGTAGCTCAGCTGGGAGAGCGCGTGGATCGCACCCACGAGGTCAGGGGTTCGAGTCCCCTCACCTCCACCAGCCCCCGCCGTCGAACCGGAAACGCCCCGAACGCGAGCAGCCGCGGGAACGGGAAAAAAGGCGCGCGGAGGGTGACATAATGACCGACCGACCGACCGACCGACCGACCTAGCAAGAAACGTACCAAACAGATCCCTGTTTCACGGCGATTCACCTCATCGCCACCGACCCGCCCTTCAACAAGAACCGGGATTTTCACGCCACGCCCGACAGCCTGGCCTCCGGCGCGTCCTTTCAGGACAGGTGGTCGTGGGAGGATGACGTTCAGCAGGCGTGGGTCGATCAGATTACGGACGACTTCCCGAAGCTCATGGAAGCCATCGAAAGCGCGAGATACGCCCATTCGGACGGCATGGGAGCGTATATGTGCTTCATGGCCGTGAGACTGCTGGAGATGAAGCGGATACTCCGGGAAGACGGCTCCATCTACCTCCATTGCGACCCGACGGCCAGCCACTATCTGAAAGCTATCATGGACGCTATTTTCGGATGGCGGAATTTCAGGAATGAAATTATTTGGAGAATCGGTTGGGTAAGCGGCTTCAAAACGCAGAAGAAAGGATGGATCCGCAACCACGACACCCTTCTTTACTATGTTCTTTCCGACGAAGCGAACAAGCGATTCAATAAAGAATATATCCCGTATCCCGCAGGGTATCGCCGTCGAGGAGGTTCGCTTCCAACGGGAAAAGGTTTTCCGATTGAAGATACGTGGAATTGTCATGACGGAGACAGGCTTGATTCTATTATGATTAAAAGTTTTTCGACCGAAAAAACGGGATATCCCACTCAAAAGCCAATCGCTCTCTACGAACGTATCATCAAGGCTTCAAGCAACGAAGACGATATTGTCCTCGACCCGTTCTGCGGCTGCGCCACGACGCTGGTCGCCGCCGAGAGACTGGGGCGTCAGTGGATCGGGATAGACATCTGGGACAAGGCCCACGAAACGGTCATCAGGAGACTCCAGGACGAGGGGCTGGCGGCTCCCGACGGCGACAAGGGCGGACGTCTTTTTACGGTCGGGCAGATCTCCTATTCAAAGGCCCCTCCCGTTCGCACCGACGACGGCATGGAGGCCGTGCCTTTTCTCAAAACGAAACTGAAGGTGGACGAGCCCAAAGGCGAGAAAAGAACCCGCGCCGAAATGCTGGAATTTCTGCTCGACCAAAACGGCTCCAGGTGCCAGGGATGCGACAGGGAGTTTGACGACCCACGCTATCTGGAGCTCGACCACAACACGCCGCGCTCCGACGGCGGATTGAACCACATCAGCAACCGCATCCTGCTTTGCGGGCCCTGCAACAAGCTGAAAAGCAACCAGTTCACCCTGTCAGGGCTGAGGCGGAAGAACGCGAAGCTCGGCTATATGGCGAATGAAAGTCCGGCGGCGTTCAAGATATGATTCCCAAAAGAAGCGCCCGGCCGCCGGAGCGCGGCCGGGCGCGAATCCTCGGAGGGAAGCGCCGCTACGCGGCGGACGCGCCTCCCCCTTCGCCGTCGCTCAGAATGGAGGCGTCCTCCTCGCTCGCGCCCTTGTCCGGCGCGTCGTAGGCCACGTCGGTCGGCAGCACGTCTCCCGACTCGGCGAAAAATTCCTGATCCAGAACGGCGGCGCTGTCTTCCCTGAACTCGATCATTTCATTCCCCACTGCATGGGCGGCCGATGCTCGTTCGCCCGGATTTCGGCGCGGGCGACGTCACAAAGCGGGCGAGTATAGCCAAATTCCCGAAAAATGCAACACTTTTTTCATCTTTTTTCTTGAAAAAACCCTTTAAGCCGTTGTTTTTCCACGCGGCGGCGACGTGCCGGCGGCGCGAGCCATCGTCATTCAGGGGGGTATTCGCGCGTCAGGGGAGATATGAAGCCGGAAAGCCGGGACGCATGTGCGCGTCCCCTGCGCGGGCGCTTTCGCCGCTTGACGCCGCATATACGCGACCCGTCGGGCGAGCCGGAACCGGCCCGCCACGCCCTACGCCATGTCCTCTTTCTGAAATTCGATGCGCCCGCCCGGAGGCTCCACCACCAGGTGAAGCGCCTCGGCCAGCCTGCCCGAGAGATGCCACATGCCGCAGATGAAGGTGAGCTCCACGATCTGGCGGCTGGAGAAGTGCTTTTTCATCTCGGAAAAGGCGAAGTCGTTGTTCTTCGCCGTGAATTTCGAGACCTCGTCCGCCCACCGGATGACGGCCTTTTCCTTCTCGTCGAACAAATCGCTGTCCTTCCAGTCGTCGCTTTCGAGCAGGTTGATCTGTTCCCGGCTGACGCCCAGAGCCCGACCGAGCTCCACGTTGTGCCCGATTCAGTTGTTGCACTCGGTGAGGATGGCCGTCTTGACGATGACGAGCTCCATGAGGCGGATGTAGTCCGGCTCCGTCTTCAGCCGGTTCGTGCGGAGCTTCTGGTCGAGCAGCATCCACCCCTCCACGGTGGGGGGCGCGTTTCCGAGAAGCTGCAAAAAGCGCGGGACGGTGCCCCACATCCGCTTCGACCACTCGTAGAGGGGCGCGAGCTCCTCCTTCAGGTCGTCGGGAACGTCGTCGGGATCGACGAAGGGCAGCCTCGGCAGGGGACACGCCATCATCTCGTCGGTCACGCCCAGGCTTTCCGGCAAACTCGTCGCTTCGTCCACGGACATCGCATCCTCTCCTTCTGAAAAGTATCGGCGCGGGGAGCTTCAGGCGCCGTTCGCCGCCAGCGCCTCCCGAATGTGGTGCGGGCCGACGGGCAGCGAGAAGACGGGGGTTCCGACGGCGTCCTGTATCGCGTTCACGATGGCCGCGGCGGTCGCCACGATGGGCGGCTCGCCCACCCCGCGCATCCCGTAGGGCGTGCCCTCGGCCGGGTTGTCGTACAGCACGGCTTTCAGCTCCGGCGCGTCCATGCTCGTGGGGATGAGGTATTCGTGCAGGGTGTCGCCGCGCAGGTTTCCGTCCGGACGCCTGGGCTGCTCCTCCATGAGCGCGAGCCCGAGCCCCTGGAGCATGGCGCCCTCAATCTGCCCCACCACGGACAAGGGGTTGATGGCGAAGCCCACGTCCTGCACGCACGTGAGGCGCAGCACCCTGATTTCGCCGAGTTCGGGGTTGACGGCCACGTCCGCCACCTGCCCGGTGTGTATCGGGCACGGGGGCGGCTTCGCGCTCTCGCCCTGCCCGATCAGAAATCCCTGAACCTCGGGCGCCGCCTTGGCCACCTGCGCGAGCGTCAGAAAGCGATCCGGGGCGGAGGCCACCTTCACCCTGCCGTCCTCGAGCGTCAGATCGTCCGCCGCGGCTTCGAGCTTCACGCTCGCCACGTTCAGTATTTTCTCGCGCAAGTCGCGCGCGGCGCTCAGGGTCGCCATGCCCACCGCGCGCGTCGCCTTGCTGCCCGAGGCCGCCGAGGACTCCGGGACGGAATCCGTGTCGCCGTTCGCGTAGCGCACCTCGTCCAGCCCCACGCCCAGCTCCTCCGCGGCCAGCTGGCAGATGGAGGTGCTCATGCCGGTGAGGTTCACCGTTCCCGCGATGACCTGCACGGTGCCGTCGTGGTTCAGGCGCACCGCGCAGCTGGACGCCTCGCCCGGCCCCGGCCAGTAGCCGCAGGCGATGCCGCGCCCGAGCCTCCAGCCCGCGCCCTCGAGCGCGCCGTTCGCCTCGATCCGCTCCCCCCATCCGCCCGCCTCGGCCGTCGAGTCGAGCACGCCGCGCATGGAGGAGTTCCGCTCCGCGCCGGCCAGCGT
Organism: bacterium; assembly: GCA_965242545.1. GTDB lineage: Bacteria > UBA8248 > UBA8248 > UBA8248 > UBA8248 > Bin107. The sequence goes on from OZ251456.1 coordinate 1,945,427, forward strand.
CGCGTCCCCGGGGCGCAGCGCGTTGATTCGCCTGATCTCGAGAGGGTCGATGCCCATCTCGCGCGCGATGATGTCCATCTGCACCTCGGTGGCGAAATGATACTGGGGGCCGCTCGGGGCGCGCACCGGGCCGCAGACGGGCCCGTTGGTGTAGACCGTGCAGGCGCGAATCCTGACGTTGGGAATGCGGTAGGAGGAGGAGCCCATGAGCATCTTGCTGCTGCACTGAAACGGCGCGCCGCGGCCGTAGGCGCCGTGATCCATCGTGACGTCGAGCTCGCGCGCCGTGAGCGTTCCGTCGCTCTTCACCGCCGTGCGAATGGTGATGAAGTGCGGGTGCCTCGGGTTCACGCCGACGTGGTCCGCCTCGCGGGTCATCTCCATGCGCACGGGGCGGCCCGTCCGGAGCGACAGGAGCGCGGCGACGTGCTCATAGACGCTCTTGAGCTTCGCGCCGAAGCCGCCGCCGATCTCGGTGGGGATGACGCGCACCCGGGTCGCCGGGACGCCGAGCGCCTCGGCCACGTCCGCCCGGATGGCCCATGCGTCCTGGGTGGTCGTCCAGATCGAGACCTTCCCGTCCGCGCCCGCCTCGGCGACGCAGGCGTGAGGCTCGATGTAGCCGGCGTGGACGAAGGGCGTGGAGAACGCGTGCTCGAAAACGCGATCCGCCTCCCGGAAGCCGGCCTCCACGTCCCCGATTTCCTTCTCGAACCGGGCGATGACGTTCTTCTCCCCGTTCGGGCCGAGCCCCAGCGCCCGCCAGTCCTCGTGGACGGCGAGACCCTCCCCGGCGCGGCTCGCCAGGCCGTTCACCACCGGCTCGAGCGGCTCGTATTCCACGCGAATCAGCCAGATCGCGGCCTGGGCGGCGTCCACGTCCTCGGCGGCGACGGCGGCCACCGGCTCCCCCCCGTATCGGACGAAGCCGTCCTGGGCGAACCAGCTCTGATCCTTGATGTTGGCGCCGAAGCGGACGCGGGGCGCCTCCTCCCGCGTCAGGACGGCGCGGACGCCGGGGACCTTCCGCGCCTCGGCCGCGTCCACGCTCTTCACCTTCGCGTAAGGGTGCGGGCTGCCCAGGACGAGGCCCGTGAGCGAACGGCCCGACGGCACGTCCGCCGCGTATTGCGCGCTTCCGGCCGCCTTGTCCGGCGCGTCGATGCGGGCGTGGCCCAAACCCGCCACTTTGTAGTCCGTCATGTTCACCTCAGAGAGAAATACGGCTGAACGATTTTGTGATTCCCGGCGCCGTCGCGCCATCCTTTCGCTTTTGCGGCGCGCGGGGGCGCGACTTTCACCTTCAGCGAACGGCCCGCGCCGATTCGCCTCCTATTCGGGAACGCCCGGCGGCCGCTCGCCGCGGGCGGCGCGAATCCGGGTCTTGATGTTTCCCCGCACGTTGAAATCCCCCTCGACCCACGCCCATTTCGGCGCGCAGGCGGCCACCAGGTCGTCCAGGATGTCGTTCACCGCCTGCTCGTGAAAAATTTCCCGATCCCGGTAATTATTGATGTAGAGCTTGAGCGATTTCAACTCCACGATCTTCTCCGCCGGGACGTATTTTACGCGGATGACGGCGAAGTCGGGAAAATTGCTGATCGGGCAAAGGCAGGTGAACTCGGGAATCTCGAACTCCACGACGTAGTCCCGACCCTTCGAGGGGTTCGGCGCGGTCTCAAGCCGCGCATCGGCGATCATCCTCGCGCCGTATTTCATCTCCTCCCGGGGCATTTTCGCCTACGCTCCCGGCTTCAGGTTGACGAGCAGGGCGCCGTCCTTGCGCGCTACGAAGGCGTCGTGCGCCTCCTGGTAGTCTTTGAGCGCGAAGCGGTGCGTGACGTAGGGGTCCACCCTGATTCTGCCGGCCTGGACGAGCGCGAGAACCTCATCCCCGCAATTCGGGTTCGCCCGGACGCCGAAAATATCCATCTCCTCGAGCACCACGCGCCTCCACGCCATGTCGGGAATGTTCTCCGGGATGCCGGTGATGGCGACGCGCGCCCCCTTGCCGCCGCAATCGACGCTCCACCTGAAGCTGTCCGTGGTTCCGGCGGTCTCCAGCACCACGTTGGCCTTTCGTCCCCCGGTCATCTCCTCTATCCGCTCGGGAACGCCGCCCTCCCGGTAGCTCAGGGTCTCCGCGCCCTGCTCCCCCAGAATCTCGAGCCGCCGGCCGCCGCCCACGACGATGACGCGCCCCGCCCCCAGCGCCCGGGCCGACTCGTAGGCGAAGACGCCGATGGGGCCCGAGCCCAGCACCACGACCGTGTCGCCGGGGCCGATTCCCGCGCGCTTCGCCGTCCACAGGCCGCAGCCGGCCGGGTCCACGGCCGAGCCGCGCTCGAAGGACATGCCCTCGGGCATCCTGTGCAGCGCGCGGATGCTGTTGACGACGTATTCCGCGTAGGAGCCCTGCGTGACGTGCCCGTATTGCCTGTGGCCGGTGATCGCGCTTCCGTAATTGTGGCACAGGTTGTAGCGGCCGATGAGGCACATGCGGCAGGCGCCGCAGCCGGCGTGGCTCGTGCCCGCCACGGCGTCGCCCATGTCGAGGCCGAAGCCCTCGGTCATCGGGCCCATGGCGACGATTCTGCCGGCCCATTCATGCCCCAGGATGGCCGGAAGTTCGGGCGGCCAGCGGGGAAGGTGGCTTCCCTTGATGATTTCGACGTCCGTGCCGCAAATCGTCGCGCACTCCACCTTGACGAGCACTTCTCCGACGCCCGGCTCCGGGACGGGGACGGATTGAATCTCGATCGCCCCGGGGGCGGTCATCACGACCGCCTCCATGCTGTCCCCGACCTCCGGCCCGTAGCGCGCGTCGAACCCGGGAGGCGTCATCCCGATTCTCCTTCATCCTTGTCCGCGATTCGCTCATCCTGCAATGAAGCCGCCGCTTCCGCAAGCCGCCTCCGGAATTTCTCCGCGCGCCGCGGGGGTCGGAGCCGGGCGGCGGGGCCGCGGGGCGGCGCGTCATCGTCATCACATCCTCGCCCGCGCCCTCTGCGGAGAATGCGCGTCCACCTCCTCCCTCGTCAGCCACGCGCCCGCCCGGACGCGCCAGCACAGGCGGCCGACGTCGTTTCCGATGAGGGAAATCACCGGAACCAGAACGAGGGTGATGACCGTGGCGAAGAGCAGCCCGAAGCACAGGCTGATCGCCATGGGCACCAGGAACTGCGCCTGAAAGCTTCGCTCCAGCATCATCGGCCCCAGGCCCGCGGCCGTCGTCAGCGTCGTGAGAATGATCGCCCGCCATCTCGAAACGCCCGCCAGATGGAGCGCGTCCTCGACCCCCATCCCGGCCCCGACGCGCCGGTTCGCGAAATCCAGCAGCACGAGGGAGTCGTTCACCACGACGCCGGAGAGCGCGACGATGCCCATCATGCTCAGGATGGAGATGTCGTAGCCCATGATGACGTGCCCCCAGACGGCGCCCACGATTCCGAAGGGAATGGCGCTCATCACGACGAAGGGCTGGAAGTAGCTCCTGAACAGCGTGGCGAGAATGGCGAAAATGACGGCCGCCGCGATGACGAAGGCGCGGAAGAGGCTGGCCGTCGATTCTCTCGTCTCCTTCGCCTGCCCCTCGATTCTGAACCTCACGTCCCTGAAGCGCTCCCGGAACTTCGGGAAGAAATTCGCGCTCAGGTCGTTCATCACCTCGGCGGGGTTGGCGCGCTTCGGGTCGACGTCGGCCGTCACGGTGACCACCCTGCGCCTGTCCACGCGCTTGATTTCATCCAGCCCCCGGACCATCCTCGCCTCCGCCGCCTCATGGAAGGGCACCTCCGCGCCCGAGGCCGTCCTGATCCGCATGCCGTTCACGTCCTCGAGGGAGCGGCGCTCCCCGGGGGGATAGCGCAGCTTCACCTTCACGTCGTCGCGTCCGCGCTGGAGGCGCAGGACTTCCAGCCCGAAAAAGCGCGCGCGCAGCTGCCGCGCCAGGCTCTCCAGGCTCACGCCCAGCGACCGGGCCTGCGGCTTGAGCGAGACCTGAAACTCGAACTTGCCGGGCCGGAAATCGTCCTGTATCTCATAGACGCCCGGGTATTTTCCCAGCTGCGCCCTGAGCGCCAGCGCCGCCCCCCGGAGCGACTCCACGCGCTCGCCGTAAAACTGCACGTGGATGGCCTTGCCGCCGAGCGGCCGGTTCCTCGAGGAGCCGAACGAGAGGCTGACGACGTCGGCGACCTCCCCCGTCCGCGCGCGCCAGCGGGCGGTGATCGCCTCGGAAGCGATTCCCCTGTCCTCCGAGGGCAGCAGCTCGACGATGACCTGCGCCGTGTGGCTGCCCTGCCCGACGCTTCTGCCGCCCTCGCCCACCTGCTCGCCCAGCACCGTGAACACGTGCCTGACGACCGGCTCGCCCGTTTTCGAGCGCAGCGTCTCGTTGAGCGCGAGCGCCGCCGCCTCGATGCGCTTCGCCGCGATCCGCGTCCGATGAATCGGGGTTCCCTGCGGAAACAGGAGCCTGGCCTCCACGAAGTCCGAGTCGAATTTCGGGAAAAACAGGAACCTCACGTGCCCGCCCGCCGCCAGGCCCATCGTCACCATGAAGATCGCCAGGGCGAGGGCGATGACGAGGTATCTGGCGCCGAGGCAGAACCTCAGAGCCGGCGCGTAGCAGCGGTGGATGAGCCAGTTCACGGCCCCGTCAACGGCGCCTCGCAGGCGCGCCGCCATCGTCCGCTCCCTGGGCGGGCGCACCCAGTGGCCCAGGTGCGCCGGCAGGACGAACAGCGACTCGACGAGAGAGGCGATGAGCGCGGCGATGATGGCCGCCGGGAGCACGGCCATGAACTTTCCGATGGTTCCCTCGATCATCATCAGGGGAATGAAGGCCACGATGGACGTCGCGACGGTGGCCGCGACCGGCAGAAGCACCTCATGGCAGCCGTCAATGGCGGCCTGAACCGGGTTTTTGCCCCTTTCCATGTGCGAAAAAATGTTCTCGGCCACGACGATGGCGTCGTCCACCACGATGCCCAGAACCATGATGAACGCGAACATGGTGAGCATGTTGAGCGAGCCGCCGGAGAAGCTCAGAAACCCGAGCGAGGCCAGCAGGGAGACGGGAATGCCCATCGCCACCCAGAAGGAGAGGCGAACGTTCAGAAACAGCCACAGCGAGAGGAAGACTAGGACGAGGCCGATGCGCCCGTTTCGCAGAAGCAGATCGAGCCGATCCCGTATCAGGCGCGACACGTCGGCCCAGTAGGTCAGGTTCAGTCCCTCGGGCAGCTCCCCGCGCTTCCTCTCCACGTATGCGGCGGCCGCCTTCGCGATCGAGACGGCGTCCTCCTCCTCGGTGCGGAACACCGTGATGAGCGCGCCCGGCTTCCCGTTGAAGCGGCCCGTCTTGTCGCTGTCCTCGAAGGCGTCCACCACGCGGGCGATGTCGCCGAGCCTGAGCACCGCTCCGTTTTTCCGGGTGAGGATTTCAAGCCGCTCGAACTCGCGGCCCGTGTAGCGCTTTCCCAGCGTCCGGATTCTGATTCTCCGCTCCGGGGAGCGGATGTCCCCGCCCGAGAGCTCGAGCGCGTTCCTGCGGATGATGTCACCGAGCCGCTCGAAGGTGAGCCCGTGGCGGCGCAGCGTCTCCTCGGAGACCTCAATGGAAATTTCCCAGTCCCGCAGCCCGCGCGTCACAATCCTGGAGATGTCGGGAATGTCGATCAGCTCGTCCTTGATCTCGATGGCCTTGCGCTTCAGGAGCCGCTCGGAAACGTCCCCGAACAGGGAGAGGTGGACGACCTGGTTGACGCGCTTCACCTCCGTCACGACGGGACTCTCGATGTCGATCGGAAACGTGTTGACGCGGTCGATCTCGCTCTTGATGTCCTCCATCGCCTCCCGGGGATCCCGCACCCAGGAGTAGAGCTCCACCATCACGTCGCACCGATGCTCGTAGGCGATGGAGGTGAGCTTCTTCACGCCCTCCACGCCGGTGAGCGCCTCCTCGATCTTGATGCAGACCCCTTCCTCCACCTCCTCGGGGCTCGCCCCCTCCCAAACCACGCCGACGCTCACCCTGTCGAGGGCGAACTGGGGGAGCAGCTCGCTCCTGATTTGAAAGACGGCGGCGACGCCGACGATGATCAGGATGCTCATCAGGAGGTTGGCGAAAACGGAATTGCGGGCGCTCCAGGCGATCATCCCCCTCATCGCGCGGAAACTCCGGGGGCCTTCTCACTCCGCGCCTCGAGCCTCATGCCGGGGACGGGGTCGGAAACCGGGGAGAGGATGAGGAGGTCGCCCTCCTTCACGCCGCTTTTTATCACCACGCCCTCCTCGTCCTTGCGGACGACCTCCGCCTTCTGAATCCGCAGCCTGCCCTCCTCCAGCAGATACACGCGATCCCCGGCGCGCAGGGCGGCGCGCGGAATCACGAACACGTCGGACATCGTGACGCCCTCGATCTCCGCCCGCACGAACATGCCCACGAACAGGGGGGGACGCTCCCCGGGCGACCGGTTCTTCAGGGGTTCGGAGACTTCCACCACGAGGGTGAGGGCGCGCGTGGAGGCGTCCAGCCCGGCGTCCACGAGGGAAACCCGGCCCTTCCACTCGAATTTCTCGCCGAGACGGCTCCAGGACACCCTGGCGGCGGGCAGAAGCCGCTTCGCCTCCTCCTGGCCGCGCGGAAAAAACGCGCCCCGCGCCCGCGGGAACGCCCAGCGCGCCTCCTCGACCGGGAGCGACACCGGAACCTCGAGGGCGGAGACGTCGTAAATCACGCCCACGGGACTGCCCGCGGCGGCGAAATCTCCCACGTCCAGGCTCGTCTCCCGCACCCGCGCGTCGAAGGGCGACGCGACCCTCGTCCGGGAGAGCTGCAGGAGCGCCCTTTTCAGCGCGGCGCGGCTCACGTCGATCGCCGCGCGCTTCTGCCGCAGCTGAACGGGCAGGAGCGCCAGGGCGTTCCGGATGGATTGGACGGTCCGCTCCTGCCTCAGAAAATTCTGCCGGGACTGATCATACTGGCCGGCGGAGATGACGCCCTGGCGCCTCAGCCTTCCGTTGCGCCGCATCTCCTCGCTCACCACCTCCATGTGCCGCTCGGCGATATCCAGATCGGCGCGGTGGTTCTCCTCCTCCCGTCCGAGGCGGGCGAGGTCCGCCTCGAGCCGGGCGATTTCCGCCCGGCGCCGCTCGATCTCGAGCCGGTAGTCCGCCGCGTCGATCCGGAACAGCAGCGCCCCTTTCCGGATGAAGCCGCCCGTCCTGAACCCGGCGGCGCGCTCCACCACCCGGCCCGACACCTGGGGCACGACGGAGAGCTCCGTCTTCGGTCGCACGACGCCGAAGCCCCTCACCCAAAACGTCTTGTCCCGCTTTTTGAGGCGCGCCGCGCGCACGAACCGGCGCGGGGCGGGGGGCGCTACGACCTCGGCGACGGGCCGATTCTCGATCAGCCACTTCGTCGCCCACCCGCCGGCTCCGAGCGTCAGGACGGCCAGGATGATGAAAACGGTTTGGCGAAGCACGGGCGGTCGATGTCCCCTCGGCTGGCGGATTCAGGCAATCGCGCGTGCGCGCCCGCTCGTCTGGAAACGCCGTGAACTCGTGGAGGCGGCGACAGATTCAACGCGCGTCAAGCATGCTGTCCTTCTCACGATTCCTCACCCCTCGCCGGACCCCACCGCCGGAACCTCCTCGCCGAGCATGTCCACGATCTTGACGGCGACTTTCCAACAACCCCGAACCCCGGGCGCCGCGGCGGGTTCAACGCGCGCTCCCACCACCAATCGCGCGGCGCCTCCCCCGCTACGCCGCAACGCCCAGCGCCTTGCGGGCGGCCTCGACGACGTTGGCGGCGTTGGGCAGCACGAAGTCCTCCAGGCGCGGCTCGAAGGGAATCGGCGCCTCGAGGGCGGCCACGCGGCCGATGGGGGCGTCCAGATAGTCGAACGCCTCCTCCTGAATCGACGCGGCGATCTCGGAGCCGACCCCGCTCCGCAGGTGTCCCTCCTCGACGATGACGCAGCGGCTCGTCTTGCGGACGGAGGCGGCGAGGGCGTCGGTGTCGAGCGGGGCGAGCGTCCTGGGGTCGACGACTTCCGCGCTGACGCCCTCCTTCGCCAGCTCCTCCGCCGCCGCCAGGCAGTTGTGAACCTGGTAGCCCACGCCGATGAGGGTGATGTCGCCGCCCTCGCGCTTCACGGCTGCCTGGCCGAAGGGGACGACGTGATCGCCCTCGGGGACGGAGCCCTTCACCTTGTAGAGCATCTTGTGCTCGACGACGAGCACGGGGTTGTCGTCCCGAATCGCCGCCTTCATCAGGCCCTTCGCGTCGGCGGGGCCGCTCGGGGCGGCCACCCTGATGCCCGGCATCTGCATGAACCACGCCTCCAGGCACTGGCTGTGCGTGGGGCCGTATTGCACGCCGCCGCCGCTCGGGGCGCGCACGACGAGGGGCACGCTCAGCTGCCCGCCCAGCATGTAGCGCAGCTTGGCCGCCTGGTTGATGAGGGGATCCATCGCCAGCATGATGAAGTCCATGAACATGATCTCGACGATGGGGCGATAGCCCGCCATCGCCGCGCCCACGCCCGCGCCCACGATGCCGAGCTCGCTGATGGGCGTGTCGCGCACGCGCTCCTTGCCGAACCTCTCGGCCAGCCCCTTCGTCACGCCGAAGACATAGGCCAGCTCCACGTCCTCGCCCAGGACGATGACCCGCTCGTCCCTCTCCATCTCCTCGTGGTGGGCCTCGTTCAACGCATCCGCAAAATTGATCTCTCGCATGTCGCCTCTCCAGGGTTTTCCATGAGCCTGCGGCCGGCCTCGGCCGCGCCAGCTGCGCCGCCGGCCGATGGCCGCTCTCAGGCGTATACGTCCTCGAGCGCCGATTCGAGCGTCGCCTCCGGGCTTCGCTCGGCGAACGCGATGGCCTCGGCCAGCTCCTGATCCACGGCTTCCAGGTGCGCCTTCTTCCGCGCCTTCGCGAGCCCGAGCATCTTCTCGGCGATCGTGAGGGGGTCGCGCTTTCTCCATTCATCGACCTCCTCCTTCGTCCGATACGGCCCGAACTGGGGATCGCCCCGGGAGTGGCCGAAGAAGCGGTAGGTCTTGGCCTCGATAAGGCTCGGGCCGCCGCCCTCGCGCGCCCGGCGAACGGCTTCGGCCGTCGCCTCGTAGACGGCCGCCACGTCCATGCCGTCCACCGTCACCCCGGGCGAGTCGTAGCCCTGCGCCCGCACGCTGATGTCCCGCACCGAGGTGGATCGCTCCACGTGGTAGCTCACCGCGTAGTGGTTGTTCTCGCAGAAGAAGATGACCGGCAGCTTCCAGATCGCGCACAGGTTCATGGATTCGTGGAAGCTCCCCTGGTTCGACGCGCCGTCCCCGAAGAAGACCACCGCCACGCGCCCCCCGCCCTCCAGCTGGTAGGCCAGGCCCATGCCGGTGGCCATCGGCATGTTCGCTCCCACGATGGAGTGCGCCCCGTAGTGGCCCTTCGAGATGTCGGCGATGTGCATGGAGCCCCCGCGCGCCTTGCAGAGGCCTGTGGACTTGCCGAGCAGCTCGGCCATCATCTCGGGCATCCGCGTGCCCTTGGCGATGGAGTGGCCGTGGCCCCGATGGGTGGTGAGAATGGCGTCCTCCTCGTTCAGCGCCGCGCACACGCCGACCGAGCACGCCTCCTGCCCGATGCTCACGTGAACCGCCCCCTTCACCCGGCCGGCCATGAAGAACTCGTCGGTCTTCTCCTCGAACCGGCGAATCCGCAGCATGTCGCGGTACATCCCGTCCAAATCCTTTTTCGTCATCTTCTTCGGCTTCGCCGATCTTCTCCCGGCACTGGCGGCCACAGGCGCCCCTCCCCCTGGCGACGGCGCGTCTGAACGCGACCATGGAAACGTCTCGAAAACGGAATGTCAGGCCTTCACCCCTACCACACGGGGCGGGGATGATTCAATCGGCGGCGGACGCCGGGACGCCTCCCCGGCCCTCGCGCCCGGCGGCGTAGCGCAGGAACAGCTCGTCCCCCTCCCGCCGCGCCTCCATCAGCGTCAGGCCCAGAAATTCGCCGGATCGGAACCCCGCCCCGTCCATGAGCGTCGGCGCGTCCGCCCCCCCGGCGAGCCAGGGGGTGAGCGTCACGTGAAACTCGTCGATGTGGCCGGCGAACGCCCAGGTCAGGCCGCCGCCGCCCTCGATGAGGACGCTCTTCATCCCCGACTCGCGCAGACGCGCCAGCGTCCGCCGCGCCGGGGTCTCTTCCCCGTCCAGGACGACGACTCGCGCGCGCGCGGACTGGCGCGCGTCGAGCCGGGCGGCGCCTTCGGGAGAGACGAAGATGAAGCGCTCGATCTCATCGGCCTCGAACCAGGGCAGCCCGGCGGGAACGTCCCCGCTTTTCGTCACCACCCCGTTCGCCGGGTGCGGCGGGAGTCCCCGCTTCAGGCGATCCTCCGCGAGGGATTTCTCCCGAACCCGGGCGGGATGGCGCGCGGCGCGCAGCGTCCCGCCCCCCCACAGCACGATATCCGCCTTCGCCCGCAGGCGATCCATCTCCAGGCGATCCGCCTTCGAGCCGAGGGGAAAATCCGCGCGGTCGAAGCCCGCGATTTTTCCGTCGAGCGTCATCGCCAGATTCGCGAACACGAAAGGCCGCTCCATCCCGCTTCCCGCCCCGTGGTTGTGATTCGGCCGAAGAAAGCATTAAAGTGCGGGAGAATTATACGCGGAAACCCTGAGATTCACCGCCCGGAAGCAGGATCCGGCGAATGCGCCATGAAAAGACCAGATTCATAAATGGGCTCCAAGAGTTCGCGAATGAGCTTACGAATTATGTGTCTACGAACAGCGGGGATTGGTCGATCAAGGGCTTTATCGACATTGATAAGAATATCTACTCTATCTCGACAGACACAAAAATCATCTCAAAGATACTCGAGATACAACTATTCCCAATGTTTCAGAAATTCGCTGATGGCTGGGGTATGAGATTGTCCTTTCGGAGAAGCAAAACTGGTATCCCGACTTATCTTTCGTGAAGAAAGCCGACTCTAAAATAAAATTCGCCGTTGACATCAAAACGACATACCGACTGGATGAATACGAAGGTTTTTGTAATGGCTTCACTCTTGGTTCGCATGGTGAATACTTTAGAAATCGACGCAGCACAAAAAACATTCAATTCCCTTATAGTGATTATATGGCTCACATCACTCTCGGAATTATTTACACTCGCACAAAGCCGACCCATGCCAGTCAAGTCAAAACCATGAAAATATCCGAGTTATCCTCTGTCCCTTCCGTCATCAAGGATTTCTTATTCTTTATTCAAGAGAAATGGCGAATCTCAAGCGATCGAAGAGGTAGCGGGAATACCGCCAATATAGGCAGTATTCATTACATTCCTGACCTTCTCTCAGGAAATGGCGTTTTCTCGAAGCTGGGAGAAAGTATTTTCGATGAATACTGGATGAATCAAGGAACCCTCCAAGTTCCGAATCCCAAAGAAAAAGGGCATTTCAAGAAACTTACTAAGCTTGCTGAGTTTATCGAGTTCAAGGGACTCGATCCCGAACTGATGAATCCGCCCAAGCCAAAACGGAAATGAAAAAAAGTAGAGTGCTCGTTCCCCCCATCAAGTCGCAGGGAATCAAGACGAAGCTCGTCGGCTGGATCGGCGCGTGCGCCGAGGGGAGGAGTTTCAGACGCTGGGTGGAGCCGTTCATGGGAACCGGCGTCGTCGCCTTCAACATGCGCCCGAAGGCCGCCCTGCTTTGCGACGGCAACCCGCACGTGGTCGAATTCTACAAGTCCGTCCAGTCGGGAAAAATCACGATCGGCGCGGCGAGGCGCTTTCTCGAAAAAGAGGGCGAGAAGCTTCTGGCGAGCGGCGGAGCGCATTACTACGCCGTCCGGGAGCGGTTCAACGCCTGCGGCGACCCCCTCGATTTTCTGTTCCTGAGCCGCTCCTGCTTCAACGGGATGATGCGCTTCAACGGCAGCGGGGGGTTCAACGTCCCCTTCTGCAAGAAGCCCGGCCGCTTCGCGCGGGCGCTGATCACGAAAATCGTCAACCAGATCGAGGCGGTTTCGCATATCATCCGCAAGGGGGACTACACGTTCAGGCGTCAGGGGTTCCCGACGACGCTGGCGGAAACGGGAGAGGGCGACCTCGCGTATTGCGATCCGCCCTATATCGGTCGCCACGCGGATTACTACGATTCATGGTCGGAAGAGGAGGAAACCTCGCTTCACGACCTGCTCGTCGGCTCCGGCGCGGACTTCATGGCGTCCACGTGGCTCGGGAACAGATACCGCGTCAACGGCCATGTTTTCTCGCTCTGGAAGGACTGCGACATCTCCGTGAGGGAGCATTTCTATCACGTGGGGGCGAAGGAAGCGAACCGGAACGCCGTCCATGAAGCCCTGCTCACGAACTTCCCCACGCCGTTCTCGAAGCCCGTCTCCCATTTTCGCTTCCCGCGTTCGCAAGAACAGCTTCCATTGACCCCCGGAACGGCGGGCGGGGGGCGAGGCGGCCGTCATTTTGAAAAGGCGCCGCGGCCCACTTTCCTGTATGATGATCCTCTGGGCCCGCTCATCAATCGGGCGTCCTCATAACGCCGGCTTCGCATCGCGAGAAGGAGAGAAAGCGCCATGGGTGAATTCGACCAGAGGGTGGAGCTTCCCGAGCTCGACTTCCAGAAGCTCAACCTCGGCCCCTACAGCAACAACGTCTACGTCCTGACCTGCAAGGCGACCGGGGAGTGCGTCATCATCGACACCTCCCACGCCGCCGATCCAATTCTCGCCGCGTGCGAGGGCGCGACGCCGAAATACATCCTGCAAACCCACTGCCACGGGGATCACGTTGACGCCCTGGACGAGGTGCGCCGCCGGACGGGCGCGCCCCTGGGCCAGCACCCCGAAGACGCCGCCGAGTTCGGCGTAAGCCCCGACTTCACCATCAACGACGGGGACGCTATCGAATTCGGCGAGGTCGCGCTCCGGGCGATTCACGCCCCCGGCCACTGCAAGGGGATGCTCATGTTCCACTACCCGGGCCACTGCGTCTGCGGGGACACGATTTTCCCCGGCGGCCCGGGGAAGACCTGGAGCCACGCGCAGCTGCTCACCCTGCTGGAATCCATCGAGAACAAGGTGTTCGCCCTGCCGGACGCGACCGTCCTCTACCCCGGACACGGGGCGAACAGCACCGTCGCCCGCAGCAAGGAGGAAGTCGCCGGATTCCGCGCCGCCGGGAGGCCGAGAGCGGGCGAATTCGGGGACGTGACCTGGAGCGAATAACGGGGGGCGCGATTCTCGCGCGAGCCTCGAGACGATTCGGCGGGAAAGAGACCGCGCTCGCGCGCGGACGGCATGGATTCCCTGCCGGACAAGCCCGAACGCCAAAGGAGCCGGTCCATGAGTTCCGCCAGTGTCGCATTCGATCACGTGCACCTCATCAGCAGGGACCCGGAGGCTTCCGCCGACTGGTTCGCCGAAAAACTCGGCGGCGAGCGCGGAGAGGGATACGAAGTGAAGGGCGCGCCGCAGATTCCGGTGAAGCTGGGCGGCGCGACGGTCATGGTTCGCGGCCGGCGAACGGGCGAGCGCGCCCTGGAGAAAAGCGGACTCGCATGGGGGACGGATCATTTCGCCTTTCGCGTCGAGGGGGATTTTCACGCCTTCTGCGATGAGCTCAAGGGAAAAGGCGTCCGCTTCACCATGGAGCCCCTGCAATTCAACCCGACGACGAAGATCGCCTTCATCGAGGCGCCCGACGGCGTCAGCGTCGAGTTGCTGAGCAGAGCGTAAGGCCGGAACCGACTCCGCCGATCCGCAGGCGGCCCGCCCCGAGGAAAAGCCGTGCTTCACCCCGCGCGAATCGCAGCGCTCGCCCTCCTGATTCTGACGGCGGGATGCCTCGCCGCGCCGCCGGCGCACGCGCAGAAGGCGCAGCCCCGGGAAGCGGAGGAGCTCCCCCCGCCGCCGTTGGGCCTTGACGACGTTCCCGTCCCCGAGGACAACCCCATGACGCGCCCCAAAATCGAGCTCGGCAGGCATCTGTTCTTCGACGGGCGCATCTCCGGCGACGGCGCCGTCTCCTGCGCGACGTGCCACATGCCCCGGCGCGGGTTCTCGAACGCGCGCCAATACGGGACGGGATTCGGGGGCAGGCTCACGCTCCGGAACGCGCCCACGCTGATCAACGCCGCCTATCACGAGTTCCTCTTCTGGGACGGGCGCGCCGGAAGCCTCGAGGAGCAGGCGAAGGGGCCCATTCTCCATCCGAGCGAGATGGCCTCGAGCGAGGAGAAAATCATCGAGACGCTCGGGGCGATTCAGGGATACGGAACGCTGTTCAGAGAGGCGTTCGGAAGCGAGGAGATCAGCCTCGAGCGCGTCGCGCAGGCCATCGCCTCTTTCGAGCGCACCCTGCTTTCGGGCAATTCGCCGTTCGACCGATGGAAATTCGGAGGCGATGAATCCGCGATGTCGAAGGCGGCGATCCGGGGGTTCAAAGTCTTCACATCGAAGGGAAACTGCGTGAAATGCCATCTGGCGGACGAGTTCAGCGCGCCGTTCACGGACGACAAGTTTCACAACCTCGGGGTCGGGATGGACAAGCGGCCGATTCACGCGGGACGGGAGAAAATCACGAAAAAAATCCGGGATCGGGGCAAATTCAAAACCCCCACCCTTCGCCACGTCACCCAGACGGCGCCCTACATGCACGACGGCCGCTTCGCCACGCTCGAGGAGGTGGTGGATTTCTACGACAGGGGTGGACACCCGAACCCCCATCTTGACCCGGACATGAAGCCGCTCAGCCTCACGAAGGCGGAAAAGGAAGATTTGATCGCCTTCATGGGCGCGCTGAACGGCGACCTCCCCGTTGTCGAAGCCCCGGAGCTGCCGAAATGACGCCTTTCAGGACGGCGACCGCGCCTTCCGGGCGGTCGATGAGCGCGGCCGGCCGAATCGCCCGGGCGACGCTCCCCGAAGCCAGCCGCAAGGCGCTTCTTCTCCTCGTCCTGGCGGGAACCCTCTCTCTCCTCCCCGCGCCCGTCCCCGCGCGCGGCGCGGAGGCGCGGGCGGGAAAGGCGATTTTCGAGCGAAGCGGCTGCGGACGCTGCCATGGCGTGGAGGGGCCCGAGCGCAGGCTGCCCGTCCCCGAACGGCATCGGATAAAGGGCCCGACGCTCTGGTACGCGGGCAGCAAGTTCAGGCCCGGCTTCCTGGCGGGATGGCTGGAGAAGCCGCGGCCGTTCCGGGGCGTCCTTTTCGGAACCATGAAGCGCGGGAAATACCCGCATCCCGCGCTCCCGAAGGAGGAGGCGCGCGAGGTCGCCGCCTGGCTGGAGAGTCTTAAAGACCCGCAAATGCCCTTGGGCGTCGTTCCCAGGTGGAAGAAAATTCCGAGAAGGACGCTGCGGCGGGCGCGCATCCTCTTTCAGAAGAAGCAACCCTGCTATTCGTGCCACATGGTCTCGATACGGAAGACGGTCTATCGCGCGAAAATCGAGGTGGGCGGCCACAGCGCGCCCCATTTCAGGAACGCCGGACGCAGGCTGAATCCCGACTTCATCGTGGCGTTCCTGAAAAAGCCGGGCCGCTACAACCCCAACGGAAGAATGCCCGTCTATGGCGACAAGGCGTTCACGCGGCTGAGCGAGGCGGATTTCATCGCCCTGGCCGCCTACGTCGCGAGCTTCAAATGAAGACGCCGCTTCGCTTCCTCGCCGCCGCCGCCTTTCTCGCCCTGACCATCGCGGCGGGCGCGAGCGAAGGAGCCGAACAGGCCCCTCTCCGACGCGCGGGGGACAAGGCCGGAAGCGCCGCCGCCCTCTCCCCAAAGCCCGGCGAGACGGCGCGCCGCGCGAGCGCGGAGGCTCATTTTCGCTGGTTCTGCGTCCAGTGCCACGGCCCGAAAGGAGACGGCAAGGGGGTGAACAACACGAAGAAGCTGCCCGTGAGCCCCCGCGACCTCACGGACGGCAGGGACATGGCGCAGTTCTCCGACGCGGACATGGTTCGCACCATCACCCGCGGCGGGGCGGCGAACGACCTCTCCCCCATCATGCCCCCTTGGGGAAACGTATTTACAAAGGGGGAGATTCGTGATTTGGTGGCCCTCATCCGCAGGATGTGCCGCTGCCGCTTCGACCCGAAGGCGAAGGAGCGCTTCCTGAAGGAGCAGGGCAAGGCGGCGCGATAACCCGCCGGTTCGCGGGCGAGGGCGCGGCGACGAGAGGGCTTCGGGCGGCGTCTCGGCATTCGCGGACGTCGCGATCACCTGTTCGGGCATCCCATGACGCGCAAGACGGCCATTCTCCTCGTCTTTCTCACGCTCGCCCTCCCCCCCGGCGCGCGCGCGGCGGAGACGGGGGAGAGAATTCTCGTCACCAACACGCGGGACGGCACCCTGAGCGTCATCTCGCGCGATTCGCACAAGGTGATCAGGACGATTCCCGCAGGGAGAAAGGCGAACCGCCTCGCGCTCTCCCCGGACGGACGGCGCGTCTACGTCGTCAACGACGGCAGCGCCTTCGTCCGCGTGTTCGACGCCCGAACGCTCAAACTCCTCCGCCGCGTTCGCGCGGGGCGCGACCCCTACAACCTGGCCTTCTCCCCCGACGGACGCCTCGCCTACTTCGTGAACACCTACTCCGACAACGTGACGATTCTCGACGTCGCCGCCCGGAAGCTCATCGGTCTCATCAAGCACGGCGGGAGCAACCCCGTGAACATCAAAATCGACCCAGACGGACGCCGCGCCTTCATCGCCAACGAGCTGAGCGAGGACGTCTCGGTCGTCGATCTCGAAGCCCGAAAACCCGTCAGGCAGATAGAAGCGGGCCACTACATCGAGGGCATTGACGTGACGCCGGGCGGCGAGCGGCTCTACGTGATGAACGGCGAGCGGCATTCCTACAGCGTGGTGGATCTCGCCGGCCTCGACATCATCCGGACCATCAAACTCTCCGGCGAGCCGCACGACGCCCTCGTCACGCCGGACGGGAGGTTTCTCTACGTCACCCTGCCGCACCGAAACGCCGTGTCGGTGTTCGCCCTGCCCGCGCAAAAGCGCGTCGCCCGCGTGAAGCAGGGCGTCCGCCCCGACCTCATCGCCTTCACGCCCGACGGCGCGCTCGCCTACGTGACCAACCGGGATTCGAGAGAGGTGTTCGTCATGGACGCCCGCAGGCACCGCAACGTCAGGAGAATCCGCGTGGGCAACGGCCCCCACGGCGTCCTCGTGGTTCCGCCCGTCCCCACGAATTGAGGCGCGCCGCGCGCCGCATTCCGAACCCGATGAAGCCGTAGGGACAACCCCCTGTGGTCGTCCCCTTGCGGGAAATTTCACGGAGGCGCGCCGCGAAACCGCATCCGTAGGGGCCCCGCATACACGCGACCCGCGCGATGCTTCCCGCCCTCTCGCATGAGTCCCGGCGGCCGCGGGCGGGACGCTCCAGATCGGAATCCGGGGTTTTCGGGGAATGCGGAAGGAAACCGGAGCCGTTCAGGACAATCAAAAGAGGACAATCACAGGGGGTTGTCCCTGCGGGTCGCGCGGCTCCGACCCGCCGGCACAACGGGACGCATATATGCGTCCCCTACGAGCGTCCTCTGCGCCTCGCGGATCACTTGGCAGGCGGGGTCTCCTTCCGGGGCCGCCATTCCCGCGTCATCCTCCGGGCGCGGGCGAGCTCCTGCGGCGTCAGGAACATCGCGGCCAGCTCCCGGAATCGCGCCGCCTCCTCGCTCAGGGCGCGCCTTGACTCCGGCAGGCGGACGGCGGCGAGGCCAAGCCATTTATACGCCTGCACGTAGTCCGCGTCCGCGCCCCCCATGAGCATGATTCCCAGATTATACTGGGCGTGAGCTTCTCCCCCCTCAGCGGCGAAACGGAGCCACTTCAACGCCTCGGCGGCGTTCTCGGCGACGCCCTAGCCTCTGGCATACATGGTTCCGACCATGCTCTGGGCGACCGCGTCGCCGCGCTCGGCGTGAAGACGCAATCCCCGCAGGGCCGCGGCGTAGTCGCCGCGCAGATACGCCGCGCGGGCTTCGGCCACGCTCTGCGCCATGGCCGGAGACACGCCCGTCATCGCCAGCAGGAACAGCGCCGGCGCAAAGAAGCGCCAAGCTGCTCGCTCTGTCGTCTTCATGGGTTGGTTTCCTTTATTCAGGGCATCCCCTACGAGCGATCCCCTCGCCGCGTAGCGGGTCCACCGGACGCGGGCCATATTAAAGTCCCGACGCGCAGCGGAACCCGAGTTTGTTGTTCGTATAGAGCGGCGGGCGGTGATAGCGGTTGTGCGCCGTCGCCCAGGCGAGGGGGCTGCCCCAGGACGCGCCGCGCACCACCCGCGTTTTCCCTTTGGCCGGGCCATGCGGGTCGCGCTTCGCCATGCGCCGATACGCGCGGGGGGCGTAGCGGTCGGCCACCCACTCCCAGACGTTGCCCGCCATGTCGAGCGCGCCGAAGGGACTCGCGCCCTTCGGGAAGCTGCCCGCCGGCGCGACGCCCGGGAAGCCGTCCCCGCCCCCTTTCAGGTTGGCGCGCCGCGCGTTCTTCTCCGACCCCCAGGGATAGCGCCGCCCGTCCCCGCCGCGCGCCGCACGCTCCCATTCCGCTTCGGTGGGCAGGCGCCTGCCCGCCCACCGGCAATAAGCCTCCGCGTCGGGCCAGCTCGCGTGGGAGACCGGCCGCGTCGGAACCGTCCGCCAGCTCGACTCCGGCCCCTCCGGGCTTCGCCAGCTCGCTCCCCTCGTCTTGCGCCAGCCGCCCCTGCCGCCCTTCAGGGAGGCGTCCCACGTCCACGACCACCCGCGCTTCTCGGCCGTCGTGCGGTAGCCCGTTTGCGCGACGAAGCGCACGAAGCGCTCCGCCGTCGTCTCCGTCCGGTCGATCCAGAAGCCGGAGACGAACACGCGCGCGGGCGGGCGCTCATCCCTGTCGCCGGAATCGCTGCCCATGACGAACCAGCCCGCCGGCGCGCGAACGAGAACCGCGCCGTCAAAGCCCGACGTTTTGATATGGGCCGCCCGGGACTGGGCGGAGGAGCCCGTAATGCCGGGGAGGCAGACGGCGACGCCCGCCAGGAGGAAGAGAAGCGAACCGGGGAAGAATCGCGCGGGAGGCATGAGGGGCGTTGTCTCCTTGTCCGAATTCCCGGGCGGTGAGCGAGGAACGAGGGAAAATCTACTCTTTGAGCGGGTCTCTTGGGTCGTCCACGAAGGTGGTGCCCGCCGCCTCCTTGTTGGGCATCCCGCCGTAGGTGAATATCAGTTCCGCGGGTTCGATCCCGCTCGGGTTCTCCTGCCCGTGCACGCAGCCGCGGGGAAAATAGACGAAGTGGCCGACGGGAACCTCCCGCCGGACGATCTCCCCGCCCTCTTTCCAGTAGATGTTGATGGGGCCCTTCACCACGTAAATCGTGGTGTCGCAATTTTTGTGGAAGTGCAGCGCGTTGCGCCCGCGCGGGGGGATGATGGTTCTGCCCATCGTGATGGCGTTCGTCCCCGTCGTCTCCCGGTTCACGCCCCAGCGGATGTCGTAGGGAGGCTCGTAGGCCCTGTCCTCGTCCACGTCCAGGGAGTTGATGACCTTGGGGATCGGGGGAGAATCCCCGGCAACTTCGCTCATGCGCCGTCCTCCGTCGCTATGGAAAATGAAAAAGGCGATGACTCTCTCAACGCGCGCAGGCGCGTTAGCGCCAAATGAAAGCCCGGCCCCTGCGGGCGCGGCCACCCGGCGTCCGCCGCTGATGACGCATCGCGTCCGCGAATCCTCGCCGCCGGCCTATGCGCCGCCCCCTTCTTCGGGCGGAGTCGTCCACGAGACGACATTCCTCTCCTTCAAGTCCTCGAGCTCCCGCTCGCTCATGCCGAGAAGCCCGCCCAGCACCTCCCGCGTATGCTCTCCCAGATAGGGCGCGCGCCTGAACCTCATCTCGCTGCCCGGCAGCTTGATGGGCGAACCCAGGAGCTTCATGGCGCCCGCCGCCGGATGCTCCACCTCCACGATCATCTCCCGCGCCAGAACCTGGGGGTCTTCCATCGCCTGCGCCACGGTGTTCACCGGCGCGAAGGGAACGAAGCCCGCGAGCAGGGAGGTCCACTCCGCGTTCGTCTTCCCCCTGAACGCCTCGTTCAGGATGTCCAGGAGCGCCTCGCGGTTGTCGAAGCGATCCTGGACGGTTCTGAAGCGCGCGTCCCCGGCCAGTTCGGGCATCCCCATGCGCTCGGCGAGGACGGGGAAGAAGCTCTGCTTCATGCAAAGCACGCTTATCCATCCGTCCTTCGTCCGGAAATTCTGCGACGGCACGAGCGAGGGATGCGCGCTGTGGGAGAATTTCTGCGGGACGTAGCCGCAGTTCAGCGCCCAGGTGGCCATGTAGGCGAGCTGCACCAGCGCGCCGTCCATGAGCGCCACGTCCACGTCCCTGCCCTTTCCCGTGCGGTCCGCCTCCCGCAGCGCGGAGAGCAGCCCCACCAGCGCGAGGAAGCCGCCCGAGAAATCGACGAAGCTCACGCCCGCCTTCGTGGGGGGGCCGTCCGGCTCGCCCGTAACATCCATGATGCCGGCGTAGGCCTGCATGAGATAATCGTAGGCCGGCTCGCCCGCCCGGGGGCCCGTCATCCCGAAGCCGGAGAGAAAGCAGCACACGATTTTCTCGTTGCAGGGAGCGAGGTGCCGGTAGGTGAGCTCGAGCTTCTCCGGCGCCGTGCCCCGGCAGTTGCCGAACAGCGCGTCCGCCTTCGAGACGAGCCCGCGCAGTATCGCCCTGCCCTCGGGCTCCCGGATTCTGAGCGCGACGCTCTTCTTGTTCCGGTTCAGCGTCTGGAAATAGTAGCTGTCGTTCCCCGGCAGGGAATACGGGGGAACGGGCCGCGCGGAATCGCCGCCCACGGCGTGATCCTCTATCTTGATGACTTCGGCGCCCATGTCCGCGAGCAGCTGCGTGGCCAGGGGCCCCGCTCCGAACTGCTCCACCGCCAGGACGCGAAGCCCCTCCAGCGGAAGTTTCCCGCTCATCGTCGATGCCCTTTCAGAAAATTTCCGCCCGATGCGCTCACGCCGCCGCGAGAGAGCGTGAGACTATTACAAAACGCCGCGAAAGTATATTTGCGGTTTTCCTTCCGGCGGGCGTTCTGCTAGGATTTCCCCACTCAGTCTGACTTCGATGGACTCGAAGGATATTCCCGTCCTTCACATCCTGGGAACCTCTCATTCATGGTCACGAAAATCTCGATTCAGAATCTGCGGAAAATCTACGACACCCCCGAAAGACGGGTCCACGCCCTCGAAGGCGTGAATCTCGACATCGAGGACGGCGAGTTCGTCTGTCTCGTCGGACTCTCCGGCTGCGGGAAGACGACGCTGCTGAACATGCTCGCCGGCTTCGTCGAGATCACCGCGGGCCACATCACCCTGGACGGGAAGACGCTCTCGCAGGACTACGACAAGGGCGTCGTGTTCCAGGAATACGCCCTGTTCCCCTGGCGCACGGCGAGGCAGAACGTGGAATACGGCCTGGAGATCAGAAACATGTCCGAGGCCGAGCGCAAGAGAATCGCGCTCGACTACCTGCGCCTCGTGCGCCTCGAGGACTTCGCGGACTTCTTCCCGCACAACCTCTCGGGCGGAATGCGCCAGCGGGTGGCGGTGGCCCGCGCCATGGCCTTCGACCCGCAGGTGCTGCTGATGGACGAGCCCTTCGGCGCCCTCGACGCCCAGACGCGCGAGGAATTGCAGGCGCTGACCGTCGACGTCTGGCAGAAGACGAAAAAGACGATCATCTACGTCACCCACAACCTGAGCGAGGCCGTCTATCTGGGCAACCGCATCATCGTCTTCGTTCCGAACCCGGGGAGAATCCGCGAAATCGTGAAGGTGGACATCCCCAGACCCAGGGACGATCTCGCGCCCGAGTTCATCAAACTCCAGCGGCGCGTGAACGATTTGATTCGCGATTTTTAGAGAGGACCCATCCATGCGAACATCCGGGACAGCGCCGGCCCCCCCGTCAGCGGAGCAGGTGAAGGAAAAGACGAGGACGCCGATATGGGTGAAACTCCGGCCGCTCTATCCGTTCATCGTCATCCTGGCGATCTGGCAGGTGGCCGCCATGCAGGCCCAGGGCAACCAGGGGCGGCTCTTTCCCACCGTGGACGCGATCGTCTATCGCGCCTGGGAGCTGATTACGGCGCCCCTGTTCCGGGCGCTGGCGGAGAACCCGAACCTGGGCTTCGCCGATCAGATATGGAAACTCCTCGAAAGCCCGATTCTCCTCCACACGCTCAACACGGCGTGGCGGCTTCCGTTCTCCTTCCTGATCGCCGCGGTCGTGGGCACCATCGTGGGCATCCTGATGGGGCGCTTCGCCTTCTGGGAGTCGTTTTTCGTGCCGCTCCTCTCCGTGCTGCTGCCGATTCCGGCCATCGCGTGGACGCCCATCGTCGTCATCTGGTCGGGCATCGGCAATCAGACGGTCATCGTCATCACGGCCTTCGCCTCCTTCCTGCCCATCGCCATGGCCGTCTGGACGGGCGTGAAAACAGTCAACCCCGTGTGGATACGCGCGGCGCAGTCGATGAACGCGGACAAGATGACGATTTTCCGCACCGTCGTCCTGCCCGGCTCCCTGCCGATGATTCTGAGCGGCCTCCGCATCGGCCTGGCGCGCGCCTGGCGCGCGGGCGTGGGCGCGGAGGCGTTCGCGGGCATTCGCTGGGGGCTTTCCGCCGGCATCTTCGACGCGCAGGAATACCTCGACATCGCGTTCATGATGGTCGCGCTCGCCGTTCTCGGCCTCTTCGGCTTCGTCCTCGAAAAAGTGCTCTTCCAGCCCATCGAAAGCCGCACCGTCATCCGCTGGGGCATGATGGAAGCCATGGGCGCCCAGGACAAGAAGGTATAGCGAAGGCGCCGGAGACAGGAGGAGGCGGGGCCCGCGGCCTCCCCCCTGCGAAACATCCCCGGTCTTCCGCAGGGGCGTCCCGCGGGAACCGGCTCGCCGCTTCCCACGGGACGCCAATCACGCAAGGGTCGTTCGAGAACGCCTCTTGCGAAAACCGTCGGCGCGCCCGTTCCCGCCTCAACCCCGTTCGCGCCGTTCCCGCCTCCAAACCCGTCATTCCGGCAAGCTCCAGGCCGGAAGCCGGGGCTTGTCACTCGCTTGCCCGGCCGTATTCCGGTTTCCGCCGGAACGACGGAGAACGGAGGAGCCTCGCCTGCAACGGAAGGCCCGCGACGGAAAACGGGCGCAAAAAACCCCGGGAGCGCGGCTCCCGGGGTTTTCCGCTTTCTCGCGCTTCTCCAGCCTTCCCGTCCCGCTCGTCCGCCTAGTTGAAGCCGATGTCCTTGGCGGCCTTGCGAAGGATGGAATCATCCAGGAACGGGCTCTGCCTGAAGTCGGGACGCTTCTTGATCCAGCCGAGCTTCACCTGCTTGTCGCCCATAGCGTTCAGGTAGTTTCTCACCCTGTCATTCAGGAAGATTTCGGACTTGATCTTCTTCACGACCTTGAGGGTGGTGCTCTCCTTGGCCTTGTCGCCGACTTCCTGCAGCGCCTTGGTATAGACCTTGGCGTAGGTCTTGGGGTCGTTCCTGAGCAGCTTGTGCGCGTTCAGCCAGCCCCGGAAATACTTGTAGTAGAGGTCGGGGTGCTTTTTCATCGTCTGGGGATTGCCCACGTGCATCATGCTGGGGTTGTCGTATTTACAGAGGTTCTCCAGATAGCGAATCAGCCCCGCTTCGCGGGCGATCTCGCCCTGCGGCTCGCCGATCATGCCCGCCTGGGCGGCGCCGGAGAGCAGCGCGGCGACGCGCTCGGTGGCGCGGACGCTCAGCAGCGGGAAGTCCGAGCTCTTCAGCCCGTAGGCGGGCAGGACGAAGGCCTGGAAGGCGAAGTCCGTGCTCGTGCCCTTCTTGTTGGCGAAAACCGATCCTTTGAGATCCTTCAGGCTCTTCGCCTTTGAGTTCACGGGAACGATGATGTTGATGGCCTCGCACATGTTGGCCGTCACGCCGACGGCCATCACGCGCGCGCCCTTGGAAATGGCCGTCGTGAAGGGCGAGAAGCCCGTGGTGCCGGTGTCCAGGTTGTCCTGGATGATGGCGTTGCGCATCAGTTTGCCCTGCTTGAAGTGCCCGACCGTGTATTTCAGCCCCTCTTTCTTCCAGTAGCCCATGCGGTCGGCGATAACCTCGAAAGAGCCCCACATGGAGCGGTGCGCCCCGATTCGCAGCGTCGCCGACTCGGCCGGAGCGGCGGCGAGAAAGACGCCCGCCGCGAACGCGGCGGCAAGAGCGAAGCCAACCATTCTTTTCATTTCCTTTCCTCCTCGGAGTGAACAAGACCGCCCCGGATCACCCGGGGCATCCTGAATAAGACGCAGGGGCCGACGCCGGGAAAATCAGCCTCCCCGGAGCGAGCCATGCGTCAATGGGTTGATGAAATTCGCCCACCGACCCGGAAAGTGGAACTCCATCAACCGGCAGTTTTGGCGTCTTGATAAGGCACTTTACAGCAAATCCCGCCGAAAACAAGCCCGGAGGCGGCCCGGCTCATCGCCCCTCGAGACGCGGAGACCGGCGGGGGGCTCTCCCTGCGAGTCGGCGGCGGAGACTCCGGCGGAGAAAGGCGTGGCGGGGCTGACGGGACTCGAACCCGCGATCTCTGGCTTGACAGGCCAGCGCGATAACCGACTTCGCTACAGCCCCCGTGAAAATCCCTTTTTCATAGCGCGCGGGCGACGCCCCCCGGAAGGCGCCCACTCGCCCGCGCAACCGGGAAAACCGCTTGAAGCGTGAGGGTTTATAGCCCGCGCCCGATAGCAAGTCAACACGAAAGGCCCGCCTCCCGCCCCGGCGAGCGCGCGGCGTCGGCCGCCTTTTCAGCCATCACCGAAGCGAGCGTCTCCCCTTTCGAGAGGCGCACCACCCCCCGCTCCGTCACCAGGGCGTCCACGAAGCGGGCGGGCGTTACGTCGAAGGCGGGGTTGAAGACGCGCACGCCTTCGGGCGCAACGGCCTCGCCGCGAAACGAGCGCACCTCCTCCTCCGGACGCTCCTCGATGGGAATGTCCGCGCCCCGCGCCGTGTTCATGTCGATGGTGCTCGTCGGCGCGGCCGCGTAAAAGGGCACCCCGTGCTCCCTGGCGAGCACCGCCAGGCCGTAGGTGCCGATTTTGTTGGCGAAGTCTCCGTTGGCGGCCACCCGATCCGCGCCCACCACGACGGCGCCGACGCGCCCGAGGCTCATGCAGTGCGCGGCCATGCCGTCGGTGATGAGAACCACGGGAACCCCGTCCCTGCTCAACTCCCACGCGGTGAGGCGCGCCCCTTGCAGAAAGGGCCGCGTCTCGTCCACGAACACCTCCCGCACCCGCCCGTCCCGGAAGCCGCTGCGAATCACGCCGCCCGCCGTGCCGTAGCCCGCCGTCGCCAGCGCGCCCGCGTTGCAGTGGGTGAGAACGCTGGTCCGCTCCGGCAGCAGCGCCGCGCCCAGATCGCCGATTTTGCGGCAAACGGCCGCGTCTTCCTCGTGAATTTCCCCGGCGAGGAGGAGGAGGCTTTCGGCCACCGCCGCCGGGTCGTCGCCGCCTTCGAGCGCGCGCGCCCTCATTTTCTCAATCGCCCAGAACAGGTTCACCGCCGTGGGGCGCGTGGCGGCCAGCGTCCGCGCCGCCCGCTCAATCGCCCGGCGCTGCGCCTTCGCCCCTGAATTCGCACGCCGGGCGGCCGCCAGCGCCATGCCGTAGGCCGCCGCCACCCCGATGGCGGGCGCGCCGCGCACCACCATGTCGGAGATGGCCCCGGCCACCTCGTCCTCCGTGCGGCACGAGACGTAGGTCTCCTCCCCGGGAAGCTTTCTCTGGTCGATGAGCGAGAGCGCGCCCCCGCGAAACGCGAGCGTCCGGAAATTTCCCTCGATTTCCTTTTTTCCGCTCATCCGGCTTCCTCGCCCGACGGCTCCTCCGCGCGGGAGGCGACTGCGCCAGGACGCGAAGGACGCTCTCCATCTCCCGAACGCCGCGATCTTCACGCGCTTCCGGCGCGAGGGCGCGCCCGAGGCGATTCGGACGGCGCGCCTCGGAACCCTCATTTACGGGAGATCAAGTTCCGCGCGCCGCCTGTTGGCGGCCCCTTCCGCCGGCGGCGCGGTCAGCCGCACCCGCAGGGCGCCGTCGTGAATTCCGCCGATTTCCGTTCCGGAGGAGCGCGGCCGGACCCACACGTCGAAGCTCGCGCCGTCCGCCTCCCGGCGGAGGCCGATCACGACGCATCGCCCTCCGCTTTCTTGCTCAGGTTGATGACGGCGCCGCTTCTCTCGCCGAGGAGACGGGCGAGGTCCACCCCCGCGCGCCTGCTCTCCGTCTCCAGAAGCTGCGCCTGGGAGCGAAGCATCCCGCAGAGATCGACCAGAAGGTCGTCCCTCAGCGCCCTCGACTCCGCCGCCTCCGCGCGCAGCCGCGCGGCCTCCCTCTCGGCGTCCGCGAGGATTCGGGCTGCGTCGGCTTCCGCCTTCCGCTCGGTCTCGCCGGCCCGGGCCGCGGCCTCGTCCTGAAGCTCCTTGAGAGAAGCGAGGACTTTCCGCGCCTCGTCGCGCTCTTTTTTCAGGCGATTGTACTGCTCGAACAGGTCCGCGCATTGCAGGGCGAGCTCCTCGTTGTTCGCGGCCAGTTTATCCAGGCAATCGGCCGCGGCGAACAGAAACGCATCCACCTCGGGCCGATCGTAGCCCCGCACCCTGATCGGAAACTGCTGGCTTCGGATGTCGTTGCCCGTCAGTTTCATCGGCGCGCCCTCCGGGGAGAAAATCAGCGCAGCATCGCGGACAGATCGAAAATGCTCCGCACCAGAAAGCTTTGGAGAAAAAAGATGATCAGCACCACCGCTATCGGGCTCAGATCGACGCCCCCGAAGTTCGGCATCCGGTTCCGAACGGGCGCCAGCGCCGGCTCCGTCAGGCGGTGCAATATCTGCACAATCGGATTGTAGGGGTCCGGGCTCACCCACGACACGAGGGCGCGGATGACGATGATCCAGATGTAGATGGTGAACAGATAGCTGAGAATGACGCCTATTCCGTGCATGAAGTTCGATAGCAAAAACACCGGAAAACCCCCGCTTTGAAAAATGGGCTAGCCGCGGCCCAGCTCCTCGCTTCTGCGCGCGGCGGCCATCACGGCGTCCATGACGGCGGCGCGAAGCCCCCCGCTCTCCAGCGCGTGGAGGCCGGCGATGGTCGTGCCGCCGGGCGAGGCGACCATGTCCTTCAGGCGGCCCGGATGCTCCCCCGTTTCGAGCAGCATCCTGGCGGCGCCCAGCGCGGTCTGGGCGGCCAGCGTCATGGCCTCCTCGCGCGGCAGGCCCGCCCGCACCCCGCCGTCCGCCAGCGCCTCGATGAACTGAAACACGTAGGCGGGGCCGCTGCCCGAGAGGCCCGTCACGGCGTCCATCAGCGATTCGGGCAGAACCACCACCCGGCCGACGGACTCCAGCAGCCGCCTGGCCTCCGACAGGTCCGCCTCCGACGCCCGTCCGCCCGCGCACAGCCCGGCGGCGCCCTCGCCCACGAGAGCGGGCGCGTTCGGCATGACGCGGACGATGCGCGCCTCATCGCCCAGGATTCCGGTGAATCGGGTCGTCGGCGCGCCCGCCGCGACCGAAATCAGGAGCGGGCGGTGCGCCAAAGCGTCTTTCAGCCCGCCCAGAACCGCGTCCAGCGCCTGGGGCTTCACGGCGATGATCACCTTGTCCGCCCCGGGCGCCGCCTCCGCGCCGTCGGACACCACGCGGAAGCCCCGTTTTTCGCGCAAATGCCCGGCGCGCGCGGCGAGAGGCTCCGCGACGACGACGTTTTCCAAGCGCGCATAGGCGGCGTTCACCATGCCGCTGACGAGGGCCTCGCCCATGTTTCCGCCGCCGACCACGAGGATTTCCGCCATATTCCGACACCCTTTCAAGCGCGTGGATTCAAAGCCGGGCCGGTCGCCGGGACGAAGCCACCCTACCGAAATGATGAGCGCAATTCAAATTCGCCTCAGTCCGTTCGCCGGGGGCCGAAAATCGCCGCGCCGACGCGAACGAGCGTCGCCCCCTCCGCTATCGCCGTCTCGAAGTCGTTCGACATGCCCATCGAGAGCTCCCTGACGCGGGAGAACCCGCGCTCCCGGGCCTCGTCCCTCAGCTCCCGGAGAAGCCGGAAATGAGGGCGGCTCTCCTCCGCCGCGCGGCCCAGAGGGGGGATGCACATGAGGCCGACCACCCGCAGGAACTCCATCCCGGACGCCTCCCGCACGAGCGTCATCGCGTCCGCCGGCGCAACCCCGCTCTTCTGGGTCTCCCCCCCCGTATTGACCTGAATGAACACGTCGAGCGGGCCGCTCCCCGCTCCCTCCGCGCGCCTGTTCAACTCCCGCGCGAGCGGGATCGAATCGAGAGACTCCACGGCGTCGAACAGTCCGGGCGCGGCGCGCGCCTTGTTCCTCTGCAAGGCGCCGATGAGGTGCCACTTCGCTCTCCCGGCGATCTCGGAGGGAATCTCCGCCCTTTTCCGCCGGGCCTCCTGCACCCGGTTCTCTCCCAGAAGCCCGACGCCCGCCTCGATGGCCTCCATGACGATCTCCGGCGGCTGCGTCTTGCTCACGGCCAGCAGTTGAACCGCTCCCGGGTCTCGCCCGCAGGAGAGGGCGGCGTCCGCCGCGCGCCGCTTCACCGCCTCGTATCTTTCCCGAATCTCACCCATCGTCTCCCTCGCGCCGCGTCATCCGCACCACCGACAGCAGCATCCCCGCGGGCGGGCCGTCGCGGCGATAGGAGAAAAACCGCGGCGCCTCGGAAAACGTGCAGGGCCCCGGCGCGCCGATGCAATCTTCGGGAACCCCCGCCTGCGCCAGCTGGCGCCTCGCCGCGTCGGGGAGGTTCAGCAGCCATTTTCCGCGTCCCAGGGGCGCGCAGAACTCTCTCCAGTCCCGGCGCCGCGCGCGAAACGGCGGCAGGCACTCCTCGCCCACCTCATAGACGTCCCCCGAGATGGCGGGGCCGAGGGCGGCGCGCAAATCCCGAGGGTCGCATCCGTATTTCTCCCGCATCCGCTCGACCGTCCTGAGCAGGATGCCGCCGGCCACCCCTCTGCGCCCCGCGTGAACGGCGGCGATCGCCCGCTTCCGCGCGTCCGCGATGAGCACGGGAACGCAGTCCGCGGTCCGGACGGCGACGCCCAGGCGGGGATCGTTCGTCATCAAGGCGTCGCCGCGCGCCTTTTCGCCCGGGGCGAGCTCCTCGGCGGCGAGAACGCCGCAGCCGTGCGCCTGCCGCATCTCCACCAGCCGCTGCGGCGCAAACCCGGCGGCCTCGAAGAAGCGCCTTCTGTTTTCCGCCACGTTGCCGGGAGCTTCGCCCCTCGCCCGTCCCAGATTCAGCGAAGAGAAGCGGCCCGCGCTCACCCCGCCCCTTCGGGCGCTGAAAGCGTGCCGCAAAAAGCCGACCTCCTCCAGCAGGGGGGACGTGAGGAATTCGACGCCGCCGGCTTCATGGCACTCCAGAGAACGCATCCGCAATCCATCCCGGCCGGCGAGGAAT
Source organism: bacterium (assembly GCA_965242545.1). Classification (GTDB taxonomy): domain Bacteria; phylum UBA8248; class UBA8248; order UBA8248; family UBA8248; genus Bin107. The sequence continues at coordinate 1,975,002 of OZ251456.1, forward strand.
CATCGGGCGCGCGGGGGCGACCGCTTCACCCGGCCCGCATTATAGAGAGACGCCCTCGGCGCGACAAGAAAGACTCCCGCCGCGTCGGGAGAGGCGGGCCTGGGGGAGGTCGAAACCTCCCCCAGTCGCATCGGAGGGGAATGCGCGCTTCGTCGTGAGAGAGACTCCTTGGCGAAACGACGCGGGGGGATCAATCCACCTGCTTGCGCAGGAAAGTGGGCACGTCCAGATCGTCTTCCTCCAGTTCGTATGCGGCCCCGGCCTGGCCGCCGCCGCTTTTCAGACGCACGTAATCCAGAGGCGATACCTTCTTGCCGTCGGTGCCCGTGGCCTCGGCCTCCAGGGGAGGAACTTCCCGAATCGCCTCCCTGCCGAAGCCCGTGGCGATGACGGTCACGCGAATCTCGTTGTCCATGTCCGCGTCGATCACCGAGCCGAATATGATGTTGGCGTCGGGGTGCGCCTTTTCGTGGACGAGCTTGCAGGCCTCGTTCACCTCGAAGAGCGACAGATCGGCGCCGCCTGTGATGTTGATGAGCACGCCCCGCGAACCCTCGATGGTTCCCTCCTCGAGCAACGGGCTGTTGATGGCGTTCTGCGCGGCGATGACGGCGCGGTTCTCGCCGTGGCCCGTGCCGCTGCCCATGAGCGCCTTGCCGCCCATGTCGCGCATGATCGTGCGCACGTCGGCGAAGTCGAGGTTGATCAGACCGGGCGTGGTGATGAGGTCGGCGATGCCCTTGCAGGCCTGGAGCAGGACGTTGTTCGCCTTCTGAAACGCCTCCGTCATCGGGGTCGAGCGCTCGACCATCCCCAGAAGCCGCTGGTTGGGGATGGTGATGAGCGTGTTCACGGCCTCGCGCAGCTCCTCGATGCCCTCGCCGGCCTGGTTCATCCGGCGCGGGCCCTCGAACTCGAACGGCTTGGTGACCACGCCGACCGTCAGCACCCCCGCCTCTTTCGCGATGCGCGCGATGACGGGAGCGGCGCCCGTGCCCGTGCCTCCCCCCATGCCGGCGGTGACGAACACCAGCTCCAGCTCCTGCAGATAGTCGGTGAGGCGCTCGGTGTCCTCCAGGGCGGCCTTCCTCCCGACGTCCGGGTTGCCTCCCGCCCCCAGCCCGTTCGTCAGCTCGAGCCCCAGCTGGATTTTCTCGCCGGCGAGAGAGCGCTCCAGAACCTGGGCGTCCGTGTTCGCGGCCACGAACTCGACGCCCTCCATGCCCGCCGAAATCATGGTGTTGACGGCGTTGCCGCCGCCGCCGCCGACGCCGACGACCGCGATTCGCGCCCTGCACGGCGCGCCCTGATCCATCTCGAACATCAAATCACTCATTCCCTTCCCCCCGTTTGATTCCGGAAAACGCTTCCGGCTCCCGTTCCGAAAAATCACTTGAAAACGCTGGCCAGCACGTGGCGGATTTTGGCCGTGGTCTGGCGGATTGCGCCGTTCGAGGCGCCGTTCGCGAGCCTGCCCCTCCGGGCGCCGGCCCTCATGGCGTAGATGACGAGGCCCACGGCGGTGGAATACATGGGGCCGTTGACCATATCCACCAGCCCGGCGACGCCGCCGGGAAGACCGAGCCTCACCGGAAGCTGAAGCACGCCCTCGGCCAGTTCCTCGATGCCCTCCATGATGCTGGCCCCGCCCGTGAGCACGACGCCGGCGGGGAGGAGATCCTCCATGCCGCTCTTCTGAATCTCGCGGCGCATGAGCGTCAGAATCTCCTCCATGCGGGGTTCGATGATCTCGGCGAGCATCTGCCGGCTCAGCACGCGCGGCGGACGGCCGCCCACGCTGGGCACCTCGATCTCGTCCTCATGGGAGAGGCGGGAAGCCAGGGCGCAGCCGTGTTCCTGCTTGATTTTCTCCGCCTGATGATCCGGCGTTCTCAGGCCTATCGCGATGTCCCGCGTGATGTGGCTGCCCCCCACGGGGATGACGGACGTATAGCGCAGCGCGCTCCCGCTGATGACGGCGACGTCCGCCGTGCCGCTCCCGATGTCCACGACGGCTACGCCGAGGTCGCGCTCGTCGTCGCTCAGGGCGGCCAGCGAGGAGGCGAACGGCTGGAGCACCAGGCGATCCACGCTCAGGCCCGCCATCTCGACGCTGCGGGTGATGTTCTGAATCGCGGGAATCGCGCCCGTGACGACGTGCACCTTGCACTCCAGGCGCACGCCGGCCATGCCCGCGGGCTCGATGACGCCCTCCTGCTCATCGACGATGTATTCCTGCGGCAGCACGTGGATGATTTCGTGATCCGCCGGCATCGTGACCGCCCGCGCCTGCTCCACGACGCGGTCGATGTCCTCCTGCGCCACGATCTTGTTCTTGATCGCCACGATGCCGTTGGTGTTGAAGCTGCGGATATGCCCCCCCGCCACCCCGACGAAGGCGGAGCGGATGGGCGCCCCGCTGATGAACTCGGCCTCCCCCACCGCCGCCCGGATGGATTCCACCGTCTGATCGATGTTCACCACCGAGCCGCGGTTGAGTCCCTTCGAGGGGTTCTTCCCGAGCCCCACGATTTCCAGGGAACCCTCATCGTTCACCTCGGCCACGACCACGCAGATTTTCGAGGTGCCGATGTCCAAGCCCACCAGCACGTCCCCCTGTTTGCTCATCCTCTGCTCCCTCCATCCTTTGCGAGCGACCGCACGATCACCCTGCCCGGAAACCTCAGATCGAGCCGGAGGCCGCCCGCGCCCAGCGCCTCCTCCCGAAGGACGTCGCGCGCGACCGCCCGGAGCCGCTCGGCCTGGCTCTCCATCCTCTCCTCACTCACGACAAGCTCCACCCTCCCCTCCAGCGCCCGAAGCCGGAGCTGCCCCCCCGCGTCGCCGCGGACGGAAACGCATCCCTCCCGAATCACGGGAGAACCCCGAAACAAAAAGGCCGCCCTCATGGAGCGCGCGAGGCGCGCGTCCCGCACCACGTCGCCCGGGCGCAAATTCCGCGAGGCGAATCCCTCGATCAGAGGCAGGCACCCCGCCCGCGGCTTCATGGGTCTGCCGAGCACGACGCCCTCCTCGTCCACCAGCATGGGCGCGGCGCCCGCGAGCAGCGCGGCCGGCCTGCGCTCGACGATGGCGACGTGCAGGAAATGGGGCGGATGCCGGCGCACGCTCACGCGCTTTATCCACGGATGAGAGTCCACGCGCCCGCGCACGGCCTCCAAATCGGCGTCGAATATGCTCGCGCCCGGCCGGATCGCCGCGAGTTTGACGACATCTTCGGGCCGGAGCGTCCGGTGTCCCGCGACCACCACCTTGCTCAGCTCGAAATGCCGGCTCGCCTTCGCCCATCGAACCGCGTGCCCGCCGAGGAGAAGCGCCTCCACGAAAACCAGAAAGCCGATGGCGGGCCATACCCAACCTCGGCCGCTCCTCCCGCTCCCGTTTCGCCTCACGCCTTTTCGGACGCCCCCGGCTCCTCCAGACGTCCGGGCGCGCTTCGGGAAAACCTCCCGGCGCTTCGGCTTGCGCCGCGCTCCGAACCATGAGCGGCTCACGCGGCGTCCTCCCCGATGACGTTCAACTCCAGCGCCAGCTCGACGCCCCTTTGCTCCAGAATCGCCTTTTTCACCTTGTCGATGAGATTCAAAACGTCCGCCGCCGTGGCCCCGCCCGCGTTCACCATGAAATTTCCATGGACTTCGCTCACCTGCGCGCCGCCGACCCTCATCCCCTTGAGTCCGGCCGCTTCGATCAGCGCCCCCGCGCGCGCGCCGGGGGGATTCTTGAAGATGGAGCCCGCGCAGGGCATCCCCCAGGGCTGGCGCTCGCGCCTACGGACGGCGCTGCGCCTCAGCTGCTCCTTCAGCTCGCCGGCGTCCGCCGCCCGGAGCAAGAAGCGAACGGAGAGCGCCACGCCGGGGGCGGGCAATTCGGCGCGGCGGTAGGAGAAGCGCAAGCCTTCGGCGGGGAGCCATTCGGGAGCTCCGCCGCCCAGAGGCATCCATCGCACGCTCTCCACGGCGTCCTGAACGTAGGAGTCTGCGGTGCCCGCGTTCATGGCCAGCGCGCCTCCCACGGTGCCGGGAACGCCCGCCAGGCATTCGACTCCCGCCCAGCCGCGCTCGGCGGCGAAGCGAACCAGCGCGGGAATCCTCTCCCCCGCCCGCGCTTCGACGAGCGCGCCGTCCTCGCTCTCCTCAATCACCTCGATTCCCCTGAACGCCCCCGGAAAGGCGACGACCACCCCGCGAACGCCTCCGTCGCGCGCCAGCGTGTTGGCGCCGCCCCCCAGGACGGTGACCGGAAGCGCCTCGCTCCGGCACCTCTCAAGCAGCGCCGCGAGTTCGTCTTCCGTCCCGGGCAGCGCCAGGGCGTCCGCCGGGCCGCCCACCCGGAACGTGGTGTAGGCGGCCAGCGGCTCCCCGAAAAGGATCTCGCAATCGAGATTCTTCAGCTTCTCCGCCGCCTCGAGCGCCATGACTCCCTCCGCCAACCCGGTGCTCATCCCGCCTCCTCGGACGCGCCCTCCGCCCGCTCCAGCGCTTCGAGAAGCCTCCTGCTCACCTTCCAGACGTCCCCCGCCCCCAGCGTGAGAACGATGTCTCCGGCGCTCGCCTCCTCGCGCAGGCGCGCCAGAGCGTCCTCGAGATCGTCCGCCGCGTCGCAGCTCCTGTGGCCGTGCGCCCTGATTCCCTCGGCGAGATTCTCCGCGTTCGCCCCCGGGATGGGCGCTTCGCCCGCGGCGTAGACGGGCGCGATGATCACCCTGTCTGCGTCGTAGAAGGCGGTGTGGAAGGCTTCGGCCAGATGATGCGTTCTCGTGTAGCGATGGGGCTGAAACGCCACCACCAGGCGATTCTCCGGCCAGGCCTCGCGCACGGCCCTGAGCGTGACCCTGATTTCCTCCGGGTGATGCCCGTAGTCGTCGAAAATCGTGACGCCCGCCGACGCGCCGATCCGCTCCAGGCGGCGGCCGATGCCGTCGAACTCTCGCAGCCCCCTTTGGATGTCCGCGAAGGAAACGTCGAGCTCCAGCGAGACGGCGGCGGCGGCCAGGGCGTTGTCCGCGTTGTGCCGGCCGGGCATGAGAAGCCGAATTTCGCCGAGCCGCTCCCCGCGCCTCTTGACGCTGAAAACCGTCTCGCCGTTTTCGTAGCGAAATTCCTCGCCCACGCAGTCCGCCTGGGTGCCGAAGCCGTAGGTGAAAAACTTCTTCTCCACGCGGGGGATGATCTCCTGAATCGCGGGATGATCCAGGCACAGGACGGAAAAGCCGTAGAAGGGCACCTTGTTCACGAACTCCAGAAACGCGGCCTTGATGGCGTCGTAATTCTCGTAGAAATCCAGATGCTCCTCGTCGATGTTCGTGACGACGGCGATGGTGGGGGCGAGCCTCAGAAACGTGCCGTCGCTCTCGTCGGCCTCCGCCACCAGATACTCGCCCTCGCCCATGCGGGCGTTCGAGCCCAGGGCGTTGATGCGTCCGCCGACGACGACCGTGGGATCGAGGCCGCCGGCCGCCAGGGCGGCCGCGATGAAGGAGGTGGTGGTCGTCTTGCCGTGGGTTCCCGCCACGCCGATGCCGTATTTCATGCGCATGAGCTCGGCGAGCATCTCCGCGCGCCGGATGACGGGGATTTTCCGGCGCCGCGCCTCCGCGACCTCGACGTTCTCGCCCGTAACCGCCGAGCTGTAGACCAGAACGTCCGCCCCCGCCACGTTCTCCTCCCTGTGTCCCGGCACCACCCTCGCGCCCAGGCCGCGAAGCCTGAATATCGCCTCGTTGCTCGCGATGTCCGAGCCGCTCACCTCGTAGCCCAGGTTCAGCAGCACCTCGGCGATGCCGCACATGCCCGTTCCGCCGATGCCCACGAAGTGGACCCGGCTCGAACGCCTGAACATGGCGTGCGCGGCGTAGGGCCTCGCTATCATCTTCCGCCTCCTTTCTCCGTCACGCCGCCCGCGCCTCCTCGCGGCACAAGGCGGCCACGGCCTCGGAGGCGTTCGCGCGCGCGAGGGCCTTCGTCCGCTCCGACATGCGAACGAGCTTTTCACGCTCCGCCTCGTATTCGAGCCAGACGTCCGCGAGGACCCGGGCGCTCAGGTCGCCTTGAAGAATCATTCGCGCCGCCCGGCGATCCGCGAGATAGCGGGCGTTCGCCTCCTGGTGTCCGTGCGTGGCGCCGGGCAGCGGAATCAGCACCGCCGGCAGGGAGGCGGCGGAGAGCTCCGCCACGCTCACGGCGCCCGCCCGCGAGAGGCACACCTGCGCCCAGCGATAGTGCGTCGCCATGTCGTGCAGATAGGGCGCCACGTCCGCGCGGGCGCCCGCCCTCTCATAGGCGGCGCGCACGCGCGCCAGGTCCGCCTCGCCCGTCTGGTGCACGAACCGCATTCTTTCCACGGCGCCGCCCAGCAGGGGCAGCGCCTCCATGACCGCCTCGTTGATGGCGCGCGCCCCCTGGCTTCCGCCAAAGACGAGCACCTTCAAGGGGCCGCCCCAGGAACCCCCATCGCGCGCGAAATCCTCCGAGAACTCGCGCCTGAGCGGCAGGCCGGTTTCCACGATTTTCCCCCGGGCGAAGCCCGGGTCGCGCACGGGCAGCCCCACGGCGACCCTGGACGCCAGACGGGACAGCAGACGGTTGGCCAGGCCGGGAACCACGTTCTGCTCGATCAGGACAATCGGCTTTCGCCTGAGGCCGGCGGCGGCGACCGCGGGAACGCTGGAATAGCCGCCCACCCCCAGAACGACGTGGGGCCGGAATCGCCCCAGAATTCCCATCGCCTGGAAGAGCCCGCAACTCATCATGCAGAGCGCCCCCGCCTTCTGGGCGACGGAGCGCCGCAGGACGCCGGCGGCGGCAATCGGCGCAAACGGCAGGCCCTCGCGCGGCAGCACCTTCGCTTCCAGCCCGCGGGCGGAACCGACGAACAAAACCTCGCGCTCTCCGCCATCCGCGAGCCACGCCCTTGCGACCGCGACGCCCGGATAGAGGTGTCCCCCCGTGCCGCCGCCCGCGACGAGGAGTCTCACGCGCGCGCCCTCCCCACGGAAGCCGGCCCCCGCGCGCCCGACGACGGGCCCGAGGCCGCGTCGAGCGGGCTTCCCCGCGCCGGCTCCTCCGACTCATGGTTCGACGCCTCGACGGAAATCAGCAGACCCAGGGCGATGAGCGTACACACCAGAGACGATCCGCCCAGGCTGATGAGGGGCAGCGGAATGCCCGTGGTGGGCAGAAGCCCCGCCGCCACCGCCATGTTCAAAAAGCCCTGCGAGGCGACGAGGAGCGTCACGCCCGACGCCAGAAGGGCGCAGAAGGAATCCTCGCAGCGCGCCGCTATCTGAAAGCCGCGCCAGAGCAGAACCACGAACGCCGCCGCGACGCACAGCGCGCCGACGAGCCCCAGCTCCTCGCCCACGACCGCGTAGATGAAGTCCGTATGAGGCTCCGGCAGATAGAAGAGCTTCTGCTTGCCCTCGCCCAGGCCGAGCCCCGTCAGGCCGCCTCGCGCCATGGCCAGCAGGGACTGGATGAGCTGATAACCCGCGCCCTTGGCCGCGACGAAGGGATCGGAAAAGGCCAGTATCCGCTTCATGCGCCACGGCGCGAAAATCACCATGCCGAGCAGGACGGACGCCCCCGCGATTCCGCATAGGCTCAGATGCGTCCACCGCGCGCCCGCCAGAAACAGCAAGGCGCCGACGACCGCGGCGATGAGGCCGGCCGACCCCAGATCCGGCTGAATCAGAATCAGCGCGAGGATGATTCCCGCGAATCCGACCGGCGGCAGAAACCCGTATTTCCAGTTCCGCAGGCGCTCGCCCTTGAGCGCCAGAAAGTGGGCCAGAAAAATCACCAGCCCCACCTTCGCCGCCTCCACCGGCTGGAAGGAAAAGGGGCCCAGCATCAGCCAGCGGCGGGCGCCGCCCGCCTCCCTTCCGATGCCCGGCGCGAACACCATCAAAAGCGCCAGCGTCGAGGCGATCAACAGAGGAAAGGCGGCTTTGCGGATCCGCCGGGGCTCGGCTTGCGAGATCGCCAGCATGAAACCGAACCCGAGCGCCGCCCACAGGACGTGGCGCCTCACGAAGAAGAACGCATCGCCGTATCTGTCCAGCGCGAGAATGTGGCTCGCGCTGAAAACCATGACGACGCCGAGCACCACCAGACCCAGCGAGAGGAAGAAGATGACGGGGTCGATGCGCTTCCGCATCATTTCGCTTCCCCCTCCGTCATCTCCTGAACCATTCGGCGGAAGGCGTCGCCCCGGTGCGCGTAGTCGCGGAACTGATCGAAGCTGGAGCAGGCGGGCGAGAGGAGCACCGTATCGCCCCGCCTCGCCTCCTGGCGGCAGAGGCGCACGGCCTCGTCCAGCGTTTTCGCCCGCGCGATCGGCGCGCATCCCCGGAAGAAGCGCTCGAACCGATCCGCCGCCTCGCCGATGAGCGCCAGCCGCCGAACCTTCCGCTCCACCCCGGCGCGCAGGGGCGTCAGATCGCTCCCCTTGTCCGTCCCGCCGGCGATGAGCAGCACGTCGCCCGCCAGGCTCTCCAGGCTCATGGCCGCGGCGCCCACGTTCGTCCCCTTGGAATCGTTCACCCAGCGCACACCGTCCGTCTCGCCCACCACCTCCATCCGGTGGGGCAGTCCCTCGAAGCCGCGCGCCACGCGCGCCATCGCCTCCGCGTCCGCGCCCAGGAAGCGCGCCGCCGCGCACGCGGCCAGAAAATTCTCCAGGTTGTGCAGGCCGGGAGCCGCGAGCTCCTCCGCGCCGCAGACGCGCGCGGCGCCGGCCTCGCCGATCAGGCGCACCTCCCCGTTCTCGACGCAGGCGCCCCGGCTCACGCGCTCCCTCCGGCTGAACGCCAGGACGGCGGCGCGCCCGCCGGGAGCCATGTATCGCGCCGTCAGGGGGTCGTCCGCGTTCAGGACTCTGGCGTCCCCCTCCCCCTGGCTGGCGAACAGCCTCGCCTTGAGTGCCGCGTATTCATGGATATCCGGATGCCTATCCAGATGATCGGGCGTTACGTTCGTCATCACCCCCGCCCTCGGCCTGATGCCGGGCGCCCATTCGAGCTGAAAGCTGCTCACCTCGGCGACGACGAAGTCGGCGTCCTCTCCCTCTGTCTCGACCACCTTGACGAGCGGCCTTCCGATGTTCCCGCCCACCGGAGCGCGAAAGCCGCTCTCCTCCAGAATTCTCCCCAGCATCGTCGCGACCGTCGTCTTGCCGTTCGTTCCGGTGACGGCGGCGACGGGGGCGGGACACAGGCGGCAGGCGAGCTCCACCTCGCTGATCACCTCGGCGCCCGACGCCCGCGCCAGGGCGACATGGTGATTCGTCGCCGGAACGCCCGGGCTGACCACCAGCAGATCGCACACCCTGAAGCGCGCCTCGCCGTGGCCGCCGAGCTCGAGCTCCACGCCGGCGGGCAGACGCTCGCGCAGACCGGGAACCTCGCCGGAGTCCGTGGCCGTCACCTCCGCCCCCAGGCGCGCCAGGGCGCCCGCGGCGGCCTCCCCGCTCCTGCCCATTCCCATGACGAGCGCCCGCCTTCCGGGCAAGGCGCTCACCCACGCCGCGAATTCGCCGTCCAACACGGAATTCCTCATCTCAGTTTCAGCGTCGCCAGACTCATGAGCGCCAGCACGATCGCCACTATCCAGAACCGCACCGTCACCTTGGGTTCGGACCACCCTTTTTCCTCGTAGTGATGGTGCAGCGGCGCCATGCGGAACACGCGCTGCCCGGTGGTCTTGAAGGAAAACACCTGCAAAATGACCGAAAGCGTCTCGATGACGAAAAGCCCGCCCACCAGAAACAGGAGGAGCTCCTGCTTGATCGCCAGCGCCACCGTGGCCAGCAGCGCGCCCAGCGGGAGCGCGCCCACGTCGCCCATGAACACCTGGGCCGGGTAGGCGTTGAACCACAGAAATCCGAGCCCCGCCCCGAACATCGCCCCGCAGACGACGGCCAGCTCCCCCGCCCCCGGAACGGGGAGGACGAGGAGATACCTGGAGATGGCCGCGTGTCCCGCGACGTAGCTGAAAACGAGGTAGGCGCCCGCCGCTATCATCAACGGGCCGATGGCGAGGCCGTCCAGGCCGTCCGTGAGGTTCACGGCGTTGCTCGTCGCCACGATGACGAGGGCGGCGTAGGGCACGAACCAGATTCCGAGGTCGGGCTGAAAATCCTTGAAGAAGGGAAACATGACGACCGTCCTGAAGTCCGCGCCCGCGAGTCCGCCGTAAAGGACGAGGCCCACGGCGAGGCCGATGCCGCCCTGGGCCAGAAACTTCACGGCGGGCCGGACGCCGTTCTTGTCGTTCAGCGCCACTTTCGTGTAGTCGTCCCAGAACCCCAGCAGCCCGAAGGCGAGCAGGACGAACAGGGAGAGCCAGACGTAGCCGTTGTCGAGGTCGTTCCACATCAGAACCGGAACGGCCACGCACGCGAGGATGAGGATTCCTCCCATCGTCGGCGTTCCCTTTTTCGACAGGTGGCTCCGGGGGCCGTCGTCCCGAATGACCTCTCCGATCTGCCGCCTTTGCAGGGAGCGAATGAGGCGCGGCCCCAGCAGCAGCGCCATGAGGAGGGCGGAGAACACCGCCATCGCCGTCCTGAACGTGATGAAGCGAAACACGTTCAGCGCCGAGAGCGCGTCGCTCATGGAGACGAATACGGAATGCAGCATCAGATTTCGAGTCCTTCTATCGCGCGCTCCATCCTCATGGAGCGCGAACCCTTCACCAGCACCCAATCGCCGGGCAGGAGCATTTCGGCCACCGCGGAGGCGGCCTCCTCCGGCGCGTCGAAATTCAGGAGCCGGGCCTCGTCCACGCCCGCCCGGCGCGCCTCGTCGGCGGCCAGCCTCATCAGCGGCCCCACGCCCACGAGAAAGTCCGCGCCGCAATCCGCAACTTTTCGGCCCACGCTCCGGTGGGCGCTCTCGGCGAGCCCGCCGAGTTCCGCCATGTCGCCGAGAATGGAGATGAGGCGCCCGCCGCCCCGCAGTTCACCGGCGGTTTCGAGCGCGCGAAAGACGGACTCCGGGTTCGCGTTGTAGGAATCATCCAGCAGGCGGACGCCCGTCCGCCCGCGCAACTCCCGCGCCCGCAGGCGCATGTCGGGGGGAGCGGCGCGGGAAAGCCCGGCGGCCGTCTCGTCCAGCGAGAAGCCCAGAGCGGACGCGCACCCCGCGGCGGCCAGCGCGTTCAGGACGTTGTGGCGCCCGAGCGCCCTCATCCGAACCTCCCGCCGCCCCTCGGCGCACGCGAGGACGAAGCGCGCGCCATCGGCGGAGAGGCGAATCTCCTCGGCCCGAAAATCACTTTCCGCCGAAAAGCCGAAGCGAATCACGCGCCCGCCCGCCGCTTCGCGCCTCCCGGCCAGGAAGCGGCTGGGCGCGTCCTCGCTCGAGAGCACGGCCGCCTCCCCGAGGGGCAGCGCCTCCAGGATTTCTCCCTTCGCGTCGCGCACCGCCTCCAGACTGCCCAGCTCCCCGATATGGGCGGGCCCCACGTTCGTGATGACGGCGACCCGGGGCCGGGCGATGTCGGCGAGCCTTCTGATCTCGCCCGCCGCGCTCATCCCCATCTCGAAGACGGCGCGCGCGTGCGCCTCGCCGAGGCGGAAAATCTCGCGCGGCAGGCCCACCAGGTTGTTCAGGTTGCCCCGGCTCCTGCACGTTTCGCCCCTCTCCGAGAGAATGGCCGCTATCATCTCCTTCGTCGTCGTCTTTCCGTTGCTTCCGGTCACCCCTGCCACGGGAATGTCGAAATGGCCGCGGTGCGAGCGCGCGAGGTCGCCCAGCGCCCGCAGGGCGTCGGCGACCTCCACCACGAAAGCGCCGCCCCCGACGGGAGCGTCCGCGCCCTTCGTCACGACGACGCCCGCCGCCTTTTTCTCCATCGCCTCGGCCACAAAGTCGCCGCCGTCGAAGTTGGGCCCCTTGAGCGCGATGAACAGCTCGCCCGCCTTGAGGGTGCGCGTGTCCGTGCTGACTCCGGCGGCGTGGGCCGCGCCGTCTCCGCGGACGAGCCTTCCGTCCACGGCCGCCGCGACTTCATGCGCGCTGAAAACGGCCGTCATGGACTCCACCCCCCTCACGCGCCGTATCCCGCGAGGCGCAGCGCCTCCCGGGCCTCCTCGCGATCGTCGAACGGCGCGCGATCGCTCCCCAGAATCTGATACGTCTCGTGCCCCTTGCCGGCGATAATCGCGGCGTCCCCCTCGCGCGCCTCGGCGATGAGAGCGCGAATCGCCTCGCGCCTGTCCACGATGCTCCTCCAGCGGCCATCGCTCCCGGGAACCAGCGCGGCGCCCGATTCCACTTCCCTTAAAATGGCTTCCGGCTCCTCGGCGCGCGGGTTGTCGGAGGTCATCACCACGCAATCGCTCCCCCGCAGGGCGGCGGCGGCCATGAGCGGGCGCTTTTTCCTGTCCCTGTCGCCCCCGCACCCCATGAGGGTGAGAATTCTCCGCTCCGTGACGGGCCGGACGAACTCCAGCACGCGGGCGAGGGCGTCCTCGGTATGCGCGTAATCCACCACCACCAGAAAAGGCTGGCCCAGATCTATCTTCTCGAAGCGTCCGGGGACGTTCTCGAGCGCCTTGACGCCCTTCGCCACCTCCTCCGGCCCCAGACCCTGCGAGAGGCACGCCGCCGAGGCGGCCAGGACGTTGCTCAGGTTGTGGCGGCCGATGAGCGCGGTTTCGACGCCCACCTCTCCGGCGGGCGTCGTCATCCGGAAACTCATGCCCGAAGAGGAGACGGAGAGATTCTCCACGCCGACGTCCGTCCCGCCGCCCAGGCCATACGTCCAGACCCGTCCGCTCGCCTCCCCGGCGATTCTCCTCCCGTATTCATCGTCCGCGTTGACGATGGAATGCGCGGGAGAAAATTCCCGGAACAGCCTGAGCTTCGCCTGAAAATAGGACTCCATGCCGCCGTGAAAATCGAGATGATCCTGGGTGAGGTTGGTGAACGCGGCCGCCTGGAACTCGCAGCCGAGCAGCCTGTCGAGCGCCAACCCGTGACTCGACGCCTCCATGACGGCGTGAGAGGCGCCGGCGTCCGCCATCCGGCGCAGATAGCCTTGAAGATCAGGCCCCTCCGGCGTGGTGCGCGGCTCCTCGAACGTCTCCTCGCCCACGCGGTAATGAATCGTCCCCATCAGGCCGGTGCGCCTGCCCGAGGATCGCAGAACGGCGTCGATGAGAAACGCGGTGGTCGTTTTTCCGTTCGTCCCCGTGACGCCGATGAGCGCCAGTTCGCCGGAGGGATGCCCGTGGAGCGCGTCGCCGACGAGGGAGAGCGCCGCGCGGCAGGAGGGGACGACGAACTGGGGCAAGGCGGGGGAGACGCCCTCTATTCTTCTCTCCACAACGAGGGCGGCGGCGCCCGCGGCGACCGCGTCGCAGGCGAAATCATGTCCGTCCGTCTTGAAGCCCGGCACCGCGACGAACACGTCGCCCGCGCGCGCGAGGCGCGAGTCATGGGCCACGCCGCTCACGCGCGCGGAGAAATCCCCCGCCGCCCGCGCGCCGGGCATCGCCCGCGTCAAGTCCCCGAACGAGACGCTTTTCTCTTTCACCGCCATCACCCCGCTCAACGCGCCGCGTCCCCTGAAGCGGCCCCGGATCGCCCGCCCCCCGGAGCATCGAGGCGCGATTGCGCCACCCGCAGAATGCGGCCGCCGCTCGGCGGGACGCGCATGTAGCGCAACGCCCGCCAGGCGATTCGCCGCCAAACCGGCGCCGCGACCGTTCCCCCCCACGCGCCGCCCCGCGCGCGCCCCTCGTCGAAGATGACGATGAGCGCGAACCGGGGGTTCTCATAGGGGGCGAACCCCACGAAGGACATGATGAAGGCCGAGCGGCTGTAGCCCCTCTGGCCCGGGAGGGACTTCTGCGCCGTCCCCGTTTTCCCCGCCGCGCCATAGCCCGGAATTTCGGCCTTGGCGCCCGTGCCCTCGGCCACCACCTTCCGCATCAGGGCGGCGAGCCACTCCGCCACCCGCCGGGGGATGACGCGCCTCGGCCGGGACTCCCGCGCGAAGGGAATTCTCTTTCCGTCCCGCTCCACGGAATCGAGCAGAACGGGGCTGGGCATCAGGCCGCCGTTCGCCACCGCGGCGGCGGCCATCACCATCTGAAGCGGGGTGACGCCCACCTCCTGGCCGATGGCGATCGACGCCAGTGAAATTTTCGACCACCGCTTCGGCGGGCGAAGGATTCCCCGGGCCTCCCCGGGAAAATCGACCCCCGTCTTCTCGCCGAAGCCGAACCGGCGCGCCATGCGGTAGAGGCGCTCTTTTCCGAGCTCCCTCGCCATCTTGAACGTGCCGATGTTCGAGGAATTCATGATCACCTGCTCGGCGGTGAGCCAGCCGTATTTTTCATGGTCACGCAGGGTGTGGCGCCCGATGCCGGTACGGTAGGAGCCGTTCTCGGCGAAATATCTCCTGGCGAGCGGCTTGCCCGCGTCCAGATAAGCCGCGGCCGTTACGATTTTGAACGTCGAGCCGGGCTCGTAGAATTCCTGAATGGCGGGCTCTTTCCACAGGGACGCGCCGTAAAGCCCGTAGGTGTTGGGGTTGAACCCCGGCACGGACGCCAGCGCCAGGATCCGCCCGCTCCGCGGCTCGACCATCACCCCGATGGCGCGCCGCGCGCCCACCCGGCGCAGCTGCGCGCTCAGCTCCTTTTCGACGATATACTGCAGCACCGCGTCGATGGTGAGGCGAATGTCCGCCCCCGGCCGCGGCGCCACGAGCACCCGCGCCTCGGGATGAACCGACCTTCCCTTCGCGTCCCTCTGGATGCGGATGCGGCCCACGCGGCCGCCCATGTGGTTCTGGTAGGACTGCTCCACGCCGGACATCCCCGCGTCGTCCACGCCCACGAAGCCGACCAGGGAGGAGGCGAGCTCGCGCTTGGGATAAAACCGCCTGCTCTCGGTGACGAAGCCCAATCCCTCGAACCCCAGCTTTTCGATTCTTTTCTTCTGATCGGGGTCGATTTTGCGCTTGAGCCACACGTATCTGCGGCGGCCGTTCAGCTTTTCAAAATAATCCTCCGCCGAGCCGCCCAGGATTTTCTCGAGCGCCCTCGACGCCTTCAGGGGATCGCCGACCTCCCGGGCGTTGGCGAACAGGGAGGGCGCCTTGATGCTCACCGCCAAGGGGCGGCCCCGCGCGTCCGCCACGTCGCCGCGCCTGGGCCGCACCAGCAGGGTGCGGCGCAGCTGGCGCTCCGCGTAGGCCACGAGACGGCTCCTGTCGCGGATCTGGATGATGAAGAGCTTGACGCCCAACATGCAGAATCCGAATCCCACCAGGACGCCGCAAACCATGAGGCGGCGGGAGAAGCCCTCTTTCATGGGCCAACCTGCTATGGGCGGCGGCGAAAGGTAAGGCGGCCTTCGTTCTGGTTTCCGGAGCCGGCCTTTACATACACGATCTGCCCGGGTCCGGGAAAAACCATGTTCATCTTCTGGCGCGCGATGGACTCGATGCGATCCAGCTGGCGAAGCGCGGCGATTTCTATCCGCAGAACGCGCCTCTCCTGCAGCAGCTTCTCCCGCTGACGTTCGAGGCGCGCCAGGTCATACCCGATTCTCACCATCTCCAGATGCGGCCACACCAGCGCGGCCGCGCTGCACGCGATCAGGGTGATGCACAGGCCGACCCGGGGCAGCGAAACGTCCGAACCGGCGGACGCTTCTTCGGAAAAGCGCGCGCCGAGCCGCTTCCGCCACAGGTTTCGGAGCCTTGATCGCTTCATCTCCTAAACTCCCGCGAGACGCTCGGCGGCGCGAAGCCTCGCGCTTCGGCCGCGCGGATTCCTCCGCGCCTCCAAATCGCCCGGCCGCGCCACCCTGCGCGTCAGGACTTCGAGGATCGGCCTCTCGCCGCCGGAGAGCTCCCTGAAAAGATTTTTGACGATTCTGTCTTCGAGCGAATGGAAGCTGAGGACGACGATTCGCCCGCCCGGACGCAGAAGCTCCACCGCGTCGCGCAGGGACGCCTCCAGCGTCTCCAGTTCGCCGTTCACGGCGATCCGCAGCGCCTGGAACGTCCGGGTGGCGGGGTGAACGCGCCCGCTCCTCCCGCGGCGGCCGCCCCTTCTGGCGGCGACCGAGGCGACGAGCGCCGCGAGTTCGTCGCAGCGCCCGACGCCTCCAGCCGCGCGCGCCCGCCCGATGGCGCGCGCGATGGCGCGGGAGTGGCGCTCTTCTCCGTATCCGTAGATGAGATCGGCGAGATCCTCTTCCGGCAGCCCGTCGATCAGCTCGGCGGCGGTCGCGCCCCTCGTCTGATCCATTCGCATGTCCAGCGGCTCGGGGGCGTCCATGCGGAATCCGCGGCCGGGCGCGTCGAGCTGCATCGAGGAAAGGCCCAGGTCGAACAAGGCGCCGTCCACGGAGGAATACCCCTCCTCCGCCGCGATGCGCTTGATCTCGCGATGATGCGCGTGATGGATCCTGGCGGCGGCGCCATGCCCCGCCAGCCGCTTCGCGCAAACATCAACGGCGTCTCGGTCCCGGTCACAGCCGATCAGCACACCCGATGGCCGAACCGCATCCAGAACCGCGTCGGCGTGTCCCCCTCCGCCCAAGGTAGTATCCAAGAACACGCCGCCCGGAGATGGCGCCAGGAAGCGCAAAACCTCCTGAACCATGACCGGAACGTGAGACGCCGTCATGTCCGCGTTCCCGCCGCGAAAACGATTCGCGGCGGCGTATTTTCCTGAACCCCGCTTTTCCGGCGCGGCAAGCATTCGCGCTCTCCCCTTCGCGCCCGCATCAGAACTCGAATTCGATCAACTCCTCATCGGGAGCGGCGGATTCCCCATCGTCCACGCTCCCGATTTCCTTCTCCCATTTCTCCGGGTCCCAAATCTCCAGTCTGTTTTCAATTCCCGCGATAACGGCTTGTTTTTCGATGCCGAGGTTCTCGCGCAGGCTGGCGGGCAGCAGGATGCGCCCCTGCCTGTCGAACTCGCAAGATTGCGCCTGTCCATAGATTCTGCGCAGATAGCGGCGAACCTCCTTGCGGGAGGTGGGAAGTCCCCGAAGCTTCTCGCTGAACCTGCGCCGCCACTCCTCCAGGGGATACGCGAATATGCAGTCGTCCTTGCCGAGAAGAACGATCTGGTCGCCGAAAGCTGCGCTCAGATATTCCCTGAACCGGGCGGGAATGCTGACGCGCCCCTTCGCGTCCACGGAGACGATATGGGAACTGATGAGCATCCTTGTGCCTCCCACTTCATCCCATAATTTCCCACTGATTCTTATCCTTATATCCCCCTGACAAAGACCTGTCAACATGAAAATTAGGAAAATAAGAAAAAACAATAAGTTCTACTGGAAAACGAAAGAAATCGTTTTAATTTTCCGGACGCATTATTTCGATAAAACACAAGAGTTTACTTTAATAAAATATCGCTAACAAATTGAAATTAAAGAATAATAAAAAAAGAAGTGGGTGATGGTGGGAGGTATTTCGGAAAACGAAGAAACGCGGGAGGGAGAACGAAAATAAATTTTCACCAGGAAGCGAAAAGAACGAGCGAGGCCGTCTCGACGATTTCCCCCGCCGCGCCGGGGGCGTCGCCCTCGCCCTTCGATTTCTCGAAAAGCCGCTTCAGCCCCCACGTGAGGCACAGCGCGGTGATCGCCGCCAGGAGCCCCCCGAACCATCCCAGAACGAAAGAAAGCGCAAAGGCCCAGCCCAGGGCGAAGCGGCCTTCCCGGGTTCCGGCCGCCCTGGCGAACGCTTGGCCGGGATTCCCCTCGCCTTTCGCGGAGGGCAGCGACGCGAGGAGGCTGGCGGTCGCCGCCCGGGCGAGGATGGGCGAGAGCATGAGGGCGAGAAAGCGGGCATCCCCCCGGAGTTCGCTCAGGCAGACGAATTTGAGCAGGATCGCGCCGGCGACGGCCAAAGCGCCCATGGTACCGGGAAGCGCGCCTTTTCCCGCGCTTCGGGAGTCGAGCGCGTCCGCGAAACCGGACAGGGCGCCCGGCCCGGAACCCCGGGTCAGCCAGGCGAGCGCGAGGACGAGCAGGGCGCTCCTTACCGGAACGGAAAAAGCGGCGGCGAGCGCCCAATCCAGCAGGACGAGAAGGCCCCCGACGAGGAGGCCGACGAACGGAAAGCGCGCGATGGCGCGCGCCGCGTCGTTCGCTTCCGGCGTCGGCGGCGCGCCCGGCCAGGGCAGGACGGTCAGAAACCTCACGGCAAGCGCCATCGCCTTCATCGGACGTCTTCCCTTTCAGGGATTTCGGGCTTCGACCCTCTCCTCCCGCAACGCTTCGGGCCCCCGGAAGGAGAAGCCCGAAATTTCCGGCTTCGCGGCGGCCTTCGCCCGGACGCCTCGAGGCGCGCCCGCGAATCGCTCGCGAGAGCCTTCGATGGATGAAGCCGGAGCGCGAAGGGAAACGCGGGGGAATCCCCCCCGTTCGGGGAGGGGCCGTCAAGGAAGCCCGGAAGCCGCGCGCGGACGCGGGAGATTAAAAACAATGCTCCTCGCCCGGAAACGCGCCTTCGCGCACCTCCCGGCAGTAGCGCGCTATCGCCTCGGTGGCCGTCCCGCCGACGTCGGCGTACGCCTTGACGAATTTCGGCGTGAAATCGCGGAACAGGCGAAGCATGTCGTGGGTGACGAGTACCTGGCCGTCGCAGCCGGGGCCCGCGCCGATGCCAATGGTGGGAATGTCGATCGCGCGCGTCACGCGCTCCCCCAAGGCGGCGGGAACGCCCTCCAGAACGACGGAGAACGCGCCGCCCTCCTGCGCGGCCGCCGCGTCGCGCAGCACCTGCTCCGCGCCCGCGTCGGTCCTGCCCTGCACCTTGAAGCCGCCGAACGCATGGACGCTCTGGGGCGTGAGGCCCACGTGTCCCATCACGGGAATCTGGGCGTCCACCAGCGCGCGTATCTCGTCCCTGACGCGAACGCCCCCTTCGAGCTTCACCGCCTCGGCGCGGCCCTCCTGGATGAGGCGGCCGGCGTTCAGGATGGTGTCGCGCGCGCTGACCCCGAAACTCAGAAACGGCAAATCAGCCACGAGCAGCGCCCTGGGGTTCGTGCGGCTCGCCGCGCGCGCGTGGTGAACCATGTCGTCCAGCGTCACCTTCGTCGTGTCGGGATACCCCAGAACCACCATGCCCAGGCTGTCGCCGACCAGGATGACGTCCACGCCGGCGTCGTCCGCGAGCTTCGCCGTGGGGTAGTCATACGCGGTGACGGAGGTGATTTTCTCCCTTCCCTTGCGCGCCCGGATGACGGCGGTGGTGACCTTCTTGCGCGCCTTCTTCTCCGCGCCGTTTCCGTTGACCAGGCTTTTGCCGTTCGCGTGGGGCTTGTCGAGGCTTTTGAGGCTCATGGGTCGCTCCCTCTTGGGTGAACGCCTGCTGCGGGGCCGGCTTCCGATTCTTGCGTTTTTCCGTTCGCGTCCGGGGCGCGGCGGCTCCCGGCGCAAGATCAGGAAGATTATGGATTCCACGCGCTCATGTCAAGACGCGCGCCCTTCGCTTTCGCCTCGGCGCAGAGCGTCTTTTTCGAGAGACAGCACCCTGTCATACAGGGACTTGTGGGCGGGCATCGAGACGCCCCGCGCGGCCGCGCGCCCAAGGAGGCGGCCCGTAATCTCCCGAACCTCTGTCCGGCGGCCTCTCCTCAAATCCTGCCAGGTGGAGTTCCTGTTGCCCGCCGTGGCCCGGGCGGTTTCGCGGACAATCTCCAGAGCGTCGAGCGTCATCCCTTCCGCGTCGATGAGCGTTTGCAGCTCCCTCGCCAGCGTCTCCAGGAGCGCGGCGGAGGAGGACGCCTCCAGAAGCGCGCCGTTTCGGAGCTGAAGCGCCGCCCCCAGGGGGTTGATGATCGCGTTGGCCGCCGCCTTTCTCCATTCCGCCTCTCTGCCGTCGGGCTTCCGGCGAACGCGAATCCCCGCTCTCTCGAAAAACTCCGCCAGCCGCCCGACGGGGGCGAGGCCCGCCGCGCGCCCCGGCGGCGGGGCCAGGGTGACGTCCAGCGCGCCGAACTGCCTCAGACGACCCGGCGCCGCAATCTCGACTCCCGTATTGACGAGGCCCCTGACGACGCGCTCCCGCCAGGAGGCGGGGAGGCTCGCGCAGACGTCCAGCCCGTTCGAGAAGACGGCCGCGATGGTTTCCCGATCCGCCATTCGGGAAAATTCCGCCGCCGCCTCTTTCAGCTGCCCCGCCTTCACGGTGAAAAAAAGATGGGACGCCGCCGCGTCCGGCGCGCCTCGACAAACCAGGGGGCGAGCCGCGGGAGACGCCTCGCCGTGGAAGCGAACGCCGCTCTCCCTGACGGCGTTCAGGTGCGCGGCCGTCCCGGGACCCGGGCGCGCCGCGCCCGCCAGATACACGCTCCGCCCGGGGAGGCTCCCCTGCAGGCGCGCCGCGAGCATGGTTCCCACGGCGCCGGGGCCCACGATGACGACGGGGCGCGCGTTTTCAGCCAAATGACGCCGCGCCTAGCCGCCGAGGGCGCGCCACAGGAGCAGGACGCCCACGAAGAGGAACACGAAGGAGAGAAACGCCTTCATCTTCTCGCCATCGACGCGGTTGTTGATGAACGGCGATATCTGTCCGCCGCAGGCGACCGCCGGAATCGTCATGAACAGGATGTTCCAGTGGACGCTCACCTCGCCGGTGGAGAACACCCAAGCGTGCACCAGCGTGGCGGGCAGCACCGTGGCGAAGACGATCAGAATCCCCGTCCCCACCGCGAGGCGCACGGGCAGTTTGTCCTTGACGACCAGGGCCGTCGTCGCGAGCTCGCCGATGCCGATGCCCGTGAAGCCCACGAGGACGCCCCCAAGCGCCGACCAGCCGAAACCGAAGGGCCCGTGCTCGTAGCGATACCAGTATCTTCTGCCCATCGCGTCGACCCGGGTGGGCGCGCCCGCCCTCTCCCCTCTTTCGGCTTCATGGATTCCGCCCCGGAGCCAGGCGAAGAGCATGGCGGCGGATAGAAGCGCCATCATCGCGCCCAGTAGCCCCAGGATGACGTCGGCGGGCGTCGAATGCGCCAGGAAGCCGAACGCCATGCCCACGGGAATGGACACGACGAGCACCTTCCGGGCGATGTCGTAATCGACCAGCCTCCTTCTGACGTAGCCCGTGAGCGCGCTGCCGAAGCCGAAAATTTCGATGGAGAGCGCCAGGAACACCGCCTCCAGGGGAGCGATGCTCACGCCCGCCGCCCAGGGGAAGAGGAGAATGAATATCGGCGCGAAGAAGACGGCGCCCTCCACGCTCGTGCTCGTCGCCGTGAGGCACACGCAGAAGGCGATGGGCAGCATCCACCAGAACTCGAAAACGTATTCAAGCATCATGGGCCTTTCTTCGGCGACGCGGAACGGATGAGGCGATCCTCCGGCGGAGCGCGAAGCCGGCTTCTTCCGAACCGAGCGAATCGCCGGGACGGCGCGCCTTCAAGAGGCGATCCTTCCCCGGCCGATGGCCTCGCCCATGCGCGCCGCCTCGACGGCCGCCTTCACGTCGTGGGTGCGAATCATATCCGCCCCGCCGATCACGGCGAAAGCCTCGGCGACTTTCGAGCCGATCAGCCGCTCTCCCGCCGCCTCGACCCGCGTGGCCGCCCCGATGAACGCCTTTCTCGAAACGCCGACGACCACCGGCCGCCCCAGCCTCCTCAGCGCGCCCATCCGCCTCAACAGCTCCAGGTTGTGATTCCATGATTTCCCGAAGCCGACGCCCGGGTCGATCAGGACGGAGGCGACGCCCGCCCGTTCGGCCTCGCGCGCCCGCTTGCGAAGATAGCCGGACACCTCGCGCGAGAGGTCCTCGTATTCCGGGTTCTCCTGCATGGTGCGCGGCCGGCCCTTCATGTGCATGACGACCGCCGCCGCGCCGAACTCCGCGGCCGCCGCGCGCATCTGCGGATCCTCAAGACCCGTGACGTCGTTCACGATGTGCGCGCCCGCGCCGAGCGCCGCCCGCGCCACGCCCGCCTTCGAGGTATCGACCGAGACGAGGGGGCCTTTCTCCGGGTCCATCCGCTCCAGGATCGGCAGGATGCGCCCGATTTCCTCCGCCTCGTCCACCGCGCCCGATCCGGGGCGGGTGCTCTCGCCGCCGACGTCGATGACGTCGGCCCCCTCTTCCGTCATCCGCGCGATCCGGTCGAGCGCCGCCTCGGGGTCGAGAAACGCTCCGCCGTCGGAGAAGCTGTCCGGCGTGGCGTTCAGGACGCCCATGACGCGCGCCCGATTGAAGTCGAGCGTCCGCCCGCGGCACGTCACCGGGGGCGGCGGGCTCCACCGGACGGGAACGAACCGCAGGCCCTCCCTCACGGGCGCGCCTCGCGGGGAAACGCGCAGCCGCTCTCCACGATCCGCGCCTCGCGCACCCACCGGCGCCTGAGCTCCCCGGCCAGGAACATCGACCCCGCGACGACGACGAGGTCGTCCTCCCCCGCTTCGCCGATCGCCTCTTCCAGCGCCGCCCATGCGTCCATGAGAATCTCCACGCGCGCGGCGCCCGCCGCTTCGAGCGCGCGCGCGAAAACGGCCGGCGAAAGGCCCGGCCTGGGCGCGCTCGCCGGAGGGAGAGTGACGAAAAACGCATCGCCCGCTGCGGCGAACGCCTCCGCCATTCCCCGAAAATCCTTGTCGCCCACCGCTCCGAGAACGAAGAGGAGGCGCTCGAACTCCCAGGCCGACGCGCACTCCACCAGCGCCCGCGCCTTGTCGCGATTGTGCGCGCCGTCAAGCAGAACCCGGGGACGCGACTGCGCGCGCTCCATCCGGCACGGCAGGCGCGCCGCCGCGACGCCCGGGCGCGCCTCGCTCTCCCCCAGCCCCAGCAGGCGGGCCGCCCCGGCGGCCAGCGCCGCGTTCCGCGCCTGGTGGACGCCGGGCATGGAAGTCGAGAAACCCTCCCACCGCGCTCCGTCTTCGAATTCCAGATCGAAAGAAGCGCCGTCGGGACGCAGGACCAGATTCGCGAGGCGCGGCGGCGAACAAAGGAGGGCTCCGCGCTCGCGCGCCGCGCGCTCGATTTCCGCCCGCGCCTCGGGAGGGACGTCTCCCGAGAGGACGCGCCCCCCCTCCGAAATGACGCCGGCCTTGTCGCGCGCGATTCGCGCGACGGAATCGCCGAGCAAATCGGTGTGATCCAGCCCGACGGAGGTGATGACGTCGAGGACGGCCGGGCCCACGGCGTTCGTGGCGTCGAACGCGCCGCCCAGACCCGCTTCCAGGACGAGATGCCCGCAGCCTTCCTCTCTGGCCATCAAAAGCAGGAGGGCGAGCGTCGATTCAAAAAAAGAGGGCGGCCCGTATTCCGACTCTTCCGCCATGCGGGCGGCCGCCGCCGCGAGCTCGCGCGCGCATCGCCCGATGAGGGCGGCCTCCGCGAAGCGGCCCCCTATCCAGAAGCGCTCGACCATCGAAGTGAGGTGAGGCGAGAAAAACGCCGCCGTCCTCCCGCCCGAGGCCAGGAGGGACTCCGCGATCATCAGCGCGGTGGAGCCTTTGCCGCTCGTCCCCACGACGTGGATGATCGACTGGTTCGCTCCGGGAACTTCGAGAATTTCAAGCAGCCGTCCGGCGCGGGCGAGGCCCGGCCCCTCCACCTTCACCCCCCGGGCGTCGAGGCGCGGACGCCAGGACTTCTTCGGCAGCGCAGCCAGGGCGTTCAGAAACGCCTCGACGCGCCGTAGCGTCTCCAGGGGCGCGAGCGAACCCTCCAGCGCGGGAGCGGCGATGAGAGTCCGGGACATCTTCAGTGTCTGAAATGACGCCTGCCCGTGAAGACCATGGCGACGCCGCGCTCCGACGCCGCCTGAATCACCTCCTCGTCGCGCACGGAGCCGCCCGGCTGGACTATCGCCTTCACCCCGCGGGAGGCGGCGGCGTCCACCCCGTCCCTGAAAGGGAAAAAGGCGTCCGATCCCAGGGCGCAGCCCTCGATGGGCAGAACGGCGCGATCGGCGGCGAGGCGGACGGCGTCCACCCGACTCATCTGGCCCGCGCCCACGCCCACCGCGCCGTCCTGATCCGCCAGGACGATGGCGTTGCTCTTCACGTGGCGCGTCACGCGCCAGGCGAGCCTGAGCGCTTTTTCCTCCTCCGCCGAGGGCGCGCGGGGGGTGACGACCTCCCAGCGGAACTCCTCGTCCGAAAAGCGGTCGCGCTCCTGCAGGAGAACGCCGCCGGGGACCGAGCGCAGGTCGCGGCCCGCCGGCGCGGAGTCGCCCAGGCCCCGTAGGCGCAGGATTCTGAGATTTTTTTTCTTCCGCAGGACGGCGAGCGCCTCGTCGTCGAAGTCGGGAGCGACCACCGCCTCGACGAAGAGTTTTCGCATGGCCCGCGCCGCGGCCGCGTCCATTTTCCGGTTGCAGGCTATCACGCTGCCGAACGCCGAGACCGGATCGCACGCGAGGGCGCGCTCATAAGCCGCCGCCTGGGTGGCTCCGAGACCCACGCCGCACGGATTCGCGTGCTTGATGATGGCGCAGCCGACGCCCTCCAGATCATTCGCCAGTTCGGCGGCGGCGGCGGCGTCCAGGAAGTTGTTGAAGGAGAGCTCCTTTCCGCCCAGGATCTCCGCGTCGCAGAGAGAAAACCCGCCTCCCGACCCGTCCAGCCGGTAGAGCGCGCCCTTCTGGTGGGGGTTTTCCCCGTAGCGAAGCGTCTGAACGCGGTCTAGCCCCAGGTCGATTCGTCCGGGAAGCGCATCTTCATCGCCGTCGTCCAGATAGCCGGAAATGGCGGCGTCGTAGCCCGCGGTGTGGCGAAACGCCTTGAAGGCGAGGCCCGACAGCCAGTCCGGCGGAAAGCGCCCGCCCTCCCGGACGTGGGCGATGGCGTCCGGATAATCGGCCGGGTCCACGAGAACGGCCACGCGCGCGTGGTTCTTGGCGGCGGCGCGCACCATGGTGGGGCCGCCGACGTCGATTTGCTCCACCGCCTCGCCCCTCCCGACGCCGGGCCGGGCGACCGTCTCCCGGAACGGGTAGAGGTTCACCGCCACCAGGTCGATGGGCGCGATGCCGTTCGCGCGCATCTCCTCTTCATGGTCGGGCAGAACGGCGAGGATGCCGCCCAGAATTTTCGGGTGGAGCGTCTTGACGCGCCCGCCCATGATTTCGGGATGCCCCGCGTAGTCCGCCGCCTCCCGCGCGGGGACGCCCGCGCAGCGCAGCGCCTCGGCCGTGCCGCCGGTGGAGATTACCTCCCAGCCCGCCTCGGCGAGGGCGGCGCCGAGGGCGGCGACCCCGCTCTTGTCGCTCACGCTGAGGAGGGCGCGGCGCGGCGGCTCGCTCATGAGCTAGGCTTCCTCCCGGCGCACTTCGTAGCCTTCCTGGAGCAGAATCTGTATCAGCCGCTCCAGGTGCGCCCGCCCGCGCACCTCCATGTGGAGGGTGGAGAGGGTGTGGTTGATGGGCACTTCGGTCGAAAGCCTGTCGTGCTCGATGTGGATGATGTTCACCCGGCAGTCGGCCACGATCTTGGAGAGCCGCATCAGCGCGCCGGGCACGTCGTGCAGCGGCACCTGAATGCGCGCGTAGCGGTTGGCGAGCGCCAGCCCCTTGCCGATGATGCGCGAGAGCAGGTTGACGTCCAGGTTTCCGCCGCTCAGCAGGGCGACCACCTTCCCGCTCACCCTGGTTTTCCGCTCGATGAGCGCCGCCAGCGAGGAGGCGCCCGCCGCCTCGACCAGCATCCGCTCCTGCTCCAGGAGGCCGAGAATGGCGTTGGCCATCGCGTCGTCGGAGACGGAGACCACCTGATCCACCAGCTCCCGGATCAGGGGAAAGCAGAGCTCCCCGCTCCTCTTGACGGCGATGCCGTCCGCGATCGTCTGCACCGCGCTCGACTCGATGATTCTTCCCGCGTCCAGGGAGCGCACGAGCGACGCGGCGCCCTCCGCCACCACGCCGATGACGCGCGCGTCCGGCTTTCGGGTCTTCACGACCGCGGCGACGCCCGAGATGAGGCCGCCCCCTCCGACGGGGACGAGGATGGTTCCGGCGTCCGGGACTTCCTCGAGTATCTCCAGCCCCAGGGTGCCCTGGCCCGCGATGACGTCCAGGTGGTCGAAGGGAGGAATCATCGTCAGGCCGCGCTCTTTTTCGTAGACGCGCGCGCGCGCGTAGGCGTCGTCGAAGGAGGCGCCGAACAACTCGGTTTCGGCGCCCAGCGCCCTCACGGCGTCGAGCTTGGTGTTCGGGGTGGCCTCGGGCATCACCACCAGCGCCTTGACGCCCAGCTCCTTCGCCGCGAAGGCGACGCCCTGGGCGTGGTTTCCCGCGCTCGCCGTGACGACGCCCCACTGATGCTGCGCGGAGGTGAGCTTCCGCAGCGCGTAGATGCCGCCGCGCACCTTGAACGCGCCCGTTCGCTGAAAATTCTCCGGCTTGAGATAAATTTCCACGCCTAGCTGTTCGGAGAAATGCTCGGTGAGGCGGGCGGGCGTCGGCCTCAGATAAGGGGATATGGCCTCGGCCGCCCGCGCCGACTCGGCGGCGATGAGCGAGGGATCGAGCGTCTGCCGCGCTGCTTCGGATTCCGTTGGCATCTGGCCTCTCTGTCCCGTTCAAAGGGAAAACGGCGCGCCCCACGCTCAGCCGCGGCGCCCGATCGGGCGCCGACCCTCCCCGGCGCGGAACGACCGCCGCGGGCGCTTTCCCGCGCTTTCAGGGAGCGCGTCCTGAAATCCTGAAACCGGAGCGGGCCTGTAAGCCGGGTTCTGTCACCCGCCCGGGGGCGGGCGCGCGGCCATCTATCTGGGACGATGGTCGCCCACCGCCTCAAGCAGCCTACCCGGGGACATCGGACGGGCCGCCCTCGATCGTCCCCTTATTTGGCCTTGCTCCGGGTGGGGTTTGCCGAGCCGGCCCGGTCGCCCGGGCCGCTGGTGCGCTCTTACCGCGCCGTTTCACCCTTACCCCGCCTCAACGGGGCGGTTTGTTTTCTGTGGCACTTTCCCGAGGGTCACCCCTGGTGGACGTTATCCACCACCCTGCCCTGTGGAGCCCGGACTTTCCTCCCGCAGACGATTGCTGCGCGCGGCCGCGCGGCCCGCTCCGGCGGACGCTTTCATCCCATCCTGTCTCAAGGCGCCGCCCCGACGACGGTCAACGGCGCGATTCACGCGCCCGTGATGAAGCGGCGCGCGTCTTGCTTCCATCAAGCCATCCCGGCGTCAATGGCGCGGTTGGCGGCGGCGTCGGCCGCCGCGTTCTCGCCGCGCCGCACGTGGCGCACTTCAATGGAGCCGAACGCCCGGGCCGCCTCCTTCGCCCGTTCATACAGGAGCTTGAGAGCCTTGTTCCTGACCCGATACCTCCCGCTCCACTGGCGGGCCATGAGCTCGGAATCCGTCACCACCTCCACGCTCTCGGCGCCGAGCGCCGCGGCGCGCTCCAGCCCCAGCAGAAGCGCCTGGTATTCCGCCACGTTGTTCGTCGCCGCGCCCAGATACCTCGCCTCCTCCGCCACGCAGGCGCCCGCCTCGTCATACAGCAGGGCGGCGGCGGCCGCCGGCCCCGGGTTCCCGCGCGCCGCGCCGTCGGTGTGAACCCGGAGGCGTCCCGTTTTCATTCGATGGCATTCCTTATGGTATTCAGGCCTCGCTGCACTCAATACGAAAGCCCGGGCGCGCCGTCTTGACACTTTGGGCATCGCCTTTGGTGGTTGTCCGAACCATTCGAGCCATATTCATGACTACACTCACCGCATTGCAAGACATAGACAACCTGATTGCGGTCGTTCCCAGGAACGGCCGTCTCTCGAACGACTTTTTGGCGGTTCCTGTTGACAAACCCTATTTTGTAGAATAGCCAGATTCAAACTCACCCGAGAGACTCAAATCCGCCGTCTCGCCCTCCTCGTAATACAGGATGCGGGCGCAGCTCGAGCAGGTGTAAATCGCATCCTCGGAATCGCGTATCTCCAGAAAGCGCTTGATGGTCTCCGCCGTTCGGCACCCCTGGCAGGCGCGGTTGACGACGGCGCAGACGGCCAGCCCCTTGCGGGATTTTCTCAAGCCCCGGTAGCGCCTCATCCACTCCGCGCTCACTCCCGCCGCGAGAGATTCCGACTCGGCGGAAAGCTCGCCCAGCTCCCGCTCCAGCTCCGCCAGCCGCCTCTCGCGCTTCTTCACCTCGCCCCGGACTCTGGCGCGCGCCGCTTCCAAGTCGCCGCGCGCGCCGGCGAGCCGCTCCTCGCGAGCCGGCAGGTCGTCCATGATTTCGAGAACGACGTCCTCGAGGGCGCTGATTTTCTCCTGATAGCCCGCTATCTCCGCTCCCAGGGCGCGGTATTCCTCATTCGTCTTGACGAGGGTCTGCTTGCCGCGCGTGTCCCGCAGCTTCTGATCGAAGGACTGAACCTCGCCCTCCGCCTCGCGCAGCTTTTTCCGGGCGGCCTCCAGCTCCTTTTCGAGTTCCCCGACGGTCGCCTCGAAGCCCGTCAAATACTGCTTTTCCCGTTCAATCGAGGCAGGAATTCCGGAAATCGCCTCGCGGCGCTCGTCGATCTCGCCGTCAATCGCCTGAAGCGACTTCAAGGCCGCCAGCTCCGGATGCACCGCCAAAGACTCCTCGCGCCGCCTGGGGCGGTCGATGAAGGATCGCGTGGTGGGCCCACCTGGATTCGAACCAAGGACCAGCCGGTTATGAGCCGGCGGCTCTACCGCTGAGCTATGGGCCCGGCGTCAGCGCGACCCGAACGGGGACAATGGCGCGTCGGGCGTCTTCTCCCCGCCCCGCGCGCCCCCGGTCGCCCGTGAGTATATGGCCCCCCGCGCGCTCCGTGTCAAACGCGCGAGTCTTCCGGCTCAAGCCTCCTCCTCGATGAAGCTCTTGAGCTTCCTGCTCCTCGAGGGGTGGCGGAGCTTTCTGAGCGCCTTGGCCTCGATCTGGCGGATACGCTCGCGGGTGACCTCGAAATCCTGCCCCACCTCCTCGAGCGTGTGCTCGTTCTCCGCCCCGATGCCGAAGCGCTTGCGCAGCACCTTCTCCTCGCGCGGGCTGAGGGTTTGAAGCACCTTCTGGGTCTGCTCCTTGAGGTTCAGCTTGATGACGGAATCCTGCGGCACCTCGGCCTTCTCGTCCTTGATGAAGTCGCCCAGCTGGCTGTCCTCCTCCTCGCCGATGGGCGTCTCGAGGCTGATGGGCTCTTTAGCGATCTTGAGCACCCTGCGCACCTTGTCGACGGGCGTGTCCATCGCTTTGGCGATCTCCTCGGGCAGCGGCTCGCGCCCGAGCTTCTGGAGGAGCTGCCGCGAGGTGCGGATGAGCTTGTTGATGGTCTCGATCATGTGGACGGGGATGCGAATCGTCCGCGCCTGATCGGCGATCGCCCGGGTGATGGCCTGGCGAATCCACCACGTGGCGTAGGTGCTGAACTTGTAGCCGCGCTTGTATTCGAACTTGTCCACCGCCTTCATCAGGCCGATGTTGCCCTCCTGGATCAGGTCGAGGAACTGAAGCCCCCGGTTCGTGTATTTCTTGGCGATGCTCACGACGAGGCGCAGGTTCGCCTCGGCGAGCTCCTTTTTCGCCTGGCGATCCTTGCGGCGTCCGCGGCGAATCATCTTGAGCGAATTCTCGAGATCCTCCCGGGAGGCGCCCGCCTCCTTTTCCGTCGCGCGGATCCGGCGGCGCACGTTCCGGATGCGGCGATCGTACTCGGCGAGGATGATGACGGGGATGCGCCTCTCGCTGACGGTCCGCATCGCGGCCCCCTTCTTCTCCTTCGACTTCGACGCCTCGCGGAGCGCCGCCCGCAGCTGCGCCTCATCCATCCCCACCTCCTTGAGATACCGCCCGATCTCCTCCTGATCCCCGCGCATCGACTCCACGTAGGACTTCACCCGCTCGGCGATGCTGTCCACGCGCTCGGGCCGCAGGTTCATCTCCCGGATGCAGGACGCCACCCTGTCGCGCGTCCTCTGGATGGAGACGGGCTTGTCGTCCGCCGCCTTCTTCTTCTCCAGAGTGCGCAGCTGCCCCCTGAGCCTGTTCACGAGCTTGAGGATCCGCCGCTTGTCCTCCTCGTAGGTGGGCTTCTCCCTCTCCTCGTCGTCCGAGGCCGCCTCGCTGGTGACGACGACGAGATCGGTCACGCTGAGGTCGCCCCTCCTGAGCTGATCGGCCAGCTCCAGGACGGCGTTGATCGCCACCTGCGTGCTCACCGTCGCCTGGCACACCTCGAACTGCCCCTCCTCTATCCTCTTGGCGATGGCGATCTCGCCCTCCCGGCTCAGGAGAGGAATCTGCCCCATCTCGCGCAGATACATGCGCATGGGGTCGTCCGTCTTCCCGTAGGTGGAATCGTCGAAGGAGCTGGTCGTCTCCGCCCCCCCCTTCGCCGGACTCGCCGTCTCGGTCTTTTTCTTGACGGCGCGCTTCTCCGCCGACTCGCGGTCGAGAATCTCGATGTCCATGTCGTTGAAGAGCACCATGATGTCGTCGATGACCTCGGGCGAGGTGACGTCCGGAGGCAGAACGTCGTTGACTTCCTCGTAGGTCAGGAAGCCCTTCTCCCTGCCGAGGTCGATCAGGTTCTTGACGTCATCCGTCTTCTTCTCTTTCTTCGTCTGCGTCGCTTGCGCCAATGTTCCGCTCCTTTCCTCTCGCCAGGCAGTAGATGAACCGCTGCGGACCCGTGAAAATTCAAATCGCGCGAGCGCCTCAGCGCGGCGAAGCCGCCCGCTGCCGCTCCCGCAGAAGCGCGTTTTTCCGCTCCAGCAACTTCCAGAGTTCCGGGGAATCCTCTCCCTCTTCCCTGCGCGTTCGCTCGATGACTTTCAGCAACTCCTCCTCCTGCTTTCGCCGGCGGCGATCCTTCAGCCGCTCCACGCAGTCGAGCAGCTCCGCCTCCACGTCCTCGGGCTCGACCTCCACGACGGCCAGCTCCGCCACCAGCGCGCGCGCGTCCTGGCTTTCGAGCCTGTCCGCCAGGGAAGCCGCCGTGAGCGAACCCGTGGCCCCGGACTTCATGAGGGAGAGGGCCTCGCGCACCGCCGGGTCGGTCATCAGGCCGTCGGGCACCTCCGAGGCCAGCGCCGGCCGCATGAGCAGAAGCTGGAGGGCGTCCAGCTCGAACCTGGGCCGCTCGACGCTCCCCCCCAGCAGATCGACCCGCTCCTCCTCTCTCTCTCTCTGGGGCGATCCTTCCTTGGCGTTTTCCGCCAGCATCCGCCTCACCATGGAGGCCAGCGTGGGATAGGGAACCCCGAGCTGATCCTCCAGCAAGGCCAGATATTGGTCCTGAACGCTCCGGTGGCAGGCGCCGAGAATGGGCAGAAGCCGCTGAACCGCCTCGATCTTCTCGGCCTGGCCCGCTCCCGCCGCGATTCCGGCCATCGCGGCCTTGACGGTGTTCTCGAGAATCCCCTCGGCCGAGGAGAGGACGCGGGCGAAATCCTCCGCCCCGCTCTCCCGCAGAAATGCG
This sequence comes from bacterium, assembly GCA_965242545.1. Classification (GTDB taxonomy): domain Bacteria; phylum UBA8248; class UBA8248; order UBA8248; family UBA8248; genus Bin107. Next base: position 2,006,431 of record OZ251456.1, read on the forward strand.
TCAATGTCCCGCCCCTCGGGCAGGTTCACCACCTTGAGGCGCACGGCGCCCGCTCCGTCCCGGTCGATGAAATCCTTTCGCAGGACGTCGCTCGCCACCAGGCGGCCGGGCGCGCCCGCCAGGCCGAGCATCCGCCCCGCCATGGCGCCCGCGCGCTGCGACGCCGCCAGCCCCGCGTCGTCCGGATCGAAAACGAACACGAACTCCTCGGCGTGCGCCCTCAGACTCCTGATGTGATCGGAGGTCAGCGCCGTGCCGAGGGGCGCGACGGCCTCCGCGAAGCCGTGCTCCCAAAGCGAGATGACGTCGAAATACCCCTCCGTCACCAGGACGCGCTTTTTCCCGCGAATCGCCTCCCTGCCCTCGTAGAAGCCATAGAGGGCGCGCCCCTTCCTGAAGAGCGGCGTATCCGGCGAATTCACGTATTTCGCGGTGGCGTGGCGCGGATCGCCATCGGGCAGCGAGCGCCCGCCGAAGCCCACGATCTCTCCCTCATGGCCGCGAATGGGAAACATGACGCGGTCGCGGAAGCGATCGTAAAGCCCGCCGCCCTCCTCGCGGCGCACCGCGAGGCCCGCGTCCGCGAGCGCGTCGGGAGACACCCCCCTGCTCCCCGCTCCCTTGATGAGGGCGTCCCAGCGTGGCGGGGCATACCCGATTTGAAACCTCTCGATGGCCTCCTCCGTGACGCCGCGCCCGCTCAGATAGAGGCGGCCCCGCTCGCCCGGATTGCTCCTGAGCGCCGCCCTGAAGAAATCGGCCGCCAGGCGATTGATGGCCGCTGTCTCCCGCCGCGCGTCCGGCCTTCGGGCGCCTTCCTCCGAGGCTCCCTCATAGCGGGAGAGGTCGATGCCCTGGCGCTTCGCCAGACTCGAGAGCGCCTCGGGAAACGTCATGCCCTCGTGCTGCATCAGAAACTGGAAGACGTTGCCCCCCGCTCCGCATCCGAAGCACTTGTAGATGCCCATGCGCGGGTTCACGTTGAAGGAGGGCGTTTTCTCGTCGTGGAACGGACAAAGCCCCTTGTAGTTCGCGCCCGCCTTCTGGAGCTGCACGAAATCGCCGATGACGCTCTCGATCGGAACGCCGTCCCTTATTCTGTCCACCACCTCATCCGGCACGCGGCCCATTCCAGCGTCCTCGCGAAAACCGAACCGTCAGCGCAGCGCCAACTCCACGTGGGTGACCCCCCAGCCGCCCTCTTCCGGCCGGGCGGGGCCGAATTTCGACACCAGGGCGTGCTCCCGCAGACGCTCCGAGACGAGCCGGGAGAGAACCCCCTCGCCCTTTCCGTGAACGATGCGAACCGACCCGACGCCCAGGAGCGCGGCGTCGTCCAGGTATTTTTCCAGCATCTCGATCGCGCGCTCCGCCCGCGCGCCGCGCAGCTGAAGCTCGGGCGAGAAATGATCGCTCCGCGACGCGACCTCGTGCGTCACCGCCCCTTCCCGGGACGGCGCGCCCGGCCCCTCCTCCAGAACCTCGACCGCGCGGCGGGCGAGGCGCAGGGATTTTCCGTTCACCGCCACCGTCAGCTCATCCTCTCCGTGCAGGGCGAACACCTCGCCGGCGCAGTTCATGAGCGGGACGCGCACCCTGTCGCCCACCCGGCAGGAAGCCGGCGCGCGCGCCGCCTCCGCCACCGGCGCGGGGAGCGCCTCCCCGATTCTTTCGCTCATCTCGCGGATGCGCTCGCGCGCGATTTTCCGGGCTTCCTCCGTCTCGCGCGCCCCACGCATCTCCTCCAGGAGGCGGTCGGCCTCGCGCCGCAGCTCCTTCAGGAAGCGGGCCGCCTCCTCGCTATTGCGGCGCGCCTCCTCGCGCATCCTGCGATCGAGCGCCGCCTCGCTCCTCTCGACCTCCGCCTGCCTCGCCGCCAGGGCGGCGTTCCGCCCGGCGAGATCGCGCTCCTGGTCGGAAAGACTCGCCATCAGGCGATCCACCGCGACGGGGCCCTTCATCAGCAGCGCGTCCGCGCGCGCCAGCACGGATTCGGGCAACCCCATCCGCTTCGCCACCGACGCGGCGTTGCTCGGACCCGACGCGCCCATGCGAATCCGATAGGTGGGCGAGAGGTCGGCGGCGTCGAATTCCACCGAGGCGTTCTCGGCGCGCTCGGACGCATAGGCGTAGTGCTTCAGGGCGTCGTGGTGCGTCGTCGCGATGCAGAGCGCGCCGCTTGCCGCCAGATGCTCCAGCACGGCGACGCCGATGGCGGAGCCCTCGGCCGGGTCGGTGCCGGAGCCCAGCTCGTCGAGAAGCGCGAGCGCGCCCTCGCCCGCCTCGCGCACCGCGATCGACACGCGCGCCATGTGACCCGAGAAGGTGCTCAGGCTCTGCTGAATGTCCTGCTCGTCGCCGATGTCGGCGAACAGCATCCTGAAGACGGGAAGGGCGCTCTCGGGCGCGGCCGGGATGGGGACGCCGCACTGATGGAGCGCCGCGCAAAGGCCCGCCGTCTTAAGCGCCACGGTCTTGCCCCCCGTGTTGGGGCCCGTGATGAGGAGCTGGCGAATCCCCTTTCCGCCCACTTCGAGGTCGATGGGCACCACCCGCTCAGGCTCCGCCCCGCCCGCGCCCGCCGCAAGAAGCGGATGCCGCGCGCGCTTGAGCCTGAGCCGCCCGTCCGGGCTCTCCCCCGCGCGGGCGCCGCGCCAATCGCTCCCCAAGCGCGCCTTCGCCCGGATGAGGTCGAGCCCCGCCAGGCAGCTCACCAGATGAGCGACGGCCTCGCGCGACGCCATCGTCTCGGCGGTCAGCTCGCGCAGGATTCTCTCCACCTCCGCGCGTTCGATCTCGCGTTCGCAGGCGATGGCGTTGTTGACGGGCACCGCCGCGAGAGGCTCCACGAACAGCGTCTCCCCGCTCGCCGATCGATCCTGAATCACGCCCTCGAAGAAGCGTCTGAACACCGTCCGGACCGGAATCAGATGCCGCTCGCGCCGCTGGACGATGAGGCTTTCCCTCACCGCCTCGGGATGCGCGGCCATCACCCGATCCAGCAGACGCCGCGCCTCGCCCCTCAGCGCGCGCCCCTTCGTCCGGGATTCCCGAAGCGCGGCGCTCGCCTCGTCGCGCACCTCGCCGCGCTCGTCGAAAACGCGCCTGATTCGCACGGCCAGGGGACGCCGCAGATCCGCGCCCCGAAGCCGCAGTCTGAGTCCGGGGAGCCGCTCGGCGCGATCCTCCACGAAGCGGTGGACGGCGGCGGCGAGATCCAGCAGCGAGAGAATCGAGAGGAATTTCCCGCCCTCGAGGCTGCCTCCCCGGCGTCTGATGTCCTCCAGCCATTCTTCCGGATCGTCGAACGCGAAAAGGGGCAGGGATTCGCCCGAGCCGAGAAGCGCCGTCGCCTCGTCCGTCTCGTCAAGCAGGGCGTTCACCTCGGAAGGCGAGACGGCCGGAACGAGGCGGGCGGCCTCGGCCACGCCGGAGGCGGAGACGCAGCGATCCGCCAGCAGGTTCAGGACGCCCGAAAATTCAATGCCCCGCAGGGTGCGGTCATCCATCAACAACCTTCCAGGAATACGTCGGCGAGGACGGGAGCGGCGGCGGCTTTCGCTCACCGCCCGGAAATTCGGCGCGCGCAAAAGCGGGCGAAACGCCCCGCCGCGAAGCGGGTTCGACAGTTCCCGCCCCCGGACCGGGCGTTCGTCCGCATCGGCGGGGAGCGGCGCAACGGAGCATTTCGGCCGCCGAGCCTCACGCCGGAGCAACGCCCTTTGCAAAAAACCTCTCTGGAATCCGTCGGGAATGCCGATTGGGCGAAGCGACCGCCCCGAATGCCTCGGAGCGGCCATGATTACCGGATGATCCCGAAAACGGGCGGCAGTGGAAAAAGAAACGGGGACGAGCCGCCTCATCCCACATCCTTTTGATATTCAAAGGCTTATGACGCCAAACCGGATAACGGTGCGTCCCTCCGCCGCCAGCCACCAATATAGGGCTCGGCGCCGGGATTGTCAAACATAATGAAAATAACAAAACCGGCGATGAACGCCGTCCGCGGAATTTCGGGCGCGGCGGCGGCCTATCTCCCGGATTCCGGCCTGCCCCCGCGCCCGAACCGGCGGGCGAGCTCGGCGAAAACCCGACCGGGCGGAACGTCATGCGCGGCCATGCCCACCAGGGCGTGGAACCACAAATCGGCCATCTCGTTCGCTATCTCCTCCTCATCGTCGTTCTTCATCGCCATGACGACTTCCGTGGCCTCCTCCCCTATCTTCTTCAGCACCCCGTCCTCGCCCTTCGCGAACAGGCGCGCCACGTAGCTCGAATCCGCGTCGCCCGCGCTTTTTCTCTCCAGGATGAGCCGATAAACCGCTTCGAGCAGATTGTGATCGAAAGGCGGCGCCTCTTCGCTCTCTTCGCGCGCGGGCGTCGGAAGTTCGTTGAAGAAGCACGACATCCGGTTCGTGTGGCACGCCGGTCCGTCGGGTTCGACGATGAACACCAGCGCGTCCGCGTCGCAATCGAGCCGCGCCGAGACCAGACGCAGATAGTTCCCGGACGTTTCGCCCTTGTGCCAGAGCGCGGCGCGCGAGCGGGACCAGAAGTGCACGGTTCCCTTCTCCAGCGTGAGCCGGAGGGATTCCTCGTTCACCCAGGCGAGGGTCAGCACCTGCCCGGTGCGCGCGTCCTGGCAGACGGCGGGCGCCAGACCCTCCTTGCTCCACCTGACGTCCGGGAAGCTCGCGTCGCTCACAGCCTCACCTCCACGCCGCGCTCGCGCAGATAGGCTTTCGCCTCCGCGACCGAATAATCGCCAAAATGAAAAATGGAGGCGGCCAGCACGGCGTCGGCGCATCCCTCCGCCAGCCCTTCGTATAGATGCGTCAGACTTCCCACGCCGCCCGAGGCGATGACGGGCGCGCCCACGCGCTCGGCGATGGCGCGCGTGAGCGCGATGTCATACCCGTCCCGGGTGCCGTCCCTGTCCATGCTGGTCAGGAGAATCTCGCCCGCGCCCAGCGCGCACGCCTCCTCCGCCCAGGCCACGGCGTCCCTGCCGGTGGGGCGGGAGCCGCCGTGCGTGAACGCCTCCCACGCGGGCGGCTCCTCCGAAACGCGCTTGGCGTCTATGGCGCACACGATGGTGGAGCTCCCGTAGCGCTCCGCCGATCGCCTCAGCACGTCCGGCTCCCGGAGCGCCGCGCTGTTGATGCTCACCTTGTCCGCCCCGGCCCGCAGCAAGTCGCGCACGTCGTCCTCCTCGCGGACGCCGCCGCCCACCGTGAGCGGAACGAACACCCGCTCGGCCGCGCGGCGCACCGCGTCGAGCAGGGTGCCGCGCTTCTCTTTCGAGGCGGTGATGTCCAGAAAGCAAATTTCATCCGCCCCCATCTCGTCGTAGTGGGCGGCGCACTCCACGGGGTCGCCCGCGTCGCGCAGTCCCTCGAAGTTCACCCCCTTCACCACCCGGCCCTCCTTCACGTCGAGGCAGGGGATGATGCGCTTGGCTAGCAAGAGAGCATCTCCATCGCGCGGGCGAAATCCATCGTCCCCTCATACAGCGCGCGTCCCACGACGGCGCCGACGACGCCTTTCTCCTCCAGAGGAATCAGTTTTTCAACGTCCTCGAGCCGGCTCACCCCGCCCGCCGCGATGACGGGCAGGCCGCACGCCTCGGCGAGCGCGGCGGTGGGCGCGGGGTCGAAGCCCTCCAGCGTGCCGTCTCTCCCGATGTCGGTGAAGACGACGCCCGCCAGGGGAAGGCCGGCGAACCGGCGCGCGAGGGACTCCGGGGAGATGGAATCCCCCTCTTCCCAGCCCGCGACCCGCACCCGCCCGTCCCTGGCGTCAATGCCCAAGAGGATTTTTCCGGGATGCCGGCGGGCCGCGGACTCGAGAAATTCCGGCGCCCTGAGCGCGCTCGTCCCCAGGATGACGAAGGCCGCCCCCGCCTTGAGGACGGCCGCGAGCGACTCTTCCGACCTCACGCCGCCGCCGAACTGCAAGGGCGCATCGACCGCCGCCGCCACCCGCGCCAGAACGTCCACGTGGGCGGGCGCGCCGTTGAAGGCGCCGTCGAGATCGATGAGATGAAGACGCCGCGCCCCCAGTTCCGCCCAGCGCAGCGCCCACGCCGCCGGGTCGCCGTCATAGACGATTTCGCGCTCTTTCCGGCCCTGGATGAGCCGCACGCACTTCCCGCCCTTGAGATCGACCGCCGGAATGAGAAGCACCGCCTCCCCCGCAGATGAATGAGCCTCGCGTCTCTCCGCGCCTCTGCTTAAACCCAAACGGATTCTATTGCAAACGGGCGTGAAAATTTCCCGCGGGAGACGCCCCGGCGGGCGGCGGAGCGCGCTCGCAAGAGGCGGCCGCGTGCGCCCGCCCCGAAGCCGCGCCGTCCGGGAAGCGGAAACCGAAGCGGCGCCGCCCTGTCGAGGCTTCCTACGAGGCTTTCGCGCCCCTGCGGCAGATGTCGGCGAATTTCTTCAGCACTCCCAGCCCCGGCGCGCCGCTTTTCTCGGGATGAAACTGGGTGGCGAAAAGGTTGCCCTTGCGCACGCTGGCGATGAAGGGTACGCCGAAATCGCAGGTCGCCGCGATCCAGGGCCGCGCCGCCTCGGAGGGCTCCGCGTAGTAGGAGTGCACGAAGTAGAAGCGCGCGCCTTCCGGCGCGTCCGCCAGAAGCGGGGAGTTGTTGAGAAGCCGGGGCCGGTTCCAGCCCATGTGGGGAATCTTGAGGGGGAGCGGAGAGCCGTTTTCCGTCATCCCCTCGGGAAAGCGCCGCACGCGCCCGGGCAGCAGCCCCAGGCCCGGCGTGGCGCCGAATTCCTCGCTCTCCTCGAAGAGAATCTGAAGGCCGAGGCAGATTCCCAGATAGGGGACGCCCCGCTCTATCGCGCGGCGCAGGGGGTCGGCGAGGCCGGCCGCCTCCAAAGCGCCCATGCAGTCGGGAAAGCCGCCCACCCCCGGCAGGATGACGCCCCGCGCCCGCTCGAGGTCCCGCGGATCGCCGCTCAGCGCAGCCTCGGCGCCGATTTTCCGCAAGGCGTTCCGCACGCTCAGGACGTTTCCCATGCCGTAATCGACCACGATGATTTCGGCAGCCATTCCTCGCCCGCCATGCTCGTGAAGCCCGAAAAGAATTTCTCTACAAAACGCCCTTTGTGCTGGGAATCCCCGCGTTTCGGGGATCGAGAGCGACCGCGGCCCGCAGCGTCCGCGCGAAGCCCTTGAAGACGGCCTCCACCATGTGGTGGCTGTTGTCCCCGCGGCAGACCTCGACGTGGAGGTCGATGCCCCCGCGCGTCGCCGCCGACCAGAAGAACTCGCGAGCGAGCGACGTGTCGAACGCCCCGATTCGCGCCTCGGGGAAGGCGCCCTTGAACACGAGATTCCCCCTGCCACCGAAATCCGCCGCCACCTGAACGAGGGCGTCCATCATGGGCAGGCGCGCGTCGGCGTAGCGGACGATGCCCGCCCGATCTCCCAGCGCCTTCGCCAGCGCCTGGCCGAAGAGAATGCCCACGTCCTCCACCGCGTGGTGGGCGTCGACGTCAAGGTCGCCCTTGCCGCGAACGGTCAGGTCCACCAGCCCGTGGCGGGCGATCTGGGCGAGCATGTGGTCGAAAAAGCCTATCCCCGTGCCGACCTGCGCCTCGCCCGCGCCGTCGAGGTCGAGCGCGACGGAAAAGTCGGTCTCCTTCGTCTTTCGGCTCACGCGCGCTTTTCTTTGCCTGGGCTTCGACGCCACCTTCTCTCTCCCGGCGGATGGATCGGGCGATTCCGGCGCCGCCCGCCGCGGCGCTTCGTCGGCGCGATTATGCGCGATTCGCGCCCCCCTCGCCAGCGCGCCCCGGGAGCGCGCCGCCCCTCAGGCGCAGGGCGCGCGCGTGCGCGGGCAGCCCTTCGAGCTCGGCGATCCGCGCCGCGGGCTCCAGAAGGCGTGAGGCGGCTTCCGCGTCGAAGCGCGCCTCGCTCCGCCATTTGATGAAGTCGGACACGCCCAGCGGGGAGGCGAAGCGCGCCGCGCCGCCGGTGGGGAGCACGTGGTTCGGGCCGGCGAGGTAGTCCCCGAGAGCGACGGGGCTCCAGGGGCCGCAGAACACGGCGCCGGCGCTGCGAATCTCCCCGGCCGCCGCCTCCGCGTCCTCCAGCAGTATCTCCAGATGCTCGGGCGCGAGCCTCTCCGCCACTTCCAGCGCCTCCTCGCGCGAACGCGCCTCGATGACGGCGCCGCGGTTCGCGAGCGCCTCCGCTATCGTCCCGCGCCTTTCGGCGAGGCGCAGCTGGCTTTCCACCTCCCGACGCAGGGCGTCCGCCGCCTTCTCGCCCACGCAGACGCCCACCGCCATGGCGCGGGCGTCGTGCTCGGCCTGGGCCAGGAGATCCGCCGCCGCCCATTCGGCCAGCGCCTCGTCGTCCAGAAGCACGACCACCTCGCTCGGTCCCGCCTCCTTGTCGATTTCCACCTCCCCGCGCGCGAGGCGCTTGGCGGCGGTGACGTAGACGTTGCCGGGTCCTGCGATTTTGTCCACTTTCGGAATGCTTCCGGTCCCGCAGGCCATGGCGGCGATCGCCTGCGCCCCGCCCACGCGCGCGACGCGCTTCAGACCCGCCAGGGAGGCCGCCGCCAGCGCGGCGTCGGGAACCCGGCCGTCCGCCCCCGGCGGGGTGCACAGAACCAGCTCCTCCACGCCCGCGACCCGCGCGGGAATCGCGTTCATCAGCACGGTGGAGGGATACGCCGCGGCGCCCCCCGGCGCATACAGACCGACGCGCAGAAGCGGCGCGGGGACGAGGGAGAGCCGCTCGCCGGGGGCCGGCTCCAGCGTGATTCTCCGCGGAGCCTGGGCCTCGTGAAACACGCGAATGCGCTCCGCCGCGAGTTTCAGGGCGTCGAGCGTCCCGGGCGGCAGCGCCTCGACCGCCCGAGCCATCTCCTCCTCGCCGACGAGGAGGCCCGCGCCCTCCAGCGAAACGCCGTCGAGCTCGCGCGTCAGCTCGACCAGGGCGTCATCGCCGCCCGAGCGAACGCGCTCGATGATCGCGGCGACGGCGGCCTCCACGCCCGAGAGCGCGTCCGCCCCGCCCCGGGAAAGCCTCTCGATTTCGGCGTCGAAGCCCTCCCCGCCGCATTTAACGCGCCGCACGTCTTCTCCTCGCGGGCGCGCCCCTCGTGAGGAGGTCCGCGCCGATTTCCGCCGCCCCCGCAAAACGCCTCACGCCTTCCCCTCCCGGGGCGCCGGCTTCGCGCCGTTCCGGGCGCTGCCGCCGGCGGCGGGGATCGCCCGCCTGAACCGATCTATCGCCTCGCTCACCTTCCTGTAGTTCGTCTTCAGGCTCGCCCGGTTGGCGATGAGCCTGGCCGTCGCGCTGAATATCTCCCGAACCGGCGCCAGGCCGTTGGCCCGCAGCGTTCCGCCGGTGTCCACCAGATCGACAATGATGTCCGCCACCCCCAGGGCGGGGGCGATTTCCACGTTGCCGTAGAGGCGGACGACCTGAGCCTGAATCCCCATTCGCTCGAAGAAACGGGCGGTGATGACCGGAAACTTCGTCGCCGCGCGCAGCGAGGCCCGCCCGGTCAAATCGTCCCACGAGACGCCCTCGGGCGCCGCTACCATGAGGCGGCAGGGCGCCACGTTCATGTCCAGAGGCTCATAGACGTCCCTTCCCTGTTCGAGCAGCACGTCGCGGCCGATGACGCCCAGGTCGGCGGCGCCGCGCTCCACGTAGATGGGCACGTCGTGATTCCTCAGAATCAGGACCCGGACGCCCGTCTTCGGGTCCCGGAGGATCAGCTTCCGGGACTTCTCCGAGATCGGCTTCGAGAGCATCTCCGCCTTCATCAGACACGCCATGGCCTCCCCGAAGATTCTGCCCTTGGGGAGGGCGATCGTCAGCTCCTTCTCCCGGCTCTCTTTCATCGCGGCTCCACTTCGCGCTCGATATCCGCGCCGAGGCTCCTCAGCTTCTCCTCGAGCCGCTGATATCCCCTGTCGATATGATGCGCGCCACGGACGACGGTCTCCCCTCGCGCCGCCAGGCCCGCCAGCACCAGCGAGGCGCTCGCCCGGAGGTCGGTCGCCATCACCGAGGCGCCGGTGAGGCGCGGCGTCCCCTCGATGCGCGCCGTCCTGCCGTCGAGGTGAATCCGCGCGTTCATCCTGGAAAGCTCGGCGGCGTGCATGAACCTGTTTTCAAAGATGGTCTCCGTGATCACGCAGCTTCCCCGCGCGATCGTCATGAGCGCCATGAACTGCGCCTGGAGGTCGGTGGGGAACCCCGGATAGGGGGCCGTCCTGACGCTCACGGGCGACACCGCGCCGTCCCCCCGCGCGCGCACCCAGCTCTCTCCCTCGGAAACCTCCACGCCCGCCTCGATGAGCCTGCGCGTGAGCGCGCGCACCTGCTCCGGCTCGCAATTCGTTATCTTGAGCTCCCCTCCCGTGATGGCCGCCGCGATCATCAGGGTGCCCACCTCAATGCGATCCGAGGGCACGGCCGCGTCGTATCCCTTGAGGGAGTCCACCCCCTCTATCTCGATCACCGGCGTCCCCGCGCCGCTCACCCTCGCGCCCATTCCGTTCAGCAGATCGGCGAGCGCCGAGACTTCCGGCTCCAGCGCCGCGTTTTCGAGAACGGTGCTCCCTTTCGCCAGGGCGGCCGCCATCATCAGGTTCTTCGTTCCCGTCACCGTCGTGAGGTCGAAGGCGACGCGCGCGCCCCGGAGCCTCCGGGCGCCGGCCTGAATGTAGCCGCGCTCTATGCCGACCTCCGCCCCCATGGCGCGCAGCCCCTTGAGGTGCTGATCGATGGGGCGCGCCCCGATGGCGCAGCCGCCCGGCAGGGACACGCGGGCGCGGCCGAAGCGCGCCAGCAGCGGCCCCAGCACCAGGATGGAGGCGCGCATGGGCTGCACCAGCTCGTAGGGCGCGACGCCGCCGGTGACGTTCGAGGCGTCCAGGCGTGCGCGGCCGGACGGCTCCCGCCGCGTCTCCACGCCGAACTCCGCCAGAAGCCGCAGGATGGTGTTCGTGTCGCTCAGGTCGGGAACCCGGCGCGCGCGGCTCACGCCGTCGGCCAGAAGCGCGGCGGCCAGAATCGGCAGGGAGGCGTTCTTCGAGCCGGACGCCTCGGTCTCCCCGTGAAGCGGCCTGCCTCCGCGAATCCGAAACTGCTCCACGGCCTTAAGCCCTCTGAAGTTCCAGAACCCTCTCGCGCCCGGCAAGGTCGCGCCGGCGCGCCGCCCCGGAATACGCCCCCCGCCGGTTCGAGAGGGCGACCGCCTCCGCCATCTGATCCGGCGCCGTCTCCAGCAACAGAAAGCCTCCCCGCGCCAGGCGCGAGGGCGCCTCCTCGATGATTCGCCGGATGAAGCGCATTCCGTCGGGGCCGCCGTCCAGCGCGAGGCGGGGCTCGAACGCCGAGATTTCGGGCGGCAGGCCGTCCAGCTCCTTCGAGCGGACGTAGGGCGGATTCGACGCGATGAGGTCGAACCTCTCCCCTCGGCCAAGTCCCCCGAGCAGATCGGAGGCCACAAAATCCGTCCGGCCAGCCAGCCCGAGCCTGCGCGCGCTGCGCCTCGCCAGCCTCAGCGCCTTCGGGCAGACGTCAAGCAGAACGACCGCGGCTCCGGGCAGCTCGCGCGCGATCGCCAGCCCCACCGCGCCGCTCCCGGCGCCCACGTCCAGGACGCCGGGCGTCCGCCTCCCGTCCAGCAGCGCCGCGGCGCGCTCCACGAGCAGCTCCGATTCCGGCCTGGGAATCAGCGCGTCCGGCGAGACGAGAAAGGGCATCGACCAGAATTCCTTCTCGCCCATGACGTAGGCCATCGGCTCGCGAGCGATTCTCCTGAGCGCCAGATCCTCCGCCCGCGCGAGCGCCTCGGCCGGAACCCTCTTTTCGGGATGGGCGTGGAGGCGCACGCCGCGGCACCCGAGCGCCTTCTCCAGAATGAGCCGCGCGTCCAGCGCGGGCGACGCCACGCCGGCCTCCGAGAATCGCGCGCGCAGGCGGGAGAGGAGCTCGCCCGCCGTTCTCCCGGGCGCGGCCTTCGCCGCGGGAAGGGAGGCCGTCATGGCGAGGCGGGCGCTTCCCGGCTCTCTTCCAGCTCGGCCAGACGCTCCGCCTCCCGGCTTTCCATCACCCGCTTGATCATCTCGTCGATTCCCCCCTCCATGAAGCCGGGAAGGCCGTGGAGGGTGAGGCCGATGCGGTGATCCGTAACCCTGTCCTGGGGAAAGTTGTAGGTTCTGATGCGCTCGCTTCTGTCGCCGCTGCCCACGAGGCTCTTTCTCTGCGCGGAGCGCTCGGAGGCCTGCCTGCGGATTTCCATGTCCAGCAGGTGCGCCGAGAGAATCTTCATGGCCCTGGCGCGGTTCTTGTGCTGGCTCTTCTCGTCCTGGCAGGTGACGACGAGGCCCGTGGGGAGGTGGGTGACGCGAACGGCGGAATCCGTCGTGTTCACGCTCTGGCCGCCCGGGCCCGAGGAGCGGTAGACGTCGATTTTCAGGTCTTTCTCCCCGACGTCGAGCGCGATCTCGTCCGCTTCGGGCAGCACGGCCACGGTGGCGGCCGAGGTGTGGATTCTCCCCTGCGTCTCGGTGACGGGCACCCGCTGCACGCGGTGGGCGCCGCTCTCGCAGCGCAGGCGGCTGTAGGCGCCCGCGCCCTTGATGAGGGCGGACACCTCCTTCAGGCCGCCCAGGTCGCTCTCGCTCTTGCTCAGCTCCTCCACCCCCCAGCCCCGGAGCTCGGCGTAGCGGACGTACATCCGGTAGAGATCCGAGGCGAAAAGCGCGGCCTCCTGCCCGCCCGTTCCCGCGCGGATTTCCAGGATGACGTTTTTCTCGTCGTTCGGATCCCTGGGCAGCAGAAGCCGGCGCAGCCTCCGCTCCATCTCCTCGCGCCCGGCGCCCGCCTCCTCCAGCTCCGCCCTGGCGAGTTCGGCCATCTCGGGATCGGCGTCCTCGAGCAGCGCCTTCGCCTCCTCGGCGGCGTCCTCGTATCCGCGCCATTCCTCGTAGGTCTGGACGACCCGGGTGAGCTCCTTGTGCTCGCGCGCGGTCTGCTCGAATTTTTTCCGATCCCGGACCAGGGCCGGGTCCGAGAGACGCTCCTCCAGCGTCCGGTGCTTTTCGATGATTTGCTCGATCTTCTCGAACATGGGGATTGACCGAGGGAGGGGGAACGGGGCGGCCGGGGACGATTCGGACCAAATGAATCAGCGTTCGCCGGGGCGCGCGATGACCAGAGCCAAGCCCCGGAGCGAACGCGGGACGCCAAGGCGGGTTCTACGCCTCCGGCTTTTCTTCTTCTCCGCTCGCTTCAGGCGCGGGCGGCGGGTCGGTCAAGGCGGCTTCCGCCGCAGTGGGCGCCGCCCCGGCTTCGGGAGCTTCGGCGCCGGCCTCCTTCTGCTCCCGGGCCGCCTTCCGGGCGGCGCGCTCCTCGGCGCGCTTCTTCCGCTCCTCTTCCCTGCGGGCTTTCTCCTCCGCTTCCTTCTCGGCGGCGAGGCGCTCCTCTCTCTCCAGCCGCGCCGCCCGTTCGGCCTCGGCGGCGGCCTGCTTCCGCTTGCGCTTCGAGACCCGCGCCTCCTTGCCCTCGAATTTCCTGATGAACTTCTCCACGCGGCCTTCGGTGTCCACGATGCGCGCCTGCTTGCCGGTGAAAAACGGGTGGCACTGCGAGCAGACCTCCACGCGGATCTCGCTTCGCGTGGTGAACGTGGTGAACTCCGCCCCGCAGCCGCTGCAGGAGACCCTGCACTCGAACAGCTCCGGGTGAATCTCCGCCTTCATCGCGAGTCGCTCCACAATTCACGGGGGCGAAGCGTCGGCGCCCCTCCCGCCCCGACAAGCCAAAGCGCGAAAAGGAGGCGACGGAAAAGCCGGCTCCTCCTCCGCAGGGAGAGCGTCTTATACCGAAACTCCGGGCGCTTGTCCATCCGAAAGCGCGGGAAGCCGGGAAAGCCTACGTGTTCATCGAGGCGAGGAAATCCTCGTTCGTCTTCGCCTCCTGAATCTTTTCGAGCAGCAGCTCCATCGAATCCACCACCCCCAGAGGCTGGAGCACCTTGCGCAGCACCCACACGCGGTTGAGCTCCTGCGGGCTGAGCAGCAGCTCTTCCTTCCGGGTGCCGGACTTGTTGATGTCCACCGAGGGGAACACGCGCTTGTCGGAGAGCTTCCTGTCCAGGTGAACCTCCATGTTGCCCGTGCCCTTGAACTCCTCGAAGATCACGTCGTCCATGCGGCTGCCCGTCTCGACCAGCGCGGTGGCGAGAATCGTGAGGCTGCCGCCCTCCTCGATATTGCGCGCCGCGCCGAAGAAGCGCTTCGGACGCTGAAGAGCGTTGGAGTCCACGCCGCCGGAGAGGACTTTTCCGCTCGGCGAGATGATGGTGTTGTGGGCGCGCGCCAGCCGCGTGATGGAATCGAGCAGGATGACGACGTCCTGCTTGTGCTCGGTGAGCCTTTTCGCCTTCTCGATCACCATGTCCGCCACCTGGACGTGGCGGGAGGCCGGCTCGTCAAACGTCGAGCTGATGACCTCCCCGCGCACGGAGCGCTCCATGTCGGTGACCTCCTCGGGACGCTCGTCGATGAGCAGAACGATGAGGTGAACCTCGGGGTGGTTCGTCGCGATGCTCTTGGCGATCGCCTGGAGCATCATCGTCTTTCCCGTTCTCGGGGCGGCGACGATGAGGCCGCGCTGCCCGAAGCCGATGGGCGTCATGAGGTCCAGCACGCGCGAGCTGACCTCCTCGCCGGACGTCTCGAGCCGTATCCTGCGGTCCGGATACAGCGGGGTGAGGTTGTCGAAGAGCACCTTGTCCCTGCTCGCCTCGGGGGACTCGAAGTTGATCTTCTCGACCTTCAGAAGCGCGAAATACCGCTCCCCCTCCTTGGGCTGGCGAATCTCGCCGCTCACCGTGTCGCCCGTGTGCAGGTCGAAGCGGCGAATCTGGCTGGGGGAGACGTAGATGTCGTCCGGCCCGGGCAGGTAGTTGTACGCCGGCGAGCGCAGGAACCCGAAGCCGTCCGGCAGGATTTCCAGCACGCCCTCGCCGGTGATGGTTCCGCCTCCGCCGTTGCGATCCCTGGCGGACTGCGCCTCGAGTATCTTGTAAATCATGTCCTGCTTTCTGAGGCCGCCGGCGCCTTCGACGTCGAGGTCCTTGAGTATCTGGTTGAGCTCCACGATCGTCTTCTTCTTCAGTTCCGCCAGATCGAGCCTTCGAGACTTGATTCCCGTCGCCATGACTTCCTTCTCCTTTCCGGGGGGATCCTTTTTACCGCCTGGAACGCGGGATGACGCCCTCTGGTCGCATCACTCGCCGCGTCCTGCGCGGGGGAGACTCTTCCTCCTAGCCTCAAGCGGTAAGGTTGACGTGGTGAAATTCCTTCACGTTCGGCTTCATTTCAGGAGCGGACGCTCATCGCCGGATGCGAAGCGCGGGTTCGGCCTCTCGGGGAGACGGCCGCGGCCGCGCGCGTGAGCATGAAAATATCAGTCAGGATGGTTGTCTTCCCTGAGACGAAAGCGTTGTTCTGTCCGAAATTTCAATTCGCAGCGCATCGGATGTCGTTCGAGGTTGAGGGCGATGAAGCCGAATCGGGGACAGCCGACAAACATACCTCTCGAAAAATAATCAGTTCCGGCGAATTTGTCAACACCCTTTCCCTCATTTTTCCAAAAGGGATTTCACCAGCGCCTCCACCTGCCTCCGGGCGTCGGCCACCGAGCCGCGATTGTCGATGACGCGATCCGCGTATTTCACCTTTTCCGACAGCGGCATCTGCGCGGCGACGCGCCGCCTCGCCTCCGCTTCGTCCATGCCGCTTCGCCGGCGCAGCCGGCTGATCTGCTGCGACTCCCCGCAATCGACGACCACGATCAGGTCGAACCGCTTCCAGCCGCCGGACTCGATCATGAGCGCGGCGTCCACGACCGCCAGCGGCGCGTTCCCCTCCGCCTCCAGCTCTTCCAGCCGCCTGTCCTGCTCTGCGATGATCACGGGATGCAGGATCCCTTCCAGAATCTTCCGTCTTGAAGGGTCGGAAAAGACGATTTCCCCGAGCCTGGCGCGGTTCAGGGCGTTCTCCCCGGTGAGAACGCCCGCCCCGAAAGCCTCGACAATCGCCGCCAGCGCGGCGGAGCCCGGAGCGACCGCATCGCGCGCGATCGCGTCGGCGTCGATCACCGGAACCCCCAGCTCGCCGAGCATCCGGCTCACCGTGGATTTCCCGCTGGCGATTCCCCCGGTCAGGCCCACCCTGCGCACGTCGCCGATTTCCGCTTTCGGGGAGCGTCGCGCCAAGACGGCTCTGCGGGCGGATCAGATTCCGCGCCGCTTGGCCTCCTGATCGTAGTGCTTGTTGAAGAGGATATCCCAGTCCCGGCTCCCCTCCACCAGCCTGCTGGAATAGGTGCTCAGGATTCTTCGCACCTCCTCCTCAATCTCGTCGTCGATGATCAGCTCGTTGTTGATGGCGCGCAGAACGTTCATGCGCAACTCCTGGGGCTCGACGTGAAAGTCCACGTCCTCGCACTCTTCCAGGTCCTTGACGACCAGATTCGTCAGATGATTGATTTTCTCGCGGCTGAGCTTCATGGCCGCGCGCTCCTTCTGGCAAAAGAATGAAAAAAGAACAAAACCCCGGGCGCACCGCCGCTAGAGCACCAAGTTCCGCTCGCGCGCCAGCTTCGTCTTCACCATCGTGAACATCCGGCTGTAGTCCACGTTGCCCTTGTCCATCTCGTCCTGAAAATCCCGCAGGATATCCTTCACCTCGTCGTTCAGGCGATCCTCCACCATCAAATCCGACTCGATGACGTGCGCGATCCGGGTTTTGAGCACCTCCTGATCAGAATCCTCGGATATCAATTCGCGGCGAACCAGCCTCTCGACGATCTTGCGGGAAATTCGCTCGATCATCTCTCTTTTGAGTCTCATATCAAGGCCCTCCCTCGCCATTCATGAGGCCGCATCGCGCCGTTTTCCTCCGCGCCGCCCCTTGCGGTATTTCTTGAGGGACGCTTCCAGATCCCGGGCGAAAGCCGCCCGCAACGCCGCCGGCGCCGTCAGCTCCGCCTCCTCGCCGAAAGACATGAGCCAGCGCGTGAAGCCCCGCGCGTCGCTCACCCGAACCGACGCCTCATGGCCCGATTCTCCGGATCCTTCCGCCCACTCCACCTCGCCGAACGCCTCTTCCATGAAGGCGACGACGGAATGAATCGCCACATTCTCACCGAATCGAACCCTGACTTTCAAGCCTTCCTTCGTCTCCTCGCGCAAGCGTTCGACGAGCAAGGCCCTCAAGTCGAGATCGAGCGGCATCTGAAACGCCCCGTCCAGGACGCGGGCACTTTCGACCTCCTCCAGTCCCCAGACCTCCAGAGCGTTCCTCTCGGATTCGCGCGCCAGCAGATGAATCCGCCCGCCGTGAAAATGCAGGAGATAGGGGTCTATCTTCCACCAGCGCTTTCGCGCCTCTCCCGGCCGCTCCGCCAGGATTCGGGCGGGTCTCCTCTTCGCTATCGCCTCGAGGAGAACGTCGCCGACCCTCCTCCGCCGCCGATGCTCCCTGAGCGCGCCCACCACGCCGGCGTAGCGCGGCTCGATTCCCTCCGCGTAGGCGCGCAGCGCCTCGGGAACGAATCGCCGCAGGCGGCTGAAGACGCCGCCCACGCTCGCGCCCAGCGACTCCTCCCGCAGCGGGCTGACCGGCAAATCCCTCAGCAGGCGAAGGGCGTAATACAAAGCCGCCCACTGCGAAGGCGAGAACGGCTCGGGCACCGAATCCGCATATGCCCGCGAGAGACGATACCGCATCTTCCGCCCCGCGCGCACCCTATCCAGCGGGAAGCCCGCGTTCATCAGATGCGAGACGTCCCGCTGGAGCGTCCGCAGGCTCCATTCATGGGCGACGCCCCGCGTCGATTCCTCCTTGAGGAGAGCGAGAAGCTCCTCGCAGGACCAGCTTTTCCCGCTCTCGAAAGCCCTTAAAAGCCGCCAGCGGCGTATGAACTGATCCGGAAGCGCCATGAAGCCTCCCGCGCGATTCCACAAAAGAGCGGCGAACCCGGGGCGCGCGGCTCCGCTTCGCGCTCTCGACTACGCCGTCGCCCTGCCCGAAATTCCGCCCGGGCGCGCCTTCGCCCGCTCCGACAATTCGGCCAGCAGGCGCAGGGGCTGTGAAAATCTCCCCAGCCTCTCGCTTCCGCGCCGCGCGCCGTGGCAGTCGGAGCCCCCCATGCGCAGGAGCCCGCATTCTTCCGCCATCTTCCGGTAGCGCTCGCGCGCGTCCGCGCCCTGGGAGGGATGCTCCACCTCGAGGCCCGCGAGTCCAGCCTCGGCCATCGCCGGGATGATGTCGTCGCACCCGCTCGAGATCGGATGGGCCAGGGTGGCGGCGCCGCCCGCCTCGCGCACGATGGCGAGCGCCTCGAAGGGAGAGGGCGCGTCGAGCGCCACGTAGGCGGCCGCGTCCTCGCCGATGTATTTCCCGAAAACCTCCGCGCGCGAGCCGGCCAGTCCCTTCTCGAGCATGTAGGTCGCCAGCTGTCCCCGCGTGACGCTCGGAGCGCGCGCGCAGGCGGCGAAGAAATCCTCCCCGTCTATCGCGAGTCCGCCGCGGGCGAGCCGGGCGATGATTTCCTCCATCCGCCTCACCCTGTCCGACGCGTACGCCGCCATCCGCTCCCGCAGGCGCGGCGCGTCCGGCTCGATGAAATGACCCAGGACGTGGACGACCCGGCCCGCGTGGGCGCAGGAGAGCTCCACGCCCGGGATGAATTCCATCCCCAGCTTCTCCGCTTCCGCCGCCGCGCGCGGCAGGCCCGCGACCGTGTCGTGATCCGTCAGCGAAACGGCGCGGATTCCGGCGCGGCTCGCCCTTCGCGCGACTTTTTCCGGGGCGTCCGAGCCGTCCGACATGTTCGAGTGGACGTGAAACTCCACGACCTTCGCATCCGGGGAGAGGCCGCTGAAAATGGAGAGCGCCGGCATGAGCACGGATTCCCGCGTGCGAGGGGAGCGCCGGGCGCCGCGCCCGGTTCGATGAATGGAGCGGGCGATGGGATTCGAACCCACGACGTCCAGCTTGGGAAGCTGGCATTCTACCCCTGAATTACGCCCGCCTCGGATTCACGATAGCGCGATGCCGCCGTCGGCGTCAAGGAAGCGCCATCATCGCGGCGAGGCGCCGGGAGGAAGTCCCCGGAAACGGGGACGCGGGTCGGGCGAAGCCCGTCAGCGCGCCAGCGTCCAGGCGCGGCTCTCGTATCGCGCGCGGGCGAGCTTCAGCGCCTCCGCCTTCTCGGCGCGGGAGAGCGCGTCCGGCTGAAACCGAAAACCCAGAGCGCGCTCGAGGCCCGCCTTCAGGGCGTCGGCGACCTCCCGGAACGAAATTTCCTCGCCCAGCGCCTCCCGAAGGCCCACCGCGTGAGCGCGGGGGGCGCGTCCGGCGCCCCGCGGCTTGAGAAGCCTCGCCAGACGCTCCTCCGAGGAGCGGAGCAGGACGCTGCCGTGCTGCAGCACCGCGCCGCCCTCCCGGCATTGCGCGCTGCCCACCATCTTCCGGCCGCCGACCGCGATCTCCCAGACGGAGGCCGTGGCGAAGCAGGAGCCCTGCGAGGCGTAGGCGCTCCCGCCCGGGGGAGCGAGCTCGACCCGCGCCCCCAGATCGGCCAGCCCCCCGGCCAGCCCCTCGCTGACGCTCCGATAGGTTTCCTCTATCGTCCCGCCCAGAAGGGCCTCGGGGCCGGTGATGGAATACGTCAATTCGCAGTCGTGCAGCACCGCGCGCCCGCCGGTGAGCCTCCGGCAGAGGTCGATTCCCTCCTCGGCGAGACGCTCCAGAAAAATATCGCGCTCCGCGGCCTGCCCCCGGCCCAGGGACACCGCCGGAGGCGACCACGCATAGACGCGAAGCGTGACGGACGCCTTCCGGGGCGTCCGGCGGCTTCCCGGGCGGGCGCGGCAGCGCTCGAACAGCAACTCGTCCACCGCCATGTTCCAGGCGGCGGGCGCCTCGCCCGTGTCCAGGAATCGGTGGATCTCCGGGGAATCGGGATTCTCGCGCGGCATTCTCAGGCGTAGGCTTCAAGAGGCGGGCAGGAGCACACCAGATTCCTGTCCCCGTACGGGTTGTTCACCCGCTTCACGGGGGGCCAGTATTTCGCCGCGCGCACCCAGGGCAGCGGGAAGACCGCCTTCTCGCGCGAATAGGGATGCGTCCAGGCGTCGGAGGCGACGTCGGAGGCCGTATGGGGCGCGTTCTTGAGAACGTTGTCCTCCCGGCTCATCGCCCCGCTCTCGATCGCCCGAATATCCTCGCGGATGTCGAGCATCGCGCCGCAGAAGCGATCCAGCTCCTCCTTCGATTCGCTCTCCGTCGGCTCGATCATCAAGGTTCCCGCCACGGGGAAGGACATGGTGGGCGCATGGAAGCCGTAGTCCATCAGGCGCTTGGCGATGTCCTCGCTCGTCACGCCCGAGGCCGCCTCCAGGGGTCGGATGTCAATGATGCACTCGTGGGCCACCATCCCGTTCTCCCCCTTGTAGAGAACCTCGTAATGGGGTTCGAGCCTCCCGGCCACGTAATTGGCGTTCAGGATGGCCGCCTGCGTCGCCTTGAGGAGGCCCTCGCCGCCCATCATGGCGATATACGTCCAGGAGATGGGCAATATCCCCGCGCTTCCCCAAGGCGCGGCGGAAACCGCGCCGATGCCCGTCTCCGGCCCCGCTCCCGGAACCACGCAATGCTTCGGCAGATAGGGAGAGAGATGCTTCGAGACGCCGATGGGGCCCATACCGGGCCCCCCGCCCCCGTGCGGGATGCAGAACGTCTTGTGCAGGTTCATGTGGGAGACGTCCGGCCCGAACTCGCCGGGCTTGCAGACGCCGACCAGCGCGTTCAGGTTCGCGCCGTCCATATACACCTGGCCGCCGTTGGCGTGGACGATCCCGCAAATCTCCACGACGCCCTCCTCGAAAACGCCGTGCGTCGAGGGATAGGTGATCATCAGGGCGGCCAGCCTTTCCGAAAACTTCTCCGCCTTCTCCTCCAGGTCGTCGAGATCCACGTTTCCGCTCGCGTCGCAATCGACCACCACCACCTCGAAGCCGGCCATGACGGCGGTGGCGGGGTTCGTCCCATGGGCGGAGCCCGGGATGAGGCAGACGTTTCGATGCCCCTCGCCTCTTCGATCGTGGTATTCGCGGATGACCAGCAGGCCGGCGTATTCGCCCTGCGCGCCCGAGTTGGGCTGCATCGAAACGGCGTCGAAGCCCGTGCACTCGGCCAGCATGGCCTCCAGATCGGCGATGAAGTCGCGATACCCCCGCGTCTGCTCCCCGGGCGCGAACGGATGGACGC
The DNA here is from genome assembly GCA_965242545.1 of bacterium. Lineage (GTDB taxonomy): Bacteria > UBA8248 > UBA8248 > UBA8248 > UBA8248 > Bin107. Next base: position 2,027,769 of record OZ251456.1, read on the forward strand.
CGGAAAACTCCCGCCAGGTCACGGGAATCATCTCGGTGGCGGCGTTCAGCTTCATGGTGCAGGAGCCGAGGGGAATCATCGAGCGCGTGAGGGAGACGTCCTTCTCCTGAAGGCGGTGGATGTAGCGCAGCATCTCGTGCTCCGCGCGGTAGGCGTGAAACACCGGATGCGTCATGTAGGGCGAGGTTCTCCTCAGCCGCGCCGGAATCCCCTCCGCCGCCGTCGCCTCGATATCCTCGAAGGACAGCCGCCGCGCCGCCTCCTCCCCGCCGAACGCCTCCCACAGCGCTTCGACGTCCTCTCTGCGGGTCGTCTCGTCCAGGGCGGCGCCGACGGTATCCTCATCGAGCCGTCTGAGGTTGATCCCGCGCCGCGCCGCCTCCCCGATGACGCGGGAGGCGCCGCCCTCTCCGACGCGCGCGGCCACGGCGTCGAAGAAGGAATCCGCCTCCAGGGAGAAACCCATGCGCCTGAGTCCCCCGGCCAGCGCGGCGGCCAGCCTGTGCGTTCTGCGGGCGATTCTCTCGACGCCCTCCGGTCCGTGGTAGACGCCATACATGCCCGCGATGACGGCCAGGAGCACCTGCGCCGTGCAGATGTTGCTCGTGGCGCGCTCGCGGCGGATGTGCTGCTCCCGCGTCTGGAGGGAGAGCCTCAGGGCGGGCTTCCCCTCCGCGTCTATCGACACGCCCACGATGCGGCCCGGCATGGCGCGCCTGTATTTCTCCTTTGTCGCCAGATACGCCGCGTGCGGCCCCCCGAAGCCCAGGGGAACGCCGAAGCGCTGCGAATTCCCCACGACCACGTCGGCGCCGAACTCGCCCGGAGGCTTGAGAAGCGCGAGGCTCAGAATGTCGGCCGCCACGACGACGAGGGCGCCTCCCCCATGCGCCCTGGCCGCGAAATCGGCGTAGTCGAATATCTCCCCGCTCGTCGCGGGATACTGGAGCAGGACGCCGAAAACGTCCTCCTCCGGCGCGCCGTCGCGGTGATCGCCCACCACCACCTCTATCTTCTGGGGCGCCGCCCTGGTTCGCACCACCTCGATGGTCTGGGGATGGCACGCCTTCGAGACGAAGAACCTGCGCCCCTCGTTTTTGCTCACGTTCATCACCATGGTCATCGCCTCGGCGGCGGCCGTCCCCTCGTCCAGCAGGGAGGCGTTGGCGATCTCCATGCCGGTGAGGTCCATCACCATGGTCTGAAAATTCAGGAGCGCCTCCATGCGCCCCTGCGATATCTCGGGCTGGTAGGGGGTGTAGGCCGTGTACCAGCCCGGATTCTCCAGAATGTTGCGAAGGATGACCGTGGGCGTATGGCAGTCCGAATAGCCCATGCCGATCATGGAGCGGAACACGCGGTTGCGCTCCGCGAAGGCGCGCAAATCTTCCAGCGCCCGCTGCTCGGTTCTCGGGGGGGCGAGATTCAGCCCCGTCTTCGAGACGATGGAGGAGGGGATGGCCTTTTCGACCAGCTCGTCCAGCGAGCCCAAGCCGAGCGCGCCCAGCATCGCCCCGATCTCCTCATCGCCCGGCGCGACGTGGCGGCGAATGAACTCTCCGCGATTCTCAAGGGCTTCGAGAGACAAACGGGATTCCGGCATGAGCGCGCGCCTTTCCACTCGGGCGATTCGGACGGGTTTCGGGGGATTCGGGCGGGCCGCCGCCTTCCCCCGGCGCGCCGCGGAGGAGAGAACCCCCCTCGTCGCGCGGGAGAAAAGCGCTTCGGGCTAGCCGCTTTCCTCTTCGGTGAACGAGCGATACGAATCCGCGTCCAGCAGGTCGTTCAGCTCCGACTCGTCCTTCATCTCCACCCGAATCATCCAGCCGTCCTCATAGGGGTCGGAGTTCACGAGTTCGGGTTCGTCCTCCAGCGTCGCGTTCACCTCGGCGACGACGCCCGAGACCGGCGCGTAGAGGTCAGAGACCGCCTTGACGCTCTCCACCACCCCGAAGGTGCCGTTCGCCTCGAGCTCCGTCCCGACGTCGGGCAGCTCGACGTAGACCACGTCCCCCAGTTCCGCCTGGGCGAAGTCCGTGATCCCGATCAGCGCGACGCCTCCCTCCACTTTCACCCACTCGTGCTCTCTCGAATATCTGAGGCCGCTCGGTAGTTCCATGCTCCTGAATGCCTCCCTGTTGGGTAATGGCGAGTTCGGACTGCGCGGGAGAAAACGAAATTCCTTCTCAATTTTTCCGGTAAAAGGGCGTTTTCACGATTCGCGCCCGCCGGGCCCTGCCCCGGATGTCGATTTCCAGCGCGGCGCCCTCCTCCGCGTTCGACGCGGGAACGTAGCCCATGCCGATGGCTTTGCCAAGCGAGGGGCTCATCGTTCCGCTCGTGACGGCGCCGGCCGCCTCTCCGTCAATCAGGATGGGCGCGCCACGTCGAGGAATACCACGATCCGACATCTCGAATCCAACCAGTTTTCTTTTGACGCCCCCGGCCCTGATCGCCAGCAGCTTCTCGCGGCCGATGAAGTCCCCCGCCTTGTATTTCACCACCCAGCCGAGGCCCGCCTCGAGCGGGTTGGTGGTCTCGTCGATGTCGTTTCCATACAGGGCGAACTTCATCTCGGTGCGGAGGGTGTCCCGGGCGCCCAGGCCGCAGGGCTTCAGCCCCTCGTCCCGCCCCTCGGCGAGCAACGCGTCCCAGAGCGCGGGCGCGTCCTCCGGCGCGCAGTAGAGCTCGAAGCCGTCCTCCCCCGTGTAGCCCGTGCGGGAGACCAGCGCGTCGAGACCCGCCGCCTCCCGGCGCGCCGCCCCGTAATAGGGGATGGAGGCGAGCGCGCCGCCTCCCGGAATCAGCTTCCGCAGGATGGCCTCCGCCTTCGGGCCCTGCAGGGCGAGGAGCGCCGTCTCGCCGCTCACGTCCCGAAACTCGCACGATCCGTCGTGATGGGAGGACATCCACTCCCAGTCCTTCCCGACGTTCGCCGCGTTCACGACGGCCATGTAGCGATCCTCTTCGAGCCGATACACCGTGAGGTCGTCCACGACGCCGCCCTCGCGCCTGCACATGGCGGCGTAGAGGACGCGCCCCGGGTCGAGCCTCGAAACGTCGTTCGTGACCATTTTGTGGAAAAAGGCGCCCGCGCCCGCGCCCCGCGCCTCGAACTCGCCCATGTGGCTCACGTCGAACAGGCCGGCCGCGCCGCGCACCGCGCGGTGCTCGTCCATCACGCCCGTGTATTGGACGGGCATCTCAAAGCCCGCGAACGGCGTCATCTTCGCGCCGGCGGCCCTGTGCCTCTCATACAGGGGGGTTCTGCGCAGTCCTTGACCGTCGCCCGCCATGAGCAGTCCCCCCTCGCCTCCGCGTGAAATTCCGGCTCCCGACGAGCCTTACCCCGTATCGAAGCGAATTTCAAGGGTTTTCCGATCCAGAGCGCGAGCGTCATCAAGGGGCGGCGGCGAACCCCGGGAAGCCGAACCGGAGGGCCGCGGCGAACCTTCCGCTCACGTCCCCCGCTCTAGGAAAACGCGCGGATTCCGGTTTCGTAGCCGGCGATGATGAGCTTCTGAATCTGGCTGGTTCCCTCGTAGATGGTCGCCACGCGGGCGTCGCGCATGTAGCGCTCCACGGGATACTCGTTGCTGTAGCCCATGCCCCCGTGAATCTGGATGGCGTCGTTCGCGCACCGCAGCGCCGCCTCGCTGCAATAGTATTTGGCGATGGAGGTCTCGCGCGTGCTCGGCTTCCCGGCGTTTTTCAGCTCGCCCGCCCGGTAGAGCAGGAGCCTGCTCGCCTCCACGTCGACCACCATGCGGGCGATCATGTCCTGGACGAGCTGATGCGCCGCGATGGGCTTGCCGAACGTCCGCCGCTCCTTCGCGTAGGCGACGGACGCCTCGAGCGCCCCCCGCGCGATTCCCAGGCAACCTGCGCCCACCGAATAGCGCCCGTTGTCCAGCGCGCTCATGGCGACCCTGAAGCCGTCGCCTACCTCCCCCAGCAGCGCCTCGTCGGGAACCTCCACGTTCGCCAGGAAAAGCTCCGCCGTGTTGGAGCTCCTCAGACCGAGCTTCCCGCGCATCGTCTTCGCCTCGAACCCGTCCAGGTGCGTTTCCACCAGAAACGCCGCCATCTTCCGGGGATTTTCGCGATCCGTCTGCGCGATGATGAGCGCGAGCCGCGACACCCCGCCGTTGCTGATCCATATCTTCTGCCCGTTGAGCCTCCAGCCGTCCGCCGTCTTCTCCGCGAAGGTCTTCAGGCGCTGCGCGTCCGAGCCCGCGTCCGGCTCGGTGAGGCCGAAGCACCCGAGCCACTCCGCCGAGCAGAGTCTGGGCAGATACCGCTTCTTCTGCGCCTCGCTCCCCCATTTCAGGATGGGCGAGGCGACGAGGGAGAGCTGAACCGAGAGGACGGTGCGCACCGAGCTGCACGCCTTGCTTATCTCCTCGTTCACAATGGCGTAGGAGACGTAGTCCAGGCCCGCGCCGCCGTATTCCTCGGGAACGGGCCCGCCGAACATCCCCAGCGCGCCCATCTCCCGCACAATGTCCGCCGGGAAGCGCTCTTTCTCGTCGTTTTCACGCGCCACGGGCGCGATGCGGCTCCGGGCGAACTCCGCCGCCGTCTTCCGGATGAGCCGCTGGGTCTCGTCAAGCTCGAAGTCCATCGTCGCCCCGGAGCGTCAATCTTCGTCGTAGGCGAAGAAGCCGCGGCCCGTCTTGCGGCCCAGATGACCCGCGCGCACCATCTTGCGCAGCAGGAAGTTCGGCCGGTAGCGCGGGTCTCCGAGTTCGCGGTGGAGCGTCTCCGTCTTGGCGAGGTGAATGTCCACCCCGATCAGGTCGATGAGCGCGAGCGGGCCCATGGGCAGGCCCGCGCCCATCTTCATCGCCCTGTCGATGTCCTCGGCCGAGGCCAGGCCGCCCGCGTATACCTCCACCGCCTCGTTGAGCATCCCCGCCAGCACGCGGCTGCCGATGCCGGCGGGGCTGTCGAAGTTCGCCACGACGGGCGTCTTGCCGAGCCGCGCGGCCAGGGCGCGCGCCGCTTCCAGCGTCTCCGGAGAAGTTTGGAGACCCGGCATGATCTCCACGAGCTTCATCACCAGGGGCGGATTGAAGAAGTGCACGCCCACCACCTTCTCCGGCCTCGAGGTGGCCGCCGCCATCTCGGTGATGGAGAGCGAGGTCGTGTTCGACGCGAAAATCGCGCCCGCGGGCGCCGCCTCGTCAAGGCGCGCCAGCGCCTCCTTCTTGACGTCCATGTCCTCGAAGACCGCCTCCACGACAACGTCCGCCTCCGCCGCCCTCGCGTAGCCCGCCCCGGGCGAGACGCGCGCGAAGACGGCCTCCTTCTCCTCCGCGCTCATCTTCCCCTGCGCGACGCGCCGCTCGGCGCGCGCCTCGAGGCCGGCGATCGCCCTGGCGGCGATTCCCTCGTCGAGATCCGTCAGGAACACCGGAATGCCGCTCTGCGCGAACGCCTGGGCGATGCCCGCGCCCATGGCGCCGGCGCCCACCACCATCGCCTTTTCAATCTCCATCTCGTCCCCCGCCCCTGCCGAATCTCCGAATCCGGGCGCGCCTAGGCGACGCGCTCCAGGACGACGGCCACCCCCTGCCCGCCGCCGACGCAGGCGCTGACGACGCCGAGCCGCTCACCCCTCTGCGCGAGGGCGCTGAGGCAGGTCGCCATGATTTTGCCGCCCGTCGCCCCCACCGGATGGCCGAGCGCGATGGCGCCGCCGTGCACGTTCAGCTTTTTTCTGTCCCACTTGAGTTCGCGCTCGCAGGCGATGACCTGGGCGGCGAACGCCTCGTTCACCTCGATGAGGTCCACGTCCTCGAGCTTCAGCCCCGCGCGGTCGAGCGCCTTGGGGATGGCGGTGACCGGCCCCAGCCCCATGAGCCGGGGCTCCACGCCCGTAGAGGCGCAACCGCGTAGAAGGGCGAGGGGCTTCGCGCCCAGATCCTCCGCCTTCTCCCTCGACGCCAGCACGAGGGCGGAGGCCGCGTCCGCCTGGCAGCAGGAATTTCCGGGGGTCACGGAGCCGTCGGCGGCGAAAACGGGCTTGAGCCTGCCGAGCTTCTCCATCGACATGCCGCCGCGCGGCGTCTCGTCCCTCTCGAACAGGGAAGCCTCCCCATTGCGCCCCTTGACTTCGATGGGGACGATCTCCGCGTCGAACCTGCCCCCCCCCGTTGCCGCCACCGCCTTCTCCTGGCTTTCGAGGGCGTATTCGTCCTGCTCCTCGCGGCTCAGGTTGTATCGCTCCACGAGATTCTCGGCCGTCGCGCCCATGAGCTGGCCCGAGAGCGGATCCTCATAGCCGTCCTTGTAGATCAGGTCGAGAAGCCGCGCGTGCCCGAACCGGCTGCCCCACCTCGCGCCCGGGTGAACGAAGGGGACGTTGGTCGTGCTCTCGACGCCGCCGGCCAGAACGACTTCGGCGTCGCCCGCGCGAATCGCCTGGGCGGCCAGGGCGGCGGCCTTGAGGCTCGAGCCGCAGCGCTTGTTGATCGTGTAGGCGGGCGTCTCTTTGGAGAGGCCCGCGCCCACGGAGACGAGCCGCGCGGAGTTCGGCCCCACGCCCGCCTGCCACCCGTGCCCGATGACGGTCTCGTCGAAATGCTCCGGCGCGACGCCCGACCGCCTGATGGCCTCGCGCGCGACGCGAACGCCCAGCTCGGGGGCGGTGAGGCTCCTGAGCGCGCCCCCGAAGGCGCCGCCTGGGGAGCGGACGCTGCTGAGAATGACGACCTCTTTCATATCAGCCCTCAATCGTGTTCCATCACCTTCAAAAAAGACCGCCCCCTCTCGTCCGTCCGGCGGCGAAGCGCCGAGGACGAAGAGCGAGGAAGCCGCCCGTCCCGAACGGGTTGTTCATGCGCTTCTTATGGCACACCTCGCGCGGCGCGGGCAAGGAGCGTCGCCGATCTCGCCCGGCCCGGAGCAACCGAAAGGGCGCGGCCGCGCTCAGGAGCCGCGCAAGCGCTCCAGCAGCTTCAGAAAATCGGCCGGCGGTCCGGCCGTCAGCGCCCGCTCCCCGCCCTCGACGGGGTGGCGAAACCGCAACTCATGCGCGTGGAGGGCCTGCCTGCCGATGAGCGCCGGATCCTCCGGCTCGCTTCTCCGCCGCCCCCCCTTCTGCGGGCGGCGCGCGCCGTAGGCCGGATCCCCCACGACGGGATGCCCGATGTGGCTCATGTGCACCCTGATCTGGTGCGTCCTGCCCGTCTCCAGCCGCACGTCAAGGAGGGAGGCGCCCCCGAACGCCTCGCGCACCGCGTAATGCGTCACCGCGGGGCGGCCGCCCTCGACGACGGCCATGGCCGTCCTGCGGGTCGGGTGCCGGCCGACGGGGGCGTCTATCGTCCCCTCCCGCCGCGCGGGCGCGCCCCGGACGACGGCCAGATAGCGCCGGTGAACCCGGCGCGCCTTGAGATCGGCGGAGAGCCTTCTGTGGGCCGCGTCCGTCTTCGCCGCGATCAGCAGGCCGGAGGTGTCCTTGTCGAGCCGGTGGACGATGCCCGGCCGCTCGACCCCGCCGATGCCCGAAAGCTCCCCCCCGCAATGGCCCAGAAGCGCCGCGGCCAAGGTGCCTCCGCGCCGGCCCGCGCCCGGGTGAACCACCATGCCGGGCGGCTTGTTGACGACGAGCAGGTGGGCGTCCTCATACCGTACGTCGAGCGGGACGTCCTCCGCCTCGATGCGGGAGGGCGCGGGCGGCGGCAGCCTCGCCAGAACCCGCGCCCCGCTCTCCAGGCCGCGCGCCGCCTTCGTCTCGATTCTCCCATCGACGGAAACCATGCCCTCCCGGATGAGCGTCTGCGCGCGGGAGCGCGAGAGGTCGGAAAGACCGCCGGCCAGGAACGTGTCCAGGCGCTTCGCTCCCGCACGGCAGATCAGCGCGCGGATTTCCCCGTCCCGCTCCGCCATCCCTCACACCTTGACCAGGGCGGCGATGAGCCGCGTTCCGCGATAGATCGTTCCGCGAACCTGATCGTCCGGGGCGAGGAGATCGTGATAGCCCTGGGCGGCGAGGAACCAGCCCTCCTCGATGATTTTTCCGCCCCCGGACGCGAGGGGGCGCATCCCCGCGCCGCGAACGATTCGCAGGTAGTATTTCTCCTCCAGAAACGCCAGCTTGTTCCAGAAGACGGAAGAGGCTTTCGACGCCACCCTTCCCTCGAAGCCCGTCGGCTCCCCCGTGAGGTCCCGAAGCGCGAGCGCGGCTCTCCGCATCGCGTAGGCGAGCGAGACGCCCAGCAGGGAAGCGGCGAGGCGGAAAGCGGTCTCCTCCCCGATCGGGCGCGCGAAGATGAAAACCGCCAGCCCCGAGGCGCACCCCAGAGAAGCCGCGCCCCAGAAAAGGAATGCGTTCCACAGGTAGTGGCGCGCGTAGCCCCGCGCCCGCGCCGCCGAGCCGACGGAGGGCTCCTCCCGACCCGAACGGGCGCCGGAGGAGGAAAAGGGGCCCAGCATCTTCAAACCCCCGCAGAAGAAGGCCCGCGGGCGAAAATCATCGGCCCGCCCGGGCGATCCGCTCCCGGGCGCCCGCTCGCCGCGAGGCGCCCCTCATCCGTCCGCCGGACGCCGGAAGAGATCGACCGCCAGGAGGCAAACCCCGACCGTGATCCCCGAGTCCGCCAGGTTGAAGGCGGGCCAGTGATACGCCCCGTAATAGAACAGGAGATAGTCGATCACCTCGCCATGGACGACGCGGTCGATCAGGTTTCCCAGTCCGCCGCCGAAGACGAGAAACAGCCCCGCCTCCCCCCAGCGGCTCTCCAGGCGGCGACGGCGGTACAGATGCAGCACGAAGGCCAGCGCCCCCAGGGTGGCGCAGATGAAGAACAGACGGCCCCACAGGGGCGGCAGATCGTCCAGGACGCTGAACGCGCCGCCGGGGTTTCTGAGGTGCGTCAGACTGAAAAGCCCCGGAACGACGACGCGGGATTCGCCGGGGGCGAAAGCCGCGTCGACGACTCGCTTGATCGCCTGATCGGAGAGGGCGAAAAGGGCGGCGAACGCGAAGAACGGCCCGAGCCGCCGCTCGCTCATGAAAGCGCTTTCGCGGCGATGCGGGCGCAGCGCGCCGAAAGGTCGGGAAAGCGCGGGTCCGCGCCCACGTCCTCGGAAATTTTCCACGACATGGCGCACTTCGCTCCCCGCGCCTCGCTCACCTCGACGGCCAGCCCCTCCATCTCCTCGCTGCGGTAGGCGTCGGGAGGAGGCGTCTCCCCCGCTTCGGCCAGGGCGGCGCCCGAGACGATGAACACGTCCTCCATCTGGGGCTCCAGGGGCGCGAGCCTCGCGCGCGTCTCTTCCGGGACGAACAGTTTGATCATGAAGTTGAGGGAGCCGCCCTTCCCCTTCTCCCGCTTCCGGCGGACGATCTCGAGCGCCTTCCGCACCTCGCCCCGCGCCCGCATGAGCGGCTCCCACTTCTCCTCCAGGGCTTCGTCGCGCCGGGCGGGGTCGGGGTCGGGCAGAGGCGCGAGATGGACGCTCTCGCCGTGCAGCCTCGGGGTGAGCCGATACGCCTCCTCCGCCGTGAAGGGCAGAATCGGCGCCATCATCCGCAAAAGCGCGTCCAGCACGTCGTGCATCGCGCTCAGGCCGGACATCCTGTCCGCGTCGTCGGGCAGCGAGACGTAGAGCCTGTCCTTGATCACGTCGAGATAGAACGAGGACAAATCGACCGCGCAAAAATTGTTCAGCGCGTGATGCACCAGGTGAAACTCGTAAGCGGCGTACGCCTCGCGCGCGCGCTCGACGAGCCTGTCCAGGCGGCTGAGAATCAGGCGGTCGATCTCCATGCGCCCGGAGGGGGGAACCGCGTCCCGGCGGGGGTCGAAATCCTCATAGTCCCCCAGGCTGCCCAGCAGGAAGCGGCACGTGTTCCTGACGCGGCGGTAGGCTTCGGCCATGCGGTCCAGAATCTGGGGGGAGATGCGGATGTCCTCCCTGTAGTTCTCCCCCGCCACCCAGAGCCTGAGAATCTCCGCGCCGTATTTCCTGATGATCTCCTCGGGCGCGATGGTGTTGCCCAGGGATTTGCTCATCTTCTTGCCCTGTCCGTCCACCACGTAGCCGTGGGTGAGCACCTCCCGGTAGGGCGCCGCGCCGCGCACGCCCACGGCGGCGAGCAGGGAGCTGTGGAACCAGCCCCGATGCTGATCGCTGCCCTCAAGATACATGTCCGCCGGCCAGGAGAGCTCCTCCCGCTTCTCCATGACGGCCGCCTGACTCACCCCGGAGTCGAACCACACGTCGAGAATGTCGGTCTCCTTCCTGAAGGACGTCCCGCCGCATTCCGGGCACTCGTAGCCCGGGGGCAGAAGCTCGGCGGCCTCCCTCTCGAACCAGACGTCCGCGCCGCCGTCCTCCATCAGGTCCGCCACCCGGTGCGCCACCTGCGCGTCCAGAACGACGCGGGCGCAGTCCTCGCAATGGAAGGCGGCGATGGGCACCCCCCACGAACGCTGGCGCGAGATGCACCAGTCGGGCCGGTTCTCCACCATGCCGTAGATGCGCTCCTCGCCCCAGGGAGGCACCCAGGACACCTTTCGGATCTCCTCCAGGGCGCGCTTTCGCAAATCGCCGCGCTCCATCGAGATGAACCACTGGGGCGTCGCCCGGAAGATGGTCGGCCTGTGGCTGCGCCAGTCGTGCGGATAGGGATGGACGTAGTCCTCCACGGCGAACAGGCGCCCCTCCGCCCGCAGGTGGGCGATGATGTTCGGGTCCGCGTCGAAGACGAACTGGCCGGCGAAATGCGCCACCTCGGGGGTGAACCTGCCGTCGTCCCCCACGGGGCTGTAGACTTCCAGGCCGTATTCGAGGCCGGTCTCGTAGTCCTCCCGCCCGTGGCCGGGCGCGGTGTGGACGACGCCCGTCCCCTGCTCCAGGGTCACGTAGTCCGCCAGCACGGCCAGGGAGTCGCGCGCTATCCAGGGGTGCCGCGCGCTCAGACCCTCGACCTCCGCCCCCTGGAAGACGGCCGCCTTCTCGAACGGGGCGGCCGCGCCCTCCTTTTCCGCCAGCTCCGCCAGGCGCGGCAGAAAATGCTCGTGAAAGACGAGAAACTCGTCCCCATGGCGAAAGACGCCGTATTCCAGGGACGCGCCGAACGCGAGCGCCAGGTTGGCGGGCAGCGTCCAGGGCGTGGTCGTCCAGATGAGGACGCTCACCGGCCCCTCCCCGGAGATTCCGCCCAGGGCGGGGATTTTCTCCGCCCACGCGGTCAGCTGCGCGTCGGAGAGAGGGAACTTCACGTAGACGCTCGGGGTGGTGACTTCTTCGTACTCCACCTCCGCCTCGGCCAGCGCCGTCCTGAGTCCCGGCGCCCAGTGCACGGGCTTCAGGCCCAGATACACCCCGCCCCGCTCCATGAAGCGCGCCAGCTCGCGCACGGTGGCCGCCTCGTAGTCGCTGCTCATGGTGAGATAGGGCCGCTCCCAGTCCCCGAAAACGCCCAGCCGCTTGAACTCCTCGCGCTGGACGTCGATGAACTTCCCGGCGTATTCGCGGCACATCTTCCGCTTCCGCACCGCGTCGATCTCGAAGCGCTTCCCGCCCAGCTCCTTGTCCACCTGATGCTCGATGGGGAGGCCGTGGCAGTCCCACCCGGGAACGTAGACGGCGTCGAAGCCGGCCATCTGCTTCGACTTCACCACGATGTCCTTCAGAATCTTGTTCAGCACCGTGCCCAGGTGGATGTGTCCGTTCGCGTAGGGGGGGCCGTCGTGAAGAACGTATTTGTCGCGCCCCTGCGACGCCTCCCTGATGCGCGCGTAAATGTCCCGCTCCGCCCAGGACTCGAGCATCTCCGGCTCGCGCCGCGGCAGGTTCCCCTTCATCGGAAACGCGGTTTTGGGCAGGTTCAGGAGCTCCTTGTAGTTCGCCGTCATTTTCCCTTCCAGTCCCTTCGCTGTTTAACCGGCGGGCGACGCGGGCATCCCCGCCGCCTCCCGCGCCAGACGCATCGTGGCCCGCGCCTCCGCCCTGGCCCTGGCGCCGCCCTCGGCCAGAACGCCCTCGACGTAGGCGGGGTCCTTCTCCAGGCGCTTTCTCTCCTCCCTGAAGGGAGAGAAATGCGCGTCAATCCGCTCGAGGAGCATCTGCTTCGCGTGGCCGTAGCCGAACCCGGGCGTCCGGTACTTCTCCCGCAGCGCCTCCTGCTCCTTCTCGTCGGCGAACAGCCGGAACAGGGAGAACACGCTGCAGGCGTCGGGGTCTTTCGGCTCCTCGAGCGGCGTGGAGTCGGTCACGATCGACATCACGCGCCTTCTCAGGCTCTTCCCCTCCTCGAAAATCTCTATAGCGTTGTCGTAGCTCTTGCTCATCTTCTGGCCGTCAATCCCCGGCACCCTGGCCCCCTCGTCGAGCCTGGCCTCGGGAAGGGGGAAGATTTCCCCGTAGGCGGCGTTGAACGCCTGGGCCATGTCCCGCGTCATCTCGACGTGCTGCGCCTGATCCTCCCCCACCGGCACGAGGGTGGAGCGGTAGATCAGGATGTCGGCCGCCATCAGCACCGGATAATAGTAAAGCCCCATGGAGGGGGTGACGCCCCGCGCCACCTTGTCCTTGAAGGAGGTGGCGCGATCCAGCAGCCCCTTGCCCGTGACGGAGGCGAGCATCCAGGCCAGCTCGTTCACCTCCGGCACGTCGGACTGCCGGAAGAAAACGGCCTTTTCCGGGTCGAGGCCCAGGGCGAGATAGTCCATGGCCGCGTCCAGCGTCTGGCGGGCGAGGGCGGCGCCCTCCCGCACCGTCGTCATCGCGTGGTAGTCCGCGATGAAATAGAAGGCCTCGGCCTCCTCCTGGAGCGCGACGTGCTGCCGCAGCGCGCCGAAATAATTGCCCAGGTGCAGCTTGCCCGAGGGCTGCACGCCGGAGAGCAGCCGCGTCGGCCCGTTCTTTCGGTTTTCCGTCCGCGCCATCTTCGCCCCCACGCGAGAACCCGCTCAGGCCAGCCCGACGATTCTGAGGAGATTTATCACAAAAACCTGTTCCGCGGCAGCCAGGGTGATGAAAATCGGCATCATGATCTCGTGCAGGAGTCCCAGCAGCAGCAGGCCCAATACGATGAAAAAGCCGTAGGGCTCGCTCCGGGCGAAGCTCCTGGCCCATCCCGCGGGCAGCAGCCCGGACAGGATTCTCCCTCCGTCGAAGGGGAGCAGGGGAATCAGGTTGAACGCCGCGAGCGCGGTGTTGACGGTGAAGCTCGCGTGAAGCATGAGCGAAAGCGGCTCGCCCACGGTCCAGAATCTGAAGCTGAAGGGGCGCAGGGCGTGAAACAGAAAGCCGCTGGCGACGGCGAGGACGACGTTCGCCGCCGGCCCGGCGAGCGCCACCCACATCATGGCGCGCCGGGGACGCCGGAAATTGCTCGCGTCCACCGGCACCGGCTTCGCCCAGCCGAAGCCCACGCCGCTCAGCATCGAGACGACGAAGGCGAGGGTTCCGAGCGGGTCGAGGTGGACGAAGGGGTTGAAGCTCAGGCGGCCGAGGACGCGGGCGGTGTTGTCGCCCAGCTTGTCGGCCGCCCAGCCGTGCGCCACCTCGTGGCAGGTGAGCGCGAGCAGAATGGCGGGAACGGCGATGAGCAGCTGCTGGATGAAGTCGGCGGAAAGCAAGAGCGTTCCTTCATCATGCGCGAGCGCGCGCGGGAAAAGCGAACGATGACGCGGGCGGCGCGCGGACGAGCTAAGCCGCCCGTCGAACCCGGAAGCCCGATCCGCCGGAAGCCTCGCCCCCCGAACCCGCGGAATTCTAGGGATTCGGGCGAAGCGGGTCAAACGCGGGGCGCGCCGGGAGTCCCCGCCTATTCGGGCTTTCCGCCCCGGCCGAACGAATCCCAGAAGAATATCTCGGCGGGGTCCTTCCGCGCGGGCGGCTTGCTCTCCTTCGCCCGCACGTCGGGGTGCAAATCCTCCGTCCTGCCCGGGTAGCCCACGGCGAAGAGCGCCGCGACGCGGAACGGCTCGGGAACCTGGAAGTTCTCGAGCGCCTTCGCCTCGTCCCACCCCGCCATGGCGTGAACGGTAAGGCCCAGGTCGCTGCCCTGGAGCAGGAGATTCTCGAGCGCCATGCCTACGTCGAGCAGCCAGCGATCCTGCCCGAAGCGCGAGGGCTGCTCCTCGGGGTTTCCGAGGATGATCATCTTGAGCGGCGCGGCGGTCGCCCACTGGCGGTTTCCCTCGTTCAGGCAGGCGTCGAACTTCTCGCGCGCCTCCTTCGAGCGGGCGACGATGACGCGCCAGGGCTGGCGATTGTTCGAGGAGGGCGCCCAGCGGAACGCCTCCAGCATGGCTTCCAGCTTCTCCGGCTCCGGGGCGACCCCGTTGAAGTCGCGCCTGCTTCTGCGGTTCTTGATGAGCGGGTGCATGTTCCTGTCATTCCTCCGTGAAGTCGGGGTGCGAAATAGAAAGCCGGCGATATATGTAGCGCATCTCGCCGCGTTCCGACAGCGGCGCGGGCGGACGCGGCCAGATGAAGCCCGGCGAGCCGGCTCCCCTCACTCCGGATCCTCGAACCTCGCGTCGCGCCAGGCGACGGCGGCGCGCAGCCCCTCGCTCCGGGCGATTTCGAGGAACCGCGCCTTGTCCTCCGTTCCGCGGCCCTCGATCATGAGGTCGATGTCGAGGGCGGCCTCCAGCGCGCGCCCCATGCCCATGATCTCGAAGGCGCGGTTCGCCGCCGCCTTGGTCGCCTTCAAAAGCCCCGGGTCCACCCGCGCCATCCCGCGCGCGAGGGAGAGCGCCGTCTCCATCAGCTCCGCCTCGGGGACGACCCGGTTCACCAGCCCCAGGCGCTCGGCGCGCCGGGCGGAGACGGCCTCCCCCGTCAGGAGCATCTCCTTCGCCGCCTTGGGGTTCGTGAGCCAGGGCAGGAGCATCACCACGATGCCCGCCCCGAATTTGAGCTCCGGCTCGCCGAATACGGCGCCCTCGGCGGCGATGGTGACGTCGCAGGCGAGGGCGAGCTCGCAGCCCCCCGCCAGGGCGTGGCCGCGCGCGGCGGCGATGGTGGGCTTGGACAGATTCCAGAAGCGCGTTACGGCGTCGAAATCCTGCCGGAGCGCGCGCCGCCACCCGGCGAAGCCCTCGGGCGGAGCCTCCGCCTGCTCCTTCAAGTCGAAGCCCGAGCAGAACGACGCCCCCTCTCCCGTGAGCGCGAGAACGGAGATGGAATCCTCCGCCTCCACGAAGTCGCACGCCTCCCCCAGCTCCCGGAGCATGACGCGGTTCATGGCGTTCAGCCGCTCCGGGCGGTTGAGCCGGAGAATCGCCACGCGCCCCCGCGTCTCGAACAGGAGCGTCTCGAAGGCGGGCGCGCTCACGCGGACGCTCCGGGGGGCCGGCGCAGCCCCTCCCGCTCCAGGGCGGCGACGAGCTCCTCGTGCGAGCGCGTCCCCTTCTTGGCGTTGCAGGCGCCGCAGAGGAGCTGCAGGTTCTCCAGGTGGTCGCTCCCGCCCTTCGCGCGCGGCACGACGTGATCGACGGTCATGTTGCGGAAGGGGAACATCACGCGGCAGCCCGCGCACAGGCCCTCCTGCCTGCCGTAGAGGGTGTGCCTGTGCGTCCGGTAGTTGGGCAGCGCGCCCAGATCCGTCCGGCGGGGGACGTCCGTCCGGTGGTGCACGTCGTAGAAAAGGCGCATCTCCTTCTCGAGGCGCGACTTCACGAGCCTCGCGGCGAGCGGGGAGAGGTCGATGCCGACCCACTCCCTGCCCAGCCGCTCGGCGGCGACGAGGGCGGTGGCGCATCCGCAGAACGGATCCAGCACCACGTCGCCCTCGTTCGAGCTGGTTTGAATGATCCGATCCAGCAGAGCGATCGGCTTCTGGGTGGGGTAGCCCACCCTCTCTTTGGAGGTGTTTCCAACGCGGGATATGTCCTCCCACATTGAATCGGCCGTTTTCCCCGGCATTTCATCTAGGAAAACCTTTCGCCCGTCCAGGCGGGGAGTGCCGTCTTTTTTGGTCAGTATCAAACCCTGCTCCCACCACTCCTCCAGTTGCTCTATCGAAGCACCCCATGCCCGGTTCGCGGGCGGACTCGTTCCGCGCCACTCGATTTTCCGCTCGGCCGACCCTCCCGCCATCGTAAGATCCTGGCCCGTATAAAGCCGGCCATCCTCCGCTTTCTTGTAGCGCTTCAGCTGTTGTGGAGAATATCCCTTGAATGTTTTATGAAACGTATAATTCCGCGTCTTCGCGTAGAACAAAAGCGTGTCATGCACGCGCGGATACATTCTCGTCCTCACGTTGTGCGCGTTCGTGCGACGCCAAACAATCTCGTTCCGAAAACTCCCCGTGCCGAATACGGCGTCCATCAGCGTTTTGAGATAGTGACTGGCGGTCGGGTCGCAGTGCAGATAGACGCTGCCCGTCTCCTTCAGCAGCCGCCGCATTTCGAGCAGGCGCACCGCCATCATGATCAGATACGACTTCATGCCCTTGCCGTGCGAGTGCCCGGCGGCGTCCAGGATGCGGTAGAGCGCGGGGTCCCGCTCGGCGATCTCCCCGTGCCAGGCCTCGTCCACGTCGCTCAGCGTCCAGGTGTCCTTGAAGGCGGCGCCCGCCGCTTCGGAGCCGATGGGCGCGGCGTAGTCGCGGTTGGAGTTGAAGGGCGGGTCGAGATAGATGAGATCGACGCATCCCGAGTTCATCCCCCGCATGACGTCGAGGTTGTCCCCCGTCCACAGGGCGCGGTTTCTGAAGTTGGGCTTCATCCGAAAATCCTCACGCCGGAATCCTCAGCGTCCGGGCGCGCGCCTCACGCGCCCAGCTTCTCGGCCATCCAGTCCGCCATGTCCGCCACGGCGGGGCGCGCGTAGTCCATGTGGCAGTGCTGGGCGCCGCCGTTCCGCCCGTCGTAGATTTTCAGCGTCTTGTCCTTCGAGCCCGCCGCCCGGTAGAGCTTTCGGGCGTCCGCCACGGGAATCTGCTGGTCGTCCGCCCCGTGCGCCAGCAGGAAGGGGCAGCGCATCCGCTGCGCCACGCCGTCCAGCCGGAAATCCTCCAGCTTCTTCAGGCCCTCCTCCGCCGTTTTGACGTTGAAACTCCACGCGAGGTGGTTCCCCGGCGAGGGCAGCTGGATTCTGAAGGCCGCGTCGATGCGCCTCTTCCACACGGCGTGATAGTCCCATACCGCTCCCCAGGCGACGCACGCCTTGAAGCGCGGCTCCATGGCGGCGGTTCGGGGGGCGTAGTATCCGCCCAGGCTCGAGGCCATGATTCCCGCCCGCCGCGCGTTCACGTCCCCGCGCTTCTCCAGCCAGTCGAGAATCGCGGCGCCGGCGACCTCGTAGTCGTATCGCAGATGAATTTTGCGGAAGCGGATGGCCTCGCCCACCCCCGGGGTGTCGGGAACCACCACGCTCATCCCGCGCCGGGCGAGCTCGCGCGCGGCGAGGATCATGGGCGTCTCCTTCGTGCCGTCGAAGCCCGTGTAGAGGGCGACCACGGGCGGCTTCGACCTTCGCGTCCTCTCCGCGTGGACGAAATAGGCGGGCAGGCTTTTGCCGCCCTCGAAGGGAATCTCGACGATCTCCGCCCTCGGCCTGTCGTTCAGGCGGACGTAGCGCTTGAAGCCGTCGATGGACTTGCGGTAGGCGGCCTGAGAGGCGGCGTCCTTCGGGAAGCGGAACCTGTCGGCCGTCTGGTAATAGGCGGCCGAGCGGCAGAAGCGGCCCGCCGCCGTGAGCTCATGGCCGCGCCTCATCGCCGCCATCCCCATCGCGCGGACGCGATCTCCCATGCGGCGCCACTCCTCGAACCAGCGCGCGTCGTCGCCCACGTCCTTCTCCAGCCGCCTGCAGACCTCGAAAATCTCGGCGGTGTCCGCCCCGCCGCCCGCCACGCGCATCAGCGCGATGGAGGCGATGAACGACCAGCGATAGTTGTCGGGAAAAGGGGCGAACCAGGGAACCTCGCGCACCGCTTTGACGACCATGGGCTTTTCTCCTCGGGAGGGGGGAAGCGTCTCTCCTGACGCCGGGATTATACGCGAGATGACGACCGGGTTGAACGGACTTTGCCGCTTTGTTGAAATGAATTATCATGGGCGCGGAAAATGGACGTTCCACAGGAGCGATTGCTTTCAGGGGGTGAGAACATTGGCCAACGGCGACGCTCCCGGCGTGATCAAAGACAAAGGGTACGTGGGCGGCATGTTGGGCGACGGCGAATACTGCCTTGAAGTGCCGCTGCCCTATGATATTTCCAAAGGCGAGACCGGGTGGTCGGGCTATATCCACTACCTTGACTTGCCGGCCTATGGAGACACCAGAGAAGAAGTCGTGGAGGATCTGCGGCGCGCCATCGTCGAATACCATGAAATCCTGCGTCGCCAGAATGATTCGGACCTCGGCAACATTCCCAAGCTACACAAGGTTATTCTGAGCGGAGCCATACAAAGGAGACCGGGGAAAATTGCCGATAGAGAAAAGAGAACTTGAGCGCGCGCTCACTTCAAAACTGGGCTGCGAAAAAGACCAAAGCCATCACAACAACTTTCATCTGTATCACGAAGGAAAGCTCATCAAGGTTTTCAGAACTTCGCACTCGAAGAGAAAATACAAGACAATCGACGACAGCGGCATCGGCAATATGCTGAGGGGCCTTGATGGCGTTCCCGTAGGATTTTTCAAGTCCTTCGTCGATTGCTCCAAAAGCAGGGATGAGCTGATGGGACGAATCCTTGACTCCATTCCAACATGATCTGATTCCCTCTCCTCACCCCCTTATCCTGCGGGCGAAGCGGGCGACGGCCCGCCTTCACAACCTCCGGCGCAGGGCGAAATGCAGGCCGACGTCGGGCGCGGAAGCCCTCGATCCGTCGTCCTCCGTGAGAGCGACCTCAAGCGTCGTCCCCGCGGAAAGCCTCAGCGCGCCGCCGAGACCCATCAGGACGATCGGGTCGGAGAGCGGAGAAGCGCGGGAAGAGCCGTAGGGAGAGGAGTGGACGTCTATCTGCGCCGTCAGGGCGAGACGCGCCAGGGGCCGCCAGGTCACCCCGAAGCGGCCGAAGACGCTCCATTCCCGGCTGAATTCCGGAAGGTTCCGCGGCGTCTCCGCGACAAGCGCCCCCAGGGTCGCCGCGTAGAGCCAGCCGCGCGAGGCGGACGCGCCGGGCAGCGCGCCCGAGGTTTCCGCCCAGACCGAGGACGAAAAGCCGCCGGAGCCGGCCAGGGAGTCTCCATCGCCGGTCGGCAGCTTCACGCTCGCCCGAATCGCCAGACCATCGTTCGACGAGCCCCGCCGCGGCGGGGCGTAGCCCGCTCCGAAGCTGACGTCCCCGAGCGAGAGGACGCTTCTGCGGATATTGACGCGGGTCCCGGTCTCGTCCTCGTAGAAGATCGCCAGCCGGTCGCGCGGCGCCCTGTCCCTGCCACCCTGGGGCAGGCCGAAAAAGTCATGCCAGCCCTCGATGAACGCATCGAACGCGCCGGCGCGGTGCGCGACGAGGGGCGCTTCGACAAACCACTCCCAGCGATCCCGGAATCCGCCCCGCAGGGCGAGCGCCAGCCTGCCCGTCTCGCCGTCAAGCAGGACGCGCTCCGGGCCGGATCTCTCCCCGACCAGGTAGGACGCCACATCCGCGGAGAGGATCAGTTCCGACGAGCCCGGCGCCAGGACCCGGGCGCCGAAAGAGGCGGGGACCCCGTACAGGAGATGAAACGGATGGAGATTGACGATGCGCAGCGGCTCGGCGACGCCGCCCCGCTCCGGCTTCTCTCCCCCGAAGGCGGCGGCGCCCGACAGAAAGCCGCAAGAAGCAAGAACAAGGACCACGCGGAGAAGCCGCCGGAATCGACCCGGCTCCGCGAACGCCTCGCTTCGGGCGCGGTTCGCCCCATCTTTCAAATCCGCCTCCGCCATCGCGTCGCGCTTCCATTCGCAAGCCGCGCCTCCGCCGATCTTCATTGACAGGCTCTTCGCCGAAGTCCGGCGAGAAGCCCGGCGGGCGAGGACGATCAGCTTGCGGCGCCCTCCTCCCGTCGGGGTTCGACGAGGGCGAGACGCGCCGCCCCCTCCAGCATTCCCGTCCGGTAGAAGGCGTGCGCCAGCGTCTGCGGCGGCCGGAACGCCTCCACCCGCCGCCCTCCGCCCAGCAGGAGCCGGACGAGATCCACCATGCGCGCGGCGGCGACGCCGTCGGTCAGCTCCAGGTCTTCCAGGTTCAGCCTCGCGGGGCTTCCCTCCGGAATGGCCGGAATCTCCTCTTCCATGACGGCGAGAACGCGGGCGGCCGCCGCGGCGTCCACGTCGCCCGAGAGGGTGAAGCGCGCCCCTTCGGGCGAGGCGCGTCCCGCGAGTTCATAGAGGGGATGCGAGAGGAGGACGCGCCCGGAAGCCGCCGCGCCGGGGTTCTTCAACCGCTCCCGTCCGGAACGAGCGGAAAATGGACGGGCCTGTTCTCCTTCGCGCTCTTCTCGATCGCCAGCGTGACCTCCAGCACCGCGCGGGCGTGCGCGGGGGTCGCCAGCGAGACGCTTCTGCCCATCGTCACGCGCTCGAGGAAAAGCCGGGTCTCGTCGCGCATGGGGCCCCAGAAGTCGCCCACCAGCCAGTCGCCCGCCATCATCGACTCCAGGAAGACCACGTTCGAGGAGGCGCCCTCCATGTAGGGCGAGGGAACGCCCCTGCTCGTCGCCATGACGGCGTTCTTGTGCGAATCGTCGATGGCGATGGCGCCCTCCTCGCCCATGACCTCCAGATCGATGGAGGTGATGTTCGCCGGCCAGTTGTCCGGCAGTATCCAGGAGCAACCGAAGTTCACCGTGCCGCCGTCCTCGAAGGCGAGAATCGCCCAAGCCCAGTCCCCGCAGCCCATGGGATGGTGGGGAAACACCTTGCTCCCCCCCTGGGCGTAGACGCGCGCGGGCCTTCTGCCCTCGAAATACCACAGGCAGATGTCCACCATGTAGGTGAGCGTGTCGGTGACGGGGCCGGCGTGAGGGGCGCGTTTGTAGATTTCCGCCCCGTTCCCCACCGCGTTGTAGAGGGTGGCGCGCGCGGTTTGCAGACGCCCCAGCCGCCCCCGCTGAATCTGCTCCTTCGCGTTCAGGAAGCGGCGCCTCTGCCTCTGCGTGTAGCCGATGAAGAGCTCCGTCCCCGATTTTTCATGCGCCGCCAGAATCCTGTCCGCGTCCTCCAGGGAGAGGGAGATGGGCTTTTCGCAAAGCGTCGGCTTGCCCAGCTCGAGCGCCCGGCAGACGGCGTCGGCGTGGTCGAACTCAGGGGTCGAGACGATGACGGCGTCCACCTCCGGGTGGGAGAGCACCGCCTCGTTGTCGCCCGAGTGGAAATCCGCCCGCGTTTCCCGCGCCAGGCGTCCGGCGCGCTCCGGGTCCTTGTCCGAGAGCGCCAGAAACCCCACCTCCGGCGAGCCGGAGGCCAGATGCGCGCGGAGCCCGCCCATGCGCCCCGAGCCGACGACGCCCAGTCCGATTCGCCTCATCGCCTCATCCCCCGAGCGGCAGCGCGACGACCTCGCCGCCCCGGCGCGCGCTCTCCTCCATCGCCAGGGTGAGCTCCAGCACCGAGCGCGCCGCCTCGGCGCCGCAAAGCGGCACCTCCCTGCCCGTCGTCACGCGCTCGAGGAAAAGCCGCGTCTCGTCGCGCATGGGTCCCACGAAGTCTCCGACGGCCCAGTCGCCCGGCATGGCGGAGCCCAGAAAGGCGACCTCCACCGAGGAGTCCGGCGCGTAGGGCGAGGGGACGCGCTCGTTGCCCACCATCATCACGTCCTTGTGGCCGTCGTCGATGCGAATCGCGCCCTCGCTCCCGAAAACGTCCATGCCCATGGTCGCCACCGTGGCGGGCCAGTGCTCCGGCAGCGCCCAGTTTCCGCCCAGGCAGACCGCCGCCCCGTCCTCGAAGGTGACGATGGCCCAGCCGTAGTCGCCCATCTTGTCGGGATGCTCATGGAACACCTCGCTGCCCGCCTGCGCGCAGACGCGAACCGGCCTCCTCGGCTCGAAGAACCAAAGCGCCATGTCGGCCACGTAGGTGATCTCGTCCGTGAAGGGGTTGGCGCGCGGGGCGCGCAGATAGACCTGCCGCGCCGTGGGGCGCGTGTTGTAGATCGTCATGCGGGCGGTCATCACCTCGCCGAGGCGTCCCGCGTCGATGTGCTCCTTCACGGCCAGGAACTTCCGGCGCAGCCGCTGCGTGTAGCCGACGTAGAGCTCCGCCCCGCCCCGCGCCCGCGCCTCCAGAATCCTGTCGGCGTCGGGCAGGGTGAGCGCGATGGGCTTCTCCACCAGCACCGGCTTGCCCGCCTCGAGCGCCATGCAGATCGCCTCCGTATGCTCGCCCTCGGGCGTCGAGACGATGAGCGCGTCCACCCGGGGGTGTTCGATGACCTCGCGGTTGTCCGAGGCGTGGAAGGCCGCCTCGTTCTGCTGGGCGACGGCGCGGGCGCGCTCCGCGTCGACGTCGGCGACGGCGAAGAAGTTCACCACCGGCGAGGTGGCCGCCAGATGCGCGCGGAGCGAGCCGATCTTGCCCGCGCCGATGAGGCCGACGCCCACCTCCTTTTTCTGAACGACCATCGCCTTCTCCCTTGAGGATAGGCGAATCCTACCAGCCCGACGGCGGACTCCGCAAGGCGCGCGCGCCTCCCCCGGCGGCGGGAGCGGGCTCCTCGCCCCGAAAGAACGGGAAAACGCCCCCCGCGCCCTGGCGAAGCCCGCGGGAAGCCTTTATGATGGCGCTTTCCCGTCATCCGGCGCCCGGACTGAAACGGAGGATTCCCCTTGCCCGCGCGACGCTCCCTCGCCGCCGTGCTGCGCGAACCCGGACGCCTGGAGCTCGTGGAGCGTCCCGTTCCCGAACCCGGCCCGGGCGAGGCGCTCGTCGAGGTCGGCGCCTGCGCGATATGCGGCAGCGACTTTCACCTGATCGACGGCCACGTGAAGCGCGCCAGATACCCCGTCGTGCCGGGCCACGAGCTCATGGGGGTGGTCGCCGCCCTGGGGCCCGGCGCCGAAGGCGCGGAGGTCGGCGCGCGCGTCTGCGTCGAGAACCACGCGCACTGCGGGAGGTGCCACTTCTGCCGGATGGGCCGGGTGAACCTGTGCGACGACTCGCGCTCCATCGGGATGAACGCGGACGGCGGCTACAGCCGGCACGTCGTCGTCCCGGCGCGCCTCCTCCTGCCCCTGCCGGACGCCCTGGACGACGCGGCGGCCGCCGTCATGCAGACCCTGGGCACGGGCTATCACGTCGTGACGAACCGCACGCGCCTCGAGGCGGGCGAGAGCGTCGCCATCCTCGGCATGGGCCCCGTGGGGCTGTGCGCGCTGGCCGCCGCGAAGCGCGCGGGCGCCCGCGTCCTCGCCATCGACGCCGTGGAAGAGAGGCTCCGGGTCGCCGGGGAGATGGGCGCGGACGAGACGATAGACGCCTCGCGGGACGATCCCGTCGCCGCCGTCCGCGGCCTCACCGAAGGGCGCGGGGCGGACGCCGCGCTGGAGGTCGTGGGCGGGGCGCAGACGCGGACGATGACCCAGGCCGTCGAGATGGCGCGCAAGGGCGGGCGCATCGTGGTCGTCGGCGCGTTCTCGGTGGACGTCCCCCTCCCCCTCGAGCGCGTCCAGCACCTGGAGAAGGAGATCATCGGCTCGCGCGGACACCCCGGAACCTTCGAGGTCTGCATCGACCTCGCGGCGCGCGGCGAGCTGAACGTCAAGCCCATGATCTCCCATGAAATCCCCCTGTCCATGGTTCACAGGGGCATCGACATGATGCGCGGGAGAACGGACGGCGCCGTCAAGGTGGTGCTCATGCCGCGGGAAGGCTGAGCGTCCGGCGCGGGGGCCGCTCCCGGCCTCCGTTTTCGGGCGTCCGTCAAAATCATCGGGCGCTTTCATCAATGAACGCTTCCCTCATCGACGACAAACCCTACGGAGAGGAACCGACGCATGGCGAGAAAAACGGGCGCGAAACGCGGGGAAACCATCGGCTTCATCGGCCTGGGCCTCATGGGCCGGGCGTTTTCGGGAAACCTGATCGAGGACGGGCATCGGGTGGTCGGCGCCGACCCCGACCCCGCCGCGCGAAGAAAATTCAAGCGGCTGGGCGGCGAGGCGCTGCCCTCCCCCAGGGAGACGGCGGAGGCGGCGGACGTCCTCTTCGTCTCGGTGCCCAACTCGAAAATCTCCCTCGAATGCGCGGCGGGGGCGGAGGGCTACCTCTCCGCCGACCCGAAGCGAAAGCCGAAAGCCGTCCTGGACACGACGACCTCCGACCCGGAGGATACCCGGGAGATCGCCCGCCTGTGCGCGAGGCGCGGCTTCTCGTTCATGGAGGCGTGCGTGAGCGGCAACAGCGAGAACGTGGCGAACCGCCGGGGGCTCTTCCTGCTGGGCGGGGCGGAGCGGACGCATCGCCGCGTGAAGGGGCTGCTGCGCCGCCTGCTCTCCGATCAGATTCACTGCGGGCCGGCGGGGTCGGGCGCGACGCTGAAAGTCCTCATCAACTACCTCACCTGCCTGGAGCGGTGCGCCATCGCCGAGACCCTGCGGATGGGGCTGCGCTCCGGCGTGAAGGGCGACCTCCTCCTGGACGCGCTTCAAAGGAGCGCCGCCGACGGCCGCCAGCTCAGGAACCGCGGCCCCCGGATGATACGCCGCCGGTTCTCGAAGCCCGTGAGCGCGCTCGACGTGTTGGCGAAGGACATGAGGCTCGGTCTCGCCCTCGGGCGCGGCGCGAGCGCCCTCACCCCCGTGGGCGACGCCTGCCTCCCCCTCTTCGCCGAGGGGCAGGAGCTGGGCTTCGGTCATCTCGACAGCGCGGCGGTCTACAAGGTGTACGAAGCGCGGGAGAAGGCGCAGGGGTGAGGGGGGGGAGGCGGTTCGCTCGGCTCTTGCAGGGGGCGCATATATGCGTCCAGCCGGGACAACCACAGGGCGTCGCCCCACATTCGGGAACCGCCCGCCATTCTCGCGGAACGGCGCGAGACGCATATATGGACGCGCCCCTCGGCGTTTCACTTGCGAACAGTTATCGTCGCCCTCGCCCGTAGGGGTCGCATACATGCGACCCGATTTGCGGGGACTCTCCCCCTCGCTTCGTTCGCCAACCATCCATAACAAATACGCGAACATATTGCGTTTTGGTTCAGAAATATGATAATTTCTTGCAAATTTTACATTTATGCTACATATTAAACGCTGATATAGAGGAGAAAACATCATGCTGTTGCGCTTCGGCGTTTCCAACCATCTTTCGATACGCGATCATCAGGAGCTGTCGCTTTCGGCGTCCTCGCTGCGGGATCGGGAAGACGGCCTCATCGACTGCCCGGCGACGTCGAGCGGCTCGCTTCTGCCGGAGGCCGTCATCTACGGCGCGAATGCGTCGGGGAAGAGCAACCTCATCGACGCGATAAATACCATGCGGAACATGGTCATGTCGTCGCAAACCGGTTGGGAGCCGGACGGCGGCGTGCCGCGCCAGCCTTTCAGGCTCAATGAGGAGAGCGGCCGGTCGCCCTCTCGTTTCGAGATTGACTTTCTCCTTGACGGCGCGCGGCATCATTACGGCTTCGAGGCGTCCGACGCGGCGTTCGAGTCCGAATGGCTATACGCCTTTCCAAAGTCCCGCCGCCAGATGCTGTTCGAGCGCGAGGGCGACGAATTCCATTTCGGGCGCGCCCTGAAGGGGCAAAACAGCGTCATCGCCCGCCTGACGCGCCCCAACAGCCTGTTCCTGTCCTCGGCGGCCCAGAACGGCCATCAGCAACTTTCAAAAGTGTCCCTGTATTTCCTGATGTTCCGAGTCGTCCCGAGCGGTGATATCTCTGACAGAATGGTTTCGAATCTACTGATGATTCCGAATCTACTGGGCAGGACAAAAGAGCTGGATCGTCGGGTGATCAGCTTTCTCGGAGAGATCGACACCGGCGTCATTGATTATCGGCGAAAAGAATCCGGGCCGTTGGAAGAATATCGGGAACTTGCTACTACGATCCTTAAGGAGGCAGGCTTTGAACCGTTGGAAGATAAGCGAGTGGCTATCGAACTCGCCCATCGCGGCCGGGACGGCGAGCCGTTCTACCTCGAAATGGAGAGGGAAAGCGCCGGAACGCGGCGGTTGCTGTTCGCGCTCGACTTTGCGTTTAACGCCCTCGATAAAGGCGCGCCCCTGTTCATCGACGAACTGGGCGCGAGCCTGCACACCCAGGCGGCCGAGACGCTGCTCAAATTGTTCCAATCGAAGGAGACCAACCCGAAGGGCGCGCAGATCATCGCGACGACCCACGACACCAACCTGCTGGCGCCCTCCGTCCTGCGGCGGGACGAGGTATGGTTCACCCGGAAAGAGGCCGACGGCGCGACACGGCTCTATCCGCTGACCGATATCCGCACCCGCAGGGGCGACAACATCGAGAGAGGGTATCTACAGGGCCGCTACGGGGCGACGCCTTTCGACGATCCCGTCTCGGCTCTCGGCGCGCCGAACTAGCCGCCGCCATGCCCCGCCCCCGAAATCTGAAACACCGTGAGTCTCCGCGCCTGAAACGCCGCCGCCCCCGGCTCGAACCGAAGCGCCGCTTCGTTCTGTTCTGCGAGGGCAGGAATACGGAGCCCGCCTACTTCAAGGCGATCAATAAGGCGATCAGTCGAAACGCGATCATCTCCGTGAAAACCCACCGCGGCGTGGGCGTTCCCCGAACCATCGCGGAAAAAGCCGCTGAAGAAGCCGGGAAAAATCGCCGCCGGAAGAAGGATTCCTTCGAGGAAGGGGATCAGGTCTGGGCCGTGTTCGACCGGGACCAACACCCTAATTTCGACGAAGCGGTGAGGCTTTGCGAAGACAACGGCGTCCATATCGCCCGGTCCAACCCGTGCTTCGAGCTCTGGCTGATCCTCCACGAGGGGGATCACGACCGGCCCGAAAACTGCCGCGACATGCAGAGGAAGCTCGAGCACCTGCGCCCGGAATATGAAATCGACGGCGCGAGAACGCCCGATTGCGATGATCTGGTCACCCGGGTCGAAGAAGCCGAGCGGCGCGGCGAGGAATTGTTGCGCAAGCGGAAGGAAGGAGGCAGGCCATACGGAAACCCATCGACGACCGTCGGCCGTCTCACGCGCGCGATACGCGAGGCCAGCGACGCCGCCTCTCCGGCGGAATAATGGCCGGTTCCTCGAACCGCCCGCCATTTTCGCGGAACGGCGCGGAACGCATGTATGCGCCCCCTGCGAAAGCCGGAGAACCGCCCCTGCGAAGCCCCCGCCTTCCCGAAAAGGTGAAATCCCCTCATTCCCCCGCTTCCAGATTCATCCTCAGCAGCTCCGCCAGGGCGTCCTCTTCCGAAACGTCGGCCGGCCAGCCGTAGGCCGCGGCGACGGCGGCGTCGAGTTCGGCGTGGGCGTCGGCGAGCCACCTCGGGCGGGCGTTGTAGAGGTTCGTGAGGGTGCGCTTTTTGAGCTCGGCGGCGGGCGCCTCCCCGCGCGGCGCGGGACGCGGGGGATAGCCCGGCTCGGCAATCCACTCCACCCATTCGGGCGGGTTCAGCCACCGCTCGCGCAATTCGTCCAGCCGCCGGGCGGCCCGGGCGATGGCGGCCGCGCGCGGGTCTTCCGCGCAATCGGCGGCGGGGACGTCCGGCGAAAGCCCCTCGGGGAAAGGGTAGGTCTCGAAAGTCGTGGTGGGCGTGTAGCGGGGGCGATCCTCCAGGCTGGTGCCGAGCCTGAGCGACCACGCCTCGTGAAACCGGCTGTGCAGCACCCCGAAAGTCGCGTCGTCGTCCCGCGCGACGGCGATCAGCGCGCAATCGGGGCAGATGCGCGCGTCGAGCCAGACGAACAGGCGATGCTTGGCGACCCGCGGCGTGGCGATATAGCGGGATACCGCGTCGATCCGCCGGAACAGCGTTTGCCCCGAGCGGTCGTGCCTCCACCAGTTACGCCGCAAATCGTCGCGGCGGTTGCGATCCCGCCCCGGCTTGACGTGTTCAGCGACGTGGGCGAAAGGCGCCTCGTAAAGCGCGGCGTCCGCCTCGCTCATCTCATGCCCGAAGTCGATGATCCACATATCCCGCGCTCGCCGGGTCACGTCCATGCCGTTCATCCAGGGCTTCAGCACGTCCGAATTGGGACGCCCGTTCGGGTTGGCGGGCAGGCGGATCCAGGCGCGGGCCAGGTCCCCGGGAACGTCGAACGCGCCTTTCTTCATGCCGCCGACAAAGGCAACATGGCGATTGCGAGCGAGCTTTCTCACTTTCGTGACGTCCGCCGTTCCCGCCGTCAGATCGGCGTTGATGTTTGAAACTTCGGCGTCGTCCAGCCGCCTGGGCAGGCCAGCGCCTTTCGAGGCGAAGCAGACCAGCGAAACGCGAACCGCCGCCCCCTCGACCACCCAGGGCTCGTTCGAGAAGGCGTCGAAGATGACGCCGCCCTCTACGATCCGATCCAGAACGGCGCGGTTGCGCCCGCCCCGGATGGAGTTCGTCGCCACGAGGCCGGCGCGGGCGATTTTCCCTTCGGTCACGAGTTTCCCCGCCTTGTGGAACCAGTAGCAGACCAGATCGGCGAAGGCGGGCACAGAATCTTTGTAAATATCTCGCACGTTCTCGGTGTAATCATCCCCCAGCACCTCTCGCATGGGTGAATATCCCAGAAACGGCGGATTGCCTATCACGACGTCGGCTTCCGGCCAGTCCGGCTCCTCGCCTTCGGGGGTGAGAATCGCGTCGCGGCATTCGATGGCGTCGAGCGGCTTGAGAATCGGGTCGCGGCTCTCGGCGAAGCCGTTGCGCCGCATCCATTGAATCTCGCCTATCCACACCGAGACGCGGGCGAGCTCGGCGGCGTAGGGGTTGATTTCCATTCCCCGGACGCCGGCGGGGCCGACGCCGGGAAACTCGCGCTGAAAGCCCAGGGCTTCGGCCTCCAGCTGAACCCGATGCTCCAGGTCCTTGAGGGCCTGCAAGGCGAGGTAGAGAAAATTGCCGGAGCCGCAGGCGGGGTCGAGGACGCGAAAGGCCCGCAGCCGCGCCAGAAAGCCGCGCAGCGCCTCGTTCGCCCGCTCGCGCGCCCGCTTTCGCGCCGGGGAGGATTTTTTCGCCGCGTCCGCGCGGTCGAGATGATCGCCCATCTCCGCCTTCGCCCGCTCCCATTCGGCGAGCCAGGGGCGGACGACGACCGGCTCGACGATGCGCATGATCTTCTCGCGATCCGTGTAGTGCGCCCCGAGCTGGCTGCGCTTGCCCGGGTCGAGCCCGCGCTCGAACAGCGTCCCGAGGATGGAGGGGTCGATTTCCGACCAGTCGAGCGCCGCCGCGGCGAGCGCGGCTTCTATCTCGGCGCTTTCGAGCGGCAGGGCGGCGTCATCGTCGAACAGGCCGCCGTTGAACCACGCCACCGCCTCGAAGCCCACGCGCCCGCCCTTCGCCATTGCCCCGAACAGCGCCCGCGCGAGGTCGGCGAAATCCCCGGGCCGCCTGCGCGCCTCCTCCAGCATCCGGGTGAACATGTCGTTCGGCAGAAGGCCGATGTCCTCGGCGAACATGCAGAACACCAGCCGGTTGACGAAGCGCGCCACCCGCTCCGGCTCTTCGCCGCGCTCCCGCAGCTTCCGCGCGAGCCCGGCGAAGACGGCCGCGGCGCGCTCGGTGATCTCCCGCCTGCTCTCGCCGGGCCGGAGCCGCTCGGGGTCGGCCATCGCCCATTTGAGCTTGTCGCGGCAGGCGGCGTCGGCCAGGTCGTCGAGCGTGAACTCGTGCGTCTCGCTCGCGCTGTTCGTCCAGTTGGTGCGGACGCGGAAGCGCGCCATGTCGGAGACGATGAGCAGGGACGGGTTCTCGAGCGCGAGGGCGTATTGCCTGAGCTGATCGAAGGCGGCGTCGAGGCTCTTGTGCCTGCCCTTGTATTCCCAGGCGAAGCAGCCCCGCTTCCACACGTCCGCCCAGCCCGCGCCGCCCCCGTCCTTGCGCGCGCCGCGCTCGAAGCAGTAATGCTCCCCGGTCGGGTCGGCTTCGGCCGGGGAAGGCTCGCCCAGCAGACGGCACAGGTCGATGAAGTGCTCCTGCGCCGCCGATCGCTCCTTGAGCTCCGACGCCCGCCACTTGGCGATGAATTCGCCGGGCGTCAGGCGCGCCGCATGTATCGGAGAATCTCCCGTTGACATGGCGTCAACATAGCGAGCCTCGCGCCGCGCGGCAAGGAGGGGCGGCGGTTCGCGCATCGCCCGCCATTCTCACGAAACGACGTGGGACGCATACATGGACGCGTCCCTCGCGAGGGCGAAGCCGTCTCCCGGCCTCGTCCTTCCTCCGCGCGCGTTTGCCCGCATTTGCCGTTTTCCCGAACAATCCCGAAAAAGGACACTGAAAACGCGCCCGACGCGAGAACAAAGGGGCGGTTTTTCGGCGCTTCATCCATCGAAAGGAGGCTATTTTCAATTCGGCGAAATCAAGCGAATTCACGGTCTTTTGAAGCGAAAAGGCGACCTTTCGAGGCGAAAAGGAGAAACATCAACAATCTGAAAACAAGGGACTTGGGAAGAATCGGCGGCATTTCTCCCGAAAAAAGCGCCGTCCGGCGGCCCGCCGTCCGGGCGCTCCGCGGGGCGAAAACCGGGACTCCGCGCTCCCTCCCGAAGCCGCCGCTCCGGGCGTTCGCGCCGGGCGTTTTCCGTTTCCCGGCGAACGTGGTATATTCGGGGCCCGTTGACAACCTCATGGGAGAAGCCCGCGGATGGAGACGAACCCTCAGCGAACCGGAGAGGCTCCTCCGGGCGAGGCGCCGGCGTCGTCGAACGGGGCGAACCGGGGCGAGTCCGGCGACTCGCGCTATCTGCCCGACCCGTCGGGCGCGGCCGCTTCCGGGGAGGAAACGGAACTCGACCGCGTCGAGACGGAAGAGTGGCTCGAATCGCTCGACCACGTTCTGGAAACCAGGGGCGTCGAGCGGACGAAGACCCTGCTTCGCCATTTGCAGGTTCACGCCGTCCGCTCGGGCGTCGTTCGCCCCTTCTCGGCGAACACCCCCTACATCAACACCATTCCCCTCGAAAGGCAGCCCCCCTTTCCCGGAGATCGGCGCGTCGAGCGGCGCATCAAGAGCCTCGTCCGCTGGAACGCGATGGCCATGGTGGCGCGCGCCAACACGGAGGACGCCTCCATCGGCGGCCACATCTCCACCTACGCCTCGGCCGCCACGCTGCTGGAGATCGGGTTCAATCACTTCTTCCGGGGGAAAAGCCACCCCTGCGGCGGCGACCTCGTGTATTTCCAGGGCCACAGCGCGCCCGGAATCTACGCCAGAGCCTTCCTGGAGGGACGCCTGACGGAGACGAACCTCGAGAATTTCAGGCGCGAGCTCAAGGAGGGCGGCGGTCTTTCCTCCTATCCGCACCCCTGGCTCATGCCCGATTTCTGGGAATTCCCCACCGTATCCATGGGCCTCTCGTCCCTCATGGCGATATACCAGGCGCGGTATCTGCACTATCTCGAGGACCGCGGCCTCAAGCCCGCCACCGGCCAGAAGGTATGGGCGTTCCTGGGCGACGGCGAGATGGACGAGCCCGAATCCCTGGGCGCCATCACCCTCGCCGCGCGGGAGAAGCTCGACAACCTGATCTTCGTCATCAACTGCAACCTCCAGCGGCTGGACGGCCCGGTGCGCGGAAACGGCAAAATCATCCAGGAGCTCGAGGCCGCCTTCCGGGGCGCGAGGTGGAACGTCGTCAAGGTCATCTGGGGGGACGACTGGGACCCTCTGGTGGCGATGGACGATGAGGACGTCCTGCTCCGGCGCATGGGCGAGACGGTGGACGGGCAATATCAGAAATACAGCGTCCAGGAGGCGAACAAGGGCCGCTACCTGCGCGAGCACTTCTTCGGCGTCGACGAGCGGCTCAGGGCGATGGCCGACGCCTTCTCCGACGAGCGGCTCGGCAGGATGCGCCGCGGGGGACACGACCCCGAAAAGGTGTTCGCCGCCTACCGGGCCGCGATGGAATGCCGGGATCGCCCCACGGTCGTCCTCGCCAAGACGGTGAAGGGATACGGCCTGGGCGAAAGCGGCGAGGGCCGGAACATCACCCATCAGCAGAAGAAGCTCAACCAGGACGAGCTCAAGGAATTCCGGACGCGCTTCGAGATTCCCATCTCCGACGAGGACGTCGTCCAGGCGCCGTTCTACAAGCCGCCGGAGGACAGCCCGGAAATCATCTATCTCAAGGAAAAGCGGGAGGCGCTGGGAGGCTACGTCCCGACCAGGCGAAGCGCCTCCACGCCGCTCGATCCCCCGCCCGCCGACCTCTTCGAGGAGTTCTTCCGGGGCACGGAGGGGCGCGAAGTCTCCACGACCATGGTGTTCGTCCGCCTCCTGAGCAAGCTGCTCCGCGACAAGGGACTGGGCAGGCTCATCGTCCCCATCGTCCCCGACGAGGCCAGAACGTTCGGCATGGAGGCGCTTTTCCGGCAAATCGGCATCTACTCCCACGCCGGCCAGCTCTACGAGCCCGTCGATCGCGACAGCCTGCTCTACTACAAGGAGGCGCAGGACGGGCAGATTCTGGAGGAGGGCATCACCGAGGCGGGGTCGATGGCCTCGTTCATCGCCGCCGGAACCGCCTACGCCACGCACGGCGTGAACACCATTCCGTTCTACATCTACTATTCGATGTTCGGCTTCCAGCGCATCGGAGACCTCATCTGGGCCGCGGCGGACATGCGCGCGCGCGGCTTCCTGATCGGAGGAACGGCCGGCCGGACCACCCTGAACGGGGAGGGGCTCCAGCACCAGGACGGCAACAGCCACCTCCTCGCCTATCCCGTTCCCAACCTGCTCACCTACGACCCGGCCTTCGCCTACGAGATGGCGGTGATCATCCAGGACGGGATTCGCCGAATGTACAAGGAGCAGGAAAACGTCTTCTACTACCTCACCGCCTACAACGAGAACTACGCCATGCCGCCGATGCCGGAGGGCGCGGAAAGCGGCATTCTGAAAGGCATGTATCTCTTCAGGCCATCGGAGAAAAAGTCGGGACTCAGGGCGCAGTTGCTGGGCAGCGGCACCATTATGAACGAGACGCTCAAGGCGCAGGAAATCCTGGAGCGCCGCTATTCGGTCGCCGCGGACGCGTGGAGCGTCACGAGCTACAAGGAACTCCGGCGCGACGCCCTCGAAGCCGAGCGATGGAACATGCTGCATCCGGACCGGGCGCCGAGAACGCCTTACGTAACGCAATGCCTGGGACAGGCGCGCGGCGTCTGCGTGGCGGCTTCGGACTACGTGAAGGCCACGCCCGATTCAATCGCCAAATGGGCGCCGGCGCCCATGATTTCGCTGGGAACCGAAGGGTTCGGCAGAAGCGAATCGAGAGCGTCTCTCAGGGATTTCTTCGAGATCGACGCGCGCTACATCGCGCTCGCGGCCTTATGCGGTCTGGCGCGCGAGAAGAGCGTCTCCCCCGAGCTCGCGCGCAGGGCGATGCGGGACATGGAGATCGACCCCGAAAAAGCCAACCCGATGATTTCCTGATTCAAACCCCGAGGGACCCGCATGACCACCGAATTCAGACTCCCCGAATTGGGGGAAAACATCCAGTCGGGAAAGGTGATCTCGATTCTGGTGAGCGTGGGCGAGACCATCGCGCTGGATCAGCCCGTCATGGAAGTGGAGACCGAGAAGGCGCTCATCGAGGTTCCCTCATCCGTCGAGGGCAGGATCACGGAAATTCGCATCGAACCCGGCGATGACGCCGAGGTGGGCGCCGCCATTCTCGTCATCGAAGAAAGCGGCGCGAGCGCGGAATCCGCCCCGGCGTCAGGCGACGCCGGGGAAGCTGCGTCGAAAGCGCCCGAGCCGCCCGCCCCGACAGCCGCGCCTCCGACGCGCGCGCCCGAACCCGCCCCGGGGGCGGGGACGCCCGCGCCCGCGGCGCCCGCGGCGCGCAGAATCGCGCGAGAGGCGGGCGTGGACATACGCGAGGTGCCCGGCAGCGGCGCAGGAGGCAGAATCTCCGCGCAGGACGTGAGAGCGTTCGCGGCGGCCCGGGGCGGAGGGGCCGCGCCGGGCGTCGGCGCGCCCGGGTGGATGAGCGCGCCGGTTCAACTGCCCGACCTCGCTCGCTGGGGAGCGGTCGAGCGCGAGCCGATGTCCGGAATCCGGCGCGCGATATCCGCGAATCTCGCCCGCGCGTGGACGCTCATCCCCCACGTCACCCAGTGCGAGAAAGCGGACGTCTCCGAGCTTGAGAATTTGAGAAAAAAATTCGCCCGAAAGGCGGAAGACGCCGGCGGAAAGCTCACCATCACCGCCGTTCTGATAAAAATCCTCGCCTCCGCGCTCGAAGCCTTCCCGCACTTCAACGCGAGCGTGGACGCGGCGGCCGGCGAGATCGTCTTCAAGCGCTACGCTCACGTGGGCGTCGCCGTGGACACTGAAAACGGCCTGCTCGTTCCCGTGATTCGGGACGCCGACAAGAAGAGCGTCTTCGAGCTGTCGGCGGAACTGGGCGAAGCCGCCGAGCGCGCCCGCTCCCGAAAACTCGCCCCGGACGACATGGAGGGCGGATCCATCACCATCACGAACCTCGGGGGCTTCGGCGGCACGTATTTCACCCCGATCGTGAAGTGGCCCGAAGTCGCCATTCTGGGCGTATCGCGGGCGCGCATGGAGCCGCTCTGGACGGGAGAGTCGTTCGAGCCGCGCCTCATGCTCCCGCTCATGGTCTCCTACGATCACCGCGTCATCGACGGGGCGGAGGGCGTCAAATTCCTGCGATGGGTGGCCGACGCGCTGGAAAAGCCCGCGTTTCTGAACCTCGGGGATTGAGCGCGCCCCGCGCGGGAAGGCGCGGCGAAATTCCGCGCCCGCGGGCCTCGAAAGCCGGGCGCGTCTCCCTCATCCCGTCAGTCTCCCTCATCCCGTCAAATGAGAGCGCGAAACTTCCCGGAACACGCAAGGAGGCTCCTTGTCCGTTCGCTTTATCCGCTGGATGATCCCTCATGGCGAACCTTCTGGGCGATTGGAATTTCCTGCAATATTGGTGGTGGAAGCCCTACCTCGATCCCCTTGCGGGGCTGGCCTGGTTCGCGGGCGTCATCGCCCTCGGCGCGCTCCTCTTCTTCGCCCTCACCGGGAGCGCCAGACTCTCGGAATACAGGCTGGCCGTCCCGCCCCCGAAAGAGCCCGACGTTCCGGCCGATGAAGCGGCGATCGTCGAGTTCATGGAGTCCTTCTTCCCGGAAGTCTCCGAGGAGGAAATCCTGCTGATGGATCGAACCCTCGACGACGTCATGAAGGAGGAGGTTCATCCGGAAGCGGCGCGCGAAATCGAGGCGCGGGGCATCGCCATCCGGCTCCTGACGCTCCCGCTTCCCGAAACCGCGCGCACGGCGGGAAGCTATCCCGCCGCCGCGTGGCTCCCCCGCCTGAACGCGATAGAAATTTACGGATCGATCCTCAAGCGCGAATGCGGGGGAGAGATTGATCGCTGCAGGGAGAAAATGGGCGAGTCGCTGCTGCGCGAAATCGTCCGCGCCCTGGGCGCGAACGAGGCGAAAATCAGGGATTCCGGCCCCCGGCCCCTCTCATCCTTCTGAAGCATGGCTTTCCGAATCGGCGGGGTCGCGCACCTCCAGACGCCCCCGGAGTCCGAAGACGCGCCGCATCTTCTTCCTGAAGGCTGGCGTAAAGAGCCTCCGGGCGTAGAAGCGGCCCACCGCCCTTTTGTTCACCTGGGCCAGGGTGGGGTAGACGTGCACCGTATCCACCACCTCCCGGACGCGCATCTTCTTGCGGACGGCCAGAACGAACTCGTGCAGTATCTCGCCCGCCGAGGGCCCGACCAGATCGGCCCCCACGAGCCTGCCCTTCTCGTCGCACACCACCTTGCAGAGTCCCTCCGTCTCGCCGTCCAGAACGGCTCGATCCACCCGGCTCATCGGAAAGCGGAGCACCTGCGCGCGATTCTCCCCGAGCGCCGCCCTGGCTTCCGCCTCGCCCAGGCCGACGTGCGCCGCCTCGGGCGTGGTGTAGATCGTCCAGGGAACGGCGTCGTAGTTCGCCTTTTTCCTGAGAAACGGAAGCGGGACGCCGAACGGCGCGCTGAACAGCATGTTTCTGAGCGCCACGCCCGCCTCATACTCCGCCATGTGGGTGAACAGATACTGCCCCCGCACGTCGCCGGCGGCGAAGACGCGCGGATTCGACGTTCGGAGATGCGCATCCGTCTCCACGCCGCGCGGGGTATGGCGCACGCCCGCCCTCTCGAGCTCCATGCCGCCCACGTTGGGCGAGCGGCCGGCGGCGACGAGAAGCTGATCGCAGACCCATTCCCTTTTCCCCGACGGCGTGTCGGCCTCGATGAAAATCTCATCGCCGCGCTTCTCGATTTTTTGCGCGTCCGCCTCGAAATGAAGACGAAGGCCTGATTTCTTCAGGCAGTCGGCCAGAAGCGCCGCCATCTCGGCGTCGAGCCTCGGCAGGAGTTTGGGCGCGCGCTGAAGCACGTCCACCTCGGCGCCCAGCTGGTGGAACGCCTGGGAGAGTTCCAGGCCGATGGGCCCGGCCCCCAGCACCACGAGGCGCCTCGGCAGCTCCTCAAGGTCGAAAACGGTCTCGTTCGTGAGGTAGGGGACGCTCCCGAGGCCGGGGACGGGGGGAACGAAGGGAGAGCTGCCCGTAGCCAGCAGAAACCGCCTGGCGCGAAGCGTCCTGTCGCCCGCCTGAAACGTGTCGGGGCCGGTGAAGGCTCCGTCTCCGAAGATCACCTCGATTCCCATGCCCTCGAAGCGCTCGGGCGCGTCGTGCTCGCCGATGCGGGCCTGGGCCGCCTTCATGCGCTTCATGACGCGGGGGAAATCGACCCGGACGTCGCCGGCGTCGATGCCGAACGCGGGCATCGAGCGCGCCTGCGCCGCCAGCCGCGCCGCCCGGATGAGGCCCTTCGAGGGCACGCAGCCATAGTTCAGGCAGTCGCCGCCGAGCTTCGTCTTCTCGACGAGCGCGACCTTCGCGCCCAGCTGCGCCGCGCCGACCGAGGCCACCAGACCGCCGACGCCCCCGCCGATGGCCACCAGATCGAACGGCGCTTCCTTCCCCACGCGAAAATCCTCCCCGGCAGGCGAAAACCGCCCGCTTTACGACGGGCGCGCGGCGGCCGCGCTCAGGACGCCCCCTCTTCCGAAGGCGCGAACGAAAAAGCGAAGAACAGGGCCGCCATGAGAAGCCAGCCGAGCGCCATCCCGGGCGCCGCCCCCCAGGCGAAGACGCTGTCCACGCCGAAGGGCGTGATGCGCCAGGCGTGGATGATGCCGAACCAGCTGGCCACCGCGCCGGCCAGCGCCCAGCCCGCCGCCTGCTTCAGCTCCTTGTCCACCAGCTTCGCCACCGCGGCCGTGATGATGAGGGAGGTGAAGATGAAGCCGCGCTCCAGGGTGATCATCCCCGCCAGGTGAAAGCCCGCCTTGGCGAACGCCTCCTGGCCCACCTTGTGCAGGCTCGTCCCCGCTCCCCGGAGGGCGGACTCCACCACCAGAAGGCCCCACGCGGCGATGGTCGGGACGAGCCCGAGGGCCACGGCCGCGCCGTGTCGCGCCGGCGTCGCCTGAAACGCCTGGGTGACGATCATCAGCCCTATCCAGAGCATGATGGCGAACAGCGCCTCTTCGGGAATGATTTTCGAGAGCGCCGCCAACGAGCCGGTGAGGCAGAGAAGCGTAATCACGACCCCGTTGATGGCGCTGTAGGCCGAGCGCGCGCCCACCGCCTTCCAGGCCGGGTGCCCGATGTAGATGGTCGTGGGAAAGCAGCTGCCCAGACACGCCGCGAGAAGCGATCCCGCGCCGTTCACCGCGAGGGAGCTTCTCGTGTCGAACTTGTCGCCGCCCACGGCCGCGCTCTCGAGGCACATCAGACTCCCCACGAGCGTCGCCAGCCCCATGGGGATGGAGACCGCGAGAAAATCCCAGCCCAGCGGGCCGAACAGCGCCCCGAACAGGGAGCCCAGCGCGAGAGACGGAAACGTCAGGCCCACGGCGGCGGGAACGTCGATCGACCCCCGGACCATGAGGGAGAGAATCACGCCCGCCGCCACCGCCACGAGACCGCCCGGCAAGCCGAAGGGCAGCCTGAATCCGCCGAAATACTGGAGCAGGATGATTCCCAGCGGCACCATGGAGATGAGCGGATTCTCCCAGATTCTGAACGCGAACCCCATGGTGATGAAGGTGAGCCCGATGCCGCCCAGCGCCGAGAGCAAGGCCGCCCTCGGCGCGAGCCGCCTCAGCCGGTCGCCCACCAGCGCGCCTGCGGTTTCGATGATCCCGCTCACGAAGCAGGCCGCCAGCCCCGCCTGCCAGGCCGCCTCGGCGCTTCCCGTCTTGATTTTGACGGGCAGCATGATGAGA
Source organism: bacterium (assembly GCA_965242545.1). Classification (GTDB taxonomy): domain Bacteria; phylum UBA8248; class UBA8248; order UBA8248; family UBA8248; genus Bin107. The sequence continues at coordinate 2,066,123 of OZ251456.1, forward strand.
AAGATGAACACGAAGATCGTCGGCGTGTTGACGCCGTAGGGCATGGCGGTCACGTCGTCCCGACCCTCGCGCTCGGCGAGGCGCCGCGCCTGCCAGGAGTAGAAAAGATTGCCGCCCAGGATGCTCAGGGCCGCGGCGGGCAGCACGCGCCCGAAAATGAGTTCGTCCGGAAACTGGAGAACGAACTTGAGGAGACTCACGATTACGAGAAGGCTGGCGAGATTGTCCATCCAAAGCCCGAAGAAGCCGTCAACATCCCCCTTCACGAACCACCTGGACATTTCAGAGTCCTCCCACACGAAGCCATGCCGGACGGGCGCGATTCGCGGATAGTAGAACACGCGGCCCGGATTCGCCAAGTCTCTCCCGGCGTTTTCCCTGCGCGCGCCGTTCTGCTATGATTCGCGCATCATTCCATTGAGACGCCCATCTCCGGGAGCGAAGCCATGGAACCCGTCAAGGTCTATACGCGGCACGGCTGATACACCTGCGCCCTTACGAGAGAGTTTCTCTCGTCGAACGGACTGGAGGTCGTCAACAGGGACTGCACGAACGACCCCGAGGCCCGGGCGGAACTCAAGGCGCTGGGGGTGAAGTCCCTGCCCGTCTCCGCGCGAGGGGCGGCCGTCGTCGTGGGCTACGACGTGGACGCGCTCCGCGAGGTCTTCGGAATCGAGGGGAGCGTGGCGGGTCCCCTGTCCGCCGAGAAAATGCGGCGCTTCTTCGGGATGGCCTTCGACGCCCTGCGCCGCGCGGTTCGCCAGATTCCGCAGGAAACGCTCGACTGGGTTTCCCCGGGCAGGCCCCGGACGCTGCGCCAGCTCACCTGGCACAGCTTCGAGCGTCCGGACCTGGTGATGCGGGCGCACGCCTCGGGAGAATACACCGAGGAGATGGTGCGGGCGTATGAGACGGCGGCCGACGCCTACCGCGCCCCGGAGGACATCTGCGCCTACGGGGATGAAATCGAGGCGAAACTCGACGCCTTTCTCGCCGGCGGCTCAGGCGCGCTCTCCCGGAAGGTGTCGAGCTACATGGGGCCCATCACCGCGCATGAGTTGATGATTCTCGCCTTGGGGCACGCCTTCCAGCATCTGCGGCAGACCTATCACTACTTCGGGATGCTGGGGATCGAGCCGGAAAATCCCCTGAAGCCCGAGGATTACGAGGAAGTCCCCGTGCCGGCGGACCTTTTCTGAGCCCGGCCTCGGCCGACCCGCGCCTCCGAGGAGTCCAAGCCATGCCTCCCAAAACCAACCCTCCCCTTCGGGCGAACCGCGCCCGCATGAGGCGCGAGTTCGACGCCCAGGCGCAAATCGGAAAATACGGGCGAACGGGTCTCGACCGCGTGGCGTTCACGCCCGCCTACAACCAGGTGCGCGATCTCGTCGAAGGCTGGATGAAGGAGGCGGGGCTTGCGACGCGCGTGGACGCCGTGGGGAATCTCTACGGGAGAAAGGAGGGCGGCGCGCGGAGGTTGCCCGCCGTGATGGCCGGCTCCCATCTCGATTCGCAGAGCCCGGGCGGACGATTCGACGGCCCCGCGGGCGTTCTCACCGCGCTGGAGGCGACGCGGCGCATCGGCGAGGCGGGACGCGCCCACGACCATCCCATCGAGGTGGCGGCCTTCGTGGGGGAGGAGTCCGCCTGCGGGATGACGGTGTTCGGCAGCAGCGTGGCGACGGGCGCCGCGGGCTTGAAGGATTTGCGGGAGACGATTCATCCGCCCAGCGGGAAATCCCTCTACGAGGCCGTCCAAAAAGCGGGAGGAAACCCCGCGCGCCTGCGCTCCTGCCGCATCCGCAAGGGCGCGCTCAAGGCGTTCATCGAGCTCCACATCGAGCAAGGGCCGGTTCTTGAAGCGAGCGGGACGCCCATCGGGATCGTGGACAGGGTGGTGGGATACGCGAGGGGCGAGGTTCGCTTCACGGGCGTCGCGGCGCACTCGGGCGGACAGCCCATGCCCTACCGAAGGGACGCCGGCATGGCGGCGGCGGACTTCATGGTGCGCATGGAGGATTTCGTAAAGCGCGCGCCCGCCTCGCAGCGCCTGACGATCACCTTCGGCGAAATGGCGGCGCGCCCCGGGTGGGTCTCCATCGTGCCGGGAGGCGCGAGCCTCTCCTTCGACTTGCGGAGCAGAAGCGAGGCGGCGATGACGCACGCCCTCGCGCGGATGCGAAAAACCCTCGCCGACGTGGAAAAGGAGCGCGGGGTGCGCGGGAAGCTCCTGGGCGTGAAGAGGCTGGACGTATGCCCCGCCTCCCCGAAAATCCAGAGGGCGCTCAGGCGCGCCTCCGCCGAGACGGGACACCCCGCGCTCGCGCTTTCGAGCGGCGGGGTTCACGACGCCTGCCGCATGGCGGAGATCTGCCCGATGGGCATGGTGTTCATCCCCTCGGTGAAGGGACTCTCGCACACGCCGGAAGAGTTCACGCGCTTCGGCGACGTGGTGAAGGGCGCGGAAATCCTCGCCTCGGCCATCCTCCATCTGGCGGACGGCCGGGTGAAGATTTGACGCGAGGCAAAAATTCAGAAATTTCTCATCAAATCGTTTTTTCTCTCCTGATGACATTCGCAGGCGGCTTCATGGGGGCGGAGACGGCGAATACGGCGATGACCGACAAATCGGACAGGTGGCTGCCCGGTGTTCCGGGAACGGATCGACGAAACGATGCAGGCCCACCACCGGGAGGAGATGGCGGCTTTCGCCCGGGAGGAGGTTGAGGACGACGAGGCGGCGTTCATCCCCTGCTCCCGGCGCGCGCTGCTGGTGGACTGGCGCAAGAGCGGAAAGCCCAAGGTTCGCGCGCACGCGGAAAACGTTATCGAGCGCTACGCGCCGTGAGATACCGGATGGGGGAAGCTTCGCTCCCGCGTCGATGAGTCGGCGGCGCGCCGCCGGCCGACGCGCCCTCGAGGGAACGCCCGCGGGCAGTTGCGGCGGAAGATCTGTTTGCGTTTGTGAAACGAGAGTTTTTGTGCTAGATTTTCCTTTCATCAAAAACAGGCGTTGCGATGCGGTGCGGCCCTTTGAAACAGGAAACTTCACGACTGGTTGAAATCCGAGAAGGAGGAGAAAATGAGAAAAATCATCAGGAGCGTCATTTTCGGGTTCTCGCTGCTGCTGGCGGCCGGGGCGGCCTTCGCGCCCTCGGCGCAGGCGGCGAAGGAGGTCAAGATCGGCTTCAGCATGGCGCTAACCGGGCCGCTCGGCCCCGCCGGCAAGGCCGCGCTGCTGGCCATGCAGATCTGGCGCGACGACGTGAACGCCAGGGGCGGACTGCTCGGCCGCAAGGTGAAGCTGGTCTATTACGACGATCAGACCAAGCCCGCCAACGTTCCCGGCATCTACGCCAAGCTGCTTGACGTGGACAAGGTGGATTTCGTCGTCTCGGGCTACGGGACGAACCTCATCGTCCCCGCCCTGCCCATCGTCATGGAGCGGGGCATGGTGTTCATGGGGCTGTTCGGCCTCGACGCGAACGCCAAGTTCAAATACGACAACTACTTCCAGATCATGCCCGCGGGCCCCGACCCGATAGTGGACTGGTCGGAGGGCTTCTTCGAGATCGCCGCGAAGCAGAACCCGCGGCCCAAGACGATCGCGCTGCTCTCGGCCGATTCGGAGTTCGCGCGCAACGCCGTCTCCGGCGCGCGAAGGAACGCCAAGAAATACGGCTTCAAGGTCGTCTATGACAAGCGCTATCCCTTCCCCGGCACGACCGACTTCACGCCGATTCTGCGCGCCGTCAAGGCCGCGAACCCCGACCTGTTCTACGTGGGCTCCTACCCGGGCGGCTCGGTCGGCATCGTGAAGGCGGCGCACGAAATCGGCCTGAAGCCCAAGCTCTTCGGGGGCGGCATGGTCGGCCTGCAATACACCGCGATTCAGATGAACCTCGGCAAGCTGCTGAACGGCATCACGAACTACTGGTTCTGGGCGCCGGAAAAGACCCTGAAATTCCCGGGCATCGAGGCGTTCCTGGCGAAATATCAGAAAGAGGCGCCCAAGCAGAAGCTGGACCCCCTGGGCTACTACCTGCCTCCTTTCGCCTACGCCTACGTGCAGGTGCTGGGGCAGGCCATCGAGGCCACCAAGAGCTTCGATCAGAAGAAGATCGGCGCCTACATCCGCAGCAAAACCCACTCCACCGTGGTCGGCGACGTGAAGTTCGGCAAGAACGGCGAGTGGGCCACCTCGCGGACGTTCCAGGTGCAGCTCCAGAACATCCAGAGCAACAAGATGGCGGAGTTCACCAAGCCCGGCAAGATGGTGGTGCTGTATCCGGAGGCGTTCAAGTCCGGCAGCCTGATCTACCCTTACGAGAAAGCCAGGTAACGAACCGGAAGCGGCGAAGCGGCCGGGGGGCGGGAGACACGCCCCCCGGCTCGCGGGAGAGGAACATCCATGCTCAGCTTTGAATTCTTCGCCAACGCGCTCATCGCGGGCATCCTTCTGGGCGGCTTCTACGCCGCGATAAGCGCCGGACTCTCGCTCTCCTTCGGCCTGCTGGACGTCGTGAACATCGCGCATCCGGCGTTCATCCTCTTCGGCTCCTATCTGACCTTCTACGTCAACCATCATTTCGGGATCGACCCGATACTCGCCGGCCTCGTCTTCGCCGTTCCCTTCTACTTCGTGGGCGTCGCGGTCTATCGCGTCTATTACAACAGCTTCGAGAAGACGGGGGCGGAATCCCTGCGCGGACTGGTCTTTTTCTTCGGCATCTTCTTCCTCATCGAGGTCGTCCTCATCATCACCTTCGGGGTGGACTACCGCCTCGTGCAGGCGTTCTACATCGGCAAGGCCACGTCCATCGGATCGGTGGGCATCGCCTACCGGCTGTTCGTGCCCTTCCTCGTGGGGGGAATCCTCGCCGCCGCTCTCTATCTTTTTCTCTCCCGGACGTTCTTCGGGCGCGCGATCATGGGCGTGGCGCAGGACAGCCTGGCCGTTCAGCTCATGGGGGTGGACCCCATCCGCATCAAGACGGTCGCCTTCGGCGTCGGCATCGCCACCGCCGTCGTCGCGGGCTCCCTGCTCATCATCATCGGCCCGGTCGAGCCGACCATCGGACGCGAATACATCGGCCGCGTGTTCGCGGTGACCGTCCTCGGCGGGCTGGGCAGCATGACCGGCACCCTCGTGGGCGCGCTCATCCTGGGCGTCGCGGAGAGCTTCACCTCCTCGTTCTTCGGCCCCTCCTGGGCGCTGGCCGTCTCGTTCGGCATCCTGCTCATCTGCCTGGCGGTGCGGCCGTCGGGCCTGTTCGGGAGGTAGCTCCTTGAAGAGCGGCAAGGGCGCCTTCCTCATCGTCGCGGCGGCGCTGATCCTGGGAGCGTTCCTCATCACCATCCAGATGGAGAACCGCTTCTACTACAAGGCGGCCTACGTCGTCCTGCAATACATCGTCCTGGCGACCGCCTGGAACATCCTGGGCGGCTACACCGGCTACGTGAACTTCGGAACGGCCGGGTTCTTCGCCATGGGCGCCTACACCGCCGTCGCCCTCATCAAGACCTGGAAGCCGCCCCTCTACGTTCTGCTCGTCGCGGGCGGCCTCGTCTCGGGGCTTCTGGGGCTGGGCATCGGCTACCTCACGCTCAGGCTCAAGGGCGTCTTCTTCTCCATCGCCACCCTGGCGCTGGCCGTCGTGCTCCAGATGGTCATCTCGAACTGGGACTACGTGGGCGGGGGCGCGGGCACGGCCATCCTGAAGCCCAGGAGCGTGCCGCTGTTCTCGAACTACGACGAGTTCCTGTTCTTCGTCATGGCGTCGCTCGCGGTGATCGCCGTCTCGAGCGCCTGGCTCATCGAGCACTCCTGGGTCGGCCGGGGCATGGCGGCCATCCGCGACAACGAGGAGGCGGCCGAGTGCATGGGGGTGCCCATCCTCAAGATCAAGCTGTTCGCCACCACGGTGAGCGGGGCGCTGATGGGCGTCGCGGGCGCGCCGTTCTCCTACTTCGTCGTCTATATCGAACCGACCTCGGCCTTTCACCTGGACTACGCCGTGAACAGCCTCGCCATGCCCATGATCGGCGGCGCCACCACCTGGCTCGGCCCGCTCATCGGCGCAACGCTCGTCGGCACGGCCCAGCAGATCGCCACCGTCACCCTCTCCTCGGAGATGAACCTCCTCATCGTGGGCAGCCTGCTCGTGGGCTTCGTCGTGTTCGCCCCGGACGGCCTCGTGGGCCTGTTCGCCAAAATCCGCGCGCGCGTGGCGGGAAGGGCGGCGTCATGAGCGAGGACAGGCTCCTCGACGCGCGCGGCGTGAGCAAGCGCTTCGGCGGGTTCAGCGCCCTCTCCGGCGTGGACCTGCACGTGAGGGAGAACGAACGCTTCGGCCTCATCGGCCCCAACGGCTCGGGCAAGACCACGCTCATCAACTGCATCTCGGGCGCGCTGGCGAACGACGAGGGCAGCATCGCGTTCGGCGGCCGCGACATCACCGCCACCCCCGCCTACAAGCGCACCCGCCTGGGCATCGCCCGCAGCTTTCAGATTCCCAAGCCGTTCACGAGCATGACGGTGATCGAGAACCTCTGCATCCCGCTCGAATACGCCGCCCACCAGCACGCGCGGGGGGCGGACCTGCGCGGGGAGGCGATGGAAATCCTCGAAATCATGGGGCTGGCGGACAAGGCGGAAGTGCGCACCGGGGGTCTCACCCAGATCGAACTGCGCAAGCTCGAACTCGCCCGCGCCATGGCGGCCAAGCCGCGCCTGCTCATCTCGGACGAGGCGATGGCCGGCCTCTCGAACTCCGAGGTGGACGACATCCTCGAAATCCTCGTTCGCCTGAACGGGGAGGGCCTCACCATCATCATGATCGAGCACATCATGCGGGCGGTCATGAGTTTCTCCGAGCGCATCGTCGTCCTTGACGCGGGCCGGAAGATCGCCGAGGGGACGCCCGACGAGATCGTCAACAACGCGGACGTGGAAAGGGCCTACCTTGGCGCATAGGATCGTCGTGGACAACGTCTCGGCCGGCTACGGCGCCGTCCGCGTCCTGCACGGGGTCTCCATCGAGGTGAACGACGGGGAAACCGTCGTGCTGCTCGGCACCAACGGCAACGGCAAGAGCACCCTCATCAAGTGCATCATGGGCATGGTGCGGCCCGACGAGGGGGAAATCTACCTCGAGGCCGACGGCGAGCGCATCGGCCTGGCGGGCAGGAACCCCGAGGAGATCGTGAACCTGGGCGTCACGCTCGTGCCCGAGGGCAGGCGCCTCTTTCCGCGCCTGACGGTGGAGGAGAACCTGCTTCTGGGCGCCTACCGCGAGGCGGCCCGCCGCGAGATAGACCGCAACCTCGCCTTCGCCTTCGAGGCGTTTCCCGTGCTCGGGGAGCGCAAGCGCCAGCTCGCCGGCAGCATGAGCGGGGGCGAGCAACAGATGCTGGCCGTGGCGCGCGCCCTCATGTCCGCCCCCCGGGTGCTGCTCGTGGACGAGCCCTCCGTCGGACTCGCGCCCATCCTCGTGAGCCGGGTGATCGCCAAGATCCGCGAGCTCAAGGAGCGATACCACCTCACCGTCCTCATGGCCGAGCAGAACTTCAACCAGGCGGTCAAGATCGCCGATCGGGGCTACATCATCGTCCACGGCGAGATCGCCTTCGAGGGCAGGGACACCGAGGCCCTCGTCGGCCACGAACTCGTGAAGAAGTATTACCTGGGGGTGTGAGGCGGAAACAAGCGGTTCGCCCGGAGAGGATTCGGAAGGCTCGATCGATGAACAGTAGAGCCTCAATCCGTGAAGCCCTGCGAGCCTTCGCCGCTTCGGTGACGGAGAAAACAGGGCAGATTACGCCCGGTGATCCGGAAGATCAGTTGCGCACGCCATTCGAGACCTTCATGGCCGGCGCGGCCGATGCGTTTGGGTGGAAGGTCGTCTGCACCGGCGAAGCGCGCTTGCCCGATCACCTCGGCCGTCCCGATTACGCCGTCCATCGAAACGATCTGCTCGCCGGATACGTCGAACTGAAAGCCCCCGGCGCAGGCGCGGACGGCGTCCGGTTCAAAGGCCATAACCGTGAACAGTTCAAGCGCTTCTCCAACATCCCCAACATTCTCTACACGGACGGCAACGAATGGGCGCTGTACAGAAGAGGCAAGCTGGAGAGAGGGGTCGTTCGCCTTTCGGGCAATGTCGCCAAAGACGGCCCAAAAGCCGCCAAAGCCGCAGCCGCCCGCGCAGTTGAAGTCCTCCTGCGCGATTTTCTCCAATGGCAACCGTTCCTGCCCCGGGACGGCAAGGGCGGAATCGACCTCAAGAGATTCGCCGGAGAGCTCGCTCCACTGTGCCGGTTCCTTCGGGACGACGTGATCGACGCGCTCAGGAACCCGGCATCGTCGCTCGTCCGCCTCGCCAAGGACTGGCGGCAGCTTCTATTTCCAGACGCCGCGGATGAACAATTCGCCGACGCTTACGCTCAGACTGTTACCTTCGCCCTGCTCTTGGGCCGAAGCGAAGGGGCAGACCCGCTCACGCTCGAAAACGCCCAAGCCAAGCTCAAAGAGCAACACAACCTGCTTTCGCGCGCCCTGCAAGTCCTGACCGTCCCGGAAGCCTGCGAGGAAACAACGGCTTCCCTCGACCTGCTCCTGCGCGTGATCGCCATCGTCCCGCTCGACACGCTCAGCGGGTCCAAAGACCCGTGGCTCTACTTCTACGAGGATTTTCTCGCCGCCTACAACCCCAAACTGCGCAAGGACGCCGGTGTCTATTACACCCCGGTCGAAGTCGTCCGCGCCCAGATTCGCCTGATCGACAGCCTGCTCGTCAAACGGCTGAACAAGCCGCTCGGCTTCGCCGACCCCGGCGTCGTTACCCTTGACCCCGCCGTCGGAACAGGCACTTATCTGCTCGGCGTCATTGAGCATGCCCTTCGCCGCGTCGAAACCGAACAGGGGACGGGCGCGGTGGCGGGCCAAGCCGCCGCGCTGGCCGAGAACCTTTACGGGTTCGAGTTGATGGTCGGCCCCTACGCCGTCGCCGAGTTGCGCGTCAGCCGCGCCTTGCGCGAACGCGGCGCGACAATGCCAGCCGGCGGAACGCAAATTTATCTGACCAACACCCTCGAAAGTCCCTACGCCGAGCCGCCGCAGATGACGCTTATCCTACAGCCCATCGCCGACCAGCACGAAAAAGCTCTCAAGGTCAAAAGCGAGGTTCCCGTCATCGTCTGTCTTGGAAACCCGCCCTACGACAGGCACGACGCTGTGGACGCGGAAAGCGAAACCGACCTCGCCCGCGCCGGCGGATGGGTTCGCTTCGGCGACCCTCTGCCCAACGGCAACGTCGTAAAGGACAAAAGAGGCAGAGACAGGAAACTCTCGCCCGCCCAAGCCATGCGAAGAAGGCGGGAGCGCGCTATCCTGAAGGATTTTCTCAACCCAGCCAAAGCCGCCGGCCACGGCGTTCGCCTTAAGAATCTCTACAACCTCTACGTCTATTTCTGGCGCTGGGCATTGTGGAAGGCATTCGAGCACGACGCGACCCAAGGCACAGGCATCGTCAGCTTCATCAGCGCGTCGAGCTATCTTGACGGCGACGCCTTTTGCGGGATGCGCGAGCACATGCGCTGCCTTTGCGATGAAATATGGATCCTCGATATCGGCGGAGAGGGGCGAGGATTGCGCAGGGACGAAAACGTATTTGCCATTCAGACGCCCGTCGCCATCTCCGTGGCTTTCCGCTCGAATGAAGCGAGGTCGAACAAGCCCGCCACGACGCGCTACGCCCGCATAGAGGGCAAGCGAGAGGCAAAACTGGACACACTCGACGCTATCAATGATTTCTCCTCTGTGGAATGGCGTGACTGCCCGAACGACTGGCGGGCCCCCTTCCGTCCGGCGGGCGAAGGAGAATACTTTGACTGGCCGCTACTGACCGACCTCATGCCCTGGCAGCAATCGGGCGTGCAACTCAAGCGAACATGGCCCATCGCGCCAAATGCGGAAACTTTGGAACGCCGATGGCGCGCGCTTTTGCAGGCCGCCGACCGTTCCGAGGCATTCCGTGAAACCGAAGATCGCACCGTCTCCGGGACATATCGCGTTGCTCTGGCGGGCAAAAGTGATTCGACGCCGATCGCCAAACTGCCCAGCGACGCTCCGCTCCCCAGAACGCAACGATACGCCTATCGTTCTTTCGACCGCCATTACGTCATCGCGGATGGTCGCTTGATGTCCCGTCCCCGTCCCGACCTCTGGCGCGTCCACGGCGAACGGCAGATGTACCTGACGAGTCTGCACTCTCAAGCCCTGGGAGCCGGGCCCGCGCTTACGGCGTCTGCGTTGATTCCCGATCTTCATCACTTCCAGAGCGGCGGAAAAGACGTTATCCCTCTCTACCGCGCCGGCGACGCCTCGGAGACGAACATTCTGCCCGGACTTCTCGACTTCCTCGGCGCGGCATACGAGCGCGAGGTCGCGCCGGAGGATTTCGCCGCCTACGTCTATGGCGCGCTGGCGCAACCGGCCTTCACCAGTCGGTTCGAGAACGAATTGGGAACAAATGAACTGCGCGTTCCCCTCACGAAGGACGCCGCCCTCTTCGAGCGGCTGCGAGAGGTCGGCGCGCGATTGCTCTGGCTGCACACCTATGGCGAGCGCCTCGTCCCGGACGGCGAATCTCGCGGCCGAATTCCGCGCGGGAAGGCCAGATGCGTCAAGGCCGTCCCCCGCGAGGAGGACGGCTACCCCGAAAAATTCCATTACGCCGAAACGACGCGGACGCTCCACGTCGGCGCGGGTGAATTCTCCCCCGTGCCGCCGGAGGTCTATGACTTTCGGGTGTCAAACCTCAAGCCCGTCCAGTCCTGGCTGAAATACCGTATGAAGAAAGGCGCGGGCAGAAAATCCTCGCCTCTCGACGACCTACGCCCCAAAAGCTGGACAGGACAGTTCACGACGGAGCTGCTCGAACTGCTCTGGGCACTGGAGGCGACGGTCGCGGGCTATCCCAAACAGGCGAAACTGCTGGAAGCCGTTACCAAAAGCGAGTGCTTGAAGGCCGACGAGATTCCCGACGTCCCCGCCGAGGCGCGCAGGCCGCCCGCCGCGCCAATGAAGCGAGAAGCCGCGAACGCGCTCCCCCTTTGATTCCGGGCGTCCCGCCAAGCAACTCTCCCTCCGCCCGGAGACGTCAATACCCCATGTCCTTCGCGGGGGCGTCCGAGGCCACCTGGATGACGATGCCCTCGGTCTCGGCGGGGTCGAGAAAGAGAATTTCATATCCCCGGGGGGTGTAGGTTCCCGGCCCGAAGCCGTCCAGAAACTTCACGCCGCCATCAACGAAGTGCTTGCCCGCCGCGCCCGTGTCCGGCGTGGAGAGCGCGAGGTGCGAGAGGCAGGGGCCGCCGTTTCGCTCGAGCATCTTGGTATAGTGGTTCTCCGGGTCGTAGGGCTGCATGATCTCGATTTCCACGTCGCCCATGCGCAGAAACGTGGCGCACGCCCAGCCGGTGTCGGCCACCTGCACCCGGTTCGGCTCGCAGCCCAGCTTCTCCTGAAACATCTCCACGGTGCGCTCCATATCGTCCGTGATCAGCCCCACGTGGTGAATCTTCTTGAACATCGCGCAACTCCTTCCCGGAAGGGATCATAGCAACGGAAGAAAGCCGGCGCCGATTCTTCGCCGCGTGAAGCCGCATAAAAAACACACGCCCCGCCGAATGTCAAAAAATCGCGCCCGGCTTCATGGAGCCCGCGCCGCGCAAAGCGGAGAAAGGCGGCAGCGGGCCGATTTTTCGCTTCTTGACATCGGGGCGGCGGGACTTTATGATTCCTCGCATCGTAAAAGAAGCGAACGGGGCAACAGCGACAGCGCGACAATCCATCGCCCTGCAAGCGATTGCAGGGGACGTGCGGAACCGCACGAGGCCGCTTCGCTGGTTCTTCTCGGACGCGGGACGCATTCATGGCGTCCGGCCATCAAAAGGAGGAGCATCCATGAGTCGTTTGGACCGCAGAAAATTCCTGAAAGGCGCCGGCCTTGTCGGCGGCGTCGTCGCCGCGCAGACGGCGCCCCCCTTCCTGAAGGAGGGACTCGGCGCGCGCCCGATCAAATGGGGCTCCATCCACCCGACGACGGGCCCCTACTCCACCGAGGCTTTCGACCAGGTGGAAGGCGTCAAGATCGCCATCGAGGACGTCAACAAGGAAGGCGGCGTGGACGGGCGCAAGGTCAAGCTTCTGTTCCGCGACGATCAGTTCAAATGGGACCAGACCACCACGCACGCCCTCGACCTGATCGACAATCACCGGGTCGACTTCATCGCTGGCTCCATGGTCGGCCCCGAGGAGATCCGGCTCAACGAGTTCTCCCGCAAGCGCAAAATCATCTACGCGAACTATCCCCAGCACATTCTCTCCACCCCGGGGAACGCGAACAAGATGTCGCCCCTGTTCTTCACGGCGAACACCACGCCGTATCAGCTGGCGGCGAGCTCGATCACCTACATCGCCGAGAACAAGGTGGGCAAGAAGATTCACTGCCTCTTCGACGACTACATCTGGCCCAAAATGTTCATCCCCGCCTTCAAGAAGCTGACGAAGGACTTCAACCTCTCCTGGAACGCGGACAGCTCCGTCTCATGGGTGCCGTTCCCGACCTCAATGGACTATTCCGCGACGTTCCCGAGGATTCTGAAGGAGAAGCCCGACATCCTCTTCGTCCTGTGCTGGGGGCAGCGGCAGGTCGCCTTCGTGAAGCAGGCGCGCGAGGCGGGGCTCGACAAGAAGGTGAAGATCGTGCTCGGCGCCACCGAGATCACCATCCCCGAGGCCGTGGGTCCCGGCTCCTACGAGGGCTTCAACGCCGCGATCATGTGGCACCCCTCCCTCGCCGGCAAATACCCGGCCTCCGACGTGCTCAACAAGAAGTTCCTGGCGCGCCGCAAGCGTCCGTGCTCGAGCTACGGAATGCTCGCCCACGACCTCACGCGGCTGATCCTGGACACGGCGAAGGAGACCAAGCTCTACAAGCCCCGCGACCACTTCAAGCTCGCGCGCGTCCTGGAAGGCAAGAAATTCCAGTACAGCAAGGGCCCGTGCCAGATTCGCGCCTGCGACCACGTGTGCGTCTCGGAGGTCTTCGTCCTGCGCGGCAAGTCCAAGGCCGAGATGAAGGACAAATTCGACCACCTCGAGGTCATCGGCTCCTCCAGCGGCGAGGGCAACACCGTCTCCTGCGAGGCGAAGGGACTCAAAGGCCCCGCCAGCGCAAGGGGCTAGCGAGCCGCGCATCAAGGCATCGTCGGACGCCGGCCGGGGCGGCTGGGCTTCTCTTCCAGCCGCCCCGGTTTTTTCCGCAGCGTTTGACAAGCCGGGCGTTTCACCCTAGACATTCATATTCCCGCGATTTTTCCGGCATTCAAGGAGCAGCGTCTTGCCAAGCGGCGGCATCGAGTTCTCGGAGTTCGTCCAGCACCTGTTTCTCGGTCTGGTGCAGGGCTCCTTCTGGGTTCTTCTGGCCCTCGGCCTCTCCATCATCTTCGGGCTGATGGGCATCATCAACTTCGGGCACGGCGCCTTCTACATGCTCGGGGCGTACGTGGGGTTCACGGTCTCGAACCTCGTGTTCATGCGGTTTCTCGGACCGAACCTGAGCTTCGTCGTCGCGCTCGCCCTCGTGCCGGTGATCATGTTCTGCATCGGGATGATCTTTGAGAAATACGTCATCAGCAACATCTACAACACGGAAAACGAGCGCTTCTCGGGCGTTCTCATCATGTTCGGCATGTCGATTTTCCTGCCCGACTTCGCCCGCTTCATCTGGGGCAGGCCGGGAGTGCCCTTCAACATTCCGCCGATGTTCCAGTTTTCGCTCCTGAAGACGGGCACGCTCGACGTCACGGCCTACAGGAGCTTCACCATCATCACCGCGGTGGTTCTCGTCGCCCTCCTCTGGGTGCTCATCTACAGGACCAATCTGGGCATGATGATCCGCGCCGGCACGAACAACAACACGATGGTGAAGGTGCTGGGCATCAACGTCTCGCGCATCTGGCGGCTCACGTTCGGGCTGGGCATCGCCCTCGCCGGGTTCTCGGGCGTCATGATAGCGCCCCTGTTCGCGGTGGACGCCACGATGGGCGAACTGATTCTGGTGCAGACGTTCATCGTGGTCGTGGTCGGCGGCATGGGGAGCTTCATCGGCCCCGTGATCGGCGGGCTGATTCTGGGCCAGCTCTGGGCGCTCACGCCTCTGGTGGGGAGAACCCAATACGTGGTTCAAAACTGGACGGGCACGGTGATCGGCCCCGATTTCTGGGAAAAGGCGTCCGACATCCTGCTCTTCATCGTCATGGCGGTCATCCTTCTCCTGAGGCCAAGAGGGCTGTTCGGCCAGGAAGGCGCTTTTGACTAGATATCCGATTCGCCTCGGGAGAGGTTCGTAACGTGGACGACGCGGCTCCGAAAAACCGGTTCACGCCCAGGGAGTTCTGGGCTTGGCTCGCGGAAATTTTCGACAATTACGGCATCCTCATCCTCGCCGGCCTCCTTCTGTTCTACCCGCTCCTCTTCGACGGCCTCAACAACGCCATCATCTGGCTGGAAGACAACGACTGGGAGGCGTCGGCGGAGATTCTGGCGGAGATTCGCGGCTTCGTGCCGAGCACGCCCCTGATGATCCAGATTCTCATCTACACGCTGTTCGGCGTCGCCTTCAACATCCTCCTCGGCAACACCGGAATGCTCAGTCTGGGCCATTGCGCGTTCTTCGGCGTGGGCGGCTACACCGTGGGCATCATGCACGCCTGGATCAAGCCCGGCACCTACGCTCCCGCCTGGATGGTGAGCGCCTTCAAGACGCTTCCGCTCGAAATCTCCCTGCTCACCTGCGTCGTCGTCTCCACCTTCGTCGCCTGGCTCATCGGCACCATCTGCAGCTCGAAGCGCGGCGTGTATTTCGCCATGGTCACGCTTTCGATCAGCATGATTTTCTACTATTCCGCGCAGACGTTCGACGACCTCACGGGCGGAACGGACGGACTGGGCGGACTGGAGAACATGCGGCTGGGCTCCATCGGCCTGCGCGTGGGCATCATGGACGCGAACATCACCTATTATTTCGTCTACATCATCGGCGCCGTCTTCATCGCCTTCATCTGGCAGGTGCTGCGATCGCCGTTCGGCCACGTGCTGCGGGCGATTCGAGAAAACGAAAACCGCGCCCGCATCTGCGGCTACGACGTGGCGAAAGTCCGGCTCGCGGCGTTCACGATGAGCGGGGCCGTCTCCGGCATCGCGGGCGCGCTGGCCATCATCTACGGCGAGACCGTGCCGATCGAGAACATCCACTTCATCACCTCGGGACAGATCGTCATCATCACCCTCTTCGGGGGAGCGGGCGTCTTCCTGGGGCCCGCGGTGGGTTCGTTCATCTACTGGTATCTCAGACAGCTGATGAGCGTGGAATTCGTCAAATACCTGGCCATCTTCCAGTATTGGGAGGCGTGGGTGGGCGGCATCTTCGTGCTGATCGTGCTCTTCGTGCCCTCGGGCATCCTGGGCACCATCCGCAACGTCACGCTCGAATACCGCGAGAAGAAATATCTGGCCAAAACGGGCGCGGCCGAAGCGGCGGCCGAGCCGGAATAGCGTAAGCGCAAAATGCCCATTCTCGAGACGAGAAGCCTCAGCAAGCACTTCGACGCCCTGATCGCCGTGGACGGCGTGGATTATTCGGTGGAGGCGGGCGAGCTGCGCTCCATCATCGGCCCCAACGGCGCGGGAAAAACGACTTTCTTCAACATGATCGCGGGCGATCTGATTCCCACGTCGGGACAGGTCATCTTTGACGGGCGGGACGTCTCGGAGGTCCCCGCCCACGCGCGCTCGCACCTCGGCATCGGCCGCACCTACCAGATCACGAACATCTTCCCCAGACTGAGCGTGATGGAGAACATCCGCATCGCCGCGCAATCGCGCAAGACGACGTTCAACATCTGGTCCACCGTCCGGCACCACAGGGAACTGATCGAAAAGGCGGATGAAATACTCGAGCGCATCAGCATGACGGAGAAGCGCGGCGAGCCGGCCGGCGCGCTCGCGCACGGCGAGCAGCGCTATCTGGAAATCGGAATCGCCCTCGCCACCGACCCCAAGCTCCTCCTGCTTGACGAGCCGACCGCGGGCATGAGCCCCGAGGAGACGATTCAGACGGGCGAATTCATCAAGAGCCTGGCCGACCCGCTGACCATCGTGCTCGTGGAGCACGACATGGAGGTGGTGCTGGGCATCTCGGACAAGATCACCGTGCTGCACAACGGCGGCTTTCTCGCCGAGGGCACGGTGGAGGAAGTCCGCGCGAACGCCGAGGTGCAGCGCGTCTATCTGAGGGAATAATGCTGGAAGTCGACTCCATCAACACGTTCTACGGCCTGAGCCACGTGCTTCACGATCTGAGCCTGAAGGTGGGCGAGGGCGAAGCGGTGGCCTTCCTCGGCAGGAACGGGGCGGGCAAGTCCACCACCATGAAGACGATCATGGGGCTGCTGACGCCCCGAAGCGGCGCGATCACCATGGAGGGAAGCGACATCACCGACGCCGAGGCGCACGCCGTCTCGCTCGCGGGGATTTCATGGATTCCCGAGGACCGCCAGGTGTTCACCAACCTCACCGTCTTCGAGAACCTCAAAATCAGCCGCATCCCCATTGACGGCGCCAGGAACCTCGACGCGCATCTCGACTGGATTTTCTCCCTGTTCCCGCGCCTCAAGGAGCGCATCGGCAACAAGGGCAGCCAGTTGAGCGGCGGCGAGCAGCAGATGCTCGCCATGGCGCGGGGGCTGGGGACGGAGCCCAAGCTCATCATGGTGGACGAACCCACGGAGGGACTCATGCCCGCCTACGTGGAAACCATCGAAAACGTGCTGATGGAGATTCAGAAGAAGGGCATCGCCATCCTGCTCGTGGAGCAGAACTTCCGCATGGCGCTCGGCATCACCAAGCGGGCCTACCTCATCGAAAAGGGCGTCATCCAGTGGGAGGGCGCCTCCGCCGACCTGCTCGAAGACCAGGAAACCCGGATGCGCTACCTGGGCGTCTGATTCGCCCGCTCCGGCCGGGAGCGGAGCTTTCAGCGCTCATCCACCAGGCGGCGCGCCTTCACGTCCCGCATCGGGTCGTGAATCACGCCCGGAGCCGCGAATTCGAGAACCGGCCTGATCATCACCGCCCTCCTCACCTGCTCGGGCAGGGACGCGCCGAGCCTCTCCCGCTCCGAGTCCTCGGCTTCGAGGCGGATGATCATCTCATCCATCGAATCCGCGTCGCCGGGGATTGACTTGCGAATCCTGAGCTGAAACTCCCGAATCGCGCGCTCTTTCGCCAGAAGGTCGAAAACGACGCCGGGGTTCATCAGCATCCCGCGAACCTTGAGCAGCTCGCCCGTTCTTCTCGGCGGGCTGACGATGCGCTCGCCCAGCCGGCCGCAATGCGGGCAGGGCTCCCACCGCAGGGCGATGACGTCCCCGATGAGATAGCGCAGAAGCACCGTGCCCCGGCGATGCAGGTGCGTGAGCGCAATCGCCCCCTCCTCTCCCTCCCGGACGCGCAGGCCCGTCTCCGGGTCCACCACCTCGAGCAGGTAGAGCCCGGGCGTCACGTTGTGCGGCGCCGCCTCGTTCGCGCACTGGACGAGGCCTCCCTGCATCTCCGTCGCCGCGTAGCGCGCCCGCACCTGCGGATCCTTCGCCCCGAAATGCCGGAGGTGGTCCATATACTCCTCGCGCAGGGCGTCGCTCACGGCCTCTCCCGTGGTGAGCGCCATCCGCGCGCGGGGAAGCCTGACGCCCCGCTCCCGCGCCCTTCTCAGGAAGCGGCGGACGAAGCTCGGCACCCCCCAGATGATCGTGGCCCCGGAAGCCACGTCGATGGCCTCGTCCAGAGACCTCCGCACGGGATATTCGGGATGAGGGCTGCCCGTCAGCGCGCTCACCACGGGCAGGCCCATGACCTCGGCGGATCGCACGCAGCAGAGAAACCCGCCCAGGGGCATGGGCGCGAGCGGGTAGAGGTTCGCGATGAGGTCGCCGGCGCGCAGCCCCTCCGCCTCGCTGCAGACCTTCGCCTGAAGCATGATGTGGTATTGATCGTGCGTGGTGTTGAAAAAAGGCGAGGGCCGCCCGCTCGTGGTTCCCGTGGTGTAGGCCACGTTCCACGTCGTCCGCTCCTCGAAGGGGAGCTCGGGCAGCCAGGCGGGGTCGAGGCTGAAGTCCTCGGGCGCCGCCATGAAGTCCTCCTTGCGCGTGAGGGGGAGTTTCTGAAGATCGTCGAGCTCCTGAATCGCTTCCGGAATCAGGTTCGCCTCCGCGAAGCGGCGCCTGTAGAACGGATGCGCCCGCCCGCACAGGGCGACCATGCGCCGCAGCCGCCTTCTTCGCAGATCGTCCAGCGCTTCCTGCTCGCTCATCACGCTCCGCCCCCGCTCCCCTAAAAAATCCCGGCCGCCCGCTGGAGGCGGCGCACGTATTTCACGATCAGCCCCACCTCCTCCGGCCCCACGCCCGGCACGGGCGGCATGTCGCCGAACTTCCAGTGGTGGCTCTTCACCCCGCGCGTCACCGCGAGGAAGAAGGAGGCGTCCGCGTGGTGGGAGGGCTCGTAAATCCGGTGAACCAGCGGCGGGCCGATTCGGGTGCCCTTCGCCCCCGGCCCGTGGCACCTCATGCAATGGCGCGCGAACAGGGCTTTTCCCGCTCGCGCCTCCGCCGCGTCGGCGGATTCGGGCGGCGGCTTCCGCGCGGGCGGCGCGGGCCCCTCCGTCATCGTTACGAGAAGAGCGAATCCCCCCGCGAGAAAAAGCCCCGCGATCAACGCCCGGTTCATGCTTCCAAACTCCCCTGAAACGCCCGGCGGCGCGGCCATGATACGCCGGAAACGACTGATGCGCTAAGCGCGGGCGAGGATTCGGCGCCGCGTCTTCATGCTCCGTGCGATCCTCGCGGATATGGCGAAAGCGCCCCCCCGCCCCGGGAGCGCGAAAGCCCGCTCGCGCGCCCTTGTCTTTCGCGCGATTTTCGAGGATTCTGGGCGAAAGGACGACGCCGGCGGAGTCCCGCTTCCCGCAGGAAAAATATACCTGCGTCCCTCCCCGCGCGGGAAGCGGCCGACAGGAAGGAGCATTCCAATGATCAGGAAAACGGACGCGGAATGGCGCAAGCAGCTCACGAGGGAGCAGTATCGCGTCACCCGCAAGGCGGGAACCGAGCGCGCCTTCAGCGGCGAATACTGGGACTGCCATGAGGACGGCGTCTACGCCTGCGTCTGCTGCGGGGCGGAGCTGTTCGACTCGGCGGCCAAGTTCGAGTCGGGCACGGGCTGGCCGAGCTTCTACGAGCCGCTCGAACCCGGGCGCGTGGGCGAGGCGGAGGACAACTCGTTCTGGATGCGGCGCGTGGAGGTGTCGTGCGCGAGCTGCGAAGCGCATCTGGGCCACGTGTTTCCCGACGGCCCGCCACCCACCGGCCAGCGCTACTGCATGAACTCCGCCGCCCTGAATCTCAAGCCGCGCGTGGCGTCTTCGTAAGGGAGCGCCGGCGCCGCGTGGTCCGCCGAGAACCCGGGCTTCGAGATGGAATCGGACTCGGAGAGAATTTATCTTTCGGGATCAAAATAAACCCTTGACAAAAGCGACGGAGTTGTGTGAGTTATCTTTTAGGTGCGGAGGGGGAGGCGAAATGGGCCAACCCTCGTAAAACGCCATCACCGAGGGGCCTCGCTTGTCGATTTTATGAAAGCCGCCGGGCGGAACGTGGGTATGGCACCTCCCGTAGCGTTCAATACCGAAACATCAAATCAGGACGTAGCGATTGCTTTGCGCATGCTTAATCGCGCAGTGCCCGACATCATCCCAAAAGGAGAATACATGGAAACCTCGGCTTCTTTCTTCTGCGAGACATACGGCGAGGCCGTCGAGGAGGTTCGACGCCGCAAATCGTCTCCGGAAGGACAGAGCATGATTCACCGCATTATGGATTCGCCATACGGGAACGGATACGTAGTGCGGTCCATCGACGCCGATCTCTATTGCGAATCAATCGCCGACAGCCCGGACCAAGTCACCAAGCTCGGGTTCAGCTCTTGGCCGAAAGGCGCTCTTGGACGATGACGGAAAATTCTGAAAACAGAGATTTGCCTGTGTCGGCTGAGCCCGTTCAGGAGCAACTGGAGCTTTTCTCTCTCGTCCAACAACAGCTCGATATCGAGCGTCATCGTATAGAAAGCAACGACCGGCGCACCGAAATCGCGCGCGAGGCGATTCAGGCAAGCAACACCGCGGATGAGCGGCAGTATAACTACCACATGGCGCGACTGGAGAGCGAGGAGAGGGCGGCTCAGCGCAAACATCTCCTCGCCAAACAGGCGCTCGCTGGCACCGGCATAATTTTTGCGGTGCTGATGGTTTTGTTGTTTTGGATGCTTTTCTTCGGCAGCACGGGCCAGACCGCGACGGCCAGAGAGCTGCTCGGCGCAATCGGAACCGCGGTAGGCGGCGGCGGCGTGCTGCTCCTGCTGGCGCGCGCCATGCGACGCCTGTTCAATTACTGAATCATCTTCAGGGCGGGCTTGCTCGACGCCCCCGCGAATCCATAGGCGCTTGCCGAAACCCGTCGCAATCACCCCCGCCCCGTCGCGAGGATCAGCATCCCCGCGATTCTTCGCGCCGCGTTCGAGAATTCCCGGACTTCCTCCGGCCGGAGGGGGCGGCGCAGCACGGCGCGCTCCCGGTAGGAGAGCCACTTCTTCAAGACCTGATACCCGCCGAGCCGGTAGCCCCAGACGGCGGCGGGAACCCCGCGCCAGAAGGCGCGTCCGTTGAGATACACGTCGAAGGCGCGCTCGCCGAGGGCGGGCAGGGCGTCCCCCAGGGCGGCGCGCTCTTCTTCCGTCCAGGCGCGCTCGAGGGCGCGGCCCGCCCCGGGCATGACGGCCTCGCCCGCTCCGAAACGCCCCCAACCCGCCGACACTGTGAAATCTTCCCCGCGCATCTGACCGCCTCCGGCCCTGGCGGGAACGGCGACGGCCGCCATCTCCGGCCTCAAGACGCCCGCCGTCACGCCGGGGACGGGCCGCTCCGCGTCCAGCAGACGGGCGAGTTCGCGCCCGCGCGCGGCGGATTCCGCGAGAATCTCCGCGGCGTCCTCCGCCCCGCCGTCGGGCCAGCCCGGCAGGGGGATTCTCGGCCATTCCATCCGGAGCGCGCCGGCGTTCGCCTCCCGATACGCGGTGTCATGCAGGACGGCGAGGGCGTGGTGAAACAAATCCTCCACGCCCATCCCCGCCTGCCTCAGCCAGCCCTCCGCCGCTTCGGAGAGATTCGGGCGGCGTCCGGTTTCGCCCGCGTCCAGACCGTCTTCCCGTAGGTAGGCGGGAAACATATTGGTTCCACGTTCAATCAGATGCCGCGAAGCGATATGCCGTGTGAAACAGGCTTGGGGTTCCTCCACGCCCTTCCTTAAATGCTGGGCGGCGGAGAACCAAAGATTTTCCTCGCACACGTGTAGCGGGTAGCGAGGACTTTTCTCCCGCAGGAGTCTCGTTTCCGCCTCCCAGTAGAGCTAGCGATTGTCGAAAGGTCTGTAGGCGTGACGGATGAAACCGCTTTCATCCGGCCCGCCGCGCGTGAGGAGCGTCTCTCTCACCTTCCGGGCATCGAACCGCCCTGTGTCTTGCATCGCGCGCGGATAGCGCCGAGCGATCTCCTCATGGCTCAGATCGGCGTTGAAGTAATCCTTGACACGCTCTTTCAGACGGTCGAGATCCATATCAATGAGAAAAGAATCACGACCAGTTTCAGACCCTTGAAAAGAGACGGGAAACAGATCGGGCAGAGCGGGCCAGCCGAACCACTCCGCGCTCGCCTTCACGGGAGCGAAAGGGAGGCCAAGGGGCAGAACCGGTTTGACGCTCTCGTAAAGCGCGTCCGGCTCCGCCTCGGCTGATTCCAGCAGTTCCTCCCGCTTGGCCTCGCCCCACAGATGCCGGAAGGCGACCTCGCCGGCGGGGGCGTGATTCTCCTTCCGCACCAGGGTGGCGACCGCCGTTCCCACCTGGATGCCCACCGGGTCGCCCTCCGTCGAGAAGACGCTGGGGTCGGGCGCGCCGTCCGGCGTCGTCTTGCCCGTCCGGTATCTGTCCCCGTTCAGGCAGTCGATGCGAATCGCGTCGAAGGCCTCCAGATACCGCTCGCGCATTCCGGGGAAGGAAAGTCCGTCCAGCCAGGAATGGTTCGAGATGAAGCACACCACCCCCCGCCCCGTCTTCTCGGCGATGCGCCGCTCCGCCATGCGGAAGAAGCGGACGTAGAGGTCGTTCAGCCCCTGTCCCTCGGGCTTCCTCGCGCGCTTCGTCGTCCGGTAGGCTTCGCTCAGCCCGCGCTCCTCCTCGACGCCCACGCCCGCGAAGCCGTTGTAGGGCGGGTTGCCGAGGATGACGAGGATGGGCGTCTCGCGCTTCACCCGATCCGCGCGGTCGCGCTCCTCTTCGAGTTCGGGAAAGGGCAGGGGCTTGTTCGTCCTCGGCTCCCAGCCCGTGAGCGCGTTGGTGAGGAACACGCCCGCGCGCTCCTCCTCGCCGAGCGGCGCGCCGAGTTCGCGCAGGGCGAGGGCGACCTGCAGGTGCGCGACGACGAAGGGGGCGGGCATGATCTCGAAGCCGAAAACGCGCCCGGTCGCCGCCTCCCTCACCCGCGCCCCCGCCAGCGCGCCCAGCCCCCGGCCCTCGAGGTTGGCGGCGACTCGCCTCAGAACTTCGGCCAGATAGGCGCCCGTGCCGCAGCAGGGGTCGAGAACGTAGACGTTCTCCGCCGCCAGCCCGTCGGCGACGCCGAGATCGCGCTTGAGCGCATTGTCCACGCGGGCGACCATGTAGCGCACGACTTCGGGCGGGGTGTACCAGACGCCGAGCTGCTTTCTGAGCGCGGGGTCGAAGGCCTCCAGAAACGGCTCGTAGAAATAGGGAACCGCCTCGCCCTCGTTGAAGCGGGCGAAGAAGGCGGGCCCGTCCACGCGGTCGAGCGCGGCGGCCGTCCAGTCCAGCGACTCCACCAGGTCGAACAGTCTGAGGCGTCCGGGAGCGGCCACCTCCTGAAACAGGGCGGCGAGCGCGGGGACGCGCAGATGCCAGACCGTCTTTCTCCAGTCGAACCTCTCGCCCGGCGCCTCCCGCGCCCAAAGCGCCCAGGCGGAGAACACGCCGTAGAAGAGCGTCTGCACGATGGACGAATGGAAAAAGCGCGTTCCGCGCTCGCCCTCGAAGCGGACGCCCAAGGCTTCTTCCAGCGCGCCCCGCAGGGCGGACAGGGCGCCGCCGCCCGCGTCGATCGCTTTCACGCGCGCGAGGCCGTCCCGCGCGTAGGAGGCCAGTAGCCAGGCCAGATCCTTCGGCTCGGCGATCGCCGCCTGATGCGAGAGGACGCGGGCGAGGTATTCGACCAGTCCCGCTCCCCGGCTTCGGGCGAAGGCGCGCGGCTTCTGCAGCTTGCGCTCGAAATCCTCCGCGCTCTCCGCCAGCCGGAAGGTCTCGAGCCTCGCCGGTTCGCCCGCCCCCTCGCCCACGAGGAGAAAATCGCGCGTGTTCGTCACCAGCGCGAGGCGGTAGCGCCTCCAGTATCGGCTCACCTGCGCGCTCTCCGCCGTGAGCCAGGCGTCATCGGCGGCGGACTTCACCTCCACCACGCCGCGCTCGGGCGCCTGCCCTTCCCTGGGCCTGCCCTTCTGCAGCTGCCGCTTCGCGTAGAGTCCGAAATCGGGACGGCCCGCGCCCTGCTCCGCCAGCTGCGGGACGCAGAACACCTTTTCGCCGCTTGGCCCCGGCGCGCCGCCCACGGCGTTCAGCAGGTTCGAGAGCGCGGAATAGTAGGAGGTCTCCGCCGTCGCCCCGCCCGAGGCGCGGACGCGCTTCAGCTCGGCGAAGTAGGCCTCCGCCGCCGTCATCAGCTTCGGGTTCGCTCCGCTCATGCGTTCCGTTTTCGCCCATTCGGGAGAGAGACGCAAGGGGGGAGAATACCACTATGCTGAATTGACAGCGCCCGCCGTTTCCGCCATGGTCAGTATTTCCTCGCTACTTATCGCTAATCGCGGAAGAGACACCCCCAAAAGCCGAAAGGAGGCAGCCAGGTGAAGCGAGACATGGACCTCGTGAGGAAAATTCTCCTGCATATAGAAGCGAACCAAGACGGAAAGATAAATCTCGACATACCCGACTACTCACGGGATGAAATTTACTTGCACGTCAAACTTATGGAGGAAAGGGGTCTTGTCGAGGCTAGAATTCAGACAAACCCTGATGGCAGAGAACACCGGATACTGGCATGCGTAGTGAGACGCTTGACGTGGGAAGGGCATGACTTCCTGGATGCCGCGCGTGATGACACTCTTTGGGAAAAAGCGAAAAAACTGTGCAAGGAAGAGACAGGCGGCCTTGCATTTGCTCTTCTCAAGGAGTGTCTGTTCCGGCTCGCAAAATCGAATCTAGGGAATGGATGAGGAAACCGCGGCGGGACGCATATATGCGTCCCCTACGGGCCTCGCCCCGCCGTCCGACATCCATCCCCTATTGCGAACCAAGCCTCCCTCGCTCGCAGGCAGAAGGCATTCTCCCACCCTCTTGCGATCTCTCGTAGCCGTCGGGCGCGCGATTCGTGAGAGAAAACGGCGTCCCCGCTTGACGCCTCGCGGTTATTATTATATTATTACCTTATCGGTAATGAAGCGGACTCAATCTGTCGTTACCGCCCGAAAGACGATAAAGTGGATATCGCCTTCCGAACCAGAAAACTCGAAAAGACGCTCAACTCGGAACGCGAACTACGGAAGCAATACGGCAAACACATGGCGGAGCAGCTGAAGGCGCGGCTCGCCGTCCTGAAGAACGCCCGGACGCTGGCGGACGTTCCGTCGAGCCGGCCCGATCGCCGCCATCCCCTTCGGGGCGAGCGCGAGGGGCAGCACGCCGTCGATCTCATTCATCCCCGCCGACTCGTTTTCGCTCCGAACCACGAGCCGGTTCCCAAGCGAAGCGACGGCGGCATCGCCCTGAATCGCATCACCGCGATTACGATCATCGAGGTGGTCGATTATCACTGAGGAGGCGAAAACCATGACTGCGCCAGTCAACGCTTACCGACCCGACTACGCCGTCTCTCCCGGCGCGATACTAGCGGAGCGCCTTGAAGCGCGCGGCGCGTCGCAGGCGGATTTCGCTCGCCGATGCGGTCGCTCGCCCAAACTCATCAGCGAGATCATCGGGGGAAAAGCCCCGGTCGAGCCGGAGACGGCCCTTCAATTCGAGAAAGTTACGGGAGTCGCCGCCCACGTCTGGCTTGGAATCGAAGCGGACTACCGCCTCCACCAGAAACGAAAAGCCCAGGCCGGGCAAGAGAAAAAATCCGTTGCATGGGCGAAGCGCTTCCCCGTGGCCGACCTGGTCAAGCGCGGGGCGATGGACAAGCCCTCCTCCCCCGGCGACAAGGTGTCCGCCCTCCTCTCCTTCTTCGGCGTCGCGTCCGTGGAAGCCTGGAGCGTCAAATACGGGTCGGCGAGCGTCAGCTACCGGCATTCTCCGAGCTTCACGAGCGACGAATGCTCCCTGGCGACCTGGCGCAGACTGGGAGAGGCGGAAGCCGAAAGGCAGACTTGCGCCGATCATCAGAAGACCCGATTCAAGCAGGCTCTCGCGGAAATTCGCGGACTCACGCGCGAGCCGTTCGAGGAAGCGTTCAGGGAAGCGCGCGAACGCTGCAACGAATCGGGCGTCGTCCTGGCTGCGATCCCTCCCCTGCCGAAGACGGCGATCAGCGGCGCCGCCTGGTGGCTGTCGAGCAAAAAGGCCATCATCGCCCTCAGCGTGCGCCACCTGACGGACGATCATCTGTGGTTCACCCTGTTTCACGAAGCCGCGCACATCCTGCTGCACGGGAAGAGAGATATCTTCGTCGATTCAAAAAGAAACGACGCCGAGGGGCAGGAGGCCGAAGCGAACGAATGGGCTTCGGATTTTCTGGTTCCGAGCGAGGCTTGGGAGCGGTTCGTCGCGGACGCCCCGAAGACCACCCCGGTCATTCGCCGATTCGCCGAGGAACAGGGCATCGCTCCAAGCATCGTGGTCGGCAGGCTCCAGCATGAGAAACGTTTGCCCTGGAATCGTCTGAACCGTCTGAAAAATCGTCTGGAATGGACCGAGGAGAACGATTGACGCAGGGGTGGCAAAAGACGCGATTAGGCATCTTTATTCCTTCCTTTCCCGGTCGGAAGCGAACCTCCGTATGGATCTTTTCTCCGCATTTGCGCGCATTTCGCGTCATCGTCTTTTGGCGAGGATGCGCCAGAATCCGCCCGGCGGGTCGGAGGAAAGGCGCGCCGGCCCGATCGCCGATTTCGGCCGTAAGAGGCGATAATGAAAATAATCCCGTTTTCGACGAATTCAAGCGAAGACAGGCGAATTCACGGCCTGTTCAAGCGCAAAGGCGACCTTTTTCGATAAATATCCGCATAAAAACAATTCGACGAAATTCAGGCGAATTCAAGCGAATTCACGGTCTTTTCAAGCAAATAGACGCGCAAAAGACGCCCTTTCCGCAACATTATCCCATCGCCTGGAAAAACACCTGCAACCCGTTGACTTGTCGCGCCTTACGGGGATGAGGCGCTCATCCTCCGGCCGCTCTCGGACCATTCGGGGCCGGGCTGCTCGGGGGGATCGTCGTAGCGCTTGATCTCGATTTCGATGTTGTCGGGGTCGTAGAAATAGGTGGCGTAGCCCACGCCGAAGGCGCCCAGATTCTTCTCCTCGCCCCGGTGAGGCTCCCGGCCGCTCGCCCGCAAGCGCTTGATTATATTGCGGTATTCGGCGTCATCGAAGCGGAAGGCCACGTGATCCACCCCGCCCTTCGCCTCGATGTCCTCGGGGACGAACGCCTCCGAATGAAAGAGAACGAGAACGTCCTCGCCCACCCGGAAGACGACCTGCTCTATCTCGCCGTCCCGGATGGCGCGTCGCCCCGCCGGCCTGAAGCCCATCACGTCCCGGTAGAAGGCGATGGATCGTTCGAGGTTCGTTACGCGCAGGGCGACATGTTCAATCATGCGCTTCATGGCGGATCCGCGTCCGGCGGGGAGAGGAGGTTTATCAGTCCTCGTAGGCCTTCACCGTGGGCACCGTGATGGGGGAATCTGGCTCCGTCCTGCCCTCCGCCACGGCGCGAATCGCTTCGATGATCTTGCGATATCCCGTGCAGCGGCAAAGGTTTCCGGTGAGCCAATGCTGGATTTCCTCCTCGGAGGGGTCCGGATTCTCATCAAGGAGTTTCTTGGCCGAAACGATCATGCCCGGCGTGCAGTAGCCGCACTGGGTCGCGCCGTAGGAGGCGAAGGCCGCCTGGAGGGGATGGAGGTCTTCCATCCCGCCGCCGACGCCTTCTATCGTCTCGACTCTCGCGCCCTCGGCGCGAACCCCGAGCACGAGGCAGGAGCTGATGAGAGCGTCGTTCATGACCACGGCGCAGGAGCCGCACGCGCCCTGATCGCAGGAACGCTTGGTGCCCATCATCCCGAGGTCCTCGCGGATGACGTCCACCAGATAGCGGCCGACGGGAATCAGGGCTTCGACAGGCTCTCCGTTCAGAACGAAAGACACCATCCTTTTTTCAGACATATCGCTTCCCCCGGTTCCTTCACAGGCGCAGACTTTTCAAGCGTCCGTCGGCGCGTTTTCCAGCTTTGTTTTTTCCACTATATCATGTCTTGTCGCCGGGCGCACGGAGGAATTTCACGCCCGAATTCTCAAATCTTCCGCAAAGCGGGCATGAGCTCCTCCGAGATCATCCTCATGCTGTGCAGCGCCAATGAGAGCGGCATCCCCGCCCAGTGCGTGCGGATGATCAGGTGGTTCATCCCGACTTCTTCCCAATAGGGGCGCAGCTGCTCGTAGCATTCCTCCGGCGAGCCGATGATGAAGCGATCCTTCAGGAGGTCGTCGAATTCCTGGTCGAACGATTCATCCTCGGGCATCGCGTCGTCCTGTCCCCATTTGGCGTAGTCCTGATATTTGCCGAACAGGTAAGGCCCTGCCATCTCGAGAGCGGTTTTCCGGTCGCGGTTGCAAAAAACCTCCTTCATGCAGGGAAACTCACGGGGAAACGGCTTGCCGCATCGCGCGAGCTCCGCCCGGTAGAGCGTCATCTGCCGCCTGATCGTCGCGGTGGTGGAGTGAGGGTTGATGAACCAGTTGTCCCCGATGCGCGCCGCGCGCTCGATGGCCCTGTCGTTGTTCGCCGCCACCCAAATCGGAGGGTGCGGCTTCTGGACGGGGCGGATGTTCATGCGCGCGCCCTCCAGCCTGCAAACGTCGCTTTCCCAAGTGACCTCCTCTTCCGTCCACAAGCGCTTCACCAGCGCTAGGCATTCCTCGAACCGGCGGACGCGCTGTCCCTTCGGCACCCGAAAGGCGTCGAACTCGGTCTCGCGGTAGCCGAGGCCGATTCCGAACACGAAATTCCCGCGGCAGATGACGTCGAGCGAGGCGACCGTCTCAGCGACGTAGACCGGGTTGTGAAGGTTGATGAGCAGGATGCCCAGCCCCAGCGTCATCTCGCCGGCTTCGGCCTGGAGGCGCGCCAGGAAGGGAACGATTTGCAGCTGCTTGTTGTCCCCCTCGTTCAGGTAGTGCTGGCCGGTGAACAGCGAATCCCAGCCCCTGTCGCGCGCGAGGCGAACCATCGCGTATTGATCGTCGAGGGCGCTGACCATGTCGGTTTCGAGACGCTGCTGGTTGGTGATGAAAAGCCCGATTTTCATGGCGCGTTCCTGTGCTTGAGGTGAACGTTATGAGCGCATCATACCTCAAACCATCTGATATGGCGATGGCTGCGGCAGCCCGGCCCCGAATGGTCCGGGAGCGGCCGACGGATGAGCGCCTCATCCCCGTAAGGCGCAATCAATCAACGGGTTGCAGGTGTTTTTCCGGGCGATGGGATAATGTTGCGGAAAGGGCGTCTTTTGCGCGTCTATTTGCTTGAAAAGACCGTGAATTCGCTTGAATTCGCCTGAATTTCGTCGAATTGTTTTTATGCGGATATTTATCGAAAAAGGTCGCCTTTGCGCTTGAACAGGCCGTGAATTCGCCTGTCTTCGCTTGAATTCGTCGAAAACGGGATTATTTTCCTTATCGTCGTTTCCGGCCGAAATCGGCGATCGGGCCGGCGCGCCTTTCTCCGACCCGCCGGGCGGATTCTGGCCCATCCTCGCCAAAAGACGATGACGCGAAATGCGCGCAAATGCGCGTCGGGAGGCGTTGAAAATCTCCGGTATCGACCTGAAAATCTCCGCGAACGCCGCGCCTTTGCGAAGTCTTTTCGCATGATAACCGCCTCTTCAGGTCGCCCTTTCGCGGGGGGGGGGCGAATGGAGCAGGAGGAAGCTAGCTAGAAGGCGGGGGCCAGAAGCTGCGGCAGCTTCGTTTTCCACTCGCTCATCAGAATGAGCGCGCACTTGACGGTCTCGCCGTTTTCCTGAACAAGGGCGAGCTCTCCGGCTCGGATCGTTTTGTCCCATGAGAAGTTCTCGGAGAGAAAGTCGAGCGCCTGGCGCTTGTATTCCGCGTCCCGATTGTCGAGCTGATCGCCTTTGGTTTCGAGAACGATCAGCCTGGATTTATCGCCCGGCGCTTTCCCGGCGAAGATGAAGTCCGGGTATATCTTGTGCCGTCTCCAACCCTGAATCCCGTAGTGGGACCGGGCGGCGTTGCGGTGCCACCATATCAGCGTTTCCTCGCCGTCGAGATATACCGCGACCGCCTGCTCGTCCCCGTTCAGCTCGCTGCTGTAGATCGGCGAAAACAGGCTCCGCTCCAGCCCCTTGCCGTCCCATCTGATCAGTTGCGGCGCCCTGTCCGGTTCGGTGGTGTCGATGGCGAAGGGCATCCGCCAGTTTCGCCCGTCGGCCCGAAGGCGGAATTGTATCTCTCCGGCTTCCACCTTGCGACGGAATATCGCCTCCGCCCGCTCGCCGCGCTCCTTCGTCAGCCCTTTGCGAAGCTCCTCTATGAGAAACGCGCTCAGCTCGCCCAGTCTTTCCGCGGTGAAGCCGCGCCTTCTCAAGGTCGTGAGAAATTTTCCCACGATTTTCCGACCGACGAACGGATTGGGCGAGAGGTCGGAAATCATGCGCGTCGCGTGAACGGGGTCGAACGCGGTCGCCCCGTCGATAGAAGCTACGTGTTTATCGGCGATGCCGCCTTCCGCCTCTCTTTCGAGGCGAATGGTCGTCAACTGCCCCCGCTCCGCCCGCGCGTTCTTCGGAATCCCCCTGGCGATGGGGGAGGGGTCGAAATCCCGCCAGGCTATCGCGGAGACGACATCGGTCTCGTAGTCGAGGTCGCGCGCCTCGTCGCCGTCCACGAGCAGGACGCGCGGCAAGTGAACGTCCGTTCGCCTGAATCTGTCGCGGCGTTCGATTCTTCTCGATACGCGGCCGGGCGAGTCGTCCGCGCCGGCGACGAGCTCCAGAGGCAAGTCGCCCAGCCCGTCCCTTTCGAGTCCCCGCTTTATCGCGCTCACGGCGTCGGCCGTCGACGCGCGGTGGGTGATGACGCGGCATTCGTCCAGCGCGGCCACTCCCGTTTTCGCGGCGCCCGGCTGGCGCAGGATGCGCCCGACGAGCTGGGTCATCGCGCTTTGGTTCGTGTTGGCCGCAAGGGCGCACAGAACGTAGGCGAAGGGGCAGTCCCATCCTTCCTGCAGCGCCTGGCGGGTGATGATGACGCGCACCCGGTTCATGGGCGAGAGCAGATCCTGGTTCTCGGGCTGGCTCAGGTCGTTCTTCTCCGCCGTTTTGACGGCGATTTCAGCCTCATCGAAGCCGGCGGTCAAAAGCCACTCCCGCGCGTCCTCGGCGTGAATCAGGCCCGCCTCGCGCTGATCCCTGCCCGTGCGCTCGACCTGCACCAGCAGGATGGGCCGGATGTAGCGCGAGGCGTCGGCGCGAAATTTTTCCGCTCTCCTCTTCAGATCATCAAGCGCGTCGAGGGCGGCGTTCAGCGTGTTCTTCCAGTCGGCGTCCCGCCGCGCGTCGAGGCGAATCGGCATCTTGATCATGCCTTCGCGATCCAGCTCCCGCCCCGCGACGTCCACCAGCACGTTCGCGTATCGCGCCGGTCGGGGATTCGCGCCGCCCCGGGGAGCCAGATCCTTCGGCGTCGCCGTCAGCTCCAGCACGAAGCGGGGGTTGAAGCCGTAGAGGGTCTCCAGCGCGAGTTCCGAGGTCGCCTTGTGGCCCTCGTCCAGAACGACGACCGGATTGATGAGCCGCAGCGCGTTGCCCAGCGAATCCTTCACCATCGGCCACGCGGCCGCGCCGTCCGCCAGATCGTAGATATCCAGATTCGGCGTTTTCTCCAGCATTTCCCCGTGCCGGCCCTGTTCCCCCGGCCCCGGCGTGAACCCGTGAACGTCGCCCCGATCCCGGAACATCCTCAGCGAGTCCCTGGTTTCGCGGTTGGCGGACTGGAGCATCAGCAGCATGACGCACAGGCTCGTCTCCACGTCTCGCGCGCGCAGCCGATCGTTTTTCTCCATGACGCGCACCCTGCCCGCTCCCGCCATATCGAGCATCTGCCGATAGGGGTGCCGTCTCTCCCTGAAGCGCTTGAGCGTCTGCGCGTAGATGGCCTCGTTGGGAACGATCCACAGGACGAAGCCCTTGTTGCTGTTGACGTAGCGCCCCATCACCCGCGAGACGGCGTTGACGGCGAGAAAGGTCTTGCCGCCGCCGGTGGGAACCTTCATCACGACGTTCGGCGCGGGGCTTCCGGTTCCGTCCCGGCGTTTTGAAAAAGGGACGTCCGCCCTTGAAGGAGGCAGACGGCCATCCTTCCGCATTTTCTCCCAGGCATCCAGCGTGAAGTCGGGAACGGGAATGCCGAGGTCCGGTTTTTCGGCGGCGAGGCGGGCGATTTCGTCGGCCCGCGTCTTTTCCGCGCGGAGAGTTTCGAGGTAGGCGTCCAGCGTATCGAGAACGCGCGCCTGATAGTCGAGTTGGCGAATCATTCCCGCCCCGCCCGGTCAATCCGGTAGAGGGCGAAGGGCAGGGGCGCGAACTCGACCGGCAGTCTTTCCTCCGCCAGCAGATCCTCCGAGACGAAGCGCGCGGGGGCGAACACCAGATGCCGCGCGTCCGGCGGCTTGCTCTCAGCTATCCGGCGGGCGAAGGAAAGCGTGAACGCCGCCTCCGGCGATTTGAGCCAGTCCAGATCGTCCCGGTAGATCAGCCAGATATGCCGCCCCTCCGCCTCGCCGAGATAATTCGAGTCCCGGTCGAGCGCGGCCGGATCGAGCGGGCGGTTCGTCGCCGCCCGAAACAGCAGCGCGCCGAGCTGATCATACGCGGGCAACGCCTTGCCCGTGAGAATGGCGTCCAGCTCGACCGGGGGGCCGAGCGCGCAGTAGGTGAAGGAGCCGCCAAGGCCCTCCCGCAGGGATTCGTCCCTCGCATCCGGGACGCCCCGGATGACGCGGCGCACCCGCTCGGCGGTGATTGCGTCGGCGTAGTCCTTCTCGCACTCCACGAGAATGAACCTGCGGTCGCCGCCGTCCTCCTTGTTGAGGGCCAGAACGGCTTGCGCGGTCGTCCCGGAGCCGGCGAAGGAGTCGAGGATGATGGCGTTTTCGGATGTCGCCACTTCTAAAAGCCTTCCGATAATCCTTTCGTCCTTGGGATACCTGAACTCGGCATTTTCAAGTATTCCCACAAGGTTCTTATGAGCGGCCCTTCTGTCTTGATAAAAAACGCTGGTCAAAACTTGCCCACTCGTTTCGTGCAAGTATCGCTTTATGTTGGGGACGCTACTCTCATCTTCTCCAAAATGAACGCGGTTGGCTTTTATCGCCTCATCCATTGTCTCTTTTTTAGGAAACCTCCACCCCGTGGCCGGAATTTTAACGGGTTTCATCGTAACCGGGTGCAACACCTCGTACTTAGGACCCCCGCCACCCGGCCAAGAAATATCTCCCGGGAAATAAACGCCGTTTTCATCAACCCAACAGTAGTGTCTGTGTTTCCATGCTTTATGATTCCGTTGTAAAGACCCATACCATTCTTTAAAAGCCCTTCCGAGATAGCGTTGTAATCCTCGCCGTGTTCCCGCTTTAGGGCGTCAACGCATTTCTGTACATCATCAATGCCCTCTTTGAGCACGCGCCAACGTTTCGTGTTAGTTTTTATTTCCTCAAATCTCTTGGCGTAAGTAACTACATAGTCGTGTCCCACTGATATAAATCTCGCGTCATTCTTGCCCGTCCCCTCCCAGACGAACGATCCGACAAAGTTTTCCGTCCCGAAAATATCATCCATCAACATTCGCAGATGGTGGTGCTCATTATCGTCGATGGAGACGAAAATCACGCCGTCCTCGGCGAGGAGTTCGTGAAGCAGGCGAAGCCTCGGCCACATCATGGCGCACCACTTGTCGTGGCGGAGTCCGTCGTCGGAATCGACGGGATTCTCGGAGAACCACTCCTTGATCATCGGGGAGTTGACCTTGTCGTTGTAGCACCACTTCTCGTTTCCGGTGTTGTAGGGCGGGTCGATATAGACGCAGTTCACCCGGCCGGCGTGCGTCGGGATGAGCGACTTCAAGGCTTTCAGGTTGTCGCCCTCGATGATCAGGCTGCCGTCGAGCGCGACTTCGCCGATTCCCTTGTCGGGCTGCGGCTCCAGTGGATGGAACGGCACGGAAAGGTGGTGGTTGTGGACGAAGTCCTTGCCCTTGAAGTTGAGCTCCGTCATTTCGTCTCTTTATTCGGGCGTTCCATGCGCGCGGGTTTTGCTTGCCGCATCGTATCAATTCCCGCGCGTGAGGCCAACATGCCGCCTTCTTGCCGGACGCGGCGAGGAGGGACGCATAGATGCGTCCCCTACAAGAGCCGCGCGAACCAATCCGCAAGGGCCAAGGCGGCTGGTTCCCGAACCGCTCCTGCAAAAGCGAGGCGCAATTTATGGAATCGCCTCTCGCCGCGCAGGGTCGCGCAAGCCGCCCCTACCCCCCCAACCGGATTCACCGCCTAAGCCAGCCTCCGCGCCCCCGGGAATTCCTCCTCGATTCGCAGGTCCTGCTCGTCGTGGCCGGCGAAGATGAGGCCGGGCGAATCGGCCAGGTCCTTCACGGCGTCGAGGGCGCGCAGGGCG
This sequence comes from bacterium, assembly GCA_965242545.1. Taxonomy (GTDB): domain Bacteria; phylum UBA8248; class UBA8248; order UBA8248; family UBA8248; genus Bin107. The sequence continues at coordinate 2,100,329 of OZ251456.1, forward strand.
TCGTCCACGTGGACGTGGATGCCCGGCGGAATCATCGACTCGAAGCTGCGGTAGAGGTAGGCCGCGTCCACCGCCAGCACGGCCCAGCCGCTCTTCGTCCGGAAGCGGACGACCTGGAGGCCGGGCGTGTGTCCGCCCACCCGGTGGAGCCGCAGGCCGTCGGCGATTTCCGCCTCGCCGTCGATGAGATCCATCCGGCCCGCCTCCAGCAGCCTCTCGGCCTCGGGCAGGTCGCCCAGAAAATGGTTGATGAAATGGTATTCGGCCGCGTCGCTTCGCCAGAAGTCAATCTCGCGCTTTTGCAGATAAAACCGCGCGGAGGAGAACAGCCGGGGGGAGGCGAAATGATCCCAGTGCAGGTGGCTCACGACGAGCGTCTCCACCTCCGAGGGCTTGACGCCGAAATGCCCCAGAAGCTCCCGCTGGGAGCGGTAGTCCTCATAGACGGGATTGCGCGCCTTCTGCGCCTCCTCGCCGAAGCCGGTGTCCACCACGACAGGCGCGCCGCCGTCCTCGGGGGCGAGCAGCCAGAAGAAATAGGGCAGCCGCCGCGTCCGCCCCGACTCGCTCAGGTAAAGGAGCCAGGAGGCGTCGCACTCGCGCGAACCCTGGCACAGGGCGTAGAGCCGCCAAGTCGTCCCGTTCAAGATTCAGCCCTCCCCTTTTCTTGTCCGATGCCGCCGATTATGCCATTATTTTTCAAGGCGTGAACTTCGACGGCCCGATGGCCGCAAAACCGCTCCCGAAGGGTCCGCGTTTTGGACAATGCCCTCATCGCCGTTTTCTTCCCGTTCCTCGCCGCCCTCATCGTCCCCTGGTTCGCCGAGCGGTTCCGCAGGCGCGCCGCGTGGTTCGCCATGGTCGCGCCTCTGGCGAGCGCGTGGGCGCTCTGCGCGCTTTACGGAGAATGGTCCGCAGGGGGACGGAAAACCCTCACCCGCGCCGTCTCCTGGGTGCCCGCCGCCAACGTGGAAATCTCCTTCATGGCGGACGGGCTGAGCCTCATGTGGGGCTTTCTGGTCGCGGGCATGGGCGCGCTCATCGTCTGGTATTCGCACTGGTATCTGCGCGAAGACGAGGCGCTGGGGCGCTACTACGGCTTTCTGCTCGCCTTCATGGGGTCGATGCTCGGCGTGGTCTTCTCCGATCATCTGCTCTCGCTCTTTATCTTCTGGGAGCTCACGAGCGTCACCTCGTTCTTCCTCATCGGCTTCTGGTCGGACAGGGACGCCTCGAACTACGGCGCCGCCAAGGCGATTCTCATCACCGGAAGCGGGGGTCTCGCCATGCTGGGAGGCTTCCTGATCCTGGGCGACATGACGGGCGAATGGCGGCTCTCGCGGCTCGTCCTCGCGCCCGGGCTCGCCGCGACGATTCCCCTGGGCGTTTTTCTGCTCATCGTCCTCGGGGCGGCCACCAAGAGCGCGCAGTGGCCCTTTCACATCTGGCTGCCGAACGCCATGGAGGCGCCCACGCCCATCAGCGCCTTTCTGCACTCGGCCACCATGGTGAAGGCGGGCATCTACCTGCTTTCGCGCTTCTACCCGATTCTGGGCGCGCACCCCGCCTGGGGCTACGTCGTGACGGGCTTCGGCATGACGACGATGATCGCGGGCGCCCTGCTCTCCCTGCGCGCCTACGACCTCAAGGCCATCCTGGCCTACGGGACGATCAGCCAGCTGGGCCTCATCGTCACCTTCCTGGGCTACGGCGGGAGGGGCGCCGTCGTCGGCGCCACGCTCCACCTCTGCAACCACGCGGCGGCCAAGGCGGCGATGTTCATGACGGTGGGCGTCATCGACCACGAGGCGGGCACGCGCGACGTGAGGCTGCTGGGGAATCTGCGGAAGCTCATGCCGAAAACCCACGTTCTCGCGCTCCTCGCCGCGCTCAGCCTCATCGGCGTCCCGCCCCTGGGCGGCTTCATCACCAAGGAGATGCTCTACGAGGCGAGCCTCCACCCCGGAGGTCCCGGCGCCTGGAGCCGGTTCTGGCCCTGGCTCACCGTTCTGGCCGGCGCGTTCACCGCGCTCTATCACCTGCGGTTCCTGAGCGAACCCTACTGGCAGGCGGCCGAGGGGGACGCGCCGAAGCGCCCGCACGACCCGCCCTGGGGAATGCTCGCCGCGCCCGCCCTCCTCGCGCTTCTCGCCCTTCTGTTCGGTCTGGCGCCGGGACTCATCCAGGACGCCATCATCGCGCCCGCGGCGGAGGCCGCGCTCGGCGGAGGCGCGCGCCTCGAACTCCATCTCGGACTCTGGCACGGGGTGAACGCGCCCCTGATCATGTCCGTCATCACCATGACCCTGGGGGCGGCGCTCTACTTCGGCTTCGCGCGCGTGAAAGCCGTCCTCGACGCCCTCGCCCGCGCGTGGGGGAGCGCGCCCGCTCCCGACAGGGCGTATGACGCCTTCGTCGGCTGGATGCGCGGCGGCGCGCGGGAGGTTCTCCTCCTCATCCAGGACGGGAACCTGAGAAGATACATGCGCTGGATGCTGGTCGCGCCCGCCGCCGCCCTCCTCGGCCTCGTCTGGTCGATGCGGTGGGGAGACGGCGTCTTTCCCCGGACGTTCGAGGGCGCGTCGTTTCTCCTCGTCGTGATCGCGCTGATGATCGCGGCCTCGGCGCTCGCCACGGCGCTCTTCAAGCGGAGAATCCCGGCGATTCTCTCCCTGGGCGTGATGGGCTACGCCATATCGGGGCTGTATCTCCTCCTCAAGGCGCCGGATCTGGCGCTGACCCAGATCCTGATCGAGTCGGCCTCCGTGGTGCTGTTCCTGCTCGTGTTCCGCCACCTGCCCGAGCTCGGGCCTGGCCGCTCCTCCCCCGCCCGGAAGATGAAGGACTGGGGGATCGCCGCCGCCCTGGGCGCCTTCGCGGCGCTGGGCATGGCCGCCGCCATGAACACGCACCACTTCAGGACGATTGCGGACTACTTCATGCGCACGAGCAAGCCGGTGGCCGGCTTCAAGAACGTGGTGAACGCCATCATCGTCGATTATCGCGGCTACGACACCCTGGGCGAGATCACCGTGCTGGTCATCGCGGGCATCGCCATCTACGCCATCGCGCGGCTGGTGGGGGGGCTCAGATGGGATCATTGATTCTGCAGACGGTCGCGCCCGTCGTTCTGCACCTGACGCTTCTGTTCTCGCTCTTTCTGCTCTTCTACGGCCACAACCAGCCGGGGGGCGGCTTCATCGCGGGGCTGATGACGGCGGTGGGCATCGTGCTTCAATGGGTGGCGGTGGGCGCGGAGGAGGGCCGCCGCCGCTTCAACTGGCCCTATGAGAGCATCTTTCTCATCGGACTGGCGCTCTCCACCCTCACGGGCGCATGGGGCTGGCTCAAGGGGGCGTATCTCAAAAGCGCGATCTACCGCTTCGCCCTGCCGTTCATCGGCGAGGTGGAGCTGTTCACCGCTTTTCTGTTCGACGTCGGGGTCTACGGCGTGGTGGTCGGGGTGGTGATGTCCATCCTCACCAATCTGTGCGAGCCGAAGGCGGCGAACCCGCGGGAGCAGTTCACGGCGATTTCATCGGCGGCCGCCCGCGTCCCCGGGCGGAAAGGAGAGGAGGAGAGAAGGCGATGATCTGGACGCTGGCGGCGACGATAGGCGCGCTGGTCGCGGTCGCCTCCTATCTCATCATGCAGCGCAGAATCATCCAGGTGGCGCTCGGCATGGCGGTGCTCAGCCACGCCGCGAACCTGATGATCGTCGCCTCGGGCTGGGTGGGAGACGGAAAAGCGCCCATCGTCCCCAAGAAAGACGGCTTCCTCGACCCCTATCTCTACGTGGACCCCCTGCCCCAGGCCATGGTGCTGACCGCCATCGTCATCAGCTTCGCGGTGACGGCGTTCCTGCTCGTCCTCGCGCTCTTCGCCTACCGCAAACTCGGGACGGACGACATCGACGAGATCAGGAGACTCAAGGGATGAGCGCCGCCTTCCCCCTGTTCGTCATCTGGCCGCTCGCCACGGGCGTCGTCCTCTTCCTGATTCGCAGGAGGCGCGCCCTCCAGGAGTCCCTGAGCCTCCTCTCGCTGGCGGCGAACCTGATTCTGGCGATCGCGCTTCTGGGCGCGACGGCGGACGGGACGATACTCGTCCACAGAATGGGCCTCTGGCCCTTCCCCTACGCCATCGTCCTCGCTGCCGACAGGCTCACCGCCACGCTCCTGTGCCTCTCCGCCTCCATCGTGGGGGCGTGCGCCGTTTTCGCCAGGAGCTACCTCTCGGACGAGCAGCGCAGGGAGGCCTTCAACCCGTTGCTGCATTTTCTGCTGATGGGGATGCAGGGGTGCTTCATCACGGGCGACCTGTTCAATCTGTTCGTCTTCTTCGAGGTCATGCTCATGGCCACCTACGCGCTGCTCGGCTTCCACTACAGCCTCGACCAGCTCGAGATGGCCTTCAAATACACCTGCCTGAACCTCATCGCCTCGGCGCTTTTCCTGCTGGGCGTCTCGCTGCTCTACGCCCAGGTCGGCACGGTGAACATGGCGGATATCGCCGTGAAAATCGGGCTCCTGGGTCCCTCGCCCCTCGTCGTGGCGACCGCCCTCGTCTTCGCGTTCGTGTTCAGCGTCAAGGCGGCGATCTTCCCCATGCACCTGTGGCTGCCCTCGGCGCATTCGATATCGCCCACCCCCGTCAGCGCCATCCTGGCGGGCGTGCTGGTCAAGGTGGGCGTCTACGCCATCATCCGGTGCGCCACGCTCATGTTCCCGGCCGCGTTTCTGGAGCTCCAGCCGGGCCTCATCGCCCTGGGGCTGTGCACCATCGCCATGGGGGCGCTCGGCACCCTGTCCCAGACCAGCCTGAAGCGAATTCTGGCCTACAGCACCATCAACCAGCTCGGCTACATCGCCTTCGGCGTCGCCCTTCTCTCGCAGGCGGGACTGGCGGCGGCGGTCTTCTACATCGTCGGCCACGCCTATCTGAAAAGCGCGCTGCTGCTGGGGGCGGGCCTCAGCCAGAAGCTCACCGGCACCGTGGACCTGGAGGAGATGGGCGGCATGATGGGCAAGGCGCCCTTCGCCAGCCTCCTGATGCTCGTGGGCTTCCTCTCACTGGCGGGCTTCCCGCCCTTCACGGGCTTTTTCGCCAAACTCTTCGTGCTCCAGGCGGGATTCTCCCAGGGCGCGACCCTCGCGACGGGCGTCGCTCTGGGATTCGGCGTGATATCGCTCTACTATAACTTCACGACGTATCAGCGCTACGCCTGGGGAACGGGCGGCGGGGAGGTCGCCGCCGCGAGCCCCGCCCTCTACGGGGCCGTCGCCTTCCTCTCCGCCTTCGCGGTTCTCTTCGGCGCGGGCGCGTTCTGGCTTTTCGAGTGGGCGCAGCTCGTGGCCGCCCAGATCACGAGGCCGGAGCTTTACATCGCCGCCATGCGGCAGGTCGGATAGGAGGAGCGCCGGATGCCGCTCGCCGCCCTCGCGCTCGTCATCGCCGCCCTGTGGATATTCCTGCACGGAAGCGCCGCTCCCGGGCATTTCTTCGTCGGCCTCGTCATGGCCGCCCTCATCATCGGCTTCCTCAAGAAGCCCTATTACCAGGAGCGAACGTTTCTGCGGCTCGGCAGCTATTTCAGTTACGTGAGAAGTTTCCTCTGGGAGCTGCTCGTCGCCAATCTGCAGGTTCTGAAAATCGTCCTGGCGCCCCGAATGTCGATTCGCCCGGGCATCATCTCCTATCGGACGATCTGCAAGACGCCTTTGGGGGTGACGATGCTGGCCAACTCCATCACCCTCACGCCCGGGACGTTGAGCGTGGACGTGTCGGAAGATCATGAGACGATTTTCGTCCACACGCTGGACATCGACCATCCCGACGAGGTGATCGCCGTCATCCGGGAGGGCCTGGAGCGTCCCATCGTGGGAGCGGTGGAATGATCGGAGCGGCCGTTCAGATCAGCCTCGTCATGCTGGGCCTTTCGGTGATTCTGGCGTTCATCCGCCTGCTCAAGGGCCCCACGACGTCCGACCGCGTCGTCGCGGCCGACGCCATCGCCACGAACGTGCTGGGCGTCATCGCCCTCTACGCCATTCAAACGGGGAACGATCTGTTCATCATCGCCGTGCTCGCCCTGGCGATCCTGAGCTTCGTGGGGACGACGGTATACGCGAAATTTCTGGAGAGGGGGAAAATCATTGAGTGAGGCCGCCGCGTCCGCCCTGCTGCTCATCGGCGCGTTCTTCATGCTGGTCGCCAGCGTCGGGCTTCTGCGCCTGCCGGACGTCTATTGCCGGATGCACGCCGCCACCAAGGCCACGACCTTCGGAATGCTCGGGATTCTCCTGGGCGCGAGCCTCGTCTTTCAGAGCGCGGCCGTAACGACGCAGGCGCTTCTGGCCGTCTTCTTCCTGTTCCTGACCGCTCCCGTCGCCGCGCACCTCATCTCGCGGGCCGCCTACAAGCGCTGTCCCGACCTCTGCCCCGAGACCACGCGCGACGAATACGGCGAATACCTGAAGAAGCGGGAAGCCGCGCGGGAGGGCGCGGCCGGGGATGAGGAGATTCGGTAACAGTTTTTCGCCGGAACCATCCGAGCGCGGCGTCGCGCGGAATGACGGGCAGGCTTGCCATTCCCGCTTCAATCATGGATTCTCCCCCGAAATTCGGAAAAGTCTCACGGAGCGCAACGAATGGTCGAGCCGAAGAGCGTTTTCATCGAAAGGAACGGCGCCCGACTTCACGCCCTGGATCACGGGGGGGACGGAAAACCCGTTCTCCTGATGCTGCACGGCGCGGCGGCTCACGCGCGCTGGTGGGATCACGTCGCTCCCCGCTACGGGGACATGCTGCGGCCGGTGGCGACGGATCATCGCGGCCACGGGGACAGCGCGTGGCGGAGCGAGTATCGCTTCGAGGAACTGCTGAGCGACCTCGCCGCCTGGGTGGCGTGGGCCGCCGAGGCGGGCGGCGGAAGAAAACCCTGGCTGCTCGCGCATTCGATGGGCGGCGTCATCGCCCTCAACCTCTTCGCCAGGGAGCCTCCCGACGTCGCGGGACTCATCGTCGTGGACTCCCCGCTCGAGACCACGAACGAAATCCTCGCCGAGGTGCGCGCCTTCGGGAGGCGGCCCGCCAGACCCTGGCCCTCGCGGGAGCTTTTCGTGGAGAAATTCAGACTCCTGCCCTCATCGGACAGGGCGGACCCGGCGACCCTCGCCCACATCGCGCGCCACGCCGTGCGGCGAAACGGCGACGGCGCCTGGACGGTGAAGGCGGACAGGCGGTTTCACCTCACCCGCCCCGAAACCGACCAGCGTCCCGGCTGGCTGAAAGTGAGGACGCCCGCCCTGCTCGTGGCGGGGGAGATGTCCGACCGCCTGAAGGGGGACGGCCTCGCGTGGGTGCGGCAAAACGTTCCCGGCGCGGAGATCGCGGTGATTCCGGGAGCGCATCACCACGTATTCATAGACGCGCCCGGGGAGTTCGTCCGCGCAACGCGGGAGTTTCTGCAAAGGAGGATTTCCGGCGCGCCCGAATGACGTGCGCTAAATATCTCATTGTCCTTTTTCTGATGCTTTAACCCAAATCCAGCCTTCCTTTTTGACCTTGGCGCGTTGTTCGGCGTCTTGAGGCGCTCGCGCCTCGCCTTTCAGAAAATCCAGCCCTGCGAGAATACAGACGACTGCATCCAGAGCGTCGGGCTCACCCAGCATCCGCTTTCGATGAGAACGCTTCTTTATCCCATCCTCGAAATGCTGGCTTAGTTTCTTCAAAATCTTTATTCGCTCCTTCCGATGCTCCTGTTTCTCCTTGTCTTTGTAACTCTGGTATGGGTATTCGTGCACTTTCAGGGTGGCGGCGGGATAGACTTCTATCGCTTGCACACCCTGGATATTCCGAGTCCAAGCGAGCGGGATATCCAATCTCTTCTTTTTCCGAACTTCTTCCAGCCTTTTCAAGGCAACCAGAGAGGTTCGCGCAATTTTGTCAGAACCAACGCTAAGCGCTTTTTTTCCTGCTTCCTCTTGGACAATCCGATCTGTTTGACGGTCGAAAAACGTTTTTCGATCAGCCTTCTCGAGTGGTTGTCCGGCTTTGTGCCTGGCCAATTTACTCCCGAAGCCTTGCGGCCAGCCAAGCGGAGTGTCGAGCGCGATCAGCGTCGGGGAGGCTTCGCTTTTTTCTATCCATTCGCATAACCGGCTTGAAACATCCGAGCCCATCTCCACATCCAGGAGCCTGCACCTGCAATTTTCCTCGTCGAACTCCGCCCGGGCGAGGCCCGTTTTGCCGGCTTCCGTCGCGCAATCGACCCCGATCAGAAACACGCCCCTCACTCCGTCACCGCCAGGGGCGCCATGGCCTCGATGTCGCTCACGCCTTCTTAATCTTCAGGGCGGGGATCATTCTGTTCGCGCAATCGCAGTTGATATTCAGATGCCGGACGAGCTGCCGGACGTGACCCATCTCAATCTCGGCGTTTCCCGATATGCGCTTCCTCCCGTGCTCTCCCTTTGGAAATGAGGGGTAAGTCTTCCCGGCGTAGCGGAAACGCAGAAAATGCGTCGTTGGCTTACACGTATAGCCCGGAGCGCATTCATCCAGCATGTCGAAAACGGCTTTGAGCTTCACCCTGCCGACCGAGGGCATGGGTCAGGCGGCGACAAGGGCTTTCGGAGGATCGATAAAGCTTTCCTTCGCGTTCTCTTTCGGACTGATTTTTTCCAGCGCCACCCTGGTGATGACGATGCGCGCCGGGGAGTCGGCCGACCTCTTCGGCATGTCTTTCGTCGGGATTTTTCCGCTCCTCACCTCTTCCACCGCGCGGCTCCACAACTCTTGCGTTTCCATGCAGGACTCGTAGAAGAACTTTCGCGCCCCGGTCTTGAAGTCATCGAAGTCGGCTACTTCCGCGGCGATATCCTCAAGCGCGCTGAAAAAAGCGCGCCGGAAATTCATGCAGGTCTCGCGCTCGTTCTCGCCCGACGCGGCCAAGCCGCCCGGCGCGACGCCATAGAACCACATGCGCCGGTTCGCGCCCTTGCCCTCGAGCTCGCCTAGAACGCGGCCCCTCGCGCGGATGTCGGCCAGAAAGCCTTTGCCGAAAACCTTGTCCCTGAAATCGAACAGAAATGGATATCTCATTTCACCTCTCTTTTTCCTCTCTTTCTCATTCCCCCTCACGATACCTAAAGCAGAGCCTTGATCAGGGCTTTCCTCTCTTCATCAGAGAGTTTAGCCAGCTGATCTGCGGCTTTCTCCACCGCAGTCTTGGCAGCCTTGGCAACGCTCGGCTTCCAGTCCTTTAGTTCTCTCTGAATCTTGGACACATCCACAGAAGCATAGGTCTCACCCTTTCGCTTCGGGGTGAACTTGGCTCGAATAGCGCCCTGAAGCCCGATGCGCACCGAGGCGATGAGGTTTGAGAGGACAACAGCCTCTCCATACACACTGACCGCTTCCTTCACCGTTTCCGGGAAGTCAAAGTCGATGACCACAGGATCTAGACCTTCATCCCTCCTGCCCTGGTTAGTTGCAGAAACTTTTTGCGTTTTCATCTTGATGCTCTTTTCTCTCGCATTGCGAGATTAGAGGTCGTTCCATAATGGAATGGTTAGAAGACTTTGCCGTGCATGTAAGGGCGGTTTCTGTTCTTTTGCATTTTTCATATAGAATACCAACCTTACCACCTTGCGGGATGTAAAACAGGAGCACGATTTTATCATCGTTCTGTGGCTCGTCAAACCCGGCTCAAAGCCGCCGCGCCCCTCACTCCGTCACCGCCAGGGGCGCCATGGCCTCAATGTCGCTCACGCAGTCGATGACGACGGGCCGGTTCGCGCTGAACGCCCGATCGAGCGCGCCCTTGAGCTCGCCCGGCTTCTCCACCCGAATCCCCAGCGCGCCCATCGTCTCGGCGATTTCGGCGAAATTCACCGCGTTCAGCTTCCAGAGCTCGCCGGCCTGCTCGGTCTGCTCCCCGCCGTAGGCGCGGTCGAAGCCGCGCTTGGACTGGTTGCCCGAGGCGTTGTTGTTCACGAGGGTCACCGCGTTGATCTTCCAGCGCGCGGCGGTTTCGACTTCCGAGAGGTGATACCAGAAGCCCGAATCGCCGTTGAAGGTGAAAACGGGCCGCTCGGGGACGGCGCACTTGGCCCCCAGCCCCGCCGGGAAGGCCCAGCCCAGGTGACCCGCGCTCCGAATGTAGCTCTGCTCCGGATGCGAGAGGTCATACATGCCGCCCATCCACATGCCCGAATGCCCCGTGTCCGCCAGCACGACGCAGTCCGAGGGCAGATGCTCCGTCAGCTCCCGGCAGATGCGCTCGGGGCGCATGGGCGCGGCGTCGGATTCGAGATACTCGCGGAACTCCTCGCGCCATCCCGCGACGAACGCCTGCGCTCTCTCCACCCAGCCAGCCCGCGAGGCGGCGGATTCCCCGCTCGCGGCTTCCGCCATTTTCCGCAAGCTCGTCTTCGCGTCGCCCAGAATTGCCGCTTGCAGGGGGTAGTTGCGCGCCAGGGCTTCGGGGTCGATGTCCAGCTGAATCGCGGGCGTCCCGATGGGCGGCGCGGCCCAGAAGTGCGTCGTCATGCCGCCCGTCTCGGTGCCGACGAAGAACACCAGATCGGCGGCGTTCACCACCCGGTTCGCGCTTTTCCTCGAATAGGTGCCCGCCACGCCGACGGAGAGGGGGTGGCTCCCCGGAATGCTGTCCTTGCCGTTCAGCGAGGTGGCGACCGGGACGTTCAGCTTCTCGGCCAGGGCGATCAGCTCCTTCGAGGCGCCCGATGAGCGAACGCCGCCGCCCGCGACGACGACGGGGCGCTTCGCCTTCTCCAGCAGCTCGACCGCCGCCTTCACGCGCGCCAGCTCGGGCTCGGGCCGATAGGGGGGGAGCGCCTTGAAATCCTCCTCGACGATCACCTCCATCTCGGCCTCCTCCACGTCCAGCTGCCCCTCGTTGCCGGCGAACTGGAGATGCGCGGGGCCCGGGCAGCCCGAGGTCGCCGCGCGGAAGGCCTGGCGCAGCATGTCCGGAAAGCGCGAGACGTCGTCCACCGTGGCGTTGAACTTCGTCACCGGCTCGAAGGCGGGCACGTCGTCCACCTCCTGATAGACTTTTCTGAACTTGGTCTTCGGGACGCGCCCGCCCGTGAAGGCGAGGACGGGGGATTTCGCCAAATAAGCGTCCCGCAGGCCGGCCGCCAGATTCAGCGCGCCGATGACCTGCGCCATGCAGACGCCCGGCTTCCGGCCCGCGCGCGCGTAGCCGTCCGCCATGTAGGCGGCGGACTTCTCGCCGTGCGTCTGGATGCGGGCGATGCTCGTGCGCTCCTCCATCTCGGCCATCGATCGCCTCAGAACGGCGGGAACCAGAAAGGTGTGGGTCACGCCGTAGCCTTTGAGCATCTCGGCCATGACCTGGGCGCCAGTCATCTTGGGCATTCGGAATGTCTCCTCATCGAAAAAAGAGCGGAACGGGACGCGCGGCCGCCGGCTTCGGGCTTGGGGTCGATTGCGAAACAGGGGTATCAGTTACGGGGGAGAAAATCCAGCGCCCATGGCGTCGCGCGCGGCGGCGGGAATCTCGCGCATGTCGTCCACCACGACGGCGCCCGCCTCCTTGAGCATCGCCTTTTTCCGCGCCGGAGAGCCTTCTCCGCGCTCGATGATGGCCGCCGCGTGGCCGAAGCTCGCCCCGCGCGGGGCGGACTCGTGGATCATGCCCGCGATGAAGGCGACCACCGGCTTCGTGAAGTCTCCCTCGCCCATCAGCCGCGCCGCTTCCTCCTCAAAGCAGGAGCCGGGCTCCCCGAACAGGACGACGCACGCCGTTTCGGGATCGTCCTGAAGCAGCGGCATGAGCTCGGCGAAGGAGGAGCCGATCAGCGCGTCCCCGCCTACGCTCACGTAGCTGCTCTGGCCGATCCCCTCCCGGCTCAGGAGCCAGCAGGTCTCGCTGCCCATCCCTCCGCTTCTGCTCAGCACGCCCACCGGCCCTTTTTGAAACAGGAGATTCGTAACGTCCAAATCGCCGCCAACCCCTCCCATCTTGGCGCGGCCCGGGCTGATGACGCCCTGGCTGTTGGGGCCGATGAGCCGCGCCCCCGCGCGCCGGGCGTGGGCGATCATCCGCGCCGCGTCGTGCCGGGGCAGCCCCTCGGCGCATACGAGAATCAGCCCGACGCCCGCCTCCGCCGCCTCAATCGCCGAATCCGCCGCCGCGGCCGCCGGCACGAACAGAACGGCGGCGTCCGCCGGATGCGCGTCCAGGGCGGAGGCGAACGAATCATGGACGGGCGCGCCGTCGCAATCCTCGCCCGCGCGTCCCGGCACCACGCCGGCCACCACCCGCGTCCCGTATTTCCGCATGAAGCCGGCGTGGGCGCGCGCCTGCCAGCCGGTGATGCCCGCCACGACGACGCGCGTCGCCTCGTCGATCAGGATGCTCACCGCCCGCCTCCCTCACCCGCCCGGGGCGCGCCGCGCCTGGCCGCCTCCACCCGGGCGACAATGCGCTCGGCGGCTTCCTCGAGCGTCGCCTCCGCGCCCACATGCTGAAGTCCCGGGCAGGTCCGCGCGATCTCCCGCGCCTCCTCCCCTCCCGCGCCCGCGAAGCGGACGATGAAGGGGAATCTGGCGAGATCGACCCCCGTCTCCCGGACGGCGCGGACGATGGCGCGGACTTTCAGCTGCACGCGAGAGAAGCTCGTGATGTTGCTGCCGGCGAGCGCCCCCCTCAAATTCGGGATTTTCAGAATCTCCTTCGTGATCTGGAAATACTTCTCCTCCAAGGGGCCGGGCGTGATGTCGAAAGCCGTCGCGGGCCTGCCTCCCAGGCGCGCCATCGTGTCGAGGAGATACAGGCCGCCCCCGCCCCCGCTCCACAGCAGGGCGATTTCCCCGCCCTCGAACTCCGTGAAGCGCGCCGTGCCGCGGGGCGGCACGCGGGCGTCGATTTCGGCGATTCGCGCCTCGAGGGGGGTGGGCGGACGCCAGCCGCCCAGGGAATCCTCATCGAGCAGCGCCTCCAGTTCCGGGCGGCGAAACAGCGCGTCCGCGTCCAGATCGAGGACGCACGCGGCGGCCGCAACGTCGTCCTCATCGCTCAGGACGAGCGGATTGACCTCCAGCAGTCCCGCCTCCGTCCGGCGAAACAGCGCGTAGCAGGCGTGAACGGCGCGGGCCGCGCGATACAGCGCCGCGCCGCTCACGCCGCAGGCGCGCAGGAAGGAGACGCACGCCTCCTCGCTCAGCCCCTCCAGGATATCGACCTTCAGCCGCTTGAGCGCGCCCGGGTTCTCCTCCAGAAGCGTCTCGATATCGACGCCGCCCTCGGCGCTGAACATGACGATCGGCCCGTGCGAAGCGCTGTCGAAGGAGATCGAGAAATACCATTCCCGCGCGATCCCTATTCTCTCCTCCACCAGAACGCGCCGGACGGGGAAATGACGCACCACGCCGCCCAGCAGCTTCCGCGCCGCCCGCCCGGCCTCCTCCGGCGTCTCCGCCGGGAGAATCGCCCCCGCCTTGCCGCGCTTCCCCACGGGCGCGAGCGCCTTCACCATGACCGGACCGCCGATTTCGCGCGCCGCCTCCGCCGCCTCGGCGGGCGTGCCCGCCGAACGGCCCCGGGGGACGCGAACGCCCGCGTCCCTCAGAAGCGCTTTCGCCTTGTCTTCATACAGACGGGGCATCTCGTCTCACCGACGGCCGGGGTGAACGGGCGCGCGCGCTGGCGGGCCGGACGTTTTCGCCATTGTATCTTTGCGTCCAGCCTCCCGACAAGGTAAGAAGCGCCAAGGCGAACGTTCCGCCTCGTCCACGCTTTCGGGAGCGGCGGCGCATGAATTTCGGGGCATACGTCCATCCGGTATTCCAGATCGCCGCGCTCTCGCTGGGGCTTCTCGTTCTGGCGAACGGGCTGCGGGTCCGGCGCGCCCGGCGCGGGGGAGCGGGCGCGGAGAGGGCGGGAATCGCGCGCCTGCACATGCGGCTCGGGCGGTGCTTCGCCGCCTTGTTCACGACGGGCTACGCCCTCGGGCTGGGCGGGATGCGCTTCGCCCTGGAATCGCCGCTTTACGAGACGGCGCACGCCTACTTCGCCACCCTCGCGCTGGGTCTCCTGTGGACGACCGCCTGGCTGGGGCGCCGGCTGAGAAAAGCACCTGGAAACAACGACTTGCGGCAGATTCACGCCTATTGCGGCTTCCTCGCCGTCTTCGTCTCCCTGTTCGTCGCCTTTCTGGGGATGCGGCTGCTCCCCTGACGCCCCGAATTCCGCTAGAATGGGCGGGCCGCCGCATTGGGAGGGAGGAGGATCATGTCGGGAAAATCGAGTCTCATCCCGTGGGGCGCGCTCCTGGCCGCCTCGCTGTGGGCCGCGGCCCCGGCCGGGGCGGCGACCCCCCGGAACCCCTGCGCGGCGAGCCCTCGCGTCAAAGCCTCCGACGCCGGAAACCCTTGCGCCGCAAGGCCCCGCGGGCGGAATCCCCGCGCGGCCCGTCCCTCCGCGGCGAAGAATCCCTGCGCCGCGAAGCCTCCCCCGAAGGCGGCCGAGAACCCGGGCGGGGGGGGCGAGCCTTTCAACCCCTTCGCGGACGCGGCGGGGGGGGCGAATCCCCCGCCATCCGTCCAACCGCGCGCGGGCGACGCCCGCTGGGGGGAGCGCCGGGCGGGCGTCCAGCGGCCGCGCTATTTCTTCACCCAGCGGCCCGACGCGAGCGCGCGGGACGCCGTAGCTCGCGGCAGGCGCGCGTTCCGGCGCGCGGGCTGCGTCGGCTGCCACCCCCGGGGGCGCACCATCTACGGACACGCGGTGACCGCCGCGGGCGCGCGGCATCCCTTCCCCATTCCCACGCTCATCGACGCGGCGGAGCACTTCCCCCGCCTGGGCCCGACGGGGCGCCTCCTGAGCGTCGGGCAGTTCAACGACTTCTGCGCCGCGACCTTCCTGGGCGAGCCGCCGATGGACCCTTACTCCCAGAAATTCAAGGACCTGGAAGCCTACGTCATCTCGCTCTCGCCCGCCCGCTACGAGCGGATGCTCGCCTGGGAGGCGAAGCGCAAGGCGCTCATCGAGGGGAGGGCGGCGGGAGCGGGCGGCGCGCCGGCGGCTGCCTCCGAAGGGGGAGCGGCGCCCGCGCGTTCGGCGCGAACCCCCGGCGGGGGCGGGAGTCCCGGAGGCGGAGACGGCGGCGGCAACCCCTGCGCGGCAAGGCCGCGCGCCAAGGCTCCGGCCGGCGGCAACCCCTGCGCGCCGGGGAATCCGCCCGCGGTCAAAAGCCCTCGCGCGAGGCCGGCGGGGAGAAAATAGCCGGGCGGATTCGCATCCGTCCGATCCCGTCTTTTTCGATAAAATTCCCCGCGTTTCGGCGTTTTTCGTTTTGAATCAAGCGGTTATGCGTTCCTGAAAGCTGCGTGAATTCGCCTGAAAATGCCCTGAAAACGCCCTGAATTCGTCTTGAATTCGCTCGATTGTATTTGAATTGAAAGGTTTTCGGTTCGACGGAAAAAGGCGCCCTTTTGATCGGGAATCGGGCGCGATTCGGCTCGAATGGTCCCTTTTTCGCTTCTTTTCGGGACACCGCAAATGCGGGCAAATGCGCGGTCGGGATTTTGTTTCCGTAGGGGGACGACCCACGAACGCGGCCCGTAGGGACAACCCCCCGTGGTTGTCCGCGCCGCGTCATCGCCAATTCCACACGCGGGGCGCATCGTGCGCGCCATCGCCCACCCACAATCGGGGCGCATGTATGCGCCCCCTACGGAAACAGGGCGGCGACAATCGGGCGTCCGCGCCCCCCGGGGCGCCATATCCCATCGGTGAAAAGGCGGGGCGGCGATATTCCTTTGCAGGGGACGCGCGGGTTTTGCCTTCGTAGGGGACGCATACATGCGTCCCGTTTCGTTCGGCGACCAGAGGCGGGTGGTTCCCGAACCGTGGGGCGCGCCCGGGAAGGAACCGGCCCTACGGATCAATCGGCATCGTTGACAACGGACAACCACAGGGGGTTGTCCCTACGGACGAGGGCGGCAATAACCGGGCGTCCGCGCCCCCGCGGGCGCAATACCCCGGCGGTGAAAGGGGGCGGGCGGTTTTGCGCAGGTGACGCGCCGAGGGGCGCGTCCCACGCATATATGCGTCCCGTTTCGCGGCGCGATGAAAACGGGGACACAACTCCACAGGGGACTGTTCCCTGCGGGCGTTTTTCGTTTATCGAAAGGAACGCATCCCGTCACGAAAACCGGGCGCGGGGGACATCCTCCTCCCCCGCGCCCGGCGTGAATCGGAAACAAACCAAGGCGTCCCGCGCCGTTCGGGGGGACGCGGGTTTCGTCGATTCCGTAGGGACAACCCCCCGTGGTTGTCCGCGTCGGCCGCCTAGAAGCGCACGCTGAGGTCGAGGCCGCCGCCGTATTCGGCGTTGTTGTCGCCGGACGAGGCGTACCAGCCCGAGGCGCGGAGCGAGACGCCCTCGTCAAGCGTGATCGCGCCGCCCAGACCCACGCGCACCGCCGTCGCCTTGACGTCCGTATCGAGCTTCACGTCCGCGATCTTCACGCTCGTCTCGTCGGAGAGCTCCTGCTCCACGTCCACCGTGGAGAACAGGCCGCCGCCCTCTATCGGGGTTTCCAGGGTGAGGCCCGCGCGCCCCTTCACGCTGTTCGCGTCCTCGACCGAAATCTCCGTCGCGTCCGTCGCGTCCGTGAACTTGTCCAGGCGCGCCGACGCCCAGGTCAGCCCCAGGCGCGGGGTGAGGAACAGCCCCTCCAGCAGGGGCATCCGGCCGCCCACCTCCAGCCCCATCCCGACGCCCAGTCCCCCGGCCTCCTTCTCCAGCTTGCCGCTCACGGTCGAGTCGATCTCGGCGTCGAACCAGGTCGCCTGCCCGGAGACGTCCGCGTAGAAGCCCCCGACCGTCCAGGTGACCGACGCGCCGACGCCCATCCCGCTCACGATGATCTCGCCCACGTCCTTCATCTCCGCCTCGCCCCGCAGGTGGTGAAAGGAGATGCCGCCGGCCAGCGCGCCCTCGCCCGCGAAGTCCAGGCCCGCCCGCGCGCCGAAGAGATCGTAGTCGTAGGCGAGGCTCTCGCCCATGGCGGGCGAGTTCGCCTTGTCCGCCGTCCATTCGCCCCTGCCGCCCTCGACCCGCGCCCAGACGCCGTTCGCCCCGCGCGGGGCGGCCGTGCGCTCGGCGTAGGCGGGCATCCGGTTCACCGCCAGCAGGAAGGAGGGCAAAGCCTCGTAGAGCTCGCACCGCCGCGTATCCTCGCGCAGGCCGCAGTCGAACCCGCCGACGGGGAGCTCCGAGAGGTCGAGCGTGGCGAGGTCGAACGCCTCGTCCGGGTCCGCCACCGGGATGGCGACGGGCTCGGCGTCGGGGGCGGGCTCCCCCGTCTCCGGGTCTGCGGCGACGACCCGCACGGTGCTGACGTTCCGGACGGAGCCGACGACGCGCTCCTCAAGCGCCTGGCGCGCGGACGCCTGCGTGACCGCGCCCCCCACCCGCACCACGACCTCCGCCCTGGTCGCCTCGGCGTTGCCGCCCCGAACCGCGTTGTCCGCCCCGTTCGCCTCCACCTTGCCCCTCACGCCGATGGTCAGCGTCCCGCCGCCCGTCAGGTGAACCGCCGCCGGCGCACCCGCGCCGCCCTTCACCTCGCCGTCGATGCGGATCACCGCCCGGCCGGGATGGTTGACCAGGACCGCCCGGCCCGAGGAGCCGGCGAACACCCTGCCCGTCTCGCCGACCGTCAACATGCCGCCGCCGACCAGATGCACGCCCGCGTCCATCCCGCCCGTCACCGTGCCGTGCACCGTGACGGTCTGCTTCATGATGCGCTCGCCGCCCTCGCCCTCGTGCCCGGCGTTGGCGACCCAGATGCCGGCGTTGCCGCCGGTGACGGTCGCGCCCTCGCCGACGGTGACCTCGATGGCGCCGTTGTTCTCGTGGTGCGTCGCGTAATAGGCGCGAATGCCGTCGCCCCGCGAGACGATGGAGCCCCCGGTCATGGCGACGCGGATGTTGCCGACGTGGTAGCGCTTCAGCAGCGCCATCACGTTGCTCCAGTAGTCCGCGTCGTCAGCGGGGTCGTCCGTAAAGCCCGCGGCCGTGAGCACGGGTCCGAGGTTGCCCTCGTCGGCGTCCGTCGCCAGCGCCCTCAGCACCGTCTTCTCCTCGTCCGAGAGGCTCTGCGCCAGCACGTTGCGCAACAGCGCCCGGGTGTCGTCGTCGTCCGTCTGGAGATAGGTCACGATGTCGGCGTCGGTCAGGTCGTCCAGGCTCGTCGCGCCCGTCTTGATGGCCTCGAACACCGACGTCGCGATGTCGAGGTCCGGGATTTCAAAAACCGCCCTGAAGTGCGCCAGGATCGCCGCCCTCCTGGAATCGGCGTGGTCTTCCGACAGCAGATTCATGTGCCTGTCGGACAGAGTGTCCGCCGCCGCCGCCGCGTCGTCCGGAATCTCGCCCGGGTCGTCGCCCTTCGCCACCTCCTTCGCCACATGGCTCCAGCCCATGACCTGGGCTTCGATCCCGACCGCCGGTCCGCCGCGGACGATCGTCTCGTGCGCCACGAATTCCAGGTTCGTGTCCAGCGCGGCGGCCACGCTTCCCGCCCTGAGCTTGGCCGTGTCGTCCGCGGCGGTTTCCGTCCCGTGCGAGAACGCGCCGCCCGTCCACTGGATGTCGATCAGGGGCTGATTCGCCGCCGCGCGCGTCTCGCCCTCCATGCTGTCGCGCCCGACCTGGGCGTAGATGCCCTTGCGGGCCGCAATCGCCCCGCTCTGCTCGATCGCGATCTGGCGGTTGGCCTCCTTGACGGGAACCCAGATGCCGAACAGCGCCGCCCTGAGGTCGCCGCTGTTGGTGACCTCAACGTCGCCGGCGGCGACGTCATTCGGGTGCTGGAGCTGGACCAGGATGCCGTGGTCGTGCCTGGCGTCCGCCGCGCCGATGTCGCCGCTGTTGGTCACCGTGACGGCGCCGGAGCCTTTCTCCTCGACGAAGATGCCCATCCAGTTCTCGCTCCCCGTCTTCCTGATGGCGCCGGTGTTGGTGACCGAAATGGCGCCGCTGCCGGCGCGGTGCCGGACGAAGATGCCGGTCTTCGGGGTGGTGATCGTCCCCGCGTTGTCGATGGCGACGCCGCCCGCCGCGTTGTCCGCGCCGATCTCGGCGAAGATGCCGTGCTGCTCCGAGGAGGTCAGCGTGACGCCCTCGGCGACGTCGATGTCGACGTTGCCGCTCCCGAGGTTCTTCGCCTCCACGATCGTGCCGTCCACGTCGAAGGACCCGCCCGTGACGTCGAGCTTGGCCAAACCGCTGTTCACGACGGCGTAAATGCCTCTGCCGGCGGTGAAGACGGCGCCGCTGCTCGTCACCGTGACGCCGCCGGAGGCGCCTTCCTGCTTCTCGACCCAGATGCCGTGCTGGTGCATGTCGCTCGCTTCGCCGATGGCGCCGCTGTTCGTGACCGTGACGTCCCCGGCGTTCTTGTCTTCGACCCGGATGGCGTTCCAGTTCGCCTCTCCCGTCTTCTCGATGTGGCCGCTGTTGGTGATCGAGACGGGCGCTCCGTCGCCGGTCCCGCTGCGGCGGACGTAGATGCCGGTCTTGGGGCCGGTGATCGTCGCCGCGTTGGTGATGGTGACGCCGCCCGCCACGTTCGACTCCGGCATGTTGGCGAAGATGGCGTGCTGGCCCGTGGAGGTCAGCGTGACGCCCTCGGAGACTTCAATGGAGATGTCGCCGGCCTGGAAGTTCGCCGCCTCCAGGATCGTGCCGCTCGACTCGACCGACCCGCCCGTGACCCTGATCACGGCGTCGCCCTCGTTGTTGGCGGCCGCGTCGTCGCTGTCGCCCACCGTGACCTTGATGCCGCCGCCGGCGGAGACGTCGATGTCGCCGGCCGAATGGGTGACGGAGGCGCCGGCGTTCGAGCCGGCGGCGATCTTGTTCCGCGTCCAGACCTCGATGCCGTTGCCGGTCGACGTGACGTCGCCGCTGTTCGTCACCATGACGGCGCCGGCGGAGCCCGTGTCCCGCAGCAAGATGCCGGACGAGCCGCTGTTCGGGCCGACGGTGAGGTCGCCCTCGTTGGTGATCGTGGAGGCGCCTGCGCCGGCGTTCTCGAGAAAGATCGCGTGCTGCCTCGACGCGATGTCGGCGGTGTTCCCGATCGTGGCGGCGCCCGAGGCGGTGCCGGCGCGATTTCGATAGTTGAGATAGATGCCGTACCCGCCGGTGGCGGCCGTGGCGGTGATGGCGCCGCGGTTGTCCACCTCGGCGTCGCCATGGCCGCGATCGTAGTCCAGCTCGATGGCGCCCTGCGTCCCCGTTCCGGCGTGCTTCGTGAGGACGCCGCTGTTGGTGATCTTGGCGTCGCCGGTGGTGGTCGAAGCGGTGTTGCCCCCGCCGCCGGTCGTGTCGCCGGCCAGGTAGCGCAGATAGATGGCCCGCGTTCCCGCCGTGATGGCGCCGGTGTTGGTGATGGTCGTGGCGGCCGTGGTGTCGGCGCTGTCTCCCCTCAGGACGTCGATGCCTTCAAACACCGAATGGATCGTGGCCGCGCTGGTGATCGTGGCCGCGCCGCTGCCGAGCCATATCCGGGCGCGGATGCCGTTGCGCTTCATCCTGCCGGCGCCGGTGCCCGCCGGCTGCCCGATGGTGACGCCGGCGTGGACGGTCACCGTCGTCGTGGACGCGCCCGTGAACTGGTTGTTGACGACGATGCCGTTGTTGTTGTTGCCGCCGTCGTTCACGCGGGTCGAGTGCTGGCGGATGTTCACGTTGTTGGCGTTGCCCGTGCCGCCGACCGTGAGCGCGAGGCCGCCGCCGGCGATGTCGCCGTCCCGGCTGTCCAGCGCGATGCCGCTCCCCGGGAATCCGGTCGCGTCCCCGGAGGTGATCGTCCACGCCGTCGCGCCGCCCGGCACGTTGAGCGTGGCGACGCCGCTCGCGCCGGGGTTCACGCCGTTGCCGTGGTAGATGATGCCGGTGGCGAAGGTGCCGCTGCCGCCGCCGTGGGCCGCGGTGCAGGTGCGCTCCGAGTTCGTGCTGGTGATCGTTCCCCCGCACTCGTCGGCCGCCCGCGCCTCCCCGGCGGAAAGCAGCAGCGCCGCCAGAAGCGCGGCGAGGAGGAGCGCTCCCCGTCCCGCGCGCCTCCCGAGCGAAGAATGATTCATCCGAGTTCCCGAACAAACTGTTTTCATGGAAGATATCCTTTCGAGCGAGTAGCGCGATATCCCTGAAAGCGCGTTCCTGAACGAAGTCCCGTCACGTCGATGGTCACCCCGGAAGGACGGGGCGCACGCCCGGGCGGAGGAGGGCTTCACGCCCCTCTTCTCTCCCCGCGCCGGCGCGGAGGCGCCGCCCCCCGAAACGGTTTCCTGTTGAGCGTTGAGCGTTCTGTTGAGCGTTGAGCGTTGAGCGCCTTTTCCCAGCCTAACCCCTCCCGCCTCGGGGCGCAAGGGGGGCGTCGGGAACTCGGGCGACGGGCGTCCGCCGGAAAGCGGGGACGCGGGGTTTCCGAGCGTGGGAGAGAGGAAGATTCTCCCGCGCGCGGGCGGCTTGCGCGACATGGCTGACGATTCTCCATACGCCTGGGCGAAGGCTCGCGCCGGGCGGATTGCTCCGTCTCCGACCGAGCGGATGCGAAATAAAAACCGAATTTACAAAAATTTCCTCGCGGGTGTCAACCCCTCTCTCCGGCAAGAGGGCGAAGGAGGGAATGACGGCGGGGGGACGCGCCCTGCGGGTGCGCGGGTACCGACGGTTTTTGTGTTTTCGTAGGGGACGCAACAATACCCCATCGCCAAAACAAGGCGGGGCGCATGTATGCGCCCCCTACAATCGGATGGCGCCACCCCCGGCCGTAGGGAACGCGCGCGCGTCCCACGCATATATGCGTCCCGCGCCGTTTCGGGTGACGCGGATTTATCGATTCCGTAGGGACAACCCCCTGTGGTTGTCCTTCGTTGATGAATCCCGAATTCCGGCCCGTCGGGATTGACGCCGTGAATGACGGCGGGCGGTTCCGCGAACCGTGGGGCGGGCCCGGGAAGGAACCGTGGGGCGGGCCCGATGAGGAATCGCCCCCGCGAAACCCATCGCGCCGCCGGGCGTCCCGCAACGGACAACCACAGGGGGTTGTCCCTACGAACGAAAGACGCGCCGCGTCGTCGCCGCCCCATATGCGGGGCGCATGTATGCGCCCCCTACGGAACGGGGCGGCGACCGAAGGCGGGCGCGCCGCGAACCCTCTCCCTTGCCGCGCCGCCGCCGCTCTGCTAGCGTGCGGGGAAATCAGAATCCTTTTCATCTCTTTCGGGGGGAGCGCGCGATGGCGGAGTTCACCGTAGCGAATTTCAGGGACGTGTCCGGGGGGCTGCGGGAGGGGCAGTTCGCCGTGGGCGAGCGCAGGAAGGCGAGCGGCCTGGCGGACCTCGACCCCGTCTACAGGCAGCTGCTGGACATGCCGATCACGGTCACGCTCGGTCTCGTCGGCCCGGACGGGCGGGTGAACCTCACGCCCATGTGGTTCGACTACGAGGGCGACGCGATTCTGGTGAACACCGCCGCGCACCGGGCGAAATGCGGGTGGATACGCGCGAACCCGCGACTCACCATCCTGCTCGTCAACCCCGAGAACCCCTACCACTGGATGAGCGTCAAGTGCTCGGTCGTGAACGAAATCCGCGAGGGCGAGCCGGGCGGGGAGCGGGCCGCCGAGCAGCTCGACCGCATCTGGACGAAATACACGGGCCAGGAGCCGCCCTACGCGCTCCGCGACCCCGTCATCGACGAGAAGCGCGTCCTCTTCGAGTGCCGCGTGGACAGAATCGCCACCTTCGGAAAGCCGTGAAGCGGCCGCGCCGCGTCGGCGCCGCCCCACAATCGGGGCGCATCGCGCCGGTTTCGTAGGGACAACCCCCGTGGTTGTCCGAATGGATGACGGCCCCGGTTTCGTTTTCGCGGGGGATGCGCCGCGTCATCGCCGACCTGCGCGCGGGGCGCATGTATGCGTGGGAAGCGCCCCTCGGCGCTTCACCTACGGAAACAGGGCGACGATATTCCTTTGCAGGGGACGCGCGGGTTTTGTCTTCGTAGGGGACGCATATATGCGCCCCGTTTCGTTTTGGCGGCGTGTTGACAACGAACAACCACAGGGGGTTGTCCCTACGGGCGCAACATCCCATCGGCGAAAACGCGGGGCGACGACGACCGGGCGTCCGCGCCCCCTGCGCGAAATCAAAACCGCCGGCCCGTAGGGGACGCATACATGCGTCCCGTTTCGTTTTGGCGGCGCGATGACAACGGACAACCACAGGGGGTTGTCCCTACGGGCGCAACATCCCGGCGGCGAAAACGCGGGGCGGCGATATTCCTTCGTAGGTGACACGCCGGGGGGCGTCCCCCTACCAGACGCAGCCGCGGGCGGCGACGGGGATGACGACCTCGAGGACGCCCTCCTCCATCCCCCCGCGGATTCCGTGATAGACGTCGTAGAGGTTGATGGTCGGGTCGCAGTGGCTGGGCTGGAACAGGAGGGTCTCGCCGATTTCGGGACGCCGGGCGGCGGGCGAGAGCGTCAGCACGCCGTGCTCGTCGGAGGCGCGCGCGTGCCGGGCGCCCTCGAGTTCGAGGCAGGGCGCCAGCCCGCTGTCCGAGGCGAGCGCCTTGTGGCCGGCGTCCACCACGGCGCGGTCGGGCGAGACGCTCACGACGGTCGTCAGGACGAACAGGCTGGGCGCGAAGTCGTCATAGACTTCGGAATGCTCCCCGCCGATGCCGCAGTAGTGGGAATCCATGAAGAGGTAGCTGCCCGCCTGCAGCTCGTTCAGGACGCCGGCCTCGACGTCCCAGCGCCAGGTGCCCGTCCCGCCGCCGCTCCTGATCTCGGTGGAAAGCCCGGCGGCGCGGAAGGTGGCGACCGTCTCCTCCATCAGCGCGACCGCGCGGGCGTAGACCGCGCGCCGCTCGGCGAAGCCCTCCACGTGCTGCGCCCCGCCCTGATAGGCCTGAATCCCCCTCAACGTCAGCCCCTTCATCCCTTCCACGCGCCGCGCCAGCTCCACGGCCGCCGCCCCGGGCGCGACCCCGCAGCGCCCCTGGCCCACGTCCACGTCCACGAGCGCGCCGATTTCCGCCCCCGCCGCCTCGGCGGCCTTCGAGAGCATGGCCGCGCCTTGGGGGTGATCCACCACCGCCGTCACCCGCGCGTGGCGCGCGAGCGCGGCCATGCGCCCGAGCTTCGAGGCGGCGGCGACCTCGCTGCTCACGAGAACGTCCTCCACCCCGCCCGCGACCATCACCTCCGCCTCGCTCACCTTCTGGCAGCACGCGCCCACCGCGCCGAGGGCGATCTGCTTCTTCGCCAGCCAGGGACTCTTGTGCGTCTTGGCGTGGGCGCGAAGGCGGACGCCCGTCCCCTCCAGCCGCGCCGCCATGCGCGCGAGGTTCGCCTCCATGGCGTCGAGGTCGATGAGCAGGGCGGGCGTCTCGATCTCGCGCGCGGGGGTTCCGACCCTCTGGCTCGGCGGCATGGAAAAATCCTCCCCGGGGCGAGCGGCCCCGTCTTCGCGCCGCGGAAGGGCGCGAGGCGCATCGTAGCACCCCGGGGGACGCGGCGGAAACCGGCTCGCCCGGCGATCCTTCACGCCGCGTGACAGGATTTGGACGGGGTGATAGCATGACGGCGCGTTGAACGCATCGCCCCTGGCGATGTTGCGCCGTCCCGCTCGCGTTCGGAGGATTTTCATGCGCACCAAGGCGGACGATCTTCTCGAGGGCGCCATCGACGTCCACGCCCACGTCTTCCCGCAGGTGTTCGTCGAGGAGCCCGGGCGCGTGCTGGACCATGAATGGGCCGAGCTCGCCCGCGACGCCGGGATGCGGGGCTTCGTGATGAAGAGCCACCTGTGGCCCACCATGGCCCAGGCGCGGATTCTGAACGAGGTCTATCCGGGCGTCTCGGCATTCGGCGCCATCACCCTGAACGCCAACGCGGGCGGGCTTTCGCCCTTCGCGGCGGAGAGCGCGGTCCGCCTGGGCGCGAAGGTCATCTGGATGCCCACCTACTCGGCGGCGAACGACGTCGAGGTCGGCGCCTACAGCAGGCGCATCGCGGAAGCCTATCGCCAGCCCCCGCCGGCCGGGGGACTCACCGTCCTGGACGGGGACGGCGCGGTTTCGCCCGGGGTCGAGGCCATCCTGGAAATCGCCCGGGACGCGAGCGTCGCCGTGGCGACCGGCCACCTCTCCGCCGGGGAGAGCGTCGCCCTCGCGCGGCGGGCGAAGGAGATCGGGGTGGAGAAGTTCATCTTCACCCATCCGATCATCTTCATCGTGAACGCGAGCGAGGCGCAGCTGCGAGAGGTCGCGGATTTGGGCTTCATCATCGAGTTCACCTGGATCTCCGCCTTTCCGATGTGGCGCGACCTCGACCCCAGGGAGGTGGCGCGCGCCGCGCGCGCCCTGGGCCCCGAGCGATGCGTGATGAGCACGGACGCGCAGCTCGACCTCAACCCCCCGCCGCCGGAGATGCTGCGCATGTTCATCGCCACCATGCTCCGCCTGGGGTTCTCGGACGACGAGATTCGCTGGATGACGCAGCGAAACCCCGCCCGGCTGATGGGGCTGGAGGGATAGAGAGGGGGCGGAGGATTTCCGGGGGCGAAAAACTCCCGGCGATTTCCCGAAAACTTCCGAAAGGAGCGAAGCCATGCGAAGCGTCCACGAGGCGGGGTTGATTCTCTGCGCGGCCGCCGCCCTTCTCCTCGCGCCCGTCGCCGCGCGCGCGGAGCCGCTCGTCATCGCCCTCACCCAGACGGGCTGCCAGTTCATCGAACCCGAGGGCGGGAATCGCGGCTTCAGGCCCAGGGAGGCGGCCGACTGCCGGCGCATCAACGCGCAAAGCGGGGAGAGGCGCCTCGCCGCCGCCAGAACGATGACGCTCAAGCCCGGCCGATACGTATTCCGGGTGACCAACAGGAACGTGCCCTACGAGCTCGGGTTCTACCTCCGCGGGGCGGGCGTCGGCCGCCTCACGCTTCCCAGGGTGTCGGGCGGCGGCCTCGCGCGCGGGACGACGCGGGACTACGCCGTCACCCTCACGGAGGGCGAGTATTACTACTCCTGCCCCCTGAACCCGACGCCCGACTATCGGCTGCGCGTGAGAAACTAGCGCCGGCGCCCCATCGGAAGAAACCGCCGCGGACGCGCCGGCGCGGGTCGCGTATATGGGTGGGAAGCGCCCCTCGGCGCTTCACCTGCGAAGTCAAAGCCGCCGCCCGCCGGCCCCGCAGGGGTCGCATATATGCGACCCGCGCGTAGGGACACCCCCCTATGGCCGCCCCCGCCCTCCCCTCCCGGCGCCGCAGGGGCGAAGCGCGCGGACAAAACGCCCTCCCCCGGTGGAGCCTCGGCTCCGCTTCGCCCTATAATGGCGGCATGAACGCGGACGGCGCGACGACGAAGCGAGGGGGCGAATCCTTGCCGAACCCCGAAAAACCTCCCATCGTGTGCGTCCTGGGCTTCGGCATGGCGGGCCGCCCCATCGCCCGGGGGCTGGCGGAGGAGGGCGCGGCGCAGGCGCGCGTCTGGAAAAGGGCGCCCTGGCGGCCGGAGCATCTCGCCGCCGCCGATCATCCCCGAATCCGCATGACGGAATCCCTCGAGGAAGCCCTCTCGGGCGCGGACGTCGTTCTCTCGCTTCTGACGACGGAAGCCGCCCCGGAGGCGGCGCGCGCCGCCTCCCCCTTTCTGGCGAACGCCTTCTATCTCGACCTGAACACCACCACGCCCGAAGCGAAGGCGGAGATCGGCCGCGTCGTCAAGGCGGGCGGGGGCCGTCCGATGGACGGGGCGATATGCGACCCGGCGGAGGTCTATGGACACCGGGTCGCCACGCTCATCTCGGGGCCGGAGGCCAAGGCGCTGAGCGCGATCATGGCGCGCTGCGGAATGCGCCTCCGGGTGATCGGCGAGCGCGTGGGCGACGCCGCCGCCCTCAAGGTCGTGCGCAGCGTGTTCACCAAGGGGCTGATGATGACGCTCCTGGAGGCCATCGAGGCGGCGAGGCGCTGCGGGCTGACGGAGGAGCTTCTCGATTCGGTCGCCGGCACCGTGGAGGGGCTCCCGCTTCGGGATCTGGCGCTGAGCCTGGCGGGCACGAGCCTCATCGCCGCCGAGAGACGGGCGCAGGAGATGGAGGGCGTCGTCTCGACCCTGGAATCGCTCGGGGTGGACGCGCGCATCAGCGCCGCCGCGCTCGAGAAGTTCCGCTGGCTCGGGGCGTTCGACTTCCACGGCGCGCTCGGGGGCGTGCCGCCCGAATCCATCGAAGCCATGCTTCGCGCGCTGGGGAGAATTTTCGACGCCGCGCCCGGGCGCGCCGGGTGAGGCGGACTCGCCCGCGTCCGGAAAATATACGGGTTCGCTCCCCCGAAAACGCTTGCTTTCTCCCGGCGGCATCTGCTAGCATCCCGTCGCGCTCGGGATCGTCGAGAAACCGGCGGGAGGAGAACGGCGGCCCGGGCGGGAATCGCCGGGGGCCGCTCTCCCGGGGCGTTCGGATCGCAACGATTTTCACCATCAGAAGGAGGGAATCATCCATGACGTTTGTCATCGGCGAAAAATGCCTGGGAGAGCGCTACGCGACGTGCGTGAGCGTCTGCCCTGTGGACTGCATGCACCCGGGCGAATACAAGGACGAACCCTTCCTGATCATCGACCCCGAGGAGTGCATCGACTGCGGCGTCTGCCAGCCGGAGTGTCCGATTGACGCCATCCTGGAGAGCGAGGACGACGATCCCGAATGGGCGGCCATCAACGCGGAGCTCACCGAGGAGTTCAAGAACAACGAGCCGGTCGAGCCGCGTCCGGCGAACGACCCGCCCCGAAAGCCGGGCAACGAGCTGCGCTAGCCCCAGCCCTTCCGATGCGAACGCCGCGGCCTCCGGGGCCGCGGCGTTTCCCGTTCGAGCGGGCGTTCGGCCGCCCGCGCGCGTCAATCATCCGAAGCGGCGGATGATGCCTCTTCTCACCTCTCAATCGGAAAGCCGACGACGCTCCCCCATTCCGTCCAGGAGCCGTCGTAGATTTTGACGTCCTCGAAGCCCAGCAGATATTTCATGGCGAACCAGACCAGACTGGCCCGGTGGCTCAGCCGTCAGTAGAGGACGAGTTCCCTCTCCCGCGCCGCGCCCGCCTCGCGCAGGACGCGCCCGAGCTCCTCCGGGGGCTTGTAGGCGTCGTCCTCGTTCAGCAGTTCGCGGAAAAACAGATGCGCCGCTCCCGGAATGCGCCCCGCCCGCTCCGCGCCGTGGTCGAAGCCCGGCGGCGGCATCACCCGCTCCCCCCGGTATTCCTCGGGCGAGCGGACGTCCAGCAGCGTCCTGCCCGGCCTGCCCAGGCCCGCGCGAACGTCGTCGCGCCCCACGCTCAGGCGCTCCCCCGCGCCGGGCGCGGGAGGGGGAGCCGGGGAGGCGGCCGGCGCCTCCTTCGAGAGGGGCCGCCCCTCGGCCGTCCATTTCCTCTTCGCCCCGTCCAGCAGCTTCAGGTTCGGGAAGCCCGCCATCCTGAGAACCCAGAAGGCGTAGGTTCCGAACTGCACGGGGTCGCCGTAGAGGACGAGGGTCTCATCCGCGCCGACGCCCACGCGGCCCAGCCGCTCCGCCAGCGCTTCGGGGGCGGCGAAGGCGCGATCCGTCTCGTGCCAGAGCGCCTCTTTCCAGAACCACCAATGCGCCCCCGGAACGTGGCCCTCGCGCCAGGCGGCGTCGTCGCTCGACGAGGACACCTCGACGACGCGGAGGTTCGGACTGTCCAGACGTTCGGCGAGCCACGCCGTCGAAACGAGCGGGGAGGAGTCGGTCGGCGTCATGCTGGAATCCTCTCGAAACAACGAGAAACGGAGCGGGCGCGAAGCGTCGCGCGGCCCGCCGAAATCACCCCTCGACAACGGGCGGCTTCCTGCTCCTGATCTCCGGCGTCGCCTTCTCGAAGGCGTGGGCCGCGCGCAGGACGCGGGCCTCCTCCCAGGGCGGCGCGATGAACTGGACGGAGACCGGCAGGCCCTCCGCGCTGAAGCCCGAGGACGCGGCGAGGGCGGGGAAGCCGAACAGGTTCCAGGGGCCGAGCTGGGGCCGGCCGAGGCCGGAGAAGGGAACCTCCCGCCCGTTCACGCGGCCCATCGCCGTGGCGATCGGCGCGGCGGGGCAGGGATAGCCCGGCGCGAGGAGAACGTCCGCCCCGGCGAACGCCTCCTCCATCTCGCGGGCGAGCATCCGCCGCTCCCGGCGGGCGCGGGCGTAATCGTCCAGCGTCGCGCGGCTCGCGTTTTCGAGGCGCTTGCGGACGTCCTCCCCGAACTTCTCCGGGCGGCCGCGAAGCCGCTCGCGGTGAATCACGAACAGCTCCGCGTCGGCGATGACCCGGCGCGCCTCCTCCGCCCGCGCGGCGCGGGCGTAGCGAACCTCGACGAGGACGGCGCCCAGCTCCTCCATGGTCGAGAGCGCGCGCTCGAAGCCCTTCTGAACCGAGACGTCGTTTTCGGGGAGATGAAAATCCTCGCAGACGCCCACGCGCATCCCCCGGACGCCCTCATCAAGCCCCGCGCAGAAATCGGGCGTTTCCCGATTCGCCGAGCCCGGGTCCAAGGGATCGAAGCCCGCCATGCCCCGGAGAGCGAGGCCGCAGTCGCGCGCCGTCCTGGCGAGCGGGCCGGCGTGGTCGAGGCTCCAGGCGTTCGGGAACACGCCGCGAAGGCTCACCCGGCCGTAGGAGGGCTTGAGGCCCATCGTCCCGCAGGCGCCCGCCGGGCCCCGGATGGAGCCGCCCGTGTCGGTTCCCACGGTGGCGGGACACATGAACGCCGCGACCGCCGCGCCCGAGCCGCCGCTCGAGCCGCCCGCGACCCGCTCCTCGTCCCAGGGGTTTCGGCAGGCGCCGTAGTGGGGATTCACGGTGGTGGAGCCAGCCGCGAACTCGTGCGTGTTGCATTTTCCGATGAGGACGGCGCCCGCCGCCTTCAACCGCCTCACGCACTCCGCGTCCTCCGCCGGAACGTTGTCGGGGAAGAAGCTCGACCCCTGCGTCGTCAGGACGCCGGCGGCGTCCACGATGTCCTTGACGCCCACGGGAACGCCGTGGAGCGGCCCCCGGCGGTTTCCGCCCTGAATCTCCTCCTCCGCCCTTCGCGCGTCCGCCGTCGCCTCCTCCGCGCAGACGGTGATGAAGGCGTTGATTCGGGGGTTGAGCGCCTCGATTCGGCGCAGGTGCGCCTCCACGACCTCCCGGGGCGAGACTTCCTTTCGCTCGATGAGCCGGGAGAGTTCATGCAGCGAGAGAAAAACGAGTTCATCGGCGCCCATGTTCGCCTCCATGCCGTCGGGTGAACGTTGCTGAAATCGCGTCCGTTTGGCCTCATTCTAGCACGACGCGGCGGTCTCCGCCCCCGAAGCCGGCGAATCCGTGCGCGGCGTTGCGCCTCAAGCGGCAATGGGGTGAAATGCGCGGAAGAGGCGGCGCGGCGACCATCCCATGAGGCCCCATTCGCATGAGCGACGACGTTTTCGACGCCTTGGTGATCGGCGGGGGAATCAACGGACTCTCCGCGCTTCACCATCTCGGACGCCTCGGCGCGCGGCGCGTCGGGCTGGTGGAGCGCTTCTCCCTCGGGCACGACCGGGGCAGTTCGCACGGGGCGGCGCGCGTGACGAGAAGCGCCTACGCCGCGCCCGAATACGTCCGCCTGATGCGGCGCGCTCATCGGGAGGAATGGCCGCTGCTCGAAAAGGACGCCGGCCGCCGGCTCGTCCACCCGAACCCCGGAATTTTCACCGGGCCGCCCTGCGCGCGCTTCGACCGCTACCTCCGCGCGGTGGAAGAAGAGGGCGTGGACGCCGAAGTCCTCACCCCGGCGGAGGCGCGCGAACGCTACCCCCAGTTCTCCTTCGCCAACGTCGAGAGGGTGCTGCTCGACAGGACGGCGGGCGTCGTGGCCGCCGAGGAGGCGATGGCGGCCCTCGCCGCCCTGGCGCGCGAGCGGGGCGCGCGCGTCCACGAGAACACCCTCGTCCGCGCCATCGACCCGACGGCCGCGCCCGTCGAGGTCGAGACGAGCCGGGGCGCGCTGCGCGCCGAGCACCTGATCGTGGCGGCGGGCGCCTGGGCGCGGGACTTGCTCCCGTTCCTGAAGTCCAGGCTCACAGTCGCCCGCCAGACGGTGGGCTACTTCGCGCCTTCGGGCGACAGGGAGGACTACCGCCCCGGCCGCTTCCCCGTCTGGGTGTACATGGAGGAGGACGAGAACCATCTTTTCTACGGGATGCCGGAGTTCGGGCGTCCGGGCGTCAAGGTGGGCCGCCACCTGAGAGTGGGCGTGGACGACGACCCCGACGACGCGCCGAAGGCCGTCGAGGAGGAGAAGATAGAGGACCTGCGGCGGTTCATGGCGGGGTTCTTCGCCCGCCCGGAATGGACGCTGGCGGGCGCCGAGCATTGCCTCTACACCAATGCCCCGAACGAGGACTTCATCATCGACCTGCACCCCGAAAACCCGCGAATCGCCTTCGGCGCCGGCTTCTCGGGCCACGGCTTCAAGTTCGGCCCCCTCGCGGGAAGGCTTCTCGCCGAGCTGGCCTGGGAGGGGAAAATATCCATCCCCGAGGCCGACCTGGCGAGGCGCCTCTTCTCGCTCGAAAAGCAGGCCCTTCCCGACCCGCCGGAAACGAAGGCGGGTCGCCGGACGCGGGAGACATCCTCCCGGCGTCCCCGTTAAGGATCCACCCGCCGCCCCGCGCGCGCTCACAGCGAGCGCAGGAACGCCAGAAGCGCCTCGCGCTCCGCTTTCGTCATGCGCATGACGCGCCGCTTCGATCTCTCCGCCTCACCCCCGTGCCACAGGATGGCCTCGAGAAGGCTCCGCGCGCGGCCGTCGTGCAGGAAAAACGCGCGGCCGCTCACGGTCTCCGCGAGGCCGACGCCCCAGAGCGGCGGCGTGCGCCATTCGCGGCCGGTGGCCGCCCCCTCCGGCTGGCCGTCGGCCAGCCCCTCGCCCATGTCGTGGAGCAGCAGATCAGCGTAGGGCCAGATGAGCTGGAAGGACTGCTCCTCGCCCGCCGAATCGCGCCGGGTCACGAATTTGGGCCTGTGGCAGCCGACGCAGTTCGCTTCGTAGAACAGGCGCTTGCCGCGAAGAACCCGCGGGTCGTCCACGCGGCGGCGCGCCGGAACGCCGAGATTGCGGACGTAGAAAACGAGCAGGTCGAACATTTTCGCGCCCGCCTCCGCGCCCCTCTCCCCGGGCGCCGCGCCGTGGGGCGCGCTCAGGCAGGCGCGCTGCGAAGCCGTGCAGTCGCCGCCCGGATTCGGATAGAGCGGCGTGGAGACGCCGATGTCGTCGTGAAAGGCGCGCGCCGCCTGCTGCGCGAGGGTCGGCTCTCCCGCCTTCCAGCCGAAGCGACCGATCACTTCCTTCCCGCGCTCGTCGCTCCAGACCCGGTTCGCCCGCCCGGAGACCCCGTCGCCGTCGTTATCTTCCGGATCCGCGCCGGCGAGGAGGTCCCGCTCGGGAATCGCTTCGAGCAGCCCCATGCCGATGACGGGCGGAGCGACGCGCGGCGAAAGCGTCGTTCGCGGATGAAGCGGACCGTAGCGAAGCCCCCGGACGCCGTAGGCCGGCCGGCGCAGGGAAACCACCTCGCCGTCGGCGAGCCTGATTGGCGTCTCCTCGTAGGCGATCGTCATTTCGCCCTCGGCGGGCGCGCCCGGCGTCGAGAAGTTCTGCAGCTGGCGGCCATAGACGGGATCCGGCGCGCCGCCCTTCCGGGAGGGAACCGAGAGTCTGAGAATCATGGACTCGGCCCGCTCGCCCGGGGCCGGCGGATGGCCGCGACCATCCTTCAGATGGCAGCGCTGGCAGGAGCGCGCGTTGAAGAGGGGCCCCAAGCCGTCCGAGGAAGCCGTCGAACCCGGCGCCGAGACCCAGAGTTTTCTGAATACGCCGTCGCCGACCCGGAAGTCGAGCTGGCGCTCGAACGGCATGTTCGCGGACGGATGCGAGAAGGCGCTCCGGTTCGGCGCCTTGAAGGTCGTCGCCGCCCCTCCGGGCCGCCGCTCGTAGCGCTCGGTGCGGGAAAAATCCTTCGTCGGCCGCACGACCGCCAGAACGCGCGCCCGCTCGCCTCCGCCCCCCGCCGCGAGCGAAGCGAAAGCCGCTGTGAGGAGGGCGCCGAGAACGCCGAACCGCAAGAGGGCTCTTCGCCGAACGCGCGCCCGGTCCCCGTCCGGGAAGGCGCGGCGAAGTCCTGGCGAAAGCCGCCCGGAGAACGCGGCGCACGCCGCGGGCGGCGTCCCGCACGGTGGAGCGGCTTCGGCGCGGGCGGACGGTATTTTGATATTTTTCTTCATTTTTCCCTTGACAGCGCGGCGTTTTTACGAGATAGTTAATTTACATTAACTTTTTTAAGTTAACAAAACTATATGATACGCACTTAACAAAGGCCTGTCAACGGCTCCGCGCGCGAAGCCTGGCGCGGGGCATGATTTCGGAAGGTCAAGGGGCGGGGCCGGGGAAATGTTTTCGCGTCGCGTTCATGTTCATCAAAAATTCCTTGACGGGATAACTGATATATTATATCATATCAAAAATCGTCGAGGGTCGGGGGGGCGGCCTGGTTCCGCCGCGAAGCGGCGCGTCATTCGCACCACGAAAGGAGAAAATTGATGAAGTTGAAAGCCTCGCTCGCAGCCGTCGCCGCCGCTTTCCTGTGGAGCGCGCCCGCGGCGGCGCAGCAATCCATGGAAGAACGCCTCCTCAACCTTGAACGGCGCATCCAGTATCTCGAGAAGCGGGTCGCCGACCAGGACAAGGTGATCGTCGAGAAGGAGCGACAAATCGCCAAACTCGCCGGAAAGGACGGATGGTTCGAGAACGTGAAGGTGGGCGGCGTCATCGAACTCGACACCGTCCATGAGAGTCCCTACGAGGGCGACGGCGCGTCGAACTCGGAAGTGGGGAAAGTCGAAATTGGAATCGAGGCCCGAATCCACGACTGGGCCGCCGGCGAGATCGTGCTTCTCGACGAGCCGGGCGATGATTTCGACGTGGACACCGCCGCGATAACCATCGGCCCGCCGGACGGCTCCTGGCGTTTCACGGGAGGCAAATACGCCGTTCCGTTCGGCGCGTTCGAGACCGGCCTGATCTCCGACCCTCTGACGCTCGAGCTCGGCGAGGCGGCGGAGACCGCCCTGGGCTTCGGCTTCTCGGCCGGGGGATTCGAGGGCTCCGTCTTCGTCTTCAACGGGGACAACAACCGCAAGGGGCGCGACCGGCTCGACGCCTTCGGCGCCGCGCTCGGCTGGGCGATGGAGAGCGATGAGTCCGGGGTCGGCCTGAACGTCTCCTACATCAGCGACATCGGCGACTCGGACAGCCTTCAGGACGCGATCGCCGACGCCCTCGGAAGCAACGACGTAGCCGACCGCGTGCCGGGCGCGGCCGCGAGCGCGATGGTGAGACTGGAAAGCTTTACGCTCATCGGCGAGTATCTGGCCGCGCTGGACGAATTCCAGGCGGGCGAAATAGCGTTCCTGGACAAGGGCGCCGAGCCGTCCAGCTGGATGGTAGAGGCGGCCTACGGCTTCAAAATCGGAGAGAAGGACGCGACGATCGCCCTGAGCTACCAGGGAACCGACGAGGCGCTCGCTCTCGAGCTTCCGAAAAAGCGCTTTCTCGCGGGGCTGTCGGTCGATATGTTCGATGGCGTCTCCCTGGCGATCGAGTGGGCGCGCGACGGCGACTACGGCAAGGAGGACGGCGGAACCGGCAAGAGCGCCGACGCCGTCACCGCGAAGATCGCCGCTGAATTCTAGCGGCTCCCGCATCGGAACGAAACGCGCGGGACACAAGGAGGATGAAGATGGGAAAGACGATTCTGGCGGCGGCGGGGGCGCTTCTCCTGGCCGCGTCCGCCTTCGCCGCCCCGACGGAGCGCGGCGCGCTGCGGCACTACGTCGCGATGGCCCGCGCCAAATACGAGGATTCCCTGAACGCCGCGCGCGCGCTTCGGAAAGCCGTGGATCGGCTGATCGCCCGGCCGACCGAAAAGAACCTGGAGGCGGCGCGCCGGCTCTGGCGGGCGGCGCGCGTTCCCTACCAGCAGAGCGAAGTCTATCGCTTCGGCAACGCCATCGTGGACGACTGGGAGGGCAGGGTGAACGCCTGGCCGCTCGACGAGGGCCTCATCGACTACGTCGCGGCGAGCTACGGGGCGGATTCGGAGGAAAACGCGGCCTTTCGCGCGAACGTCATCGCGAACGCCACCCTCACCTTCTCCGGGAAAACCATCGACGCCCGACGAATCACCAAGAAACTGCTCTCGGACGCCCTGCACGAGCTGGGCGGCGTGGAGGCGAACGTGGCGACAGGCTATCACGCCATCGAGTTTCTCCTCTGGGGCCAGGACCTGAACGGAACGGGGCCGGGCGCGGGCAGGCGGCCGGCGAGCGACTTCGACCCGGCGAACTGCTCCTGGGGAAACTGCGGGCGGCGGGCGGCCTATTTGAAGGCCGCGACCGATCTGCTGGTCGATGATCTCGCGTGGATGACCGCCCAATGGGCGCCCGGCGGCAAGGCGAGCGCGAAACTGCTCAAGGGCGGCGTCAAAAAGGGTCTGGCCGCCATCGTCACCGGCATGGGCAGCCTCTCCTACGGGGAGCTCGCCGGCGAGCGCATGAAGCTGGGGCTGCTGCTGCACGATCCCGAAGAGGAGCACGACTGCTTCAGCGACAACACGCACAACGCGCACTACTACGACGCGCTCGGCGTCCGCAACGTCTATCTCGGCGAATACAGGCGGATTGACGGCTCGACCCTCAAGGGCCCCGGCCTTTCGGCGATCGTCGCGGCCGCCGCTCCCGCCGTTGACAAGGAGATGCGCCGCCGGCTGGACGCCACCATGGCGGCCATGCGGGAGATCGTGAAGGCCGCCGAGGGCGGCGAAGCCTACGATCAGATGATCGGCAAGGGCAACAAGGCGGGCAACGCCCGGGTGCAGGCGGCCATCGACGCCCTCAAGGCGCAGACCGGGAGCATCGAGAAAGTCCGCGCCGCGCTCGGGCTCGATCCGATCGAATTCGAGGGCTCCGACAGCCTCGACAATCCCGGAGCGGTGTTCAAGTAGGAACAGGCGGGAAAGCGCCGGGCGGGCCGAACCCCGTCCGGCCTGTGGAGTTGCGCCCCGCTCCGTCGCCCCATCCATCCGATTGCCCCCACGATTCGGGCGCGATGCGGGCGGCGGGGCGGAGGCGCCGGCTTCACGCGGCGGGCCCCTCCCCCCGAAGCGCGCCCCAGGACGCGGCGCGGCGCGGCGTTATCTCTATCATCCATCCGCGCAGTTCGACGCGCCCCCGATACTGCGCGTACTTCTCCCGCAAAGCCTCCGCCGCCGCGCCGTAAGCGTCATGCGTCTCCGCGCGGATGACGGCGGCGCTTCCGAAGATCAGCACGAAGCCGAGGTTCGTCCAGTCGTCCTCGTAATGATCGATCAGAAAAGCGACCTTTCCGTTCTCGCGGACGTTGTCGAGCCGCTTCAGACGCTCGGCGTCCTTTTTCCGCTTGCCGTCCACCGGGACGTATATCTTCTCATCGCGCGCGGCGAACACCACGGGCACGACGTGGGGTGCGCCCCGCCCGTCGGCCGTCGCCAGCCGCGCCACGCGGGCGTTTAGCAGAAAAGCCCGCGCCTCATCCGTCAGCAGGGATTTCATGCTCTCGCTCCGCTGCGCCTCCCGCGCGCCGGAAACCTTCCCGCGCCGCGCGGGGGGCGGGAAACCTTCACCCCTCCGCCTCGCCGTATCCCCCGCCGCCCGGGGTGATGAGCGTGAGGACGTCGCCCGGCGCCATCTCGGTGCTGACCTTCGGGTCGATTTCCTCGCCGTTGATGCGCACCTCTCCCCGCGCGCCCGCCCCGCCGCCGAACAGCCCCGGCGCGGGCGACTTCGTGCGCTCGGCCATGAACGAGACCGCGACGCGCGCCGGCGAATCGTTTCTGAGGACGATCCGCTGCCCGCAGCCTCCCCGGAATTTTCCGGCGCCGCCCGAATCCCGGAGTATCGTCTTCTCCAGCAGGGTGAAGGGGGAGACGCGCTCGATCACCTCTATCGGGGTGTGGGAGACGTTGCTGGGATAGCTCAGGCACGCATGGCCGTCCCCGCGCGCGGTGGCGCCCGTCCCCCCGTTCTGGAAGAAAAGCCCCGCCGTCCGCGCTCCCCGCTTGTCGAGGCCCGCGTAGTTCACGCACCACAGCGGCGAGCCGCTCGCCGCGGGGACGCGCTCGGGGATGACGGGGGCGAGCGCCGCGAAAACGGCGGCGGGCAGGTAATGTCCCACCAGCATCCGCCCCCCGCCCGCGGCGGGGCGCAGCGGATCGAGAATGCTGCCCGGCTCCGTCCTCACCTCGATCGGCCGGAAGCACCCCTCGTTGTTGGGGACCTCCGGGCAGAGGGCGCATTTGACGGGATAGACCGAATACGCATAGGTGTAGTTGTAGGCCACGTTCAGGGCGCGATCCACCTGGGGGGAGGAGCCCGCGTAGTCGATGACCAGGGAATCCCCCTTCTTCCCGACGCGCGTCCGCACGCGAATCGGCTCCGCCAGCCCGTCCGTCTCGACCTCCGCGCGGAATTCTCCATCCGGCAAGTCGCGCAGGGCGTCCCGCATGGCCTTCTCCGAGCGGCCCTGAATCTCTCCCGTCAGCGCGCGCAAGTCCGCCAGGCCGTATTCCTCCAGCAGGGCGGCCAGGCGCTTTTCCGCGAGGCGGTTCGCCGTGATCTGGGCGTCGATGTCGCCCATCACCAGATCGGGGACGCGCACGTTGCAGCGGATGAGATCGATGAGCGTCCGGTCCGGCTCGCCGCGCCTGTACATCTTCATCATGGGAATCTGGAGGCCCTCCTCATAGACCTCCCGGGGGTCGGGGGAGCGGATTTTCCCGCCGATGTCCGGCAGGTGGGCCGCGCTGGCGGAGAACCCGACGAGTTTCTCCCGATGAAACACCGGCTTGACGACGTTCACGTCGGGCAGGTGGCCGGTTCCATGCCAGATGTCGTTCGTGACGAGGACGTCGCCGGGCGCGAGCGCCTCCGGCGGATATTTTTTCAGAAAATGGCGAACCGTGATCGGCAGGGTGCCGATGAAGGAGGCGATGCTGGCGGAGGACTGCGCCAGGGAGCGGCCCCGATCGTCGGTGAGCACGCATGAAAAATCGTTCGACTCGCGCACCAGCGTGGAAAAGGCGGTGCGCGCGAGGGTCGCCGCCGCCTCGTCCACGACCCCGATGAGCCTGCGCCAGAGCACCTCCAGCGTGACGGGATCGAACGCCATTCTCACGCCCCCGCCTTGATGACGACGCGGCCCGCCCCGTCTCTCCGGAAGCGCGCCCCCGCCGGTATCAGGATCGTGGATTCGCGCTCCTCGATGACGGCGGGGCCGGAAAATTCCCGCCCGGGCGGCAGCGCGTACCGATGATAGACGGGCGCCTCCGCGAAGCCGTCCCGGGACTCGTCGTACATCCTTCTCGCTCCCTTCTCGAAATCTCCCGCCTTGACGGGGGGCGGGGCGCTCACGGCGCGCGGGGCGGGACCCAGCATCGTCAGCCGCCAGGCGGCCACCTCCGCCGCCACGCCCTCGATTTTTCTCGCGTACCGCCGCTCATACGCCCGCTCGAACAGCTCCCTGAGCGCGCCGGCGTCCCGCGCCGGAACGCCGTCCGCTCCGGGGGCCGCGACGCGCACCGTATCCGTCTGCCCCCGGTAGCGCATCTCGACCGCGCATTGAAACTCCCGTCGCGCGCCCGCGCCGATCGCCTCCCCCAGGGAATCCTCCATCCCGGCGCGCATCTCCGCGAACAACCCCTTGACGCGCGCCCAGTCCAGGGCGTCCAGGTCGGAGACCAGGACGCGAACGTCGTCCGCTCTGGGTCTCGCCGCCAGCAGACCGGCGGCCGAGGCCACGCCCACGTCCGGCGGACAGATCACCCGGCGGACGTGGAGTTTTCGCGCCATGCGGCAGGCGTGAAGGGGCGCGGCGCCCCCCGTGGCGATGAGGGCGTAGTTTCTCGGGTCGCCCCCCTTCTCGGCGACGTGGACGCGCGCCGCGTCCGCCATCTGCTCGGTGACGATCTCGTGGATTCCCCACGCCGCCTCCTCGGCGCTCATCCCCAGTTTCCTTCCCAGGGAGGAGACCGCCTCGCGCGCGCGCCCGGCGTCGAGCCTCATCTCGCCGCCCAGGAAAAAATCGGGGTTCAGGTAGCCCAGGAGCAGGTTCGCGTCCGTGACGGTGGCTTCCTCCCCGCCCCGACCGTAGCAGGCGGGCCCCGGCGCCGCCCCCGCGCTGCGCGGGCCGACCCGGAGCAGCCCGAGGCCGCTCACACCCGCGACGCTGCCGCCGCCCGCGCCGATCTCGACCAGATCCACCGTGGGCGAGAGAATCGGCAGGCCGCTCCCCTTCCGGAACCGCGACGTTCTCGCCGCCTCGAAGCGGCTCTCCGTCGCGGGCGCTCCGTTTTCGATCAGGCAGATCTTGGCCGTGGTGCCGCCCATGTCGAACCCGATGGCGCGGGCCTCGCCCATGGACGCGGCGACCCGCGCGGCGGCGAGCGCGCCGCCCGCCGGCCCCGACTCGATGATTCGCACCGGATGCTCCCGCGCCGTCTCGACCGCGGCGAAGCCGGCGTTCGAGAGCATGATGAAGAGCTCGCCCGAAAACCCCGAACCCCGCAGGCTTCCGAGCAGGCGCGCGAGGTAGGCGTCGGCGAGGGGGCGCGCGTAGGCGTTCGCCGCCGTCGTGGAGGTTCGCTCATATTCGCCCGTCTCGGGGGCCACGGCGGAGGAGATGGAAACGGGCGCGTCCGTCACCTCCTTGACGGCGGCGCGGGCCGCCCTTTCGTTCGCGGGGTTGGCGGGGGCGTGGAGAAAGCAGACGGCGATGGATTCCGCCCCCCGGCGGATGAGGCTTCGGGCCGCCCCCTTCACGGCCTCGACGTCGACGGGCGCCGCCACCCTCCCCTCGGCGTCCACGCGCTCGGGGACTTCGGTCCGCAGCTCCGCGGGAATCAGGGGCGTCGGCGCCTCCTGGTGAAGGTCATACAGGTCGAAGCGCTTCTCGCGGGCGATTTCGATGACGTCCGAAAAGCCCTTCGTCGTGATGAGGCCGGCGCGCGCGCCCTTGCGCTCGATCAGCGCGTTGGTGACGAGGGTGGTGGCGTGAACGACGACGCCCACGTCCGGGGCGGCGAGGCCGGCGGCCTCCAAAACGCGCGCGAAGCCCGCCAGCGCGCCCGCCGCGGGGTCGTCCGGCGTGGTCAGCACCTTGGCGACGCGAACCGCGCCCCGCGCCTCATCGACGAGGGCGAGATCGGTGAACGTGCCGCCGATGTCGATTCCAAGGCGAATCCGGGGGGCTTCGGGCGTCATTCGGCGCTTGGCGGCGGCTCGCCGTCCGGAACGACGGGCGCGCCGTCGAACCAGACCGAAGGCGCCCGGATGACGGCGTCGAAGTGGGTGCTGGCCTGCACCTCCCCGCCCAGGCTGGCGGAGGTTCCGACCCCGATGTGAATCGTGCCGTTCACGCCCTCGTCGTTGAGCATCTCACCCGTGAAATCCCGGCACTCGGGGTTCAGGCCCATCGCGAACTGCGCGACGTTGTAGACCCATTCGTCGTTCCGGGAGGCCAGCAGGCGGCGCAGGAAGGCGGCCTGCCGCCCGCCCGATATCTCCCGCACGAACCCGCCCTCGATCCGAAGCGTCACCGGCTCCTCGATCACGCCCACGCCGTAGTAGGGAATGCTGCCGTCCACCACGAGCGTCCCGTTCGTCGTCCCCTCCACGGGCGCGACGCTGGCCTCGATGTTCGGAACGGCGGTGAAGCCCGGCCCGTCGAGCACGCAGGCGTGGCTGTTGCCGGCGCGCCCCTCGACGCCCAGGACGAGCTCGCTGCCCGCCGGGCTCGCGACGCGCACCTCCCGCGCC
This sequence comes from bacterium, assembly GCA_965242545.1. Taxonomy (GTDB): domain Bacteria; phylum UBA8248; class UBA8248; order UBA8248; family UBA8248; genus Bin107. The sequence goes on from OZ251456.1 coordinate 2,141,338, forward strand.
TCGGTCAAGCGCGCGGCCAGGGCGTCGCAAAGCGGCTTTCTCGCCCTGAAATCCGCCATCAGGCCGCCCTCTCTCATCTGTCGGGGCGTGAACGCCGTCATCGAGAGCACGCGCGCGCCCGCGCGCACGGCCTCGCGCACCGCCCGCGTGTGGGCGAGAGCGCGGGTGACAGGAAGAAAAACCACGTCCGCCGCCCGCATCGCCTCCGCCACGGCGCGGGGCGGCTCCTCGTTGTCGACGCGCCGGGGCGGAGACGCGGCGATCGTCGCCCTGGCGCCCCGCGCTTCCGCCTCGTCGCAAAGCGCCCTCGCGATCGGCATCCGCTCGGCGTCGGTGACGATCAGCGCCCGCTCCCCCCGCCTCACGCCGGCGCATTCGCTGACGAGAATCTTCGCCCCCTTTTTCATCCCGCCCGCGTCCTTTGCGCCGGAATCGCCGAGAAGACGCCGCCCCGCGCCCGCCCTCCGCCTTCACGCGGCGCAACCCGAAAGCGAGGGAAACCACGGGCGCGCCGTTGCCCATTCGCGCCCGACCGTATTAAATCCCGACGTCGCGCCGGGGCTGCGAACGCGCCGCTGCGGAAAGCGTCTGAGCCATCCCGGGAAAATCTACACCAAGGGCGGGAGCGAGGCGAGCATGGGGCGGGGAAGCGAAGGGGAGCGGCCGGCCGGAATCACCCGAAAGCGTCTGATGGACGTCTACGATCGCCTCTACGCCCGCTTCGGCCCGCAGGAGTGGTGGCCCGGCGAGACCGCGTTCGAGGTGTGCGTGGGCGCGATTCTGGTGCAGAACACCTCCTGGGCGAACGCGGCGCAGGCGATTGCGAACCTCAAAAAAGAGGGACTCCTCACGGAGCGCGCGCTTGCGAAAGCGCGCGTGAGCCGCCTCGCCCGCCTCGTCCGCCCGGCGCGGTTCTTCAACGTGAAGGCCCGAAGGATCAAGGGGTTCGCCGCCTGGCTGCGCGAACGGCACGAAGGGGACGTGGGCGGCCTCCTGCGCCTGCCCACGAAAGAACTGGGCGAGACGCTTCTGGCGCTCGAGGGCGTCGGGCGGGAGACGGCGGACTCCATCGTCCTCTACGCCGCCGGGCAGGCGGTTTTCGTGGTGGACGCCTACACGAAGCGCATCTTCTCGAGGCTCGGGCATTTCCGGGAGTCGAAAAGCGGGGAGAAGGACTACCTCGCCCTCCAGGAGGCGATCACCGCCCGCCTGCCCCGGGACGCCGCTCTTTTCAACGAATACCACGCCCTGCTCGCGCGGCTGGGCAGCGCCTTGTGCCGCCCCCGGCCGAAATGCGCCGAATGCCCGCTCGTGGAAATCTGCCCCTACCCCTCCGGCGGCGGGCGCGCGTCCTGAAAGCGAGGCCGCCCCGACGACCGGGACGCGCCTCTCATCAGCGACTCCCCAGGAGGCACGTCCTGAGCGATTGCGCCAGCCCGCGCATGAGGGTGAAATACGCATCCTCCCCGGCGGGAATGCGCGCCCCCAGCGGATCCAGCTCGCCGGCCCGGGCGCCCGTCCCGCGGATGATGGTCGTGACCGCCCCGGGCCGGAACTGCGGCTCGGAGAAGACGCATATCGATTTCGATCCTCTGATCTTCGCGCGCAACTCCGCCAGCCGCGCGGCGCCCGGCTTTTTCTCCGGCGAGGCGCTCACCGAGCCGACGGCGTTCAGCCCGTAGCGCTCCTCCAGATATTGATACGCATCGTGAAAAACGATGTAGGGCGCGCTCCCCACCGGCGCGAGCGCGCCTCGCAGCTCCCGGTGCAGGGCGTCGAGCCGGGCTTTCAGACGCCGCGCGTTCGCCTCGTATTTCTCCCTGTTTCCCGGGTCGGCTTCCCCGAGTTCCCGGGCGATGACGCCCGCCCACAGGCTCGCGTTCAGGGGGTCGAGCCACAGGTGGGGATCGAAGGCGTGCTCATCATCGTGATGATCCTTCTCGCCGTGGGCGTGCTTTTCCCCGTCGCGATCATGCCCGCGCTTCTCCTCGCCGTGGGCGTGCTTTTCCTCATCATGGGCGTGTTTTTCCTTGTCGTGGGCGTGCTTCTCCTTGTCGTGCTCATGCCCGCGCTTCTCCTCGCCGTGGGCGTGCTTTTCCTCATCATGGGCGTGTTTTTCCTTGTCGTGGGCGTGCTTCTCCTTGTCGTGCTCATGCCCGCGCTTCTCCTCGTCATGATCGTGTTTTTCCCGATGGTCGTCATGGTCGTGATCATGGGCTTCCCACAGGCCGCCCTTTCTGAACTCGAGTCTCTTCAGCCCCGGGACTTTCACGTCCGCCAGGGCGACGACCTTCGCTCCCTTCGGAATCACCCTGAAAGGCCGCGCCAGGGGTGGCGCGAGGGCCTCGCCCACCCAGAAGATCAGACGCGCGTCCTCGATGGCTTTCGCGTCCGAGGGCTTCAGGGCGAAGGTATGAGGCGAAGCGGCGCCCTTCAGCAGAAGCCGGGGCTCGCCGACGCCCTTCATCACGCCCGCGACCAGCGCGTGAACAGGCTTGATGGAAGCCACCACGCGGGGCGCCGCCGACGCCCGGTGGACGAGGGGCCAGCAGAAGACCATTAACAGGATCATGCAGAACAGGACGCGCCTCATCGCTTTGAACCTCCAGGAAAGTGGAAAAGGGTTGCGTGAACGGCAATTTTAGATATGATATAATATATCAATTAGCCTGTCAAGGAATTTTGACGAACATGAACGCGACGCGAAAACATTTCCCCGGCCCCGCCCGCGACCAGCGCGTGAACAGGCTTGATGGAAGCCACCACGCGGGGCGCCGCCGACGCCCGGTGGACGAGCGGCCAGCAGAAGACCATCAACAGTATTATGCAGAACAGGACGCGCCTCACCGCTTTGACCTCCAGGAAAGTAGAAAAAGGGATTGCGTGAACGACAATTTTTCGATATAATATAATATATCGAGCAACCTCTCAAGGAATGACGAACATGAACGCGACGCGAAAACATTTCCCCGGCCCCGCCCACGACCACCGCGCCTGCGTCGAGAACGCCCTGAAGCAGGCGGAGGCGATTTGCCGAAAGCGCGGCGCCCGGCTCACCGCGCTCAGGCGTCGGGTGCTGGAGATCATCTGGGAGAGCCACGCGCCCCTGGGCGCCTACGACGCGCTCGAGCGCATGAACGCCCGGGGGGAGAGGAACGCTCCGCCCACGGTCTATCGGGCGCTCGATTTTCTCCTGAAGCACGGCCTCGTCCACCGCATCGAGAGTCTCAACGCCTTCGTGGGCTGCTCCGCGCCGGCGGACGCCCACGAGGCGCAGTTCCTCATCTGCCGCGACTGCGGAAGCGTGGCCGAGACGCACAACGAGCAAATCGGGGAGGCCATCAAGGCGGGCGCCGCCCGGGCGGGCTTCCAGGTCGAAACGCCCGTCGTGGAAATCAGCGGGCGGTGCCCCGAATGCCGCCATGACTGACGCGCCCGCCCCCCTCGTCTCCGCCAGAAGCCTTCGCCTCCGCCTCGGCGGAGCGGCGATTCTCGAAAATATCGACATCGATATCTCCGCGCGCGAGATTCTCACCCTCATCGGCCCCAACGGCGCGGGGAAAACCACTCTCCTCCGCGTCCTGCTCGGGCTGATCGCGCCCGACTCCGGCGAGGTTCGCCGGAAGGAGGGACTCATCATCGGCTATGTCCCCCAGACCTTCGAGGTGGACGAGTCGCTTCCCCTCACCGTGCGCAGGCTGCTCGCCCTCACGCGAAAGCCCTCGCGCGAGGAGATGCGGGAGCGCCTCGAGGAGACGGGCGCGGGCGATCTGCTGGATCACCCCTTCGGAAGCCTCTCCGGCGGGGAGCGGCAGCGCGTCCTGCTCGCCCGCGCCCTGCTGCGCAATCCCCGCCTCCTCGTCCTCGACGAGCCCATCCGGAGCGTGGACGTCGCCGGACAGACCGAGCTCTACCGCCTGATTGAGAAAATCAGGGACGATCGGGGCTGCGGGATACTGATGGTCTCCCACGATCTGCACTTCGTCATGGCGTCCACCGACCTCGTGGTGTGCCTCAACCGGCGCGTCTGCTGCTCGGGCCGCCCCGAAGCCGTGAGCAGGCACCCCGAATACCTCTCCCTCTTCGGCCCGCAGGCGGCGGGGAGCCTGGCCGTCTATAAGCACGCGCACAACCGCGTCCATGGGCCGGAAGGAGAAGCCATCCCCCTGGAATCCGCCGAGGCCCGTCCGCGAGCGAACGGGAGCGTCTGATGGAGGATGTCGTCCTTCGGCGCCGCGCCGCCGCCTCCGGCTCCCGCGCGGGCGAAAGGACGTAGGAGCGTCTCATGGAGGATTTTCTGCTTCGGGGACTCCTGGGCGGGATGGGCGTGGCCGTCGTCACCGGCCCCATCGGCTGCTTCATCGTCTGGCGCAAGATGGCCTATTTCGGGGATTCGCTGGCCCACGCCGCCCTGCTCGGCATGGCGCTCGGCTTCTCCTTCGGGACGGATCTGCGGCTCGGCATCCTGGTCGCCTGCGTCAGCCTCGCCCTGTTCCTGCTCCTGCTTCAGACGCGGAAGAAGCTCTCCACCGACACCCTGCTGGGCGTTCTCTCGCACGCGGCGCTCGCCTTCGGCGTCATCGGCGTCAGCCTGATGGAGATGCTTCGGGTGGACCTCATGGGCTACCTGTTCGGCGACATCCTCGCGGTCGGCCCGGCGGACCTGCTGTGGATCTACGGCGGCGGCGCGACGGGACTGTGCGCGCTCGCCTTGATATGGCGCGGTCTGCTGGCGGTTACGGTGAGCGAGGAGCTCGCGCGCGCCGAGGGCGTTCCGGTCTTCGCCGTGAAGCTCGCCTTCATGCTCCTCATCGCCCTCGTCGTCGCGGTCGGCATGAAGCTGATCGGGATTCTGCTCATCACCTCGATGCTCATCATCCCGGCGGCGACGGCGCGGCCGTTCTCCAGAACGCCCGAGCGGATGGCCGCGCTCGCGAGCCTGGCGGGCGCGTGCGCCGTGGCGCTCGGCATGTGGGTCTCGGTTCGGTGGAACGCGCCCGCGGGGCCTTCCGTCGTCGCGGCGGCGGCCCTGCTCTTCTTTCTCAGCTTCGCGTGGAGCGCGGCCGCGCGCGGGAAACCCTGAACCCGCGCCGCGTCCGACGGGCCCGCCCCGCTTCCCCTATCCCTATGAAACGTCCGGCAGGGGCCGCTCGCGCGTCATCACCTCCAGGAGCGCCGGCCTTCCCGCCGAGATCGCCTCCCCGATGGCCGCGTCCAGATCCTCCGGGCGCTCCACGCGCAGGCCGAAGGCGTCGAAAGAGCGCGCCAGTTCGGCGAAGCGTGGGCTTTTGAAGCCGCAGCCGTAGGCCGCGCCGTAGAGGTTGCGCTGCTGGCGCTCGATCTGGCCGTAGGAGCCGTCGTTCAGGACGATCATCACGACGTTCGCGCCGCATTCGCCCGCCGTCCCGAAGTCGCCCATCGTCATCAGGAAGGCGCCGTCGCCGGCCAGCCCGATGACGTCGCGGTCCGGATGCTCCATCTTGGCGACGATGGCCGTGGGCAGCGCGAAGGACATGGCGTTCCACACGCCCGACTGCATGAAGGAAAAGGGATTCCGGAGCGGCAGGTAATAGCGCGCGAACATCTGGCAGTTGCCCACGTCGCTGACGACGATGGCGTCCGGCTCGAGGCGGGCGGCGAGCCTCTCCATCAGGAGCGCGGGGTGAATCGGAGCGTCGCGCTCATGGCCCTCGATCACCCGCAGGGCCTGCCTTCTCAAGTCCGCCTTTCCGCGGGCGATCTCCGCTCTCAGGTCCTCATCGGCGCGCCCGTCCTCGCCCGACAGGCGCTCCTCCAGGGCGCGCAGAAACAGCCCGGGGTCGGCCACGATCTCGTCCGCGCCGCCATAGCGCTCATCCTCCTCGTCGTCGAAGCCCACGAAAATCCGATCGGCGGGCGCGTAGTCCCGGACGTGGAGCGTCTCCGCCGCGGCGGCGCGAAGGCCGACGAACATCATCAAGTCGCACCGCGACGCGACGCCGCTCAGGAACGCCGTGTTTCTGAAGGCGAAATAATGCCCCACCGCGAAGGGGTGATCGTCGGGGATGACGCCCATCGCGTCCTGGGGGTAGATGACCGGGATCGAGAATTTTTCGGAAACGCGCGCCAGCGCCGCCGCCCCTCCCTTCCGCATCACCCCCTTGCCCGCGCAGATGACGGGACGCTTCGCCGCCAGCAGGCGCCGGGCGTATTGCGCGACGTCCTCCGCGCCCGGGGGGACGACCCGCGCGGGCTCCGGCGCGTATTCCGGCAGCGGGACGGGCGCTTCCTGCAAGAGATGGGGGCTGTAGTCGCCGAGCCTCGGAATCTCGACGTGAACCGGCCCCGGCCTGCCGCTTCTGGCGACGCGGAACGCCTCGGCCATGACGCCGGAGACGTCCTCGATCCGCCGGACGCGAACGCTCCACTTCGTGACCTTGCGAAACATATCGACCAGAAAATCGGGGTCGTCCACCCCGTGAAACGCCTCGCGCGCCGCGTCCAAAGGCACGGAGCCGGTGACGTGCACCATGGGCGACGCCGCCCCGTAGGCCTGCGCCACGCCCGCGATGGAGTTCGCTCCCCCCGGTCCCGCCGTGAGCAGGCAGACGCCCGGCTCTCCGGTGAGCCGCCCGTGGGCGTCCGCCATCAGGGAGGCGTTCGGCTCCTGCTTGCAGGTGACGAGCCGGATGGAGGGCGCCTCCCTCAGCACGTCGTAGAACGGCAGAAGATGCGAGCCGGGAAGGCAGTAGAGCCTCCGGACGCCTTCCTTCACGAGCGCGTCGACGACGATGTGGCCCGCGTGGACGGGCGAGCCGACTTCAGGCCCCATGAGTGGACGCTCCCGTCACAAAGGGGAAAGGATGAAGGGCGGGGGCTACGCGCCCGCTTTCTGAATGCGGGCGCAGAGATAATCGCCCGCCTGCCGGGTGCTCAGCGAGCCGCCCAGGTCGGCCGTCACCTTCTTCTCGCGGACGGCGGAGGCTATCGCCTCCCAAATCAGGTTCGCCGCCGCTCCCAGCCCCAGCGTGTCCAGCAGGATTCTCCCCGTCAGGCACGCCGCGAAGGGGTTCGCCACCCCCTTCAGGGCGATGTCGGGCGCCGTTCCGTGCACCGGCTCGAACATGCACACGCGGCCCGGGTGAATGCACCCCGAGGCCGCCAGCCCGACGCCCCCCACCAGCCCCGCGCACAGGTCGCTCAGAATGTCGCCATACATGTTGTTGGTGACGATGACGCCGAAATAATCGGGCCTGTAGAGCAGCTCCTGGCAAAGGGTGTCGATGAAGCAGTGCTCCGCCTCCACGTCCGGAAATTCCTCCGCGATTCCCCAGAAGACCCGCTGCCACAGGCCGTGGGCGTGAACCAGGGAGCCGTGCTTGTCCGCCATGGTCACCCGGGGATAGCCGCGCTCCCGCGCGTATCGGAACGCATAGCGGCAGACGCGCGAGACGCCCTTGTAGGTGTTGATGTCCTCCTGGATGGCGACCTCGTCCGGCGTGCCCATCTTGAAGTTGCCGCCCAAGCGCGCGTTCACCCCCTCGGTGTTCTCGCGGACGACGACCAGGTCGATGGGCGCGTCCCGCTTGAGGGGGCAGAAGTCGGGATGAAGCAGGGGGGCGGGGCGCAGGTTCACATACAGGTCGAGCTCGAAGCGCAGGGCGCGAAGCAGGTCGCGGCAGTTCACGTCTTCGGGAATCCTCGGGTCGAGGCCCGCGCTGCCGAACAGGATGGCGTCGTGCGCCTCCGCCAGGGCGCGCGCCACGACCGCCGCGTCGTCCGGCAGGGGCGCGCCGCGTTCGAGGTAGCGAAGCGCGCCGTAGTCATAGACCCGGGGTCGAACCTCCGCCCCCGCCGCTTCCGCCGCCGCCTGAATCACCTCCGTCGCCACGGGCAGCACGTCGTGGCCTACGCCGTCGCCCGGGACGACGGCCAGGGAAATCGCTTTTCCGCTCACGGCGCCTCTCCGCTCACAAGTGCCTGACGACCTTGACGCGCTGCACGGCGTCGCCGGCCAGGTGCGTCCATATCGCCGCGTCCCGCACGAGCTTTTCCGCGCCCACGTCCTTCATCACGCCCGCGCCCCCGTGGACGTCCATGTTCAGGTGGGTGACGCGCTGGATCACGTCCGTGGCGAAGTTCATCAGCAGGACGTTGTGCTTCCGGTCGCGGTCGGCGCCCTTCTCGAGGTCGCACGCGGCGCGCATGACGTAGGCGCGCAGAGCCTCGGTGAGCATGTGCATCTCGGAGAGTTTGAGCTGAATCGCCTGGTGCCCGATGATGTATTTGCCGCCCTGCCAGCGCGTCCTGGCGTGGTTCATCGCCATGTCCACCGCCGCCTGGCACACGCCCAGCCCGTTGGCGGAGAGCTCGAGGTCGCCGAACTCGGAGGTGTCGCCCTTTCTCGCCTGAACGCCCCGGTTCACCTCGCCCACCACGTTGGCGTCCGGCACGCGGGCGTCCTCGAAAATGAGCTCCGCGTTCTGATAAAACCGCCAGCCGATCTTGTCGTAGACCTTCCCCACGCGGAAGCCCGGCGCGTCGCTCGGCACGAGGAATAGCGTGGTGCCCTCCGCGATGGGGGCGTCGGGGTCGGTTCTTCCGTCGATGAAGAAGAGCTTGGCCACGCTTCCGTTGGCGATGTAGCGCTTGCGGCCGTTCAGCGCCCATTCGCCGCCCTTGCGCTCCGCGCGGAGCTTCCAGCCCGTCCGGGGGTCGTCGGACGGCATCCGGTTGTCCGAGCCCGCCGCCTCCTCGGTTCCGCCCTTTCCGAGAAGATACTCGTCGTCCTCCAGAAACGGCTTCAGGAACCTGTCCTTCTGATCCTCCGTGCAGGAGGCGGCGATCAGATGGCTCCACTTCCAGCACTGGCTGAACGTCTTGGAGATCGCGCTGTCCCCGCGCGCGAGCTCCTCCATCACCAGCGCCTGGGTGACGAAGTCGATGCCGTGGCCGCCGCGCTCCCTGGGGACGACGGCGGTGCGAAAGCCGAGTCTCGACCCCTTCCTGATGATCTCCCAGTCGAAGGTCTCGCGCGGGTCGGCTATCATGTCCCGCTCCAGGGAGATGGGCGCGATCTCCTCCCCGGCGAACTTTCGCGCCTTGTCCCGCCACGCCCGCTGCTCTTCGTTCAAATCGAAGTCCATGAACGCCCGCCCTCATCAGTTGAACATCGGTGAAAAGACGCCGGCCCCGCCTCTCTCGCCCGCGCTTCCCGCAAGCGGCTAGACGGAGACTCCCCGCCCCGGGGACAGGAACGCCTCGTCCCCCTCGCGGATCAGCCCCAGGTCCCGCTCCATCTCGCGCACGAGCGGAATCACGCGCCGGCCCACGATCTCGCATTCCTCATGCAGGGGGAAGCCCGAAAGGATCAGCATGTCAATGCCCGCCCGCTCGATTTCGATGATCTTCCGCGCGCACTGCTCGTAGGAGCCCACGATGGCGACGGCGGAGCCCGAGCGAATCCGGCCCATGCCCGCCCAGAGGTTGGGGCCCACCATCTCCTCCTTCGTCCGCGCCTGCTGCTCTTTGGTGCCCAGGCTCTCGAAGGAGGCGATCACCTTCCCCCGGTGCGCCAGCACCTCGGGGTCGATCCGGCTCATCACCTCCTCGGCGGCCTCGAAGGCTTCCGCCTCGCTCTCGCGCGCGAAGATTTGAAAGCGCGTCACGTATTTGAGGGGCCTCTCGCGCCCCGCCCGCGCGCATTTCGCGTTCATGTCGGCGACGCGCCCGGCCACCTGTTCGGGGGTCTCGCCCCAGAAGACCGAATACTCCGCCCGCCGGACGGCGATGTCCCGCGCGATTTCCGAAGAGCCCGCCATGAAGAAGGGAATCCTCGGCTTCTGGACGGGCCGGGGGTACACGGTGGCGTCCTTCAGGCGGTAGAACTTCCCCTCAAAGGAGTATTTCTCCCGCGTCCAGAGACCCTCGAGGATTTCCAGATACTCGTCCGTCCGCTCGTAGCGCGCGTCGTGGTCGAGCGACTCGCCGTAGCTCGAAAGCGCGGCGCCGCCCGTCACGACGTTGTAGAGAATGCGGCCGCCCGTGAGCTCGTCGAGCGAGGCCATCATCCGGGCGCAGATGGCCGGGTCGATGACGCCCACCCGCACCGCCAGAAGCAGCTTGATCGTCTTCGTCGCCGGGCCGATGACGGCGGCGTTCACCATGCTGTCCCACGTGGGCGCCCGCGGCCCGTAGTGGCCGCTCGCCTGCGAGGTGGGCGCCAGGATGGTGGTGAAGCAGCTGCGCTCGGCGTTCCGCGCGATGCGGGTGAAGACGCCGTAGCTCGGGGGATGCTCGGCGAATTCGCGGCCGATGTGCGCGCCGTCGCCGTCGCAGGACATATACCACGCGAGCTCGATGGCCATGAGGCTCTCTCCGGAGACGTCATCCGGCGGAACGGCGGGGAGTATATCCCCCCGAAGCGCCCGCCGTCATTCAGGCGTCCTCGTTCGGGAGCGAATCCCGCGCGTCGGAAGCGGCTTCATCCGCGCGCGACGAATCAGGCTTCCTCATCCCCCAGAAACGCCCGCGTCTGGCGACGATAGTCCGCGTCCGCGCTGTATTTCTTCATGAACCCGGCCGGGGGGAGGCCCTCCAGATCCTCGGGCCGCGCCCCTTCCCGGAACGCTTTCAGGGTGGAATGGGCCGCCCACGCCGCCGCCATGATGGGCTGGTGGCCCTGGAGCGCGACGCGCACGCCCCGGGCCGCGAGATATTCCAGCCCCCGCGCCACCTTCCCGCTCCCGCCCAGGATGACGGGAAGCCTGACCTCCGCGGCGATGGCCTCGAGCTGCTCCCGGCTCTGAACGCCCACGAAAAACAGGGCGTCCACCCCCGCCGCCTCGTAGGCCCTGGCGCGCGCGACGGCGTCCTCCGTCCCCGTGAGGCGGGGGGCGCTCGTCCTGCCGGCGACGACAAGGCTCGGGTCCCGGCGTCCCTCCAGGGCGGCGCGCATCTTGCCGACGCCCTCCTCCACCGTGACGAGCCGCGCCGCGCCCCCCGCGCCGAAGCCCCGCGGGAGCGCCGTATCCTCTATCGAAAGCGCCGCCACGCCCGCCGCCTCCAGCTCCTCGACCGTCCGCTTCACGTTCAGGGCGTTGCCGTAGCCGTGATCGGCGTCCACGATGAGGGGCATTTCGATCGCGCGGTTGATTCTGAGCGCCTGCCCGGCGAATTCAGTGAGCGTCAGCAGCATGAGGTCGGGCGCGCCCAGCACGGTGAGCGAAGCGGTGGAGCCCGCGAGGATGCCCGACTCGAATCCGACGTCCTCCGCCATGCGCGCGGAGAGAGGGTCATAGATCGAGGCGGGATGAACGCACTTCTCGCCCGACAGCAGGGCGCGGAACCTCTCCCGCCTTCGCGCCCAGCTCATATCACCTCCCGCCCGCCGTCCGAGTAGGTGATCCTCATCGTCACCGCGCCTTCGTTCAAAAGCCAGGGGCGTATGGTGAACGCGCGCGCCCCGCTCGCGTGCATCGGGTCGGATTCGGCGATGCGCCTCGCCTCGGCGAGGGAGTCGGCGCGGATGATGATCATGCCCTCCCCCTCCCAGCGCTGCTCGTCCTCCGTCCAGAAGGGGCCCGCGCCGAACATGACGCCCTTCCGCTCCAGCTCCGCCTGAAACTTCAGATGCGCCTCCAGGTTCTCCATCACGGGACCCATGCCGTTCGCCGGCCGGGTGAAATAGACGTACATCTGCTTTTGCAGACAGCCCGCGCTGGCGTTCAGCACGTCCAGCGCGCTGATTTGCGGCTCGCTCATGCTCGCTCCTGCGCAAGAGTGAAAAAGAGGCGGTTTTCGCGTCGATTTGAGCTTGGGCATTATAGCATTTTTCCGCCTCCCGTTCAGTCCCCCGCGCCCATGAAGCTCATGGGGAATATGAAGCGGCGCGCCCGCGACCGGATTTTGCCGCGATTCCGCGCGACGCCCGGGCAAAAATTCACCTGCTCCCGTGATTTTGCGGACAGCTTCCAGCGGGGAATCCCCGCCGAGCGCGGCGGAGACTCGCCGCGCGACGCCGCCGTCAGGTTCCGGGGCGCGCGGCCTCCTCCCGGCGCACCGAGCCGCCCACGACGATGGCCGCGCTCAGGAGGATGAGGTTCTTGATGATGTATTGCCCCTCGAGCGTGGGGGCGAAGGGAGCCTGGACGAAGCAGACCTCGGGCAGGAGAACGAGGGGCAGAACCGTGCCCGGCATTTGCAGGAAGAGGAGAAACAGGGCGACGCGGACGAGCGGGCGGAAAAGCAGTCCGACGCCTATCGCCACCTCCCACCAGCCGAGCAGGGGGATGAAGAAATCCGGCGGCAGCCAGTAGACCGTGCGCCGCGCGAGGTCGTCCGCCGCGCTGAGACCCAGAGGCTTGAGGACGCCGAACCAGATGAAGACGAGGGCGAGCGAAATTCTCAGGAAGAGCCGGCCGTAACGGTTCATCCAGCCCGCGACGCGGCGATCGATGTTCTCGACGCGCTCTCTCAAGGAAGGTTCCGTCCGCCGGCGGCCTGGGGGAACATGCGGCGCGCGCGCGAAGCCTGCCGGGGACGCATCCCTTCGCTCCTCGCGCGATCCCGCGAGCGGGGTTCCCGCCGATTCGCATGATAGCCGCTTCACGCGCCGAAGGAAACGCCGGGACGCTTGATGAATCCGCGCGGAAAGCGCGCCCCCGCGACCGGCCCCGGACCCGGCCGCGAAAGCGAAGCGTGGAGAGGCGCGCGCCTCAAATTGAAAAATGCGGGGTTTTGCCGCATAATTTCTCCATATCCTGAAAGCGAAAGCACGAGCCGGGCGGAGGGGCCTTCTCCGGGGCTTCGCCGTCCCATCTTCTAACGCGGGAGGCGCACATGATTATCGAACGCGATTTGCCCGTCGAAATGGACGACGGGGTGACGCTGCGGGTCGACGTCTACAGGCCGGACGTCAAGGGAAAAGTCCCGGTCGTCATGGCCGGCGGCCCCTACGGCAAGGGGGTCAAATACCAGGAGCACTACAAGCCGCTCTGGGATTCGCTGGTGAAGATGCACCCCGACGTCCTGTCGGGTTCCCAGCATCGCTGGCTGACCTGGGAGACGGTGGACCCCGAAATCTGGGTGCCGTGGGGCTACGCCTGCGTGCGCCTGGACTCGCGCGGGGCGGGACGCTCGCCCGGCTATCTCGACATCTTCTCCCCCCGCGAAACCAGGGACTTCGCTCTCGCCATCGAATGGGCGGGCCGCCAGAAGTGGTCGAACGGCAAGGTCGGCCTGAACGGCGTCTCCTACTACGCCATCAACCAGTGGCAGGTCGCCGCCCTTCAGCCCAAGCACCTCACGGCGATGATCCCCTGGGAGGGCGCCGCCGACCACTACCGCGACTGGGCGCGGCACGGCGGCATCCTCTCCAACAAGTTCATGGAAATCTGGTATCCGCGCCAGGTCGAGGCGGTGCAGCACGGCAACCCCAAGGGCCCCCGCGACCACTGGATGAAGACGCGCGCGACGGGCCCGGCGACGCTCTCCAGGGAGGAGCTCGAGGAGAACCGCGCCGACACGCTCGAGAACTTCCTCGTCCGCGAGATGGACGACGACTGGTATCGCTCGCGCTCGCCCGACTGGTCGAAGGTGAAGGTGCCCTTCCTCAGCGCGGCGAGCTGGGCGGGCTTCGGCCTGCATCCGCGCGGCAACTTCGAGGCGTTCACGCAGGCGGCCTCGAAGGAGAAGTGGCTGGAGGGGCATCCGGGCCGGCACGAGGAGTGGTTCTACCTCGAATACGGGATGCAGCTGCAGAAGTGCTTCTTCGACTACTACCTCAAGGGGGAGCGCAACGGCTGGGAGAAGGAGCCGCGCGTGTGGCTCAACCTCCGGCGTCCCTTCACCGACGAGGTGGAGCTGCGCAAGGAGCGCGAGTGGCCGCTCAAGGGCACGAAGTGGACGAAGCTCTATCTCCACGCGGGCGGCAAGGGCAGGCTCGACTGGACGGCGCCGAAGGTGAAGCGCTCCAAAACCTTCTCCGCGCTCACCCGCGGAATCACGCTGATGACGCCGCCCCTCAAGGAGGAGACCGAGATCACCGGCCCCATGTCGGCCAAGCTCTTCGTCTCCTCCTCCACGAGGGACGCCGACCTGTTCGTCACCGTCCAGGCGTTCTCGCCCAAGGGACGAGAGGTGTATTTCCAGGGGACGGTGGACCCCAAGACGCCGCTCGCCCAGGGCTGGCTGCGCGCCTCCCACCGCAAGCTCGACCCGGAGAAATCCACCCCCTGGCGGCCGTATCACGCCCACGACGACAAGCAGCCGCTGACGCCGGGTCGCGTCTACGAGCTCGACGTGGAAATCTGGCCCCAGTGCATCGTCCTGCCCAAGGGCTTCCGCCTCTCCATCAACGTCGCCGGGCAGGACTTCGACCGCCCCGGCCCGGCGGTCGAGGCCTACGTGCCCTCGCGCGGCTCGGGGCCGTTCCTGCACGATCATCCCGTTGATCGCTCGAAGGAGGTCTTCGGCGGGCGCACCACCCTGCACACGGGACCGAAGCACGCATCCTTCCTGCTCTTGCCGATCATCCCGAAGCGGCGGCGCGGCGCGGTGGCGAAGTAGGGAGGCGAAGCGAAGAATCGGGAGTCGCCGTGAAAGCGAGGCGGCGTCGGGCCGGGGGGCCCTCCCCCGGCCCGACGGCTTCCTCGCCGGCGAAGACAAGCGGAAAATATGAAAATACGCGGCGGTTGATCAGCGCCGCTGTTTCTTCCTCGGCTTCCTGCTGTTCAGTTCGCCCCTGTTTTTCAGCCTTTTCTCGTGTTTTTTCCTGGGCTCCATCTCTTTTCTCAATTCCTCGATTTCCCCCCGGAGCGCGTCGATTTCGACGGCGCGCCGGGAGGGGCCGGGCTTGGCCTTGGGCCTTCGGGTCCAATTCAGGCGAGCGACCATCCGTCCCCCTTCCACGAAAGTGACCGCTTCATAGTAATCTTCAAGAGGAACGTAAACGCCGACTTCTTTCGCCCATTCCTTCAATTCCCTGTTGCACGAGACGTCCCAGGCCAGAACCTCGATGCCCCAGCCGTTCTTGTGCAAGCGCTCCATGTCCGCGTGAAAGCCGACTCCGCGACTCAGCCCCTCGCCGTCCCCGGTAAGCAGAACGGCGATTCCCGGGCTGTCGAGATTGTCCATGCCGGCGCGAAGCATGCGCGCCTGGAGCGTTTCGTCCACTCCCTGCTCCGTTCCCGAAACCTCCCCGCGCTCCAAGAGCCTGCACTCGACGCTGATGTCCTTCTGCATCCTCTCCCAGTGATCCCTTTTTTCGGAAGAACTGGAGCTCACCATCAGTCCGCCGCCGGGGCTGCGGCCCGCCAAAGCCAGCTTGTCCAGATTTGAAAAATGAATCCTGAGGGCTTTTTCGCTGACTTCAGGCTCCTTGGACAAAACAACCTGCTGAGCCGATATGAAGATGTTCGAGTTGTCCCAGAACAAATGCACTTCTTCGGAATTCGCCATCGGATTCCTTTCATCCGGTTCATGGTGGGCGGGAGAGGGCTCGAACCTCCGACCTACGCCTTGTAAGGGCGCCGCTCTGCCAGCTGAGCTACCCGCCCGCGCGGAAACGGCGCGAGGAGAATAACATTTTTGAGGATTGAGCGACTATCGCGCGAGCCGACGCGGCTTCGCCTTCGGGGGCTTCATCCGTCTGGCTAGATTTTCAATTCTCCGTTTTTGGAGAATAGTTTTCCGTCCACGTAGACCTCGCCTCCGTCGCGCAGGTCGCACACCATGTCCCAGTGCAGGGCGGAGTCGTTCCTGGAGCCGCTCCGGGGATAGCCCTTGCCCAGGGCGAGGTGCAGGGTACCGCCGATCTTCTCGTCGAACAGCGTGTTCCTCGTGAAGCGCCGGATGCCCTCGTTCAGACCGAAGGCGAACTCCCCCGCCCGCTTCGCGCCCTCGTCCATGCCGATCATGGACTTCAGGAAAGCCTCGTTCTTCTCCGCTCGCGCCTTCACGACCTCTCCGCGCTCGAACTCGAGCTCCACGCCCTGCACCTCGCGCCCCGAGATGCAGGCGGGGAAGGAGTAGCGAATCTTTCCGTCGATCTTCCGCTCCTGCGGGCCGGTGAAAATCTCCCCGTCCGGGAAATTGTTGCGGCCCGCGCAGTTCATGAACGGACGCCCCGCGACGCCCACGCGCAAGTCGGTGCCCGGCGCGCCGACTTCCACCACCTTGCGACCCTTCAGATAGCGAATCACCCGCGCCTGGCGCCTCTCCAGCGCCCGCCAGCGCCGGATGCCGCCCGGCGCGTCGGCGAAGCAGGCGCCGAAGACGAAATCCTCGTATTCGCGCATCCCCATCTCCGCGTCCTGCGCGTAGGCTTCGGTGGGAAACAGGGTCAGCGTCCACCGGAGACCTCCCCGGCCCGTTTTCTCGCGCAGGGCGGCGCGCTTCATGAAAGTTTCCATGACGGGCCGCCTGGCCTTCGAGGCGAGCGCCTGCTTCCCGGGGTCGGCGCCCGAGAGCCTGCGGGTGTTCGTCTCGGAGAGGACGCTGATGAGGACGTCCGCCTTTTCGACCTCGAACCGCCGCAGAGGCGAAAGATAGGACAGCTGCCGGGGGCGGGCGCGCTCGAAGAAAATCTCCTCCAGCCCCGACAGCGCCACGTCGGCATAGGGGTGCGCGCCGCGCCCGAGGCACGCGGCGTAGAGCGCGCGAATCAGGGGCGCCGCCGCCGTTCCGCCGCGGATGCCCACGAGGTCGCCCCGCTTCACCTGCGCCGAATATCCCGCGATGATTTCCGCCATTCGCTCTACGCGCGCATCCTCCACCGCCATTCCTCCCGCAACGATTCACAAGGGGCGCATGGCCCCGCCCCGCCCGACGCGGGAAGGCCATGAAGACATTCGGACTTCCCCGACGCCCGGGCATCATACAAACCTTCGCCCGCCCGGAAAAGCCGACGGGCCGCGCGTCGGCCGCCGCTTCATGGCGAGACGACGCGGATTCGTGATAGAATTATCCGGAAGAGCGGACGAAGCGAAGGGAGGGAGACGCGATGCCCAGACGTCACAAGGTTCGCCAGTTCAAGCCCTATCTCATGCGCTATCTTCATTCCAACGATCCGAACTACGAGCCGGTTCTCCGGGATTTGTTCGAGCACGAGCGCGAGGTCTACGACGCCGTCACGGCGAGCGAGGAGACGGATTTCCGCCGCGGCGACCGCGGAACCCACACCTGGCACGTCGTCTTCACCGAACTGACGGACATCCTGACGCCGTTTCACATCGAGCAGCTCTTCGAGCGCATGGAGAAGGATTTTTCGGCCACCTGCCGGGTCATGCGCGAGACGTCCGACTCGCGGCCGATCGGGAACGCGCCCGGATTCAGACCCTACCTCACGCGCTATCTCCTCTCCGGCGACCCGAACTACGAGCCGGTTCTCAGGGATTTGCTCGAGCGCGAGCACGAGGTCTACGACGCCGTCACGGCGAGCGAGGAGACGGATTTCCGCCGCGGCGACCGCGGAACCCACACCTGGCGCGCGGTCTACGATCAGCTCGCAGGCGTCCTCTCCGCCGATCAGATCGGGGAGCTCTTCGACAGGCTGGAAAAGGATTTCTCGGCGACCTGCCGGCTCTTTCACGAGATGGCCGAGGCGCAAAAGCTCATCGAGACGGAAGAGGGCGGGCCCGGCTGATCGTTTTTCCGCCTCCGCCCCTCTTGCCGCTCCCGCGGGGAATCCCTAGAATCCGGGCGGGGCTTTCGTCGAAGAGGAACCGACCGCGCCGCCGGACCCGACGGATCAGGCGTCGCTCATCCGGGGAGACCGCCGCATGGCCAGATATTCATACGATCATCTGCATTTCCGGAGCGAGGATCCGCGCGCCGCGCGCGATTTCTGGATCGACATGTTCGGCGCCGCGGTGCTGGAAGAGCGGGAGCTGGGCGGCGCCCCGGCGTTCAACATGGACCTGAACGGCATGACGTTCATCGTCTCGGGCAGGGCGAAGGGAGAAGACCCCGCGCGAACGGGCTCCGAGCCGCGCTACGGGCTGGATCACTTCGGCCTCCTGGTGGACGACATGGACGAGGCGCAAAGGGAACTGACCGCGAAGGGCGCGGAATGGATCTGCGAACCCTGGGAGATACGGCCGGGGGTGAAAATCGCCTTCATCAAGGGTCCCGACAACATCAGCATCGAAATGGCCCAGCGCGGCTGAGCCCGCGCGTCCGCCCCGCCGCCGGGAGCTCCGCCATGCGAAAATGGAACAGACGCGAACTCTTCAAAAACTCCCTGTTCGGTCTGACGGCGATCGGCGCGGGCGCCTTCACCCTCGAAGACGCGCTGGCGCCCACGCCCGCGCACGGCGAACTGGGGGAATACGGAAAATTCCTCCTCGCGCGGGGCGAGGATCCCGACGCGCCGCCCCGAAGCCTGAAGCCGACCGACGCCGACTCCCTGGGTCCCTACTACAAGAAGGGCGCGCCCTTCCGGGGCCGGCTGACGCCGAAGGACGCCCCGGGGACGCCCATGAGCATCCGCGGCCGCGTCTATGGCCACGAATCCCGGAAACCGCTCGACGGCGCGGTGATCGACGTATGGCAGGCGGACGCGAGCGGCCGATACCACGGCATGGACGAGAAGGAGAACTTCCGCTATCGCGCGCGGATGCGCGCGGCGCGGGGAGGCTTTTACCGCTTCGAGACGGTGCGTCCGGGACATTACGGCTTCGGCTTCCGGGGGCGGCCGTCGCACGTTCACTTCTACGTCCGCCACCCCGACTACCGTCCACTGGTGACCCAGCTGTATTTTGAGGGCGACCCGAGACTGGGCGCGAGCGAGCGCGCGAAGCCCTCGCTCATCATTCCGCTCCGGCGGCCTTCCCTCGGGAAAAAGCATGAAACGGGACGCTTCAACATCGTCCTGACGAAGGGGTGAGGAACGCTCCGGGCGGCGCGGGAAAAATGAACGGCCGCCCCTACGCCGCCGGTTCGGAACCGGGCGGCCGCTTCTTGCCTCCATGCACCGACGGCTCGGCGCACCACTTGACCGCCAGCCGCCGCGCGCCCTGATAAACGGCCTCGTCGAACCCCAGCAGGTCGCAGACCACGCGCCTGTCCAGCAGCGCGCGATTCGGATCGGCGTCGGCCAGATACGCCGGCATCAGCTCCTTCTCCCGGAACTCCTCGAATATCTCCCCGGCCAGGGCGAGCTGCTCATCGCTCAAGGCGCGAAGGTCAAGGATGGAAAGAGTCTCGGCAACGCTGATGGTTATCCGCCCTCGGCCGCCATGCTGCAGATTGGAATACCACCAGAATTTCAAAAGGCCCAGCGTGGAGTTGCACCATACGACAAATGCGTAGTCAAACCTTTCATCAGGGAAAAATACGTTCGGCCACGCAGTTCCGCCGATAGATTTCTCCTTCGTGAACGCCGCCGCCAGCGGCTGGGAATTGAAGCGAAAATCAAGCGTCACATGAGCGCGGCTGGCCGTGGCCCAAACCTCGGCGGCCCTCTTCTCCATTCCGCGACGGACCCGCAGCTCGGAGTCCGGTTCGCAAACCATCCGCGTTTCCTTTTTCGCGTCGTGGCTCCACAGACACGGATAAGTGGCGGTCGGGCTTGGCCGCTTCATTCTGGTGAAGGGTGCGGAAGAAGCCCCCGCGATGTTTCTGTGATACAGACCGCGCCGGCCCACGTGGTTCAGGGGCGCGGTTTTCAGCTTCAACGCCGTAAAGACGCCGGGCAGCCACAGGCTGGAGTCCGCCAGCGCGTGAGCGGTCTGGGCCAGGGAATAGTCCGATACGCGCACCCCCGCCCACGTTTCTCCGTTGGCGGAGCAGGGCGGCGTCAGCATTTCCCCCGCCTCTTCATCGCCCACCATGAGAGGCGCGCCGCCGTATGGCCCCTCGTCGATTCGCCTGACGTCGGCGGCGGCGTGGATGCTTTTCGCAATCTCGGCGGCGTGCGCGAAGCTTCGCGGGCGGCGGCGCAGGGAAACGAAGCGCGCTCGCCGCGCCGGCGGATCTTCAGCCTCGCGCTTGCGGGCGATGACCAGACACTCCGCCATGCCCGTATCCGCGGAAAAGGACATTTCCCTGCCGTTGGCGGCGATGCTCAGCACCTCCAGATCCGTGTAGTCGTCGGTGATCATTCGCCGGAATTTCTCCCAGGATACGCCTGTGGCGGCGGACAGGGGCAGGACGAGAGCGAGCGCGCCGCCCGGCCTGAGCTTGCGGTTCCCAAGAGCGGCGAAGGAGGAAGCGATGCCGGCGTAGCCGTGGGCGCAGGTGTCCCTGGCGAACCGCTTCTCTCTGCCGGACATCTCCTTCTGGGTTTCCGGGTCGGATCCCAATCCACGGAACTGCTTCACCGTGTCCCCTTCCCTCTCGTCCCCCTCCCAATCGGAGCCGGCCCGCGTGAACGGCGGGTTCATGATCACCAGATCGAAGCCCTCGTCGGGAAACTCCACCATGTTTTGAGAGGCGTCTTCCTCGCCCGCGCTGCCGACGCGCCGGGCGGGGTCGTTCATGTTCAGGAGGATGAGCTGGCGGCTTTTGTCCAGGAGCTCCAGAGAGCCTATCGACGCCGCGCCGTCGTTCTGGCGGCCGTAGGGCATGGCGTAGATGCGGGAGTTGCGATAGCCGATTTTAGGCTGAACGCCGGAGAGGGACGCGCTGTTAAGGTGGACCGCCGAGGGCATCACGTCACAGCCGTAGAGGACTTCCTCCATCATGGCCGGATGCAGCGCCGCCGCGTCTCCTCCGGCGCGCTCGTGGCGGGCGGCCAGCTGGTCATAGACCGCCGACAGGAGCGCGCCCGTTCCGCAAGCGAAATCCGCGACGCGCAAGCCCCCGACGGCCTCCGGGCTGGCCCAGTCCACCCCCTTCATCTTCGCCACCGCCAGCCGCGCCAGCAGCGCGGCCGAGGCCGGGCGCGTGTAGAACGTCGCCAGATACTTCCGGTCGGCGATGAGCCTCTGGAACACCTGCCCGGTCAAATCATGGGCCTGGGTGACGCCTGCGGCGTCTATTCGCTGGGCGGTGGGGATCAAGCTGGATAAAAGCTGAACCGCAGGGCCCGACGATAGCTCCCCCAGCACGCGCGCGGCGATGTCGAATATCGGAAAATAGTTCACCTCCAGGATGCGCCGCCACGCGGCAAGGACGCCCGCCTGCAGCGTATGTCCCCCGACTTTGTTCAGCGTCGGGACGCCGAGCTCCCGGTGCGTTCCGGCGATGCGCTCGTGGAACACCATCGCATTGGCGAGAATGGCGCAGGCCATGCGGCGCGTCTGGCGCATGTTGTCCAGCTCCAGCGCCTCGGCGATATTCTCCGTCAGTCCGGGCTGCAGGACGTTCACCTCATTCAGAATCCACGACGCCTGCTCTACTCCCTGCTCGAAGGCGTCGGTCGCCTCGTCCACCTCTTTTTGCGGGACGGAAACCAGCCGGATGAGGTCGGCCAGGTCGGCCGCCGAGCCTTCCAGCCAGCCCGATTCGGGGAAGCGGACGCCGCCCTCCCGCAGGACGCAGTAAGACAGCCTCGCCTCGGCGAGCGCCCGGCCCGCGTCGTAGGCGTCTCTCACCCCCTGCGGATAGCGCAGGGCGACGGCGGCCTCGACGGGGCGCCCACCGCTCTCCACTCTCAGCCCCAGCCGCCCCCGGGCGTCCTCCTCCGCCTCCGCCGCCGGTTCGTATTCGGCCTCCACCACGACCGGCGAGCGGCCGGAGGAGGTGATCAGCACGTCGGGACGGCGGCCCGAATGCCCGATGAGAACCCCCGTGTTCTCGGAGCGCGCCTCGCAGGCGGGCATCATGCGGCGGAGCAACTCGCACAGGGCGTTGTTGAGGCCGGGTTCAGACTGACGCGGCATGGCGTGCGCTCCCGAAGCGGAAATCGCGCTGCTCATCAGAGTCGAGAATTAAATTTTCGCAACATATTCGCTTGTTTCGAGAAAATACGCAAGCGGTATATTTCACTCTCTCATCCCGACAGGGAGAGAGCGTCTCGACCGGGAAAAAGCGAAACGGGCGGGAGAGCGAAGTCTATGGGAGGCGGTCGGGGCGGTCAAGCGGGCGAGCCAGGCACTCGCCCGCATCCTCCCCGGCCGCCGCGCCGGCTCGAGGCGGACGTCCCGCTTCGGGAGGTTTTGACCGCGCCCCGCCGGCGTGCTAGACAGGATGCGCTTTTCCTGATTCTTCCCGATGGGTGAAACGTCCACGAAAACGGCCTGATCGTTAGCGTCCGCGCGAACCCGGGCCGTCGCGAACGTGAGGCTTTGAGGAGACGCTGAGAAATGTCGAACGCCGTGGAGAAATACGATGTCGTCGTCGTGGGCTGCGGCAACGCCGCCCTTTGCGCCTCGCTCGCGGCGCGGGACCAGGGGGCGGAGAAAGTGCTGGCGCTCGAGAAGGCGCCCGAGGCCTGGCGGGGCGGCAATTCGGCTTTTTCGGGCGGGCTGTTCCGCTTCGCCTTCCACAGCATCGAGGACATCTACGAGCTCGTTCCCGACCTTTCCGACGCCGAGAAGGAAAACATCGAGATCGAACCCTACACGTCCGAAAAATTCTTCGACGACCTCGCCCTGCTCACCGAATACCAGACCGACGGCGACCTCTCCTCCGTTCTCATCCACGAGTCGTTCCCGACGCTCAAGTGGATGCGGTCGAAGGGACTCAGACTCATCCTCGCCAGCGGCCGGCAGGCCTTCAAGGTGGACGGCAAGATGCGCTTCTGGGGCGGCCTGATTCTCGAAATCGTGGGCGGCGGACGCGGCCTCATCGACTCGCTCCTCGACGCCGCGGGCGAGGCGGGGGTCGAGGTGCGCTACGGGACGAAGGCGACCCGCCTGCTCACGGACAGAATGGGCGGCGTGAGGGGCGTCGAAGTGATGGGCCCCGAGGGGCCGCGCGAAATCGAGGCCCACGGGGTGGTGCTGGCCTCGGGCGGCTTCGAGGCGAACGCCGAGATGCGCTGCCGCTACCTCGGTCCGGGCTGGGAGCTCGCCAAGGTGCGCGGCACCCCCTACAACACCGGCGACGGCATCAAAATGGCGCTCGACGTCGGCGCCCAGCCCTACGGCAACTGGAGCGGATGCCACGCCGTCGCCTGGGATCTGAACGCCCCTCCCTTCGGCGACCTGACGGTGGGCGAATCCTACCAGAAGCACTCCTACCCCTTCGGCATCATCGTGAACGTCGAGGGCAGGCGCTTCGTGGACGAGGGCGCGGACTTCAGGAACTACACCTACGCCAAATACGGCCGGGACATCCTCCAGCAGCCCCAGCGGGCCGCCTTTCAGATATTCGACCGGAAGACCGTCCACATGCTGCGCGACGAATACCGCATCCGCGAGGTCACCAAGGCCGAGGCGAACACCCTGGAGGAACTCGCCGAGCAGCTCGAGATCGACGTCGCCGGCTTCGTCAGGACGGTTCAGGAGTTCAACGCCGCCGTTCAGCCGGGCGAATACAACCCGACCATCAAGGACGGCAAGGGCACGAAGGGCCTTGACCCCCCGAAGTCGAACTGGGCGCTCCCCATCGACGAGCCGCCCTACCTCGGCTTCGCCGTCACGACGGGCATCACGTTCACCTTCGGCGGCATCCGCGTGACGCCCAGGGCCGAAGTCATGAACGCCGAGAACGAGGTCATCCCCGGACTCTTCGCCGCGGGCGAACTCGTGGGCGGCGTCTATTACTTCAACTATCCGGGAGGGGCGGGGCTCACCCTGGGCTCCGTCTACGGGCGGCTGGCGGGAACCGCCGCGGGACGGCGCGCCGTCAAGGCGAACGCGGTTTCCGCGTAATCCTCGATTCCGGGACGCGGCGCGGCCGCTTCCGGACGCTCGCTCCGCTCATCGGGACGGGCGGTCTCCCGGGCGCGGTTCAAGGACGCGGCCCGACCCGAGAGGCTGCGCGCCTTATTCCGCGGCGCCGCTCAAGGCGACCGTCTCGCCGTTCAGCGCGACCGTGCTCCTGAGCGGAACGGCGGCCGTCACCATCTGCTCGGCGAAGCACCCCCGCTTCGCGTTCCGGATGACCGCGAGCATCTTCTCCTCCGTCTCGTCGGATTCCACCTCGAAATGCGTCCGAACCTCGGAGCAGCCCGAGCGCACCGTGCCCTTGAGAACGGAGCCGCCCAGAAAGTAGTCGAAATCCACGCGCACCGTGGCGCGCTTGAAGGACGCTTTCATCATGTGCGCGTACCGCGCAAGCTGGGTGAGCAGTCAGAACCCCACCCCCATGGCGATGTAGCAAAGCGGCTGGGGGTGGGAATCCTCTCCGCCGATGCGGGGCGGCTCGTCGCAATACACCTCGAAGTGTCTGTGCCTCCCCAGTTTGAGCTGCCCCTTTCCCTCCACCGTCTCCGTGTCGGCGGACATGGTGAAGGCGTAGCCCTGCGGGGGAAGCTCGGGCTTGTCAATCGCGCGCTCGCCGGGGACGGCGCTGTCCTTCCTGGGGTCGAGAGGCGTCACTTGTCTTGTCTCCTCTGGTGTCATAAGAATGCGGCCGGCGGAACATACCACGCGCGCGGGGGCGGCGGAAAGAGAACCGCCGCGGGCGCGCGCTTCAAACAAGGGGACGCCTGATGAGCCGAATCGTCGTGCCGGACGACTACCCCTCCGTTTTCGCGGGGGGCGCCGCCGAGGCGCGCCTGCGGGAAATCGGGAGCGCGGAAATTCACGCGTCGAACCCGCAGACGCCCGAGGAGCTGCTCCGCCGCGCGGAGGGCGCCGAGGGCGTCATCAACATCCGGGCCTTCTGCAAGTTCGACGCGGATTTCTTCTCGCGGTGCGGCGGACTCAAGGCGCTCTCGATTTGGGGAACGGGCACGGATCACGTCGATCTGGAGGCGGCCGGGCGCGCGAACGTCGTCGTGTCGAACACGCCGGGCGTGGCCGCCGTCTCCGTGGCGGAGCACGCCCTGGCGCTCATGCTGGCGGCCGCGCGCCAGGTGCCCCGGAACGACTCCGCCACGCGCGCGGGCGAGTGGCCCCGGGGCCGGATGACGCAGCTGCACGGCAAAACCCTGGGACTCATCGGTCTGGGCGCCATCGGCCGCCGGACGGCGCGCGTCGCCGCGGGGATCGGGATGAAGCTCATCGCCTGGACGTTCCACCCGGATGACGCCTTCGCCGCGGAGGCGGGGCTGGAGTTCGTCGAGCTGGACGCCCTGTATGAGCGGGCCGACGTCGTTTCGATACACGTGCGGCAGTCGGCGGAGACCATCGGCATGATCGGCGCCGAAGCGTTCGCCCGCATGAAGCCGGGCGTCATTCTGGTGAACACCGCGCGCGGGCCCATCGTCGATGAGAAGGCGCTCGTCTCGGCCCTGGAGAGCGGGCGCCTGGCCGCGGCGGGCCTCGACGTGTTCGACGAGGAGCCCCTCCCTCCCGATCACCCGCTGGGAAAATTGAACAACGCGGTTCTCTCCCCTCACAACGCGGGCATCACGCCCGAGGTGACGGAAGCGGGCCTGCTGATGGCGGTGGAAAACATCGCCGCCGCCCTGTCCGGGAACCCTCAAAACGTGGTTTCGCCGCCATGATTTGCTATAATGGGCTCTTGGGATGAGCCGCTCTTTCTCCCCGCCGAATCGGCGGAAGGGAGCGAATTCCCGCCGAGCTTTTCGCCCGGACGATTGAAGGAGAAGAAACAATGAGTCCTACGGGAAGGGCCTGCGTGGCCGAAGCCATCGGCACCTTCGCGCTGTGCTTCATCGGCGCCGGCGCCATCATCCTGAACCAGAAAACGGGAGGGGCCGTGGGACTGATCGGCATCGCCCTCGCCCATGGCCTGATCCTCTCGGTCATGATCTCCGCCATGGGGCACGTCTCGGGCGCGCACTACAACCCGGCCGTCACCATCGGCTTCATGGTGACGAAAAGAACGGACGGCGGGACGGGCGCCGCCTACATCATCAGCCAGCTCGTGGGCGGGACCGTCGCCGGCATCCTGCTGAGAGTCATCTTCGACGCCGACGTGTGGCAAAAGGTGAATCTGGGGACGCCGACGCTCGCGGACGACGTGAGCTTCGGGATGGGCATCCTGATCGAAATCATCCTCACGTTCTTCCTGGTCACCGCCATCTGGGGCTCCGCCGTGGACGACAGGCGTCCGGACGTGGGCGGCTTCGCCATCGGCCTCGCCGTCTCCGCGGACATTCTGATGGGCGGGCCCCTCACGGGCGCGGCCATGAACCCGGCGCGCGCGTTCGGCCCCGCCCTGGCCGGAGGCGGCTTCGACGGCGTCAACCACCTCGTCTACTGGATAGGGCCCGTCATCGGCGGCGCGGCGGCGGCGTTACTCTACAACGGCGTCCTGATCAAGAAAGAGTAACAGCGGGAGCAGGCTTCGTCTTCTCAGACGTTTTCCGTGACGACGTTGATGGGCGCGCCCCGCGCGAACGCCTTGATGTTCGCCACCGGCATGTCCCGGAACCTGGCGCAGGCGCCGTCGGTCATCCACGCCGAATGCGGCGTGATGACGACGTTGTCCAGCGCGCGATACGCCGAATCCTTCGGCAGCGGCTCGAACGGCTCGAAAACGTCGAGACCGGCCCCGGCGATGCGCCCCTCCCGCAAGGCGTCGAGCAGCGCCTCCTCGTCCGCGAGCCGGGCGCGCGCCGTGTTGATGAAATACGCCGTTTTCTTCATCCGGGCGAATCTTTCCCGCGACATGAAGGGCGCGGCGCCCGCCGGCGCGTGGATGTGGAGCGACACCACGTCGGAGGCGAGGCATTCATCGACGGAGACCGCCTCCGCCCCCTCCGCCCCCGCGCGCTCGGGCGTCATCGAAGGCGAGCAGGCGACCACCCGCATCCCGAAGCCCAGCGCCATGCGGCAAACCAGACGGGCGATGCGCCCGAAGCCGACGAGGCCCAGCGTCTTTCCGGCGAGTTCGATTCCCGGAACCTGCGGCCAGTCGCCCGCCCGCATGGCGGGGAGCGTGAGCGGCACTCTCTTCGCCAGCGCCAGGATGAGCATCATCGCGTGCTCGGCCACCGAGGCGGCGCTCGCCGCCGGCGTCGCGCTCACCACAATGCCGCGCGCGTTGGCGCGGTTCATGTCGATCATGCGCGGACGCGTGCCCATGACCGAAATCATCCTGAGGCGAGGGAGGTGATCGAGCAAATCGGTCGTCCTGAAGTCGGTTTGATACCGCGTCGTCAAAATGATTTCCGCGTCCTCGAGGCGCTCGCGCAGCGCCTCTTCGCTTCGGGCGATGTCCGTGCAGTGTCGGACGTCGCCCAGGGCGCGCAATCGCTCCAAGGCTTCGGAATTTTCAAACAGAAGAAAGGTGTCGTCCGGAATAACGATCCGCATCAATGGCGAATCAGCCGTCGCTCACGAGAACGACCGCCTCCTTTTCGATGGTCAGCCTCACCTTGCTGCCCACGCCGAAGAATTCATGCGGATCGCCGATGACGCGAAGCGGCTCTTCCAGCCCCGCCACCTTCACGAGATAATCCACCGTGCTGCCGAAGTAGTATCCGCGCGTCACCTCGCCCTCGATCACGGTCCGGCCGTCCTCGCCGCCCACGTCGGCGCCCCCGGGATGCACCTGGATGCGGTGGGGCCGTATCGAGACGAGGCTTCCCGTTTTGCCGCCGTCGGAGCCCATCATGAATCTGGCGCCGCCCGCGGCCTCGAAAAGGCCCGGAGCGCTCACCTTCCCGTGAATCGAGTTGGTCACGCCCACGAATTCGGCCACGAACCTCGTCGCCGGGAGGTCGTATATCTCGGAGGGCTTGCCCAGCTGCTCGATCTTTCCGTCGTTCATGACGCAGATTCTGTCGCTGGTGACCATCGCCTCGGCCTGATCGTGGGTCACGTAGATGCTCGTGATGTGGAACTCGTCGTGCAGGCGCCTGATCTCGAAGCGCATCTCCTCGCGCAGGTTGGCGTCGAGGTTCGAGAGCGGCTCGTCGAGCAGCAGCACCGCCGGCTCGACCACCAGGGCGCGCGCCAGCGCCACGCGCTGCTGCTGGCCGCCCGAAAGCTCCCCCGGATACCTGGAGCCCAGATGATCCATCTGGACGATGGAAAGCAGGTTCTTCACGCGCCTGTCCGCCTCGGCGCCCGTAACGCCGCGGAACTTGAGGCCGTAGCCCACGTTCTGCGCCACCGTCTTGTGGGGCCAGATGGCGTAGCTCTGGAAGATCATGCTCATGTTGCGGCGCTCGGGCGGAATCACGCTGTCGCTGTTCGACACGACCTCGCCGTCCATGACGATCTCGCCGGCGTTGGGTTCGATGAAGCCGGCCACGAGCCGCAGGGTCGTCGTCTTGCCGCAGCCCGATGGCCCCAGCAGGGAGATCAGCTCCCCGTGTTCGATGTGAAGGTCTATTTCGTCCACCGCGCGAACGCTCGAGCCGAATATCTTCAACAGCCCCTTCAGGTCTAAAACCGCCAACGCGAATCTCCCTTTTTGCTCTATCCGGCGGACCGCATGAAGTCCCGGCCCACCAGCCGGAAGCCGGCCACAATCGCCACCAGGGTGATGAGCAGCAGCAAAACCCCCAGCGCCGATATGGGGCCCAGCAGCGATTCCTCATAGAAATCGACGATGACCACCGAGATGACCTTCGTGTTCGTCGTCCACAGCAGCACCGAGGCGCTCAACTCCCTGAGCGAGGGCATGAACACCAGTATCCACGACGCGATGATCCCCGTCTTGAACAGAGGCACCGTCACGTCCTTGAAGACCTGGAGGCGGTTCGCGCCCATGATGCGGCAGCTCTCCTCCAGCTCCGGGTGGATGCTCGTGAGGGCCGCGTTCGAGGTCTGATACGCCAGCGGCAGGTATTTGGTGAGATAGGCCAGGAACATGATCCACAGCGTGCCGTAGAGCACGAAGGGCTGCTTCGTGTAGGCCGCGAAGAGTCCCACCGCCAGGACGATGCCGGGAATCCCGATGGGCGCGGTTGCCATGAACCCCAGATACTGGTGCCCCTTGATGAGCTGGCGCTGGGCGATGAAGGCGGAAACCGCGGCCACGACGGTCGCGCCCGTCGCCGCCATGATCGCCAGGAGAATCGTGTTGTAAATCGACTCTCTCACCGCGTCGTTCGTCAGGATGAAGTGATAATTCCATAAAGTGAAGTTCGCCCAGTTCAGGCCGCCCCCCAGGTTCTTCATGAACGAGGTGGTGAGCAGGGACAGCGTGGGCAGCACGATGGCGCACACGAGCGGCAACAGGCACAGCAGGAACAGCGGAATCCGCCACGCGCCCAGCTTCTGGGGCCGCCGCTGCCCTCCCTTGCCGCCGACGGTGGCGTAGCCCCTTCGCCCCAGAATCACGCCCCGCGTCCAGACCATGAAAATCGCCACGACGAGCATGGGCATCGCGTAGGCGGAAGCCAGTCCGAGCAGGTCGTCTTCCGAGACCATGAAGGCGCGAAGCTGGGTCGTCATCGTGTGCTGGCCGGCGGGAATCGCCAGGACGGCCGGGATGCCGAAAAGGATCATCGCCTCCAGCGCCGCCAGGATGAAGCCCGCGAAAAGCGAGGGCGCCACCAGCGGCAGGGTGATGCTGACCATCGTGTTGAAGGTGCCGCCGCCCGCCACGTTGGCCGCGTCCTCCACGTCCGAGGAAATGTTGTTCAGACCGGACAGGACGACGATGAAGACGAGGGGGAACGTGTAGAGCGACATGGCGAACACGACGCCCTTCATCGTAAAGATGTCGAACAGGTAGAATTCGTCGCTCAGGCCGAACAGCCCGCGCGCCAGCTTGTTCAGCCACCCTTCGTTCCTTCCCGCCAGGAATATCCAGGCGATGGCGCCCAGAAAAGGCGGAGTGACGAAGGACGCCAGGATGCCGTTTCTGATCAGGTTCGGGAAGGGAACGTCCGTTCGGCTGACCATCCAGGCCATCACCGCCCCCACCACCAGGGAGATGATCCCGACCGAAAGGGCGAGCATGATGGTGATGTACATCGGCTTGTAGTATTCCGACGTCTGGAAGGCGTCGAAATAGTTCTGGAGCGTGAAGCCGCCGGCCTCATCTTCCGAGACGAAGAAGCTTTCCTTGAAAAGCTGGAAGATGGGGTTCGCCACCAGGATGACCAGCAGAATGAAGAGCACCACCCAGACGATGACGGTGTAGTCGAATTTTCTGGCGGCCGAGGGAGCGCCGCTCGAGGCCATTCCCGGAAGCTGCCCCGCATCCTGCGTCATGTCCGCGTTTTTCCTTCCCGGCGTTCAGCCGCGCCCGAAAAATTCATCCCGCCCAGGGCAACGCCCCGCGGAAGCAAACGAAGAAGCGGGAGCGATTCCCCGATTTTACGCGAGAAACCGCCCCCGCTCATCACGCTCCTACACGCCGAATATCTTCTTGAACATCTTGCGCGTCGGCTTGTTCTTCTTTTTCAGTTCCTGTCCGTCGATGGCCATCAGGTTGATGTCCTTGAGCGCCGGCAGCGCCTTGGGATACTTCACGTCGGGGTTGCCCACGTACAGGAAGTAGTCCGCCAGAAGCTGCATGGTCTCCTTGCTGAACAGATAGTCGGTGAAAACGCGCGCGGCGTTGGGGTTCGGCGCTTTCGTGAAGACGCCGTTGGGCGAGGTCACCAGCGCCAGGCCCGCCGGGGGAACGATGGGCTTGAGCGGCTCACCGCCCTGAATTTTCTTGAGCAGGGCGTAGGAGGTCGTGCCCGCGCCCAGCCAGAGCTCCCCGCGCGCGACGAGCGGAATGCTGCCGGCGGCGGACTGCACGATCTTGGGCTTCTGCTTCGCCAGCTTCTCGTAGTAGCCCCAGCCGAACTTGTTGACGACGTTGATCATGCCGTTCGTGACGAAGCCGCTGTAGCTCGGGTGCGAGTGGACGATTTTGCCCTTCCACCTGGGGTCGAGGAAGTCTTTGTAGGTCTTGGGAGCGTCCTTCGCGCTGATCTTGTTGGTGTTGTAGAAGGGCATCAGCACGCCGGCGCGAAGAATCGTCCAGTAATCGTCCTTGGTCACGAACGCGGGGTTGAAGTTGGCGGTTCCCGCGGGCTTGTAGGGGGTGATGATCTTCTTGGCCTTGAGGTTCAGGAAGTGGCCAAGGTTCGAGGTGTGGATGACGTCGGCGACGTAGATGCCGCCCTTGCGCTCCTGAAGATAGCGGCGGTAGAGCTTGCCCGAGCCGTCGCGGTGGAGGACGCACTGAACCCCCGTCTTCTTCTTGTTGTAGCGGTTGCAGATGTCCTGCGCGATGTTCAGCGTGATGGAGGAATACCAGGTGACCTTCCCCTCTTTCTTCGCGGCGCGCATGGTGGCCTCGTCCGCCGCGAACGCCGGCGCGCTCAGCAAAGCCGCCGCCATGAAACCGGTGATGATTCCCTTCAGCATTTTTCTTCTCCTTTGCTCGTGAGGCGGCGTCGCCGCAGTGCGCGGATGGCGGGGTCCAAACATTCCGCAGAACGCCTCGCCTGCCCGCCGATCATCATGCGTATCGCGCTTTTCCAAAAGGTGAGCCGCATCGTAATAAAATCGGCCCGCGTCGTCAAGCGCGCAATTCCGGGGCGAAGCGCCCCGCCGGGCGGGGCCGGCCTCAGCCACGCCCCTCCCGCGGCCCTCCCCCTTCCGCGCGCCCCGCCTCATTCTCGCCGAGGAGGCGCCGCGCGACGCAAAGGGTGGCGAGCGCGCCCAGGATCGCCGCCATCCCCGGGCCGATGAAAGCCCAGGTCCAGTTCACGGGCAGAAACTCCCCGCCCCCTGAATCGTTGCTCACGTCCAGGAATTTCCCGACCACCATGGGGGAGAGGGAGCCGAGCAGGAAGCCCAGCCCGGATTGAATTCCCAGAGCCGACCCGAGGTGGCGTCTGGGCGTGAGCTCGGCGGTCAGCACCACGAGGACGGGGGCGTCCACGTGCATCACGATCACCCAAACCAGGCACAGCGCCTGCAAAACCCCGAAAGGCGCCCCGAAGGCCAGCCCGATGGAGGCCGAAAGCAGGCCGCTCAGAAAAAGGCTCCAGATGATGGTGGGCGGCCGGCCGACGCGATCGGCGAGCCAGCCGCCGATGAGCTTCGAGACCGCGCTCAGGGCGATGATCAGGGCGGCGGACGAGGACGCGGCGCGCAGGGCGCTCTCGCGCGTCTGCTCTCCCGTCACCACCAGAGAAGCCGCCAGAAAGGTGACTATCCAGCCGCGGAACGCGAACACCTCCCACCTGTGCGCGCCCGCGACGCCCGTCAGCGCCCAAACGGAAGCGGGCAGTCTGGGGAATCTGAAGCCCGCGTCCTCATCGGCCCTCGGCGCGGGCAGCCCGGGAAGCAGGAGCGCCATGGCCAGAAACCCGACGACCGGCCCGAGCGACGTCAGCGCGAACGCGGCGCGCCATTCATAACGCGCGACGAGCGCGCCCGTCGCGTAAATCGAGGCGGCGACTCCCACGGTATAGAAGAAGGTATACGCCCCCACCATCCGGGCGCGCTTTCCCTCCGGGGCGTATTCCGCCACCAGCCTCAGCGCGGGGGCGTAGGTCCCGGCCAGCCCCACGCCCGCGAGTCCCCGGAAAAGCGACGCGCTCGCGAAGCCCTCGGCGAGAACGGGGAAGGCCAGATTCAGGAGCGCCAGCCAGAGGCTCGAGGCGAGGTATATCTTCTTCGCGCTCACGTAGTCCGTGGCGGTCGCCAGCGCCGCCGAGGCGAGGATGTAGCCGACGTAAAACGCCGTATAAATCGTGCCCGCCTGCGCGTTGGTGAGGCCCCATTCCGCCTTGAGGAGCGGGAGCGCCGCGACGTAGTTCGCGTAGACGAGCATCATGGGCACCTGCGCCGCGCAAATGGCCCAGAGCCAGAGGTTCGGCGACGCGCCGCGCTCCCGCATGAAAATCTCCCATCGCTCCGAGACGGGGGGAGAATAAAGGATTCGATATTCCCTGGCGAGGGAGGGGCCTCGCCCGCCGACTACCCGGCGGCGGCTTCCTGATATATGCTTCTCCCGCCAATTCCTTCTTGGAGCTCGCGGATGCCTGCGCCCGTCATCGATTTCAGGGTCTCATGCCCCGTTCCCGAGGGACTGGACAGATACCTCAAGCCCGAAGGGCGCTTCGCGGACTACGCCAGACACTACGGGAGCAGGGTGTACGGCGAGGAGGGGGGTTACGGCTACATGGAGCCGGCCGAGTTCATTGCCTTTCTGGATGAGCAGGGGGTGGACAAGGCGCTCATCAAAGCCTCCGACATGACGACGATCTCGGGCGCGAAATTCCCCGCCGACGTTCTGCACGAATACATCAGGGAGCATCCGGATCGCCTCATCGGAACGGCCGGGTGCGACCCCTTCCGGGGCATGGACGCGGTGCGCGACCTGGAGCGCGACGTAAGGGACTACGGCCTCCGGGGCGTGAACATGGGGCCGTGGGAGCTCGGCCTCTACGCGAACGACAAGAAATTCTACCCCGTCTACGCCAAATGCGTGGAGCTGGACATCCCCGTTCTGCTTCACACGTCCATGAACCTGTCGAGCTCGAACCTGCTCGACTTCGGGCGGCCGATCTACCTGGACGAGGTGGCGAGGGATTTCCCGGAGCTCCGCGTCGTGGCGGTGCACGGGGGCTGGCCGTGGATCGCCGAGATGATCGCGGTGTGCTGGCGCCACCCCAATCTGTATATCGAAATCAGCGGAACGATGCCCGAGTACATCGGCGCGCCCGGCAGCGGATGGGAGCCCCTGATTCGCTACGGAAACTCCGTCCTCAAGGACAAGATCCTCTGGGCGTCGAACTGGCCGATGATCAGCCCGAAGGAGAGCCTGGCCGAATTCGACAAATTCCCGCTCAAGGACGACGTAAAGGAGCGCTGGTTCGGCGGAAACGCTCTAAAGGCCCTGGGGCTGGGAGCCTAGCCGCCGCAAGGCGAAAAAAGCGGGGGCCGGACGCGCCCCCGCTTTCTCGTTCGCTTCGCGTCTTCGCTCGCCCGCGACCGCCCTCAGGTCGCCACCGCTTCCTCGATCAGACCGTATTCTCTGGCGAACGCCTCCAGCCTCTTCATGTTGGCGTCGGAGGGGGCGCAGAGCGGCAGCCTGTATTCCAGGGCGATGCGCCCCATGATCGCCAGCGTCGCCTTCGCCGGAATCGGGTTCGTCTCGCAGAACATCATGTGGTTGAGCTCCCACATCCCGTAGTGCAGCTCCCTCGCCTTCGCGGCGTCCCCGTCGAGCTGGGCTTGGCACATCCGCGCCACGTCCGAGGGCGCCACGTTCGCGGTCACCGAAATCGTGCCCACGGCGCCCATCGCCATCATGGGCAGGGTGACGAAATCGTCCCCGGAAAGCACGATGAAATCCTCCGGGACGCGGGAGATGATGTCGCAGCAGTTCGCCAGATTCCCGGTCGCCTCCTTGATGCCCACGACGTTGGGAATCTCCGCGAGGCGCGCCACCGTGTCGGGCGCGATTTGAACGACCGTGCGGCCGGGCACGTTGTAGAGAACGATGGGGATGTCCGCCGATTCCGCGATGGCGCGAAAATGCCGATACAGCCCCTCCTGCGTCGGCTTGTTGTAGTAGGGCGCCACGAGGAGCGCGCCGTCCGCGCCGGCGCTCGCGGCGAACCGGGTGCGCTGCACGGCCTCCGCCGTGCTGTTCGAGCCGGAGCCGGCGATGACGGGAATCCTCCCGCCGACCTGCTCGATGACGAGCTCCACCACCCGGTCGTGCTCTTCATGGCTCAGCGTGGCGGATTCTCCGGTGGTGCCGCACGCCACGATGCCGCGCGTTCCGTTCTCCACGTGAAATTCCACCAGCGAGCGAACGCCCTCTTCGTCGAGTTTCCCGTCGCGGAACGGGGTGACCATCGCGACATAAGAGCCCTTGAACATGAGGAGACCTCCTTCTTCCGCCGCCCGTCGCGGCAAAAAAGAATCTCAAGCCCCGCCTTCATCATGGGGCGCGCATGACGCCGCAACAATGAAAATGAGCGTTCCGCTCCCTCCGATGCGGCGAATCCTATCAAAGCGGCGAGAGAGAAGCAAGAAACGGAATTTCACGCTTCCGCCGCGAAATCGCCCCGCGTCCCTCCCGTTGCGACGCGAACGAAGCCGGCCAAGCGTCCTTTTTCCGACCACCTCGTGATATTTTTCTTTTGACAAGAGCGTTGAAAAAGGTTAATGTTGTTGAAATTCAATGGTTTGAGCCGCTATATCAAGAAATTTCTTGAAAGACTCGCCCGAACCGTCCGACTTCCAGGGGGAAATCATGCCACCTGCCCTGAGCCACCACAGGCGATTCCGCTTCGTCACCACCCTGGCGCTGCTCACGTTCACGCTTTCTCTCTCATTCGGCGTCGATTCGGCCTCCGCGCGAAAAAAGAGAGCCAGAAAGAAGGTCGTCCCCTATCGCTCCCTTCTGCTGGTGGAGGCGCATACGGGGCGCGTCCTGAAATCGCGCAACGCCCGGCACGGCGCGAAGCCCGCCTCCATCGTCAAGATGATGACGTCGCTGCTCGCCATGGAACACGTCAAAAAAGGCGCCGTCCGCCTTGATGACGTCGTCACCACCAGCAGACGCGCTTCCCGAATCGGGGGCCAGCAGGTGTATCTGAAGCAGGGCGAGAAATTTTCCCTGAGAGACCTGATGAAGTCCATCATCATCAGCTCCGCGAACGATTCCTCCTACGCCGTGGCGGAGCACGTCGCCGGAGACGCCGAGGCTTTCATCGAGATGATGAACCAGCGCGCCGAGGAACTCGGCATGACGGACACCCGTTTCGTCAACGTCAACGGGCTTCCCGAGAGAAGGGGGAAGCCGGGCAACCGGATGAGCGCGCGGGACGCCGCCATCCTCGCCCGGGAGCTGCTGAAATATCCCCTGGTCGTGAAGTGGAGCGCCACCAGAAGCGCCCCCTTCCGAAACGGAAGCTTCATTCTCACCAACACGAACCGCCTCCTGGGCCGGTTTCGCGGCATGGACGGCCTGAAGACGGGCTATCACAGAAAAGCGGGGTTCAGCGTCGTCGCCACGGCGAAGCGCAGAAATCTGAGGCTGATAGCCGTCGTCATGGGCTCGAGCCATTCCAAGCGCCGCTTTCGGGAGGCCAGGCGCCTGCTCACCTGGGGCTTCACCCAATACCGATGGATCAACGCGGGGAAAAAAGAGAAATCGCGGCGTCGGCGAATCGTGGTGCTTGGCGGCCGGAAGCGGGCGATCGGCCTGCGGCCCAGGGGAGAGGTGAAGGCGATGGTGAGGCGCGGCGAGGAAAAGCGCATCTCCGTGAAAGCGGAACTGCCCGAGGCGATCGCCGCGCCCGTCCGCGCCGGCCAGAAGGTGGGCCGCGTCGTCTATGAGCTGGGCGGAAGGAAACTGGGCGAAATCGAACTCGTGGCCGCCGAGCCGGTCAGGAAGCTGGGCTTTTTCCAGTCCCTGATGCGGCTGTCGATCAGCAGCGCTAAGTGAGGGCTATTCCGGGGAAGCCTCGATCGTCCCGCCCATGAAAGGCAGGGCGACCGCCAGAAACGCCGTCATCACCACCTCGGAATCGCCGAAATTGTATTCGAACATCCCGGCGCTCAGGAAGGCGGCCGCCGCGGCCAGGCCGCCCACCATCCGGAACCGCGTCTCGCGCGCCGTGCGCCGCATTCGTCGAATCACCAGGATGAAATACCCGACCCACGCCCAGACCCAGGCGCCCAGGGCGAGAATCCCCCGCTCGGCGGCGAGGTGCACGACGTTGTTGTGCAAATGGCCGGTGGACTTCTTCGCCGCCCCGGGATTCGCATACCTCCCGTAATGGGCCTTGATCTGGCCGGGCCCGAAGCCCAGGAGCTTCCTGTCCATCCACATGCGGACGCCGCTTTTCCACATGTACAGCCGCTCCACGACCGTCGCGTCCCGGGTGTCGATGATGCTCTTCACGCGCCGGCGCACGGAATCGGGCGCGATGAATATCATCACCGCGATCAGCGCCGCCAGAACAAGCGCCGCCTTCCCGCTCCTGCTCGCCGCGACGATGACCGCCATCCCCACGGCGAGGCCGACCCACGCATTGCGGCTCATGGTGCTTATCAACGCCGCGACGATCAGCAGGGCCAGAACGCCGAGCCAGGCGTCCCGCCATCCCCGGGCGGCCGTGAAGAGCCAGGAAAACGCCAGAACGCCCACCACGAGCATGAAACCGCCGAGCGTCATGTAGATGCTGAAAAAGCCCGACGCGCGGCTGCCGAGCGACCAGGGCAGCCGCAGAGAAACGCCCAGCGTCCAGAGAGCGGCCGCGCCCGTGGCGAGAAAGAGCGCCTTCGCCAGCCAGAGAGCCTCCCGGTCGTCCTCGACGACGTTGAGCGCGAGATAGAAAATCAGGATTTGGCTCAACTCCCTGGACTCGGCGAGGCCCTTGAGCGAATCGGGGGAATGAAAGGCGCTCGCGAGCGTCAGGACGGCGAAAAGGAGCCAGTGTCTCCACAGCGGAAACCTTTGGGTCCGCAGGGGCGCCCGCTCCCTCGCGCCCAGGGAGGCGAGCCACGCTCCCATGGCGGCGAAGACGCAGATCTGCGCGAGCGATATCGAAAACGGGGCGGCGACGGCGAAGCCCAGAAGCCCGCCGAACGCCACCCGGGAGAGCGGCGATCGCCGCCGGAAGCGCTCGCCCAGCTCGATGAAGGAGGCTTTCAATTCATCCACGAGATCGCTCTTCCCGGACTTCAAACGCGCTTCGATAGGCGCGAATGGCCCTCTTGTATTGGCGTCCGAAAAGAAGCCGTTTCCGCAGGATATCCTCGCTTCGCCTGATGAACCGAAGCAACCTGGCCATCCGCCCGGATGATGAATCCGCGACGAAGTGTTCTCCGATATCACTCTCCATCTCCACGTCGTGGTCCGCAAGCGGCGGAACAATCTGCCCCTCCAGAAAGCCTGCGCCCCACCAGCGGTGCAGGAGCGTGTCTATCGGCATCTGAACGCGCCCGTAGCTCAGTATTCGAGCGGCGGCTCGCTCATTGATTACGTAAGCGGAACCGCCGTCGAGACTGCCGTATTTCTTGAGGCGAATCTGACGGTCGGCGCCTATCGGCCCGATGGGCAGCGAGGGCATGTCCGGTCGCCTGTCCTCCAGCATGAGGACGTCAAATTCCCGGGCCGCCATGCGTAATGGTTCGAGATAAACGGGGAGTTCTTCCAGAAGGATCGCGTCATCTTCCAGTATGAGGGCGCATTTTTCTCCTCTCCCCAGCATGGCTCGGTAGGCGTTCAGATGGGCGAGGTAGCATCCAATCTGCCCGGCGGAAGGGAGAGTTCCGCGATGATAGATTTGGCCTATCTTTCGCTGCGTTTTCAGATCGCAAAAAGCCGCCAGGGCTTCCTCGCTCTCTTCGCGAAGATCCACTCCGTCAATCCAGTGAAAATCCAGATCCAGGGCTTCGAGCCGGGCCCGCATTCGGGCGCGCCGGTCTTGGGCCGTTTTCAGGGAGATGACAAAGATTCGCATCCGCTTCACTCCTCAGCGCTCGAACCTCTCAACAGTCTCAGCCGGCCGCGCGGGGTTTGATAATTTTCTCGCCGCGCCGGAATTTTCAGGAGCCGCCGCCTCTCGATTCGAGAACTTCGCGGTAGAGCCTTTCGGTCGCGTCGGCGTTCGCCCGCCAGGTGAATTTCAGCGAAAGCGCGCGCGCCGCCGCGCCCATGGCGGCCGCCCTCTCCTCATCCATGCACAAACCGAGGAGGCGGGCGATCTCGTCCGCGTCCGTCGGGTCGTCCAGAACGAAGCCCTCCTTCCCGTCGGTGATGATTTCCGCCCCCCCGCTTCGCGATGAAAACACGCAAGGCAACCCGCTCGCCATCGCTTCGAGGTAAGTGCTTCCGAACGGCTCGTACAGGGAGGGAAGCGCGAAGGCGTCCGCCGCCCGATAGAGCAGGGCCGTGGATATTTCATCGTCCATAAAGCGAACCCGCCCTCCCAGACCGCGCGCGCGCGCCAGCCGCTCGTAGGCGCCCCTCGCGCCCCGGCCGCGTATCAGCAGGCGAGGCGTCCGGCCGCCCTGGGGGTTTTTCATCCCGGCGAGGCCCTCTATCAGATAGCGCAGCCCCTTCCTGAAAAAACCGGTTCCCACGTAGAGCGCGGCGAAGTCGCTTTCCGCCAAGCCGATTCTCGCCCTCAACTCCGCGCGTTCGGAAGCCGTCGGCGGCCTGAACTCCCGGGCGTCCACGCTGTTGTAGATGACGGGAATCTTCCTCGAACCGAAATGCCTCTCGACCTCTTCGGCCCCTTTTCGGCTGATGGCCGTCACTATCTTCGCCCCGCCCCTGCCCATGAGGTTCTCCTCGAGCCCCAAAAGGATTTTGTGGAGCGGGTCCAGGCTTCTGACGAATCTCGCCCAGGGCGAAAGGCGCGGGGAGGACACGCGCAGCCATTCACGATGCAGCCCCTCGTCCGCGTGGTAGACGTCGCATCCGTTGATCCGATCGCATGAGTGGATGACGTCGAACCGCTCGTTTTCCAGAATTTCGTCCACCCCTCTCGCGAAAGAGAGAACCTTCGAGAAGGAGAAAAGACCGGAGACGCGCACGGGGTGAAAGCGGATGGAAGGAGCCGGGAGCTCGGGGCATCTTCTGGCGATGAGGTGAACCTCATGCCCGCGAGCGTCCATCTCTTTGGACAAATGCCAGACGTAGCGCTCCGCCCCGCCACGTCGATGCACGGCGGAGCGGATCATCGCAATTTTCACGAGAACCGGCCCTCCGGCGGGCGGCGCTTCGCCGCCCTTTTCAATGCCGCGTCCCGCCCGAAGCGAGCCCGCGCGAGGCGGCGGAACGAGAGCCGCCAACCCTCGAAACAGGAGCGGGGCGCGCGGTCTCGTCATCGCTCACTTCGCGGCAGCGCTTCTCGAACGAAGAATTTCCCGATAAATCTCCACCACCCGGCGCGCCATGACGCCCTGGTCGAACTCGCGCTCCGCGCGCGCGCGGGCGGAGCGGCCCATCGACCGCGCCAGATCGGGTTCCGAAAGCAACTTCTCTATTCCCCGGGCCAGCGCGCGTTCATCCCCCGGCGGAACCAGAAGGCCCTCCTTTTCATGGCGGACGATTTCATCGACGCACCCCACCCGGCTGGCCACGACGGGCCTGCCCGCCGCGAGGTAGTCGAACAGCGCGCGGCTCGTTCCCTCCGAGCGCACGGACGGAAAAGCCAGGACGTCGCAGGCGGCGAGCGCCTCCGAAAGCGCGGGAAGAAAGCCCGTGAACACGACCCGCTTCTCCACGCCCAAATCCGCCGCCAGCCGCTTCAGGGCGCCGGCATCCTCTCCCTCTCCGATCACGACCGCCCAGAGGGATTTTTCCCGAATCAGGCGCGCCGCCGCGCGCAAGAACACGTCCTGCCCCTTGATCCGGAACAAGACGCTGCCCGCCACGCCGACCAGCCGGGTGCCGCGCGGAACGCCCCGGGAATCCCGAAACGCCGACCCCGTGGCGCCGGGATCATAGCCCGAAGCGTCCGCGCCTCCCATCACCGTGAAAAACGATCCGCCGGCGAACGCCCCGTCCTCAACGTATCCCTTGCGGATTTTTTCGGCCACCGCCACGGTCGCGTCCGTGGCCGAAGCGTAAAGCCACCGGTTCAGCAGGTGGCGGCTCACCGGCCGCAGGATGTGGCGGCTTCGCACCAGGGCGGGGCCGCGCCTTCCGCGCAGGGCGGCGGCGGCGAGCCAGTGCTCGACGCCCCTGTGCGCGTGGGCAACGTCCGCCTCCCTTTCCCGCGCGAGTTTCCTGATCTTCGCGATGTCCCTCAGATAGCTGGCGGGCCTGAAATTCCCGCTCGCCTCGATAAAGTCAATTTCCTCCACGCCCGCCGCGCGAAGGCGCCCGGCGACTTCGCGCCCTCCCTCGACGCCCCGGCAGAGCATCATCACGCGATGGCCTTCCGCCTGAAGCCCCAGCGTGAGGCGCATGGCCGCCCAGGCGTCCGAACTCCAGCCCCGGCACGTCATGATCTGCAGCACGGAGAGCGGACGCTCCTCGTCCTTCGGCAGTCCGGTCGGCGACGTTCGCAAGGCGCGGGCGGTCAAGACGTTTTTTCGGGCGTCGGCAACGGCGCGACGTCGAATTCATCGGGAAGGGGCGCTTCCTCTCGCGCGAACTGCATTTCGTAGAGTCTTCGATACAGGCCTTTGCGCTTCATCAACTCCTCGTGCGTTCCTCTCTCCACGATTCGCCCGCCGTCGAGCACGATGATCGAATCGGCGTTCCGCACCGTGGAGAGCCTGTGGGCCACCACGATGGTGGTGCGGCCCTTCATCAGGGGATCGAGCGCCTCCTGAATCAGCTGCTCGCTCTCCGTGTCGAGCGCGCTCGTCGCCTCGTCGAGCAGCAGGATGGACGGATCCCTCAAAATCGCGCGGGCGATGGCGATGCGCTGACGCTCGCCCCCCGAGAGGCGCGCCCCCTCCTCGCCCAGCATGGTGTCGTATCCGTCTTCAAGCCCCATGATGAAGTCGTGGGCGTTGGCCGCCTTCGCCGCCGAGACGACCTCCTCCCGACTGACGGGGCCCGCCGCGCCGTAGGCGACGTTGTTCTCCGCCGTGTCGTTGAACAGGACCACCTGCTGGCTCACCACGGCTATCTGGGCGCGCAGGCTGTCCAGCGAATACGAGGACGCCTCTTTTTCGTCAAAAAGGATGCGCCCCCGGCGCGGCAGATAGAAGCGGGGAATCAAGTCGAGCAGCGTGGATTTTCCCGCCCCGCTCATCCCCACGACGGCCAGAACGCAGCCCGCCGGCGCCTCCAGGGTGATGTCCTCCAGCGTCGCCTCATCGGAATAGGAAAAGCCCACGTCCTCGAAGCGGATGCGCCGGGAGAGCCGCCCCATCGCTTCGCCGTTCGGGTTCCTGTCCTCGTGGGCGTATTCGTCCATCATCTCGAAAACCGACTGCCCTCCCGCGATTCCCTCCATGAGGCCGTGAAACACGCGGGTGAAGGATTTGAGCGGGCTGTAGGCCATGCCCAGGGCGACCACGAAGCTCGTCAGCCTGCCCGGATCCATGCCTCCGTGGATGACCGCGCGGGCGCCGAACCACAAGACCGCAGCCGCCAGAGCGCCCCCGACGATCTCCACCGTCGGGGGCGCCAGCGCCCGAACCCGCATGGCGCGCATCACGGTCTCGAAAAACGACTGGGTGGCGCGCGCGAAGCGGCGATCCTCCTTCGCCTCCGCTCCAAAGGCCTTCACGACGCGAATGCCCGCGTAGGCTTCCTTCATCAGACTGCTCATGTCTCCCATGCGCGCCTGGCTTCTCCGCGTGATTCGGCGAACCTTCTCCCCCATCCTCACGACGAAAAACCCCACGGCGGGAACCACC
The DNA here is from genome assembly GCA_965242545.1 of bacterium. Classification (GTDB taxonomy): domain Bacteria; phylum UBA8248; class UBA8248; order UBA8248; family UBA8248; genus Bin107. The sequence continues at coordinate 2,183,541 of OZ251456.1, forward strand.
ACGACGAATATCAGCGCCATGGCCGGACTCTGATAGACGGCCACGCCGAGCAGGGCGACGAAAGTGAAGCCGTGCCGGAACAAATCCCGCACGGAGCTCGTCGCCGCCTTCTGCATCAGGGAGATGTCGTAGATGACCTTCGACATCAGCTCTCCGGTCGTCTTCGCCTCGAAGAACCGGAGCGGCAAATTGATGAAATGTCGGTGAAGCTCGTTTCGGACGTCCATCACCACGCGCTGGCCGACCCAATACATGAAATAGTTTTGCAGATAGGCGGCGCCGCCCTTTACCAGATAGACGACGAGGAGGGAGAGACAAATGAGAAAGACGACCTCGGAGCGCCTCGAGATCAGAATGTCGTTGATGACGTGCTGAACGAGATAGGCGGGGTAGGCGTTCAGCCCGCCCACGACGATGGTGCAGGCGACGGCGACCCCGAACCGCAGCCGGTACGGGCGCAAATACCCCAAAAGCCTGAGATACATTCGGGCGCGGCTCATCCGAAATTCTCTCCGAAGTTCAGTTCGGGCTCCATGCGGAGCGTCCGGGCGTAGACCCGCTCCACGAGCTCGGCGCGCCGGGCGCGGTCGTAAAGCCTCTCGACCCGCTCCCGGCCCGCTCGCCCATACGAGGAGCGGAGCCGCTCATCCGCCAGAAGGGCCTTGAAAGCGGAGGCCATCAGCTCCGTCGTCCCGGGAACCCCCAGAGGCGCGACGTGCGCCGTCTCGCCGTCTTCGACGATTTCGGCCAGGCCGTTCTTGTCCGTCACGACGCAGGGGAGCCCCACCGCCATCGCTTCGAGCGCCGCGCGGCAGGTGCCCTCCGAGCCGGGCGACATGAGGGCGAACACGTCCAGCGCGGCGAGCGCCTCCACCAGATCGTCGCCATGGTATCCATGAAAGCCCACCCGAGCCTGAATTCCCAGCGCTCGCGCCCTCTCCTTCAGGCGCGGCAAAAACTCGCCCCTGCCGATGACCGCGAGGCGAACGTCGGGCATCTCTTCCGCGACCTTCTGAAACGCCGCCAGCAATTCATCAATCTCCCTGTCGGCGGCGAGGCGCGTCACAGTGCCAATCAGCGGAACATCGGGCGGAACGTTCAGTATCTCGCGCCCTGCGGCGCGGATTGCGGCGTCGGCCGGCCGGAACCGCTCCAGGTCCACCCCCCCCGACACCACGTGAACCCTGTCCGGGGAGGGGCTGACGCGCTCCGACAGCAGGCTCGCCAGATAGCGGCTCACCGGTATCAAGGCGTCGGCCGAGCGGCCGAGCAGGTATTTCGACGCGATATTCCCGCCCACCGCCCGGGGATGATGGACGCTGCGAACCAGCCGCGCGTCCCGGCGAACGCATTTCAGGGCGAGGTGCGCCAGCCAGTGATCCGCCGTCAAATGGACGTGCGCGACGTCCGCGTTCACCTCCCTCACCAGAGACGCCAGCCCCGAGACGAAACGCCACGCCTTTTTCGGGTTCACGCTTCGCGTCGGCACCACGTCCGGCGCGGGCGGCATCCCCTCCTCCTCCGCCTTCGCCTCCAATGGTCCACCGGGGACGCAAACGAATTTTACGCGGTGCCCTCTCTTCGCCAGATCGGAGGCCAGAAGCAGCGCAGGCTCCCCCGCGCCCGACCACCAGGGGGTGCCGACCACCTGGACGACGCTCAGTTTTCGCACGTTGAAAGCGCCTCTTCATAGAGCGTCAGCGTATCGTCCACCATTTTATCGAGCGAAAACCATCTGCGCGCATACTCGCGGCCCGCGCGGCCCATTTCCTCCCTGGCCGCCGAATCGCGGAGCAGGCGCCGGATGCCGTCCGCGAGCGCGGCGGGGTCGCGGGAGGGCACGACAATCCCGGCGCCGGAGGGTCTCAGCGCCTCGGGGACGCCGCCGACGTCGGTTCCCACGATGGGAAGCCCCATCGCCATTCCCTGGAGGGCGACCTGGGGAACCCCCTCGGTTCGGGTGGAGGCGATCACCAGCACGTCGAGACCGGCCATGACTTCGGGAACGTCCGTTCGGTATCCGATAAAGACGACGGCGTCACCCAGAAGCCCGAGGCGCGCGGCCTGCGCCTCATACGTCGCCCGCCCCTCGCCGCTCCCGCCGACAAAAAATTTCGCGGCGCATCCTTCATCCTTCAGCAGGCGCGCCGCCGCCAGAAATTCCTCATGCCCCTTGCTGCCCCTCAACTGCGCCATGATGCCCACCGCAGGCGTCCCCGCTTCCAACCCCACTTCCCCGCGAAAACCCTCGCCGCTCACGCCCTCGTGAAACCGCCTGAAGTCCACGCCCGTCGGCAGCGCCTTCACCCGCCCTGGCGCGCACGCCTTCGAGTCGATCAGGAGATTCCGCGTCAGATCGGCCGTCGTCATGACCCGGCGCGGAAGCCGATACACCCAGTTCAGCCCGTGCGGGCTCACGGGGATGGATACGTGCCGGGTGCGAACCACGGGCACGCCGAGCATTCTGCCCGCGATGCCCCCGAGCCAGGAATCCTTGCTGCTGTGCGTGTGGATCAAATCCGGGCGGCGCTTGCGAATCAGGCGGACGAGCCCGCCCAGCGCCAGAGCGTCCCAGGAAGCCCTCATGCGCAGCGGCTCGAAGGGAACGCCCTCCTCCTCGGCCTCTTTTCTGAGCTTGCCGTCCGGCTGCCCGACGATCAGCACCTCGTGCCCGCGCTCGATAAAGGAGGCGGCCTCCAGCAGGATTCTCTTCTCCTGCCCGCCCAGACCCCGGGAGGCTTCCGTATGAACGACGCTAAGGGCGCTCACGTCTTCGGCGCAGCTCCCACAAAAAGGCGGCGCGCATCAGCGCGTAAAAGGCGGAGCCGGCCGACGCCCACAATCCCTCAACGCCGTCCCGAAAGCCCATCTTCAGGACGTAGCTCCTGAAAAAACGCCAGAACGGGCGAATGAAAAAATCTCCCGCGCCGGGTCGCGCGCCCCCGGAGAACAAGTCTTCCGCCGACAACCTGGCGTATTTCAACTGCCGCTGGAGGAAATCCGGGAGATCGTCATAGCTGCGGTGCTCCAGCGGGGCGGAAAACACCTCCACCCGCCCCCGCACCACGACGGACTCATGAACGCTTCTCTCGTTGAACGATCCCGCATCGCGCCGGAACAGCCGCGTCTGATAATCCGGCCAGAGATCGCCATGGCGCAGCCAGCGGCCCCAAAAGATGTTTTTTCGGGGCGCGCGATACCCTTCCGCCGGATCATCGGCGGACAGGACGGAGAGAATCTCCTTTTCGAGCGCGGGACTCACGCATTCATCCGCATCCAGACTCAAGACCCAGGGATGAGTCGCTTTGGAGAGGGCGAAGTTTTTTTGCGCGGAATAGCCCCGCCAGGGACGGGAGATGACCACCGCCCCGCGTTCGCGGCATATCTCCCGGGTGTCGTCGGCGCTGCCCGAGTCCACGACGATAATTTCATCCGCCCAGGAAACGCTGTCGATGCAGGCGCCGATGCGCTCCGCCTCATTGCGGGCGACAATCGCGACGCTGAGCGGCTCTCTTGCCGATCCGGATGCGGGCGTCGCGTCCGCATCGGCTTCGGCGGACGCTTCCGCCAGGCCGGACATCCTTACTGCCCCTTCCCTTGGCCCTTCTCCCACTCATCCAGGGGGATGGCCTCGTCTTCGAGCATGATGGGGATGCCGTCTTCGATTTTGTAGACCAGCCCCGATTCGCGGGCGATCAGAAAATTCCCGTCCTCGCTCAACTCGAGCGGGGTCTTGGTGACGGGACACGCCAGTATCTCCAACAACTCCTTGTCCACGCTCATCTCGATTCTCCGGTCAAAACGGCGGCCGCGTCTTCAACCCGAAGGCGACGGAGCCTCGAACGCCGAAGCATCACCCGCCCGATTCAGGAAACTTCGCCATTCTCGCATATTCAGCCGCGTTTTTCATGGCCGGAGCGAAGCCGGTTCAGCTCGGATATCGCCTCTTCGGCTTTCACGCGATCCAGACACTCGACGTCGGGGCATTTTCTCGCGTAGCAGCCGCTGCAGGCGAGACGATGATGCAAAGCGAGATGCCCCGAGCCCCAGGGGCCGTTTCTCACGGGTTCCGTGGGCCCCATGATCATCAGACACCGCACGCCCATCGCGGCGGCGAGGTGCGCGGGGCCGGAATCGCCGCCCGCGAAAAAATCGCCGCGGCGGATCAGGGCCATCATCTCCCGAACGCCAGTCTCGGGCGCGACAAGAGGCCGCGTTCGCATCGCGCTCCTCACCGCCTCCGCCGTCTCCCTTTCGCCCGGCCCCCATATCAGGAGAACGTCCCCCGCCCCGCTCTCCCGCCAATGATCGGCAAGCCGCGCGAAGCGGGCGGGCGCCCAGCGCTTCGTCGCCCATCCGCCCCCCGGGTGAATCACCAGCAGGGAGCGGTCGCCCGCATGGCCCGCGCTCTCCAGGTATTTTTCCGCCCCCTCGCGCTCCCGCCGCGTTTCATGGACCGGAAAGCGATATTTCTCCCTTGGGGGAACGGGCAGTCCCAAAGGCTTCAGGAGAGACAGATTCTTCTCGACGACATGATGCGGGTATTCGGGGGGAGGCGCTTGATGCGTCGTAAAAAGCACGTTCATTCCCTCCCGGCAAAAACGATGCTCGAACCCCACCCGCACGGGGGCCTTCGACGCCCACGTCAGCAGGCCGCTCTTGATCAGCCCCTGGGCGTCCAGCGTCACGCCGGCGTTCACGCTTCTCACGGCGCGCAGGTCGCGCCTCAAGGCGGAGAAGCCGCCGGCGACCGGGCTTCTTCTCCACGCGCGGGTATCGACGGTCAGGATTTCGTCCACATCCGGATTTTCAAGAAGCGCCTGCGCCGGGCCCGGCTCGGCCGCCCACGCGATACGCGCGTCGGGCCGCGCGTCCCTGATGGCCGAGGCCAGGGGAAGGGCGTGAACCACGTCGCCTATGGCGCCCAGGCGGACGATCAGGAATCGCTCACCCATCAGAGGATGAATTCCCGATGCGCGCGGCAAGTTCCGTGGAAGAATGATCCTTCGGGTCTCCGCAAATGGCCACTTCGCCGCCGTAGCCCCTCACCGTCTCCCGTTCGGGAACCGTCTCGATCGTGTAGTCCGTCCCCTTGGCGTGCACGTCGGGCTTGAGGGCGAGCAAAAGGCTCGACACGTCGGGTTCGTCAAACAGCAGAAGGTAGTCGATCGGCTCCAGGGCGGAGAGCATTTCCAGACGCTCCTCCTGCGGCGCATACGGCCGGCCCCGCCCCTTCAGAGCGCGGGCCGAGGCGTCGCCGTTGACCGCCACCACCAGAACGTCCCCCTTTTCTTTCGCGGCGCGAAGATAGCGCACGTGCCCGACGTGAAGGATATCGAAGCAGCCGTTGGCGAATACGACGCGCTCCCCTTCCGCGCGGCGCTTCTCCAGAATCGGCCCGAGCTCGTCCGCCGGCATCCATTTCCCCCGAAAGGCCTCGTCCCGAACGCTCACGCCTCCTCCCCGAACGCGGCCAGGAGTTCATGCGGCTCCACGACCGCCGTTCCCGCCTTCATCACCACCAGCCCCGCCGCGCGATTCGCGATCTCCGCCGCCTCGCGCATCGACGCTCCCGCGGCCAGAGAGAGCGTGAACGCGGCGATCACCGTATCCCCCGCGCCGGTTACGTCAAGCACCTGCTCGGAGCCGTAGATGGGAATATCCGCCCGGGGCGCATTCGCCTCGAAGAGGCTCATTCCCTTGTCGCCCCGGGTGATCAGCACGCCCCGGGCACCCGTCTTTCGGAGCAGGGCGGCGCCCGCCTCACCAAGAGAATCCTCATCGGGCCGATAGCCGAGCAGCCCTTCCGCCTCCTCTTCGTTGGGCGTGACGGCGGTGACCCCCGAAAACGAGTCTCCCGCGTATCGACTGTCCACCGTGACGATGAAGTCCTCGGGCAACTCTCCAATCGCCGCCTTCACGCCCTTCGTCAGAACGCCCAGACCATAGTCGGAGACGATGAGGGCGTCCATCCCGCCGCTTCCCGCTCGTTCGACTTCCCGGATCATCCGGGATTCGAGCCGATCTTCCAATTCCAGTTTCCTTTCGCGATCCACGCGAATCACCTGCTGGCGCGCGGTGTTCCGGCCCCCCGCCATCACGCGCGTTTTCGTGGGCGTAACGCGCCCGGAGTCCTCCCATAGAAGAGCGGCGTCCACCCCGCGCCCCTCCAGCGCGCGACGGAGCTCCGCGCCCGTCTCATCGGCGCCCAGGACGCCGATGGCGCTCACGCTTCCGCCCAGGGCCGCCGCGTTCATCGCCGCGTTCCCGCCGCCGCCGGGAACGATTTCGCGGCCGATGAAATTCAGAACGAGAACGGGCGCCTCCCTGCTGATGCGCGAGGTGGCGCCGTGGACGAACTCATCCGCAATGAAGTCTCCGAGCACGGCCACGCGCGCCGATGAAAATTTCCGGATGTATTCCGCCAGGCTCGAGCTCATGCTAGCGGCGCTCGCCTCGGCTCAAAACGATTTCCACCGCGTGATAGGCGTCCTCGGCCACGAAATCCGGCTGCCGGGGCCACAGCGCCCCGCGAAGCGCCCTTTCCCCCCGCCCGTACCCCGTGAGCAAAAGGCCCGACGCGCAACCCGCGCGCCAGCCGGCCTCCAGATCGGAGTATTTGTCTCCAAGCATGACGGATTTCTCCAGGTCGATGCCATGCTCCTCTCCCGCCTTCAAAATCATGCCGGGATAGGGCTTGCGCATCTTGCAGTCAATCGCGTAGTCGGGGGCGTCTCCGCTCGGAGCGTGCGGGCAATAGTAAATCGCGTCGAGACGCGCGCCTCTGGCGTGGAGTTCATCCCGAAGTTTGCGGTGCACTTCCTCCAGCATGGATTCCGGAAAGTAGCCTCTGGCCACGCCCGCCTGATTCGTGACGACGACGGCGAGCCACCCCGCCTCGTTCACCTTCCGGACGGCCGCCGCCGCCCTCGGCAGGAGTTCGTATGCGTCGAGGTGGGTGACATAGCCCACGTCGCGGTTCAAGGTTCCGTCTCTGTCGAAAAATACCGCCGGCCGGCCGGGCATGGCTCCCTCTATTCCGCCCCTCGCGCGTTCGAGGTTCCCGGACGCAGCAGTCCGATGGCCTCGCTCGCCACTTCTTCGGGCGTTATTCGCTTCATGCAGTCGTGATGACGGAGCGGGCACGTCCTCTTGAAGCACGGGCTGCAATCGAGATTTCTGTGAATGATCCGGTTCCGGGCGCCTCTCGGCGCCGTTCGGCGATAATCCGTAGGACCGAACAGCGCAATCGTCGCGGTCCCGGCGAGCGCCGCCACGTGAAGCGGCCCCGTATCGCCGGAGATGAACACGTCAAAGCGGGACAGCAGGGCGGGCAGCGTCTCCAGGGTGTCTTTTCCGGCCAGGTTCGCCGCTCGCCCGCCGGCGGCCGCTTCCAGTTTTCCCGCGAGCGCCAGTTCATCCGGCCCGCCCAGTATGAATACCCGCGCTCCCGCATCGTCAGCGAGCAGGTCGATGAGCGTTTTGAAGCGCTCCAGCGGCCAGGTCTTCGACTCTCCGAAAAAAGCCCCGGGGTGAACGCCGGCCAAAGGCGCATCGCTCCCATCGATGTGATCCGCCAGCAGATTCTCCGCGAACTCCCGCGCCTCCGGCGCAACGCGGAAATCATTCACCTGCGCCCGGGCTTCATGCCCTTGCGCATCGAGAAGGCCGAGGTAGTAATCCACCAGGTGAGGCGCGCCCGGCGGGAGGGCGACCCGGTCGGTCAGAAGCCAGCCGCGCCCGCCGGCCCCGTATCCGATTCGGCGCCTCGCCCCCACCCACCTCGCCAGCAGCGCCGCGCGAAAGCTGTTGGGCAGAATCCACGCGCAATCCACCGTCTCGTCCTTCAGCATCTTCTTCAGGGAGGAGAATCTTCGCCATCTCTCCTCATCAACCGACAAAACCCGATCTATCCAGGGAAAAGCGCGGAGGAGCCCGGAAGTCCAGGGGCCCGCCGCCGCCATCACCCTCGCCTCGGGATGCGCTTTCCTCAACGATGAAAAAAAGGGAGCGGCCATGGCCGTGTCGCCTATCCACGTGGGCGCCACGACCAGATGCAGCTCCCCTCCGCGGGCGCTCAAACCCGATTCCTCCCTGGCGCGGCCGCCCCGCGTCGGGCTTCGGGAGCGGGAAACAAGTCAACCCTTTTTTCAACGCTATCAACCGACACCATGAGCGTCAACGAGGATGAAAACCGCTTTGCAATCCGAGAACCGCTCCGATAGTGTGCGAGAGAGCGTCCGGCGACCGCCTCCCAGAGGTTTTCCTTTGAAGATACTGCACCGATACATTCTGGGCGAATTGGCGTCGTATCTCCTTATCGCCTTGTTTTTCCTCACGTTTCTGATGCTGCTCAACAAAATTTTCCAGTTCACGGATCTGGTTTTGAACCGCGGCGCGCCGCTCTCGATTGTCGCCCGATTCCTTTTCGCCGCCCTGCCCGTTCTCCTCCTGGCGACGCTGCCCATGGCCACGCTCATCGCGTGCATCATGGCGTTCAGCCGCCTGTCGAGCGACAGCGAGTTCGCGGCGATGACCGCCTCCGGCATGAGCCTCTACTCTCAACTCATCCCCGTGGGCGTGGTGGGCGTCGCCGCCGCCGCTCTGAGCGGATTCCTCATGATATTTTCTCTCCCCTGGAGTCAAAACGCCGCGCTGGAGATCCGCGAGGAGATGCTGCGCGGCCGGGCCGCCGGCTTCGAGGTGCGGGAACGGGTTTTTAACGACCGCTTTGACGGCGTCATGATTTACGTGCGGGAAACCGACGCGCCGGGAAAAACGATGAAAGGAATCATGATTTCGGATACCAGGGAGGCGGGAAAGAACCGCGTCATCTTCGCCAATCGCGGGATGATCGTCAAATCCCCCGACTCCCCGAAAATATGGCTGCGCCTCGTCAAAGGCACCGTCCACACGGTCGGGGAGCCCGGAAAAACTCCCGGCCGGAAAACAGGCGCGCGCAACCCTCCTCCGCTTCAGAAGAGCCATTACCAAATCGCCCGCTTTGAAACCTACGACCTCAGCGTGGACCTCACGACCACCATCGGGAAAGCGAAAGCGCTCCAGGCGAGCCTGCGCTCTTTTCCGCTGCGTGAACTCAGAAGAAAGCTCAAGCGGGAAAAACCGGGAACAAGCCGCTACAACGCCATTCTCGTGGAGATGAACAAAAAATTCGCGGCCCCTCTCGCGTGTCTCATTCTGGCCTTCCTGGGGGCGTCTCTCGGTGTCCAGAACGGGAGATCGGGACGGCACGGCGGCTTCGCCCTGAGCCTGGGCGTCCTGATTCTCTATTACATGATCGTCACCTTCGCCGAAGGGATGGGGGAAAGCGGACAAATCCCTCCCGCCGTCGCCGTATGGAGCCCGAACGCATTTCTGGCTCTCGCTGCAGCGTCCATGGTCCGCACCGTGGCGCGGCGCGGCGCCATGGACGTCCGGGGCCTGCTCCTGAAGCCCGTCTCCGCGCTCATCCGAAGCAAGTCCTGAATTCCAACGATGCGCATCCTGAGCCGCTACATTTTCACGCAGTTTCTGAGAATGACGCTGATCTGCCAGGCGGGAGCCATCACCCTGTTTCTGATCGCCGAGTTTATCGAGCGCATTGATGACTTCATTGAAAAAAAAGCGACCCTGGCCGACGGCGCCCTGTACTTTCTGTATAAAACGCCCTACCTCGTCTTTCTCTCCGTTCCGCTCACCGTTCTGCTGGCGAGCGCGTTCACGCTGATCCTCCTCTCCAGAAGCAACGAGATTGTCGCCATGCGCGCCAATGGGCTGAGCCTTTACCGAATCATTGCGCCAATCCTCATCGCCAGCCTGGGCATCAGCTTCCTGACCTTCCTGGGAAATGAATACGTCGTTCCGATCGCCAACAGGCGTGGGGACTACATCTGGCGCGTCAACATCAAAAAAGTCGGCTTGCGAACGCATATTCAGAGAAGCAAAATCTGGCATCGCTCGGAAGACAACACCATCTGGCAAATCACGCACTACGACCCGTACGCGGAAAAAATGAGAGGCGTTACGCTCTACCGAATGGATGAGGAGAATCGCCTGACGCAGCGCATCGACGCGGGCGCGGCGGTTTGGACGCCCGCCGGAAAGCGCTGGGCGTTCCACCAGGGCGTCATCCACCATCTTGCGGACGGGGGGAAAATTCGACGGGAAACTTTCAGCGAAAAAATCCTTCCGCTCAAGGAAACGCCGGAGGATTTCAAAAAAACGGGCGGAGACCCGGCGGTGATGAATTATCAGGAGCTCGGCCGCTACATTCAAAGCCTGCGAAAAAGCGGCGCGGACCCCACCCGCTACCTGGTGGACATGTGGGCCAAACTCTCCATTCCTTTCATCAGCTTCATGCTGGCTCTGGTGAGCGCGCCCTTCTCCATTCGCAGCGGCAGAAGCGGCGGCGTCGCCCTGGGAGTCGCCGTCTCCATCGGAATCGGCGCCGTCTATCTCGTTCTTTTCTACGCGGGTCTTTCGCTCGGACACGCGGGACGCCTCCCGCCCGCTCTGGCGGCCTGGGGACCCAACGCCGTTTTCCTGACGGGCGGCGCCTATATGCTCGCCTCCATGCGGGGATGACGCCCCGGCTCAGGGCGAAAACAGCTTCTTCTCGACCAGGGCCGCCAAACCCGCATCCTCGTTGATTTTCATCACCACCCGAAGGACGCGAAGCGGCGCATCGCCCAGCAAAGGGGCCAGCTTCACCGCGTCTTTCTCGGTCGTCAGAATGAAGTCAGCCGCCGTTTTTCCGAGCGAGGAGACGAGCCGCGCGCCGTCCGCCGGCGCGTAACGGGCGTGATCCGGATACGCATGATGCGCCAGCGCCTCGACGCCCAGCGATTCGAGCGTTTTCTCGAAGCCGCGCGGATTTCCCAGCCCGCTCACGGCGACGACTTTCGCGCCTTCGAGTTCACCCGGCGACCCCGTTTTCTCCCCTCGCGCATCCAGGACGGAATCGGGCGCCAGTTTTCCGGTGAAAACGGGGGCATCCGGGGCGAGCGCCTGAATCTCGTCTCTGGTTTGCTCGGGACATTGGCCCGTCACCAAAACGGCGTCCGCGCGTCCCAGAGCCGAAACCGGCTCCCGAAGCGCGCCGGCGGGGGTCGCCCGGCCATTCCCGAAAGGGCGATTCCCGCGCAGGAGCACCAGATCCATCTCCCGGGAAAGCGCCAGGTGCTGGAATCCATCGTCGAGCGCGACCACGTCCGCCCCGAATTCCTCCACCGCCTTTCTGGCGGCGAAAGAGCGATCCGCGCCCGTTAAAACGGGAACCCCGGGGTATCGTCGGGCGAGCATCGCCGCCTCGTCCGCCGCGGGAGGAGACGGCGTCAGCCCGCCTTCGCCATCGCTCACAACCATCACGCCCCTGGATTTTCCGCCATAACCCCTGCTCACCACGGCGGGCTTTCGTCCCCCGGAGAGCAGCTTTTCCAGCGCCCAGGCGACAGCGGGCGTCTTGCCCGTCCCCCCGAGCGTGAGGTTGCCGATGGAAAGAACGGGCGCAGGGTTTTTTTTCGCGCGATTCTTTCCGGTCTCATAACGGCGGCGGCGGCAGGCCATCGCCGCGCCATAGACGCTTCCCAGGGGCGCGAGGCCCTTCGTCAGCGTGCGGGACCAAATCGGGGAGAGGGGAGCATCTTCCCAGGCCATCAAAACGCCTCGACGAAAACTCACGAAACGCCCCCGTCCGATTCCGCCAGGACTCGAACGACATATTCCGCCGTTCGCTCGACGGCTCCCTGGTTGTTCCGCACCACTTGGCGCGCCGCCTCGCCCGCCCGTTTGCGACCCGCCGGATCGTTCAGCCATTTCAGGATGCCCGCTTCCAGGCCCTTCGGATCGCCCAGTTGAACCGCGCCGCCTTTCTCTGCCAGCTCGCGCGCCATTTCCGCGAAATTCTCCATGTGGGGACCATACAGGCACGGCGCGGCCCAGCGCGCCGCCTCTATCGGATTCTGGCCGCCGTGGGGAATGAAACTTCCGCCGATAATCGCCACCGTCGCGCACGCATAAGCGTCCGCGAGTTCGCCCATCACGTCCAGGATGACGACCCGATGCTCGCCGCCCGCGTTTTTGACGCGGCTCCACCGCGCGGGAGAGAGGCCCGCGTCCCGCAAGTCCTTTTCCGCCTGCGCGATTCTTTCCAGGTGGCGCGGGGCGAGGAGGAGGCCGACCTCGGGCATGTTCCGGCGAATGGAGGCCACGGCCTCGCCAATCAGCTTCTCCTCCCCCGGATGGGTGCTGCCCGCCACGATGACGCCGCGACGCGCGCCCAGGCCATACCGTCCCGCCGCAGACGCCCGAACCGGCGGAGGCGCGTCGAATTTCATGTTTCCGCAGCCTTGCACGGAAATCGCCCCCAGACCCGAGAATCGTCCGGCGTCCCTCTCCCCGATGGCCAGGATGTCCCTGAAGCGCCTCAGAACGGTAGAGAAGAAAAAATGAAACCGCCTGTAGCCGCGATACGAACGCTCGGAAAGCCTGCCGTTGACGATGGAGACGGGAATCCTCCGTCTGGCGGCCTCGCTCACGAGATTCGGCCATATCTCGGTTTCAATGAGCGCAATCATGGAGGGTCGAATCCGGTTCAGGGCGGATCGGACGACCGGGGAGAAATCAAGCGGCAAATAAATGATCCGTTCGACTCCCGGTATTTTTTCCGCCGCGCCTCTTCCCGTCCGCGTCACCGTGGAGAGGACGATCTTCAATTCCGGCTTTTTGCGCAGAAGCGCGGGGATCAAGAGGGCGGCCACGCCGACCTCCCCGACGGATACCGCATGGAGCCAAAGGCGATCCTCCGCAGAGGGCAGGCGCGGAACAAACCCGAATCCGTCTCGAAGCGCTCGAATGTCGAGTCCGCGGCGCCGCAGCCGAATCAGAAAATAGGCGAGCAAAACAGGAGAGAGAAGAAAGAGAAGAAAATTGTAGAAAAACAGCATCGGCGGCTTACCTTCCCGCAGAAGTTTCCAGGTAGGATTTCGCCTCTTCATTCACGCGGACGAGCCGCTTTTCGATTTCCGCGCGCGCCGCCTCCAGTATCCCCGCATCCCGGGTGCGGGGCACTTCCAAGGGATCGCCGCAGCAAACGGAGATTTTCCCGAAAGGTAGGGGAAAAATCGTCTTGTCCCACGTGGGGATGGTGAAAAACAGGGAGGCTGCGAAAGCGACCGGACAAATTTTGCATCCTGTAACGCCGGCCAAAGCGACCACTCCTACTTTCGCCTTCCCGGGCGGCCCCTTCGGCCCATCCGGCGTGACGATGAGATGGTGGCGGCCTTTTTTCGCCACGCGGACCATTCGCCGAAACACGGCGGCGCCGCCCTTGTCCGCCCCGGTCAGAGAGGAGGAGGAGCCTCTCACGCAATGCGCGCCGAGCCGGGTGAGCATTTGGGTGAGGAGCTCTCCGTCCCGGCTTCTGCTCGCCATGCACGTCCGGTCATAATCATTCGGATAGAAGAAAGAGGCGAGACCGACCTGGCGATGCCAGAGCGCCCAAATATACTTCTCCCCGCCCGCTTTTGTGAGTTTTTCATAAAAATCCGCTTGTGGAGCAATCATCCTGGAAGTGGCGTACACCGCTTTCAGGCAACCCGCGATGGCTGCGCCGCCCAACCGCGTCGAAAGCGGCGCGTCGGGGTCGCGCCCCCGTTCGTCATAAGCGGTCGGGGTCTCATCCATCCTGCGCGTCCTCTGCATCCAGGCCAAGCTCCGCCGCTATGCGCGCCGCGGCCCGCGCGTAAGGGTTCTCCCCTTCCAGAGCGCTTCGGATTCTCTCAAACGCCCTGATTTGCCCGGCCCTGACGGCCTCGTTCGACAACACTTCCCGCAGCGCATTCGCGATATGCCGCGGGCGCACGCGATTCTGATGCAGTTCGGGAACGGCCTCATGGCCGGACAGCAAATTCACGAGGCTGATGTAGTCCACATGAACCAGAAAATACTTGGCCAGCATATACGTAAGCGCGTCCCCGGCGTATACGACAACCATCGGCGCGCCCAGAAGGGCGGTCTCCAGTGAGGCCGTGCCGCTCGCCACGACGACGGCGTCCGCCGCGCGAATCACCCGTCGGGCGTCGCCCCTGACGGGCCGTATCCCAAGCGCCGATGCCTTCAGGCGACCCGAAACGTAGCCTTCGGGCAGCGAATCCGCCTCTGAAATCAGGAAGCGCAGGCCCGGCGTTTCCGCATGAATGATTCTCAGCGCGCCCACCATGGCGTCCACGTGAGCGTCCGCTTCCTTGAGGCGGCTGCCCGGAAGAAGCGCGATCACCTTCTCGTCCGTCGGTATGTTCAGCGAACGGCGGGCGGCTTCTCTCGATGGCGCGTCCCGGAGCGCATGGGCGGCGGGATGGCCGACAAACTCGGCCTTTCCGCCCAGTTCCCGGAAAATGCGGGGCTCGAACGGAAAGATGTTCAGCGTCAGATCGCAAGCGTTCGCAATCACGCGAGCGCGCCCCCTCCACCAGGCCCACACCTGGGGGGTGATGAAATAGACGCGCTTCGGCGGCCGCGGCAGCGCGCGCGCCGAGCGCGCCAGGGAAAGATTGAAGCCCGGGTAATCCACGAAAATCACCGCTTCCGGCTTCCGCTCCACGATTCTTTTCAGGAGGTCTTTTTTGATTTTTCGCAGTTTGGGATACGCGCGGGGAATTCCGGCGAAGCCGACGATGGATATGGCGCCGATGTCGTGGAGGAGCTGAACGCCCGCCCCGGCCATCCGCCGCCCGCCCATGCCGGAGACCCGGAGGCCGGGAATCCTGGCGGAAAGCGCGGTCACCAGATTCGCGGCGTGAACGTCGCCGGACGGCTCGCCGGCGACCACCATGACGTCGCGCGCCGGACGCTCATCCCCGCCCATTTTCCGACCAGCCGGCGACGACGACGCCGCTCGCGTCGGCTTCCCGCATCAGACGCTCGCGATCGATGAGAAAAGTCCGACCGGCCTCCAGGATCAGCGCCGCCGCGCCGCCCTCCCGGATCGCTTCCAGGGTCCGGAGCCCGGCCGTGGGCACGTCGTAGCGCATATCCTGCCCGGGACGAGCCACCTTGCAGACAATGGCCCCCTTCCCGGCAAGAGCGCATCCCCTCAGAATCGTCTCGTCCGTTCCTTCCACGCCCTCCACGGCGACCACCGTCCCCTTGTGAGCCACCACGGTCTGGCCTATCTCCAGTTCCGCGACGCTTCGAGCCATTTGAAACGCATACGCCGCGCCCTTGCGCTGATTCTGGCGCAATTTCTTTTTCGTGAGGGTCCCGTTCGGGGTAATGAGATGATCCAGATACTCCGTCTGGGGAACCACCTTCATCCCGTTTTCTTCCACAAGAGCCATAACGGCGTCCATGATCGTCGCATCGGCCGTGTTCCTGGCGTTTTTCACGAAGCGCAGCGCCGTCAGATCGAAGCGCAAGGACTGAAACAGGAGGCTTTTCTCGACCTTGCCCGCGAACCCTATCTCCCCGACGTCGCTGTCCCTGAAAAACCGGATGATCCTGTTCGGCCGGGCGGGCGGGATATGAGAGACGCAATCCGCCTCTCCCGACAGCGCCTCCCTGACTTCCGGGGACAAAGCCACCACGGACACGCGCTTGCCTCGCGCCTTCGCCCGCGAAACAAATTCGGAGGCCAGCGTTCCCGCGCCTGCGATCAGGCCGATTCTTTCCGGAGAGTCAGACATGGGAAATATCAGGGCATGGAGGGGATCGAGCGTTTGAGCATCTCTACGACGCGAATGGCGATGTCCAGTGACCTCAACTCCTTTTCCGGCTCTCGAACGACCTCCGCGGCCTGCGCCGCCCGCAAGAAGTGCCGCAGCTCCAGCTTCAGGGGGTTGTCCTTATGGACGAATACCCTTTCCATCTGGAACTGCTCCCGATATTTGAATTCATCGCGGGTCAGATGACGCTCGCTCATCGCCTGGCGATGGATTCTGAGTTCCTGGTCCGCGTAATCGAGCGTAATGAACGCATCCGGCTGCGAGACGGAAAGCGTTCTGATCTTGTTCTGCGTCACCCGGCTCGAGGTCAGATTCGCCACGCATCCGCCGGCGAAGCAAATCTGCACGTTCGCCACGTCCTCGCGTTCGGACAGGACGCTGGCGCCGGTCGCCGAGAGCAGCTCGACCTCCTCATCCACCAGCCGCAGGACGATATCGAGATCGTGGATCATCAAATCGAGCACGACCCCGTCCTCCCCCGCCCTCGGCGTGAAGGGCCCCAGCCTGCGGCACTCGATCAGCATCGGCCCGTCCACGATTTTCCCCAACTCCTGAACGGCCGCGTTGAACCGCTCCACGTGGCCGATGTGCAGCGCGACGCCGTTTCCGGCCGCCAAATCGAACAGCCCCAGGGCTTCTTCCATGGTCGGGCAGATGGGCTTCTCCACGAGGACGTGAACGCCGCTTTCGAGAAACGCGCGGGACACCTCAAAATGCCGCAGGGTGGGAACGGCGATGGTGACGGCGTCCACGCGGCCGATGAGATCGGACGGGTCGGAAAACGCCTCCGCCCCGTATCTATCGGCCAGCTCCCGGGCGCGATGCGAATCCAGGTCGCAAACGGCCGTCAGATTCGCCTCCGGAATCTCGGAAAGCACCGCGACGTGGTAGCCGCCCATGTGGCCTGCGCCGACAACGCCAACCCGCAAAACGTCCCTCATGGACTTCACCCTCGACCGGAGTTCTAAACGCGGCCCTGGTAGATGCCGCGCTTCGACTCCCGCGCGAATCCCAGCACGGCGCGAACTTCCGCCCCTGATTGCGCCTGCGCCTCTATTTGCTCTATTTTTCGCGTCATCGCGCCCGGCGCGCCGAAAAGAATTTTATACGCTCTCCTGATGCTCTCTCTCGCCTCGGCCGAAACGCCGCTCCTCCGCAAGCCGACTACGTTCAAACCCACCACGCGAGGCGGCTCGCCAATCACTCTGACGAACGGAGGCGCGTCTTTCCGAACCGCCGAGGGACCCACGAGAATCGAACCCTCCCCGACCCGGACATATTGATGCACGCCAACCAGGTGGGAGATGAAGCACTTGTTCCCGACTTCCACGTGCCCCGCAAGGGAGCAATGGTTCGTCAGGACCACCTCATCGCCTACGCGGCAATCATGGGCCACGTGCGCGCCGACCATGACGTAGCATTTTTCTCCTACCGTCGTATTGCCGCCCGGACACATCGATCGATGCACCGTCGCCATCTCGCGGATGACGACGCCCGCCCCGATTTCTACGCCCCCCCCTTCCGACGTCGAATCGGCGACCTGCGCTTCCGAGCCGACGACGGCGTTCGGAAAAATCCGGCACCCTTCGCCGATAACCGCAGGGCCCTGAACGATTGCGCCCGGCCCGATTTCGCAGCCGTCCCGGAGCGCCACGCCCGCCCCCACGAAAGCGCCCGGCCCGATCTTCAGACGCTCGCCAAGCTCCGCTTTCGAGTCGATGAACGCGGTGGAGGCTATATCGTTCAAGGCTCGTCAGGATTGCGGAAGAGTAAAGGCGGCGCACAGGCCCTCGGCGACCGTCCGTCCCTCGACAAGCGCCCGCATTTCAAATTTCCACAGCGTTTTTCGGTTTTTCAGGAGTTTCGCGCGCAGCTGGAGCAAATCGCCGGGAACGACCGGCCGCCTGAACTTCACCTGCTCGATGCCGGCGAAGAAAAACTCCGTTCCCGGCTCGACCAGCTTCAACTCGAACATGCAG
Organism: bacterium; assembly: GCA_965242545.1. Taxonomy (GTDB): domain Bacteria; phylum UBA8248; class UBA8248; order UBA8248; family UBA8248; genus Bin107. Next base: position 2,201,239 of record OZ251456.1, read on the forward strand.
ATCAGTCCCGTCTGCGCCAGCGCTTCCACGACCAGCACGCCCGGCATGATGGGACGACCGGGGAAGTGGCCCTCAAAATACGGCTCGTCGGGGGCAACCTTCTTCTGGGCGACGATGGAAATTTCCTCCGGGTCAACGTCGAGCACCTCGTCAACCAGGAGAAATGGGGGCCTGTGCGGGATGAGTTCCTGGATCCGCCGGGCGTCCATCATGACTGCAGTTCGCCAATCTTTTTTTCGAGCTCGTTTATTTTTTCCGAGATTCTCGGCAAGTTCCTCAACACCGCGATTCGCCTGCGCGCCTCGCGAATTTCCGCCGCCGGAGCGTGCAGATAGACCTTGCCTCCCTCCAGGCTCTTGGACGCGCCGGTTCGCGCCCCCAGCGTCGCGCCATCGCCGATCTCGACGTGATCCGCCACCCCGACGTTTCCGCCCATCACGACGCGGCGGCCAATCTTCGCGCTGCCCGAGACGCCCACCTGGCTCGCCAGAATGCAGTCTTCCCCAATCGTGACATTGTGCGCGATTTGCACCAGGTTGTCGATTTTCGTGCCGCGGCCGATTCTCGTCTCTCCCAGAGCGGCGCGATCGACGACGCTGTTCGCCCCGATTTCCACGTCGTCCCCAATGACGACGCCGCCCGTCTGCGGGTATTTGAAAACGCGCCCGTCCTCATCGGGCACGTACCCGAAGCCGTCCGAGCCGACGACAACCCCCGCGTGGAGAACGACCCTCGCGCCCACCTCCACGCCGGCGTATAAGACGCAATTCGAATGGATGAAGCATTCGGAGCCGATCTTCACGTTTTCACCGACGCGCGCGCCCGCGCCGATAAAGCAGCCTTCGCCCACGACCGCGCCGCCGGCGATCGACGCGAACGGCCCCACATGCGCGCCGTCCCCGATGAGCGCCGAGTCGGAAACGCCGGCGCGAGGGTCGATGCCCGGCCGGAATTTCGGGGGCGGACGCAGCAGCGAGACCGCGCGGGCGAAAGACAGGCGAGGGTTCGAGGCGGAAATGCAGGGACGATCGACTTGCAGACCCCGAGGGACGATGAGGGCGCCCGCGCCGGAGGGCGCGTTCAGCTTCTTCGCCGAATCCACATAACTCAAATCTTTCGGCGAGGCCTTTTCATACTCCGCCACGTCCTGGACATCCAGGCTCCCGTCGCCGATCAACTCTCCGCCGACCAGATTCGCTATATCCGCAAGAAGCATTTCATTTCTTCTTCTGATCGTAGAGCTTTATCACCCTCTCAGTCATGTCCACCCTCGGGCTGGCGAACAGAACGCCGCCGGAGCCGCTGTCCACGATGACATCCAAGCCTTCTTTCTTGCCAATTTCGTGAACGATGCCGCGAACCTCCTTCAAGACTTTCGAGACGGCTACCCGCTGGCGCTTCTGGAGATCCCGCTGACTCTCCCGCACCAATCGCTTCAGATCGTCCTGCTCGCGCGCGAAGTCCCTTCTCTGGGACCTCAACTCGAATGTCTTGCGCTCCCTTTCTTCCTCCCGCCAAATCGCGCTTTTCTGTTCGATCTCCGACTGCAAATCCCGTATTTTATCCGCCATTTTGGTCAGATCGTCCCGTCTCTTCCGGATGCTGCTTTCGAGCCTCTTCTTCTCCGCATCCAGAGCCGAACTCGCGGCGCGACCGGCTTTTGAAACCCGCAATACGCGCTGAATGTTGACGACGCCGTATTTTCCGTTCGCCGACGCCGCATCGCCCGCACAGGCGAACACGAGAAAAAACATCGACGGAAGCGAAAGCCGGAGCCCGAGCCGTCTCACGCCAAGCGCTCTCCCCGTAAAAAGCGACACGGAACCATATCCCCTCTAAAAAGCGGCGCCGATTCCCAGATGGACTTCTCTTCTGCGTTCGCCGGTTTTCCGGTCGAGCTTATATCCGATATCGAAGCGCATGGGGCCGATGGGCGTCACGATGCGCAAGCCGATTCCGGAGCCGTATCGCAAATCATCCGCGTCAAACGCATTGTGCGTTTCCCAGACGTTCCCCGCGTCCAGGAAAGTCGCGAGATGAGTGGGCCCGATGAACGGATGCCAGAGTTCAACGGAAGCGAGGGCGGCGGACAACCCGCCTATCGAATTGTTCTGCGAATCCTTGGGGCCGAGATCATTCGAGCGGAAGCCCCGAATGGCGTGCCTACTGCCGGCGTACAACCGACGGAACGCGGGCAAATCACCCTTGAACGCGTCAACGTAGCGAGCGTTTCCCCTGAAGCTGGCGACAAGCTGCCTCAGCGCGCGAATCCGCAAATACTCTCCGACGTTGTGGTGCTGCCTGAAATCCGCTTCGATGGAAAATACATCGACGTTCCCCCCCAGAATCCCGCCCGAGATCGTGGGGGAAATGCTCCAGAACGTTCCGCTCGTCGGGAAAATTCGGCTGTTCTGGCTGTCATAGAAGAGTCTGGGAATAATTTTGCTCTCGTTGTAGGTCTTTCCGTCCTGCTCCCGAATCGTCGACGACGCCGTGGCCGCGACGTTGCTGACCCGGGAGGACGACAACTCGTAGGCGACGGAGGCGTTCAGGAACTCCCGCAACTCCCTGCCCACCGTGACCCGGCCGCCTTTCGTTTCATTGTCAAAGGTCTCGAACTCCTGCTCGCCGAAGAACAGTCTGGTTCCGAGCGAGTATCCCGTATCCCGGAAGTTCGGGTCCACGAACTCCCCTATCAAATCAAAGCGATCCGAAGAAATTCTGGAGAACAGCGAGCCGATAAAGCCTTTTCCCAACAGATTCGACTCCCGGATCTCCCCCTGCAGATAAACGCCCTCGTCACTGTTGACGCCGACGCCTCCCGTGATCGATCCGGTGGGCTTCTCCTTCACCTCGATATCGACATCGAGTATCTCATCGCTGGCGGGGCGTCGCTTTTCGACGACCTTCACCGTTTCAAAATAATTCGTCCGCCTGAGTCGACGCCGCGTCAGGTCCAGACCTTTCTTGCTGTATAAAGAACCCTCGACGACCCGGACGTTCCGGCGGATGACGTTTTCGCGCGTCCGGGTGTTGCCCCTGACCTCCACTTTTCCGATGTAGACCCTGCGTCCCTTGCTGATTCGGATGGAGACGTCGACTGTCCGCTTCTCGTCGTTCGCTCTGGTGACGGGGCGCACGTCGGCGAACGCGTAGCCGCGATTCGAGAACCGGGTCGTTATCTCCTGGACATCGGCGATCAAGCGGGTTCTGTTGAAGACGTCGCCCTCGAAAAGGAGCATCTTCTCCCTGATCTCTTCTTTGGGGATGACATCCTCTCCGCCGATGATGTCGATCTTCGAGATTTGGTATTGCAAGCCTTCGGTGATGGGTATCGTGATATCAATCCGGCCCCTGTCCGGAGACTCCCGAACGACGGGCTGCCCGACCTGAACCTTGACGTAGCCGCGGCTCTCATACAAGAGGCGGAGCCGCACCAGGTCCCTTTGCAATTCCTCTTCGCTGAATACGCCCGAGCTCGTGACGAAGGAGAAAAAACCCGCTTCGCTCGTTTGCATCGCCTTGAGCAGGTCTCTTCTGGAGACCTTGGCGTTTCCCCGGAAGGCGATCGACGCGATGCGGACGCTTTCGCCCTCGTCTATCAGGAAGGTGACAGCCACGGTATTCCGCCCGCTTTCCTTCAGCACGGCTTCTATGCGCGCGAAATAATAGCCCTGCTCCTGATACAGTTTCCGGATGTTCCGCACCGTTTCCTTGAGGACGGACTCGCTGACGATGGTCTGGGCCTTCGCGGTGATGCGCTCGCGGATTTTTTCGATCTCCACGTTGCTGTTGCCGATGATCTCAATCTTGTTGATCGTGGGTTTTTCGCTGATCTGATAAACGACGCGGAGCCCGCCCTCGAGAGACTCCACCTGAACCCGGACGTCCCGGAAAAACCCGAGTCCGTATATGGTTCGCACGTCCTCGCGTATTTGCCTGACCAGCTCCACGTTGGTGTAGCTCTGTCCTTCTTTCAGCTGAACGTAAAAGAGAACCGTAGAGCGATCGACCCGGCGATTTCCCTCGATTTCGACAGCCCGTATCACGATGGCCGGCGAAGCCGCCTGTCCCAGCGCCTCATGAGAAGCGAGGGCAAGCGCCGCGGCGACCAGAACGGCGCAGGCGAGCGCCTTCGCAACGCGACGCATCAGGACGCCTCGCGCGAGCGGAAGGGGGACGGTCTCAATTTTCGGAAGAAACTACAAATCCTGGACACTGAGCACTTCCGCGTCTTCTTTCAGCTCGAACACCAATTCATCCCCGGCCAGTTTCGCCAGAATCGTTCCGCCATCCTGGAACTTGCCGTGCAGGACCTCTTCGCTGAGCGTGTCTTCGATATGCCGCTGGATGACGCGCCGCAGCGGCCTCGCTCCGTAAGCCGGCTCGAACCCCTGCCTGGCGAGCCAGTCCTTGGCGTCCTCGCTCAGCTCGATTTGCATCTCCTTTTCCCGCAGCGTCTCGTTGACCTTGGCGATTTCGATGTCCACGATTTTCAGAATATCCTCATGGGCCAGGGGCCGGAAGATAATGACGTCGTCGATGCGGTTCAGGAACTCCGGGTTGAAAGTGCGCTTCAACTCATCGCGGATGCTGTCCTTGATCCTGTCGAAGCCGAGACCCGTTTCCGCCTTCTGGAAGCCGAGGGCCGTCCCTTTCTCGATGGATCGCGCCGCCAGGTTCGAGGTCATGATGATGATGGTGTTCTTGAAGTCGATGTTGCGGCCGTAGCTGTCCGTCAGCAGACCATCATCCATCACCTGCAGCAAAACGTGATAGACGTCGGGGTGCGCCTTCTCGATTTCATCAAGCAGCACGACGGAGTAGGGCTTTCTGCGGACGCGCTCGGTGAGCTGCCCCCCCTCTTCATATCCGACGTAGCCGGGAGGCGCCCCCGTGAGGCGGGAGACGTTGAACCTCTCCATGTATTCGCTCATGTCGATGCGAATGAGCGCATTCGGATCGCCGAACATGAACTGGGCGAGCATTCTGGCCATTTCGGTCTTGCCCACGCCCGTGGGACCCAGGAACAAAAAACTGCCGATGGGCCGCTTCGGACCTTTCAGGCCCGCCCGCGCGCGGCGAACCGCCTTCGTCAAGGCGCGCGTGGCCTCCTCCTGGCCGATGATGCAGCCGTTCAACTGCTCCTCCATCCGGAGAAGGCGCTCGTTCTCCACTTCCCCGATGCGCTGCAGCGGGATGCCGGTCATGCGGCTCACCACGTAGGCCACGTCATCCTCGGTGACGAGCGGCTCCTCGTCCGTCTGGCCCGCTTCCCATTCTGCCTTCAACTCGTCGAGCCTGCTCCTGTCCTGCTCTTCCTGGTCGCGCAACTCGACGGCCTTTTCAAAATCCTGCTTTTCGATCATGTCCTTCTTCGTGCGAACCGTCTCCTCGATTTGGCGCTGCAGATCCCGAATGTTGCTCGGGAAGGTCTCTTTCTCGAGACGAACCTTGCTGCAGGCCTCGTCAATGACGTCTATCGCCTTGTCCGGCAGGAAGCGATCCGACACGTACTGGGAGGAGAGGCGAACGGCGGAGACGATCGCGTCCTCGGTCAGCTGCGCGCGATGGTGCTTTTCGTATTTGTCCTTCAGACCCTTCAGAATGTTGACCGTGTCGTCAGCGGAGGGCGGATCCACCATCACGCTCTGGAACCGCCGCTCCAGCGCGCCGTTTTTCTCGATGTATTTTCGATATTCATCGAGCGTGGTGGCGCCGATGCACTGAATCTCTCCGCGGCTGAGCGCGGGCTTCAGCATGTTCGAGGCGTCAATGGAGCCTTCCGCCGCCCCCGCGCCCACCAGAGTATGCAGCTCGTCGATGAAGACGATCACGTCCCGGCTTTGCGTGATCTCCTTCATGATCGCCTTCAGACGCGCCTCGAACTGTCCGCGATATTTCGTTCCCGCCACCAAAGCGCCCAGATCCAGCTGAACAACGCGCTTGTTGTAGAGAATCTGGGGAATCTCCTTCGAGACGATCGCCTGCGCGAGACCCTCGACAATCGCCGTTTTCCCGACCCCGGGCTCCCCGATCAGGACGGGGTTGTTCTTCGTTCTGCGCGCGAGAATCTGGATGACGCGCTCGATTTCCCCCTCCCGCCCGATGACGGGGTCCAGCTTCCCCTCGTCCGCGAACTCCGTGAGGTCGCGCCCAAATTCATCGAGCGCCGGCGTCTTGCTCTTCTCCCGGGAGCGCGCCGCCACCGGCTCCCGGAGAAGGTTGATGGTCTGCTCGCGGGTTTGCTGGAGCTTGACGCCGAAGCTGGCCAGGATTTTGGCCGCCAAGCCGTCCTTCTCCCTCACGATGCCCAGCAGCAAATGCTCGGTTCCGATATAGTTGTGGCCCATCAGCCGGGCCTCTTCCACGGCGTATTCGAGCACTTTCTTCGCCTTCGGGGTGAATGGAATGTCCCCTTCTACGGGCCCGCTCAGGCTCTTGGGCAGATTGCGCTCGAGCTCCAGCCGAAGCTGCTTGGGATCGACGCCCAGCTTCTGCAAAACGGCGATGGCGATTCCGCCCCCGTCCTTCAGGACGCCCAGCAGAATGTGTTCGGTTCCCAGATATTCATGCCGGTAGCGCTCCGCTTCCTCTCTCGCCAGGATGATGACCTTGCGGGCGCGCTCGGTGAATCGCTTGAACATACGGCCCTCCTTACCTTGTCCGGGCTATCTTCCCGTCCACCACGACGACCACACGATCCATTCGTTCCGCCATCGAACTGTTGTGCGTCGCCACCAGAATCGTTTGCCTGCTCACCGCGTTAATCTCCTGAAGCAGCTCGAATATCGTTTCCGCGGTCGATGAGTCCAGGTTCCCCGTTGGTTCGTCCGCAAGCATGACGGAAGGATTGTTAATTAACGCGCGGGCGATGGCAACCCGCTGCTGCTCTCCGCCGGAAAGTTCTCCCGGGCGATGGCCGCATCTGTCCGCCAGCCCCATGCGGCTCAACAATTCCTTCGCCTGTTCCTCCGCCTCTCTTTTCCGGTCGCCGCGAATCAGACCGGGCATCATAACATTTTCCAGGGCGGAAAACTCCGGCAGCAGGTGGTGGAATTGAAACACGAAGCCCACGCGCTGATTTCTCAATCGGGCCAGTTCCGTCTCCGAGCAGTCCGCGAGACTTTTTCCCTCCAGAATCACCTCGCCTCTCGTCGGCTTGTCGAGAGCGCCCAAAAGGTGAAGCAAGGTGCTTTTCCCCGCTCCGGAAACGCCCATGACGGCCACCATCTCGCCGCGGCCGACCTCGAGATCGACCCCGCTCAGAGCCGCCACTTCGCCGCCGCCCATGGGGTACGACTTCGCCAGCCCCCTGGCGGCGACAACCTGCGGCGACGCATCTTCCCGCAAGGCGAGTTCACCCATCTCCGATATGCCTGAATCAACCATAACGGAGATTTTCCACCGGATCGACGCGAGAAGCGCGCCATGCTGGATAGAGCGTCGCCGCCAGACAGATGACAAAAGCGACCGCCACCGTAACGGAAACGTCGAAAGGCGTCATCTGCACCGGCAAGGCTTCGATATGATAAATGCTGGGAGGCAGGATGTCCAGACCAAACGCGCGCTCCAGAAAATCCTCGACCACGTGGAGGTTCCACCCCAGAGCGAGACCTCCGATGGTTCCCAGCGCGGCGCCCGAAAGGCCGATGAAGACGCCTTGAATGAAAAAAATCCTTAAAATGGAGCGGCTCGTCGCCCCCATTGATTTCAATATCGCGATCTCGCGCCCTTTTTCCATCACCACCATGACGAGCGAACCGATGATGTTGAAGGCGGCGACGACGACGACCAGAAGAAGAAGAATGGTCAGCGTGGTCTTTTCCGTTTTGAGCGCGGAAAACAGATTTCGATTCATCTGCTGCCAGGAGCGCGACCGGTAAGCCTCCGATAGCGCGCTCTGAATTCGACGGGAGATGCGCTCGGCCGAGAAGATATCCTCCACGCGCAGATGCACCCCCGAAACGGCGTCGCCGAATCCGAAGAATTTCCGAGCCTCCTTTATCGAGATGAACGCGAGACCGGCGTCGTATTGATAAAACCCGCTTCGGAAGACTCCCGCCACCTGAAATTTTTTCGTTCGAGGCACCAGGCCCATCGGCGTCACCACCCCCACGGGGCTGACCATCGTCACCGAATCGCCTGCATCGAGAAGCAGGTTCCTGGCGAGTTCGCTCCCGAGGATGACGCCGGGTTCGCCGCGCGCGTCCCCGGCGCCGTCTTCGCTCTCGACAATCCTTTTCAACGAGGCATCCTGCAAATATCTCTTGATGTCGGTTACTTCGACTTCCCGGGCAGGGTCGATCCCGCGCACCACCGAGCCCATCACCCGGCTCCCGGATGAGAACATGGCCTGGCCATACACAAAGGGACTCGCCGCCGTCACACCCGACTGTTCGCCCATCTTTTCCAGGACGGCCCGCCATTCGCTCATCAATGCGTCGCCCGACTTCACCACGACGATATGGCTTTGCGTGCCCAGTATTTTTTCGCGGAACTCCCGCTGAAACCCCGTCATCACGCCCAGGACGACGATGAGGGTGGCGACGCCCAGAGCGACTCCCAGCACGGATATCCAGGTCGTGAGCGAGACGAACGCCGGCTTGCTCCGGGAGCGCAGGTGTCTCAGACCGATGAAAAGCTCGGTGGAGAAGGGCATCTTCAGTCCTGGTGCTTCCGCATGAGGGGAAAGAGGATCACGTCCCGAATCGAATGCGAATTCGTCAGCAGCATCGCGAGCCTGTCGATCCCGATCCCCTCGCCCGCCGCGGGCGGCAAGCCGTATTCCAGGGCCGTGAGATAATCCCAGTCGATTTCATGGGCTTCCTCATCGCCGGCGTCCCGCGCCGCTTCCTGCCGCTCGAAGCGCGCGCGCTGGTCGTCCGGATCGTTCAATTCCGTATAGGCGTTGGCGATCTCCCGGCCGGCGACGATGAGCTCGAACCGCTCCACCGTATCGGGGTCGTCCTCCCTGCTCTTCGCCAACGGCGAAAGAGACTTGGGAAAATCATGGATGAAGGTGGGCTGTCTGAGTTTCGGCTCCACCAACTCCTCGAACAGATACTCGAGAATGCGCGCATGGCTCATCTCATCCGGTATGGGGTAGCCCTTCGGCCCGGCGACCTCCCTCGCGAAAAGGCGCGCCCTCCCCGCATCTTCCAACACGTCGGCCGGCGCGCCGCCCACCTCCGCGATGGAAGCCCGCCATTCGCGCCTCGCCCAAGGGGCGCGAAACGAGATTTCCTCATCCCCGTACTTCAGGACGTCTCCGCCCAGAATTTCCTGGGCCAGAGCTCCCAGCATCTTTTCCGTCAGGCTCATCAGGTCGTTATAGTCGGCATACGCCATATAGAACTCGAGCATCGTGAATTCCGGGTTGTGCTGCGTGGATATGCCCTCGTTTCTGAAATTGCGGTTGATCTCATAGACGCGATCCATGCCGCCGACCACCAGGCGCTTGAGATAAAGTTCCGGCGCCACGCGGAGGTACAACGGCATTTCCAGGGTATTGTGATAGGTTGCGAACGGTCTGGCCGCCGCCCCGCCGGCGATGGCCTGCATCATCGGGGTTTCGACCTCGAGAAAATTCATATCGTCCAGAAAGCGGCGTATCGACCGGATCATCCGCGAGCGCGCGCGAAACACCTCGACCACGTCGGGGTTCGCAATCAAATCCACATAGCGCCGCCGATAGCGCGCCTCCACGTTCTGCAGGCCGTGCCATTTCTCGGGCAGCGGCCTCAAGCTTTTCGTCAGGAGGCTTATCCGGCGCGCCCGGATGGAGAGCTCGCCCATCCTCGTGCGGAACACGCCGCCTTCCACGCCGACGATATCGCCGATATCGAGGTCTTTGACGAATCGAAAGGTCTCCTCGCCGACTTCATTCATCCGAACGAACAGCTGAATCTGCCCCGTTCCGTCCCGCAGATCGAGAAAGGCGACCTTCCCCTGCAATCGCTTGGCGATGATTCTCCCCGCCACCGAAAAACGCGCCTGCTCCAGGTCATCGAAGCCATCCGCCGGCACGGAATGAAACTCCTGGACGACGGCGCCGATCTGGCGCGTCGCGGAAAATCGATTCACGAACGGATTGATCCCGGAGGCGCGAATGTCCTCGAGCTTTTTTCGCCGCTGCCGGATCAGGCCATTTTCATCGTCCCGCTCGTCCGGCGCCGCTTCATCCGCCACGGAGTCGTTCATCCCGTATCCTCTTTCGTCATCCCGGCAGCTATTCCTGTTTTCCGCTCGCCTTGCGCCCGATTCGCTCCCGCCGACTACGAGCGCGCGGCGGCCTTCGCCTCTATCAGGGAGAGGAGGTAGGCGTCGATGAACACGTCGATGTTCCCGTCCAGCACGGCGTTCACATCGGAGCGCTCCACGTCGGTCCGATGATCCTTCACCATCCGATACGGATGCAGGATGTAGGAGCGAATCTGGCTTCCGAAGCCGATCGTCTTCTTCATGGCGTGCTGCGCTTCCTTTTCCTCCTCGCGCTTTCGCTTCTCCCTCTCATACAACTGGCCGCGCAGCAGTTTCATGGCCGTGGCGCGATTCTTATGCTGGCTTCTCTCGTTCTGGCACGAAACCACGATGTTCGTCGGCAGATGGGTAATCCTCACGGCGGAGTCCGTGGTGTTCACGTGCTGGCCGCCGGCGCCCGAGCTCCTGAACACGTCGATTCTCAAATCGTTCTCGTCGATCTCGATTTCCACGTCATCCGACACCTCCGGAACGACGTCCACGGAAGCGAACGAGGTGTGCCGCTTCGAGCTGGCGTCGAAGGGCGAAATTCTTATCAGGCGATGCACCCCGACTTCGGCTCGAAGATACCCGTAAGCGTAATCCCCCTGAACGATAAGGGTGGCGTTTTTGATGCCCGCCTCCTCTCCCCCGAGTATGGAAACGAGGCGCGCCCGGTAGCCCCTCTCCTCCGCCCATCTCGCATACATGCGAAAGAGCATTTCGGCCCAATCCTGGCTCTCGACGCCGCCCGCGCCCGCGTTCACGGAGAGAATGGCGTTGGCCCTGTCCTCCTCGGAGTCCATGACCAGTTGAAACTCCAGGCGCTCGGTTCGAGCCAGAAGAGAGGAGAGGACGCTCTCGATGTCGCCGAGGAGTTCGGATTCGGACGTTTCTTCCATTTGGAGAAGCTGCAGGAGTTCCTGCTGATCCTTGAGCTCCTCGCTCAGGCTCTCCCAGTTCCGTATCGTTTTCTGAAAAGAAGCGCGCCGCCGCAGCGTCTTTTGCGCGGCTTCCGGGTCGCTCCAAAAATCCGCCGCGCCGGCGAGTTTGTCCAGCCTGGCCCGCTCCGCCTCCAATCGATCCAGGTCAAAGCCGCCCTCGCAGTTCGAGGAGGCGCGCCTCCAGTTGCTCACAGTTCCTGCGCAGTTCTTCCATGAATTTCTCCCATCCTCCGCAATCCGGCTCCATGTCTTCTCCGCATGAAGCCCGCCCGGGCGGTTTCATTCATCATACCACACCCGACCGTTCCGTTTGGAGCGGAACATCAAAAACACCATCCCGAAAACGAAGACGCAGGAATACGCGAACATGTCGCCCGTTTCGGCGTAAACGCTCGGGGCGCCTTTTTTCAGCGAGACGGCGTCGGCGTGTATCCATTCCTCGAAAAGGGGACTTCGCTTCCGAATCTTTCCGGTGGGCTCGATCAGCGCGCTGATTCCCGTATTGGCCGAACGCGCGATCGGCACCCGAAACTCCACCGCCCGAAACGCCACCATCGACAGATGCTGCTCGGAGGCCGCCGTTTTCCCGAACCATGCGTCGTTCGTGATGTTGACGAGAAACTGCGCGTCTCGCATCCGTCTCACCACGCGGGGGAAAATCGCCTCAAAGCAAATCAGGACGCCGAACTTCCCCATCCCGGTCTCGAATATCTTCGGCTCGCTTCCGGGGATGAATGTCCCGATCACCGGCACCAGTTTTTTCACGAAAAACAACAGATCGCCGAGCGGAACGTACTCGCCGAACGGCAGCAGGTGCATCTTGTCGTATCGACCCATTTCCTCTCCATCCGGGCCCAGGAGATACGCCGAATTCGTCAACGCCGACGTTCCGCCCAGGTCGCGCTCCCCGAGAACGCCGAACAGCAGGTGGGCATTGGCGTCCCGCGCGAGACGGCGAAGGTAGCTTCTCCCGTCCGCTTGCCGCTCATAAATGAAAGGCGCCGCCGCCTCCGGCCAAATGACGACGGGAGGAGCGGACAGACCGTTTCGCGGGAAACGGCCCATGAGCTCCTTCGTCAGCGCCCCCATCTTCTCGACAATGGCTTTTTGCCAGAGGGGAGACCATTTCACGGCCTGATCCACGTTGCCCTGAACGATGCCTATCGGACGCGACGCGCCTCTCGCTTCGGCGGGGACCTCGTTGAGCCGCAGATAGCCATAACCCAGCACGGCCGCCGCCGTGAGCGAAACGCCGGCGACCACGGCGTAAGGCGCCCTCTGCGGAAACCGGAAGAAATGCCAAATCGCCGCGTTGACCAGAACGACGAAAAACGAAACCCCATATACGCCCACCAGATCGGCGATTTGAATAACGTATAGGGCGCGATACTGGCTATACCCCAGCAGCGCCCATGGAAAACCGGAAAGAACATAGGCGCGGGCCAACTCCAGGGAAACCCAAAGGGGCGCCGCGGCGAGAAGGATGACGATGGATCCGCCCGCTCTTATCCGCGCGATGAAAAACGCGAACAGCGCGGGATAGAGCGCCAGATAGAGAACCAGGACGATGGTGACCACCCACGCGAGCGCCGTGGGCAGTCCGCCGTAAACGGCGATGGAAATCTTCACCCACCAGATGGTGATTCCGAAGTAAATCAGCCCGGCCAGCAGCCCCAGCGCGAACGCTTCGTGCGCCTTTTTGCCCTCGAGCGCCCACAAAAGGGGAACGAGCGCGACCCAGGCCAGAGCTTCGAACTGAAACGGCGGAAACGGGGACGCCAGCAAAAGGCCGGAAAACAGGGCATACCCCGCGCTTCTCGATTTCAAGGCTCGCCCGTCCGGGAAGCGTCTTTCCCAATCTCCTCGGCGAACGCGCGCTCCCCTCCGAGTTTCTCCCTCAAGGCGCTCACGAGCTTCGGCGTGACGCCTTCCACTTCAAGGAGCGCCGCGTCGTTCGCCTCCAGCACCCCCCGCAAGCTTCCGAAGGTTCGCAGAAGCGCGCGCCTGCGCTTCGGTCCCAGACCGGGTACGTCGTCGAGACCGCTCTTCATCCCGGCGCGCCTGCGGCGCGCGCGATGAAACGTCAGGACGAACCGATGCGCCTCGTCGCGAATCTTCTGAAGCATGAGTTTCGGCGCGCTCCCCTCCGCCAATCGAACGGGGTCGGGCCGACCGGGCAGGAAAATGACGTCCTGCGCCTCGGGGTTCTCGGCGCTCCTGCCCTTTGAAATCGCGCACAGCGCCACGTCCGCCGCGCCGAGCTCCTCCAGCGCCGAGGCGGCCGAGGAGAGCTGCCCCCTGCCCCCGTCGATCAGCAGCAAATCGGGCATCTCGCCCCCCTCGTTCACCAGACGCTCCAGGCGCCTGAAAACGATCTCGCGCATGGACGAATAATCATCGGGCGACTTCGCCGCGCTCCTGATCTTGTAGCGGCGGTAGCCGTCCTTCAGCGGACGCCCCTCCTGGAACGCGACGCTGGCGCCGACGATATGGCTGCCCTGCAGGTTCGATACGTCGAACGCCTCGATCCGCATCGGCAGCTCTTCGAGCGCCAGCGCCCGCCGAAGCTCCTCGAGCGTTCGCTGCTCTTTCGCGACCAAGGCGCTCAAGGCGCTTTCCCGCTCCTGGGCGTGGGATGCGTTCTCGCTCGCCATTTCGACCAGCTTGCGCTTGTCTCCCCGGCGCGGACGAAAAACGGCCACTTTCCCGCCTCGCCTCTCGGACAGCCATTGCGCGATGAGCGAGGCGTCATCCACGGCGGAAGGCAAAAGCACCTCGTCGGGGAAAAACGTCTTGCCGCCGTAATACTGCTTCACGAACGAGGAGACGACCTCGCCATCGGGAACGCCTTCGCGGGCCGTCACGTAAAATCCCTGATCTCCCAGCAGCCTGCCGCCCCGGATGAAAAACAAACGAAACGCCGCCTTTCGCCCCTCTCTATGATAGCCGAGCACGTCCTGGTCGCCTCCTTTCACGGAGAGCATGGTCTGCCGCTCGGTGACGTGCTCGATTCCCTGAATCTGATCCCGCACCTTGGCGGCGGCTTCATACTGGAGCGCCCGGGAGTGCCCCTGCATCTGCTTTTTGAGCCTCCGCAACAGCTCCTGGTTTTTCCCCTTGAGAAAATCAAGCGCGTCGTCCACCCCGGCCCGATACGCTTCGCGGCCTTGATGATCGTCGCAAGGCCCCAGGCACTGGCCCATCTGAAAATAGATGCACCGCTCCGCCGTCTTGTCCTCGACGCCGCCCGCGCAGGGCCTGATGTGAAACGTTTTTTGCAGAAAGCGGATGGTGCGTCTGAGGCTGCTCGCGGAGGGGAAAGGCCCCAGATAGGAATCGCCGTCTCCCGCAGGGCGGCGAACGACGCTCAGGCGGGGGTAGTCCTCGCCCGTGCTGAGCTTCAGATAAGGAAAATGCTTGTCGTCCCGAAGCAGCACGTTGTGGCGGGGCCTGTGCTTTTTCACATAATTGCTCTCGAGGATGAGCGCCTCGATTTCATTGGCCGTCACGACGTGCTCGATGGTGGACAATTCCTCCACCATTTTCTGAATCCAGGGGCCTCGCCCGGTCCGCTTCGTGAAATAACTTCGCACCCTGCTTCTCAGGCGCAGCGCCTTGCCGACGTAGAGCACCTCTCCCGTTCGACCCCTGAAAACGTATATTCCCGGCTTTTCCGGCAAAGACTGCAAAAATGAACGGTCCTCTTCAACGGAGACCAGACCGGCCGAAAGCAGGGAGTTTTTCATGTCGCGGTTTTGAGGGGCTTGAGGCCGAGCTGCCGGCGCTCGATGGCGAGAATCCTGTCTCGTATCTCGGCGGCTTTTTCAAACTCGAGCCTTTGGGCCGCCTCGTGCATCCGGACGCGGAGCTCCTCCAGCGCCGCCGCGTCCACCTCCGAAAGCGGCGGCGATTCCGGCTCCTCCCACCCGATGCTCTCGTCAAAGTCATAATCGGCGGCCGTTTCCAGAAGATCGTCCATTTTGCGGCTGATGGAGCGGGGAACGATCCCGTTCGCCTCGTTATAGGCGATTTGAGCGCTCCTTCTTCTGTCCATCTCATCGATCGCGCGGCGCATGCTGTCCGTGACGCGATCCGCATACATGATGACGCGGCCGTTGACGTGCCTGGCCGCGCGGCCCGAGGTTTGGATCAAGGAGGTCTCCGAGCGCAAAAACCCTTCCTTGTCGGCGTCGAATATGGCCACCAGGGCGACTTCGGGCAAATCCAGTCCCTCGCGCAGCAGGTTGATGCCGATCAGGACGTCGAACACGCCCGATCGCAGGTCGCGAATGATCCGCACCCGTTCGAGCGCGTCGATGTCGCTGTGCATATACCGAACCCGGACCCCCAAATCCTCATAGTATTCCGTCAAATCCTCGGAAAATCTCTTCGTCAGCGTGGTGACGAGCGCCCTGTCTCCCGCCGCGGCCGCCTGGCGCACCTCGTCAAGCAGGTCGTCCACCTGCCCCCGCACCGGCCGAATCTCCACCAGGGGATCGACCAGGCCGGTGGGCCGCAGGAGCTGCTCCACGACGACGCCCCCGCTTTTCTCCAGTTCGTAGGGGCCGGGGGTCGCGGAAACGTAGATCGTGTTATTGAGATTCGCCTCGAATTCCTCGAAGCGAAGCGGGCGGTTGTCCAGGGCCGACGGCAGCCTGAAGCCGTAAGCCACGAGGTTCTCCTTGCGCGAACGATCCCCGCGATACATCCCCCGCAACTGGGGGATGCTCTGGTGGCTCTCGTCTATCACCACCAGATGATCGCGGGAGAAATAAGAGAACAGGGTCGCGGGCGGCTCGCCCGGCAAACGTCCGTCAAGGTGCAAGCTGTAGTTCTCCACCCCGTGGCAGTAGCCGACTTCCCTGAGCATTTCGATATCCTGCGAGGTTCTCTGCTGCAGACGCTGCGCCTCGTGGGATTTGCCCAGCGCGTTCAACTCCGCCACCTTCTCCTCCAGTTCTTTCTGAATCCCCTCGATGGCGGACGAGAGCCTCTCCTCGGGCGTGATGTAATGGCTGTTGGGGTAAATCTCCACCCGGTCGAGTCTTCTCGAAACGACTCCCCGCACCGGGTCGATTTCCGTGATGCCGTCGATTTCCTCCCCGAAGAACTCTACGCGAATCGCCTGCTCCTCCTCATGGGCGGGCAGGATTTCGACGACATCCCCGCACGCCCGGAAAGAGGCGCGGCGCAGGCCCGCGTCCGAGCGGCGATATTGAATTCTCGTCAACTGCATGAGCAGATCATCGCGGTCCATCTCCATGCCCACGGAAATATCGATGTGCAGATCGAAATAATCGGCCGGCGAGCCCAGCCCGTAGATGGAGCTCACGCTCGCCACCACGATGACGTCCTCCCGCATCAGGGCGGATCGCGTGGCGGCGTGGCGCAGGCAGTCGAGCTCGTCGTTGATGGAGGCGTCTTTTTCGATGAACGTGTCCGTGGTGGGCACGTAGGCTTCCGGCTGATAGTAGTCGTAATAACTGACGAAGTATTCCACCGCGTTGTTCGGAAAAAATCCCTTGAACTCATTGTAAAGCTGCGCGGCCAGCGTCTTGTTGTGGGCGATGACGAGCGTGGGCTTCCCCAGCCGGGCGATGGCGTTCGCCACCGTGAACGTCTTTCCGGATCCGGTGACGCCCAGGAGCACCTGATGATTCTGGCCCTCCTCGAATTGCCGGACGATGGCGTCTATCGCTTCGGGCTGATCGCCCGTGGGCGAGAATTCCGAGTGAATCTCGAAGCTACCCATGAATGATAAGCTGCCTCCGCTCAGGCGGCCCGAAAAACGGGCGGATGAGAGTCTAGCGGACAAAGGGAGGCGGATAAACCCCGGGGCTCAAGCGAATCGAGCGGGGCGGAGGTATTTGTCCCATGCGCGCCGCGCGGCCGGGGGAAAGCGATGGTTCAGGTGATGCGGCGTGAGCAGCCTGGGCTTTCGGGGCGGCGTCCTCAGATTCAGCCCCGCTTCTCCAGGCGTGCGGTCGCCTTTCTTCGCGTTGCATTTCCGGCAGCTGCAAACCACGTTTTCCCACGTGGAGCGGCCGCCGCGGGAGCGTGGCAAAACATGATCCACCGTCAAGTCCCCGCCCTTCGCGCCGCAATACTGACACCTGTGCTCATCACGACGCATCACATTCTTTTTGCTGAACGGCGCCTGACGCCCACGCGGAACATATACGTATTTTTTCAGCCGTATGACGGAGGGAAGATGAAACGACATCGCCTCGCTGCGGACGATCAGGCCGTTCGTCTCGATGGTATCCGCCTTCCCGACGAGCATCATGCGAATCGCGCGGCGAGCGTTGCAAACGTGAATCGGCTCATACGTCTGGTTGAGCACCAAAACGCGCGATTGCTCCAACACCCGCACGCTCCCCTTCATGCGAATGACCATGAGACGCGAAGCGACATCTTCGCCTCCCTTTATGTTCGCCTCGTTTCCGCTTGTCAACGCGCCATCGCCTTTTCAGAGATTGCGAAAACGGGGTGGGGAATTTATACTTGGAGGTCTTCGCCGGATGCGAGACGCGAAAGAACGCCTCGAACCCCCGCCTCCCCGAAAGGGGTTTCCCGTTGCTGCCCCGTTCCCGACGCGGAAAAATCATCCTTCTGACGCTGGGCATTCTCGCCATCGCTTGCGGAGCGGGCATCGGCGCAGGCTTCAGTTATTTGTACGACTTTCCCGAGATCGAGCGTCTGCGAAATTACAGGCCCGGCACCATCACGCGCATCTACGCCAACGGAGGCGAGCTTCTCGCCGAATTATACGAAGAAAGAAGAAGGCCCATTCCCCTGAGCCGAATCCACGCCACGCTGCGCCAGGCGTTTCTCGCCATCGAAGACAGCCGCTTTTATGATCACCCGGGCGTCAGCTATCCGGACATTCTTCGGGCGTTCGTCAAAAATTTGCGGGCGGGCAGCTTCGTTCAGGGGGGAAGCACCATCACCCAGCAGCTGGCGAAAGTTCTCTTCCTGACGCCCGAGAGAAAACTCAAGCGGAAAATTCGAGAAGCGCTTCTCGCCCTCGAGATTGAGCAGCGCTTCACGAAAGATGAAATTCTCGAGTTCTATCTGAACCAGATCTACCTCGGCAACGGAGCCTATGGCGTGCAGGCGGCCGCCCAAATCTATTTCGGAAAGAACGTCGCTCAACTCACCCTGGCGGAATCCGCCACGCTCGCGGCCCTGCCCAAGGCGCCCACGCGATTCAATCCCAGAACCAGCCCCGAAAAAGCGCTGGGACGACGCAATCTCGTTCTCCAGAAAATGCGGGAGTCCGGCTTCATCAGCGCGGAGCAGGAAAAAGCTGCCCGCGAAGAACCGCTCCGAATCGTTCCCCGAACGGTCAACCTCGTCCCCGAAGCCGCCTACTTCGTCGAAAAAACGCGCATCGGCCTCAATCGCAGGTTCGGACGATCTCTCTACAGAAGCGGACTTCAGATTCACACGACCATCGACATCGCTTTGCAGAGAATCGCTCATCAGGCGCTCGTCAACGGCATTGAAAAAATAAACCGAAGACGCGGGTTCAAAAGCCCCGGAGCGAAAGCCGGAAGGCCGCCGCGCCTGGGGGACGGGTTCCAGTTTCGCGCCATAGACGTCACGGGAAACGTGGCGAGCGGGCTCATCGGAGATTACGAGGCCGAGATGACCCTTCCCGCGCGCATCGACCCCGAAAGACTCAGAGAAGGAGACCTTCTTCTCGGGCGCGTGATCCGGGTGGAGCGACCCTTGAAGAAACTCTTTCTGGAGTGGCAGCCGACCGTCCAGGGCGCCGTGGTGGCGTTCGACCCCAAAACCGGAGCGCTTCGCGCCCTGGCGGGCGGCACCAACTTCCGCCGCTTTCCCTTCAACCGGGCTACTCAAGCGCGCCGCCAGCCCGGCTCGGCCTTCAAGCCCATCATCATGGGAACGGCGCTGTCCCAGGGCTACACGCCCGCACACATTCTCATGGATACCCCCTTCGTCCGCCGACTGCCCGGCACCGCCAGGGAATGGAAACCCCGGAATTACACAAACAAATTCCATGGCCCCGTCACCATGAGAAGAGCCCTGGAAGCGTCCCTGAACCTGGCCACCATCAAGCTGCTGGACCAGCTCGGCCCGCAAAAAGCGATCGCGTTCGCGCATCGGCTCGGCATCCGCTCGAACATGCGGCCCTATCTCTCCCTGGCGCTCGGCTCGATTGAGGTGACGCCATACCAGTTCACGGCCGCATACATTCCGTTCGCCACGCAGGGCGTATACGCGCGTCCCTATGAAATCGAGAGAGTCACGGACGGGAGCAACCGCGTATTGGAGGAAAACGTCCCCATAGCGCATCGCGCCATTCCGCCCGAGGCGGCGTATCAGGTGAGAATGATGCTGCGGGGCGCCATCACGAACGGAACCGGAGAAAAGGCAAAAGAGCTCGGCGCGTTTCTCGCCGGAAAAACGGGGACGACGAACGAGTATCGAGACGCCTGGTTCATCGGCTTCTCGGAGGATCTCGTCGTGGGCGTCTGGGTCGGCCGCGACGACAACAAGCACATGGGCTATCGGGCTTCGGGCGGGGCCGCCGCCCTGCCCATCTGGATCGACGTGATGAGAAGCCGGCTCGAAGGCGAAGATTCAGAAGTCCGGCTTCCCGATCCGCCGCCGGGCATCACGCTGGTGAAGGTGGATTCGCGCTCCGGGCGACTGCCCGCCGCCTGGTGCGAGGGAAAACCGATACTGGAGGCCTTCGTGGCGGGAACGGAACCTTCCGATCCCTGCCCTGAAAAATCGAGCCTGCCGGAGCTGCTGAGAGGCGGCTGAAGGCTACCCGCCCCCCGTCTTCCGCGCGCCGAAAATCGCCTCGATGAAGGCGTCCGCGCTGAAATCGAGGAGGTCCTCCACCGCTTCTCCGACGCCGACGTATCTTATCGGGATGCCGCTCTCGTAGGCGGCTCCCAACGCCACGCCGCCCTTGGCCGTTCCATCGAGTTTCGTGAGAACAAGGCCCGTCACGCCCAGGGCCGGGCCGAATTCCCGCACCTGGGAGAGCGCGTTCTGGCCCGTCGTCGCGTCCAGAACGAGCAGCGCCTCATGGGGCGCTCCGTCAATGAGGCGCGCCGCCACGCGCCCGAGCTTCTTCAGCTCTTCCATCAGATTCTTTTTCGTGTGCAGGCGCCCCGCCGTATCCACGAGCAGCACGTCGACGCCGCGCGCCCGCGCCGCCTGGGCGGCGTCATACACCACGGCGGACGAATCCGCTCCCTCCTGGTGGCGGATGATTTCGCATCCGCTTCGCTCCGCCCATACCGCCAACTGCTCGCCGGCCGCGGCGCGAAACGTATCTCCCGCCGCGAGCATCACCTTTCGCCTTTCGGCCGAGAAGCGCGAGGCGAGCTTGCCCGCCGTCGTCGTCTTGCCCGCGCCATTGACCCCCACAAGCAGAATGACCCTGGGTTCGCCCCCGGAAGGCTCCCGCGGCGCGAACGCGGGCGAGCGGACGGGGCTTTCGAGGCAGGAGCGCATGATTTCCTTCAAGCGCGTCCGCGCGTCCGCCCCGGCGCCCTCTCCCGCTTTCAGCCTCTCCGTCAGCGTCCCGACCAGAAGGGGGCCAAAATCCGCCATGTAGAGAACTTCCTCCAGTTCCTCGAGCGTTTCCTCGTCAATGCGCCCGGCGAGCAAGCCGTTCACCTGGGCGAGAAAGCCCCCCCGCGTCTTCGCGAGACCCTCGCGCAACCTGCCGAACCAGCCTTTTCCGCCGGCATCGTTCAACGGGCTTTCCCTATTTTCAGAACCAAGCGTCAAGGAGACTCCCTCCGCCGCGCGCCGTGAAAAACCAACCCCGACGCCAAGGCGCCGGGGTCATTTCCAGCAAAAAACTTTCCCCAAGCCACGCGAGAACGCTACACCCGCGCTTCCAGCGCCGCCTCTCCCACGCCGTTCACCCGCGCCTCCTCCCGCTGCAGCTTCACGGAAACGATTTCGGAAACGCCCTTTTCCCTCTGCGTCACGCCGTAAAGTTGATTCGCATACGACATGGTCTTTTTGTTGTGGGTGATGATGATGAACTGGCTCCGATCCTCGAGCTCGGCGATTACTTCCCGAAAACGCCCGACGTTGGCGTCGTCGAGGGTGGCGTCCACTTCATCGAGAATGCAGAACGGACTCGGCCGGACGCTGAACACGGCGAACAGCAGGGAAAGCGCGGTGAGCGCCTTCTCCCCGGCGGAGAGGAGCATGATGTTGGAAGGACGCTTGCCCGGCGGCCGCACCTCGATATCGACGCCCGTCTCCAGGGGATCGTCCGGGTCGAGCAGATACATGCGCGCCTCCCCTCCCTGGAAAAGACGGCCGAAAATGTCCGAGAAGGCGCTCCCCACCTCCTCGAACGCCGTCAGGAAGCGCGACTTCGTTGTTTTGTTCAATTTCTCAATCGTCGCGTGAAGATCGGCGATGGAGCTTTCCAGGTCCTGCTGCTGTTCCTGGAAAAATGCGTATTCCTGATTGATCTCGTCGTATTCTTCCGCGGCCAGGGGATTCACCGCCCCCATGCGGGAAAGTCTCTGATTCAGCATCTCCAGGCGACTGGTCGTCTCCTGATACAGAGGAAGCTCCTCGCGCCGGCTCTCGGCCGTCTCCTCGAGATCAAGCTGATGTTCGGCTTCGGCGGATTTCACCATGCTTTCGCGCTTCACGCGAAGCGTCGTCCGCCGCTCCGCCGCCGCGCTCACCTCGCCCTGCAAACCGGACGCCTTCGCCCTTGTCCCGCGAATCGAATCTCCCAGTTCCTCATCACGCGACTGCGCTTCCCGCAAGGCTTCCTGACGAGCGGCCTGTTCGGTCTCCACCTCAACTCTCTCTTGCTGAAGATCGGCGATTTGCTCCCTGCTTTCCACAAGGTTCCGCTCAATATCCTTCCTTTTCTCCTTCGATTCCCCCTGTTCTTCTCCTCTGCGGATTCTGCGCGCCGCATTCTGGGATATCCCGTCCTCGATGCGCTGCGCCTCTGTCCGGCCGCCGGCCACCCGCCCGTTGATCTCCGTCAAGGCGACCTTTTTGTCCGTAACCCGCGCCTCTACCTCGGAATACCGGCGACTGACGCCATCCGCCTTTTCCTCGATTTCCTGAATTCGCGCGGAGATGTCCCGAACCGCTTCTTCCGAGCGCATGCTTTCATCCCCGGCCGCGCGGGCCTCATCCGCAAGCCGCGCCCGCTGCGCGCCTCCTCCCTCCCGCGCGGACTCGAGCGCGGCCAGCCGCTTTTCCAGTTCCTCGCGCCTGTCCTCGGCCTGTCGGATAATTCCCTCAGCCTCCACGCGCGCCACCTCGGCGCGCTGATCCGCCTGAACCGCCTGGCGACGCATTTCCTCCGCCTGCGCGAGCCCCTCCTCCAGCCTTCGGGAAGTCGGGGCCAGCTCGAGAAGCCGCTCTTCGAGGCTCTCGGCTTCCAGGCGCATTTCCTCACGCCTTCTCGAACGCTCCAGCAATCCCTCGCTCCGGGCCATGCCGCCTTCCACCGCGCCGTTCGCATGAATCATCTCCCCTTCCAAAGTCACGCAAGCGACGCCTTGGGGCCCGTTGCACCATGCCGCCTGGGCGGCATCGATATCCTCGACCACCACGACGCTCCCGAGAAGCGATTGAACGAGACGGCGATATTCTGCGTCGCAGCGAACGAAATCCGCCGCCGCGCCCAGGACGCCTTCCCCCGACGGAACGACGGCGGCCTGCTCGCCGACCTCCATCGGCAGCGCAACGCCGCGCCCGTCCCCGGCGTTTATCAGCGCGCGAACCGCGTCCATCGCATCGCCCGGGGTTTTCACCACCACGCCCAGCAATTTATCGCCGATCGCCGTTTCGATGGCTTTTTCAAATTTCGGGTCCACCCGGACGACATCGGATAAAGACGCCAAGACCCGCGCGCCGCAAGCCTTGAACGCCTCCGCGCCCGCCGCGCCGCTCGCGCCGGCGTCAAGAATTTCCCCAAGAGCCGAGAGAGCGGACTTCGCCTCCATCAGCGATTCTTTCGTCCCGGCCACCCCTTCCTCGTGCCGCCGCAGCGATTCGGACGCTCCCGCGCATTCAGCCTCGGCTTGTTCCAGTTCCTCCTTCGCGCGGCTTTGAGACGCCGCCAGCGAATCCACCCGGCTTTTCGCTTTATCCACGTCGGATTGGGCCGATTCGAGCCGTCCCCTGACCGCTTCCGCCTCGCCGTCCATCTTCCGCGCGGACTCGTCCAGCCCCTCGCGCCTTGATTCGATGGAGGCGATTCGCTGGCGCGCCGCGCTCAGGCGCTCCTTCTCCTCCCCCTGCGCGCGCCGAACCTCGATCAGCGCGCGTTCGCATTCCCCCAAATTCTCACGAACGGCGGCCAGCTCCGCCGAGCTGACGTCATACTCCCGCCGCGCAAGGCGCGACTGCGCCGTCAGCGTCTCGAGCGTCGAGGAAAGCGCGACCCTCTCAGTCTCCAAGACCTTGTTTTCGGCGTTCAGGGCGCGTATCTCCTCCGCGCGGCGCTCGTCTTCCGCGTCGAGCTCCACAAGGCGGCTTTCAAGCATTCCAATCTGACTTTCCAGGCTTCGGAGAGCGCCCTCCGTCTCCACCGCGCGGCGGCGCGATTCCGCCAGCGCTTCGGAGCGCCCGGTCAGCAAAATGCGTCCATTTTCTCTCTCGGCTTCCAGAGAAGCGATTTTCGCCGAAAGCGCCTGTTCCTCTTCCCTGAGGCGGTCATACGCTTTTTCCGCTGGAGCGAGCTCATCCAGAAGCCTGAGGTAGTCGAGCGCCGCGAGCTTGCGGGAAAGCTCCTCGATCTCGGTCTGATACTCGTTATGAAACCTCGCTTTTCTCGCCTGGCGCCGCAGGGAGCGCAGGCGCGCCTCCTTTTCGCGCATGATGTCCGCCACGCGAAGCAGGTTTCCCTGCGCAAGCTCCAGCTTCCGCAGCGCCTCGTTTCGCCGGCTCTTGTACTTCATGATGCCGGCGGCTTCTTCAATGAGAATCCGCCTGTCCAGGGGTCTCGCGTTCACGAGCGTCTCGATCTTTCCCTGCTCCACGATGGAGAAGGTGTCGAGGGAAACGCCCGTGTCGAGAAACAAATCAACAATGTCTTTCAGCCGGCAGGGATTGCGGTTGATGAGATATTCGCTTTCGCCGGATCGATACAGCCGGCGGGTGACCACCACCTCGTCATAATCCTTGAACGCGGGAGCCGTCACCACGCCTTCGAGGTCGGTGATGGTGAGCGAGACCTCCGACATTCCGAGCTGCTTGCGCTCGGCGCTGCCGTTGAAGATCACGTCCTCCATCTTTTTCGATCGCATGTTTTTCGGCGCCTGCTCGCCCAGAACCCATCGAACGGCGTCGCACACGTTGCTTTTGCCGCACCCGTTCGGCCCGACGACGGCGGTAAGGCCCTCGCCGATTTCAATCACGGTCCGGTCAACGAAGGATTTGAACCCCTGCATCTCCAAACGCTGGAATCGCAAATTGACACCTCGGCGGGCGAAAGAACCGCATCGGCACGGGGCGGTACCGGAACAGCAAAAGGGCGGCAGGAATCAGCAACCTACCAGAATGCGCGGGCGTTCGCAAAGTAAAAATACCACCCACGCCGAGCGAGGCGCGCTAGGCTTCTCCGAGTTTCCGAACCGCCTCTTTGGCGGCCGCCTGCTCGGCCATTTTTTTCGCCGCGCCCTGCCCGCGCCCCATCACCTTGCGGCCGAGGCGCACCTCGACCTCGAATTTCTTCTCGTGCTCGGGGCCGCTTTCCCGAATCAGGCGATAGCCGGGCAGCTTGTCGCCTTTCTGCTGCGCCAAACGCTGAAGCCTGCTCTTGAAATCCTGCGACAGGACGCCTTCTTCATCCAGGTCCGGCTCCCAGAACCATGATTCCGCCCATTGCGCGCAGCGGGCGTAGCCGGCGTCGAGATATATGGCGCCGACCAGCGCCTCGAGCGCTCCCGCCTGGATGGAGGCCTTCTTCCGGCCGCCCGTTTTTTTCTCCCCCTTGCCCAGACGGAGAAATTCACCAAGCCCGCGGCGCCTGAAAACGCCCGCCAAAGAGCGCCCGTTCACCCGTTCCGAGCGCAAATGGGTCAAGACGCCCTCATCGGCCGCCGGAAAACCCTTCCAAAGCCTCTCCGTCACGATGAGCTGCAAGACGGCGTCGCCCAGGAATTCCAGACGTTCATTGTCCGAAACGGAGGGCGCGCTTTCCTGGGAAAAGGAGCGGTGCGTCAGGGCCTGAACGAGCAATTCCTTGCTTGAAAACGAATAGTCGATGCGGGTTTCGATTTCATCCAGGGCGATTCCGCACGCGTCGAAGCCGGAGGGCTTTCCTTTCCCGGCTTCGGCGGAGCCGCTCTTTTCAGGCCGCGCCGCTTTCCGCTCTTTTGAAGAGGAGCGAAGCGTTGGTTCCCCCGAACCCGAAGGAATTCGTGATGGCACAGTCGATGTCCGCTTCCCGGGCCGAATTGGGTACGTAATCAAGATCGCATTCCGGGTCCGGTTCGTCCAGGTTGATGGTGGGAGGGATGCGCTGGTTTTTCAGCGCCAATATGGTGAACACCGATTCCACGCCTCCCGCCGCTCCCAGCAGATGCCCGGTCATCGATTTCGTAGAACTCACATGGAGGTTGTAGGCATGATCGCCAAACGTTCTCTTGATGGCCGTCGTTTCGAGCTTGTCTCCCGCGCCCGTGGACGTGCCGTGCGCGTTGATGTAGTGCACGTTCTCGGGCGCCAGCCCCGCGTCATTCAGCGCCATGTCCATGCAGCGGGCCGCCCCGTCGCCGACCGGGTCGGGGGAGGTGATGTGATGGGCGTCGGACGTTAGGCCGTAGCCGCTGAGTTCGGCGTAGATATCCGCTCCCCGCGCCACCGCGCGCTCGTAGCGCTCGAGAATGATGATGCCCGCTCCTTCCGCCATCACGAAGCCGTCCCTGTCCACGTCAAAAGGACGGCTCGCCGCCTCCGGATCGTCGTTTCTCGTGCTGAGCGCCCGCATCGCGCAAAATCCCGCCATGGCCAGTTCCGTGATGCAGGACTCGCTGCCGCCGGCCACCATGACGTCGGCCACGCCGCGCTGAATGCACTTCATCGCGTCCCCGAGGGCGTGGTTGCCGGACGCGCACGCCGTCACGGTGCAGGTGTTCGGCCCCTTCAGGCCCCAGCGCATCGAAACCTGGCCGGCGGCCAGATTCGCCAGCAGCATGGGAATGAAGAAAGGGCTGATGCGGATGGGGCCCCTGCTTTCCAGGATGCCCACGTTCGCCTCGATGGCGGGCAAACCGCCCAAGCCCACGCCAATAATGGTGCCGTATCTCGGCGCCTCTTCCTTGTCCGGGGATTTCAGGCCGGCATCGTCGAAGGCCATTTGGGTCGCCGCGATAACGTACTGGATGAACAGATCCATCTTCTTGAGTTCTTTGCGGCTGACGTAATTCTCGGGATCAAAGCCTTTTACTTCGCCGCTGATCTTCGACGGCAGGCGATCCGCGGGATACCGGGATACTTTCGCGATGCCCGAGTGCCCCTGCACGAGGGCCTCCCAGTTTTCCTCCACCGACAAGCCCAGCGGCGTAATCAACCCGAGCCCCGTAACGGCGACGCGGACGTCCGACCTCACCAAACCCTGACTATCGTTCATGTTTCCTCTTCAGTTTGTCGCCCGGCGCGGCTTCGTCAATCCCCGGATACTTTGGCGATATAGTCATACGCATCCTGAACCTTGGAAATCTTCTCCGCTTCCTCGTCGGGTATTTCAAGGCCGAACTTCTCCTCGAAAGCCATGACGAGTTCTACAGTATCCAGCGAATCCGCTCCCAGATCATCAGTGAACGAGGCCTCCGGCACCACTTTTTCAGGCTCTACGCTCAACTGCTCAACGATAATTTCTTTTATCTGCTCTTCAATGTTGTCTGTCACGCCGATTCCTCCGAAAATCCCTCTTCAAGCCGTTATTGGGCCGCCTCTTCATCAAAAACGTGGACTCGATGCTTTTCTCACGTCGTCGGACGCTCGGTCCGAAGTCCATCAAACCCGCCTTTTCTCCTTTTGTTCATATCCAGACCTCGGCAGCCTTCGGCCACAGGCATGAAATTCAGGCGATGCCGTCCAGTGCCGAAATCGTTTTCTCCAGACTCTGCGCATCTTCCACGTTATGCACGGGTATATCCCTCAAAATCCGCTTGTTCAACCCCGAGAGCGTCTTCCCGGGCCCCAGCTCGACCGCCGCGTCGGGCATCTCCTCGCCCGCCGCGCGCACGGAATCCTCCCAGCGAACGGCGGAGCGAATTTGTCGCTTGAGCAATTCCTTGACGCGCTTCGCCTCCCGCACCGGCTCGGCGGTCACGTTCGCATAGACGGGAATCGAAGGGTCGGCGATGTTCGCTTCGTCCAGAACCTCGCTCATGCGCTCCGCCGCCTCGCTCAGCAAAGAACAATGAAAAGGCGCCCCCACCGGAAGCATGACGACTTTTCGGACGCCCCTGTCCTTCGCCAGACGCGCGGCGGACTCCACCGCGCGCTTCTCTCCCGACAGGACATATTGGCCGGGGGCGTTGTAATTTGCAACCTCCACTACCCCCTCCACTTCCTCGCAAACGGCCTCGGCGGCCTCTCTCTCGATGCCGAGCAGGGCCGCCATGGCGCCGCCCTGCGCGGGGACGGCCTCGTGCATGAAGCGTCCCCGTTTTTTCACCAGTTCAACGGACGTTGAAAAATCAATCGCCCCGGCCGCCAGAAGCGCGGAATACTCCCCCAGGCTGTGACCCAAGGCGAGAGAAGGCTTGAAGCCGCGCTCGCGGAGCAAGGCGCAGGCGACATGGCTGTGAACCAGAATCGCGGGCTGGGTGTGGCAGGTGAGCGTCAGCTCCGACTTGGGGCCTTCGAAGCTGAGCCTAGCGAGGTCCCATCCCAGAATTTCGCTCGCCTTCTCATAGGCCCGCCGCGCGAGCGGAAACTCATCATGGAGCTGCTTGCCCATGCTGACATACTGCGAACCCTGGCCCGGAAACAAAAACGCAATTTTCGCACCCATCTTGCAGCCCTTGCCTAAGGCGTGAACGGGCGAAACCCTAATGATTCATCAGTCTCACGGATAAAGCCGGGATGCGTTGCAGGGCGGAATCTTTCCGGACGTCCATATCGTCAATTCCATTCGACCAAAGCCGCGCCCCAGGTAAGCCCCCCGCCGAAAGCGGCCATGAGCACGTTGTCCCCGCTTTTGATTTTCCCCTCCCGCACCGATTCATCCAGCGCGACCGGGATGGTGGCCGCGGACATGTTCCCGTATTTGCTGATCGTGACCACCACCTTGTCCATCGACAATTTCAGCCGCTTCGCCACGGCCTCGATGATGCGAAGATTCGCCTGATGCGGGATGAAAACGTCCACGTCATCCAGGGTGAGGCCGCTTCGCGCCAGCGTTTCGTTGCATACGTCCGCGAAGTTGCGGACGGCCGTTTTGAACGTTTCCTGTCCCTTCATCTGCAGCAAATGCTCTTTGTTCTGCACGTCGCCCGGCGTCATGGGGGCGAACCGCGAACCGCCGCCGGGGACCAGAATGAGCTCCCCGTCCTTCCCGTTGCTGTACATCCTGGAATCCATGACGCCCCTGCTCCCGTTTTCCGACGCTCCCAGAACGACGGCGCCCGCGCCGTCGCCCCACAGAACGCAGGTGCCCCTGTCCTCCCAGTTGATGACCCGCGTCATCACGTCGGCGGAAACCAGGAGCACCTTCTCCATGACGCCCGCGCGAATGTATGCGTCCGCCGCCTGAAGTCCATAGACAAAGCCCGAGCACGCCGCGTTCAAATCGAAGGCCGCGGCCCTGTTCGCCCCGATGTGGGACTGGAGCCAGCAGGCGGCGGCGGGACACATGGTGTCCGGCGTGATGGTGGTCACGATGATGAGGTCGATGTCCTCGGCGCTCACGCCCGAGGTCTCCAGCGCCTGGTTGGAGGCGTGAATCGACAGGTGGGAGGTCGCCTCGCCGGGCTCCGCCACGCGCCGTTCGCTGATCCCCGTTCGATCGCGAATCCACTCGTCGCTCGTATCGACCATCTTCTCGAGATCGGCATTCGAGAGGATTCTTTCAGGGACGTAAGAGCCTGTCCCCAGGATGACGGAATGGGGCACGATGTGATTCCCTATGCGGGCGTGAGAACTGCCGGGGCGTCATGGTATGCGAAAATCGACTCGCACATCAAGAGGGCTCCTTTTTTTCTTCCCCCTCCGCCGCCCCCTCGGAGAAGATGCCCGTTCGTATCTGATTCCACAGCCGCCAGCCGGCGTCGCCGCTGCGCTGTATGGAAACGTGCCTGTCAATTTCCTTTTCTATCTTGGCGTTCAAGTCCGCCTTGACAAGGTTCGCCGTCGTGCGAATGGCGTTCTTCACCGCCTTCGCGTTGCTCCGTCCGTGCCCGATGGTGCAGATTCCGCCCAAACCCAGCAACGGGGCCGCCCCGTATTCGGAATAATCGGTTCTTTGGCGCATGGATTTCAGGCCGTTCTGCAAAAACATGTAGCCGATCTTGCTGCGCACCGAATGGACGATTTCCTCCTTGAGCAGCGTCGTCAGCATTTCGCTGAGGCTCTCGCTCACCTTCAGGGCCACGTTGCCTGCGAATCCGTCGCACACGATCACGTCCGTGCCGCCCTGAAAGATGGTGCTTCCCTCCACGTTGCCCACGAAATTCAAATCGCTTTTCGCAAAAGCCTCGTGGACCGCCTTGAGCACTCCGGTTCCCTTGGAATCCTCGCCCCCCACGTTCAGCAGCCCCACGGTGGGCGCGGGCTTCCTGAACACTTCCTCGGTATACACCGAACCCATGACGCCGAATTGAAACAGGTGCTGCGGCCGCGGGGTGAGGTTCGCCCCCACGTCGAGCATGACGGAAAACCCTTTCAGGGTAGGAATCAGGGCGGCGATGGCGGGCCGCTGCACCCCGCGCATCCGCCTCAAAACGGCGAGGCCCGCGGCGAACGCCCCTCCGGTGTCGCCCGCGCTGAACACCGCCTGCGCCTCGCCGTCCCTGACCAGTTGAAGAGCGACGCGCATGGAGGAATCCGGCTTCGACTTCACCGACTTCGTGGGCGATTCGCCCATCTCGATGACCTGGTTCGCCTCGCGAACCTCGAAGAGGCCGTCCTGAACGCGCAGGCGCGCGAGTTCCGCCCCGATGCGCTCCGGCGCGCCCACCAGGATGGATTCGATGCCCTCCTCCCGGCGAGCGTCCACCGCGCCTTCTATCACCGCCGAAGGCGCGTGGTCTCCCCCCATGGCGTCTATCGCTATCTTCATCGCATTTTCCGGCGGCGGACCTATTCTTTGACTTCCAGCACTTTCTGCCCCCTGTAATATCCGCAAGTACTGCATACCCGGTGGGGCAGCGTCGGATTGCCGCAGTTCGAGCAAACCGCAATGGACGGCTTCGCCGCTTTGTAGTGCGTTCTTCTTTTGCGGCCCCGCGTCTGCGAATGCCGACGTTTCGGAAGTCCCACAGTCCCCGCGCTCCTTTCAAGACGATGCGTTCAGAACAACCATTCCCGTTTTACGACCTCCCGGCCTCATTATCGGGAACGAATCGCCGCATCCTACCACATCTCACGAATTTCGGCGGCATCGTCCAACGGCCGTCCCGCCAGCCCGTCATGCGGAATCCCGCGTCCCCCAATCCTTGAGCGGGCCCCACCTCGGGTCGGATTCCGATCCCACGCCGACGGACTCCCCCTCATCGAGTTTCCGGCAGGTTTCAGGCGTTTCTCCCAGACATTTTTCAGGGCATCTTGGCTGGACGGGAATCGCCAAGCCGATCTGATCGCGAACGGGCACCGTGAGATCCACCGCCTCGTTTTCGATGGCCGCGACCTCCATGTCCCTTTCATGCAGCTCAATCTCGCCGCCCGCCTCGAACTCCTCCTTCATCCGGGAAAAATAGACGACCAGAGGTTCATCAAAAACATGGAGGAATTCCGCCAGCCCCAGAGAACATTCCAGCAGAAACCGGCCTCTCAGACGCCCCCTGAAGCTCACCTCGTGGGGGCCGGTTTTCTCCAGCCTGCCGATGAGTTTCAGATTTGAAATCCCGACCCAGACTTCCTCCAAATCATCCGCTTCCAAGTCCAGGCCAACATCAAGGCCGTCATCCGGAATCCGGGAGAGAGGGAACTGAAGGATTTTCCCCATATCGCTTCTCCAGGGACGGCGCGCCGACGGGTGAACGAGCCCGACCCGCAACGCTCGAACAAACTATAAGGAGGCGTGGAAATCGTGTCAAACAATGAAACGCGAGGGCGGATTCGGGGGACGCCTCCACGCTTCATTGAACTCATGGAGCCCGCGAAATCCCCTTCAGCAACTCCAAAAGCCTTCCCTCCCGAACGCCGCCGGTCGATACCGCGAACCCGCTCTTTCTCCCCCACCGCAGCAGCGCGCGCACCACGATCAAACCGGCGAGCGCCACGTCCTCGCGCCCCGGCTCGAAGCCGCGAAGCCCGCGCCTTCGCTCATAAGACATTGCGGCGAAGCGCCCGACCCATTCCTCGAAAAGCGAGGCAGGCAGCGAGAGTCCGTTCACGCCTCCCGACGGCGCGCCTCCGGTCAAAAACCACGCCAGCGCCACCACGCCCCCGCACCCGATGAAGGGGAGCTCCGCCGGCCTCACGTCGCCGAAATCCACTTCCGCCAGCATCGCGTCCACCGCCTGCGAGCAAGCCCAGGCCCGTTCTCCCGCCGTGGGCATTCCCTTCAGGTATCGCTCCGTCAGATACACCACGCCGGCGGGAAGGCTCGCCATCTCCCGAACCTCGCCGCCCGCGGCGACTATCAGTTCGAGGCTTCCTCCGCCGACGTCGAACACCAGGACGCGCCCGGGTTCGGCGCCCCCGCCGGCGAAGACGCCCGCCAGCGCGAGCCGCGCTTCTTCTTCCGCTGAAATAACGCGCACCTCAACGCCCAGCCGCGCGGCGCGCTCGATGAACGCGCCCGCGTTTCGCGCTTCGCGCAGCGCGCTCGTCGCCATTCCATCGACGAGATGAACGCGATGCTCCCGGATGATTTCCGAAAAACGCGCGAGACAGGCGAGGCCTCTTTCCATGGCGCGAGCGGAGAGCATGCCCGTTTCCTGAACCCCTTCGCCCAGGCGTATCAGTTCGCGCCAGCGGCCGCGCGATTTCAGCCCGCCTTCCTCATCGAGCGCGGCTATCGCCAGGCGCGCGGCGTTCGTGCCCAGGTCCACCACCGCGGCGAGCGGGACAGACGAATCGGATCGGGGTTCCTCAGCCATGGAAGAGGAGGATTTGCGGGGCGCTCATGAATTCCTGAAGCGCTCCTTGTTGTTCATATAGGAGACGGCGGTGTTCCGGAAGCGCTCTCTTTCCTCATCGCCCAGATCGCGGACGTATCTCGCGGGCGCGCCCAGCCAGAGGGTTCCCGGGGCGATCACCCTGTTTTCAGGCACGACGGCGCCCGCCCCGACGACGGCGCCCTCGCCCACCTTTACATTGTTCAGCACGACGGCGCCCATCGCGATGAGCGCGCCGTCTTCCACGCGGCACCCATGCACGACGGCCATGTGCCCCACCGAAACGTCATCGCCCAGGACGCAGTCGTATTTTCCGCCTTCGATGTGCAGGACGGAGCCGTCCTGTATGTTGGTGCGCCTGCCCACGCGGATGGGCATGTTGTCGCCGCGCAAAACGCAATTATACCAAACGCTGCTGTGCTCGCCGATCTCCACGTCGCCGATGACGACGGCGGTCTCCGCCAGCCAGGCGGTCTCATGAACCTTGGGCAGCATTCCCTCGAAGGGAATCAGCATGAGCGCCTTCTCCCTCGCTTCGCTTTCGTTCAAAACGCGGCCCCCACCGCTTCCACGGCGCCGAACGATCGCTTGCGGACGGCGGGGAGCCTGAGAGTCCGTCAACGGGGGCGGGTTGTCAAACATTGTTCACCGCTCGCTCCACGCCCCGGGGCGCCCGGGCGGGGTCTGCGGCACGCGCGGCATCCTCGCGCGAAGCGAGTCGGGAAGCCGCGCGTCCGGGCCCGAAACGCATTTTCAGACGCGCATCCCTCCGCCAAACATGACGTTTCTCAAAAAATCCGCGTCCTCCGCGCATTTGCCCGCATTTGCGAGGCGAGCGCGGCGCATCGCTTCCATACATTTCACGACTTCGCCCCGCCCTCGCGCCGGAGCGGCGACCGGGACGGGGCGCTCATCCAGGAGGCGCCATGGGGCATCGCTTCATGTATCGAAACTTCATCGACGATGCGGCCGTCATCAGCGCCACTTCCGCGCAAAGGGGCTTCGTCGGCGCGGGCGCGCCCCGCGTCGCCAACGGGAGCGGAGCGATGATCTTCTCGGGCGAATACGCCGGAGACGATCAGGAAGTCTATTCCGTGGAAATCGAAGCTCCGGGCGACGTCGGCAGCGCCCGCTTCAAATGGCGAAAGACTTCGACCTCCAAAAACGACTGGGAAGACTCGAACCTCCTCACCGCCCCGCAAGACGTCGCCCTGGGCTCGGGCGTGAAGGTCCGCTTCGTCAACGGAGCGAATTCGCCGGCGTTCGCCTTGGGAGATCGCTGGCAGGCCGCGGCGAATCGCTTCCATTCGCCAAAAAGAATTTACGACCTCGATCCCGGCGCCAGCGTGAGAAGCGCCTCGCCGCCGGAGAACTCCTGGGCGATCAGCGTCGATTTCGGCGCGGCGAAATCTCCGGACGTCCTCATCGCGCATCGCCACAATTTCACGTCAGGCGCAAGGCTCAAGATTCAGGCGAACGCTTCGGGAAGCTGGCGCGCGCCCGCGCTGGAGGAAACGATCGTCTGGCGGAGCGGAACGCTCGTCCATTATCTCGCCGCCGCGCCCCGCTCGCATCGCTATTGGCGCTTTCTCGTGGAAGGCGACGCCGCCAATCCGGACGCCCATCTGGAAGTCTCGGAAGTCTACCTGGGCGGCTTTTTTGAACCCTCCGATCACTTCTGGCTCGAAAACGTGGTGGGCGAGGAGTCCTTCGAGGAGCCGGGCCGCGCGCCGAACAAGGCCGGACGCCCGGCGCTCCTGAACCGCGGCCGCATGGCCGTCCTTCCCTATCAGCGCGTCTCCGATGCGCAGCGCGGCGAATTTCTCGCCATGTACCGATCGGTGAAGGACGCGGAAGCGAGACGCGCCAAGCCGCTTTTCGCGCATCTCGACGTGGACGATCCCGCCTCCATCGTTTTCGCCGACCTCGTGGGCGGCTTTTCGCCGCGCCAGACGGGGCCGGATGATTTTTCCTTCGAGCTGCATCTCAGGGAAAGACTCCCATGAGGCAGGCTACCGACCGGGCCGTCGCGGACATCGCCAGGCACGAGGGGAGAAGCGCCTTCGTTCTCTATCATCTGTCCACCGCCGGCGGGAGGCGCGTTTTCTGCGAAAAACAAGTTCCCGATTCGATGATCGGGCAAGGCGGAAAAGTCCATTTCCTGGACGGCGCCCGGCTTCTGGACGCCTCCCTTCTCCTCGGAGAGGGGGCGGAAGTTCTGCTCGGCGTTCACGACTGGGTGGAGGACGGCGGGCGCTTCTCCCTCGGCTTGTTCCAGGGGCTGTCCGCCCTCGAGGCGTTTCGGGAAAAAGAGCTCTCCGGCCTCACGATAGCCGTCAGCAACGCCCCCGACGCGGACGGCCATCCGCGCATGAGCCGCATCCTCGCGACGGAGCCGGTCGTGGGCGGAAGGGTGGACGCGCGCGTGGGATTTTCAGGCGGATCCATCTCCGACGTTCTCTCGCTCGCGAGCTTCACCGTTCGCCGCGTCATCGAGCGCATTGACCAGGTCCTGATTGAATGCGAGGGAAGCTAGATGGCGGATTTGACGCAAGATCGGCTCTCGGACTCCTTTCAGATGCGGCGCGCCTCGACATACTCCTCGCCCGAATTTGAAGACCAGAGCCTTCCCGTCATCTACGGAGACCTCACCACCCCGCCCCGCGCGCGGAGCGGCGTCTACGCGCTTCCGAAAATTGACGATTCCGGCGCGGGCGCCTACTGCGTAGCCGCCCACGAGGCATCGGGCGGCGTCATCCTGTTCGACGACGACGGCCGCATCGACGCGGGCGATTACGACCTGGAGCTCTCCGCGAACTATCAAGGCAAGGGCGTCATCGCCGTCGCCGCCTTCTCCGCCCCGCCGAAAGGCGGCGTGACCGCCGTATGCAAGGGCAAGAAGGACCCGAGGGGCGCGCTGATCGAAAACCCCGCCGACGTCATTCGAGACCTGATGACGAGCGTTTGGGGATTCAGCGAACGGGACATCGACATGCAGGCCCTCGCGCGCGCGGCGGCCTGCGCGGACGCGCTCGGCTATCGGGCGGGCGGAATACTCCTCGACGATCATGCGCCCGCCGACGTTCTCACCGCCATTCTGGGCGATTTTCTCGGGCGCTATGAAGTCGATCCGTTCGGCCGCCTCCTGGTTCGCATCGCCGGCGAGGAGCCGTCCGCCATCCTCCCCCAAAAGGTTCTGCCCCGCATCGACGAATCGCGCATCGCGGCGGAAATCGCGCGTGACGCCATCATCAACCAGGCGCCGACGCTCTACGCGAGAGACTACGTCCGCGCGCGCTACCTCAGGCACGACGACGGGGACGCCGCGAAAAACGCCTCCTCCCAAAGGCTCTACGGCGTCAGGCGACCCCCGCAAAGCCCGCTCAGGCTCGAATGGGTCCGGCGCGAGAGCGTGGCCGCCGCGCTTCAGTCCCGCATCGTGGAACGCTATCGCCAGCCCACCCGAATGTTCACCATCGAAGACGCCTCGCTCAGAGCGATCGAGGTCGAACCCGGCGACTACGTGGCCTTCAGCGTGCCCTGGATGCGCTCGGAGAAGCTCGAACCCCTCCTCAATCAGATCGGGGAGGTGATCGAGGTGAACTGCGACCTCGACGAGCAGGCCATCGAATTCAAAATCCGGGACACCGGATTTTTCCTGACCTCCGCCTCTCCCCTGACGGGCGTCAAAACCCTGGAAGGCGGCTGGCTCCTGGGGGGCGAGCGCGCCGCCGCCTACGCATAAAGGAGAAAACAATGCCCATCGGCGCCGATCTGTCCGCTCGCTACACCGAGGAAGCCGTCGGCGGCGAGCATCCGACGAAAGCCCGCGTCATCGATCGTCTG
Source organism: bacterium (assembly GCA_965242545.1). GTDB lineage: Bacteria > UBA8248 > UBA8248 > UBA8248 > UBA8248 > Bin107. The sequence continues at coordinate 2,237,552 of OZ251456.1, forward strand.
GCGCTCGCCGCCCTGTTCCGGGACGGGAAAATCAGGGCGAACAAACAGCCCATCGAATGCGCGGGCAGGCTCGATTACGTGAACGCCTCCACCCTGGCGTTCAAGCCGGCGCTCAATTCCACCTATTACCCCGCCGTCGCGAGTCCCGTGGCGGGCCGCCGCGTCCCCTTCATCGACGGAAGGTCGGGCGACGTCTATTACGAGGAGTTGCCCTGGGCGGGAATCACGGCGACGAACGCGGGGCTTGCGGCGAACCACGTCTACGCCGTCTTCGTCTACGACGACGCGGGCGCGCTCAAGCTCGAATTCGACGCCGCGGCGACCTGGGCGTTCGATGCCGCCACCGGACTCGCGCACAAAACGGGCGACGCGAGCCGCACCCTCGTCGGCGTCGCGCGGACGAACGCCGCGGCCCGATTCGTTCTTTCAAACGACGTATACGTCCGAAGCTTCTGGAACAAGGCGGAATACGCCGCCCGGTCCAGGGGCGCCCTGGCCGCCACCTCCTCCACGAACTGGGCCTCCATCGTCACGCAAGAGATATTGATGTGGCCGGGCCATGACGTCGTGCGCCAGGAGGCCGGCGGCCAGGGCTGGGTGAACTCGACGAGCGCGCCGGGGAGGGTGGGGCTGGATATGAATCTCGAGCTCTACAACGGAACGGGGCAAGCCTATCCGGAAGTCGAAATCATCGGCTCATCAAGGGGAGAGAAAGACAACTTCGGGCTGGTGAGAACGCGAACATACGCGGGGGCACTCGCCCGGGTGCACTCCACGCTCGTCTTTCGCGCGACGGGCCGGGCCGCCCTGAGCGTCGGCGATTATCTCTTGCAAACCGTCGTATCGATTTAGGAGACCGACATGGAAATTGAAGTGACCAAGGGCGTCGGCCCGCATTTTCGCGGCGAGCTGGAGGCGGCCGGGCTCGCGCATCTCTACCTGGGCGCCGCGCACAGGCGGAAGGCGAACAGGATTCCCGACGCCGACTGGCGGCCCGGCCCCGGCGAGGCGGAATCCGCCCGCCCCGAAATCGACGGGCCCGAGGCGGATTCCTGGATCATCCATCTCGCCGATTCGAGCGACGAAGCGGAGCGCGGCGCCGTTCTCGCCGTTCACGAGGCGCACGCGCCCGGGGCCGTCGCGCGAATCCACAGGGAGCAGGCGAAGGAGAAGCTCCAGTTGCTGCTCAACGCCGCCAAGGAGCGCGCCGCAGGCGCGCCGGCGGGCGCGCTGGGCGGAAAGCTGGCCGAGTATGAGGAAAAAGCCAGGCTCATCGACGCATGGGCGCGGGATTCGGACGCAGGCAAGCTCGAGAAGCCGATCTTCGCGCTCGTCAAAAACAGAAGGGACGCCTATCCGGCGCGCTACGCGACGGGCCAGAGCGTGGTGGATGAGTGGAAGGCGAAGAGGGCGGCCCTCCTCGGCAAGATCGCCGCTCTCGTGAAAATCTACGACGAGGGCGTGCGCGACGTTCAGGACGCGAGCGCAACCGCCACCTGCGCCGCCCTTGACGCGAGAATCGCCGAGGCCGCCTCCTCCTTCGACGCCGCGCGCTGATGTCCGCGGAGTCCAACGGAAAGGGGCTTCAGGTTTTTCTGGCCATTCTGAGCGTCGCGGGCCTGGGAGTCGCCGCCTACACCCCGCTCTACAATCAAATCGCGAACGTGGAGGCGCGCCTGGCGGCCCACGTGGGCGAGCGGGGACACCCCTGGCTTCTGGAGAAAAACGCGGGCGCGCGGGTGCGCTTCCAGGAAGTGGAGACCCAGTTTCGGGAAGCGAAGACGATCGCCGACCTCAGGTTTCATGAACTCAAGGAAGCGTCGGTGAAAAAAGCGCGCGCGGACGCGCGGGCGCTTGAGCGGATGCTCCGCCGTCTCCGCGAGGTCGAAATCGCGCTCGCCAGGCTGAACGAGCGCCTGAAATAAGGAGAACCCGCCATGATTCCCCATCTTCTCGCCGCGCTTTTCGCGGTCGCCGTTCCCGTTTGCGTCGTCGCGGCGATCGAGCCGCGCCTCCTCACGAACCACCTGTGGCATTTCATCAACCCCTGGGCGGATTGAACGGCGGGCGAGGACGCGCGCGGCCCAAGCCGCGCCGGCGCGGGAAGGCGCCGCCGGGATTCCGATCCGCCCGAGGGTCCCCGACGCTCCGCGCCTGAAGGAATCCCTCCTCCTTGCGCCATGCGAAAAGATGGTGCAAATTTCCAGCCAAATGAACAATCCCCGCCCGCCTGGAGTTCGGGATGCTTCCGGAATATCGTGCGCGCGGCCACGGAAGCATCCTGGCCCTCGTCCTGCTGGGCTTCCTGGCCGCGGCGTGCGCGCCCCTGGAGCCGGGGACGCGAGGCGTAGGAGCGCGAAGCTACGGGAGATGCGGCGTCCTCACCCTGATAGACAGGCGCACGGACGAGACGAGGCATACGATCATATGCCTCGGCTTCGCTGATGAATCCCCAAGGTCAGAACGCCCGTCAATGGCCCTGAATTGCAGTCACAAGGCCCCGATCGTAACTGTTCTATATCCGGGCAAGGCGCAGTTTCATCCGACCAAGCGGATCAAGGTTCGCTATCGCTTCAAGCAACGCCCGTCCGTGGAACAAGTGTGGCTTTGGGGACAAGAGAAGCAAATGGCGGGCACTGTGTCTCAAGCCATCAAAGACGATTTCTTGCGCGGCATGGCGGCGCGGGAGCGCCTCGTCTTCGAGGTCGGCGACAGGCGGGCGGCCATTCCCTTCACCGGAGACACCACAGGCGCCATCAACGACTTTCAGAGCCGCTGCGCCACATTGAAAAAATAAAGCGCGCCCGACCGCCCGCGCCGTTTCGTCAATCAGGATAACGGGGAGGCAAGAATGAACCGGACGTCTTACGCCAGCGCCTACAGGCGAATCCTCATCCTCGTCCTGCCGGGCTTCCTGGTCGCGGCGTGCGCGCCCCTGGAGCCGGGGACGCGAGGCGTAGGAACACGAACATACGGAAGGTGCGGCGTCACTACCTTGCCGAGTGGACCCACGGAAGAGACAAGACACGGACTCACTTGTCTCGGCTTCGCCGACGAATCCCCAAAGGCCAAACCGCCGAGTATGATCCTGCATTGTAGCGTCGAGACTTCGGTAGTCCTTCTTCTACATCCAGGGAAAACGCTGTTTCATGCGGCCAAACTGATCAAGGTTCGCTATCGTTTTAATCAACATGCGCCTGTAGAAAAAAACTGGTTTTGGTCTCAAGAAGAACAAGGGGTAGGCACTTTATCTCACGCCACCATAAACGACTTCCTGCGCGGCATGGCGGCGCGGGAGCGCCTCGTCTTCGAGGTCGGCGACAGGTGGGCGACCATTCCCTTCACCGGAGACACCATAGACGCCATCAACGACTTTCAGAGCCGCTGCGCCACATTGAAAAAATAAAGCGCGCCCGGCCGCCCGCGCCGTTTCGTCAATCAGGATAACGGGGAGGCAAGAATGAACCGGACGTCTTACGCCAGCGCCTACAGGCGAATCCTCATCCTCGTCCTGCCGGGCTTCCTGGCCGCGGCGTGCGCGCCCCTGGAGCCGGGACCCCGAGGCGTAGGAACGCGAACATACGGAAGGTGCGGCGTCACTACCCTGATAGACAGGCGGGCGGGCGAGACGAGCCATGCGCTCACATGCCTCGGCTTCGCTGATGAATCCCCAAGGTCAGAACGCCCGGCAATGGTACTGAATTGCCTCCCCGATACCTCAGTCGGTATTCTCCTGTATCCGGGCAAGGCGCAGTTGCATTCCGGACAGCTCATCAACGTTCGCTACCGATTCAATGGACGCGCGCCTGTGGAAAAGACGTGGTTTTGGGCGCAAGAGAAGCAAATGGCGGGCACTCTGTCCGACGCTCCCATAGACAATTTTCCCATAGATGATTTTCTGCGCGGCATGGCGGCGCGGGAGCGCCTCGTCTTCGAGGTCGGCGACAGGCGGGCGGCCATTCCCTTCACCGGAGACACCACAGGCGCCATCAACGATTTTCAGAGCCGCTGCGCCACATTGAAAAAATAAAGCGCGCCCGGCCGCCCGCGCCGTTCCATTTCTCCGAAACCCCTGAACGCCGGACGAAGGCGAGACCCCGCATCTGCCCGCATTTGCCGTTCTCCCCCCTTTTCCCGCCGCCGATACACTGCGCCCTTCCTCGCCCCAGGGGAGCGGCGGCGGGGAGCGAAAAAGCGCATCCCGCTCAGCGTCTCGTTCCCGACGGGGGATTCCATGCCGGACAGCATCAAGAAAACCATAGACCTGGACATCGAAAACATCCTGAAAATCCTGGATCGGTCAGAAAAACTCCTCGCTAAACAGCGCGAAGAGGTCCGAAAACTGATCAAAGCCTACGCCGCGCTGACCAAGCCGGTGAACCAGGCCGGCGCCGCGCTGAAGAAACTGGGCAGTGACGGCGCGAAATCAGCCGGAAAACTGGATAAGGCCGCTGCCTCGTGCGGGAAGCTGGCCGACGCCGTGGAAAAAGCGCAAAAGAGCGCGGAGAATATAAACGCTGACCATTTCACCGAAGCCTTTAATAAATTCAAAAAGGCCTTCACCAATTACTCCGCCTATATTGCAATCACTCAAAAAGCAATAGATGACGTCGCCGATGCAAGCAAAGATTCGTTCGAGCGATTCTTCGACGACTTTTTCAAGGGAATCAACAGCGCAAAGGACGCGCTGCGCGGTCTCAGGGGCGTGTTTGGCGAGATCAAGACCCACGCCGTCAAGACGATGAAGGAGGCCGCCTCCGAGATAGCCAACAAGCAGATTTACGAACCGGTGAAGGAGACGCTCAAGGAGCTGGCGAACAAGCAGTTCATCGATCCGATGCGGGACAAGTTCAAGAAACTGGGCGAAGAGCTTCTGAACACGCTCAAGGATACGGCCAGGAACCTGCTGGGGAGTCTGGGCGAGGGGCCGCTGGGCGGCCTGATCGGCGGGCTGTGGGACGCGGTGAAAAAGCTCATCGGCCTCTCCAGGGGCGGCCTGGTGAGAAAGCCGACCCTGGCGCTCCTCGGCGAGGCGGGCCCCGAGCTCGTGCTGCCTCTGGCGAAACTCGGCGGCGAGGCGGGGCTCGCGCGGCTCCTGAAGTCCGCCTCCGACATCGAGGCGGCGAATCAGGTGGGGGGAACGGCGATTTCCACCCGAGCGGGCGCCGAGGCGAGCGGCGGGCTGGCCGCGAAAATCGCGGCCGCGAAGGCGGCGTCCATCCTGCGAATCGCCTCTTCCGCGACGCAGTTCCTGAGCGGCCCGAAAAACCTGAAGAGCGCGGCGAATCTGGGCGTCAACGTCGCGGGCGCCCTCCCCGGACTGACGGGCGCCGCCGGCGTCGCCGCCTTCGGGCCGATGGCGGGCGCCTTTCTGGCGGCCGACGTCCTGTTCAACAAGGGAGGGGCCATCAAAAAGGGGCTTTCTCTCCTGGGCTTTAAAGGCTTCCGCAGCAGGGCCACGCCCTTCACCAAGGGGCTGGCGAACCTCGCCCAGGCGGGCGGGCTGTATCTGGCGCTGAATCGCTTTCTGAAAACCGGCGTGGCGCGCGAGGCGGAGGACGTCCATTTTCCAAAAGAGGCCTATCGGGGCGGCATGAGCGTGGACGGCATTCTGCTGGAAAAAGTCGGCGCGGCGTTTCAGGCCATTCAGCGCTCGGCGGCGGCTTCAGGCATTTCGCCCCAGCAGGGGGTGCGGCGGCATTTCGGCGAGGGGCTCTACGACGCCTACGCGCATTCGCTGCCCGTCGAAATCGAGGGCGACGCGGCGGGCCGGTTCGTCAGGCGCTCCGCCCTCCGGCTCGTGGGCGAGGCGGGGCCCGAGCACATCATGAACGTGAACCACCCGCAATCGATCGACTTCTTCCAGCGCGGCGTGCGGCCCCTCATCCGCGACGCGATACGCGAGGAGACGGGCGGGCGCGGGGGCGAGACGCACACCTATCACATCCACATCGAAGGAAACCTGAGCGACGACCGCGCGCTCGAGAAGCTCTCGCGCAAACTCGAGGACATCAACAGGCGTCGCCGCCACTACGGGCGCGCCTGAGCGGAAAGCGACCGGGAGGCTCATTCCTCCGGCCGCTCCCGGCGCGTCTTCTCCCGCTCCGGCCGGCGCCCGAGGGGATTCGGAAGGCGAACGTCTGGCGCCTTTCCCGAACCTGCGGATCGCCGCCCGCCACGTTCCGCTTTTCGCGTCAGGCGAGCGGGTCGAGGCCCAGCACGGCGCGTCGCACGAGCTCCATCGCGTAGACGGGCGCGCGCGACTGCACGAACTGCTCGTTGCCCCCGAAGCTCGACGAGAAAGCGAACGTCTCCGCGCCCGCGTCCAGCGCCATGTGGGTGGGGCCCAGCGCCGGCGCGCGGCGGGAGTTTTCCGGCTCGATGTTCTCCGGCGGGTTGGGGCCGAAGACGGCGAGTCCCAGGTCGGCGCCCGATTCCTCCCGAATTTTTCGCGCGAGCGCGCGGGCGAAGCTCCCGGGCTCTTCGCCCGCGTCCGCCCCGAACATGCGCGCCAGCTCCTCCGCGTGGAGGCCGACGACGCCGCGCTTGAGAAACTTCACGCGATCGGGCCAGGCGTTCAGGCTCTGGAGGACGGCCCCGCCCGTGTTCGATTCGACAATCGAGAGGCTCTTGCCGCTCTGGCCGAGCACGCGCGCCAGCGTCTCCGCGAGCGTCGCCTCGCCCGTGGCGTAGATGGCCGAACCCAGGATTTCGCGCACCTTGACCTCCAGCCCGTCGATCAGGGTCTCCGCCTCCTCGACGCTCGCCGCGCGCGCGGTGATGCGCACGTCCACCTGCCCGGGATGGGCGAGAACGCCGATGCTAGGGTTGATCGACTCGCGGAAAAGGTCGGATATCAGCTCATCGACGCGCGATTCGCCGAGGCCGCAGGTTTTCAGCACGCGCGTCCTGATGACCTCGCCCAGGTCGAACTTCTCCCGCAGGATGGGCACCGCGCGTTCGGTGATGATGTAGCGCATCTCGTGCGGAACGCCCGGGCTCACGATGATGATCCCCTTCTCGTCCTCGCACATGAAGCAGGGCGCGGTTCCGCGCGGATTCTCGATGGGGGTCGCGCCCGCGGGAATATAGGCCTGCTTTCTGTTGTTCTCGCTCATCCGGAAGCCGCGGCGCTGAAAATAGGCGCTGATGTAGTCATGCAGATCCTGCCGGAACTCGAGCTCCGCGCCCATCACCTTCGCGCAGGCCTCCCGCGTGAGGTCGTCCACCGTGGGTCCCAGCCCGCCCGTGGTGATGACCACCTGGGAGCGCTCGTGCGCCTGAGCGATGACGCCGGCGATTCTCTCCAGGTTGTCGCCGACGGTCGTCTTGAAATACATGTTGACGCCGATCGACTTGAGCTGGCCCGCGATGAAGGCGCTGTTGGTGTCGATGAGGTCGCCCAGGAGCATTTCGGTGCCGATGGCGACGATCTCGCCGCGAACGGGTTCTGGCATGAAGGGTTCCTTTATGTCCTGCGCGGAAATCACGAAGCGGCGCCCGCCATGGAGGCTCGCATCCTGGGGGAGCGGCCCTTCGCCGGCAAGGGAGCGCGGCCTCAGGGCGGCGCGTCCGCCAGCCCGGAGAGAGCGAGCCAGCGCGCGAACCAGCGCGCGGCGCGCCCGTTCAAAGCCTCCAGATGCGCCCGCGCGTCCCGCAGTATCGCCCGCGGGTCCGCGTCCGAGCGCGGCGAGGCCAGGTCGTCCCGAAACGCGTCCAGCCAGGCGGAGACGTCATCCAGCCCGACTTCGAGGTGAAACTGAAAGGCGTAGGCGCGCTCCCCCCAGCGGAACGCCTGATGGGGGTATCGCGCGGAGGACGCGAGATGAACGGCGCCCTCCGGGATGTCGAACGCATCGCCGTGCCACTGGAAAACGGGGAAGGACGGCTCCTCGTCTCCGAGCAGCGGATCCTCCCGCGCCGCCTTCGTCAGCTCCACCGGAAACCAGCCGATCTCCTTCTTCTCTTCCGCCGGATAAACGCGCGCCCCCAGCGCGGCCGCCATGAGCTGCGCGCCCAGACAGAGACCGTAGACGGGAAACCCCGCGCGAAGCGCCTCGCCGAGAAAGCGGATCTCCTCCGCCAGCCAGGGATATTTCCCGCTCTCATAGACGCCCATCGGCCCGCCCAGGACGACGAGGGCTTTCACCCCCTCGAGCTCCTCCAAAGAGCGCGGGAGGCGCTCCCCCCTGTGAAGGGCGGCATGGCGGAACGGAACCTTCTTCCGCGCGAGCGTCTCTTCCAGAGTCGAGAGCCTTTCCACGTCCGCGTGCTGAAGCGCAAGAACCGACAAGGCGAAACCCCTTCGCCCGAGCCTACAATCCGAGAATCGAAAGCGCGCCCTCCAGGCTTTCGATCTCGAAATCGGGCGGCCGGCGGCCTTCCGGAACGGCCGCTCCTTTTCTGTTGAGCCAGGCGCACGGCATCCCCACCCCCTGCGGGCCTTCCACGTCGGCCTCGAACGTGTCGCCCACGAAGAGCGTCTCGCCCGGCGCCGCGCCCAGCTTCTTCGCCGCGTTCAGGAACAGGGAGGCCGCCGGCTTTCGGAAGCCCTCGTCCTCCGAAATATGCACGGCGTCGAGATAGGGGGCGATGCCCTCCCGCTCGATGATTCGCCAGGCGGTGGGCGCGTGGTCGAAATTGCTGACGAGCGCCGTCGGCAGGCCGGCGTCCTTTATCTTCCGCAAGACGTCGAGCCGGCCCGCCTCGAACGCGACGGAGCGCTCGATGGCGCGCATGTGGGCGTTCAGGGCCGTTTTCGCGGCCCGCGCCCTGTCTTTCGGGGCGATGGCCACGAGAAGCGCCGTCAGCCGCTCGAAGCGGCGGATCGAGCGAATCTCCCTGTGTTCGGGATCCCGGTTGCGCTCTCCCCACACTTCCCGTGAATTCCGCATCCAGAGCTGGTGGAAGGCCGGGTAGTTCGGCACCGGGAAGCCGCTCTCGTAAAGCGCGTCATAAGCCGCTTTCGAGGTGGTTCTCTCCTGCTTTCCGTCGATTTCCGCCACCGGAAAAAGGGAGGCGTCAAAATCGACGAGCGTGTCGAAAAGGTCGAACGCAACCGCGCGAAACGAAGCCAAGGGAACTCCCGCGAAATTCGTGAAACCCGCTTCGGGGACGAAACTCAGTCGTAGGCGCCGTCCATGTCCATTTTGCGATACGCGCCGCCGTAGAAAAGAAGCGGGGGGGGCGCCTCCTCCTCCACCAGCGCGCGGGTCACGCGCCCCACGACGATGGTGTGATCCCCGCCCGGAAGCTCCTCATGCAGGTCGCACTCCAGAACGCCCGCGTTCCCCTTGAGGAGGGGCGAGCCGTTCTCGCCCGCCTCGTGCGCGACGTCCGCGAACTGATCCTCCGCGTCCCGGCCCTTGCCCGCGAACCAGTCGGAGGCGCCCTTCTGCCCCTCGGACAGGAAATTGACGGCGAATTTCCGCGCCTCCTGAACGACCTTCAGGCTCGACGCCCTGTTGTCGAAGCACACCAGAACGAGCGGCGGATCGAGCGAGAGGGAAGAAAAGGCGTTCGCCGTCATTCCCCGGGCCTTCGGCCCGGCTTTCGCGGTGACGACCGTGACGCCCGTGGCGAACCTGCCGAGGGCTGTTCTGAACTCCTTGGGGTCGATGCTCATGCGCGCCATCCTCTTGAATGAACGTTTCGGTTCGCTCCGAACCTCCCGGCCGCCCGACCGGAGCCGCCGGCATTCTCCCCGCCCCGCTATCCGGCGGGCGAGAGGAGCACCTTCAGCCCGGCTCCCCGCCTCATGATGTCGAAGCCCGCCTCCCAGTCGTCGAGCGGCAGCGCGTCGGATATCATGGCTTCGGCGTCGATTCGGCCCGCTTCGAGCAGCGCGAGCGCCCGGAGCCAGGCGGAGCGCTTCTGGCCGAACGTTCCGATCAGGCGAACCTCCTTATACGCCAATCGATCCGCGTCAAGGGGAACGGGCGCGCCGGGCAGTCCCGCCTGAAGGACTTCGCCCCCCTTTCTCACCGCCTCGACGCAAACCTCCAGCGCGCCGGGCGCTCCCGCCGCCTCGACCGCCAAATCGACCCCCCAGCCGCCCGTCGCCTCCCGAACCGCTTCGAGAACGTCCTCTTTTTCGGCGTTCATCGTCCGCTCCGCGCCGAACGCGCGGGCGAGAGCGAGCCTGCGGGCGTCCTTCGTCCTGCCCGCCGCCAGAACCCGGGCGCCGTGGGCGAGAGCCACCTGAACGCACGCCAGCCCGATGGCGCCCGGCCCCATGACGAGGACGACGTCGCCCTCGCGCACGCCGCTTTGCTCGCACAGGCCATGCGCGCTCACCGCCAGAGGCTCCGACAGCGCGGCCGCCTTGAGGCTCACGCCGTCCGGCAGGAGGTGAACGGACGCGGCCCGCGTGACCACGTAGTCGGTAAAGGCGCCATGGCTCACCACGCCCGCGATGTCGCGCTCATCGCAACGATTGTAGCGGCCCGACAGGCAGTGCGGGCATACGCGGCAGGTCGATTTCGTGGGTTCGGCCGTCACCCGCGCGCCCACGGGAATCCCCTCGACCCCCCGTCCGACTTCCGCGACCCGGCCCGAGAACTCATGGCCCAGGATCACGGGAGGAAAGTAGTGAAAAAAATCGCCCCGGGCGATGTGAACGTCCGTGCCGCAGATGCCGGCGTGGGCGACTTCTATCTTCACCTGCCCGGGGCCCGCGGCGGGCTCCTCCACGTCGAGAAGCGCCATGCCGCCCGGCCCTTTCGCCCGCTTCACCAAGGCCTTCACGTCCGCCTCGCGCGAAGGGAATCAGGCGTTCAGCACGGCGATCGCCCGAATCGGCGAGCCCGACCCACCTCGAATCCTGAGCGGAAGCCCGACGTAGAGAAACTCCCTGCCCACCACGTCCTCGATGTTGCAAAGATTCTCCGTGTTGGTGCGGCCCAGCTCGCGGCAAACGAGGTGGCAGGGGTATTCCGGGCTGTGCGCCATGTCCATGCTCGGGGCGTCGGTGCCCACGTTGAGGGCGCCGCATTCGCCATAGACGTATTCGGCCGCGTCGCGCGTCCAGCCGGCATAGGCCGTGGTGTAGAGGGGGGTCGGGTAGTGCCGCTTGTAGTGTCCGTAGGTGTAGAGGAGGGTGTCGCCCGGCTTTATCTCGCAGCCGTAGTGGTCGAGACGCCTTTTTACGTCGTCCGCGCTGATGTAGCCGTTGTCCTCCACGTTCTCGAAGTCAATCGCTATGCCCCGGCCGTAGAAGGAGTCGAAGTTCATCTCGTCGATGTGCGCCGCGTCGGGCGAAGGATCCAAATGGCTGATGGAATCCACGTGCGTGGGCCCGTGCTCGCAGAACTGAACGATGCCGGAGTAATAGCTCATCTCGCTCTTGAAGCGTCCGCTGGCGGCGCTTTCCTCGTGCGTCATGTTCGTCCAGCGCCAGGTTTCGGGGTGACCAACGAACACCGGCTGCCCCTGATAGATTTCCTGCGTGAGATCGACAATTTCATGATTCTTATACGCCATGGTATCCTCCTTCGGCCTGCCGGGCTGTAAGCGATCCATCCGGCGCTTCGCGGCGCGTCGAGCGAAGCGCGTCCCTCGAATCGACGCCGGGAGCCGGCGAGCCTCAAGTCTCGCCCGGATTCCGGCGGCGGGTCGTCGCGGGTTTTGAGAAGCCTCGCGATAGTAAGGCCGGGGCGCGTCCTTGTCAACGGAGCGGCTTCCGGGGCGCGCGGCGGATCGGGCGTTGACATCCCAAAGCCCCCCTTCCTAGGATGTCGGACGAACGCGCCCGCTCCCTGCTCACTTCCACGGAAAGCGACCCGATGGCGAATTCGCCCCGCGTCACGGCGATAGCCCTCGCCGCCGGCCTCTCGAGGCGCCTGGGGCGGAACAAGCTCCTGCTGCCCCTGGGCGGCGAGACCGTCATCCGGAAAACGGCGAAAGCCCTCCTGGAGAGCGCGGTCTCGGAGGTCGTCGTCGTCACGGGCCGCGACGAGGCGATGACGCGGGAAGCCCTGAGCGGGCTGGCCGTCCGCTTCGCGCATAATCCCCGCTACGCGGAGGGGCAAAGCGCGAGCGTGATCGCCGGGGTGCGCGCGGCGGCGGAAACCGCCGACGCCTATCTGTTCGCCCCGGGAGATCAGCCTCTGCTGACCGCCCGCATCGTGAACGACATGATGCTTCTTTATGAAGCGTCCCGGCCGAGCGCGCAAATCGTGGCGCCCCGCTTCAAGGGCAGGCGCGGCAGCCCCGCGCTTTTCTCAGCCTCTCTGAGAGAAGATCTGCTGCGGGCGACCGGGGACGAGGGCGGGAGGCGCGTCATCAGAAAACTGGAAGCCGAATCTCCCGGGAAAGTCGTTTTCCTCGACCTGCCCGATGATGGTATCTTCCTCGATATCGACACGGAGAAAGACTATGAGGCCGCGCTTCGCGCATTCCCCGAAGCCTCATCCGCTTGACGAAGGAGCATCCGCATGGTGAAAGCGTTTCAAATCGCGTCCGGCCCCCGCGTTCGCTTCGGTCGCGGAGAGGCGGCCCGCCTCGGAGAAGAGGCGAAGGGCCTCGGAACGTCGAGGCCCATGCTCGTCACCGACCCGGGACTCGCCGGGAGCGGCGCGCTGGATTCCCTTCTGAACGGACTGAAAAGCGCCTCCGTCGATTACCGGTTCTACGATCAGGCGGAGGCGAACCCGACGGACGAGAGCATCCTCAAGGCGCGGGATTTCTATCAGGAGCGAGGGTGCGACGGCTTCATCGCCGCGGGCGGGGGGAGCAGCATGGACACCGCCAAGGCGGCCCTCGCCATCGTGGCGAACGGAGGCGCGCCAAGCGACTACTACGGCCGGGGAAAGGCCGTGAAGCCCGGCCCGCCGCTCATCACCGTTCCCACGACGGCCGGCACGGGCAGCGAGGTCACCATGAGCGCCATCGTCACGGACACGGCGCTGAAAATCAAAACCGTCATGGCCGACCCCTCGCTGTTCGCCAAAGTCGCCCTCGTCGATTCCGCGCTGCTGGCGAGGCTCCCCTCCCACATCGCGGCGGGCGCGATGATGGACGCCCTCACCCACGCGATAGAATCCATCGGATCGCCCGCCTCCAGCCCCTGGACGGAAGCCCTGGCGCTTCAGGCCATCGCCTTCATCGGCGAACACGGCAGGGCCTACGTGGACGACCCTTCGGATCCGGAGGCGGCCGACGCCGTCTCCCTGGCGGCCACGCTCGCCGGACGCGCCTTCACCAACACCGGCCTCGGCATCGTGCATTCGCTCGCGCATCCCCTGGGCGCCTATCACGGGCTTCATCACGGCACGGCGAACGGCATCTTCCTGCCGTCCGTCATGGAGTTCAACCTCCCCGCCATGCGGGAGACCTACGCGCGCATGGCGCCGCTCCTCGCTCGTCCCGACCAAAGAGAGGGCGCGGCGCGGACGGCGGAGACGGCGATAGCCGCCGTCCGAGAGCTCAACAGGGACGTCGGCATTCCGGGCACCCTCAGAGAGGCGGACGTCGTCGGCGAAGACCTGGACGTCCTGGCGAAGGACGCGGCGGAAAGCCACCAGGTCAGCACGAACCCGGTTCCCTCGACACGGGAGGACATGAAGCGGCTTCTATCGGAAGCGCTCGAATAAGCCATGCCCGCGCGCAAAGTTCTGATACCCCGGGCGGACATCGAGAACCGCATCCCGAAGCTCGCCGCCGAAATCAACGCGAAGCTGCCCGCCGGCCCGATTCACGCCGTCATGATACTGAAGAGCGCCCTTTTCTTCGGCGTCGATCTCACCCGCGCCCTCGCGCGCGACGCCACGCTCGGGTTTCTCGTGGCGTCGAGCTACGGGATGGGCACGAAAAGCACGGGACACGTGGAAATCGAAGCCAGGTTCCTGGGCGACGTCGAAGAGCGGAACGTGCTGCTCATCGACGACATTCTGGATACGGGCCACACGCTCTCGAACACGCTCTCTCTCCTGAAGGAAAAGCGCCCCGCCTCGCTGAGGACATGCGTTCTGCTCGACAAGCCGGCGAGAAGAGAAGCGCGGATAGAGGCGGATCACGTCGGATTCACGATAGAGGATCATTTCGTCGTCGGCTACGGCGTGGACTGCGGGGACGAATACCGCACCCTGCCGGACATCCGCATCTACGCGCCCGAATGATCGCCGCTCCTTCATCGGGCGGGCGGCGGCGCACGCATCGAGAATACAGCGCGGGTCCCGGCTTGGCGGAGAACAGGTCCTTTACTCATTCAGGAGCGAACGCGCGATGAGTCTTCCCACGCAGGTCACCATCGTCGAGGTGGGCGCGAGAGACGGCCTTCAGAACGAAAAGCGATACGTTTCGCCGGAGGAGAAAATCAGCCTTCTCGACGCCATCGCCGACGCCGGAGCGCGCCGCATCGAGGCGACGAGCTTCGTCAGCCCGAAGCACGTGCCGCAGATGAGGGACGCCAGGGAGGTGCTGGCCGGCTGCAGGCGAGGCGCGGGAGCGGAGTATGAAGCCCTCGTTCCCAACGCGCGCGGGATGGAGCGCGCCCTCGAGTGCGAGCTGGATCGCGTCATGCTGTTCGTCGCCGCCAGCGAGACGTTCAACCAGAAGAACATGCGGGCGAGCCGGGAGAAAATGCTCGAGGCGGCGCGGGAAGTCGCGGGGATGGCGCGGGGCGCCGGCCTCAAGCTCAGGGGAGGCGTCGTCGCCGCGTTCGGATGCCCGTATGAGGGGCGCATCCCCTACGGGGACGTCGAATGGGTGGTGGGCGAATACGCGGACATGGGCTGCGGAGAAATCGCCCTGGCCGACACCGTGGGCATGACGAACCCGGCGGAGATAAAAAGGCTCACCCGGCATATCATCGACAAATTCCCCTCCGTTCGCTGCGCGCTCCACCTCCACAACACGAGGGGCGCCGGCCTGGCGAACCTCCTGGCGGGCCTGGAGGCGGGCGTCGATACGTTCGACGCCTCCATCGGCGGACTGGGCGGCTGTCCCTTCGCGCCACGCGCCACCGGCAACGTCGCGAGCGAGGACGCGATCAACATGCTCCACGAGATGGGAATCGAAACCGGCGTCCGTCTCCCGAAACTCCTGGAGGCCGTCGCCCGCGCCGAGAAAATCCTGAACCGCCAGCTGCCCGGGCAGCTCCTCCACGCCGGCGTCCCGGAATGGGAGCCGTCCGCGGTTTGATCCGTCGCATCGACCGGGCGAAAAGCGCGCCGCGTCAATCCTGCCCAAAACCTCCCGCGTCCGCTTGAAATTCGCGGGAATCCTTGACTTCGCCCGCCGAAGATGATTGTATGCAATATACACTTTTGGGGAGAGGATCGTTGCCGCCGGAACCGGATCAGCGAAACCCGATTGACGAACTGAAGGAACTCGCCTCCGGGGCGCGGGCGCTGGGCGGCGAGGCGGCGAAGGAGCGTCAGCGCGCCCGGGGGAAGCTGACCGCCAGGGAGCGGCTCGACCTGTTGCTGGACGCCGGCAGCTTCTCGGAGATCAACCTTTTCGTCGAATCGCGGTCGTCCGATTTCGGGATGGACGCGAGGCGCGCGCCCGGCGACGGCGTCATCACCGGAAGCGGACACGTGAACGGCCAGCTCGTGTTCGCGGCCTCGCAGGATTTCGACGCCCTCGGCGGCTCGCTGGGGGAGATGCACGCCGAAAAAATCGTCAGGACGCAGGAACTCGCCCTGAAGGCCGGCGCGCCCATCGTCACCATTCTCGACTCCGGCGGGGCGCGCATCCACGAGGGCGTTCTCTCGCTTCACGGCTACGCGCGCATCTTCGACCGCAACACGCGCGCGTCCGGCGTGATCCCCCAGATCTCCGTCATCCTCGGGCCCTGCGCCGGCGGCGCGGTCTATTCGCCCGCCCTCACGGACTTCGTCTTCATGGTCGATGGACTGAGCAAGATGTTCATCACGGGGCCGGACGTCATCAAGGCGGTGACGGGAGAGGACGTGTCCGTCGAGGCGCTGGGCGGCGGCGCGGTTCACAGCGCGACGAGCGGGAACGCGCACTTTCTGGCCGGGGACGAGCGCGAATGCTTCGCCATGGTGAAGAAGCTCCTCTCCTTCCTGCCCTCGAACAACCTCGACGACCCTCCCTTGTCCGAAAGCCCGGCGTGGCCGCCCGACGAGAATCCCGACCTGGACGGCGTCGTTCCCCCGGAGGCCGGGCGCGCCTACGACGTCCGGAGCCTGGTGACGGGCGTTTTCGACGAAGGCGACTTCCTGGAGGTTCAGCCGGAATTCGCCAAAAACATCGTCGTCGGCTTCGCCCGTCTGGGCGGACGGCCCGTCGGCGTCGCGGGAAACCAGCCCGCCCACCTGGCCGGCGTTCTGGACATCGACAGCTCGGACAAGCTCGCCCGCTTCGTGCGCTTTTGCGACGCCTTCAGCCTCCCCCTCGTCAACTTCGTGGACGTGCCCGGCTATCTGCCCGGAACCCGGCAGGAATACGGGGGCGTCATTCGCCACGGCGCCAAGGTGCTCTTCGCCTACAGCGAGGCGACCGTGCCGAAAATCGCCCTCATCGTCCGGAAGAGCTACGGCGGCGCCTACATCGCGATGAGCGGATTCGGCCTGGGCTACGACCGCGTTCTCGCCTATCCGTTCGCCGAGATCGCCGTGATGGGCCCCGAAGGCGCCGCCAACGTCATCTTCAGGCGCGAGATCGCCGAGGCCCGGGACCCCGAAAAGGTTCGCCGGGAGAAAATAGCGGAATACAGGGAGCGCTTCGCCAAGCCCTACGCGGCGGCGAAGCTGGGGCTCGTGGACGACGTCATCGAGCCGCGCCGCACGAGGGGCGCGCTCCTCCGCGCCCTGGAGATGACCGAGCGCAAGCGGGAGGAGAGGCCCCGGAAAAAGCATGGAAACATCCCGCTCTGATACGAGATGAGGATTCCCCTGTGGATGCGTTCACGCCCGGCATTTTGCTGACCATCATCGGCATGGGCGTCGTCTTCGGCTCCCTGATCGCCCTGATGATCGTCATCCAGCTGCTGGAGAGATGCTTCGGCGCGAAGCGGGAGCGAAGCGGGGCGGGCGCGGAAGACGCGAAAGCCCCGGCTGCAAACGGGGAGCTGGAGGTCGTCCTGGCGGCCGCCGCCGGATATTTTCTGGAGACGGAAGACGCCGGGGTTCGCGTTCCGAAAGTGCGGCGCGGCGCGGATTCCGCGTGGGCGCGAGCCGCCCGCCCGGGGCCTCCCGACCCATGGAGCAGGCGTTGAGAAACTTTCATCTGACCATCGACGGGAAGCGCCATGAGGTGAGCGTCGAGCGCGACCCCGGCTCGAACGGCCTCGACGTCACGATAGACGGCCGGACGCATCGCGTGCAGGTGGAAGAGGAGGAGGCGGCCGCCCCTTCCGCCCCCCGCCCGCCCGCCGCCGCGCGAAGGCCGGCGACCCGGCCCACGGGCGGCGGGAAGATACTCGCCCCCCTGCCGGGCGTGGTTCTCTCCGTCGAGGCGGCCGCGGGCCAGAAGGCGCGCGCCGGGGACGCGCTCCTCGTGCTGGAGGCGATGAAGATGGAGAACGTGATCTCCGCCGATTCGGACTGCGTCGTTCAGGCGGTTCACGTGCGAAAAGGCGACAAGGTGGAAGCCTCCCAGCTGCTGATGGAGGTTGCATGAGCCGCCTGTCCTCCTCGGTCGCCGACTTCGTCTCCGTCACCGGCTTCGCCGCCATGGAAGCCGGCGACCTCCTCATGCTCGCCATCTCCTGCCTCCTGCTCTGCCTCGCCATCCGGAAAGGCTTCGAGCCCCTGCTCCTGGTACCCATCGGATTCGGAATGCTGCTCTCCAATCTCCCGGAGACGGGCGTATTCGAGGAGGGCGGCCTCATCCGCTACTTCTATTTCGGGGTGAAGGCCGGCGTGTTTCCGCCCCTGATCTTCATGGGCATCGGCGCGCTGACGGACTTCGGCCCCCTGCTGGCGAACCCGAAGACGCTGCTCCTGGGCGCGGCGGCGCAGTTCGGCATCTTCGCCACCCTGCTCGGGAGCATCTTCCTGGGCTTCACCCTGCCCGAAGCCGGCGCCATCGGCATCATCGGCGGCGCGGACGGCCCCACGGCCATCTACACCGCGTCGAAGCTGGCGCCCCACCTGCTGGGGCCCATCGCCGTGGCCGCCTACAGCTACATGGCGCTCGTGCCCATGATACAGCCCCCCATCATGAGGGCGCTGACCACCAGGGAGGAGCGCGGACGGGCGATGACGCAGCTCAGGGAAATCGCAAGGCCCGTCCGCATCCTCTTTCCCGTCGTCACGACGCTGCTCACGGGCCTTCTGCTGCCCTCGGCCGCGCCCCTCATCGGGATGCTCATGCTCGGCAATCTCTTTCGGGAGTGCGGCGTCGTCGAGCGGCTCCTCAAAACCTCCGAGGACGCGCTGCTCAACATGGTGACGATATTCCTCGGCGTCTCCGTGGGCGCCTCAATGACGGCCGAGACCTTTCTGAAGTGGGAGACCATCGGCATCCTGCTGCTGGGGTTCGTCGCCTTCGGCATCGGAACCGCCGCCGGCGTGATCTTCGGCAAAATCATGGCCGCGCTCAGCCGAACGCCGATCAACCCCCTCATCGGCGCGGCGGGCGTGAGCGCGGTTCCCATGGCGGCGCGCGTCGTTCAGAAGGTGGGCGCGGACGAGAACCCCGGGAATTTTCTGCTCATGCACGCCATGGGGCCCAACGTGGCCGGCGTCATCGGCTCGGCGATTGCGGCCGGCGCGCTGATATCGTTAATCCGAACCTGACGGAGCGAATCTCTCATGGCTGGACCACTGGAAGGCATCCGGGTCATCGACCTGACGCGAATTCTGGCGGGGCCCTACTGCACCATGATGCTGGGCGACATGGGCGCCGAGATCATCAAGATCGAAAACCCCGACGGCGGAGACGACACGCGAAGCTGGGGCCCTCCCTTCCTGAACGGCGTGAGCGCGTATTTCCTCTCCATCAACCGGAACAAGAAAAGCCTCACGCTCAACCTCAAGGATGAGCGCGGAAAGGCGCTTTTGCGCGATCTGATTCGCAAGGGCGACGTGATGGTCGAGAATTTCAGGCCCGGCGCGCTGGAGAAGCTCGGGTTTTCCTGGGAGGAGATCCGCCGCGCCAACCCCCGGATGATATTCGCCTCGCTCTCCGGCTTCGGCCAGACCGGCCCCCGGAGAAGCGAGCCCGGCTTCGACGTGGTCATCCAGGGCGAGGGCGGGGTGATGAGCATTACGGGAGACCCCGACGGCCCGCCCACCAAGGTGGGCGCCTCCATCGCCGACATCACGGCGGGGATGCTCGCCGCCCAGGGCGTCATGCTCGCCCTGTATCACCGGGAGAAAACGGGGGTCGGCCAAATGGTGGACGTCAGCATGCTCGACGGGCAGGTGGCGCTCCTCGCCTACCATGCGAACGGCTACTTCGCCACCGGCCGCGTCCCGCCGAGGCGGGGGAACAGGCACCCCTCCATCACGCCCTATGAAACCTACTCGTGCGGGGACGGATACTTCAACCTGGGCGTGGGCAACGACAGCCTGTGGCGAAGATTCTGCGACGCGATGGGGCTGGCGAGCCTCAAGGAAGACCCCAGGTTCGCCGTCAACAAGGATCGGGTGAGCAACCGGGAGGCGCTCCAGCGGATTCTCGACGCCTTTTTCGCCGAAAAGACGGTGGAAGAGACCATCGAGGCGCTGCGGGGGGCCGGCGTTCCGTGCGGCCCGATAAACAACCTCGGCCAGACGCTGAGCGATCCCCAGGTGCTCGCCCGGGAGATGGTGATGGACGTCGACGCGCCCGTCGCCGGACCCACGAAGGTGACCGGCGTGCCCATCAAGCTCTCCGAAACACCGGGCGCCGTGCGGACGCCCCCGCCCGCGCTGGGCCAGCACACGGACGAGGTGCTCGAAGTCGTCCTCGGAATGGACGAGGCGCAAAGAAGCGCCCTGAGAGAAGAAGGCGTGGTCTGAGGCGCGACATGCGGATACCGGGCGTTCAAATCGAGAAGCCCAAGTCCCTGAGCAAGATGGCGTCCGATCAGATCAAGGACGCCATCCTGAACGGAACCCTCCAGCCGGGGGACAAGCTGGTCGAGACCTCGCTCACCGAATCCATGGGCGTGAGCCGGACGCCGCTTCGGGAGGCCTTTCGGGAGCTCGCGGCGGAAGGCTACATCACCGTCGTTCCCTACAAGGGGGCGCACGTGAGCCGTCTGAGCGAAGACGAGGTGCTGGACATCTACGCCATCACCAGCGTGCTGGAGGGCCTCGCCGCGCGCCTCGCCGCCCCGAACCTCCGGAAAGGACGGGCGAGCGAAGCGCTTCGCCGGTTTTTCCAGCAGCTGAAGCGGCATCACGAGCGCGGCGAGGTGGACGCCTACTGGGCGGCGAACCGCGATTTTCATCGGCGCATCACGGGCGCCTGCGGGAATTCAAGGCTCCAGGCGCTCATCGGGAACCTGCGGCAGCAAATCATGAAGACCCGCGTGGTGACGCTTCACGCGCCCGATCGCCTCGACGGCTCCATGGCCGAGCACGAGGAAATTCTCCGCGCCATTCTCGAAGGCGACGGCAGAGGCGCCGAGCGGCTGGTGATAAGCCACCTGGAAACTCAGGGGAAATTCGTGCTGGACCTCATCAAGAAATAATCCGCGGCGGCCGGGCTTCAAACGCCGGGCGGTATCTCACAAAAAATTTCTTCGGCGCGCGCGCGCTTCATGCCCAGCGCCTTCGCCACGCCGGCGTGGGTGATGCGCCCCTCGGCCGCGTTCAGGCCGTCGGCGAGGCGCGGATTGCGCGTCACCGCTTCTTTCAGGCCCAGGTTGGCCAGCTCCAGGGCGTAGGGGAGGACGGCGTTCGAGAGCGCGACGGCGCTCGTGCGGGGAACGGCCCCCGGCATGTTCGCCACGCCGTAGTGGACGATGCCGTCAACCACGTAGGTGGGCCTGGAGTGATAGGTGGGGCGTATCGTCTCCACGCAACCGCCCTGGTCCACCGCCACGTCCACGACGACGGAGCCCGGGTTCATCTCCCCCAGCATCTCGCGCGGCACCAGGACGGGCGCGCGCGCGCCGGGCACCAGAACGGCGCCGATGACCAGGTCCGCCTCGCGGACGGCTTCCCGGACGGCGAAGCGCGTCGAGACCAGCGTCTTGACCCGACCGTCGAAAATATCGTCGATGTATTCGAGCCGCGCGTGGTTGATGTCGAACACCGTGACGCCCGCGTGCATCCCGACCGCGATTTTGGCCGCGTTCTTCCCCACGATGCCCGCCCCGAGGATGACCACGTTCCCCCGGGGAACGCCCGGCGCCCCGGCCAGCAGGACGCCGCGTCCGCCCGCGTTCTTCTCCAGATACTTGGCCCCCTCCTGCACGGCCATTCTGCCCGCTATCTCGCTCATGGGCTGAAGGATGGGCAAAACGCCGTCGGGAGAACTCACCGTCTCGAACGCGACGCCGTAGACCTCCCGCCTCAAGAGGGCGCGCGCGAGGGGCCGGGAGGCGGCCAGATGCAGGAAGCCGAACAGAATCTGCCCCTTGCGCATGAGCGGAAACTCCGACCTCAGGGGCTCCTTCACCTTGACGATCATCTCCGCCTTCGCCCAGACCTCCCCGGCGGAGGAGGCGAGGCGCGCGCCCGCCTTCTCGTAGTCCTCATCCGGGATTCCGGCGCCCAGGCCCGCGCCCTTCTCGACCATCACGAGGTGGCCGGCCTCCGAGAGCGCCTCCACGGCGCCGGGCGTGAGGGCGACCCGGTATTCATCCCGCTTGATTTCCCTCGGCAGCCCGATTTTCATCAATCGCCCGTCCCGTCTTCCACGACGTGAAACGTGCTCTCCGCCTCGGCGACGGTCCGACCGTCCCCGGCCCTGATCGCCCTCCCCTCCAGAACGACGAACCGGCCCTTTTTCTTCTTCAGCCTTCCCTCGAGCAGCAAAGGGGTGCCGACCGGAAGAGGGTCCCGGTAGCGAATCTCGCTTCGCGCCGAGTAGGCGCGGACGCCCTTCAGAAAAAGCCAGTTCGCCATGACGTCGTCCAGAACGCTGAATACGATTCCGCCGTGCGTGACGCCGTCGTAGCCCTGATGGGCGGGTTCCGGCGTGAATTCGGCGCGGCAGACGCCGTCCTCCAGCCGGAAGGTGATTTTCAGGCCAATCGGGTTGTCGGGCCCGCAGACGAAGCAGCCATTCGCGTCCGGGCGTCCCCTCGAATCAGTCAACGGCGCGCCTCCGCGTCCTTCCGGCTTCAACAAAAAAGGAGAGCCTCGGCGGCTCTCCCCTCGGGCGTCTCTCGCGCCGCGGGCGCCTACGCCTCCCCTTCCGCCTCTTTTTTCTTCAGGCGGCGCGCGCGCCTTTCTTCCTCTTTCGAGGTGTCCCTGTCGAGCAGCTCCAGGATCGCCATGGGCGCGGCGTCCCCTTGCCGGGGCGGAAGCCGCAGAATCCGGGTGTAGCCTCCCGGCCGCTCCGCGTACCTCGGGGCGATGGTGTCCATGAGCTTGGCGACCGCCCCCGGGGTCTTGAGATAGGACGCGACCCGGCGGCGGGCGTGAAGCGTGCCCCGCTTGCCCACGGTGATGACGCGCTCGGCGTGGCGGCGCACCTCCTTGGCCTTCGCCAGGGTCGTCCGCACCCGCTCCTCGTCAATCAGGGAGGTCACCATGTTCCTCGTCATCGCGTCGCGGTGCTTCGAGGTGCGCCCCAGTTTCCTGCCGTGCCATCGGTGCCGCATCTTCGCGTCCCCTACCCTTCTCCGGAATCATTCCGCGGGATCGACTCCACCGGCGGAAGATCCATGTGGCTCAAATCCATCCCGAGGGACAGGCCCATGTTCATGAGAATATCACGAATCTCGTTCAGGCTCTTGCGCCCGAAGTTTCTCGTCTTCAGCAAGTCGCTCTCGGATTTCTGCACCAGTTCGCCCAGCGTGCGGATTCGCACGTTTTTCAGGCAGTTATAGCTGCGAACCGAGAGTTCGAGCTCCTCCACGCTCCGGGCGAGGTTCTCCGCCATCCGCTGCTTGCGCTCATCCACCTTGGGCGCCTGGGGCGCCTCCTCCTCTTCAAAGTTGATGAATATCTGGAGGTTGTCCTTCAGTATCTTCGCCGCGTGGGCGACCGCGTCCACGGGGGCGATGGTGCCGTTCGTCTCCACGTCGAGAATCAGCTTGTCGTAGTCCGTAATGTCGCCCACCCGCGTCTTCTCCACCTGAAAGGCGCAGCGGCGAATGGGAGAGAAGATGGAGTCCATCGGAATGAATTGGGGGCCCAGGTCCGCGTCCACGTTTCTCTCCGCGGGCACGTAGCCGCGGCCGATGTTCGCCACGAACTCCACGTCGAGGTCCGCCTCGTCGTTCATGTTGGCGATCTCCACGTCGGGGGTCAGCACCTTCACGCCCGGGGGAGCCTCGATGTCGCCCGCCCTGAACACGCCGGCCGAACCCGAATGGCGGTAGGTCATGCGAACCGGCGCGTTTTCCGAATCGATCTGAATGACGACGTCCTTGAGGTTCAGGATGATTTCCGTCACGTCCTCCATGACGCCCGGAATGCTCGAAAACTCGTGAAACACCCCCTCGATGCGCACGCCCGTGAACGCGGCGCCTCGCAGGGAGGACAGAATCACCCGGCGAAGCGCGTTGCCCAGCGTAACGCCGTACCCGCGCTCCAGGGGTTCGGCGACGAAGCGGCCGAAAGTGTCGGTCAGGCTCTCCGGCTGAGGCTCCAGGCCAGAGGGTTTGACCAGATCGGCAATCACTGTCATTTCCATGGATCCTCCGTTCGGCGGCCGACCATTTCTTGAAGGAAGCCGGTCGAGACGCGCGCGCCGTTTATTTGGAATAGAGTTCCACTATCTGCTGCGCGTTGATGTCGATTTGAGAATCAAGGAGGCTGGGCGGCTCCAGGACGCGCGCCTGAAGATCCGCGAAATCCACGTCGAGCCAGGCGGGCGCGCCGCGCGCCTTCCCCTTCTCCGCGCTTTGCAGGATCAGCCCGATCTTCCTGCTTTTCTCCTTGATCTCGACGACGTCGCCCTTCCGCACGACGAACGCCGGGCGATTCACCTTCCTGCCGTTCACCCGGACGTGGTTGTGAATCACGAGCTGTCGCGCCTGATTGCGCGAATCCGCGAAACTCGCCCGGAACACGACGTTGTCGAGCCTGGACTCGAGCAGCGAGAAAAGATTGTCGCCGGTGACGCCCTTGCGCCGCGCCGCTTCCCTGTAATAGAGCCGGAACTGCTTCTCCAGCACGCCATACACCCGGCGCGCCTTCTGCTTCTCGCGGAGCTGAAGCCCGTATTCGCTCAGCTTTCCCCGGGAGCGCGCCGCGCCGTGCTGCCCCGGCGGGAAGCTGCGCTTCTCGAAGGAGCACTTGTCCCCGACGCAGCGATCTCCCTTCAGGAAGAGCTTCATGCCCTCTCTCCGGCAAAGCCGGCAGACCGAATCCTTGTATCGCGCCAAAGCTCGAACTCCCTCTTCGCCTGGATTAGACCCGACGCCGCTTGCGCGGACGACAGCCGTTGTGGGGAATGGGCGTTACGTCGCGTATGAGGCTCACCTCGAGCCCCGCCGCGGCGAGCGATCGAATCGCCGCCTCCCGGCCCGAGCCGGGCCCGCTCACGTAGACCTCCACCGAGGTCACGCCGAGGTCAATCGCCTTCTTGGCGACGTCCGCGGCGGCCATCTGCGCGGCGAAGGGCGTGCTCTTCCGGGAGCCCTTGAAGCCCTGCCCGCCGGCCGTTGACCAGCAGACCACGTTCCCCGCCGTGTCGGAAATCGAAATCATCGTGTTGTTGAACGTCGCCAGGACGTGGGCCTGGCCCTTGCCGATGGCCCTTCGCTCCCGGCGGCGCTTTCCGCCGCGCCTTCCCCTGCCCGCCTGCGCCAATTGAAGCCTCCCGACCTGAAAGATGAAAAACTAGCCGTCCTTTTTCTTCGCGCCCACCGTCTTGCGGGGTCCCTTGCGGGTGCGCGCGTTCGTGTGGGTTCTCTGCCCCCGAACGGGGAGGCCGCGGCGGTGCCGAAGCCCCCTGTAGGCGCCGATGTCCATCAGCCTCTTGATGTTCATGGTCACCCGGCTCCTGAGGTCGCCCTCCACCGCGTAGCCGCGCTCGATGATCTCGCGCAGGGCCTGCACCTCGGCCTCGGAGAGATCCTTCACCTTGGAGTGGGCGTCGATTTTCGCCTCCGCCGCGATCTTGCCCGCGGACGCGCGCCCGATTCCGAAGATATAGGTCAGCGCGACGCTGACGTTCTTGTCGTTGGGAACGTCCACTCCGGCGATGCGGGCCATTCGCGTTCTCCTCTATTCCCGACTCAGCCCTGGCGCTGCTTGTGCTTGGGGTTCGAGCACATGACGCGCACGACCCCCTTGCGGCGGATGACCTTGCACTTGTCGCACATCGGCTTGACGGAACTCCTCACCTTCATGGCCTGACTCCAGGTTCGGGCCGAAGCCCCTCATTTGTAGCGGCTCGTTATCCGCCCCCGCGTCAAATCGTAGGGCGAGAGCTCCACCTTGACGTTGTCCCCCGGCAGGATGCGGATGAAGTGCATCCGCATCTTCCCCGAGATGTGGGCGAGCACCTTGTGGCCCCCTTCGAGCTCGACGCGAAACATCGCGTTCGGCAGAGGCTCCAGGACGACGCCGTCCACCTCTATCACGCCTTCCCTGGGGGCGCGCTCCTCGCGCTCCGCCTGCTCGCGCTTTCTCCGCCTCCGGCTCCCCCCTCGGCGCGGCCTCTTCATGCGGCGAGACTCAGAATATCCGGGCCCTCTTCCGTAATGGCGACGGAATGCTCGAAATGCGCGGAGAGCTTCTCGTCCGCCGTGACGACCGTCCACTCATCGTTCAGCACCTTCACCTCATGGACGCCCATGTTCAGCATGGGCTCGATCGCCAGCACCATGCCCGCCTTCAACTCCGGCCCCGTTCCGGGCTGGCCGAAGTTCGGAACCTGGGGCTCTTCGTGAAGATTCGTTCCCACCCCGTGCCCCACGTAGGCGCGAACCACCGAAAAGCCGGCTCCCTCCGCGTGCTTCTGCACGGCGTGGGAGATGTCGAACAGCCGGTTGCCCGGCCTGGCCTGCTCGATTCCCTTGAAAAGCGCCTCCTCGCAGCACCGCAGCAGCTTCCCCGCCCCGGGGCCGACGCTTCCCACCGGAAAGGTGACCGCGTGATCGCCGTAGTAGCCATACAACTTCGCCCCGACGTCCACGCTGATGATGTCGCCCTCCTTCAGCTTCTTTTCGGAGGGCACCCCGTGAACCACCGCCTCGTTCACCGAGGCGCAGATGGCGTGCCGGTAGCCCCTGTAGCCCTTGAAGGCGGGAATCGCCCCCGCCTCCCGAATGATCCGCTCCGCCAGGGTGTCCAGCTCCAGCGTCGAGACGCCCGGCCGAATCGCCCGCTTCAATTCCTCCATCACGCGCATCACCACCCGGTTGCTGTCCCGCAGCCGCTCTATTTCTTTGCGCGAACGAAGAATAATAGCCATTAAGCGAACACCTGGGCAATACCCGCCTCCACCCTTTTCGCTATTTCCTCCGCGTCGCCTTCGCCTTCGATTTCCGCGAGCTTGTCCTTTGCGCGATAAAACGCCACGAGCGGCTCGGTGTGCTCCCGATACACCTGGAGGCGGCGCTGCACCGTGCTCTTCATGTCGTCCTCGCGCTGGTAGAGGTCTCCCCCGCAAACCGAGCAGAGCGAGGCGTCCGCACGGGGATACACCGCGCCGCATTTCCTGCACGTAAGCCTCCCCGCAAGGCGGGACATCACGGCCTCGTCCGATACGTTCAGGTAGATGACCACGTCCACCCCTCCGGGCAGGACCCTCTCCAGGGCCTCGCCCTGCTCGATCGTCCTGGGGAAGCCGTCCAGAATGAAGCCCTCGCCGCAGTCTTTCCGGGAGATGCGCTCCTCGATGACCGACACGATGAGGTCGTCCGGCACGAGCCTGCCCTGATTGATGATGTTCTCCACCCTCTGGCCGAGCACCGTCTTCTCCGCCACCGCCTGCCGCAGCATATCTCCCGTCGAGATTTCGGGAATCCGAAGGGACTTCGAGAGCTCCGCGCCCTGCGTGCCCTTGCCCGATCCCGGCGCCCCGAGAAGAACGATTCTCACGCGCTAGCCCGCCCGGCCCCGGATGCGGCCGCGCCGCAGGAAGCCCTCGTAGTTTCTCATCACCAGGTGAGACTCGATCTGCCGCTGGGTGTCCACCGCCACGCCCACGACGATCAGAAGCGCCGTGCCGCCGAAGAAGAACGGCACGTTGAACCACTGGATCAGATACGTGGGCAGGATGACGATGGCGCTCAGATAGACGGCGCCCAGGAACGTCAGCCGGCTCAGGGTGCGGTCGATGTAGTCCGCGGTGGGCCGGCCCGGACGCCTCCCGGGAACGAAGCCGCCGTATTTTCTCAAATTCTCCGCCACGTCCATCGGGTTGAAGATGATGGCGGTGTAGAAATACGCGAAGAAGAAGATCAGCACGACCGTCAGCACCACGTACCAAGCGCTCGGCGGCGTGAGCGCCGCGCTCAGCTGCTGGAGCCAGCCCACGTTCGAGAACTGCGCGATCGTCGCGGGGAAGAGAATCATCGAGCTCGCGAAGATCGGCGGGATGACGCCGGAGGTGTTGACCTTGAGGGGCAGGTGGGTCTCCTGGCCGCCCGCCATCTTCCGGCCCACCATCCGCTTCGCGTATTGAACCCGGATGCGGCGCTGCCCCGCCTCGAACCAGACCACGAGGCCCACGACGGCGACCATGCCCACCGTCAGCGCGAGCATGACGAAAGGCTGCAGCTCGCCGGTGCCCAGCAGGCGGAACGTATTGATGATCGCGCCGGGCAGCCCGGCGACGATGCCCGCGAAAATGATGAGGGAAATGCCGTTGCCGATGCCGCGCTCGGTGATTTGCTCCCCGAGCCACATGATGAACGAGGTGCCCGCCACCAGGGTGAGCACCGTCATCAGGCGAAAGCCCCAGCCCGGATCCGGAACCACGAGCGCGCCCGTGGGAGCGGCCATCTGCTCGATGCCGACGGCGATGCCGAAGCCCTGCACCGTCGAGAGGAGCACCGTGCCGTAGCGGGTGTACTGGTTGATCTTCTTGCGCCCCGAGTCCCCCTCCTTCTTCAGGCGCTCGAGATGGGGAACCGCGACCGTGAGCAGCTCCAGGATGATGGAGGCGCTGATGTAGGGCATGATGCCCAGGGCGAAAATCGTCAGCTGGCTCAGGGCGCCGCCCGTGAACAGGTCGAAGAACTGCATGAGGGTGCCGCCGCCCCTGCTCAGCTCGGCGAAAAAGGCGGCCAGCGCCACGGTGTCGATTCCCGGGGTGGGGACGTGCGCCCCGATTCGATAGACCGCCAGAATTCCGAGCGTGAAGAGAATCCGCTTCTTGAGCTCGGGCACCTGAAAGATGCTGGGGACGCCGCCTTCCCTCACGCGCTCTCGCCCTCCCGCGCCTCCGGGTTCAAGGGGAGGGGCGCGATTTCGACGCTGCCGCCCGCGCCTTCGATTTTCCGGCGGGCGGCCGCGCTGCACTTCTGAACCTTCAGATGAAGCGCGCGATCCACCTCGCCCGAGCCCAGCAGCTTGACGCCGTCCCTGCCCACCTTGCGGACGAGGCCGGCGGCCCGGAGCGTCGCGGCGTCAACGGTCGCGCCCTCCGCCAGCGCGCCCAGACGTCCCACGTTCAGCTCCGAGAACTCCTTTTTGAAGCGATTGTTGAACCCGCGCTTCGGCAGGCGGCGCTGGAGCGGCATCTGCCCGCCCTCGAAGCCCACCTTCCGACTATAGCCGGAGCGGGACTTCTGTCCCTTGTGGCCGCGCGTCGAGGTCTTGCCCCGGTCGGAGCCCGCCCCGCGCCCCACGCGGCGTCTGGGTCTCACCGCCCCGTCGGGGGGGGACAAATCGCCCAGCCCCGTAAATTCGCCTCCCGGCGCCGCTTCGTTTCCGGACATATCCATTCAGGGCGCTAGGCCCCCTCCTCCACCTTCACGAGATGCTTGATCTTGAACACCATGCCGCGAATGCAGTCGTTGTCCTTCTTCACGACCGTCTGGTCGATCCGCCTCAGGCCCAGCCCCCGCAAAACGGCGCGCTGCTTCACGTTCGAGCCGGAGACGCTCTTTCTCAGGGTGATTTTGATTTTGCCTTCCGCCATCTCTCGCCTCTATTCGTCCGCGCCGGCGTCTTCAGAGGCGCCGGCTTCCACCCCGCCGGCTTCAACTTCACTCGTTTCGACTTCGCCGGCTTCGGCGCCGGGCTCCTCCGCGCCGATTCCCCGGAGGGCGAGCACCTCTTCCCGGCCGCGCAGCGAGCTCAGGCCCGCCAGCGTCGCCTTGGCCGCGTTGTGCGGGTTGTTCGTGCCGATGCACTTCGTCAGGATGTCGCGCACGCCGGCGACGTCCAGCACCGCGCGCACGGGGCCGCCGGCGATGACGCCCGTCCCCCGCGCCGCCGGCTTGAGCAGAACGCGGCCCGCGCCGAAGCGGCCCATCGTCCGATGGGGGATGGTCTCCTTGTCGAGAGAGACCCGCACCATCGACTTGCGCGCCTTCTCCACGCCCTTGCGAATGGCCTCGGGCACCTCGTTCGCCTTGCCCATGCCGATGCCGACCTGGCCCTTTCTGTCGCCCACGGTCACCAGGGCGCTGAAGCTGAACCTGCGGCCGCCCTTCACCACCTTGGCCACGCGGTTCACGTAGATGACGCGATCGATGAATTCGCGCTCCTCGGGATTCTCCTGCTCCCGGCCCCGGCCTCTTCTCGCCTCTCGCGCCATCAGAAACTGACCCCCGTCTCTCTTACGCTGTCGGCCAGCGCCTTCACGCGGCCGTGATAAAGATAGCCGTTGCGGTCGAACACCACCTTCTCCACGCCCTTCGCCTTCGCGCGCTCGGCCAGCAGCCTGCCGACGATGGCGGCGCCCGCCGCGTTGCTCCCGCCCGCGTCCTCGGCGGCCTTCGCCTCGGCGGCGAAGCCTTTCTCGCGCGAGGAAGCCGCCGCGAGGGTCGCGCCCGAGGCGTCGTCGATCACCTGGGCGTAGATGTGCGCCCCGCTCCTGAAGACGGACAGGCGCGGCCGCTCGCTCGTCCCGCGGCTCTTCTTGCGAATCCGCGCCTTGCGCCTGAGTCTCGCCTCGACCTTGCCCGATCGGCCCACCCCGGAACCTCCCGCGCTACACGCCGGCCTTGCCGACCTTGCGGCGAACCGTCTCGCCCGCGTAGCGGATGCCTTTCCCCTTGTAGGGCTCCGGGGGCTTCACCTTGCGGATTTCGGCGGCCACCCAGCCCACGACCTGCTTGTCGATGCCCTTCACCTTGATCGCCGTCCGGTTGCGGTCGCTCTGCACCTCGAAGGCGACGCCCTCGATCGGGCGGATGTTCACCGGGTGCGAATAGCCCACGTTCAGGACGACGCCCCCGTCCTTCTCCTCGGCGCGGTAGCCGAGGCCGATGATTTCCAGCTCCTTCTCGAAGCCCTTGGCCACGCCCTCGACCATGTTGGCGATCAGCGTGCGCGTGAGGCCGTGCAGGGACTTGTCCTGGCGGGATTCGCTGACCCTCGAGACGACGATGCGCTCCCCGTCTATCTCCACCTTCGGCCGGTGGTGCAGTTCGCGGGAAAGCGCGCCCAAGGGGCCCTTGACGGAGATGCGCCGCCCGTCGAGCTTCACCTCCACGCCCGAGGGGATGGGAATCGGCATTTTTCCGACGCGCGACATTCAGGCCACCTCACCAGACTTCACAAAGAACCTCACCGCCCACCCCCAGCTTTCTCGCCTCCTCGTCCGTCAGCACTCCCCTCGACGTCGTGAGAATGGCGATGCCCATGCCGTTGAGCACCTTGGGAACCGACTCCTTGTTCACGTACACCCGCAGGCCGGGCTTGCTGACCCTCTTGAGGCCGCTCAGCACCAGCTTGCCGTCCCGGGGGGGCTTGAGCGCCACCCTGATCTCGCTCCGGCCCGTCGGGCCCGGCTCGACCTCGTATCCCCTGATGTAGCCCTGCGTCCTGAGAATGCCGACGACCTGCTCCTTCAGCCGGCTCCCCGGAATCACGACGCTCGGATGCCCCGCGCGCACCGCGTTGCGAATGCGCGTGAGAAGGTCGGCGATGGGATCCGTCATGCTCATGTTCGCGCTCTCCGGCTACCAGCTCGACTTCGTGACCCCCGGAATCTCGCCCTTGAGCGACAATTCGCGGAAGCAGATGCGGCAAATCTTGAAGCGCCTCAGATAGCCCCTCGAACGCCCGCAGCGCTGGCAGCGGTTGTAGGCCCGGACGCCGAATTTGGGGGTTTTCCTCTGTTTCGCGATCAGGCATTTTTTCGCCACTGTCTATCCTCTCAGCTCGTCCGGAAGGGAACGCCCAACTCGCGAAGCAGCGCCCTTCCCTCTTCGTCCGTCTTCGCCGACGTGTTCAGGACGACGCCGACGCCGCGCGGCTTCTCCACCTTGTCGATGTCGATTTCGGGAAAAATGATCTGCTCGCGAATCCCGAGGCTGTAGTTTCCGCGGCCGTCGAACGACTTGGGACTCAGCCCCCTGAAGTCGCGCACGCGGGGGAGCGCCACGTTCACCAGGCGATCCGCGAAATCCCACATCCGCGCGCCGCGAAGCGTCACCATCGCGCCGATGGGCATCCCCTCACGCAGTTTGAAGTTCGCGATCGACTTCCGCGCCCGGGTGATGACCGGCTTCTGTCCCGCGATGCCCGCCAGCTCCGCGACGCCGTTCTCGAGGGTCGCCGCGTTCTGGACGGCCTCTCCGAGTCCCATGTTCAGCGTGACCTTGAGAAGCCGCGGAATCTGCATGACGTTCGCGTATTCAAACTCCCTGCGGAGTTTTTCCGCGATTTCATCCCGGTAAAGCCGGAGCATCCTGGGAACGTACGCCATGTCGATGAGAATCCTTCTCGCCTATACCGTGTCGAGCAGCTCGCCGCTGTCGTGCGTCACGCGCACGCGCGCGCCGTCCTCGAGCCGCTTTCTCCGGACGCGGGAGGGCCGGCTGGACTTGGGATCCACGGGCATGACGTTGGAAATGTGGATCTTCCCCTCCCGCTCCAGGATGCCGCCCTGCTGATTCGCCTGGGTCGGCTTCGTGTGCCGCTTCACCATGTTCAGCTTCTCGATCAGCACGCGGTTCTCACTCTTGAGCACCTGAAGCACCTTGCCGGTCTTGCCCTTCTCGCGGCCCGCGATCACCTGAACGATGTCGCCCTTCTTGACGTGCCTCTTCGCGGATTTCGACCCCATCGCGCTCCTCACAACACCTCGGGGGCGAGCGAAACGATGCGCATGAACCGCTTCCGCCTCAGCTCGCGGGCCACGGGCCCGAAAATGCGCGTCCCCATCGGCTCGCGCGCCTCGTTGATGATGACGACGGCGTTGTCGTCGAAGCGAATGTAGGTGCCGTCCTCGCGCCCGGTCTCCTTGACGGTCCGCACGACGACGGCGCGCCTGACTTCGCCCTTTTTCACGGGGCTGTTCGGCGCAGCCTCCTTGATCGCCACGACGATGACGTCGCCGATCCGCGCGTATCTTCGGCGTGAGCCGCCCAGCACCTTGATGCACTGGGCGCGCTTGGCGCCCGAATTGTCCGCCACGCCGCACATCGTTTCAGCCTGAATCATCGCTCCCGTTCCCTATTTCGTGCGCTCGATCACGTCGAGAAGCCGCCACCGCTTCCTGCGGCTGAGCGGCCTGGACTCGATGATGCGCACCCTGTCTCCCGCGCTGAGGGAGTTCTCCTCGTCGTGGACCAGATACTTCTTGCGCCTGCGGACGACCCGCTTGAAGGTCGCGTGCTTGAACATGCGCACCACCTCGACGGCGACGGTCTTGTCCATGGCGTCGCTCACGACCCTGCCTTCCCGAACCTTCCGCCTGCCCCGCGCCTCACTCATCTATGACCGATCTCCCCCGTCTCCCGCGCCGGCCGCGACCTCGCGCTCGCGCCTCGAAGTCAGCACCCGCGCCAAGTCGCGCCTCAGAAGTCCGATGCGCGCCGTGTTGTCCAGCTGGCCCGTCGCCTTGCGAAAGCGCAGGTTGAACAATTCCTGGCGCAATTCCTTCTCCTTCGCCCCGAGCTCGTCGTCGCTCAAATCGCGGATTTCGCCATACTTCACGCCGTCATCCCCCTCGGGAAGAAGTCAGAATCCTGGTCTTGCACGGCAGCTTCTGGGCGGCGAGGCGAAGCGCTTCCCGGGCGACGTCGTCGGCGACGCCGTCCATCTCGTAAAGCACCCTGCCCGCGCGCACGGGCGCCACCCACGACTCGGGCGCGCCCTTGCCCTTGCCCATGCGCACCTCGGCCGGCTTCTTGCAGACGGGCTTGTCGGGGAAAAGACGAATCCATATCCGTCCGCCGCGCTTGACGTGGCGCGTCATGGCGATGCGCGCCGCCTCAATCTGGCGCGCCGTGACGTGCGTCGTCTCCAGGGACTGAAGCCCGTAGGAGCCGAACGAGAGCGTCGCGCCGCGCTGGGCCTTGCCGTCCAGCCGTCCCTTCTGCGTCTTCCTGAACTTCGTTCTTTTCGGCTGCAGCATTTTCCGTCCCTACGCGCCCGCGGCCTGGGAGGCCGGCGTTCTTCTGGCGTGGCGAATCATCTCGCCCCTGAATATCCACGCCTTCACCCCGATGATTCCGTAGGTCGTCCGGCCCTCGGCGAACCCGTAGTCGATGTCCGCGCGGAGCGTCTGGAGCGGCACGCGCCCCTCGCGGTACCATTCGGTTCGCGCGATCTCCGCCCCGCCGAGCCTGCCAGAGCACTGAATCTTCACGCCCTTGGCGCCGAAGCGAAGGGCGGAGGTCACCGACTTCTTCATCGCGCGGCGAAAGGCGATGCGGCGCTCGAGCTGCATGGCGATGTTCTCGGCCACGAGCTGGGCGTCCATCTCCGCCTTGCGCACCTCCTTGATGTTCACGTTCACCTGGTTGCCCGTCAGCTCCTGGAGGTCCGCTTTCAGCCTGTCCACCTCCGCGCCGCGCTTTCCGATGATGATGCCCGGCCGCGCCGTCCAGATGTTGATGCGCGCCCGCTGGCTGGCGCGCTCGATCTCCACGTTGCTCACCCCCGCGTGGGAGAGGCGCTCCTTCACGTATTTGCGGATGCGCAGGTCGTCCAGAAGCAGATCGCCGAAATTGCGCTTCGCGAACCAGGCCGAATTCCAGCCTCTGGTGACGCCGACCCGAAACCCGACCGGATGAACCTTCTGCCCCATCTCTATCCTCCCCGCTCCGCCTCGCCGATGTCCACCCGAACGTGGCAGCTCCTGTGCCTGATCCGGCCGGTGCGCCCGCGCGCCCGCGCGCGGAACCGCTTGAGCGTCGGCCCCTGGTCAACCCGCGCGCTCTTCACGACGAGGCCCTCGGGGTCGTCGTTCTCTCCCCTGTCGGCGGCGTTCGCCAGCGCGGAGAGAAGCACCTTCTCCATCACCCGCGCCGAGGCGCGCGTGGAAAGGCGCAAAAGCGTGAGGGCGTCCGACACCCGCCTGCCGCGAATCATGTCGGCCAGCTGGCGCGTCTTGCGCGGCTTGGCCCGGTAATGCTTCAAAATCGCTTTCGACATGCCCTTCCCCCGGCGTCCCGCCTCGTCCGTCAAGCCCTATTTCAGCGTCACCTGGCGCTTCGTCATGCCCGAATGCGAGCGAAAGGTGCGCGTGGGAGAAAAATCCCCGAGCTTGAAGCCCACCATGTTCTCCGACACGTAGACGGGGATGAATTTCTTGCCGTTGTGCACGGCGAACGTATGTCCCACGAAATCCGGGATGATGGTAGAGCGCCTCGACCAGGTTCTGATCATCCGCTTCTCGCCGCCCTGATCCATCGCCTCCACCTTCTTGCGGAGGCGCTCGTCCACGAACGGCCCTTTGTGGAGAGAACGTGGCATCGCTGTCGAGTCTCCCTGAAATCCGGCTACCTGGATTTTCTTCGCCGCACGATGAACTTGGAAGAGGGCTTGCCCTTCTTCCGCGTCTTGTAGCCCTTCGTCGGCTTGCCCCACGGGGTGACCGGGTGCCTGCCGCCCGAACTCTTGCCCTCGCCGCCGCCCAGGGGATGATCCACCGGGTTCATGGCCACGCCGCGCACGTTGGGGCGGCGGCCCAGCCAGCGCTTCCGCCCCGCCTTGCCGAGGCTCACGTTGGCGTGGTCCGAGTTTCCCACCTCGCCTATCGTGGCGTAGCAGGAGAGGTGAATCATGCGGACCTCGCCGGAGGAGAGCCGGAACTGCGCGTAGTCGCCCTCCTTCGCCATGAGCTGGGCGCTCGCGCCCGCGCTCCGGGCGATCTGCCCGCCGCGCCCGGGCTTCATCTCGATGTTGTGGCACGTCGTGCCCAGCGGAATCCGCTCGACGGGCAAGGCGTTGCCCGCGCGAATCTCCGCCTCCGGCCCCGAGTTGACGGCATCGCCCACCTCCAGACCGTCGGGCGCGAGGATGTAGCGCTTCTCCCCGTCCAGATAGACGATGAGCGCCAGGCGCGCGGAGCGATTCGGGTCGTATTCAATCGAGCGCACCTTTCCGGGAACGCCCGTCTTCTCGCGCCGGAAATCCACCACCCGGTAGCGGCGCTTGTGGCCCCCGCCCCTCTGGTAGGTGGTGATGCGCCCCCGGTTGTTGCGCCCGCCGGACTTCGACAGGCCCTTCGTCAGGGCTTTCTCGGGCCGCTCCGCCGTAATCTCCTCGCGCGTCAGGACGTCCTGAAACCTGCGCCCGGGAGAAGTCGGCTTGTATTTTCTGACCGGCATGACGTTCGCCTCAAAAACTCAAGCGGATTCAAAGAATTCGATGGCGTCGCCCTCGCGCAGCGTCACGATCGCCTTCTTCCACGGCGGCTTGCGCCCCTGATGGCGTCCCATGCGGACGCTCTTGCCCGGCACCCGCATCGTGTTCACGTTGAGCACCGTGACGCCGAAGAGCTCCTCCACCGCGTTCTTTATCTCTATCTTGTTGGCGTCGATGGCGACCTCGAAGACGACCTTGTTGGCCGCCTCGGAGCTGGCGACGCTCTTTTCCGTCACGCAGGGCCGGCGGATGACGAACGTGCTCTCCATGGCCTAGCCCGCCAGCCTTTTCGAGAGGTCGCCCAGCGCGCCTTTCGTGCAGACCAGGTGCTCGTGGCCCATGACGTCGTAGACGTTCAGCCCCTCGGGCCGCATCGGCTTCGTCCCCCGGATGTTCCGCGCCGCCAGCTCGAATTTCCGGTCCTCCCCGCCGTCCACGAGCAGCGACTTGCGCCCCAGCCCCAGGCGCTCGATGACGCCCGCCATGAGGCGCGTCTTCGCCTCGGGCAGATCGAAGTCCCGCACGACGAGGAGCTTGCCCTCTTTCCACTTCAGATTGAGCGCGCTCATGAGCGCGCCCCTTCTCGTTTTCTTGTTCACCTTCTGGGCGTAGTCGCGGGGCTTGGGCCCGAAAGCCGTCCCCCCGTGCCGCCAGATGGGGGACTTGACGTCGCCCGCTCGGGCGCGGCCCCCGCCCTTCTGCCGGAACGGCTTGGCGCCCGTGCCGCGCACCTCCTTGCGCGTCCGCGTCGAATGCGTGCCCGCGCGCCGCGCGGCGAGCTGCGCCTTCACCACCTGGTGGATCAGGTGCATCCTGACCCGCCCGTCGAAAACGGCTTCGGGCAAATCCATCTGCTCGACCACCTTTCCCTCCAGGTCGTGGACGTCGATTCGGGGCATGTCGATTCTCAGTTTCCGCGCGCGGCCCGCTTGGAGGCCTTCAGGGGATTCAGGCTCCTGGTCTGCTCCTTCGGCCTTTCCAGTCCGCCCCTGTTGCCCTTGACGCTTTTGCGCAGCGACAGAAATCCGCCGTTCGCCCCGGGCACGGCGCCCCGGAGCAGAAGCAGGTTCTCCTCGGGAACGATGTCCACCACCAGAAGCCCCTGCGCGGTCGTCTTCCTGTCGCCCATCTGCCCCGGCATTTTCTTGCCCTTGATGATTTTCGAGGGATACGCCGAGGCGCCCATCGCCCCCGGCAGGCGGTCGAACATGCCGCCGTGAGAAGCCGGCCCGCCGCCGAAGCCATGGCGCTTCATCACGCCGGCGAAGCCGCGGCCCTTGCTCGCGCCCGTCACGTCGAGGCGGTCGCCCCGGTCGAATATCGTCACGTCGATCAGGCTTCCCGCCTCGAGCGCCTCGTCTCCCTCCTCCAGCGGCACCTCCCGGAGATAGCGATACGGCTGCGTTCCCGCCTTCCTGAAATGCCCCAGCGCCGCCTTCGAGAGGCCCTTCTCCTTTCGGGGCATATACCCGAGCTGAACGGCCTCGTAGCCGTCCCTCTCTCCGGTCTTCCTCTGCACGACGGCGCAGGGGCCGGCCTCGACCATCGTCACCGAAACCGCCCCGCCGTCCGGCGAGAACACCTGGGTCATCCCGATTTTCCGTCCCAGCAGAAACTCCATCCGCCCCGTCCCGTCTAGCTCAGCTTGATCTCGACGTCCACGCCGGCGGCGAGCTCCAGCTTCATGAGCGCGTCCACCGTCTGCTGCGTCGGATCCATGATGTCCACGAGCCGCTTGTGCGTCCGAATCTCGAACTGCTCCCTCGACTTCTTGTCGATGTGCGGGCCGCGCAGCACCGTATACTTGTTGATGGAGGTGGGCAGCGGCACCGGGCCCACGAGCGAGGCGCCCGTCCGCTTCACCGTATCCACGATCTCGCCCACCGACTGATCCAGCAGGCTGTGATCATACGCTTTCAGTCGAATCCGGATTTTCTGGCTCATGCCCCCCGCCGTTCGTGATATTGGTTATTCGACGACTTCGGTGACGACGCCCGCGCCCACGGTTCGTCCACCCTCGCGAATCGCAAAACGCAACTCGCGCTCCATCGCTATCGGCGTTATCAACTCCACGTCCAGCGACACGTTGTCACCGGGCATCACCATCTCCCGTCCCTCCGGCAGCGTCACCAGACCCGTCACGTCCGTCGTCCGAAAATAAAACTGCGGACGATACCCGTTGAAAAACGGCGTGTGACGACCTCCCTCCTCCTTCGTCAGGATATACACCTCCCCACGAAACTTCAGATGAGGCAGAATCGACGCGGGCTTCGAGAGAACCTGACCACGCTCTATCTCGTCCTTCTTCACGCCACGAAGAAGAACGCCCACGTTGTCCCCCGCGCGCCCCTGATCCAGCAACTTCCGAAACATCTCCACCCCCGTCGCAACCGTCTTCCGCGTCTCCCCTATCCCCACAATCTCCACCTCGTCGCCCACGTTCACGATCCCGCGCTCCACGCGACCCGTCGCCACCGTCCCCCGACCCGATATCGAAAACACGTCCTCCACGGGCATCAAAAACGGCTTGTCAACGTCACGAACAGGCTCCGGAATATACCCGTCCACCGACGACATCAACTCGTCTATCGAACCCGTCTCGCTCCCCTCCAGCGCCCGCAACGCCGAACCACGAACCACCGGAACGTCATCCCCCGGAAACTCATACGCCGACAGCAACTCCCGAACCTCCAACTCCACCAACTCCAGCAACTCCTCGTCGTCCACCATGTCCACCTTGTTCAAATACACGCAGATATACGGAACTCCCACCTGACGCGCCAGCAGGATGTGCTCCCGCGTCTGGGGCATCGGTCCATCCGCCGCCGAAACCACCAGAATCGCCCCGTCCATCTGCGCCGCGCCCGTTATCATGTTCTTCACGTAGTCCGCGTGACCAGGACAATCCACGTGCGCGTAATGACGATTCTCCGTCTCATACTCCACGTGCGCCGTCGCTATCGTGATCCCACGCTCCCGCTCCTCCGGAGCCTTGTCAATCTCGTCAAACCCCACCTCCTCCGCCATCCCCCGCTGAGACAAATGCCGCGTGATCGCCGCCGTCAACGTCGTCTTCCCGTGATCCACGTGACCTATCGTCCCTACGTTCACGTGTGGCTTCGTCCGCTCAAACCTCGCCTTCGCCATGACTCATGCTCTCCCTCTGGTTTGAACCCGAAGAGGGGACGGCGAGCGCCCTCCCCCGGGAAACGGGTCTACGCCGTCTGCACCGCCGCGCCGGCGCTGCGGGAAACGAGTTCCTCGGCCAGGGCGCGCGGCATCTCCTCATAGCGGCCGAACTGCATGACGTAGGTCGCCCTGCCCTGGGTCATCGACCGCAGATCGGTCGCGTAGCCGAACATCTCCGAGAGGGGCGCCGAGGCGTTCACCACCTTGGCGCCCGCCCTGTCGCTCATCTCCCGAATCCGGCCGCGCCTGGAGGTGAGGTCGCCCATGACGTCGCCCAGAAAATCCGCCGGACAAACCACCTCCATGTCCATGAAGGGTTCGAGCAGAACGGGCTTCGCCCGCTTCGCCGCCTCCTTGAAGGCCATGGAGCCGGCGATTTTGAACGCCATCTCGGAGCTGTCCACCTGGTGGAAGGAGCCGTCGAAAAGCGTCGCCTCGATGTCGAGCAGGGGATAGCCGGCGACCACCCCGTTTTCCAGCGCCTCCCGGACGCCACTCTCGACCGCCGGGACGTATTCCTTCGGAACGACGCCGCCCACGATCCTGTTGACGAACTGAAAGCCGGCGCCCGGGGGGAGCGGCTTGATGGCGATTTCCACGTCGCCGAACTGTCCCCGCCCGCCGGATTGCCGCACGAAGCGTCCGCGCGCCGAGGCTTCCGCCCGAATCGTCTCCCGATACGCCACCTGGGGCTTGCCCACGCTGGCTTCGAGCGCGAACTCCCGGAAAAGCCTGTCCACGAGAATTTCCAGGTGCAGCTCCCCCATGCCCGAGAGAATGGTCTGCACGGTTTCCTCGTCCGATCGCACGCGGAAGGTCGGGTCCTCGTCCGAGAGCCGCGCGAGCGCG
This sequence comes from bacterium, assembly GCA_965242545.1. Lineage (GTDB taxonomy): Bacteria > UBA8248 > UBA8248 > UBA8248 > UBA8248 > Bin107. Next base: position 2,277,337 of record OZ251456.1, read on the forward strand.
CCGCCGAGCTTGTCCTGGTCGGACTTCGTCTTCGGCTCGATCGCGATGGAAATGACGGGTTCGGGGAAGTCGATGGTTTCGAGAAGAACGGGATGGGCGGGGTCGCAGAGGGTGTGGCCCGTTTTCGCCTGCTTGATGCCCAGCGCGGCGACGATGTCTCCCGCGTGGGCCTCCTCTATCTCCTCGCGCTTGTTCGCGTGCATTCGCATGAGGCGCCCGACGCGCTCCCGCTTGCCGGTGACCGTGTTCAGGACGGACGCGCCGGACTTCAGCACGCCGGAATAGATGCGCATGAACACCAGCTGGCCCACGTAAGCGTCGGTCATCACCTTGAAGGCCAGGGCGCAGAGCGGCGCGTCGTCCGAGGGCGGCCGCTCCTCGGCCTTTCTGCCCAGCTCCAGATCCTCATCCGAGCAGACGCCCCGCATCGGGGGGACGTCGAGGGGCGAGGGAAGGTAATCGACGATGGCGTCGAGCAGAAGCTGAACGCCCTTGTTCCTGAACGCCGAGCCGCACACGACGGGAACGAATTCGCCGCGGAGCGTTCCCTCGCGAATCGCGGCGCGAATCTCCTCCGGAGAAATCTCCTCGCCCTCGAGGTATTTCGTCGCCAGCGAATCGTCGATCATCGAAACCGCGTCGAGGAGCTTCTCCCGCAGCGCCTCCGCCTGCTCCCGCAGATCCTCCGGCGCTTCCGCCTCTTCATAGGAGGCGCCCATCGGGTCGCTGAACACCCGCGCCTTCATGGTCACGAGGTCCACCATGCCCCCGAAGCGCTCCTCCGCCCCGATCGGCACCTGGAGCGCGAGCGGGTTCGCGGCGAGGCGATCCCGCACCTCCTCCACGACGCGATGGAAATCCGCTCCCGTCCTGTCCATCTTGTTGACGAACACCAGGCGGGGCACGCCGTATTTCTCGGCCTGGCGCCACACCGTCTCGCTCTGCGGCTCCACGCCGCCCACGGCGCAGAACACCGCCACCGCGCCGTCGAGGACGCGCAGGCTCCGCTCCACCTCGGCCGTGAAGTCCACGTGGCCGGGCGTGTCGATGATGTTGACGTCGTGACCCTTCCAGGCGCACCGCGTCGCCGCGGAGGTGATGGTGATGCCGCGCTCCTGCTCCTGCGCCATCCAGTCCATGGTGGCCGCGCCGTCGTGAACCTCGCCCATCTTGTGGGTTCTGCCCGTGTAGAAGAGGACGCGCTCGGTCGTCGTCGTCTTGCCGGCGTCGATGTGCGCCATGATGCCGATGTTTCTCGTCTTCTCGAGCGCTGCTTCGCCGGACATGGCGCCATCCTCTCCCCGGACTACCAGCGGTAGTGGGCGAAGGCCTTGTTCGCCTCCGCCATGCGGTGGGTGTTCTCTCTCAGGCGAACGGCGCCGCCCGCGTTGTTCGCCGCGTCCATGATCTCGGCGGCGAGGCCGTTCGCTATCCTTCTGTCCCGGCTCCGGGCGTTCTGGATGATCCACCGGATGCTCAGGGCGGTGCGCCGGTCGGGCCGCACCTCGACGGGTACCTGATAGGTCGCGCCGCCCACGCGCCTGGATCGCACCTCGAGGGCGGGCTTCACGTTGTCCATGGCGCGCTTGAACACCTTGATGGGGTCTTCCTTCATCTTTTCCTCCACCACGTCCATCGCCCCGTAGAACACGCGCTCGGCCAGGCTCTTCTTCCCCTTGAGCATCAGGGAGTTGATGAACTTCGTCACCAGCCGGTCCTTGAACTTCGGATCCGGCAGCACGGTTCTTTTCGTGGCCCGCTTTCTTCTCGCCATGTGAAACGAACCTCCCCGATGAATCTCCGGCGCCGCCTACCTCGGCTTCTTGGCCCCGTATTTGGAGCGCCCGCTGCGGCGCGCCTCCACGCCCACGCTGTCGAGCGTTCCCCGAACGACGTGATAGCGGATGCCGGGCAGATCCTTCACGCGCCCGCCCCGAATCAGGACGATGGAGTGCTCCTGAAGGTTGTGCCCCTCGCCCGGGATGTAGGTGGTCACCTCCATGCCGTTGGTGAGCCGCACGCGCGCCACTTTCCGGAGCGCCGAGTTCGGCTTCTTGGGCGTCGTGGTGTAGACCCGCACGCAGACGCCCCGCTTCTGGGGGCAGTTCCGCAACGCCGGGCTGTCGGTCTTCGCCTGAATCCGCTTTCGGCCCTTGCGTATCAACTGGCTGATCGTCGGCGCCATTCACTCCGCTCCAAAAAATCGCCCGGCTTCCGGAATCAAAGCGTTCTACGCCCTCATCTCGGGACGCTTCACGCGCTTTTCGCCCCGCCCCGAGACGGGAGCAACAGGATATCCCTAATTATTTCAACTACTTGCAAGGCTTCTGCGAACCCGGGAGTCAAGCGCGCGAGCCAAAGAAGCGGCGATTATAGCCAGACTCGCGCGCTTGTCAACCTTGATCCCCTGAAAAAATACGGATTTCAGGGGGCGATTTCGAGGGCGTCCCCCTCCTCCGCCGCCGCGGGCGCCGGCTCCCCCTCCCCGTCCGTGATGGCGGGAATGTCGTCGCCCATGGAGGTCAGCTCCGCCTCGGGGGAGAGCAGCTCCACCTGCTGGTATCGGCGCGCGCCGGTGCCGGCGGGAATGAGCCGGCCCATGATGACGTTCTCCTTGAGTCCCTGAAGAGAGTCCACCTTGCCGGACACCGCCGCCTCGGTGAGGACGCGGGTGGTCTCCTGGAAGGAGGCCGCCGAGATGAAGCTGTCCGTGGAGAGCGAGGCGCGGGTGATGCCCAGCAGGATGGGGCGGCCCGTGGCCGGCGCCCTCCCCTCCGCCTCGGCCTCCTCGTTGCGGCGCTGGAACCGGTCGCGCGTCACCTGCTCGCCGATGACGAGGTCGGTCTCGCCCGGATCGACCACCTCAAGCCTTCGGAGCATCTGGCGAACGATGATCTCGATGTGCTTGTCGTTGATCTCCACGCCCTGGAGGCGATAGACCTCCTGCACCTCGTTGACGAGATAGTTCTGCAGCTCGTTCTCGCCGAGCACCGCCAGGATGTCGTGGGGGTTCACCGCGCCGTCCATGAGCGGCTCGCCCGCCTTGACGTCGTCCCCCTCCTGCACGTTCACGTGCTTGCCCCGGGGGATGAGGTATTCGCGCTCGTCCTCCTCGTCGGAAACCACCATGAGGCGGCGCATCCCCCGAAGGGTGCCGGCGAACTTCACCCGCCCGTCGATCTCGGAGATCACGGCGTTTTCCTTGGGCTTGCGCGCCTCGAACAGCTCGACGACGCGGGGGAGGCCGCCCGTGATGTCCTTCGTCTTGGAGGTTTCGCGCGTGATCTTGAAGATGATGTCGCCCGCGGAGATCGCCTCCCCCTCCTGAACGCTGATGTGCGCCCCGGCGGGCAGGGGATAAACGGCGATTTGCCCGCCCGTCTCGTCGAGCAGAACGGCGCGCGGCTGGAGCTTCTCGTCGGCGTGATCCAGGATCACCCGGCGGGAGAGGCCGGTGATCTCGTCGATCTCCTCCTGCATCGTGAGTCCCTCGATGACGTCGAGCAGCTGGATGCTCCCCTCCTTCTCCGCCATGATGGAGAAGGTGTAGGGGTCCCACTCGAGGAGAATCTCCCCCTCGCTCACTTTGGAGTTCTCGCGCGAGCGGACGTAGGCGCCGTAGACCACCGGGTAGCGCTCGCGCTCGCGGCCCGTCTCGTCGCAGATGGCGATCTGCCCGTTGCGGTTCATGTTGATCAGGTCGCCCTTCTTGGTCGTGATGACGCGCAGGTTGACGTATTTCACGAAGCCCTCGCGCTTGGCCTCCAGCGTGCTCTGCTCGCCCGCGCGCGTGGCCGTCCCGCCGATGTGGAACGTCCGCATGGTGAGCTGCGTGCCCGGCTCGCCGATCGACTGGGCGGCGATGACGCCGACCGCCTCGCCCACCTCCACCAGCTGGCCCGTCGCCAGGCTGCGGCCGTAGCACTTCGAGCAGACGCCGGTGCGGGACTCGCAGGTGAGCGCCGAGCGAATCGTGACCCGCTCGACGCCCGCGTTTTCGATGAGGCGCACCTTCTCCTCGTTGATCTCCTCGCCCGCCGGGCAGAGAACCTCGCCGTTGAACGGGTCGAGGATGTCGTTGAGCGCGATGCGGCCGATGATGCGCTCGCCCAGGGGCTGGATGATCTCGCCGCCCTCGACGAGGGAGCTCATCTCGATGCCGTTGATGGTGCCGCAGTCCTCCTCGTTGATGATGATGTCCTGCGCCACGTCCACCAGCCGCCGCGTGAGGTAGCCGCTGTTCGCCGTCTTGAGGGCGGTGTCCGCCAGCCCCTTACGCGCCCCGTGCGTGGAGATGAAATACTGGAGCACCGAGAGGCCCTCGCGGAAGTTCGCCGTGATCGGCGTCTCGATGATCTCGCCCGAGGGCTTCGCCATCAGCCCCCGCATCCCGCCGAGCTGCCGCAGCTGGGCCGTGCTGCCGCGCGCGCCCGAATCGGCCATGATGTAGATGGGGTTGAAGTCGAAGGGCTCGCCGTCCGCGCCGCCGGGCCCGCCCATCGCGGCGTCGTCCTCGCGCTCGAGCACCTTGAACATCTCGCCCGAGACCTCCTCGGTCACGTGCGACCAGATGTCGATGATCTTGTTGTAGCGCTCCCCGTCGGTGATCAGGCCGTCGCGGTATTCCTTTTCGACCTCGAGCACCTCGCCCCGGGCCTGCTCGGTGAGCGCTCCCTTGCTGTCCGGCACCTTCATGTCGTCGATGGAGATGGAGATGCCCGCCTGGGTGGCGTGCGTGAAGCCGAGGTTCTTGAGCGCGTCGAGAAACGCGACCGTCTTCGAGCGGCCCGCCTTCTCGTAGCACGCGGCGACGAGCCGCGTGAGGGCGCGCTTGTCCATGACGCGGTTCGCCGCCTCGAACGGAACGCCCTCGGGCAGGATTTCATACAGCAGAACGCGCCCGACGGTGGTCTCCGTCAGGTCGCCTCCCAGGCGAATCCTGATGCGGGTCTGGAGCCCCACCTCGCCCTGATCGTAGGCGACTCTCGCCTCGGCCGGGCTGCCGAACACGTGCCCCTCCCCCCTGGAGCCGCCGCGCGGCTTCGTGAGGTAGTAGCAGCCCAGGATGATGTCCTGGCTGGGCACGGCCAGGGGCATTCCGTTGGCCGGCGAGAGAATGTTGTTCGCCGAGAGCATGAGCACGCGCGTCTCCTCCACGGCCTCCACGGAGAGGGGCACGTGCACCGCCATCTGATCGCCGTCGAAGTCCGCGTTGAACGCCGCGCACACGAGCGGGTGGACGCGAATGGCCTTGCCCTCCACCAGAACCGGCATGAACGCCTGCATTCCGAGCCGGTGCAGGGTGGGCGCGCGGTTGAGGATGACCGGATGGTTGCGAACCACCTCCTCGAGCACGTCCCAGACCTCGGGGCGCTCCTCCTCGACCATCTTCTTCGCCGCCTTGATGGTGGCGACCAGCCCCTTCTCCTCCAGGCGGTTGAAGATGAAGGGCTTGAAGAGCTCGAGCGCCATCTTCTTCGGCAGGCCGCACTGGTTGAACTTGAGCTCGGGCCCGATGACGATGACGGAGCGGCCCGAGTAGTCCACCCGCTTGCCCAGAAGGTTCTGACGGAAGCGGCCCTGCTTGCCCTTGAGCATGTCGGAGAGGCTCTTGAGCGGGCGCTTGTTCGGTCCCCGGAGGATGCGCCCCCGGCGGCCGTTGTCGAAGAGCGCGTCCACCGCCTCCTGGAGCATCCGCTTCTCGTTCCGGATGATGATGTCCGGCGCCCGCAGTTCCTGGAGCCTGAGAAGCCGGTTGTTGCGGTTGATCACCCGGCGGTAGAGGTCGTTCAGGTCGCTCGTGGCGAAGCGGCCGCCGTCGAGCGGCACCAGCGGGCGCAGCTCGGGCGGCAGCACCGGAATGACCTCGAGGATCATCCACTCGGGGCGGTTGCCCGAGTTCCTGAAGGCGTCCACCACCTTCAGGCGCTTGATGAGCTTGCGGCGCTTCTGCAGGTTCGCGGTCTCCCGAATCCCCTCCTTCAGCTCCGCGGAGAGCGCCTCCATGTCGATCCGGCCCAGCAGCTCGCGAATCGCCTCCGCGCCGATGCCGACCTTGAACTCGTCCTCGTCGTATTCCTCGCACGCCTTGCGGTACTGCTCCTCGTTGAGGAGCTCGAGCTTCCTGAATTCCGTCTCGCCCGGGTCGATGACGACGTAGTTCTCGAAGTAGAGGATGCGCTCGAGCTCGCGCAGCGTCATGTCGAGAATGTTGCCGATGCGGCTGGGCAGCCCCTTGAAGAACCACACGTGGGAGACCGGCGTGGCCAGCTCGATGTGCGCCAGGCGCTCGCGCCGCACCTTGGAGGAGATGACCTCGACGCCGCACTTCTCGCACACCACGCCCCTGTATTTCATGCGCTTGTATTTGCCGCAGATGCACTCGTAGTCCTTCACCGGGCCGAAGATGACCGCGCAGAACAGCCCGTCGCGCTCGGGCCGGAACGTGCGGTAGTTGATGGTTTCGGGCTTCTTCACCTCGCCCGAGGAGCACGCGCGAATCGTGTGCGGCGAGGCGAGGCGAATGCGTATCGCGTCGAACGAAACGGGATCCTTGGGTTTCTCGAATAGGTTCAGACTGCTGTCCAATTCAACCCTCCTTGGCGGCGCGCGCCGTCTCCGGGCGCCGGCCGATTGAGGCCGCCGGGCAGGCGGAAGAATGATCGCGCCTAGCTCGGCGCCTCGCCGCTCTCGATGAGTTCGACGTCGAGGGCGAGGCTCTGAAGCTCCTTCATCAGCACGTTGAAGGACTCGGGCAGGCTCGCCTCGAGCGAGTTTTCTCCCTTCACGATGGATTCATACATCCGCGTGCGGCCGGAGACGTCGTCGCTCTTGACGGTCAGTATCTCCTGAAGCGTCTTGGCGGCGCCGTAGGCCTCGAGCGCCCACACCTCCATCTCGCCGAGGCGCTGCCCGCCGAACTGCGCCTTGCCGCCCAGCGGCTGCTGCGTCACCAGGGAATAGGGCCCCGTGGACCTCGCGTGAATCTTGTCGTCCACGAGGTGGTGGAGCTTGAGCATGTAGATCACGCCGACGGTGACCTTCTGCTCGAAGGGCTGGCCCGTTTTTCCGTCGTAGAGCTGGGTTTTGCCGTAGGGCGGCAGCCCGGCCTCCTCCGTATGGCGAACGATGTCCTCCTCCGTCGCGCCGTCGAACACCGGCGTCGCGAAATGCCTGCCCAGCGCCTTGGCGGCCCATCCCAGGTTGGTCTCCAGAATCTGGCCGACGTTCATGCGCGAGGGCACGCCGAGGGGGTTCAGCACGATCTCGATGGGCGAGCCGTCCTCGAGGCAGGGCATGTCCTCCTCGGGCACGATGATGGAGACGACCCCCTTGTTGCCGTGGCGGCCCGCCATCTTGTCCCCCACCTGGAGCTTGCGCTTCATCGCCACGTAGACCTTCACCATCTTGAGGACGCCGGGGGGAAGCTCGTCGCCGAGCTGAAGCTTGGCGATCTTCTCCTCCAGAATGTTCTCGAGCCGCTGCACCTGCTCGCTCGTGCGATCGGCCATGGTCTTGACCTGCGCGGCGATTTCCTTCTCGACGGGGAGGTTCAGCAGGTTGACGCCGCTGAAGCTGGCGAGGCCCTTCGCGTCGAACGCATCCCCCCGGGCGTAGATCGCCTCGCCCGTCCTCGGGTGCGCCACCTTGGCGCGGGCGCGCCGCCCCGTCAGCAGGGAGCGGATTCTCGCGTCGCCCTCCTCGAGCAGAATCCGTATCTCGTCGCCGTAGTCCTTCTCCAGGCGGCCGACCTCGGCCTCCTCGAGCTCCAGCGTCCGGCTGTCCTTCTCCGATCCGCGCCGGGAGAAGACCCGGACCTCCACGACCGTCCCGTCGATGCCGGGCGGCACCCGGAGCGAGGAGTCGCGCACGTCGCCCGCCTTCTCGCCGAAGATGGCCCGCAGCAGCTTCTCCTCCGGGCTGAGCAGCGTCTCCCCCTTGGGCGTGATGCGCCCGACGAGCACGTCTCCGGGCCCGACGCGCGCCCCCACGCGGATGACGCCGCTCTCGTCGAGGTCGCGGAGCGCCTCCTCGCTCTGGTTCGGGATGTCGCGCGTGATTTCCTCGGGCCCCTGCTTCGTGTCGCGCGCCTCTATCTCGAACTCCTCGATGTGCACGGAGGTGTAGATGTCCTCCTTCACCACCTTCTCGGAGATGACGACGGCGTCCTCGAAGTTGTAGCCGTTCCAGGGCATGAAGGCGACGAGCATGTTCCTCCCTAGGGCGAGCTCGCCCTGGTCGGTGGAGAACCCGTCCGCCACGATGTCGCCCTTCTTCACCTTCTGCCCCGCACGCACGATGGGCTTCTGGTTGATGCACGTGTTCTGGTTCGAGCGGCGATACTTGACGAGGTTGTGGATGTAGACGCCCTCCTCGCTCAGGGCGCCGGCCTTCTCCGCCGCGCGAACGACGACGCGCGTCGCGTCCACGCTCGCCACCTGGCCGTCGCTCTCCGCGATGACGACCGCGCCCGAGTCCCGCGCCGCAATGCCCTCCATGCCGGTGCCGACGAAGGGCGCCTCCGGGCGCAGGAGGGGAACCGCCTGGCGCTGCATGTTCGAGCCCATGAGCGCGCGGTTGGCGTCGTCGTTCTCGAGGAAGGGAATCAGCGAGGTGGCCACGCTCACCAGCTGCTTCGGCGAGACGTCCATGTAGTCCACCTGCTCCCGGGGCACCATGACGAACTCGCCGCTCGTTCTCGCGGAGACGAACTCGTTGACCAGGACGCCCTTCTCGTCCACGGGCGCGTTCGCCTGGGCGATCTTGTATTTGTCCTCGTCAATCGCCGAGAGCCACTCGACGGATTCGCCGACGCGGCCGTTCACCACCTTGCGGCAGGGCGTCTCGATGAAGCCGTATTGATTCACGCGCGCGTAGGTGGAGAGGCTCGCTATCAGCCCGATGTTCGGCCCCTCGGGCGTCTCGATGGGGCAGATGCGGCCGTAGTGGGTGGCGTGAACGTCGCGCACCTCGAAGCCGGCGCGGTCGCGCGTCAGCCCGCCGGGGCCCAGCGCCGAGAGCCTGCGCTTGTGGGTGATCTCCGAGAGGGGGTTCGTCTGGTCCATGAACTGGCTCAGCTGGCTGGAGCCGAAAAACTCCTTCACCGCCGCCGTGATCATCTTGGAGTTGACCAGGTCGCGGACGAGGACGTTCTCCATATCCTGAATGCTCAGCCGCTCGCGGATGGTGCGCTCCATGCGCACGAGGCCGACGCGGAACTGGCTCTCGAGCAGCTCGCCCACGGAGCGCACCCGGCGATTGCCCAGGTGGTCGATGTCGTCCACCGTCCCCTGCCCGTGCCGCAGCTCGATGATGTAGCGGACCGCGGCGATGACGTCCTCGAGCGTGAGGGTGCGCTGATCCAGCGGAAGGTTCAGGCCCAGTTTCGTGTTCAGCTTCAGGCGCCCTATGCGGGAGAGGTCGTAGCGCTTCGCGTTGAAGAAAAGATTTTCGAAAAGCAGGCGCGCCGTCTCCTTCGTCGGCGGATCGCCCGGCCGGAGGCGCTTGTAGATTTCGACGAGGGCGTCCTCCTGCGTCTCGCACTTGTCCCCCGTGAGGGTGTCGCGGATGGTTCTGTCCGCCCCGACGCCGGAGACGTAGAGAATCGCCATCTTGGGGATTTTCCTGCCGCGCAGGTCGGCGAGCACCTCCGGCGTGATCTCCAGGTTCGTGTCGAAGATCATCTCGCCGGTTTCGGGGTCGGCCACCGGCTGGGCCAGAATGCCCCCGACGACCTCCTCGTCCTTGATCTCGAGGGTCTCGACGCCCGCCCCCTGGAGCTTCCGCAGGGCGGCGCGCGTGAACTTCCGCCCCGACCGCAGCACCAGCTCGCCCGTGTCGGGAAGAACGATGTCCTCGAAAATCCGCTGGTTCACCATGAGCTCGGAGAGCTTCTTGTAGTAGGCGTCCCGCTTCTCGTCGTAGAAGAGCTCCTCGCTCTGGTAGAAGGAGTTGAGAATGGCGTCCTTGTCCAGGCCGAAGGCGCGCAGCAGGATGGTGACGGGGAGCTTGCGCCGCCGGTCGATGCGGACGTAAAGCAGGTCCTTCGTGTCGAACTCGAAGTCCAGCCAGCTTCCCCGGTAGGGGATGAGCCGGGCCGTGAAGGCCGACTTGGCGGCGGGCTTCGCCTTGTCCGCGCTGAAGAAGGCGCCCGGCGAGCGGTGCATCTGGCTGACGACGACGCGCTCCGTGCCGTTGACGATGAAGGTGCCGTTCTCCGTCATCAGGGGAACTTCGCCCAGAAAGACCTTCTGCTCCTTCACCTCGCGGACGCGGCGCTCCTTCGTCTGCTCGTCGCGCTCGCGCACCGTGAGGCGCAGCATGACGCGCAGGGGCGCGACGTAGGTCATCCCCCGCTGGCGGCATTCGTCCGCCTCGTGCTTGTGGCGGCAGAACAGCTCCGCCCCGTCGTCGTCCTTCGCGCCGGGGCCGCCGAGGCCGGGATATTCGCCGCCCTTCGACTCCCAGACGCCTATCTCGTATCCGAGGTATTCGAGCGTTACGTTCTCGCCGGAGTCCGAGACGGGGAACACGCTGCGAAACACGCCCTCCAGCCCCTCGTCCGGCCGACGCTCGGCGGGGGGCGTCTCCGACTGGAGGAATCTCTCGTAGGAGCGGAGCTGAATGTCGATGAGATCCGGAATGTCAATCACCGCGGGGATGGAGGCGAAGTCCTCCCGAACCCGGCGGCCGTTCCTGCCATTTTTCGCGCTCATGCCAGCTCACCTCATGAAAGCGGGGCGATTCCAGTAAAGCGCCGGCGCGGGCCGCGCCGACGAAGACCAGGCCATCAGCTTTCCGGGTGAGCCCTACGTGATTTCCACCTCCGCGCCGACCTCTTTGAGCTTCTCGGCCGCGGCGTCGGCGTCTTCCTTCGGCACCGCCTCCACCACCGCCTGCGGGACGCCCTCCACCAGATCCTTCGCCTCCTTGAGGCCCAGGCTGGTCAGTTCCCGCACGGTCTTGATGACCTTGATCTTCTCCGAGCCGAACGACTTGAGGGTGACGGTGAACTCCGTCTTCTCCTCCGCCGCCTCGCCCGCGTCGGCCGCCGGGACCGCGCCCGCCATCATCATGGGCGCGGCGGCGGACACGCCGAACTTCTCCTCGAGTTCCTTGACGAACTCGCTCAACTCCATCACCGTCATGTTCTCGATGTAGCCGATCACCTCTTCTTTGGTCGCCACGATTCCGCCCTTTCCTCGCGTTCACGATAACCATCGGCCACGCGGGTGGCCCTTTTTTCCGGAAAATTCGCCGCCTGCGGCCCCTTCGGAGCCAAACGATTACATTTACGCCGATTCCTTCTTTTTGGCAATCGCGTCCATGACGTTCACCAGCTGGCCCAGAACGCCGTTCAGCGTCCTCGGCAGGCCCGCCACGGGCCCCTGAAGGGCACCGAGCAGCCTGGCTAGCAACGCCTCGCGCGGGGGCAGATCCGCAAGCGCCTCCACCTCGGCGATCTCCAGAAACCCGCCGTCCAGAACGCCGCCCCTGATCGCGCCGACGGATTCGCCCTTGACGAACTCCTTGAGCACCTTGGCGGGGACCGCGGGGTCGCCGTCCGTCGTCGCGATGGAGACCGGCCCGACGAGCCTGCCGCGCAGCGCCTCGAAGCCCCTCCCCTCTATCGCCCGCTCGGCGAGCGCGTTCTTGATGACGGAGAAGCGGACGCCCGCCTCGCGCGTCCGCTTCCGCAGCGCCGTCATCTGGGCGACGCTCAGCCCGCGATAGTCGAACAGCACGAGAGAGGCGGTCTCGCCGAAGCGCTTCCGAAGCGCTTCGATCGCCTCGACCTTGTCGGCGCGGGGCGCCTTGCCCGCCGCCAGCCGCCCCTTCTCCGCAACGCCCGCCGCCACCTCGTCCCTCCTTACTTCAGCGCCGCCAGAAGCGACTGGTGATCGACCCGCACGCCCGGGCCCATCGTGCTCGAAACGGAGAGGCCCCTGAAATACACCCCCTTGCTCGCCGCGGGCTTCGCGCGAACGAGCGCGTCCACGACCGCCGAGACGTTCTCGGAGAGCGCGCTCCCCTCGAAGCTCACCTTCCCCACCGGGGCGTGCACGATGCCCGCCTTGTCCACGCGGTATTCCACCTTGCCCGCCTTGATCTCCCGGACCATGCGGCCCACGTCGAAGGAGACGGTGCCGGACTTCGGGTTCGGCATCATGCCGCGCGGGCCGAGCAGCCGCCCGAGCCTGCCCACGACGCTCATGACGTCGGGCGTCGCCACCACGCGGTCGAACTCCATCCAGCCGCCCTGTATCTTCTCGGCCAGCTCCTCCGCGCCCACGTGGTCGGCGCCCGCCTCCCTGGCCTCGGCCACCTTCTCGCCCTTGGCGAACGCCGCGACGCGCTCCTCCTTGCCGATGCCGTTGGGCAGGACGACGCTCCCGCGCACCATCTGATCCGCGTGGCGGGGGTCCACGCCCAGCTTCGCGGTGAGCTCGACGGTCTCGTCGAACTTCGCCGAGGCCGTCTCCTTCAGCAGGCCCACGGCCTCGGAGAGCTCGTGCAGCTTCTCGCGCTCGATCCGCTCGCGGGCGTTCCTGTAGTTCTTGCCGCGCCTGGGCATTGCCTCATCTCCTCCGTCGCGGTTCGAGCGGCGCCCGCTTCGGGCGCCTCCCGCTTCGCTTCAGCCGAATCGCCGCGCTGCCGCGCTGGTTCTCAGACTCCCGTTCTCCGGGAGAGGCGGCGAACGCGGGAATATGCGCCTCCTCCGCGAAAGAATCAACCCCCGCGCGCCCGTCCGGCCGCCGAGCTATCCGCTGACCTCGATTCCCATGCTCCGCGCCGTGCCCTCGATGATCCGGACGGCGCCCTCGAGGTCCGCGCTGTTCAAATCCTCTTTCTTGATCTCCGCTATCTCCTCGATCTGCCTTCGCGTCACGGCTCCCACGCCCTCGCGTCCGGGCTCCGGGGAGCCCTTCGCCAGGGCGGCGGCCTGCTTCAGCAGGGCGGAGGCGGGCGGGCTCTTCATGATGAAGGTGAAGCTCTTGTCCGCGTAGACGGAGATGACGACCGGAATGATCGTCCCCTCCTTCCCCTGCGTCTGCGCGTTGAAGGCCTTGCAGAACTCCATGATGTTCACGCCCTGCTGGCCGAGGGCGGGCCCGACGGGCGGGGCGGGGTTCGCCTGGCCCGCCGGAATCTGAAGCTTGATGACGCCAACCGCTTCTTTCGCCATGTCTCCTCCCGCCTACACCTTCTCCACCTGGAGCATCTCGAGCTCCACGGGCGTCGGCCGTCCGAAAATGCTGACCATCACCTTGAGTTTTCCTCTCTCGGGCTGAACCTCGTCGATCTCGCCGGTGAAGTTCACGAAAGGCCCGTCTATGACGCGAATGTTCTCCCCCTTCTCGAAATCGATCTTGGGCTTGGGCTTCTCCGCCTCTCCGCGTATCTGCTTGAAAACGTTTTCGCGCTCGGCTTCGGAGAGATAGCTCGGCGAGGTTCCGCCCAGAAAGCCCGTCACCTTGGGCGTGTTGTTGACGATGTGCCAGAGTTCCCGGGGAAGCTCGCCCGTCGCCTCGTCGAACGCCATCTCGATCAGGATGTAGCCGGGGAAGAATTTTCGGGAGATTTTCCGTCTCTTGCCGCCCTTCACCGTCTCGACCTGCTCGGTGGGCACCACGATTTCGCCGAGCTGCTCCGCGTGGGGCCCGCTCCGGAACTGCTCCTCGATGGAGCGCTTCACCTTGTTCTCGAAGCCCGAATAGGTGTGCACCACGTACCAGTTCATCGACATGAGCGAAACTCCGGCTAGAAACCGAAATCGAGGAGATAGCCTATCAACCGGGACAGCCCCAGATCGACGAGACCCAGATAGATCGCGATGATGAAGACGAACACGAGCGCGACGGCGGTCTGCGCCGCCGTCTGCCGCAAGTCCAGCCACGTCACGCGCTTCGCCTCGCTCTGCACGTCCCGAAGGAAGGCACGTCCGTCGTGAATCCAGCCCGTCACCTTGTTCATTCGCCCACGCTCCCCGGCGGTTCGGCGCCGGGACGCGCCTTTCGATTCATGGCAGGCCAGGAGGGACTCGAACCCCCAACCGCCGGATTTGGAGTCCGGTGCTCTGCCGATTGAGCCACTGGCCTCTGGAGAAAAACCCTCTCGCGCGCGGACAAGGCGCGGCAGCCCCCCCGCCGTTCGTGATATTGGTTATTCGACGACTTCGGTGACGACGCCCGCGCCCACGGTTCGTCCACCCTCGCGAATCGCAAAACGCAACTCGCGCTCCATCGCTATCGGCGTTATCAACTCCACGTCCAGCGACACGTTGTCACCGGGCATCACCATCTCCCGTCCCTCCGGCAGCGTCACCAGACCCGTCACGTCCGTCGTCCGAAAATAAAACTGCGGACGATACCCGTTGAAAAACGGCGTGTGACGACCTCCCTCCTCCTTCGTCAGGATATACACCTCCCCACGAAACTTCAGATGAGGCAGAATCGACGCGGGCTTCGAGAGAACCTGACCACGCTCTATCTCGTCCTTCTTCACGCCACGAAGAAGAACGCCCACGTTGTCCCCCGCGCGCCCCTGATCCAGCAACTTCCGAAACATCTCCACCCCCGTCGCAACCGTCTTCCGCGTCTCCCCTATCCCCACAATCTCCACCTCGTCGCCCACGTTCACGATCCCGCGCTCCACGCGACCCGTCGCCACCGTCCCCCGACCCGATATCGAAAACACGTCCTCCACGGGCATCAAAAACGGCTTGTCAACGTCACGAACAGGCTCCGGAATATACCCGTCCACCGACGACATCAACTCGTCTATCGAACCCGTCTCGCTCCCCTCCAGCGCCCGCAACGCCGAACCACGAACCACCGGAACGTCATCCCCCGGAAACTCATACGCCGACAGCAACTCCCGAACCTCCAACTCCACCAACTCCAGCAACTCCTCGTCGTCCACCATGTCCACCTTGTTCAAATACACGCAGATATACGGAACTCCCACCTGACGCGCCAGCAGGATGTGCTCCCGCGTCTGGGGCATCGGTCCATCCGCCGCCGAAACCACCAGAATCGCCCCGTCCATCTGCGCCGCGCCCGTTATCATGTTCTTCACGTAGTCCGCGTGACCAGGACAATCCACGTGCGCGTAATGACGATTCTCCGTCTCATACTCCACGTGCGCCGTCGCTATCGTGATCCCACGCTCCCGCTCCTCCGGAGCCTTGTCAATCTCGTCAAACCCCACCTCCTCCGCCATCCCCCGCTGAGACAAATGCCGCGTGATCGCCGCCGTCAACGTCGTCTTCCCGTGATCCACGTGACCTATCGTCCCTACGTTCACGTGTGGCTTCGTCCGCTCAAACTTCGCCTTCGCCATGGCCGAAACTCCCCTTCATGGTTTAGAAATCCGGAAACCGCCCCGCCCGCGGAAGGGAAGCGCCTCCCCTTTCCCTCCACGCCGTCCGCAGGAGAAATCGCCCCGAAAGCGCGCCTCTTATACCCGCCCGGCGGAGGCCCCGTCCAGCGCGCGCGGGAGAACGCCCGGAACCCCGCAGGCTCCGCGGCAGCTTCGCGCGATTCGCAGGATAATCCGGGAATCCCGAAATTTCAACGAGCGCCGCCCGCCCCGGAGCCCACGACCGGACTTGAACCGGTGACCTCTTCCTTACCAAGGAAGTGCTCTGCCGGCTGAGCTACGTGGGCCGACCCGGGCCGCAGGCGCGGAAATTCCCTCCGTTTCAGCCGGAGCGGCCCCGGCGGACGATGAACCCGCGCGCCCGCTCCGGGCGGATGATACAGCTTATTCCGGCCGGGGCAACCCCGGCGGAGTCGAAGCCCGGAATCGTCCTGGAGCGGGAAACGGGGCTCGAACCCGCGACCCTCAGCTTGGAAGGCTGATGCTCTACCATCTGAGCTATTCCCGCGTCTCAATCCCGAACGCTCATGCGCGTCACGGCGGCGATTCATCCGCTGGTGGGGAGGGGAGGATTCGAACCTCCGAAGGCTGAGCCGTCAGATTTACAGTCTGATCCCTTTGGCCACTCGGGAACCTCCCCTGGAGACCGCCGTCCCTTCATCTCTTCAACAACAACGCTCCGCAAGCCGCCGCCTTCCCCGCCTCTCGTCCGCCGAACGCCGGGAGGGGCGCGTCAACCCGCCGGCCGCGCGTCGTCGGGGACGGCGCGAGCCCCGCCATGGAGCTGGCGAGAGGACTCGAACCTCCGACCTGCTGATTACAAATCAGCTGCTCTACCCGCTGAGCTACGCCAGCCGACGGGGGCGGGGCAAATTAGGCGCGCGGGGTCGTTTTGTCAAGCCTTTCTTTTCCTTGCCGGGCGGCGAGCGGGCGGCGGATGAACGATTTTATGCTTGACGCCCAGCCTTTTCGCAAGCGCCCGCAAATCACCGGGGAGTTCCGGTTCGGTCACAAGCCACGCGCGGACGAGCAGGCGATCCTCCTGAGCGCGCAGGACGGCCTCGTATTTGACGCATTGATAAACGCCGCGTTCAAGATCGGCCCTATTCGAGTCCCCGGATTTGACCTCCACGGCCACGGTCGCGCGCTCACCGTATATCACCACGTCAACCCGGTCGCCCGACAGGAGTTCCACCTCCGTCTCGGCTCTGGCGCCGGCAAGCCGCTTTTCGACCTCTTCCGGGTTGTCCTTCACCCACCATCACAGAGGTTTTTGTGGTTCTCGCCTTCGCCCCTGCGCCCGCCCCGCAGGCCGTGCAGGAAAATCGCCGCGGCGACGGAGGCGTTGAGGGAGGAGACGGCGCCCGACTCGACGGGGATTCTCACGCGCGCGTCGCATTTTTCGAGAACCAGCCGCCGCGCGCCCCCGCCCTCCGAGCCGATGACCACCCCGCAGGGCCGGGGGAGCTCGTCCGCGCCCAGCGTCTTCTCGCCCCGCGCGTCCGCCGCCAGCATCCAGTAACCCGCCTTCCTGAGAGAGGAGACGGCGCGCGCCAGGTTCGTCACCCGCGCGAGCGGGAGGACTTCCAGCGCGCCCGAGGCCGCCTTCGCCGCGGCGGGGGTGAGGCGGGCCGCGCCGTCCTTGGGCCAGACCACCCCGCCCGCGCCCAGCGCCGCCGCGCTCCTCAGAACGGCGCCGAAATTCCGCGGGTCCTGCACTCCGTCCAGCAGCAGGACGGGGGGAGCGGCCGCGGGCTGCGCCGCGATCAATTCCTCCAGCGTCAGCAAAGGGGTGGGAGACACCTCGGCGACGAGATTCTGGTGCCGCGCGCCGCCGGCCTTGTCGTCGAGTCGCCTGGGGTTCAGGGTTTCGACGGGAATTCCCCGCGATTCCGCGAGGCGCATCGCCCGGACGATCCGGCGGCCCGGGCGCCCGCCCCCCACGAACAGGCGCCTCACGCGGGCGGGGCCCCGCTCGAGCGCCGCCAGCGCGCTGTGCGTCCCGCAGACGTATTCGGGTTCCCGCCTCAACGCTCGCCTTCTTCGGCGGCGAGAAGGGAGGGGCGGCGCGCCGCGCGCGCGCCTTTTCGATTCGCTTCGCTCCCCATCATCAAGCCTTCCGCTTCCAGAGGGTGCCGTCCGGGCCGTCCTCCAGCGCGACGCCGGCGGCCGCGAGCTCCTCGCGGATGCGGTCGGCTTCGGGAAAATCCCTCTCGGAGCGCGCCCGCGCGCGGCGGCTCAGCAGCGCCTCTATCTCCTCGTCGGACAGGACGCCGTTCGGGGCGGCCTCGCCGGCGGCGAGCGCGGCGCCCGCGGCGCTTCGGAACCACTCCTCCGGCGAGTGGGCGAACAGGCCCAGAACGCCGCCCGCCTCCTCGAACGCCTCGCGCGCGGCGGCCGCCGCCGATTCGGGCAGCGCGCCCGCCTCGTTGACGAGCCCGTTGACGCGGCGCGCGAAGTCGAACAGATGCCCCAGGGCGCGCGCGGCGTTGAAGTCGTCGTCCATGGCCTCCGTGAACCGGGCGCGGAAGGAGGCGGCCGCCTCCTCCGCCTTCTCCTTCCAGCCGCCCGCGTCCTCCCCGTCCGTCCGGGCGAGCCTGAGCCGCACGTTGTAGAGGCGATCCAGCCCCTTTCTCGCCTCGTCCACCACCCGATCCGAATAGTCCACCGGGTGCCTGTAGTGCGCCCCCAGCAGAAAATACCGGATCACCTCGGGGGGGTAGTCCTCCAGAATCGCCTTGATGGTGAAGAAGTTGCCCTTGGACTTGCTCATCTTCTCGTGGTTGATGCGCACGAAGCCGTTGTGCATCCAGTAGCGCACCCAGTCGTGGCCGAAGCAGCCCTCGCTCTGGGCGATCTCGTTCTCGTGGTGGGGGAATATCAAATCCTCGCCGCCGCCGTGAATGTCGAACCTCTCGCCCAGGCAACGGCTCGACATGACGGAGCACTCGATGTGCCAGCCCGGCCGGCCCGGCCCCCAGGGACTCTCCCATTCCGGCTCGCCGGGCTTCGCCGCTTTCCAGAGGGCGAAGTCGAGCGGGTTGCGCTTGCCCTCGCCGGGCTCGATGCGGTGGCCCGCCTCGAGCTCCTCCGTGTTGCGGCGCGAGAGCTTCCCGTAGCCCGGGAACTTCTCCACGTCGTAATAGACGCTGCCCGCCATCTCGTAGGCGAAGCCCTTTTCGAGCAGCGTCGAGATCATCTCGATCATGCCCTCGATGTTCTCGGTGGCGCGGGGGGCGGCGTCCGCCCGCCGGACGCCGAGGGCGTCCATGTCGGCGTAGTATTCCTTTATGAACCGCTCCGTCAGTTCGGTGATGGGGATTTTCAGGCGCCTGGCGCGCGCAATGATCTTGTCGTCCACGTCGGTGAAGTTGCAGACGAACGACACCTCGTGGCCGCGATACTCGAGGTAGCGGCGAACCACGTCGAAGACGATGGCGGCGCGCGCGTGGCCCAGATGGCAGTGGTCGTACACCGTGACCCCGCACACGTACATCTTCACGCGCCCCGGCTCGAGAGGCTCCAGGGGCTCCTTCTTTCCGCTCAGCGTGTTGTATAGCCGAAGACCCAAGCGGCTCTCTCCGGAAGTCGCGCGGATGAGGGGCGGAAGACGAAAAGCGGGCGGCGGCCCGCGTCCGCCCCGGAATTTGTCATGCCCGAAGGCGGGGCGTCAAGGAGAGGCGGCCCTTATCGCGCAGACCGCCTGCGCCGCGATTCCCTCCTCGCGCCCGGCGAAGCCCAGCCCCTCGCTCGTGGTCGCCTTGACGCCCACCGCGTCGGGGGAGACGCCCAGCGCCGCCGAGAGCGCCTCGCGCATCGCGGGGACGTAGGGAGCGAGCCTGGGGCGCTCCGCCACGACCACGGCGTCCACGTTCCAGGGCGCCATGCCCGCCTCTCCGAGAAGCGCCGCCACGCGCGCCAGGAGCTCCCGGCTGTCCGCGTCCCGATACGCCTCGTCCGAGTCGGGAAAATGCCGGCCGATGTCGCCCAGCGCCGCCGCTCCCAGCAGGGCGTCGCAAATCGCGTGGGTGAGAACGTCGGCGTCCGAGTGGCCGGCCAGCCCCCGCTCGTGGGGAATCTCCACCCCGCCCAGTACCAGGCGGCGACCCGCCTGGAAGCGATGAACGTCGCAGCCCACGCCGACCCGAAACAAGGGCGTCTCTCCTTCGGGGCGCTCCCCTTCGCCCTCCTTCTCCAGCGCCATCAGCCGCGCCGCCCGCTCCACGTCCCCGGGCGCCGTCACCTTCAGGTTCCGCGCGCATCCCTCCACGAGCCGCACCCGGACGCCGATCGCCTCGAGCAGCGCCGCCTCGTCGGGTCCCTCGAACCCGGTGTCGGCGGCGGCGGCCAGCGCGCGCTCGAGCAGCTCCCGGCGAGCGACCTGGGGGGTCTGGGCGAGCCAGAGGCCCTCGCGGGGCAGCGTCCGCTCGACGCAGCCGTCGGCGCCGCCCGCCTTCACCGCGTCCACGACCCGGAGGGCGGCGGCGCTCGCGCCCGTCCCGGCGGCTCCGCGCAGGCAGCGCGCCATCAAGCCCCTCGGCAGAAGGGGGCGCGCCGCGTCGTGGACGATCACCCAGGCGGCGGCGCCCGCGGCGGCCAGCCCGTTCGCCACCGAATCCTGACGGCGCGCGCCGCCCTCGACGACCTCGACCTCCGCGTTCAATCCCTCGGGAAGGGGGGGCGTCCCCGACCCCGGGGGAACCGCGAGGACGACGCGCCCGACCAGCCCCTCGCGCGCGACGCGCGAAAGCGCGTGGTGGAACAGGGGCCTTCCCGCGAGCTCCCGAAACTGCTTCTCCACCGCGCCGGGCAGGCGCGAACCCCTCCCCGCGGCGGGAACGACGGCCGCCACCTCCTCCGGCTTCGGCAGGGGGGGGAGGGAGACGGCGCGCGCGCGCTCAGCCGCCGTTTCTGACGAGCTCCGCTTCATCCCGTATTTTCGTGAAAATCATCCGGCCGGCGGTCGTCTGCAGGACGCTCGTCACCGAGACGGGCACCTGCTCGCCGATGCGCTCGCGGGCGTGATCCACCACCACCATCGTGCCGTCGTCCAGGTAGCCCACGCCCTGCCCCGGCTCCTTGCCCTCCTTGACCACGAGAACGCTCATGTCCTCGCCGGGCAGGACGACCGGCCGCACCGCGTTCGCCAGCTCGTTGACGTTGAGAACCCGCACCCCCTGAAGCTCCGCCACCTTGTTGAGGTTGAAGTCGTTGGTCATCACCGCCCCGCACAGCTCCTTGCCGAGGAGGACGAGCTTGGCGTCCACCTCCTTCACGCGGGGGAAATCCGTCTCCATGACGCGGATGCCGACCTCCTCGTTCTCCCGGATGCGCCGGAGAACGTCGAGGCCGCGGCGTCCGCGGTTCCGCTTGAGGGAGTCCGAGGAATCCGCGATCTGCTGGAGCTCCTTGAGCACGAACTGGGGCAGCACCAGGGGGCCCTCGACGAAGCCCGCCTCGCAGATGTCCGCGATGCGTCCGTCGATGATGACGCTGGTGTCGAGAATTTTCGGGTGTTCGCGCCTCTCCCCCGGCGCCTCGCGCCTCTCGCGCGCGAGGGGAGGAAGCGCGAACCGGCTCCCCGTCGCCGCGCCGAGGGAAACGCCCAGCCAGGCGAGAAGCAGCCCGGCGAAGGCGGCGGCCGGGGGGCGGGCGGGGGGCGGAACCGCCTCGCCGACGACGCCCAGGAGCAGCAGGGAGGCCGCCAGGCCGATCAGCAGGCCCGCCGCGCCGCCGATGATCGCGCCGGGGGCGAATTCGCGGAGCTTCCGCGCGAGCGCCCAGCAGGCGGCGCCCGCCAGGACGCCGGCCGCCGCGCCGACCGCGAAGCCGTAGGGGCGCGTCAGCGCCCCGCCCATGCCCGCGCCCGCCCCGCCGCACAGGAGGATGAAAACGGCGCCCGAAACGATGGCCGTAAGGCCGAGCGCCCCGCTCCCGGGCGACGCGATCGGCGCGTCCTTCACGGTCTTCTTCATGCGCTTTCCCCACCGGGCTTTATGGATAAGAAAATGACGCCGGGGATGATCAGCCCTCGCCCGGAATATAATCCCCGCTTTTGCCGCCCGTCTTCCGCGCGAGCCGGATGTCCCCGAGAACCATGCCCCTGTCCACCGCCTTGCACATGTCGTAGACCGTGAGGCCGGCCACGCCGACGGCCGTGAGCGCCTCCATCTCCACCCCCGTCCTGTCCTCGGCGCGGACTCTCGCCTCGATGCGGAGCAGGCCCGCCGGCGCCTCGGCCGAGAAGCGCACCTCCACGCTCGACAGCCGAAGCGGGTGGCACATCGGGATGAGGCTCGCGCACCCCTTCGCCGCCATGACGCCGGCGACGCGCGCCGTCCCCAGCACGTCGCCCTTGGGGACGCCGCCGTCAAGGATGAGGCGCAGCGTCTCCGGCGCCATCTCCAGGCGGCCGCGCGCCACGGCCTCCCGGCGGGTGACGGGCTTGCCGCCCACGTCCACCATCCGGGCGCGGCCCGCCTCATCCAGGTGAGAGAGTTCCCGAGTCATCGGACGCCAAGCGCCTCCCGCGCGGCTTCGGGGAAGCCTCGCAAAGCGGGCGGTTCCGCGTTCGCCGCGGGCGCATCATACAGCAGGGGCGCGAAATCGCAAGGCGGAGAGAGGGCCGGGGGGAGAGCTACGCGGAGGCGTCCAGGCCGGCCAGCGCGGCCGGGAACTCCCGCTCGCTGAACACCAGGCGGAAGGTTCCCTTCGCCGGGCCGTCGCGCACCGTCATCGTCCCGCAGTTGAAGGCGCCTTGCAGGGTCTCCAGCACGCGCTGCTTGTAGTCGGTGTCCGGGCTGCCGCGCAGGTGCCCGCCCTTGGTCTCGAAAACCAGAACGTGGGGCCTGCCCCCGGCTTCGCCGCCCATCGCCACGAAGTCGGGCCAGACGCGATGCCGCTTCCAGCCCCGCAGATAATAATCCCCCTGCTGGCGAACGGCGACCCGGTGCCACCAGCGCAGCGCTCTTTGTTCGTCGAGATAGAGGGCGAAACTGCGCTCCAGCTCCGAGCTGAACTGTCCGGCGAATATCGGCTCGAACAGGCTCAGCTGCAGCGGCTGGGCGTATTTTCTCGTGAGCGGCGGGTCATTCGCCCCGACCCGTATCTCGTAGCATTCCTTCATCCGGAAATGGGGGCGTCCCGCCTCGAGGTCGAAGCGGATTTCGCCCGCGCGCAGCCTGGCGCGAAACGCCTCCTCGGCCCGCTTCTCGACCTCCGCGCTCAGATGCTCCCGCAGCGCGAAGGAGAGATAGCCGCGCCCGTCGTGGATTTTCTCGTCGTCCTCGCCGGCGGCCCGCAGCCGGTCGATCAGCTGCCCGGCGACGCGGGCGGCCTGCCAGGGGTTGGGGATGACGTCCGAGAGACGCCGGGCGAACCAGGAGACTTTCACCGTCTTGTCGACGCGCGGCTCCCGGTCGGGATGATAGACCGGCGGGGCGTCCCCGATATCGACGGTCGCCGACTGCCATTTCGCCGCGTCCGCCGCCGCGCTTTCGGGGTCGGGCGCGTCGATGGACGCCCAGTCGATGCGCGGCAGGACGTGGCGCTGGTAGTCCAGCTCCATCCAGCCGTCGCCCGCCCTGTGCAGCACCAGGGGCAGAAAAATGTTCTCGCGCCGCCGCGCGGTAACGCGCCCCACCTCGGCGGACGTCCCGCCGACGTCGTTCCCCAGACCCGTCAGCCCCTCGTGCTCCAACCCGTTCTTCACGCGCTCGACCGTCGTCCCCACGTCCGCGTTCCAGCAATAGACGTAGCACTGGTCGAGCCGCTCCCGCTCCGTGCGGCGCGCGCCGGGCTGGCGCATCACCCGCCCCACCAGCTGGGTGATCGCGCGCTGGGCGGTGGTGTTGTCCAGCATCACAAGCAGGTAGGCGAAGGGGCAGTCCCAGCCCTCCATCAACGCCGCCTTCGTGATGATCCACCGCACGGGCGAGAATTCCGACAAGAGATTCTCGCGCCCCAGCTCGTCGTTCTCCGCCGACTTCACGCGCACGGCCTCTGGCGGGACGCCCAGGTCGCGGACGAGATACTCCCGCGCGTCCTCGGCGTGGACGCGCTCGCCGTCGCGCTGATCCCGGCCGGTGCGCTCCACCCGCACCACCCCGATGGGGCGGACGTAGCGGCCCTCGTCGTTCCAGAGCGACCGCGCGTCCGCCTCCAGCCGCTCCAGCTCGTCGTGCGCCTGCGCCAGGGCGTATCGCCATTCGGTGTCGGGAAACGCCGTCACCTGCACGGGCAGCTTGATCATCTCCTCCTTTTTCAGCTCCACGCCCGTGATATCGACCAGCAGGTTGCTGACGCCCCGGTTGGGCGTGGCGGACAATTCGATCACCAGCCGGGGGTCGAGACGGCTCACGGAGCGCGCGAACTCCTCGCTCGCCCCCTCCCGCCTCACGCCGTAAGCCTTGTGCGCCTCGTCCAGCACCACGACCGGACGCAGCATCTTGAAGGCGTTGAACAGGCTGTGCTTGACGGCGCCGCCCTCCGAGGTTTCCAGATCGGGGTGGTCGCGCAGCAGGCGGCCGTCCCCCAGCGCGTCGTCGGCGTCCGGGAAGAGGGTGGGATACCGCCCGGAATCGCGGAACATCCGCAGGAACTCCCTGCCCTTCTGGCGGTTGGCGGCGGGCAGCATGAGCAGCATCACGCACAGATAACTGGCGACGTCCGAGGCGGTGAAGGGGTCGTCCTTCTCCAGCAGCTTCACCCGCCCGCCGCTCGCGCGCTCCAGCGTCTGGCGGTAGGGATGCTCCCGGTTCCGCAGCGCCGCCCTCGTCTGCTCGTAGATGGCGCGGGTCGGCGTTATCCAAAGCGTGAGGCCGGTCGGCCGGTTCAGCCTCTCCAGCGCGGCGGCGGCCAGCAGCGTCTTGCCCCCGCCGGTCGGCACCTTGAAGCAGACGTGGGGGACGGGCCGCCCGGCGCCGTCCGCGCGGCTCACGTATTCCCCGGCGGTCTCGGCCACGCCGCCGGCTTCGGCGAGCTTTTTCCAGGCGATTCTGGGGTAGTTGCGGAGGTCGTCGCGGACGTCGTCGGGGATGTTGATGCCGTGCTCTTCCAGCTTCCCGCCGTCTTCGATCGATTGTCTTTCCGCCCGCGCCAGCGCGCCCCGCCAGCGGACGAACGCCTCCAGCGCGGCGGCCTGATACTCCTTGAGCTCCATCACGCCTCCGCGGCGACGCGCCGATGCAGCTCGTAGGGCAGCTGGCAGAAGGTGACGCCCATGCGGGAGAGATCGCGCTGGCCGATGTATTTGCACGGGCCGAACACGATCGCCGTCCTGCCCTCCTTTCGACAAGCCTCGCCGATGCGTTCAGCCTTCTCCCCGTTCAGTATCCCCGCACCGCCCCGCAGCCAGTCCAGGTCCGGCTCGTAGAGCAGGTAGTAGTCCGTCCCCTCGCCCCGGTGGAAAAGCCCGTCCTCGTTCTCCCGCTCCAGGGCGGCGTCGCCGGCGGAGAGGCCGGCGGCCGTGTGCAGGAGATAGGCGGCGAGCGCGGAATACGACGGAAGCGCCTCGCCGGTGAGCATCCCCTCCAGCTCGATGGGATCGCCCAGCGCGCAGTATGTGAAGGAGCCGCCCAGGCCCTCCCGGAGCGCCTCGTCCCTCGCCTTCGGGACGCCCCGGATGACGCGGCGGACGCGCTCGGCGGTGATGGAGTCGGCGTAGTCCTCGCACTCCACGAGGATGAATTTCCTGTTCCCGCCGTCCTCCCTGTTCAGGGCGAGAACGGCGTGGGCCGTGGTGCCGGAGCCTGCGAAGGAGTCGAGGATGATGGCGTCTTTGTCCGTCGATATATCAATTATTTTCTCAAGCAAGTTCGTTGGTTTCGGCGTGGGGAAGGTCTTCCCGCGCTCGAAAACCTGGATCAGTTCCTTCGTCGCATCTGTCGCCGTCCCGACATCATTCCATATCGTGAAGACGTTTACGCCCTTTTCTCTGGCCTCGCTGAGAAAACGTTTGTATTGCGGCTTAGCGGTTCCTGATTTGCCGAATACAATCCGATTGTCATTGAGCGCCTCTTCAAATTTTTCCTTTGAAAAACGCCAGCATCGGCCAACAGGCGGCAGATACGCCTTGCCCGTATTCGGATTGACGATTTCGTAAGTCAGATTCTCCCTCACATTAGGAGCATCCATCGGGTCGGCCACCCAAGGCCCCCGGGGATCATTGTCAGGATTCGAGAATTTGCTTTCGTCAATCTCTCCCGCATTGAACGAAAACAATGATCTATCAAGCGCGTAACAAACTATGTGATTATGAGAAAGTGAAACGTCAATATCGTTTTGGCTTGATTTCCTGTGATGCCACACCATGTTGGCGACAAAATTCCCCTCCCCGAAAATCTCATCCATCAGCATTCGCAGATGATGCTGCTCGTTGTCGTCGATGGAGACGAATATCACCCCGTCCTCGGCCAGCAGCTCCTTCAAAAGATGCTGGCGGGGCCACATCATGCAGAGCCACTTGTCGTGGCGCTCCAGGTCCTCGCCGTCCACCGGGCCGTTGCGGACGAGCCACTCCCGCATCAGCTTGCTGTTCACGCGGTCGCTGTAGACCCAGCCCTCGTTGCCCGTGTTGTAGGGCGGGTCGATATAGACGCACTTGACGCGGCCGGCGTAGCGGGGCAGGAGGGCTTTCAGGGCGTGGAGGTTGTCCCCGTGGACGATGAGGTTGTCGTCGCCCCCCGCCTCGCCCAGCGAACGCTCCGCGTCGGGAACCAGCGTCCGGTAGGGAACGGTGAGGTGATGGGCGTAAATGTGCTGCTTGCCCTTGAAGTCGAGCATGGGCATGGGGCGAAAGCTCCGGCGGGCGGCTGCGTGAACGGATGATAGCAGGCGCCGCCCGGCGAACGCAAGGGGCGCTTCCCGCGTCACCGGCGACTCGCGGCGGGTCGCATGTATGCGACCCTACAGCCACGATGATCTCTCCCCACGCCCGCAGGGGACGCATACATGCGTCCCGCGCCGTCTCTCGGCGATGCGGACGCCGGGAGCGCTTCGAGAAACCTCGAGCGGGCCCGGAGGGGCTCGTTCCCGAGAAGCCGGCGAGGCGAGAAATCCCCGGGCCTTCGCGGCCCCCTACAGCTTCGCCAGGGTGAGGCCCTGCTGCTTCTGGTATTTGCCCTTCCGGTCGGCGTAGGAGATGGCGCACTCCTCGTCGCTCTCGAAGAACAGCACCTGGGCGATGCCCTCGTTCGCGTAGATTTTGGCGGGCAGGGGCGTGGTGTTCGACACCTCGAGGGTGACGAAGCCCTCCCACTCCGGCTCGAAGGGCGTGACGTTGACGATGATGCCGCACCGCGCGTAGGTGCTCTTGCCCACGCAGACGGTGAGCACGCTCCGGGGGATGCGGAAATACTCCACCGTCCTGGCGAGGGCGAAGGAGTTGGGCGGGATGACGCAGGTGTCGGCCCTGACGTGGACGAGCGAGCGGTCGTCGAAATTCTTCGGGTCCACGATGGTGGAGTTCACGTTCGTGAAAATCCTGAACTCGTCGGCGATGCGGATGTCGTAGCCGTAGGAGGAGACGCCGTAGGAGATGGCGCCGCCGCGCACCTGCCCGTCCTCGAAGGGCTCTATCATGCCGCGCTCGCGCGCCATCCTGGCGATCCACCTGTCCGGCTTGATCGACATCGCCCTCTCCCGACTCCTCGCCGAGACGCGGTTCTTGCGAAGACCGAAGCGTGAAAGCATCCGGGGGCGAGGGGAGACCGACTCCCCCCGCCCCCGAAAGGTCGCCTCCGTCCGCCCGAAACAGAGGCGATTCTCCCCGCCCGCCGTCCCGCCGGGGAAACCCGGGCGAGCGCGGCGAAGCAAGGGGAGCATCCTTCAAAGCCATTCAAATCCGCGTGTTTTGAACGGGAGCATATAAACACAAGATGTTGCGCCGCGTCAACGATTTTCGGGGGGTGAGACACAATTTGTTGTGGACAGTTCGTGCGCGTCCTGGGGATATCCCGGCGGAGAACCTGTGAAAAAACCGTGGAAAGGCGCGCCCGCACCGCCCTACCGGAACCGCTCCTCGTGGACCTCGACCCTGGCGCGTTCGCGCAGGCCGCGGATGAGCGCCTCGTATCTCTCCCGGCGCCTGAGCTCTGAATAAAGGAGCCTTACGTCGTTCCTGACGTCCTCGAATTCCGCGTCCGCCGCCCCGACGCGCTCCGTCACCCGAATCACCTGCCAGCCGGCGGAGGTCCTGATCGGCTCGCTGGGCTGGCCGATGGGCAGCCGGAACGCCGCCTCCTCGAGCGCCTTTTCGAGCGTTCCGCGCTCGGCCGTGCCCATCATCCCGCCCGAATCGCGCGTGGACTCGAAGATGGAGCGCCGCCTCGCCACCTGCCCGAAGGGAACCCCCCGCCTCAGCTCGGCGACGGCGTCCCACGCCTCCCGCTCCGTCTTGAGCACGATGTGGCCGAGGGTGACCGTCTCCCGGCGCCGGAACCGCTCCCTGTTGACGAGAAAGAAATCGCGCAGCTGCTGATCGGTCGCCTCCCGGGTCCCGGCGTCCAGGCGCAGGAAGCGCTCGATGACGAGCCTGCGCTTCAGGCTCTCCAGCTTCCTGCGGATGTCGGGCGATTCGCCCATTCGCCGGCGCGTCGCCTCCTGGTAAAGGAGCTCCGACTGGACGAGGCCCTCCAGAAACTGCCCCTTGTTCTCCCGAATCCGGATGCGCACGGCGGGCGCCAGCAGCTTCAGCCGCTCCTCGATGTCCCCCAGGGTGATTTTCTTCCCGTTCACCTCGACCACGACCTGGCCCGGATCCCGCGCGGACGCGCCGCCCTTCTCCGCCGCCCCGGCGCTCCTCTCACCGGGGACGCCCTCCAGGCCGGACAAGCCCGAAAGGAGTACCGCCGCGATGAGCGCGGGCGCCGCTCTCCCCTTCATCCGCTCCGCTCCTCCCTAGGCGAAATACGCGAACATGAGAAACAGATAGCACAGGTAGGCGCAAAGCAACACCAGCCCCGCCCCGCGCCCGACGCCGCGCCTCCGCCAGGCGAGCGCCGCGAACAGCGCCATCATCAGGAGCATGACGGGAAAGTCCAGGACGAACGACTGCCGATCGATCCCCAGGGGCGCGACGAGGGACGCCCCGCCGAGCACCCAGGCGACGTTCAGGACGTTCGCCCCTATCACGTTGCCGACGGCGATGTCCCCGTGCCCGCGCAGGGAGGCGGAGACGGCCGTGACCAGCTCGGGCAGCGACGTGCCGACGGCGACGAGGGTGAGGCCGATGACGAGCTCGGGAACCCCCATGGCGCGGGCCAGATGCGCCGCGTTCTGCACGAGCAGGACGCTTCCGGCGACGACCAGCAGCGCCCCGGCCGCGAACGGCGGCCCGACGCCGCGCCCGCCCGCCGCCTCCCCGGCGCCCCCGGAGTCCGCCCCCTTCTCCCGCTTCGCCCGCCTCGCGCCGAACCACAGATAGAGGGGAACGAGCGCGAAGAGAGCCAGCCCCTCCGTCCGGTCGAGCTCCGCGTCCCGCGCCAGCAGAACCAGCAGGACGCCCACCCCGATCATGAAGGCGCCCCGGGGCGCGACGTCCTTCCAGTCGAGGGCGACGGGGGCGATGAGCGCCGCCGCCGCCAGAATCAGCCCGAGGTTGCAGATGGTGGAGCCGACCGCGTTTCCCACCGAGGTGGCCGGATGGCCCAGCCAGGCCGCCGTGACGGAGACGCTGAACTCCGGCGCCGTCGTCGCCAGGCTCACTAGGGTGGCGCCGACGACGACCTTGGGAATCCCCGTGACGCGGGCGACCCCGACCGCGCCGTCGGTGAACCAGTCGGCGCCCTTCGTGATGAGGAGAACGCCCAGAACGAAAAAAAGGAGATTCGCCCAGAGGGGCGAGCCCGCAAACCAGGCTTCCATGCGCGAGAAGCGTCCTTCGGGCGACGGAGAGGGGGCGCCGCGGGCGGGCGGCTATCTGCCCTGAAACCGGGGCTCGCGCTTCTCCCGGAACGCGGCGAGCCCTTCCCGGAAGTCCCGGCTCGCGCTCGTCTCGGCCTGCGCCGCCGCCTCCGCGCGAAGCCCCGCGCCCACGTCCAGGCCGCCCGAGGCGCGCGTCAGCTTCTTCGCCGCCCGAAGCGCGAGGGAGGGCCCCTCGGCGAGTTCGCGCCCGAGCGCCATCGCCTCCTCCATGAGCGACTCGTCCGGGTGAACGGAGCGAACGAGGCCGATGGAGAGCGCCGTCTGCGCGTCGATGACCTCGCCCGTCAGTATCATCTCCAGCGCCTTGGCGACGCCCGCGACGCGCGGCAGGAAGAACGTCCCCCCGCAGTCGGGCGCCAGCCCCACGCGGGAATAGACCTGCCCGAACGACGCGCCCGCCCCCGCCAGGCGAATGTCGCAGGCCAGGGCGACGTCGCACCCCGCGCCCACGGCGAGGCCGTTGACCGCCGCCACCGTCGGGCACGGAACCTCGTAGAGGCGCGCCAGGGCCCGCTGGTAGTCCGGCCAGAGGAACTCCTCCATCCGCTCGCCCCGTTCGACGCGCGCCTCGATTTCCTTCAGGTCCCCGCCCGCGCAGAAGGCGCGCCCCGCGCCGGTCAGCACCATGGCGCGAACGTCCGGCTCGCCGCATCGCGCGCACGCCTCGCCCAGCTCCCGCGCCATGTCGCGGTTCAGGGCGTTCAGCGCGCCGGGGCGATTGAGGCGCACGACGGCCAGGCCCGCCTCCCGCTCGAAGGTGATGGCGTTTCGCGTCATTTCAGATGCGCTCCCCCGTCCGGCGGTGGCGAAAGGTTTTCACTTCCCCTAAAATATGGCATATAATCGCCGAATGGAAGAAGGCGAGCGGCCCCGGCCGCGAAAAAGACGGATGGCTTTTCGGACGCGGCGCCCGTCGCCCGGCGAATCCCCGGGCGGCCGCCGAGGGTGAGAATCCAATCCAGGAGCGCACAGTGGAATCGCCAGACGCCGTAGTCAGGATATACGACCGCTGGGGAAAATTCTACGACTTCGTATTCAAGCACGTATTCCACGAGGGCAGAAACGTCGGCGTCGATCTGCTCGACCTGAAGCCGGACGAGAGGCTGCTCGAGGTGGGCGTGGGCACGGGCCTCTCCCTGCCGCTCTATCCGAGGACGGCCGAGATCGCCGCCATCGACATCTCCTCCAAAATGCTGGAGAAGGCGCGGGAGAAGGTCGAGCGGATGGGGCTCGGCAACGTCGAGCTCGGCGTGATGGACGCGCAGAACATGACCTACGCGGACGACAGCTTCGACTGCGTCATCGCCTGCTACGTGGTGAGCGCGGCGCCCGATCCGGCCAGGGTGGTCTCGGAAATCTCCCGCGTGTGCAAGCCGGGGGGGCGCATCGTCTTCATCAACCACTTCAAGAGCAACAACTTCCTGCTGGCGAAGTTCGAGGAGCTCATCAACGGGGTCTGCAAGAAATTCGGCTGGGAGACCACCCTGGACATCGGGCCCCTGCTCGAGGCGAACGACATCACCCTCGAGCGCCAGGAGCGCGTCAACATCTTCGACTACTGGCGCGCGGTGCTTTGCATCAACTCCGAGAAGTAGCGGCCCCCGTCCCCGAAAACTCCCGCGCGCGGCGCGCCCCTCCCCGTCCGGCGCGCCTGACGTGAGTCCCGAGTCGAGCGCCTGCGGCGTCCTGCTGGCCTCGGGCGCCTCGCTCTCCTGGGCGGTGTTCACCTACTTCATCAAGCGGGCGCTGACGAGCGCCCCCGTTCTCAAGGTCACCGCGGCCGTGACGGCCGCGAACGCCGCGCTCGTCACGCTCATCGCCGCCTTCTTCGTCTCCATCGACGACCTCGCGCGCGCCGACGCGGCCGCCCTGCTCTTCAGCTGCCTGGCGGGCTTCTTCCACATCGGCGTGTCGCGCTCCTTCTACTACCGCGCCATCCACCGCATCGGCCCGAACCGATCCATCCCCATCGCCCTGACGTATCCCGTCGTCACGGCGGTCGCGGCGTCCTTCGCCCTGGGAGAGGCGCCGACCGTCTCCATCCTCGCCGGCCTCCTGACGCTCCTCGGCGGCATCACGCTCATCGTCCAGGCCGATCCGCCCGCGACGGCCGCCTCCTCCTCCGGGGCGCGCGGCGCGCGGTGGGCGCTCTTCGGCTGGCTCTCGGCCGGCGTCACCTCGCTCCTCTGGGGGGTCTCCGCCGTGTTCTTCAAGAAGGCGTCGCTGAGCCTCCACCCGCTCGCCACCGCCTCCGTCGCGCTCTGGGTGGGCGCGCTGACGGCCTCCCTCCTCGTCCTGCTGGACAGGGGCGAAGAGTCGCGGGGGGCGATTCCCTCCCCGGCGTGGCGGTGGATTCTCGCCGCCGCCGCGTGCCAGGCGATCGCCGTGCCGCTCTACAACTTCGCGTTCGTCCACGCCCTGGCCGTGCGCGTGACGGCCATCGTCTCCGCCCAGCCGCTCGTCGTCCTCCTGCTCGGCTGGCTCCTCATGCGCGAGGCGGAGAACATCACGCCCCGGCTCGTCTTCGGCGCGCTGCTCACCGTGGCGGGCACCATCGTCGTCATCGTCTGACGCGGGCGGGCGCGGTTTCCCTCGCTCTCCCGGAGTGCTACGCTTGACGCCGCCCCGCCTCGCGGGGAATGTCGCCTCGTTCCATTCTCAGGAGGAGAGCACGCATGGGCGAAGTCATCCACGTCACGAAGGCGCGCGTCGTGAAGGAGCCGGGCAGGGGGATGAAGACGGCGTATTTCGACGCCTTCCCCGACGATCCGGTTCCCTACGGCATCCACGGGGGAATCAAGAACTTCTACAAGGCGGAGCCCGTGGAGGAGCGGCCGGCCACGCTGGACCATCTGGCGGCCGCCGTCGCCGGCTGACTGACGGGCAACATGGGAGGCGCGCTGGAGGCGCGCGGAATACAGAGCAGTCCCGACAACCTCGCGGCGGAAGTCGAGGGCGTCATCGAGAACGTGGACGGCATGGCGCTCGTCACGAAGATCAGGGTTCACTACACGTGCCGGATTCCGAAAGGAAAGCGCGAGGACGCCGAGCGCGCCCTCGCCGTGCACGACAAGGGATGCCCCGCCAGCCAGAGCGTTCGGCGCGGCATCGCCGTCGAGCTCACGGCCGACTTCGAGGAAGCCGAAGAATAGCCCGCCCCGCCGCTGGGGCCCCGGGAGCGTCCGGGGCTCCCGGCGTCCGGCCCCCTCACGCGAACAGGACGCCGCGGCCGCAGAGCCGGGCGACGCCCCAGGCCGCGCAGACGGAGAAGCCGAGCAGCAGCCCGAGCCAGACCGCCTGCGTCCAGGCACCCAGGAGCAGCGCGCCGAGCAGGAACGTCAGCGAGAAGACGAGCGCGCTCAGCGCCGCCCACAGGCCCGCGAGCGCGAGGGCGGGCGCGGCGCGCTCGTCCCCGCCGCGCACCCGGCCCCACGCGCCGGGCGGCCGCACCCTCTTCCAGAAATTCCGCAAAACCTCCGGGCGGACGGGCTTCGTGAGGAAGGTCGCGGCCAGCATCGCCGCGAAACCGACGCCCGCCTCCGCGGTCAGCAGCGCGGGAAACGAGGGCGGCGCCTCCCCCGCGTGGAGAAAAACGGCGGTCGCCCCGGCGGCGAGCATCCCCGCGATCTCCGTCCAGGCGTTCGTCCGCCACCACAGCCAGCGCAGGATCACCGGAAGGCCGAGGCCCGCCCCCAGGGAGACGTTGAACTTCCACGCCCACTCCAGGCTGCCGATTCGCGCCGCCACGGCGAAGGCGCCGACCGACATCAGCAGGACGCCCGCGCGGCCGACGGCGACGATCTCCCGCTCCCCCGCCCCCGGCCGGAGGAAGCGCGCGTAGACGTCGCTGGCGAGGTAGCTCGTCCCCCAGTTCAGGTGGGTGTCCACGGTGCTCATGAACGCGCCCAGAAGCCCCGCCAGCGCAAGCCCCAGAACGCCCGCCGGCAGGAGGCGGCCCATCAGGAGGGGATAGGCGGCCTCCCGGTCGGCGAGTATGGCGGCCTCCATCGTGCCGGGCGGGGCGTCCATCCCCCGGGGAACCAGAATCAGGCTCACCAGGCCGACGAGTATCCAGGGCCAGGGCCTGAGGACGTAGTTCCCCACCGTGAACAGAAGGGCGCCCGCCCGGGCGTCCCGGGGGGCGCGCGCCGCGCAGAGCCGCTGGGCGACGTAGCCCCCGCCGTCCGCGTTGCCGTGCGCCCACCAGACCACGAACAGGTAGACGAGAACGGCCTGCGCCCCCGCCCACTCGGCGCCCTCGGGCGGGAGGAAGGAGAGGATGTCCGCCGCCCCCTCCGCGCCGTAGATTTCCCGCAACCTCGCGCCGATGCCCGACAGCCCGCCCACGGCGTCCACGGCGTACCAGGCGAACAGGCAGCTGCCGGCCAGGGCGAGGACGAACTGGAAAAGGTCGGTGAGCGCGACGCCCCGCAAGCCGCCCGCGCTCGAGTAGGCCGCTATCAGGGCGACGAGCAGGGCGACCGTGAAGCTCTCGTTGACGGTTCCCATCGTCAGGGCGGCGGGCCAGCCGGCCTCGACCGCCGCCCACAGGCGGGCGGGCAGAATCTCCTCCCACCTCAGAAAGGGGTTCGCGATTTTCGCCATGGCGCGAAACACCCAGCCCAGGACGATCAGGTTCACGACGAGCGAGGCGTAGATCGCCTTGAAGCCCCGCAGAAAGGCGCCGGGGCCGCCCCCGTAGCGCAGCTCCAGCAGCTCGGCGTCCGTCACCACGCCCGCCCTGCGCCACAGGGGGGCGAAGAACACCGCGACGCCCACGCTCCCGACGACCCAGGACCACCAGAACCAGTTTCCCGAAATTCCCCGGGCGGCGACGACGCCGGCCACGACCAGCGGGGTGTCGGAGGCGAACGTCGTCGCGGCCATCGAGGTCCCCGTCCACCACCAGGGCAGGCTGCGCCCGGCCACGAAATACGAGGAGAGGCTCCGGGAGGCCGACCGGGAGGTCAGGACGCCGACCCCCAGGGCGAAGGCGAGATAGGCGAGGATGAGCGACCAGTCCAAAGGCGAGAGCATCGTTTTTTTCCGGCGGAGCGGGCGGGCCGCGAACGCGCCCTGCAAAGAGCGGACGGCACGATACCACCGATGGCCGGCGCTTTTCGAGCGCTTTCCCGAAAAACGGGGCGCGCTTTTCGCCGTCATTCCGGCGCAAGCCGGAATCCGGAGGCTCGCCCCGCGGCCGTCCCGTCGTTCCCGACGGGGAGGAGGAGTCGCGGAATCGGAGGATTCCGGTCTTCCCCGCGAGCGCGGAAGAGCGGCGAGGGGCGGGACGCATGGACGCGGCGCCGCGATTCACGCGGCGGGAGCGGGCGGGAGGCGCCCGGGCGTCCCGCCGAAAGGCCGCGGCAAAAAGAAAGCGCGGCGCGGACGGCGAGGCGAAAAGCGCCGGGCGATCGCGCTAGCGCCGGCCCCTGTTTCCGTTCAGGCGGCCCAGCGTCTCCAGGACGTGATCCGGCGTGATGGGGATGCGCGTGATTCGCGCGCCGATCGCCTGGCCGACCGCGCAGGCGACCGCCGCCGCCCCCGCCGTGCAGGGAGGCTCTCCGATGCCCTTCGCCCCGTAGGGCCCCAGCCCCTCGCCCGATTCGAGGATCACGTTGTCCCACTCGGGCGTGTCCGCCGAGGTGGGAATGAGATAGCCGTGAAACTCGTTGTTGAGGAGCGCGCCCTTCTCCGTGAGCACCTCCTCGGCGAGGGCGTGGCCCACTCCCATCATCGTCCCGCCCTCGAACTGCCCCTCGACGTGCTGCGGGTTGATGGCCTGGCCGATGTCGTGCCCCGACCAGTAGCGGAGCACGCGAACCTCTCCCGTATCGACGTTCACCTCGACCTCGGCGGCGTGAATCCCGAAAACGTAATCCATCCAGCCGCCGGCGTCGCCGTATCGCTCGTTTCCCTCGTATTCGTGAACGCCGATCTTCATCTTGCCCACCGCGTGCAGGTCCATCCCCATCTTCCGGCACCGGGCGGCGGCCTCGGCGAAGGCGACGCCGCGCTCCCGGGCGGCGCTCACGAAAATCCTGCCGTCCCGAATCTCCAGATCCTCCGGCGCGGCCTCGAGCAGCTCCGCCGCCCCCCGGAGGACGCGCTCCCTCAGCTCGGCCGACGCCCGGTGGCAGGCGCCGCCGGAGATGAGCGTCTGGCGGCTGCCGGCCGTCACGCCCACGAGCGGGGTGACGTGGGAGTCCGACGTCGTCACCGTCACGTCCTCGAGCGAAACGCCCAGGGTCTCCGCCGCAATCTGGCGGTTCGTCTGCGTCTGGCCCGCGCCCACGTCCGAGACGCCCGAGCGCACGCTCACGCTGCCGTCGACGTCGATGGAGACGTAGACCTCGCCCTCGTTCCGGGGTCTCCCGTATCCGCCGACGTTGGCGACGACGCCCACGCCCGCGCGCCAGGGGCCGCGGTCCTTCCCGGGGACGCGGCCCGCCGAACGGCCGACGAGCGCCCGCGTCTTCCTCGCCAGCTCCGGCAGCATCACCCGCGAGGGCACGGGCTGCTTCTGCATGAGCGTCGCGCCCTTCGAGATGAAGTTCTTCTCGCGGAACGCCAGGGGGTCCATCCCCAGCCGCGCCGCCAGCTCGTCCATCTGCGCCTCGTAGGCGAAGCACACCTGGTTCGCCCCCACCCCGCGCATCGCCTCGGTGAAGGGGTTGTTCGTCCGCACCGCGCGGGCGCGCCCCCTGGCGTTGGGAATCTCGTAGGGCCCGCCGCTCACCACGAGCGCGCCCAGGAGCAGCCCCCTGCTGTTGGCCGCGTAGCCGCCCGCGTCGCCGATGATGTCCACCTCTATCGCGGTGAGCTTCCCCTCCTTCGTGGCGCCGGTCCTGTATTTCATCACGAAGGGGTGCTTCTTGCTGCCGGTGTTCATGGTCTCCTCGCGCGAATAGGCCATGCGCACCGGCCGCCCCGTCCTCATCGCCAGCAGCGCCATGAAGGCGCCCAGGAGCGGGTGCTCCTTTCCGCCGAAGGCGCCGCCCAGCATCGGGCAGTCGTATCGCACGCGGCTCAGCGGCAGCCCCAGGGCGCGCGCCACGTTCTGGTAGTTCTCTATCATCTGGGTGGGCGCGCGGACGTTCACCACCCCGCGCTCGTCCACCCAGGCGACGCCGCCCTCCGGCTCGATGAAGGCGTGATCGAGACAGGCGGAAAAATACGTGTTCTCGGCGATCGCGTCCGCCGCCTCGAAGCCGGCCGCCGCGTCGCCCTTGTCCGTCCGCCAGTCGCAGATGACCTCTCCCTCCTCGAGGGAGGCGAAGTCGTAGGCGCCGGGGAGCGGCTCGTAGAGCACCTCGACGAGCGCGGCCGCCTCCTCGGCCAGGTCCCGCGTGTCCGCGGCCACGAGCGCGACGGCGTCGCCGATGTCCGTGACGACGTCCTCGGCGAGCACCGGAAAATCGGGATAGCGGCCGGCGTTCTCCCCCGGAATGTCCTTCGCGCTCAGAACGCAGTGGACGCCCGGCAGCGCGAGCGCCCGGCTCGCGTCTATCTTCCGGATTCTCGCCGGCGTCATCGAGGCGCGGACGGCTTTTCCGTAGATTTCGCCCGGCAGGTGAAAATCATCGCCGTAGATGGTGTCGCCGACCGCCTTCGCCAGGGCGTCGGCCTTCGTCGGCGACGCGCCGACGTGGGTCATTTCAGGCATCGCTTCCTCCCCGAACCGCGCGCGGAGCCGCGCGGAAAAGCCTAGCCGCGAACGGCCGCCACCTCCACGACCCGGCCCGTCTTCGCGCTCTCGACGACCGACTCCAGCACGGCGACGACCTCGAGCCCCTCGGCGCCGCCCGTCTCCGGCGCGGCCTCTCCCCGGACGCACCGGCAGAACTCCTCCATCTCGTCCGCCAGGGCGTCCCCGCCCTCGACCTCGACCTCGCTCAGCGTCTCCTCGCCCACCTTCGCCACGCGCAGCCTTCCGCCCTCCTCCACGCTGTAGGCTCTCATCTTCGTGCCGAAGGCCGCGGTGTCGCAGATCTTGGGAACGACGAAAGAGGTGCCGATGGAGCCCAGCGGGCCGCTCTCGTATTCGATGATGATGCTCGTCGCGTCGTCGAGGTTCGTCCTGCCCAGCAGCTTCTTGCTGAAGGCGCACACCCGCCTGGCGGGGCCGGCCAGATACTGGAGGTTGTCGATCATGTGGACGCCCAGGCCCGTCATCGAGCCCGCGGGGCATTCCTCCGCGTCGTTGCGCCAGCCCTGCTTGGGCTCGAACCCCATCGGAAGCGAGAGGTTCGCCTCCAGCTGGTGCAGCACCCCCAGCTCGCCGCTCTCTATCATCGCCTTGATCTTCCGGTTGGCGCCGAAGCGGCGGCGGTGATGCCCCACCTGGAGGGTCACGCCCGCCTTCGAGGTCGCCTCCACCGCCTTCCTCGCCTCGGCGACGGTCAGGGTGAGCGGCTTTTCGACGAACACGTGCTTGCCGGCCGAGGCGGCCTCGGAGATCATGTCCAGGTGCGTGGAGTGGGGCGTGGCGACGACAACGCCCTCCACTTCGGGATCCTTCCACACCTCGTCCAGGCTGCCCGCCGTCCGGCAGCCGTATTTTTCGGAAAACGCCTTGCGGGCGTCCTCGCTCCGCGCGAACCCGGAAACCACCTCGCCGGCGCCGCCGCGGTTCACGGCGTCCGCCAGAACGCCGCCCCACCAGCCGAGCCCGATAGAGGCGAGACGCGCCTTGTCATTCGCCATTGTCGATTCCCTCGCTTGTTGAAATGGTTGAAATGGATGAGTTCCCCGCGCTTCCACGGCCGCGCGACTTCGCGCGGGACGCACCATAACCCAATACCGGACGATTTGAAAACCGCGCGGGCGCGCCGGGCCGCCGAAAACGAGGCCCAAAAAAAACCTCCTCCCCGTGAGGGGAGGAGTCTCTCGCAAGGGGGGAGCGAGAGGGATGAGAGCGTGGCGGAGGAGCGCCGACCCGATCAGCCACTCCTCGCGCCGGCCAGTCGGGGCGTGCCGCCTATGAACGCCCCGACCGGCGTATCTTTATCTGATGCAAACGCCGTGCCATTTTCGCCTGTTTCGTAACCGCTTGCATATCAAAGAGATGCGAGGAGATGCCGGGCGGCGGAATTGTCATTTTGTCACGAACGGGCGTGACAAGAGACAAATCGTCATGGCGGAACGCCTCCGGCCGGCGCCGAAGCGGGCGAACGCCGGGGAAGCCCCTCGAGCGCGTGGCGGACGGCGGCCTTCATCTCGTCTCCGAGCGAGAGCGCCGTCTCCGCCCGCGCCTCCGATTTCCACAGCGTCTCCCCGGAGGCGGCGTCCACCAGCCGCGCCCGCGCCCACGCCGCGCACGAGTCAAGGTCGCCGCAGCGGCGGCCGCCCCGGACGAGAAGGGCGGCCTGCGCCCCCGCCTCTCTCAAAAGAAGCAGGCGCGCTTCGGGGAGTCTCGCTTCCGGGTCCGGCGCGCCGTCCGCTTTCCCGCCCCCCGGCGCCCCTGGCCACGGAACCGGCTCGTAGCCTCTGGCGGCGAGGGCGTCCCGCACCAGGAACGCGCCCTCCACCCATTCGATCTTCTCGCCCTCGGGGGCTTTCAGGCCCGCCCGCGCGTAGATGGCGCGGAAGAGCCCCGTCCAGTCGCTCGCGTAGCGAAAGGGGGCGACGGCGACGCGCCGGACGGCCCGCGTCCTCTCCGGCCGGGCGACGCCCCGCGTTCCCGAAACCTCATACGCGCAGCCCGAGGCCAGCGCGAGCGGGAGCGCCGCCAGGCGAAGCGGCCTCCGCGTCAGGAAAGCCACGCGCCGGCGCTCCCGCTCCGGAGGATGCGCACCGCCCAGCCGAGCGCGAGCGCGTACGCCTCCAGCCCCTCGCGCCAGATGTCCCAGAAGTAGGAGGCCGCCATGCCCCAGCC
Source organism: bacterium (assembly GCA_965242545.1). Taxonomy (GTDB): domain Bacteria; phylum UBA8248; class UBA8248; order UBA8248; family UBA8248; genus Bin107. The sequence continues at coordinate 2,316,518 of OZ251456.1, forward strand.
CCCCGTCGAGACGAGCACCGCCCCGCCGATGAACACCATGCCCCAGAAGAAGATGAAGACTCCCGAAAAAACGCGCCCGCCGCGCGCGATGTCGGGCTGCGACGCCCGGAGCGCGCGGAGCGTCATCAGCGCGTGCAGGCAGAGCGTGAGGCCGGCGAGCAGCGCCGTCGCCCAGCGGATCCGCTCGTCCCCGAACCCCCAGCCTGCGAGGGTTCCCAGAGCGAGCGCCGCCGCCGTCAGAAGCGGGAAGAAATAGGGCGCCAGGGTGATGACGGGGTTCGTGCCGCTCAGTCCCACCTTCCCGCCGCCCCGGTTCGCCTCGAAGGAGCTCACCTTCCTGCCCGTCAGCAGGGCGAACGTCAGATGCGTGAACTCGTGCGCGAACACGTAGAGGAACTCGGGCGGGCGGAAGCGGTGCCAGACGGCGTAGATCGCCGCGCCCGCGAGGAAGGCCCAGCCCTCGGGCGCGGGGGCGGGCAGGCCCGCGAGGGGCGCTCCCGACAGAAAAGCGGCGGGCGCGAGGCGCGCGAACGAAACCGCGGCCGCCCAGCAGGCGGGCAGCAGCAGGACGGCGACCAGCCACGCCAGGGGCCGCCCGAGAATTTTTTTCAGAAACGCCATCGCCGCGCCTCGCTTCGGGGGTTTCGGGGTTTCGCCGCCGGGCGGAATCATAGCGCGGACGCCGCCCGCATCCCAATCCCCGGAAGATGGGAAAACGCCCGCGAACGCGCCCCCGGACGGAATGAGCGGTTGACGGCGGAATGAAAGGGGGCTGTATTCAGACAGCCGGTTGAATGCAAGGCGACGACATCTCGACGAAGCGTCCGATGAGGAGACGAGAAAATGCCCGAAGCGAAGCGATCCCTTCAGATCAGGCGAACCTTCCGCGCCCCGCGGGAGACGCTCTTCGCCGCGTGGACGCGCGCCGACGCCCTGAAGGCGTGGTGGGGGCCGGAGGGGTTCGCCACCCCCCGGGTGGAGATGGACCTGCGGGTCGGCGGAAAATACCGCGTCGAGATGCGGCCGGCGGAGGGGGAATCATTCCACCTGAACGGCGAATTCCTTGAAATAAAGCCCCCGGAGCGGCTCGTCTGCGGCTTCCGGTGGGAGAAGGGCGACTGGGACTATCCCGAAACCCGGCTCACGGCGGAGTTTCTCGAACGGGGTGACGAAACGGAGCTCCTCCTCACCCACGAGGGCTTCCCGGACGAGAACATGCGCGAGGAGCACGAATCGGGCTGGGGCGAGTGCCTGGATCGCCTTCATCGCCGCGTCCAGGAGCGCGAACCACGCTTTTTCAATCCCGGCGAGCGTCCTTGACTCTCCCCTGAAAATCCGGGGAGCGCGCAGGCGCGCGGCCGGAGAGGGGGAACCGAGAGGGGACAACGCGCCTGGCGCGCGTTGAATGCGTCATCGCTCTCCCGAACGCCGCGCGGAGAAGGAGAACCCCCCTTACGGCCATTCGTCCCCGAGCGGTCTGGACATCAGCGCGTCCAGGGCGTCGCGCGGGTCCCGTCCCTCGAACAGCACGGCGCGCGTCTCGCGGCAGATCGGCGCCTCCACCCCGAACTTCTCCGCCAGCGCGACGGCCGCGGGCGCGGTGGAGACGCCCTCGGCGACGGCCGTCATGGATTCGAGAATCGCCTCCAGCCGCTCGCCGCGTCCCAGCCTGAGGCCCACGGTTCTGTTCCTGCTCAGGTCGCCGCCGCAGGTGAGAATCAGGTCGCCCATTCCCGAGAGGCCGGCGAACGTCTCCGCCCGCGCGCCCATCGCCGCGCCCAGCCGCGCGATTTCGGCCAGCCCGCGCGTGATGAGCGCCGCCCGCGCGTTGTGGCCGAGCTCCAGGCCGTCCGCCACGCCCGCCGCCAGGGCGAGGACGTTCTTGAGCGCCCCGCCGAGCTGCGCGCCGACCGGGTCGCCGCTCGCGTAGATTCTGAAGCGGGGCGTCGAGAGCGCGCGCTGAATCGCCCGCGCCGCGTCGGGGTCGTCGGACGCCGCCGCGACGGCCGCGGGCTTCCCCTCGGCCAGCTCGCGCGCGAAGGTGGGCCCCGAGAGGCAGGCGAGGGCGCGCCGCCCGACGCCCGCCGCGTCGAGGCATTCCGAGATCACCTGGGTGGGCAGGAGCAGGTCATCCTCCTCCACGCCCTTGGTCGCGCTGACGAGAATCGTCTCCTCGTGCAGCGCGGGCGCCAGCCTCGTCCACACCCCCCGCACCGCGCGGCTCGGCATGACGCTCACCAGAATATCCTGCCCCGCCGAGGCGGCCTCCGCCAGGTCGGAGGTGAACCACAGGCTCTCGCGCAGGGAGACGCCCGGGAGGTAGAGGTCGTTCTCGCGGCGCTCCGCCATGCGGACGCCCAGGTCGGCCTCGAACGCCCAGAGGGTGACCTCGTGGCCGCTTTCGGAGAACAGATCCGCCAGCGCCGTTCCGAAGGCGCCGGCGCCGATGACGGCGACCCGCTGCGGCGTCATCATCGCGCGCGGCGCGTCGCCCGCTTCGCCGGCTTCTTCGCGGCCGTCTTTTTCGCGGAAGCGGATTTCCCGGCGGCCGCCCTCTTCTCCGACAGCGCCCGCCTGCGCGCCGTCTCGCCCCGGGCGACGGCCTTCCTGCCCGCCGCCGTGTTCGCCTCCCACTTCAGCCTGTGCCGGAGGTGCTTCTCCTCCTCCCACTCGTGCTGCGTGCCCTCGCCCATGAACACGACGAACACCTCGCAGCCGTCGGGGTATTCATAGGGGCCGTGCGGCAGGTCCCACCCGAACACGTAGTCGCCCGGCCGCAAATCCTTGCCCGCCACGCACATCCTGCCCTTCGTCACCAGGATCGAATGCCAGCTCCCGTGCGTGTGCCGGGGCTCCACGTAGCCTTTGGGAAACTTCACCTTCATGTCGATGCGCTTCATCACCGGATCGTGGGCGAAAATCTTCACCTTCACCCCCTTAGGCAGCGTGAGGAGGTCGCCGCCCGCGTCCTCGCGCCACTCGACCTCCCCGTCGTGAACGGCGCGGAAGCGATGGTCGAAATCCTGCTTGGCGGTCTTCTTTCTGGTCGTCGTTTTTCTGGCCGGCATCTGTTCTCTCCATGAAGATGTCGAAGACGCCGCGACGCGGGCTCCGCGCCCGGGCGGCCTCTCCCGCTGAAACCGAAGCCTCCGAAAAGCGGCGCGCCCGCCAGGCGCGCGAAGGCTCCCGAAAAATCGCCCGTTCCCGACTTATAGCACGGGAGAGGCGCCGCGCGCCGCCCGAAACGGCGAAGCGCGAGGCGTCCGCGCCGGGGGAATCAGGGGAGGTTGACGTCAAGGCGGGAATTCGCGTCTTCGCTCCGGGTTCCGCTTTGGACGACTGACGGACGGAGCGTTTTCTCTCGACAACGGGCTTCTTGTTAATCGCGCGCCCCGCGCTTTTGATAATTCAGTTCAACGGCGCTCGTAAATATGCGAAAAAAACGACCTATATTCAACTGGGTTTGAAGCGCCTGAAAACTTTCATCCGAAAGGCCGCGCAAATCTTCTTTTGCGCATAATCCGCTGATTTCGCGGGCTTCCAGGTCAAGCGCAACCACGCAAAAAGCCTGAACGTCCGGGGCGTGAGGATAAAGATGATCTTTTGAGAGCGCGAGATATTTTCGCACGTCGGCGTCGCGAATCGATTCCGTTCTCCTGAGGCTTCCATCCCTGCCATAATACGGAACAGGCTCCGTAAGACACATGATATGCCCAAAAACAATGTCATTTCGTCTGAGATTCGCCGTCTCTCCCATTTGCTGTTCAAAGTAATTGTTCGCGTTTTGCTTGAAGTTGGAATTGACGAATTTCAGACTGATCACTCCGATTTCAAGACCGCTCCTCTTAACGATCACATCCACATTTTTGGGGTAATACATGCCTTTCACCGCTTCTTCGGATCTGGACATCCGACTTAAGCCCAGTATCTGATAATCGGACGCCAGAGCGTTTCTCAATTCATCCTGTATCCATCCGTGCAGAACCTTGATTTTCTCATTGGAGCGCGGGCCGTGAAGCAGATACATCCCGTAGGCGCGCTTAACGGCCCGCAAAAACCGATTCTCGATACTATCCACGCCTCCCGTCCTCCGACACGGGAAAATCCTTGATGAACGACTTGGCGTAAGAGAACCAGCCATTTCTGTACGGGCGGGACGTCAGCGCGATGTATTTCTCCATGAACCGGCCGTTCAATTCCGCCAACAGGCGATCCGCGCTGACGCCCGGAATCGGTTTTACGCAATATCCGCTGTAAAACAGGGAATCGGCGTCCGCGCAGTATTGAAAGTTGGGCTTCTTGTTCATTCCCGACGTCAATATCTTCTCCCCGAATCCCTTGACGATGGATACCTCTCTGCCGTAGCCGTGCCATTTGGACGGGTCGAATCGTCCCTTGTCCCTGGCGAGCAATCTCTCTTTATGCCGAAGCAGCCAGCCATAGGCCTTTGGAAATCTGTCCCTGAAATCACTCTCCGGCAGCAGCTTTCCATCCTCGTATGGATATATCACCACGCGCTCTACGGGGTCTCGCCCGTTCTTCATGACGGAAGCCTTGTAGATGCGCCTCACCGCCTCCGGTTCGAGGTCAACGGCTCCCGCGGGGAGAATGAATACGTCATCGGCGAGGGTTTGGACGCCTACGTGAATGTCGGCGATATCCGATAATTTCCGGGAATTTCCGCGATGAACGACAGCCCTGTCGGCCCTGGTCATCGCCCGCCACTTGTCATCCTTCAGGTGAATGCGGTATCCGTTGCGCAGCTCCGGTCTGCCGTCCGTAATTCCCGCGCACTTTTCCACCCCCACTACGGGGGCGACCTTTCCGCCCTTCTCTATGGCGGTGATGACGGTATACGTGGTTACGTCCTGAAACACCTGATGCCGCCCGAAATCGAGCATGGCGGATATGCGATGACGCCTTCGCAGATGATCGCGGAAAACCTTGCCCGTATCGCTCGTCATCCAGCTGCTGGGCGTGATGAAAATCATTTTGCCCCGACTTCTCAAAAGTCGGAGCCCCATATCAAAGAAAAGCAGGTAGAGGTCGCAGGCTCCCCGCATGAAATTCCACGCGCCGTTTTTTATCTCGTCGCGCCTGTCCTTCTCCAGATGCTGGATGCGAACGTAAGGCGGGTTTCCTATGACGTAATCAAACCCCTCAACCCATTGCTCCCATGACGAGGCGTCAATGGCGTCTATATTGCGCAAGTTCCACGCCACCGACCCCAAGCCATTCCCGTCCACGACGGCGTCGAGACGTTTCCCGCATTCATCAAGCGCCGCATGATCAATATCAAACCCGGTTATGCCGGTCAGCGTCCGATAATATCCGTCTCTGTTTTTCCTTGTTCTCTTTATTTTCGCGCAAATGCGCTCCACGAGAGGAACGAGGAACCGCCCGTCGCCACAGGCCGGGTCGCATATGCTCACATCCCGGAGATCATTCCCGGGACATGCGTCAAGCATCAAATCCACAATCGGTCCCGGAGTATAAACCACGCCAAAATGTTTTTGGGCGTTCACCATGCCGTCAAATCCCCGGGGCGGATCCTTGAGCCAATGGCATCGCTCACACGGATTCTCATCTGTCGCATCGTATCCGCAATGCGCTGACTGCGCCACCTCGGGAACCCGGCGGCGCGGCGGCCGGGAGGCTTCAAACTCGTTTCGCGCCAGAGGCCATGAAAGCGCCGTCCGAACGCCGACGGGAAGGATGCCGCGCCGCGGGCTCCGCGCCCGGGCGGCCTCTCCCGCTGAAACCGAAGCCTCCGAAAAGCGGCGCGCCCCGCGCGCGAAGGCTCCCGAAAAATCGCCCGTTCCCGACTTATAGCACGGGAGAGGCGCCGCGCGCCGCCCGAAACGGCGAAGCGCGAGGCGTCCGCGCCGGGGGGAACCAGGGGAGGTTGACGTCAAGGCGGGAATTCGCGTCTTCGCTCCGGGTTCCGCTTTGGACGACTGACGGACGGAGCGTTTTCTCTCGACAACGGGCTTCTTTTTAATCGCGCGCCGCGCGCTTTTGATAATTCAGTTCAACGGCGCTCGTAAATACTTGGTTTTTCCTTACAAGTCATGCTATAAGAAGCATGAAGATATAAATGCTTGCGGAACCATGAAGGTCTGTTCAAACCGAGGAGCCAGCCAGATGTACCCAGCTGTCGCTATCGCAAACTACTTTCTCGAACTTGCCAAAAAAGAACATAAAGATATAGACCCCCTGAAACTTCAGAAACTCGTTTTCATCGCCCATGGGTGGCATCTGGGGATTCATGAAGCCCCGCTCGTAAAAGAGCGCGTGGAGGCATGGGAATGGGGCCCCGTTATTCCCTCCGTATATCATGCGTTCAAGCATTTCGGACGCAGGCCGGTCACTGAACCGGGAGAAGACGCAGAATGGAACCCACTCGGCTCCATCGAACCCATTGTTCCGAAGGTAGAAGAAAGCGATCGAAAAACCACGGATTTTCTTTCCGAAGTGTGGAAAATCTACGGAAAATACTCCGGCATCCAGCTTTCAAACCTGACGCACGAGAAAGAGTCGCCGTGGGATAAAGTTCGACGCGCCAACGAAGATCACAGGTGGCTCGTAATAGGCGACGACATTATTCAAAAGTATTATCGGGAGCTTTCCGTCGCCTAGATGAGCGCCTTGGATAATCCTCCGACGCGAAACCCTCGCGTCAGGGAACCGCCGCGCCCTCCATCAGAGCAGCCGGATAAACGGATTCTTCAAGCAGAGAAAGATTACCTGGAAGCCGACGTTGAAGCTGCTCGGCTGCTTAATGAGCAGTTCAAGCAAGACCTTGATGAGCGAAAAAAGTACGCCAAAAGAGTTTTCTGTCTCATTGTCGGATGGCTTGTTGGCATCTTTGTCGTTCTCGGCCTTCAAGGCTTTTCAATCTGGGACTTCAAACTTTCAAACAACGTTCTGATGGCCCTGATTGGAGGCACAACCATCAATGTCCTCGGAATCTTCATTGTTATTGCGAATTACCTGTTTCCAAAAAGAAGATGAATCTCGAGGAAAAGCTATAAAGCGTGTGAAACGGCGTGTGATTCCCTGAATTCTCTTGTCAACTTTCCCATGTAATTCCCTATCCGCAATGCGCTGACTGCGCCACCTCGGGAACCCGGCGGCGCGGCGGCCGGGACGCTTCAAACTCGTTTCGCGCCAGACGCCATGAAAGCGCCGTCCGAACGCCGACGGGAAGGATGCCGCGCCGCTCGCGTGAGCCCTGTCGTCAATCCGCCCGCCATGGTCGGCGCGGCCCGGCGGGAGCTTCACCGCGCGCCCGGCGCCGCCTATTCGTTGAGCGCGAAAATCCGGGAGGCGACCTCGCGGCCCAGCGTGCGCCGCTCGCCGTTCACCAGCAGCGTCACCGTGCCGGCGAGGGGCGACTGCTCGAGTACCTCGATGGGCGTGTCGGGGAAGAAGCCGCGCTCGCCCAGATAGCGCAGGACGTTCGGATCGTCCTGGAGAACGCGGGTGATCCTCGTGGCGCGGCCCGCCTCCAGGGCGACGAGGACGATTTCCTTCGCCTCGATGATGGCGCCGTCCTTGGCGGGGATGGGGTCGCCGTGCGGGTCGAGGGTGGGGTAGCCCAGCGCCTTGTCCAGGACGGCCTCCAGCTCCTCGCTCAGGACGTGCTCGAGCTCCTCGGCCTCGGCGTCCACCTTGTCCCAGTCGATCCCCATCTTCTGGTTGAGATACAGCTCGAGCAGGCGGTGGTGCCGGATGATCTCCAGGGCGACCTTCTCGCCCCGCCTGCTCAGGACGACGCCCTTGTAGGGGGTGTAGGCGAGCAGGCCGAGCTGGGCGAGCTTCTTGATCATGCTCGTCGCCGAGGCGCCCGAAATCGCCATGCGATCGGCGATGGCGCTCGTCACGACGGGGGAGGCCTCCTGCTGGAGCTTGAAGATGTTTTTCAGGTAATCCTCTATCTGCTTGCTCAGCCGCGGCGTCGATTCGGGCAAGGGAGCGCCTCCCCTCGTTGGTCGCGCGAAGGAAAAGAGGGCGATCCTAGAAGCGGCCCCCTTCGGGTGTCAACCGCCCGCGTCGCCGCCGGGAGAGCCGCCCCCGCGCGGGCTATTCGTAGGAGAACCGCGCCTCGATGCGGATGGGCGCGCGCCTGATGGTCGGGGGCAGCGGCCCGAAGGGCGCCGCCTTCGCGATGGCGGCCATCGCCAGGTCGTCCAGAATTTTCGCGCCCGTGGAGCGGAGCAGGCGCACCCTCCCCAGCGTCCCGTCCTTTCGCAGGGCGAAGACGAGCGAGAGGCTCCCCCGGAACCTCTGCGCCTCCTCCGGCCATATCCAGGCGTCGTAGATTCTTCTCTTGACGTGGGCGAAGTAGGCGGCGTATCGGGAATCCCGCGTGTCAAGGGAGATGACCTCGCCCGCCCCCTCTTCCTCCTCCGCGCCCTTTCCGGCGATTCTGTCCAGGTCCTCGTCCGAGAGGTCGAGCCGGGGGGCGTCGGGCCTCCCCCGGCGCCGGGGTGCGGGCTTCACCCGGAACATCGCCAGCGGATCCTCGGGCTCGGGCGCGGGAGGAGGCGGGCGAAGCGCCGCCGTTTCGATTCGCCCCGACCGGATTTCCCTTCGCGCGGCCGCCCTCTTCTTCGGTCTTTTCCCGGCCGCGACCTCTCTTTTCCTCTTCGGCGGAGGCTTCTTCGCCGCCCTGCGCCGGGGCTTCTTCCCGACCGCCCGCTTCGGCTCGCGGGCTTTCCCGTCAACCGCCGGCCGGGGTTTGACGATCTTCTTCGCGGCCGGCTTTTTCTTCACCACCCTCCCGGGCTTCGCCTTTTTGCGGACGGGCTTTTTCTTCGGCTTCGGTTCGGGCGCCACCGTTTTCCGCGGAGCGGTCGCCGGGGCTTCGGGCGGAGGCTCAGGCGCGACGACGACCGGAGGCGGCGAAGGCGCGGGCGGTTCCGGCTTCCCGGGCGGCGGGGGAGGCGCGCTCGCCCGCGGTTCTTCTTTCGGCCTCTCCCCCGGCTCCTCCACCGGTTCGGGAGCGGGCTCCGGCGGCGGGAGCGGCGGAAGGACGGCGGGAAGCGGCGAGGGGAGAGGGACGGCGGGAGCCGGGGGCTCCGGGGCGGGCGGAGGCGTCAGCGCGGCGACCACGGGCGCGCCCCGGCGCGCCGGCATCCGCTCCTCCCGCTCGCTTTTGAGGCGCGGCGCCCCGGCCGACTCACCCGCGCCGCTCTCCCTGCGGTTGGCGTCCGAGAGAAGCCGGCTCCGGGGGTCGGGAGAGAGCTTCTCCTCGGGCTTCCGCTCGACGGACGCGACGCGGAATTTGACGGGACGCTCCGGCCGGACGCTCTCCCTCCAGAGGGACTCGCGGCTCGACGCCGCGAACACCAGCAGGTGCAGCAGCAGGGACGCCAGGAAAAGGGTGAAGGGGAGCCTTTTCGACTCGCGTCTCGCCATGCGCTCCCCTCTCCGCCCGCCGCCGGCGCGAGCCGTCAAAAACGCTCCGCGGCCCGAATCTTATGAGAGGCGCCGCCGCGCTTCAAGGCGCCCCTCCGAAGCGCGCCGCCCGCAAAGCGAAAAAGGGGGGCCTCCGCGAGGCCCCCCTTTGAAGCGTCGGAACGACGGCGCTACATCATGCCGCCCATGCCGCCCGGAGGCATCCCGCCCGGGGGCATTCCGCCGCCCGCGTTCTCCTCCGGCTTGTCGCTGATGACGCACTCCGTCGTCAGCATCAGGCCGGCCACGGAGGCGGCGTTCTGCAGGGCGGAGCGCACGACCTTGGTCGGGTCGATGATGCCCGCCTTGACCAGATCCTCGTAGTCGCCCGTCGCCGCGTTGTAGCCGTTGTTGCCCTTCTGGCCCTTCACGTGCTGGACGACCAGCGAGCCTTCCATGCCGGCGTTGTTCGCGATCTCGCGCATCGGGGACTCCAGCGTGCGGGAGAGAATATCGATGCCGACCTGCTGATCTCCCTCCACGGCCACGCCGCCCAGGGACTTCTGGGCGCGCACCAGGGCGACGCCGCCGCCGGGCACGACGCCCTCCTCGACGGCCGCGCGGGTCGCGTTCAGGGCGTCCTCCACGCGGGCCTTCTTCTCCTTCATCTCGGCTTCCGTCGCGGCGCCCACGTTGATGACGGCCACCCCGCCGACCAGCTTCGCCAGCCGCTCCTGGAGCTTCTCGCGGTCGTAGTCGCTCGTGGTCTCCTCGATCTGGTTGCGGATCTGCTTGACGCGGCCCTCGATGTCCCTGGCCTTGCCCTTGCCCTCGACGATGGTGGTGTTGTCCTTGTCGATGGTCACGCGCTTCGCCACGCCGAGGTCTTCCACGGTCACGTTCTCGAGCTTGATGCCCAGGTCCTCGCTCAGCATCTTGCCGCCGGTGAGGATGGCCATGTCCTCGAGCATCGCCTTTCTGCGATCCCCGAAGCCGGGCGCCTTCACCGCCGCGCAGTTGAGCGTGCCGCGCAGCTTGTTCACCACGAGCGTGGCCAGCGCCTCGCCCTCGATGTCCTCGGCGACGATGAGGAGCGGACGGCTCATCTTGGCGATCTTCTCGAGCAGGGGCAGAAGCTCGCGCATGTTGGAGATCTTCTTCTCGTGGAAGAGGACGTAGGGCTCCTCCAGGGCGGCCTCCATGCGATCGGAATTCGTCACGAAGTAGGGGCTGAGATAGCCTCTGTCGAACTGCATCCCCTCAACGATGTCGAGGGAGGTTTCCATGGACTTGGCCTCCTCGACGGTGATGACGCCGTCCTTGCCGACCTTGTCCATCGCCTCGGCGATGAGGTCGCCGATGGTGGGGTCGTTGTTCGCCGAGATGGTGCCGACCTGGGCGATCTCCTTCTTGTCGCGGACGGGCTTGGAGAGCTTCCGCAGCTGCCCGACGACCTGCTCGACGCCCGCGTCGATGCCGCGCTTGAGGTCGATGGGGTTGGCGCCCGCCGTCACGTTGCGCAGCCCCTCCTGGAAGAGCGACTGCGCCAGCACCGTCGCCGTCGTGGTGCCGTCTCCGGCGACGTCCGAGGTCTTGCTCGCCACCTCGTTGACGATCTGCGCGCCCATGTTCTCGAACTGATCCTCGAGCTCCACCTCCTTCGCCACCGTCACGCCGTCCTTCGTGGAGGCGGGGGAGCCGAACTTCTTGTCGATCACGACGTTGCGGCCCCGGGGACCGAGCGTCACCTTGACCGCGTCGGCCAGCTGATCCACGCCGCGCTTGATCTTCGAGCGGGCCTCTTCGTCAAAAAGAATGATTTTCGGCATTGCTTCGCGCTCCTTCGTTTGTTGGAAAACCGGCTAGTTGACGATCGCCAGCACGTCGTCCTCGCGCATGATGAGATATTCCTCGCCGTCGGACTTCACCTCGGTGCCCGCGTACTTGGCGAAGAGAATCCTGTCGCCCGCGCTCACCTCGGGCGCCTGCCTCTTGCCGTCGTCGGTCACCTTGCCCGGGCCCACGGCGACCACCTCCCCCTCCTGGGGCTTCTCCTTCGCGGAATCCGGGATGATGATCCCGCCGACCTGCTCCTCTTCCGCATCCAGGCGCTTCACCAAAATGCGATCCTGAAGAGGCTTTACCCTGGTTTTGACCTTCGCCATCACGACCTCCCTCGTAAAAATAGGAAACGTCCCCCCGCCTTCGGGGGTTTTGCCGAAAACGACCGGAACCTCCCGCGAGCCGCCGTCCGCGCCGCCGCGAATCGCCGCCCCGCCGTTTTTCGACGTGCAGATATAAGCGAAGCGAAAACGTTTGTCAAGCGAAATTGGCACTCAGTCCGCCAGAGTGCTAACAACGGAGAATATCCGTTCAATCATTTTATTTTCAAACAGTTATCCGAACGAACACGGGAGCCGCCGGGGCCGGCGCGAAAAAATTCACGAAATTTTCACCGGATTCCGTCCCCGGCCGCCCCGCTTGCGGGTGACGAATTCCGCCCCGTGGGCTATTCTCCCGGAGACGCGGCGTCCCGGGAGCGCGCCGCCGACCCCGGCCAACGAGAGAAACGAGAGGAGCGCCGCGAAATGACCTACGAGAGCCTGATCGTCGAGAAAGCGGAGGGAATCGCCCTCGTCACCATCAACCGCCCCGAGAAGCGCAACGCGCTCGACCCCCGCGCGTGGAGCGAGCTGGACGCCGCCGCGCGGGCGCTGGAGGCGGACGACGAGGCGCGCGTCCTCATCTTCACGGGCGCGGGGGAGAAATGCTTCGCCGCCGGCTCGGACATCGCCCACATCCGGGAGCGCGGGCTTCTGGACGGGCTCGCCGCCCCCTCGCAGCGCGCCCTCTCCCGGCTCGAGGCGGTCGAGAAGCCCACCATCGCCGCCGTCAACGGCTTCGCCCTGGGCGGGGGGTGCGAGCTCGCCATGGCGTGCGACGTCCGCATCGCCGGCGAGAACGCCCGGTTCGGGCAGCCCGAGGTGGGTCTCGGCATCATGCCGGGCGCGGGCGGCACCCAGCGGCTCGCCTCCCTCGTGGGCGTCGGCAAGGCGAAGGAGCTGATCCTGACGGGCGACGTCATCGACGCGCAAGAGGCGCGCCGCATCGGCCTGGTCAATCAGGTCGCGCCGGGGGATCGGCTGCTGGAAGCCGCCCGGGAGTGCGCCCGGAAGATGATGAGCAAGGGCCCGCTGGCGCTGCGCCTGGCGAAAATCGCCGTCAACGCGGGGCTCAGGTTCGGGCCCGAGGCCGGCATGATCGCCGAGCGGCTGGGGCAGGCCTGCCTGATGACGACCGGGGACAAGACCGAGGGAACCTCCGCCTTCCTGGAGAAGCGCCCCGCCGACTTCCGGGGGAGATAGCCCCCGCGCGGGAGAGGGGCCGGCCCTCGCCCGAACAAGAGCGCGGCGCCGCCGTATTTCGTGAATCAAACGCCCGCTTGTGCTAGAATCGCCCGCATTCCTGATTTTTTCGCCCGGGCCGCCGGCGACCGCGCCTTGAAGCCCCCGGGCGCTGGAACCGACGCCGACCGGAACGCGCCACGGGATGAGCATGGAAGCAGCCAACAGCCGGAAAATACGCGAAGCGGCGAGACCGGCGGTCGTCCACGGCGAGGCGTCGCTATATCAGGCCGACTGTTTCGAGTGGCTGGGACGCTGCCGCGAGAACAGCTTTCACGCGGTGGTGACCGACCCGCCTTACGGCCTGGTCGAATACACGGAGAAAGAACAGCGAAAACTCCGCGAGGGCCGGGGCGGCGTCTGGCGAATGCCCCCGTCGTTCGACGGCCACAAGCGATCGCCGCTTCCGCGCTTCACCACCCTGAGCGCGTCGGATCTCGAAAACATGTTCGCGTTTTTCGAGCGCTTCGGCCGCGGCGTTTCGCGCGCGCTCGTCCCCGGCGCCCACGTCTTCATGGCGTCGAACCCCCTCGTCTCCCACATCGCCGCGTCCGCGCTCGCCGCCGCCGGGCTGGAGAGCCGGGGCGTCGTCACCCGGCTCGTCATGACGATGCGCGGCGGCGACCGGCCGAAAAACGCGCACGAGGAATTCGCCGACGTCACGGTGATGCCGCGCTCGATGGCCGAGCCGTGGCTGCTGTTCCGCAAGCCGCTGGAGGGCCGCGTTCAGGACAATCTGCGCAAATGGGGAACGGGAGGACTCCGCCGGATATCGAGCGACAAGCCCTTTGGCGACGTCATCGCGTCGCACCCGACCAGAGCGGCGGAGAAACGCCTCGCCCCGCATCCGTCCCTCAAGCCCCAGGCGTTTTTGCGGCGCCTGGTTCGCGCGGCGCTGCCCCTTCAAAAGGGCGTGATACTCGATCCGTTCGCGGGTTCGGGTTCGACGCTCGCCGCCGCCAGCCACATGGGCTGCCGGAGCGTCGGGGTCGAATCGTCGGAGCGATACGTGAAGCTGGCGGAGCGGGCCATGCCGAGGCTGGAGGCGCTCAGGTGTCCAGATAGACCCAGCTGCGGCGCAGATTCCGAATGCCCTCTCTGTTCAAGGTAGCCGTTCTCGTTCCCAGCTCGCCGCGCGGATTTTTGCGAAAATCATCAACGGCGACATAGCCGAGATAAACCTCGGAGAATTTCATGGCGGCGCGATCCGCCGCGGGCTGGGTCTCGCCGTCCACCCGATAAACGAAAACGCACATCCATTGCTCCCTCGCCCCGTGCGTATCGACGGCGCCGCCCCGCTTGCGCGTGCTCTTGATCTCGACACCCTCTTGCCCGGCCTTGACCGAATCATCGGGATATCTCCCGTTCACGATGAGGTCCGGGTGGCCGTTGTGATACCTGTTTTCAACGAGGGTCCGGGAGTGCCGCGCCATGCTCGCCGCGATCATGTCGGAGATCAGGCCCGACATGGCGGCGGGCCGCAGCATGTCGTCCAGGCGCTTGATGCCCTTGTTGAACAAATGCGAGTTCACGTCGAACAGGAAGTCGTAGACGTCCTGCATGACCAGCGCGAAATCCTCCCGACGGAGCTGATAGGGCAGCTCGATGTCGGGGTTGAATTTCGAGGCGTCGGGCGTTTCCCGGACAACAGGCATGGGAGCTTCCTATAAACTTAAGCTGTCGGGAAGGCAGGGCAAGCCGCATCCGCCCCGCCGACTTCCGGGGGAGGTAGCCCCTCCGCGGGAGAGGGGCCGGCCCTCGCCGCTCCGCGCCGGCTCCCTCCCCGGGCGCCCCCCTACGACGCCTCGTCATAGGCGAGGAACGTGACGTCCGCCGCCCTGTTGCGGCCGGGAATCAGCGCCTGGTAGTCCTCCGAGTAATACCATTTGTCCACCGCCTCCTGGTCGGGGAACTTGAGGAGGACGAACGTGCTCCGGTCATGCTCGCCGCTGAGCGCCCGCGCGAACGTTCCGCTCAGCGCCAACTCCCCCCCGGCGGCGGCGACGATCTTGAGCCCCTTCTCGGCGTAGGCGCCGAACCCCTCCTCGTCCCTGACCTCGATGTGTCCGACCACGAATGCGCTCATGTCCGCTCCTTTCGGAAAGGGGGCCGCCCGCCCCGGAACGACCCGGGAAAAGAGAACTTCATCCTTCGCGTCCTTGGAGCGGTTCAAAATTCCACAAAAGGGCTTCGGAATCAACGCCGCGACATTCGCCGCCCCGCCCGGGACGGCCACGCCGCCCTCCTCCTGCACAGGCGGAGCGCTTCCGGTCCGAGGCCGGACGAGGGGCGGATCGAATAAATCCCCCGCGCGCTCGTAGGGGGCGCATATATGCGCTCCGCATTCAGGGTCGGCGACGACGCGGCGCGGACAACCACGGGGGGTTGTCCCTACGAAGGCGGAATCGCACCCTCGCCCGTAGGTGAAGCGCCGAGGGGCGCTTCCCACGCATACATCGCCCCGCATGTGGAATTGGCGACGACGCGGCGCGCGCATTTGCCCGCATTTGCGGTGTCACGAAAAGAAGCGAAAAAGTTACCATTCGAGCTGAAACGCGCCCGATCCCCGATCAAAAGGGCGTCTTTTTCCGTCGAACCGAAAACCTTTCAATTCAAATACAATCGAGCGAATTCAAAACGAATTCAGGGCGTTTTCAGGCGAATTCACGCAGCTTTTGCGAACGCATAACCGCTTGATTCAAAACGAAAAACGCCGAAAGACGGGGAATTTTATCTGAACAAGACCCGATCGGCCTTTGCCGCTCTCCATCCCGATCGGTCGGCTCCCCCCGCCGGCGGGCCCTCTCCCCGATCGGCCCCTCTTCCCGCCGCCCCGATCGCGGTCACCCTCTCCCCGATCGGATCGTCCGCCGGGGTGGCCGGCGGATCCGGACGCGCTAGGATCGGGCGACTCCGCCCGGGCCGGAGGACTCGTTCTCGAGGCGGCTCCGCACCTCGCCGAGCGGCCCGACGTCGGCGGCGAGGCCGTCCCGGTAGAGGATGACGTCGCGCGAGCGGAGCGGAACCTTCGGACCCGGCGCGACCACGCCCAGCAGGTTCATCGGGTCGCTCGCGTGGACGATGGTCGGCCTGCCCCGCTTCGGCGTCCGCCGGACGGCGCGCAGCGCCTCCACCGCCTCCGGCAGGGCGAACTGCTCGCCCGCGAAGCCCGAGACGAAGCGGCCGCCGCGAATCTCCCCCCTGGCCTCCAGCCGCCGGAAGACCCCCAGCAGCTCGCGCCAGCGCGGGGCGGCGGACTCGCGCGCGGCGAGCTCGCGCAGGACGACGCCGTATCGCCTCAGCAGCTGCCGGGCGCGCGCCTCGCGCCGCGCCTCTTCGCCGGGCGGAGCGTCCGCGACCCCCCAGAGCGACCAGCGGCCCACGGGCATGAACCGCTTTTTCGCCTCGTGCGAGACGGCCCCGCCCCCCGGCAGGGCGCGCGGCCGCCGCTCGCCCCTCTTCCGCCCGTTCGCGCCCAGGATGAGGGCGCGCAGGCCCGCCACGCCGTCCCCCGTCACCAGGCCGCGCGAGACGAGCTCCCAGAGCGCCTCCTCGGTCTCCGTCCGCAGCCTGCCCGCCGCCCCCGCGATCTCGCTCAGGAAAGACGCCCCGCGCGCCGTCAGAAAATCCAGTATCTCCCGCGCCGGACGGGAGAGGCCGCGCCGCGCCTCCTCGCCCGCGTCCCGGGGGTCGAGAAGGGCCGGCATGTCCTCTCTCAGCAGAAAGGTCAGCGGCGCGCGGCGATTGGGCGGCCCGCTCCGGGGCGCGGGGGAGCGGCTTCCGCGCGCCCGAGGCTCGCGCGGGTCGGGCGGGACGCCCGGCCGAAGGCGTCCCCACGCGACGATGCCCGAGAGGCAGATCCGCTCGAGATCCGCCGGGTCGTAGTTCCTCACGCGGGCGGGGAGAACGTGCTCCTCCCAGGCGGGGGCGGGCAGTTCGAGGCCCTGAAGCTGGCGAATCGCCTCCAGAACGCCGTCGCGCCCGCTCAGCCGGCTCTCCTCGCGCACGCGCTGCCAGCGCAGCAGATAGCGGATGAAGTCCGCCGCCGGGACGGGTTCGATCTCGCGCCTGAGCCTTCCGAGCGTCCCGCGGTGGATGCGGCCCAGAAGCGCGCGGTCGCACCACTCGGTCGGCGCCCCGGGCGAGAGATCGACGAAGCGGCCCCGCAGAACCGTCCCCTCTCCCTCGAGCGCCGCCAGGGCGATTTCCGCGTCGGAGACTTCCAGGCCGACGCGGGCGGCGACCTCCTCCGCGCTCACGGGCCCCAGCGCCTCCATCCAGCCCCGCGTCAGCGCGAGGACCGCCTCGTCATGGGCGGGCGCTTCGGTCTCCGTCCCCGCGGCGAGGGGAATTTCCCGGGGATCCAAAGCCGCGCCCGGAAGCGCCGCGCGGACGAGCGCCATCCGCTCCGCCGGAACGAAGCCCGTCCGCCGCTCCCCGCCGCGCTCCCACGCCGCCTCCGCCAAGCGGCCGTCCGCGCGCAGCTCCTCCATCCAGACCGCCCACTCTCCCCGCGCCTCCTCCGCCGGGAGAACGCACAGGGACAGGAGCGCGTCGTGGGCCTCGTCCGCGCCGCGCGGAGCGGGCCAGGCCTCCCGGCGGACCTCCTTGATGACGGCGGGGTCGAGCCGGGCGTTCTCCGCGCCCTCGGGCAGGGAGCGCCGGAGCGGCACGGCGCGGGAGCGGCGCTCCTCCAGCGGGGCGTCGTCGATGAAGGCGTAGGGGTTCGCGTTCAGTATCTCGTGGGACATGGGCGAGGGCGCGGGCGTCTCCACCGCGAAGGTTCTGACCCTCCCGCTCTCGACGCCGCGGAGGAGCTCCTCCAGGGTTCCGGCGTCCATCGCCTCGGTGAGGCAGTTCTCCACCGTCTCGTTCACCAGGGGGTGGTCGGGCGGCTCGACGGGGCCGTGGTGGTTGTCCTGGCAGGCGACCTGGGCCGGAAAAACCGCCGCGAGCAAATCTTCCGCGCGCATTCGCTGAATGGCTATCGGCACCTTCCGCCCGCCGCTGCGCCGGGGCAGGGTGAGGGCGCGCGCGGCGTTCCAGCGCCAGCGGTTGGCGAACATGGGCGACTGCAGGGCGGACTGGAGCATGTCCTTTCTGAGCGAGTCCGGGCGCGCGAAGCCGAAGACGGCCTCGAGCGGGAAGCTGTGCTGCGAGGAGAGCGAGAGCGCGATGCCGTCGTCCGTCGCCGCGGCCTGCAGCTCGAAGTCGAACGTGAGGCAGAAGCGCTTTCTGAGCGCGTGGCCCCACGCGCGGTTGACGCGGCCGCCGTAGGGGGCGTGAATCACCAGCTGCATCCCGCCCGCCTCGTCGAAAAACCGCTCCGCCACGATTTCGTCCTGCGTGGGGACGCGCCCCAGCGTCCGCGCCGTTTCCCGCGCGTAGGCGAGGAGCTGCGCCGTCCCGGACGCGCACAGCCCGCACTCCGCCCGCAGCCGGCGAATCGCCGCGTCCCCGGCGTCCAGGTTCGCCGCCAGCCCGGCGCGGAGGGAGGAGACGGCCTCGGAGAGCTCCGCCGCGCGCGAGGGCGCCTCGCCCAGCCAGAAGGGAACGTTGGGGGGCAGCCCCTCCGCGTCCTCCACGCGCACGCGGTCGCGCTCCACCCGCCTGACGCGCCAGGAATGGTTGCCGAGCAGGAAGATGTCGCCCGCCATCGACTCCACGGCGAAATCCTCGTTCACCCTGCCCACGAAGGTCTCGGCGGGCCCCTCGACGACGTCGTAGTCCGCCGCGTCGGGAATCGCCCCGCCCGAGGTGATGGCGGCGAGCCGCGCCCCGCGCCTCGGGCGCAAAAGCCCGTTCACGCGATCCCGGTGCAGCCAGGCGGAGCGCCTGCCCCGGCTGGTGGCGACGCCCTCGCAGAGCATCTCCAGCGCGTCCCCGAAGGCGCCCCGTTCGAGCCGGGCGTAGGGGCGCGCCCTCCCGACGAGCGCCCAGAGCGCCTCCTCGCCCACCTCCCCCCGCGCCGCGACCTCGGCCACCATTTGCTGGGCGAGGATGTCGAGCGGGGCTTCGGGGAAGATCACGCTGTCGAGCGCGCCCTCCCTCACCGCGCGAATCGCGGCCGCGCTCTGGAGGAGCTCGTCTCTCGTCAGGGGAAAGACGACGCCCTCGGGCACCGCGCCCTTCCAGTGGCCGGAGCGCCCCACCCGCTGAAGCAGGGAGGCGAGCGTCCTCGGCGCGCCCAGGTGGCAGACGAGATCGACGTGGCCGACGTCGATGCCGAGCTCGAGCGAGGCCGTGGCGACGACGGCGGACAGCTCGCCCGATTTCAGCCTCCCCTCGGCGTCGAGGCGGATTTCCCGCGAGAGCGAGCCGTGGTGCGCGGCGACGCGCCCCTCGCCCAGCCGCGCCGTGAGCTGGTGGGCGACGCGCTCGGCGAGCCGCCGGGTGTGGACGAACACGATGGTCGCGCGGCGCCTCTCGATATGCGCCGCCAGGCGGTCGAACACCTCCCCCCAGAGCTCGTGCGAGGCTATCGGCCCCATCTCCTGATCGGGGACTTCAATCGAGAGCGCCATCTCGCGCTTGTGGCCCACGTCCACGATCGCGCAGTCGGGGGAGCCGTCCTCCCGAAGCCCGCCCGCGCCGACGAGCAGCCGCGCGACCTCCTCGATGGGCTTCTGCGTGGCGCTCAGGCCGATGCGCTGGAGCCGCCTCCCGCAAAGCGCGTCCAGGCGCTCGAGCGAGAGGGCGAGGTGCGCCCCCCGCTTGTCGCCCGCCACCGCGTGTATCTCGTCGACGATGACGGCGCGCGCGGTTTCGAGCGCGGCGCGGCTGCGCTCCGCCGTCAGCAGGATGTAGAGCGACTCCGGCGTGGTGATGAGGACGTGGGGCCGCTTCTTCAGCATGAGCCTGCGCTCGCGCGCCGGGGTGTCGCCCGAGCGCACAGCCACCCGGATTTCGGGGAGTTCGAGGCCCTCCCTTCGCGCGAGCGCGCGAATCTCGCCCAGCGGCCCCTGGAGGTTCTTCTGGATGTCGTTGCCGAGCGCCTTGAGGGGAGAGACGTAGACGAGGCGGCATTCGTCCGCGAGTTCGCCCGCCAGCGCGCTCCGCAGGAGGCCGTCGATCGACCACAGGAAGGCGGCCAGCGTCTTGCCCGTGCCGGTGGGGGCGGCGATGAGCGCGTCGCGCCCCGCCGCGACGTGGGGCCAGCCCGCCTCCTGCGGGGCGCTCGGCTCGCCGAACTTCTCCGCGAACCACCGCGCGACGACGGGGTGAAAGGGGGGAGCGCCGTTTCCGTTCATCATGGGGGCATTCTAGCGCAAAGGCGGGGCTTCATCTTGTGGGGGGAGGACAGCAGGTCACACCGAATAGATGCTTTCAGCATCAGATTCAAGGACGCTAACCATCTTCATTTTATTCATCTTCGTCTGGCACATCCTTGTCTGCAAGGAGAGATACGATTCTCGAATTGAATAAGCTCCAGCTTCGTCCACGTCTTTCAAGATCCCCTTCCATGACTACCGGAATCCGATCCCTGTGAGCCGAAATAGCCTGCTCATAATCGGATTGCTTCAGAAACGCTTTGACGGATCTGGTTTGGCCTTCTTCAATGGATGTCAACAGGGTGACTGTCCCACTCGTTTCCCCCTCGTCACGTTTTAATTCCCGGATGCGGCCGAACAGTTTCTCATCGGGACGCGGTTCACGGTCGCGGAAAGACCTTGCGGCTTCACGCAAAATAGAAGCATCGGCTTCGGCAAAGCGAATAACCTTGCGCGCTGGTTCTATCGGGCGCGTCCTAGCCCAAGTCAAACTAATGTCCAGCATCTGAAATGGTTCAATCACCTCGACAAGCGCCTCACACATATTGGCGCTGATTCCACGCTCTATTGATTCCCGAAAAGCGCCGCCGTCGTCTCCGCTGACCACTCTCTCGGTCGCTTCACGGGCGGCTGTCAAAGCGTCCGCCAGACGGATTGTCGTCCGCCGCTCTATTGGTTCGTCGGCTGGCTCGTCGGATTCCTGCCGCATCGGCGGCGACACGACAGGGCTCAACAGCGTAATAGCGAAGCTGCCCTGTTCGGTTTGTCCCAAACGAACCCGCTTCAAATAGTCGCTGGCTTCTCTGTTGGCGCCAGCGCGATAAAGGGGCTGCGGCTTCCGCAGCGAGCAGGCTGCCGCCAAGAGCATATCGTGCGCGCCGCGCATGAGGCTGACGCCGGCGCTCGCGCTCACGCTGCCGTCCTCGCTTTCAGCGGCCCGCACTCGTATGACATCGCGGTCGGTCGTAACCAAGTCGCGATACAGCGCAAGCTCGTCCAGATTGGCAGCTTCGGCGAAGATTCCAATGAGCGTTGAAACCACGCTGGCGTAGTCTCCCAAACGCTCGGTTCGCGGAAGAACAATCTCGGGGAGCGCCTCACCGACATACACGTCCGAATGTTCGCGGTAGCGCTCCGTCCTGGTCCAGCCGGCGGAGCGAGCGTAGGCGGACAACGCCGCAGGAGAAACCGCCAGCAGGGCCTTTTGGTCACGAATGGCCGCTTCCATCAGATTTCTCCCCTTCTCGACTGCTCCATCAGCGCGCGCAAACTTTCGACGTTGAACAGGTTTTCCCCGGGAATATGAACAGTAACGTCTTCCTTGTTGGTGCTTTCTTCTAACCCTCGCAGGTTCAGCCAATAGGCCCGGCGCCTCAGCGCGAGTTCATTTTCGGTCACCGTCATCCATTCAACCTTGTCTTTCGGCAAATCAAGCACTACGAGCAACCGGGGCGTCTGGGTTGGAATGCGCAGGTCGTTGTAATTTTTGATTTTCAAACGGAAGGGCAAAAATCCGTCACGCGGTTGGCCAAGATTAACGGTAGCCTTCATCTGCAAGTCAAGCGCAGGTCGCATCTCACCGCCAGCCAGAATTTTCAAATCAACGCTGTCGATATCCGGCTCAGGCGCCGAAGTGGCGTAACGCGCACGCGCCGCCAACGCACGAGCATAGACCAAAGACAGCGCTTCTTGTTCATTAGAGTCCGAGAGAAGTTTGTCGGTCACGATGGCCCCCATAAGCTCCTGAAACTCTTTTCTCATATCTTTCCGGAAGCCAACTTGGGAAACAACGCGCCTCGAACGACGGCTATGATACAGAATACTAGCATATTCAACCGAATTCGCTCTTTTAACTAATAACCAGCTGCCAACGCCCCCCTCAGTCCATCCTCACGTATTCGCGCGCGCGGAAGGGGACGCCGAGCTCCTCGGTCGCCACCTTGCGGCAGGCCTCGACGTCGATGAGGCCGGACATGGCGACGGCGGTCACCTCCACCTCGGGAACGCAGGTCTTCGCCCAGCGGATGAATTCCTTGACTTTGGGGTAGGGATCCTCCACGCCCTTCGTCTTGCAGACCTTCGCGTAGGCCTCGGGGCTTTCCGCCTGCATGGAGACGGAGACGGCGTCCACCAGGCCGCGCAGCTCGGGCAGGACGTTGCGCCCGTGCGCCGCGCTCGCCAGCCCGTTCGTCACGAGGCGGACGCGCTTCGCCCCGCGCCGCCTGAGCTCGCCGGCCGCCTCCTTGAGAAGGTCGAGGCGCAGGGTCGGCTCGCCGAACCCGCTGAAGACGACCTCGGAGAAGCGCGAGGGGTCGCCGGCGGCGGCGAGAACCTCGGCCAAGCCGGGTTCGCCGTCAAGGGCGAGGTTGCGCCCCCGATAGACGCGATCGCTCAGAAGCCCGCAGTAGAAGCAGGCGTTCTGGCACTCGTTCGTGATGTTGAGATAGAGCGCGTCTCCGAGAACGTAGGCGACGCGCCCCGCCTCGGGGGGCGGCCCGATGCCGAAGAGGCGGCGCGCGTTCTCCGTCGTCGCGCGCGCGGCTTCCTCCGGGGTGATTCCGCGCAGCTCCGCGAGCGTCTCCGCCACGCGGGGGAGGTAGGCGGGCTCGTTGCGCTTGCCCCGATGGGGCGGCGGGGCGAGATAGGGGCTGTCCGTCTCCAGCAGGACGCGCTCCATCGGGACGCGCCCGAAAACCTCCCGCAGCGCCTCCGAGCGCGAGAACGCGACGGCGCCCCCCGCGCCCAGATGAAAGTCGATGTCCAGGAATTTCCGCGCCTGCTCGCCGTCGCCCGTGAAGCAGTGGATGACCCCGCCCGCGCGCCACGCCCTTTCCGCCTCGAGAATCTCGTGGACGTCGTCGGCCGCCTCCCGGCAGTGAACGGCGATGGGCTTGCCCGCCTCGACGGCGAGCCGTATCTGCCGGCGGAACCATTTGCGCTGGAGCTTGCGCGGCGCGCCGTCCCGGTAATAGTCGAGACCGATTTCGCCGACGGCCGCGACCTTCGGATTCTCCAGGAGCCGGGCGATTCCCTTGAGCGTCCGATCCTCCGCCGCGCCGCCGACCTCGCTCGGGTGGACGCCGACGGCGGCGTGGACGCCCGCGCAGGAGAGGGCGAGATCCGCCGTGCGTCGGCTCGACTCCAGGCAGCTCCCCATCGAGAGGACGTAGTGCACCCGCGCCTCGATGGCGCGCTCCAGCGCCCCCTGGCGGTCCGGGTCGAACGCCTTGTCGATGAGGTGGGCGTGGGTGTCCACCAGAACGGGCAGGCCCGCCGCGTCGGGAAGCGCGGGGATGAGGATGCGGGGCGGCGCCTTTCCGCCGCGCTCCGGGCGCGGGCGGCCTCCGCCTCCCCGGCCGGGCCTCCGCCGACGGGCGGGCGCCTCCCGGTTCTCCGCGCGAGCCGGAGGACGGGCCGCCTCCTGCGGGCGCGCCTTTGCTTCGCTCTTTGCCGGCGCGTCCGGCGGGGCGCCGGATTCGGGGCGCCTTCCCCCCTGGCGGCCCCGCCTTCGCCTGCGGCGCTGGGGGCGTCCCCGGCCCTCGGGACGCGGGCGGGAGTCCCCCCCCCCGGACCGTTCGGATTCGGATGATTCGTTCACGCCGTCAACTCCACTCTCCCGCGCGTCCGCTAGCCGATCGGCGCGCCCGGCGAAATCTCCCCGCCCACCTCCAGGAGGATGAATTTCCCGCCCTCGGAGGCGGCGAGCGCCATGCCCTGCGATTCCACCCCCATCAGCCGGACGGGCTCGAGGTTGGCCACCAGTATGATCTGGCGGCCCGGCAAATCCCCGGGCGCGTAATGCTTCGCCAGGCCGGCCACGACGGTGCGCGTCTCCTCCCCGAGGGAGACGACGAGCTTGAGCAGGTTTTTCGACTTCGGGACGCGCTCGGCGGCCGTTATCCGGGCGACGCGCAGGTCCATCTTCTCAAATTCCTCGATGGAGACGCGCCCCTTCTCTTCCACCCCGGGCGCGGGCTCCGCGGCGTCGGCGATGCGCCGCGCCACCTTCTCCCGGATGGCCGCCTTCGCGTCCTCTTCGATGCGCGGGAACAGGGGATCGCCAGGTTCGGCGCGCAGGGCGCGCGGCAGCCGGCGCATGTCCATCAGTTCGGGGAAGGGCGCGCGCGTCCAGTCCCCGGGCAGGCCGAGCTGCGCCGCCATCCTGCGCGCGGCGGCGGGCATGACGGGAGAGACCATCGCCGCGACGACGCGAATCGCCGCCGCGGCGTGCCACAGAACGGCGTCCAGGCGCGCCGCGCTCCCCTCCTTCGCCAGCGTCCAGGGGGCGCTCGCGTCGATGTATTTGTTGGCGGCGGAGATGACCTCCCAGGCGGCGCGCAGGCCGCTCTGAAAGCGCGTCTCCTCCATGCCGCTCTCGTATTTCCGCGCCGCGCCGGCAACGAGGGCGCAAAGCGCCTCCTCGGCCTCCCCCTCCCCGGCCTCCGCGCGCGCGAGGCGGCCCTCCCGATAGCGCTTCACCATGCTCAGGGCGCGGTGCAGGAGGTTTCCCAGATCGTTCGCCAGGTCGCTGTTGACGCGGTCGATCAGGGCGCCGTGGGAGAAGTCGCCGTCCAGCCCGAAGGGAATCTCCTTGAGCAGGAAATAGCGGATGGCGTCCACGCCGTATTCCTCGATCAGCCAGTGCGGATCGACCGCGTTGCCGAGGCTCTTGGACATCTTCCGGCCCTCGACCGTCCACCACCCGTGGCTGAATACCTGTCCGGGCAGGGGAACGCCCGCGGAGAGGAGGAAGGCGGGCCAATAGACCGCGTGAAACCGCAGAATGTCCTTGCCGATGAAATGCTGGTCGGCGGGCCAGGGACTGCCCTCCCGCACCCCGTCCTCATCGAAGCCCGGCGCGGTGAGATAGTTGCTGAGCGCGTCGAACCACACGTAGATGACGTGCTTCTCGTCGCCCGGCACGGGGATGCCCCACTGAAAGCTCGCGCGGGAGAGCGAGAGGTCTTTCAGCCCCCCCCGCACGAAGCTCATCACCTCGTTCCTTCGGCTCTCGGGCTGGATGAACCGGGGATTCTTCTCGTAGTGCTCGAGGAGCGGCTCCCGGAACCGGCTCAGGCGAAAGAAGTAGCTCGGCTCCTCCACCCACTCGACCTCGGCGCCCGTGGGCGCCGTCTTCCCGCCCCCGGCGTCCTCGACGAGCTCGCTTTCGGCGTAGAAGGCCTCGTCCCGGACGGCGTACCACCCGGCGTAGGCGCCCAGGTAGATGTCGCCCGCCGCCGCCACGCGCCGCCAGAGCTCCCGCACGCCCCGCGCGTGGCGCGCCTCGGTCGTGCGGATGTAGTCGTCATAGGAGATGTCGAGCTTCTCCCAGAGGGCGCGGAACTTCGCGCTGTTCATGTCGCAGAAGGCCTGGGGGTCCATGCCCGCCGCGCGCGCCGCGCGCTCGAGCTTCTGGCCATGCTCGTCCGTGCCGGTCAGAAAGCGGGTCGGCTCCCCGCGCAGCCTGTGAAAGCGCGCCTTGGCGTCGCACGCCACCGTCGTGTAGGCGTGGCCCAGGTGGGGCTTGTCGTTGACGTAGTAGATCGGCGTGGAGACGTAAAACGGCTTCTTGCTCATTCTTTCGCGCCGGCTTTCCCGGCGGGCGCGTCCGGGGCGCCCTCCTCCCCGGCGGCGCTTCTGAGGGAATACTGCCCCGTGGGCAGGCGCACCAGATCGTTCGCGTGAATCGTCATGAAGTCTCCGGTTTCGAGCGCGACGGTCACCTCCTCCTTCAGCAGGTCCTGCCGCACGACCGTGGCGCCGCAGTCGCAGCCCCCGACCTTCTTCTTGCACGCGGGCAGCTTCTTCTTCGCCGCCAGGTAGTGGGAGTGCTCGAAGCGAAGGCAGCACTTCAGTCGCCCGCAGCCGCCGGAGAGCTTGACGGGGTTCAGGCTCAGATTCTGATCCTTCGCCATGCGGACGGAGATGGGGTCGAACGACTTGAGAAAGGTGCTGCAGCAGTAGGTGCGCCCGCAGTCCCCGCAGCCGCCCTTCATCCCCGCCTCGTCCCGAACGCCGATCTGGCGCATCTCCACGCGGACGGAGAGGCGCTCGGCGAGCGTCCTGACCAGTTTCCGGAAGTCCACGCGCCCGTCGGCCGAGAAGTAGAACGTCGCCTTCTTGCTCGAATGGGCGTAGCGCGTCTCGATGAGGCGCATGGGCAGCCTCATCTCCGATATCTTCGCCCGGCAGAAGTCATAGGCCCTTTTCTCGCTCGCCTCGGCCCGCGCCACCTTCTTCTCGTCCTCCTCGGTGGCGATCCGCTCCACCCGGGGCAGCGGGGAGGGATAATAGCGCGCGTCCATCACCCGGGGGTTCTCGGACACCTCGCCGAACTCCGCGTCCCCCCCGCTCGTCCTGAGCATCACCTTCGCCCCGACCCGCAGGCGCAGGCCCCCGTACGCGTGGGGAACGGGCCGGGCGCCGAAGCGCGTCTTGACGCCCACCACGCCGATTTTCCGCGGCTCCTCCGCCGCCGCCGCGCCGCCGTCCGATGCCTCGCTCATCGCTTCTCCTCCAATTCACCTCCCCGCGGGAACCGTCTCCCGCAGGGAATATACCAGAGTTTCGAGCGTCAGGGGGGGGTTCGTGTTCCCGACCCCGACGTCCCGCATGGCCGCCCCCACCCTTTCGAGCGCCCGCGTGAGGCCGACGCTCCCCCAGCGCGCTCCCATCGAGGCGAGCGCCGGTCGAACGTCGTCGTGCCACAGCGCGATCGCCCCGGGCGCCTCCCGCGTGATGAGTATATCGCGAAGCAGCCCCCGAAGCATTTCCAAAAAGAGAATCGTCTCGCTTCTTCCCGAAGCCCCGCTCCCCGCCCGCTTCACGGCGAGGGTGATGAGCGCCGCCTCGTCCGCCCGGCCCATGGGCGCGCTGAGCTCCTCGAGAAACCGCATCGCCTCCTCCCTGCGCTCCGAGAGCGCCTCCAGGTCGGCGGAGACGGCGACGCCCAGCCTCCCCATGCTGAGGGAGACGCGCTTGTCCACGTCCGCCTCGCCTCCCAGTTGATCCCGAAGGATGGCGGCCATGTCCGCGCGGGAGAGCGCCCGGAACCTGAGCCTCCGGCAGCGCGAGACGACGGTCGGCAGCAGGGTGTGGAGGTTCGGCGTCACCAGAATCAGAATCGTGTCGGCGCCCGGCTCCTCCAGCGTCTTGAGCAGAACGTTCTGGCTCACGAGCGTGAGCAGGTGCGCGTCCTCGATGATGAAGACCTGCCGCAGCCCCTCGTTGGGACGCTGCTGGGCGCGCCAGATGACCTCCTCCCGAATCGCCTCCACCTTGATCGAGCGCGCCCCCGCCGCCGGGCTGACGGAGACGACGTCCGGATGCGCGCCCGCGCCCGTCTTCGCGCACGCGGGGCATCTCCCGCAGGGCGGCGCCTCCTCCGCGCACTGGAGCGCCCGGGCGAACAGGCGCGCCGCGGCCGCCTTGCCCACCCCGTCGGGGCCGTAGAACAGGTAGGCGCCCGCGACCTGGCCGGAGGAGAGGTCCCTTCGGAGCAGGTCTAGCGCCGCGTCCTGTCCCCGGATGGATTCCCAGCCCATGCGAATTTCTCCCTCACGGCGGCCAGCGCCCTATCGCGCACCTGCTGAATCGTCCCGTCCTCCACCACGCGAAACCGCTCCGGCTCCCGCCTCGCCAGCGTCTCGAAGCCCGCCCGCACCCGCTCGTGAAACGCCAGACCCTCGCGCTCCAGAAGATCGGGGGACTGCGCCGGAGCGAACCTCAAAAACAACTGCGCGTCGGCGCTCTCCCCCCGAACGCGGCCGAGGCTCTTCTTCAGAGGGACGGACAGCAGGAGCGTCAAATCGGGGACGAGGCCCCCGCTCGCCACCCGGTTCAGCTCGAGCGTCATCCGCTCGTCCAGCCCGCGCCCGAACGCCTGATACGCCGTCGTGGAATCATGGAAGCGGTCGCACAGCACGTGGACGCCCGCCTCGAGCGCCGGCCGAATCACCTCCCGCGCGTGCTGCGCCCTGTCCGCCTCGTAAAGCAGGAGCTCCGCGACGGCGTCCAGGCTCTCGTTCCGGGGATCGCTGAGGAGCAGCTCCCGAATTCCCTCCCCTATCCCCGTTCCGCCGGGCTCGCGCGTGGCGAGGACGGGGAGGCCCGCCTCCTCCATCCACGTCCGCAGAAGCGCCAGCTGCGTCGATTTGCCGCAGCCCTCGACCCCCTCGAACGTGATGAAGCGGCCCCGCATCGGTCGCCTCCCTCCTGAAGTCCCTCGCCCGCGCCGCGGGCGATCAGCGTCCGTCCAGCTTCCGGTAGATGGTGCGCGTGGCGATCCCCAGAAGGCGGGCGGCGGCGCTCTTGTCGCCGCCGGTGTGCCGGAGGGTCTCGAGAATCACCCGGCGCTCGATATCCGCGAGCGGGGCGCCCACCGCCACGTTGATGAGCGGC
Organism: bacterium; assembly: GCA_965242545.1. Lineage (GTDB taxonomy): Bacteria > UBA8248 > UBA8248 > UBA8248 > UBA8248 > Bin107. The sequence continues at coordinate 2,344,995 of OZ251456.1, forward strand.
GCGTCCGACGCCGCCGGCCGCTCCTCGCCCGCGCTTTCGCCCCGGGCGACGCGCGCCGGCAGGTCCTCCACCGTGAGAACGTCCCCCCGGCTCAGCACCACGGCGCGCTCCACCGTATTTTCGAGTTCGCGCACGTTCCCCGGCCAGTCGTGGTTCGACATCGCGTCCAGCGCCTCGCGCGAGAACGCGAGAACGGGGCGGTTGTTCTTCGCGGCGTAGCGCTGGAGGAAATGCTCGGCGAGCAGGGGAACGTCGCTGCGCCGATCCCGGAGCGCGGGCAGGTGGATGGCGATGACGTTCAGGCGATAGTAGAGGTCTTCCCGGAAGGTTCGCTCGGCCACGGCGGTCTGGAGGTCGGCGTTGGTGGAGGCCACGATGCGCGCGTCCGCCTTCAGCGTCTCCGTCCCGCCGACGCGCTCGAACTCCCCCTCCTGGAGGACGCGCAGAATCTTCGGCTGAAGAACGAGGGGCATGTCCCCGATTTCGTCGAGAAACAGCGTGCCCCCGTGGGCGAGCCTGAATCGCCCCTCCTTGCGGCTCGCCGCGCCGGTGAACGCCCCGCGCTCGTAGCCGAACAGCTCGCTCTCGAGCAGGGTCTCCGGCAGCGCGGCGCAGTTCACCTTCACCATCGCCCGGCCCGCCCGCTCGCTCCCCTCGTGCAGGGCGCGCGCCACCAGCTCCTTGCCCGTGCCGCTCTCGCCCAGAATGAGGACGGTGGCGGAGGCGGGCGCGACCTGGCGAACCATCTCCTTCACCCGGAGAATCGAGGGGTGATTCCCTATCATGCCCGAGCCGTCCACCAGGCTCCGCAGCCGCGCCCGCAAATCCGCGTTCTCGCGCAGGAGCGCCTGCTTCTCGAGCGCCTTGTCTATCGCCTTGAGAACCGCCACGCGCTCCAGGGGCTTCGTCAGGAAGTCGTAGGCGCCCTCGCGCATCGCCTTGACGGCCGATTCGATGCTGCCCACGCCGGAGATGAGAATCACCTCCGTGTCCGGGCTGGCGCGCTTCACCCGCCTGAGGAGTTCGATGCCGTCCATGCCGGGCATCCGGAGGTCGGTGATCACCAGGTTCGCGGGCGTCTCGCCGAACGCTCCGACGGCGGTTTCCGCGTCATGCGCCATCGCGACGTCGAACCCCTCCTTGGCGATCATCTTGCGGAGCGCCTCGCGGCTGCCGCGCTTGTCGTCCACCACCAGCACGCGCGCCCCCTCGCGGCCGCTCACGCCTTCGCCTCCCGCGCCAGGGCGAGGGGCAGCTCGATGATGAAGACGGCGCCCGCCCCCGCCTCACTCTCGAAGCGGACGCTCCCCTTGTGCTCGGCGACGATCTGCTGGCTCAGCACGAGGCCGAGGCCGGTGCCGTTCGCCTTGGTCGTGAAAAACGGGGTGAACAGGGCGGCCTGATCGTCGGGGCTGACGCCCGCGCCGCTGTCCGAGACGCGGATGAGGAGGCGCGCGTCCTCCAGCTCCGTCCTCACCGCGAGGCGGCCGCCGTCGGGCATGGCGTCGAACCCGTTGAGGATGAGGTTCTGGATGGCCAGGCGCACCTGCGCCTCGTCCAGGAGGAGCTCGGGGAGGTCCGCCGCCAGCTCCCTTTCGACCCGGATTTTGCGGCTCGCCGCCACTTCGGCGTGAAAATTCAGCAGATCCTCAATCATCTCGTTGCAATCGACCGGGGTTTTCTCCGCGCTCGGCATCCGCACGAATTTCAGGTAGTCGGCCGTCACCTGGCTCAGAACGTCGACCTCCGCCTTCACGGAGCGGAGCAGCGCCCACGCCTCCGAGGTGTCCGCCTCCCTGAATTGCGAGAGCTCGTCGCCGAGCAGCTCCGCGCTCAGGTTGATGGCCGAGAGCGGATTGCGGATGGAGTGCGCCACCTGGGCGCTCATCTTGCCGACAATCGAGAGCCTGTCGCGCTGGAGTACCTCCTTCTCGAGCGCCTTGCGCTCGGTCACGTCCTTCAAATACAGAATGACCTGCCGCGCCGAGCCGGAGGCGTCGAGAATCGGATAGGAGTAGTATTCCATCTCCATCTCGCGCCCGTCGTCGAGCGCGGCGGTCTTCTCGACGAAGCCGCGCTCGCCGGTCTTGAAGGTATCGACCGCCAGGGCGCGCTCCACGAAGGGCGCCGGAACCGCGCCGAGCGGCGGCGCCTCCCATTTCCGGTTCAGCAGATCGTCGATCTCGCGGCCGAAGAGCCGGGCCATCGAACGGTTGAGGGCGCGGACGCGGAAATCCGCGTCCAGGATGCAGATGGCGTCCGTGATGCCGTCGAAGAGCGCCTGAAGCCGGCGGTTGCTCTCCAGCACCTGCTCGGACCAGTGCATCCTGTCCTCGGCGCGAATGCGCCTGCGCTCCCTGTCCAGTATCAGAAGGGCGGCCAGAATGAGGGCGACGAACCCGAAGCCCGTGAGGAGCAGCCCCTTGCGGAACAGGCGCCCGATCAGCCCGACGAACTCCGAGGACGGCGCGGTGAGGGCGAACGTCCACCGCTCCGCGCCCACCGGAAAGGCGCTGAAGGCCGTCAGGTAGCGCCGCCCCTTCTTTTTCTTTCCCGGGCGGAGGTCGAGGTGCCAGTCGAACCCCGCCTCCTCCTTCTTCATGCGCCGCGCGATTCTTTCGAGCCTCTCGTCGCCCAGCCCGCGCGCGAGAGCGGAGAGCCCGAGCCCCTCCAGCCGGGGGATGTCCGGGGCGATGACGATGCCCCCCGCTCCGTCCGCGAGCCACGCCCGCCCCCGGCTTCCCGACTGCACGGGCCGGACGAACGAGCGCGCCAGATCCTCCATGGAAATCCGCGCGTAGAGCCAGTCGCGCCCCGCCGCCCCGCTTCCGGGAGCCGACGCCACGGGCGCCGCCGCGAACAGGGAGGCGACACTTCCGCTCGCGTCCCGAATCGCCAGGAGACAGGCGCCCTCCTTCCGCGCGCAGCGCGGCAGCTTGCGGAGGTATTCCGGCGGAATCGCGGCGCGGACCTCCCCCTTCTCCTGCAGATAGCCCACCTCGCTCACGCGAAACCGCCCGCCCAGCCGCTCGTAGAGGCCCGCCATCGCCGCCATCCGGCCCGGATGGTCGGGTTCGATGGTGCGCAGAAAGCCCGCGCTGTAGCGCAGGGAGGCGGTGAGCGCCTCCAGGAACGAGGCGATCCGGTCGCCGGCCTGCTCCACGAGAAGCAGCTGCTGGCGGTTGAAGCGCTCCTCGATCTCCGCCTTGGCGTCCGCGTAGAGCCGGTAGGAGAGGAAGGTCAGCACGCCCAGCAGGACGAACGTCCAGGCGATGGTGTGATACTGGAACTTCCGGTTCACCCGGCGCGAGCGGGCGATGCGCGAGCGCACGGAATCCCCCGTCTCGCTCCCCGGCGCGCCGGGCCGCGCGGAAATCCGCCTCAGGATGCCCCGCCTCCCCGAACCCGGCATGGACGTCATCTCAAGCCCCCAAGAACAGACGCGCTTCTCCCCGCCCCGGACGCGAAGCGCGTTCGGACGCGCGCCTCATTCTAGCGCATCTCCGGGCGGGGATGAGAACGGCCCGCGTCTTTCTTTCCGCTTTTTTCGGGTTTCGACGGGTTTTTCACGGCGAACGGGGCGATCCGCCGCGCGCGAAAACGCCCCCCTTCGGCGGACTTGACACGCCCGGCGTCCCTTCCTATCGTGGGCGCGCCGATGCCCAGGCCGCCGCCGCGCGCGGAAGACGCCCAGCCGCGAGGTTTCAGGAATGGACGCCCCGGAGCTTGCCGAAAGAAACAGGGAAATCCTGCGCGCCATCATCAACATCTTCGTGGACACGGGAGAGCCCGTGGGCAGCCGCACGCTCGCCAAGCGCTCCGACCTGGCCCTGAGCCCCGCGACCATCCGCAACATCATGAGCGACCTCGCCGACGCGGGCTTCCTCACGAAGCCGCACGCCTCCTCCGGCAGGCAGCCCACCGACCTGGGCTACCGCGTCTTCGTGGACGACCTGATGGGCGCCCACACCCTGACGCTCGAGGAGGAGGAGTCCATCCGCCTGGACCGCTCCGCGCAGGCGGCGCAGATAGAGCAGGTGCTCGCCCGCGCCACGCGCGCCCTCTCGGAGCTGGCGAACACGGCGGGGCTCGTCCTCCTGCCGGCGGGGGAGCAGCTCCGCTTCAAGCACATCAACTTCGTACGCATGTCGGAGGAGAAAATCCTCGCCGTCATCGTCTCGGCGAGCGGGGTGGTGCAGAACCGCGTCGTCCCGATGGAGTCGCCCCTCGGCCAGGAGGAGCTGAACCGCGTCTCCGCGCTTCTCAACGAGGAGTTCAGCGGCCTCGCGCTGCGGGAAGTGCGGGAGCAGATCATCCAGAAGATGGCCGGCGCGCGCGACGACATGGACGCCCTCTACCGGCGCGCGCTCGCGCTCAGCAGGGAGGCGCTCTCGGGCGACGAGAGCGCGCAGGAGTCGGTCTTCGTGGAGGGCGCCTCGCGCGTGTTCTCGAAGCCCGACTTCGCCGCCGACGCGGAGAAGCTCCAGGTGCTCTACCGCGCCTTCGAGGAGCGGGAGAAGCTCGTCCGCCTGCTGGACAGGTGCCTGGAGTCCTCGGACATCACCATCCTCATCGGCTCCGAGAGCGACTTCGAGGAGATGAAGGACTGCAGCGTCGTCGCCCAGCGCTACTACATGGACAACCGCCCGCTGGGCAGCATCGGCGTCATCGGCCCCAAGCGGATGCGCTACGACCGCGCCGTCTCCCTCGTGGAGTGGACGGCGGATTCGGTCTCCAGGTTCCTCTCCTCGGGAAACTGACGCCCCCCGCCGGCCGCCCGTAGGGGACGCATGTATGGACGCGCTCCCGCGCGTCACCTACGCAAAACCACCACCCGCCTTTTCGCCAAACGGCGTGGAGACATCGGATTTTGGCGCCTTGCGGAGGCTTGGCAAACGTGGTAGTCTTGTTCAATCGTCAAGACAAATCGAAAAGGGCCTTTCGGGGCCGCCGACGGAGGAGGGAGCGAAGGAGAGTCCCGTCTTTCTGATGCGCCGGGCGCGTCCCGCCTCGGGACGCTGAACCATTCCATGACGCAAGCCGCGAATCCTGCGGCCATAGGGGAGGCTGAAATCATGGGAAACAAGGTGCGCGCAAGAGATTTTCTCTCCAACAAATCGATCTGGGCGGTCGCGCTGGGAGCGGCGCTCGTTTTCTGCTCCGCCGCCCGTCCGGAGGCGGCCGTCAAGAGGGTCGTCCTCACCCAGGCGGTCGAGAGCCTGGCCTTCGTCAGCAACTACGTGGCGCGGGCGAACGGCTACTTCGCCGACGAGGGACTGGCCGTCGAGGTCATCTCCACCCGGGGCGGGGGCCCGGACATCAAGGCCAACCTCGCGGGCAAGGCGGACTTCTCCGTCGCCGCGGGAACCTACCAGATCAACGCCGTCAAGGCGGGCGGGCGCCTCATCGCGGTGATGAGCTGCCTGAACCGCAGCATCGTCAACTCCGCCATCCGCAAGGACGTCGCCGAGAAACTGGGCATCACCGCCGACACGCCCTACGAGGAGAAGCTCCGGAAGATGAAGGGCCTCGTCGTCGGCGCCACGCGCCCGGGCGCGCTGACCTACAACCAGGGCGAGTACTGGATTCGCCAGGCCGGCTACACCCCGCAGAAGGAGGTCAAGCTCATCGGCGCCGGAGCGGGGCCGGTGCTCATCGCCGCGCTTGAGCGCAACAAGATACAAATCGCGATTCAGACCATCCCCGTGCCGGAGACGGCCGTTTTCCGGGGAGGCGCGATTCCCTTCATCACCAACTCGGCGGGCGAGGACCCGAAGATGGATCAGTTCATGATGGAGGTGCTGCTCGTGCGGCCCGACTACGCCGAAAAGAACCCCGAGACCGTCCGCAAGGTCGTCCGGGCGCTTCTCAGGGCCAACAAATGGATTTCCACGCGCACCGCCGAGCAGATTCGGGAAAGGATACAGATATACTTCGCCAAAACCGACAAGCGCCTGCTGCGCGCCAGCGTCGAGGCGGTGAAGAAGGCCGTTTCGCTGGACGGGAAAGTCACCCAGCGGGCGGTGGACATCACCCAGAACCTGCTCGTCGCGGCGGGCAAGCTCAAGAAGCCCTTCCCGCGGAGCGTCCTGGTGTCGGACGATTTCCTGCCCCGCTAGGGACGGCGCTTTTTCACTCTGAGAATCCGCCGGGGGCGCGCGGCCTGAACGCCCCGCCCCCGGCGGTGGAGACGACGCCTCGTGCCTCCCATTCTCTCGATACGGAACCTGCGCAAGGAATTCCTCTCCCGGGGCAGCCGCGTTCTCGCCGTCGAGGACTTGAGCCTCGATATCGAGGAGGGCGAATTCGTCACCATCGTGGGCCCGAGCGGCTGCGGAAAATCCACGCTGCTCAACTCCGTCATCGGGCTCGTTCATCCGACCTCGGGAACCATCACCTACCGGAACCGGGAGCTCCGGGGAATCAACACCGAGATCGGCTACGTGCCGCAGTCGGACTATCTCTATCCCTGGCGCACCCTCCTGAACAACGTCGCCTTTCCCCTGGAGGTGCGCGGCTTCGATCAGAAAGACCGATACGAGAAGGCCCGCGAATACATCCGGCGCGTCGGGCTGGCGGGATTCGAGGATCACTACCCCCACGAACTCTCCGGCGGGATGCGCCAGCGCGCCAACATCATCCGCACCCTGATCTACGACCCCGAGGTCATTCTGATGGACGAGCCCTTCGGGCCGCTCGACGCCCAGACGCGGATCATCCTTCAGGATCAGCTCCTGCAGCTCTGGCGGGAGGCGCGGAAGACGGTCATTTTCATCACGCACGACCTCGTCGAGGCCATCGCCCTGGCCGACAGGGTCGTCGTCATGACGAGCCGGCCCGGAACCACCAGGAGCGTCAGCCGGGTGAGCATCCCGCGCCCGCGCGACGTGTTCACCATCCACGGCCAGGAGGCGTTCCGCAAAACCTACGATCAGCTGTGGAAGGAGCTGCGCGAGGAGGTCCGGCGCAGCGAGGAATGGATGAAGGACGGGGCCGCGGCCCGGTCCGCGTAAAAAGGAGACCGCCATGGCGGACGCCATCGGGAAGAGAACGGGCGAACCGGCGCGGGACGCCGGAGCGTCTTCCGCGCGGCGCCCCCTCCCGAAGTGGGGCGCGCTGCTTCTGACCCTCCCCCTGCCGGGCGTTCCCCAGCTCTGGCGGGGCGACTACCTCAAAGGCTCCCTCCTGCTCGCGCTGACGGCGGGCGGCTACATGGCCTGCTCGGTCACGGGAGCGTTCTTCCACGCCATGGCGTTCGTGGACACCTCGATAACGCGCGCCGGCCGCTTCATCGGGAGCCCGCGGCTGCGGATGTTCGTCTATCGGGTCTCCTTCGCGGGCGGCTTTCTGGCCATGTGGGAGCTGAGCGCCTGGGAGCTCGGGCCCAAGCGGTGGCTCTGCGTGGACCCGTTCTGGTTCGGCTCGCCGCTGCGCGTCCTCGACTACCTGGTGGACATCACCTTGTCGGGCAGCGTCTTCGTCGATACCTGGACGACGATGTACGAGGCTTTCCTCGGCTACGTCATCGGCGCGGCTCTGGGGATCGCCCTGGGGTTCGTGCTCGCGCGGCTGGAGACGCTGGCCGAGATACTCGACCCCTTCATCGTCGCCGTCAACGGCATCCCGCGCGTGGCCATGGCGCCCATCCTGATCATCTGGTTCGGCATCGGGGTCGAATCGAAGATCGTCCTGGCCGTGAGCCTGGTGCTCTTTCTGACCTTCATGAACACCTACGCGGGCCTGCGCGGGGTGGACCCGGCGCTCAAGAACCTCGCCCAGGTCATGGGCGCCAGCGAGATGCAGGTTCTCTGGAAGGTCACGCTGCCCGCCGCCATGCCCTGGATACTGACCGGGCTCAAGATCGGCGTCCCGTTCGCCATCATCGGGGCCATCCTCGGCGAGTTCATGGCGGCGAGCCAGGGGCTCGGCTTCATGATTCAGCACGCGAGCAACCTGTTCAACATCGCGGGGTCGTTCGCGGGCCTCATCCTGCTCATGTTCATCGTCCTCATCGCCAACGCCGCCGTGAACCGGCTGGAGCGCTATCTCCTGCGCTGGCGGCCCAAACAGGAAGCCGCCGGCGAGGGCGCGACGGAGCTCTATTAGCCCTCCCCGGAGGCTCCGCCGCCGCGCGGCGCGGGACGCATGTATGCGTCCCCTACGGGCGGGGGTGGCGATATTCCATTGCAGGGCGCGCGGAGACGCGCGTCCCGGTTGCGGGGTTGGCGGGTGACGCGGCGCGGACAACCACGGGAGGTTGTCCCTGCGGAACCGCCGCGCGTCACCTGCGCAAAACAAAATCGCCGCCCGCCTGTGGTCGCCGAACGGCGCGGGACGCATATTATGCGTGGGACGCGCCCCTCGGCGCGTCACCTACGGATATAAAACCGGGGCCGTCATCCATTCGGACAACCACAGGGGGTTGTCCCTACGAAGGCAAAACCGCCGCCCCGCCATCGGAACGCCCCCGCCTTTTGGTTTCCGAACGGCGCGGGACGCATATATGCGTCCCCTACGCCCGGTTATTGTTGCCCTGTTTCCGTAGGGGGCGCATATATGCGCCCCGATTGCGGGTTGGCGACGACGCGGCGCGGACAACCACGCCGGGTTCCCGCCCCGCCGGACGGCGTTTGATTTCGCAGGGGCCTGTCCCTGCGTCCCTCCCGCGCGGCTTGTCCTTCGCGTCTCCCCGCGTATAATAATCGAGCCGCGCCGATGATGGCCGCCGGCTTCGCTCGAATACGGGCGCCTGAAAACCGCGCGGGACGATTCCCGGGGAGGAGAAAGCCGCCATGCTCGCCTTCGCATCGGGGACGCGCGGCGCGATCGTGCGGTTCGGCGCGATCGTCTCCGGATTGACGCTCCTCCTCGCTCTCCTCGCCGGGGAGGCGGGCGCCCAGGCCGCGTGCGAACGGCCGACGCTCTCCGTCGCGCGGGGCATCAAGTGCCAGGTCGCCCTCGACGGAACCGGCGACCTCTCAATGAGCGAAAGCGGCCTCGACCACACGACGACCAACGACCACGCCCACGCCATCAACGCCGTCTATCTGGGACTCTCCGGCAGGATCGACATCGACGTGAGCGACAGCGTCATCACGACGACGGGCGCGGCGGCCCGCGCCTTCAGCGCCGTTCATCGAGGCAGCGGCGGGAGCGGAATGCCCGTCGTCGCCGTCGATATCGACATATCGAACGTCGTCGCTTCGTCCACGGGCATCGGCATCTTCGTCGATCTGGCCCCGCAGCCCGGGCGGGGGTCCAGCTCGGGCGAGGTCGTCATCAGCGTCCGGGACAGCTCCATCGCGTCCGGCCGCAGCGGCCTTCACGTCCAAAGCGAGGCGCCGGAAAAGATCGACATCGACCTGACGGGCGTCGAGATCGAGACAACCGGGGCGACCGATCACGGCCTCTACGCCAATCAGACGGGCGGCGGCGACATCGAGATCGACATTCAGGGCGGCTCCATCAAGACGGCGGGATGGCTGGCCTACGGCCTCCGCGTCCAGCAGACCGGCGCGTCGGACGGCGAGGGCGGAACGAAGTCGGGCGACATCCTCATCAACTTGCGGGACGCGGACATCGAGGCGGCGGGATCGGCCGCCCGCGGCGTCCATGCCTTTCAGTCAACCACCGCGACGGGCGACATCAGAATCGACGCCCGGGGCGGCTCCATCAAGCATACGAACAGCGGCGCGCCCGCCCTCTACGCCTATTCCCGGGGCGTCTCGGGCGACGTCGAGGTCGTCCTGGAAGACGTCGAGGTCGTGACGGGAGGCGTGACGGACGAGGGCGAAACGACGGGCTACAACGCTCCCGGCGTCAACGCCTACAAGCGGGGGACGACGAGCGCCCCCGTGGAGGGCGACGTCGCCGTCGTCCTGAACGGCGGCTCCCTCCACGCGATGGACTTCTACGGCGTCTACGCGCGGCAAAGGTCGAGTTCGGGGAACATCTCCGTCGCCCTGCGGGGCGGCGCCGCCCTCTCGACGGGCGGAACGGCCGCCAACTACGGCGTTATCGCCTATCACCAAGGCGCGGGCGACATCGCCGTCAGCCTCGACGACGCCTCGGTCAGCACGACGGGAAGGAACGCCTACGGCGTCTGGGGCTATCACGCGAGCGCGAGCGGCGGCGTCTCCATCAGTCTGAACGACGCCGCCATCAGGACGTCGGGGGACGGCGCCCGGGGCGTCTACGGCTACGTGAGAGACGCCTCGAACGAGGGGAGCGTCTTCATCGCCATGACGGGGGGTTCCATAGCGGCGGAGGGACTCGGCGCCGCGGGCCTGGACGGACTTCACCTGGGTCTGGGCTCCGTCACGGTGACGACGGGAGAGGAAGCGGAGATCGAGACGCCGTTCGCCGTCGGCGTCCGGGGCCGGCTGACGAACGACGCGAACGCGGCGGGCCGCCTGCTCGTCACGCACCGGGGCGCGGTCGAGGCGCGGGACGTAGGCCTTCTCGCCTGGGCGGCGCGCCGGAGCGGCCATACCTCCGGCGACGGCGCGGAGGAGGCGGACGACGCGGCCAGGACGGAGCCGATGATTCACGTCGCGTCGAGCGGGGACGTCACGGTCGGCGCGTCGGTGGCGGACGCCTTCATCAGGAACAGGGCGGCGGGAGAGGACGGCGCGCTCTCGGCGGGCGAGGGGGCCGTTCTCGCCGCCATCACGGCGGGGGATTCGGACGCGCTGGACGCGGCGCTTGACGCTCTTCCCGCCTCCTACGGGGAGGACTACGGGGCGGCGGCGCGGAGCCTTCTGCGCAGGCGCGCCGACGAATCGACGGACGCCGGGACGCTGGGGCGGCGGGCGGCCGAGGCCGTCATGGGCGCTCTCGGGGCCGGCGTCCGCGCCGCCGTCATGGACTACGACGCAATAGCCGGCTACGTCCGGCGCGGCGACGTGGACCCCGTCCTCGCCGCCATCGCGGAGGATGACCGCACGGAAGAGCAGCAGGCGACGCTGGATCGGCAGGCGCTTCTCTCGCCGGCCGAGCGCGCCGCGCTGGAGGCCGTTCTGACGGGCGGCGACCTGGAAGCGGCGCTGGGCGCGCTGCCCGCGGCCTATGCGGACGCCTGGAAGGACACGCTCCGGGCGCACGCGGCGAGCTACAACGCGGGCGACGTCCGCGTGGATATCGCCGGCGGGACGATCACCGCGGACGGCGACGGCGTTCACGCGCGCTACGCCGTTCCGCACGAGAGGAACGGCGGCATCGCGGTGAGCGTGGCCGAGGGCGCGCGCGTCAGGGGCGGCGTCAACGGGATTTCCGTCTCGGGCGGCGGACTCGGAAGCGGGGGCTCGAGGAAGCAGAGCGTCTCGATTGACGGGGAAGTGAGGGGCGGAACGGGCGCGGGCGTTCACATGCGAGGCGGCGGGACGCTGACCGTCGGCTCGACGGGGAGGGTCGGGGCGGCCTCGGGCGTCGGCATCCTCTCCGACGGGGCGGGCGATTTGACGGCGGACGTCTCCGGGCGGGTGGAAGGCGACATCCGGAACGCGGGCGGCGAATTGAGGCTGACGGCGGCGGCGGGAAGCGTCATCACGGGAACGGTTCACGATCCCGTGGGTCCGTTCACGGTGGCGGGCGGCATCGGACGGCTGCTCTACGCGAACGGGGCCGCGGTGACCGTCCCCGAGGGCGGCCGGCTCACGGGGGTGGAGGTTGAGGGCGGAAGGGAGGCGCTCCGCGGCGGGGGCGACTTGCGCGTGAGCGTCGCCGGGAGGGTCGCCGGCGATCTTCGCGCCGGGGGCGGGCTGGACGTCGCGATCTCCGGCGCGATGACGGGCGACGTTCGCGCCGGCGGGGATTTGACGGCGAACGTCTCCGGGACGGTCGAGGGCGACCTTCGCGGCATGGGCGACCTGACGGCGGTCGTCTCCGGGCTGGTGGACGGCGATATGGAAGGACTGGGAGCCGGCGATCACGCGGTGAGGGTCGCCGCCGGCGGCGAGGTGACGGGAACGGTTCGCCTGGCCGCCTCCACTGTGACGGCGGACGGAGCGATTGGCGCCGCGCGTCTTGACGGGGGCGGGCTGGTCGCGGTCGGCCCGACGGGCGTCATCCGGGGCGTGGACGGGGTGGCGGTTCGCGCGGGAGGCGCGCCGCTGACCGTCGAACTGACGCTCGCCGCCCGCCGGCTGGCGAGCGTCCTCGGCGGCGTCATCGTGAACGAGGGCGGGGAGACGACCCTCATCGTCAACGGCGTGAAGCTTCACGACGGGGCGGAAGGAGCGACGGGCGCCGAGGTTCCCAACGGGGCGCGGGACGCGCGGCTTCGGGCCGGCGCGGGGGCGGACGGCGTTTTCGTCCTCGATGAGTTCATCGAGAGCCATCCCCCGCGCGCGGGCATCTACGAGGCGCTGCCGGGCCTGCTGCTGCGTCTGGAGAGCGGACGGGGGCGGCGCGCGAGGAGGACGGCGCCCGGCTCGCCCGTCCGGGTTCGCCTCTCGGGCGGAGGCGGCTCGCGCGGGGCGGAGCGCTCCGCCTCCGGCGCGGAATACGATTTTGACTCCTTCGGGGCGGAAGCGGGGCTGGACGTGAGGTTTCCCTGGACGCCGGGTCTCTCGGGATCCGTCTCCATTCGCCATCAGAGGGCTTCGGCGGACGTCTCCCTGCCCGCGGGCAGGGGGGAGATCGACCTGGCGGGGGCGGGTCTGGGGCTGGGCCTCTCCTGGCGCGGCGCGGGCGGCTGGTATCTGCGCGGGGATTTTTCGGTGATGGACTACGCCGCCGACCTCTCCTCCAAAAAATGGGGCAAGCTCAGGAGCGGCGCGGGCGCGGTCGTCCGCTCCCTGGACGTGGAGGCGGGGCGGCGCGTCACGCCGGGCGAGGGATTCCGTCTCGCGCCGAGGACGTGGCTCGCCCGCTCGGAGGTCTCCTCCATGGACGCCTTCACGGATTCCGTGGGCGCGCGGTTCTCCTTCGTCAGGGGGAGCAGGCTCGCGGGAGGCCTGGGGCTGCTCGCCGAGACGGAGCGCGCCGCGCGGGGCGGGACGCTCCGCCTGCGCGGCGCGGCGGATCTGGAGAGCGTTCTGAGCGGGGCGGAGACGATCGTCGAGGTTTCCGGCGAGCGGCTCCGCGCGGAGGCGGGGCGGACCCGCGTCCTGCTGGGAGTCGGCGCGCGCTGGCGAAAGGGCCGCTTCTCGATGGACGGGGAGCTCAACGCCGCCGGCCTGACCTCCGACGACAAAACGTGGGGCGGACGCCTCGCCCTGGGATGGCGGTTCTAGGGAGACGGACGCGAACGCGCGCCCTTTGGTCGCCGAACGAAACGGGACGCATATATGCGTGGGACGCGCCCCTCGGCGCGTCACCTACGAAGGCAAAACCGCCGCCCCGCATTTGCACCGATGGGATATTTCACCCGTAGGGGGCGCGGACACGCGCCCCGCCCGCGGGTTGGCGATGACGCGCGCGTCTTTCGTGCGTAGGGACAACCCCCTGTGGTTGTCCGTTGTCAACGATCCGGACGGTTCCGCAGGGGCGGTTCCTCATCGGGCCCGCCCCACGGTTCGCGAACCACCCGTTGCGTATTTGTTCGCGCGGCCGGATCGGATTATCGGCGACCCATGAACGGGATCCGTAGGGGGCGCATACATGCGCCCCGCATTCAGGGTTGGCAACGGCGCGGCGCGGACAACCACAGGGGGTTGTCCCTACGGAACCGACAAAAACCCGCGCATTTGCCCGCATTTGCGGTATCCCGAAAAGAAGCGAAAAAGGTACCATTCGAGCCGAATCGCGCCCGATCCCCGATCAAAAGGGCGTCTTTTTCCGGCGAACCGAAAACCTTTCAATTCAAATACAATCGAGCGAATTCAAAACGAATTCAGGGCGTTTTCAGGCGAATTCACGCGCTTTCAGGAACGCATAACCGATTGATTCAAAACGAAAAACGCCGAAAGATGGGGAATTTCATCGAAAAAGACGCTATCAGACGGATCGCCCTCTCGCCCCGATTGCGGCCCTCCTCCCGGCCCCGATCGGTCAGTTCCTCCCGCCGCTCCGATCGCGGTCACTCTCTCCCCGATCAGCTCCCTCCGTCAGGGGTGGTTTCCCCCTCGCCCCCGAAGCCCGGATTTCGACCATCGCTCTCCGACCGGATCGGCCTTCGCCCTTCTCCATCCCGATCGGTCGGCTCCCCCCGCCGGCGGGCCCTCTCCGACCGGACCGCGCGCCTCCTCCCCGCCGGGTTCCGCCGACGCCCGCGCGGGCCATCTTGCCGCGCCCCGGATTTCCTGCTACATATTCCTCTCCGAAGCCATCGAACGGAGCATTCCCATCACTCGCGCGCGGGAGCGGAGAGCCTTGTCGAACCGGGAGATCATCGACGAATTCATCGAGAAGACGGCGGCGCTGAACGGGCGCGAGGTCCGCGAGCGCGAGGCGTGGAACAACGAGGCGAGCGCCGACGCCATCCGCCATTTCGCCTACGGCATCGACGACGACAACCCGCTCTGGCTGGACGCCGGATACGCCGCCCGCACCCGGCACGGCGGGCTCCTCGCGCCGCCGGCGTTTCTGACGTCGGTGCTCTACCCGATCCTGCACGGCGCGCCCATGGCGGCGCCCCTCTCCTCGCTCATCGGGGGCGTCGAATTCGAGTGGCGCGAGACCGTCCCGGCGGGCGCCGGGCTCCGCGCCGAGTCCGTCCAGAAGGACTCCTACGTCAAGACGAACAAGGCCGGACGGCGGCTCATCTTCATCATCTCCGAGTGCCGCTACTGGAGCGGGGAGGCGCTCGTCGCCAAGGCCACCGGCACGATGATCCGCACCCTCCAGGAGGGCGACGCGCTCCTCTACGAGAGGCCGATCAGGAAGTACGGCGAGGCGGAATGGCGCGAGATTGAAGGCGCCTACGAGGCCGAGGAGCGCAGGGGCGGCGAGAAGCGCCGCTTTTGGGACGTGTCCGTCGGGGACGAGCTCCCGCCCATGGTTCGGGGGCCCCTCACCATCGGCGACATGGTGGCCTGGAACGCGGGCAACGGCCCCTCCTACAAGGCGGGCAGGCGCGGCTACCTCGACCTCCGGAAAGCCCCGCACAACGCCGTTCTCATCCCCCAGATCGGGATGCGGGTGAAGAACTCCCAGCAGCACGAGGACTTCAACCTCGCCTCGGGGCGCGGGATGCCGGGCCCCTTCGACAACGGCGTCATGCGCTTCGCCTGGGTGAGCCCCTTCATCACCAACTGGATGGGGGACGACGCCTTTCTCGAGAACCTCTACGTCCAGGTGCGCCGCCCGATGATCTACGGCGACGTCATCCGGCACGCGGGCCGGGTCGTCGGCAAAAGCGAGTCCGACGGAACCGTGAAGGTCGAAATCACGGGAAAAAACCAGGAAGGCGAGCTCGCGACGGCGGGGCGCGCCGTGGTTCGCCTGCCCGCGTAAGACGAAGGCCGGTGGGCGAAAAGTGGCTCGAGATCATCGCTCAGGTTCGCGCCGACCTGGCGGAGGAGGCTTCCGCCCGGATGCTGGAAGCGGGCGCCTCCGCCGTCGAGCGGCGCGACGGCGCGGAAGAAGCCTCCCTCCTCGTCACCCACCTCCCCCTCGAAAAAGGCGCGACGGCGAACCTTCGCGCGATGGAGGCGCTTCTCGCCGCGCTGGGCGTCGGAAAAAGCGCCATCACGATCCGGCGCATCGAGGATCAGGACTGGATCGCCCGGTCGCGCGATCATTTTCGGGGCGCGGCCTGCGGGGAGCGGCTCTGGATCAGACCCCCCTGGGATGAGGGGGAGACGCCCGCGGGGCGCGTGGAGCTGCTCCTCGAGCCGGGACTCGCCTTCGGCACGGGCCGGCACCCCTCCACCCGCCTGGCGCTGCTCGCCATCGAGAGCCGATGCGCCCGAAACCCTCCCGAGCGGATGGTGGACGCGGGCTGCGGCTCGGGGATACTCGGCGTCGCCGCCCTGCTCTTCGGGGCGAAGCGCGCGCTCGCCCTCGACCTCGACCCGCGCGCCGTCAAGGAGACCCGCGCCCTGGCGAAAAACAACGGGGTGGCGAACCGAATCACCGCGCGGAACGCGACGCTCGACTCCGGCGCGCTGAAAGACTGGCGGGGGCGCGTCGATTTCATCGCGGCGAACCTCTTTCTGGACGCTCTCTCGGAACTCGCCCCGCGCGTCCACGAAGCCCTCGCTCCCGGCGGCCGGGGCGTGCTCTCCGGGATCGGCTGCGAGCAGACGGACGCCCTCGCCCGCGCCTGTCGGGAGGCGCGTCTGGAGGTTCGCGGGACGAGCCGGCTCGAGGAATGGGCGAGCCTCGAAATAGCGAAGCCATGACCCGGGACGGCTTGAGGCTCTTCTACGCGAATTCCGGGGCGGCGCGGGGCGGGCGCGTCGCCCTGGGGCCCGAGGAATCCGCCCACGTCCGCCGCGTTCTCAAGATGAAGGCGGGCGCGATTTGCCGCGTGGCGACGGGGGACGGCCTGGAATACGTCGTGAGGATGACGGAAGTCTCCGCCGAGGGATGCGCCGGGGAAATCCTGGATCGTCTGCCCGAAAGACCGCCCTCTCCGCTGTTGATCTCGCTCGGCGTTCCGCTGCTCAAGGGGGAGCGGTTTGAATGGGCGCTCCAGAAGGGCTGCGAGCTCGGGGTCGGCGCGCTTCATCCGCTCGCGCTGGAGCGCTGCGAGGTCAGGGTTCAGGAGAAAAAGAGCGCTGCGCGCCACAGGCGCTGGCGGCGCATCGTCCTGGAGACCGCCAAGCAGTGCGACCGCGTCCCCCCGCCGATGACGCATCCTTTGGGCGGGCTGGACGATTTTCTCGCCGGGACGCGAAATTTCGACCTGAAACTGATGGGGTTTCTGGGAGAAGGCGCGGTTTCCGTCAAACAGGCCCTCTCTGGAGCGCGTGAGCGCGCGAACGACGCGCCGCTTCGGGTCGCCCTTCTGACGGGCCCCGAAGGAGACTTCACGAACGAGGAATCCCGCCGGGCGATGGACGCGGGTTTCTCGCCGGTATCCCTGGGGCCGAGAGTCCTGCGGGCGGACACGGCGCCCGTCGCGCTCGCCGCCATCGCGCAGCACGCCCTGGGGGACATGGGCTGACAAGCCAATCCGGCAGATCGCCGCCCCATCGCTTGACGCCTTCTTCGCGCCGCCTTAGGTTGCGGCTTTTCCCGATTTTCGCGTGAGACCGCCTGATGAAGATCATCGTCGTGGGCGGAGGCGGACGAGAACACGCCCTGGCCTGGAAGCTGAGCCGCAGCCCGGAAGTCGAGGAGGTCGTCTGCGCGCCCGGAAACGCGGGCACCGCCCGCGTCGGCCGGAACGCGCCGGTCGGCGCGGAGGACGTCGAAGGCCTCCTCTCGCTGGCGAAGGAGGAGGAGCCCGGCCTCGTCGTCGTCGGTCCCGAAGCCCCCCTCGCGCTCGGGCTCGTGGACGCGCTGGAAGCCGTCGGAGTTCGCGCGTTCGGCCCCTCGGCGCGAGCCGCCCGAATCGAGGCGAGCAAGGCGTTTTCCAAGACATTGATGGACGAGGCCGGAATCCCCACCGCCGCCTACGGCGTCTTCGAGAAGGCGGACGAGGCCAAAAACTTCGTCTCCGAGCGCGGCGGCGCCTGGGCGGTGAAGGCGGACGGACTGGCCGCCGGCAAGGGCGTCCTCCTGTGTCCCGACGCTTCAAGCGCGCGGGACGCCATCTCGCAAATCATGGAAAAAAGAGCGTTCGGCGAGGCGGGCGCCAGATGCGTGGCGGAAGAATTCCTGGAGGGCGAAGAGGCGAGTCTTCTCGCGTTCACGGACGGCGAAACCGCTCTCCCGATGGCCTCCGCTCAGGATCACAAAGCCATCGGCGAGGGCGACGCCGGCCCCAACACGGGCGGCATGGGCGCATACTCCCCCGCCCCGGTGCTATCGGGCGCGCTCGAGCGAAAGGCGCTCGAGACCGTCATCCAGCCCGCCATTGACGCCATGGCGAAAAGGGGAACGCCCTACAAGGGCGTTCTCTACGCCGGCCTCATGGCGCAGGGGGATGAACTGAAGGCGCTGGAATTCAACTGCCGGTTCGGCGACCCCGAATGCCAGCCGCTCCTCATGCGCATGGAGGGGGACTTGCTGCCCGTCCTCATGGCCTGCGCGGAAGGCGGGCTTCACAAAGCGAACGTCGCCTATTCGGAGGACGCCGCCGTCTGCGTCGTCATGGCCGCGGGCGGCTACCCGGACGCCTACCGAAGAGGCGACGTGATCCAGGGAATCGCCGACGCCGACGCCCTGCCCGGGGTTCGCGTCTTTCACGCCGGAACGGCCCTGAACGACGCCGGAGAGGTGGTGACCGCCGGCGGCCGCGTGCTGGGCGTCACCGCGCGCGGGGCGGACGTCCGCGCGGCGATATCGCGCGCCTACGAGGCGAGCGACCTGATTCATTGGGAAGACGCCTATTTCCGAAAGGACATCGGCGCCAAGGCGCTCCGGCGTCTCGGCTGACCGCGCGGCGCGCCGGGGCGTTTTCCGGGAAAACGCAATCCCCTCCCCGGTCGGAACGACCTCAGGGACTGCGCTTCAGCCATGGGAATTTCCCGTCGATGCCCGGCCATATTTCCCGAATGGCGAAAAAGCAGATTCCTATCCAGATGGCGAGGCCCACTTCGAAGCCTTCGAGTATCCGCGTCATCCAGACGAAATCGAACGCGCCCAGAACCAGCGCCGAGGGATAGGCGCACCAGGTGAACCCGCGCAGGATTCCCAGCCCGAACAGGCCCAGGACGACGCCCCCCGCCAGCGTCGCCCAGCCGTAGCCCACCCTGCCCGGCTGATTCGTCCAGTGGGCCGACGCGGTGAAGACGAGCATCAACAGGGCGACCAGCAGCGCGACCCGCGCCGCGCGCCCCGGGTGGAACGCTTTATCTTCACTTCCGTCGGATGCGCTCATCGCCTTCTCGCTCTGAACGGGCCGCCGTGCGCCCCCGGAGAGGGTAGGCGATCCGCCTCTTGTTGCCTAGCGCCCATCGGTGTGGTGTAATCGGAGGGTCGACATCCCGTTCCATCTTTTAAGGAGGACGCGCCTTGAAGGCGATGGTGCTGAGAGAGCCGGGAAAGCCCTTCACGGAGGAAGAATATCCGGATCCCGAGCCCGGCCCCGGCGAAGCCGTTGCGAAGATACTGGCCTGCGGCGCCGGGCTGACGATTCACCACGCCCGCATGGGGCGGACGCCCGGGGTGGAGTATCCCCTCGTCATCGGTCACGAGATCACCGGGGTGATCACCGCCGTGGGCGCGGGCGTGGAGGCGCTCCGGGAGGGCGACGCGGTGACCGCCTATTTTTACGTCACCTGCGGAGCCTGCAAATGGTGCCGCATCAATAGGGAAACGCTGTGCGAGAATTTCGGGGGCTACATCGGCCGCCAGGTGCAGGGCGCCTACGCGGAATACCTCAAGCTCCCCGCGAGAAATTTCCTGAAGCTGCCGGCGGGACTCGACCACGAGAAGAACGCGGCGGAGGTTTCCGTCATCTGCGACGCGATAGCCACCCCCTACAAGGTGACGAGGCGCGCGCGCATCGCGCCGCTGGAGACCGTGGCCGTCGTGGGCGCGGGCGGCGGCGTGGGAATCCACATGGTCATGATGGCGAAGTGGGCGCGCGCGCGAGTCATCGCCGTAGACATCGCGGCGAACAAGCTGGGCAAATGCCGCGACGTGGGCGCCGACGGGGTGGTGGACGCCTCGCGGGAGAACGTCGCCGGGGCGCTGCTTGATCTCACGGGCGGCGAGGGCGTGGACGTGGTGATCGATTTCGTCTCGGCCGCCGCCACGCTGGAGGCCGGCATCCGGGCGCTGGGGCGCGGCGGCCGTCTGGTGACCCTGGGCGGGACGGGCCAGCCGTTTCAATCTCCGACGCGCGACATGGTGCAGAAGGAACTGGAACTTCTGGGCAGTCGGTACGCGACGAAGCAGGAGGTGAAGGAATCGCTCGACATCGTGGCGCGGGGCGACGCCTGGCCCGTGGTCACGGAGACCTATTCGTTCCGCGCCGATGAGGTGGAAAAAGTCCACGACCGGCTGGAGCAGGGCGCCGTTACGGGCCGCGCCGTCATCGTGATGGACGGAGTTTGTTGAGCGGCCGGCGGGCTAGTTGAGGATCTCCCATTGCCCATCGGGCCGCCTGCACGCGGTTCCGTAGGCGCTTTCCTCTTTTCCGCCCACCACGACCGTCTGCTGGAACTCCCGGCAATACTGATCGCGCTCGTTCTTGAAGGCGGGCTCGGGAACCACGACCCCGCAGGCCCGCCCGCCGGAGGCGCTCCAGATGGTTCGCGTTCCGGAGGGCTGTTTCTCGAGCGCGTATTGCGTGGTGCTGGCGAGCCGGAATCTCGCGGCCTCGTCGAGCTCCCGCCCGACGCCCGAACCCACGCCCGCGCCGATGATCGTCCCCAGGAACATCGCCAGCGCCTTTCCGCCCCCGTCCCCGATTTGATAGCCGACGGCGGCGCCGCCTATCGCGCCCAGCAGCGTCAGCAGGCCCTCATGCTCCGGCGCACGAGATTCGCAGATCGTCTCGACGTAATGCCCCTCGCGGCGATCGTGGGAATGCCCGACGCGCCAGTGGCGATGGTCGTCATGGACGTGGTGATGGTGGTGACGGACAACGGGCGGGCTGTACCAGATCGGATATGCGAAGCGCGGGGCGTGCCAGACCCAATGATGCGCGAAATGCCAGCGCCAGCGGCGGTGTCGATGACGCCGGCCGGCCTCCGCCAGGTCGTTGATCGCCAAAATGCCCGCCATGACGCTCAAGACGACGATGATTCCGAAGCGCCTCATTCGCCCGTCCTCCCTGGAATCCCCTCGCTCATCCCGCCCGGTCGTTCTCCTTATACCACAATGGCGAGGAGGGTTTCCACTCTTTTCGCGGCATATTGACGCGGCGGAATTTTCACGCGCCAAGCGAGGGGATCACCGAGGGCCTTCGCCTTCACGCGACTTCGAGCCACAGCCGGCAGTGGTCGCTTGACCCCCATTCCTCGAAGCCGTTCATGGCCCAAACGGAGACGCTCTCGTGGAACCCCTTTGAGGCGAAGACGTAGTCGAGTTGATTCCGGGCGGTCGCCGGACATTGCCCGCTATAGTAGATGGTCCGGACGTTTTTCGTGTCTTCCGGCACGTCCGGCGACGGAGGCTTCGCCAGCCTGCCGTTCGGATGCTGCGGCCCCATGAACTCGAGCCCCAGCGCGTCCATCCGATCGAAGATCGTCTGATCCCGCGCCGGGAGCGCGAGTGCGCTCTTCTCCGTCGCGCCGTAGATCGTGTTGAAATCGCCGGCCGCCAGAATGCGGTGGGACAAGGGGTTCTGGTGGCCGATGAACGCGGAGATATCCGAGATGATCCGGTGGGCCGAGGCGTCTTGATAGATATTGATTTTCCTATATCCCCGCCTTCTTGGCGGAGCGACCCAGTGGGCCGCAACATGCGGATGCGGCTTGTGCCAGTCCGCGACCAGCGAGACCGCGATGAATGGTTCTCCCCCCTTCGGAATTATCTCGGCGGCCGCGATTGTCCCGATCTCGCTGACCGCGATTTCATCGTCCTGCACCGCCGCGGTGTTCAGGAAAACCCGCCAGAACCATTCGACTTCGACCCGATCAGAGAGTTTCACGACCGCCGCTCCCCGATCATACCCTCCCCGGCGGTAGAGGCGCGCATCCCACGGCTCCCAGGGGGCTTGCGGCCCCCACTCGATCGGGCGGGACAGAGCGGGCGGAGGCTCGCCCGCCTCCTGCAGCAGGGCGACGTCCGCGTCCATCTCCAGCAGTTCCTTCCAGAGCCGCTTCCTCCTAGCGATATTCCAGCAAACGACTTTCGTCATGCTGCGCTCCGGTTCTTGTCATCCTCAGGCTCCGGCGGCCTTCCGCCAAGCGCTTCGGATGTTCGATTCAACCCATTCACGCCGGCCAGCATAGATGGAGTCAACCCGCCCGGCAACCTCGGGGCCGCCCCGAGGCGGACGGCCCACTTCCCGCCGGAGGGGATGAACCCGCTATTTTCTCGTCCCGACAGGGGCCCCTCGTTTCGCGCTTTGAGAATGCGGCCCCCGCGTGTAGAATCGTTCTTCACCCGGTTCAACGCTATTCAGGAGGATCAACGCGCATGAGCGAGGGCGTTCCGTTCGAGAAATGGGAAGTCGGGAGCGGATTCACCACCCGGGGCAGAACCATCACCGAGACCGACGTGGTGAACTACGTCAACCTGACGGGCTACGCGGAAAGCCTCTTTCTCGATATGGAATTTCTGCGGGAGCAGGGCCACGAGAAGCGCATGGCGCCCGCCCTTTTCACCTGCGCGATCGCGGATACGCTCATCGTCCAGACGGGCGTCCTGCATGACTACGCGGTCGCGCTCCTGGGGGTGGACGGCCTCGTCGCGCGCGCGCCCGTCTACGTGGGCGACACGCTGAAGGTGGAGGTGGAGACGACGGCGGTTCGTCCCTCGAAGAGCCGCCCCGACCGGGGCGTCGTCTCCACGCATCAAAGGGTGATGAACCAGAGAAGCGAGGTCGCGCTCGAATACGACGTGAAGCGGATGCTGCTCAGAAGCAAGCCGTAGGCGGCGGCGCGCCGGAAGCGCCTCCCCCCGCTTACAGCCCGAAAAACGCCCTGGCCGTCCCGCTCCACACGCTTTCCGCCTCCTCGGGGGAAAGCGCCAGCCCGTTCACCAGATCCACGTGCCGCTTCACGGGAACCCAGGGGGCGTCGCTGGCGAACATCACGCGCGACGCGCCCATCTCCTTCAGGGCGAACGCGAGCGCCGTTTCGGAATGGACGACGGCGTCCGTATGGAAGCGCTCGAAATACGCGCTCGGCGGCCTGGTGACGCGATCCTGCTCGTCCCGATAACGCGCGCTCAGGCTGTCCACCCGCCCGATGAAAAGCGGTAGCGACGCGCCCCCGTGCGGCAGAAGCGTCTTCAAGGCGGGGTGACGCTCCAGCACCCCGCTCAGGATGAGCCGGAGCGCGGCCAGACACTCATCGAACATGAAGCCGATCAGCGGCCCCAGCCAGTGATCCCTGTAATGGGGCCCCGACGGAGAAGGCCCCGGATGAAGGACGAGCGGGACGCCGCGCTCCGCCAGAAGCGCCCACAGGGGCTCGTGGGCGGGGTCGTCGATGTAGCGCCTCCCGCCCACGTAGGGGAAAACCTGCAGGGCCACGAAGCCCAGCTCGTCCACGCAGCGCTCCAGCTCCCGGCAGGCCGCGTCCACGTCCCCGAAGCCGAGCGAGGCCACGCCGCGAAGCCGCCCCGGGTGGCGCGCGGCGGCCTCGGCCAGGCCGTCGTTGCCGATTCTGGCGAGCTCGTCCGCGTCCTTCGGGCTTTTCGCCAGGTCCGGGCCTGGAATGTTGAGGCTGATGAGGGCAATATCTATTTCGTGCTCATCCATCTCGGCGAGCTTGAGGGATATATCGAGGGCGGGAGGCCGCATCGGGAGTTTTTCGTCCGAACTCGCCCACGCCCACCAGAAATCCTCCGCTTTCTCGTAGCGGGGAAAATCGGAGCGGGCGGCGAGCGCCTTGACGTAGGCTTGCGGTACATGATGGGTTTGAACGTCAATGCGCATGACATTCTCCCGAAGCATGAACGGGGACGCGAGACGCGGGGATTATTCCCCCGAAACGATTCGGACGCAAACGACGCGAGGAGGCGATTGTGAAAACGACAGGGGTAGCCGTCATCGGCGCCGGAGGCATCGGAACGCTCAGAGCGCATTCCTGCGCCCAGATTCCGCAGGTGGACTACCTGGCGGTGTGCGACATCGCGCCCGAGAAGCTCGACCGTCTGGCGGAATCGGTTCGGGCCGACGCGGCGACGGAAAAATACGAGGAAGCGATACGGGACGAGCGCGTGGGCGCCGTCATCGTCTCCTCCGATGAGGAATACCACCACGGGCCGGCGGCGCTGGCGGCCGAGCTCGGCAAGCCCGCGCTCATCGAAAAGCCCTTCGTCCTGAATCTGGACGAGGCGGACGACATTCTGGCGAAGGCGGAGAAATCGGGCGCCGAGATTTTCGTGGGCTACACCCAGCGCTACAGAAGGCGCTTTCTGCTCGCGAAGCAGGCGGCCTTCGCGGGGCAGCTGGGCGACATCGTGATGGCGCTCGGAAAAATCTACGTGACGCGAGCGGTGGGAGAGGCGGTGGCGAAGCGCTCTCCCAACACCACGCCCTCCATCAACACCCTCACCTACATGGTCGATCTGATTCTCTGGTACATGGAGGGGAAAAAGCCGGTCGAGGTCTACGCCCGCTCCGCGAGCTTCGTGTTCAAAAAATACGAGCGCGACGATTTCCAGTGGATGATCGTCACCTTCGAGGACGGCAGCGTCGCCACGCTGGGCACGAGCTGGCTCCCCCCCCATCATTGGCCCGCCTACACGGCGACGATGGAGATCGACCTCCAGGGAACGAAGGGTTCGATGAACATCGACGACGCGCACCGCGACGTGATTCTCGCGCCTGGGGAGGCGATTCCCTGCCCCTACACGCCCGAGCACCAGGTGAACGTCGCCTTTCTGGGCTCCGCCATGCCCGGAGACTTCGTAATGGGCGAGTTCTTCGGCCCCATGAAGGAGGAGACGGACGCCTTCGTGCGCCGCGTCCTGGGCATCGGCGGCGTGGGACTCGCCACGGGCGCGCACGCCAGAGAGGTGCTGGCGCTCACCATGGCGGCGGACAGATCGTGCGGGGAGCGCAGGCCGGTCGAGCTCTAGGGAGGGAATGGAGGGAGCGTCGGCAACGGCCTTCTTCGTCGTCCCCGGCGGAATCAGCGCGCCATCAGATTCCTGATTTGCGCCTCGAGCGGCTCCGTCGCGAGCCGCCCATGGCCGAGATGGCGGGAGAGGGCGTCGCCGTCGCGGCGCTGGCCGTCCTTCCACAATTCCAGCAGGAACGCGCCGCTTCCCCCGCTCGCCCACCAGCGGCGGCCGAACTTCGTCCTGAGCGTCTCCGACATCCGCGCCTGAAGCATCCACGCCCTGAGGTAGTTCGCGCAGTAGAAAAACGGGTCCACGTCGTCGAGCCAGGCGGCTTCGGGAAACTCCACCATCGTCGCCGCGCCGAGCTTCCGTTGATACGCGCCGCGCATCCCGGCGAGGTCCGCCCCCTGATGCAGCGCGAGCTCGTAATCCACCTTCGCCGCGTAGCGCCTCAGCATATACAGCTCGAAAAGCGCGTGACGCCGCAGAAACGCCTCGTAGTCGGACGCCTCTCCGCCCAGGGCGTCCGCGAGCCAGAGCGGCTCCAGCAGAAGGTGGTCGAAGAGCATGGCGAACCCTTCGGTCACGGAGTTGTCGCCCAGGCGCCTCGCCTCGAAATCCGCGTCCGCCGCCACGCCCGCGAAATGCAGGGCATGGCCGAGCTCGTGCCAGAAGGCGCGGTAGTCGTCGTGTCCGCCCCGGGGCCGAATGACGAGGTATACCTCATCGGGGACGCGCACGGAGGCGCAAAACGCGCGGGGACTCTTGAGAGGGCGATCCTCGACGTCGAGGCGCACCCGGCCCTCCGCCAGCAGATCGAGACCCATCGCGGCGCAAACCCTCCTCGCCGATGATTCCATTTTCTCCGGCGGGAAAAGTCCGTCGAACGCCGCGCCCCGAAAAAGACGAAGGGCGTCGTGGCGATGCGCGGAAGCGGGGGGAACGCCCGCCCCCCGCAGCGCCTCTTCCATCGCCTCCGCGTAGAGAGTCTCCGTGCGGTCGAGAAACCGGCGCATCTCCTCCCGCACCGGCTCCAGCGCGTAGGGCTTGACCGCCGCCATCATCTCCAGATAGCCGCCGAAGCCGAGGCTTTCGGCCATCTCGTGGGTGACGCGGTGAATCCTCTCCAGAAATCCGTTTTTCTCCCTCAGCGCCTCCGAGCGGGCGCTTTCCAGGAAAACCCGCCTTCCCCGGTCCGGCTCGTTCAGAAGCGCGACGGCGCTTTGCCGATAGGGAATCTCCTCGCCCGAGGCCGTCTTCACCGTGGCGCGGGTCTCGAAGCGAAGCGCCTGATCGCTCAAATCCCTGCACGCGCAACGGATCGCGCCGAAAGCCAGAAAACCGAGCAGCGCGGACAATCGCGCGGATTCCGCCTCGTCGTCCGCGGCGGCGGAGAGAGCGCGGACGGACTCGACGTTCGCGCGCGTGAAAAGGTCGGCGTAGCGGGCGAGAATCTCGCCCAGGCGGACTTCTTCCTTCAGGCCCGCCCCGCACTCGTACCGTTCTCTCCGGGATTCGGCGAGAAAAGCCTCCGCCTGATCGCGCGCCTCTGCCAGACGCATGGCTCAGATGACGGGCCGGGTGAACCCGCGCGGCAGGACGATGATGCCGGAGGGCTCGGAGACGGCGCCGGGATGAGCGTCGGCGGCGCCGGCCTTCACGAATGCGCCCGCCTCGATTTGATTGAAGCGATCCACGATGGCTCTCTCGAGCTTCGCCCCCGCCCCGATGTGGGTATGATCCATGATGACGGAATCCGTGATCTCCACCCCTTTTTCAATCATCACGCCGCGCCCGACGATGGAGCGCTCTATCCGCGCGCCCACGATTTGGCACCCCTCTCCGATGAGGGCGTTCTCCACCCGCGTGGAGAGAATCCGGCTGCCGGGCCCCGGATAGGCGCCGGTGCGTATCGGCCACTCGTTGTTCCCCAGGTCGAGACGCGGCGTCTCTCCCAGCAGGTCCATCTGCGCGTCCCAATAGGCCTTGATGGTCCCCACGTCGCGCCAGTAGCCCTTCTCCTCGCTCGCCTTCAATCCGGGAATTTCATTTTTCAAAAAATCGTAGGCGTACATCTTCCTGCGCTCGGCCAGCAGGGCGGGGATGATGGTGCGCCCGAAGTCGTGCTCCCCCTCTCGCGCCGCGTCGCTCAGAAGCGCGTCCATCAGCACCCCGGCGGAGAACACGTAGTTCCCCATGGAGCAAAGCGCGCGCGAGGAATCGTCCGGCATGGGCCGGGGGCGGGAGGGCTTCTCGTCGAAGCGCTCCACCCGCCCCTCCTCGTCCACGGCCAGCACCCCGAAGCCGCGCGCCTCCTCCAGAGGGGCGGGCAGGGCGGATATCGTCGCGTCCGCCCCGCGCTCGATATGAAAGCGAACCATCTGGCTCACGTCCATGCGGTAGATGTGATCCGCCCCGAACACCAGAACGATGTCGGGCGCGTGGTCCGTCACCAGGTTTCTGTTCTGATGAATGGAATCCGCCGTTCCCTTGAACCAGAACTCCCCGTCGGAGCGCTGCTGGGGCGGAACGGCCGTCACGAAATTCTCCGCCAGCGGCCCGCCGATGTTCCAGGAGCGCCTCAGATGATCGATCAGGGACTGGGCCAGATACTGCACAAGCACGTAGATGGACTGATAGCCCGAGTTCACCAGATTGCTCAGCGCGAAGTCGATGATCCGGTATTTCGAGCCGAAAGGCACGGCGGGCTTCCCGCGGGCGACCGTCAGGGGGCGAAGCCTGCTTCCGGCGCCGCCCGCCATGACGAAGGATATGACGCGGGGACCTCGTGGATTCACCCTCTTCCCCCTCCGCCCGACTCGCCTCAACCCGTCCGCGCGCGCATCGCCTTCTCGTATAACTCGACGTAGCGGGGCGCGACGCCGTCCCAGCCGGAGTTCTTCTCCATGGCGTTGCGCATCATCATACGCCAAAGCCCCTGATTCAAAAACGCCTCGCAAACCCGCTTCATTCCGGCGAGGAAATCGGCCGGGGCAAACGCCTCGAAGTGAAAGCCGGTGTCCGCCAGCGGGTCGGGCGCGGGAGAGGAGAGAACGGAGTCCGCCAGCCCGCCGACCCGCCTCACGCAAGGCAGGGCGCCGTAGCGCATGGCGTAGAGCTGGTTCAGGCCCGAAGGCTCATACCGGGAGGGCATGAGCAAAACGTCGCCGCCCGCATACATGCGGTGAGAGAGTCCCTCGTCGTAAGCGGGCGTGAACGCCACCCGCCCCGGGCGCGCGTCGGCGGCCTTGGCCAGAGATTCTTCCAGCGCCCTCTCGCCGGTTCCCAGAACGGCGAGGGTGACTCCCAAATCCATGAGCTCATCCATCGTTTCGAGCAGGAGGTCGATTCCCTTCTGGGCCGTCAGCCGCGAGACGACGACGCACAGGGGGCCGCCCGCCTCCGCGCTCAGCCCCAGCTCCGCCGCGAGCGCCGCCCGGCATCTCGCCTTCCCTTCGGGGCGCGCGCTCGAAAACGTCGCCGGAAGACGGGGATCGCTCTCCGGATTCCAAACGCCGTAATCAATGCCGTTCATGATGCCCGACAGCGAAGAAAGCCTTTGGGCGATCACGCCCTCGAGCCCCTCCCCCTGCTCTTTCGTCTGAATCTCCCGCGCGTAGCGCTCGCTTACGGTGGAGAACACGTCGCTGAACAGGATGCCGCCCTTGAGAAAGTTCACGTCGCCGTAAAACTCCAGCCCCTCGACCCCCATCGCCGTATCGGGCAGGCTCGCGTGCGCGAAATCCTCCCGATGGAACCGGCCCTGATACGCCAGGTTGTGAATGGTGAAAACGGTGGACGCCCCCTTCCATTTCTCATGCTCCGCGAGCCGCCACTTCAGCAGGGGCGGTATCAGGGCGGTTTGCCAGTCGTGGCAGTGGATGATGGACGGATACGCTTCTTCCCACTCCATGTGGGAGAGCGCGCCCCGGGCGAAGCGGGCGAAGCGCTCCGCGTTGTCGGGAAACGCCCCCCGCGCGTCTCCGTAGAGTTCGTCGCGATCGAACAGGTCGTCGGCGGCGACGAGATTGACGGAGACGCCCTCGTGATCGAGCGAGAACACCTCATAGCCCGCTTCGGCGAAGACGTCCGGGACCCGCGTGGAGACTTCGGGGGCGTATTTTTCGAGAACGGCGCGGTAGGCGGGCAGATAGACGGAAACCTCATGGCCCATCCGCCCCAGCGCCGGCGGCAGCGCGCCGATGACGTCCCCCAGCCCGCCCGATTTCGCAAAGGGGAACATCTCGCTCGCCACCATGGCGACGTCGATTGATTTGCCCATACCGGCTCCCGAAGGCGCGCTGGCTCGCCGCGCCATTCTAGCGCAGACGCCCGAGGATGGCGCAATCGCCAATCTATGCGAGAACGATGACGGTTATGCTACAATCAGGTAAAGCGTCCGTGAAAATACCGAGGCGAGCCATGCGATACCTGGTGCGCGGGAAGGTCATCAAGGGCAAAAGCGCCGCCCTGCTCGAAGCCATCGAATCGGGCGAGCTCGGGCGCGGCTCCATCGCGCATCAAATGTTTCTCAAGTGCATGAAGGAGGCCCGGCTCACCGAAGAGGGCGAGGTTCGCTGGCTAGAGGTCTGCTACTGCCGCGAAGCGTTCGGGCCGGGCTATGAGCTCTGCGAGGAGCTGCCCTACTGGGAGGCGTATTTCGAGGAGATCGACGTGCGCTTCGCCCGCAAGCCGGAAACTTGCGAGGGCTATCCCGTCTGCGGCGACTGCGACTGCACGGAGAAGCTCGAAGCGAAGCTCGGGAAGCTGGGCGTTCCCTTCCTCGAGCGCCTCAGGGAATCGACCGCCCCTCAGTCCGCGTCCTGAACCCGCCCGCCGGGTTCGCCCCTGGCGAGCTTCCACCGATCGTGAATCCACAGATATTGCTCCGGCGCCTTGCGAATCAGATTCTCCGTCTCTCTGTTCATCGCCGCCGTGAGTCTCGCTATTTCCTCTTTCGCGCTTCGCGCGTTCATATCGGGGATTATCGGCTCGCTCAGGAAGGCTTCGTAGCGCCGGGGGCGGCCCTCCTTTCTCAGGCATGATAACAGGACGATGGGCCGGTCGTAGAGAACCGCCAAGGCGGCGGGCGCGGGCGTCGTGCTCGCCGCCCTGCCGAAAAACGGCGCGTCTATCCCCTGCGCGCCCGCGTTCTGATCCGCGAGAATCGCCACCGAACGGCCCTTGCGCAGCGCCTCGCGCAGGTGGAAAAAGGCGTTCCGTTTGGAGAGTATCTCCTGGCCGGAGGCGGCCCGCATCTCGCGCAGCGAAGCTTCGAGCTTCCGGTTGTCCAGGGGTCTCACGGGAATGGTCAGCGGGATCCCCGCCAGCGCGCCCGCGTGGGAGAGGTATTCCCAGTTCCCCAGATGGGGCGCGACGAACACGCACCCGCCCGCGCTCTCATGCGCCGCGCGCGCTTTCTTGAGCGCCTCTTCCCCCCCCTCCACGGTCTTGAGCATCATCTCCCTGGCCCGCCGCGGCTCGAAGCGGACGAGAAACTTCGCCCCCTCCAGACACGTCAGGATGAAGGAGCGGCAGCTGCGCCTCGCCAGAACCAGACGCTCCGCCTCGCCGAGCTCGGGGAACGCGATGCGCAGGTTGGCGCGGGCGATGCGCCTTCTCCTGGGGATGAGGCGAAAAATCGCCTCCCCCGCCACTGCGGCGACCGCCCGGCAAACCCCGTAGGGCAGGGCGCGAACCACCCCCAGCAGCGAGACGATCAGGGCGTATTCCACCCATTGGTGAAGCGCCCCTTTGTCCTTGCTGCGTCTTTTCTTCTTTCGCTTCGGAGGATTGTTCACGGCGCCGCGACGACGGTGGCGGAGGATTGACCGCCGATGCTGTGGCTCAGAGACAGGAACGCGCCCCCCGACAGGGCGCAATCCTCCTTGGGGATATGCAGGTCGGCAAAGGCGTCATCCGGCCGCTCGAAGCCCGGCGTGGGCGGAAGACGGCCCTCCTTCAGGGCGCGCAGCCCCAGAACGATCTCGCCCAAATCGCTGGCGGAACCCATGTGCCCCGCGTAGGGCTTCCAGCCGGCGAGCGGCGGCAGGACCCTCGTCCCGCTCCCATACTCCATCAGGGCGGCCAGTTCGCCCGCGTCCCCCCGCGGCGTCCCGCTTCCGTGGGGAAGGATGAAGGCCAACTCGTCAGGAGCGAGGCCGGCCTGGGCCATGGCTGATTCCACCGAAAAGCCCACCGCCTCGCTGGGAACGGGAATATGGCGCTCCGTCGATGATTCCTGGGAGCTCGCCGCTCCGAGGACGCGGCCCAGGGGCTTCGCCCCGCGCGCCCGGGCGAATTCCGCGGTCTCCAGCACGAGAGCGGTCGCCCCCTCCCCCGTGAAGAACCCGTCCCGCCTCCTGTCGAAAGGCCGAAAAGACGCGGGGCCATTCTTCGCCCGGGAGAGAACCCCCAAGCCGTCGAGCTCCAGGAGCACGAGGGGATGCGCCCAGCTTCCGCAGCCCACGACCAGGCCCACGTCGGCCTCGCCCATGCGAAGCGCGCGCTCGCAACTCTCCAGCGCCTGCGCGCCGCAGGAGGAAAGGCTCGAGAAACTGCCGTTCGGCCCCATGGATTCATAGGTGGCCGAGAGGTAGCTGAAAAGATTGTTGGGGAGTCCCTCGAGCAGGAAGAAGGGGCCGACGCTGTGGAGCGCCGCTTCGTTCAGGTCCCCGGCGTCCGGGAAGCCCCACGCCTCGCCGGCCGTCCGCCGCAAAGCGGCGTAGAAATCCACATATCCCACCTGCGTGAAATCGCCCGACCCCACGTAGACGGCCTTTCTCTCCGGGGACACCGCGCCCATGTCCAGCCTCGCGCGCGCCACCGCCTCCCCGGCCGCGGAAAGCCCGAGGATGGAGCTTCTGTTCAGGAATTTGCGCTGGCTCGCGAGACCGGGCGGCGCCTCGGGCGGATCTTCATGGCCGGCGACCCTGCCGTGATACAGGAAATTCTCCGGCATGGATTCGCTCTCCCCGTCCCGGTGGCGGGCGACGCCGCTTCTGCCGGCGCGAAGCGCGCGCCAGTTCTCCTCCACGCCCTTGCCGAGGGAGGTGAGAAGCCCCGCGCCGGTGATCCAGATATCTCCGCCCGCCATCAGCGTCCCGCCTGGTTCAGCCGGATCTCGCGGCTCAGGACGCGAAAGTGGCGGCGCTGCTCCTCGGGGTCCTCATAATCCGCGAGCGCCACCACCCGGCCGCCGAAATCGGCGACCACCCGGCGCTCCCCCCCGACGGCCGCCACGCCCCTGAAGTTCTTCAACCCGCCCTCGGCTCCCTTCGCCTCCACGCTCAGGGCGACCTGATCCCCGGGAAAGGCGAACCCGTAGTATTTGACCGAGCGAGCCTTCTCCAGAAGAACCCATTTCGTGAAATCCGAGCCGGCCGCCTCAAGCCAGCCGGCGAGCTGCGCCAGCCCCTCGAACAGCAGCGCTCCCGGCATGACGGGAAAGCGCGGAAAGTGAAGCTCCAGAAAATCCTCGCTCATCGCGACGTTCTTGATTCCCTGGATGGATTCCCCCGCCTGCCACGCCGTCACCCTGTCCACCAGCATGTATCTCAAAGCGACCCTCTCCCGCTCGCTTGGGAAGCGGCGCGCGCGCTCACCCCCCGGCGAGCCTCCCGCGCGAAGCCCCCCTAGCCGGCTTCTCCCGGCGCGCCCTCTCCCGTCAGAATCACCTGGGCCATCGCCAGCTCCAGCGTGTGGCTCAGCGAGACGGTAACCTGGGCGATCTTCTTTCGCGCGCTCATGCGCGCCATCGATCCGCGCAGCCTGAGCGCGGGCTTGCCCGAAGCCGCCGACGCCACCTCGATCTCGCGCAGGCGGCCCCGTCCGCCCAGCCCGCCCGGCCCCGAAAGACCGAGGCCGAAGGCTTTGAGGCAGGCCTCCTTCGCGGCGAAGCGGGCGGCGAAATGGGGATAGGGATTCCGACGCCCGAGGCAGTAGGCTCGCTCGCCCTCGGTGAAGATGTCCTCCTGAAACGCATCGCGGCGCTCAAAGGCTTTCTTCACGCGCGCCACCTCCACCAGATCCACCCCCTGATACACCCGCATCCTCGACGCCCTCCCTAGCCGGTGAGCAGACCGCCGTCCACCGCGATCGCCTGGCCGTTGATGTAATCCGCCTGCGGAGAAGCCAGGAACACCACGAGTCCGGCCACGTCCTCCGGCTCACCGAAGCGGCCCGCCGGGATGCGCTCCAGAATCGCCTCTCCCGCCCGCTCGCGCGCGCGCGCGCTCATGTCGGTGACGATCATGCCCGGCAGGACGGCGTTGAACTGAATCCCCCGCTTTCCCATCTCGGCGGCGCAGGCGCGCATGAAGGCGATGACGCCCGCCTTGGCGGAGGCGTAGTTCGTCTGTCCGCCCCCGCCGGCGACCCCCGCGACCGAGGAGATGCTGATCACCTTGCCGGCTCGCTTCCTGAGCATGATCTCGCCCGCCGCCTTCGTGCAGTGATAGGCGCCGTCCAGGCTCACGCCCAGCACCTTGCGCCAGCCCTCGGGCTTCATCGTGAGCAGCAGGGTGTCGTGAATCACGCCCGCGTTGTTCACGAGAACGTCGAGCGTGCCGAAGTCCGCCTTCACCTTCTCGAACATCGCCGCCGCCTCTTTGAAGGAGGAAACGTCCGCTTGATAGACGATCGCCCTGCCGCCGGCGGCCTCAATCTCCGCCCGCGCCTCCTCGGCGGCCTCGGCCGAGCGGCTGTAGTTGATCGCCACCGACGCCCCCGCCTTGGCCAGGGCGACGCAGCAGGCGCGGCCGATGCCCCGGCCGCCTCCGGTTACGAGCGCGATTTTTCCGCTCAGGTCTATTTTCATCTAAGCCGCCTTTCTGAGAAGGAGAGTGGCGTTCTGCCCGCCAAAGCCGAAGGAATTCGTGATGGCGGCCGGCACGGACATCTCCCGCGCGCCCTCGGCCACATAGTCGAGATCGCACTTCGGATCGGGGTTCTCCAAGCCGATGGTGGGATGCGCGACGTCGCGCGCGACGCTCAAGGCCGTGAAGATGAACTCGGGCGCGCCGCACGCGGCGATCAGGTGCCCGATCATGGATTTGGAGGAACTCACCGCCAGCGCGTCCGCCCGCGCGCCGAAGACCTCCCGAATCGCCCGGGTCTCTGCCGAATCGTTGAGCTTCGTGCCCGTGCCGTGCGCATTGACGTAGGCGACGTCGCCGGGGGCGAGGCCCGCGTCGGCGAGCGCCTCGCTCATCGAGCGAACGGCGCCCCGGCCCGCCGGGTGCGGGGCCGTCACCCGCCAGGCGTCCATGCTCGCGCCGTAGCCCGCCAGGACGGCCCAGGGCGTCGCCCCTCTTTTTTCGGCGTGCTCTCCGGATTCCAGGACGACCACGCCCGCCCCCTCGCCCACGGCGAGGCCCGCGCGCTTTCTGTCGAACGGGCGGCAGACGGGAGGCTTCGATTTCGAGGCGGCGCCCAGCAGGAGGAAGATGGCCATCCCGACGGGATGGATCATCGAATCCGCCCCGCCGCACGCCACGATATCCGCCTCGCCCCGGCGAATCATCCGCATCCCGAGGCCTATCGCCTGGGCGGCCGCCGCGCAGGCGGAGGTGATGACGCCGCAGGGGCCGGCCAGTCCGAACCATTCCGCCATGATGGAGGCCGCCCGCTCGGGCGGGTTGTCGAAATAGCCTGCGGGGTGCGTCCGGTCGAGTTCCCTCGCGAAGCGCGCCGCGTCGAAGCCGCTTTCCGGATCAGCCCAGGCGGAAAAATCCTCCAGCCGGTAGCTGCTCAGCCCCGCGCCCATCACCACGCCCGCACGCTCGGGCGCGTAGTCCCCGACGTGAAGCCCCGCGTCCGCCATCGCGGCCCGGGCGGCGTCGAGGGCGAACAGCGTCCTGCGCTCGCCCTCGTCCGCGTATTTCCCGGGTAGCCGCTCCCGAATGGCGGAGAGCGCCTCCTCCGGGACTTCGCCCGCGCCCGCGACGGGCAGCGCCCTCGCGTCGAAAGATCGGATGGGCGCAAGGCCCGACTCCCCGGCCAGCGCCCTGCGCCATGAAGTCTCCACGTCGGCGCCGAGGGAGGTCACCATGCCGAGGCCGGTGACGAACGCTTGTGCGCTCATGCCCCCTCCTCGAACGCCAGCCAGCCGCATCTTCTGAAGCGCTCCCTCAGCCCCTCGGGGTCGTCGTTGGGAAAGTGTGGATAGATGAACCGCTCCGCCCTGGCCACCACGACGCCGTCCTTTTCGACCCGCGCCCGGCACAGGCTCGCCTGCCTGTTCGTATCGATCATCTCGCTGTGAATCTCCAGCGCCTCTCCAGGGGGCAGGTCGCTCGCCACCTCCACGTCCTCAATGAGCGAGATGACGCACGAGGTTTTGAAATGATGGGTATAAACCACGAGCCACCCCGCAATCTGCGCCATCGCCTCTATCAGCATGGCGCCGGGCACCCGGGGGGCGCGACTGAAGTGCGCGTTCAGGCAAGCCTCCGACAGCGGAAACGTCTTGAGACCCACGACGCGCTCCCCGCGCGCCGCCTCCTTGATCCGATCGAACAAGAGAAACCGCAACCCGCCCCTCCCCCCTCAGGCGCTTTTCCCCAGCGCGAAAGCCGCGCACGCGCCGTCGAAGCCCTGGAGAAGAACCAGCGCGTTTCGCAACTCCGCCAGCCCCCGCTCCGCGCAAAGGCTCAGCGCCTCCGCCGCGCCATCGAACGGGGGCGCCTCGCCTTCCGCCAGCGCTTTGAGCGCGATGATGACGTCCAGCGCCGGGCTCCCCCCCCCAAGGTGGCCGAATACGCCCTTCGTCGCAAGTCCGCAGGGTCTGTGCCCCCCGAAAACGGAGGAAATCGCCTCGGTCTCCGCCGCGTCCGCCAAGCGCTCCCCCGCCCCGTGAATCACGAGGAGGTCGACGTCTCCGGGCGCCAGCCCCGATCGCGAGAGCGCGGTCTCCGCCGAGTCCTGAATCGCCCGGACGAGGCCCCCTCTTGTTTCGAGCGCGCGAACCGATCCCCAGCCCTTGAGCCAGCCGTGAACCCTGCCCGCGTCGGCGTTTTCCGCCGCCTCGAAAAGCACCGCTCCGGCGCCCTCGCCCAGCCCGCAGGCGGCGCTCCGCGCCCCGCGCTTCACCGCGCGGGCGAGCATCCGGGCGGAAACAACGCCGCTCACGCCGGCGGCGAGGGCGAACTTCGCCTTTCCCAGACTCACGGAGGCCGCCGCCTCGCAGACGGCGCGCGCCGTCGCCTCCGCGCCCGCGCTGAAAACGGCGTTCTCCCCCCGCAGCTGATGCTGAATCGCCGCCTGGCTGAAGCCTATCGCGTTCAGCAACTCGAGCGGCCAAAGGGGAGGGATGCGGTCGATCCCCTCGCTGAAAAAATGATCGAGGCGAACCCCTTCCTCCGACTCCCGAACCGCGCCGATCAAATCGCCGGCGGCCGGATCGACCGAATCCATGCCGGCGAAAAAGGCGAACTCCTCCCCCGCGGCTTCCGGGAGGACGGACGCGCCCGCTATCGCTCCCTGAGCCGCCGCCAGGAGCATGTGGACGTGATGGCCCATGAGCCTGGCCGCGCGATGATCCGCGCCGATGGACCCGGGGTCGATTCGCTCGCACCTCGCCGTTTTTGTCGGAGCGAAGCCGGCGAGTTCCGGATCCGGGTCGAGGGCGAGGCGGGAGCGTCCCCCGCAAAGCGCCTCCCAGGCGGCCTCGACGCCTCGCCCCGCCGCCGTCGCCAGGCCGACCCCGATGATGGGAAGGGGCGAGAACTTCACGCGACCTCGGGGCCGCCCAGACACAGACAGGCGTTCTGCCCCCCGAAGCCGAAACTGTTGGAAAGCGCCACGCGATGGGCGCGCGCCCTGGTTTCGTTGGGCACGTAGTCCAGGTCGCATTTCGGGTCGCGGTTTTGGTAGTTGATGGTGGGGAGAATTTCCGAGCGGCGCATTCCCTCAAGAGTCAGAATCGCCTCAATGGCGCCGGCCGCGCCGATGGTGTGCCCGATCATGGACTTGTTGGAGCTGATCGGCAGCCTCTCCGCGTGGGCGCCGAACACCTCCTTGACGGCCTTCGTCTCCGTGAGGTCGTTCTTGGGCGTCGAGGTGCCGTGCGCGTTGACGTATTCGACGCGATCGGGCGCGACGCCCGCGTCCGCGAGCGCCTTTTTCATGGCGAATACCGCGCCCAGGCCCTGCGGGTGCATGTCGGTGATCCGAAACGCATCCGAGGAATCGCCGTAGCCGAGCGCTTCGCCCAGAATCTCCGCGCCGCGCGCGCGCGCGTGATCGTAGTCCTCGAGAATCATCGCGCCCGCGCCCTCGGACATCACGAAGCCGTTGCGCCGCCTGTCGAAAGGACGGGACGCCGTCTGCGGGGTTTCGTATTTCTCCACCAGCGCGGTGAGCAGGACGAACCCGAGAAACCCGACGTAGGTGATGGACGCCTCGCAGCCGCCCGCCACCATGAGGTCCGCCTTTTCGTCGCGGATGAGGCGCACCGACTCGCCAATCGCCTGCGCCCCCGCCGCGCAGGCCGAGCAGATGGAAAGCGTGGGCCCCCGGCAGTCGAAATCAAGGGCGACGACGGAGGTGGCCACGTCCGATTTTCTTCTGAAAAACGTCATCAGATCGTAGGAGCCGCGGCGTCCGAGCTCCCTGACGTCCCACCCGCCCCTCAGCGGGTCGCTCCCTTCGGGCTTCCAATAGGGGAAGACGCGGAGCAGCTCCTCAACCTGGGGCTGATCGCCGTGGGAGCCGAGCGCGACGCCGACGCGCCTTCGATCCGCAACCTCGTGGAGGCGCGCCGTCCCGGCCGCCTGTGACGCGGCCGCGCGCATCATGCGCACCCCCCGGGTCGAGAACTTGTCGAGCCTGCGCCCGCCGCCGTTCTCCCGGGAGTCGAGCCAGGCATCGTCTATTTCGCCGGCGATTCGGCAGGGAAGCCCCTCGGGAGAAAAGCGGCGGATCACGTCGATGCCGGAGCGCCCCTCGCGCATGGCCTCGAAGGTGGAGGCGACGTCCGCGCCCAGGGGCGTCACCGCCCCGTATCCGGTGACCACGACCCGTCTGCCGCAGTCGGGCATTCGCGCGTTCTCCAGGAAAGATGGGCGAGGCGGGCGGCGTCAGGAGGAGAAGAGGCCCCTTTCCTCCTGCACCCCGTTCAGCCAGTTCTGAACCACTTCGTCCCCGCTGGGCAAGGAGGCGGGCTGTCCCGTTTCGGCGCAGACGACGCGCGTTCCATCCTCGATCTTCCAGTCCGCGCCCGCCGGGCTCTTCCCGGGCAGGCAGTTCAGCACGTCGCGCACCGCGCCGGCCAGCGTCCTGGGGGTGACGAGCGCCGGAAGCTCATCCACGGGGGTTCCCGGCTCCAGGTCGTCCGCCGCCTCGTTCAGGCGCAGCTTCAGCACCTCGACCCCCTTTTCCGTCACCTCGCTCTCCTCGTTGATGGCCACGCCCTCGCCGAACATCTCCTCCACGTGTTCGAGCACGAAATTGCGCGCCATCTTGATGCCGAACACCTGTTCGAGGCGAAAGTTGATGTCCAGAAAATCGAGCGAGAGCACGCCCAGGTCGTCCACCAGGGAGCTGTCCGGCGCAATGGCCTCCTTTTCGATTCCCGTGGTGTGGGCGATCGCCCGTTTCACTTCCTCCAGAATCGCGTCGTCCGAAATCAGGTTCTGCGACATGGTTCTCCCCTGCGCCGCGAAGCGCGGCCGCCTCCCTGTTCCTCGTGGGGCGCGCGCGGAAATTCCCGGTTACCGGAGCATATACAATCAAAGAGGGGCGTGAAAATCAATCGGCTCGGAAGAATCACTCCCGCAGGCGGTTCAGCTGGTTGCTGAGTCCCCGGTCCACCACGAGCGTCTGCCCGCGTATGGCGCCCGCGCCCGCGCCGGCGAGAAAGAAGACGGCCTCGGCCACCTCCTCGGGCGCAACGAAGCAGCGCTCCGGCAGCTCCGCCAGCTCCGGCTGAATCATCCGAAGCGTCTTGAACGAGTCGGTCTTCACGAGGCCCGCGCAAACGGCGTTGACCGAGATTCCCCGCGCGTCGAAGCTCTCCGCCCAATGCCGGACCGCCGCTTCCATCGCCGCCTTCATGGGCCCCAGGGAGTACTCGGGATGATAAAAGCGGCCACCCAGGCTGGAGATGAACACGACGGCTCCCCCCCGGCGCGAGAGCAGCGGAAGCGCGGACTGCATGCAGAACACGTTGCCCAGAAAATTCGTCTCCACCAGGAGCTTCAGGTCGCGCTCCAGGAGTTTCTCCCACGGCTTGAAGGGGGCGCGCGCCGCGTTCAGAACGAGCGCGTCGAGCCGCCCGAACTCCTCCTCCACCCGCGCGAACATGGTTTTGACGGCGTCTTTTTTGGAAATGTCCGCAGGGATGGCGAGAGCGCGGCTCCCGGCGGCTTCGGCCTCCCGGCAAAGCGCGTCCGCCATTTGCGCCGACCTGCCTCCGCCCTCCCGATGATTCAGGACGAGGCGCGCGCCTTCGCGCGCGAAGCGCCTCGCGATGGCGGCGCCGATGCCGCGCGAACCACCCGTTATCAAAACCACACTGTCCTTCACCCCAGGCTCCGCCGCGCCCATCGCCTCTCCCCGCCGCCCGCAGCCGCGCGCCCGCGAAAAGGCGAAAACCGCCTCCTTCCTCCCGGGGAACCGCGGCGCTTCGGGCGGAAAGTTTATATCCCACAGCCCGTTCATCATCAAACGCCGCGCGCGAAATCCCGATAAGGGAGGTTTGAATCCCCGACCGGAACCCCCTACAATCGGCGAGCCTGTTCTCTCGCCTGCGCGACGCGGCTCTGTCTGGGAGACGATCACGATGAAGCATCTCGAAATCAAGAAAGCGCCGAGCCTCAGAGAACCCGCTCTCCTCATGGCCTTCGCGGGCTGGAACGACGCCAGCAGCGCGGCCACGACGGCCGCGAGCTTCATCACCGAGAAAATGGGGGGGCTGGAATTCGCGCGGATAGACTCCGATCCGTTCTACAACTTTCAGGACATGCGGCCCCAGGTGAGCCTCGATGAGAACAACCGCAGAAAAATCACGTGGCCGACCAACACGTTCTACGCCTGCGAGACGCCCAACCTCGACCACGACGTCGTGGTGTTCCTCGGCGTGGAGCCTCATTTGCAGTGGGGCCGCTTCTCCAGAATCATCCTCTCGATGGTCCGGGAGTGCCGGGTTCGCATGGCCGTAACGGTCGGCGCCCTCCTCGCCGACGTCTATCACCGGAGCAGGGTGCGAATCACCGGCACCTCCACGAACCCGAACCTGGCCTCGCGACTCGGCCTCAAGCCCTCCCGCTACGAAGGCCCCACCGGAATCGTCGGCGTGCTGAACAATCTGTTCCGGGACGAGAACCTGCCCGCCGTCAGCGTCTGGGCGAACGTGCCCCACTACGTGAACGTGTCGCCCAACCCGAAGGCGGCGCTCGCGCTGGTGGAGCGGCTCAGCGACTTTCTCTCCTACCCCCTCAGCCTCTCGGAGCTCGAGGCGGGCGCCCACGAATTCGAGGAGAAGGTCGATGAGGCGCTGGAGAAAAACAAGTCGGTGCGGGAATACGTGGATCAGCTCAAGCTCAAGGACGACGGCGCGGAGGATGAAGTCCAACCGGACGAACTTCCCTCGGGGGACGATCTGGCGAAGGAGCTGGAGCGCTTCCTGAGAAACCGGGGCGGAGAGGGCGGCGCGCCGGAGAGGGACTAGCCCCCGCGCGCTCGTCCGCTCCCGGATTCCGAAGCCGAAAAACCGCCCGGAGCGCGCGGCGCCGCCCGCCGGCGATTCGAGAGGAACTCCCTCACCAGGCGCCGGAGCGCCCCTGCGTCCACCGGCTTCGGAAGGCAGTGCGCCGCGCCCAGCGCCGGAATGCGCCCGCGCCCGTCGGAGGGGCCGCCGATGGCGAGGATGAGCGCGTCTCCGCCCGCTTCGCCCCGCCTGATCTGGCGGCACGCCTCGTAGCCGTCCACCCCCGGATGATTCAGGTCGAGTATCACCACGTCCGGCTTCATGCCGGCGTAGAGGACGCCCGCGCGAAACCCGTCGCGCGCCACCCGAACGTCGCAGCCCGGACGGTCACGCAGCAGCGCCTCCTTGAGAGAGGCGGCGATCGCGGCGTCCTCGTTCAGGATCAGCACCCGGGGAGGCCCGGTCTTTTCCGGGAAGGCGTGGGGGATGCCGCGCGCCTCCAGAAAGGAGAGAAGCGCCTCCCGGCTCACCCTTCTGTGGCCCCCGGGCGTCCGGTAGGCCTCCAGCCAGCCCTTGTCTATCCAGTTCTGAATCGTCACGGGCGTGACGTCGCAGATTTTCGCCGCCTCGAACGTGGTGAACACGCTCTTGCCGTGCAACTTCTCCGCGCCGGACAACGGGGCCGCCCTCATGGTGGTCGGGACGCGAATGATCAGCCGCGTGAACGGGGAGCGCCTGAAAATTTCACGGGGGATATGTCGCACATCCCGCCCCGCGTTTCAACCGAAGCGCGCCGCGCGCGGACTCTCGACGCCCCGGCCGCCAGCATTTCGGCTCCCGGGCTCCGGGGCGTTGAACTCCGCGCGCCTCGCCGTATATGCTCCCTTCACGGGCCGCCGCGGCCCCGCGCATCGGCGCGGAGGCGACAAGGAGCCGCCCGCGGGAAAACCTTCGCCGGACAGCGGAACATGAGAGCCGTCGTTCAGCGCGCGAGCCGCGCTCGGGTCACAGTGGACGCGGAGGTCGCCGGAGAGATCGGGAGCGGGATGCTCGTCTTTCTGGGCGTCGGCCGCGAGGACGGCGAAAAAGACGCCGATTTCCTGGCCGAGAAAATCACGAATCTCAGGATATTCCCGGACGCGGAGCGGAAGATGAACCTCTCGCTGCTGGACGCGGGCGGGGCGATGCTCGTCGTCAGCCAGTTCACCCTCCAGGGCGACTGCCGCAAGGGAAGGCGGCCGGCCTTCACCGCCGCCGCCCCGCCGGAGAAGGCGGAGCCGCTCTACGAGCGCTTCATCGCCCGGGTCGAAGAGCGGGGGGCGCCGGTCGCTTCGGGCCGCTTCGGCGCCATGATGGAGGTGGAAGTCGTGAACGACGGCCCCGTCA
Source organism: bacterium (assembly GCA_965242545.1). Taxonomy (GTDB): domain Bacteria; phylum UBA8248; class UBA8248; order UBA8248; family UBA8248; genus Bin107. Next base: position 2,386,714 of record OZ251456.1, read on the forward strand.
CCCTGCTCCTCGACACGAGCGGCGCGTTCTGATGAGGCCCGGGGACGTTCCCCTCCTCAAGGAGAAGCTCGACGCGCTTGCGCGGACGTATCACCAGTCCTATCTCGCCACCGACCCGCTCGGCGTCGCGCACGCCTACGAGGGGAAGGCGGATCGAGAGGTCGCGGCGTTCATAAGCGCGGCGCTGGCTTTCGGCGGCGCCGCGGCCATCCGCGAGAGCGCGAGGCGCGTCCTGGAGCGGCTGGGACCCCGGCCGTCCCGCGCCCTGCGCCGCCGCTCCCCCGAAAAATGCGCCCGCCTTTTCGAGGGCATTCGCCACCGATGGGTGGGCCCTGAGGCGCTCGGATCGCTGGCGCAGGCTCTGGGGAGCGCGCTCAGAAGCGAGGGGTCGCTCGAGGCCCTGTTCCTGCGCGGCTACCGCCCGGAGGAGGAGACGCTCCAGGGGGCGCTCCAGAAATTCAGGGACGACCTGATCGGACGCCTTCCGGCGCGGGGCTTGAACCCGGACGTCGAGCGCGGGGCGCGCTATCTTCTGCCCGACCCGGCCGGCGGCGGAGCGTGCAAGCGGCTCCATCTCTTTCTGCGCTGGATGATACGGCCCGCCGACGGCCTCGACCTGGGACTCTGGAAAACGCCGGGAACGCATCAGCTCATCATCCCCCTCGACACCCACGTCGCGCGCATCGGGCGGCTCCTGGGGCTCACCGACCGCAAAACGCCGAACATCAAAATGGCGCTCGAAATCACCCGGAATCTCAGACGCATCGACCCCGCCGACCCCGTGCGCTACGATTTCGCCATCTCGCGCATGGGCATCCTCAAGCGCTGCCCCAGCAGGAGAAACGTCAGGCTCTGCGCGGGCTGCCCGCTTCAGGACGCCTGCCGCTACTGGCGGCGCCTGCCGAGGCGAAGAAAAGACGCCGCGAAGCGCGGCGCGCGGGCGTGAACGCCGGAGGCGGTTGCGGGCGGAGCGAGCACCTTGGGATACTCCGGGATTCACGCTGATTCGGGAGGCTCGACTTGCCGGCGAACATCAAGCGCATCGCGCTGACCGCGTGGCCGGAGGCGCAGAAAAACCCGCTCGACTTCGCCGCCCTCGCCGCCTGGCTGCGGGAGCGGGGCTTCGAGGTTCTCCTGGACGCGGACGCGGCCGAAATGGCGGGAGAGCGGGCGGGGCCGGCGCGTGAGGAGATCGCACGGCGCGCCGACCTCCTCATCGTCTTCGGCGGGGACGGCTCCATGCTGCGCGCCGCCCACAACGTCGAGGGGGAGGCGCCCCTTCTTCTGGGCATCAACACCGGCCACCTGGGCTTTCTCGCCGACGTTCCCCAGACCGACCTCTACCCGGCGCTCGAGGCAATCCTGACGCGCGGGGAATTCACCATCGAATCGCGGATGCGGCTCGCCGCCTCGGTGCGCAAGAACGGGGAGGCGCCGAAGCTGGCCGATTCGCTGAACGACGTCGTGCTCACCACCGGGCCCTTGGCGCGCATGGTCGAATACCGCATCGAGATGGAGGGCCGGCACCTAGGCTACTTCCGCGCGGACGGCCTCATCGTCGCCACGCCCACCGGCTCCACCGCCTACTCCCTCTCGGCGGGCGGGCCGCTCGTGCTGCCGGATCTGAACGTCATGCTCATCAACCCGATATGTCCGCACACGCTCAGCAACCGGCCGATCGTCGCCCCGGCCGAAGCCGCGCTCGAAATCACCATCTTCCCGGACACCGAGGCGCAGGGGCGGGAAGTGCTCCTCACGCTGGACGGCTTCCCCGGGTGCGAACTGGAGGCCGGCGATTCGGTGAGCATCCGCAAGAGCCGCTCCCCCGCGCGCGTCATCCGTCCGAAGGGCGCGGACTTCTTCGAGACCCTGCGCGAGAAGCTGTTCTGGGAAACCCGCCCGCGCGGCGGGCGAAAAACCTGAAGGCGCGGACGCGATGAAGAAAGCGCGCGCCGGAGTCCCGCGGCCGGAAGGCTTGAATCCGCCATGCTCCGCCTCCTGAAAATCACGAACTTTGCCATCATCGACGACCTGGAGATCGCCTTCGGGCCGGGTCTGAACGTCCTCACGGGAGAGACGGGCGCGGGGAAATCCATCATCTTCGACGCCCTGAGCCTCACCCTGGGGGCGCGTGCGAGGGGCGACCTCGTGCGCGCCGAAACCAGGGAGGCCGTCGTCGAGTCCGTCTTCGGGCTTCCGCGGACGCCGGGCGGCCGCGCGGCGCGCTCCCTGCTGGAGGAGGCGGGCGTGGCGGTCGAGGACGACGAGCTCATCGCGCGGCGCAGAATCTCCGAGGGGGGCCGGAGCCGCATCTACCTGAACGGCGCGCTGGGCGCGGCGTCGCTCCTCTCCGCCGTGGGCGAACGCCTCGTGAACATCCACGGCCAGCACGCTCACCAGAGCCTCCTGCGTCCCGCCGGACACCTGGGGCTGCTGGACGACTTCGCCGGAACGACGGCGCGAAGAGACGCCCTGGGCGGACTCTTCCAGGCGCTTCGGGCCGCCGAGGAGGCGCTCGGCGCGCACGGGGAGGGAGTCCGGGAGCGCGCCCGGCGGGCGGATCTGCTCCGCTTTCAGGTGGAGGAGCTGGAAAGCGCCGGTTTGCGGCCGGGCGAACTGGCGGAAATCGAGGCGGCACTGCCGAGGCTCAGAAACGCGGGCCGGCTGGAGAGCGGCGCGGCCTCCCTGTATGAGCGTCTCTACGAGGCGGAGGGGGCCGTCGTCGAAAAAACGGGCGAAATCCACCGGGAGCTCGAAGGGATGGCCGCCCTCGACGAATCCCTGCGCCCGCTGCTGGAGGAGGCCGCGTCCGCCCAGGCGCAGCTGGAGAGCCTCGCGGACGCCCTCCGCGACTACGCGGCGGGAATCGCGCACGACCCCGACCGCCTGGAGGCGCTCGAGGCGAGGCGCGCCCTCATCCGGGAGATGATTCGCAAATACGGGAGCGACGAGGCGGAATGCGCGGCCTTTCTTCAAGCCTGCCGCGAGCAGCTCGCCGCGATCGCCGACGAGGCGGGGACGGAGGCGCGGCTCACCGAAGATCGCGACGCGCTGAGGGCGGAGGTCTCGAAAGCCGCCCTCGCCCTTTCGGAGAAAAGAGCGCGCGCCTCCCGAAAACTCGACGAGGGCATGGAGAGGGCGCTGGGCGAACTGGGTCTCGCGGGCGCCAGGTTTCAAACCCTGCTCGCGCGCCGGGAGGACCCGGCGGGCTTCGTTCAAATCGGCGGGCGGCGCGTGGCGGTTCGCGCCGACGGAGCGGATCGCGCCGAATTCCACTTCTCGCCCAACCCCGGCGAACCCCCGCGAGCCTTGAGCCGCGTCGCCTCGGGCGGCGAACTCTCCCGGCTGATGCTCGCGCTCGAATCCGTCCTGCGGCGCGCCGACCTCATCCCCACCCTCATCTTCGACGAGGTGGACGCCGGCATCGGCGGGGCGGTGGCCGAGGTCGTGGGCCGCAAGCTGAAGGGGGTGTCGGAGAGTCATCAGGTCATCGTCGTCACCCACCTGCCGCAGGTGGCGAGCCTGGGCGACCGCCATTTCCGCATCGAGAAGCGGGTCGCCGGGGGGCGAACCACGACGGACGTCAAAACTCTCGAGGGCGAGGACAGGGTGGAGGAGATCGCCCGCATGGGAACGGGGGTCTCCATCACCGACGCGGCGCGCGAGCACGCGCGAGAGATGCTCGAAAGCGCGGAGTGAGGGGGACGGCGGCCGTTTGAGCTCTCGCAGTGGACGCATGTATGCGTCCCGCCGACCCTGTTATTCCGGCGCGAGCCAGAATCCAGAAACCGGAACGCGCGCTCCTTCATCCGTTCCCGCGAGGACAACCACAGGGGATTGTCCCTACGCCGGCGGATGCCCAAGCCGCTTCAATTCATCGACAAACGGGGATACACTGAAAGGCGGCATGGCCATGAGGCAGAGGGGATGAAACAATGAAGAACATGGCGACCAGGGCCGATCTCAAAGCCGAGCTCTCGGCCCTTGAGCAGCGAATCACCATCCGGCTGGGCGGGCTGATCGTGGCGGGCGTCGGCTTCCTCGCCGCCCTCATCAAGCTACTCTAACGGCGAAAAACGAAGCATTCAGGGACAACCCCCTGTGGTTGTCCCGCGACGCGCGCCGACGCCATGCCCGCGACGGGGCGCATGTATGCGCCCCCTACAATCGAAAGCAACGCCCCCGGAAAAATGGCCGAAAATCATCGCCCGCCGACGCGGAAACGCGCGAGCGGAATGGCCGCCCGGTTCCGTAGGGGACGCATATATGCGTCCCGCCGGCCCCATCATTCCGGGATCAATCCCGACGAGGCGGAGGGGTTGCCGGAAGCCTCGGGAAGCGCGCGATTCATCGGCCCGGATTCCGCCGGAACGACGGCGAAAAACGATGCAGGGACAACCCCCCTGTGGCTGTCCCGCGACGCCGCCACGCCCGAGACGGGGCGCATGTATGCGCCCCCTACAAACGTCGATGGCGCGTGCCGAAAGACGGCGGGGGCGGGCGTCAGCGTTCAATCAGCCTCAGCTGCGAGCCGAATTTCACGCCCGCGACTTGGCAGGCGGTTTGGATGTGTTGCCGTATTTGGGTCGTATTATTTATGGTCGCCAACCACCAGCCGTTCTCCAATGGCATAGAAGAGTCAATCAAATGGGGGCTACCGATATAGAGATCCTCACGGTTTCGCGCCACTAACCGTTTTCTTGGGGTCGCCGTTTGAGCGGCGAAATTTTCCATGAATGCAGAGGCACGGCGATCAAATTCTTTGAGTATATCAGATAAAGTCCTCTTTCCAGTCTGGGTATCATAGCGCTTGCCATCAAGAATGAAGCCGATGATTGTGGACTTTCGCGCCGCGGTGGGGGCGACGCCTGATTTCTCCGTTTCGCCCGAGGTCGTTGACGCGGAAGCGGGCGGTTTCTGAGCCGCCGGGACGTCATCCACGCCACCAAGAAACGCTTGCAAAAATCGTCTACATCATCAACATCCGGCCTAGCCCCACAATCTTTTTCCGTGTTCTCAATGAGCAGAGCACGGAGCGAGTCGTCCGGAGTTTCCAGCAATTTCCGCCAAGCACCCGGGATGGCCTTGCAGGCCCTGTTTCGTTCAAAGACGCTCTCGTGTCGTATACGCGCCGCTTCTAGGGGCTCGCCCGAAACGACACGACTTTTCAAGAGATATTCCTCGAAAAACTTTACATAATCGGGAATCCGAGCGTCGTTCGTCAATTCCGCTCGGTAGAACCGTCGATCGGCAGGGGGACCGAACGCCGTGGTAAGGTAGAAATTCCAGATGTCGCCATCCGTCAGAATGAGGAACGGAACGCCTTGACCGTAGGCGTATCGAAACACTTGTTCCTCGCCCGTGCCGTCCGCCTTGCCAGGCGCCTTGGCTTCGATGAAAACCATTGGGACACCACCTTGGCGGAGCAACGCATAATCCACTCGACCGCTGGGAACGGAAAGTTCCGGCACGACCTCGGCCGGATCAGAGTCATCCCAATCCAGTGCGCGCAAAATCGGCAGAATGACCGCCTGCTTCCTCTTCGCTTCACTTTCCAGCTTGCCGGAGCGGATGCGCTCGACGGCTTTTTTCAGGACTTCTTCAAGGCTCATTCTTTCGGAATCTCCTCTCCTTCGGGCCTCAAAGACGCGGGCGGTTCTCGAATCTCCCGCCCCGCGTGAGCCATGGACATGGCAGAGATCGCATACAGGCGGCCCGTCCGCAAGTTGGCTCTGTTATTGCGCAGGGACAGGTCGCGACCTGTCCCTGCGACTCAAACCGCCGCGCGGGGCGGGGCGCATATATGCGCCCCCTACGGTCCGGCTCATCGGTGAACGCGGCGGGCGGGCGGCGGCTCCGCGCCTTCCCTACTCGTCCTGATACTGCTGGAGGCTCTGGAGGACGGAGATGTCCTCGAGCGTGGTGGTGTCGCCGATTCTCTCCGCGCCCGAGGCGATGTCGCGCAGGAGGCGGCGCATGATCTTGCCGCTCCTCGTCTTGGGCAGGGCGTCGGTGAAGCGCATGTAGTCGGGCCGGGCGATGGCGCCGATCTCCTTGACGACCCACTCCTTCAGCTTCTTCTCCAGCGCCTCGTCCTTCCTGTTCGCCCCCTTCATGGTGACGAAGGCGGCGATGCACTCGCCCTTGATCTCGTGGGGGATGCCCACGCAGGCGGCCTCGGCCACGGCGGGGTTCGCCACCAGCGCGCTCTCCACCTCCATGGTGCCGAGGCGGTGGCCGGAGATGTTGATGACGTCGTCCACCCGGCCCATGATCCACACGTAGCCGTCCTTGTCGCGCCGCGCGCCGTCGCCGGTGAAGTAGCAGCCCTTCACGTCGCTCCAGTATTGCTCGCGGTAGCGCGCGTCGTCGCCCCAGATGGTGCGCAGCATGGAGGGCCAGGGCCTGCGGACGACGAGCAGCCCGCCGCCCTCGGGGCCCACGCTCCTCCCCTCCTTCGTCACCACGTCCGGCACGACGCCGAAGAACGGCAGGGTGGCCGTGCCGGGCTTGGTGGGCGTGGCGCCGGGCAGGGGGGTGATCATGATGGCGCCCGTCTCGGTCTGCCACCAGGTGTCCACGATGGGGCAGCGCTTTCCGCCGATGACGTTGTGATACCACATCCAGGCCTCGGGGTTGATGGGTTCGCCGACGGTGCCCAGGAGCCGCAGGGAGGAGATATCCCGCTTCTTCGGGTGCTCGTCGCCCCATTTCATGAAGGCGCGAATGGCGGTGGGGGCGGTGTAGAAGATGTTGACCCGGTATTTCTCCACGATGTCCCAGAAGCGGCCCGGGTCCGGGTGGTTGGGCGCGCCCTCGTACATGACCGAGGAGGCGCCGTTCAACAGCGGCCCGTAGACGATGTAGCTGTGTCCCGTCACCCAGCCGATGTCCGCCGTGCACCAGTAGGTGTCCTCGTCCTTGAGGTCGAAGACGTATTTCGAGGTGAGGTAGGTTCCGCACATGTAGCCGCCGGTGGTGTGCATGATGCCCTTGGGCTTTCCCGTCGTGCCGCTCGTGTAGAGGATGTAGAGGGGATGCTCCGAGTCGAGCTTCGCGGCGGGGCAGACGGGCGAGGCGTCCTCCATCAGCTCGTGATACCAGTGGTCGCGTCCGCGCTTCATCTTCACGTCGTTGCCCGCGCGGCGCAGGACGATCATCTTCTTCACCGACTTGGCGCCCTTCACCGCCTCGTCCGCGTTCTTCTTGAGGGGCACGACGCCTCCGCGCCGAAAGCCGCCGTCCGCCGTGAGCACGGCCTTGGCGCGGCAGTCGTCAATGCGATCCCGCAGCGAATTCGCGCTGAAGCCGGCGAACACCACGCTGTGCGGGGCGCCGACGCGCGCGCAGGCGAGCATGGCGATGGCCGCCTCCGGCGTCTGCGGCATGTAGATGATGACCCGGTCGCCCTTGCGGATGCCCACGCTCCGCATCGTGTTGGCGAACTTGCACACCTCGCGGTGAAGCTCCTGGTAGGTGAGAATCCGCGAGTCGCCCGGCTCTCCCTCCCAGATGATCGCCGCCTTGTTCTTGCGCCAGGTGGAGAGGTGGCGGTCGAGGCAGTTGTAGGAGACGTTCGTCTGTCCGCCCACGAACCATTTGGCATGCGGCTCCTTCCACTCCAGCGTCTTCTTCCACCTGGCGAACCAGTGGAATTCATTCGCCACCCGCCCCCAGAACCGGGCCGGCTTCCTGACGGATTCCTCATACATTTCCCGGTACTGGGCCATGGATTTGACGTGGGCGCGCTTCGAGAATTCCGCGTCCGGCTTGAAAACCCGCTTCTCCTGCAGCAGCGTGTCGAACTGCTTGGCGTCGGCCATGAGCTCACTCCTCCGGTTCGATCGCGTGGAAACGACTGGGCTGGCGATTTCGCCCATTATTGAGCATCCGGGGGGATTTCTCAAACGGGCGGAGACGCGCCCGGAGGAGCGGGAAGGGTCGAGACGGGAGCCCGGAGGCGCGGCGGGCGCCGCCCTGAAGGAAGATGGACAAGCGCTTCGCCGGGCCGCCGCGTCCGCGCCGTCCGAAAGAAGGACGCGGCGGCCGGCGAAGCGCTTGGCGCGTCCCCCGGCGTCAGGCCCGGGGGACGCCTACTTGCACGTGCACGGATCGCACGTGCACGGATCACACTTGCAAACGCCGAAGCCCGCGTCCCGAACCGCCGCGAAGATCGCCTCGTCGTCAACGGAGGAATCGCGCTCCAACGCCGTGGCGCCGGACTCATGATCCGCGGTGACGCCGCTTACGCCGTCCATCTTTTCCAGCACGCTCACCACCGTCGTTGAGCAGCCGCCGCACACCATGCCAGTTGTTTTGAACTCCAGACGACTCATGCGTCATCCTCCAGTTTTGGGGTCCACGCCCGCAGGATAAGAGAGTTTGCCACAACGCTCAAACTCGAAAACGCCATCGCGCCGGCGGCGATCGGCGGGCTGAGGTAGCCCAGCGCCGCCAGGGGCAGCGCGATGGTATTGTAGATGAAGGCCCAGAACAGGTTCTGCTTGATCTTGCGGAAGGTTCTTCGGCCGATATCGATGGCGCTGGCCACGAGCCTCGGGTCCGGGCGCATCAGCGTAATGGCGGCGGTCTCCATCGCCACGTCGGTTCCCGACCCCATCGCCACGCCGACCGTGGCCCTGGCGAGCGCCGGCGTGTCGTTGATCCCGTCGCCCACCATGCCCACGCGGTGGCCTTCGCCTATCATCTCCGCGACGATTTCCGTCTTGTCCTCGGGCCGGGCCTCGCCGCGAATCTCGTCGATGCCGACCATGCCGCCGATGCGGTGGGCGACGTCGTTGACGTCCCCCGAAACCAGCATGGGAACGACGCCGATGCGCTTGAGCCGCTCGACGGCGGCGGCGGACTGGGGGCGCAGCACGTCGATCAACTCGAACCAGGCCAGCATCGTCTCCCCGCCCGGCAGGCTGGCGCCGAGCCACACCTGGGTGCCGCCGTAGTGCGACTCGCGGGGAGGGGGATCGAGCCCGCGGGCGACAAACAGCTGCTCGTTGCCCAGAAGATAGCGCACGCCGTCGACCACGCCCTCGACGCCCCGGCCCACGGCGTTCCGGAAATCCTCGATCGGCCGCAAATCCAGGCCGCGCTCCTTCGCCGCCGCGCGCAGCGCCACCGCTATCGGGTGTTCGCTCCCCTGCTGCAGCGACGCCGCGATCATCAGCAGGTCGTCCTCGGCCCGCTCCACCAGGACGTCGATCCGGCGAAGGGCGGGCCTGCCCTCCGTCAGCGTGCCCGTCTTGTCGAAGACGACGTGCGAGAGCGTGTGCGCCTGCTCGAGCGCGGAGATGTCCTTGACCAGGATTCCGGCGCGCGCCGCGGCGCCGGAGCCGGTCATGATGGCCGTCGGCGTGGCGAGCCCGAGCGCGCAGGGACAGGCGATCACGAGCACCGAAACGGCGGTGACGACGGTGAACTCGAGATCCGCGCCGGCGGCGAGCCAGGCCAGGAAAGTGAGCGCCGAGATGGCCACCACGGCCGGAACGAAAACGGCGCTCAGGCGGTCCACCTGGCGCTGCACGGCCGGCTTGCTGGCCTGCGCGTCCTCAATCAGGCGAATCATCTTCGCCAGCGTTGACTCGGCGCCGGTGGCGAGCGTCTCGATGTCGATCAGGCCGTCGATGTTCAGGGAGCCCGTCGTCACGCTGTCGCCCGGCTTCTTGGGCACGGGAACGCTCTCGCCCGTGATGAGCGCCTCGTCGATTTCCGCTTCCCCGGCGACGACGACGCCGTCGGCGGCGATCTGCTGGCCGGGGCGGCAGACCAGGATGTCGCCGACGGCCACGTCCCGGGCGGGCCGCTCGACGATGCTGCCGTCCGGCAGGCGCACCAGCGCCGTGTCGGGCCGCAGGGTCAGAAGCTGGCGAATCGCCTGCGCGGCGCCGCGCTTGGCGCGCTCCTCCATGTATTTGCCGACCAGAACGAGGGTGATGATGACCGCCGACGCCTCGAAGTAGAGATGCGACGCCCCGTCGGAGCCGGCCGCGAGCATCAGATACCAGCTGTACAGATAGGCGGCCGTCGTCCCCATCGCCACCAGCACGTCCATGTTCGCGCCCCCGCCGCGCAGGGCGTTGAAGGCGCCGCGATAGAAGCGCGCCCCGATGACGAACTGCAGCGGCGTCGCGAGCGCCGCCTGGACGAGGGGAGGGAGAATCGGCCCCGCCGCCACCCGGTATCCGGGAACGTTGAGCAGCATATCGACCAGAAACGGCGCCGTGAGGACGGAAGCGATCGCTATCGCCCAGCGGTCGCGGGCCGACTTTCTGCGCTCGCGCTCCGCCGCGGCGTCATGCTCCCCCATAGCGGAAATGCCGTAGCCCGCGGCGGACGCCGCCTCGAACAGATCCTGATCCGCAACCGCCAGCGAAACGATCGTGGCGTCCACCTGCCCGACCGTCCGATCAACCCTGGCGTCGAGAACGCCGGGCACCGACCGAAGCGCCGCTTCGATGCGGTCCGCGCCATCGGAGTCCACTCTGCCCTCGATAGCGAAGGGCCGCTTCTCCGTTCCGACGTCGAAACCCGCGCGGCGCACGAGGCCGACCACCTCGTCAACTCCGGCGCCTTCGTTCACGTCAATCGTCGCCCGCTCCATCGGCAGATTGACGGCGGCCCGCGAAACGGCGTCCGCGCCGTTCAGGACTCTCTCCAGACGGCCCGAGCAGGCGGCGCACGTCATTCCCTCAATGAGGAATTTGTAGCGTCCGCCGGCGGCGTCCATTGTCCGCGTTTCCATAGGCACCCTTCCCGCGAGTCAGCGTCGGCGACCGCGTAGGCCGTGGGCCGCCGGCGTCAGTGACGATGCCGGCCATCCCCCCAGAAGGCGTCCATGTGGGCGAGCGCCATGGCGAACCACATGATCGTGTGGAGTCCGACGTGCGCGCCAAAAACCATGAAATTGACGTGTCCGCCGGTCAAACTCACGATGCCTCCGATCAAAAAAACAACTGTCCAGATTCGAGGATAGATTCGCTTGATTGTCGCGCCCGGCGTGTTTTGATCGCGCATTGCATTCTCCATCTCGTGAAAATTGAAAATTCCTCTGGCTCCCCATCACCAGCCGAGTCCCTGCAATCCAGGAGAACGGAAACCGTGAAGCGAGCGTAAAACCAGTCAGTAACGCGCGAATCAAGCGACATCCGATGAAGCGCGACAACAGTATCCATAGATCAAAAACGCTTGTCAAGAACCAATTTTCAGACGGATTCGTCCCGCGGATGGGCGGCGAGCGCCTCCCGCACCGCCCGCGCCGCCCGCGCCGGGTCGTCCGCGCCGAGAATCGCTCCGATGAGCGCGACGCCCCGCGCCCCCCGCGCCATGCACCCGGGCGCCCGGCGCTCGTCCACGCCGCCGAGCGCGTAGAGGGGGCCGCCGCAGTCTGCACACGCGCGCCCGAGCGCGTCCAGCCCCAGGGCGGGGCCGGAGGAGAATTTGCTGTTGGTGGGGAAGACGGGGCTGAGCGTCGCGAAATCCGCGCCTTGCGCGAGCGCGTCCGCCGCCTCCGCCCCGTCGTGAGCGGAGTAGCCGATGAGGCCCCGGTATCCGCGCGCGCGCGTCTCCCGGACGGAGACCGTCCCCTTGCCCAGGTGAAGCCCCGCCGCGCCCAGGGCTTCGGCCAGGCGCGGGTCGCCGTTCACCAGCACGCGCGCGCCGCGCTTCTCCGCCAGGGCGGCGACCTGTTCGCCCAGACGCAGCCGCTCCCCGGGCGGCAGGTCCTTCTCCCGGAACTGAACGAGGCGAACCCCGCCGGCGAAGGCGGAGGCCAGCGCGCCCAGAAAGTCTCCCGAGGGCGGGGCGTTCCTGTCCGTGATGAGGTAAAGCGGGTCGAGGCCCGGTTCCAAAATCTTCCCGCGGCCGGCCTAGGAGCCGATGACGCCCGCCAGCGGACTCGACGCCGTGGCGTAGAGCTTCATGGGGATGCGCCCGGCCTCCCGGGCGAGCCTCCCCGCCTCGACCGCCAAGTTCATCGCCCGCGCCATCTTCACCGGATCGTCGGCGCCCGCGATGGCCGTTTGCATCAGGACGGCGGTCGCGCCCAGCTCCATGGCGACCGCGGCGTCCGAGGCGGTGCCCACCCCGGCGTCCACGATGACGGGAACCGAAGCCTGCTCCAGGATGATCCTGAGGTTGTAGGGGTTGCGGATGCCAAGCCCCGAGCCGATGGGCGCGGCGAGGGGCATGACGGCGTGGCAGCCCAGATCCTCGAGCTTCCTGCACACCACCGGATCGTCGATGCAGTAGGGCAGGACGATGAAGCCGTCCTCCAGCAGAATCCGGCACGCCTCGAGCAGCCCCTCGTTGTCCGGGAAAAGGGTGTCCTCATCCCCGATGACCTCGACCTTCACGAAGTCCGAACCCGTGGCCTCGCGCGCAAGCCGCGCCGTCGTCACCGCGCTCTTCACGTCGTAGCAGCCCGCGGTGTTGGGCAGTATCGCGTATTTCTCCCTGTCGAAATGCGCCCAGAAGCCCTCCGCCGAATCGTCGTCGAGGTCCACGCGGCGCACCGCGACGGTGACCATCTCCGTTCCGCTCGCCTCCAGGGCGTCGCGCATCACGTCGAAGCCCGGATACTTGCCCGAACCCACCCAAAGGCGGGAAGTGAATGTCCTGCCTCCGATTTCATACGCGCTCATTACGCCACCCTCCCGGCGCGCGCTTCCTGAAGGCGCGCCCGTTTTCTCCCGCGATCAGCCCCCGCCCACGGCGCGGACGATCTCGACCTCGTCTCCCTCCGCCAGACGCGCGTCCCCGTATGCGCTCCGGCGGACGACCTCCATGTTCACCGCCACGGCGATGCCGCTCGCCTCGAGGGACATGGAGGCCAGAAGCGCCGCGACGGTCGCGCCCTCGGCCAGCTCCTTCTCCTCCCCGTTCACCCGAACCCGCAAGCGTCCCTCTCCCCGCGAGGATTTACGAGCGGGCGAGCAATCGCCGGGCCCGCGGCGCTTTCTCCAAAACCCCGCGTCGCGTCCGAAAAAAGCGCTTCTCTGATCATATACGCGCGCCCGCCGGGTTGCAACGCGGGGGAAGGAGTCGAATCGCGATCGCGGGGTTACTCCTTTCGCTCCGCTCGCGGCGGGAAGCCGCCCGGCGAACCGCGTGCAATTCGCCCGGATTTCGGGTATGAATGCGGAAACCGCGCGAGACCGTTGAGGCGCGCCGCCAAGCCTCGCGCCCCCGCCCACCGAGGAGCGTATCCATGAAAGCGGCCATCTTCCACGAAGTCGGCAAGCCGATGACCATCGAACCCATCGAGGTGGCCCCGCCCAGGGCGGGGGAGGTTCTCGTGCGCTACCGCGCCGGCGGCGTCTGCCACAGCGACCATCACGCCATGGCGGGCGTGTTTCCGGTGCCGACGCCCATCGTCATGGGCCACGAGGGGGCGGGCGTCGTGGAGGAAGTGGGCCCCGGGGTGAGCTCCGTGAAGCCGGGCGATCACGTGGTCTCCGTCTGGCGCTACAGCTGCGGCGCCTGCGAGCTTTGCCTGGCGGGGCGGCCCGCCATCTGCGGCGAGGGCATCCGGATGCGCGCCGACGGCACGCTTTCGGACGGCACCACGCGCTTCTCGATCAACGGCGAGAAGGTGCATCACTTCCTGGGCGTCTCCACCTTCAGCTCCCATTCGGTGGTCTCGGAGAAATCCGTGCTCAAAATCCGGGAGGACATGCCGCTCGAGAAGGCGGCGGTGGTGAGCTGCGCCGTCATCACGGGCGTGGGCGCGGTCGTCAACGCCGCGAAGGTGCGCCCGGGCGAGAGCGTGGCGGTGTTCGGCGCGGGCGGCGTGGGGCTGAACGCCGTCCAGGGCGCGGCGCTCGTGGGGGCGGAGCCGATCATCGCGGTCGATCTGATGCAGAACAAGCTGGAGATGGCCAAAACGTTCGGCGCCACCCACGTGGTGAATTCCTCGGACGAGGATGCGGTGGAGACCATCCGGGAGCTCACGAACGGCAAGGGCGCCCACTACGCCTTCGAGTTCATCGGCGTCCCGGACGTGATGGCGACGGCGTTCCAGAGCGTGCGCACGGGCGGGACGGCCGTCATCGTGGGCATCGCCGACGTGAAGTCGAAAGTGTCGATCCCTCCCACCGCCTTGGTGACGGAGGAGAAGCGGCTCATCGGCTCCCTCTACGGCTCCTGCAACCCCCGCCTCGAGGTGCCCCGGCTCATCGACCTGCATATGGCCGGAAAGCTCAACCTCGACGACCTGCTCACGAAAGAATGGCCGATAGAGGAGATCAACGAAGCCTACGAGGCGCTGCTGAACGGCGAGGTGGCGCGCAGCGTCGTCGTGCACGGGTAGATTTCCGGGACGCGTCCAAAGTCCGCGGACCCGACGACTGCTTGTCAGCTTTGAGCCTTGGGCGCAAACCGATGAAGGAAAGGCCGGACATGCTCAATGTCAATCAAATCCACCATGCCGACGCATTTGAAGCGCTTTCACGGGTCGAGGACGGAATTTTCGATCTGATCGTCTGCGATGGCCCCTACGGAGTGACGACGAACGAGTGGGACAAGGTCGGCAGCGTTCAGGAGTTCAACCTGGACCTGATACGGATATTTTCCTCAAAACTGAAGGAGGGGGGAGCGGCGTATTTGTTCGGCAAACCCGACTGCATAGACTTTATCGATTATCGGCCCTACCTCAATCTGCAATCGAAAATCATCTGGTTTCAACCCAGCCGCCTCTCTCAAGGCAGAATCAATTATACGAACAACTACGATGTAATATGCTATTTCACCAAAGGCGCCAGAGCCGGAACATTCAACCTGGACGCGATTCGGGTGAAGCAGCTCGTGGAGCTGGAGCATCGGCTCAGGTGCGAGCGCGTCCCTTCCGTCGCCAATGGAAAATTCGGCGGGACGAAATTCAACGACGGCGGGAAGAATCCCGGAGACGTCTGGGGAGATATCAAGCAACTGACTTACAAGTCGAAAGAGTTGATGAGCCGTGAAGTGTTGAACACCATACAGAAGCCCGAAAAATTGATGGAAAGACTCATCAAGGCGAGCTCAGGGGAGGGCGACCTCGTTCTCGATCCGTTTGCGGGCGTCGGCACGTGTCCGGTGGTCTGCAAGAAGCTCGGCAGGCGATTCATCGGGGTCGAAAAGCACAAGCCCTTCGTCGATATCGCGAATGAGCGATTGAAAAAAACAGCGCGGCAATCGGCGCAGAGCCTGTTCTAGTCTTATGATGAGAAAAATATATCGTGAAATCATCAATCTCATAATGAAAGCGGCGGAGCAGGCGCGATTGATAGGCATTCCCAACCTTTTGCAGCCTGGCTTGGTCAAGGAAATGATTATCGCCGATTTGCTGGGCCATGAGTTGATTCACTCCAAGCGGGATGCGGACGCTCACGCTCCCGACGACCCGACCGAGAAATACGAGTATCTCTCCTGCAAGGAAGGCGGGAGCGGGCAGTTCGACAGAATGTTCAAGGAGCCGCTTGGCAAGCGAGCCGAATCATTAGCGAGGATAACGAGAAATTCAAGGATATATCTCGCCGTATTTTATGAATCGAATCAAACGAAGTGCAAAGTCATATATGAGCTGGCCCCGGAAATCGTCCTCGCCGAAACGGAGCGGCAATTGGATAAAAGCAGAAACGCCATCTCCCACGTAGGGCTGTCGGTGAAATGGGCGCGACAAAACGGGAAAGTCGTATATGAAGACGTGAGCGAATAATTCGCGGTCTTTCCCGCCCGGATTTGCGCGCCCGAGCCTGCGCGTCGCCCCCTGAAGCAGGATGATGAGACACTCCGAGAAAGGACAGCCGATGAACGAACGGATCGACCATTACTCGAACAAGCTGGCCCATGAAACCGATTCATGGGATCTGAAAATCGCGCTGGAGGAGGGCGAAAACATCGTCGTCATAGACGCGCGATCGCCCCAGGCCCATGAACGGGAGCGCATCCCAGGCGCCGTCAACATCCCGCATCGGGACATGAGCCCGGAGACCACCGGGCATCTGGACGGGAAAGCTCTCATCGTTACCTATTGCGACGGCATCGGCTGCAACGCCTCAACCAAGGGCGCGCTCAACATGACGCGGCTGGGCTTCCGGGGCAAGGAGCTCATCGGCGGGCTCGACTGGTGGAAGCGGGACGGTCATCCGACGGAAAGCGTCGTCGAATCGCTTGAAGCGTGACGGGAGGCCGCCCGCAAAGCCGTCCTCCGGACGCGCCCCGGGCCGCTTTCCGCTATCTTTTCCCCTTTCCTGAACGGAGGAGCGGGCATGGACGTCATCGACCTCACGGTTCCCATAGGGGAAGGACTGCCCATCTGGCCGCGCAACCCGGGGCTGAGCCTCCGCTTTCATCAATCCTTCGAGGCGGGGGATTCCGCCTATGTGACGGAAGCGACCCTCGGCCTGCACACCGGCACCCACCTGGACGCGCCCATGCACTATCTGCGGGACGAGGGGGGCATCGAGACGCTCCCCCTGGAAACCCTGATGGGCCCCGCCCGGGTGCTGGAGGTGGAAGACGCGGAATGCGTGCGCGCCGAGGAGCTCGCAACGAAAAACCTGAAGGGGGCGACGCGCTTCCTGATCAAGACGCGCAACTCGAAAAACAGGTGGTGGGAGAAGCCGTTCGACGAGAATTTCTGCCACATGACGCGCGAGGCCGCGCTGCTGCTGCTCGAAAACGGCATGACGCTCCTGGGCGTGGACTACCTCTCCGTGGACGCGCGGGGCGCAGGCTCCGCCGTTCACCTGCTCCTGATGCCCGCAGGGGTCGTCCTGCTGGAGGGCCTCAATCTGACGGACGCGCCCGAGGGCGACTACGAGCTCATCGCCCTGCCCGCCCTGTTCGCCGGACGGGACGGCGCGCCCGCCCGCGCGATTCTGAGACCCCTCCCTCCGCCCGCCTGACCCCGCTTTCAGGCGCTGCCAGACGATCGGCCCCGCAACCGAAAACGCTCCTCCCGCTTGCCTGAAATCCGGTTTTGGGGAAATACTCCCCGACGAGCCGACTTCATTTTCCTTCGGGGAGCCGCATGGACGCATCGAAAGAGCAGCGCGACGCCGTTCAGAAAATATACAACCAGGATTCCGACTACTACGTCACCAGCGCGCCCCACGCGCGCAGCAGCTCCCTCGCGCGCGCGGTCGAGGCGCTGAACCCGAAGGGCGGCCTCCATCTCGACGTCGCCACCGGCGCCGGCCACACGGCCTACCGGATGGCGGAGCGGTGCCGCCGCGTGATAGCGAGCGATCTCACCGCCGGAATGCTCGACGCCGCGCGCAGGCTCGGCCGGGAGAAGGGCGTCCGAAACGCCTCGTTTCTCAGAACCGACGCCGAACGTCTCGGCGTCCTCGACGCCTCGCTCGATTCGGTCTCCGTGCGCATCGCGCCGCATCACTTTTCCGATCCGGAGGCCGCGATGCGGGAGATGCTCCGCGTCCTGAAGCCGGGGGGAAGGCTCATCTACATCGACAACATCGCCCCCGAAGAGCCCGAAGCGCAGGTGAGCTACAACGATTTCGAGCGGCGGCGCGACCCGAGCCACAACCGCTGCGACAGCCTGCCCGGTCTCGTGGAGATGCTCGAGGCGGCCGGCTTCCGCGTCCTCTACTCCGAGACCCTCAAAAAGAAGATGGTGTTCTCCGAGTGGGTGAACCGCCCCCACCTCACGGACGCGGACAAGGCGGCGCTTCGGGAGTATCTCGAAGCCGCCTCGCCCGCCATCGCCTACTGGCTCGATCCGCGCGAGGAGGACGGCGAGCGCCTCTTCGACGAGCGCGAAGCCGTCATCCTGGCCGAACGCCCGGCCCGGACGTGAACGGGGACGAGCGCCTGCGCCGCCTGGCGGACGCGGACAGAAAGCGTCTCTGGCATCCCTTCACGCCCATGGACGAATGGGAGCGCGAAGCCCCCCCGCTCGTCATCGAGCGCGGCGAGGGCGCGCATCTCATCGACGTGAGGGGCAGGCGCTACCTGGACGGCATCTCTTCCCTTTGGGTGAACCTGCACGGCCACCGTCGGGAGGAGATCGACAGGGCGATTCGCGCCCAGCTCGAACTGATCGCCCACACTACCCAGCTCGGCATGACGAACCCCGCGGCCATCGCCCTCGCCGAGAAGCTCGTCGAAATCGCCCCCGCCGGCCTCTCCCGCGTCTTTTATTCGGATTCGGGCGCCACGGCGGTGGAAATCGCCCTCAAGATGGCCTTCCAGTATCAGAAGCAGAGAAAGAACCCCAAGCCGGAGAAGGACAGGTTCCTCGCCTTCAGCCTCGCCTATCACGGCGACACCATCGGCGCGGTCTCCCTGGGCGGCATCGACCTGTTCCACCACATCTTCGGGCCGCTGCTGTTCCGCGCCATGCGCGCGGAGGCGCCCTACTGCCTCTGGTGTCCCCGGGGGGCGGAGCGCCCGCCGTGTCCGGTCTGCTCGGGCGAGGAGGCGGCGCGCGCCATCCGGGAGAACGCGCCGCATCTGGCGGCGGTGGTGATAGAGCCGATGGTGCAGGGCGCGGCGGGGATGATCGTCCAGCCCCCCGGCTTTCTCCGCAAGGTGCGCGAGGCGTGCGCGGAGAGCGACGCGCTGCTGATCGCCGACGAGGTGGCCACGGGCTTCGGGCGCACGGGGCCGATGTTCGCCTGCGCCCACGAGGAGGTCGCCCCCGACATCCTCTGCCTGGCCAAGGGAATCACGGGCGGCTACCTGCCCCTGGCGGCGACCCTGGCGACCGAGGAGATATTCGACGCCTTCCGGGGCGCGCCCGAGACGGGCCGCGCCTTCTTTCACGGGCATTCCTACACGGGCAACCCCCTCGCCTGCGCCGCCGCGCTGGCGAACCTGGACATTTTCGAGAAGGAAAACACCATCGAGCGCAACGCGCCCAAAATCGCGCGCCTGTGGCGCGAGCTCGAGAGCCTGAAGGACGCCCCTCACGTGGGCGAGGTTCGCGGCCTCGGCTGGATGGTCGGCGTGGAGCTCGTCAAGAACAAGGAGAAGAAGGAGCCCTACGCGCCCGCCGAGCGCAAGGGACGCGAGGTCATTCTCGCGGCCAGAAGGCGCGGCCTCGCCGTTCGCCCGCTGGGGGACGTGGTCGTCCTCATGCCTCCCTATTGCGTGACGAACGAGGAGATCGCCCGCATGGTGGGCGTCCTGTCCGAAGCGATAGACGAGGCGTGCGCCTGAAGTTTCAGGGGGATTTTTCCGGCTCGCCCACCGGGCCGCCCGCGTCCGGCTCGCCGCTTGGCGCGCCCGCCGCCTCAACGGGCGCGTCCCCTGCCGGCGGCGTTTCCCCGCCGGAGGGGCCGGCGCCGTCGGGAGGCGCCTCGCCTTCGGGGTTTTTCGCCATCAATTCCTCGCGGAGCCGCAAGGGCCCCGTGATGGCGAGAGAGCCGGCGACGCTCTGCGCCTCCTGTCCCTCCACCAGCAGCGCGACGCGATCGAAAAGATGCGGAAAATTCCGGATGACGGTCGCGGCGACGCCGTAGGCGGTCATCAGCTCCGCCCACGCCCCGCCCGGGTGCGCCTCCCGAAAGGTCTTGTCGAAATCGACGTAGGCGACGCCGCCGGGGCCGGGAAACGCGGCGCGCAGCTTCGTCCCCCTGGGCAGAATCGGCGCATGGCCCTCTTCTTCAGGCCCCTTGATGAGCGCCGCCAGCACGCCGCGAAGGGCGTGAACGTCGCCTTTTCCGATTTCCACCTCCACCGGATGCGGAACCAGCAGGTCCTCCTTCGCGTCGGCGAAGTAAAGCGTCTTCCGTACCGTCGGCGCGAGCGCCGGGCCCTCCCCCGCGGGACCGAACGCGGCGTGGCGGCCGCGATCCATCAGGTCGAGAACGGCGTCCTGAAACGTCCAGACGATCGCCGCGCTCGCCGCGGCGAGCAGGCCGGCGAAGGCGAGCTTCGCCGTCAACGCCGGCCCTCCTCTTCGGCTTCTCCGGCGGCTTCGCGCTCCCGGGCGTCCGGGGCGGCCTCATCGCCCTCGGGCGCGGCGGGAGGATCGGGGGCGGGGGGGTCCGCGGGCGGCGGATCGAGACCCGCGAACGCGAATATCTCCTCGACGACGGCGGCGAGATAGGCGTCCTCCTCCCCCATCTCGCGGAGCCTCGCCTCCTCCTCCGGCGTGCTGATGACGCCCAGACTCACGTAGGCCGCCGGCATCCGCGCGCCCTCCAGATCTCGCGCGGGCAGGACGCGGAGCGGCGGCTTCACCTTCAGGCCGACGGCGGCGAAGCGCTTTTGCAGCCCCAGGGCGAAGCGGCGACTCGACGCCAGATGCACGTTCTGGCTCCGCTGCCAGCGGAGCGCGACGGCGCCGGGCGCCTCGCCCCTCACGCGGGGCGGACGGCGGGGCGCCGCCGTGATGATGAGGGGACCCCGCGCCCCCGGCCGCCAGGAGGCGTCCGCGTGCAGGGAGAGGAACAGGGACGCGCCGCCGTAGTTCGCGACGGCCGCGCGCCGGGCGCGGCTCATCTGCGCGTCGGTCTCCCGCGTCAGCGACGCCTTCACTCCGGGGTGTCTCGACAGGAGGGCGACGACCGCCCGGCCAGCGCGCAGCGTGAAATCCTTCTCGACGAGCGAGGCGCCCCGGCTGCCCGAGTCCCTGCCCCCGTGGGCGGGGTCGATCACCACGACGAAAGACGCGGCGGACGCGGGCTCCCCCGATTCCGGCGGGGACGCCCCGAAAGCGTGATTCGATAAACAGACGAGCGCCCCGAAGGACGCCGCCAGCGTGAAAACGGCGCGCCGACCAGGAAGCAACAAAGCCTCTCCTCCCCTTCTCCGGCTCCAAATTAACACTTCGCGGAACGGGAAACCAACCGGCGGCGCGCTTGCGTCGGGCGGGAATTTCCTCGAACATGGGCGACGGTCCATGTCAAACGGGGAGCGGCGGCGTGTGGGATGATGAGGCGCCGGACGGCGTGAAGGGCTTGTCGGATTCCAGGCGAATCACCACGGTGGGCGGACAGATGGAGGCGCTCATCCTCAAGGCGAGGCTGGAGGCCGAGGGAATACCGGCGCACCTGAGCTATGATTCGGCGGGGGCGATCTACGGGTTCAGCCGGACGAATCTGGGCGCGGTGCACGTCATGGTTCCCGAAGGCTTCGAGGAGGAGGCGCGCCGCGTCTGCCGAAAAATCCGCGAGAGCGGCCCCGCCCCCGGATAGACGCATTCCGCGACTTTCCCCGACGCGCCCGGACGCCAGAGACGAGGCATGACGAACGACGACGCGGATATTGAATCCCTGCGGCGGCTCCTGCTTGAAAAAGCCTACGAGAAGAGGGAGGTGACGCTCGCCTCGGGCAGGCGGAGCGACTTCTACGTTGATTGCCGCCAGGTCACCCTGCACGGCGAGGGGGCGCGGCTCGTGGGACGGGTGATCCTCGGGCGCGTCCGGCGGAGCGGGGTCGAAGCCGTGGGCGGCCCGACCTTGGGGGCGGACCCGATGGTGACGGCCGTCTCGCTGACCGCCGCGCTCGAGGGGATCGACCTCCCCGCCTTCATCATCCGCAAGGCCGGCAAGGGCCACGGGACGCGCAACCGCATCGAGGGGACGGGCAACCTGAGGCGCGGCATGAAGGCCGCCATCGTCGAGGACGTGGTGACTACGGCGGCTTCGAGCTTCACGGCCATCGAGGCGGCCCGGGAGGCGGGCCTCGAGGTCGTCCGGGTCGTCTGCCTCGTGGACAGGGAGGAAGGCGGTCGGGAGAACCTCGCCGCGCGCGGCTTTCAGCTTGACGCCATCTTCACGAAGACGAGTCTGCTGAGAGGCGGGGATTGAGAGAATCAGAACAAGAGCGAAAACGCCCGAGCCAGGCTTGAGCCTGGAAGCGCGCAGGCAGACGGCAGGCATCGACTGACATTTCCAGGGAGCCGACTTTGCTCGACGACGATGAAAGATACTTGCGGATTGTGCTCGAACCCATACGTGTGTCGGCCGAATACAGGCCGAAATTCGGACGAGGAGGCAAAAGAGGCGGCTTGTCGTTGGGCGAATTTCAAGACCTTTATCGGAATGATCCGTTTTACGAATGGTTCGGCCTCGCCAACCCGTTGATGTATGCCGCTCACAAGGCGGCCGGCGGCATGACGAGCGTCTACAGGCAAATCGGGATCGGTTGCGAGAGGCTGTTCCGCGCCGTCTTGCGGGATTGTCTTGGCCTTTCCGCCGAGGACGTCAAGTGGTCATACGAAATCCCGACGGCGAACGGCGGAAGCAGAAAACTGCACCTTGACGGGTGCGTGCCGCTGGACAAAATCAAGGATGAATCCGTCCGCCGGCGCTTCCACGAATGGATGAAAGATTCGGCGCGCCTCCTCCACGTGGATCCCGATGTATTCTCGACCCTGAAGGGGGCGGTTTTCGAGGTTCGCCAAGGCTACAAGAGCAAGGACTCCAAGCGCCAGAACGCCGATATCGCCAACGCCGCGACGGCCTACGCCAAAGCCTACCTGCCTTGCGGGGTGATACTTTCCACGCAGATCGACTCGGATATTCTCCTGCGATACAGAGGGCGGAAATGGTCCATACTGACCGGCACGACCGGGACATCGGATCCTCTGCTATCAACCTATGACTTCCTGAAAGAGGTTGTCGGATACGACTTGGCAAGCTTCTTCAGCCGAAACCAAGGGACATTGAAAAACGAAATCGGAGCCATTCTCGGAAAACTACTGGATCCGTCCTGATGACGCAGAAGCTGCGCCGCTCCCTGACCCGAAGGGCGGACTACACGCAAAAGCACAACGCCAAATTGGGACGCTACGGCTGGCTCCGCCTGACGCCCGCGTACTCGCTCAAGATCGTGAGTGAAATTCTGACCGCCTGTGATGATTCCTCTGAAATCAACGTTCTCGATCCTTTTTGCGGCACAGGGACGACCGCTCTTTGCGCGGCATATCACGGTCGCTCAGCCGTAACGACAGAGATCAACCCTTTTCTGGTTTGGCTGACTCGCGCGAAGACCGATTTTTACTCCCAGCCGTTGATCGCCGAGACAGAAGAAACCGGACAAGCGGTGTTGGATAACATTCGCCGCGGAAGAACGCCAAAGGCACCGGTTCCCCCCATGCGCAACATCGGGCGATGGTGGAATCCCGCCGCGCTCGACTTTCTTTGCTCCCTGAAAGCGGCCATAGACGCCGCAGTCCCGAAGGGAACCAAACCGCATTCCCTGCTTACAGTCGCTTTCTGCCGGACGCTGATTCATCTCTCCAACGCCGCCTTCAACCATCAGTCGATGTCGTTCAAATCGGCTCCTCAAGCAATTCCCGGTTTCGATGACGAGCCGTGTGACCTGTTCCGCAAAAACCTGAGTTTCGTCCTCGCCGGAGCGGCGCGGAATCCGACGGGGCAAACAAACGTCGTGCGGGCCGACTCGCGCCGGCTATCGAAAAAAGACACCGGATTGGTCAATCGCGTCATCACCTCGCCGCCTTACGTGAACCGGATGTCTTATATCCGGGAGCTCCGCCCCTACATGTATTGGCTCGGGTATTTGACGAACGGCCGCGACGCCGGAGAAATGGATTGGGAGGCCATCGGGGGGACATGGGGCATCGCTACCAGCAGGTTGGGGGAATGGTCCGCTTCACCGGACGGCTTTCAATCCTTTCTCTTGCGAAGCGCGGCGGAGCGGATCGCAGACGACAGAAACAAAAACGGGCCAATACTGGCGAAATACGTTCTGAGATACTTTGATGATATGTGGAGGCATTTTCAGTCTCTCATCCCTACGCTCGGCAACGGCGCAAGACTTCATTACATCGTCGGCAACTCGACGTTCTATAACGTTCTGGTTCCCGTCGAACGGTTGTATGCGGAAATGCTGTCCCGACTCGGATTTGCCGGCGTCGAGTGCGCGCCGATTAGAAAAAGAAATTCCAAAAAAGAGCTGATCGAATTCGACGTGAGAGCGAGGTGGCGGTAGTCTCTTTTGGCCGAAACAAGCAAAAACCTGCGAAACCCGCAAAAAATCCCGCGTATTCACCCTGCTTTCCCGGACGAAAACCCCCGTTCTCACGGCTTTTTCCACTCCAATGAAAACGCGAAATATCGAAAAGAATTGCGCTCTTTATCGAATGAAAACCCCGCTTTCAAGCGTCCTGCGGTGCAAAAAGGGGTGAAAATCCGCGCCTTAAAACGCGCTCCGGCGGAACGGGCGCGCGCATTTGCCCGCATCTGCGGGCCGGGGCGTTTGTCCCGGAAAGCGTATGGTCGGCGTGAAGCTTCGGGGGCGATCTTCCCTTTCCGGCCTCATCGGTCGCAAAGCCCTCCCGGAGGCGCCGCCCGGAATCATCCCGAAGCGACCCGGAGCGATCTTGTCGCCGCCGCGGTGAATTTCGACGAATATAAGCAAAAACAGACGAATTCACGGCCTTTTCAAATAAATTCACGGTCTTTTCAGACAAATTCAGATGCGAAAACGACGCTTCGCGCGGAGAGAAGGGAATCGAAAAAAGAGTTGTTTTTCAGTAGGTTATGTCGATCGATCAAGATGCCGGAGGCGCCCGCCTCCCTGATTTTCACGAATAAAACCCCGGCCGGTGCGGCGGCTCATCGCTCCCCCGCCTTGCTCCAGTAAATCCAAAGCCCATGCTCCGCCGCCACGCGGGCGGATTCGCCGATTCCGGCGCGGCGGGCGATGGCTTCCGCCTCCGCGCGGGAGAGCCGCTTCTTGCCCAGGCGGTCGTTCAGGTCGCGCGCCTGGGGCAGCAGCGATTCGATGAGCGCGTCCGGCGCGCCCGCCCCGAATCCGCCGCCGTGCGCGCCCAGTCCGCCGGGTCTCAGGACGCGGTTCATCTCGGCGACGATGCGCTCCTGCCCGTCCCAGAAGAACAGCCCGCCCCGGAAGACGACCAGGTCGAAGGCGTCCGCCTCGAACGGCAGGCGGTATTTGTCCAGCGGCTCCACGCGAACGCGCGCGGACATGCCCGCCCCGGCTATCGTCTCGGCCAGGTAGTCGTTCAGGAGGTCGGAATCGTCTCCGCAGACGAGGCGCATTTCGGGACAGCGCGCGGCCAGGGCGAGCGCCACGCCGGGGCCGTAGGGGCCGATTTCGAGCGCGTCTCCGTCGTCGCGCCCGTATTCAGCGAGAATTTCCTCCGCCGCGTGGCCGTAGAAGGGCTGAAAATGGGCGTTCACGGCGCGTATCAGGCCGAAATCCATGCGGAAAATCCCTCTCGGACGTTGACACGGGACGCGGGCGGACGGTGATTCCCGAAGCGGATGATACACAAGCCCGCCTCCTCGATGGAACCCGCGCCCCGGAGGCTTCCGGCCTTCCGGGAGGTCTCCGTCCTCGCGGCGGCGGAAGGGCGCGAAGCCGCCCTCCCGCTTTTACAAAGCCCCCTCGCTCGCGTATTCTGCGAGAAACGGACGAGCCTGGGAGGCGCGGATGGACGCGGCGGGCGAAGCGACGGACGTGTATGAAGCGATAGAGGCGTATCACGCCAGGGGCTGGACGGACGGCCTGCCCGTGATTCCCCCGACCCCCGAAATGGTGGAACGCTTCCTCGAGGCCGCAGGTCTGGAGGCGGAGGACGTCGTATTCCATCTGGCGGAGCGCAAGAGAACCGTCCGCGCCGGAAAGGTGGCGCTCAACGCCATCATGGCGGGGTGCCTGCCCGCCTACATGCCTGTCGTCCTCGCGGCGATGGAGGCCATGGCCGACCCGGCCTACAACCTCCACTCGAGCGCCACCAGCACGGGCGGGGCGGCGCCCTTCATGGTCGTCAACGGCCCGGTTCGCCGCGAAATCGGCCTCAACATGGAGGGAAACATCTACGGACCGGGCAACCGCGCGGGGGCGACTATAGGCCGCGCGCTCCGGCTCGTCATCATCAACTGCCTGGGGTCGAAGCCGGGGCTTCTGGATCGCTCCACCCAGGGGAACCCGGGCAAATACAGCTTCACCTTCGCCGAATGGGAGGAGAAAAGCCCCTGGGAGCCGCTGAGCGTCGAACTGGGCTATCCGGCGGAGACGAGCGCGGTGACGCTCCTCGCCGCCGAGGGGCCGCACAACATCCAGAACCACTACGGGCGGGGTCTGGGCGTCGCGCGAACCGCCGCGGCGACCATGGCGGGGCTGGGCAGCATGAGCGAGGGGCAGTCCTTCTTCGTGTTCGCCCCCGAGCACGCGCATCTTCTGGCGGAGGAGTTTCCGACGAAGAGGGAATTGAAGGAATACCTCTTCAAGAACGCGACGCTCCCCTTAAGCCTGCTCCTCGAAACCGGCAAAATCGACAAGCCCGTCGCCGCCGATGAAAATGGCGACGTGCGCCACGCGCTCGCGCCGGAGGACATCCACGTCGTCGTGGCGGGAGGCGAGGCCGGCGGGCACTCCTCCTGGACGCCCTCCTGGAGCAGGCGGCGCAACGGCGAGGCGGTCAACCGTCCGGTGCTGAGCGCGGCCGAGCGGCGGGCGCGCGGATGAAGCGGGAAAGCCGAGACCATCTCATGGCTGATGAACACAGGGGAGGGAGCGCGCGATGAACCCCATGGTGGATGCGGCGATACCGATTTACGACCCGACCGTGGAGCCTGAAATAGAAGCTAGGGAGCGTCCGGGCCGAGACGGCGCGCTGGCGGGCAAGCGCGTCGGCCTGCTCTGGAACTCCAAGGTGGGCGCCGACAGGCTCATGCGCTACGTGCTGGAGGAGCTCCGGGCGGACGGCGCGGACCCCGGCCTCGCCGTCGAGCTGTCCAAGGAATACGACACCCGCCCGGCGAAGCCCGAGGTGTACGCGGAGATGGCGGAGAAATGCGACCTCGCCATCACCGCGGTGGGCGACTGAGGCTCCTGCTCTTCGTGCAGTGTGCACGACGGAATCGAGCTGGAGAAAAAGGGCGTCCCCACCGCCGTCATCTGCACCGAGCCTTTCCGGCCGACGGTCGAGACGGTCGCCAAGGTTCGCGGGATGCCGGGCTATCCGGTGGCCTATATTCCCCACCCGGTGGGCAGCCTCACGGACGAGCAGCTTCGGGAGCGCGCGAAAGAGGTCGCTCCCGAGATAAAAACGCTCCTCACGGGCTGAAAGCGCGGAAATCCGCGAAAACCGCCGCTACATCGCCTTGAGCGCGATGAGCGCCCCGCCCGAGACGATGGCGACCGTCCCCAGCAGGATGGGCGGGGTGACGCGCTCCAGGTCGCGCAGGAATATCCAGGCGAACAGAAGCGCGAAGAACGGCGACGTGGAGGAGAGCGGTGACACGACGGAAACGTCCCCATACTTCAACGAGGCGAAATGGCTCCAGAACCCCAGTGTGTTGATCAACCCGCAGGGGGCGTAGAACGTCCAGGCCTTTCCCCACTCGAGAGACGGGCGCTGCTCCTTGGGCAGAAACCCCAGGAGCGCGGCCAGCGCCGCCAGGCCGAAGGCGCTGGTGAGCGTGATGCCCAGCAGCGGGGAGGGCACGACCTCCACCCCGATCTTTCTGAAAATGCTCGATATGGAGAATCCCAGCACGGCCAGCAGGGGCAGCCAGAGGCCGCGCCTGTCCCAGGGAACGTCGCTCTTTCGCTGATGCGCGACGCCCGCGCAGCCGAAGACGACCAGGAAAATGCCCGCCCAGACGTAAGGCCCCGCTCGCTCCCCCAAGAAGATGTGGGCGAAAACGGCGGAAAAAAGCGGATACGCGGCCAGCAGGGGAACCGCGCGCGACACCCCGAGGCGATGAATCGCCCGGAACATGAACACCCGGCCGGCCGCAGGCCCCGTGAGGCCCGCCAGGAAGAACCAGAACCACGCCTCTTTGCTCCACCAGGCGGGCTCCCAGGAGAGAATGGCGAGCGCGGCGAGCAGGGGGACGCTGACGATCAGCCCGATGACGACGCCCGTCAGCGCCGCGCCGTGCCGCTGCCCCCGTTTGGCGAGAAGGCTGAACACCGCCGTCATCCAGGCGGTGCCCAGGGCGAACCCCATCGCCAGCACCGCGTCACTCATGATCCAAGACGCCTTCCCCCACTTCCGAAGAACGAAACCCGCGGCCGACTCCCGGATGCGTCTTATCAGAGGTGGGCGCGGGGGGCTATCGGGGGGCGGCTCCGGGCGCGCTGATCGCCCCTCGGCGCGTTGATTGCCCATCCGTAAAGCCTTATATTGCCTCTTCCGCCCACCACCATACTGGGGATTGCGTGAGCCTGTTGCCGCAAATAGACGTGGACGACGCCGCCGCGAGGCTGGCCGCCGTCCGCGAGGTCATGCGCGCGGAGTATCGCAAGAGGCACCGCGATCCGTGGGTCGTCGCCTACTCCGGCGGCAAGGACTCGACCCTGCTCCTCCACCTGGCGTGGGAGGTCATGCTCTCATGTCCGCCGGAGGAGCGCAGGCGCGAGATTCACGTCGTGGCGAACGACACCCTCGTCGAATCGCCCCTCGTCATCCGGCATCTGAAGAAAAGCCTCGACGCCATCCGAAAGGCGGCGGAAAAGAATCGCCTGCCCGCGCGCGTCACGATGACGAAGCCCTGCGTCGATCAGACCTTCTGGGTCAACGTGATCGGGCGCGGCTACATCCCTCCGACGCGCAACTTCCGGTGGTGTACGGACAGAATGAAGATACTCCCCACAGAATATCTATTGGAAAAATTGATGCTCGCCCATGGGCGCGCCGCGCTGCTGATCGGAACGCGCAGAAGCGAATCGGGGAGCCGCCGCCGCAACATGAAGAAGCGCGGCGTCCAAGCCAACAGGATGAAGCCGCACGGAAGCATCAAGGGCCTGCGCATGTTCGCCCCTCTCGCCGACCTGCGGGACGAGGACGTGTGGATGATTCTCATGCAGCTCAAGCCGCCCTGGGGCGGCTCCCACCGCGACCTCGTCACCCTCTACCGCAACGCGGGCGGCGGCGACTGCCCGCTCGTGCTGAGCAAGGAGGACGCCCCCTCGTGCGGGACGACCTCGCCGCGCTTCGGCTGCTGGACGTGCACCGTCGTCAAGAAGGACAGGAGCCTGCGCGGGCTGATCGACTCCGGCCACGAGGACGAGGAAAAACTCGAGGCGCTCGCCGACTTCCGGGAGTGGCTCATCACGCTACGCGAGGACGACGGGAACCGCATGACGGTGCGGCGGGACGGCAAGATCAAGCTCAGGACGAACGGCGAGGTCGTTATGGGGCCGTTCCGCTTCGAGGCGCGCGAGGAAATTTTTGAACGCCTGCGAAAACTGGAAGGCGAGGTCGGGGAGCGGCTCATCTCACCCTCGGAAATCGAGATGATCGAAGACATCTGGCGGGTCGATAAAATCCGCGAAGACGGGCGGCTGGCCTTGATAGAGGCGTGCGCGTGAATCTTCCTCATCTCATCGAAACCGCAAGTGGCGTCAATTAGATTTTATTCCGGGGGAAATCCATGCCAGACCCGATCTATTGCCTCCCTCGTGATCAGAAACTTGGCAACGAAGCCATTGACGCTTTATCTTCCGTATTTGAACACACGGCCGGCTCCTATAAATTTCTCTGGACTTTCGCCATTCTGCGAGAGATTGACGTCTCTGAGGAGCATGTCATCTCCTTTGAAAAATTGTCGAACTCCATGCTTTGCGAGTCGGTGGTTCCCATCAATCGCTTCAAATTGAATTTTGGCTTCTATGATCGGATGGAATCGCACCTGAAGAAGATGACGGAAATTCCCTCTGTGAAAGAAGCCTTGGGACTGTGGAGATTCGATCCGGGAACAGTTGATGAGAAACTGTTGAAGCGAATATACGGGCAGATGACAACAAACGTCCCGCATCGGTGGCTTCAACCCTTCTTTGCGAAACGCAGAATTCACAACCCGACGCGCGCGGAAAAGGTATTTCGTGAAGCGATGATACGATTCGCCAGCGAATCCTTTGAGAGCGAAAACCCGCCTCCATACAAACTGACGGAGAAGAGCATTGTCTTGCATCCGCTTTGGCGCGATTACTTCAAACGGAATATGGAAATCGTTCGATGCTGGGTTTTATGGCACTGGACGAACTATCTGCAAGCGCGCAACCCGAATACCCCTGCGATCGCCAACAAGATCGGCTTCCCGCAATCTCGTGGACAATGGAAGGGAGAGAGGGAGTTTTGGCAAGAGATTATCAAGAAAGCGCCCGACGGCATTCGCTGCATTTACAGCGGCGAGCCGCTTCACGCGCAGGATTTTTACCTTGACCATTATGTTCCCTGGAGTTTTATCGGACACAACCGCTCTTGGAATGTCATTCCGGCGACCGGGAAAGCGAACGCCCAAAAACGAGACAATCTTCCCCACGCGAAATATCTACGACCTTTCATGGATCTGCAACATACGGCGCTGACGACCTGGAACCAACATTTTCGTCGTCGCTTTCGGGAGATCACGGAGGAGTATCGCGTCGATTTACAGCTCACGGCTGAACAACTGATCGACCGGAAAAGATTGACGGAGGCGCTTGCGCGCACGATAGCGCCTTTAATAGAAACCGCGAAAAACAACTCGTTTGAAAGCGACTGGCTCTACGCGCCCTCTCAAGAAACATCCGCCTGACGCCATGTAAGTGAATAGCGGAAGATAGTCGATAAGCAGGACTCAAAAAAATCTCTATTCTTCCAAAACTTTAGATTTGAACTAAAAACATGTTCATACCATACTCAACAAATCAGACAATCAACCACATGCTAAGAGTTGATCCTAAATGTCTAAGATAAAAAGAACCAAGAAACCCGAAACATTTCGCTTCAGACATTTAGATGCTATTGGAGCTTCTGCGGCAGAAGATGATGTAGAGTTTTTGCAATCATGCTTCGTTGACAATGGATACCTCCCCTATCTTCACGAAACAACCGATCCTAGAAGCATAATTCTCGGAAGAACAGGCACAGGAAAAACAGCTCTCTTAAAAAAACTATGCGGGGACGCGGAACGTGTCATTGAGATAAAGCCAGAAAGTTTGGCACTTTCCTATATATCAAACTCGACGATATTGAACTTCATTTCAGACTTAGGAGTAAATCTTGACACTTTTTTTCGGCTATTGTGGAGACATGTCTTTACAGTGGAGATTCTCAGGCGTCATTTTTCAATCGGGTCCAATAAGAGCAATCGCTTTTTCTTGCAGAGACTGGTTGATTTTATCAAGCACAAAAGACATAGAGAAGCAGTTGAGTATTTACGCCAATGGGGTGAAACGTTTTGGGAAGAAACAGAATACCGTATCAAAGAAATAACCCAAAAATTAGAAAGCGAGATTGAAGGCTCAATAGGAATGAAAGCTACCGAGTTAAATGTATCTATAAACCCATCAAAGAGAATAACTGAGGAACAAAAAAAAGAAATCATCCAAAGAGCACAAACTGTTGTAAACAGAGTTCAAGTTAGAGAATTGTCAAGCGTAATCAATCTCATTGACGAAGAAGTTCTCACAGACCCACAGAAGAAGTATTATATCGTAATAGATAGGCTTGATGAAGATTGGGTGGAAGATCGAGTTAGATACCGCTTAATACGCTCCCTAATTGATACAATACGAAACTTTAACTCGGTAAGGCATGCCAAAATAATTATCGCAATTCGTATTGACCTATTGCAAAGAGTATATCGCTTAACACGAGCTCCTGGGTTTCAAGAGGAAAAATTGGCATCCTTGTATCTTCCGCTCCGATGGACTAAAAAACAGCTGATAGACATCCTGGATACGAGGATCGACCACTTAATTCAAAGAACTTATACGAATAGTCAAGTTTCTTTTAGAGATATACTCCCGCAACAAATCGGCAAACAATTCGCTATTGATTATATTTTAGACAGAACCTTCATGCGACCGCGAGACGTGATCTTATATTTCAATCAATGTATCGCCAAAGCAGAAGGCCAACCTAAAATATCACCTAGAATAGCAAGCATCGCCGAAGGCGAATACTCCAAGGAGAGGCTGCGCTCTCTACAAGATGAGTGGAGTGCTGATTATCCTAACATGACGACTTTTACAGAAATACTAAAAGGATCCAAGAGTCAGTTTTTATTATCCGATTTAACCAAAGAAGACTGTGAAAATTTCTGCTTAGACTTTCTTTCCACTGAAATCGAACGAGAAGACGATTTGTCTAAAACTGCCAAACTTTTATATGATGATAGTATTAAAGCAGAGGAATTTAGGAAAAAGATAATCGCAATTTTTTACAACATAGGGTTGTTGGAAGTGAAATTAGAAAAGTTTGAAGGTTTCTCTAGCATTATTTCTAGACAAACTAGTATCTCGTCGGCAGACTTGGACGATAACATGCGAATCAAAATCCACGCAATGTTTTGGCGTGTTCTAGGTATCAAACCAGTATAAATTCTCTCATTCATGATCCCTCCGTCTCGCAGGGGGCGTAGCGCGAGAAGCGCATGGTGAAGGCTGCGCAGCCCCGGGTGGCGGAGCGCAGGGCTGTGGCGTAGCCGAACATCCGGGCGAGGGGCGCCGAGGCGCGGATGACGCTGGCCCCGACGCGCTCCTCCGTTGCGGATATCTTTCCGCCGCGCGCGTTGAGGTCGCCGATGATCGCGCCCAGAAACTCTCCCGGGGTCGAGACCTCCACCGACATGACGGGTTCGAGAAGCTGCCCCCCCGCCGCGCGGCAGGCTTCCGTGAAGGCGTTCGCCGCCGCGATGGCGAAGGCGGCCTCGGCGCTCCGCTCGGGGTCGTAATCCACTGCAAGCAGGCGGACGCGCAGGTCGGTCATCTCGTAGCCCGCCATGGCTCCGCTCGACGCGGACGCCTCGATGGATTCCAGGGCGGCGGCGATGACGCGCTCCGGAATCGCGGGGTCGTTTATCGCGCTCTCGCAGGAGACGCCGGCGCCGGGCCGGGGCGCCACGCCCACGCGCGCCCGCGCGAAGCGGGGCTCGCCCGCCAGCTCCCGGTCGAAGACGAACTCCGCCTCCGCCTCCTTCAGAAGCGTTTCCCGATAGACCACGCGGGGCGCGCCGACGCGAACCTTGACGCCGAACTCCTCCGCCATCCGCCGCGCGAGCACCTCCAGATGAAGCTCGCCCATGCCGCTCATCACCGTCTGGCCGGACTCGGAATCCACCCGCGCCTGAAACGTGGGGTCTTCCGCCTGAAGCTTCGCCAGGACTTCGCTCAGCTTTCCGGCTCCCGCCGCGTCCCCGGACTCCACCGCGACCGAGATGACGGGCCGGGGCGCGAGAATCGACTCGAACGCCACCGGCTCCTTTTCGTCGCAAAGGGTGTCTCCCGTCGCCGCCTCCTTGAGACCCGCCGCCGCTACGATGTCTCCCGGCCCCACGACCTCTAGGCGCTCGCGCTTGTGGGAATACATCCTGAAAAGCCGGGCGAGGCGCTCGCCGCCTCCCCGCGCGGGGTTCCACAGGCCGTCGCCCGTCCTCGCCTCGCCGCTGTATGCCCTCAGGTAGGTGAGGCGCCTGCCCTCGTCCATTTGCACCTTGAAGACCAGAGCGGAAAAAGGCGCGTCCTCCGCGGGCGGGCGGGCGACGCGCTCCCCATCCCCCGGTCGGAGACCGATTGCGGGAGGAACGTCCGCCGGGGAGGGCAGATAATCCACCACGGCGTCCAGCAGGGGCTGTATTCCCTTGTTCCTCAAGGACGAGCCGCAAAAAACGGGGACGAGTTCGCCCGCAAGCACGGCGCGCCTGAGCGCCGCCTTCACCGCCGCGGCGTCGATGTCGCCCCCCTCCAGATACGCCTCCATCAGGGATTCGTCATAATCCGCCGCCGCCTCGACGAGTGCTTCCCTCAGCTGCGCCGCCTTCCCCGTAAGCGCCTCGGGGGGGGCAGTCCGACGGATCGCTCCCTCCTCCCAGGTGAGAAAATCACCGCTCAGCGCCTCGACCTGACCGGTGTAGCGTTCTCCCTCCCCGTCGGGCCACTGCATGAGCGCGGGCTTGGCCCCCAGCTTTTCGACCATCATCCCCACCGCGCGCTCAAAATCGGCGCCCAGGCGATCCAGCTTGTTGATGAAGGCGATCCGCGGCGCGCCGAATCTATCCGCCTGGCGCCAGACGGTCTCGCTCTGCGGCTCGACGCCCTCCACCGCGCTGAAAATCGCGACGGCGCCGTCGAGCACGCGCAGGCTTCTCTCCACCTCAATTGTGAAGTCCACGTGGCCGGGGGTGTCGATGATGGTGATTTCATGATCGGCCCAGGTGGTGGTGATGGCCGCCGAGGTGATGGTGATGCCGCGCTCGCGCTCCTGGCTCATCCAGTCCATGGTCGCCGAGCCGTCGTCCA
Source organism: bacterium (assembly GCA_965242545.1). Lineage (GTDB taxonomy): Bacteria > UBA8248 > UBA8248 > UBA8248 > UBA8248 > Bin107. Next base: position 2,420,905 of record OZ251456.1, read on the forward strand.
CTTCCCCGATTCGGTGCACGGCGCCCGAGTAGAACAGCATGCGCTCCGTGGTCGTCGTCTTTCCGGCGTCGATGTGAGAGATGATGCCGATGTTGCGTCTCATCGAAAGCGGGGGGCGCTTCATCGAACAATCCCCTTTCTGGAAAAACCGAAGCGCAGATTACCCCGTGGGGGAGTAGCGGGAAAGCGCGAGGCGTGAAAAACGGCGCCAGCGGACGAAAAAGAGGAGCAAGCGCATCATGGAAAACGGCGCCCGTTCGGGCGGCTGCGCCCGGACGAGGAAGGAAATCAGGCGGCCTCGGGCGTCTGTGGCGTTTTGGGATTCCACCCGATGAAGGGGAGCTCGGGCGCGGGCGTAAGCATTGATTCGAGCTCCTCCTGTCGCCTTCGCCAATCCTCATAAGAGATTTGGCCCTGCAGATAAAGAGCGAGGTTCCGCATACAGGCCTGGTGAACGCGCTTCGAGGTCTGGCTCGTCTCAATCGCCTCGCGTCCGGGGATTCGTCTCGTGGTCGCCATGACGGGCCTCCTTTCCTGCTTCCCCTTTTGAGAAAGAGAATGGAAATCCCTCTTACTCCTATATATAGTGCCTGTTCCGTCATTACGCACTATATTTTGTGTTGAAATGATGTTAAAAACCTGTCGCTACATGAAGAATTTGCAGATTCTTCACCTTACGTAAAAGCGAATATAATACAAAAATAAAGAATGCGCAACCTTTTTCCGCCTTGACGCGCCCCGAAAGTATAATATCCGTCGGGCGGGCGTTATTTTTGGACGCTTTCTTCGTCGCCGATGAACCAAAGCCTTTACGGCTCCATCCTCAAAGGTGAAAAGGGATGTGACGTGACCTTGAAGAGACTCTCCGGAAACCTCCTTCGTGGAGGATCCTCCCTGCTGATAGCCGCGTTCCTGCTCGCCGGCTGCGGCGGAGGCTATGAGACGAAAACCGCGCGCGGCGAGAGGATTCGGGAGTGGTTTCTGGAATTTGACTGGGGGCGCGTGGAGGCTTACGCCGTCTGGCCTCCCGTCGGGGGGCTTTCGCCCGGCAAAGCTTGGCCGGCGATACTTCTCCTCCATGGGGCGGACGCCCGCGCCCAACGATTCAGACGAGCCATGTTGAACCACGCGCGAGGCGGGTTTTTCCTCATGAGCGTCTCGCTGCCCGGCTTCGGCGCGTCCACGGGGCCTGAGGATTTCGCCGGGCCGAGGAGCGTGGAGGCCGCGCTGGGCGCCATCCGTTATCTGAGAACCAGGCCGAACGTCGAAAAAGACGGCGTTTTCATCTATGGCGTCGGACAAGGCGCTTCGACGGCCGCCCTCGCCGCGGCAAGGAGCGAAAACATTTCGGCTCTGATTCTCGAAAACGGATTATACGAACCGGAGAAAGCCTACGCACGCCTGCCGAGCAAACAGCAGGCGAGGATGCGCGCGGCGATCGGCGGCCCGCCCGCGCGAAGAATGGCGGACTATCGGGCGCGCTCCGCCATCCGGGCGGCGGACACAATCAAAGCCCCGATTCTTCTTATTCATAACCGCAAGGCGCCCTACCCGATCAGCGGCGCCGAGGCTTTTTTGAAAATTTTGAGAGAACGAGGCGGAAGCGCGGAACTTCAAAGGGTGGGCGAACCGAGCCCCTTCGCATCGTCCAAACACCCGAGCATCGAGAAGTGGGTCATCCCTTACGTCGAGAGAATGCGCAAAATGCGCTAGCGCGCCGATCGAGACCCGGCGAGCCGCAACAAGGCCGTCCGCTCCGAAGGTATCGGTTCGCAGGCGTCCAATTCGCCCTTCAAGCCCTCTCCCAGGATTCGATCTTCGCCAGTCGCTCCGAAACCGGCGGATGCGAATGAAAGAGCGCGACGACCCAGCCGGGCGGCGCGGGGTCCGTCAGATTCCGCTCGCACAGCCTTGCGAGGGCTGAGGCCAAGCCGCCTCGCGTCCGCGCGTGCCGGACGGCGTATTGATCGCACCAGTTCTCGAGCGCGCGAGAGACCGCCAGAAACAAAGGCGACATCGCCATTCCCACGCAGGTCAGGATGATCCATATAACCACGACGCCGGCGGCTTCTCCCGGCTGCGCGAAAGCGGGGTTCGCCTCTCCCAGCCATCCCAGCGCCTTGTGGGAGACATACAGGCTCAAAGCCACCACCGCGCTTTTCATCGCCAGGAAAACCGCGATATGACGGCCCGCGTGATGCGCGATTTCATGCGCGAGAACGGCCTCGATTTCATCGGGCGCAAAACCAAGCAGCGTGTCCAAGAGAATCACCCGCCGGGACGGCCCCCAACCGATCAGCGCGGCGTTCGCCGTCTTGCTCTTGGAGCTCATTTCCATCTCCCAAACGCCGCCGCGGACTTTCGCCTTCGTCTTCTCCAGCAAGGCGAGAAGGCGCTCCTTGAGATGCTCGTCCGCCAGAGGTCTGAAGCGAAAAAAGAGGGGCGCGAGCAGAACGGGGGCGATCAGGGAGATGAAAACCAGCAACAACGCCGCAGCCAGCGCCGCTATCCACCACCAATGGTTCGGCCACGCGGCCATGACCATCAGGCAGCCGCCGCTGGCTCCGCCGCCGAAGAGTAGCAAAAGCGCAGCCCCCTTGCACCTGTCCCACAGCCAGCCAGTGGCCGATTCGTTCGAGAGGTTTTCCCGATGGGCGAGCGTGTAGCTTCCGTAGAAATCAAAAGGCAGGGAAACCAGTGTTTTGGAAACGGCGATAAGGGAGAAAACCGCGAACCCGCTCCAGAACGAGCCGCCCGATGAGTTCCCGACATCCACGCCCAAATACCGGAACAAAAACAGGAGAAGGACGCCGAACTCCAAGGTCGAGGACAGCAACCCCGCATATAGGCGCCGCATTTGATACGACCTCGCGCGCTTTAGAAAATCATCTTCGAAAATCGGAAGTCCGTCGAGGGTTCGCATGTCCGGCTCATTTTTCAGGCGCGCAAGGGAGTTCGGAAAATCCGAAAAGGACGAGGCGATAATTTGGCAAACCGCGCGCGATTATGCAAATATATTCTCCGGCAACCGGAACAGGAAAATCGAGCGCGTGAAGCCCGGCTCCCGGAGGCGGGGGCCGGAGCCTCGGGGGGTTCGCCCGTGTCCCGTCCTCTCATCGATCTCAGAAGCGACACCGCAACGCGCCCCACCCCTCCGATGCGCGAGGCCATCGCCAGGGCGCGGGTGGGCGACGACACCATCGGAGAAGACCCGAGCGTCAACGAGCTCACCCGGAAGGCGGCCGCGCTTTTCGGCAAGGAAGAGGGTCTTTTCGTATCCTCCGGCACGCTGGCCAACCAGTTGGCCATCAAGGTCCACACGAACCCGGGGGATGAGATTATCGCCGACTCGCATTGTCACCCTTTCCGAAGCGAACAGGCCGCCGGCGCTTTCCTGTCCGGGGTTCAATTCGCCCTGGCCTCCGCTCACCGCGGCGTCTATGGCCGGGATGAGGCCGAGGAGTGGCTTCGCCCTGAAGGGGCGTATCCAAAAAGCGCCCTCCTCTGGGTGGAAAACACGCACAACCAGGGCGGAGGCAGCGTATTTCTCCCCGATCGTCTCGACGAATTGCGCGCCTTCTCGAAAGAGCGGAACATCCTCCTTCACATGGACGGCGCCCGCGTCTTCAACGCCATCGTCGCCTCGGGCGTTCCCCCGCAGGAATGGGGGAGGCGTTGCGATTCGATGTGCTTTTGCCTCTCCAAAGGCCTCGGATGCCCCGTGGGCTCCCTGCTTCTCGGGGAAAAAACGTTCATTCAAAAAGCGCGCCGCTACCGCAAGATGTGGGGCGGCGGCTGGCGCCAGGCCGGCCTTCTGGCCGCCGCGGGAATCTACGCTCTGGACCACCACGTGGCGCGCCTGGCGGATGATCACGCCAACGCCCAGCTCTTCTCCGAACTCACCGCCGGCATCCCCGGGGTTCGGCCGGTCCATGACACGACGCCCACGAACATCGTGTTCCTGGACGTCTCGGGAACCGGAAAAACGGCGCGCGAGATCAATGAGGCGACGATGGCGAACGGCGTCGCCTTCTCCATTCCGAACGCGAAAATGCTTCGCGCCGTCACCCATCTGGACGTATCGAGGGAAGACGCGCAGACCGCCGCCCAGACGCTGGCGGAGTCGGTGAAATGAGTTCGCGCGCGCGGGTCACCGTCCTCGGCTGCGGAACCTCCACGGGCGTTCCCTCCATCGGGTGCACGAGTCCCGCCTGTCTTTCGGACGACCCCAGGAACAAGCGGCTGCGCCCGAGCATCCTCATCGAGCACGAGAGACGAAACCTGCTCGTGGACACGGGACCCGATTTGCGCGCGCAGGCGCTCGAACACCGGATCACCCGCGTGGACGCGGTGGTCTACACCCATTTTCACGCGGATCACACTCACGGCATCGACGATTTGCGCACCTTCAATTTCCTGATGCAAAAGCCGATTCCCTGCTACGCCTATTCCAACACGGTGAAGATTCTCCGCCGGAATTTCAGCTACATCTTCAAAGACGCGCGGGACGGAGGCGGATTCAAGCCTCAGCTCACGGTGGAGGAGGTTGACGGCGCCGCTTTCGGGGCGGCCGGCATCAACGTCATTCCTTTCGAGATCGAACACGCCGGCATGAAGGTGATGGGCCTGCGGGTGGGTGATTTCGCTTACGCCACGGACTGCAACGCCATTCCGGAGAAATCCATGGAAATTCTGTCGGGGGTGCGCGTCCTCATCCTCGACGCCCTGCGGCACCGGGAGCACCCCTCCCACTTCACGGTCGCCCAGGCGCTGGAGGTCGTCAACGCGCTGAAGCCGGAGCAGACGTATTTCACCCACACCAGCTACGAGCTGGAATACCACGAAACCAACCGGAGCCTGCCCAGCGGCGTGGAGCTCGCCTACGACGGGCTGAGCTTCGATATTTTTCTGTAGGGGCCGCCCTACGCATCGCCCGCGTCGTCCGAATTCGCCCCCGATTCATCCACGCGGCTCGCGCTCGCCCACTGGCAGAGGTCCGAAAAAAGGAGATACCCCGCCAGATAATAGGAAATAGAGGTCACCATCACGCCCGTTTGCAGCAGCACCTGTCCCAGGAGGCCGCCGCCGAACATTCCCTGTATCAACTGCCACAGGACGAACCAGACCAGAAGATAGGTCATCGCCAGGGCGACAACGGTTCTCTCCCCGCCGCTTGAAACCGCGCCGGCGCGGCGGAAGGCTTCGGCGAAGCCGTCGCCATACAGCAGCGCGGTCAGGGTGCAAAAATAATAGCGCACGGCGGGCGTGAGAACGAGAAAAGCCGTCACGGCGAAGGCGAACGGAAGCGCAATGGGCGAGTCCCCGAACAGAAAGCCGAAGACGAACAAGGCGGACGCAAACCCGATGACGCCCAGCAGCTGCAGGCCGAAGGTGTAGGCGAGATCCACCTTGGCGACGGATTTGAGGCGATTCACCGCCTCGGCGACATCCCAGACGCCGCCGTCTCCCTTGCGTTCGGACTCCACCCTCAGAATCAAAAGAATGAACAGAAACACCTGCAATACGCGCAAGAGTAACTGGGAGGCGATCATGAGCGGAAACAGGAGCGCGAGGTTCGCCTCCGGGTCCATCAACGATTTGATCGAGGGATGGACAGAGAGCGCCGCCATGGATATCGGAACGTAAATCATGACGACGAAGCGGGTGATTTGCGCAAAATCCGCCGTATGGCTGCGCACGCCGTATTCAATGTATTTCGACAGGGGGCCGAGCGCTTCGTTTCTCATGGAAAAAACAAACCCTCAGAGGAATGCCGCCGCTTGCTCAAGCGTTGCTTTTCCGCCGCCGAGAGCGATACACTGGGAACGCTTTCTCAAAGTCGCGCGAATCGCGCGCGTGCCGCCCCCCGCAATCGCCTCACAACTGACGATGCGCACTATACTTCCTCATGGTGAGGAATAGAAGGCGGGCCCAATGAGTTTCGCGGCAATCATCCAGGAGAGCGTCCGGGGGCTTGGCCGGCGCGCAATGGGCGTCATCGGGGGCATGGGCGGCGCCGCGATCTTCTTGGCGGAATCCATTCGATGGCTCTTCGCGCCGCCTTGGCGATTTTCGCTTCTGACGCGCCAGATATACATCATCGGCGCGGGTTCGCTCTCCATCGTCCTGCTGACCGGCCTGTTCACCGGAATGGTCCTGGCGCTTCAGGGAATTTACGCCTTCAGAAAATTCGGCTCCGAAGCCTTCCTGGGCCCCGCCGTCGCCTTCAGCCTCATCCGGGAGCTCGGGCCCGTGCTTACCGCCCTCGTCGTCACCGGAAGGGCGGGCTCCGCCATGACGGCCGAAATCGGCATCATGCGAATCACCGAGCAGGTGGACGCCCTCAAGAGCATGGCCGTGAATCCCCTGCAGCGCCTCGTCTCTCCGCGACTGCTCGCGGGCGTGATAGCGTTTCCCCTGCTCACGGCGCTTTGCGACATCATCGGCATATTCGGCGCCTATCTCGTGGGCGTGGAGCTGATGGGGATGAGTTCCGGCACTTTTTTCGGCGAGATGCAGGACAAGATCGAGATGCGCGACATCACCGTAGGCGCATGGAAGTCCCTCGTCTTCGGCCTGCTCGTCACGTGGGTTTGCTGCTATAAGGGATATCATTGCGGGCACGGCGCCGAGGGAGTGGGAAAAGCGACCACCTCGGCGGTGGTTCTGTCTTCCGTCCTGATACTGGTAGGCGATTACTTCCTCACCTCTATTCTCATCTGAAGAAGGAACGAACCTTGTCCCGGAAAAACGTGGAATTCGGCGTCGGCGCATTCGTTCTGGCGGGAATCCTCGCCCTCGCCTACCTGTCCGTCAAGCTCGGCGGCCTCGACATTTTCGATGCCGGCACATACGAGATTTCAGCGAAATTCACGAGCGCGACGGGCTTGAGACGCGGCGCCCCGGTGGAAATGGCGGGCGTGCCCATCGGGCGCGTAAGCGGAATATCCCTTGACGGAGAGGACGCGAAGCTCACGCTCCGCCTTGACGAAAACATCCGCCTCTCGCGGGACGCCATCGCCTCCATCCGGACGAAAGGGATTCTGGGCGACAAATACATCAGCCTCAGCCAGGGCGGAGCGGAAAAAACCATCCCCCCGGGCGGACGGATTCGGGAGACGGAGCCTCCGATTGACATTGAAAAGCTCATCGGCGAATTTGTCTTTGGCAAGGTGAAATAAAAAGCCCGCCCCGAAGGGGATGGCGCGAAACGGCGAAGCGCCGCTCTCTTCGCTCACGAAACCTTCGAGCGAGCGTTCGGGAAGTCGAAGCGCCCCTTCATGCGTTGAAAAGCGCGGCGTCATTCTGACTTCGCCATTTTCGGATTCGCGGCGCGCGAGGAGAAGCCATGTTGTCGAGAAAACGCCTTCCATTCCTTATCGCCGCGCTTCTCGCAGGCGCGCTCATCGCGCCGCCCGCCGACGCGGGAGAGGCGACGGAGCAATTACGCGCGGGAATACGCGGCGTATTGGAAATTCTCCGCGAGCCTGACTTGAAAGAACCCGAGCGAAAAGCGGAGCGCAGAAGCCGCATTCGCAAGATCATTCACCAGTATTTCGATTTCGAGGAAATGTCCAGGCGAAGCCTCGCGAGGCAGTGGAGAAAGCGCACGCCGGAGGAGAAAAGCGACTTCATCCTGCTTTTCAGCCGTCTCATGGAACGCAACTACGCCGACAAGCTGGAAAGCTACACGGATGAGCAAATCGTCTTCGGCAAGGAGGTCGGCGATCCTGAATTCGTCAAGGTCAATACCAAAGTGATACTGCAAGACGATCGGGAAGTCTCCATCGCCTACCGCATGCACAAGGTGGAGGACGCATGGCGCGTCTATGACGTCCTGGTGGAGGGCATCAGTTTTCTGAAAAACTATCGCGAGCAGTTCCGCTCCGTCATCCGGAGAACTTCCTACGCCAACCTCGTGAAGATCCTCCAGGCCAAGCGAGACGCGGACTAGAAGGATCGCCCGCGGCGGGCGGCCTGCCCGGCACTTGGGGAAGCGGATATTTTCGGCTCACCTCCGCGTGGTTCCTAAGACCCATCGTCTCCCTTTGAACGATGAGGAAATACCGCCAGCGCTCCGCTTCATCCATCGCGTGACGGAGCGCGCTCTCAAGCCTTTCCCTGCTCTCGCCGCCCGGCCCTCGCCCCTTCTCCCATGCGCGCCATGCGCTCCACGCCTTTTCGCGGCGTCGGGAGAACTCGCTCCCGATGCGGCCCAGGGAAGAGGCCATCTCCTCGGCTATGTCGCGCTCCACGGCCAAGGGTTTGAATTTTCGCGCCACGGGCCTATTCCGTCTCCCTGGGCAGTCCGAAGGAGAGGAGCGAGCCGACCAGACCGAACGCCATGCAGATGACGGGCAAGGCCGTCTCCACGCCGATGAAATCGGCCAAGCCGCCTACGGCGATCATCCCGATGCTCGCCGCGAACCAGACCACGCCCAGCATGAAGCTGCTCACCAGGGCGGCGTGTTCAGGGGCTATTTCCTGCGCATACGTCACCGAAACCCCCATTTGCGCGTAGAAAGCGGCGCCCGAGAGCGCCACGAACAGCGTCCGAAAAGGCTCATCGAACAGAAAGGCCATGCCCAGCGCCGGCGTGCCCGCGCAGATGGCCGCAATCGTCACGACCCGCCTGCCGAACACGTCCGAGAGGTGCCCGCCATAGATGCCGCCGAGGGCCGCGGCGAACAGGAACAGGGTAATCGCCGTTCCGCCCGCGGCCAGCGAACCGCCTTTGGCGATGATGTATATGGGCAGGAACACCTGCACGGTCATCGTCACCGTCGTGCGGCACAGGTTCACGAGCCACAGCAGAAAAAGCGGCCGGAACACGAAACCGAGCATCCGCACCGTTTGCGCGAAGCCTTGCGAGGCGCCGCCGCTCCCCGCCGCCCTGATGGGCGGGGAGACGAAAAGCAGGGGGATACCGACAAGGATGCCGACGAGACTGGCGTAGGGGATGGCGTCAATGCCCCAGCGCGTGACGATGAACGTCGCCATCCCCGCCCCCAGCCCCACCCCCAAGCGGCCGCCTGCGACGTAAAGCGACATCCCGAATCCCTTTCTCGCGCCCGATGACTGACCGGCGATGACCGAGGCCACGGGGTGAAAGCAGGCCGAGCCCGAGCCCGCCACCAGCATAAGGAGCATGAGAAGCCAGAAGTTCGGCATATAGAGCATGAACGCGAGAAGCGCGCCGCCCAGAGGGCCGAGCGCCAGGAGCCATCCCTTTCTGAGCCTGTCCGCAAAGTAGCCGAAAAGGGGCTGGCCCACGGCGCCGGTGACGGAAAGCGTGGTGGCGAGGAGGCCCGCCAGACTCAGGGGCAAATCCATGCGCTCGACGATGAGGGGGAGCAGCGGCGGGAGAAAACCGAAATAGCTGTCGTTCGCAATGTGGGAGACGATGAGCAGGGAGATTCTTCTTTTCTTGAGGCGCTCTGGCGACGCGCCGGCCGCAGCCGTATTCCTCAAGGTTTTCTCCGAAGCAGGGATGATCGGCGAATCCGCGCGAACCGGGCGAAGCGCGCCCTCACGCCATTTTTTCGATCAGCCCGGGAACCGCGGCGAGGGCGTCGTCCACTTTCCCGACATCCTTGCCGCCCGCCTGCGCGAAGTCCGGCCTGCCGCCCCCCTTGCCGCCGACGAGAGAGGCCACCTCCTTCACCAAATCACCGGCGTGAAAGCGGGAGGTGAGATCCGTCGTGACGCCCGCGGCGATGGCGACCTTTCCGTCCGTTACGGCGATCACCACTGCCACGCCGCTTTTGAGCCTGCCCTTCGCCGCGTCGATGATTCGGCGCAAATCGCCCGCCCGGAGACCGTCGCGCCTCGCGGCGATCATCTTGACGCCTGAAATTTCCCTGGCCTCCGAAGCCAGATCGCCCATCTCGTCGCGCGACTGCTTCTCCCGGGAATCCTTCAATTCCCGCTCAAGGGTCTTCACGCGATCGATCAGGCGCTTCACCCGCTCGGCTTCCTCCAGCGGCGCCGCCTTGGTGAGTTCCCCGATTGCAGAAAGAACCCTTTGCTCCTTGCGCGCCTGCTGAAGAGCGCGATCTCCCGTCAGCGCTTCGATGCGCCTCACGCCCGAGGCCACGCTCCCCTCGTGCAGGATGCGGAAGAAGCCGACGTCTCCGGCGGCGCGCGCGTGCGTGCCCCCGCAAAGCTCCTTGCTGAAATCGCCCATGGAGACGACGCGCACGTCCTCGCCGTAGCGTTCGCCGAAAAGCGCCGTTGCGCCTGCGGAAACCGCCTCGTCTATCGGCATCTCGCGCGTCTCCACGCGCGCGTTCTCCCGAATGCGCGCGTTGACGATATCTTCTATCCTTTCCCGCTCGCGGGTCGTCATCGCCGTGAAATGGGTATAGTCGAACCGCAACCTTTCGGGCGAAAGGTGGGAACCCGCCTGCTTGACGTGATCTCCCAGAACCTGGCGCAGCGCGTATTGCAGCAGGTGGGTGGCCGAGTGGTTTCGCCTCAAAAACGCCCGCCTTTCCGCGTCGATTCGCGCCGCGAGGATTTGCCCTCTCCTGAGCGTTCCCTGCGAGACTTGAACGCGGTGGACGTAGACATCGGGCAACGGCTTTTGCGTGTCGAGGACGACCGCCGCGCCTTCCGGCCACGAGAATCCGCCCCTGTCTCCTTCCTGCCCGCCCGATTCCCCGTAAAAAGGCGTTTTGTCGAGTACCACGCTCGCCTCGACTCCCTCGCCCGCCTCCTCCCGTGGCGCGCCGTCCACGATGAGGACGCGCACCCGGGATTCCTCCTCCCCTTTCTCATAGCCTGTGAATTCGGTGACGCCCGCCTCGTCGCGCGCCCGATGCCAGATTTCATCGACAGCCGCCTCGCCTGAGCCCTTCCAATGAGCGCGGGCGCGCTCGCGCTGCCGCTCCATCGCTTCATCGAATCCGGCCTGGTCAATCCCGAGACCGTGAAACGAGGCCGTCTCCACCGCCAAATCCAAAGGATACCCATAGGTGTCGAGCAGGGTGAACACCTCCTCTCCCGGGACGAGCGCCGCGCCCGAGGACTTCACCTTTTCCGCAAGCGCATCCATGCGCGGCTGGCCCTGCGCCAGGGTGTTGGCGAATCTCTCCTCTTCCGCCAGCGTGACGCGGAAGATGTAGCTGAGGTTTTCCTTGAGCTCCGGGAACGCATGGCCCATCATGTCGGCCACCACGCCTGTGACGCGGCCCAGAAAAGGCCCATCAACGCCCAGCATCCTGCCGTGGCGCAAGGCCCGTCTCGTCACGCGCCTCAGCACGTAGCCCCGGCCCTCGTTGCTCGGAAGAACGCCGTCGGCCACCAGAAAACTGACCGCGCGAACATGGTCCGCGATGACGCGGAAGGAAACGTCGTCCGGCGCGTCGCCGCCGCCGTATTCCTTGCCGCAAAGCTCCTCAACCGAATGGATGAGGGGCGCCAAAAGGTCGGTATGGTAATTGCTGTCCTCTTTCTGAACCACCGCCGCAAGACGCTCCAGGCCCATCCCCGTATCGACGGAGGGCTTGGGCAGCGGCTCCATCCCGCCCGAAGCCTCCCGGTTGAACTGCATGAAAACCAGGTTCCAGAGCTCCAGATAGCGATCCCGGTCCTCATCGGCGGCTCCGCTGCCGGGCGGCGAACCGACGATGTGGTCGCCCTGATCATAGATGAGCTCCGAGCAGGGGCCGCAGGGGCCTGTGTCCCCCATCGCCCAGAAATTGTCCTTCTCGTCCATGCGGACGATGCGCTCGGGCGGGACGCCCACGAGCCGCTCCCAAAGCGCCGCCGCCTCGTCGTCTTCCCTGAAGACGGTGATCCACATGCGATCTCCGTCAAGGCCCAGGCGGTTCACCAGAAAATCCCAGCCGTATTCAATCGCCTTGTCCTTGAAATACTCGCCGAACGAGAAGTTGCCCAGCATCTCGAAAAACGTGTGGTGCCGCGCCGTGCGGCCGACGTTTTCGAGGTCGTTGTGCTTGCCGCTCACCCGCAGGCATTTCTGGGAGGTCACCGCCCGGGTGTAGTCGCGCTTCTCCAGACCCGTGAATACGTCCTTGAACTGCACCATGCCGGCGTTCGTGAACAGCAGGGTGGGATCGTTCATGGGCACCAATGCGGAGCTGCGAACGATTCTGTGCGACTCGCTGGCGAAGAAGTCGAGAAATTTCCGACGAATCTCATTGCCCTTCATACGGCGATTTCTCCAAATAGCGCGTTCCGATCTCAAAAACCGGGCGACGAGAGGCGGCTCTGGGCCGCTTCAGGCGACGGCGCTTTCCTGATAAAGGCCGAACGCCTCGCGCATGGCGTCCGCGATCTCTCCTACCGTGGACCGGGCCTTCACCGCCCTCAGGATGTGAGGCACGAGATTTTCCGGGCCTTCAGCCGCCCGTTCCAAAGAAGCCAGCGCTTCGCTCACGCGCGCGGCGTTCCGTCGTCTTCTGAGCGAGGCGACGCGCTCTTTCTGCTCCGCCTCGACCTCCGGGCGAATCTGAAGCGTCGAAATGCGGGTCTCCTCCTTTTGCTGATGCCGGTTCACGCCGACGACGACCAGTTCTCCTTCGTCCACAAGGCGCTGGTGAGCGTAGGCGCTCTCCTGAATCTGGCGCTGCACCCATCCGTTCTCAATGGCGCGAAGCATCCCGCCGGCGTCGTCGATTTGCTGAATCAGCGCCTCCGCACGGGAGGCGATCTCGGAGGTGAGAGACTCGATGGCGTAAGCGCCGCCGCACGGGTCCGCCACGCTTGCCGCGTTCGACTCCTCGGCCAGTATCTGCTGGGTTCTGAGCGCGAGCCTCGCCGCCCCTTCCGTGGGAAGAGAGAGCGCCTCATCCATGGAATTCGTATGGAGCGACTGCGTGCCCCCCAGCACCGCGGCCATTGCCTGGAGCGCGACCCGAACGACATTGTTCTTCGGCTGCTGCGCGGTCAGCGCGCTGCCGGCGGTCTGGGAGTGAAATCGAAGCGCGCAGGCCTTCTCGGAGCGCGCTCCGAACCGCTCGCGCATGATCCGCGCCCAGAGCCTTCGCGCGGCGCGGAATTTCGCGATCTCCTCCAGAAAATGATTGTGAACGTTGAAGAAAAAGGAGATTTGCGAGCCGACTTCATCCACGTTCAGGCCGGCGTCCACCACGGCCCGCACGTAGGCGATGGCGTTCGCGAGCGTAAAGGCGACTTCCTGCACGGCCGTGGACCCCGCCTCTCGAATATGATAGCCGCTAATTGATATGGCGTTCCATTTCGGCGCCCTTTCCTTGCAAAACGAGACGGCGTCGGTGATCAGGCGCAGACTCGGCCCCGGCGGGTAGATATAGGTTCCGCGAGAGATGTATTCCTTCAGGATGTCGTTCTGAATCGTTCCCCTGAGCGCCTCGGAGGGGACGCCGCGCTTCTCGGCCACCGCAACGTACAAAGCCAGCAGGATGGCGGCGGTGGCGTTGATGGTCATTGACGTGGAAATCCTGTCGAGGGGGATGCCCTCCAGCAAAACCTCCATATCCTCAATGGAGGCGATGGACACCCCCACGCGGCCCACTTCGCCGCTCACGAGGGGATGATCGGGGTCGTAGCCGATCTGGGTGGGCAAATCGAAAGCCACGGAAATGCCCATCTGTCCCTGTTCGAGGAGGTAGCGATAGCGCACGTTGCTCTCCCCGGCGCTGCCGAAGCCGGCGTATTGACGCATCGTCCAGATCCTGCCACGATACATGGTTTCATAGATGCCGCGCGAGTAGGGATAGGAGCCCGGCTTTTCGTCAAAGCCCCCGGAGCCCGCTTCTTCCGGGCCGAAAAACGCCGGCAAGGCGATACCGGAGAGCGTCGTCCTCCCCTCTTGCTCCGTATCCTCGCGCCAGGCTTTCTGCGCCGTGGCGATGCTCGGCTCGCTCATCATGAAAAACTCCGCAACAACAAAAAACAGGCGACGCCTTCTATTCCCGGATGAGGCAAAATACCATATCCGCCCGCCCCCAAGCCAGTACGGGGCTGATTCGGACGCCCTGCGGAGAAGGGGCGCGGCTTGGGGACACCTAGGTTTTTCTTCTCCGTGAAAATACTTCAAGAGTTCCAGATCCGAACCATTCGGACTACACTTTTCTCATGGCTACCTATCGCTTGCCCCTGTTCCCGCTCCAGGTCGTGCTCCTCCCCGGGCAGCGCCTGCCCCTGCATATTTTCGAGGAACGCTACAAGCTCATGATTGGCGAGTGCGTGGAAAAGGGCGCGCCCTTCGGGATCGTCCTGGTGGAGAAAAGCGGCGTCCACAAAATCGGATGCGCGGCGCCGCGTCATCCAGGTGATCGAAAAATTCCCCGACGGCAGACTGAACATTCTGACCCGGGGTGAACGGCGCTTTGAACTCTTCCGCACCTATGACGCCCGCCCCTACCTCGAGGGAGAGGTGGGCGATTTTCTCGACGATTCGGAAGATGCCGGGGAATTATGCCGAAGCGTGTGGAACGCCTTCAAGGAACGTGGAGCAACGCTCCTGAACCTGCCGGAGGAATGGCGAAACAACCCGTTTCACCTCTCCTTCGCCCTCGCCGAGAGCCTCGGGATGCCGCTTGAGGAAAGACAGGCCTTTCTGGAGTCGCGCTCGCCCAAATGGCGCCTGAAGCGGCTGCTTGAAGCGCTCGACAATCAAAAGGCGCGGGAATCCGCCATCCGCGCATACGAAAAGGCGGCCCATCAAAACGGATGCCCTTGATTCCGGCGTCGAAGAAGCGCCGGGCCGCCGCAGCCGCTACCCGCTTCCCTCGCAAAGCCGGACGCGCTCGATGGAGAGGGCCTTTCCCGTGTCCGGGGACATTTCGATGAGCGCGCCGTTGAGCTGCCCTTCTCCTCCGGCCACCTCGAAGCGGCGGGGGAGCCCGGACAAAAACCTGTCCAGAACGATCTCGGTTTTCATGCCGATGACGGAATTGCGCGGCCCCGTCATGCCGACGTCCGTGATGAACGCCGTGCCTTTGGGCAGCACCCGCTCATCCGCCGTCTGAATATGGGTGTGCGTCCCGAAAACGGCGCTCACGCGGCCGTCGAGGTGCCAGCCCATCGCCACTTTTTCGCTCGTGGCCTCCGCGTGAAAATCGACCATAATCATTTTCGTTTCGCGGTCCATTTTTCGCAAGACTTCATCGGCCTCCCGGAAGGGGCATTCGATGGGCGGCATGAAGACGCGGCCCATGAGGTTCAAGACGCCGAGGCGTCCCTTTTGGCACTCCAGGATGAACGCGCCTCTCCCCGGCGTTTTCGGGGGATAGTTCGCCGGCCTGAGCAGACGGGGCTCTCGCAGGATGAAATCCGCGGTTTCCCTGCGATGCCAAATGTGGTTTCCCGAGGTGATGACGTCCGCGCCCGCGTCGAACAACTCATCGACGTGCGCGTTGTTTATTCCAAAGCCGCTGGTCGCGTTCTCTCCATTGACGACGCACACGTCCGCCGCGCGTTCATCCCTGAGCGCGCTCAGGTGGGCGGAGATCATGCGGCGGCCCACTTTCCCGTTGACGTCCCCGATGAACAGCAGCCTCAAGACAGCCTCAGCGCGCGGTGGCCGTATGGCGGGTCTCGCGGATGACGGTGACGAGAATTTCCCCCGGATAGGTGCGCTCGCTCTCGATCCTCTTGGCGATGTCCCGCGCCAGGAAGGTGGCCTGGGAATCGGTGATCTCATCCGGCAGGACGGATACGCGAATCTCCCGGCCCGCCTGGATGGCGAAGCATTTCTCGACGCCTCTGAAGGATTCCGCGATCTTCTCCAGCGCCTCCAGACGCTTGATGTAGCTTTCCACCATCTCGCGTCTCGCTCCCGGCCGGGCGGCGGAGAGCGTGTCGGCCGCCTTCACCAGGATGGATTCGATGCAGTTCGCCTCCTCGTCCTCGTGGTGGGAGACAATCGCGTTGAGCACCTCGGGCGGCTCGTTGTAGCGCTTCGCGATGTCGTAGCCTATCTGGACGTGAGAGCCCTCGACTTCATGCGTCGCCGCCTTGCCGATGTCGTGAAACAGGCCGGCGCGCTTGGCCATCGCGGGGTCCATCTTCAGCTCATCCGCCAGCATTCCGGCGAGATAGGCCACCTCCTTCGAGTGCATCAGCGCATTCTGGCTGTAGCTCGTGCGGTATTTCAGGCGGCCCAGCATCTTCACGAGTTCGGGGTGCGCGTCGCCCACCCCCAGCTCCATGACGGCCTCCTCGCCCGCCCGGCGTATCTGATCGTCAATGTCCTTTTTCGTCTTGTTGACGATATCCTCGATTCTGCCCGGGTGGATTCTACCGTCCTGCACCAGCGCCTCGAGCGCGAGGCGCGCCGTCTCGCGGCGAATCTTGTCGAAACCGGAGACGACGACGGCCTCCGGCGTGTCGTCGATGATCACGTCCACGCCGGTCGCCATCTCTAGGGCGCGGATGTTTCTGCCCTCCCGGCCGATGATGCGGCCCTTCATCTCATCCGTCGGCAAATCCACCACGCTCACCAGATTTTCGGCCACGTGCTCCGAGGAGAAGCGCTCTACGGCGAGGGCGAGCGCTTTCCGCGCCTCCGACTCTACGGAATTTTTTGCCTGGCGCTCGAGGCGCCGCGCCTCCGCGGCGATATCCTGCTTCGCCTCCTCCATGAAGCGATCCATCAGTTCTTTCTTGGCGTTCTCGACGCTCAGGCCGGAAATCTCCTCCAGCTTCCTGATTTCCTCCTCCTGCATCTGCCTGTAGCGCGCCGCCTCGCGCCTCGCCTCCTCCTCTTTCCTGCCCAGCTCGGCGTCCCGGCGTTCGAGAGCCGCCTCCTTGCCGTCCAGGCTCTCGCGGCGCCTGTCCAGCGTCTCCTCGCGCTGATTCACCCTTTGCTCGAGCTTTTGAATCTCCTCCAGGCGGGACTCGTTCTCCTGCTGAATGCGCTCTCGCTCCTGCAGCAGCTCCGACTTGTGCGCCACCTGCGATTCCTGAATCTTCTGCGAAAGCTCCTTCGAGGCGCTCTCTTCAATCCGTCGGACCCGCTCCTCGGAATCCGCCTCGATACGGGTGATCGCCCGCTCATGCCGGCGCTTCATCACCCGCATGACGATGAGCGCCGCCGCGCCGCCGGCGACAGCGGCGGCAACGATTATCTGCAGCAAAGCCACGTTTTCCATATTCGCCTCCTAGGGCATATATTCACGTGGGAGGCTGCGCATCGCCCCCCTGTCGGTTATCACCCAGTCAACGTCAACGTCCCAGGCGTCCCTCCTCAAGAATTCGCCGGCGAGCAGTTGAAACGCATAGCAGGCGCCCACCAGCAAAGTCCCGGAACCAGCAAGATCGCCGCTGGAGCGACAAAGCGCGCGATCATAGAATCCGCCGCCGCTGCCCAGCCGGCCGCCGCAAGCGTCGAACGCCAGACCGGGGGCGACGACCGCGTCCAGTTCATTCGCGTCCAGGGCGGGAAGACCGGGGATGGGCTCAGGAATCTGAAACGCGCCGGGCCGAAGCTCCGTATCGGGATGATTCACCGGGCAGAAGCGCAGGACATTTTCTTCCACTCTGGGGAAGTAATATCTCCTTCGGACATCGTTTTCCTCATTCCAGAGCGGCGAGAAGTCCATCTCGCCGCGCACCGCCGCGTATATTCCCACCCTGCGAGCGCCCATGAAGCGCAAAAGCACATCCAGGCGCCGCTCCGCCGACCGGCTCAGCCTCTCGGACTCGGCGGGAGAGAGGCCCGATCTCCTCTCCTTCATCCTCCGCCGAACGACTCGTTTTCCGTCCTCTGCTCCGGCCATGAATTCGCTTTCGACGCCGCGGCCGCGCCCACTCGCCCGGCGAGCGAAAACCCCGGGGGCACCTGCCCGGAGAACATGCCTTGATGACCCCGCCCCTGTGCCGTGTGAAGTTCGCTTTGAACCCAGCTTTCGCCAGGTGGGCGTTCAGAGCCACGGCTTTAGGCCCGACTCCCCAAGGGAAGCGGCTCACCACCGTGGAGGAGAACTCCCGTCAAAACAGTACTGGGTCAAGATGCTTTCCCCCATCACGAACACGGCAGGGTCAAAGCAAAAACGCATTATGCCACCAAAACCGGAGGATTGATACAGGGGGGAGGAATCCGCCGCGTGGAGGGAAATTCGGCTCAGCCCGCTCTTCTCACCATCTCCAGGAGGGAATCGGCGCGCTGCGAAAGGACTTCCTCGCTCTCTTCCTTCGCCTTCTTTTCCTCGAACAATTCGTTGGCGATGTTCATTGACGCGAGCAGAACGACCTTGATTGGATCGTTCGACTGGCGGGAGACCTTGTGGATCTGGGAATTCACGTATTCGGCGAGCTGGGACGTATATTCGGGATTGGCCGCGCTTTTCAGGTTCAGGGACTGGCCAAAAATTTCCACCACGAGCTTGTTCTCCCCGGCCATAAGCTGCCTCCTTGCGCCGTCATCATCCGCATCCTGCCACAAACTACTCGATATGCCTCAAAATCTTCTCCACGCGCTCTCGAACCTCGACCTGCTCCTTTTGAAGCCGTTCGTTTTCCGCCCGCAGTTTCGCCAGCGCATCGGCTTGGGCGCGCGCGGCCTCGGAATCAGCCCGGGACTCTTCCTTCGCCTTCTCGAGCTGGGACTCCAGTTCCACCCGGGAGCCTTTCAGCGCATTGAGCTCCTCCAACATGTTCGAGAGCGCGGTTTCGAGCGCATCCAGCTTTTCAATGACCATTCGGACACTCTTTCCAAGGGCGAAAGAAAACCAAGGAAGCGATTAGCACATGCAAATGATTCTAAATTCGCAAAAAGACGGTGTCAAGGAAATCATCACGAGCGAAGACGCGCGCCCAGGCGGTCACTCAGGCTTTGGAGAATTCTCTCGAACGCCTCGCCGACTTGGACATCGGTAAGCGTGGCTTCCGGATGGCGAAACACCAGCGAATAGGCCAGGCTCTTCTCTCCGGAAGATCTGAGAGTGGAATCTTCATAGACGTCGAACAGATTCACCGATTCGAGCCATTCCCCACCCGCCTGCCTGATGACCTCCTCCACCTGCCCGTTGGTCCGCCCGGAGGCCACCACGACCGCAAGATCGCGCAGAGAGGGCGGGTATTTCGGCAGGGGCGTCATGCGGCGAGAGGCAGGCTCGATTTCGGCTAAGACGTCGAGGCTGACCTCGAAGGCCGATGCGCGGGCCTCGATATCACAGGCGTTCAGCGCCTCGGGCGACGCCAGCCCGATGTGGCCCAGTGCCGCGTCGCCAATGAGAATCCGGGAAACCGCGGCCGAATCCCACCCCGGGGGCGCATCCACCGGCTCGAACAGGAGGTCTTGCGTCCTCAGCGAGCCGAAGAAGCGCTCAAGCACCCCCTTGAGCTCGAACAAGTCGCTCGGGAGCGGGACGTCATCCTCGGACGGCGCTCTCACGATGAGGCCGGCGAGGCGCAGCGCCTGACGCGGCAGCGCCTCCCCCTCCGGAGGATGAAAGGAGCGTCCCAGCTCGAACAGGCGAATCTCTCTCGCGCCTCGGCTCATATTGCGCGCCGCGTTCGCCAGCAAGCCCGCGACCAGCGTGGTTCTGAGCACGTCCATCTCGCCGCTCAGGGGATTGCGCAACGCTACCATCTCCTCGTCGCGCCATCCCATGCGCCTTAAAATATCCCCGCTGACGAAGCTGTAGTTCAGCGCCTCGCTGAGCCCCCCGGCCAGCATCATCCGGCGCGCCTGCAGCGCGAGGGAGCGGGCGCGGGTCGGCCGCGCGGCGGGTCTTCCCGACGCCGGCAGGGTGGAGGGAATGTTCTCGTAGCCCACCCGCCTGGCCACCTCTTCGATCAGGTCGATTTCGCGCTCGATGTCCGGCCGGAACGTCGGCGCCTCGACGTTCAGAACCCCGTCGTCCTCGGCGTTCACGGACAGCCCCAGGGATTCGAGACTCTCCCTCACCCGGGACGCATCCAGAGGGATGCCGAGCAGGCTGGACGCGCGCGCCGCCCGAATCGGCACCTGCTTCGGCGCGATGGGCGCCGGGTAAGCGTCAACCACCCCGCGCGCGATGACGCCGCCCGCCGTCCGGCGAATGAGTTCGGCGGCCACATCCGCCGCGCGAACGACGCCCGACGGGTCCACCCCGCGCTCGAAGCGGTAGGACGCTTCCGTGGACATCCCCAGACGCCTGCGCGTGCGCCGGATGGTTCGGGGCGTGAAGTAGGCGCTCTCGAGGAGAATGTCCCGGGTATCGGCGCTCACCTCGGAGTCGAGGCCGCCCATCACGCCGCCGATGGCGACGGGCTTTTCCCCGTCGCAAATCATGAGGTCCTCCTCGTCCATCCCGCGCTCCTGGCCGTCCAGCGTGGTGAAGGGGCCGTCGTCCCCGGACCACCTTCGCACGACGATTTTTCGCCCCGCCAGACGGCGCAAGTCGAAGGCGTGGAGCGGCTGTCCCAGGGAGAGCATCACGTAGTTCGTCACATCGACTACGTTGCTGATCGGACGCATTCCGGCCGCCCACAGTCGCCGCCGCATCCACGCGGGCGACGGGCCGATTTGAACGTCCTTGATGACGCGGGCGGCGTAGCGCGGGCACTTTTCCGCGTCCCTTATCTCCACCGCGCAGGCGGAAGCCGCCGGCGTGTTTTCATCCTCCTGAACGGGAACATCGGGGACTCGCGCCGACGCGCCCAGAAGAGCCGCCGCTTCCCGCGCCACGCCCAGAACGGAGAGGCAGTCCGCCCGGTTCGGGGTAATCGAGATGTCGAAAACGACGTCATTCAGCCCGAGAAGCTCCGCCGCGTCGCTCCCGACGGGAGGCGCGTCGTCCAGCGCCATGATTCCGCCGTGATCCGTCCCCACGCCGAGTTCGCGCTCCGAACAGATCATCCCCTCGCTGGACTCGCCGCGAATGCGGGCGACTTCAATTTTCATTCCCCCCGGCAGGCGCGCGCCCGGCGCGGCCAGGACGACGCGCTGGCCCTCCGCGACGTTGGGCGCGCCGCACACCACGGATCGCTCCCGCGCCCCGTCGGCGAGGCGGCAAACCTTCAGCCTCTCCGCGTTGGGGTGCGGCACCACGGACAGCACCTCGGCCACCACCAGCCCGTCGAGCGCCTCCTTCGGGCGTTCGAGCGCCTCGACCTCGAGACCCGCGAGCAAAAGCCCGTTCGCCAGGCGTTCGGGCAGCTCCGGGTCATCCAGGTCGAGTTCGATGAAATCGGCAAGCCACTCCAGGCTAATCCGCATGGGGGTTCCTCATCATGCTTCCGTCGCCGGAATCAAAACTGGCGCAGCATCCTCAAATCGTTCTCGAAGAAAAGACGAATGTCGCTGATGCCGTATCGCAGCATGGCGATGCGCTCCACGCCCAGACCCCAAGCGAACCCGCTCCATTTTTCGGGGTCGTAGCCCACGGCCTCAAAGACGGCGGGATCCACCATGCCGGCTCCCAGAACCTCCATCCACTCCCCACCCGCCAGATAATCGCTGGCGACGTCGACCTCCACGCTCGGCTCCGTGAAGGGGAAGAAACTGGGCCGCATCCTCACCCGATACTCGGGCCCGAAAATCTCGCGCACGAAAGCCTCCAGGGTTCCCTTGAGGTCGGCGAGGGTCACGCCCTCGTCCACATACAGGCCCTCGATCTGATGGAACATGGGCGAATGCGTGACGTCGGCGTCGCAGCGAAACACCTTGCCGGGGGCGATGATCTTGACGGGCGGGGTCTGGCTCTCCATCACGCGGATCTGCACGGGCGAGGTGTGCGTGCGCAGCAGGGCGTCGCCCTCCAAGTAAAACGTGTCCTGCATGTCCCGCGCCGGGTGATCCCTGGGAATGTTCAGCGCCTCGAAATTGTAGTAGTCGAGCTCCGCCTCCGGACCTTCGGCCACGGAATAGCCCAGGCGCGTGAGCGACTCGATCAAATCCTCCATCGTTTGCGTCAGCGGGTGTTCGTGACCGACGAGCGGCGGGCGTCCGGGAATCGTGAGGTCAACGCGGGGGCGCGGCGCGGAGGCAGCGACCTCCCCGGCGGCCAGAATCGCATCCGCCGTCCGCTTGAGCCTCTCGCTCAGTTCCCCGCCCTTCTCTCTCCCTTCGATCGCCTCGGCGAGGGCGCGGTGCGCTTTGACAATTTTTTTCCCGTCCCCCTCCTTGATCGCCGAAACGCTCGTCTCGATATAGGCGCGGACGGAATTGGCCAGCGAGCCGACGACGCGCTTCTCATCGGCGGGCAAATCCTTGAGACCCCTCATCACCTCGCTGAGCGCGCCGCCCTTTCGGCCCAAATAGCGGACGCGCGCGGTCTCAGCCGCTTGCGCGTCGCGCGCGTCCCACGCCCCGGAAACCGCGCTCGACGATTCGCGGATGATGTCGAACAGGAGGCTTTCGCTCATGCTTTGCCATCCTCCGGCTTCTCGGAGGCGCTCAACTCATTCCCGCAAGCACCCATAAAAAAAGCCCCGCCCCGAAGGGCGGAGCCTGAAAGCGCGTTCTCTCGCCCGATTCTAGGCCTGCGCCCGGGCGATTTCCGCCAGCTTGCCGAAAGCCTGGGGATCAGAGACGGCCAACTCCGCCAGCATCTTGCGGTTCACCTCCACGCCCGCCTGCCCGAGCCCCCAGATGAAGCGGCTGTAGTTCAGACCGTGCAGGCGCGCCGCCGCGTTGATGCGAACGTTCCAAAGGCGCCTGAACTCGCGCTTGCGCGTCCGCCGATCCCGGTAGGCGTAGGCGCGGGCGCGATGAACGGACTCCCGGGCGGAGCGATACCGCTTCGAGCGCGCTCCCCTGAAGCCCTTCGCCTCTTTCAGCAGTCTGCGATGCCGCTCTCTGGCGGCCGGTTTTCCTGTCGCGCGCGGCATGATTCGGATGCTCCCTCATTCGATGGTTCCGCCGGACTCTCCAAGCGGCCTTGCGCTCGATCCCATCAGCGTCGAATCTCCGGCCGCCGAACGAACGGAATATACCCGCCCCCTAAAACGACCGCAAGCCCAAAGCGCCAAACGATGAAAAGAAGCGCGAAGGGCCCATCGGCGCGCCCTTGGTGAGCAACCAGCCCGCGGACGCGAAAAGCCTACAAATAGGGCAGCAGCCGCTTGATCATCTTCGCGTCCGCGGGATTCGCGATGACGCTGTGGCGAAGCTCCCTTTTCCTCTTCGTCGTCTTCTTCGTCAGGATGTGTCGGTGATGGGAGCGGTTGCGCTTCACCTTGCCTGTGGCCGTCAGTTTGAAGCGCTTGGCGGCTCCGCGGTTCGTCTTCATCTTAGGCATCTTCTTTCGCTTCTCCCTCGGATTGCGCATCGTCCGCCCCGCCGCGGGCCGCGCCGTGTTCGCGCTCCGCCCTTTCAAACGCCTCCGCCAGAGGGGTCGCTGGCTTTTCATCGGTCTCCGGGACGTCCGTCTTCCGGCCCGATTTCTTCTTCGGCGTCGTATCCCTTCTGGGCGGCTTCGTCGATTTCGGCGCGAGAACCATGGTCATGTTGCGGCCCTCCAGGTTCGGAAACTGCTCCACCGTGCCGAGCTCCAGGAGATCGTTCGCCATCCGCTCCAGGAGCTTCCGGCCCAGGTCCGGGTGCGTCACCTCCCGCCCGCGAAACATGATGGTGACCTTCGCCTTGTTGCCGTCGTTCAAAAACCGCTCCGCGTGCCTTCGCTTGATCGCGTAGTCATGCTCCTCAATCTTGATGCGCAGCTTGACTTCCTTCACCTCCACCACGCGCTGCCTTTTCTTCGCCTCCTGCGCCTTTTTCTGCTGCGTGTATTTGTAGCGGCCCAGGTCCATGATCTTGCAGACGGGCGGATCCGCGTTGGGGGAAACCTCGACCAGGTCCAAATCCCGATCCTCGGCGGCCGTCACCGCCTCCTCCACCGGAAGAACGCCGAGCTGCTGGCCCTCCTCGTCGATGACCCTCACCATCGGAACGCGAATGTCCCGGTTGGCTCTGGGGCCGGTGGCCGTCGGGTGGATGTCCCGCCCTCTGAAACGCGACGCCATGTCAGAGCGTCCCGGGCGCGAGTGATTTGTTCTCGACGTCGCTACGCATTCTCTCCATCAGTTCCTCCAGCGAGATGGAACCCACATCGCCCTGCTCACGGAGCCTCAGGGAGACTTCGCCCGCCTCCGCCTCGCGAGCGCCCGCGATGAGCATATACGGTATCTTGTCTTTCTGGGCTTCCCTGATCTTATACCCTATCTTCTCGTTTCGGAAATCCCCCTCCGCCCGAAAACCGGCGGCGAGCAGCTTCTTCTCCACCTCACGCCCGTAGGGGATATGCGCGTCGGTGATCGTCATGACGCGCGCCTGCTCGGGCGCAAGCCACGGCGGAAACGCGCCGGCGTAATGCTCGAGCAATCCGCCCACGAAGCGCTCCATCGAACCCATGACGGTTCGATGGAGCATGACGACCTTGTGGCGCCCGCCGTCGGCGCCGACGTAATTCAGGTTGAAGCGCTTGGGCAGATTGAAGTCGAACTGGATGGTGGGCCCCTGCCAGCCCCGGCCCAGGGCGTCGCGCATCTTGATGTCGATTTTCGGTCCGTAGAAGGCCGCCTCGCCCTCGACGCGCTTGTAGGCGATGGCACGCTTTTCGAGCGCCTTGCGCAGCGCCGTCTCCGCCGCCTCCCAGTCCTCGATCACGCCCGCATATTTGCCGAAATCGGAAGCGTCATGCACGGAGAGTTCAGTCTCAAAATCATCGTAGCCGTAGGTCCGGAGCATGAAGTGCGCCAGGTCGATAACGCCCAGCACCTCCTCCTCCGCCTGCTCCGGCGTGCAGAAGATGTGCGCGTCGTCCTGGGTGAAGCCCCGCACCCGGAGCATTCCGTGCAGCGCGCCGCTGCGCTCGTAGCGATAGACCGTGCCCAGCTCCGCCAGGCGGTAAGGGAGATCGCGATAGCTGTGGATTCTCTGCTGATAGATCAGGATGTGGCCCGGGCAGTTCATCGGCTTGAGGACGTATTCATCCTCGTCGATGTTCAGGACATACATGTTCTCCCGGTAAAAATCATAATGCCCCGAGGCCTTGAAGAGCGCGTCGCGCGCGATGTGGGGGATGGAGACGAGGCGGTAGCCACGCTTCACGTGCTCATCCTCCCAGAAGCGCTCTATCACCTTTTTCACCGTCGCGCCCCTGGGCTGCCAGTAAATCAGGCCGCCGCCCGCGTCCTCATCGACCAGGAATACGCCGAGCTGCCTGCCGAGGAGGCGATGATCCCTCTTCCGGGCCTCCTCCAGCTTTCGGAGGTGGGCGTCGAGAGCCTCTTTCGTGGCGAAGGCGGTGCCGTAGATGCGCTGAAGCATCTTGTTTTTCTCGTCGCCTCGCCAGTAGGCGCCCGCCACGCTCAGGAGTTTGAAGTTCCTCAGCATTCCCGTGCCGGGGGCGTGCGGTCCCCGGCACAGGTCCACGAAATCGCCCTGGCGGTAGATGGAAAGGGTCTCGTCTTCGGGCAGATCCCGGAGCATCTCCATCTTGTAGCTCTCGCCCCTTTCCCCGAAAAGGGCCAGCGCGTCCGCCCGGGAGATGTCCTCGCGCTCGATGGCGTATTTCTTTCCGGCGAGCTTCTTCATCCTCCGCTCGATTTTCTTCAAATCGTCGGGGGTGAACGCGGCGTCGACGTCGATGTCGTAGTAGAACCCGTTTTCGATGGGAGGGCCGATGGTGAGCTGCGCGCCCGGGTAGAGCTCCCGCACCGCCTGGGCCATGAGATGCGCCGTGCTGTGGCGCAGAATTTCCAGCCCCTCCTGGGAGTCGAGAGGGATGAACTCCGGACGGGCGTCGTCGGGGAGGCCGCGGTTCAAGTCAACGGCCTCGCCGTCGAGCCTCAGCGCGATGACGTCTTCGGGGAAATCTTTCAGATCAGTTTGCCGGGACATAAACGGGCGTTTTGCTGGCGCCTCAAGCTCCTCTTCAGGCTCCTCGAACCATCCGTCTCCACGATGCGGCGGCGGTTCGCCCCATCGTCCATTTTCTCATGGTAGGCGCGGGCGGTTTTGAACCGCCGACCTCTTGCGTGTCAAGCAAGCGCTCTCCCCCTGAGCTACGCGCCTTCGCGAGCATCCTGAAAAATGATAGAAAGCCTTCCCCGCGTTGTCAACGCGCCTTCGCAAAGGACGGGAAAGACCGCCGCCGGGAAGAGAGCGGCTTCTGCCGGGCGGATGACGAACCCGCACGATCCGCTTCTTCAGCGGCGGAAACCGAAAGGGCCGGGCTAGCTCGCTTTCTCATAGACCAGCAGCGGCCTTTCCTTTCGCTCCACCACGGTTTCGTTGATGATGATTTCCTTGACGCCGACCATGCCCGGCAGCTCATACATCGTGTCGAGCATCAAATCCTCGATGATGGAGCGCAGGCCGCGCGCGCCCGTGCTGCGCTCGAGCGCCTTGGCGGCGATGGCGACGAGGGCGTCGTCGGTGAACTTCAGGGAGACGTTCTCGAACTCCACCAGCTTGCGGTATTGCTTGACGAGGGCGTTTTTCGGCTCGGTCAGAATGCTCACGAGCGCCGCCTTGTCCAGGTCATCGAGAGTGGCCACAACCGGGAGGCGCCCCACGAACTCGGGAATCAGTCCGTATTTCAATAGATCCTCAGGCGTCACCTGGGCGAGCAGCTCGTTCAGGGATTCATCCTGGCCGCTCTTGAGGCTGGCCTCGAACCCGATTCCCTTTCTGCCCACCCGCTTCTTGATGATGGCGTCGAGTCCCACGAACGCCCCGCCGCCGACGAAGAGGATGTTCGCGGTATCGACGCGCAGGAACTCCTGCTGCGGATGCTTTCGCCCGCCCTGGGGCGGGACGTTCGCCACTGTCCCTTCGATGATCTTGAGTAGCGCCTGCTGCACGCCCTCGCCGGAAACGTCCCGGGTGATGGAGGGGTTCTCGCTCTTTCGGCTGATCTTGTCGATCTCGTCGATGTAGATGATGCCGCGCTCGGCTTTCGCCACGTCGAAGTCGGCCGCCTGGAGGAGCTTGAGAATGATGTTCTCCACGTCCTCGCCCACGTAGCCGGCCTCGGTGAGCGTGGTGGCGTCCACGATGGCGAAGGGCACGTCGAGCAGGCGGGCCAGGGTTTGCGCCATGAGCGTCTTGCCGGAGCCGGTGGGGCCGATGAGCAGGATGTTGCTCTTTTGCAGCTCCACGTCGTGCAGGTCGATTTGCGCGTCCACGCGCCGGTAGTGGTTGTAGACGGCGACGGAGAGGGATTTCTTCGCCCTCTCCTGCCCGACGATGTGCTCATCGAGTATCGCCTTGATCTCGGTGGGCTTCAGGAGGGCCTTGGCCTCGCGCCTGCGCTCCTCGTTCCACTCCTCCATCATGATTTCCTGGCACAACTCCACGCACTCGTCGCAGATATACACGTGCGGGCCCGCGATGAGCTTCTTCACTTCCTCCTGGCTTTTTCCGCAGAACGAGCAGCGAAGAGCGTCTTTCTTATCCGAGGCTCGCCTCGCCATCGAACGTCCCTCCTCCGGCGCAGGGCGCTTGCCGACCTGGCCGAAAAGCGGCCCCGCTAGGAGCCGTTGTTCTCCTGATTCTTGCCGTCCTCGTCTTCGGCCGCCGGCTTGGCGTCCGAAGAGTCCGTTCGCGAGATGATGACGGCGTCGAGCAGTCCGTAGTCCTTCGCCTGCTCCGCCGTCATGAAGTTATCACGATCCGTGTCTTTTTCAATCCTCTCGAGCGGCTGGCCGGTGTGCTTCGAGAGGATCGCGTTGAGCTCCTCGCGCATCCGGAGAATCTCGCGCGCCTGAATGTCGATGTCGCTCGCCTGGCCCTGCACGCCGCCCAGGGGCTGATGAATCAGGATGCGCGAGTTGGGCAGGGCGTAGCGCTTGCCCTTGGCGCCCGCCGTCAGAAGGAGCGCGCCCATGCTCGCCCCCTGGCCGATGCAGATGGTGGACACGTCGGGGTTGATGTATTGCATCGTGTCGTAGATGGCGAGGCCCGCCGTCACGGAGCCGCCCGGGCTGTTGACGTACATGGCGATGTCCCGATCCGGCTCCTCCGCCTCCAGGAAGAGAAGCTGAGCCGTCACAAGGTTCGCTATGTGGTCGTCTATCGCGGTGCCCAGAAAGATGATTCTCTCCTTGAGCAGGCGGCTGTAAATGTCATACGCCCGCTCGCCTCGGTTCGTCTGTTCCACCACCATCGGTATGAGAGCCACTGTCTATCCATCCTCTTTGGAATCGCCGCCGGGAGAGCGAGCCTCGCCGGCGGCTTCGTCCGCGCCGTGAGCGCCCCCTTCGCGCTCGGCGGCGTCATGAACGTCGAACTCCACGTCGGCGCGCTCATAGAGCCAATTCACCGTCTTGTTGTAGTTGATGTTCGAGACGAGCGAGGCCAGCGCCCCGGTCGTCGCCATCCTCTGCCTGAGCTTCTCGGGCGCCATGCCGTAGCGCGCGGCCGAGAGGTCGATTTGTGCCTGCACCTCCTCGGCGCTCGCCTCGATTCCCTCCGCCTCCCGGATGCGCTCCACGAGAATGAGGCGGCGCACGCGCTCCTCGGCCTGGGGCTTCACCTCCTCGCGCAGCTCCTCGATCTTCGCCTCCGAGAGCCGGAAGTCGGGGTTCTCCTGGCGCAGCCTGCGCTCGTATTCCCGAATCTGCTCATCCGCCTCTCCCCTCACCAGGGTGGGCGGCGCCTCGAAGGGGTGCGCCTCGAGCAGCTCGCCCAGTAGCCCGGAGACTCCCTGGCGGCGCGCGTTCGCGTCCTCCATGGATTCCATCTCCTTCGCGACGTCCGCCCGCAAGTCCGCGACGCTCGCGTAGCCGCGCCCCAGGGACTTGACGAAATCCTCATCCAGGTCGGGCGGATGCGCCTCCTTCACCTCCTTGAGGTGAAGCCGAAACGTCAGGCGCTTGCCGGCGATGTTCGGCGCGGCGTTTTCGGGAACGTCGATCTCGATCTCCTTCTCCTCGCCGCTCCTCATGCCCGTGAGCGCGTCGCCGAGCTCCTTCTCGCTCTCGTCATTCCCGATCATCAGCGCCTGGCTTTCTCCCCGGGTGCCGGGGACTGCCTCGCCGCCCTCGAAGCCCTCGATGTCGAAAAGAACGTAGTCTCCCGGCCGGGCCTCCCTGTCCGCGTCCTCGAAGGCGGCGGCTCGCCGCCGGAGCGCCTCTATCTGCTCCTCGATCATTTCCTCCGTCACCGCATGGCGATGCGCCTTCACCCGGACGCCCGTATATTGTCCGAGTTCGAAGGGGGGGACGACCTCCACCGTCGCCTTGAAGGTCAGCTCCGGCGCGTCGTCCTCCATCTTCACCTCGCTCACGTTCGGCTCGCCCACCGGGCGCATTCCCTTGTCCGTCAAAATCCTTCGGTAGGAAGCGGTTATGACGTGGTTCAGCACCTCCGCCTGCACCTCCTCGCCGTAGTAGCGCTCAAGCACGCGGCGCGGCGCCTTGCCCTTCCGGAAGCCCTTCATCTTCACGCGCCCGGAGAGGCGCCTGTAGGCGCGATCCATCTCCTCGGCGACCTCCGCGCGCGGGACGGCGACCTCCAGACGCTTCGTGCAGGCGTCAATGTCGCTTACGGTGTTGACCATTCCTTGCTCCCCGGAGTCAAAATCAAAATTTCACGCGACAAAGGCGGGCGCGACTTTTGGTGCGAAGGGGGGGACTCGAACCCCCACGCCCGAAGGCACTGGATCCTAAATCCAGCGCGTCTGCCAGTTCCGCCACCCTCGCGTCCAGCCGGCGAACAAGGGAGCGCGCCGCCTCGAAAGGCCCGTCCGGCTCCATCCTCCCCGCGAGGTCCGGCGAGCAGGGGTCTTCGGGCCGGGATTTCGCGCTCCATAATCTAGTCGCGCGAACCCCCCGCCGTCAACGGCGAGACGGGGCGAAGCCGCCGGTTCGGACGCGGAGCGAGGCGCGGAAGGGAAGCTCGGGGGCTTCAGGGAGAGCGGCGCTCGATCGGCGTCCCGCCCGCCGCCTTCTCCTCCACGCGCCGCGCGCGGGAAACCTCATAGTTCAGGGAGGAGGCGAGCCACTTCTCGATGAAGGCGGGCTCCATCCCCTTTCTGCGGGCGTAGTCCCGCGCCTGGTCGCGCCCGATTTTGCCCACGCCGAAATACCGCGCCTCGGGGTGGGCGAAATACCACCCGCTCACCGAGGCGGCGGGCCGCATGGCGAAGCTCTCCGTGAGGCTCACGCCCGCGCGCCTCCGCGGGTCGATGAGGTCCAGAAGCGTCTGCTTTTCGGTGTGATCGGGACACGCGGGGTAGCCGGGCGCGGGGCGGACGCCCCGGTATCTTTCCTTGATGAACGCCTCGTTGCCCAGCCCCTCTTCCTTCGCGTATCCCCAGAACTCCTTGCGGACGCGCTCGTGAAGGCGCTCGGCGAACGCCTCGGCAAGCCTGTCGGCCAGTGCCTTCACCATGATGGCGCCGTAATCGTCGTTCGCCCGCTCATGCGCCCGCGCCGCCTCCTCCGCCCCCAGGCCCGCCGTCACCACGAAGGCGCCGATGTAATCCGCCGCCCCGCTCTCCCTGGGCGCCACGAAATCCGCAAGGCACATGTTCGGGCTGTTGGAGGCTTTCCTCATCTGCTGGCGCATGAAGCGGGCCACGGAGATCGGCTCGCTCCTGGAGGAATCCGCGTAAATTTCCACGTCGTCGCCCACGGAGTTCGCCGGGAACAGCCCGAGCGCCGCCTTGGCCGTCAGAATACGCTGTTCGATGATGCGCTCGAGCACGTCCTGGGCGTCCCGGTAGAGGCTCAGCGCCGCCTCGCCCACCACCGGGTCCTTCAATATCCCGGGGTATGCGCCGCTCAGCTCCCAGGTGCGGAAAAACGGCGTCCAATCTATGCGATCCCGCAGATCCGCCAGGGGATAGTCCTCGAAAAACTCGACTCCCAGGAGCGCCGGCTTGGCGATGGCGGCGTCGGACCAATCGATTCGCAGGCGATTCTCTCGCGCCTCCTCCAAGGCGCAGAACGCCGCCCGGGCGCGGCCCGCTTCGTGACGCTCCCGCACGCCCTCGTATTCCTCCCGCTTCGCCCGCACGAAATCCGGCCTCAGCGCGTCGCTCAAAAGATGGGACATCACGCCCACGCCTCTCGATGCGTCCTCCACGTAGATTGTCGGCCCGCCGTAGTTCGGCGCGATCCTGACGGCGGTGTGCGCCTTCGAGGTGGTCGCGCCCCCGATCAGGAGGGGAATCTCGAAGCCCAGCCGCTCCATCTCGCCCGCCACGTTCACCATCTCATCGAGCGAGGGCGTGATGAGGCCGCTCAGGCCGATGACGTCCACGTTCTCCTCGCGCGCGGCCTGCAGAATCTTCGCGCACGGGACCATGACGCCCAAATCGACCACCTCGTAGTTGTTGCACTGGAGCACGACGCCCACGATGTTCTTGCCGATGTCGTGAACGTCTCCCTTCACCGTGGCGAGAAGCGCCTTGCCGTTCGATCGCCCCGCGCCCCCCGCCTTCTCCGCCTCCAGATAGGGAACCAGATGGGCGACGGCGGTCTTCATCACCCGAGCGCTCTTCACCACCTGGGGCAGGAACATCCTGCCCGATCCGAAAAGATCGCCCACGACGTTCATCCCGTCCATGAGGGGGCCTTCGATCACCTCAATGGGACGCGCCGCGGCGAGTCGGGCCTCCTCGGTATCCTCCACGATGTATTGCGTGATCCCCTTGACCAGGGCGTGAGCCAGGCGCTCGCCCACCGGCTTCTCGCGCCAGGCGAGATCCTCGACGCGCGATTTGGCCCGGCCCTTCACCCCGTCGGCCGCCTCGAGCAGGCGCTCGGTGGCGTCCGGCCGGCGACTCAGGAGCACGTCCTCGACCCGTTCAAGCAGCTCCGCCGGAATTTCCTGATACACCGCCAGCTGGCCCGCGTTCACGATGCCCATGTCCATCCCGCTTTTGACGGCGTGATACAGGAAGGCGGCGTGCATGGCCTCGCGCACGCCGTCGTTTCCCCGGAAGGAGAAGGAAACGTTGCTCACGCCCCCGCTCACGAGCGCGCCCGGGAGTTCCGCCTTGATGCGCCGGGTCGCGTCGAAATAGGCCGCGGCGTATTCGTCGTGCGCCTCGATGCCCGTGGCGACGGCGAAAATGTTGGGGTCGAAGATGATGTCGTTCGGCGCGAAGCCCGCCTTGCGCGTCAGAATTTCATAGGCGCGCCTGCAAATCTCGAACTTCCGCCCGACGGTCTCCGCCTGACCCTCCTCGTCGAAAGCCATCACCAGAACGGCCGCGCCGTAGCGCTTCACCAGCTTCGCCTGCTCGATGAAGGGTCCTTCCCCCTCCTTCAGGCTGATGGAGTTGACGATGGGCCTGCCCTGGACGCATTTCAGCCCCGCCTCGATGACCTCCCACTTCGAGGAGTCGATCATCACCGGCACCCGGCTGATGTCGGGCTCCGAAGCGATGAGCTTCAGGAAGGCCGCCATCGCCTCCGCGGAGTCGAGCATCCCCTCGTCCATGTTCACGTCGATGATCTGCGCCCCGCCGCGCACCTGCTGGCGCGCGACTTCGACCGCCTTTTCGTAATTCTTCTCCCGAATCAGCCTGGCGAAGCGCGCCGAACCCGCCACGTTGGTGCGCTCGCCCACGTTCACGAACCCCGTCTCGGGGCCGACGTTCATCGGTTCGAGACCGCTGAGGCGGCACCGGGGCGGAATCTCGGGAATCCGGCGCGGGGCGAAGCCCTCCACCGCCTCCCTGATCGCGCGGACGTGGGCGGGCGTGGTGCCGCAGCAGCCGCCCACCATGTTCAGAAAGCCGCTTTGCGCGAATTCGGCGAGCACCTCGGCCATGAGTTCGGGCGTGTCGTCGTATTCGCCGAATGCGTTGGGGAGCCCCGCGTTGGGGTGCACGCTCACCGGCGCGTCCGCCACGCGGGAGAGTTCCCGCACGTAGGGGCGAAGATCCCCGGCGCCCAGGGCGCAGTTCAGCCCGACGCTCATGGGCCGGTAGCATGCGACGGAGTTCCAGAACGCCTCGGTCGTCTGGCCGGAGAGCGTGCGGCCGCTCGCGTCCGTGATGGTCCCCGAAATCATGACGGGCGCGCGCTCCCCCCAGGATTCAAAAAGCTCTTCCAGCGCGAACAGCGCGGCCTTGCAGTTGAGCGTGTCGAAGACGGTCTCCACCAGAATCATGTCGGCGCCGCCGGCGAGGAGCCCGCCGGCGGATTCGGCGTAGGCCGCCGCCAGCTCCTCGAAGCTGACGTTCCTGAAGCCCGGCTCGTTCACCCGGGGCGAGATGGAGGAGGTGCGGTTCGTGGGGCCCAGGACGCCCGCGACGAAGCGGGGCGCGCCCGGACGCTTCCGCCCGAACGCATCGACCGCCTCCCTGGCCAGGCGCGCCGAGGCTTCGCTCAGCTCGCGGGACATGTCCTCCATCCCGTAATCCGCCTGGGATATGGACGTCGAGTTGAACGAATTCGTCTCGATGACGTCCGCGCCCGCGTCGAGAAAATCCATGTGGATGCGTCTGATGACGTCGGGCCGGGTGATGCTCAGAAGGTCGTTGTTGCCCTTGAGGTCGCGCGGGTGATCGGCGAAGCGCGCGCCCCTGAAGTCGGCTTCGTCCAGGTTCTCCGCCTGAATCATCGTGCCCATCGCGCCGTCGAGGATCAGAATGCGCGAAGCCAGGAGATCGAAGAGCGCGTCGAGACGCGCGCCGCGTGATGACGTTTCCATAAGCCATCCCGAATCAAGCGCTTGAAGGTTCAAACCATTCAGGCGGTTATAAGCGATTTTCCGGCGGGAGAAAAGCGCGGGGCCGGACAGCGGGCTTCGGGGATGCGCGAAAAAAGCGAGCTACCCTTCGCGGCTCACCGTCTCCTCGATGAAGGCGTAGGCGTTGTGATCGTGAATGGACTCGAAATTCTCCACCTCCACCTGAAACCAGGTGACGCGCGCGTCGTTCCTGAGCAGAAGCGCCGCCTCGCGCACCACGTCCTCCACGAAGCGGGGGTTGTCGAAAGCCGTCTCGGTGACGAACTTCTCGTCCTCGCGCTTCAATATCGGATAGAGGGCGCAACTGCCCGCGCTCTCGGCGATTTCGACGAGCTCCTCTATCCAGAACTCGCCGTTGAAGCGCACCTTGATCCGCACGTGGCCTCGCTGGTTGTGCGCGCCGCGCAGGCTGATCTCCTTCGAGCACGGACACAGCGTGGCGATGCGAACCATGATGCTCAGGATGAAGTCGTCCACCGCGCCGGCGGAAGCGTCGAAGCCGCACTCGAGCGCCATGAGGCCCTCCGCGCCCGTCACCGGCGCCGCCTTTTCCATGAAATAGGGGAAGGACATCGAAAAGTGCGCCGTCTGCGCGTCGAGACGCTCGCGAATCGTCTGCAATATCAAGGGCACGCCGTCCACGCTGATGGCGTCCGTATGCTCGTTCAGCACCTCCAAGAAGCGGCTCATGTGGGTGCCCTTGAAGTGATGCGGCAGGTCCACATACATGTTGATGGTGCCGATGGTGTGCTGCGCCTCCTTCGCCCTGTCCTTCACCACGATGGGGTAGCGAATGTTCTTGACGCCCACCTTGTCTATCTTGACGTTGCGCTCATCGGCGCTCGCCTGCACGTCAGCGAGGCTCGCCGGCTCGCCCGGGAAGCATGACATCGAATTTCATCCCCTTTCGTCGGTTGCGGAAAACGTCCGGTCGGCAGCCTGCTTTTCCGGCGCGCGCCTTCTCCTGCGCTCGATCTCGGCCATTTTCTCCGAAACGGCCTCGCCCAGGTCAATCCCCCGCGCGTTCGCGTAGTTCAGCGCGGCGATCACGACGTCCGCCGCCTCGTCCGCATAGGCCGCCGGGGCAATGCCGACGCCTTTCCATTCCTTCTTTTCGAGATTCGCGAGCTCGCCCGTCTCACCCGCCAGCTCCAGGGCGAAAAACCGGGCCTCGCGCTCGGGAAACGCTCGCTGCTGATACCGCCCGAACTCAGCCTGCAGGGCGCGCAACCCATCATAGGAGCGCGGCAACGGCGGAGCGTCCTCATGGCTCACCGGAATCCATCCTCCAACCCGTCCCGCGCGAACCGGGGAGTTTCCGGCCTCTCAACGGAAGCGCCCGCATCAAGAATTCGCGCACCGAACGCGGGCGGCCCCTCGCTCGAACGCGGCGCGCCTGAGTGTCTCACCCCGAAACGGGGGCGTCAATCGGCGCGGGCGAAGCCGGATTGACGCCGCAAGCCGCAGATTCTATTCTCTCCTCCGAAATCATCACCGCTTCGAGAACAAGGCTGGAGGCAGGAGCCCCGGCAAGCCCGAACGGAGGAAAACCCGGTTGCCCAACATCGACCTGCACCATCACATCTACATTCAGGAGGCGGAGGAGCTCGCCGCCAGGGAGCGCGAACGCCGCCCCCAGCACGCCGACAGCTTCGAGGGATTCTTCCCGCCTGTCTCCTCCCGATACAACGCGAAGATGACGGAGGAGAGCTGGGCGGTTCAGCTCGCCGACGCGGAGCGGAAGCTGAGCGACATGAAGGCGGATCGCCTCGACATGGCGCTGGTCTCTCCGCCGCCGCCCACCTTCTACTACTGGATAGGCGGGAGCGCGGGCGATGAGATCATCAGGGTTCAGAACGACGGCGTCGCCGATTTCTGCCGGAAGAACGGCGAGCATTTCAGGGGGCTGTGTAACCTGCCCATGCAGAACGGAGGCGATGCGGCGGCGGCCGAGCTCGGGCGCGTCATGGACGAAGGGCTGCTCGGCTGCATCATCTCCGACCGCATCGGCGCTCACGCGCTCGACGAGCCCCAGTATGAGGAATTCTGGGCGGCGGCCGAGAGGCGCGGCGCCCTGGTGTTCATCCATCCCGACTTCGCGGACTTCAAGCCCCTCTATCCCTTCTACATGGCGAACTGCGTGGGCAACCCGCTGGCCACCACGGTCGCGGCGACGCGGCTCATCCTATCGGGCCACTTCGAGCGCTACCCGAAGCTGGAAGTCATGCTCGCCCACGGGGGCGGAAACCTCCCCTGGGCGGTCGGCCGCATCCAGCACTGCTGGGAGGCGCGGCCCGAGACGAAGGTACACACGCCGCATCCGCCGCGCCACTACTTCAAAAACCTCTATTTCGACGTCATCACCTTCAATCCATCCGCGCTCCGGTGGATGGTCGGGGAGGTGGGCGCGGATCGCGTCGTCTGCGGCACGGACTACCCCTACGACATGATGCAGACGCGCGTCGTGGATTTCGTGGAGGGGGCGGGGCTATCCGAAGACGATCAGGAGCTCATCCTGCGCGCGACGCCCGCAAGGCTGATGCGGCTTTAGGGGGGGCTTCATGCCTTCTCCGAAGCAGGCCCGCTTTCGGGGTTCGCGCTGCTGATGCAACCCCCTGCTCGGAATCGATATCCTGTCAGCAGGCTCGCTGGCCGTTGAAGGCAACGGAACATACAGTTTTTCGTTTTGAATGATCGGCTTGGAGTCATTCCACTATATCGGGCCATATCAACCTAACGAATTCTTCGAGATACTCAACGTATGCGAAAGCGGGCGCGGCCGCTTCCTCCAACCGTCGGGCGGTTCCCGAACCGCCCCTACGCCCACATCGCCCAATCCTTGATTCACGCTCCCGCTGTGCAGATTCCCCCCTTGCGCTTCGCGCCGCGTTCGTCTTTAATGGGGCGGTGTTTTCCCTCATTCTCTCGTCATCGGAGCGACCATGAGACAATCGGACGAGTTCGACAGGCCGCCGGGCCCGCTCTTCGGGCTCTGGAGCGCGTTCTACATCGACAAATGGAAATTCCTGAAGCGCAACCTCATGGGGTTTCGCAAGGTTCGCAAGGAGGCGTTCCGCGACACCCTGAAGCCGGGCGACCCGATGCCCGACGTGCGGCTCAGGACCACGGACGACGCGGCGTTCGACCTCTCGGACTTCAGGGGCGGGAAGAACATCGTCATCGAATTCGGCGCCATCACCTGACCCCCCTACCGCCGGCAGGTGGCCGGCGTCGAGGATTTGCAGGAGAAATACCGGGACAGGGACGTGGTGTTCTTCGTCGTCTATTCCAAGGAGCCCCACGCCGGAGAGACCCGCCACTTCCGCAAATACGAGCAGCACAAGACCTACGAACACAAGAAAAAATACGCGGAGGAGCTCGTGGCGGAATTCGGCATGAAGGTGCCCGTGCTCATCGACGATCTGGACGAGAGCGTCGTCCGCGCCTTCGGCCGGATGCCGAACATGACGTTCATCGTCGATAAGGAAGGGCGCATCGCCTACAAGGCCGACTGGATGGAGGCGGCGCGCGTCGAGGAGATGCTGGACGCCCTTCTCGCCGAACAGGAGGCCGAAGCGGCGGCGCCCGCCTAGCCGGAAGAAAGACTCCGGGCGACGAAAAAGCGATCAGCGGGGCGGAAGCGATTCGAGACTTCAGCCGCAACGCGCGCGAGGGCGGCCCCGGCGGCGGGCCGCCCTTTTCGTTTCCGCCCCGGGCGTGAAAGCCAACCTCCCGGAATGGCGAAGCGGGAACGAGTCGATACGGAGAAAAGAGTTTGAGCAGGAGTTGGACCAAGGACGATACAATTCTAGCGCTAGACGCTTACCTTTCCGGGGTTAAGATCCGAAAAAGCGACCCAAATTTCATGGAATTGTGTGAACTGCTGGGCAGGAGCTTTGGAAGCGTCCGCATGAAATTCGGGAATTTCAATCCTCTCGATCTTGGGTATCCCGGCAAAGGTCTCTTACACATAAAGAAACTTGATCGACAAGTGTGGCATGAGTTTTATGATGACCAAACGCGCCTCAGAGCCACCGCCAGCACCATAAAGCGAAAGAAGCGGGAAGCCGCGACGGCGGCCGAAAAGATCGTGGCGGATCAAAATCAAGAGTCTGACCGATCTCAAGAGCGAGATTGGGCTAATGATTGGGACAATGAAGAACTCACGACCGAAGCTCCCGAGGGGAAACTTCTTACCCAAACTCATTTCCGCCGTGAACGAAATCCCAAACTCGTCCGAAAGAAGAAGGAAAGCGTCCTCGGGGAAACCGGCCAGCTGGCTTGCGCAGCGTGTGGGTTCGACTTTGCGAAAACGTATGGGGAAAGAGGCGAGGGCTTCATCGAATGCCACCATATCAAGCCGTTGAGCGACCTGAAGCCCGGAAGCACGACACGCTTAAAGGGTTTGGTTTTACTGTGTTCAAACTGCCACAGAATGGTTCATACGAAGCAGCCATGGCTGGAGGTAAAAGACCTCAAGCGTTTGATTGGGCGGACTGCGCGCGGACGCAGATCGAACGGGAACGCCCCCAAGCGTAGCCGGGGATAAAAAACCCATGTCCACGGACTCCACCGAATACGCATGGTTTCTGCCGACGGGAAGATACGGCGACGGGCGCACCATCAACGCCAGGGTTCCCGAACGTCCCCCGACGGTGGAATACGTCACCGAGGTGGCGCGCGCGGCGGAGGCGGCGGGCTTCGTGAACCTCCTCGTCCCCACCGGCTCGCACTGCCTGGACGCTTGGATTATCACGCTGGCCGTCGCCCAGCGAACGGAGCGCATCAAATTCTGCGTGGCCTTCCGCCCCGGGCTGACGAGTCCGGTGTTCACCGCCCAGCAGGCGAACACCTACGACGCCGTCACGGGCGGGCGACTGACGGTGAACGTCGTGACCGGCTCGACGCCCCTGGATCAGAAGCGATACGGCGACCATCTCGCCCACGCGGAGCGCTACGCGAGGACGGACGAATTCCTCGACGTCGTCAAGGCGCTCTGGGCGAGCGAGGAGCCCGTCAGCTACGAGGGGACGTATTACAGAATCGAAGACGCCGCGCTCTACGCCAGGGCCGTCTCGAAGCCCCATCCCGCGATCTACCTCGGGGGCAGTTCCGAGGCGGGCCGGCGCGTGGGCGCGAAGCACGCCGACGTGCACATGATGTGGGCCGTCGCCCCCGATCAGGTCGCGGAGGACGCCGCCGACATGCGGCGGCGCGCGCAGGCGGCCGGCCGGGACGATCTGCGCTTCGGCCTTCGCCTGCACGTGCTCTGCCGGGAGAGCAAAAAAGAAGCCAGGCGCGCCGCCGAGGCGCTCATCGAGGAGAGCGCGCTTGAGAACACGCGCGTCTGGGCGGATCAGCGCAACCACTCCGAGAGCGAGGGCCAGCGGCGCATGAACGAACTCTATGAGGGCGGCTCCCCCTGGCTGACGGAGACCCTCTGGATGGGCGTGAACAAGGTGCGTTCGGGCGCGGCCGCCATGCTGGTGGGCGACCCCGACATGGTGGCCGCCGCGCTCAGGGAATATGTGGAGATCGGGGCGCGGAGCTTCATCCTTTCGGGCTGGCCGCATCTGGAGGAGGCGGAGATTTTCGGCCGCG
The DNA here is from genome assembly GCA_965242545.1 of bacterium. Classification (GTDB taxonomy): domain Bacteria; phylum UBA8248; class UBA8248; order UBA8248; family UBA8248; genus Bin107. Next base: position 2,460,098 of record OZ251456.1, read on the forward strand.
AGGTCATGCCGCTCCTGGCGGACACCCGGCCCGCGCGCCTCGCGCCCGCCGGCGCGGCTCCTTCTCTCGCCCCGCTGGGGACTGGACGATGAGCTATCGCGCCTTCGACGCCGGAGAGATCGACCATCAGCAAGCCTATCGCTTGCTCATCGGCTCCGTCGTCCCCCGGCCCATCGCCTGGGTGAGCACGATCAGCGCGGAGGGCGCGCCCAACCTGGCGCCCTTCAGCTTCTTCACCATGGTCTCCCACTATCCGCCCATGGCGTCGATTTCCGTCGGCGAGCGTGCGAAAAAACCCAAGGACACGACGCGCAACATTCTGGAGACGAAGGGCTACGTCATCCACGCGGTGACGAACGGCTGGGAGGAGGCGATGAACGAAAGCGCGGGCAACTACGCGCCCGGGGAGAGCGAGTTCGAGGCGATCGGCCTCGAGACCGTCCCTTCCGATCTTGTGGACGCCCCGCGCCTCAAGGACGCGCCCATCGCCATGGAGTGCCGCTTCGAGCGCATGATTCCTTTCGGCGACGAATGGGTGACGCACCTCATCATCGGAGAGGCGCTCAGGTGGCACGTGCGGGAGGATCTGATAATCACCCAGGACGGCAAGCAATACATCGACCCCGAGAAGCTCCGGCCCGTGGGCAGGCTGGGCGGTCCCAGATACTGCCGGACGCAGGATATTTTCGAGATGCGCGCCCCATACGTCACCCCGGACAGGGCGCACCCCAACGCGCCCGCTCCGAAGAGCGCCCGGCCGACGCGCGCGAGGAACGAGGCCCCCGTTCCGGGAGATGACGGCGCGGAAGGGCGGCGGGCCGGCATCTCTTGAGCGGGCGTCTACCGCCTGCTATCATTCTGGGCGGAAGCGTCCCCCGCCTGCGAAAAATCTCGAGGAGAACGCGATGAAAAGAACGTTCGCGGCCGCCGCAATCCTCGCCGTCTGCCTCGCCGCGAGCGCCGCCGGGGCGGAGAAGGCTTCCCCGATGGATGGCGTCGTCTCCAAACACATGGTCGCCGAGGCGATGCTGCCGGCCCATTTCATCGACGCCGCGCTCAAGGCGGGCATGGGCCGGGACGCCATCAACGCCGTCCTCTCCAAGGTGGCCGCGCGGTCGGTGATTGCCGAATTCTGGATCAGCGACGAGAAAGGCCGCGTCGTCTTCACCAGCGTCAAGGGCGCGAACTTCAGGTTTCCGACGGATCCGAAGGCCAAAACCCAGTCGGCGCCCTTCGCCGCGCTCCTGGGCGGCGAAGGGCGCGTGGTCGTCCAGGGCGTTCAGCCCCGGGAACTCGACGCCGCGCCTTTCAAATACGTGGGCGTGTCGGGCGTGGACAAGCCCCGGATCGTTCAGGTCGGCATATCCGCCGGCAAATAGGCCGCCCCCGGCTCGGAGAGCGCGTCTCGACGCGCCCGCCCGGAAAGCCCTTCATCCATGAGCGCGCTGAACGAAGACCTCATCCGCAGGATGGCGGCGGAGCCCCTCGACCCGGCGAGCGCGGCGGCCCATCCGATGGAGCAGTTTCGCCGCTGGTACGCCGACGCCCGACGGGCCGGCGTTCCCCGGGAAGACGCGATGACGCTCGCCACCGTCCAGCCCGACGGCGCGCCCGCCGCCCGCGTCGTGCTGTATAAATCCCCCGAAAGCCTGGGCGTTCCGGACGAAGGCTTTCCCTTCTTCACCAACTACGAGAGCGACAAGGCGGCGCAGCTGGCGAGCGAGCCGAGGTGCGCCCTCGTCTTCCACTGGAAGGAGCCGGGCCGGCAGGTGCGCGCCGAGGGCGCGGCGGAGAGGCTGTCCGCGCGCGTCTCGGACGCCTATTTCGCCTCGCGCCCGCGCGGCAGCCAAATAGGGGCGTGGACCTCGCCCCAGAGCCGGGCGATTCCCTCGCGCGCCTTCCTCGAGGAGAAAGTCCGCGCCCTGGAGGAAAAATTCGCGGGCGGCGACGCGCCGCGCCCCCCCCATTGGGGCGGCTATGTCCTCAAGCCCCGCTCGGTCGAATTCTGGCAGCACAGGGACAGCCGCCTTCACGACCGCGTGCGCTACGCGCTGGAAGCGAACGGAGAATGGCGGATAGAGCGCCTGGGGCCGTGAGGAAGAGCGCGACCGCGGAGTAAAATTAGTTCGCATATAGCGATTTTTTTCTTGACAGAAGATTCGAGGATTGCTACATTCTGGATGTTTGGTGGTACGGAAGAAAAAGTCACTACACCCAGGGTTAGTTCGACCAACCCGAGGAGGGGTAATCCCTCCACCGCTTTCAAAGGTTGACCGTCCCCCAAGAGTAGGCTGGGGAGGGCCGCAGCCGGCGAAGCGAGACCCGACAGTGACAAGTCGGGTCTCGGCAATTTGGATTTAGCCACCATGTTCCGCCTTTCTACTGGTAGTGACCTCATCCTGCAATGAGGCATGGATGAGCAGTAGAAAGGAGGCATAAAATGCCTTTAAGACCAAACCGTGGTGGCAGCGACCGAAGAACGTGGATTCAATGGCCTCAGTGGCTTTGTAGTCCACGCCTGCTTCGGGGAACTATCTTCACAAGTATCTGGCTTGCCCGTTTGTGGCGGTTGTTGCAGATGCTGAAAGATATGTTCTCGGGCTAGGTCGCTTTCCATCTTGTCAAACCAGAGAGGATAGCTGTTATGGTGTTGTCAGAGGCCCTTCGCCTGATCAGGGTATTTCATGACGTCAAGCAACACGAGTTGGCAGAACGGCTAGGGATATCAAAGTCATACCTCTCAGAAATCGAAAGAGGGAAGAAATCGCCATCAATCGAGGTCATCAGGCAATATGCCGCCGAATTTGATATGCCGGTTTCATCAATTCTGTTTTTCTCCGAACAACTGAACAATCAAAATCAAAAATCCACTGAGCCGGACCGCATAAAAGGGCTGATTGCCGAGAAAGCTATCAGGTTCCTACAATTCATCGAAGCAAGGACACAAAACCATGGCGAAGAAACACGTTAAACGCTACGGGAAACACGACAGCCCCTTCTATAAGCTTAAGACAAAAGTCAAACTCGCAAAACTTCTTCGTGTCAGCGTGAAAAAATTGAAATACCTCGCGGATTCCGAGGGCTTGTATTTCAATTTTCAAAAGGAAAAAAGCAACGGCGAGCTCCGCTCAATCAGTGCGCCACGTGATGCTCTCAAAACAGTACAAAAGCGGATCGCGGACTTGCTTCAACGCATCGCACCGCCTAGCTATCTGTTTGCGCCAGTAGCGGGCCGCTCTTATGTGGATAACGCCGCGCACCATTTAGAAGCCAATTCCGTTCGACTGCTTGATATTGAGGAGTTCTTCCCGAACTGCACGGCGAAAAAGGTTATATGGTTCTTTTTGAAGCAAATGGAATGTTCGCCGGATGTCGCGGCAATCCTTCGCGGTATCGTCACGCGAAAAGACTCATTGCCCCAAGGAAGTCCATGCAGTCCGATACTGGCGTATCTCTGTTACATGGACATGTGGGGGGAAATTGAACACCTCGTAAGCGAAAGCGATTGTCGATTGAGCGTCTATGCCGACAATCTCACAATTTCAGGAAATATAGTGCCAGAAAAGCTTATTTGGAAAATAAAGAAGACCCTGCGAAAACATGGACATCAACACAAACCCAGCAAGGAGCGAAGTAGGTTCAAAAAACCAGTGGAAATAACCGGTGTAATCTTGAACGGAGACCGCCTGCTAGCGCCCAACCGGCAACATCAGAAACTTTATGAAACCCGTAAAAAATTTAGAGTGCCCCGATCAATCACTCAGCACAAACAACTCAAAGCGGAAGTTGCAGGGAGAGAAGCGCAGTTCAAGCAAATTACCGAGCACGCAACCCATCAGTCCGCTATCTCAGCTTTAAGCGACTAGATAAAAAACCCTCCCTCCCCCTCTTCACCCGCACCTATAGGGCCTGCCCGCCTTGTCCATGGCCGCGTTGTAGGCGCGCAGAATCTTCACCACCCGTGCGCTGCGCGGACTCGCCGCCGCGATCTCGTCCCAGAAGCGGCGCGCCTCGGCCTCGACCCGCGCCCACTCCGCATCGGGGATGGAGGTGAGCTCGAGCTTCCGCCCCTCCACGCGCAGCTTCGCCTCGCCGCCCCAATACCAGTGCTGGCGATAGTAGTGCGAGCTGTCCATGCAGAGCCGGAAGAGCTCCTGAAGACGGGCGGGCAGGGCGCGCCATCGCTCGGCGTTGGCGAAGTAGGAGCCGCACCACGCCCCCGAGATGCTGTTGGTGAGGAAGTAGTTGGTGACGTCCGCCCAGCCCACCGCGTAGTCCTCGGTGATGCCCGACCAGGCGAAGCCGTCGATTCTCCCGCTCCGCGCCGCGTCCGCCGCCTCCTCCCAGGGCAGGGTCACCGGCTCGACGCCGAAGCGCGAGAGGAAGCGGCCCGCCGTCGGGAAGGTGAACACCCGCAGGCCCTTCAGGTCGTCCAGGCTGCGGATGGGCCTGACGGTGTTGAAGTGGCAGGGGTCCCAGGCGCCGGCGCCCAGCCAGGCGACGCCCCCGGCCTCGTCGTAGGCTTCCCGCCATATCTCGTCCAGCCCCCATTGATGAAACAGCGTCGGCACGTCAAGGCTGTGGCGGCAGGCGAACGGGAAGTAGCCGCCGAACACGGAAATATCCACCGGCGCGCCGATGGATTCATCGTCCGACTGGACCGCGTCCACGACGCCGCGCCGCATGGCGCGGAAGAGCTCCCCGGTGGGCGCGAGCTGATCGGCGAAGTAGAGGGCGATCTCCATCTCGCCGTTCGCCGCCCTGTTGAACGACTCGATGGAGGGCTTGATGACGTGTTCGGCAAGAGCGGCGCCCGCGTAGGTCTGCATCCGCCATTTGATCTTCGTCTTTGACCGCGCGTGAACCGCAGGGGCCGCCACCGCCGCGGCTCCCGCAACCGCCGCCGTCTTCAGAAATTTCCGTCTGCTCGGCATCTTTCCGATCTCCTCCGTCGCGGAATCATGGGCGCGCGCCGGAACGTGGCCTCGCTCCCGGACTCTTCCATCGCCTCTTTTCGCCGGGCGGCATTGACGCCGCGCTTTCCCTACGCCTTGATTCCCTGAATGCCCCAAGAGGTGTCCTTCGCCGTCACGAAAACGTAGTCCTCATCTCCCAGGATTTCTCCGGAGTGGACGGCGTTGGCGGGGATGTGGGCGATGTCGCCGGGCGTGATCGTCCGCGTCTCGCCGTCAATCGTCATGCGCCCGGCTCCGGCGAGGACGATGACGAACTGCTCGTTGGGATGCGAGTGCGGCTCGGCGCGTCCCCCCGCCGGGATGCGCATCTTCCCGAAAATGATGCGCTCCCCCGTCACCCAGGCGCCCTCCGTCGGGCTGTAGTCCTCGCCCGCCAGCCCCTTGTCCATCGTCTCGGTGTCGTGGAAATAGGCGGGGCGGCCCTCGCTCGCGCTCCCCGCCCGGTCGGTGTCGATCCTCATCCCGGTCGGCGTTCCCTCGATGCCCGCCGCCGTGTCCTTCGCCACGATGAACTCGTAGTCCGCCTCGCCCAGCACCTCGGCGGCGTGCGCGGCGTTGGCGGGCCGATAGGCGATGTGTCCGGGCGTCAGGACGCGCTCCTCGCCCTCGATGTTCAGGCGAACGCTGCCGGCGAGGCAATAGCCGAACTGCTCGTTCGGGTGCGCGTGGGCGTTCGAGCGTGTGCCGGCGGGCATCCGCATCTTCCCGAAGATGAGCCGCTCGCCCGTCACCCAGGCGCCGGCGGCCGAGCTGTATGCCGCTCCCGCCAGGTTCTTCTCCATCTCGTCCGTCTTGTAGAAATAAGGCATCTCGCGCGTCTCCCCTGAAGAAGCGATCATCCCTCATGCGCTCTCGCGCCGGAAAACGGGCAATATCCCCCATCGGCGGGCGTCGGGCAAGGGGTTTTGCATTCCCAAACCAGAGGGGCCATATTCATCCGGAAATCGGTCTTTAATGAAGCGCGCCGACGAGATCAAGGTCGAGCGCGTTGCGGCCGCCGGGCAATCGGGGAGAAGTTACGCATCTATTCAGACGACAACAAGGGGGCATAACGTGACGCGACCGGAAGACCCGATAATTCATGACAAGCAAAGCGATCACAACGAGCACCGGATGCGGCGGGCGAAGAGCTGGCTCGCTCAGAGCGAAAAAGCTGATTCCGCCGAGGAGAAATTCATCTGCCTCTGGATCGCCTTCAACGCTGCCTATGGGGATGAGCCTCCGAGCCGAGCCGACTCTTACGACCGCACTCGATTTAATACATTTTTGGAAGATATCATAGAACGCGACCACGAGAAAAAAATAGGAACGCTTCTCATCAAAACCTATTCAGACCCGATCCGGGTTCTCCTGAATAACTATTGCGTGTTCAAACCTTTCTGGCGGTGGGCGCGAGGCAGGATGGCAAGCAGTAAATGGAAGGAAGAATTCAGCGAGAGCAACGATAAAGCAAAAAGAGCCTTGGGTAAAACATTGATGGGCAATGAAAATGTGCTTCCCGTTTTTGAGATAGTTTTTGATCGGCTCTATCAACTCCGCAATCAGGTTTTCCACGGGGGCGTGACCTTCGGCAAAGGGTGGGGCCGTTCTCAACTCGAGGATGGCGTCCGCATCATGGCCGATATCGTTCCGGTAATTCTCGACATCATGGAGGCTGACATCAAGGAGAATCCCGATACCAAAATCTGGGGGAAGGTCGCCTACCCCCGCTTCGGCGAAGGCGATTTGCACCGCGGAAACAAAAAGGGGTGATTGGCGGCACAGGGAAGGGAACGCAGATTGTCCTCCCTACGGGATCAGCTCATCCACGACGACGCTTGGCGCCCCGGCGAGAGCGGTGTTCCGAAGCGATCTGGACGCGCCGCTGAAAAAGCGCGCCGTTTTACGGCGAAAAGGCGGCTTCTCTCTTCAGAACGAGGGGGATAGTCAATCGTCTTTCCGGCTTTTACCCACCATTTACCGCCGCGCCGCTCCACCTCTCCTGTGGACGAGCCCGACTCCTCTCTCTTTTCCTGGTCGGGCGCGTCCGCGCATTTGCCCGCATTTGCGGCATCTCCTTCTCACGCGGGCGGGCCATGTTTTCGGGCGGATGAGGGGCCGGCTTCGAGGCGAGGGAATTCACGCGAAAAGGCGCGAAAACAAGCCAAATCACGACCTTTTCAGACTGAAAAGAAGCAAAATCACGCGCTTTTTCGATATTTTGGGGATTTTCGGGGATGCGCTCATAACGCATTGATTTTGAAGCGATGAAGGATTATTCGATGACGACGTGCTCGCGGACGGGTTCTCCCAGATGCGTCATGGCCGTCTCCGTGACGAGGACGGTGTATTCCGCGTGAACGCCGCCCTCGCCGAACCTGCCGGAGGGCAGCTCCACCGAGAGCGTCGCGCCCGCCGGCAGGGGAATGTCCGAGTCCGAAGGCAGGAACGGATCGTCGAGCGCGACCGGCTCGCTCAGCGTGTAGGGCAGCTCGCGCGCCTCGATTCCGATGGTGTGTCCGCAGAAGGCGCCGTTGTAGCGCGGCAGGCCGGACTTCCGCGCCGCCGAGACCGCCGCGCGAAAAATCTCCGAGGGCCGCGCCCCCGCCCTGATGACGCCGAAGGCGGCTTCGAGCCCCGCCTGAATCGCGCGCCACTGCGCCTTGCGCTCCGCGCCCGGCTCGCCGAACGAACCGCAGCAGCCCACGTCCGCGCAGTAGTGGTTCAGCCTCATCCCCGCGTCGAAGAAAAAGCCGTCGCCCGGCTCGAACTTCCGATTGGAGGGCGGAAAAATGGAAGCCGAGCGCCTGCCGCCTCCCAGATGGAACCAGCTCCATTTCCCCTCTCCGGCGGCCACTGTTCGATAGTAGCGGCTCGCCACCTCTCGCTCCGTTCGCCCGACGGCCATCTCCTCGTGGAACGCGGCGACCGCCCGCTCGTTCAGGAGCGCGGCGGCGTGCATTCGTTCGATTTCCTCTTCCGTTTTCTGAAGGCGAATCAGCCGAAACAAACTGGAGGCGTCCAAAAAAGACACGCCCGGCAAAGCCGTCTCCACGCCCGCGCGCGTCTCCGGGCGGATTCCTTCCTGATCGAGCGCCGCCCTCCCGCGCGACAGCCCCCGATCCCGCAAAACCTTCAGCAGGGCGTTCGCCGCATTCGCCTCGCGCGGGGCGTCCCTGGCTATCAGGGACAGGTAGTTCCGCTCCTCCTCGGTCGCCCCCTCCTCGCCGGGCGCCACGTCGAGCGCCGAGCGGGGGCCATAGCCCCTCACGTCCTCTATCCAGGAGCCCGTCGCCGCATAGTAGGTCTCATCCTGCCGGGAGATTATCAGGGCGGGCGGGGAGGATGGGTCCCGAAAGAACGCCGCGAAAGTCTCGGTCACAGCGTCGCCGTAAGTGTATTGCGCCCACCCCTGGCAGCCGGAGAGATACAGAACGTTGTGCCGCGTCGTCGCGATCAGCGCGTCAAGGTCGAACCTTTCCATGAACTCGAGCGCGCGCGTCTTGTGAAAGAGCATGAAAAACCCCAAGAAAAACGGGCGGACGCCGTCTCGCCGGCCGTCAGGCGCCCTTGTCGCCCCTGATTTGCCGGATGAGCGGAATCCCTCCGCAAACCAGGCCCGCTATCAGCATGACGGAGCTGAAGAAGATGATGAACAGGATGAGCGTGATGAAGCAAACGAACAGGAGAATCCGCTCGTACATGTAGAGCCTGCCCAGAAGCCAGCCCTGGGTTCCCGCCGAGAAGGCCACGAAACCCAGGAGCGTCATGGACGCGGAAAGGGCGACGCGCAGCGGATGCGCGAACGTGAGCAACGCCGGGTCGAACATGAACAGAAAGGGCACGATGAAGCCCACGATGGCGAAGCGAAGCGACATCATGGACGTCTTGAAGTAAGGCGCTCCGGCCAGCTTGGCCCCCACGAGCGAGGCTATCGCCACGGGCGGCGTAATGGCGGAGAGGATGGCGAAATAGAAGATGAACATGTGGGCGGCGACCCTGTCCCCTTTCGCGGCCACGAACGCCTTGGTCCATTCCGCGCCATAGACGTGCGTGAGTTCGGGGCCCACGAGCTTGATCAGCACGGGGCCGCCCAGAATGGCGAGCAGCACATACGCCGCCGTCGTCGGCATCCCCATGCCCAGGACGGCGCAGCAAACCGCCGTGAGCAGCAGCGCGACGAAGAAGCCGTCGAGGCCGATGTAATAGGCGCACCCGCCGCCGGCCGCCGCGCCAAACAGACAGACGTCCCGGGCGAGCGCCTCTATCATGAAGGCGAACTTGTTGCCCACGCCCGTGATGGTCAGAACCTGAACGACGACCTCGATGGTGGCCAGCGTCACGGCGAACTCCGCCCCCTGCCTGCCCCCCACCCTCAAGGCATCGCGAATGCTGAAAATCCAGTTCGAGGCGCCCTGCGCGGCCCGGACGCCGGCGCCCGTCTCCCCCGTCTTCGTCGCTCGGTGCAGATAGGTGAACGGATTGCAGGATACGGCCAGCACCTGCCTTACGCTCGGCGCCCGCTCATCGGCTCCGGATTCCTGCGAGCCGAAGAAAATGACTTTTTGCACGAGGACGGCCAACCCGAAGAAGATGAGGCCGTCATAGATGAACCCGAAGGGGATGAACCATTCGCCGAAATTCGCAAGAGCGGGGAGGAGCGCGTAAATTCCTTTCTGCGCGTAATAGGCGCCCACCCAAATGACGGCGAAATACCAGGGGATGGTCGTGCTGGGCTGCGGTCCGTTTCCCCTGAAAGCGGCCCATGCGCCGAGCAGGGTCAGCACGATGGCGGCTCCCGCCACGCCGGAAGACCAGCCGAAAACGCCCCATAGCCCCAGCGCGGCGAGCGGGAAAACGACAAGCCAGCCGCGCTCCATCTCGCGCCAGAATTCACCCACCCAAGAGAGTGCGCGGGTGAAAACGCTCATCAAGACGAACCCGGTGACGCCAAGCCCCAGAGCGGCCCGTATGGCTCCGCTCCAGGTCGGCTCTCCATATATTCCCAACGGCAGCCCGAAGCCCAACTCGAAAATCGAGCAAAGAGCGAACACGAAAAACGCGAAAACCCAAAACGTGACCGGCACGAAAACGAATATCTCATCGGGGATGGTTTTATCGCCCTTCCTCATGGCGCCCAGGAATTCCGCCACGTTCCGGTAAAACCAGACGCCCACCATGATGAAAACCGACATGACGCCGGCAAACACGGGCGTTCTGCCCTCAAAGAGGAAATAGACCAGAAACGCCAGGGGCACGAGATAGAACCACCCGTCTTTCAGCTCCGCCCTCCAGCTCGGAACCTCTGAATCGGGCAGCGGCTGGATGTTCAGAGCGCCCGCCGCAAAGTGGATGTTGATGCCCACGATGGTGAAATACAGAACGGCCGGGATCGTGGCGTATCCGATAATCTGAAAATAGGGCACCTCGATGAGTTCGCTCATGATGAAGGCGCCCGCTCCCATGACGGGGGGCATGATCTGCCCGCCGCTGCTGGCCGCCGCTTCCGCCGCTCCGGCGATGTGCGGACTCAGCCCGATGCGCTTCATCAATGGAATCGTGAACGTGCCCGTGGTCACGACGTTGCCGGAGGCGCTGCCCGACACCGTGCCCATGAGCGCGCTCGACCCCACCGCGGCGAGGCCGGCGCCCGCGCGCATCTTTCCGAACAGCCCCAAGGCGAAATTTACGAAAAAGCGGCCCGCGCCCGATTCATGCAAAAACGCCCCCAGAATCAAAAACATGATGATGAACGTGGCGGAAATGACGACCAGAAACCCCAATACGCCTCCGATGAAGTCGGTCGAGAGCTTCGCCTGAAGCTCCAGCCACGTATGGCCGCCGTGCCCGAAAGGAGGGGCGAACAGATTGCCCCAGACCCCGTAGGCGAAAGCGATGACCGCCAGCGTCGGAAGCGGGGGGCCGAAGCAGCGCCTCGTCAGCTCGAGGGCGACGACGAGCATGACGAAGCCGACGCGCGCATCGCCGATCGTAGGCGCGCCGGGGCGATCGACCATATCCTCATGGTAGTAGAACAGGTACAGGCAGGCGGTCGCCACGAAAAAAAGCATCCCGGCGTTCAGTCCGATCGTGAACCCCGCCGGAAAGGGGTGCGCCGGGTATGCTTCAAATACCCTCTTGATGCGTTTTTTGGCCCAGAAAAGCGGAAAAGCGCACAGGGCCGCCGGCCAAAGATAAAAGACGCTTCTCACCTCGTCGCTTTGCCCGGCCCATAAGCCTACCCGCCAGCCGCCCAGGATGAGCGCCGCGAAAAACACCAGGAGGAAAACGCCCGCTTTCTTCACGCCTTCGGCGGGCCTGAAAAAAATCGCGAACAAGGTCCACATCGTCGGAATGGCGGAACACGCGATGAGCAGCCACCAGAGCGTGGGCTCATGCGCGCTTTCGGGCAAAGAATCCCAGTAGAGGAAAAGCAGCGGCGCAGGAACAAAACCCGCAAACCAGAGCAAAAGGGCGAGCCACGACTTCTCGACGACCATCATCGCTATCCAGATGACGAACGGAAGCGCGTAAATCCACCAAACGCTCCCGTCGGACCAGCCTTCACCCATCTCATAAACGAAATAGTAAAAAACAACGGCGGGAACCAGAGAGAAAAGATACAAAACGGGCAAAAACTTCAATTTCCGAATTTTATCCCCGTAAATCCGGGGCATTGCCCCGGCGCCCCCGATAAGGAGAATGGCGTAGGCCAGCAGCATGTGCATGTTGGGGTGCATCTCGCCTGGCAAAGGCCGCAGATAGACCGCGGAAATGTGATACAGGCCCGAAAGGACGCAAAGCCAGGAGGTGATGAAAACCAGCGCCCGGACAAGGGGAGCCGACCGGGTGGGGTCCGATTCGGTAGTCATGCGTCTCCTTCTTTCTTCCACCGGGGTGGATTCACCATGGGCAAACGAAACTGTCTATGCGAACCGCGTCATTCTAACGGATACATCTTCCTTTTTTCCAGCAACCCATGAAATTTTCTCTCCCGATATTCGCGCTTGACCAAACCACGGAGTTCTGCTTTAGTTATGATGAATTCGATAAACTCAAAACTTCCGAATCTCACTGACGAGTTTCGACATCGCGAACCGAAGCAAACGTTTGGTTCACTACCCCAGCTTCCTAAAAAGGAGATGCGAATGAGGAAATTCACACTTCGGCTGATCACGCTGGCAGCGGGTTTCGCCTTGGGCGTCGGCGGGGCTCCGACGGCGGACGCGGCCAAAATCCTTCTGGGAACGTCCCAGCCCGGCGGCGCCACCTTCGAGATTGGAACCGCCATGGGCAAGGTCATCACGGACAACTCGGGCGGCAAGATACAGGTATCAGCGGCCGTCACCGGCGGCTCCACCGCGAACGTCCGCACCCTCCAGAAGAAAAACAAAATGCAGCCCTTCCGCATGGGCATGGCCACGGCGCCGGCCGTCGCCTGGGGGCAGACGGGCAGAAAGCCCTTCAAGAAGCCTCAGGACGTTCTGGCGCTCGGCGCCCTTTATCCGTTGACGACCGTCTACACCACCTTCAAGACCACGGGAATCAAAAAATGGTCGGACCTCGGCGGCAAGAGGTTCGTCGTCGGCGGTCGCGGCGGCTCCATCTACATCGTCACGCAGCTTGCGCTCAAGCACAGCGGCGTAAAGGCGAAGCGCGAATTCTTCAACAACAACCAGAATTCGGCCGCCATCAAGGACCAAAGGGTGGACGCCGGCTTCTTCTTCCTGAACGGCGGCGTTCCCGCGCCCGTGTATATGGACCTCGCGCGCACGCTCTCCGGCAAACTCCACTTCTTCGGGCCGGATGAGGCCACCATCAAAAAACTGGCTGACAACGAGGCGGGCATCGTGCGCGACGTCGTGCGATCCGGCTCCATTCCCGGTTACGATAAAGACGTCGTCAGCTGGGGACAGATGTGGAGCTTGATGACCAGCAGCAAGATGAGCAACGACAACGCCTACGCGATTGTCAAAACCTTGTATGACAATCACGGGAAAATCTCCAAATATCACCCGGCCGGAAAATTCATCACGAAAAAGACCGGGCTTCGCGGCATGAAGAAACTCAAAATTCATCCGGGCGCGCTTCGCTACTGGAAAGAATCCGGCATGATGTAGGGCATCACCACCGAAAGCGCCAGCCCCCCGCTTCGGCGGGGGGCTTTTGTCGCTCCATCGCGCTCCCCATGCAAGATGGAGCGTTCAGCCCGAACTCGTCCGCATATCCCGGAAACCCTCAATCAAAGTTTCATCGACCGACAAAAGCGGACGGCGGCGTATGCGAAATTCAGGGAGCGGGTTTATTTTTCGGGACGATGTCGCGCCTGAAGGCTCAGCGGGAAACCGGCATTCGCGTCGGCTTCACCTGCGCGAAGCTCTCCCCTCAATGCCAAGGACGACCCAGGCGGCGCCGGCGCTTTCGCCGCGGCATCGCTCCGAGGCGTCTCGGCGGGGTAGTTATACAGCGTGATCAGACAGCCGTCGGTTTTCCCGCGCGTTTGCGCAGCGGCCGCGCTCGCCGCCATGCACCCGAGAATGAAAACGACGAGCCCCGTCATTCTGAAGCGGCGCATCATAAACCCCTCCTCACAAAGTCCCATCGAAACGCGCGCCCAAGCATCATACCATGGTTTTTGGCGAAGGCGTTTTCTCACTCCGCCCACTTCCTGATTTTTCCTGTTGAAAAACAACTTCAACCCCTATAAGATATTCTCCATATTGGACATATTGGCAGGGCGATTTTCACAAACGCGGCGCGTGATGCTGATCATCCGTTCCCGCATTCGCAATTCATGAAATTCTTTCCGGGAAATAGCGTTTCGTGCGTGAATCCACGAACCTGCTTCAAATGCTGAAAATCGACAAGTCCTTCCCGGGCGTTCATGCGCTCAAGGAAGTCGATTTCAACCTCGCCGAAGGCGAAGTCCACATTCTTCTGGGCGAGAACGGGGCCGGCAAATCCACGCTCATCAAAATTCTGGCCGGCATCTACCACGCCGATTCAGGCGAAATCGAAATCAGCGGAACGCCTACCACGATTCACGACGCCCGAACCGGACGCGATTTGGGAATCAGCGTCATCTACCAGGAGCTGAACCTGGTGCCCGATTTAAGCGTGGCGAAAAACATCTTTCTGGGCCGCGAGCCTGTTCTGCCCGGCGTTATGAAGCGCGTGGACTGGGCCAGGGTCGAACAGGAATCCCGGGCGATCATGGAGCGCCTGGACGTGAGGATCGACGTCAACGCCCCGATTCGCTCCTTAAGCGTGGCGGATCAGCAAATGGTGGAGATCGCCCGCGCCCTCGCGTTCGACTGCAAGATTCTGGTGATGGACGAACCCACCTCTTCATTGAGCGGGCATGAGATCGAGGAGCTTTTCAAGGCGGTCAAGCTGCTGCGCGAACAAGGCGTCGGCGTCATCTACATTTCCCACCGGCTCGAGGAAGTGCATGAAATCGGAGATCGGGTCACCGTCCTGCGCGACGGGGAATACATCGGCACGTGGGAAGTGAAAGACGTGGAACTCGATTTCCTCATCACGCAGATGGTGGGGCGCACGCTCGATGAGAAATTCCCCTGGACGCCCCGCGAGCGCGGAGAGGTGGCTCTGCGGGTGCGCGGACTCGCGAGAAACGGCGCATTCCAGGACATCGACTTCGACCTGCATTACGGCGAAATCGTCGGGCTCTCCGGTCTGGTCGGCGCGGGGAGAACCGAGGTGGCCCGGGCCGTCATGGGGGCGGACCCGGTGGACGGCGGCACCGTGGAGATGACCAGCGCGACGAAAGAGAAAGAAGAAATACAGCGTCTCCCCCATTATCCGCTATGGATGGCCGTCGCGGACGTGATCGTCTTCATGCTGGCCTTGCCCCTTTTCACCGTCATTTTTCAGGGAATTTACGATCCCCTGACCCTCAACATGAACTCGCCGCCGCCCCTGTTCAGCGGGACGTGGTTTTATGAATGGATTCTCGGCGGGCCGCTGTACAACATCCCGAACGACCCCGCCCCCTATCTCGCCGCCACCGGGCTGGCCGTCGCGCGGCAGGCGGGGATCTGGTTCATGGAGCGGCGATATCGCTGGCGCACCGCGGTCCTCGACCTCGCAAGGTGGTACGCCCTGGCGATATGCGCGATGGTCGCGGCGAGTCTGTTCACCCAGAATTTCGTTCTCGAATGGGTCATGATCTGGGGCGGCGTCGCCATGCTCCTCATGCGGTTTTTGAAAAGCTTCACCCATGAGCGCAAGTGGACGCCGAGCTTGGCCATACGGCGAGGTCTCGGACTGCTGCCCGAGGACAGAAAAACCCAGGGACTCACCCAGGTTCTTTCGGTCGCCTTCAACACCACGAGCGCGAACCTCATCCGCCTCATCAAGCGGTGGCTGCTCAATCTGAAGCTGGAAAAAGACATCGTGGACGAACACATCCGTCAGCTGAAAATCATGACGCCGGACCAGGATACGCAAATACGCTTCCTCTCGGGCGGCAACCAGCAAAAAGTCGTCCTCGCCAAGTGGCTCTTCAGGCGCGCCACCGTGCTCATCTTCGACGAGCCGACGCGCGGGATCGACGTAGGCGCGAAATTCGAGGTTCATTCGCAAATGCTGCAACTCGCCAAGGACGGCGCCGCGATCATGATGATCTCGAGCGAACTGCCCGAGATTCTCGGAATGAGCGATCGCATTCTGGTGATGCGCGAGGGACGGCTCACCGCGGATATCGACCGCGAAGACGCGACGCAGGAAAAAATCCTGCGCTACGCCATGACGGCGGAATGAGCGGCATTTCGCCAAGACGACTCATCCGGGCATGACCGATTGGAGGTGGAGCGCATGAACGCCGCAGCCTCTGCGGGGAATGAAAAACTCATTCTGGGGTATCCGGTCAAGGATGTTCCCTGGGAGCGCGTCCTCCTCATTTCCGCGTTCGCCGTCCTGATGCTCTTCTATACTTTCGCAACCGAGAATTTCCTCACGCTGGAAAACTTCGTGAACGTCGTGCGCCGGGACGCCTGGCTTTTCTTCTTGGCCTACGCGCAAACGCTGGTCATCATCTCGGGGGGGTTTGATCTTTCGCAGGGTTCGATCATGAGCGTGGTGAGCGTGATGGCCTGGAGCGCGATGCTGCACTTCGGGTTTTTCGTCGGCCTCATCGCCGGCATGGGCATCGGCCTGTTGTGCGGCGTCATCAACGGATTCTTCGTCGGCGTCGTCCGGGTGCAGCCGTTCATCGCCACGCTGGGGATGCTCTTCGTCGGCAGCGGCGCGGCGCAGCTGTGGACCGGCGGCCTTCAAATGGGAGGCGCGCGCGAGGGCGCCACGCTGCACAGGCACGTGGAGGAAGCATACGTCTTCTTGGCGAAGGGCAGCCTGGGGCCCGTTCCCTTCACGTTCATCTGGATACTCATCGCCCTGGCCGCCGTGTGGTATTTGCTCAAACACACCCGCTTCGGCACCTACGTCTACGCCCTGGGCGGGAACGAGCAGACGGCCATTTCCGCGGGCATCAACTTTCCCGCCATGAAGATCGCCATCTTCGGCATAGGCGGACTCTTGTGCGGCTTCGCGGGCCTTCTCCTTTCGGCGAACGTCAGCGCGGCGGGCGAGCCGAGGCTGGGCGGCGGCGATCAGCTGCTCCAGTCCATCGGAGCGACCATTATCGGCGGCACGCACATTTTCGGCGGGCGGGGCGGCGTGCTGGGCACGACGCTGGGCGTCTTCCTCATCATATTTCTGGTGAACGGACTGAACATCATGGGAATCGACACCTACCGGCAGCAAATCGTCGTCGGCCTGGTGATCCTCTCATCCATCTGGGTCAGCACCCTGCGCGAGCAAAAAAACTAAGGAGGATTCCGCATCATGGCGAACCCAGCGGAGGCGTCGCCCAGACCCGCTTCCTTCCTGACCGCGTTCAACTACGAGAAATACGGATTGCTCGCTGTGTTCATCCTGATGATGCTCGTTTTTTCCCTTCTCCAGTTGATGGGCTACGTGAACAACTTCATCGAAGCCCACAACCTGACGAACCAGCTTCGGAACGCCTCCCTCCTGTTCTTCATCGTCGCCGGCCAAAGCATGGTGCTCCTGGTATCGGGCATCGACCTGAGCCAGGGCTCCCTGCTCAGCCTCTCGAGCGTGGTGATGGCCCAGGGCATCCTGGACTTCGGCCTCGCGGTGGGCGTTCTGATGGGCATCGGAATGGCGACGATGTTCGGCTTCATCAACGGCTATCTCGTGGGCCGCGTGAAGATACAGCCCTTCATCGTCACCCTGAGCATGCTCTTCATCTGCGCCGGCATCGCCCTGGTCTTCACGGGCGGGCGCACCATTCACCAGTTCACCGGCGAGCAGAAGGACATTCTTCAGG
Organism: bacterium; assembly: GCA_965242545.1. Taxonomy (GTDB): domain Bacteria; phylum UBA8248; class UBA8248; order UBA8248; family UBA8248; genus Bin107. The sequence goes on from OZ251456.1 coordinate 2,477,426, forward strand.
CCATCGGCCTCACGGACTTCTTCCACATTCCCGGCACGCTGTTCATCGCCATCTTCTTTTTCATCGGCCTCTACCTGCTGACGAAGCGCACGGCCCTGGGCCGGGCAATCTACCTGACCGGCGGAAACGAAGAGGCCGCGCGCCTCTCGGGCATCGACACGGGCAAGGTGAAGCTCTTCTGCTATCTGATCAGCGGCATCTGCGTGGGCATCACCTCGTTCCTCTATCTGGCGAGGCTCCCGGCCACGAACGGCCTGGCGGGATTTCAGCTCGAGTTCCAGTCGCTGGCGGCCACCGTGGTGGGCGGCACGACGTTCCACGGCGGCGAGGGCGGCGTGGCGCAGGCGGCGATCGGGACGCTGTTCCTGACGTTCCTGCTCAACGGTCTGATTCTTCTGGGCGTGGGCACGTTCGCCCGGGAGGTGGTGGTGGGCGTTTTGCTGATTGCGGCCGTGGTGATGAGTTCCCGCAAGAGGCGGGAGTAGGAAATCGCGCTGATGCGGCGGCTGTTTTTCCTTTCGCGGAGGAGAGCGCCTTCGTCCGCGAAACCCATTCTGCGAGGAGGAGATTCAAGATGAAAAAACTGTTTCGCTCTTTCATGATTCTCGCTTCCGTCGTCACGTTCATGTTCGCGGCGGCGGCGCCGGACGCCGACGCGGCCCGGAAGGCGAAGAAGAACTACAAGATAGCCGTGGTCGTGCCGAACGGCGTCGATCCCTATTTCTTCTCGAAATGGTACGGCAGCGTCCAGGCGGCCAAGGCCGCAGGCGTGACCGTCACCATGTTCGACGCGGGCGGCTACGAGTTCCTGCCCAAGCAGGTGGCCCACGTGGAGGACATCATCGCCGCGAAGTATGACGGGATGATCATCTGCCCCATCAGCACGAAGGGCATGGTGAACGCCGTGCACAAGGCGATGGACAAGGGCATCAAGGTCGTCGTGGACAACATCGACCTGGACAGCAACCGCGTCAAGAACCGCGTCATGAAGAACAGCTACGAGCTGGGCCTTCTCATCGGCTCCACCATGGCGCACGCCATCAACTACCAGGGCAAGGTGATGATGCTGCCGGGCCCCAGCGGCATCGAGATGGTGACCTCCATGGCCAAAGGCTTCGAGGACTACCTGAGCCACTACCCCAAAATCAAGATCGTGGCCAAGGAGTTCACCAAGTCAAACGTGCAGGCCGCCTATCAGACGGCGGAGGATCTGCTCAAGAAGCACCCGGACGTGAAGGGCATCTACCCCTGGGCGACGCTCATCGCCCGGGGCACGGTGGACGCCGTGAAGGCGGCCGGCTACAAGCCCGGCCAGATCAAGATCGTGACGCACAACCTCGTCGTCGGCATCGAAAAGGACATCCGCGACGGGTGGGTGCACGCGGCCGTTCTGGCCGAGCAGATCGCCATGGCGAAAGAAGCCGTCTATAACGTGATCGATCTGATCGAAGGCCGGCTGCCGTCCGGCGCGCCCCATCGCGGCGGCACGCTCAGCTACATCCAGAACTTCATGGCCTACAAGCACAACCTCGACATCCTGGATCGAAGCGGCATCGAGGCGCCCAAGGAATGGATGATCAAGCGCCAGAAGCGCGCGACGAACATCGTGGGCGGCAAGCGCCGCTAAGCCTCGCGCTCCCTGAAAGACCGAAGCCCCGCCGGCGCCGTCCGGCGGGGCTTTTCGGTGAATCGCGCCGCTCCCCCTACAAGCCTTTCACGTGGACGCTGAGTCCCATGCGTCCGGTCGCGCCGCCGGGCTTGGGATCGGAAATCCGCGCCGTCTGAACCTCTCCGCTCCCGTCCACCGCCCGCGCGGTCGCCGGATAGAAGCCGTTTTCCCGAAAGCGCATGGGAAACGCCCAGACGCTCCAGGCGAGGGGCCCGAGGGGCTCCTTGAGCAGGGCGGGCGACCAGGGGCGCAGGCGCCTTCCCCGGCCGTAGGTCACTTCCACCCGGCGGATTCCCCGATCTCCCGCGAAGGCGGAGCCCGCCAGCCAGACTTCGGGCGCGCGCGCCTCCACGCGCCTTCTCGGAGCCTCGAAGCGGCTCAGCGTCTCGACAATCGCCTCGTTCGACCAGCCGCGCTTCTGCCAGTAGCCGCCGTGTCCTTCGGTGGAGACTTCGATGGATTCGATCCACTTCACGTTCTTGAGGCCGTAGACGCCCGGCGCCAGGAGCCTGAGCGGAGCGCCGTGATCGCGCGGAAGACGCGCGCCGTTCATCTTCAGACAGAGGAGCGTTCTCGCATCCAGCGCCTGCCCGAGCGCGATGGAATCGTGGTAGCCGTCCGCCGCGCGGAAGACGACGCGGGCGGAGACCGAGCGGCGCGCCTCCCCCGCCAGGCCCGCGCGCGCGAGGATCGCCCGGAGCGGGACGCCCCGCCACAGGGCGTTCCCTATCTGCCCGCCGCCCACCGGGTTGCCGATGCAGGTCATCGTCGCCCAGGCGCTCGTCTGCCCCAGCGCGTTCAGGTCGGCGAAAGAGAGCGCAAGCGGCGCACTCACCTCGCCCCCCACTTTCAGCCGCCATTCGCGAAGGGACGGATCGGGCGGCGCGCCGCCGATGCTCTGCTCGTAGAACTTCCCGTTCGGCGTGACCTCCGGAAGAACGCGCGCGGCGAAGTCCAGGATTCCCTCGCCGGGCCGGGGGACTTCGGCGGGGCGGCTGTTCAGCCAGTCGAACAGGCGGCCCGCCATCGAGCCCCGGGCGGCGCGCGGCGCCCCGAGGAGGGCGAGCGGCGCGAGGCGCGCGGTTGTCCCCAGCAGATGGCGTCTCGAAACCTTCACGGCGTCCTCCCCTCCGGCGAGCGGTCGCATCCTACCACAGCGGGGCGAGAGGGGCGCAGCGTAAGAGAGTTTTCATCGGCCGATCGGCGCGGACGAAGGGGTCGATCGGAGGGGGGAGCGATGGCCGGAATCCGGGTTCGGGGGCGAGACGGAAGCCATCCCGGCGGAGGGGCCGATCGGGGAGAGAGTGACCACGATCGAGGCGGCGGGAGGATCTGACCGATCGGAGCCGCGGGATGAGGGGCAGATCGGGGCGAAAAGGCGATCCGGCCGATCGGGTCTTATTCAGATGAAATTTCCCATCTTTCGGCGTTTTTCGTTTTGAATCAATCGGTTATGCGTTCGCAAAAGCTGCGTGAATTCGCCTGAAAACGCCTTGAATTCGTTTTGAATTCGCTCGATTGTATTTGAATTGAAAGGTTTTCGGTTTGACGGAAAAAGACGCCCTTTTGATCGGGGATCGGGCGCGTTTCGGCTCGAATGGTGCCTTTTTCGCTTCTTTTCGGGCGACGGCAAATGCGGGCAAATGTGCGCGCCGCGGCGTCGCCAATTCCACAATCGGGGCGCATGTATGCGCCCCCTACGGCGAGGGTGCGATTCCGCCTTCGTAGGGACAACCCCCTGTGGTTGTCCGCGCGGCGTCGTCGCCAACCCTACGCGCGGGGCGCATGTCCGCGCCCCCTACAATCGGATGACGCCACCCCCGGCCCGTAGGTGACGCGCCGAGGGGCGCGTCCCACACATACATGCGTCCCGTTTTTGTCCGCGGACGAAAACCGGGCGCGGGGGCGTTCGTCATCCCCCGCGCCCGGCGTGAATCGGAAATAAACCAAGGCGGCCCGCGCCGTTCGGGGTGATGCGGGTTTGTCGGTTCCGTAGGGACAACCCCCCGTGGTTGTCCGCGCCGCGTCGTCGCCGACCTGCGCGCGGGGCGCATGTCCGCGCCCCCTACGGAAACAGGACGGCGATTTTGCCTTTGTAGGGGACGCATATATGCGTCCCGGCTCCCCCCCCCGCGTCCCGCCCGCCTAGAACCGCCAGCCCAGGGTGAGGCGGCCGCCGAGGGACTCGTGGTCGGAACCCAGGCCGTGGGCGGAGACCTCCCCGCCGATGGAGAAGTCTCCCCGGCGCCAGCGCGCGCCCAGCCCCACCAGAACGCGGGTCGCCTCCGCCTCCGCCTCAAGGGAGTCCCTGTCCAGCTTGGCGGTCGTCTCCGGGGAGAACTCCCGCTCCACGTCCAGCGAGCCGCGCAGGGCGAACTCCCCCTCCCCGCTCGTCCGAACCGCCTCGGCGAGCAGCCCCAGGGAGCCTTTCAGGGAGTCGGCGTCCCTGATGGACGCCCGGCCGTCCAGCTCGTCCGTGAACCGGTCCATCGAGATCGAGGAGCGCACCAGCCGCGCCCGGGGCGTGAGGGTTCCCCGCCTGAAGTCCATCCGCTTCCCGAGCTCCGCCCCCATCGACAGCCCGAAGGCGAACGCCCCCGTCTTGAGCCCGCCCCGCAGGTCGGAGTCCAGATCCGCCGAGTAGAAGGTCGCCTCGACCTGGCCGTCCAGATAGAAGCCCCCGCCCGGGGCGTAAGCCGCCGAGACGCCCGCGCCGCTGCCCCGAACCTCGATATCCCCGCCGCCCGCCACGTCCGCCGAACCCCGAACGTGGTGGACGGAGAAGCCCAGCAGAAGGTTCGCGTCAACGCTCATATCGAAGCCCGCCCGGACGCCGTGGCGCTTCAGCTCGTACGCCGCGCCCGTCGTGGAGGAAGCCGCCTTCCAGTCGCCGCTCGCGCCCTCCACCCGCGCCCAGCCGCCCCGCGGCGACCGCGGCGCGCCCATCCGCTCCGCGTGGGTGAGCGGGGCGCTCATGCCCAGCAGAATCGAGGGAAGCGCCTCATAGACCCGCGCGTGGGGAGGCGGGCCGGTCAGTATCCTGCCCTCGTGGTCCAGCGCCAGCTCGAGGGTCTCGCCGTCCGCCGACGCGAGGGTCACCGTCAGCTCCGCGCTTTCTATCGTCCCCGCCACCCGGGCGGCGGCCTCCTCGGGCCGCTCGCCCGGGGCCGCCTCTATCGTCACCGCCAGCGCGCCCCGCGCGTTCCGAACCGCGACGCCCTCTCGCGCCAGTATCCGGCCGTTCGGCCCGATCGTGAGGGTTCCGCCCCTGTCGAAGCGCACCTCCCCGACCGTCCCGTCCACGTATACCGTGCTGGCCGCCAAGTGAATCGTTCCCGTCACCACGCCGCCCGTGGAGACCGTGACGGTATGCTCGCCCGCGCCAAGCCCTTCCACGTCGCCCGTCACCATCCCGGAGATCACCGCCGTCAGGTCGCCCATGCTCCGAACGTCGCCCGTCACCGTCCCTGAGACGTCCGCCGTCAAATTTCCGCCGGCGTGAACGTCGCCGGTCGCCATACCCGCTATCGTGACGCTCAGATCGCCCGCCTCGCTTCGGAGAGCCTCGCCCTCAACCCCCGTCAGGGCGCCCGCCGCGGCCACCGCCACCGTCCCGCCGTTGCTGTAAATGATCCGCCCGATGCTCCCCTCCACCGTGCCGAACGCGCTCGTGGGATCGTGAACCGTCCCCGTGATCACGCTCCCCGCCGCCGCCGTCAGCGTCAGGTCGCCTCCGCCTTGGGCGCGCACGTCGCCGTCAATCCGCCCGGTGCCGGCGAGGGAGACATCCAGGTCGCCCCCGCCGTCGGCGATAACGTCGCCCCCCGCCCGGCCCGAGACGTCCACGTTCAGATTCCCCGCCTCGCTGCGGAGAGCCTCGCCCTCAACCCCCGTCAGGGCGCCCGCCGCGGCCACCGCCACCGTCCCGCCGTTGCTGTAAATGATCCGCCCGATGCTCCCCTCCACCGTGCCGAACGCGCTCGTGGGATCGTGAACCGTCCCCGTGATCACGCTCCCCGCCGCCGCCGTCAGCGTCAGGTCGCCTCCGCCTTGGGCGCGCACGTCGCCGTCAATCCGCCCGGTGCCGGCGAGGGAGACATCCAGGTCGCCCCCGCCGTCGGCGATAACGTCGCCCCCCGCCCGGCCCGAGACGTCCACGTTCAGATTCCCCGCCTCGCTGCGGAGAGCCTCGCCCTCAACCCCCGTCAGGGCGCCCGCCGCGGCCACCGCCACCGTCCCGCCGTTGCTGTAAATGATCCGCCCGATGCTCCCCTCCACCGTGCCGAACGCGCTCGTGGGATCGTGAACCGTCCCCGTGATCACGCTCCCCGCCGCCGCCGTCAGCGTCAGGTCGCCTCCGCCTTGGGCGCGCACGTCGCCGTCAATCCGCCCGGTGCCGGCGAGGGAGACATCCAGGTCGCCCCCGCCGTCGGCGATAACGTCGCCCCCCGCCCGGCCCGAGACGTCCACGTTCAGATTCCCCGCCTCGCTGCGGAGAGCCTCGCCCTCAACCCCCGTCAGGGCGCCCGCCGCGGCCACCGCCACCGTCCCGCCGTTGCTGTAAATGATCCGCCCGATGCTCCCCTCCACCGTGCCGAACGCGCTCGTGGGATCGTGAACCGTCCCCGTGATCACGCTCCCCGCCGCCGCCGTCAGCGTCAGCGTCCCCCCGTCCGCGCGGATATCCCCCTCCACGCGCCCGGTCGCGCCCACCGCCACCGTCCCGCCGCCGATCAGAAGAACGCCCGCGCCCGTCCCGCCCGTCACCCGGCCGTTCACGGTGACGGTCTGCTTCTTCACGCTGGAGGCGTTCACCCCGGCGCCCGAGACGAGAATCCCGTTGACCCCTCCCGAGACGCTCGCGCCCGCGCCGATGGTGACGTCGATGCCGCCGTTGCTGTCGTGGGGCGTCGCGTAGTAGGCGCGGACGCCGTCGCCCCGCGAGTCGATGGAGCCGGCCGCGATGTCGATGCTGACGTCGTCGAGGTGGTGGCGGTCCAGCAGCGCCTTCACCAGGCTCCAGTAGTCGCTGTCGTTCGAGGTGTCGTCCGAGAAGCCCGCGGCCGTGAGCGCGTCGTCCACGCCGTCGTTCGTCGCCACCGCCCGCAGGATCGACTTCTCCCCGTCCGTGAGGCCCTGCGCCAGAAGGTTGCGCAGCAGGGTTCTGGTCGCCCCGTTGTCCGTCTGGAGATACGTCACGATCTCCGCGTCCGTCACGTCGGCCAGGCTCGTGGCGCCGCTGCCGCCGATGGCGGTCCAGACCGCCGCCGCGACCGAGAGGTCCGCGTTGCCCAGCGCCGCCCGGAGCTGCGCGACGTAGACGTTGCCGCTGGCGGTGGCGCCGGTCGGCACGGCCGCCAGCTGCGCCGCGTTGTCCGCGATCGCGCCCGGGTCGTCGCCCTTCGCCACCTGCTCCACCACGTCGCGCCACGACAGCGCGTGCGCCTCGATGCCCGCCGCCCCGCCGTAATGGACGGTCTCCGCCATGGCCTTCACCGCCGCCGCCTCCCGGTCGAAGGCCAGCACGTCCGCGGCGCTCGCCGCCCGGAAGCGGCCGTTGTCGTTCGCGGCCGTCCCGCGCGCGACGTTCCCCCCCGTCCAGTCGACGTCGATCGCGGGATCGTGGTCCCCGCCGCTGTCCGTGGCGCGCGAATCGCCCGACGCGCTCTCGCTCGTGACCCCGAGGTAGACGCCCGTGCGGCCCGCGATCGTCCCCGCCGACTGGTCGAAGTCGATCCGCGCCGCCTTGCCGACGTAGACGCCGTGCCACCGCCCCGAGACGCCGGCGCTGTTGTCGACCGTGACGTCGCCCTCGGCGCCTCGCTCGAGCCGGACGCCGTCCCCGTCCTCCGACGCGACGGCGGCGGAGTTCGTGAGCTCGAGGTCGCCCGTGTTCGCCGCACCCGTGACGGCGTAGAGGGCGTGGTTCTTCGAGCTGAGATCGCCGCTGTTGGTGATCGTCACGGCGCCGCTGCCGCTCTCCGTCAGCCAGATGGCGTGCCCCGCGCCCGCCGCCGCGTCGGCCGTCACCGTCACCGTCACGTCGCCGCTGTTGGTGAGGGTCGTCGCGCCGGCGCCGCTGCGCTTATCGAGCCGAAGGCCGACGGTGGCCACGTCGATGTCGCCGCGGTTATTGAGCGTGGCGGCGCCGTTGTTCGTCAGCCTGAGGTCGCCGTTGGCGTGGACGAGATGAATGCCCGACCCCAGCGGCGCGTCGATGTCGCCCTCGTTGTCGATCTCGGCGGCGCCGATGCCCCGGTAGTCCATGACGATGCCGTATTTGTCCGCGCCCGACACCGCGATGGCGCCCGTGTTGGTGATCGTCGCGCCGCCGGTGAAGGTGTTCAGGGTGGACAGGGGGGCGCTGACCCAAGGCGCGACGACCCTGCTGTACCACAGGTAGATGCCCTCCTCCCCCGAGCTGATGGCGCCGCTGTTCGTGATCGTCGTCGCCCCGATGATGTTCGAGACGTTCCTCGCGAACAGGATGCCTCTCTTGGCGGCGAAGATCGTCGCCGCGCTGGTGATGGTGGCCGGGCCGGAGCCTCGGCCTCCGGAGCCGCCCAGCACCGCCCAGAGGCCATTCTGCTTCATCGGGGCGGCCGCCGAGCCGATGGTCACCCCGCGCCTCAGTTCTATCGTCGTCGCCGCCGAATTGTTGGCGCTCTGTACGTCCGTCCGGTAGTACACGCCGTTGTTCCGGTCGGTGTCGGTGTTCGTGCTCGTCCCCTGGACGACGTTGACGACGTGGGCGGTCCCGTCCGTCTCGCCCCCGACGGTGATATGGGCCCAGGTGTTCGAGCCCGTGCCGGCGCGCGTGTAGACGCCGACCGACTGCGTGCTCGTGCCATCGGTCGTGGCCGTGATCGTGGTCGTCGCGCCGGCGCTGCCCGGGACGTTGATGCGGTTGTTGCCCTGCAGCCACCGGCCCGTGTCCCCTCCCCCGTAGAAGATGCCGTCGCTGTACGACGCGCCCGAGCAGGTGCGGGTGGTGCCCAGGCTCGCCCTCCCGCATTCCTCTATCGCCCGCGCCGCCCCCGGCGCCAGCAGCAGCGCCGCCAGCGCCAGCCCGACGACGAGCGCGACCGCCCGCCCGTAGGCGGGTTTTGGTTCCGTAGGGGACGCATATATGCGTCCCCCGCGCCGTGATGCAGGTTTTGGTTCCGTAGGGACAACCCCCTGTGGTGTCCGCGCCGCGTCGTCGCCGACCCGCAAGCAGGGCGCATATATGCGTCCCGCGTCGTTTGCCGTTCCCATCATCTCGCGCCCCTTTTCATAGGTGAGTCGGTGAGTCGGTGAGTCGGTGAGTCGGTGAGTCGGTGAGTCGGTGAGTCGGTGAGTCGGTGAGTCGGTGAGTCGGTGAGTCGGTGAGTCGGCGCCAGTATGCCCCATCCCGCGCGCCGCGGACAAGCCTGCGAATGACCATGAATGCCGCCCCCCTTTCAAAGCGTCGGTTTCATCCCGATGGGATTGTCGGAACAACGGGCGGGATGATACCCAAGCGAGGGAGGAAATTCAACCCGCCGCCGGAGGATCGACGGTTCCGCGTCACCGCCAACCCCGCAACCGGGGCGCATGTCCGCGACCCCTACGGGTGAAACATTCCATCGGCGAAAAGGCGGGGCGGCGATAACCAGGCGTTCGTGACCCCTGCGGGTCGGGCGGTGGTTTTTTGTAGGGGACGCATATATGCGTCCCGTTTCGCGTCTGGTGGCGCGATGACAACGGACAACCACAGGGGGTTGTCCCTACAAAATCCTTCGCGTCGCCAATCCATTCGGCGGTGACAGGCGGGCGACCCCCGTCTCCCCCTAAAAAGCGACGCTCACGGAGAGGGAGACCCGGTGGGCGCGGCGCGAGCCCTCGCCGAAGCGGCCGGCGTAGCCCAGCAGGGCGCTCGCCCGCGCGCCGAGCCTCGCGCTCAGGCCCGCCTCCGCGCTCACCGAATCGCCCGGCGGAGCGAAGCCGGGCATGGTGAAGCGGCCGGGCATGGCGTTCAGGCCCGCGCTGACGCGGACGGGGTCGTCCTCGAGCTCCCGCTCGTAGGCGAGGCGGGCGTAGGGGCGGCCCCAGGCGCCCAGGCGGAAGCGGACGCGCCAGCCCGCGCGCGCGAGGAGGGAGTCGCGGTCGAAGCCCCGGAAGTTCATCGCGGTGGAGGAGTCTCCCTTCTCCCGGTAGCCCTTGACGTTCTGGTCGAGCAGGGAGACGCCGAGGAAGGGGCCGTGCTCGACGCGCCCCGGCCCGCCGAAGGTCCAGCCCGCGTCCAGCTCGCCCCCGAACAGCGAGGCTTCGGCGGCGCCCTTCTCGGAGCGCGAGGCGGCGCCCAGCGCGAACCTGCGCTCGACGTCCACGGACGCCCCTCCCAGGCTCAGCGCGCCGTTCACGCTGAAGGAGCCGCTCCGCCAGGCGGCGCGCATCGAGCCGATCACCACCTCGCTCTCCAGAATCGCGCCCGAAACCTCGGTCTCGTGGCGGGCGAGGCTCACCGCGCCGCCCCAGGCGAGGTTCGCCCCGGCGCGCCGGCTGAAGCCCAGGGTGCCGACGCCCAGGTCGGTCTCGCGCTCGCCCAGGCGGGGGAGGGCGTCGAGCTCGCTCCCGCCCGCCCGCGCGGCCGCCCAGGCGCGCCACGCGCCGGCGGGCCGATCGAAGTCCGCCTCCATCTCCAGCGCCGCGGCGGCGTGGTGAACCCGCGCCGTCTCCGCGCCCGCCTCGCCCGCGAGCGAGACCTGGAGCGGCGCCGCGAGGGTGGAGACGACCATGTCCGCGATGACGGCGTGCGCCGCCCCGCCCGGGTGCTTGTCGTCGGCGAACAGGCGGGCGCGGTTCGCGCCGGCGGGGTAGGTTCTGGGATAGCCCGAACCCTCGGGCCCGCACAGGAGGGAGACGGCGGTTCTGTCCAGGGGGTTCGCGTTCAGGGGACACGCCGTCTCCCGCAGCTCGGTGAAGCCGAAGGCGCCGGGATTTCGGGCGATCTCCTCCGCCATGCGCAGAACGTTGACGGGGACGACGCCCTCCTCGCGCGCGCGCAGGCCGGCGTGGAGCGTCTCGTTGTAGGCGCGGCCGAGGGCGACGAGCAGCCCCCCGGCGGACTCGGGCAGACGCGCGGTGAAGGGCAGGATGGAGAGGTCGGGCAGGTTCGGTACCACGACGAAGCGCGCGCCGGCGTCCCGGAGGCGCGCGATCTGCCCCACGTGGGCGGAGGCCGCCTCCGCCGTGAGGGCGGAGGAGTTCGCGGCGCCGCCCGCGCTCAGGGCGTCGTCGATGTCGTTCAGCCCGCCCCAGAGGAAGTAGAGCGCCTTCGGGTCGGCGCGCCCGCCCGAGGCGGAAAGGTGCCGGTCGATCTGCTGCCGGATGGTCGGCACGCGCTCGCTCGCCGCCTGGTTGCGGGCGCAGGAGCCGTCCGGCGTCATGCAGGCGCCCGCCCAGGCGTGGTTCGAGCCGCCGGCGAGGGAATGCCTCCCCGACGCGCCGAAGGCCTCCGCGATGATCTCGACGGCGACCGGATCGGGGTTGGTGACGAAGCTGCTGCCCGCCGGCAGGCCCAGGCTCTGGGCCACGTTGCCCGAGTCGCTCAGGCTGTCGCCGAAGGCGAAGAAGCCGCTGAAGCTCTGCGCCGAGGCGCTCCCGGCGAGGCACAGGGAGAGGACGAGAGCGACGAACGGGGAGAGATGGCGAAGCATGTCGGGACTCCTTTTTTCGTGGGGGCGGGGCGCGCGTCCGGCATGGCCGCCCGTTCGCGTGAAGGTGACGGGGGACAACATACCGAGCCTCGCCCCGGGAGGCAATATCGACCGTCGGGGCGGAGGGGACGGAGGAAGATCGGCCCGCCCGGCGGTTTCGGGGGCGAAGCGGCGTCCGGGGCGTGAAACGGCCGCGATTGGTGCTATAATGCGCGCGTCTTCTCCTCACTTCTTCGGAACGGAGCGCGGCATGGCGGACGGGTTGTCCGGGTTCAGGGAGCGGATCGACGCCTGCGACGCGGAGATCGTCCGGCTCATCAACGAGCGGCTGAAAATCTGCCTGGAGGTGGGGGAATACAAGAGCGCGCGGGGAATCGCCGTCAAGGACGCGGCGCGCGAGCGGGAGGTCATCTCCCGGGTTCTGGAAGGCGCCGCGGGCCCCTGCCCGCCCGAGGCGCTGGAGCGCATCTACCGCATCCTCATCGACGCGGCCGTCGCGCTGGAAGAAGAATAGGGGGAGGGAAGCGTCCCGCGCCGCGGCCCGCGAAGGCGCCCGTCGCCGCGCTTCGTCGTCCTCGAAATCCGCCCGTTCCGCGCAATCCTCCCGGGGAGAATCTCCGCATGGAAGCTCTTTACGCCGCCTTGGGCGCGGCCCTTCTCGCCGCGTGCGTCGTCTGGTTCGCCGCGCGGGGGCGCGCCGCGGCGCTCGCCGGAATGCTGGAGCGGGCGGAGGCCGAGAAGGCCGAGGCGCGGGCGGCGCTCGCCGCCGAGCGGGAGAGGAGCGCGAAGCTGGGCGGCGACCTGGCGCGCCTCGAATCGGATCTCGCCCACGAGAAGAAGTCCGCCGGGGAGAAGCTCGACCTCCTGCGCCGCGCCTCGACGGAGATGCGCGAGAGCTTCGGCGCGCTGAGCGCGGACGCCCTCAAGAGCAACAACGCCTCGTTTCTCGACCTGGCGAAGGCGACGCTCGAGAAGTTCCAGAGCGAGGCGCGGGGCGACCTCGATTCGCGCCGGAAGGCGGTGGAGGGGCTCGTCGCCCCCATCCGGGAGTCGCTCGACAGGGTGGGGGGGCAGGTGCAGGATCTGGAGAAGGCCAGGCGCGAGGCCGACGCCGCGCTCACCGAGCAGGTGAAGTCCCTCGCGGGGGCGCAGAAAGAGCTCCGGTCGGAGACGGGGAACCTCGTCAAGGCGCTGCGCGCCCCGAACGTGCGCGGGCGCTGGGGGGAGATGCAGCTGCGGCGCGTGGTGGAGATGGCCGACATGGTCGCCCACTGCGACTTCGTGGAGCAGCGGACGCTCGGCGGCGGGGACGCGCGCCTGCGGCCCGACCTCATCGTGAAGCTGCCCGCCGGGAAGAACGTGGTGGTGGACGCCAAGGCGCCGCTCGACGCCTACCTGCGCGCGCTGGAGGCGGAGGACGAGGGGGCGCGCCGCGAGGCCATGCGCGACCACGCCCGCCAGATTCGGGAGCGCATGGCCGACCTGGGCTCGAAGTCCTACTGGGAGCGGCTGGATTCTTCCCCCGAGTTCGTGGTGATGTTCCTGCCCGGGGAGAGCTTCTTCAGCGCGGCGCTCGAGGAGGACCCCGCGCTGATAGAGGAGGGCGTGGGCCGGCAGGTGATTCTCGCCACGCCCACGACGCTCATCGCCCTGCTGCGCGCGGTGGCCTACGGCTGGCGGCAGGAGCGGGTCGCCGAGAGCGCCCGGGAGGTGAGCGCGCTCGGGCGGGAGCTCTACGCGCGGCTCAGGACGCTGACCGGGCATTTCGAGGGCATGGGCCGGGGGCTGGAGCGCGCGGTCGAGGCCTACAACAAGGCGGTGGGCTCCTACGAGTCCCGGGTGCTGGTCTCCGCCCGGAAGTTCACCGACTACGGCAGCGCGCCGGAGGGGGACATCGACCCGGTGTTTCCCCTCGAGAAGACCCCCCGCGCCCTCCAGGCGCGCGAGACGGACGAGACCCCTCCCGACTGAGGCCCGATTCCGCGCCGCCGGGCGTCCCGCGCCGTTCGGGGTGATGCGGGTTTATCGGTTCCGTAGGGACAACCCCCTGTGGTTGTCCACGCCGCGTCGTCGCCGCCCTGCAATCGGGGCGCATGTATGCGCCCCCTACGGGTGAAACATCCCATCGGCGACCAAAGGCGGGCGGTTCCGCGAACCGTGGGGCAGGCCCGGGGAGGAACCGCCCCTGCGGAACCGTCCGCATCGTTGACAACGGACAACCACAGGGGGTTGTCCCTACATGCGAAAGGCGCGCCGCGGCGATATTTACGGAAACAGGGCGTCAGTATTCCATTTTAGGGGACGCATACATGCGTCCCGTTTCGTTCGGCGACCGAAGGCGGGCGGTTCCCGAACCGTGGGGCGGGCCCGAAAAGGAACTGCCCCTACAAAGGCGAAAACACCGCAAACAACGGACAACCACAGGGGGTTGTCCCTACATCCCGAATACGAATCATCGCCAATTCCACAATCGGGGCGCATGTATGCGTGGGAAGCGCCCCTCGGCGCTTCACCTGCGGAAACAGGAGGCGACAACCGGGCGCAGGCGAGACGCGCCGCGTCAGGGGGCGGCGGCCCTGAGGCGCTTGAAGGCGCTCGTGAAGCCCTTGAGCGAAATCGCCACGTCGAAGGGCTGATCCGCCGTCGAGATCATCCCGAGGTGGAGCTTCTTCCCCTTGCCGAGCAGCGCCGTCCTCGCCGCGTCGATCGGGCCGCGGAGGACGCAGCCTCCCCGCAGGCACGTCCAGAACGGCAGGGGGCCGAAGGACTCGCCCTCGTCGATGCGCAGCTTCGCCCCGCGCGCCAGCAGGAGACCGAAGGGCGTCAGCGCGCTCAGCTCGACCCCGCCGCCCTTCTTCGGGGTCGTCAGCGTCACGGCCATCAGGCGGTGCGAGCGGCCCGTCTTCTCGTCGCGCACGTGGAGCTCCTGCTCCATGCCGCACTGGCGGGGAGCCGTCTCCGAGGGAGAGCCGCACTTCACCCGCCAGTCGCCGTAGGTCTCCGAGAAGGAGCTCGGCCCGGGCGCCTGCGCGCCCGCGTCGCCCGCCGCCCACGCCAGCGCGAGCGCGACGGCGAGGAGAGAAAGAAGACGCCCGCGCGCCCGCCGGACCTCCGGCTTCCGCGCTCCGTTCGTGAATTCGTGAATGCTCCCCTGATTCGACACCGCGCGCCGCTCCCGTTTTCGAGGTTTCGATGGCGTTTCGCCCGTGGATTCCGCTTTCGGACGAGGATATGTAGCAGGAAACGCCGGGCGGGGCAAGGCCGCCCCCGCGTCTGGCGCGCCGGGCGCGGGAGCGGTATAATCGCCCCGACGCGGACAGGGAGAGGCGGAACGGGCGCGGCGGCTCCCCGCCCCGCCCGAAGCCCGAACCGAAGCCACCTCGCGGGACAGCCGGGAGAGAAAGGGAGAAAAGGAATGAGCGACTTCAAGACCGAGGACAGGGACGGGATGCGCATCGACTGGGACGCTCCCATCCGGATGGACGACGGCGTCGAGCTGCGGTGCGACGTCTACCGGCCGCCGGACGAGGGGAAATACCCCGTCATCATGACCTACGGGCCCTACGGCAAATACCTCCACTTCGAGGATCTCTACGAAACCTGCTGGACGCGCATGGTCGAGGAGCACCCGGACGTGCCCGCCGGCTCCACCAACAAATACCAGAACTGGGAGGTGGTGGACCCCGAGAAGTGGGTGCCGGACGGCTACGCGGTCGTCCGCGTGGACTCCCGGGGGGCGGGCCGCTCGCCCGGCGTCATCGACATCTGGTCGGCGCGCGAGGCGCGGGACTTCTACCTGTGCATCGAATGGGCGGCCGTCCAGCCCTGGAGCACGGGGAAGATCGGGCTGAACGGCATCTCCTACTACGGCATGAACCAGTGGCAGGTGGGCGCGCTCCGTCCCCCGCACCTGGCCGCCATGTGCGTCTGGGAGGGCGCGGCGGACTTCTACCGCGACATGGCGCGCCACGGCGGCATCTTCTGCAACGGGTTCGCGCGCAACTGGCCGGAGATGCAGGTCTACAGCGTCCAGCACGGGCGCGGCAGCCGCGGCTTCAGGAGCCGCTTCACGGGCGACTGGGTGTCCGGCCCCCCCACGCTCACCGAGGAGGAGCTCGGCGCGAACCGCAGGGACTTCGGCGAGGACTGCTTCTCCCACCAGCTCGACTCCGACGACTACTGGCGGTCGAGAATGCCCGACTTCGGCAAAATCGAGGTTCCCCTCCTCTCCTCCGCCAACTGGGGCGGGCAGGGGCTGCACCCGCGCGGCAACTTCGAGGGCTTTCTCGAGGCGGGCTGCGGGGAGAAGTGGCTGGAAGTCCACGGCATCGAGCACTGGACGGAGTTCTACACCGACTACGGCGTCAACATGCAGAAGCAATTCTTCGGCCGCTACCTCAAGGGGGAGGACAACGGCTGGGAGAAGCGGCCCCGGGTGCTGCTCCAGGTGCGCCACCCCGGCGAGCGCTTCGTCGAGCGGCGCGAGAGCGAGTGGCCCCTGGCGCGCACGCGGTGGACGAAATACTACCTGAACGCGGAAACGCACGCGCTGGAGGACGCCCCGGCGGAGGCGGAGGCGGCGACCACCTACGCCGGCTTCGGCGAGGGCGTCACCTTCGCGACGCCCCCCCTCCGGGAGGAGACGGAGATCACCGGCCCGATGGCGGCCAGGCTCTTCGTCTCCTCCGAGACGCGGGACGCCGACCTCTTCGTGGTCGTCCGCGTCTTCTCGCCCAACATGAAGGAGGTCACCTTCCAGGGCGCGCTCGACCCGCACACCCCCATCGCCCAGGGCTGGCTCCGGGCGTCGCACCGCAAGCTCGACCCGGAGAAGTCCCTCCCCTACCGGCCCTACCACGCCCACGACGAGATTCAGCCCCTGACGCCGGGCGAGATCTACGAGCTCGACGTCGAGATATGGCCGACCTGCATCGTCGTCCCGGCGGGCTTCCGCGTCGCCTTCACGGTGCGCGGCAGGGACTACGAATACCCCGGCGGGGCGGGCGGCGGCCTCTCCAACATGAAAAACGAGTTCACCGGCTGCGGCTGCTTCCTCCACAACGACCCGAAGGACAGGCCCGCCGAGGTGTTCGGGAAGAACGTCACCCTGCACTGCGGCGGGAAGCATGAAGCCTGGGTGATGCTGCCGGTGATTCCCGAAAAATAGGCGCGCCGGCGAAAGGCGGGCGGGGCGCGCGCCCCGGGGCCGCCGCTTCCGCGAGCTTCCGCAAATCGAGAACGGGGGAGAAAATGAGCGACATCGACCCGGGGGCCGACCCCCAATACCGAACGGAGAAGCGCGACGGCTTTCTCGTCGAGTGGGACGTCCCCATCCGCATGGACGACGGCCTCGTCCTGCGGGCGAACGTCTATCGGCCGGACGACGAAGGACGGCACCCGGCCATCCTGAGCTACGGCCCCTACGCCAAGGACCTCGCCTGGCAGGACGGCTACGAGACGGCGTGGGAGCTTTTCTCGACCGCGCATCCCGACGCCGTCGCCGGCTCCTCGAACGTCCACCAGAGCTGGGAGGTCGTCGATCCGGAGAAGTGGGTGCCGGACGGCTACGCCTGCGTGCGCGTGGACTCGCGCGGGGCGGGCCGCTCGCCGGGCTACATCGACCACTTCTCCATGCGCGAAACGCGGGACTTCGCCCTGTGCGTCGACTGGGCGGGGGCGCAGCCCTGGTGCAGCGGAAAGGTGGGGCTGACGGGCATCTCCTACTACGCCATCAACCAGTGGCACGTGGCGGGCCTCCGGCCGAAGCACCTGGCGGCCATGTGCGTCTGGGAGGGGGCGGCCGACTTCTACCGCGACATGTGCCGCCAGGGGGGCATCCTCACGACGTTCCTCGCCAACTGGTACGACATGCAGGTGAAGAGCGTCCAGCACGGGCTGGGGGAGAACGGCCCGAAAAGCCGCGTCCACGGCGGACTCGTCTGCGGTCCCGACACGCTGGACGAGGAGACGCTCGCCCGCAACCGCTCGGACTACGGCGGCGACATCCTCGCCCGCCCCCTGGACGACGACTGGCACCGCGAGCGATCCGCGCGGTGGGAGAAGATAGAGACCCCCTTCATCTCGGCGGCGAGCTGGGGCGGACAGGGCCTGCACCCGAGGGGCAACTACGAGGGCTTCATGCGCGCGGCCTCGAAGGAGAAATGGCTGGAGGTTCACGGCTTCGAGCACTGGACGGAGTTCTACACGCCCTACGGCGAGAATCTCCAGAAGCAGTTCTTCGGCTGCTACCTCAAGGGCGAGGACAACGGCTGGAAGGAGCGCCCCCCCGTCCTCCTCAAGGTGCGCCACGTGGGCGAGCGGTTCATCGAGCGGACGGAGAACGAATGGCCCCTCGCCCGCACGCGCTGGACGAAATTCCACCTGAACCCGGCCCGGATGACCCTGGACGCCGCCCCGCCCGGGGAGGAAGGGGAGATCGCCTACGGCGGGATGAGCGAGGGCGTCACCTTCATGCTGCCGCCCTTCGACGCCGAAACGGAGATTACCGGCCCGATCGCCTCCCGGCTGTTCGTCTCCTCCGAAACCGAGGACGCCGACCTCTTCCTGGTGGTGCGCCTCTTCACGCCCGACATGAAGGAGATCACCTTCCAGGGCACGCTCGACCCCCACACCCCCATCGCCCAGGGCTGGCTCCGGGCGTCGCACCGCAAGCTCGTCCCCGCCCTCTCGACCGAGTGGAAGCCCTACCACGCCCACGACGAGAAGCAGCCCCTGACGCCGGGGGAGATCTACCGGCTCGACGTCGAGGTCTGGCCCACCTGCGTCGTGGTTCCCCCCGGCTATCGGCTCGCCCTCGGCGTGCGCGGCAGGGACTACGAATACAGCTGCGCGACCACGCACAGGCTCTCGAACATGAAAAACGTGTTCACCGGCTGCGGGCCCTTCCTCCACGACGACCCGAGGGACAGGCCGGAGGAGATTTTCGGGGGCCGCGTGACGCTCCACTGCGGCCCGGAGCATCCCTCCTGGCTCATGCTGCCGATCGTGCCGCCGAAGTAGTAGAGGGGCCGCCGCCCCGCGCGTTGCCATCCCGCGCCTGATGCCGTATGATCCCGCGGCGTCGCCGGAGCTCAGCCGGTCGCCGGAGCTCAGCCGGTCGCCGGAGCTCAGCCGGTCGCCGGAGCTCAGCCGGTCGCCGGAGCTCAGCCGGTCGCCGGAGCTCAGCCGGTCGCCGGAGCTCAGCCGGTCGCCGGAGCTCAGCCGAACGCCGAATAAAAAGGGAGGCGAATCGATGATGACGGATTACGAAAAGTTCAATCTCGTCATCGCCTCTCTGGCGCTGGTCGCTTCCTTCGGCGGTCTGGCGCTGCTCTACTACGGCATTCGTCAGATGGATCGGGGAGGCGCCCGGCGGGCGGCGGAATCGAAGCGCCAGCACGACGAGACGATGAGAGCCTTCGCCGAGGAGCGGGAAGCCTCCCAGCGCAGACACGAGGAAGCCATGAAGGAGTCGGAGCGCAGGCACGCAGAGACGATGAGGGCCTTCACCGAGGAGGGGGAAGCCTCCCAACGCAGGCACGAGGAGACCATGGCCGCCCTCGCCGAGGAGGGGAAGGAGTCGGAGCGCAGGCACGAGGCGACCATGGACTCGATCAAGCAGAACGGCGCCGCGCTCGAGGCGGCCGTCAAGGGCCTGCGGGCCGTCATCGAGCGCATGGAGACCGGCCCCGGGGAGGCGAACCGAAGATGATGACGGATTACGAAAAGTTCAATCTCGTCATCGCCTCTCTGGCGCTGGTCGCCTCCTTCGGCGGTCTGGCGCTGCTCTACTACGGCATCCGCCAGATGGATCGGGGAGGCGCCCGGCGGGCGGCGGAATCGAAGCGCCAGCACGACGAGACCATGAGAGCCTTCGCCGAGGAGCGGGAAGCCTCCCAGCGCAGGCACGAGGAAGCCATGAAGGAGTCGGAACGCAGGCACGAGGCGACCATGGCCGCCCTCGCCGCGGAGGGGAAGGAGTCGGAGCGCAGGCACGAGGAAGCCATGCGGAGGCACGACGAGACCATGGACTCGATCAAGCAGAACGGCGCCGCGCTCGAGGCGGCCGTCAAGGGTCTGCGGGCCGTCATCGAGCGCATGGAGACCGGCCCCGGGGAGGCGAACCGAAGATGATGACGGATTACGAAAAGTTCAATCTCGTCATCGCCTCTCTGGCGCTGGTCGCTTCCTTCGGCGGTCTGGCGTTGCTCTACTACGGCATCCGCCAGATGGATCGGGGAGGCGCCCGGCGGGCGGCGGAGTCGAAGCGCCAGCACGACGAGACGATGAGGGCGTTCGCCGAGGAGCGGGAAGCCTCCCAGCGCAGACACGAGGAAGCCATGCGCAAACACGACGAGACCATGAGGGCCTTCGCCGAGGAGGGGGAAGCCTCCCAGCGCAGGCACGAGGCGACCATGGCCGCCCTCGCCGCGGAGGGGAAGGAGTCGGAGCGCAGGCACGAGGAAGCCATGCGAAGACATGACGAGACCATGGACTCGATCAAGCAGAACGGCGCCGCGCTCGAGGCGGCCGTCAAGGGTCTGCGGGCCGTCATCGAGCGCATGGAGACCGGCCCCGGGGAGGCGAACCGAAGATGATGACGGATTACGAAAAGTTCAATCTCGTCATCGCCTCTCTGGCGCTGGTCGCCTCCTTCGGCGGTCTGGCGCTGCTCTACTACGGCATCCGCCAGATGGATCGGGGAGGCGCCCGGCGGGCGGCGGAATCGAAGCGCCAGCACGAAGAGACGATGAGGGCGTTCGCCGAGGAGCGGGAAGCCTCCCAGCGCAGGCACGAGGAAGCCATGCGCAAACACGAGGAGGCCATGCGCAGGCACGAGGAGACCATGGCCGCCCTCGCCGAGGAGGGGAAGGAATCACAGCGCAGGCACGAGGAGACGATGAGGGCGTTCGCCGAGGAGCGGGAAGCCTCGCAGAGCAGGCACGAGGAGGCCATGGCGGAATCCCAGAGCAGGCACGAGGAAGCCATGAAGGAGTCGCAGCGCAGGCACGAGGAGGCCATGAGCAAGCATGAGGAAGCCATGGGCAAGCACGAGGAGACCATGACCTCGATTGAGCAGAACGGCGCCGCGCTCGAGGCGGCCGTCAAGGGCCTGCGGGCCGTCATCGAACGCGGGAATCATTAGAGCGGGGTCGAGCCGCGCGCCGCGCCCCTTCCAAGGAGGCCGAAGCGCGCTCCCCAGGACGCCGGACGGAAAACGTGATATGATGCCGCCGCAGACCGCAGACCGCAGACCGCAGACCGCAGACCGCAGACCGCAGACCGCAGACCGCAGACCGCAGACCGCAGACCGCAGACCGCAGACCGCAGACCGCAGACCGCAGACCGCAGACCGCAGACCGCAGACCGCAGACCGCAGACCGCAGACCGCAGACCGCAGACCGCAGACCGCAGACCGCAGACCGCAGACCGCAGACCGCAGACCGCAGACCGCAGACCGCAGACCGCAGACCGCAGACCGCAGACCGCAGACCGCAGACCGCAGACCGCAGACCGCAGACCGCAGACCGCAGACCGCAGACCGCAGACCGCAGACCGCAGACCGCAGACCGCAGACCGCAGACCGCAGACCGCAGACGAGGCCGGCGGTTCTGTTTCCGTAGGGGCGTTCTCTCCCCGGGAACGCCCCGCGGTTCGGGAGTCGCCCGCCTTTTTCCGTCGGACGGATATTTCATCGCGGAACCGGCGAAACCCCGCGTCACCCCGAACGACGGGCGGGACGCATGTATGCGTCCCCTACGAATGCAGAATCAGGAAACCCGCACAGGGCGTGGACGCGCGCATGCGTCCCCCGCGAAACCCGCGCCGCCCGGCCCGTAGGGGACGCGCCGGGGGACGGGGGCGGCGGCTTTTCTCCCGCGCGGTTGCGCCTCCCGCGCCGGATGTCGTATCATTCGCCCGAACGAACATTTTGAGCGCGTCTCGCCGGACGGAGACGCTTCGCCTGTGGCCTTGAATCCACCGAGAATGGAGAGATGAACATGACCCGATCAAGGTTTTTGCGATTCCTTAACGCGATTTCCGGCTTCTCCGGCCGGAACCTCTCCCGGCGCGCCGCCGCGATCGTCCTCGGCGCCGCCATGCTCGCCCTCGGCGCCGGGGAGGCGGAGGCGCAGGACTCCCGGGTATGCGACAACGCCTACTCCGTCCTCCCCGCGGGCACCACCGAAGAACGGGCCCGAGAGCTCTCGGGCCTCCTCCGCCAGGGGGCCATCGCGGAGAGCCCCCACGTTTCAATCTATTGCCGCTACGGCCGCGCCGACCGCCGGAACCGCGGCTTCCTCGTCCACAATCCCCAGATCGTCGTCGTGGACGATTTCGTCCCCGGCATCGAAGCCTTCCACGAGGGCGTCGGCGATCTCAGCATCTTCGTCCGTATCGTCTCCGGGGAACCCGGCACCGCCGGCGACTTCATCCATCCCTCGCCGACCGATTACGGCCAGGGCATCTTCACCACGGGCAACGCCGAGGATTACATCACCGGCGAGGACTCCTACGGCATCCACGCCCGCCACACCGGCGAGGGCCGGGCCGGCATCGACGTCCGCAACGTCTCGGTGCGCACCACCGGCGACTATTCCCACGGCGTCTACGTCTGGCAGCAAGGCTCCTACATCATCAGAAGAGCGGACGGCAGCGTAGTAAGCGGCTATGTCTGGGACGAAGACGCAGGCTTCTTCCGCAGAAATGACGAAGACTGTTCTGACTGCCGCAGCGTCCGCGCCAGGGGCGCGGTGATCGTCAACCTGATCGAGACAGATCGCGAGCGCGACCAGCGCGTCCGCCCGCTGGTCGCGACCAGCGGCGACAACGCCGACGCGCTCCGGGCCGAATACACCCGCGCCGCCGCGCGAGGCCATATCGCCGTCACCGTGGAGGGCTACGCCCTCACCACCGGGGGCACCCTGCCCCTGGAGGCACTCGTCGACCCGCAGGATCCGGGCGCCCCGCTGGAAGTCGCCTCCCCGCAGGATCCGAGTAACTACGTCTTCGACCCCAACAGACCCTCCGTCCCCAACAGGAATTACGACCCCGACGACCCGAGTTCCCCCAGGTTCATCAACGTTCTGGTGCATCGCCATCGTGTGGATGACGCCGGAAATCGGCTGGAGACCGTCGACCTGCGCCCCTATACCGTCATCTATCTCCCCCGCCTCAACCCGGATTACGACCCCGACGACCCGGATTCCCCCCGGTTCGTCAGCGGCGGGAACTCCGACATCGCCATCTGGAACGGCCGTTACTTCGTGTCGCAGGGCGCGATCCGGCCCGAGGACGTCACCGCCTGCCAGGGCATATCCACGGCGGAGGGGCGCCGCGCCTGTTACGAGAACAGGGTAGCGGCCAGAAGCGAGGACAACAGGCCCACCGGCTTCAACGCCCGGGGCATCTACGCCAGCCACGAGGGCCACGGCGACATCCGCATCCGCGTCACCGACACCAACATCCGAACCGGGGGCGCGGACGGCATCCAAACCCCGGGCGCGGACGCCCAGGGCATCTACGCCACCCATACCGGCAGGACCATCGTGTGCGGCGCCCCCGGCAGCGGCTGTGAGGTCGGCGGAGGCACCACGCCGGGCGGAGGCGGCGTCTCCATCGTCGTCACCGGCGGCGCCATCGACACCCACGGCGAGGACTCCCACGGGATCTGGGCGCGCCATCGCGGCGACAGCGGCGCCGACGAGGCCGACGGCGCCGTTGACCCCGACGACGTCGGCGCCGGCAACGTCGCCATCGCCGTCACCGACGCCGACATCGACACCGCCGGCGCCGACGCCCGCGGCGTCTACGGCCTGATCCAGCAGACCTGCGCCGGCACCGATGAAGACGGCAACTGCAACGAGCTCGTTGAGGGCACCGGCGTCGGCGACATCGCCATCGCCGTCACGGGCGGCTCCATCGACACCGCCGGCGTCGGCGGCGCCTACGCCGTCCACGCCCTGCACGAGAACACCGGCGCCATCGCCGTCGGCCTGACCGGCGTCGCCGCCGCTACCGAAGGCAACCAGGCCCACGGCGTCTCCGCCGAACACCGCGGCTCCGCGGGCGACGTCTCCGTGACCGTGGATGGCGGCTCCATCGCCACCGCCGGCGAGGACGCCCACGGGGTCTACGGCGCTCATGCCGGCAGCGGCGACCTCAGCGTCGGCGTCATGAACGGCGCAGCGGTCACGACGAAAGGCATCGGCGCCCAGGGCGTCCGGGCCGATCACGACGGCAGCGGGACCCTGACCGTCGACGTGACGGGCGACGTCACCACGGAGGGCGAAAGCTCCGATGGCGTCCTGGCCCTGCATCGCGGCAACGGCAACCTTGCCATCGGGATGACGGGCGGCGCCGTCAAGACGACGGGCTTCGAGGCCCACGGCCTCTACGCCTCGCACACCGGCGCCGCGGGTACCGTCTCCGTCACCGTGAGCGGCGGCTCGGTCACGGCCGAGGACGCCGACAGCGCCGGCGTGCTGGCGCATCATGGCGCGAACGAGGGCGCGGTGACGGTGAGCGTGGGCCAGGGCGCCAGCGTCACGGGCGGGCGGGTCGGCATCCAGTTGAGCGCCGACGCGGACGCGGACGGCAACGTCCCGACCAGAACGGTCAGGGTGGACGGCACCGTGCGGGGCGTCTCCGGCGCGGGGATTCACCTGCCCACCGGCGGCGTGGTGAACGTGGGCGCGACCGGGCGGGTGAGCGGCGCGTCGGTCGCCATCTTCTCCAACGGTGACGTCGACGTGACGGTGGCGGGGACGGTGGAAGGCGACGTGCGCGCGGACGGCGACCTGACGGCGACCATCGACGGGATGGTGACCGGCGACGTGGAAGGACTGGGCGAGGGCGATCATACCGTCACGGTTTCCAGGGGCGGCGTGGTGAGGAACACGATTCGCCTGGCCGCGAGCGAGGTGACGCTGAACGGAACGGCGGGGCGCGTGTTGTTCGAGGCCGGCGGGACGCTCACCGTGGGCGCCACGGGCAGAATCACGGGCGTTGACGGCGTGGCGATTCAATCGGACGGCGGCGAGCTGACCGTCAATTTGAACCTCGCCTCCCGCCGGGTGGCCGACGTCCTCGTCGGCGCCATCATGGCCGACCCGGACGCGACCACCCTCCTCGTCAACGGCGAGACGGTGAACGCCGGCGCGGACGCGGGGAACGGGGCGTTCGACATCCGCCTCTCGGCCGGGGACGGACGCCTCTCCCTGAGCGAGTTCTACGCCCCGCGCGCGGGCCTCTACGAGGCGCTTCCGGGCCTGCTGCTCCGGCTGGGCGGCGCGCAGTCGAAGGGCGAGAGAAAGACCTTGCCCGGCTCCCCCGTCTGGGCGAGCGTGCTGAGCGGAAACGGCTCCCGGGGCAAGGCGAATTCGACCGTCGGCGCGAAATACGACTTCGACCAGTCCGGGGCGGAGGCCGGCCTCGGCCTGTCCTTCCCCTGGGTGGACGGCCTGCGCGCCTCGCTCTCCATTCGCCAGGTGAACGCCTCGGCGAACCTTTCCATGGGCTCGGGCAAGGGCGAGATTGATCTGGAGGGCGTCGGCTACGCCTTCGGCCTCTCCTGGAAGAGCGGGGGGGGCTGGTACGCGAGCGGAGACCTCGGCCTGACCGACTACGCCGCCGACTTCGTATCGGGGAGCCGGGGCGGCCTCAAGCACGACGTGGACGCGAGCGTCCGCTCCCTGAACCTGGAAGCCGGCCGGCGCCTGACGCTGGATCGCTGGGCGAAGCGGATCGCGCTCACCCCCCGCGTCTGGGTGACGAGGGCGAGCGTCGACGTCGACGACTTCACGGATTCCGCGGGCGCGCGCTTCAAGCTCGTTGAGGGAGATCGCCTCACGGGCGGGGCGGGCGTCGTCGCCGAGGCGGGCTTCGCCCGGGGCGGCGGGCGCCTCTCCCTGCGCGGCGCGCTGGACGTCGAGACCGCGCTGAGCGGCGAGAAGACGAGCGTCGAGGTCTCCGGCCACCGGCTCCACGCCGAGGCGGAGAAGACCCGCTTTCTGATGGGCGTGGGCGCGCGCTGGCGCAAGGGCCGCTTCGAGATAGGCGGGGAGCTCAACGCCGCCGGCCTCGGCTCCGACGACAGGACCCTGGGCGGACGCCTGAACCTGGGCGTGCAGTTCTAGCGGACGCGGCGCGGCGCCTTCCTGAAAACGATCGGTTCGCGAATGGCGGGGCGTCCCCGGGGAGGGGGCGCCCCGTTCGCGGTGGCCGCATTTTCCATTCGCAAGGACATCCCCCCGTGATGTTCCTTCGTCAACGACGCGAAGGGTTCCGTAGGGGGCGCATATATGCGCCCTGTTTTTGGGCGGACGCGAACGGGCGGTGTCAAGGCCCGTCATTCCGGCGGAACCCGGAACGGACGGACGCCCTATCCTTCCTCGCCTTCCCGCAAAGGGGACAACCACAGGGGGATTGTCCCTACGGAACGGCGAAACCCCCGCGTCACCCCGAACGACGGGCGGGACGCATGTATGCGTCCCCTACGAATGCAGAATCAGGAAACCCGCAAAGGGCGCGGACGCGCGCCCGGTTTGCGGATCGGCGAATGACCCCGTTGGCGGATTGGCGGTTGATCCCGTAGGGGGCGCATACATGCGCCCCGCGCGTGGATTTGGCGGATGACGCCGTAGGGGGCGTTCGTGAATGCCCCGTTTGCGGATCGACGGATGACGCGGCGCGTCCCCGGGGGCGGTTTCCAGGCCGTCATTCCGGCGGAATCCGGAACGAACGGACGCCCCCTCCTTCCTCGCCTTCCCGCAAGGGACAACCACGGGGGGTTGTCCCTACGGAACGGCGAAACCCCCGCGTCACCCCGAACGACGGGCGGGACGCATGTATGCGTCCCCTACGAATGCAAAATCAGGAAATCCGCAAAGGGCGTGGACGCGCGCCCCGTTGCGGATTGGCGGTTGATCCCGTAGGGGGCGCATACATGCGCCCCGCGCGTGGATTTGGCGGATGACGCCGTAGGGGCGTTCGTGAACGCCCCGTTTGCGGATCGACGGATGACGCGGCGCGTCCCCGGGGGCGGTTTCCAGGCCGTCATTCCGGCGGAACCCGGAACGGACGGACGCCCTATCCTTCCTCGCCTTCCCGCAAAGGGGACAACCACAGGGGGATTGTCCCTACGGAACGGCGAAACCCCCGCGTCACCCCGAACGACGGGCGGGACGCATGTATGCGTCCCCTACGGAACCGCCCCCGCCCGCAGGTGACGCGCCGAAGGGCCCATCCCACGCATGAACGCCCCCGTTTGCGGATTGGCGATTGATCCCGCATGGGGCATTCCCTCCTCGGGGACACCCCATGTTCGTGAACGACCCGCCTCTTCACCGAACGGCGCGGGACGCATGTATGCGTCCCCTACGAATGCAGAATCAGGAAACCCGCAAAGGGCGCGGACGCGCGCCCGGTTCGCGGATCGGCGGATGATTCCACATGGGGCATTCCCTCCTCGGGGACACCCCATGTTCGTGAACGACCCGCCTCTTCACCGAACGACGCGGGACGCATATATGCGTCCCCTACAGATGCAGAATCAGGAAACCCGCAAAGGGCGTGGACGCGCGCCCCGTTCGCGGATTGGCGGTTGATCCCGTAGGGGGCGCATACATGCGCCCCGCGCGTGATTGGCGGATGACGCGGCGCGTCCCCGGGGGCGGTTTCCAGGCCGTCATTCCGGCGGAATCCGGAACGGACGGACGCCCTATCCTTCCTCGCCTTCCCGCAAAGGGGACAACCACGGGGGGTTGTCCCTACGGAACGGCGAAACCCCCGCGTCACCCCGAACGACGGGCGGGACGCATATATGCGTCCCCTACGGAACCGCCCCCGCCCGCAGGGACGCGCCGAAGGGACAATCCCCCGCATGGATGCCCCCGTTGCGGATCGGCGATGATCCCGTAGGGGGCGCATATATGCGCCCCGCGCGTGATTGGCGGATGACGCGGCGCGTCCCCGGGGGCGGTTTCCAGGCCGTCATTCCGGCGGAATCCGGAACGGACGGAAGCCCCCTCCTTCCTCGCCTTCCCGCAGGGGGACAACCACGGGGGGATTGTCCCCGCGGAACCGGCGAAACCCCCGCGCGTCACCCCGAACGACGGGCGGGACGCATGTATGCGTCCCCTACGGAACCGCCCCCGTCCGCAGGTGACGCGCCGGAAGGAACCATCCCACGCATGGACGCGCCCCCGTTCGCGGATCGGCGAATGATCCCGTAGGGGGCGCATATATGCGCCCCGTTTTCGGGCGGACGCGAACGGGCGGTTTCAAGGCCGTCATTCCGGCGGAACCCGGAACGGACGGACGCCCTATCCTTCCTCGCCTGCCCGCAAAGGGGACAACCACGGGGGGTTGTCCCTACGAAACCGGCAAAGCAAAGGGGACAACCACGGGGGGTTGTCCCTACGAAACCGGCAAAGCCCGCGTCACCCCGGCTTGCGTCCCAGAAGGGTGAGCCGCTTTCTCGTGACGGCGAGCGCCGCGCCCGCGCCCCGCTCCTCGTACCAGCTGCCGCCCGCGTCGCGCAGCGCCTCGAACCCCCGCCTGAGCGCGGGAATCGCCCCGGCCGGCGTTCGGGAGGAGGCCACCCATTCATCGAAGCGCGCGTCGATCCCGTCAACCGCCGCCTCCTCGACGCGGATTCCCTCCGCCTCGAAAAGCGCCTCCATCTCTTTCCGCGAGAGGTGCCGCGCGATGGAGGGCTCCCTCGCGCGGTCGAGGCTCTCTATCTTCGCCCGCTCCTCCGCCTCGTCGGGATAGTGGTAGTCGATGAGGAAGAGATGCCCCCCCGCCCGGACCGCGCGCGCCATCTCCCGGAAAACGCGCTCCGGCCTCTCCAGGTGATGAAAGACGTGGCGGCAGACGGCGGCGTCGGCCGCCCCTTCCGCCAGGGGCGGGGCGTTCACGTCGGCGAGCGCGTAGCGGGCGTTCGCGCCGAAGCCCCGCTCCCGCAGACGCTCCCGTCCGGCGCGCGCCATCGCCGGCGTGAGCTCCAGCCCCACGACGCGCCCCCCCGCCTCGAGAAAGGGCAGCGCGGAGGCGCCCGCGCCCATCCCGAAATCGACGAGGCGCCTCTCCGGGCCGAAGCCGACGCGGCGCGCCATGCCGACCAGGCGCGCCCGCTCCTCCTCGCCGTAATACCCGCCGTAGCCCTCGGCGCGCCTCGTGAAGTCGTCGATGCTGCGCCGGTTCGCCCCGTCCATCGCGCTCCCCGCCGCTTCGCGCGCCCGCCTTGCGGACCGCGCGAAGGCCCGGTAGAATGAGGAAAAAGCCGACTTCCCGAAAAGGAGACCATATCATGGGCGCAATCCTCGACGCATTCGCCGCCGAGTGCCGCGGCATCCTGAAGCGCGACTCCGGCAGGACGGGGCTTCAGCAGGTGAGCGACAGCCTGGAGAAAATCCTGGTGAACGAGGAGTTCGTCAGCGAGCATCTGGGCCCGGAGAACGACTCTCCCCGCACGCTCCTGTATGAGGACCCCGAGCTCGGCTTCTGCATCTTCGCCCACGTTCACAAGAGCGGCAGCGGAAGCCCCCCGCACGACCACGGCGCCTCCTGGGCCATCTACGGCCAGGCGAAGGGCGTCACCACGATGACGGACTACGATCTCGTCGAAAGGCCGAGCGGCGGCGCGCCGGGCAAGGTGAAGGCCGCGCGGAGCTACGACCTCGCCCCGGGCGACTCGAAAGCCTACGGCGTGGGCGAGTTCCACTCGCCCCACCGGGAGGGCGAGACGCGCCTCATCCGCATCGAGGGAATCAACCTGGACACGATCACGCGCGACAAATACGAGGCCGTCTGAGCGCCGCGTCCCGACGGGCCCGCCTCCTCGCGGAACGGGGAGCCGGGCGGGATTTTCCGGCGCGGCGACCGAAGGCGGGCGCGACCGGGGAGCTCGGAAGCTTCCCGCGCGCCCGCGCGAGAAAAGAGGGAGGATTTTCGCCACAAGCGCGGCGGAGGCGATCCGCCGCGAAAACAGCCCGCAGGCGTTCGGGAATCCGGTGCGAATCCGGAGCTGCCCGGCAGCTGTAAGCGACGCGCCTTTCATGCGGTCCACCGGGGCGAGCCCCCGGGAAGGAATGAAAGGCGGCCATCGGCGCGAGCCAGAAGACCGGCCTGCGGGAATCTTCCACGCCCGGCCCCCCAAGGGCCATTTTGAGCGCCAGGGCCGCTCAAGGAGGCGCGTCATGAAGCATTTCGCAGCGAAAACCGGTACGTTCCGCATCCATCCCGGCCGTCCCGCGCGGGGCGCGCTCATCCTGTGGGCGACGCTCGCCCTCCTCCTCGGGGCGCGGGACGCCGCGCCGGAGGAGGAGCTCCACCTCGACCCCATCACCGTGACGGCCACCCGCGCGCCAGAGCGGGTCGGCGACGTGGGCGATTCGGTGGAGGTGTTCGACCTGCCGAGAATCGAGAGCCTGCTGCCCGGCGACGCGGCCGAGTTCCTCGCCGGGGCGGCGGGCGTCTCCCTCCCGCAAACGAGCGGCAGGGGCGGACAGACGAGCCTTTTCCTCCGGGGCGGCGAAAGCAACTTCACCGGCGTCCAGCTGGACGGCTTCAAGCTCACCTATCCCGGCGGGGGGGGATACGACTTCTCGCACCTCTCGCCCGAATGGATCGGCGCCGCCGAGGTGCTCAAGGGCCCCCAAAGCCCGCTTTACGGCTCGGACGCGGCCTCGGGCGTGGTGAACCTCCTCCCCGACGTCGGAAAGCCCGGAGAAGCCCCGACCTTCGAGGCGCGCTTTCGGGGCGGCAGCCACGAGACCTGGGAGGAAGCGATCAAGCTCAAGGGCGGGACGGAGAAAAGCGGATATCTGGCGACCTTCAGCCGTCTCGACGCGGACGGGCATCTCCCCAACGACGGGTACGCCCGCGCCGTCGGAACGGTCGCGCTGGATCATTTCTTCCCGCGCGGGGCGAAGGCGCGCGTTCTCTACCACGTCAACCGGAACGATTACGACATTCCGGGGCCGGATCACAAAAACCACAGGGAGCCCAACGAGTCGCTCAGGAACCTCGAGCAGCTCATCGGCGTCCGGGGGCGCGTCCGCTTCTCCCCCCGGCTCGAATTCGTCCCGCGCGTCTCCGCGTATCTGCGGGACACGCTCTATGAGAACAGGCCCGACGCGCTCAGCGCCGCCTTCTCCAAAAGGGACGCGAGCGAGACGCGGATCGCCCTGGACGGCCATGTGAACCTCCGGCTCTCCGGCGCGCGCCTGGGGTTCAGGAGCCTGCGCCGCTCCGTCTCCACGCTCGGCGTCGAATGGGAGGAGGAGGACATCGCCGGAAAAAGCAGATCCGGCTTCGGGACGAGCGAATACGACCGGGAGCGGCGCGCCGTCTCCTTCTACGCGCATCAGCAGCTGCGGTTCCGCTCGGGCCTCACTCTCGCGGGCGGGGCGCGGGTGGACGATTTCGACGTCGGGAAGGATGCGGCGACCGGAAAAATATCCGCCTCCTGGCGCATCCCGGGCACGGGAACCCGGATTCGGGGCGCGGCGGGCGAAGGGGTCAAGCGTCCCGCCTTCAGCGAGCTGCTCGACGTCTTCGGGCCCGGAAACCCGAACCTCAGAAGCGAAAGGCAGAGAAGCCGGGAGGCGGGCTTCGATCAGTTCCTCGGAGGCGGGAAGCTCAGGCTCGGCGCGACCTGGTACGAGAACGAGACAGACGACCTCATCGCGTATTCGTTCGCCGGGTTTCCCAACGGGACGAACTACGAGAACGTCCGCAAGACGCGGATAAAGGGCGCGGAACTCTCGCTCGCCCTCCTGGATTTTCACGATTTTTCGGCTTACGCGAACTTCAACGCGATGGACGCCCGCGCGACGGACGACGGAGGCGTGGACGGCGCGCCGAACTTCGTGAAGGGAAAGGCGCTCCTGCGGCGTCCCGACTGGTGGTGGAGCGGCTCCATCGTCTATCACCCGAACCGATGGAAGGCCGCGCTCAGGGTGAACTCGGTGAGCGAGCGGCGGGACATCGACGACTCCGCGCCCTGGCCCTGGCCCCGGGTGATCAATCCGGGGTTCACCCGGGTGGACCTCGCCCTCTCCCTCGACCTCGTGAAGGATCGCGTCTCGACGCTCGACGGGACGAGGAGCGCGCGGGTGCGGGACTTCACGGTCGAGCTCAAGGTGAACAACCTCTTCGATGAGGAATACGAGGAGGTGTTCAACTACGGCGCGCCCGGCGTCCGGTGGTTCGCGGGCTTCCGGCTGGTCTTCTGAACGGGCCGGGCGGCGCGCGAAGGAGGGGAGCGAGGATGGCCGGAAAGCGCGACGGATCGCGTCTCGCGGCGGCGGCGCTCTTTTTCGCGCTCTGCCTTCACGCGCCCGACGCGCCCGCGGCCCGAAAGCCCGCGCGCCTCGTCGCCATGACGCTCGCCACCGCGGAGATGCTCGTGGACCTCGCGCCCCGGAGAAGAATCGTCGGCCTCCACAAGCTGGCCGGAGACGCCGCCTATTCCAACGTCGTCCGCAAGGCGCGGGGCGTCCCGCTGATCGGCGGCTCGCCCGAGCAGGTCATCGCCCTGCGGCCGGACATGGTGTTCGCCGCCTCCTATTCGAGCGCCTCGTTCGTGAGCCACCTGCGCGCCGCGAAGGTTCCGGTCGTCCGGTTCTCCGCCTTCGGGAGCGTGGAGGACATTTTCTCGAACATCCGGAAGATGGGGCGGCTGATCGGGGAGGAGGCGAAGGCGCGCAGCCTCATCCGGAACGCGCGCGCGCGCATCCGCGCCGTC
Organism: bacterium; assembly: GCA_965242545.1. Lineage (GTDB taxonomy): Bacteria > UBA8248 > UBA8248 > UBA8248 > UBA8248 > Bin107. Next base: position 2,509,530 of record OZ251456.1, read on the forward strand.
CGCTCGCGCATCCCCCCGGGCGCGCGGCCGCCCCGCGTCCTCGCCCTGCTGGGAGGGGGCTGGACGCCGGGAAGCGGCGTCTCGCAGGATGACATGATCCGCCTCGCGGGAGGCGAAAACGTCGCCGCCGCGCGCGGCGTCCGGGGAACCCGCCGGACGTCGGCGGAGCAGGTAATCGCCTGGAACCCCGACGTCCTCCTCGTGGGGGCGGACCCGAAAACGGGCGGGAGCCTCAGGCAGACGCTCCTCGCGAGCGCGATATACGCCCCCCTGCGGGGCAAGCGAATCGTCGAGATTCCCCATCCCCGCTTCTCGAGCGCGTCCCACTACATCGTTCGCGGAATCGAGGATCTGGCGAAGGCGCTGCGTCCATGAGAAGGCGCGCCCTCTCCATGGCGGCCGTCGCCGCCGCCGCCCTGCTGATCGCCGCCCTCGGCGTCCGGACGGGCGTCACGGACGTCGGCTGGGGGAGGATTCTCGAAATCATCCTCGCGGAGCTGGGCTTCCTCTCTCCCGATCAGATCGCCGCTCCCGCCCACGAGCGGGTCATCATCTGGCGCATCCGGCTCCCCCGGGTGCTGACGGGCGCGATCGTCGGGGCGTCCCTCGCCCTCTCGGGCGCCATGCTCCAGGGGCTTTTCAGAAACCCGATGGCCGGCCCCGGCGTCATCGGGGTGAGCGCGGGCGGGGCGCTGGGCGCGACCTCCGCCATCGCCCTCGGCCTGGGCGCCGTCTCCGTCTGGTCGGTTCCCCTCATGGCCTTCGGCGGCGCGCTCCTGGCCGTCCTCTGCGCCTCCCTGGCGGCCTCCCACAAGGGCCGCGCCCCCCTCGGCGCGCTCATTCTCTGCGGGATGGCGGTGAACGCCGTCGCCGGCGCCCTGACGACGCTCGTGCTGAGCTGGAGCGTGAGCGACTTCGAGATCGGGCGGCAGATTCTCTTCTGGCTCATGGGCGGACTGACGAACCGCGCCTGGGAGCACGTCCTCCTCGCGGCGCCCTTTTTCGCCGTCTCCGCGCTCGCCGCCATGCTCTTCGGGCGCGATCTGAACCTGATGATGTCGGGCGAGGAGTCCGCCATGGCGCTGGGCGTGAACGCGGCGCGGACGAAGGCGTGGATTCTCGTCATCGCCTCGGCGGCGGCGGGCGCCTCCGTCGCCGTCTCGGGCGTCGTCGGCTTCGTGGGGCTGCTCGTTCCGCACGCCGCGCGGATGCTGACGGGGCCGGACCACCGCCGCCTCCTGCCCGCGAGCATGATCGCCGGCGCCCTGTTCGTCATGGGGATGGACCTCGCGGCGCGGGCGATCTCCCCCGTCGAGGAGATTCGCCTGGGCGTCCTCTCCTCGAGCGTCGGCGGGCCGTTCTTCCTCTGGCTCGTCATCAGGAACCGCCGCCGTGCGGAGGCCTTCTGATGCGGCTCTCGATAGAGGGCGCGCGCGTCGAACTGGGCGGGCGAACCGCGCTGAAAAGCGCCTCGGCCGATTTTCGCCCGGGCGCGCTCACGGGCGTCATCGGCCCCAACGGCGCGGGAAAGACGACGCTCCTGCGCGCGCTGGCGGGTCTCCTGCCGCTCGCGGCGGGGAGCGTCTCGCTGGACGGCGCGCCCGTCGGCGCGCTCGACAGGAGGGAGACGGCCCGCCGGGTCGGCTACCTCGCCCAGAGCCACGGGCCCGCCTTCCCCTTCCGCGTGGAGGAGGCGGTGGCGATGGGGCGATATCCCCATCAGGGGAGGCTCGCGCCCGAGACGGCGGCGGATCGCGAGGCGGTGGACGCGGCGCTCCGGGACGCGGACGCCGACGGCCTGCGCGAACGCCTCGTCACCGAACTCTCGGGGGGCGAGCTCCAGCGCGTCCTCATCGCCAGAACGCTGGCGGCGCGAACGCCCGTCCTGCTGCTGGACGAGCCCTTCGCCAGCCTCGACGTCCGCCACAGCCTCGACGTTCTCCGCATCCTGCGCGCGCAGGCGCGGGAGGGGCGCGCCGTGGTCGTCTCGGCGCACGACCTGAACCTCGCGCAGCGCTTCTGCGACGTTCTGCTCCTGCTCCACGAGGGGGAAATCCTCGCCCACGGGGAGGCGCGAAGCGTCCTGCGGCCGGCGCTCATCGAAAGGGCGTTTCAGGTGCGCGTCCGGGTTCTCCGGGCGGACGGCGAGCCGCATTTCGTCATGCGCGCCCTCGAGGAGGAGCGCCCGGAGGGAGAAGCGTGAGAAGCGCCCGCCTTCGGAACGTTCTCGCCCTCCTCGCCCTCCTCGCGCTCGCCGCGCCCGCGCGGCCCGCCGCCCGGGAGATCGAAGCCGCCGCCCTCCCCGAAGCCCCCCGCCTCGACTTCCGCAAAAGGCGGGTCGGCGCCGAGGCGGACCCGCGCCTGCGGGCCATTCTCTCTCGCGTCGAGCGGCGCGGACGCTACCCCCGCGCCGCGCGGGAGTCGGGCGCCGAGGGCGTCTCCACCGTGCGCTTCCGCATCCTGCCGAACGGGGAGCCGGGGGGCTTGAGGATAAAGAAAACCTCGGGCAACGCCCTGCTGGACGCCGCCGCCCTCGAAGCGGTGCGGAAGGCCGCCCCCCTTCCCTACCTCGACCGGACGATCGTCCTCACCATCCGCTACCGGCTCCGGCGAGCGCCCTGAGCCGCGCCTCGCCTCTCCGCCTCGACGCGCAAAGCCCCCCCTCCCTCGTCCCGAAAAGACGCCCGCGCGGCAGCTAATGCCCCATGCTAGCACGCCCCCGCCTGAAAGCGGAACCGCCCTCCGTTTGCGCGCGGCGGCGCTTCGGGGGAATATGCGGAGGCGAACGGACGCCCGCGCCGGCCCGGGGAACGACTCATCATGCGGCGAAGAATCTCCCGTCCCTTCTTCCTGACGCTGGGGCTGGTCTCCCTCGGCCTGGGCGTCATCGGCGTGTTCCTGCCGCTCCTGCCCACCACGCCCTTCGTGCTGCTCGCCGTCTTCGCCTTCTCGCGCAGCTCCGAGAGGCTCCACGCCTGGCTGATGAGCCACAGATACTACGGCCCCCTCGTCTCGAACTGGCAGAGGCACGGCGTCATCCGCCCCCGCGTCAAATGGACGGCCGCGCCCCTCATCCTCGCGCTGGCCGGCTCCTCGCTTCTCTTTCTCGACGCGCCCGCGTGGGCGAAAATCCCGCTCGCCCTCGTCTGCGCGGGCGTCATCTGCTTCATCCTCACCCGCCCGGGGGCGATTCCCGACGAGTAGGGGCGGCTCCCGGCCCGTCCCCGCCGCGCGGCGCGCCCGTCACGAAGAAGGCCCGAACCCGCAAGGAGAAGAGCATGGACGACGCGCGATACGAAAAAGGGCTGGAGATCAGAAAGCGCCTGAAAATCTACGGGGAGGACGGCTTGGCGGGGGCGTTCACGGAGCTGGGCGCGCTCGCGCCGGCCCACGCCCGCGCCATCGTGGAATACTGCTTCGGGACCTGCTGGAGCCAGCCCCTGCTCGACCAGCGGACGCGGGAGATGCTCGTCCTGGCGGCGACGGCGGCGCAGGACCTCGCCGGCGAGGTGGAAATCCATGCCGAGGGGCTGCTGAACCAGGGCGCGGCGCCGGAGGAGCTCGTAGAGGCCATCGTCTCGCTCTGCCCCTACATCGGCTTCCCCAAAACGAACCACGCGCTCCGGGCGGCGAAAAGCGCCATCGAGAAGTTTCGGGGAGAAGCGGGCGCGGCGCCCGCCTCCTCCTGAAGCCCCGGCCGCGCGCGTGGCGGCGGGCGTTCGCGGCGTGGTAGGATGCGGGAAATTCCGGCCGAAAAACCCTCGGGGAGCGCGCCGTGAGCGGGACGGACGAGTTCGAGTTCTTCATGGAAAAGCCCTGGTCGGACGGGCTGCCGGTGGTCGCGCCGACGGAGGCGCGCGTCTCGCGGATGCTCGAGGGGACGCGGCGGCCGCCCGATGAGGTCATCGGCGCCGTCCCGCCCCTGGGAGAGGTCGCCACCGCGCGCGGCGCCGCCGTCCACGCCGTCATGGCGGGGTGCCTGCCGGAATACCTGCCCGTCGTGATCGACGGACTCGCGCTCATGCTGGAGGAGCGGCTCAACCTGGGCGGCGTGCAGGCGACCATGCACAGCGTCGCGCCCCTCCTGATCGTCAACGGCCCCTACGCGAGGCGCATCGGGCTGACGGGCGGGGCGGGATGCTTCGGGCCCGGCTTCCGCGCGAACGCGACCATCGGCCGCGCCATCCGCCTGATGCTGCTCAACCTGGGCGGGGGCGTCGCGCGCTCCGGCTCCATGACCATCTTCGGCCAGCCCTCGCGCTTCACCTTCTGCGTCGCCGAGAACGAGGAGGAGAGCCCCTGGGAGTCGCTCGCCGTCTCGCGGGGCTACGCCCCCGACGAGGACGTGATGACCGCCGTCATGGTGGAGAACCCCCACATCGTCTTCAACGACATCGACCGCGACCCGAGGCGGCTCCTCGTCCCCTACATGGACAGCATGGCGGCGATGGGCTCCTGGCCCATCTGGGTGCGCTCGGACGTGGCGCTCGTCCTCTCCCCGGAGCACGCCCGCCTGTGCGCGCGGGCGGGCTTCTCCCGCGCCGATGTCCACGCCTACGTCCGCGAGAACGCCGGGCGGCGGGTGGGGGAGCTCAGGCGGGGCGGCCCCTGGCGGGAGGACAAGCCGAACGGGCGCTGAACGCATCCGGTGGATCGGGAGGACGACGACTTCTTCATCCGGGTGATCAACGAGCCCGAGGATCTGCACCTCATCGTCGCGGGAGGCGAGGGCCCGCTGGGCGCGGTGATGCCCGGCTGGAACGGCGCGAGCCGCGCCGCGCACCGGGCGTATCGCCCCTGATCGCCCGCGGAGGTCGCTCGGGAGCCATCCGCCTCTTTCACGGAACGGCGCGGGACGCGCGCCGTCCGGGCGGGCGCCTCATTTCCGCGCTTCTTCAATCGCCTCGAGCACGCGCTCCGGGGTGAGGGGCAGGCTGCGGACGCGCGCCCCGCCCGTCGCGTGATGGATGGCGTTGCAGATCGCCGCCGAAATCGGGTTGATCGCCACCTCGGCCAGCCCCTTGGCGCCGAAGGGGCCGTGCGGATCCATCGACTCGAAGAAGTCGTGCTCGATCGGCGGGGCGTCCATCGAGGTGGCGATGAGATAGTCGTGAAAATTCGTCCCCCGCAGGCGTCCGTCGGCCGGGGCGAGATTCTCCATCATCGCGTAGCTCATCCCCTGAATCGCGCCGCCCTCGACCTGGCCCTCCGCCCCCAGCCTGTTGATGACCCGGCCCGGATCGTGGCCGCAGCAGATCCGCAGAACGCTCACGACGCCCGTCTCCAGGTCCACGTCCACCTCCGCGGCGTGGGTGCTGAAGGAGTAGGTGGTCGAGGCGTTTCCGTATTTGTCCTTGCCCGGCACGACGCCGCCGGCCAGCCACTTTCCGCGGCCCTCGACCGCGCCGCCCGTCCGCCGGACGACCTCGCTCACCGGCATCCTCCGCTCGGGGAGCGCCTTCGCCCGCACCCCGCCCTCCGCGATCTCGAGCTCCTCCGCGGGAATCTCCATGAGCTCCGCCGCCGCCGCCAGGAGATTCTCTCTCGCGTCCTCGGCGGCGCGCTTCACGGCGTTTCCGCCGATGAGGGTGATGCGGCTGGCGAACGCCCCCAGGCCGAACGGCATGAAGCCCGTATCCGTGGGCGGCACGCGGAAGCGATCCACCGGAATCCCCAGAACTTCCGCGGCGATGGAGGCCATCACGTTCGCCGAGCCCTGGCCCAGGTCCGACTCGCCCGACCAGATTTCGGCCCCTCCCTCCTCGTCCAGGCGAATGACGGCGCTCGAGGGCTCCTCCCCGTCCGTCCGCCCGAGGCCGACCCCGGCGGCCTTGTTCCCCGAAACGTGGATGCAGCTGGCGAGCCCCACGCCGCGCCCCTTCCCGCCCCGGGCGCGCGCGGACTTCCAGTCGATCTTCTCCATCACGTAGCGCGTGGCGTCGGCCACGGCGCAGCTCGATATCTCCCAGCCGTGGATCGAGACGTCGCCCTTCTCGGCGTAGTTCTTCAGGCGCAGCTCCGCCGGGTCCATCCCCAGGCCGTCGGCCGCCCCGTCGAGGTGGCTCTCCCAGGCGTAGGTCGCCTGCACGTTTCCGAACCCGCGCATCTGGCCCGAGGGAATGACGTTCGTGTAGAGGAGCTTCCCCCGAATCTCCACGGCGGGCGTCCGGTAGAGGTTGTCCGTCCTGAGCGAGACGGAGCTCATGATGGAGGGAGAGAGCGAGCTGTAGGCGCCGTTTTCCGCCGTCACGCTGATCCGCTTGCCCATGAGCTTCCCCTCGCGCGTCCAGGCGGACTCGAAGGAGATGTGCGTCGGCATCCTCGGCCGCATGGCGATGAGGTCCTCCTCCAGGCTCATCATGAAGCGGACGGGGCGCTCCGCCGCCCGGCTCAGCATCGCCGCGAGGAGCGCCGCCTTCACGTCGAGCTTCCCGCCGAAGGCGCCGCCCGGCTTCGTCTGGATGACGCGGAAGTCCTCGGGCGCCATGCCCATGGCGGGGGCGAGCATGAACAGGCGAATCACGAACGCCGACTGGAGGCAGCCCCATATCGAGATTTTTCCGTCGGGGCTCCACCGCGCGGCGCAGCCCGTGGGTTCGAGATACGCCTGGTGCGCGAGGTGGGTGTGGAACTCGTCGGCGAACCGGGCGTCGGCCGCCTCGAACGCCGCGTCCACCTCGCCGCGCCGGATGTGAAACTCGTTCGCCGCGTTTCCGGGGACGGAGTCGTGGACGAGGGGCGCGTCCGGCGCCTGCGCCATGAAGGGGTCCGCCACCGTGGGCAGAACCTCGTATTCCACGCGGATGAGCGAGAGCGCCTCGCGCGCCGCGTCCTCGTCCGCGGCCGCCACGGCGGCGATCTCGTCCCCGACGTAGCGCGCCTTCTCCCGGCAGAACGCGGTCTCGTCCCTGTCCACGATGCCGAAGGGGGCGTCCGGCGTGTTGTTCCTGGAGAGGACGGCGGCGACGCCCGGCAGGCGCTCGGCCGCCGAGGCGTCCACGTTCAGAATCCTCGCGTGGGGGTGGGGGCTTCGGAGCGCCATGCCGGTGAGCGCGCCCGGAAGCGCCATGTCGTTGATGAAGGTCGTGGCGCCGGCGACCTTCTCCACGGCGTCGATGCTCGCATGGGGGACGCCGACGAAGCGCGCGCTCATGAATCGTCCCCCTCCCGCATCTGGCGGGCGGCGGCCTCGACCGCCTCGAAAATCTTCTTGTAGCCCGTGCAGCGGCAGAGGTTTCCGGCGAGGCCGCGCCGGACCTCCTCGCGCGTGGGCGCGGGGTTCTCGTCCAGCAGCGCCTTCGCCGCCACCACGATCCCCGGCGTGCAGAAGCCGCACTGGACGCCGCCCTTTTCGACGAGCTGCGCCTGAATCGGATGCAGGTCGTCCTCCGTCCCGATCCCGCGCGCGGTGACCACCTCGCAGCCGTCCGCCTGGGCGGCGAACGCGAGGCAGGCGTTCACCGCAACGCCGTCGAGCAGGACGGCGCACGCCCCGCAGTCGCCCCCCTCGCAGCTGAGCTTCACCTCCACGTAGCCGATGCGCCGGAGCGCGCGCAGGAGTGTCTCCTCCCCGCGAGCCGAGAGGGTCTCCTCCTTTCCGTTGACGCGAAGCGTGACGTCCCGCGCGCTCATCGCCTTTTCCCTCCCGTCCCGGCGCCGCCCGTCACGCGACGGCGGCGCGCGGCGTCTCCAGCGCCTTCCGCAGCAGGCGGCGAACCAGCGCGCCGCACATCTTCCGGCGATACGCCGCCGACGCCCGCAGGTCGTCAATCGGCCGGGCGCTCTCCCGGGCGGCCGCGGCGGCCGCCTCGATTTCCGCCTCTCCGATTTCCCGGTTCCGAAGAAGCGCCTCGGCCGCGCGCGCGCGATAGGGCGTCGGCGCGACCGAGCCGAGCGCGATGGCGGCCTCCGCGCAGACGCCCCCCTCCATCCGCAGGCGGACGGCCACGCCCACCAGGGCGATGGCCATCGCCCGCCTGAGCTGGAGCTTGCAGTAGGCGCCGCGATCGCCGGGACCCAGCGGGCGGAGGACGACCGCCGTCGCGAGCTCCTCCGGCCTGGCGGCCGTCTTCCGGTAGTCCAGGAAAAATTCGTCGAGCGGGACGGCGCGCCGGCCCTCCGCCGAGGCGAGTTCGACGACGCCCTCCTGCGCCAGCAGGGGCGGCGCCAGGTCGGCGGCGGGCGAGGCGTCCATGAGGTTGCCCGCCACGCTCGCGCGGTTCCGCACGAGCGGGCCCGCGAATTCGAGGGCGCTCTCATACAGGGGCGGGGCGGCCTCGCGCACCAGATCGGAGGCCAGCAGGTCGGAGACGGTCACCAGCGCGCCGATTCTCACCGCTCCGTCCGCCTCCTCGATGAAGCGGAGCTCCGACAGCCGGCTGATGTCCACCGCGCGCGCCGTTTTCCTGCGCCCGAAGAGCACGTCGGGCACGAGGTTCGTGCCGCCCGCCACGAAGGCGGCGCCCTCCCGCGCGGCGGCCAGCGCCTCCTCCACCGATGCGGCCCGCAAGAGCTCCATGTTTCGCTCCCGGAAACGGCGCCCGGGCGGGCGCGCTCTTCAAAGCCGTCCGACGACAACCGAAAATTCTACACGATTGAAAATCGCCGGCGCTAGTCGATGATTTCCCATCCGCTCGAATGCCGATCCAGCTGCGCCGCGCTGTAGGGGTCCACCTCGTGGTCGCGCTCGGGAATCTCGACGCGCTTCTCCTCGCCGCACAGGGCGGTGGTGAAGTAGCGCTGCCCCGTGTCGTTGACGTTGGTGACGATGCGCGAGAGCTCCGGGCGCCTGCGCGCCAGCTTGAGCGCCGCCGCCACGTTGCAGCCCGAGGAGACGCCGCAGAAAATCCCCTCCTCGCGCGCCAGGCGGCGCGCCGTCTCCAGCGCCTCCTCCGTCGTCGTCGTCACGACGCCCGAGAGCAGCGAGAGGTCGAGCGCCCTGGGCACGAAGCCGTCGCCGATGCCCTCGATGCCGTGCGGACCCCAGCCCCTGCGGCTCAGGAGCGGGCACTCGGCGGGCTCCACCGCGTAGATCATCACGTCCGGGCTGCGCTCGCGCAGGAACTTCCCCACCCCGCTCACCCAGCCGCCCGTCCCCTGGGAGGCCACCACGGCGTCCACGCGCCCCTCCAGCTGCTCCCATATCTCGGGCCCCGTCGTGAGGTAGTGCGCCTCGTTGTTGTCGAGGTTGTCGAACTGCGCGGGAACCCAGTATTTCTCCGGCGCCGCCGCACGGATTTCGTCGAGCCTCGCGAGCGCCAGGTCCACGTCGCTCTCCCCGCCGGGGGTGAACGCCAGGTCGGCGCCGTAGGCGCGCATGAGCTTCTTGCGCTCCTCGCTCATGCCCTCGGGCATGACCACGACGCAGGCGTAGCCCTTCACCGCCGAGACGAACGCGCAGGCGATGCCCGCGTTGCCGGTGGAGCACTCGAGCACCGTCATCCCCGCCTTCAGGTCGCCGCGCTCCTCCGCCTTCGAGATCATGTTGAGGTAGATGCGATCCTTGAGGCTGCCGGTGGGCGAATACCACTCCAGCTTCGCGTAGACGTCGGGCCGGACGTCCGCCGCCGCCCTGCCCAGGCGCACCAGGGGCGTTCCCCCGATGGCGTCGAGGATGCTCTCCGACCAGCGTCTGTAGGAATCCCAGTCCCGCTTGCGAACCCCCATGTCCCCGCCCTATGAAAGAGGAAAAGGCCTCATTCGATGATGTCCCACGAGTTCCTGAACTTCTGAAGCATCCTCTCCCGGTCGCCCTCGACCACCCCCCGAAGCGCCGCCTCCATGTCCGGCTCGTCATGGCAGAGGGGGGTGGAGAAGTAGCGCTGCCCCGAATCCCCGAAAATGGTGACGACGCGGCCGGTTTCGGGATAGAAGCGCGCGAACTTCATCGCCGCCGAGAGGTTGCAGCCCGAGGAGACGCCGCAGAAAAGCCCCTCCTCCCTCGAGGCGCGGCGCGCCATGCGGAGCGCCTCCTCCGTCGAGACGGTGATGATGCCGTCCAGGATGGCCAGGTCCAGGATGCCGGGAATCAGGCCGTCGCCGATGCCCGCGATGCCGTGCCCGCAGCAGACGCCCCCGCTGATGAGGGGCGATTCCGTCGGCTCCACGCCGTAGATTTTAAGCCCGGGGTTCCGCTCTCTCAGGAACCGCCCCACGCCCGTGAGCCAGCCTCCCGTGCCCACCGCCGCGACGAGCGCGTCCACGCGGCCCTCCAGCTGCTCCCAGATTTCCGGCCCCGAGGCGGCGTAGTGCGCGTCCACGTTGTCCGCGTTCTCGAATTCGCCGGGAACCCAGTATTTTTCGGGCGCGGCGGCGGCGATCTCCTTCATGCGGGCGAGGGCCGCGTCCACGTCGCTCTCCCCGCCCGGCGTCGTGAGGAGCTCCGCCCCGAAGGCGCGAATCATCTTCTTGCGCTCGCCGCTCATCAGCTCCGGCATGACGATGACGCACCGGTATCCCCGGACGGCGGCGACGGCCGCGCAGGCGATGCCCGCGTTGCCGGAGGAGCACTCCAGAATCACCTTGCCGGGCGTCAGCTCCCCGCGCGCCTCCGCCCGGGAGATCATCTGCGCGTAGATGCGATCCTTCAGGCTGCCGGTGGGGGAATACCATTCGATTTTGGCGAAAATCTCGGGGGCCAGCCCCCGCGCGATCCGCCCGATCTTCACCAGGGGGGTGCAGCCCACGGCGTCGATGACGGTCTCCGAAACCGAAGCCGCGCGATCCCAGCCGAGCGACGTCGCTTCCATGGCCTCCCTCCGGCGAGGCGGCGCGCGGCCGCCCCGTCCTAGCCCGCCCGGAGACGGGGGATGATCTCCTTCGCCAGGATTTCGACCTGCGCCATCTCGTATTTGTAGGGGACGAAGATGAGCCGATCCACCCCCGTCGCCACGTGCGCCCGCAGCTGCGCCGCGCACTCATCGACCGTTCCCATGACGGCGCTCTCCGCCGTGGACTCGCTCCAGGAGGCGTAGTCCCACTCCTTGCGGAGCCACTCGTTCATCGGCCCCTCCACCTCGGCGCGCGACGCCCCCGCCATGATGGGCAGCTGGTTCGCGCTCTCGAGCGCGTCGGGGTCGCGTCCCGCCTCCTCGGCGAAGCGGCGCACCTTCTCCCAGGAGCGCGCGAAGCTCTCCGGCGTATAGAAGTAGGTGAGCCAGCCGTCGCCCTTCTCGCCGGCGCGCCTCAGAACGCGATCCACGTAGCCGCCTATCAGGATGCGCGGCCTCGGCCGCTGCGCGGGCTTGGGGAACATGACGGCGCTTCTGAGGTTGTAGGGGCCGTATTCGGCGCGCACCGCGTCCTCCGTCCACAGACGGGTGAGAATCTCGATGCTCTGGTCCATGACGGCGCCGCGCCGCTCGAAGGGAACGCCCACGGCGTCGAACTCGCGCTTGTACCAGCCCGACGCCATGCCGAGAACGAGGCGGCCGTTCGACAGCTGGTCGATGCTCGAGAGCTGCTTGGCCAGCACGAGCGGATTCCGGAGCGGCAGGACGAGCACGCCCGTGCCGAGCTTGATTTCGCGCGTCCGCGCGGCCACGGCGGTCAGCAGCGTCAGCGACTCGATGATGGGAAAATGCGGCTCCACGCCCAGCAGGATGTGATCCCACACCCACAGGGACTCGAAGCCCAGCTCCTCCATGGCGACGCCGTATTCGACGAGCGCGCCCGCGTCGGGCAGTTCGGGATGCGCGGTGAAGTTGCGCATGGCGATTCCGAATTTCACGTCTTTTTCCGGCACGTCGGCCTCCTCGGCTATTCCGCCCCGCACCAGTCCAGGATGGAGAGCGCCAGCGTCTTCACGGCGTCGATCACGTCCTCCACGGCCACCCACTCGTTGTTCGCGTGCATCTGGGTGGTGGGGCCCGGCCCGAAGATGACCGTCGGGACGCCGAAGGCGATCAGGAAGCGCGTGTCGGCCGCGCCCTGTCGGCCGGAGATTTCGGGCGCCTCGCCCGACGCTTCCCGATAGGCGTTCGCCACCGTCCGCACGATGGGGTGCCCGGCGTCGATGGCGGCCGACTCGGCGTAGTATCCCGTGAAGCGAACCTCGGGCGGGTGCTCCCGCATCCAGGCGTCCTCGCGCGCCGCCTGCGCCACCTGCTCGACCAGGCTCCGCTTCGCCGCGTCGTGATCCTCGCCGGGCACGGTGGCCAGGCTCCCCTTGAGCGCGCAGGTATCCGGAAACGCGCTCGGAAAGCTCCCGGCCTCCATCGAGCCGACCATGCAGGGGATCGCGTCGATGACGCGGGGATAGAGCGGGTGGGAGACCGTCTCCAGGCGCTTCTTCTCGAGCGCCGCCACGGCCCGGACGATCCTGTAGCCCAGGTCGATGGCGTTCACGCCCTCGTATCTGCGCTGGATGCCCGCCGCCTTGCCCCGCACGAGTATCTCGAACCAGATTCGGCCGATGCAGCCGGGCTGAACGGCGTTGCCGCTCGTCTCGCAGCATATCCCCGCGTCCGCCGTCCAGCCGCGCAGAAGGGTGTCGAGCGTGCCGTGGCCGCTCAGCTCCTCATCGACCACGAAGTCCAGAATGACGTCGCCCCTGGGCCGCAGCCCCGCCGCCAGGAAGCACTTCGCCGCCATGATGATGGCCGCCACGCCGCTCTTCATGTCCGAGGCGCCGCGCCCGTAGAGCCGCCCCTCCTCGACGTCGGCGGAGAGCGGCCCGTGCTCCCAGGCGTCGGCCGGGCCGTTGGGGACGGTGTCGGTGTGGCCGTTGAGCAGAAGCGACCTGCCCCCGCCCGTCCCCCGGATCAGGCCGACCACGTTCGGCCGCCCCTCGTAGCCTCTCGAGACGGGCACGTATTCGGGACGCTTCTTGAGCGCCTCCCAGTCCGACTCCCAGACGTCCACCTCGTCGAGGCGCATCCCGCGGAGAAGATCGGCGACGTGGCGCTGAATCTCGCCCTCCTCCCCCGTCACGCTCGGGATGCGGACGAGGGTCGAGAGCAGGGCGACGATCTCCTCCCGACGGGCCTCGACCTCGGCCAGAATCCTCTCCCTGCGCCCGTCGCTCATGGCGGCTCCTCCGTTCACGCGGTGTAGATTCGCTCCGGATCCAGCAGGCGAAGCGCGGCCAGCTCCTCCTCCGTGGGGGGCTCCGTCGTGGGGACGTCCGGGGGGACGAGGAGCTCGAAGCCCGCGTTCTCCCGCGCGCGCTCGGCCGTCACGCCCGGGTGGAGCGCCTTGACGCGCATCCGCCCCGTCCCCTCGTCGAAGTCGAAGAGCGCGAGGTCGGTGACCACGAGGCGCATCCCGCCCGCCGTCAGGCCGGCCTCGCGCCTCGACGCCCCGCCCCGCAGATAGCCGGGGCTGGTGATGAAGTCCACGCGCTCCACGAAGCGGCGCTTCTCCAGCGGCATCGCCACGATCATGCTGGTGAGGCTGGAGATGTCGTTCCCCCCGCCCGTGCCGGGCAGCCGAACGGCGGGGGCGTCCGCGCCGCCGATGAAGGAGCTGTTCAGGTTGCCGTACCGGTCGATCTGCGCCCCGCCCATGAAGCCCACGTCCACGTAGCCGCGCTGGAGGAGAAGCAGCACCTCCGTGATGCTCACCAGCATGTTCGCCTTGCGCGTGCAGCGCTGCTCGTTCGTGGTGGGCGGGAGCTCGCCGGGCACGATGTGGGGGCCGATGGTGCCGCCCTCGAAAAGAATCGTCAGCCCCGGGGCGTGAAGCCGCTGCGCCAGGGTGGCGGCGAGCAGCGGAACGCCCACGCCGGCGAAAACCACCTGGCCCTCCTCGAGCGCGCGGGCGCTCATGACGCACAGCAGCTCCGACGCCGTGAATTCCCTCGCCTCAATCGTCATGCACGCTCCTCCCCCGGCGCGCCGCGTCCAGGAGCGCGTCCAGCCCGAGCAGCTCCAGATACTCCGTCCAGCTGCCGGGCGCGCGGTAATACTCGTCCAGATACGCCTTCACGCCCTCCATCGGCTCCTTTTTCGTGCACTCCGCGTAGTCGTCCATGTGCGCGAACAGGGGCTCGTAGACCCCGTAGCACTCGTGCGGGGCGCAGCCGTAGGGCGCCTCGACCACGGCGTCCACGGTGAAGAAGGGAATCGCCGTCCGGTCGGGCGCCCTCCTGATCTGATCGTTCGAGACGACGCGCTCGGTCGTGAGGACGACGCGGTTCGCCGCCATCGCCACGTCAACGTCCATGAACGTGAGGCCGTCGAGCTGCGCGTTGCCGTAGGCGTCGCACCGCTGGACGTGAATCAGGGCGACGTCGGGGTTGAGCGCGGGCGCGAGGAGGATTTTCTCGCCCGTGAAGGGGCATTCCATCTCCTCGAGATTGTCGAGCCGGGCGGCCACGTCCGATCCCATCATGGAGCGCATCGGCATGAAGGGAATCCCCATCGCCCCCGCCCGGTAGCGGAGGCCGATCGACATGTGGCTCCACTCCTCGAAGCGCGCCAGGCCGTTCTCGGTGAAGTGCCGCATCACGCGCGAGACGCCCCAGACGATGCCCTGGCTGAACCAGCTCGTGAGAATGTGATTCCCCAGGCCGGAGGCGAAGATGAGGTCGCCCTCGGTGGAGACGATGCTCCGCGAGAAGGAAAGCCCCTTCTTCCCCGCGCGGATCAGCGCCCAGATCATGGCGAACGGGGTTCTCGACGCCGTGCAGCCGCCCAGGGCGACGTGGTCGCCCTCGCTGACGAGCGCGCAGGCCTCCTCCAGGGTCGTCACCTTCTCCCGAAGGCTGCGATCCCGCGCTTGGGTGCGCTCCCTGAGCGAAAGATAATCGCGCGCCACGTCTCCCTCCGCCGCTCCGAAAATCGCCGCCGCCTCTCCCCGGGATTTTCGCAAAACCCCCGCGCCGCCGCCCTGAGTGAGGATTTTCGCACAGCCTAAACGCTGCGCGCCGGATGCGCAAGGCGAAAAGCGGAATCGCGGCCGTCCCGCGCGAAGGCGGCCGCGGGCGCGGCTCCCGCGCTTTTGACGCCTCGCGCCCCGTTTGCCATGATGGGCGCATGAACGCCCCGGACTTCAAGACCTGGCTCGCGCGTCTGGAGGAAAGCGGGCGGCTGAGGCGCGTCTCGCGCGAGGTCTCCCTGCGCCACGAGCTCGCCGCCCTCTCGCTGAAGGCGGACGGCGAGACCGCCCTGCTCTTCGAGAGAACCGACGGCGCGCCCATGCCCGTCGCCGCCAACGTCGCCTGCCGGAGGGCGTGGTACGCCGACGCCATGGGGGTCGCGCCCGAGGCGCTGCTCCGGGAGTTTCAGCGCAGGCAGGAAATCAGGCTCAAGCCCCGCCCGGCGGACGACGCGCCCTTTCTCCACGCCGTCCTCACGAAGGGAATCGACGTCCGGAAAATCCTCCCCCTGCCCACCTACCACGAGCTGGACGGCGGCCCCTACGTTTCCGCCGGCGTCTTCATCGCGCGGGACCCCGACACCGGGGCGGGAAACGTCTCGATTCACAGGATGCACGCCCTGGAGCCGGACCTCTTCGGCCTCCTCGTCCTGCCGCGGCACCTGAAGGGCATGATGCGGCGCGCCGCCGAACGCGGGGAGGCGCTCCGCGCGGCCGTCTGCGTGGGGCTGGACCCCCTGCTCCTCATGGCGAGCCAGCTCGTGCTCGCCCCGGGAGAGGACGAGCTGGAGGCGGCGGGCGGGCTGCGCGGCGCCGCCGTGGAGGTGGCGCCCGCCCCCTGGTCGGGCATCCCCGTTCCCGCCGGAGCGGAAATCGTCATCGAGGGCGAGATTCCGCCGGACGAGCGCAGGCGGGAGGGGCCCTTCGGCGAGTTTCCGCGCTACTACAGCCCGGCGGCGGAGCGCGAGGTGTTCCGGGTGAAGTCCGTCGCCATGCGGGAAAACCCGGTCTTCTACTCCATCCTGGCGGCGGGCTTCGACCACCTGCTCATGGGCGCGATTCCGAGAGAGGCGGCGCTTCTGCGCGATCTGCGGAAGGCGGTTCCCTCCGTCACCGACGTCGTTCTCCCTCTCTCCGGGGCGGGCCGCTTCCACTGCGTCATCCAGATGCGGAAGGCGAACGAGGGGGAGCCGAAGAGCGCGCTCATGGCCGCCCTCGCCGCGCACTACGACGTGAAGCGCGCCGTCTGCGTGGATCACGACATCGACGTTCACGACCCGGCGCAGGTGGACTGGGCGCTGGCGACGCGCTTTCAGGCCGACGCGGATTCGTTCATCGTCCCCGGCGCGTGGGGCAGCCGCCTCGACCCCTCCGCCAAAGAGGGCGTCACGGCGAAGATGGGCCTGGACGCCACCGCGCCCCTGGGCGGGCTGGAGGGCGCCTTCCGCTCCCTCAAAATTCCCGGCGCCGAGGACGCGGCGTTTTAGGCGCGGGGCGGGGAACGAGGATTTCGCGGAGAATCGAAAGAGGCGGCTGCTTTCGCAGGGGCGTCCCCTCCTCGGGAACTCCCCGCAATTCGGGAGCCGCCCGCCTTTTTCACCGAACGGATATTTCATCCGCAGGGGGCCGCGCCGCCGGGCGCCATCAACGACCCGCGTGCGATCCGTCCGCGAGAGCTCGCGGCGTATTCCCGGAAAGGGCGGTTCCCGAACGCAGCCTCCCGTTTTGCGCCGTCATTCCCGGTATCGTCCGCGACCGAGGCAGGGGGGCGCATGGGCGACCCGCATGCAGATGGGTTGATGACGCGGCGCGCCGGGCGCGTTATCGACAACCCGCGGGAGCGGCGCGGAGGCTTCCGCCTCACCCCAGATTCAGATGCGGCAGCACCTCGCGCGTGAACCGCTCCAGCTGGCCCGCCTGATCCCGGTGGGTGAAGCGCAGCGAGACGTGTTCGGCGCCCGCCTCGATGAAGGCGTTGAGGCGCGCGGCGACCTCCGCCGCCGGGCCGTAGGCGCCCCACTTCTCGACGGAGCCGCCCCAGAAGGGCGCGTAGTAGTAGTCGAGCAGGAACGCCTCGGCGTTCCGCCTGGCGGATTCCCCGTCGTCGTCGATGCAGGTCGTCATATACCAGGCGGGGGTTCCGGGGGCGCGCCCGTTCTCCCGCGCCAGGCGGGTGATTTTCCCCCACGTGTCCCGGAACTCCTCCGGCGTCACGCGGTTGGGAAACCAGCCGTCCCCATACAGGGCGACCCTGCGCCAGGCGCTCTCCACGGCGGCCGAGGCGATCCACATGGGCACGGTCTCCTGGACGGGCCGGTGCGCCAGCGTGACGTCGCGCGTCCGATAATACCGGCCCTCGAAGGTGACGCTCTCCTCCGTCCAGAGCCTGCGCATGAGCGTCAGGTGCTCCTGCATGTAGAACATGCGCTTTCGGAAGGGGACGCCCAGGGTCTCGAACTCGCGGACGCACTCGGCGGGCTTCGGCGGGCCGATGCCGACGCCCAGAATCACGCGCCCGCCCGATAGGACGTCCAGCGTCGCCACCTGATAGGCCAGAAACACGGGGTCGCGCAGACAGGGCAGAAACACGGCGGTGCCGAGTTTGACGCGCTTCGTCCGCGCGGCGACGGCGGAGAGGACGGCCAGGGCCTCGAGCCTCGGCTTGGCGAGGACGGAGTCGCCCACGAACACCGAATCGTAGCCCAGATCCTCCGCGCGCTCGGCGAGGTCGAGGACGACGCCCGCGTCCGGCGCGCCCGCGCTCCAGAGCAGCGCCCCGCGCGTGGGAAGAAGCACGCCCAGCTTCACCCTTCTCCCGCTCATCGCTCCTCCTCGCCGGGGGCCTTCCTCTCCGGCCGGGATCGACGCTAAAGCCTCACCCCCGCGCTCTCCAGGATGCCGCGCACGCGCGCGCGCCGCTCCTCGGGAACGCGGAGCCGCTCGGCGAAGTCGCGGCCGGCGGGCTTCGTGGCGTCCACGCCCACCTTCGTGAGGGTGTGATCCTCCGGGTCGGAAGTCGGGTCGAGAATCGCGCCCATCGCCCCGTGGATGAAGTTGACGTCGCGCTCCGCGCGCGTTCTCGTGAGAATCGCCCAGGCCACGTCCGAGAGGTTGAAGACGTCCACGTCCCTGTCCACCACCACCACGCACTTGCAGTAGAACTCGGCGCCCAGCGCGGCCATGATGGCCTGCTGCGGCTGGCCCTCCGCCGTCTTCTCCATCTGGACGATCGCCAGAAGCGCGCCCGCCGTGTTCGAGGGAACGTGCACGGCGGAGACGCCGGGCAGGTTGCGGCGGAGGACGTTCAGGATTTCCGCCTCCCGGCTGACGCAGGAGATGAGGATGTGATCCGCCGACATCCCCGAGGCCACGCTGTGGAGCATGGCGTCCCCCCGCATCCGCGCGCGCTTCACGACGAACACGTTTTGCGTGCTGCGGTGGGAGGCGTAGCCCGTGAACTCGCCGAAGGGGCCTTCCGGCTCGCGCTCCCCGGCCAGAATCTCGCCCTCCAGCACGATCTCCGCCCCCGCCGGCGCCTCGAGATCACCCGCTCCGCAGCGGGCGACGCGGTAAGGCTCGCCGAACAGGGCGCCGATGATCTCGTATTTCCGCACCTCCGGCGGGTAGTGCCAGGCCATCGAGCCCATGTAGTGAACGGGGTGAACGCCGATGACGATCGCCGCCCGGAGGTGCTCGCCCGCCTCCTCCGCCTTTTTGTGGAAATGATACATGCGCCGCCGCGAGTGCAGGGAGACGCCGAGCCGGTTCCTCCCCTTGAGCTGGAGGCGGTGAAAGCCCGTGGTGTCCACGCCCGTCTCCGGGTCGCGCGCCACAATCTGCCCCGCCGTGACGTAGGGCGCCGCGTCCACCTCGAAATGGAAGGGGATGGGGAGTTTTTCCAGATCCACCTCGTCCTCTTCGAGGACGACCTCGCGCCAGGGCGCCTCCTCCACCACCTCCACGGGCCGGTAGTTCTGGCAGCGCTCCCGAAACGCCGTCGGCAGGTCGCCCGGCGCCACGCCGAGGCACGCCGCCAGGAGCCTGCGGTTGGCGGCCGTGTTGGTGACGACCGCGCCCCGGAAGCCCTCCACGCGCTCGAAGAGGAGGACGGGGTGTCTGCCGGCGCGCTCGAACTCGAAGACGGCGGGGGTGATGTCTTCCCGGGCGACGGGCTCGCGGACGCGGACGAACTCCTCGGGGTAGTCCCTCTCCACCATCGCCAGAAAGCCGCGCAGGCTCTGGTCGGCCATGCCGCGCCCTCCCCTTACCGCGCCCAGGCGCCGCGATCCGTATAGGGGTTCTCCAGGGGCGGCGTGGGGGGAGCGTCCTCGCGGGGCGGCTCCTCGTCCCAGAATTCGACGGCGATGACGCGGGCGGGCGCGCCCTCGGTGTCCTTGAGCTTCACCGCGCCCGTCACCAGCAGGACGCGCTCCTTGCGGATGGCGCCCATGTTCGCGCACCACTCGATGAGGCAGATGCCGCGCTCGAGAAACTTGACGTGATTGGGGCTCCAGTCCGGGGCGGGCCACTTGCGCTCCTCGGGCGGATGAAGCGGCGAGTCGCACGTCATGAAGTCCTGGGCGAGCGCCTTGATTCCCTTGTCGATGAGCCAGTCGGCCGCGTCGGTGGAGAGATAGACCATGCGCTCCCAGAAATCGCGCGACCCCCACATGCGGTCGGTCCACTCCGTGCTGACGATGGCGATGTCGCCCGGGCGCACCTCCACGCCCGCCGCCTCGAGGTCGGCGGCCGTCACCGCCTCGGAATCGCCCTTGCCCGGCACCCGCAGCACGCAGGCGTCGCCGCACACGTGGTCAAGCGGCACCTCGTCGTTCTTCAGTCCGTCGTGAAAGAAATGGTAGGGCGCGTCGTAGTGCGTGTAGCTCTGCGTGGTGGTCGAGAAGCCGAAGTTGCAGATGTGGTCCACGTCCAGCGTGGCGATGGGGGTGATGGTCGTTCCCGGCGCGGGCTTGTCGTAGATCTCATCGCGCGGAAACTGGACGTAGGTATCCTTCGGATCGACGGTGAGCGTGAGATCGACGAAGCGGTACGGCATGGCTCTCCCCCGCGCGGAGCGTTCGGATTTCAGGATGAGGCGGCTCCCCGCCGCCCGGCCCGCGGTCGAAACGGGCGGCGGGAGCGCGCGCGTCCGGCTAGTTCCAGCCCTTCTCCCCGCAGTAGCGCGCCGCGCCCGCGTGAAGAGGGAGGCCCATCTGCGACTCCTTGCAGCCCGTCTTCGCCGGGTCGAAGTTCCTGAGCCCCTTGTGGCCCGCCCGCAGGTCGTCCACGTTGTCGAGCAGCGCCTTCACGATTTTGTAGGCCGTGTCGTTGTCCATGGCCGTGGAGGCGATGACGGCGGTGGTGAAGCCGAACGTCTTTCTGGGTTGCGTCTGCCCCGGGAAGGTGCCCGCCGGCATGGTCGCCTTCAGGAAGCCGATGCCCAGCAGCTTCTCGCGGTACCGGTCGGCGATCTCCAGGAACTTCAGCTTCTTCTGCACCGCGATGGAGGTGAGCGCCGGATGGCCCGCGTTCACGGTGTGGCTCAGCATGTCGGCCTGGCCGTCCTTCATCCGGCTCTTGATCGCCCCGAAGCCGGTGTGCGTGACCGAGCCGCCCATCTTCTTGATGCCCTCGTAGGTGACGCCGTGGGCGCCGAGCATGGCGCGCGTCGCCCACTGGCCGAGGCCGCCGCGCGGCACCGTCACGTAGTTCACCGGCACGCTCTTCAGGTCGCTGATCACGTTCACCTTCGGGTTCGTGGTGACGACGCCCAGGTAGTATTGATCCAGCCCCCCGATCAGCCCGCGCAGGTTCTTGTAGGGCTTCTTGTAGGCCACCTTGCCCTGGCGCGCCCAGGCCGCCGCCACGCTGAAGGTGAGCGCCGTGCTGAACTTGCCGGTTCCGACGTTCACGGGGTTGCCCACGCCGCCGCCCTTCGAGAGGGCGTCGATCTGGACGCCCGTCTTCGCGTTGTTGACGATGTTCGCCATGGTGGCCGAATAGACGTGCCAGCCGCTACCCTTCCGCCAGCTGCCCATGGTGAGGCGGTCGGCGGCCTGAGCCTGCGCGGCCAGGAGCAGCCCGAGAGCCGCCGCGAGAACGAAACCCGTCTTCCATGATGTGCGCTTCATGTCGAAATGCTCCTCTGTTGGAAAAACACGAACCGACCCGCGCCGATGGCGCCTTCGCCTTCCGGAAAGCCTAGCCCGCCGGGCCCGCGGCGGCGCTCCTCCTCGCGCGCGCGAGGTGGCGCCAGAGAACGGCGGCCAGCAGGACGGAGCCGATCACGTCCGTGATCTTCTCGGGAACGATCAGCCCCAGCGAGCAGATGAAATACGCCGCGCGCTCCCGGCCCGAGAGCGGAAGCGAGACGTGCCCCGTTATCGCCGCCGCCAGCGCCGCCACCCCGATGACGCAGGTGAGCGTCACCCAGAGCGTCTCGCCGAGCGCGCCGATGAAGAGCATGGCGGGATTATACACGAACGCCAGGGGAACGAGAAAGCCCGCCAGCGAAAGCTGAAACGCCTTCCAGCCCGTGGCGTTCAGGTCCGACTCGGCGACGCCCGAGGCGACGTAGGCGGAGAGCGCCACGGGCGGCGTCAGCATCGAGAGAATGGCGAAGTAGTAGATGAACATGTGCGCCGCCAGGACGGGAAGCCCCAGCTTCGAGAGGGCGGGCCCCAGAAGGGTGCCCGCCATGATGTAGGCGGCAGCCGTGGGCATCCCCATGCCCATGATGATGCAGCCGAGGAGCGTGAGCGCCAGGGCGGGCAGAATCATCCCCCCCGAGATGCTGACGATGAGGCCGGAGAACTTGAGGCCGAGGCCGGTGTCGTCCACCACGCCCACGACGACGCCGGCGACCGCGCAGGGGACGGCGACGGCGACCGTCATGCGGCCCGCCTTCTCCAGCGCCTCGAGTATTTTCTCCGGCCCCATGCGCGTCGACCCGCGCGCCCAGCTCAGCGCGACCACCCCGATGGCCGCCGAGGTGGCCGACCACATGAGCGTGAAGCCGGCGACCATGTAGCCCACGAGCAGAACGATGGGCAGGAGCAGGAGGCCGCGCTCCAGCAGAATGCCCTTGAGCGCGGGCATCTCCTCCCTGCCCAGTCCCCGCAGGCTCAGCTTCTTCGCCTCGAGATCCACCATGCAGAACAGGGAGACGTAGTAGATGACCGCGGGAATGGCCGCCGCCCCCGCCACCCGCAGGTAGGGGGTGCCCGTCATGTCGGCCAGGATGAACGCCCCCGCGCCCATGATGGGCGGCATGAGCTGCCCGCCCGTGGAGGCCACCGCCTCCACCGCGCCCGCGTAATGGGGGGCGAAGCCCAGGCGCTTCATCAGCGGGATGGTGAAGACGCCGGTGCCCACGACGTTCGCCGTCGCGCTGCCGCTGATGGTGCCCATGAGGCTGCTGCTCACGATCGCCGCCTTCGCCGGGCCGCCCCGGAAGGAGCCCGTCAGGCGGATGGCCAGGTCGATGAACATCCGGCCGCCGCCCGACACCTCGAGCGCCGCCGAGAACAGGACGAAATAGAACACCACCTCCGCGCTCACGCCCAGGGGGGTGCCCAGCAGGCCCTCGATGCTCAGAATCTGGAACTCGATGAAGGAGGGCAGCTCGATGAAGCGGTGCCCCAGCGCGCCCGGAATCAGATGGCCCAGAAAGTTGTAGGCGAGGGCGGCGACGGCCACCGAGGTGACGCCCCAGCCGAGGTAGCGCCGGGAGGCCTCGACCGTCAGGAGGATGTAGACGAGGCCCAGCCAGACGTAGCGCGCGGGCACCTCGTCCACGTCGCGGATGCGCTCGTTCAGGAAGTTCCACTCCCACAGGTAGAGCAGCGCGACGCCCATGGCGAGGATGGTCAGCCCGTAGTCCGCGGCGCCGACGCGGCTCCCCTTCCGGAAGGGTTTGGTGAGAAAGACGATGCCCAGGGCGAAGCTCAGGTGAAGCGGCCGGGCGATGAACACGTGCAGCATTCCGAAAAACGCCCAGTAGAGCTGGATGGCCGCCCAGGCGATGGCCAGCATGGCGACCGGGTTCAAAAACCGCTTCATGGCGTTCCACCCCTTCGAGGAGGCTCGCTATGCCCTTCGGCGAGGCGTCGAAAACGCGCGGAAAGGCTCAAAGGTAGCAGGAAACCGCCGAAATATCCAAAAGGGAAGGACGCCCGCGCGCGGGAGGAATTCAAAGCCGCGTCCGGCGGTCCCGTTCCTTTTCAAAGACGGGACTCGGAGACGGAACCCGGGGCGCGTCAGAAGCTCCCCGCGCGCGAAGAAGAGGGGAGACGGGAAAACGACGGGCGAACCGGAGGACGCGAAGCCCGCCTCCCCGCTCACGGAGCGGCCCGGCGCGCCCTACGCCGCCCAGGGGCGCGTGGTCGTTTTGGTGAGGAGCTCGCAGCCCTCCTCCCCCACGAGCGCCATCTGCTCGACGTTCACGCCGCCCGCGTCGGGCAGCACGAACTGCGGCTCCACGCAGAGCACCATGTTGCGCTCCAGGAGGGCGTCGTTGTCCGGCCGGATGATGGGCGCCTCCACGGTTTCGAGGCCGATGCCGTGGCCCGCCATGGGGAAGAGGTATTGTCCCGCCCCGTCGGCGTTCTCGTCCAGAAAGCGGCTCGCCGCCGCGTGAACGTCCGAGGCCGCCGCGCCCGCGCGAACGGCGGCCAGCGCCGCCTCCGACGCCGCGACGGTCAGCTCCAGCATCGCCTCCACCTTTTTTTCGAGCGGCCTGCCCGGAACCACGGCGGTGCGGTTGACGTCGAATCCGTAGCCCTCCACCGCGCCCACGTAGTCGAAGCGAATCAGGTCGCCCGCCTCGACCCTCCTTTGAGTCGCCTGCGGCCAGCGCGAACCCCAGCTCGCCCAGGGGCCGCTGTGGACGCGGACGTAGCGCACGAAGTCCGCGCCCGCGCGCATCCCCGCCGCGTGCCCCTCCGCGCACAGGTCGCTCTCGCGCGCGCCGGGGCGAATCGCCTCGAAGATGGCGGCGTAGCCCGCCTCGACGATCTCCGCCGCCCGCCGCAGATACGCCACCTCGGCTTCGCTCTTTCGCGCCCGCAGACGCTCCACCAGGGCGTTCGCGTTCGAGAACCGCGCCCCGGGCAGGGCGGAGGTCAGGTCGATGTACATGGTCGCCGGCATGATGTCCTCGCCGGCGACGCCCACCCGCGCGTCCGCCGCGCCCAGGCGCTCGAGCCGCTTGACGAGGGCGGCGGACATGTTCGCCTCCACCCGCGCGTCATCCACCCTCACCATGTCGTCGCGGTAGTTGCGGTGATCGACGAAGAGCGTCGGCGCCTCCTCCAGCGGCAGGACGAGCGCCCCGTGCCCCATGCCGCGCACGGCGTCGCTGAAGGCTCCCGGCGGAAACGGCGGGAAGTGGTTGGTGAGGTAGGCCAGGCTCCCCATGCGGTCGTAGAAGGAGCGGCCGATGACGAGGAGGGCGTCCAGCCCCTCCGCGCGCATGAGCGCGCGGGCGGCGGCGATTCTGCTTTCCACCTCCTCGCGGGAGGCGCCCTCTCCGTTTTCGAGCGTCATTTATCCCGGCTCCGGCCGCCCGAACCTCGGCAGCAGCTCGGAGACGAAATTCTCCAGCTGCTCCTCCTGGCTTCCCCCCGCGAAGCGGACGATGAACGCGCGCGCCCCCTCCCGGGCGTATTCCCGGAGCTGCCGCTCGATTCCGTCTCCGTCGCCCGCGAGGACGAGCAACTGCGCGCGAACCTCCTCGAAGGTCTTGCGGTAGTACTTCGAGAGGAACGCGCCGCACTGCGCCTCGGCCTTCTTCGCGTCCGGGTTCACGTTCATGGTGACGTAGAGGCACTGGGGCATTTTCTCGACCTCCGCGCCCCGGCCGGCCTCCTCCGCGAAGCCGCGTATCTTCTCCCGGCACTGTCGATAGACGTCCGCCGTGACGGCGTTCGTGATCCAGCCGTCGGCGAGGCGCGCCACGCGCCGCAGGCCGGAGTCCACCAGGTTGCTCGAAAGCCAGACGGGAGGGCCGCCGGGGGTGCGGGGGCGCGGCTCGAGCGCCACGCCCTCGAAGGCGAAATGGCGGCCTTCGTAGTCCGCCCGGGGCTCCCGAAGGAGCAACTTGAGTATCTCCACGGTCTCGGAGAAGCGGCGCGCCCGCTCGCTCAGCGGCACCCCGAGCGTCTCGAACTCGAATTCGAGGTCCCTGCGCCCCACGCCCAGGCCGGGCAGAACGCGCCCGGGAAACATGCAGTCGAGCGTACTCACCGACTGCGCGAGCATCACCGGATGCCGGAGCGCGGCGAGCATCACCGCCGTGCCCACCCGAACGCGCGCGGTGGCCGCGAGAACCGCCGCCCAGGTCGTGAAGCTCTCCAGGCGGGGCTTGGCCAGCACGCTGTCGCCCAGCCACACGGAATCGAGACCCAGCGCCTCGGCTCTTTTCGCGAGCGAGAAGACGGGCGCCGCGTCCGGCGGCGCGCCCGCGGCCGCCACCACGACGCCGCGCGTGGGCAGCAGATAGCCGAAATGAAAATCGCCCGCGTCGCTCATGGGGTGGGGTTCCTTGTTTTTATCAGCGCGGGAAAGGCGAACCGAAGCGGCGTCCCGGCGACCCCCGAAACGCCCCGGATGAAGGCGGAAGCCGCCCCGCTCTCTCGCGCCGGAGCGCGACGTTCACCGCCCTTCAGGGAACCGGGGATTTTTCCGCGCGCGCCCGAAGCGTCTGGTGGAGCTGAGGGGGATCGAACCCCTGACCTCATGACTGCCAGTCATGCGCTCTCCCAGCTGAGCTACAGCCCCGTATCGGCGAAACCGGACGCGCGGCATAGCGCATCCCCCTCGGCGAGGCGAGGGGTTCCGCGCCTTCGCTCCGCGTCCATCCGTCATTCCTTAGCATCATTCCGGCCCGGTTGTCCATCCGCATCCCTTCCGTTCGTTCAAATCCACAAGCCCGCGCCGCGCCCGTCCTCCCCCACGGAGATTCTCCGGGACGAAAGAGTGAAATTCCGGGGGGACAACGAAGCTGGACTTTCAAAAAAAGCGCTTGACTTTGCGAAACGCGGCTTCTTGTTGAATAATGAGCGGACAAAAGCCCCGCATGGGCCGCAAGCGCTCAGGCGGCCGGAACGCTGACAGGCTTCGGCGGATTCGCCACGCGGGCCGGGTTTTCGGGACGCCGAAGCACGGGAGAGAACCTGATGACGGACGACTCCCCGCGCTGGCGCTACCGCTTCGACAACTACAGGCGCGCCTTCTCCCTGCTGCGCGAGGCCATCGAACTGATGGAGGAGAGGGAGCCCACCCAGCTCGAGAAGGAAGGAACCATCCAGCGATTTGAATACACCATCGAACTCGCCTGGAAGGTCATGAAGGACTACCTGGAGAGTGAAAACTTCGTCTTCGGGCAGATCACGCCGAAGGCCGTCATACGGAAGGCTTTTGAAGCGAAACTGCTGGAGGACGGACAGACGTGGATGGACGCGCTGGACGCGCGCAACGAAATGTCCCACGCCTATGACCTGGAAAGTTTCGAGATCGTCATCAAGGACATCCGGCGACGCTATCTTCGGGCGTTCGACGCCCTCCATGAGAAACTAGGCGCGGAGCAGCCATGAATCACGGCCTCTCGGAGCGCCAGCTCGGTGTTCTCAAGCGGATTCTGTCGCTCTACGCCGACGAAATCACCCGGGTCGAGCTGTTCGGCTCCCGCGCCACGGGCGCCTGGCGCGACAATTCGGACGTCGATCTCGTCCTGCGCGGGGATTTGAAGAAGAGGCAGATCGATCGGCTATGGACCCTGTTCCACGAGAGCAGCCTGCCGTTCAGCGTGGACGTGAAAAGCTACGAACGAACAGCCTGGCCGCCGCTCAGGGCGCACATGGACAAGGTCGCCGCCCCTCTTTTCACCCAGGAGGAGCTCAAGGCCGTCCCCCGGGAGGCGGAGACGTCGGAAGTTTAGCCGGCCGGGCGCGCCGCGTCCTCCGCCGCGTCTCAGGAAGGCTCGCTTTCAATCGCGCTGATCGAGCCGGGGTCGATGGAAACGTAGATCGCCGCGCCCGCCTCGAGCATCGGCAGCCGGTGTCCGTGCACGCGGATTTTCCGGCCTCCGGCGGTCAGCCAGAGCTCCAGCACGCCCCCCATGTAGACCGCCTTGTCCACGACGCACCGGAGGACGTTCGGGGTTCCTTCGGGAGGCGCGTCCAGGCTCGCGACGCAATCCTCGGGCCGGATGGAAAGCAGCGCTTTCGCGCCTTCGGCGAGACGGACGGCCCTGCAAAGCAGCGTCATGCCGCCCACCCTCACCGCGCTCCGTCCGCCGCCCGCGCCGGCGTCGGCGACCTCGCCTTCGAGAAAGTTGGAAACGCCGACGAAGCCGGCGACGAACTGATTGGCGGGGCTCCGGTAGACGTCGGCGGGCGCGCCCATCTGCTCGATGCGCCCGTTGTTCATTACCACGATGACGTCGCTCATCACCATGGCCTCGACCTGATCGTGGGTGACGAAGATGGTGGTGATGCCGGTTTCGGTCTGCAGCTCCTTCAGCTCGAGGCGCATCTCCTCGCGCAGCGCCGCGTCGAGGTTGGAGAGAGGCTCGTCGAGAAGCAGGACGTCGGGCTCGTATATCAGCGCGCGGGCGAAGGCGACGCGCTGCTGCTGGCCGCCCGAGAGCTGCGACGGGTAGCGGTCCGCCAGGCCGTCGAGCCGCACGAGGGCCAAGGCGCGCCCCACCGCTTCGCCGATCCTGCTTTTCGGCGTCTTGCGCATCCGGAGGCCGAAGGCGACGTTCTCGCGCACCTTCAGGTGCGGCCAGAGCCCGTAGGACTGAAAGACCATGCCGAGGTTTCGCTTGTGCGCCGGCACCAGCACGCTCCGCGAGGCGCTCGAGATGAGCCTGTCGCCCACGCGGACGTCGCCGCCGTCGGGCGCCTCGAAGCCGGCGATCATGTTCAGGGTGGTCGTCTTGCCGCAGCCGCTGGGCCCCAGCAGGGTCAGCAGCCTGCCCCGGGGCACCTCGAAGGAAATTCCATCGACGGCGGTCACGTCGCCGAACCTCTTGACCAGCTTCTCCACCCGCACGCTCTGCATCAGGTCAGGCTCCCCAGGTCGCTCTGCTTCGTGAGCCAGCGCACCAGCGCGACCGAACCCAGCGACAGAACGACGATGATGAGCGAAAGAATGCACACGTGGGAGAAGAGGCCCTCGTCGTAGAGCTGGATGAGGATGGTGCCGATGACCTCGTTGTTGGAGCTGAACAGCATGATGGACGCCGAGAGCTCGCGCATCATCGAGACGAAAAGAATGATCCAGCCGGCGACGATGCCCGGCATGGCCAGAGGCGCGAGGATTCTCCAGAAGACGACGCCCCAGTTCGCGCCGCTGACGGCCGCCGCCCGCTCCAGCTCCTCGTGGATCTGCGTGATGGAATTGGAGACCGCCCTCACCCCGAACGGCAGGAAGCGCGTAACGTAGGCGATGAGGATGATCCACAGCGTGTGATAAAGGTTGAACGGTTCGCGGACGTACGCCCAGAGCATGGCGATGGCGATCACCGCGCCCGGAATGGCCACCGGGACGAGCGCCAGAAAATCGAGCGCGCCCCGGCCCCGCCAGGCGCTGCGGACGACGAAGTAGGCGACCACGGCGGAGAACGCGACCCCGATCGTCGCGCCGAGAAAGCTCAGCAGCAGGCTGTTCTGGATGGATCGCAGAATGACCGCGCCGCCGTCCCCGGTGATGATCTCGAAAACGTGGTCCAGCGTGAGGAATTCGAAGGTGGGCGGACGCCCCCGATTGGAGATGAAGGCGCCGTAAATCAGCGTCAGCAGCGGCAGAATGGCCGAAACCAGGAGATAGGCGGCGGCGAACCCCAGCGCGGCGTATTTCCACGCGCCGAGCTCCACGAGCCGCGGCCGGAAGCTCTTGCCGGCCACCGTCGCGTATCGGGCGCTTCGCCCCAGCGCCTTGGTCTGCCCCCAGAGCGCCAGCCCGCAGACCAGCAGGATGGGAACCGACATGGCGGCCGCGTGGGAGAAGTTCGGCGGGATGCCGATCATCATGCGCCAGAGCTGGGTCGAGAACACGTAGATGCCGCCGGAGACGCCGATGGTCGCCGGAATGGCGAAAATCTCCAGCGACAGGATGAACGCCAGCAGCGCGCCGGACAATATCGCCGGCGCCGCCATGGGCAGCGTGATCCGGAGCGTCGTCTTCCACTGGTTCGCGCCGCTGATGTGGGCGGCGTTCTCCAGCGTCGGGTCCATGCTCCTGAACGCCGTGACCGTGAAGATGAAGACGTAGGGCGCCAGCGACAGCGCCATCACGAACACGAGCCCCCCCATCGTGAAGATGTCGAACAGCGGCTCCCGCCCGCCGACCATCCACTTCCAGAACAGGTTGATGAAGCCGACGCGCGGCGTGCCGAGATACGCCCAGGCCACCGCCACCACCACGGGCGGCATGATGAAGGGCAGAATCGCTATCATGTTGATGTAGTCTTTGAACGGCGTATCGGTGCGCCCGACGATCCAGGCGAGCGGCACCCCTATCAGGACGGACGCGATCGTGACCCCGACCGACATGACGGCGGTGTTCCTCAGAACCTCGCCCATGTAGTCGGCCTCGTAGACGGCGACGAAGGCGTCGAGGGTGAAGTCCGGACTCGCCAGATTGGGCTTCAGGCTGCCCAGCAGAAGCCAGAACAGCGGATAGAGGACAAGAAAGCCGACCGCGAGAAAGCATCCCCACTCGAGGACGCGAACGGCGCCCGGGAGTCTGAACGCGCCGAACGAACGGGGACGCATCTCGCCGGCTCAGCGCCGGAGAAGGCCGGTCGTCATCTCGCCTTCCGCGCCTCGCGGATGTGCTTCGTCATGAAGGCGCGGTATTTGTTCTGCTCCCTGGAGACTTTCTCCCAGTCCGCGTACAGCGGCGTGAAGGGATAGGGAATGCCCTTCACGTGCGGCACGTCCGAGCGCGCGGAGTTGATTTTCACGTCCTGGGTGATGACCGTCTGACCCTCCTTCGAGAGTATCCAGCGATACACCCGCTCCGCGTTTTTCGGGTTCGGGCCGTCCTTCACCATGCCGAACGAGGCCGGCACCACCGGCGTGCCCTCCTTCATCGGGGCGATTTTGATCCTGGCGCCCTTGTTGATGCGCCGAATCGCGATGTACTCGAACACCATCGTCACGTCGCGCTCGCCCGTGGCGACGCGCTCGGTCGAGGCGCCCATGCGCGACTGCACCAGCGCGCCGTTGTAGAGCAGGCCCTTGATGTATTTCTCGCCGAATCCCTTCGCGCCGTAGAAGAAATCCCACAGGCCCGCGGACTGGAACGGATCGACCAGCACGAGGCGGTTCTTCCACTTCGGCCCCGTCAGTTCCGCGAAGCTCTTCGGCTCCTCGCCGGGCTTCACGTTGTCGGTGTTGTAGATGACCTGGAGGGTCGGCGCGCGCAGCCCCACCCATTGCGCCTTCTCGTCCTTGCCCCAGGCGGGGAACTTCCCGGCCTCCGGGAACCGCGTCACGTTCTTCACCCAGCCCTCCCTGGCGAGGTGATACCAGCCCGGCGTGTAGCTGAAGTGCAGCAGGTCGATTTTGCCCTTGCCCACCGAGCGCTCGGCGACGAAGCGCTGATACAGGCTGACGCCGCCGGCGGTGATGGACTCGACCTTGACGTCCGGGAATTTCTTCTCGATGGCCTTCACCAGCGTCGCCTGCGCGGCGGTGGTGAGCGAGGAGTAGAAAATGAGGTTGGCGTCCTTCGCCACGGCCGCGTGGGGCGCGAGCGCCGCGGCGCCGGCGATGATCGAACCCGCGAGAATCGACTTGAGGGCAAGTTTCATGTTCGCTTCCTCCTGATGACAGGAACGGATCGGGAACAACTCCGACGAGGACTCGCGCGCTTCAGCCAGATTCAGGATTTGCGCTCATTAAAGCAGGTTCGGGCGGCGGAGTCAAACCTTATCTTTCGGGAGGGCGACCGGGGCCGTCGGGACGAGCGGGACGGGACGCCGGCCACGGGCGGCGGTCTCCGCCCTCAATCCCCCGGGTCGGGCTCCCGCGCGAAGGCGCGCGTTCGCTCCTCCAGCTCCCGGAAGCCGGCGGAGCCGGTCGCGTCCTCGGCGAGAATCTCCACCTCCTCCGGCCCCCGCGCGCCCAGCCCCAGCCCGATCGCGCGGCGGATCTGCCGGTGCGACCAGACGGGATAGTCCCGCAGCAGCTCCGCGCCCATGGCGCGCACCACCGAGGCGCCCACGACGTCCACGGCGATCCGGTCGTCGCCCGCGATCATCACGTTCGGCTCGCGCTCCTCTCCCTCGTAGGGGCCGCCCGATATCCAGCACTTCGTTCCGTCCAGCACGATGAGGGAGGGCGAATAGAGCAGGTTCGTCTCCATGATCATCTCGGCCATCTGGGGGACGAAGTGGGCGCGCACGCGATCCCTGGGATGCACGAAGCCGTAGCCGTTCTTGAGCGAGAGGCTGAAGCGCGGCCCCCCGCCGTGGCTCTTCATGGTGGGCAGGCTGACGACGCGCTGGCCGCGCCGCAGCAGGCGCTCGACGCAGTGCACGCGTCCGCCCCAGCGAATCGCCCCCGGGACGCGCGCCCGCGCCCAGGGCTCCTCGTCGAAGCGCAGGACGTCCACGCCCGTCCTCTCCTGAAAATCGTCCATCCCCCAGCGCTCGAAGTTCCCGCGCGCGGGCAGGGAGAGCAGTCCGCCCATCTCGCCCACCGCCAGATCATCGCAGCCCGCCTCCCTGAGCAGATGGACGACGGCCTCGAGCGTCTCCGGGTGCGTCGAGGCCGGAAACGGGTCGGCGGAGTTGAAGTTGGGCTTGAGGAGCGCGGGCGCGGGCGCGCCGATGGCGCGGCGGATTCCGCCCAGCATCCCGATCGCCAGGCGCGCGGCCTCCTCGCGCGTCTCCCCCCGCGCCATCGCCACCAGGCTCCTGCTCCCCCGCCTGAGCCTCGGCGGGCGAAGCGGCGGCGCGTCGACCTCGGGGTATTCGCGCCTCGTCTCCTGGAGGGCGCGGTAGGCGGCCGCCTCGTCCCTGTCCAACGTTTTTCTGAACCTCGCCGCGCGCTCGGCGACCGGCGCGTCCAGCGGAACGATCATCTTCCGTCTCTCCAAGGCGTCGGGAACCGAATCGTTCGAGAGGAGCATTCTACCCCGCCCGGCGATTTCGTGAAACCGCCCCGCGCGGAACCCGGCGCGGACGGAGACGAAGCGGGCGGGCGCGACCTCGCCCGTGATCGCCCGCCCTGTTTCCTTCGCGCCCCTCCGCGTATTAGAATCGCCCGCGCAGCGCGCCCGGAAGACGGATTCCCCACGGCGTCATCGACGCGGCGAGGCGTCCGGCCGCGTCCCCGGCCCTTCCGCCTCCGTCCCGGAAGAGGCTCTCTCAGCGAAGGAATTTTCATGCTCTTCTTCCTGCAGTTTCTCGCCCTGGGCCTGGGCGTCGGCCTGCTGGGCACGCTGGTGGGGGCGGGCGGCGGCTTCATCCTCACGCCCGTGCTTCTGCTGCTCTTTCCGGATCGCCCCTCCGAGATCGTCGCCGCGACCTCGTTCGGCGTCATTTGCCTGAACGCCCTCTCCGGCTCGCTCGCCTACTACCGGATGGGGCGCATCGACCTGAAAACCAGCCTCAGCTTCGCCCTCGCCGGCGCGCCCTGGGTGATCGTCGGCGTCTACGCCACGAGCGAGGTCGCGCGCGGGCCGTTCGACGTTCTTCTGGGCCTCTTCCTGCTCGCGCTCTGCGTCTCCATCATCAACCCCCCGCCCCCCCTGAAGAAGTCGCGGGCGCGCGCGCGCGGCCTGGGCGCGCTCGCCAAAAGGCGCATCGTGGACAGGGCGGGCCGCGTCTATGAATACGCCTTTCGCTTCCGGCTCGGCGTGCTGATCAGCTCCTTCACGGGCTTTCTGGCGAGCTTTCTCGCCATCGGGGGGGGCGCCATCCACGTCCCGGTGATGATTCGCGTCCTGCGCATCCCCCCCCACGTCGCCACCGCCACCTCCCAGGGCGTGCTGCTCTGCACCAGCCTCCTCGCCCTGACGGTTCACTTTCTGCACGGGAACCTCCGGACGATGACGGGCGTCGTTCTCCCCCTCGCCCTCGGCACGATAGCGGGCGCGCAGCTCGGCGCGGCGTATTCCAACAGGGTGAAGTCCGCCACCCTCGCGCGCGTGCTGGCGGCGCTCTTCAGCATCGTCTCCCTCCAGCTCCTCTACAAGGGCGCGCTCGCCTGGATGCCCTGAAACGGGAGGCGGAACGCATACGCGCGTCCCCTACTCAAAATCGCCGTCCCTGCCCGTAGGGGGCGCATACATGCGCCCCGCATGTGGATTGGCAACGGCGTAGGGGTTCCCGTATTCGCGGGGACAACCCCGCGGCCGCCTTTTTTCCCTGCGCGGCCAAACGCGAACCGGCCCGGCCGTCCGGCGCGGGCCGCATCCCGAATCGCTCTGGCGAATCGGCGCGGCGCGTGCGAGAATGCCGCCTCTTTGAGAACGGCGGCCGCCCGGGCCGACCCCGTTTCACCACGCGCCCCGCCGGAGCCGGCGGGCGGAAAGGCGAGGAGATTCCTGAAATGTCGGAGAGAGTCACGGTCGTAGAGGTCAGGGACAGGACCCTCTGGGTGGGGCTGAACCGCCCCGAAACGCTGAACGCCATGAACTTCCAGATGATCAACGAGGTCATCGAGGCCTTCACCCGGCTGGACGAGGACCCCGACATCGGCGCGGGCGTGCTCTACGGGCTGAACGGGAACTTCTCGTCGGGCGGCGACATGGACATGATGCTGGGGCTGAACTACCAGACCGGCCACGTGTGGAACAACAAGATGCGCCGCCTGTGCATGACGCTGCGGAACTCGGGCAAGCCCACCATCGCCATGGTGCGCGGCTGGTGCATCGGCGGGGGCAACGAGTGGCAGCTCTACTGCGACCTGTGCGTCGCCAGTGAGAACGCGACCTTCGGGCAGTCGGGGGCGCGCGTGGGCGCGCTGCCGGTGGTGGGCGCCACGCAGTATCTCCCTCTCCTCATGGGGGATCGCCGCGCGCGCGAGATGCTGTTTCTCGCCAAGCGCTACTCCGCGCGGGAGGCCAAGGAGGTCGGGCTGATCAACGAGGTCGTGCCGGACGCGGAGCTCGAAGGGAAGACGGAGGAATGGTGCGCGACCATCAACTCGCACGCCCCGGCCACCCTGCGCTACATGAAGACGAACCTCAACTTCCTGGGCGACCTGCACTATCCCTCGTGGATGCACGGGAGCGAGCTGCTGAACGCCGTGTGGAACAACGAGCAGTCCGTCGAGGGCATGACCGCCTTCAAGGAGAAGCGGCCGCCCGACTTCAGCCGCTTCCCCCGCTAGGGGCGGCGGCGCGGCGCTAGCGGGCGTAGCCCCGGCGGCGGTAGAGGCCGGGAGAGCCGGGCGCCCGGCGGCAATAGCCGCGGACGCGCTCCGTCCACGGGGTGGCGCTCATGCGCCTCCACTCGGGCGTCTCGCGCGCGGACTCGTCCTCCATCTCGTAGAGCGCGGCCATGAGCCGCTCCCCCTCGACGGAGACGTAGCGGCGCGCCCGCCGCATCCCCGGAACCTCCGCGCAGAGGGGGAGGCGATCCCGCTCGTACCACCCGTTGAAGTCGGCGAGCCGATCCTCGGGCACGGCGATTCCGCCGAACTGGACGACGGGGGCGAGGCCCGCCGCGTCCACCGTCGGGAAGGCGGGGGGGGCGGCCGGAAGGCCGGGGTGAATCTGCGCGCAAACCAGGCGCGCGCGCGCCGCGGGGGGACGGGGCGGGCGCGCCTCCGCCGCCTCCATGAGCGCGGCGAACTCCTCCCCGTAGAAGACGTGAACGCCGAGCGCCTCCACGAGGTTCAGGAAGCGGGGCGCGCCCTCAACCGCCTCGTAGCCCGCCCCGCCGCACACGCCCGAAGCCCCGAGCATCCGCGGGAG
Organism: bacterium; assembly: GCA_965242545.1. GTDB lineage: Bacteria > UBA8248 > UBA8248 > UBA8248 > UBA8248 > Bin107. The sequence continues at coordinate 2,544,285 of OZ251456.1, forward strand.
GCGCGCCTCGTCGAGCCAGGCCCGCGCCTCCTCCTCCGCGCCTTCCTCGAAGTCGAACAGCTCGGCGAGCAGGCCCATACCGTGCGCGCGCATACGCGCCCCTTCTCTTCGGACGGCGGGAGCGGGGGGAGCTATTCCTTCTGGAGCGTCACCCGCATCGTCCCCCCGTATTGCGCGGCCACCAGGTGGCGGGGGCGGTATCCTTCCTTGCGAATCTCGACCGTGAACGTGTCCGCGTAGTGATCCTTTATCTTCTTCCAGGGAATGAGGACGGGCGACTCGCCGATCTTCTCATGCCCGAGCCGCACCGTGGCGCCCGGCGGCTCCGTGATCACCTCCACGCCGCGCGGCACCGCGTCGCCGCACCCGCCCGAGACGAGGAGCGCGGCGAGAAGCGCCGCTCCCGCCCTGAGGGTTCCGCTCATCCTTCCTCTCTCCTCTGCGCCCGCGTCCGCCGGACGCCGCCCGTTCCGAACGCGCGGGGCGCGCCGCCGCGCGAACCATGAATCCGCTGAGCGGAATACACCACGAACCGGACGCCTTCGTCAACGCCGCGGGGCGCGATCCGCCTCTGCAATCGAAACGCCAAAATATCGAACGCCCGGAAACGGCGATCGCGAAACCGCGAAGGACAACCACGCGGGGTTGTCCCTACGAAGGCGGAATCGCACCCTCGCCCGTAGGGGGCGCATATATGCGCCCCGATTGTGGGTGGGCGATGGCGGGGGTTGAATTTCCTGCCTCGCTTGGGTATCATCCCGCCCGTTGTCCTGAAAATCCCATCGGGATGAAACCGACCGCATTGAAGGGGGTGTGATACATGGTCATTCGCAGGCTTGTCCGCGGCGCGCGGGATGGGGCATACTGGCGCCGACTCACCGACTCACCGACTCACCGACTCACCGACTCACCGACTCACCGACTCACCGACTCACCGACTCACCGACTCACCGACTCACCGACTCACCGACTCACCGACTCACCGACTCACCGACTCACCGACTCACCGACTCACCGACTCACCGACATACCGACTCACCGACATGAGAAGGGGCGCGCGATGAGAACGCCGGACGGCGCGGGACGCAACTATGCGTCCCCTACAAAATCGTCGCCGCCCTGTTTCCGTAGGGGGCGCGGACAACCACGGGGGGTTGTCCCTACGGATATAAAACCGGCATGGGGGCGGCTGGCGGGGCTTCTCGCCGGCTTGGCGCTGGCGCTCTTCCTCCTCGCGCCGGGCGCGGCGTGGGCCTGCCTGGGGTTCACCACATCGTCCAGCGCCACTGTCACCTGCAGCGCCGCGACGTACCCCGTCTCAATCCGCTCCACAATACAGAGCAACGCCAGCGTCACCGTCCGCGTCCCGGGTGGCAGCGGCGCAGGCGGGACGGCGACCGTGATCACGGCGGCCACCATCTATGCGGGCATCAATCTTTTGGCCAGCGATAACATGCAGACCGGCAACTATGCCATCGACGTCGGCACAACGGCCGCCGTCAGCATCGTGGACGACACGGGCAGCGGCAACGAAAGCCCCGGCCTCCGGATACGTCAGCACGGCAGCGGCACGGCCACAGTGGACGTGGGGAGCCAGGTGACCATCGGAACCTCGACCTCCCGAATGCGCGCGCACGGCATCTATGTCCGAAGCAGCGGCAGCGGCGGCGCCGCCACGATCACGAACGCCGGCACGATCTACGCCTCCTATGAGGGCATCGACGTCCAGCATGACGGCGCCGCGACCACGACGGTCACGCACAGCGGCGCCATCAACTCGTTGAACCATGGCATCCAGGCGGTGACGGACGGCGCGGGCGCCCTGATCCTCACCAGCAGCGGCGGCATCGCGGTGACAAACGCGAACCAGCAGGGTATCCGGATGCGAGCCCAAAAAAATGGCGCCATGACCCTCACGGCAACCGGCGGCACGATCACGACGACGGCGCAGGGCATCTACATGGAAAGCCAGGGCACGGGCGCCGTCACGATCCTGGGCACGGCCGCGAGCGCCCCGACCCAGAGCGGCCCCACCATCACGTCGTCGGCGAGTCACGGCATCCACGTCCACAAGTCGGGGAGTTCGGCCACGGCGGGCAACATCTCCATCACCACCACCGGCGGCTCGATCACGCCCGCCACGACGGGGAGCTTTTACGGCATCTACGTCCAGGACCGCGTCGGCTATAGCGGCAGCGTCGCCATCGACAACGCCGCCGACATCACGGCGAGCCAGTGGGCCATCTTCGTTTCCAGGCTGGGTTCCGGCGCCGTTTCCGTCACCAACAGCGGCGGCACCGTGCTGAGCTCGGCCCAGTCCGGCATCCTCGCCCAGAACGCGGCGAACGACGCCAGCACCGTGAGCGTCTCCGTCACGGGCGGCACGGTGCGAACCACCGGCACGGGCGTGCCGGCCATCAATGCCAGAAACCAGGGCGCCGGCGACGTCAGCGTCGCCGTCGCCGCCGGCGCCACGGCCATATCCAGGAACCATGCCGGCATTCTCGCGGGGCTGGGGAGCTACTCGGGCAGCCCCCAGATGACCATCGAACAGAACGGCGCCATCCTGGGCCGCAAGGGCGTCCATGCCCAGGTGGTCCAGCACAGCACCGACGATCCGGTCGTGGCGCGCCAGGCGGCGGATCAGCCCGTGATCGACGTCGCCTGGACGGGCGCGTTCTCGCACGGGAATGATGCGGCCGAGCGGGCCATGGTCTCCCAGAACGACAACGACCGCTTCTCCGTGACGAGCGCCGTCAATGTGCCTCTCTTCGCCCGGTCGGCGGTGGTCGGCGAGGCCAGCGGCGGCCTCTATGACGGGGCGGCGGGGGTCGAGGCTCAGGTCATGTCCTCGTTCACCGTGGCGGCGCAGGTGGCGGAGGGCGACGACCCGGGCGCGTTCGCGAACAACGCGGCGCAGCTGACGGCCGTGCCGACCGGCGCCACCGCCAGCAACAACGACTACGTCGCGCAGTTCCGGGCGGCGTTCGGGAACGAGCAGCTCGCGATCGCGCAATCGGTCTTCACCGCCATCGACAGCTCCGCCACCAGCCTGGCCGACCTGACCGACGCCGAGATCGTGACCTATCTGCGGGGGGACAGCAACGCCGTCCGAGGCCTGCTGCGCAATCTGCTGCGCCGAACTCTCTCGGACAAGGAGCGGGCGGTGCTGGCGGCGGTGGCGACCGGCGACGGCGACGGGCTGACCGACGCGCTGGACGATGCGGACGCGGGGTTCTCCAACGCCTACAAGACGGCGGTGCGGGCGCTGCTGAACCGCTACCACGTCGGCAACATCAACGTCGCCATGACCGACGGCTCCATCGCCTCGCGCGGCGACGGCATCCGCGCCTACTACGCGACGCCCCATGACGACAACGGCGCGATTGAGATCACGGTCGGAGAGGACGCGCGCGTGACCGGCGCCGGGGCGGGCGTCCGGGTCGCCAACGCGGGTCTGGGCCTGCGCGTCGAGAAGAGGTACGCGCCCGAGGCCGTCCGCGACGCGAACGCGGGCCTGGGCGAGGATGATCTGGTCACCCTCGCCGATCACGTCAGGCAGGTCGTCCGGGTGGACGGAACCGTGACGGGCGGGACGGACGCGGCCGTTCATCTGGTGGGCGGCGGCGCGCTCATCGTGGGCGAGACGGGCGAGGCGCTGGCCGGCGCCTCGGGCCGGGCGGTTCTGGTGAACGACCCGGGCCCGGCGATCATCTACGTCGCGGGGCTGGTGCGGGGCGGCGCGGGCGGAGAGGCGGCGATTGATCTGACGGGCGGCGGCTCGGTGACCATCGGCGCGAGAGGGCGCGTGGAGGCGAACGGGGCGGGGATGGCGATTCGGGCCAGCGGCGCGGCCGCGCCGGTCGCCATTCACGTCACCGGGCGGGACAACGCGGCCGCCATGCAGGCCGCAAGCCGGATTCAGGGAGTCATCGGCGGAACGGGTGTCAACCGCGCGGAGAACGTGAGATACGTCGAGGTGGCGGCGAACGGAGCGCGCACCGGGTGGTCGGCGCTCGCCCGGTTCAACGCGGACGGCACGCTCGATCCGACCTTCTCGGAGGCTCCTCAGGAACCCGGAACCGGACAACAACCCGGAACCGGACAACAGCCCGGGACCGGCGAGGAACCAGGAACCGGGGAGCAGCCCGGCGGCCAGCCCGATGGAGGAGAGCCCGGTCAGCAACCCGGTCAGCAGCCCGGACAACGGCCCGGCGGAGGGGAGCCCGGGCAAGCACCCGGGACCGGCGGACGTCAGCCGACGATAACGTTCACGTTCGACTGCGCCGGCGCGGACGACGGGCGGTGCCGGCTCTACGAGGCTTTGCCCTCCTTCCTGCTGGCGATGAACCGGATGCCCTCCCGCGCGGAGCGCATGGCCGCCCCGCGCGGGGCGAACGGCGTCTGGGGGCGCGTGGAGGGGGCGCGGGGCGAATGGACGGCCGACCGGGCGGATTCGGCGATGGAGCTCTCCTACGACTACAACGCCTCCGGGGCGCGCGCGGGCGTCGACTTCGAGGGCGCGCGCGCGCGGGCCGGCCTCTCGGTTCACGCGCTGCGGGCGAAGGCGGAGATGAAAGGCGTGGGCGAGATCGCCCTGAACGGGATGGGCTTCGGCGCCTCGGCGGCGTGGGAGTTCGGAGAGTTCTACGCGGACGTCTCGGGGCAGGCGACCTGGCTGGACGCGGAGATCGACTCGACCGTGAGCGGCAAGCTGGAGAAGGAGGCGACGGGACTGACCGGCGCGCTGGGGGTGGAGGTCGGACGCCGCGCGCGGCTCGCGGAGAACCTGGCCGTCACCCCGCGCCTGGGGCTGGTCTGGACGGAGGCGGGGCTGGGCGAGTTCTTCACGGATTCGGTGAGCGCGACGCGGGTGTCGATCGAGGACGCGCGGAGCGTGAAGGGCGTCCTGGGCGTCACCCTGGAAACCCCGATGGAGGACGGCGGCCGCCTGTTCGGAACGCTCGACCTGGCGCGGGAGTTCGCCGACGAGACGGGCGTGAAGGTCGGCGACGCGAAGCTCTCGACGGACGCGCGCTCCTCGACGGCGCGGCTGGGCGCGGGCGGGGCGTTCGCGCTGTCCGGCGGCGCGTCGCTCCGCGCCTCCGCCTGGTGGCAGACGAGCGGAAGCGATTCAATCGAATACGGCGGCGGCGTGACCTTCAGCGTGAGGTTCTAGGAACGGCGCGCCCCTCGGCGCGGACGAAAACGGGACGCATGTATGCGTCCCCTACACAAACAAAACCGTCGCCATCCTCGCCGTAGGGGCGCGGACATCCGCCCCGCATTAACCCGCAGGGGCGGTTCGGGACCCGCCCGCCGTCATTCACGGCGTCAATCCCGACGGGCCGGGGGTGGCGTCATCCGATTGTAGGGGGCGCGGACACGCGCCCCGCGCGCAGGTTGGCGACGACGCGGCGCGGACAACCACAGGGGGTTGTCCCTACGAAGGCGGAATCGCACCCTCGCCCGTAGGTGAAGCGCCGAGGGGCGCTTCCCACACATACATGCGCCCCGCGCGCAGGGTCGGCGACGACGCGGCGCGCGCATTTGCCGTCGCCCGAAAAGAAGCGAAAAAGGTACCATTCGAGCTGAAACGCGCCTGATCCCCGATCAAAAGGGCGTCTTTTTCCGTCGAACCGAAAACCTTTCAATTCAAATACAATCGAGCGAATTCAAAACGAATTCAAGGCGTTTTCAGGCGAATTCACGCAGCTTTCAGGAACGCATAACCGCTTGATTCAAAACGAAAAACGCCGAAAGACGGGAAATTTCATCTGAACAAGACCCGATTGGGCGGATGCGAATCCGCCCGGCTATTTTCTCCCCGCCGGCCTCGCGCGGGGGCTTTTGACCGCGGGCGGATTCCCCGGCGCGCAGGGGTTGCCGCCGGCCCTCATCCCGCCGCTCCGATCGGTCAGCTTCCCCCGCCGGGCTTTCCCTCCCGATCGGCCGATGAAAACTCTCTTACGCCGCGCCGCCCTCCGCGTTGACGGCGCAAAGGAGGGCGTGAACCGCGCCGGTGAGCGGGGTGGGGATTCCGCGCCTGGCGCCCAGCCGGACGACCGCGCCCGTCATGGCGTCCGCCTCCAGCGGTCGGCCCGCCCTCCTGTCCGCGAGCATGGAGGTGGTCGCCTCGGGGTCGGCGCGCGCGAGGCGCTCGACGGCGCGCTCGGCGACGTCGTCCGCCAGCTTCGCGCCCTCCGCCCCGCCCACCGCCGCGCATTCCCGAACGAGCGCGCGGCAGAACTCCGCCACCTCCGGATCGCGCAGCACGCCCCGGCCCCTGCCCGTGAGCGCGGTGGCGGGGCCCGCGCCGACGTTGAGGCACAGCTTCGTCCAGGAGGCGGTGGCGAAGTCCGAAGTCGGCTCCACCGGAACGTCCGTGCCCTCGAAGAGCGCGGCGAGAAGCCGCCCCCCGCGCCCGTCTTCGGGAACGAGCCGCGCGCCCCCCTGCTGCGCCACGCGGCCGGGCGCGAGCCTGTCCGCAGGGCAGTTCACCACGACCGGCACGACCTCCGCGCCGCCGGCGTAAGGCGTCACGCGCTCCCTGTGCTCCACGCCGTTCTGGAGGACGGCGACGACGGCGCCCTCGCCCGCGAGCGCCTCCAGCCAGGGCGCCGCGTCCTTCGTCTGGTGCGCCTTCACCGCCAGGAGGACGCAATCGACGGGCCCCGCCTCCCGGGGGTCGGTCGCGCACTTCACGCTCGATTCGAGGACGGAATCCGGGGTTTCCACGACGAGCCGATCGATGGGCTCCCGCACGCAGAGCGTCACGTCGTGCGCGCCCGACAGGCAGAGCCGGACCCCGAACGCGCCGCCGATGGCGCCGACGCCCAGCACTGCCACCCTGCTCATCCCTCAGCCTCCCGGAACTCACGCGGAGGCGCGGCGGGCGCTCGGGGACGCCGCGCGCGCGAAAACGCAGGCGACGCCGGCCAGGGAATCCCGGCCCGAGGCGCCTCCGACCCGATCCAGGGCGCGAAGAGCGGAGCGCAGGCGCGCCTCGTCCGCCGTCCCCATCGCCGAGATCGCCTCATGCAGGGCGCCCGCCCCCTGCCCCGCGGCCGCGCACGCCAGATGCGCGCGGCTGATTCGGTTCGTGCGATCCGCCGCGCGGCTCAGGACGCCGCCGGCGACTTTTTCGAGAACGTCGGGACGCCCCAGCGCGCGCAGCGCGATCATCGCCCCGCACCAGAAGTCATCCCCGGAGGGCGTGAGCCCCGGCCCCAGGCCGATGAGCGGATGATCGGCGAAGCGAAACGCCGGGGTCTCCTCCCCGTTCAGGGCGTCCGAAAGCCAGTCTCCGAAAGCGTCCGCGCCCTCCCGCGCCATTTCCTCGAAAACGCTCGCGGGGGCGAACGTCCCGCCCGCGGCGATGCGCGGAACGAGCGGGGCTAGGCCCTCCCGCGCGCCTCTTTTTCCCGTCCATTCGGCGAGAAGCGCGAGATTGCGCCGCAGGCGCCCGCGGCTCCAGCCATCGGGGAGCGGCGGAGGCGCCCATTCCGCCGGTCGGGAGGCGTCGATGATCAGGTCCGGCTCAAGCCGGACGAGGCCGCTCCCGACCATCGCGCGGCTTCCGGGGGCCGCCCTTTTCCCGAAATCCGGGGCGCCCGGGAATTCGCAAAGCGCGTTCAGCGGCCCGGGCCCGACGCCCGCCTCCGCGAGACAGGCGATTCGCCCGCGCGCATTCTCCAGATACATGCTCCTGCGAAACACGCCGATCGCCCTCGCTTCGCCCGGCGAGGCGAGGAATTCTCGGGCGAACGCCCCCGCAAGAACCATCCGCGCAGCGCGCTTCATCGACAAGCCCGCATCACGAAGCGACGAGGCTCCGCAAAACCCCCGCCCTCCGAAAACAAGAGGATTCCCCCCCCCCGCGAAGCGCCTACCCGCAGCCGGGGCCCCTGGTCTCGCTCGCCGCGGCGCCGGACGGGATGAGCGTTTCGGCGAAGTTCGGGTCCGCCTCCTGCTTCTCCGCCAGGTCGGCCAGCCGAGAGAGCAGCGCCTCGCGCTTCATCAATCCCAGGCGATAAATGCCCATCGGATTGACGAGCTTCATGTAATAGTGGTTCCCGGCGTCATGCTCCGTAGAGCACGCGGAGGGTTTTCGGGCGATGGAAAGGGGGCCGTCGAAGACGTCCGCAAACCGGGCGAGCGTCTCCTCGCGGCGCAAATCCTCGGGAATTTCGGGAAATCTGGCCGCGAGTTCCGGGACGCGCATCGTCGCAACTCCTTCATCGGGGGCGGCTTCAGGCCGGAGCGATTCGCCGAGTCTATCACAGGTCGAACGGGGATTTCCCCTAATCGGTAAAATACCCTCCGTTCACGTCCAGCGCCTCTCCCGTGACGTGCGCGGCCTCCTCGCTCGCCAGAAACAGGGTGGCCGGCGCCAGTTCCGAGACCCGGGCGAACCTCCCCATCGGGTGCTTCGCCCGCGCCTTGCCGCATACGTCCGCGCCGAACTCCCGCATCAAGCGCCCCTCGATCGGCCCGGGAACGAGGCAGTTCACCGTCACCCCCGTTTTCGCCAGTTCGCGGGCGAGGCTGAAGGTCATGGCCAGAACGCCGCCTTTCGCGGCTCCGTAGGTGAGATTGCGGCCCAGCCCTCCCGATTTTCCGGCGCCTGAGCCATACAGGATGATTCGCCCCGCCGCGGAGCGCCTGAGCGCGGGCATCGCCTCCTGAATGCAGAAATAGGGCGCGAGGAGATTCACGCGAAGCGCGCGCCGCCAGTCGGATTCATCGAGCGAAAGAGGATCTTTCACCAGCATCCGCGCCGCCGCGTGAACGAAGACGTCGCAGCCGCCCAGCCACCCGATCGCCTCTCGCGTCATGGCTCTCGCCTCGTCGAAATTCTCCAGATCGCAGGGGATTTTCCTCATTCTCTCCCCGGCGCCCGGGACGAGGCGCAATTTTTCCGCGTCCCGGCCCGTGGCGGCGAGCTTCGCGCCCGCTTCGAGAAACGCCCGGACGAGCTCCCCGCCCACGTCTCCCGTGGCGCCGGTCAGAATCACCCTTTTGTCCCGAAAATCGAAGCGAAGCGCCATTTCGCCTCCTCGAAACCGGCGGGCGGACTTCAAGCAGCCGCGCCGCCCTGATATAATCGACAGGATACAGCATCGACCGGGAGCCGGCATTCGCCCGCGGGGAATCGCCCCGCGGTCGCTTCATGCCGCGGCGGGAAGGCGACGGAGATCGCCCATGAACCTGTTTGACGAACTGGAAATTCGAGGACTGGTTCACGATCGCACGGATCGGGCGGAAATGTCGCGCGCTTTTGAAAAAGGCGGCATGAGCGTCTATTGCGGCTTCGACCCCACGTCCGACAGCCTGCACGTCGGAAGCCTGATACCCATCGCGGGACTCATGCGCTTTCAGCGGGCGGGTCATCGGCCAATCGCCCTCGTAGGCGGCGGAACCGGGATGATAGGAGACCCGTCGGGAAAATCGGAAGAGAGGAGCCTTCTGGGCGCGGAGGCGCTGGAGCGCAACCTTGCGGGAATCAGGACCCAGCTCGAGCGTTTTCTGGATTTTCGGGGGGGGGCGAACGCCGCGCGCGTGGCGAACAACGCGGAATGGCTGAACGAGATTCGCCTCATTGATTTTTTCCGGGACGTGGGCAAGCATTTCTCCATCGGCTACATGATGGCGAAGGAATCCGTGAAATCCCGCATCGCCGACGCGGGCATCTCCTATACCGAGTTCAGCTACATGGCGCTTCAGGCGTACGATTTCCTGCGCCTGTTCCAAGAGGAGAATTGCCTCCTGCAAATCGGCGGCTCCGACCAATGGGGCAACATCACGGCGGGCATCGAGCTGATCCGCCGGGTTCATGGAAAATCCGCATACGGCATGACCTTTCCGCTCATCACGACTTCGGACGGCAGGAAATTCGGCAAAACGGAAAAGGGAAACGTCTGGCTCGACCCGAAGCGAACCAGCCCCTACCGATTCTCGCAATACTGGATTCAGACGGACGACGGGGACGTCGGCAGGTTCTTGAGATACTTCTCCTTTTTGCCGGTCGAGGAGATTGACGCCATCGAAAAGGCGCACCTCGCCTCCCCGGAGAAGCGGGAAGGGCAGCGCCGCCTCGCCAGGGAATTGACGACGCTCGTCCACGGCGAGGACTCGGCGCGGAGCGCGGAGCGCGCCGCCGAAATTCTCTTCGGCGCCGAACTCGACGGCATCGAGAAAAGCGATTTGCTCGCGGCGGCGGAGGAAATGCCGAGAACCCGGACGGCGGAGCGGCCGCCCTATCCGATCGTGGACGCTCTCGTGGCGACCGGACTCTGCGGGTCGAAATCCCTGGCGCGAAAGGATTTAAGAGGCGGCGGCATCTATGTGAACAATCGCCGCGTTACGCGCGAGGAGAGCGCGCTGTCCGCCGATGACGCATTGTTCGGCCGCTACGTCCTCCTGCGGAAGGGAAAAAAGAACCACCATCTGCTGGTATGGAGCCGATGAGCGGACGCGAAAGCCGCCGCTCCGGGCGTCGCCCCCGGGAGAGGCGCGCGAATTTTCCTGAAAGCCTCGAAGCGCCCCGCGAAGCGGCCAGGGTGATTTCGCGCCCCGGCCGCCGCTTCGGCCCGGCTGAAGCGGCGCTTCAGGCATGAACCGGCCGGGAAGCCCCGCTCAGGTCGATTATCACGACCTTCCGCCCGAATTCCACCGCTGGAAATGGCGCGTTCTCATCGCCTTTTGCGTCTTCTACGCCTTCAATTATCTGGGCAGGTTCAACTTCAGCCTGGTGCAATACGCCGTCATCCAGGATCTGGGCGTCACGCGCCTCGACACCGGATGGATCAACTCCTGGATGTTCTGGGGCTTCGCTTGCGGCGACCTGGTTTTCGGGCGGATCGCGGAAAAGATTGGCTACAGAAACACCATTCTCTTCGCCGCGGTCGCCACCTCCGCGTTCAACTTCCTCGCCAGCTTCGGAAACTCCATCACCGCGCTCGCCGTCCCCTGGGCGGCGGTCGGCTTCGTGAACGCCGCGACGTGGGGGCCCGGTCTCGGCCTCGTGGCGCAATGGTGGCCCCGGCGCGAGCGGGGGCAGGCGATCGGTCTCGTCGGAACGTCCGCCGGAATCGCGCTCCTCATCGTCTGGGCGATCGTTCCCTGGACGGCGGCGCAATACGGCTGGCGAGCCGCGATTCGCTACCCCCCCATGATCATCGCCGCCATGGGAATCATTTTCTACCTCATCACCAAAGACAAGCCCTCGGAACTGAACCTCCCGGAATACAGGGAAGCGGACGACGTCTCCCGGGAAGCCGAAGCGGCGGGCAGCGGGAGCGAGCGCGGCCTGAAAGCGTACGTTCACCTGATGACCAATCCGCGCTTCTTCCTGGCTTGCCACGTCAAGGGGCTGGACAACGTGGTTCGCTACGGCGTCGTCTCGTGGGCGCCCCTGTATTACGCCCAGGCGGGCGGGTTCGACCTGAAGCAGATGGGGCTGCTCACCTTCGCCTACCCTCTGGGATACCTGTTCGGGCCCATATTCGGCGGAATCATTTCCGACCGGTTTTTCAGGAGCAACCGCTCCATCGTCATCATGCTCGCCGCCTTTCTGAGCGCCGCCGCGATGATGGGAATCGCCTACGCGCCCGCCGACAGCGTTCCGCTCGCCATCGTTCTGCTCATCGTGGGCGGGTTTTGCGTCAACATGTCCACCGTCCAGGCGCTGGGGGTTGATCTGGCGGGCAGGCGGCTGGCGGGAACCGCGGCGGGCGTCCTGGACGCCCACGGCTACGTTTACGGCGCGCTTCAGGCCGTATTCTTCGGGTGGCTGTCCCTGGCCGTCCCGAACGGGTGGTTCTGGGTGTTCACCGTCATGGCGGCCAGCCGACTCATCACCGTGGCCCTCGTCTGGAAGGTGCGGGCGTAGGCGGCCCGATTCCGCCGCCCGGACGAGAGCGCCCTCATTCGCTCCCGAACGCGGACGGGCGCGGGCGCGCCTTTTTCTGAATCAGGCGTCCGAGAGAAAAGAGAATGACCGCCGAACCCAGGATGACGAGCTGAACGGCGTAGGCCGAGGGATTCAGCGCGCCGATGAGCAGCGCGATCCCGCAGTCCGCCATGGCGAGAATCTGAAGGGCGCGTCCCAGGCCGCGCATCAGTCGAGCCGCTCCACCGCCGCCCGGATGCGCTCGACGCCCTCCCGGACGTTTTCCAGAGAAGTCGCGTAGGAGAAGCGGACGTAATCGGCGTTCCCGAAGCCCGCCCCCGGCACGCCCGCGCATCGCGCGCGTTCGAGCAGATACAGGCCCACGTCCATGGAATTCCTCAACTCCCCGTCCGGCCCCCGACGCCCGAACAGGCCGCTCACCCTGGGAAAGGCGTAAAAGGCGCCCTTGGGGTTCACGACGCTCATCCCCTCTATTCCGTTCAATCCCTCGACAATCGCCTTTCTTCTCGCGTCGTATTGCGCCAGCCATTCGCCCAGGAAGTCGTGGGGGCCCCGAAGCGCCGCGATTCCCCCGTATTGGGCGAAGGAGGTGGCGTTGCTCGTGCTCTGGCCTTGGAGCGTATCCATGGCCTTGACGATTTCGGGCGCCGCGAGGGCGTAGCCCATCCGCCAGCCCGTCATCGCGTAGGTCTTCGAGAACCCGTCCAGCACCAGGGCGCGCGCCTTCATTTCGGGAGAGAGGGCGGCGATCGAAACGTGCGCCTCGCCGTCGTAGGTGATTTTTCCGTAAATCTCATCCGCCATGACCAGGGCGTTCGTGGAGAGGACGACCTCGGCGATGGCCTCCAGCTCCTCGCGGCCATACACGCAGCCCGTCGGGTTGCACGGGCTGTTGATCACCACGATTCTCGTCCTCGGAGACACGGCTTCGCGCAGTTCATCGGCCGTCATCTTGTGGCCGTTCTCCTCGCTCGTCTGAACCAGGACGGGCTTCGCCCCGGTCAGGGCGGCGACGGGCTCATACGCCACCCATATCGGCGCGGGAATGACGACCTCGTCCCCTTCCTCGACGAGAACGTGCAGGGCGTTGAACACCGCCTGCTTCCCGCCCACGGTGACGATCGCCTCCGTTTTCGGGTCGTAGCGGAGTCCCTTGTGCTCCTCGACCCATTCGCAGATCGCCTCCCTCAGCGAGGGCATCCCCCGCACCGCCGTGTATTTCGTCGCCCCGTCGCGCAGCCCCTGAACGGCGCCTTCCTTGACGTGCTCCGGCGTATCGAAATCCGGCTCCCCCGCGGCGAAGGAGATGACGTCCGCGCCCTCCGCCTTCATCTCCGCCGCCTTGGTGTTCATCGCCAGCGTGGGGCTGGGAGGCAGCTTGCTCATCCGGGACGCGAAGCGCATGAGGAACTCCGGGGCTGGAAGACGAAGTCAGCGGCGAAACCGCTCTCCGAGCGCCTCGCGCACGGCGGGAGACACGTGCTCGCTCACGTCTCCGCCGAGCGAGGCCACCTCCTTGACGAGACTCGAACTCAGGAAACTGTACTGCTCGCTGGGCATGAGAAAAATCGTCTCGATCCTCTCGTTCAGCCTTCTGTTCATGAGCGTCATCTGCATTTCGTAGTCGAAATCGCTCACGGCGCGGAGTCCGCGAATGATGGCCTGGGCGCCCAGTTTGACGGCGAAATCCACGAGCAGCTCGCGCTCGAAGCCCGCCACCTCGAGCCGGCCCGACCCCTTGAACTCCCGCAGGAAAAAGTCCTTCCGCTCCCCGAAGCTGAACAGGGGCTCCTTCGAGGGGTGCGCGGAGATGGCCACGGTGACCCTGGAGAAGAGCTTCTGGCTCCTGCGAACGACGTCGAAGTGCCCCTTCGTCGGAGGGTCGAACGTTCCCGGATAGACCGCGTGACTTTCCATGAAAACGAACCCCGTCTCCGGCGCGGAAGCCGCCCCGAAACTATCCTCTTCGCGCGTCCCGCGTCAACTCGACGGGCGAAGGCGCCGCGCGCGCGGCCGCGCTCCGAATCCTTCCGAGCGGCGCCTATTTCAGCACCTCCCGCACCATGTGGCTGATCTCGGGCAGGATGATTTTCTCCATTCCCGCGCGGCAGGCGTTTCCCGATCCGGGAAGCGTCATGATGATGGTGTCCCGGCAGGTTCCCGCCGTCGCGCGGGTGAGCATGGCGGCCGTCCCGATCTCCTGAAAGCTCACGCTCCGGAACAGCTCGCCGAAGCCGGGCATCTCCTTCTCCAGGATGGAGACGACGACGTCGTAGGTCGTGTCGCGCCTGGCGATGCCGGTGCCGCCGTTCGATATCACCACCTGAATCTCCGGATCCGCGCAGGCGTCGAGCAGCGCCTCCCGAATCCGCGCGGGCTCGTCCTTCACGATGCGGTAGAACGGCGCCCTGTGGCCCCGCTCCTCCAGCATGTTCCGAATGAGCTTGCCGCTGGTGTCGGTCTCCTCCGCGCGCGTGTCGCTCACCGTGAGGACGCCGCAGACGACGACGTCCGGCCCCTCGGCGCGGTGCTGCTCGAACGTCTTGAGGTCGGCCGCCCGCTCGACTTCCCGGCGGGAGGGCCCGGCGTCCCGGCTCATGCCCGTCTCCCGTTTCCCCGCGCTTCCCCGGACGAAGCCGGGCGAGCGGAGCGCGGCGGCGAGCCGCCCGAAAGCCCCTCCCGCGCGCGGCGAAGCCCGGTGAATTCAGCGGATTCCCCGGCGGACGCGCCTCTGCCGCCGGGGGAGGAATCCCTATTTTTTCCTTCTGAACTTCCTGCCCGTCATGCACGAGTCGAACTTGCTCGCCGCGTAGGTCACCTCGGAGCTGAACGCCTCGCCCCCGCCCTTCCCCCGGGGCTCGAAGCGGAGGCCCGTCCGCTCCGCGCAGTCCTTCAGGTCGCCCACGGCCTGCGTCATGCTGACGCCGCGCTTCACCCAGACCTTGTGGGAAGGCGCGCACCCCGAGGCCGCCAGAACCATCCCGAGAGCCAGCATCATACCCGCCGTTTTTCGCATGAGTCGCATTCTCCCTGTAAAATCAGCGCCGCGCCCGCCCCTTCCGAATCCGGGGGCGACGCGCGCCTCCCTCGCGTTCGCGCGGAAAGATGAAAACCCGGGCCTCTCGCCCGCCCGACAGGAGCAGGTTAGCATCCCGCACCGGGAAAGTCGAGTCCGCGCCGGGAGAGAATGGCTGATCGGAGCACATGTCCGCGCCCCCTACAATCGGATGACGCCATCCCCCGCCCGTAGGGGACGCATATATGCGTCCTGTTTTGCCGTGTACGAAAACCGGGTGCGGGGGCATGATTCGCCGTTCCCCGCGCCCGGTCGATTCGCGTTTTTGCGTCCCGTAGAGACACAACCCCCTGTGGTTTTCGGGCGTTCGATATTTTGGTGGTTCGTTGTAGGGGCGACCCCTCCCCGAGGACGCCCCACAATTCGTGAATCGCCCGTTTCAGGATGGCGGCGCGTTGGATCGCGTCATCGCCAATTCCACAATCGGGGCGCATGTATGCGCCCCCTACCGGCCGGGTAATGGTTCCGCCTTCGCAGGGACAACCCCCTGTGGTTGTCCGCGCCGCGTCGCCGCCGATCTATACGCGCCCCCTGCGGAACCAGGGCGGCGATTTTGCCTTTGTAGGGGACGCATATATGCGTCCCGCGCCGTTTGGGATAATGCGGGTTTAGTCGATTCCGCGGGGCCCCGTGGCCGTTCCCGCGAAGGAAAGACGCGCCGCGCCCCGTCCGCCGCGCGGATGTGCTATAACCAGCCCGGACGGGACGAACCGCATCGCTCGAGGAAGGAGAAGACCGACGTGCCGAAAACGGACCTGGAGGGAACCTGGGCGCTCATTCTGGGCGCGAGCAGCGGCTTCGGCGAGGCGAACGCCCTCAGGCTCTCGCGCCTGGGCGTCAGCATCTTCGGCGTGCACCTCGACCGCAAGGCCGCGCTGCCGAACGTGGAGCGCATTCAGGCCGAAATCAGGAAAAACGGGGCGGAATCCCTCTACTTCAACGTGAACGCGGCGGGCCACGAGGAGCGCGGGCGCGTTCTCGACGAGATGGAGGAGCGGCTGGGGGAGAACGCGGAGGGCGCGGTGCGCATCCTGCTCCACAGCCTGGCCTTCGGGACGCTCAAGCCCTACATCGCCGAGGAGGAGAAGGACGCCATCGCGCCGAGGCAGCTCGAGATGACGCTGGACGTCATGGCGAACAGCCTCGTCTACTGGACGCAGGCGCTCGTGCGGCGCGGGCTGATGGGCTTCGGCGGGCGCATCTACGCCATGACGAGCGCGGGCGGGCACCGGATATGGAAAACCTACGGCGCCGTGTCGGCGGCCAAGGCCGCGCTCGAGAGCCACGTGCGGCAGCTCGCCGTGGAGCTCGCCCCGAAGGGCATCACGGCGAACAGCGTCCAGGCGGGCGTCACCGACACCCCCGCTCTCCGCAAGATTCCCGGCAGCGACGGGATGATCAGCCGCACGAAGAGCGCGAACCCCCACGGGGAGCTCACCACGCCCCGGAAGGTCGCCGACGCCATCGCCGCGCTGGCGGTCTCCGGCACGCAGTGGATGACGGGAGACGTGATTCGCGTGGACGGGGGCGAGGACATCGCAGGCTGAGGCGGCCCCCGCGGACGGCGCGCCTCCCCGCGAGAGAGGCGAAAGACGCGCCCCGGGGAGGCGGGCTTCCCTCGCCCGCGCGCGCCTCCTCTTTCGACGCGAAGCCTCCCCTTCCCTCACGGACGTGACATGAGCGCGCCGGAAATCATCTTCGTCGCCGCCGTTCTCTTCCTCGGCGGATTCGTAAAAGGCTCCATCGGCTTCGGCGCCCCTCTGGTGGCCGCGCCGCTCCTCGCCCTCCTCCTCCTTCCCGGGAGGGTCGTCACCCTGCTCGCGCTCGCCATCCTCCTCTCGAACGTCACCGACGTCTGGCGGCTGCGGACGGAGTGGCGCGCCCTCGGGCGCATCGCGCCCTATCTGCTGTGCGCCCTGGCGGCCATCCCCGCCGGGGTGTGGTTTCTCGAGGTCGGCGACCCCGACCTCATCCGCCTGATGATGGGCCTCATGGCGTACGCGTATCTGATCGTCGAGCGCCGCCTCGACTTCTTCCGGGAGCTGGGCGCCGGCCTGCGCGGGGCGCTGGGCGCGGCCATGGGCGCGGTTCTCGGCTTCGTCTACGGGGCGACGACCATCAGCGGCGCCGTCAACGTCATCTATTTCTCCATGCTCCGGCTGCCGAAAAACCCCTTCATCTTCCTGATGAACGCCTTCAACGCGGCGGGTATGTCCGTCATCATCCTCGCCCTCTCGCTCCGGGGCTTCTACGCGAAGCCCCGCCTCATCGAGGCGCTGCTGGCGGTCGCGCCCCTCTACGCCGGATACTGGGCGGGCGTCCGCATCCGCGACCGCATCGACCACGCGCTCTTCTTCAGACTCATCCGAATCGCCCTGTTCTTCATCGCCACGAGCCTCGTGGCCAGGTTCGTCCTGACGCCGTAGCCCCGGAACTCCTGGTCGAGCGCCTCCCGGCCGCGATATAATCAGCCCGGGGACGCGAGGGAGATCACGCCGCCGGGGAGATCATGGAGATCATGAAAGCCTCATCGAGGAGGGCAACGCCTGAACCCCGGGGCGGGGGCCGTCCCGTCGCGCTCCGCCGGCTCCTCGCCTTGCTGCTCCTGGCGCTTTGCGCGGCGCCGGGATGGGCGGCGGAGCGGCGAACGGCGTCCGGCCCGGTCTCGATCGACGCGATGGCGGAGGGACTGGACACGCCCTGGGGGCTGGCGTTTCTTCCGGGCGGAGCGTTTCTGGTCACCGAGCGCGGCGGCTCGCTGCTCCACTTCGATTCCGCGGGCCGGAAGACGGAAGTCTCGGGCGTTCCGGAAGTCTACGCGGTGGGGCAGGGCGGACTGCTCGACGTCGCCGCCGCGCGGGATTTTCCAAAAAGCCGCGAGATTTTCCTCACCTTCTCGAAGCCCTACCGCCGCGGCGCGGGCACCGCGCTCGCCGTCGCCGCGCTGTCATCCGACAACCGCGCGCTGGAGAATCCGCGCGTCATTTTCGAGATGGCGTCTCCGTCCGCCGGGAGCCGGCACTTCGGCTCGCGGGTCGCGGAGGCGCCGGACGGAACCCTGTTCGTGACGCTTGGAGAGCGGGGAGACCGCGACGCGGCGCAGGATCTTTCCCTCCACCACGGCAAGATCATCCGCATCCGGCGCGACGGGAGCGTCCCCCGGGACAATCCGCTCGTCGGGCGGGCGGGGACGCGCCCGGAGATCTGGTCCTGGGGACACAGGAACCCGCAGGGCGCGGCGCTTGACGCGGCCGGCGCGCTCTGGGTCGTCGAGCACGGCGCGCAGGGCGGAGACGAGATCAACCGGGTGAGGAGGGGCCGGAACTACGGGTGGCCGGTCATCTCCTACGGCCGCCACTACGGGGGCGGCAAAATCGGCGTCGGCGCCGCGAAAGAGGGCATGGAGCAGCCGGATTTCTACTGGGACCCCTCCATCGCCCCCTCGGGACTGGCGATTTATTCGGGGCGGCTCCGGCCGGCGTGGCGCGGGCAGTTCTTCGTCGGCTCCCTGAAGTTCAACCACATCTCCCGGCTGGACCCGGCGGACGGCTTCCGGGAGGTGGAGCGGCTCGCCTTCCCCGAGACCGACCGCGTTCGCGACGTTCGGGAAGCGCCCGACGGCGCCCTCTGGTTCCTCTCCGAGTGGAGGGGAGCGGTCTACCGGATCAAGCCCGCGCGGTAGCGGCCGCCCCGAGGTGCCTTTGGAGAGAGGCGCGGCCGCCCTTTGGCTTTTCCGGCTCGACCGGAAAGCCGGGCGCGCCGGCGGCGCACGATCCGCCGCGCGTCCGGGAAGAATGAAGCCCCGCCCGGGCGGCGAACCCGGACGGGGCTTTTCGCTTCTGAAGCGGGGGGCGGCTACTTCGCCGCCTTCTTCCGCTTCGCCATGATGGCGCGGGTGATGTCGCCCTCGGGCGTCTTGCCCCGGGGCGCGCCGTTCATGCCGGGGAATTTGAGGTGGTTCTTCTTGGGGTCGATGCCCGCCAGCCGTGCGAGGGTGCCGCCCAGGAAGTCCGCCTTGTCCCGCTTCGTGATGGCGGGATACCCCCACTTCTCCTGCAGCTCCTCGTCGATGTGGAGCTTCAGGACGGCCTCGACCGACTGGTAGGGGTCCGAGGCGGGCCAGTCGCTGCCCCAGACGAAGCGGCCCGGGCCGGCGATTTGCAACGTCGTGCCGACCATGTGGGCGAAGCGGTGCGGGGCGCGCATGAGCCAGGGCAGGAGAATCGAGTAGCTCACGTAGACGTTCGGGTGCTTCCAGAGCAGCATGACGAGGTCTTCCCAGTAGGGATAGCCGCCGTGATAGGCGACGATCTTGAGGTCGGGGAAGTCGGACGCCACCTCGTCCAGCAGAATCGGCAGCGTGTAGCGGGTGGGGCCCATCCGGATGGTGATGCCGGTGTGGAAGAAGGCGACGATGCCCTTGTCCTGGCACATCTCGTAGGCGGGCCAGAGCCTGCGGTCGTTGATGGGGCAGTCCTCGGGCTGATAGAACTTGGTGAACTTGAAGTTGTAGTTGTCGTGCAGATACTCCATCTCCCAGAGAAAATCCTTCGTCTTGCGCTTCGAGAAGGGCCCCACGTTCGAGACGCCGATCACCCGGTCGGGGTATTTCTCGATCGCGTCGATGACGTGCTGGTTCGTGGAGAAGGGCGCGCTGTCGCCCGCCGTGTCGATGAAGGACTCGCGCATCAGCGCGATCTGGTCCACGCCCGACCGGTTCATGTCGGCGATGATCTTGTCGATGTGCCAGTCCATGCCCGGGTGGATGGCCGCGGGGCGGTTGTTCCTGTGGTCGATCCACTGCCACTGGTTGCACATCTTGTGGGCGTATTCAAAGGTGCTCGTGCCCTCGAAATACTTGATGAAGCGCCGGTAGTCCTCCGGCATGACGTGCGTCTCGCAGTCGATAACGTAGTAGTCGTTCGCGTCCTCGCCCGTCTCCGGGTTCGACGGCAGGGGCATCTTCGTGTCCCAGGTGGGCGGCGTGTACTTCTCCCGCCCGGCTCTCCCCGGCTTCTTTCCCGCTCTCGCGCGCGTGGCCATTCTCTCTCACCTCCCGAAGGGTTCGACGTGGATGGAGGCGGCGTCCCGCCTTCCGGTATGCGGCGGCAAACGGCGTTTGCCCGGAAACAGAAGAAGCCTTATCTTAGGGCGCAAGGAAAATCATGTAAAGTGAGCCTCCTCCGATCCAGACGGGAAGGGAGAGAATGTCCGGCGCGCCCCGCAAGGCCTACACCCTCTGCTCCCCCCATTGCGGGAACAACCCGTGCAGCTTCGAGGTCGAGGCGAGCGGGGAGGAGATCGCCTCGTTCCGGGCGAACCCCCGGATGCGCATCAAGCCCTGCATCAAGGGGTTTCAGCTGCCCGACCGATACCATCATCCCGACCGGCTCCTCCATCCGATGAAGCGCGCGGGCGCGAAGGGCTCGGGCCCGGGCGGGGCGAACCGCTTCGAGCGCGTGGGCTGGGACGAGGCGCTCGACCTGGTCGCCCGGGGACTGGAGGCGGCGAAGGAAAAGGGCGGAAACGAATCCGTCATGATGTATCACTACTCCGCCCAGCACACCCTCCCCGGCGGCAGGGACGCCGAGCCCGCCACCATCATGCGGCTTCTGAACCTCTGGGGCGGGGCGGTGCAGCCCTACATGCGCGGCAGCCTCTGCTGGAAGGCTTTTCTGGGGGCGAGCGCCGACGTGTTCGGCCACTGGCAGGTGCTGAACCGGCCGAACGAGGACTGCGACTGGATCGTCCTCTGGGGCAACAACCCGGTGGAGACGGGATACCGGGGCCTGCTCCAGTCCCTCCAGGACGCCAGGAGAAGGGGAACCCGCTTCATCGTGGTCGATCCGCTCCGCACGAGGAGCGCGGCGCGCTTCGACGCCCTCCACGTGCCGGTTCGCCCCTCGACGGACGCCGCGCTCGCCCTGGCCGTCCTGCGGCTCATGATCCTCGAAGGCGCCGTGGACGAGGCGTTTCTCAAGCGGGAGACCAACGCCCCGTTTCTGGTCGAGACGGCGACCGGCCGGTTCGCCAGGGGGGCGGACGGCGCCCCGCTCGCCTGGGACGAGGGCGACGCCTCGCCCAAGCCGTTCGCCTCGTGCGCCAGGCCCGCGCTCAGCGGCGCGTTCCGCGCGAACGGGGCGGCGTGCCGGACGGCGTTCGATTATCTGCGCGAGGCGGCCGACGCCTGGACGCCCGCGCGCGCGGCGAAGGAGTGCGGCGTCTCCGAGGAGCACGTGCGCGCCCTCGCCCGCGCGCTTGGGAAGGGAAAGGTGGTCGTCTATTACGGCTCCTATCAGCGCGCCTTGCGCGGGGAGCAGGCCGTCCGGGCGCTGCACGTCCTGAACCTCGTGACGGGCGGCTTCGGCGGCGCGCTGCGGCACGGGGCGCGGGAAGCGGGCTTCTCCCCGGATCAGGCGCACGGAACCGGCCTCGCCGAGGTGATGAAGGAGCGCTGGGCCGTCCCCAACCCCGTCAAGCGCGAGATTCCGACCGGGCGGATCGCGGAGGCCATCCTCAACCCGGATTCCTACGGCGGGCCGGTGAACGCCGCCCTCGTCATGTGGGGCAACCCGGTCGGGCAGGCCGGAAACGCGCGCAAGACGGAGCGCGCCCTGCGCGCCCTCGACTTCTGCGCCGTGGCGGACGTCTTCATGACGCCGACGGCGAAATGCGCGGACGTCGTCCTGCCCGCCTCCACCTGGCTCGAGCGCTGCGCGATCACCGAGGGGCTGGAGACGGGCGCGACCTTCCACCACCTGATTCCCGACGTGAAGCCGAAGCACGTTCTCCTCTACACGCCCGGGGTCGTGCCCCCGCGCGGGGAGTCCCTGGACGACTTCGAGATCGTCTGCCGCCTCGCCGGAAAGATGGGCTTCGGCGCGCGCTTTCCCTGGAAGTCGTCGAGGGAATGGGTGGAGGAGCTCCTGGCGGCGGCGCGCGCGGACGCGCGCTTTCCCTGGTTCGCCGGCGTCACGCTGGAGAAGCTGGAGACCGAGGGCTGCGTCGTCCTGGACGTCCCCGACCCCGTTCCGCGCCGGGAGCTCGCCACCCCGCACGGGCGGGCGCAGCTCTATTTCGAGGATCTCGAACATCGCGCGCCCGCGCATTTTCCGCCCGAGGAAGCGGCGGGCGAGGCGGAGCGCCATCCCCTCCGGCTCATCACGCCCAAGACCTACTTCCGGGCGAGCTCCACCTTCAACAACGCGGCGAAGCTGCTGCGCCACGGGTGGAACGTCGCCACCCTGCACCCGGCGGACGCCGCCGTCCGGGGGGTGGCGAGCGGGGACAGGGTGCGCCTCAGAAACGATTTTGGAGAATCCGCCTTCGAGGCCAGGGTGAGCGCGGACATCCGCCCGGGGGTCGTCCACGTTCCGGCGGGCGGGCTGCCCGAGGACGGCGCGGCGAACCAGCTCACCGGCGACAGCCTCTCCGAATACGAGAACGCCGCGTTCAACAGCTACCGGGTCGAGGTCGAGAAGATCTGAGGCCGTCCGCGCGGCGGCGCGATGGGTTCCGCAGGGGCGCTCCACGGTTCGGGAACCGCCCGCGTTTGGTTTCCGAACAAAACGGGACGCATGTATGGACGCGCTCCCGCGCGTCACCTACGCAAAACAAAACCGCCGCCCGCCTTGTTTGTCGATGGAATGTTTCACCAGTAGGGGGCGCATACATGCGCCCCGCGTGTAGGTCGGCGACGACGCCGCGCGGACAACCACAGGGGGTTGTCCCTACGAAGGCAAAATCGCCGCCCGGCCTTGTTCGCCGCCGGGATATTTCACCCTTCCACATTCGGCGCGGCCTGTGGTATGCTTCTCCCGCAGCCAACGCCGGGAGAGGGACAGGGGATGATCGGATTCGACACGCTCAAGGCGATGGAATCGCTCCGGGAATCGGGCTTCGAGGAGACCCAGGCGCGCGCCGTCGTGGATACCTTCAAGGACGCCGTGGGCGGCAGCGTCGCCACGAAAATCGACCTGCAAGAGGCGAAAGGCGAGCTCCAGGCCGAGATACAGGAGGTGAAGGGCGAGCTCCGGGTCGAGATCAAGGCGGTGGAGACCGGGCTCCGAACCGAGTACAGGAGGTGAGAACCGAGATTCAGGCGCTCAGGGGCGACCTGGAAACCTCCATCGCGCGGGTCGAGGCGCGGTCGCAGAAGTTCACGTTCGTCGTGGGGCTCGGCCTCGTGGGGCTGAACGTCACCCTCACCTTCGGCCTCCTCAAGCTGTTCTTCTCCCCCTGACGAAAACGGAACGCGAACCGCCCCGCCTCTGGTCGCCGAACGAAACGGGACGCATATATGCGTCCCCTACGGGCCGGGGATGGCGTCCGATTGCAGGGGGCGCGGACACCCGCCCCGCATGTAGGTCGGCGACGACGCGGCGCGGACAACCACAGGGGGTTGTCCCTACGGAACCGACAAAACCCGCGCGCATTTGCCCGCATTTGCGGTGTCCCGAAAAGAAGCGAAAAAGGCACCATTCGAGCCGAATCGCGCCCGATTACCGATCAAAAGGGCGTCTTTTTCCGTCGAACCGAAAACCTTTCAATTCAAATACAATCGAGCGAATTCAAAACGAATTCAGGGCGTTTTCAGGCGAATTCACGCAGCTTTTGCGAACGCATAACCGCTTGATTCAAAACGAAAAACGCCGAAACGCGGGGAATTTCATCTGAACAAGACCCGATCGGACGGATGCGAATCCGCCCGGCTATTTTCTCCCCGCCGGCCTCGCGCGGGGGTTTTTGACCGCGGGCGGATTCCCCGGCGCGCAGGGGTTGCCGCCGGCCCTCATCCCGCCGCTCCGATCGGCCATTCCGCCCCGCTGGGGTCGGCTCATCCTCTCCCCGATCGATCGGCTCCCTCCGCCGGGGATGGTTTCCGACTCACCCCGAACCCCGGATCCCGGCCCATCCCTCTCCGAGTCGCTCATCTCCCCCCGGATCGCCTTCCCACCCGAACGGGCGATTCCCGAACCGTGGGGCGCGCCCGAGGAGGGGTCGCCCCTGCGGAGCCTCGTCCCCCTCCCCGCCGGGGGTTCTCGTCCGCCGGGTTCCGCCAACGGGCGGACGGGATTCTTTACACGCGGGCGCGGATTCCATACAATGGGTCGTCATCCGAATCGTTCAGGCGGGAACGGACGGCGGGCCTTCCGCCCGACGCCGCTTCCGGGGAACGCGAACCCGCCGCGCGGCGGGCGGACGGGGCTTTGGCTCGAAAAACAAACACTTGCGGGGAGGAGTCCGAAAAAATGAGCGCGAAAAATTCACTCGACGCCTTTCAGGCCGTCCCGACGGGCGGCGCCCTGGGCGCGGAGATCAGGGGGGTGGACTTCACGCAACCCCTTCCCGGGGAGACGGCGCAGGCCATGCGCGACGCCTGGACGGAACATCTCGTGCTGCTGTTCCGGGGGCAGGACCTGACCGAGGAGCAGCACCTCAACGCCACGCGCGTGTTCGGCGAGCCCATGGTGGGCGCGGCGAAAGCCTATTACGACAAGGCCGGGAAGGAGCAGACCTGGGCGGCGAAGCATCCCGAAATCACCGTCGTCCACAACCTGGACGAGAACGGGAACCCCGCGCAGGAGAACGACAGCCTGGGGAGCGGCGAGGTCGTCTGGCACAGCGACAACTCCTACGTCAAGGAGCCGCCGGCGGGCAGCATGCTCTACGGGCGGACGCTGCCCCCCTCCGGCGGAAACACCTGCTTCAGCAACCAATACGCGGCCTACGAGACCCTGCCCGAGAAGGTGAAGAAGCGCGTCAAGGGGCGCACCGCCGTCCACGACTCCAGCCGCAACTCGGCGGGAACCCTGCGGCCGGGCGTCAAGATGCCCACGAAGCCCTCGGAGGTGCCGGGGCCGCACCATCCCCTCGTCCGCACGCATCCGATATCGGGCAAAAAGGCGCTCTACCTGGGCCGCCGCCGCGCCTGGCCCTCCCAATACATCGACGGCCTGGAGGAGGCCGAGAGCGAGGAGCTGCTCGATTTCCTGTGGGAGCACGCCTGCCGCCCCGAGCTCGTCTGGGCGCACGAGTGGCGGCCCGGCGACATCCTCCTCTGGGACAACCGCTGCGCCATGCACTACCGGGAACCCCACGCCGGCACCCACCCGCGCGTCATGCACCGCACGCAGCTCAAGGGGGATCAGCCCGCGTGAGAGCGGGGGAGGCGCGGCTCGAGCGGAAAGGGGCCGACTTCCCTTTTCAGAGCTCCCCCCGTCTGCTACCCTGCCTCCTCACCAAAGCGACACGGGCTTGTTCCACGGCGCGCTCGGGAGGCTTCGGCCGGCGGCGGGCGCCGCCCCCCTGAATCCCCGCGGATGAGGACGCATCCATGTATCTGAACGAAGAGCGCGCGCGGGGGCTGATGAAGGACTTCGGCTTCGACGCCATCATCGCCTCCACGCCCGAGAACGTAACCTATCTGGCGGGCACCGTGGGCTGGTCAAACAAGGTCTACGCCTACTCCGTGCACATGTTCGCCGCGTTCCCCCGCGACGAAGGCGCCGCGCCCGCCCTCGTGGTGCCGGGCCAGGAGGTCACATACGTCTCCGCCCAGCAACCCTGGATAAAGGACCTCTACACCTTCGGGGGCAAGAGCGCGCTCATCCAGCCGCCGGGAGAGACGGCGCGGACGCCGGAGGAGGAAACCTACCTCGGCATGTATAACGACGACGCCAGGCGCGCCAAAAGCCCCGGAGCGGCGCTCGCCCTCGCGCTGAAAGAACACGGGCTTCACAAGGGGCGGCTCGCCCTGGATCAGGAGCGCGTCACGCCGAACGCGCGCGCCCAGATAGACGCGGCGCTGCCGGACGCCGAGATCGTGGAGGCAGCGGATTTCTTCCGCCTCGTCCGCATGGTGAAGACGCCCGCCGAGCTCGCCGCCCTGGCGTCCGCGGCCGAGGTGAACGAGAAGGCGGGAATCGCCGCCTCGAACGCGGTGGCCGAGGGGGCGACCGAGCGAGAGGTCGCCGCCGTATTCGCCTCGGAGGTGGGGCGCATGGGCGGCAAATGGCAGTGGTTTCACTTCTGCTCGGGCCGCCGCGCGACGGGCATCTTCCCGCCCACGGACAAGCAGATCGCCAGGGGCGAGATGTGGAAGTTCGACGCCGGGCTGGCGCTCGACAACTACCAGGGGGACACCGGCTGGGGCGGCGTGCTGGGCGAGCCTTCCAAAGCCCAGCGCGACCTGTGGAAGGCGACCGAGACGGGCTTCGAGGCCGCGCTGGCGGAGGTGAAGGCGGGCGCGCTCGGCTCCGTCATCTACCGGACGATGCTCGAAGCCACGCGCGCGGCGGGACTGCCGGAGCACAACGGCAACTTCGCCGGCCACGCCATCGGCCTGGAGCAGCGCGAGGTGCCCTACGTCCTCGCGGACCCGACCCCGCAGGGCAGCCCCTTCCTGCCGGAATCGAGCGATTTCCCGCTCGAGGCGGGAACCACCCTCTGCGTCGAGAACCCCTGCCAGATATTCGGCATGGGAGGAACCCAGATCGAGAAGACCATCGTGGTCACCGAAACCGGCTATGAGTTCATCTACCCGCAGGAGCGAAAACTCTGGGTCGCCTAACCGCTCCCGGATGAACGATCCGATCGCCGCCCAGCGAGGGGTTCCCCATGCGCGCGAGAAGATTCATCGACCTGAGCGCCCCCATGATGAACGGCTCGAACGAGCCGCGTCCGCCCGAAATCACCTATCTGGACCATAAAGACTTCGGCGAACGCTCCGCGAAGGGATGGGGCATCCCGATGGAGGAATTGCACGACGGCGTGGGCGGGGCGGCGGAGTTCGTCACCGTCTCGACCCACTCGGCCACCCACATGGACGCCCCCTGGCACTACGGCCCCGCCGTGGCCGGGGCGCCCGCGAGAAAGATAGACCAGGTGCCGCTCGAATGGTGCTACGGCGACGGCGTGGTGCTCGACCTGCGGCGTAAAAAGACGGGCGAATGGATAGCCGTCGAGGACATCGAGGCGCGTCTCGCCGCGATCGACTACGAAATCAAGGCGGGCGACATCGCGCTCCTGTGGACGGGAACCGACGCGCATCGGGACAGCCCGGACTACCCGGAGCTCCATCCGGGCATGAGCATTCCGGCGACGGAATATCTCCTGGACCGCGGGGTGCGCGTCATCGGCATCGACGCCTTCGGCTTCGACAGGCCCTTCAGCTTCCAGATTCCCGAGTTCAAGGCGGGCAGGCGCGAGTCGCTGATGCCCTGCCACCACATCCTGGGCAGGCGGCGCGAGTATTTTCAAATCGAGCAGCTCGCCAACATCGGCGCGATTCCCCGGCCGCACGGCTTCAAGGTCTGCTGCTTCCCCATCAACGTGAAGGACGCGAGCGGCGCGTGGGTGCGTCCGGTCGCTATCGTAGAGGACTGAAGCGAGGAATCTCACGGCGCAGAACCCCCCACAGGAGGGCATTCAGGATGAAAACGCATCGCCTCGTTCCCGCCGCCATGGCGCTGGCCGCGCTTCTCGCCGCCGCGCCCGCCGCATCGGCCGCCAAAGAACTCAAGAACATCAAGGTGACGATGGCCAACCCGCTGTTCAACCCGGGACTCGCCTTCCTCTGGATCGGAAACTTTCTGGGCTACTATCAGGAAAACGGCGTGGACGCGCAGTTCGTCGCCGCCCAGGGCGGCGCGCAGGCGATGGGCTGGGTTCTTTCCGGCCGCACGCACGTCGGTCTGCCGCGTCCCATTCCCATCCTCTTCCGCGCCGCGCGCGGAAAGAAGATGCCCCCCGTCAAGGGCGTCTACATCCTGAACCGAGACGCCATCTACGCCGACGGCGTGGCCGTGCCGCCGGACAGCAAAATCAAGTCCGTCTGCGACCTCCAGGGCAAAAAAGTGGGGGTGATGAGCCAGCGCGACTCCGGGCCCATCTTCGTGAGAAAGGCGCTTGAGGCCTGCGGCATCTCCGCCGGCGAACAGAAGGTGACCTATCTCCCGGTCGGGCCGGCCTCGAAGGCCGCCGCCGCCATGAAGCTCGGCCGCGTGGACGCATGGGCGAACGTGGACATCCAGTACACCCTGGCGCGGGCGCGCGGATTCAAGTTCGACATCCTCCCCTACCAGCAGGAATGGATCCGGAATCTGTTCGGCAACGTGGTCTGGATCAACAAGACATTCCTGGCGAACAACAGGGAGACCGTGGTGGGCTTCCTGCGCGGCCTGGCCAAGGGCAGCCTCTTCTTCTACACGAACCCCGAAGCCGCCCTGAAGATTCATTGGGTCCTCTACCCCGAGTCAAAACCCAAGGGCATGAGCGACGAGAAGGCCGCCGCCCTGATGATCAAGGTGCTCAGGGCGCGCGCGCCGAAGCTGCGCCTCGACGATGAGAAGATCGACAAGTTCGGCGCCCACCACGACGGCGAGTGGCGGGAATACGTGAAGTTCGTGGGTCTCGACAAGAAGCTGAGCGAGGCGCAGGTGAAATCCCTCTACACGAACGAGCTGATTGACGAGGTCAACAATTTCGACCGCGGCGAGGTCATCCGGCGAGCGAAAAACTTCGACTTCGCCAAGGAGTTCAAGCGCTTCCAGGCGATGCGGAAATAACATGGCCGGAAAAGCGAAAGCCGGCGATCAGAGGCGCGCGGCGGGGCCTTCCATCTCCGAGACGCTGCTGCAAAGGCCCTATCTGCTGTTCGGCGCGTCCTTCGTCGTCCTGGTGATCGTCTGGGAGTGGACGGTGCGCTACTTCGAGGTGGACGACTTCATCTTCCCCGCCCCCTCGGGGGTGGCGACGGCGCTCCTGCGCGGCCTGTTCTTCTACGACGCGGGCGATCAGCTCGGCGCGGCGGACTTCATGGGGCTGATGAAGACCAGCTTCTACAACCACATCAGCCACACCCTGTTCGAGGCCGTCATGGGCTTCTTCATGGGAAGCCTGATCGGCCTGGGGCTCGGGCTGGCCTTCATGCAGTCGAAATGGGTCGAGGCGATCGTCATGCCCTACGTGGTGGCGTTTCAGACCCTGCCCAAACTCGCCATCGCGCCCCTGTTCATCATCTGGTTCGGCTACGAAGTGAAGTCCAAGGTATTTCTCGCCGGTCTCGTGGCGTTCTTCCCGCTCCTGGTGAACACCATGGTGGGGCTGAAATCCGCCGCCGCCGATCAGATCGATCTGATGCGCTCGCTCTCCGCCTCGCGCTGGCAGATGTTCTGGAAGATGCAGTTCCCGAACGCGCTGCCCTTCATCTTCGCGGGCTTCGAGATCGCGGTGGTGTTCAGCCTTCTGGGCGCCATCCTCGGCGAGTTCGTCGGCGCCGGCCAGTGCATGTGGGGCGGGCGCGGCCAGTGCGGCCTGGGCATCCTCCTCATGCAGATGAGCTTCAGCAGCGACACCACGGGCACGTTCGCCATCCTGGTGATCCTCTCGGTCATGGGGCTGGGGATGCACCAGGTGGTGCGCTTCGTGAAGAAAAAAGTGCTCTTCTGGGCGCCGGAGACGGACAAGACGATGGGCGCCTGACGGGAACTTTCGCTTTTCGGGCGCGCCCCCGCCCGAAAGAAAGCCGCGGCGCGGACGCGCGCGGTGGGAATGGCCCCATTTTCGAGAAAGCGACTCCGGCGGAGCGCCCCGTCCGGGGATTCGGAGAACATGAACGCATACATTTCGGTAGCGAATCTGGAGAAGGAATACGTCACCGCGAGCCGCGAGATCGTGCGCGCCCTCACCGACATCAACTTCGAGATCGCCGAGGGCGAGTTCGTCTCCGTCGTCGGGCCGAGCGGATGCGGCAAGAGCACGCTTCTGAAAATCCTGGGCGGCCTGCTCGCCAGGACCTCCGGCAGCTGCGCGCTCAAGAACACGCCCATCGACGGTCCCCGGGACGACGTGGGCATCGTCTTTCAGGACCCCGTTCTTCTCCTGTGGAGAAACGTGCTCGAGAACACCATGCTGCCCGCCGAGATTCTGGGGCTGGACGTCAAGAAGACCCTCCCGCGCGCCCATGAACTCATCCGGCTCGTGGGCCTTGACGGCTTCGAGGACAAATACCCCCACGAGCTTTCGGGCGGGATGCGCCAGCGCAACGCCATCATCCGCGCCCTCATCCACGACCCCAGCGTCCTGCTGATGGACGAGCCCTTCGGCGCGCTCGACGCCATGACGCGGGAGCAGATGAACCTCGAGCTTCAAAGAATCTGGCTGGAGAGCAAAAAAACGGTGTTCTTCATCACCCACTCGATCCCGGAGGCCGTTTTTCTGGGGGACAGGGTGATCGTCATGACGCCGCGGCCGGGCCGCATCTCGGAGATCATCCCGGTGGACATCCCCCGCCCGCGCTCGCTCTCCACCATGGGAGACGGGATGTTCGTCGAACTCACGCAGAAAATCCGGAATCTCCTTTACGTGGAAGGCTCCCTGGATTAGGGGAACCATTCGGACAATCGCGGGATCGCCCCCGAAGGAGCGCAAGGAATGGAAAAACTCATCATCACCAACTGCGCGGCGGACAGCCGAAAGCACGCGGGCGTTCCCAAGCGGCTCCAGACGCCCGAAGCCGTCGCCCGGGAAGTCCGGGAGAGTCACGCGGCGGGGGCGGCCATCGCCCACATCCACGGCATCCCGATGCGGCTCGAAAGCTGGAAGCCGCTCACGGAGGCGGTGCGCGAGGCGTGCCCCGAGGCGCTGATTCAGTTCGGCATCGCCGCGATGGGCCTGCCGGGACGCAAGAAGATCATCCACCTGAAGCCCGACATGGCCTCCATCGCCCTTGGCTCGCACGATTTCGCCTTCGTGGACGCCGACCTGCTCGTCGAGCACTCGCGGCAGGAGATTGAGGATCAGGCGCGTCTGTTCAACGACCACGGCGTGAAACCCGAGTTCGAGTGCTTCAATCTGGGCCATCTCTGGAACCTCGAGTGGCTGCTCGACAAGGGGCTGGTGGCGGATCCCGTCGTCATCACGATCTTCTTCGGCTGGCCGGGCGGCTTCTACGCCCCCGCCACGCTCAAGGAGCTCCTGCACCGCATCGACCATCTACCGGAGGGCTGCGTCTTCTCCTGCTCGGCGTCGGGCCCGACGTCGAACGCGCTCGAAACCGTAACCATCCTCCAAGGCGGCCACGCGCGCGTGGGCACCGAGGACGAGCCCTACTACGCCGAGGGCGTTCTGTGCGAGAACAACGCGCAACTCGTCTCGCGCATCGCCAGAATCGGCCATGAACTCGGGCGCGACCCGGCCACGGCGGCGGAGGCCAGGAAGATTCTGGGCATGGATTAAGCGGAACCACGGGCGTCGGGAGGAGCGATTCATGGAAAAGCTGATGATCGTCAACTGCGCGGCGGACACCTCGATGCACGAGGGGGTGCCGCCCCGCTTCGCGGATTCGGACGCCCTCGCCGACTCGGTGGAAAAGGCGCACCGCGCCGGGGCGGCCATCGCCCACATTCACGCGCCCCCGACGGATTACGACGCCTGGGCGTCCCACTCGAAGGCCATCCGGGACAGGTGCGGCGTCATGCTCCAATACGGCATCTCCACCCAGACGGTGGAGCAGCGCAGGGAGGTGGTGAAGAACCATCCCGAAATGATGTCCGTCGCCGTGGGCGCGCACAACATGGCCTTCGTCTCGCGCGACGTGATGATGCTTCACCCCCGCGAGGAACTCGCCGAAATGATGCGGCTGTGCAGGGACTACGGCGTCAAGCCCGAATTCGAGGTCTTCACCCTGGGCGAAACCTGGATGATCGACGATCTCCTCCAAAAGGGGCTGGTGGAGCCACCCATCCTGATGACGTGCTTCTTCGGGCGGCCGGGCGGCGCTTGGTCGCCGCCCACGATGAGCGAGTTTCTCCACCGCGCGGCGAACCTGCCCGAAAATTCCATATACATCGCCAGCGCGACCGGCCCGACCCACGTCCACATGCAGACGATGGCGGTGATGGCGGGCGGCCACGTCCGCGTGGGCACCGAGGACGAGCCCTACCTCCGCCCCGGCGAGCTGGGCGACAACGCGGATCACGTCGCGCGCATCGCCAGAATCGCCGGGGAGCTGGGCCGCGAGGTCGCCGGTGTTGAGGAAGCCAAAGGGATAATCGGGATTTCATAAAACTTCTCCCCCACACTTCGAGGATGAGAAAAACATGCCCAGGATGAGCGGGGCGCGGTTCATGGCCGACGCCCTTCACGCATACGGCGTCACCCACGTCTTTTTCGTGCCGACGATTCTGAGCCACTCTCTCGCCCAGATGGAGGAGCGCGGGACGAACATCGCCCGCGTCCTCACGCACGGGGAGAAGGCGGCGGCCTACATGGCGGACGGCTACGCCCGCGCCTCGGGCCGGCCGGGGGTGTGCATGGCGCAGATCGTGGGCGGCGTGAACCTGGCGGCGGGGCTTCGGGACGCGCGCCTCGCCTGCGCGCCCGTCATCGCGTTCACGGGCGGCACCACGCCGCGAATCCGCTACCGCAACGCCTACCAGGAGGCGGAGGACATCGGCGCGTTCGACCCGGTGACGAAGTTCAACGCGACGGTGGAGTCCGTCGAGCGGTTTCCCGACATGCTGCGGCAGGCCTTCCGCGTCGCCACCTCGGGCGCGCCGGGGCCGGCGCACCTCCGCTTCGGCGGGAACCTGGGCCAGGTGGAGCAGGAGGAAGCGGACCTCGAGCTCGTCGTGGAAGAGAATTTCACCCGCGTTCCCGCCTACAGGCCGGAGCCCGCGCCGGCGAGCGTCGCCCGCGCGCTGGAGGCGATTCAGGCGGCCGAGCGGCCTGTCATCGTCGCGGGAGGCGGCGCGCGAATCTCCCGCGCCAACGCCGAACTCGTCGCGCTCGCGGAAAAACTGAAAATTCCCGTCGCCACCTCCATGAACGGCAAGGAGGTGATTCGGGACGACCATCCCCTCTCGGTCGGCGTGGTGGGCACCTATTCGAGGCGAAGCGCGAACCAGCTCGTCTCCGAGGCCGATTTCGTCTTCTTCGTCGGCACCGGAACCGGCGGGATGACCACCCACTTCTGGCGCGTGCCCGAAATCGGAATCCCCGCCGCGCAGCTCGACGTCGACCCCGAGGAGCTGGGGCGCAACTACCCGCTCAAGGCGTCCATCCTGGGGGACGCGAAAGTCTCGCTTCAGAAGATGATCGAGGCGGCGGCGCCCGGCCCCGCGCGGGAGGGATGGCTCGCGCGCGCGGCGGAAGTCGGCGCGGCGTGGCGCGCGGAGTTCGCCCCCCTGCTGGAATCGGACGCCTCCCCCATCCGTCCCGAGCGCGTCTGCAAAACGCTGGGCGAGCGCCTGCCCTCCGACGCCGTCGTCCTGGCGGACACCGGGCACTCGGGCATGTGGACGGGCGGCTATCTCGACCTCAAAAGCGAGAGCGTCAGCTTCATCCGCGCCGCCGGCCACCTGGGCTGGGGGTTCCCCGCCGCCCTCGGCGCCAAGTGCGGCGCGCCGGAGCGGCCCGTCGTCCTGTTCACGGGAGACGCGGGCTTCTGGTATCATGTCGCGGAGGTCGAGACCGCCGTCCGGTGGGGCATCCACGTCGTCGTCATCGTGAACAACAACGGCTCCCAGAACCAGGAGACCAAGATTTTCGACGACGCCTATGGCGGCAGGCAGCATGGGCGCGCGCACGAGCTCTGGCATTTCAACGAGACGGATTTCGGCGAGATCGCCCGATCGATGGGCGCGGCGAGCATCCGCGTGGAGAAGGCGAGCGAGCTGGCCTCCGCGCTGGATCAGGCCTTCGGCATGAGCGGCGGCCCCGTGATTCTGGACGTCGTCACCGACATCGAGGCGCTCGCGCCGGGGGCTTATGGGCCGAATTGATAAAAGTTGTCAATCTGCGCCGCAATTTCGGAAAGCCATGCCTTCGCATCTGATGGACTCATTCTAATAAATTGGAGTATCTCCCGCGCAAGATTTTCGTCGGCACATTTGTCGAACGGAAAACCCCACAAATTTCTTACCCGAGGAAAAGCCCCTTTTTCAGACCAATTATCAAACCCGAAAAACTCATTTACTTCCTCCCAGGTTACGCTTGACGACGCTATCTTCCCGTATAAAATTGGATCGAAATGTCGAATGCAACAGATTCCCACAGCGTACATGCTCCTTACCGGAGAGATTTTAGAGCCCCCCGCACAATCCAAAGCGATATTCGTCATTATTTTTTCTATTGTTCTCAACGAAGCTTGGCGATTGTGAAAAATACATTCGAGTGTGGCGGCAGCAGTCGAGGAAATATTCTCAGGTAACCCCAGTTCATCCCACAGATAGGAAATATAGCGTTTTGTTTCGGTATCGGATGAAGGCGGCGGAGTCGGGAATCTCAGCCACACATCGTAGAACTTTTCAAGGTAGGTGAGTGCCTGTTGCTCGTCCCCAAGCCCGTAAGCATTCTGGAAAACCTTCGCCAACTGCGGAAGATGAGCCGACAGCACGAAGTGAACGCCCGGCACGGCGAAAACATGCTTGACCTTTTCGATGATTTCCACCGCGAAAGAAGGGCGGCACCGGTCAAGCTCATCGACAATCAGGACGAGCGGCGCTTCTCCTTCGACAGACATCCCTTTGGCTAGTTTTTCAAGCGCTTCCCGAAAAGAAGCCAGAAGTTCCGCATCCGCTTCCGCGGCTTCCAAACGTTCTTTTAGAATCGCCGAAATGTCATCCGGCCGGGGTTGGCTCAGTTTTTTCACATCCTCAGGCGATAATACTCCCATGCTCGCCTTGCGGATCGCTATTTGCGTCAAGATCGGGAGAAACGTCTTGCCCAGTTCTTTCGCTTTCTCAACAAAATCCTTGCGGATGTCTTCTTTCAGTTGTTCCACCTTTGAAGCAGCCGCTAATACTTCCGACGACAAGGCAATGAACGGGTCGGCTTGGTAGTCGCGCGCAAACGCATCGAATGCAACTACGGGAACATCGACACGCCGCAACTCTCCCGCCCATTGCTTGAGAAACGTTGTTTTCCCATTCCCCCATGGAGCATCCAGCAAAAAGACGGTCGGATCTTCTATGTTTTTGACAAGATTGATGAGGCGGTCGGCAAAATCCTTGCGAGCCAAGAGATCCTTCTCGCCAAAGCCGGTTTCATTCCTGATTTCAAGCGGACGCGGTTTAATTCTCACGATTCTCTTTTCTCCCAGAATCCCCTGGTATCTTTCGCCCGCGCCGCGTCCCACGACCGGGTTTTCGTCTTGATCATTCTCGCCTCCTGCAACTCGCGCGCCCTTGTGACATCCTTATCCCGTGCGCTCTTATCACCACCAGCCAGTAAAATCGCCGAGGACCGCCCCCGCCGCAAGAAACAGGCGCGATAGCCGGGCCCCATGGTCGAGCCGAAGTTCCGAGACGCCCTCCCCGCCTGCCCGAACGTCTCCGGGGCTGCCCAATGAAAGCCGCCTGATCCGCGCGTTGACGCGCGCCTTCGCGCTCCTGTCCCGAAGCCGCCCGAACCATCGGGCATACGGGTCGGTTTGGCGAATTTCCTAATCGTATCCTGAAAGATACGCCAAAACGCGCTCCCCTCACTCCCTTATCTTCTCGATGACGCTCAGGGTCTGCGCGCCGGGGGTGGGGATCCACATGGATTTCTGCCCCTCGCCGCCGGCGACGATGAGGATGAGGGCGTCCGCGCGGGTGAGGATGGGGACGGGCGCCTCCGGGTCCGTCCTGTCCACCCAGACGGGAAAGGTCGGCCCCTTGGATTTCCCCCGGACGCTCACGCGCTTCCAGGGCTTTCTCGCCTTCTCGAACAGATAGCGCTTCACGTCCGCCTTGCTCCATCCCGCCCGCGCGACGTGGGCGGCGTGCTCGGGCGCCATGACGAGAACGGGCTCTCCCTGGGAGGAGAGGTTGTTCCCGCCCAGCGTCGCCATCGAATCCGCGTAGCCGAACAGGAGGGCGCGGGGGTCGGTGTTGTAGTTGTCCGTGACGCAGTGGGGCGCCTCGCCGCACACCAGGGTCACCGCGCTCTCCCCGGGCGCGAAGCCGCGCTCCACGTGCCAGGGCTCCCAGGGATTCGCCTCCTCGTTCTCGGCGATGCAATAGGTGTATTTTCCGGGATGGGCGTGCTGGGCGCGGTCCACCTCGCCGGGGACGGCGCCGCCCAAGTTGATGAGGCAGAGCCTGAGCGCGCGGCCGATGGTCGCGTTCGCCCGCCAGCCGGGGCCGAAAAGCCCGGAGCCGCAGTTGATTTTCAGACGTCTGGCGATGGGGCCGTTCACGATGATGAGCGCGGTGGCGGGATGCGTCGTCGTCTGCCGGTGGCTCAGGCCGTAGCGCGGCTTGGTGACCGCGCTCACCGCCGCGACGACGACGGGCAGATACTCGGGCGCACAGCCCGCCATCACGGCGTTCACCGCGATGGCGCGGACCGTCGCCGCCCCCATGAGGGGAGGAACCTCGGCGATCTCCTCATCCGGCGAACCCGCCCAGCCCGTGAGAAGACGCTCGACGCGCGCCCTCGTGGGCGGGACGATGGGCAGTCCGTCCGTCCAGCCGCGCTCGTAGAACCAGGCGTTCACCTCTTCGAGAGACCCCGATACCGGCAGCGTCCGCTCATCCGCCTCCGGGAGAGGCCGTTCGACGTCGCCCGCCACGCTCCGTCTCCCCTCTTATTTCGGACAAAGGCCGCGGGGGCCCTTGAGCTTCTTCTCCCGGTATTCCGCCCGGAGCGCGTCCGCGCTCCCCGTGAGGGCGCGGAAAACTTCCTCCACGATCGCGTCCGCCTTCGGGTGAAGCGCCTCTCTGTTCGGGGCGGTCAGCGGATGATCCATCTCGATGATGGGCAGGCCGGAGCATCCCCGGCTTCGGGCTATCGCCTGCGCGCTGCGGCTGAAGCCCCGGCTCACTACGACGCAGGCGGGGCTTCCCGTCCGCTCGAGCGCGATTGCGTCGCGGACACTCCACGACGTGGAGGAGCCTCAGTGCCCCACGCCGACGAGAACGGCGGCGCAGCGCGCGTTCAATTCCTCGATAATCGCCGGAGAAGCCGCCTGGGCGAGATGATGCTTGCGGCGCTGGACGACCTCCCCGATTCCACGGGACGCCAGCAAGCGATCCCGCACCCGATCCAGCGCCCAGTCGGAGAACTCCTTGTTGTTCTCCAGAACGCCGAGAACGGCGCCCTCGAGCGTTCCGGGCCTCGGGCGGAGCGCCTCGTCCGGCGTTCGGGGGACGCCGACGGGCGAGAGCACCTCCTCATGCCGCTCCTCGTTCATCGCGCTCCTCGAATGACCGCCGGCCGCTCTACCTTCCCGTGAAGACGGGCTTGCGCTTCTCCATGAACGCGGTGCGGCCCTCCCGGTAGTCGTCGCTGTCGAAGCACTCGCGCGAGAGCCGCTCGATCATCGCGAGGTCTCGATCCGCGCCGTCCTTCGCCACCTCGTCGATGGTGAGCTTGGACGCCCTGACGGAAAGCGGCGCGTTCCCGGCGATGACGGCGGCCATGTCCTTCACGACCCCTTCCAGCTCCTCCGCCGGCGCGACGGCGTTCACCAGCCCGATGTCGAGGGCGTTCGCCGCCGTGATGCGCCTGGCCGTGAACATGATCTCCTTCGCCTTCGCCGGCCCCACGAGATCGACGAGCCGCTTGAGGCCGTCGAAGCCGTAGGCGATGCCGAGGCGCCCGGCGGGGATGCCGAACTGCGAATCGTCCGAAGCCACGCGGATGTCGGCCTGGAGGGCGACGCCCAGCCCCCCGCCCAGGCAGTAGCCGCGAATCATGGCGATCAGGGGCTTCTTCATGCCCTCCATGACGCGCCTGGCCTCCTCCGAGACCCGCGCGTATTCGGCGGCCTGCTCGGCGCTGCTCCTGTTCTTCTCGAACTGGGAGATGTCCGCGCCCGAGACGAACGCCTTCTCGCCCGCCCCCTTCATCACTACCATGCGGACGGCGTCGTCCGCCTCGAACGCCCGGAGGATTTCGGCCATCCCCCCCCACATCTCGAGCGAGAGCGCGTTTCTGCGCTCCGGGTTGTTGAAGATCATCCAGCCGATTCCCGCGCCCGTCTCGAACGCCATTTTTTCCGTTGATAACCGCATTCCGCGCTCCATCCGTTGCGCCCCCGAGGGGCGAAGAGAATTTTCAGACCACGCCTTCCGCCCGCAGCTTCCCTATCGCTTCCGCATCGTAGCCCATTTCCCCCAGAATCTCCTCCGTGTGCGCCCCCAGTTCGGGCGTCGCCGCGCGCATTCGCTGCGGCGTGCGCGCGAGCTTGACCGCCTGGCCCACGACACGGATCGGCCCCATTTCGGGATGACTCACCTCGGGGGCCATGTTCAGCCCCCGCACCTGGGGGTCGGCGAATGTCTCGTCCACCGCGTAGATGGGGCCGCAGGGGATGCCCGCCTCGTTGAGAATCTCGATCCACTCCGCGCCGGGCTTCGTCCGCATCCGGCGCGCGATGGCCTCGTGCAGCGCCTCGCGGTTCTCGTAGCGCTTCCTGACGGTCGCGTAGTCGGGACGATCGAGGAGTTCGGGGAGCTCGATGGCGCGCGCGAGCCGCTCCCAGAGGTGCTGGGGGCCGGACTGAATGTTGATTCGCCCATCCGAAGTCTCGAAAACGCCCGCCGGCAAAAAAGTGGGGTGGTTGTTCCCCTCCTGGGCGGGCACCTCGCCGGAGAGCAGGTATCTGGCCGCCTGAAAGTCCATCATCTGAATCTGGGCTTCGAGCAGCGAGGTGTGCACCCACTGCCCCTCGCCCGAGGCTTCCCGTTCGAGAAGGGCGATGAGAAGCCCCTGCGCGAGCATGAAGCCGGCGGAGAGGTCGGCGAGCGGAATGCCCACCCGCATGGGGCCCTCCCCCGGCTTTCCGGTGACGGACATGAGGCCGCTCAGCCCCTGGGCGATCTGGTCGAGGCCCGGACGCCTGCGGTAGGGCCCCTCCTGCCCGAAGCCGGAGATACTGCCGTAGATGATTCCCGGGTTGACCGCGCGGCACGCCTCGTAGTCCACCCCCAGCCGATGCTTCACGTCGGGGCGGTAGTTCTCCACGACGAGGTCGGCCTCCCTCACCATGCGGAAGAATATCTCGCGCCCCTTCGCCTCCTTGAGGTTCAGCGACAGGCTCCTCTTGTTGCGGTGGAGGTTCTGCGCCTCGTAGCCGCGGCGGGGAGCCGCCATGTTGTCCGAATAGCCGCTCGCGGACGGGGCCTCTATCTTGATGACGTCCGCCCCCCAGTCCGCGAACTGCCGGACCGCCGTGGGGCCGGCGCGCGCCCGGGTGAGGTCGAGCAGCCTGAATCGGGAAAGGGGTAGGGGGTTTTCCGGCACGCGCTCTTCTCCTGCGGCAAGGGAAAGACGAACGAAGCGGGGACGAAAGCCGCCCGGGACCGTTCCCGCTAAAATATCAGAATCAAGGAG
The DNA here is from genome assembly GCA_965242545.1 of bacterium. GTDB lineage: Bacteria > UBA8248 > UBA8248 > UBA8248 > UBA8248 > Bin107. The sequence continues at coordinate 2,583,599 of OZ251456.1, forward strand.
ATTTGCGCAGTGCGGGAGCGGATGAATTTCCGGGTTCCCCGCAGCGGCTTCGAGACGCGAACGGAAAGGAAGAAGCGCGCGCTTCATCCCGATTCGGTGGTCGGGGCGAGAGGATTTGAACCTCCGGCTTCCTGCTCCCAAAGCAGGCGCGCTACCGGGCTGCGCCACGCCCCGAAAAGGCGAATCAGCCTACCACAACCGAATTTCGTCCCGGAATCAAGGGGAGGAAAAAGCGGAGAGCCGCGACTCGCGCGGCGAAAATCAGGCGGGGGCGGGCCGGGCCGTCCCTCCGTTGCGCCTGCTTCGCTGATACAGGTAGAAGGCGGCGAAGACGACCACCGCGAGAAGCTGCACCACGGGACGCGGGCCGCCCGTGAAGCTCGTGACGAGCGAGGGTCTGAACGCCGAAACGCACACCAGCAGCAGCAGCGCGCGCTCGCCCCAGTTGCAGTTGTCCGCGAAATAGCCCTGAAGCGCGGACGCGAAGGCGAACATCGCCGCCAGAGAGACCACGCACACCCAGACGATCTTCATCGCGTCGGCGATCCAGATGATCTCGCCCTTGGGGCCGACGCCCTGCATCATCAGCAGCTCCAGGTTGTAGATGAACACGAACGGCAGGACGGCGGTTCTCAGATCATAGACGAACCCCTGCACGCCCGTCTGGATGGGGTCCGACTTCGCGATCGCCGAGGCGGCGAAGGCGGCGAGGCCCACGGGCGGCGTGTCGTCGGCCAGGATGCCGAAGTAGAAGACGAACAGATGGGCCGCGAGCAGCGGCACCACCAGACCCGCCTTTCCGCCCAGACTCACGATGACGGGGGCGGTGAGCGTCGCCATGACGATGTAGTTCGCCGTCGTGGGCAGGCCCATTCCCAGGACGAGGGAGCAGATCGCGGTGAGCAGGAGCATGAGCACCACGTTGCCCAGGGAGACGATTTCGATGAGTTCGATGAAGCGGCCGCTCAGTCCCGTGAGCGTGACGGTGCCGACGATGATGCCCGCCGCCGCCGTCGCCACGCCGATGCCCATCATGTTCTTGGCGCCAGCCATCAGCCCCTGCCACACGTCGCCGAAGCTCCTGCCGAAGCCGTCGAGCGTCGCGCGCCACAGCCGCTCCTCCAGCTCCTTGAAATGCGCCTCGCCGAACAGCTCCCGCAGACGCGCGGCGCCCTTCTCCGCCTTCATCTCGCGCAGGACGGCGATGGTGTTCTCCATCGGCCGCTGGATGACGATGATCGCCATCGTCAGCAGGATCGCGTTGAACGCCGACGCCACGGCCGACATGCGCAGGACGACGAGCGTCCAGATCAGCGCGGCGATGGGAACGACGTAATGGAGGCCGCCCAGCAGCGTGCTCCAGAAAGAGGGCAGCTCGTTCGCCTCGAGCGGCCGCAGGTTGAGCTTGAGCGCCTCGAGGTGAACCACGTAGAAAAGGGCGATGTAGGAGAGCAGCGCCGGCAGGATGGCGGCGCGCACCACGTCCAGATACGCAAGACCCAGAAACTCGGCCATGATGAAGGCGGCCGCGCCCATGACCGGCGGCATGAGCTGTCCGTTCGTGCTCGCGCCCACCTCGACGGCGCCCGCCTTGTAGGCGGGCAGGCCCACCTTCTTCATCAGCGGAATCGTGAAGGTTCCCGTCGTCGCCACGTTCGCGATGGAGGAGCCCGAGACCAGTCCCGTCATGCCCGAAGCGACCACGGCCGCCTTGGCGGGCCCGCCCCGGAAGCGGCCGAGCGCCGCGAAGGCCACCTGCACGAAGTAGTTCGCCGCCCCCGCCTTGTCGAGCAGGGAGCCGAACAGGACGAAGAGGAACACGAAGCTCGTAGACACGCCGATGGGGACGCCCCAGATGCCGCTGTCGCTCAGATACATGTGGTCCACGACGAATTCGAGCGGAACGCCGGGATGCGCGATGAAGGAGGGCATGTAGGGGCCCGCGAAGCAGTAGAGCAGGAACAGAATCGCCAGAATCGGCAGCGCGGGCCCGAGGGCGCGCCGCGCGGCCTCCAGCAGGAGGGCGACGAGAACCGCTCCCACGAGCACGTCGCGCGGAATGGGCAGCCCCGATCGCTGGATGATGCTCTCGTAGTCCCAGGCCATGTAGAACGCGCCCAGCCCCGCGAGGAGGGCGAGCGCGTAGTCGTACCAGGGAATGACCTCCCGCGTGGAGCGACCGGGGCGCATGAAGCCGGGGAAAATCTGGATCGAGACGCGCTGAACCCAGCCCTCTCCCGGCTTCTTCGTCCCCGGGAAGGCCAGATAGACCATCGTGATGGCGAAGGTGAGGTGAATGCTTCGCGCGATGATGGAGTTCATCGGGACGTAGGCGATGTAAAGCTGAAAGCAGGACCAGGAGATCGCCAGCGCGGAGACGATCCAGGCCGTCAGGTTCCGGGGGCTTCTGCCGCCGGATTCCGCCTCGGCGGCGATTTCCTCCGCCCTGCGCTTCGCCTCCTCGTCCGCCCCGGCGCTCAAGGCGTCCGCGGAATCACCCGGCCCGCTCATTCATTCGCCCTTCAAACGATTTTTCCGCCCCATGCCCGAACAAGGGATCGAACGCGCCGCGCAAGGCCGGAGGGGCGCGCTTCGTCCCTCCGACCCCGCGCGCGCGGATTCGCCCGAACTACTTCTTCATCATCCCCAGGCCCTTCTCCTTGTAATAGCGCATCGCGCCCGGGTGGAAGGGCGCCGAGAGACCCTTGAGCATGTCTTCCTTTTTCAGGAACTTGAACGCCGCGTGCGTGGCGCGGAACTGATCGAGGTTGTCGAAGATGGTCTTCACGACGTTGTAGACCACGTCGTTGGGCTGCTTGTCGCTGGTCACGAAAGTGGCCTTCACCGCGTAGGTGGGCACGTCCTTGGAAACGCCCTTGTAGACGCCGCCGGGGATGGTCGTCATCACGTAGTAGGGCTTGCCGGACACCAGCTTCTGGATGCCCATGGAGTTCACGGGGATCATGCGAATCGCCGTGCTGTTCGAGATCTCGAGGCCCCCGCCCCAGGGGTTGCCCACGGTGTAGAAGAACGCGTCGATCTTCTTGTCCACCAGCGCGCGGTTCGCCTCGTTCTGCTGAAGGCCCTCCGCCTTGATGTCCTTGCCCTGATCGATGCCGTAGATGCGCAGGATGTCCTTCGCGTTTCCGCGCTGGCCGGAGCCGGGGTTGCCGATGTTGATCCGGCGGCCCTTGATGTCGGACACCTTCATGATTCCCGAGTCGGCGCGCGCCACGAGCATGATGGTCTCCGCGTGGACGCTGAAGACGCTCCGCAGTCCCTTGTAGGCCTTGCCCTTCCAGTTGGCCGCGCCGTTGTAGGCCTGCCAGTTCCTGTCGGACTGGGCGACGCCGAAGTTCAGGAGGCCGCGCTTGATGGCGTTGATGTTGAACACCGAACCCAGCGCCGGCCGGCCGATGCAGTTGTAGCCCTTGCTCTTGAGGTTCTTGTTCACCAGTTTGCAGACGTTGAGTGCCACCTGGTAGTAGACGCCCGTAGTGGAGCCGCCGCCGACCACGAGGAACTTCGCGGCGCTCGCCGGAGTCGCCGCTCCCGCCAGCGCAATCGCCGTCACGGAAGCGAATACGAACTTCATCATCTTTTTCATCGGACGTTCTCCTCCAGACCGAGGTAAGAAAGAATGGGCTCGCCCGCTCCGGCGGACGCTCCCTTCGCGCAAACAATACCCATCGCCGCCCATCAGGGATAACGAATTTCCGCGGAAAACCCCAAACGTCGGCTTCTCGCCGGCTCCATGTTCGCAGGTTGTCGTCGGTTTAAGAATAATGAGCGGAAAAGCGAATGTCAACAAGCCATTTTCGCTTCTTTGGGGTATCTTCATCAAGCGGGACGCCCGGGCTTGCGGCGCGTCCGCCGACCATGAAAGGCGCGCCGCGCGGCGGCCTTCGCCTTTCCTTCTCTCCCTGTTCCCCTTTTGCGAGGCCGCGGGATGAGCCGGACAGCGTGGGACGTCATCGTCATCGGGGGCGGCATCCTCGGCCTTTCCACCGCCATGGAGATCGGCCGCCGCCATCCCCGCCGGCGCGTCCTCGTCATAGAAAAGGAAGCCGAGGTTGGCCGCCACCAGTCGCTCCACAACAGCGGGGTGATTCACGCGGGCCTCTACTATCGACCCGGCTCGCTCAAGGCGAAAACCTGCGTCGAGGGCGCGGCCGCCATGGTGCGCTTCGCCCGCGAGCGCGGCATCCCTCACGAAATCTGCGGCAAGCTGGTTGTCGCCTCGAACGAGGCGGAAATCCCCCGGCTCGAGGAGCTCCGCCGCCGGGGGACGGCCAACGGCATCGAGAACATCGCCGTCCTGGGGCCCGAGGCATTGCGGGAAATCGAGCCGCACGCCCGGGGCGTCAGGGCGCTCCGGGTGCCCTCCACCGGCATCATCGACTACAACGCCGTCGCGCGCGCCTGCGCCCGCCTCGTCATGGAAGGAGGACAGCGAATTCAAACCTCGGCGGAAGTCACCGGAATTGCGGTCTCCCGGGGAGAGAGGCGCGTCGAAACGACGGCGGGAGACTTCGCGGGCAGGCTCATCATCAACTGCGCGGGGCTTCACGCCGACAGAATCGCCAGGCTCGCGGGCGGCGCGCCGCCGCTGAAAATCGTTCCCTTTCGCGGCGAGTATTACGAACTGGCGCCCGAGCGGCGCGCCCTCGTCAAGGGGCTGATCTACCCGACGCCCGACCCGGCGTTTCCCTTCCTGGGCGCGCACTTCACCCGCCGCGTGAACGGAGCGGTCGAGGCGGGGCCGAACGCCGTTCTGGCCTGGATGAGAGAGGGCTACGCCAAAACGGACATCGACCCCCGCGATCTGCTCGAAACGCTCACCTACCCCGGCTTCCTGCGGCTGGCGCGAAAATACTGGAAGACGGGACTGGGCGAGATGGTTCGCTCCTTCAGCAAATCCGCCTTCACGCGCGCCCTGCGGAAGCTCATGCCCGAAATTCAGGAATCGGACCTCGTCCCCGCGGGCGCGGGCGTTCGCGCCCAGGCCGTGGACAGGGACGGCCGCCTTCTGGATGATTTCGCCATCATCCGGACAGGGGGCGCGGTTCACGTGTGCAACGCCCCCTCGCCGGGGGCGACGGCGTCGCTGATGATCGGCCGCGCCATCGCCGACATGGCGGATGAGATGGAGAGCTGAGTCCCCAGCGGGAAGCCGGGGGAAGGGGGTCTAGCTCGCGGGCGCGCCGTTCGTCTTCGGCGCGGCGCCGTAGAGCTTCTCCGAGAAGTGGCACGCCGCGAAATGGCCCCCCGCGATCTCGCGCATCGGCGGCTCCTCGGCGACGCACCTCTCCTCCTTGTAGGGGCATCTCGTGTGGAACCGGCAACCTGAAGGCGGATTCACGGGGCTGGGCACGTCGCCGGTGAGGATCATGCGCTTTTTCTTCACCGTCGGGTCAGGAACCGGCACGGCGGAAAGCAGCGCTTCGGTGTAGGGGTGCTTCGGCCCCATCACCACCCTGTCGGCCGAGGCCATCTCCACGATCTTGCCCAGATACATGACGGCGATGCGGTCGCTCACGTGCTGGACGACGGCCAAGTCGTGCGCGATGAGCACGTAGGCGATGCCGAACTCCTTTTGCAGATCCTCGAGCAGGTTGATCACCTGCGCCTGGATCGACACGTCGAGAGCGCTCACCGGCTCGTCGGCGACGATGAGCTTCGGGTTGAGCGCCAGCGCGCGGGCGATGCCGATGCGCTGGCGCTGGCCGCCCGAGAACTCGTGAGGGTAGCGCCGGATATGCTCCGGCCGCAGACCCACCCTGTGGAGAAGCGAGGCGACCTTCTCCTCCTTCTCCTTGCCCTTGGCGATGCCGTGGATGGTCAGGGGCTCGCCCACGATGCTGCCCACCGTCATGCGCGGGTTGAGAGAGGCATAGGGGTCCTGAAAGATGATCTGCATCTCCCGCCTCAGCCTGCGCATCGACTCTCTGTCCAGGGAGCAGACGTCCGATCCCCCGAAGTTGACCTCGCCCGATGTCGGTTCGATGAGGCGCAGCAAGGCGCGGCCGGTCGTGGACTTCCCGCAGCCGCTCTCCCCGACCAGCCCGAGCGTCTCCCCCGACTCGAGGTCGAAGCTCACCCCGTCCACGGCGCGCACGTAGTTGCGAATCCGGGAGAACACGCCGCCCCGAACCGGGAAGTGCTTCACCAGGTCTTTTACTTCGAGTAGTTTCTCGGCCACGGGTCACGCCCCTTTTCGATGAAAATCCGCGCCAGCGGGACAAGCCTTGTCCTCCGTTTCTATCACCGAGACGAAAACCGGGCAAGCCGCAAAACGTCCCGTCGGCGCTTCGCTCCCGAAACCCTGTTGCTTGCCGCTTCCCGTTTTGCTAGGTTTGGCCGTCAAGCCCGCTTCGGCGAACTCATCCCCGCCGTCATGCGGCGCGCATCCGCATTTGAAGAGCGCAACCGCTTCTCGCCGTTGCGCTGAAGCGAACATACCAGGAGAGGAAGATGGCGGAAGAAGAAAAAGCCGAGGAGGGGGCGGGTCCCGTCCTGACGGCGAAAGAGATCGACAAGATGAACGTCCCCAAGCTCAAGGAGGCCGCTCTGGCTTACGGCGGAAAAATCTCGGGCGTTCACGGGATGGACAAGAGCCAGCTGATCCGGGCGCTCAAGGAGATCAACGGCATCCCGCCGGTCGAGGCGAAGCGCGCCTCGAAGATCGACAGAAGCGCCGTCAAGCAGCGGATCAAATCTCTCAAGGCCACGCGGGATCAGCACGTCGAGGCGAAAGACGGCGTTCAGCTCAGGCGCGTCAGAAGGCGCATCAAATCGCTTCGCAGAAAACTGGTCCGCACCGCCTAGGCCGCACGAGGAAGTGAACGACGCCCCCGCCGCCGGAGGAAGAATGCCCGCGCGCATGTCCCTGCCTCTTTCCAGCGGAGCCGGACATTTCAAGGAGCGCGTCCGCCGGGACGCGCCGCACCTGGATCGCACCGAACTCACCACGCTCCAGATCAACGTGGGCAAATACTGCAACCAGACCTGCGCGCATTGCCACGTGGGCGCGGGCCCGCACCGCAAAGAGATCATGACCAAAGAGACGGCGAGCCGCATCATCAAATGGCTCGAGGGCGCGCGAATCCCCACCATCGACATCACGGGAGGCGCCCCCGAGCTGAACCCCCACTTCAGGCGCATCGTCGCCGCCGCCCGCCGGAGGGGGAGGCGCGTCATGGTGCGCTCCAACCTCTCGGTGGTGTTCGAACCAGGAGAGGAGGATTTAATCGACTTCTACCGCGCGAACCGGGTGGAGCTCGTCTGCTCGCTTCCCTGCTATCTGGAGGAGAACGTGGACGCCCAGCGCGGGGACGGGGTGTTCGAGAAGTCGATCCGCGCCCTCCAGGAGCTGAACAAGGCGGGATTCGGCCCCCCGGGAGACCTGACGCTGAACCTCGTCTACAACCCCGTGGACGACAACCTCCCGCCCCCCCAGGAGGCTCTGGAGGCGGACTACAAGCGGGAGCTTCTCCGCCGCTACGGCATCCGCTTTCATCACCTCTACGCCATCACCAACATGCCCATCACCCGCTTCGCCGGCTTCCTGAAGTCGCGCGGGAAGCTGGAGAGCTACATGGCGCGACTGCAGGAAGCCTACAACCCGGAGACGCTCTCCAGCCTGATGTGCCGCAACCTCATCAGCGTGGGGTGGGACGGCGCTCTCTACGATTGCGACTTCAACCAGATGCTCGGCATGTCGCTCGGCAACGGGACGCCCCTGAAGCTCTGGGACGTGACGCCGGCCGATCTCCTGGGACGGGAAATTCTGCTGGCCGATCACTGCTTCGGCTGCACGGCCGGAACGGGCTCCTCCTGCGAAGGCGCGCTGGCCTAAGTCCGCCTCGACCGCGAAAGCCGCTTTTCCGGGAATCCCGGACCCGACGCCCGAAACGGAAAGAAACGGAGACGATTCCATGCCGCGTCGAAGAGGAGGCGAAAAGCGGGGCGAATGGGCGCGCGGACTGCTCGTCCTCGCCCTGTGCCTGGCGCTCCTGGGCGCCTCCGCCCGGGGGTCGAACCACGACTTCGACGAGGAGGATCGGGCGGTGGAATCGATTGACCCGCTCGAACCCCTGAACCGCGCGTTCTTCGCGCTCAACGAGGCGCTGGACGCCGTCCTCCTGCTGCCCCTCGCGCGCGTCTACCAAGCGATTTTCCCGAAGCCCGTCCGCGATTCGCTCCGCAATTTCACGCGGAATCTGAACGCCCCCCTCGTCCTGGCGAACGACATCCTCCAGGGAGAGGGGAAGCGCGCCGAGGTCACCCTGGGCCGGTTCGTGATCAACACCACACTGGGCGTGGGCGGGCTTTTCGACCCTGCGAAAGAGATGGGCCTGCCGCACCACGGCGAGGATTTCGGCCAGACCCTGGGCGCGTGGGGCGTGGACCCGGGAATCTACCTCGTCCTCCCCCTTCTGGGGCCGTCCACGTTTCGGGACAGCCTGGGCAGGGCGGCGGACATCTTCATGGACCCCCTGTATTACGTCGGCGCCGCCAGCGACGACGCGCGGAACATCCTTCTGGGACTCCGGGGCGGGGAGCTCATCGACGTGAGAGAGCGCCTGATCGAATCCATGGAGCAGCTCAAGAAAGACCCCTTCGCTCTCGATCACTACGCCCTCATCCGCAGCGTCTACCTCCAGCAGCGCAAGAACGCGGTACTGAACAAGAGATAAGCCCCGCCCGCAATCTCCGGCGGGGCCTTCGCAGAAAGCGATCCATCCCCGTCGAAAGCCGACGCGAGCGTTCAGGACGATTCCCGCTTTTTCCGCGACGATAACCGCGGCGCGTGAAGCATCTATCGCCGGCGCAAGCCGCTTTTCAGGCTCGGGAGAATCCCGCAAGATGGGCGGGAGCTTCATGGACGGGAGATTTCGCCTTGGACATTTTTTCGCTCCTTCTTCCGGCGGCGTTCGCCTACGCCCTGGGCTCCATCTCGCCGGCCTGGTGGGCCGCCAGGGCGCGGGGAGCGGACCTGCGCGCCGGAAAACTCGATTTCGCGGGCGTCTGGGCCGTTCTCGGGAAGCGCGTGGGACTGCTCGTCTTCCTCGCCGACTTTCTGAAGGCGCAACTGGCGCTGGGGCTGGCCTGGCGGCTGAGCGGCTCGCCCTGGGCCGCGGCCGCGGCCGGCGTCGCCGTCGTGGCCGGCGAGGCGCGGCCCCTGTTTCACGGGTTTCGGGGCGGACGCGGAACGGCGAGCGCGGCGGGCGTCCTGCTCGGCGCGTCCCCGTTCACCCTGGTGATATGCGCGACGGTCGCGCTGCTCGTCTCCTCCCTCACCGGGAGGCGCGACCACGCGGAGCTCATCGCCATCGCGCTGATGCCGGCCGCCGCCATCTTCGTGGGCGGGAGCAACCTCCCCCTGATGAGCCTCGCCATCGCGCTGGCCGCGCTGCTGATCGGGGCGCGCGGGGAACTGCTGGAGACGCTGCTGGGCGGCGCGAAGCGGGAAAACGATTAAAAGCGCGCCCGCCGAAGCGGCGCCGAAGACGGAAGCGACGGGCGTCAGCCGCGCCCTGCGCCTTCGGCGGCCGCTCCTTCCCGCGCCCACCAGCAGTTGTTCATGAACTCCACGAAATCCTTCTCGTGGAGCACGGCGGATTTTGTGAAAAGGCTCATCTGGTCCGCCCCCTCCAGGTCGCTCTCCAGAGCGTCGGTGAAGCGGTTCCACATGTTGAAATAGCCGGAAACGAGCGTGGCCTCGACGATCTGGGCGTGATCGTAGTGCTTCTTCATGTTCTCCAGCGCCTCGGGATGCCGCGAGAAGGTGTATTTCGTCAGGTGATACCCCCAGGCGATGGCCGCCTTCTCGGCTTCGGTGAACGAATCCGATTCCCCGTACGCATCGTCCCTTACGGCGTCAATCTGCGCATCCGACAGCCCGCACGCCCGACCGAACGTGACGTTGTGCGCCGTTCAGTATTCGCACCCGTTCGCCATCGAGGTCTTGAGAATCAGCAGCGCCTTCGTTCTGGCGTCGAGCACGCCGGTGATCTCCGCCCGGCACAGCGAGAGCAGGAAGCCGAAAAGCGGCTGGAGCATCCTCGGACTGGCCGCGCTCATCCGTATCGCGTTGGCCACGCGGCCGAACATCCTGCGGCTCGCGTCGAACACCACCCCCGCCTCGGGGCCCGCTTCCTCATCCGTCAGAATCGGCAGTTGCGCCATCGGCGTCTCCTCCTTCGGCTGCGCGGTCCCCATCCGCCGGAGGCCACAGGCGGCGTCCCACGCTCGGGCTGCCGGGGGCGTGAATCAGCTTCCGCACCACGCGGCCCGACCATTGGCTCTCGTCCAGCGAGAGGCTCTCGTGCGCCTGGAACCCTTCATGCCTCGCCTCGAGCGAGGTGAACTCGTACAGGATCGAATGCTTGGCCCAGCCGGCCGCGGAGAGCAGCTTTCTCGCGCCGATGCAGCCCGGCATCCTCTCCATGAACCTGAGTCGATACTGCGCGTACCACGCGCCGAGATCGTGCTCCGCCGCGGCGTCCTCGGCCAGGAACTGGCCCATCTGGATGGCGGGGCCGGGCGTGACGCCGGGTCCCCGCGCGCCCGCGTCGGGTCCATCGACGCGCGCCTCCTCGCTGAACACGCAGGCGCGCAGCCCGACGCGAAGGCCCAGCATGGCGCGCGCCTCGGCGGACTGCTCCCTCTCAATCTCGTCAATCGTCGGATGAAAGAACACGTGGGGAGAGGCCGCTCCGAAAAGAAGCAGGAACCGCGTCCCAGAGGGAACCTCCCCGCCCTCCGCGTAGGAGAGCGCGTCGGCCTTCACCCGCTCCATCTGCGCGCCGCCGCCGGTGATCTCGTAGTGCGCCGCCCACAGGAAGCCCCCGCGCCGCAGCATCGCCGGCAGGTACTCCCCGTGCAGCCACGCGCAACAGGCTTCTCTCCTCTCGTCCGGCAGATCATACCAGGACGCCCAGATTCCTCGGTCCATCGCGCGCCTCCAGGGATGCTATTCCACGAAGGTCGTGCCCGCCTTGTCCTGATGGGAGCAGTTTCCGTAGGTGGCGATGAGCTCCGCGGGCTCCGTCCGGCTCGGGTTTTCCTGGCCGTGCGGCTCGCCCGCCGGCGCGTAGCAGAAATGGCCCGCCTCGACGACGTGCTTCTCGGGATTCTTCGGATCGCCGCAAAAGACGTAAATCGGCCCCTTGTTCACGTAAAACACCGCGTCGCACGCATGGGTGTGCATCCGGTTCTTCCCGCCCGGCGGAATGATGGTGCGCTGCATGGTCATCACTTTCGTGTCCGTCGTCTCGTCGTTCACCCCCCACATGATGGAATAGGGAGGCTCGTAGGCGTCGTCCCTGCCCACGCTCATGGAATTGATGATTTTCATAAACGGCTCTCCCCGCGCCCCGCCTCCAACGGGTGGAATGAAAGTTTGCTCCCGCCGACCGATTGGGGAATAATACGCGAATCCTCAAGGCGGCGCCACTTCATCGGAGGATGAAGAAAGATTCGGGAGCGGCGGCGCGGAAAGAGGCCTCATTCGATGGGAGCGCCCATGTCTTCCCGCAACGGCTCGGCTTCTGACGACGGCGTGACGGACGCGCCGGGCGCCGCGTTGCCGCGTCTGGAAGTCTGCCTCGCCGCCTCGATGGCGCTCGTCTCGGCGGGGCTTTCCCTGTTCATGCCGCGCCTGATCGCGTCCGGCGGCATCTCGTCCGCCCAGAGCTTTATCACCCTCTCGCCCGTGTTTTTCCCGAGGCTCGCGTTCGCCGCGCTCGCCGCGTTGTGCCTCTGCCATCTGCTGATCGCCTGGCGAAAGGCGCGCCTCGTCCGGCGCGCCGCCGGTGCGCCGGAGACCGGGCGAATCCGCCGGGGCGCGATGATGATTTTCATCGTCGCCGCGTACGCCATGCTCGTGTCCGCGCTCGGCTACGGCCTCTCCACCCTGCTGATGGCGGGGGCGGCGACGTGGTATCTGGGGGTGAGGCGGCTCCGGATTCTCGCGCCCCTCGTCGTCCTCATGCCCGTCGTCATCCGCTTCGTCTTCGAGCGGCTGCTGCTCATCTCGCTGCCGAGAAGCGAATACGAAGCCATCGCCGGCGTCGAGGACGCGATCATGAAGTTCCTCTCCGGCGTTTTTCTGGGCGCCTGAGGAGACGCGGGGACTTGCTCGATTCCTTCCTGCAGGCCTTCGCCCTGCTGATGCGGATAGACACCTATCTCTACCTCAGCGCGGGGCTCGCCATCGGCATGTTCGTGGGCGCCATGCCGGGCCTCACCACCATCCTCGCCATGTCGGTGCTTCTGCCCATCTCCTTCAAGCTCGAGCCCATGCTCGGCATCCCCTTCCTGATCGGCATCTACAAGGGGGGAATTTACGGGGGGAGCATCCCGGCCATTCTGGTCGGCATCCCGGGCACGGGCGCCTCCATCGCCACGACCTTCGACGGCCCCGCGCTCACCCGCAAGGGCCAGGGGCGCAAGGCGCTGGAGATGGCGCTGTTCTCCTCCACCATCGCCGACACGCTCTCGGACGTCTTCACCCTGGCGCTCATCGGTCCCATCGCCATCATCACGCTGCTGATCGGCCCGCCGGAGGTGTTCGCCGTCATCATCTTCTCGCTGGTGCTCATCGCCAGCGTGTCGAGCGATTCGGGCCTCAAGGGAGCCATCGCCGCCTGCATCGGCATGGGGCTGGGGTTCATCGGCACGGACGCCACGACGGGCGCCACCCGGATGACGTTCGGCCTCGAGGCGCTCAGCGCGGGCATCCCCCTCATCCCGCTGGCGATCGGCATCTTCGCCATGCCCGAGGTGCTCGAGGCGGTGGAGTCCCGAACGGCGCGCTTCATCAGCGAGCGCGTGAGCCTCGAAAAGGCCGGTGAGCGCCTGCGCTGGCGCGAGTTCAAGGCGTCGATTCGCAGCATTCTGCGCTCCACCGCCATCGGGACGGGCATCGGCATGGTGCCGGGGGTGGGGCAGGTGGTGGCCGCCTTCATCGGCTACAGCGCGGCGAAGAGCGCCTCGAAAAATCCCGAAAACTTCGGCAAAGGCGAGCTCGACGGGATCGCGGCGCCCGAGGCGGCGAACAACGCCGTCAACGGCCCCACGCTGGTTCCCCTGCTGACCCTGGGGATTCCGGGCGACAACGTCACGGCCATCCTCCTGGGCGCGTTCGTGGCGCACGGGATGCGCCCCGGCCCCCAGATATTCCAGGAGCAGGGCGCGCTGATGTACGCCCTCATCCTCACCATGGTGCTGGCCAACGTGCTGTTCTTCTTCCTGGGCTACGTCCTGCTCAAGCCCTTCGCCCGCGCCATCCAGCTGAAAAAGGCGTATCTCATTCCCGTCATCGTGGCGCTGGCCTTCGTCGGCGCGCTCTCCACCGGCTCGAACACGGACGTGATTCTGATGGTCGTCATCGGGGTGTGCGCCTATATTCTGAGAAAGTTCAAGTTCGACCTGGCGCCCCTCATCATCGCGTTCGTGCTGGCCGAGCCGATAGAATATCGCCTGAGCCAGTCCATGCTCTACGCGAAGGGCTCGCCTTTTTCCTATTTCTTCATTGAAAGACCGATCGCCTCCGCCTTCCTGGCGGCGGCGCTGATTTGGGTCGCCTGTCTCGTTCTTCGCCCGGCGTGGCGGCGGGCCACGGGGTCCGCCGCTCCATGAGGGGCGCATTCACCAAAAGGGAGATCACCATGAAGAGACGCTCTTTCTCCGTCCTGGCCGTCCTGGCGCTGCTCGCCGCGCTCGCGCTGCCCTCCGCCGGCGGCGCGGCCTACCCGGATCGCCCCATCACCCTCGTCCTGCCCGTGGGCGCCGGCGGCAGCCACGACCTCCACGCGCGCGGCATCACCAGCATCATCGCCGACATTCTCGGCCAGCCCATGGTCGTGAAGCTCGTCCCGGGCGGCGCGGGCATGAAGGGCACGGGCTTCGTGGCCAAGGCCAAGCCGGACGGCTACACCATCCTCTTCAGCCACAACGGCTTCGACCAGCTCGTGCCGCAGACGCGCAAGGTGCCCTTCAACACCATGCGCGATTTCTCGGCCATCGCCAAGATCAACCACGCGCAGCCGCTGTTCTTCTCGCTCTCGAACAGGCCGTGGCAATCCATGAAGGAGTTCGTCGCCTACGCCAAGAAAAACCCCGGCAAGATCAACTGGGGACACAGCGGCGTCTGGGGGGCGGGGCACGTGCCCTCCATGCAGTTCGTTCGCGCGGCCGGCATCAAGGTCAACTTCATTCCCCACAAGGGCGGCGGCCCCGCCCTCCGCGCCGTCCTCTCCGGGCAGGACGACGTGGGCATCGGCTTCCCGACCCAGCTGCGCCCCCACCTCCGGGCGGGCAAAATCACCGTGCTCGCCCTCACGGGCGACAAGCGCCTCTCGAAGGACAAGGACTTCAAGAACGTCCCCACCACGGAGGAGCTCGGCTACAAGGGCGTGAGCTTCCGGATGGACCGCATCTTCATGGCGCCGTCCAAAATTCCGGCCGAGAGGCTCGAGGCGCTGCGCGGCGCCTTCGTGAAGCTCACGAAGAACAAATCCTTCAAGCGCTTCATGCGCAGCATCGGCGAGGGCGTGCAGTTCATGAGCGGCGCGGACTACGAGAAGACCCGGAAGCCGAATTTCGACGGCTACACGCGGCTCATCAAGGACATGACGAAGTAAGCGGAGAGCGGCCTCCGGAGGATGGGCGGCGCGCCGCCCATCCTCCGCTTCGGCGAAGAAAGCCGCCCCGGGCGGCGGCGGGAAAACGGCCGCCGGAATTCCCGGCGGCCGACGCGGGGCTTCTCTTGGCGAAGCGGGGGTTCCGCGCTATATTGCCCGCGCGGCGAAGATGAGGCCGAATTCCCGAAAACGCCCACGCGCGCGGAGGCTACCGGTTTGGCGGACATCATTACAGGCATGATAAAGCGCTACGCGGCGGACGACCGCTTCACGCCCGCTCCCGATCCTTCCGGCCGCTCCATCCGGCTGAACGTGAACGACGTCTGCTGGTTCGAGTTCGAGAAAAACGAGGCCGACGGCAAACTCCGCGTCAGCTTCGCGACCCTTGACCGCTACATGAACGAGGACATCGAACACGCCATCCTGGACAGCAAGGACCCCATCGACGATTTCGTCTATGACGGCATGGAGGAGGCGGGCGAGGAAGAGGAGCACAAGGTGGAGCACTACCACGACGGCGCCTTCCGCTACGCCATCGACCTGCCCCTCGACAGGCCGGGCCTCGAGGAGCAGGCCGGGCGCGTGCTGGACGGCCTGTTCCACACCTTCGAGGAGTTCGCCGAAGGGGACGACTAGGGGATTCGCCCGGCGTCCTTCCGTGACGGCTCCGCGCGCCACTCAGCGAAAAGCGGCTTCCAACGTCGGGAAAAGAGTAACCCCCTAGCGTTTGATATGCTCTTTCAGCTCATTCACTGAAAGACAGACGCCTTGCTGAAAGTTTCAACAAAATAACATCTATTTTCTTTCCGTTGCTCTTGACATCTTCTGGGAGCCGTCCACCGTCTCAACACCGCGTCGGCGTGCCTGCTCCGGCGCGGTGTTCTATTTGCGGCGGTTTTTGACGTTCGGGATACCGCCAAACCCTTCCTCGCCACGCCAAGCCATGCCCAGCCAAGCCCTGCCTTGATGTTGCGCCCCTATGGTATGGTCTCCGGTAAGATGTCAAGCTCATCGTTGCGTCGATGGGCTAGCGGCGCGTAGTTTTCGGGTTCGATTTCCCGCGCGCCGCGCCTCCCGCGCCCGTTGGCTCCTTCGGGCGCGGGGCTTTATTCTGCTTGTTCTCCCGATGTCGCATTTCTCACCGCATGCGCTTCGGCAAGTGCTTCTTCAAACTCCTCGTCTCCACTGGGTATGTATTCTTCGCATTCATCGTATTCGCCATCGCCCATGTCTTCGCGCCATTCTTTCAGGATTCCCGTTGTGGCTCCCAACTCATTGGTGTATTCTGTATAGAGGATTGCCCCCTGTTTCATGGCTTCTTCGCGCTCGATCATTTCCAGCCGTTCAGGGCTATTCATGATCTCCTCTTCAAGGATTGCTTCTCTCTACTCTTCGAGCACGGGATGTTCCGCTCTGGCTTTTTCACGCTCTGCTTTTAACCGCTTTCCCTTCTCCATGGTTCTCCCTCCGGATTACTTACTCACCTGCGGTTGCTCTTTTCAGTTCTTCCGATTCGAGCAGTTTCGCGCTCTGCTCTCCAACCTTTTTCAGGAGGTGCATCAGCACTTCCGCCGTTGAGATTCTCCCCTCCCGGATGCCGCCGATTTGCGGCGTCCGCCCGAAGATCGTTTGCTCTGCCTTTTCCCGCGCCTCCTCTATGGACGCGCTCCCTTCAACGGTTCTGATTTTCCGCGCCTCGTTTTCCCAATACACCAATCTCTGGTAGTCGCCTTCAAACCACTCTTTGATCGCCATGTCGAGCATCTTGACCGTGCGCCCGATCAGGATGAGTTCTCAGCGCGTCTCCGGGTTCTCCCTCGCCTTCATCGGTTCCTCGCCTTCGCCTCCCTCCCTCGCGTATTCCTCCGCTATGTTCACGGTGCGCCATTGCGCTTCATCATTTACGGGAGTGATTTGGGCATAAACTATGAAGTTCGTCCAAGCGTAAATTCCACCCACGGCGCCTAAAAGAAACACCCGAACGCCATAGGCGATATGAACATCCCCCAAAACGTCAACCCGAATATAAGAACCCGATGCTCTTCAAACTCCCAAAGATATAATCCCCCGCGCGGGAGCCGTTTTTCGTTTGGGGCCGTCCAGTCCCCCTACCGCTCGTCAATCGGCCTGTATTGCGACTCCAGGTCGCCGACGTAGACCGCGCGGGGCCGGAAGAGGCGGTTTTCCGGCAGATACTCGAGAATGCGCGCCGACCAGCCGGCGATGCGCGGCACGGCGAAGATGGGCGTGAACATGTCCGTGTCGATGCCCATGGCGTTGTAGATGACGCCCGAGAAGAAATCGACGTTGGGGAAGATGCCCTTGCCGCCCAGATCCGCCACCACCAGCGCCTCGAGCTTCTTGGCGATCTCGTAGAGGTGGCCCGTGCCGGCGCGCTCGGCGAACTCTTTGGCGATGGGGTCGAACAGCCGCGCCCTCGGGTCGTAGGCCTTGTAGACGCGGTGGCCGAAGCCCATCAGCTTCACCTTCTTCGCCTTCGCCTCCCGGAACCATTCCTCCGTCGTGGCGGGGTCGCCTATTTCCGTGAACGTGCGCAGGGTGGCCTCGTTCGCCCCGCCGTGCAGGGGCCCCTTGAGCGAGCCGATGCCGGCGACGATGGAGCTGTAGAAGTCCGTCAGCGAGCTGTTCGTCACCATGGCGGAGAAGGTGGAGGCGTTCATGCCGTGCTCGGCGTGGATGATGAGCGCCATGTCCATCACCTCCGTCGTGCGCGCGTCGGGCGCCTCGCCCGTCATCATCCGCAGAAAATCCTCCGAGAGCCCCCTGGAAGGATCCGGCGCCAGAAAGGGCTCGCCCCTCCTCGCCCTCTGAATAGCCGCCACGAGGGTGGGAAACTGCGCCGTCAGCGTGAGGGCGATGTCGAAGTCGTTCTCCACCGTCACCTCGAATTCCTTCGGATTCAGGCAGCCCAGCATGGAGACGGCGGTGCGAAGCGTGCTCATGGGGTGGCACTTCGGGGCGATTCGCGCGATCAGCCCCTCGACTTCCTCGGGGACGCCCCGGCGGGAGGCCAGATCCGCGTTGAAGGCGTCGAGCTCGCTCCGGCTGGGCAGCTTCCCGTGGAGCAGCAGGTAGGCCGTCTCCTCGTAGCCCCCGCCTCCGGCACAGAGGTCGTCGATGCTGTAGCCTCGATAAATCAGCTTCCCGTTCGCGCCGTCCACGTAGCTGATGGCGCTCTCGTTCGTGATGGCCCCCTCAAGGCCCTTCTTGAATTCCACGCTTCCAACGAATTGGCGGGGCTTTTCTTCGGCCATGGGCGTCTCCATGCGCGAGGTGATGAGTGAGCGTCAAAAAATGCGTCCGTCAGCTTCTCCACCGGGCTTCGCCGCCCGGAGGCGCTCGATACGAAAGTGCCGTTGGTAAAGTATACTGTATACAAAATCACGAAGTAAAAAGAATGGGTGAATTATATGGGCATTTCGCCCCGTCATGCAATCCCGCGACGCAAGTCAAAAGCCGGGCGCGTGGCCGCGTTTCGGCCGCCGTGCCTCACGCGCTCAATATCAGCGCGAGTTCGCGCGCGATCTTGGCGGCCGCGACGGCGCTCGCCCCGGAAGCGTCCCATTCGGGGGCGAGCTCCACCAGATCGGCGCCGACCACCCGCGCGCCCGATTCGTTCAGGACGGAGAGGCACGCCTCCAGCTCCCCGAAGCGGAGTCCGCCGGGTTCGGGGGTTCCCGTGCCGGGCATCTCGCCCGGGTCGAGAACGTCCACGTCGATCGTGAGATACGCAGGCCGGCCGCCGATTTCCGCCAGCGCCGACTCCAGGCTCCGCGGCGCGAGGGGGCGGGCCGTTTCGTTCGCGCGCATCCACTCGAACTCCGCCCGAGTCCCCGAACGGACGCCGAACTGGCGCAGCGGGCCGACGCCCTCCAGCTCCAGGATGCGCCGCATGACGCAGGCGTGCGAGAGGCGCTCTCCCCGATACGCCTCTCGCAAGTCCGCGTGCGCGTCCCATTGGAGCACGGCCAGACCGGGGAAGAATTCCAGCGCCGCCCGAACCAGGGGAAGGCTCACCAGATGCTCCCCGCCCAGGAAGATCGGACGCCTGCCCGACCGGAATATCCCGGAAGCCTCGACCTGAATGGCCGCCAGGACGGTCTCGACGTCGCCGGAGGAGCAGTCGGCGTCGCCCACGTCGCGCAGGGCGGCGTCCGCCAGGTCCCTGTTCAGGCGCGGGCTGTAGGCTTCGAGGACGTCGGAGGCGCGCCGGATGGCGTCGGGACCCAGGCGCGCCCCCTTGCGAAAGCTCGCCGTCGCGTCGAAGGGGCAGCCCAGCAGAACGACTCGCGCCGCCTCGAACGGCGCGTCCGCGCGCAGGAAGCGGAGCGGCGCCTCGTCCATCAGCGAAGAATCTCCGCCACGTAGGGCGGATGCGTGAAGGCGGCCTCGTGAACGGCGGGGGAGTAGTAATGGGTCTTCCCGCGCGGGCCGGGCGTCCTGGGCTTCACGCGGCTCATCTTTTTCCCGGATTTGGACGCCAGGGCGAACGACCAGACGCCCCCCGGGTAGGTCGGCACGCCGGCCAGGTAGAACGACGCGCCCGGAAACGCTTTCCCGACCCGCTTGCAGATGCTCCGCATCCGGCGCGCCTCGAATATCGGCCCCTGGGTCTGCGCGGCGTAGAGGCCGCGAGGCGCCAGCGCGCGCTTCGCCGCCCGCAAAAACGAGGTTCGCGTCAGGGGGCCGGCCATGGCGACCGGGTCCGTGGAGTCCACGAGGACGACGTCGAACGCTCCCCGATGCCGTTCGATGAACTTCACGCCGTCCTCGATCCGCACCTCCACCCGGGGGTCGTCGAGCTTTCCCGCGATGCCCGGCAGGAACTCCCGGCAGCAGTCCACCACCATGGCGTCAATCTCCACGAGCGTGACCCGCTCGACCGTCTCGTGGCGCAGCGCCTCGCGCGCGCAGCCGCCGTCGCCGCCCCCGATGACGGCCACGCTCCTGGGGCCGGGGTGGGCGCACATGGGCACGTGAACCAGCATCTCGTGATAGACGAACTCGTCGCGCTCGGTGGTCTGGACGGCGCCGTCGAGCACGAGGGCGCGGCCGAAATCCTCCGTCTCGACCAGGGCGATCTCCTGAAACGCGCTCCTCGCGGAAAAAAGGGTTCGCCGCACCTTGAAGGCGAGGCCGGTGCCCGGGCCGTGGTATTCGGTGAACCAGAACGCCCCCTTGCCGGGGGGGCGCGCGGGCATGAACGGGGCTTTCCTCAGCTCCAAAGGATCACGCCCGCGAAAGCGGCTCCCGTGCGCTTCACGACGTGCTCGGCGGCGACGCTCCTGATTTCCCTGATCCGCTTTCCGCGAAAGTCCATGCCGTCCTCCGCCATTCGCCTGGCTTTCTCCTCCACCGCCTCGCGCGGCGCGAAATCGTGATGCTCCATGATGAGGCCGCAGTGCGCCTCGTCCTCGGGGATGGCGATGGCCACCGCCGCCGCGATCACCTGGCCCGGCGCGTCGGAGGTCACCGAGGCGTAGGCGGCGGGCGCCAGCGCGCCCTGGAGCAGCCGCGGCGGCCGGCCCTCCTCGCAGCGCGGCGGAAGAATGCTGCTCAGGCGCACCAGATTCAGATTGCCCACGCCCGCGCTCATCAGCGCGCCGTCGAAGGCGTTGAGCGCGCTCGGCCCCTCCGCGCATCCATGCGCCATGAAATACTTCGCCGGCGTGGGGGCGAGCACCGCTCACGCGCCTCCCTGTCCCGGGATGAGAGAGGAGCCCTTCATTCTCCACCCGGAGCGAAAGGCAGGCTCAGGGAAGCGTCGCGCCGGTGAATGACGCCGCGCGCCACCTCCTTCGTCTCCACGCGCGCAGCGAGAAAGCCCTCTTCGAGATGCCTCAGCGCCGCCTCGCAGTCGAGGTCGCCGCAGGAGAAGTAATCGACCGCGGCGTAGCGGTATTCCGGCCACGTATGCACCGCGAGGTGGCTCTCCTCCACGACGACCACCCCGCTCACCCCGTGGGGGCTGAAGGCGTGAAACACGCTCTGCACGACGGTGGCGCGGCTCAGGCGGGCGGCCTCGCTCATCAGCCGCTCGACCCGGGCGGGATCGTTCAGCGCGTCCGCTCCGCAATCGTGGAATTCCGCCAGAAGGTGGCGGCCCAAAGATATCAACGCCCGCTTCCTCCGGGCGCGGGCGGGCGGACGTGAAGCGAACCGCGCGCCGCGCCTCATTTCTCCGCGCGTCCCCGTCCGTTCCCGCGTGAAAGGGCCGCGGGAGCGCACGCCGGCTCCATCCCGCCCATGTATATTTTCTTTCACCCGTCGTGTCAATAATTCCCGCGCGCGGCGCGGCCCCCTTTCGGATGACGACTCCTCGCGGTTTTGCTATGCTGGAGTGATTTTCCGCGCCGGTAGAGAACAAAAAACCCGTCAACCATCGCTCAACGCTTTCATGGAGGCGAACATGGCAGCCCGCATCGAGATCTACACCACCAACCCCTGCGCCTTCTGCGTCGCCGCGAAGAATCTTCTGAAAAAGCGCGGTCTCGAATGGACGGAGCATCTGGTGTTCGGCGGGACGCCCGAATGGGAGGCCATGATGGCGCGCACCGGGGGAAAGTCGGCGCCCCAGATCGTCATCGACGACGAGGCCATCGGCGGCCTTCCGCAGCTGCAGGCCTGGGACAAGGAAGGAAAGCTCGCCGAACTCGCGGGAGGATGACCCCTCCCCGCTCCCGCCGCCCGGCCCCGGGCCGAAACGGGCGCGGCCGGCCATGAGGAGAAAAGCGTCATGCCGCTCATGAGTCCCGACGAATACAGGAGGAGCCTGCGCGACGGCCGCGTGGTCTATTACCGGGGCGAACGGGTGGAGGACGTGACGTCCCATCCCGTCATCGGGATCGCGGTGAACCACGCCGCCATCGACTACAAGATGGCGGAAGCCGAAGAAGAACTGGCGATCGTCCGGGGCCCGGACGGCCCCTACTCCCGCTACTACCACGTCCCGGCGAGCGCGGACGACCTCCTCAAGAGAAGCGCCCTCATCGAGCGCGCCACGGCCCTGGGCGGCACGCTCGTCGTCCTCATCAAGGAAATCGGGAGCGACGCCCTCTTCGCGCTCCGCCTCCTCGCCTCGCGCATGGACAGGGAGCTGGGGACGGACTATCTCGCCCGCGTCGAGAAGTTTCATCGGCATTGCCGGGACAACGACCTGGCCGTCGCCGTCGCCCAGACCGACGTGAAGGGAGACCGGGGAAAGGGCCCCCGCCAGCAGGCGCACCCGGATTATTACGTCCGCGTGGTCGCCCGGGACGACGAGGGTGTCACCCTGCGCGGGGCGAAGGTTCACACCTCGGTCTCCACCAACGCGCACGAGATCATCGTGCTGCCGACCAGAAGCATGAGCGAGGGGGACGAGGCCTACGCGGTGGCCTGCGCCGTTCCGGCGAACGCGCCGGGCCTCATCATGCTCGCCAGCGGCTACGGGGGGCGGAAGGGCGCCGCGTTCGAGAATCCCGTCTCCGCCAGCCACAAGATGATGGAGACGCTCACCGTCTTCGAGGACGTGAAGGTTCCCTGGGAGCGGGTGTTCCTGAACGGGGAGACGGAGATGGCCGGCCCGCTGGCGAAAACCTTCGTGGAATTCCACCGCTTCACCGCCGTAAGCTACAAGCTGCCGCTCGTGGATCTGTTCGTGGGCGCCTCCCACCTCATGGCGGAATACAACGGCGTCCTGCGGGCGGGCCACGTGCGGGACAAGCTCGCCAAACTCATCTCCTACGCGCAGATCTGCCGGGGCATGACGCGCGAGGCCGCCAGGGAATGCGGGATGGTCGAAGGCGTCGCCGTGCCGAACGCGGAGCTCATCAACGTCGCGAAGCTCCACTTCGCCACGGGCTACCACCAGGCGCTCGCCTGGGCGCAGGACATCGCGGGCGGACTGCTCGTCACCGGGCCGAGCGCGGAGGACCTGGAAGACCCGACACTGGCCGCGCTGATCGACAAATACCTGGGCGCCTCGCCCGCCGCTTCGGCGAAGGACAGGCTCAGGCTCATGAACCTGATCGCCGAGATTACGGCGTCGGACTTCGCCGGCTATCAGGCCGTGCTGGCGATTCACGCGGAGGGCAGCATCGAGGCCGAGAAGATGACCATCTGGCGCGAGCACGAGGTCGCCCCCGCCGTCGCCTACGCGAAGCGGCTCGCGGGCATCGAATGACGGGAGAGGCGGAGCGGGCGAGAGAGACCCGGGCGCTCGTCGCCATCTGGCTGAACGTCACCCCCGAAAACCGCGAAGAGTTCCGAAAGTGGCACAACTGCGAGCATACGACGAAGAGGCTGGACGGCCCCGGCTTTCGCGCCGCCTGGCGCTGCGCCGCGATGGAGGAGGGCGCCCGCCACAACTTCCTGTGCGTCTTCGAGGGCGACGACCTCGCCGCCTTCGAGAGCGCCTACTACCTCGAATCGAGAAACAACCCCACGCCCTGGACGCAGGCGTGCATGGCCTTCATCCGGGACGCCGAGCGCGCCGTGTTCAGCCTCCAGGCGTCGGTCGGCGAGCCGCACCGCTACGACGCCCCCTGGCTCTACATGGTGAGCCCGAACCCCGAAAACGAGGCGATCAAGGAAGAGATGCTGGCCTGGTATCGAGAGGAGCATCTCGCCCGTCTTCACGAGGTAGACGGGATGAAGCGGGGGCGCGTGTATCAACTCGAAGCGGCCGCCACCGGGGGAGCGACGGCGGAGGCGGAAATCCAGGACACGAAAACGAGCCGCCGCTCCCTTCTCGCCCTCTATGAGCTCGAAGACCCCCGCATTCCTGCTACCGACGCCTGGGCCGAGGCCGCCTACGGAACCCCCCGAAGCGCGGCGATGAAGCCCAAACTCAAAAACGCCGTCCGCGAATCCTGGTGGCTCGACTTCGCCAAACGGAAGAGGGAATGAATAAAGGGAATCACGCATTATCCTTAACCATCGGCGCTCGCCCTTAAAATTCGCAAACGGAGGGTGACATAATGACCGAAACGTTGAATGTTGAATCACGCACCCTGTTTCACGGCGACAACCTCGAATTTCTGCGCGGCATCAACAGCAACTCCATTCACCTCATCGCCACCGACCCGCCCTTCAACAAGAACCGCGATTTTCACGCCACGCCCGACAGCCTCGCCTCCGGCGCGTCCTTTCAGGACAGGTGGTCGTGGGAGGATGACGTTCAGCAGGCGTGGGTCGATCAGATCACGGACGACTTCCCGAAGCTCATGGAAGCCATCGAAAGCGCGAGATACGCCCATTCGGACGGCATGGGGGCGTATATGTGCTTCATGGCCGTGAGACTGCTGGAGATGAAGCGGATACTCCGGGAAGACGGGAGCATATACCTTCATTGCGACCCGACGGCCAGCCATTATCTCAAGGCAATAATGGATGCCATCTTCGGATGGAAAAATTTTCGGAATGAGGTTGTTTGGGATTATTCGTTTCGACTCATGGACTTGCCTCGATTCTTTAACCGCAAACATGATGTGATTCTGTTTTATGCAAAGAGCAAATTCGGACACTTCCTGATGCCGAAAACGCCGTGGTCTCGGGAGGAGCTCATCAAAACCAGAAAGCAGAAAGTGCACGTTGACGAACAAGGCCATGAACTCATCTGGATGCCCGGAGGAAAAGGCAACAGCAAGAACAAACTCAAGAAAATTGACGATATCATAAACGAAGGGAAGGCAGTATCCGATGTATGGCAGATGCCGATTATTTCCTCTTCCTCCAAAGAGCGCACGGGCTATCCTACCCAAAAGCCTCTCACCCTCTACGAACGCATCATCAAGGCGTCCTCGAACGAGGGCGACATCGTGCTTGATCCCTTCTGCGGCTGCGCCACGACGCTGGTCGCCGCCGAGAGGCTCAACCGTCAATGGATTGGCATTGATATCTGGGACAAGGCCCACGAAACGGTCATCAGGAGACTTCAGGACGAGGGGCTGGCGACTCCCGACGGAGACAAGGGCGGACGTCTTTTCACGGCCGGGCAGATCTCGTATTCAAAAACCCCTCCCGTTCGCACCGACGACGGAGAGGAGGCCGTCCCGTTTCTCAGGACGAAGAGGCGCGTTGACGAACCGAAGGAGCGGCGTATGAGCCGGGCGGAGATGTTGGATTTCCTTATCGGTGAGAACGGCCTCCGGTGCCAGGGATGCGACAGGGAATTTGACGATCCGCGCTACCTGGAACTCGACCACAACACGCCGCGCTCCGACGGCGGATTGAACCACATCAGCAACCGCATCCTGCTTTGCGGGCCCTGCAACAAGCTGAAAAGCAACAGGTTCACCCTGTCGGGACTGCGCCGCGAGAACGCGAAGCTCGGTTATATGGCCGGGCGGTGAACATGACTCGAAGGGAGAGAAGGAAAACTGATGAATGAGTATCTGAAATTTTCAGAAGTTGTTTTGCTTCTTGGTATTCTGGTTGTGACGACTCTTACATACCTGTGGAATAGAAGGGAGGCGTTTTTCCAGGAAGCATCTGTGTATATGCAGAATGTTGCGAAGTCTTGGAGCGACAGGCCAGCAGTCTCGGAGGTTAAGAATGTTATCATACGAAGTACTAGGGAAATTCCACTTTCTGGGAACCATACGATACCAGCGAATAATTTGAGGTTTAAGATTGATGGATTGAAACCTGTAAAGTATTTATATCCAAATGATTCGATTTGTTTTCAGATCAACATTGAGTTGTTGTGTGGCTTATACAACAACTCTTGGCGGATATCCCAGAATAGGAGGGTGAGAAGATTTCTGTATTTCTATATCAGGATGATGCTCATGTATTTCAAAAATTCATCTGAATCCTTCCACAAAGGATTATCTAGAGACGTCAGTCGTCGTGGTGAGAACTTTACGCAGATTCAAAATTTCATTCAGAGAGAGATGAAGAAAGAGAGTGGACTTTGGGAAATATGGGAGGAAATGAAAAAAGGAGAGGAGAAACCCAAATGAAGAAACTCGCTTTTGCGGTTGCGTTGGTGGCGTCCCTAGCGAGGGGGGGCGTATGCGGGGAACGGCAGGGATAAGCTCGTGAGGAATTGCTATAAGATGAAAGCGCAGTTTGAGATTGCGCTTTCCGCCGTTAAAGGCAATGAGGCAGAATTATGGCGCCGTATGGTTACCCTGACGCCGAAGGACTTTCCGGACACGAAACTTTGGGTCAATGTGTGCAGGTGCGCGGGCTACTTCAAATGATTCGCCTGCCATCCATTATCCTGCTTTTCCTGCCCGCCTTATTCACTCGTCCGGGTGGCCGTCCCCCGCAGGTCCCCGCATTTGCGCCCATGAGAGTTTTCGAGAAAAAAGAAGCATGAATTGAAACGAATAAGAGCAAAATCAGGCGAATTCACGACCTTTTTCGACAAATTTCGATACATAAACCATCCGCCCTTCAACGGGCGGGCGTTCGCCCTCCGACGCCATAATGTATAGTGGGAGCGTCGCCGCTTTCCCCTACCCGGGAGACTTGAAGCCCATGCTCCGCCTCGCCGGCCCCCTCCTGTTCGCCGCCGTCGGCTCCCTGTTCGCGGCAGGGTGCGCGAACGAGGCGAAGCCCGCCATGTCGTTGAAATCAAAGGCGTTGGAAAGCCCCCGGAACCAGGAAGCGCGCGTCGCGCTCTACGATCGGGCGCTCCGGGCGCGGCTCGCGGGCGGCTCCGACCCCTTGATCGACGTGGAAGTCTCGCTCGATGCGTGGCGAAATCCGGCGCGGCTCATCGAGGGCATGAACCGCGCGGGGGTCGTCCTGGCCGCCGTCACCGCCGGGAGCGAGGAGGCGATCCGCAAGGCGGCGGCGCGCCACCCCGGCCGCCTGATTCCGCTCACCGCCTCGGTCGCTCCCGGAAGCCGGGAAGGAGCCGCAAGTCGTTATTTTTCAGACGTCAAGCGGCAACTCGACGAGGGCGCGTTCGGGATCGGCAGGGTCTCGTGGAGGAGCGCATCCCCCCGGGACGCCGGGGCGCGGCTCGCGGCGATTCTCCGCCTGTCGAGCGAAACGGGCGCGCCCCTCTGGATAGAGGCGCCGGCTGATGACGCCGGCCTGGGGCGGCTCGAACGGCGGCTTCGGGCGGCGCCCGAGGCGAAAATCATCTGGACGCAAGCCGGCAGGATCGCCAATCCCGGCGCCTGGCGCGGCCACGGGCACGGCCTCTTGAGAGCGCTGAGTCTCAGACGCGCCAACCTTTTTTTCACGCTCACCCAGGAGCCTCCGCCTCCCCGCTCCGAGACGCCCGGCGCGCGGAAAAATCACCTGTTCGACCCCGACGGGGCGCTCTCCCCCGAATGGCGGGCGCTGCTCGAAGCGCGGGTGAGCCATTTCATGGTCGGAAGCGGTTCGGGCGTGTCCGGCCCGGCGGCGTATGCGAAAAGAACGCTTCTGTTTCGCAAGAGAATTCTCGCAAGAATCAGCCGCTCCGCCCGAAGGCGCATCGCATTCCAGAACGCATGGCGGCTGCTGACGAACCGGAGCTGGAAGCCCTGATTCGCAAAATTTCCTGAATCCGTTGCGTCGCAACGGACGCATGGGGATAATGCCGGCTCCCGGGTCGGAGACGCCCCGGAGGGAGTTTTCCGGACGAAAGGATTGCGACCGCAAAGGAGTTCCCCCGATGCACGGCATCCGCCACCCGAAAAGAACCTGGTTCGGTCTCGGAGCCATCTCGAAGCTCGAGGACGAGGCCGCGTTTCTGGGCGCGCGAAACGCGCTTTTCTTCACGGACAAGGGCGTGAGGAGCGCCGGCGTGGCGGACATGGCGCTGAAGCCTCTGAAAGAGGCCGGCGTCGGTGTCTCGATATACGACGATTGTCCGCCCGAACCAGCCATCGGGGACCTCGAAAAGGCTTTTGAGGAATGCAAAAGCGGCGCTTTCGATCTCGTCGTCGGGGTCGGGGGCGGCAGTTCGATGGACATGGCGAAATCCGTCGGCGCGCTTTTGGGAAACGACGGCGAGCCCCGGGACTATCTAGGCGTAGAGCTTGTCCCGAAGCCGGGCCCGCCCACCATTCTGGCGCCCACCACGAGCGGAACCGGCGCCGAAGCCACCCCAAACGCCATCTTCTCGGTCCCGGAGGAGCAGGTGAAGCTGGCCATCGTCAGCACGCGCGTCATTCCGTTCGCCGCCATCGTCGATCCGGCGCTCACGCTTTCCGCGCCACCCAAGGTCACCTCCGCAGCCGGGGTGGACGCCTTTACGCACTGCCTGGAAACCTACGTGGCGAAAAACGCCACCCCCCTGAGCGAGCCATACAGCCTGGAGGGCATGAAGCTCATCGCCGGCGCCCTGAGGCGCGTATGCGAGGACGGAGGCGACATCGAAGCCAGAACCGACATGGCCCTGGGTTCCTACTACGGGGGCGTGGCGCTCGCCGGCGCGGGCGCGGGCGCCATCCACGCCCTGGCGTATCCGCTCGGCTCCCGGTTTCACATTCCCCACGGCGTCAGCAATTCCCTCATGTTTTCCCACGTCATGAGGGAGAACCACGCGGCGGCGCCCGAGAAATTCGCCCGCATCGCCCGCATTCTGGGCGAATCCACCGACGACATGTCTCCGGCCGAGGCGGCGGCGCTCTCCGTCGGCGCGGTCGAGAAACTTTGCCGCGACTGCGGGGTTCCCATCCGGCTCAGCGAAGTGGATGTCCCTGCGCACGCCATCCCGGAGCTGGCCGAAGCCGCCTTCAAGCTCGAACGTCTTTTAAGCTGCAATCCCAGGGAATTGACGCTGGAGGACATCGAAAGAATCTATCGCGCCGCGGCCTGAAAATGCGCACCGAGCCAGCCTCCCAGCCCGCGCTGCGCCTGATGATGGGCGTCCGGCCCGGCGACATGATCTGCGTCATGGGCGCCGGCGGCAAGGCCACGCTCATGAAGCGGCTCATCCGGGAAATGCTGGACGAGCCGTTTCCCGTCATCATCACCAGCACGACGAATCTCCATGCGCTGGGGGGCGAAAATTCCCCGCCCGTCCTATTGAGCGAGGAGGGGCGGGCCGCGCTCCAATCCGTCGCCCGGGACTGGGGCGGGCGCGGCGCCGTCGTCTGGGTGGAGAAAAAACTGCCCAAAAACATGTTTCGCGGCCTTGAGGCGAGCCAGGTGGAGGCTCTGCGCCGTTCGGATTTTCACGGCGTGGTCATCGTGAAAGCGGACGGGGCCAGAAAACGACTCATCAAGGCCCCGGGGCCGGGCGAGCCGGTCATTCCCGAAGGAGCGACGCATTGCGTCCTCGTGCTGGGTCTGAACGCGATCGGGCAAAAAGCGGATGAAAAAATCATCCATCGAATGGAGCGGGTCCGCGCCATTGCGAAGCTCGAACACGGAGACGCCATCAAGCCGCGTCATCTGGCGAGGCTGGCGAGTCATCCGGAGAGCTACCCGCGTCGCTTTTCTCCCAACGCGAAGCGGGTGCTTTATCTGAGCCATTGCGCCTCGAAAAAGGCGCTTCAGGACGCGCAGGCGATATTCGAGGCGATACCGGAGGGCCTCTATGACCTTCTCGTTGCGGGAGACTCGGTCGCGGGAAATTTCTATGAAGGGAGATTGCGCAAATGATCGGCGCGGCCGCCGTCAGGAAATATCTGGAAGCCCGAAAAGAGGAAATCATTGAACAAATCGCCTACGTGGTGAACATCGACTCCCCGACGTTTCCCGGCAGGGGAACAAACGCCGTTTCCGCTCATTTTGCGGAAAAATACCGCGAAACGGGAGCCGACGTGGAGATGATTCCGGGCGCGCGCGAAACGGGAGATCACCTCCTGGCGACGTTTCACGGCGCGAGAAAAGAGGGGCCCCGAATACTCGTGATCGGACACTGCGACACCGTGTTCCCGGAAGGAACCGCCGCGCAAAGGCCGTTCACCGTCAAGGAAGGCGTCGCCTACGGCCCCGGGACGGCCGACATGAAAGGCTGTCTGGTAGCTTGCCAATTCGCTATGGAGGCGCTGCTGACCGAGGGGTTTCGGGACTTCTCGACGATTCAGGTTTTATACGACGCCGATGAGGAGCGCGGAAACCCCTCGTCGAGAAAATTAATCGAGCGGCTTGGGAAAGACGCCGCCGCCGCGCTGATCATCGAGCCGGGCCGCGCGGACGGCTCCATCGTATCTTCAAGAAAAGGGAGCTGCTACGGAAGATTGCGCGTTCACGGCGTTTCGGCCCACGCCGGCGTCGCCCCCGAGCAAGGCAGAAGCGCCGCGCATGAGCTCGCCCACAAGATGGTGGCCATCCAAAGCCTGGCGAGAGACGGCGGAACCATCAACATCACCGGACTTTCAGGCGGCGCGAGGCCGCACATCGTAGCGGACGAGGCTTCCTGCCATATCGAAGTCCGCGCGGACCGGCAAGCGACCCTTGATTCCATGATGGATGCGCTGCGCCAAATGATTTCCAGGCCCCATATCGAAGGAACGCGCGCGGAATTTGACAATATCAGTGGAAGACCGGTCATGGAATTCAGTCGGGGAACGGAAAGTCTCATCTCCGTCGCGGCCGGAATCGCCGGGGACGCGGGGGTCGGGTTTCGACACGCTTCCACCGGCGGTGGCTCCGACGGCAACTATCTCTCTCCCCTCGGGGTTCCGGTGCTTGACGGACTGGGTCCCGTAGGCGGAAACCTGCATACGGACGAGGAATACCTTGAACTCGACTCCATCGCTCTGAGAGGCGCGCTTCTCGGGGGGCTGATTGAGGCTCTGGCATCGAAATGAGGCACTAGCCTTCCAGGGGAATCCCCACCGCCGACCGGGGACTGGGCTCGCCGACCACCTTTCCTTCCAGCAGTTCGTCTATTCTCTCGTCGCTGAACCCGAGGAGATTCGACAATACCTCCCGGGTATGCTCCCCGTGCAAAGGAGCCGGCCCCTGCACCTTGCCCGGATTCTCGGAAAATTTCAGGGGAACGCCTGTGGCTCTCACCCTTCCCAGCAGCGCGTGCTCCGTCTCCACCACCATTTCCCGATGGCGCACCTGCTCGTCTTCGAGCGCTTCGCCAACGTCATAAACCGGACTGCAGGGAATCCCTTTTTCCTCCAGCAATTTCAGCCATTCATCCCCGTTTCGCCGGGCGAGACGTCTCTCCAGTATGGGGATGAGTTCGTCCCGATTCTTCGCGCGGCTCGGAATGTCCCGAAACCTCGGGTCGTCCGCCAGTTCGGGAGCCTCGATGATGCCGCAAAAGTAATTCCAGAAACGATCACTCGTTACCCCGATGATGATTTCCTGGTCCTTTGTCCTGAGCGCCTGGTAGGGAACGATCTGAAAATGCCCCGAACCCCAGCGCCCGCCGACGCTGCCGTCCATGAAATAGCAACCGCTCAGGTTGGTGAGCAGGGATATGCTGCTGTCGAGCAGGGAGAGGTCAATATATTGTCCTTTGCCCGTTCTTTCCCTGTCGAACAGCGCGCCGGCTACGCCGTAAGCCGCCCACATGCCCGCCGCCAGGTCGCTCAGCGGAACCCCCGCCTTGCAAGGCCCGCCCTCCGGCTCGCCCGTCGCGCTCATGACGCCGCTCATCGCCTGTCCGACGATGTCGAAGCCCGAACGGTCCCTGTAGGGGCCCGTCTGTCCGAAGCCTGAGACGGAGAGATACACCAGCCGAGGGTTCCGGGCGCGGAGCGCGTCATACCCGACGCCCAGGCGCGCGGCGACGCCAGGGCGAAAATTCTCGACGACGACATCCGCCCGCTCGGCGATGGCGCGAGTGATTTCCACGCCCTCGCTTTTCTTGAGATCGACCACGATGCTTTTCTTTCCTCGATTCACGCTCAGAAAATAAGCGCTCTCCCCCTTCTCGAACGGAGGACCCCAAGTACGGGTTTCATCCCCGTTTCCGGGAGATTCGAGTTTGACGATCTGCGCACCCAGATCAGAAAGCATCGTGGTGCAAAAAGGCCCGGCGAGGATTCTCGACAGATCCAGCACGAGAATCCCCTTCAATGGTCCCCGTGCGCCCATCGCCTCCGTCCTGAATCACGAGCTGGAAGAATTTCACGGATACGTGAAATGTGCAAAAACATGAAGCGATCTGTCAAGGAATCCTCCTGAATGCAACGCAAGCCTCCAAATACCGCGAGCGCGAAAAAGGCCGGCGACGTGGACAGTCTCCGTTGTTTACGATGGATGCTCCGGGGCTGGAAAATGATCCCAGGAGTAATCATCCAACGGGAAAATTTCATCCGCGCGCTTCAGGGAAATTCCCTTTGCGGCCGGCGCAATTTCGCCGATTGGCGTGAGCGCCGCGCCCCCTGCTCCCCGGACGACCTCCTGAATCGCGCTAACGGATTCCGCGGGCGTCGTAATGAGCAGTTCATAGTCCTCCCCTCCGCGAAGCGCCCATTCGAGGGGGTTTTGCCCAACGCTGGACGCCCATTCGCGCAGGGCGGCGGAGGCGGGCAGTTCCGCTTCCCAAAGAACGGCGCCCACCTCGCTCGCGTCGCACAGGTGACGAATATCCCCGGCCAGACCATCGCTGACGTCCATCATGGAGGTGGCCAGCCCTGATTCCGCGATTGCCGCGCCCTCCTCAACGCGAGGATGCGGCCTGCGCTGCGCGGAAACGAGCCGCGCCCGGGAATCTTCCCGGATGCGGGTTTCCGGTCGGGATGACAGACGCAGCCCCGCGGCGGCGTCGCCCAGACGCCCCGTAACCAGAATCCGATCCCCCGCGCGCGCCCCGCTTCGGCGAAGAACGTTTTTCTTCATCACCTCGCCGACGAGAAACACGTCAATGAACAAAGGGGCGTCCGTTCGCGCAACATTTCCGCCCAGAACGACAATTTCGCATCGCTCCGAGAGCGCGCGAACTCCGTCATAAACGTCATCCAGAAACGAGATCGCCGCATCTTCAGGGATGCCCAGCGAGATGAGCGCGAAGCGCGGCTTCCCTCCCATCGCCGATACGTCGCTCACGCTCACCGCCAACGATTTGTAGCCCACGTCAAAGCCGGAAACGCTCTCAGGCGTCGGGAAGTGCACGCCGCTCACCTGCGCGTCACACGTCATCACCCAGCATTTCCCTCCCCCCGCCTCGATGACGGCCGCGTCATCCCCGTTGCCGACGACGACATCCGCGCCGCTCCTCTCCGAATCAAGTTTGCTCGTCAGGCGTTCTATGAGGGTGAACTCGCCGAACCCTTTCGCCGACTCGCCGCTCATCCCCTCGCCCTCTCAATGCGATTCCGCAATTCCCGGGCCGCGGTTTCAGGATTGGCCGCCCCCATCACCGCCCCAATCACGGCGACGCCGGAGGCTCCGACCGCCATCACGGGTTCTACGTTCTCGACGCGGATTCCCCCGATGGCGACAGCGGGCAGCCCGGGCGCTCGCTTGATTATTTTTCCGAACCCTTCGGGCCCGATCGGCTCTCTCGCGTCGGCTTTGCTCCCCGTCTCATAGACGGGGCCCACGCCGATATAGTCCGCGCCCTCGGCGGCGGCCCGCAGCGCCCATTCGGATTTCCCGGCCGTAACGCCGTAAAACAACGCATCCCCAGCTATCGCCCTGGCTCTCGGAAGCGGGAAATCCCCCTGGCCCAGGTGCGCCCCGTCCGCGCCGCAGGCCATCGCCACATCAACCCGATCATTTACCGCAAAGGCGCAGCCTGTCCCCTCCAGGGCCTCTCTCAACTCGTCCGCCAAGCGAATCATCTCTGCGCCGCCCATGTTTTTCTCACGGAGCTGCACCACGCCGGCTCCGCCGGTCGCCGCCGCCCGAACCGCGTCTTTCAGCTTCCACCCGGAAGCCCGATCCAGGATTCTCCGGTCGGTGATGACGATAAGCGACAGGTCGAGCTTCATGATGTCCTCGCGCAGATGAGACGCAAGCCGCCCGCCGCGGAAAACGGCGTCCCCAGGAGAAAGCGGAACGCTGGGAATGGAATGGGCCGCATATTGTTCTCATGTGTCCATTTGAAGCCGATGAAAGATAACACATTTCAGATGACGCGACTCAAAGGAGCCGCTCGCGGAATTTTCACGAACGGAAAATCGCCAAGTGGTTCATCCTCGCTGCGCCACCGCTTCTCAACCTTCATGTTCTCCATGTTCTCGCAGAGAGCGCATCCCGTCCTTGCGTGAAGCACTCCAAACCCATCAAAATCCCGTGAGGCCTCAAAAAGTTAAATGGGCATCCGGAGAGAAAACTTCGTGGGGGAAAAATTCCGCCCGCTTTCATCTATCTCCTATCTGGGCTTGCTCATCGCAGTCGCCTGCGCGCTGACCGCCCTGGCGTCAGGGCTGGGCCATCGCTGGGAGCTTTGGCGCTTCGGCGTAGGGTTTCAGATGTTGAAGGCCGCATCCGTCGTCTCGCTGCTCTCCGTAGCCGTCTCCATGGCGGGCGGCCTGTTCGCCCTGCGCGACGCCTCCAAGCTCAAGGCGCTGGCCGCCGCCGGCGGCATCGCATTGGGCTTCATCGTCGCCGGTTTTCTTCACGCGCATGTTCAAATCGCAAGACGAGTTCCAAAAATTCACGACATCACGACGGACACGCAAAACCCGCCCGCCTTTCGTGCCGTCCTTCCTTTGAGAAAAGGAGCCCAAAACCCGCCCGCTTATGAGGGCGCGCGCGCAGCGCGACTCCAGAAAAAAGCGTATCCGGATATCAAGCCGTTCATTTCACAAGATTCAAAAAAGGAAATGTTCGAGCGCGCCCTTGCCGCCGCGCGCGCCCTGGGCTGGCGCGTAGCGGCGGTGGAACCCGCCGAAGGACGCATCGAGGCGTCCGACGCCACGTTCTGGTATGGCTTTATTGATGATATCGTCATCAGGATAACGTCGCGCAGTGGAAAGACGCGCCTCGACATCCGCTCGAAATCCCGCGTAGGCGTGAGCGACATCGGGGCGAACGCCAGGCGGATTCGCGGCTTTTTTGAAGAACTTGGAAGGAATATGAATTAAGACGCCCCGCTTTCATGCTGGGGATTCACCATAAAATAACGCCTTGAACGTCTGGCGAGGGCGCGCATGTCCGGCTATCGAATTCTAGGCAAACCCATACCCCGGCTCGATTCGGCGGAGAAGGTTTCCGGATTCGCCGATTTCGGCGACGACCTGCGAAGACCCGGCTGCCTTGCCGCAAAACTGCTCCTGAGCCCGCATCCTCACGCCAGAATCAAAAAAATCGACACGGCGGACGCCTTGCGAGTCCCCGGCGTTCATGCCGTCGTCACGGCGGAAGACTTCTCCGGCGTCCGCCATGGCAGGCTCGTGCGCGATGAGCCGCTTTTCGCCATGGACAAGGCGATCTACGTCGGCGAGCGCGTCGCGGCCGTGGCCGCCGAGACCCCGGAGGCCGCGCAGGCCGCCATCGAGAAAATTCACGTAGACTATGAAGCGCTCCCCGCCGTCTTCACGACGCAAGACGCCCTCAAGGGCGACGCTCCTCTCCTCCACGACGCCTTGTGTGACTACACGTCGTTCCCGGGCGCCGTTCGGTATGGAAACGTGGCTTCCGAGATTCTCATTCAATCGGGCGAACCCATTGAAGAGGCGCTCGCTCGCGCCGATTTCGTATTCGAGGACTCCTACGAGACGCCCCGCGTTCACCAGAATTACCTCGAGCCCCGCGCCATGCTCGCCGAGCCCGGCCCCGAGGACAGCACGATAGTCTATTCTCCCACCCAGGCGGCTTTCGTGGTGCGCGCCATCGCCTCGGAAATCCTCGAACTGCCCATGAACAAGCTGCGCGTCGTGAGCACCCACGTGGGAGGCGCTTTCGGGGGCAAGTCCCAACACCTTTTGGAAGCCGCAGCGGTTCTTCTGAGCAGAAAATCGAACAGGCCCGTG
Organism: bacterium; assembly: GCA_965242545.1. Classification (GTDB taxonomy): domain Bacteria; phylum UBA8248; class UBA8248; order UBA8248; family UBA8248; genus Bin107. The sequence continues at coordinate 2,619,036 of OZ251456.1, forward strand.
CAGCTGACCCTCAACCGCGAGGAGGAAACCATCACGGGAAACCCGAGACACGCCTATCGGATGCGCTATCGCACGGGCGTGACGCGGGAGGGGAAAATCATCGCGCGCCACGTGCAAATCACCTCGAACAACGGCGCCTACTGCATGACCGGGCCGATGGTGCTGGGAAAGTCCTGCTACACCAGCGCGGGGCCATACAAGATCCCGAACGTCCGGGTCGATGGCTCGCTCGTCTATACGAACCTGCCCCCCGGCGGCTCCTACCGGGGACTGGGCGTGGCGCAGGTCGCCTTCGCCTGCGAGCGGCATACCGATCGGATCGCTTCGGAACTGCGAATGGACCCTCTCGCCTTTCGACTCCTCAACGCCATGGATGAGAACGACGCCGACCCCGCCGGCACGATTCTGCAAAGCGTCAGCATCAAGGAAACGCTGAAGCGCGCGGGCAGGAGGGCGGGCTGGGAGAATAAGGACAAGAAGAGGCGAGACGGCGGAATCAGGCGCGGACTGGGCATCGGTTGCGCGCGCTATCCCACGGGCGGGGGAGCGTCGGGCGCCGTGGTGAAGGTGAACGAGGACGGAGGGCTGGTCGTGTTAGCCGGGTGTTCCGATTTGGGCACGGGAGCGGCCACGCTGATGGCGCAGGTGGCGGCTGAGGTTCTGCAATCGGACATTGAAAAGGTGAGCGTTCGCATCGCCGACACCGAAGCCACGCCCTTCGACGCCATCAGCGCGGGCAGCCGCACCACGTTCAACATGGCGCACGCGGTGCGCATGGCGGCGGAGGACGCGCGCGAGCAGATGCTTCGCCAAGCGGCGCGGATGCTCGAATCCTCCCCGGAGGATCTGGACATCGACGATGGAAGCATCTTCGTCCGCGCGGCGCCTGCGCGCGCCGTTCCGTTCGCCGAGGCGGCGCATTCCGCCGTCTGGAAAGGCGACGGACCCGTGATCGGCCGCGGCGCCTACCGCGGCGAGAATCCGCCCCACCGAGAGGACAACGTGCGCGGCCACCCGGAACCATCCAGGCCGGGGCCCGAATTCGCCACCCAAATCGCCGAGGTCGAAGTGGACGCCGAAACGGGAGAGGTTTCAGTTTTAAGAATTATCAGCGCGCAGGACGTGGGCTTCGCCATGAATCCCCTCACCCTGAACGGCCAGATAGAAGGCGGCATCGCGCAAGGGCTGGGCTGGGCCCTGGCCGAGCAGATTCATCACGAAAACGGCCTCATCACCCACGCGGACTTCGAGAGCCAGCTCAACCCCACGAGCCTGGACGTTTCGGAAATCGAAAGCGTGATTGTGGAATCGCCCGACGTGGAGGGTCCCTTCGGAGCGAAAGGAGCGGGGGAGATGCCGCTCATTCCGGCGGCGCCCGCGATTGTCAACGCCATTGCGGACGCCATCGGGGACCCGGCGAACCAGAACCTGAACAAGCTGCCCATCGCCCCGGAGGACGTTGTTCGCGCGGTTCGCGGAAAAAACGCCTCTCTTTGAATTTTTCAGTTTTTCAATTCAAATGCCTCATCATAAATATCGAATCCCGATGAGGCCGCCATATTCCGCGCCTGGGTGATGAGTTTCCTCGATAATTCCGAAATGTCGGGGTTTTTGAGAAAACGCGCGTAGAAATCCTGATAAAAAGCGTCGGGGCGCACGTGAACGCGCACCCTGAACCTCGCCGCGCCCCTCAATCGTCCCCTCCTGTATTGAAACGTGACGGATTTTTGCGGAGGAATGCGCGTATCGTGGATTTCCCGGCTGAAATCGGACGAGAGTTTCCGTTCGATCACGTTCATCTGCCTTGATCCCGGCAAGGCTCGTCCACTCCCGTCCTGGAGCTCGGAGATAACCTCCACGGAAGGCGTAATATAGGTGGGGAAATAATGGCCGGCGCCTGAGTTCGTGAGTCTTATCTCGGCCGTGACGATTTCCCCGGCCGCCTTTTCTCCAAGCGAGACGTCTATCCGCACGGCGCCCCGGGTCATGGCCTCGTCATGTATGCCCCGCCACAAATGCGCGCGGCCGGGCATGTGGCAGCTCTGACAGGCGACGCCCTCCCGGCCCCAAAGCGAGTTTTTCCATTCGTCGTATGTATTCTGAATCGGCTTTCCGTTCGGACCGGGGAGCCTGTGCTGATGACAATTCATGCAAAATTCGGAGCGCCGGAAAAAAGACGTGCGCTCCACGCCGGCGTGGGGGGGCCTTCTCGTCGCGTCGTCCACGCCCTCGGGAGTTTCCTTTTTCGGCGGGCCATGCACGCGCCAATTCCGCACGTGGCAGGCGGCGCAGGACAGTCCGCTCATCTCGAGCTTCGGATCATGCGCCGGGTTCTTCCGCCAGCCCCCGAAAGGGGCCGCTTCCGCCTTCGCCCTCTTCCGCTGCTCCGCCAAGGGCGCATGACATTCATGGCAGCCTTGCGCTCCCTCGGGATTCGCCCGCCACATATCGACAAGCTGCCCATAGACGCCCGGACTCATCGCCTTGGCGTGAAGCGTGGTTTTCCATTGCTTGTGCTGCTCAGGATGACAACCCCCGCAACTCCCGGGCAGAAGCGATCGCTCGGGTCCCTCGTATGATTTCGGCGCCTCCCCCATGGGGGGCAGGGGGTAGTCGAAATACTCATTCACGAAACCCCGCCAATGCTTCCATTTCCCGGGACCCGCCTTTTTTTCCGCCGCTTTCACGGAGGAGAAGACGAATTCATCGGATATTTCGTGAGCGGCGCCGAGGAGAAAAAACAAGACGCCGACGGGCGGGATCATCCGTTTCAAGCGCATTTCATGCTTCCTGCTCCAGCGGCCCGCGCGCTCGATCCGCCCGCTTTTTCGGGGCGGCGCCTGCGCGGACAGGTTCCGGGAAAACCCCGAAAATTGTAGCCTCCGCCCGATTTTGTTTCCAGGATGCCCCGGAGTCGCCGTTTTCTGATGACGGGCGGACAGACCGCGGGACGTCCGGGGGTTCACCCATCGGAAAACCCCCGTCCTCGCGCGGCGCGCCGCTTTTACTCCTTCGCCGGGATTCGATAGGCTCCGGGCGGAGCCATCGTAGCGATCGCCTCTCGAACCCGGTGGGATGATGAATTTCGACATACGGCCGGCGACCCTTGCGGACGCGGAGAAAATTACCGAGTTCAACATCGAGATGGCCCTCGAAAGCGAAAATCTGCGCCTCGAGCCCGATACAGTCCGCCGGGGGGTGGAAAAATCGCTCTCCGATCCCTTGAAGGGACGGTATTACCTCGCACGCCAAGGCGGCGACGTCCTGGGACAAATCCGGGTAACCCTCGAATGGAGCGACTGGAACGATTCACACTACTGGTGGATTCAGAACGTCTACGTCGTCCCGCGGGCGAGGAGGCGGGGCGTTTATCGCGCCCTGCACCATCACGTCAGGAATCTCGCCGACCGCGCCGGGGCGTGCGGCCTGCAGCTATACGTGGACGCCGGCAACGCGAGGGCGCAGTCGGCGTATCAAAGCCTGAACATGGCCCGAAGCCATTATCTGATTTTCGAGCAGACCGAAGATTAGGCGGGAAGGCGGGGGAAGCGGCGTCTTTCACCTCCGCATGGGCGCAACGCGCGCGAACAACCCGGCCGCTTTCTTCCAACTCCCTGAAAACTAGCGACCTTCCCGGTTCCTCTTGAGAGGGATGACGTCCGCGCGCTCCCCCGCGCCGCCGCGCCTGCGCCAGGATGAGGGCCAGACGCGCCGCGCGCGCCATGCGGCGCGGGCCGCCCCTCCCGCCGTCCACGCGAGGAGGCTCCCGGCGGCGCGCACCCTTCTTCCCACCGAGCGAAGCGCCTTTTTTCCGCCCTGCTCGCCGATGGAGACGAGGCGCGAGGTCGCTTCCTTCGCCGCGCCGATCGGCCGAAGCGCCTGGGCGATGGCCTGCCGCAGAATCCACTTCAGCGCGAAGCAGAAAGCGACGGAAAAGAGGAGGAATACGCCGAGTATCCTGAACCCCCGGGCGGGATCGTCCACGAGGATGACGCTCATCTGCGCGATGCCGTAGAACGCCAGACCCAGCATGGCCAGGCAGGCGGCCACGGCGCCGCCTGAGCGCGCCATCACCCGGAACAGGCCGAACATCCTCGTCTCCCCAGATTCAGCGAAGCCGGATAACCCTCCCGATGAGCCGAGGATACCCTATTCCGAAAGGGAATCATACCCTCGACCGGCCGCGCTCCCGCGCGGGTTCCGTTGACGCGCGCGGTCTCTCGTTCTATGTTCGCGGTTCCGAGAGAAAATGGCGCCGCGCCGCGTGACGAAGGAGCCGGAATTGCTCGACATTCGCCTTATCAGAAACGACCCCGAAGCGGTGGCGCGCGCCCTCGCCCGAAGGGGCGGGGAGTGGGATTTCTCCGAAATTCTGGAGATCGACGCCCGAAGGCGGGACCTGACCCATCAGGTGGAAAGCCGGGTGGCCGAGGCGAGGAGGCGGAGCAGGAAAATCGGCGAACTCAAGCGCGAAAAGGCGTCCGAGGAGGAAGTGGCGGCGTTCCTGGCCGAGAGCGGCCGCCTGACGGCCGAGGCGAAGGCCATGGAGGGGGAGCTCGCGGAACTCGAACGAAAACAAGGCGATTCCCTGCTCGGCTTCCCCAACGCGCCGCACGAGACCACGCCCGACGGAAGAAGCGCGGAGGACAACGCCCTCCTGCGGACCTGGGGCGAGAAGCCGGCGTTCGACTTCGAGCCGAGGGCGCACGACGATCTGGGCGAGGCGCTGGGGATTCTCGACATGAAGCGCGCCGTGAAGATCGCCGGGGCGCGCTTCGCCCTCTACCGGGGAGCGGGGGCGCGGCTCGAGCGCGCGCTCATCAACTTCATGCTCGACCTGCACGCGGGCGAGGGCGGCTACACCGAGTGGCTTCCGCCGTTCATGGTGAATCCCGAGTCCATGACGGGCACCGGCCAGCTGCCCAAATTCGAGGAGGATCTCTTCCGGGTCGATGACGGCCGCTTCTATCTGATCCCCACCGCCGAGGTGCCCGTCACCAACATCCACCGGGAGGAAATCCTGGACGGGCGCGCCCTTCCCCTCAAATACGCCGCCTACACCCCCTGCTTCCGAAGCGAGGCGGGCTCCTACGGCCAGGACGCGCGCGGCCTCATCCGCCAGCACCAGTTCAACAAGGTGGAGCTCGTCAAGTTCAGCCGCCCCGAGGCGGGCTACGAGGAGCTGGAGAGCCTCACGGCGGACGCCGAGGAGGTGCTGCGGCGGCTGGGACTGCCCTATCGCGTCGTCGCGCTGTGCGCGGGCGACCTGGGCTTCTCCGCCGCCAAGACCTACGACATCGAGGTCTGGGTGCCCTCCCAGAACGCCTACCGGGAGATTTCCTCGTGCAGCAATTTCGAGGACTTCCAGGCGCGGCGCGCCAACATCCGCTATCGCCCGGAGCCGGGGGCGAAGCCCGGATTCGTCCACACCCTGAACGGCTCGGGGCTGGCCGTCGGCCGCACCGTGGTGGCGATTCTCGAGAACTTCCAGCGGGCGGACGGCGCGGTCGTCATCCCCGAGGTCCTGCGCCCCTACATGGGCTGCCTGGAGGTCGTCGAACCCGCCTGATCGCCGCGCGGCGAATGCGAAATCAACGCCTTGAAACGTTCGCCATAACGCTTGAAACGTTCCTCAATTCGCCTGAAAACGTCCCGAATTTTCTCGATTTCACCTGTTTTGTTTTTATTTCGGAAGGGCGCGAATCGTTCTTCCATTCGCCTGAAAAGGCCGTCAATGCGCTCGATTTCGCAGGTATTCGCTCAAATTCCCCCGACGCCCGAAAAGCCGCCCCGACGAGGCGGGATCGTCCGACCGTCCCCTGCGCCCCGAACGACGCGAACGCGGGGAAACGCGGGCAGACGCGCGCGCCGTTTTTTCGTCATCCGGGGGGCGAACCCGACCGGGGAGAGACCTGCCCCGCCGATCGGAACCGGATGTCAAACCCCGCCGATATCTTCCATATGTTGCTTACGAACGTTCTTGACATTCGCTATTTTTTCGACTATACTAGATTAGCAAGATGCATATCATTCAGCAGTGCAGTAAGGTAATGTTCACGGCTAAAAGGGCCTTGATATCGCCTCATCAAGATAAAAAACAGCAGAGGAAAAGACCCGCCCGACGGGCTCGAGCTTAGAATTACGAGAGGAGAAAACATGAAAATTAGAGCGATTGAAATTACAAATTTTCGAGGGATTGAACAGGCTAAGATGAGCAACATCGGAGATATGGTAGTAATCGCAGGGCCAAACGGGTCAGGAAAGTCGTGCATCCTAGACGCTATCAGGTTGGTCAAATCGACATACGGGGGCTATCAGATTAACGAATGGGACTTATGGATGGGGGAATTCCAGATCGATAGGAGGTCGGGACCTTGGGAACTAAAAAAACTATTGCGGCAACCCACAAGGCAAGCAGAGATCAAGGCAGGGATCGAAATATCTACGCGAGAACGTGAATATCTAAGAGAAAAAAGCGAAGAGCTGATGGAGGAAGCTGCGTTCGGAAGACTGTTTCCCGGACAACAAACGGAAGAGTGGCGAAATATCAAACAGGAAGGAAGAGTAGCGAGCTTGCCACAGCAAACACGCTCAGCACTGAGCACCATAAAGGAAAATTTGAAAAATCAGTTGAATAGTGAATTAGCGAATCTAACACAGGAGGCTCATGTCGCAATTTTACCAACAGGAGAGATGACTAGGCAAACAGGAAGTATAACCTTGGAGACAATATGGCGAATTTATGAACCAGGGAGGGTAGGAGTAATCGACTATCACGGCTCACACAGAAATTATGCCCGGGAAAACGTGGCGGGAATCAATCTAAGCCTGAAAAGCCATGAAGAACAACAAAAACAACACACATTATACAATTACGGAAATAAATACATGAATATCAAAACGGAAATGGCAACAGAGTTCGTCCAAGACATGTTGCGGAGAGAAGGGGGGCAAACAAACGAGCGGATAACGAGAAGTTTAGAAAACACACTAAAAGAGCTCTTCAAAACATTCTTTCCTGGCAAGGAATTCGAGGGAGCCAAAGCAGATGAACACGGGAACATTGCGTTTCCGGTAATAATCGGCGAGTCAAGACATGACGTCAATGAACTCTCTTCGGGAGAAAAGGAAATTTTGTACGGGTATTTACGATTGAGAAGATCGGCCAAGAGAGATTCAATCATCTTGTTAGACGAGCCGGAATTGCACTTGAATCCGAAACTAATCCAAGGACTGCCCCAATTCTATGAACGGCACTTGGTGTCTGAACAAGAGAATCAGCTGTGGCTCATAACGCATTCGGACGCCCTGCTTCGAGAAGCACTCACGACATCCAAGGCAACCGTATTGCACATGCAAGAAGCGAAAGAAGGAGTAGCAACAGCAAATCAACTGAAACGGGTTGAAGAAAACAAAGACGAAGAACACGCGGTTATGGAGCTTGTCGGGGACATTGCCGGCTATAGACCAGAAGGAAAAGTAATTATTTTTGAAGGAAAGAACGCGGGCTTCGACGTCCGAATGACAAGCAGGTTATTCCCAGAATACGAACGGAAGATGAATTTTATCGCGGGAGGCCACAGGGCAGGGGTAGAGCGCTTGCACAAATGCCTGGAGACACAGGATGAAGAAACAGGGATCGAAATCTATTCGATCGTTGACCGGGATAAGCAAGAAATGCGTAGGAGTGGCGGAAGGAGATATTCATGGGATGTGTACCATATAGAAAATTACCTCCTAGAGCCAACATATATTTTTGATGTCGTGAAAGGCATCACACTGGGCTCTCCCACATTTCAGGCGGCACCCGATATAGAAGAAGAACTACGGAAAATTGCAAAAAGACAAGTGAAAAAATTGGTAAAAGAATATCTAAACGAACACGTCCATCGGATACTAGTAAAAGAAATCGTCTTGAATGCGGAAAACGAAGATACGCTTAGCGAAGACCTGCTGAAAAAAGCAGAGATATCCGCAAAGAATCTGGCGGAAACGATCAAAAACAATCTGGCAAGTGATCAAATCGAACGAAGGCGTATGGAGTACGAAAACGAACTAAAAGAGGCTTTGGAAACCGATGAGTGGAAGAAGAAATTTAGGGGACGGGAGATATTAAGGGAGTTTGTTGGGTTACACTGCCGAGGATTATCTTATGAGCGACTAAGGGATATGATCGTGAACCAAATGCAACAGCGAGGACATCAACCGAGCGGGATGAGAAATATCCTGCGAAAGATAGAACAAGACTAACAATATACTTCGAGAAATTATGAACTTGACCATTCAGGCCTCCATACCAAATAAACCAAACTGGAAACCAAAGACGATTTGGACTGGCGACAACCTCCCGATCATGCGGGGGATGAACAGCGAGTCCGTTGACCTGATCTATCTGGATCCCCCGTTCAATTCAAATGCCAACTACGCGGCCCCCGTGGGAAGTGAGGCGGCAGGGGCGGAGTTCAGGGATACTTGGCGTCTTCGGGATATTGACGTGGAATGGATCAATCTCATCGAAGAAAAATATCCGCGAGTCTATCGGGTTATCATGGCGGCAATGACGGATAGCGACAAATCTTATCTCACCTACATGGCGTCCAGGCTGTTGGAGATGCGCAGGGTATTGAATATGCGGGGGAGCATTTACCTACACTGCGATCCTACTATGAGCCATTCCTTGAAGTTGCTGCTGGACGCTATTTTCGAGAAAGGAAATTTTCGGAATGAGATTGTTTGGAGTTATCGCCGCTGGACAGCCTCACAAAAAAAACTGCCTAGATTACATGACATTATCTTGTGTTATGGCGAGAAAAATGCCGTATTCAACCCAGTACTCATTCCAAATAGCAATCCAAACCCTTCACAATACGTGAGTGCCAAAGACGATTCGGGAAAAACGATTGTCAAGCGAGATTCGGATGGCAAGCCAATAAAACGGAAAGTAAGTAAGACGCTGACTGTGGGAGATGTTTGGGACATTCCTATAATCAGCCCTAACGGAAAAGAACGTCTCGGATACCCCACTCAAAAACCTATCGCGCTTCTAAACCGGATCATAGAGGCATCTTCAAACGAAGGCGCTGTTGTCTTTGATCCGTTTTGTGGATGCGCAACGACCCTGGCCGCCGCAGATAAACTGAACCGAAATTGGATTGGTATTGACATATCCCCGAAGGCCGTAGAACTCATCATCAGGAGAATTAAAGATCAGCAAGGTCTCTTTAGGGATATCAACCATAGGGATGACATCCCCCAGAGGACTGATCTCGGCAAACTTCCCAAATATAATTCCTCCGAAAACAAGAATCGGCTATACGGAGATCAGCATGGCAACTGCGCGGGTTGCGGCACGCATTTTGAGGCGCATCACCTTGAGGTCGATCACATTATATCGAGGAAAAGGGGCGGGACGGATCACATAGAGAATCTGCAACTGCTTTGTGGACATTGCAACAAGGTCAAGGGCGACAGGGGAATGGATTATTTGAAAGTGAAGTTGCAACTGAAATAGTCCACAAATCCTTGATCTCATTATAGCCCATTAAAAATCGTATCAAACCATGCTATCATCCTCCCGGAATCATCCCCCTTGCAGGACGCGCGTAGTCCCGCTCGGCCTTCGCCTTCTCCGCGAGAGACGCGCGCGCGGCGAGCGCCCCGTTCACCGCCGCCTGCCAGGCGTCGTGCTCGAAGAGGGCGACGGGCAGCTTGATCATCTCCGCGTCCTTGAGCTCCTGCGCGCTCACGCTGTGGAGGATGTTCGACCGGGGCCGGGGCGTCGCCGTGAACTCCACGATGGCGCAGGGGTTCACCCGCCTCTGCGTCTCGCGGGTGAGGCCGGTGACGGCGTTGTGCGCCTCGTCCACGATCATGAGCGGGCGGCGCAGATGCAGGAAGTTGGCGAAGGAGAACTTGACGCCGCCGTCCTCCACCCGCTCCAGCCCCGGCGGGAAGGAGGAGAGGGCGGAGAAGTGCGCCTCCATGTCCTCGTGGTGGGCGTAGACCTTGCGGCCCTCGGTGTTCGTGACCCGAAGCGTCTGGATGGTGCCGACCACCACGCAGCACCTGTCCCGCGCGTCGCCCGGGCGCAGATGCCCGAAGTCCGCGATGTCGAACACGCGCGCCCCGCCCCCGAACGCCTCATCGAGCGCCCGCCGGTAGGGGTGCCACGGCTTCTTGAGGGCGTCCGCCGTCTGGCGGCGGATGACGTTCGTGGGCGCGAGCCAGAGGACGAGGGGGCAATCCTCCTCCATCCAGGCATCGCGGGCGACGGAGACGGCGTGAGCCCCCAGAATCGTCTTGCCGCCGCCCGTGGGCAGGCGCAGGCAGACGTAGGGAACGCCCGGCAGTTCCGCGAGCGGCTCATAGCTTCCGGCGTAGCCGCCGAGCCGGGCGGCGCGCTCCGGCTCCTTCGTGATCGCCTCGTAGGCGGCCTTCGGCCCGGCGACGCGCGCTTCCTCCAGAAAACGGCGCAGCGTCTCCAGCGTCTCTATCTGATAGCCCTTGAGCATCATCGGGCCGAAACCCCCAAAAGCGTCAGGCGCGCCGCGCGCGAAGGCGGCGAAGGCTAGCCGGCGTCCTCAATCCGCGCCGACCTGTAAATGATTTCGTCATCGAGCAGGTTCGTTGAAAGTCCGTGCAGAACGCTGAAGGGCCTCATCAGGGGATTGATGAAGCGATACCTGTAGCGTCTGGGCGCTCCCGTTTTTTCGAGAACCGACCCCCGCTTCTCCGAACAGAAATCGTTCAGATGTCTGGCGAAAACGGGAATATAGCATCTTCTGCCGAGAATTTCCGAAAGAGGCCCGGAAACGGATGACGCGGAGAAATACCCGAGCGGATCCGTTTTCGTCAGCGCGCACGCGGTCAGGACTTCCCAGTAGATGTTTCTTTGGGGGCTGGAGACGGCCGTCGTATGCGCGCTCAGCAGGCTGTACGACTTTCGCACCGCGCTTTCAATCGCGTTGCGAACGTCCTCCGCCGTCGCCCGCGTTCGCCCGTTCTCCAGCGCTTCGTACGCGGAGTATTGACCAAGCAGATGCGCGAAATGCGGGAGTCCCTGGGACAGCCGCGAGATATATTCCTTCGCCTCGCGCTTCATTTCCATGCCGCACCTGCCCATCCCGGTATCCAGAATGGAAACCAGCTCATCGTCGCTCATTCTCGGCATGGGCACCTGCACGAGGCACCGCTCGATGGATTTATGCTCCGAAATCAGCTGATCCACGGAATCGCCCACTCCGGTAAGAATGATGGTCGTTCCCGTGGCGTGGTCGGACAGGTTTTTTATCGTATCGGCCAGCAGGGCGGAGGTGTTCTCGGTTTCGCCTTTCAATCTGTCCAGTTCATCGATGATGATGATCGTGTCCGGGCCGATCGCGTCCAGCCCGTGCCTGACGTCATCCGGCTGCCGCGGGCGGGCGCCTTCCAGGGATATTTCCGATCGCTCCGCGTTCGACGCGAACCCCGGCTTCAGTTTGGTCAAATTGAATTTCAACTCGCGAAAAATCTTGCCCCACAGGGAAGCGAAGTCATCCTGACGATCGCAGTTGATGGTGCACGAGCTGAGAAACTGAAGATCCGTGGAGGATAGAAGCTCGGCGAGGACGCGAACGAGCGACGTCTTCCCTACGCCGGGTTCGCCAAAGACAATCGCGTGCTGACCCTTCTGAAAAACCGCCTTGATAATGTCATTCGTCTGCTCCCCCCTGCCGGCGAACAGGTCCAGGCTGTCTATCGGCGTTCCGGGCTGAAAGGCGAGTCCTATTTTGGCCCGATAGAAAACTTCTTCCGACTTGTCCACCTTCTGCTTTCCTTTCGCTGTATATTGGCGCGTCAACCCTCATAATATAAGACCAAAAGCTAACAATATAAAGGCGAACCCTGTTAAATTAGCGCCTTTCGCCGCCTGAACGCTGTAATAAGCTCCATATTAACGCGCCTCCTTGCCGAAGCCGACCCCCGCGAAAGAAACCCTCCTCCCCCGGAAAATGCCGCTTTCCGCTTTCCTTTCGCTGTTCATTGGCGCGTCAACCCTCATAATATAAGACCAAAAGCTAACAATATAAAGGCGAACCCTGTTAAATTAGCGCCTTTCGCCGCCTGAACGCTGTAATAAGCTCCATATTAACGCGCCTCCTTGCCGAAGCCGACCCCCGCGAAGAGAAACCCTCCTCCCCGGAAAACGGCGCGGCGTCTCCGGCGTCTCGATCCGGCGACCCTCGAGCGTCATCGGGCGTCCTCCCGGCGCCCCCGCGCCTTCATCTCGTAGGGCGTCTGCCTGAATACGACGCCCTCCCGCTTGAGCGTCGCCGTCCGCAGGCGCGAGCCTTCCCCATAGACGACAAGGGGACAGCCCGGCGCGATCGCCGGACGCGCCCGCGCCGCCTCCGCGCGAATCGCGCCCAGGGTCGCGCGCGTGAGCACGTTGCCCCCGTCGGGACGCTTGTCCCCCAGAACCCCGTTGTAGAGCAGGGCGTAGGCGCGCCCCTCGTGGACGCCGAGAAAGGGGGAATCCCCGCCGCCGCTCCGGGGGCGGCCCGTCTCGGCGAACCAGACGTGGGCGGCGAGGACGGAAAAGCGGATATCCGGGCGGATGCGCCCCTCCGCGTCGAAGGCGGGCGGCCCCAGGCGATGGAAGCGGAAGCCCCCGCCGCCCCGCCAGCCGACGGCTTTGGAGATTCCCCCCCGCTCGCCCTCGATGACCTTCTCCATGCGGGGGACGCAGTGCGTCACGGCGTGTTCGCCCATCTCGACCCCTATCCACCGCCGCCCCATCTTGTGGGCGACCGCCGCCGTCGTGCCGGAGCCGAGGAAGGAGTCGAGAACGAGGTCGCCGGGGTCGGTGGCGATTTGGAGAACGCGCTGGATCAGCCGTTCGGGCTTGGGGGTATCGAAAACATCTGATTCGTTAAAAACGCGAGATTCTCGTTTCGCTTCCTGATTATCGCCAACCTCTTTTCGATACCATATCGTCTTGGAAACCGCGCCCTGCTTCACTTCGGAGAGAAATCTTTTTATCGAAGGCACGTTGCTGCCTTGCTTGCCAAACCATATTCGGTTGTCATCCACCATTTCCTGAAAGCCGCTCCTTTGAAACAACCCAACAACGACCAGCTGGCGGGTTGACGACACGGCCTGACGGCGTGGTGATGGGATAATCATAAACTGCGGAGTACGTTCTGACGTCCAAGCCGCTTACCTTCCATAAACCCCTTGGATCGTCATCCGGATTCTTGTAGCGGGCGTTCATTTCTTCCGTTCGCGGCAGGAGATTCGGTCTCCAAGTCTCTTTGGTTTTCGCAAAACAAATAACGTGATCGTGGGTGTCGGAAAGCCATTTCGCATCATTCTGCGGCGCGTATTTCTTCTCCCAGATAACATTCGCCACGAAATTCCTGCGCCCAAACACCTCGTCCATGATGGTTTTCAGATAATGCGCCTCATTGTCGTCAATGGACGCCCATATCGAGCCGTCCTCCGCCAGCAGGTCGCGCAGGAGTTCGAGGCGCGGCCACATCATGGCGAGCCACCGGGCGTGTTCGAGGCTGTCGTCGTAGTGGGCGAAGGCGGAGCGCGTGTTGTAGGGCGGGTCGATATAGACGCACTTCACCCGCCCGGCGTAGAAGGGGAGGAGGGCTTTCAGGGCTTCGAGGTTGTCGCCCCGGATGAGCATGTTCGGGGCTTCGACGTCCCCGGCGGAGAGCGCCGGCGCCTCCTCCAGCAGACGCCAGGGCGCGCGCGACGCCGCGGCGATGTCCTCGGCGCGGGTGAGCCACGTCAAAGTGGGCATCAGTCGGCGTCCTTCTTCGGGACTTCCGCCATCGCCGCCTCGTATTCGGCTATCCACCCCTCGGCTTGTTCTTTGGAGTAGGCTCCGGTGACCGCGCCGCTGTTTCGGGGCGGTTCATGGCTCGCCGGTTGGTCGATGTGGGATGCGAGTTTTGTCCGCAAACCCACCGTTTCCCAATCAGACAAGCCGACGACGAGATGTTCCACGCTTTTCCAAGTCAATCCGCCCGCGAAGACCACGTCGGAGAAGTCGCTTTTTTCGTCGATTCGCGCCCTGATACGTTTCGCGAAACTGCTTGGGCCCTCCTGCCTACTGCTGACCACTCCTTGCAACTGCGCATCGTTAAGATACGCACTTTGGAAATCCGCTCCCGCAAGAAACGCGCCTTGCAAATGCGCCCCAACAAGATACGCCCCTTGCAATCGCGCCCCGACAAGATCCGCCCCCTGCAACTGCGTCTCCCGAAGTGACGCTTTCTGCAAACCCGACCCGCAAAGATCCGCCCCTTGCAAACGCGCCGCCTCAAGATTCGCCTCTTGCAACTGCGCACTCAAAAGCTCCGCTCCCTGCAACTGCGCCCTCCGCAGCTCCGCTCCTTGCAACTGCGCACCAAAAAGATCCGCCCCTTGCAATTCCGCTTCCGAAAGATCCGCGCCTTGCAGACGCGCCTCCTTAAGATTCGCACCTTGCAGGTACACCCTCCGAAGATCCGCCCCTTGAAAATGCGCGTAATCAAGCAGTGCCCCTTGAAAATGCGCCCCGCTCAGGACGGCCTTTCGCAAACGCGCCTTCTCAAGATTGGCCCCGTTCAGCCAGCTTCCTTGCAAGTTGATATGAAGTCCATCGAAAACCTCATGCTCCTGGACAAAAAGCAGGGTGAGCAGACTCTGGATTTCCTCGGAGGGCCTCGACTTGTGCTTTTCCCGATACTCTTTCTCGCCCGTCGTCCGGCGGACGTGGGCGCAGAGAATGTCGAGCGCCGTTTGCCGCAACTCTTTGTTGTCCTGCGCCAGATGAAAGAGCTCGTAAGCCCCGCCCAACCGCACTGAGACTGCCCCATGGCCCAGATGCTCGATGGCGTTTTTCAGCCGCTCCTGCCGCAGACCCTTCTCGGCGTTCCGGTTCGCCTCCGCCTGCCGCTCCGTGGCCCCAGCCTGGGCGCGCGCCGCGTCCGCCTGCGCCCGCGCCGATTCCTCCATCGCCACGGCGCGCCGGTGGGAGTTGGCGGCCTGGATGGCGAGGATGACGCCGCCCATGGCGACGCCGAGAGACTTCAGCGCCGTGAATTTCCGCTCATCCCCGTTCGCGATCCCGGAAAGGCGGTAAAACCATTCCGGCTCCCGGATCACGACGATCAGAAAAAGCGCCAGCAGGATGACCAGCAGGGCGGCGAGAACGGCGACAATCGGATTTCCCCGCGCCCGGTCCCATATCCGCGCAAGGATATTCTTCGGCGCGTCCGGCGGCGTCATGGAGGCGTCCTTCGCTCTGCTCGGGCGGGAGCGGACACCCTAAATCACGCGCGGCGCGGATTCAAGCGAGCCGCCTCCCCCCCCGCCTTATCAGCCCCGCCCGCGCGTGGTATCATCCTCCCCGGAATCGTTCCCCTGCGGGACGCGCGGAGGGATGGCCGAGCGGGCGCCTTAGCAACGAGACCGGGAGCATCAAAGAGACCGAGCGATGAAAGTAAAGGTCAAAAATCTGGGCATTCTGCGGCAGGCCGAATTCAGCCTCGGCGATATCACCATCATCTGCGGCGGCAACAACACCGGCAAAACGTATGCGACCTACGCGCTGTACGGGTTTCTGGCTACGTGGCGTAAGCACTTGGGCGCCAGAGCGAGCCTCATTCCCGACAAGGTGATTGACGACTTGCGCAACGACGGCCTCGCGCGCGTTAAGCCCATGGAATACGCCCAGAAGGCGAGAGATCTCCTTGACGCGATATGCAAAGGTTACTCGTCGAGTTTATCCCGTGTTTTCGCGACGTCCGAGGAAAAATTTCAGGACAGCCAATTTCGGATATTCATAGACAACGACTCGTTTGGCTCCATAAAACCAAAACCATTGGAGCGCAGGATAGGCCCTTTGTCCTTTTCCATGGATGGGAGGAGCAGAGAATTAGAAATTTCTCTCGCTAGTTCGGAAATCCCTTCTTTTCCCTTAAGACGAAGGATTATGCGAATCATAAACGAAATTATTTTCGGCCATTTCTTTCCCGACGCATTCATCGCCAGCGCCGAACGAACCGGCGCCGCGATTTTCCGTAAAGAACTGAACTTCGCCCGCAACCGGCTATTGAAAGAAATAAGCCAAGCGGATGATAAAATCGATCCATGGGAACTAATGGACAAATCTTATCAAGACTATCCATTGCCCGTTGAAGAAAACGTTGATTTCATGCGGCAACTCGAGCGCGTTTCAAAGATGAAAAGCTTCCTCGCCGAGAAGCATCCTGACGTCCTGGAGCAGTTCGCCGACATCATCGGCGGCGCATACAAGGTAACTTCCAGCGACGAGCTGTATTTCACGCCCAGGGGAAAGCGGGTCAGGCTGGGCATGGACGAAAGCTCCAGCGGGGTGCGCTCCATGCTCGATCTGGGCTTCTATCTGCGCCACTCCGCGGAGCGCGGCGACCTGCTGATGATGGACGAGCCGGAGCTGAACCTGCACCCCGAAAACCAGCGCCGCATCGCGCGGCTTTTCGCGCGGCTGGCGAACCTCGGCGTCAAGGTGTTCATCACCACGCACAGCGACTACATCGTCAAGGAACTGAACACCCTCATCATGCTGAACCAGGACAAGCCCTATCTGAAAAAAATCGCCAAGCGGGAAGGCTACGACCATTCCGAGCTCATCAGCGCCGACAAAATCAGGGTCTATATCGCGGAAGAGGCGCGCGTCAAACTCGACGGCAACAAGCAGAGGAGCCGCTGCCCCACCCTGACGGAGGCGAAAATCGACCCGGAATCGGGCATCGAGGCGCGAAGCTTCGACGAGACAATCAACAAGATGAACAAGATTCAGGACGCTATCCTGTGGGAAGACGAGGAGTAGGATGTCCGACTTGGCCATCCTGCGGGAGTTGATAAAAAAGGAAGCCATCGTTTCACCGACGAACACTCAGGACGGAAAACAAACCGCGACCCTCGAAGAAACGGACGACAGAGGCGTCCTTCTGTATTCCGTAGAGATAAAGGGCATCCCGAAAGACGCCATCATCATCAAGGCGGATGAATTTCCCGCCCCGAAGCCGATTTTTAATAATACAAAGGGAGAATGCCGGCGGGCCGATTTCGCTATCGTCATCAACTCAACTGTAGGGAATTTCATTCTTTACATAGAAATGAAAGAAGGGGAAGACAGCATAAAGAAAATCATCGAGCAGTTAAAGGGCGCGAAATGCTTCATGAGCTATTGCCGGGAGATTGTCCGCGCATTCTGGCAAAAGCGCGACTTTCTCGGGGCAGGCTACGAAAGCCGTTTCGTCATCATCAGAAAAATCAAAATGAGCATGGCGAAAAGACCAACAAGACCAACAGTGTCCATACCCAAGGGCGGCCTGAACGATCGCCCGGACAATGCATTGAGAATTTCAGGGAAAGAGAGTCTGCATTTCCGCGAGCTGATTCATGGGAAGAAATGATGGCGCTACATGGCGATGTCCTCGGCTCGGGTGAGCCATGTCAGGGTGGGCATCAGCCGGCGTCCTTCTTCGGGACTTCCGCCATCGCCGCCTCGTATTCGGCTATCCACCGCTCGGCTTGTTCCTTGTCGTAAATGCCGGAAACGACTCCCTTCTCCGTTGGTGGGGTATTATCAATTTTTTCCTCTTTACTATGATGGTCTCGTAGGAATTTCTTTAGCGAAGATTCATTATCTTTAGATAAACCTTCAATCACTTCGTCGATAGCTCCCGCCTTATCCAGCCCACCTTGGAACACGGGTCCATTGGAATCATTTTTCCCGTATTTTTTGAAGTCTTCCAACTCTTTTTTGCCTACTGATTTCAAGATACGAGCCCGAAACGTATAAGAATCCATTTGGCATTTCGCTCCCTGAAATCGCGCTTTCTCAAGCTTGGCGCCTTGTAATCCTGCTCTGCCGAGAACAGCGCCTTGCAACCACGCTTTTTCCATCGAAGCACTCTGTAAGCCTGCCCTAAAAAGAACAGCTCCTTGCAGGCGCGCTCCCCTAAGATTCGCACATTGCAAGCGTGTATCTTTGAGGGAAATCCCTAGCAAGTTCGCATCTTCCAGAGAAGCCTCTTGTAATCTGGCTGAAGCCAAACTCGCTCCGTGTAAACGCGCCTTCGTCAAATTCGCTCCGTTCAGCCAGCTTCCCCGCAAGTTGATACGAAACCCCGAAAAAAGCTCATGCTTCTGCCTGAAAAGCATGGAAAGCAGGCTCTGGATTTCCTCGGAAGGCTTTGACCTATGAGCCTTCCGATAGTTCACCTCGCCCGTCTTCTGACGAATGTGTGCGCAAAGAATATCGAAGATCGTCTGGCGCAGCAATCCCTTCGAATCTATCGCAAGATCCTCCGTATCCCGCGCTAGGTAAAAGAGCTCATAGGCCCCGCTCAGCCTCACCAAGTCCGACTCTTTACCCAGATGCTCAATACCGTTTTGCAGACGTTCCCGCAGAAGTCTTTGCTCAGTGTGGACGTTCGCTTTCGTCTGTGCTTTTGCGAGATCGAGTTGCGCATTTGCGGCGTTCTCTACTCCCCTAGCTCGTTTGTAAGAACTGAAAGCCTGGATCGTGAGGATGACACCGCCCATAGCGACACCGAGAGATTTAAGAGTCGAGAATTTATGCTTATTATAGGGGATAGGGGGGTCACCCGCGTCGAATTTAAACCCGATCCATTCAGAAACCCACTTCACCTCAAAAAACAAGACGGTTAGGAAAATCACCACCAGCAAGACCAGTAGAGCGGCAAGAAAAAAGAGAAGCGGGCTTTTCTTCATAGTCGAGGACAACCGGTCGACAAGAGAAGCGAGAAGCGGATGAGTATTTTTTTGATCCTCCGCCGTCTCCCGCTGATCCTCCGCCGTCTCCCGCTGATCCTCCGCCGTCTCCCGCTGATCCTTCCCCGTCTCCCGCTGATCCGAACGTGTCATGAGACATTCCTCTTTTTCACCCAAAGGATAGACTCAAAACTTATAGCACACGAAAGTCAAATGCAAGAGAAGTCGCCCTCCGCCTTACCGGCCCCGCCAGCGCGTGGTATCATCCTCCCGGAATCGTCCCCCCTGCGGGACGCGCGGAGGGATGGCCGAGCGGGCGAAGGCGGTGGTCTTGAAAACCACTGAGCGAAAGCTCCGGGGGTTCGAATCCCTCTCCCTCCGCCAGAAGAGGCCGCCGCGCCGCGCGCGAGGGAGCGCGGGACTCCGGGAGAGATGGCCGAGTGGCTGAAGGCGCTCGCCTGCTAAGCGAGTAGGCCGGGAAACCGGCCTCGAGGGTTCGAATCCCTCTCTCTCCGCCAGATTCATCGCCGACCGTCGTCCTCCCGGCGGAAGCGCGCCGGAGGCCGTCATCGACCGCGGGAGAGGACGCCTTGAGCGGAGCCGTCGAAAGCGCGAAGGGGGGCAACTTCTTCCGCCTGGAGGCGGCGCAGCGGCTTCCCGTCCCGCTCGAGGCCGCCTGGGACTTCTTCTCGAACCCGCGCAACCTGCGGGAGATCACCCCGCCCGAACTGCGCCTCTCGGTGGTGAACGAGCCGCCCGCGCGGATGCACGCGGGCATGATCATCCGCTACAGCGTCCGGCCCCTCCTGGGGATTCCCCTCGGCTGGGTGACCGAGATCACGCACGTGGAGGAGGGCCGCTTCTTCGTGGACGAGCAGCGCTTCGGCCCCTACCGCTTCTGGCACCACCAGCACCATTTCCGCGAGGTGGAGGGCGGGGTCGAGGCGCGCGACGTCGTTCACTACATGCTGCCCCTGGGGCCGCTCTCCGCGCCGGCGAACGCCCTCGTCGCGCGCCCGCGCCTGAAGCGCATCTTCGCCTACCGCGAGGAGGCGCTCGCGCGGCGCTTCGGCCGGATGTCCTGACGCCCGCCCGGACGCCCGGATTCGCCCCGGGGCCGGGCGAACGCTTCTTCCCGCGCCCTCCCCGGAGACGCTCCATGAAAACCGCGCTCGCTTTCGCCGCCGCCCTGCTCCTCGCCGCCCCGCCCTCCCCCGCCCAGGAGATAAAGCGGGAGAAGCCGGGGAACCCCGTCCTCCTGATGAAGACGAACTTCGGGGACGTCTATCTCGAGCTGTTCCCCGAGGAGGCGCCCAGGACGGTGAAGAACTTCATGGCGCTCGCCTCGGGCGCGCGCGCCTTCACCGACCACAAGACGGGCGAGAAGGCGAAGCGCCCCTTCTACGACGGGCTGACGTTCCACCGCGTCATCAAGGGCTTCATGATTCAGGGGGGCGACCCCCGGGGCGACGGCGCGGGCGGGCCCGGCTACCGCTTCGAGGACGAGATAAACGCCGAGGCGCTGGGGCTGCACAGGATGAAGGCGCTGGAGAAGGGGCGCGTCCACCCCTTTCTGGGGATAAGAACGCAGAGCGAATTCCGGCGCGTCCTGCTGCATCCGCTCCTTCACAAGATGGGGGTGCGCTCGCAGGCGGACATGAACGCGCGGGAGAAGGAAGTCCAGGCGCGCCTCAACGCCCTCACGCTCAAGGAAGCCTACGAGAACATGGGCTACCGCTTCAGCCCGGCGCTCGCCTCGCGTCCGCCGGTGAAGGGCTCGCTGGCGATGGCGAACTCGGGCCCCGACACGAACGGCTCGCAGTTCTTCATCAACCTCGCGGACACGCCCTGGCTGGCCGGCAAGCACACCGTCTTCGGAAGGGTGGCGCGCGGCATGGAGGTGGTGGAGCGCATCGGCGAAACGCCCGTGGGGGCGGGCGCCGCGCCGGTGAAGGAGGCGCGGATCATCTCGATTCGGACGCATCCCCGATAATCGCCGGTTGAGGGCGGGAGCGGCGCGCCGGGCGCGCTAGATTTCGCGGCGGCCCTCCAGGGAGCGGGTGAGCGTCATCTCGTCCGCGTATTCGAGGTGGCTGCCCATCGGCAGGCCGTGCGCCAGCTGGGTGACGCGCGCGCCCAGGGGCTTGAGAACCCGCGCGAGATAAAGAGAGGTGCCCTCGCCCGCCATGTTGGGGTTGAGGGCGAGAATCACCTCCTTCACCTCCTCGCGCCTCACGCGCTCGATCAGCTGCGGGATGGTGAGGTCTTCGGGCTCCACCCCGTCCAGGGGCGAGATGACGCCCATCAGCACGTGATAGCGGCCCTTCACGCCCCCCGCGCGCTCCATGGCGAACACGTCGGCGGGCTCCTCCACCACGCAGATGACGCCCGGTTCGCGTCCGCCGCAGACGGCGCAGTCCTCCCCGCCGGCCGCGCCCTCCACGAGCATCGAGCACGTGGCGCAAAAGGCCACCTTCTCGTGAAGCACCCCGCAGGAGGCGGCGATTCGGCCCGCGGCTTCCGGATCCTTGCCCAGCAGGTGAAAGACGATGCGCCGCGCGCTCTTGGGGCCCACCCCGGGCAGACGGCGAAACGCCTCGATGCACGCTTCGATGGCGGGAAACCGGCTGAGCTG
This sequence comes from bacterium, assembly GCA_965242545.1. GTDB lineage: Bacteria > UBA8248 > UBA8248 > UBA8248 > UBA8248 > Bin107. Next base: position 2,640,433 of record OZ251456.1, read on the forward strand.
CATGACGCTCCCTCGCTCGCGCTCCCGGAGGCGGCCGGCGGCGAATCAGAACAGGCCGGGAACCGGCAGGCCGCCGGTGAGCTTCTTCATCTCTTCGGACATCATCTCCCGGCCCTTCCTGGACGCCTCGTTGCACGCGGCGCGCACCAGATCCTCGAGCATCTCCACGTCCTCGGGGTCCGCCACCTCCGGGTCTATCTTCACCGACACCACCTCGCCCGCCCCGTTGGCGACCACCCTCACCATGCCGCCGCCCGAGGAGGCCTCCACCGTCCTGCCCGCCATCTCCTCCTGGACCCGCGCCATTTTGTCCTGGAGCTGGCGCGCCTGCTTCATCAGATTTCCGATACCGCCCTTCAACATGAGAATCTCCCCGATGCGCTTCCGACCGGCGCCCGGTCGGCGGCCCGCCCGCGGCGGCGTCCTTCGCTCCCGCCGCCCGCGCGGCTCAAGTTTCCTTCGGTTTTCGCGCGCGCAGGGGGCGGATGTCGGTGATCCGCCCGTTGAACAGATCGACCACCTCCTGAATCGCGGCCTGCGCGTCCTCGTCCACTTTTCGGGCGCGCTCGTCCGCGCCCTCCCGCTCGTCGTCCGCCCCGGCGGCCGGACGCGCGCCGTTCTCCGCCCCCGCCAGCTCGACGCGGGCGCTCCAAGGGGAGCGCGTCCTGAAGAACTCCTCCAGCTCGGGCAGCGACTCCTCCGCCAGATGCAGGCCCTGCGCGTTCCGGTTCTCCCGGGCGAGGGTGAGGCGGATGAGCCCCTCGGTCTCCAGGTCGAGTTCGGCGCCCAGAAAAAGCGCGCGCCTCGTCGGACGCAGCGCCTCCACCGCACCCTCCCACGCGCGGCGCGCCTCGGCGGAATCCCACGCTTTCGCCTCCGCGGCGGGAGAGCTTTCGGCGGCCGCTTCAGGCGGAGGAGAGGCCGGGCCGGGCGCGGCGGCCTCCCCGGAGGCTTCTCCGGCGGCCGGAGCGGGCGGCGCGGAGGGGCGAGGCGGCGGCGCTCCGCCCGCGCTCATGGACTCGAGCCTTTCCATCAGGGCGTTCAAATCCGCCAGAGGCTCGATCTGGCACATGCGCAGAATCGCGACCTCGAGCGTCATCCGGGGATGATCGGAGGTTCTGAGTTCCGCTTCCGCCCCCTGAAGGATGGAATACGCCTGATGCGCCTCGGCGAAGCTCATCGCGCCGGCCACCTCCTTGCGCTCCTCGATCTCCGACGCCGCGACGTCGAAGAGCGCGCCGTCGTCGCCCGCCGAGAGGAGAACCATGCAGTCGCGCAGATACTCCAGCAGGTTCGAGGAGAAGAGCCGGAGGTCGTGGCCCGCGTCGAACACCCCCTTCAGCTCGGTGAGCGCCCTGCTTCCGTCCCGCGCGATCACCGCCTCGACCAGCGCCTTGTAGAGGCTCCCCGAGGGCACGCCGAGCGCCTTCTCCACCTCCCCGGCGGACACCGGATCCGTAGCGGAGAAGGCCAGCGCCTGATCGAGCAGGGACTGCGCGTCGCGGATGCTGCCCTCGCCCATGCGCGCGAGCAGCTTCACGGCCGCCTCGTCCATCTTCCGGCCCTGCGCCTCGACGATTTTCGCAAGGTGCGCCGCGATGACGGAGGGCGCGATTCTCCTGAACTCGAACACCTGGCAGCGACTCAGGATGGTGTCGGGAACCCCCTTCATCTCCGTGGTCGCCAGAATGAAGACGACGTGGGGCGGCGGCTCCTCGAGCGTTTTCAGCAGGGCGTTGAAGGAGCTCCTGGAGAGCATGTGCGCTTCATCGAAGATCACCGTCTTGCAGCGCCCGCGCGCGGGGTGGTAGCGCAGCCCCTCCCGCAGCTCGCGCACGCTGTCCACCCCGGTGTAGGCGGCGGCGTCGATTTCGAGGATATCCGGATGCGCCCCCTTCGCTATCTCTTCGCACGAGGCGCACCGGTTGCACGGCTCGGGAAGAGGCCCCTCGCCCGATTCGCAGTTCAGCGCCTTGGCGAGAATGCGCGCGGTGGTCGTCTTGCCCACCCCGCGCGTTCCGCTGAACAGATAGGCGGGCGCGACGCGCCCCGAGGCGAGGGCGTTGGAGAGCGTCCGCCGGATATGATCCTGGCCGATCAGGTCCTCAAAGCGCTGCGGACGCCATTTCCGGGCGCTGCCGACGAAGGACATCGAGAACCCATCCCTTGCGAGGGGCGCGCCGCCGGCCGCCGGAAGCGCCCGGCGCGGCGCGAAAAGCGAACGGAATCCGCGAAGGAGCCGACCGGCCAGGCGACCTCGCGGCGCCCGGGAGGGTCCGCTTGCCGCTGCTTCCTTCCGGACCTGACGGGGTTCGCGGGCTCCCGCCGCGCGAGACCCGGCCGGCCGGCTCCTTCGCGGTCTCCAAAGGGGAATCCTACCCCGGCCGGCCGTCTTTTGGAAGGGCGGGGGGCAAGGCGACGAACCCCGCGAATTCCATCGCCCCGGGAAAACGAGCGGCCGCTCCGCGCGAGGCGCGCTCCGTTCGGGAGGCTTTCCGCGAGCGAAGCGCCGCCGGGTCTCGTCTCTCTCCCGGCGGACGTCGTCATTTCGCCCCGATGGGGCTACAATGGCGCTTTCAGCTGCGAACCGCGCAAACCCCCGGCCGTGGGGGAGGCCCGCTTCGCGCCGGAAAGAGAAAGGCCCCGAAACCCATGCCGCACTCGGAGATCGTCGAGCTGGCGAAGGGAAAGACCCACGTCCTCCAGAACGCGTTTCCCCTGGACGGGCGCATCAGCGCGTACCCCATCAGCGCGCGGGGGCACAGCGTCTCCAACTGCTATCTCCTGCGGGAAGCCGGGGGCGCGCTCCTGCTCGACACCGGCTACGCCGCCCACGAGGCCGAAATCCTGGCGCAGCTGGCCTCGGTTCTCGACCCCGGGACGCCCCTCTCGCTGCTTCCGCTTCGCATCAACGAATTCATGTCGGTGGGAAACGCCATGGCCGTCGCCCGGCGGTTCAACGTGACGGAGTGTCTCTCCCCCGTGCCGAAGATCAGCGAGTGGCTCGAGTTCGAGGCGATCGACCCGGACGGCGAGGGCGAGGGCGCGCCCGCTCTTCCCACCACGGTGCTGAAGCCGCTTCATCCCGTCCAAATCGGCGAGAGGCGCATCGAGGTGATGAACGCGCCGATCCGCCTCATCAGCACCCGCTGGATTTACGACGCGGACACGCGCACGCTGTTCACCTCGGACATGTTCACCCACCTCTGGCGAGAAGCGGCCGAGGGCCCCTGGCTGCTGGAGGAGGAGGAGGACGCGACGACGCCCGCCTTCGTTCGCTCGTTCCTGCTGAACACGCGCTACTGGTGGCTGGAGGGCGCGAGGACGGACGCCATCAGAAAAGGCGTCGCCGGGGTCTTCGAGCGCCATGACATCGAAACCATCGCCCCGGGCTACGGCGCCATCCTGAGGGGGCGCGCTCTGGTCGAGCGACAGTTCGCCGCCCTGGACGAGGCGCTGGCGAGCCTCGACCGCAGAAGCGTCAAGCCGCGATACGTCCCGCTCGGCCTGGAGAGATAGGAGCGCCCGTGAGCCATCCCCTGCCCCGCGAAATCGCGCCCGGCGTCTTCTGGCTCGGGGACTGCCTCGTCCAGCACTCCGGGGGCAAGATCTATCATTCCTACAACGCGGCCTTTCTGGTGGTCGGCTCGGAGGCTTCCATGCTGGTCGAGACGGGGCACCCCAAGGATTTTCCCGTCATCGAGCGGCAGATGCGGGAAATTCTCGACAGGAGCGGCGGAGCGCTCAGGCACCTGTTTCTCACCCATCAGGAGACGCCCCACTCGGGCGGCCTGGGCCGCGTGCTGGAGCGATATCCGGACCTCGCGATCCACGGGGACATGAGCGACTACCACCTGGCCTTCCCGCGTCACGAGGGCCGCTTCCGGGAGATGCGGACGGGCGAGACCATCGACCTGGGCGACAAGCGGTTCATGGCGGTGGAGCCGGTGATTCGGGACCTGCGGAGTTCACTCTGGGGGTTCGAGACCGGCGGGCGGACGCTCTTTCCCGGGGACGGCTTCGCCTACAGCCACTATCACGAGGACGGCCACTGCGGGCTGTTCGCCGAAGAAGCCGCCTCTCTCGACCTGGTGGACGTTCTGGGCGTGTTCGCCGAGCGCGCCCTGTTCTGGACCACCTTCACCGACATGAACCTCTACGCCGACAGGCTCGAGGAGCTGATGGACGCGCTGGACGTTCAGGTGGTCGCACCGACCCACGGCCTGCCCATCCGGGACGTCGCCCGCACCATGCCCCGGGTCAGAGAGGGCCTCGTCCGGGGCGAATGAGAGGAAGCCCGGCGCGTAGGAAGGGCGGCGGGCGAGGGCGCGCTCATCCCTTCGCCTCCATCGGCGGAAGACGCCCGCCGGCGCGTCCGGCCCCGGCTAGACGTCCTCCACCAGCTCCCACAGCGTCCCCATCGTGCTCTTCGGCTTGATGAAGGCGATGAGGTGTCCGCCGAAGCCGCGCCGCGACTTCTCGTCGATGAGCTCGAAGCCCCGCGCCTTCAGCTCCGCCAGCGTGCCGTCGATGTTCTTCACGTCGAAGGCCACGTGGTGGAGACCCTCGTCGCGCGTCTCGATGAACCTGGCGAGGTCCGTCCCCTCCCTGAGGGGGGAGATGGGCTCGATGAGGTCGCCGCCCATATCCAGCATGGCCAGGTCGGTCGCGCCGTCGGCGGAAGTCTCGCGCGCGAGCAGCTTCGCGCCCGCTCCCTCATAGAGGGCGATGGCGGCGTCCACGTCCTTCACCGCGACCCCGATGTGATGCACCTTGTCGAACATATCCGCGCGTCCTCCCGTGAAAAGGCGGGGAGCCGGGTTCGCCGGCCTCCCCGCGTTCGAGTTGAAAGCGTCAGCGGGCGATTCGGCAGGCTTCCTGTTTAGCAGGCCCGCCGCGGCGCCGCAATCGCGCCTTCAAAGAAGAGGGCGGGAAGCCGCGAACTGGACGCGCGCGGGGCGTTTGCCCTATGCTCCCTCAAAGGGAATCATGCGAACTTCGCATTCACGAGGAGAACGCTCATGGAAGGGCCGATTGACGGACACAGCACCTCCACGACGCCCGGCGAGCGCGTCATCGACAAGCCGGAGCTCCCCGCGCGGGGACTCTACACGGACAACACCGTCCGCGCCGAGATGGTCGAAGGCGCCCTGCAGCTCAAGCGCGGCGTCGCCGGGGAATACGAAATCTTCTGCGACGAGGGGGCGCAGATCGGCGGAACGGCGAAATACCCCACGCCGATGGCCTATCTGGCGATGGCGACGGGGTTCTGACTGCTCACCCAGGTGTCGCGGTACGCGCACATGATGAAGCTCTCCATCAAGGGGGCGAGCGTTTCCGTCCGGTTCCGCAAGACCCTGGGCGGCTCCGTCCTCAAGGGGACGGTGTTCAACAAGTGGCAGGGCGTGGACACCCATCTCCGGGTGGAATCGGACGAGCCCGCCGACAGGCTCGCCCACCTGATCAAGAACGCCAAGAACGGCTGCTTCGCCGAGAGCCTCATCGCCGAGCCGGTTCCCCTGCGCTCCACCGTGGAGGTGAACGGGGAGCCGTTCCGCATCGAGGGCGTGACGGACGATTAGCCCCGGGCCGCCCGCAGCGGCGCGCCGGGCGCCGTGAAAACGCCGCGTCCGCCCCTTTTCGCATGGAGTGATCATGGACTGCTTCAGCGCTTCGGAAGACGTCGCCTTCGGCTCGCAGCCGGCGCCGGAGGATTTGAAGACGCTCGCCGCCCAAGGCGTCAGGACCATCATCAACACCCGCTTTCCCGACGAGGATCAGGGCGAGCTTCCCCCCGATCGCGCGAGGGCGGAGGCGGAGGCGCTGGGGATGCGCTACGTCAACGTCCCCGTCTCGCCGGTCGAGTTCAGCCCCGCCTCCCTCGCCGAAGTCAGCCGCGCCCTGCGCGAGGCGAAGCCCCGCGGTCCCGCCTTCGTCCACTGAAAGGCGACGGGGCGGGCCGGGATTTGCTCGCTGAATCATCTGGCGGAGGAGAACGGTTGGACGGCGGAGGAGATGGAGCGGGCGGCCGACGCCACCGGCTTCGACTGGCGCGCCGCGCCCCTCGCGGAGAAGTTCCGGGAGTTCTTCGCGGGGCGGGGAAGTAAGAACGTGAGAGATTAAGGCCCTTCCGGGGGATCTGAAGCATTGCCGGCGGACAACTTCTCATTCGGCGTTGCCTCGCGGACAAACTGACGTAGAAGATAAAGCCCGAGGAGCGATTACCCGAATGGCTGGTTGACCATTCCATCCGATGCAGCGAGAATGAGGCTTGTCCAACGATAGTGGTTATCTGTCAGATCTTCGTAAGGTATTGATAAAGTGCCCAGAACACAACGAGTTGCCCGGTTGCACCTCCCGGCTCTGAAAATCAAAGGGTTTCGCGGAGTCAAGAGTCTCTTCATCCCAAAACTGGGCCGCGTAACCCTGCTCGCCGGAAAGAACAGCGTCGGAAAGACCTCCGTCCTTGAAGCGGTTGCCATATTCGCCGCACGTGGTCGTCGCTCCGCTCTTTCAGACGTGTTGGAAGAACGCAACGAATTGCTCACGATGATAGACGAGGATGGCGATGAGTACTCGGCGCCTAATGTAACGGCCATCTTCCATGGGCGGGACGCCTCAGAAAATCCATCCATCGTGATTGGTCCATCAACAAAGAAAGACCAACTCACGATCAAGAGGACTTCTCTTAGCGCTATCCCAGAAGAACAGTGGCTGGACATTATTAAAGATTTGGGACCCGAGCATGACGACGATGATTTGGCGTTGATTAAAGTCGTATTTCGAGGGAAGGAGTATATGTTCCCTTGGGCGGATTTCAAAAATCGGTTCTGGCGACGGCGTATGCGGAATCTCATTACGGAATCAGAACCACCGGCAGAAATACCATGCAAGACTCTGGGGCCGGGGTTGTTGCCCAATCACGAGATAGCCCAGCTTTGGGACGAAATCGCGCTGACCAAAGACGAAGAGCAAGCAGTTGATGCGCTAAGACTAATCTTTAGGCATAAAATGGATCGAATTGCGGTCATCGGAAATCAAGAACATAGCTATAGGAGTCGCGGTCGCCGCGTTATCGTCAAGCTGAAAGATCACCCCCAACCCGTTCCTCTGAAAAGCCTCGGAGACGGCGCGATTCGCCTTTTCAGCGTCGCCTTGGCTCTGGCGAACAGCCGGGACGGCATCCTGCTGATCGACGAAGCGGAAAACGGCATCCATCATTCCGTGCAGTCGGATTTCTGGCGCATGGTTTTGCGAATGGCCCGCGAGAACAATACGCAGGTTCTGGCGACGACCCACAGTTGGGACTGCGTAAGGGGTTTCGCGCAAGCCGCAGCCGATGACGAAAATAACGAGGGAATTCTCATTCGCCTTGAGCGGGATGACGAAGATATCCAGGCGGTCTTCTACTCCGAAGACGAACTCCAGATCGCTGCCGAGCAAGGCATTGATGTCCGGTAAAAATATGCTCAAAGGGGATCCGCCGCCAATCCGGATCCTGCTGGTCGAAGGGCAGGATGATCGCCATTTCGTTCAGCAACTATGGGACAAGCATTGCGCCGAAAAGCCGCCATTTTCCATATCAGACAAAGGCGGCGTCGGCAGTCTCATCGAAGCGATTCGTCTGGAAATCAAGGATTCCGGTAGAGAGGCTCTTGGAATCTTGGCGGACGCGAACGGCGACATCGCGCAAAAGTGGCAAGAAATAACCGATGAAATCAAAAAAGAGCGTGGCCATCTGAATCTCAAATCAGATCAAATCCCTCGGAAGTCCAAGCCGGCCGGAACGATTATCGACTGCAAGCCGCGAATCGGAATCTGGTTGATGCCCGACAACAAATCGCCCGGCGAGCTCGAGGACTTCGCGGCGAAGATGGTGCCCAAGAATGATTCCGTCTGGCCTCTCTCCGAGGAATACATCGAAAATATCCCCAAGAATGAACGCAAGTTCGCTCCCGACAAAACACCAAAAGCCAAGCTGTTCGCATGGCTCGCCGCGAGAAAGGAACCCGGCCGCATGGGAGCGGCCGTCGGCGCGGGTGATTTAACCCTGAACAACGAGCCGAGCAGGAAATTTCTGAAATGGCTGTCCGAACTATTCCGATAAAACCCGGCGCGCGCCGGCGACTACCCCCCTCATCCGCTCTCCCTCAAACCCGGCGATGGCGGCGCGGCGGAAGATGAGCTCGCTCACTCCCCCGCAAGCCACCTCTCGGCCTCCTCGCGGACGGCGCGCTCCTCCGCGCTGTTCTGAAGAACGAGGTTCGAGGCGGGCGGGTGGCCGATTCGGGCGTTTCGCCAGCAATGGCAACGAATGGCGCGGGGGTATCCTCCCAGGTCGATGGAGGCGTAAAACGAAGCGGGCAGCTCATCGGGCCTGCAGGGGTCCATCCTGTCCTTTTCATAGACGTTGGTTCGCTTCCAAATCCGCCACGCGCCCTCGCGCTTCTCGAGCAGGACGACGACGCGGCTCCAGGTGGTGAAGTCCAGCTCCACCCCGTCGATGAGCCTTCTCTGGTAGAGAATCAGATCCTGCTCCGCCGCCGCCCGGTCGCCCTTGAGGCGCACCCAGGGACTCGCCGCGACGTGCTTCTGGCTCTCTCCCGGATGGCGGGCGATCTTCATCCTCCGCGCGGCTTCGATGAATTCGTCCCGCGTTCCGGTGAACCAGGAGGTGGCGAGCGTGGCGTCCGGGTGATAGCGCGCCCGCAGCTCCTCCCAAAGCCCCGAGTCCCGCGCGTAATTCACCGTCGAAACCACATCCCTGATCTCGCTCCTGTCCAGCGTCTCCTGAATTTTTCGATCCGCTTCCATGAAATTCCCCGCGCTCAGATGAACTCGTGAACTTCGGCGAACATTCCCTTGACGATTCCGCCGCTCAAATGGCCGACCAGGACTTCCCCGGGCTGGTAGGGCCCTCCGCTCAGCGCCAGATGGAGATGAACGTAGGGCTGGGGCTCGTCCCACGCCTCGTCCCCCAGAACGGCGGGAGGCCTCTCCGGCCAGCTGATGCTCCCCACGGCGACGAGTTCGCGCCAGTCGTGGAAGCGGCGCCGCGCGGCGGGTCCGATGATTTCCCCAAAGCCCGTTCGGATGTCGGATTCCTTCAGCGCGCCGAACACGATGAGCGAGGCGCTTCGTATGTTCTCCTTCTTCACGAAGCGATTGAACTCCTCGAAGAAATCGTCGTCCTCGTCGAACTCCAGATGAAAGACGCGGCCCATCCTCTTCTCCTCAGCCCGCATGTCCCGACCCCTCCCTCACCTCCGCGTAGAGGTTCTCGAGCCCCCGCCGAAAGGTTCGCCTCCTGTGCTCGATCCAGGACGCGCCCCGAGACCCGTCGGACCAGAAGAATTTCTCGAACGCGGGCGCGGCGGCGGCTTCCTCCCGCTCCATTCCTTTTTCCGCGAGCCTTTCCATGATTCCCCACATCTCCAAAAAATCGTTTCTGAGGCGCCGCACCTCCCCGACGCCGCAGATTTCCCCATGTCCGGGAACGACGTGCGACACGGGCAGGCTTTCGATCCATCGGAGCGCGTCGATCCATTCCCGAAAGCGGGCCTCGCGCATTCCAGGCCCCGGCTCGTTGATCATCACGTCACCCGTGAAGATGACGCCCTCCTCGGGCACGTACACCGAGGCGCAGGCGGGGGTGTGGCCGCCCAGACAAAAAATCTCGAACGTCAGGGGATGGAGATGAACCGTCATTTTCTTCTCGAAGAGCACCTGCGGCAGGGGGAGGACGGCCTCCGCGATTTCGTTCGCCTCGTCAGTTTCGCCCATGTCGTTCAAGGCGTTGATGAAGGTCTCGCGGCCCGCGAGGGAGCCGCGCCGCGCGCCGGCGAGCTTCTCGAACACCCGCGCGGAGGCGATCGAAACAATCCCCTCGTCCTCGATGAACGCGGCGCCGATGACGTGATCGCCGTGATAATCCGTCGAAATGCGGCAGCGGACGCCTTTCGGACTGAGGAGCGCGAGTTCCTTCAGCCAGCGGCGCGAATCCGAGGGCCGCACGGGACAGTCGATGAGAACCGCGCCCGCCTCGGTAATCCCGGCCCCCACGTTCGCCCAGAGATATTCCGTCTCCGCCACCAGACGATCGCTCAGGCGCCGCACGGCTCACGCCCCGTCCGTCAGCCGGGAGGCCGGACAAATGGAGCGGCGACCCGTTCCGATCGTGAAAAAACGCTTCATCCCGACTTCCATCCCCTGCGGGGGCCACGGTCTCCGGCCCGACCCAGGCGCCCCGGCTTCATCGCGCGCCGCGAAAAGGCCCGCGACTCAATGGTCGCCCCGGGTCACTCGCGCGCTCCTCGCGCCGTCTTGTCCCCGGAAACCCGCTGACGGGGGCGCAAACGTCCGCCCCCGCCATGATCGTCCGCCTCTCCCGAACGCCTGCGCCTCACTCCCTGATCTTGACCCCGGCGTTCTTGTAGATGTTCTTGTTGCTGTCGTACTCCGCCTTCAACTCCTTCAGGAGCTTCTCCCCGACGACCGGCTCCGGGCGAACGCCCATCTTCTTGAGAAGACGCTTGAAGGTCTTGTCCTTGGCCATCTTCAGCAGGGCTTTCGTCAGAATCTCGATGCGATCCCCGGGCGTTCCGGCGGGCGCCATGATGATGCGCTTCGAGGAGAGGAGAAGATCCACCCCCTGCTCCCTGAAGGTCGGAACGTCCGGGAAAAGCGGAAAGCGCTTCGCGGCGGCGACGCCCAGAATGCGGATCTTGCCCGACTTGTAGTTCGAGAGAACGCCCCCCGTCGCCGGGTTGGCTCCCGCCGTGTCCACGTGTCCGCCCAGCATGGCGAGCATGGCGGGGCCGCCCCCGCGGAAGGGAACGTGGTTCAGCGTCGTCTTCGTGTCGTAGGCGATCTTCATGAGCATGGTGTGGCTGAGGCCGTACGTTCCCGTGGAGCCGTGCATGACCTTGCCCTTGCTCTTTTTCGCCGCCGCGATGTATTCCTTGAAATTCTTCCACGGCCTGTTCCCCAGCGTGACCAGCAGGTAGGGAAGCTCGTTGATCTGAAAGACGGGGATGAAGTCCCTGAAGGGATCGAACCCCATGTCCTTCACGTGGGGGGACATGTAGAGGTGGCTGTTCGCGCCCATCGCGAGGGTGTAGCCGTCCGGCCTGGCCCGCTTGAGCGCGCCCATCCCTATCTTTCCGCCGCCGCCCGGCATGAGCTGCACGAACGCCGGCTGGCCGATGTACTGGTGCAGAACGCTGGCCACGGCGCGCGCGTGAAGATCGTGCGATCCTCCCGCGCCGAGGGGCACGATGATCTTGATGGGCTTGGAGGGATACTTCTCGGCCCCGGCGGGAAGGGCGCCGAAAGCGAGAAGGCCGAGCGACAGAATTGCCGCCAAAGCGATTTGCCATGATTTGCGCGTCATCCTGAATCCTCCTTTGAATGGGGCGAATCGGCCCGCGTCCGCGGCGCCAGCGTCGAAGCCCAGGGCCGCCTCCAAATGCTCAGCGCCAGCATCAGCGCGGTCATGGCGATGAAAAAAGCCGCGATGGGACGGGTGAGGAAAATGGAATAATCACCCCGTGAAATGATGAGCGCCTGCTGCAGGGCCTCCTCCGCCCGGGGCGCGAGGATGAACGCGATGACGAGCGGGGCCAGGGGAAACTTCAGCTTCCGGAGTCCGTAGCCGAACAGGCCCGCGACGAGCGCGAGAACGAGGTCCCCCAGGTTGCTGTGATAGACGTACGCCCCCACGAGGCAGGAGAGAATGATGCCCGGCACCAGGATCGACTGACGGATGGTGACGATTTTGGCGAACATGCCCGTGAGCAGCCAGCCCTGGACCAGCATGATGGGGTTTCCCAGAAGGAGCAGCGTGAAGATGGCGTACATGGTGGGGGCGTGCTCCTGAAAAAGACTCGGCCCCGGCCGCAGCCCCTGGGCGATGAACGCGCCCATGAGAATCGCCGCGCTGGGGTCGCCCGGGATTCCAAACGTGAGGGTGGGGATGAGGTCCGCTCCCGCAACCGCGCTGTTGGCCGACTCCGACGCCGCGACGCCCTCGTAGCTGCCGCGGCCGAACTCCTCCGGCCGCTTCGACGCCCGCTTCGCCGCCGCGTAGCTGACGAAGGTGGCGATGGCCGCTCCCGTCCCCGGAATCGCGCCGACGAAGGTGCCTATCATGGATGATCGCACGATGGTTCGGGCGGAGCGCCATACCTCGACGATCCTGAGTTTTCTGCCCCCCCGCAGGCGCAGGGCTTCGGGCGGGCGCGCCAGATCGACGGCCCGCTTCTCCGCCTGGATGAACACCTCGCTGACGGCGAAAAGCCCGATGAGCAGGGGCACCACCCCCACTCCCTCGGCCAGGCCGGGAAGCCCGAACGTGAAGCGCTCGCCTCCCGAGATGATGTCCGTGCCCACCATTCCGAGCTGGAGTCCAATCAGGGCGGAGAGCACTCCCTTCACCACGGAGGCTCCCGTCACGCTGGAGATGATGGCCATCCCCATCAGCAGAAGTCCGAAAAACTCGGCCGGCCCGAACAGGAGCGCCACCGCGGCCAAAGGAAGCGCCGCCAGGATAAGCACGAGATCACTGAAAGTATCGCCGATGGTGGAGGAATACAGCGCCATCTGAATGGCGCTCCTGGCCTCGCCCTTCTGCGCGAGCGGAAACCCGTCCATGCAGGTCGCGGCGGCGGGCGCCGTCCCCGGCGTGTTGACCAGGATGGCGGGGATGGAGCCCCCGAAGAGCGTCCCCTTGTGAATGCCCAGCAGAAAGGGGATGCCCAGCACCGGCGGCATGAAAAAAGAGAAGGGAACCAGAATCGCCGTCGCCATGACGCTGGTGAGGCCCGGAATGGCGCCCACCGTGATGCCCACGAAGACGCCCACCGCGATCATGGCCAGCCCCTGCCACGTGAGCGCCATGGCGACCCCCTGGATGATTTGCTCGAACATGCCGCGCCCTTAATGAAAGAGGCTGCCCTGGGGCAGCGCCAGCTTGAAGGCGAACCAGAAGAAGTAATTCACCCCGATGGGGAACAGAACGGCCATGGGCGCGACGTATCGCCAGTCCCGCGTTCCCATGAGCGTCATCAGGACGGCGAGAAAAACGGGAGAGCTCAGCAGGAAGCCGAAATACGCCAAAGACTCGACGTAGGCGTAGCAGATGACGAAGACCACGAAGACCTGGATGAGCGCCCTTCCGCTCGCGAGCGCCCGCGCGGGCCCTTCACTTCTTCTGAGCGCCCCGAACAGAAGCATGGCGCTCACCGCCGCGAAGACGACGACGGAGGCGGTGGGGAAGAAGGTCGGCAGGAAGACCGCGTTAGAGACGTCTTCCGGCGGAATGGAATACTGAATCTGCGTCGGGATGATATGGAAAAAGCCGACGGCGCTGTAGAGCAGAAGAACGATTGCCGCGCAGACATCGGCTTTTCTCACGTCCACTCCCCTCCGTGGATGCGGAATGCGCGCCGTCCTCGCTCATGCCGCCGACGAGGAAGCTGCCCAATTCCGGGACGCGCGGCCATTTTTCGCTTCATCTTTTTTCGTTGTAAAGCAGAGTCTAACAGGAATCGCTCCGCGTGTCACCCCGCAATCGGAAGCGGATTTTCCGCAAGGCGGGGCGCGCCGCCAACGCCGCTTCACGCGGGCGCCCCGAGCGCTTGGCGCTTCCACTCGTCAGGGAGGCGCCCCGATGCCCGCGTGAAAAATTTCGTCGGCTATGGGAAGATTCCGTGGAGAAAGCAACGGAAAATCGATACCGGGAAGGGGGGGCAATCAATGGACCGGGGAATCTGGGCGGTATGGTATGACCTTCCCGAGGAGGGAGAAGCCGAATACCTCTCCTGGCTCCACGAAGTCCATATCCCCGAAGCGCTCGGACGGCCGGGCTACCTGTGGGCGGCGCACGTCAGGAACGTCGTAACCCGGGAGCGCGAGGAGCGCATTCGGGGAATCGTCCATCATACCGACGACGCGGGCGTCCCCGCGGGCGTCCGGTATCTGATGCTCTTCGGCGCCCTGGGGCCGGCCGTTTTTCTCGATCCGTCTCCCGAGCAGATGGAGGAGAAGATGGCCTCCGAGGAGCGCGAAATGCTCGGACGCCGAAGGGGCGCGCGCTCGTGCATTTTCATGGAGCACAGCCGGATCGACGGGCCCGAGGCGAAAACCCGGGCGCCGGGCCTCACGCCGGGCCCCGGCATCCAGTTCGGAACCTTCAACGTCAACGCCGTCGAAAACGAGGACGAGCTGGGGTGCTGGTACGCCCAGGAGCGGATGCCCCGACTGAGGAGGATGAAGGGATGCGTCGGGGCGCGCAATCTGGTCTCGGTCTCCGGCTGGGCCAAGCACGGCGTCCTCTACGAATGGGTCTCCCTGGAATCCCTCCAGGAAAACTTCATCACGGAGAAGATACCCCGCTCGCGCCGGGCGGTGAGCACCCTGGTCCACGCCCCCAGCTCTCCCAGCGTGGGGGAGCGCGTCTGGCCGCCGGTGCGAGGCGCGCGGCTCTCGGGCTGAACCCGCTTCTCAAAAGGCGGGCTTCGCTTAGGAGAGCGCAGCGCGCGCCTCGGGGACAGAGGCCGCCCAAAGACCATTCGGGAAACTTTCAGGTCGGAACGTCGAAGTCCTCCCCGTCAATACCCGAGCTTCGAGAATCCCTCGAAGAAGCGCGCCAGGAACTTCTCGGCGCGGAGAACGCCCGCCACCCGCGCGTATTCGTTCGCCGCGCGCTGTGGTTTGCGGCCACTTCTCGACTTGCTACAATTCCTTCACCCATATTCGCGTGGCCTTATGGGCTGTGGTTTGCGGCCACTTCTCGACTTGCTACAATGGGCGCGCTGTAAGGATTTGAAAAAATGTTGCTTCCGCCCGCTTACCGGCTGAAAACTGGTCGGCGAGCGGGCGGAGGCGGCAACCCCTCCTGATTTTTCGATTCCCCCGGTTTTGAAGTTTTTTGGATTATCGCTTGACCGGCTCAATCTTTCGACGGGCGGATGCGGCCGATAGGGTCCACAGACAGCTTCTTCGGCCGTCTTTTCATAAACCCCACAAAGCGAGGTACAAAATCCTTTCGCTTGCCGCTCATCCCCAGTTCGCGCGCTTCTTTCAGGGACGTCGGGCGCGCGTCATTGACGCGCGCGAGGGTCGGACGGCCTGCCGATGCGATACCATGCACAACCCACAATCCCTTCTCCTCGCCCTCTAGAAGCTCAATTATATCACCCAGCGACAGAGACATGATGAGCTTCGCGCCGTCAGTCCGTTTGCGCCGCACGACATCTTCCCTTCTCGACAAACGCCGCGCCGCATCGAACAAGCTGACGACTTCAAAATCGACCCCGCCACCGGGCAGGCAATAGATAGCCATGTGGTGATTTTCATGCTTTGCGGCGTAGCCCGTCCCGACGCGAGCCACCAGACTCCGTTGCCGCTTCTTCCACAGGCGCGCCTTGCGGATTTCGGGGCCCTTTCGTCCCCGCTTCGGATAAGGGGGAAACGCTTTCTTTGGCTCTCCACCATGCTTCTCGACCCAATCCCCGACGATTTCCCGCACACCATCGTCCCGAATTTCCTCCAATTCGCTCTTGCTCAGTTCCTCGACTTTCTTGCGCGTAACGAAATAGCGATAAATCGTCCCGTCCGGGCCCGTCTCTTCTTTTTTCGCGTCGCCCCAAACCATATCCCTGTGCAACGGGCCGGACACTTTCTTGCGGACGCGATGGGACACTACGATCCCGGCGACGGCCTTTTCCGCCTCAACGCGAATCGTCGCCCAAGGCGGAGCAAGTTGCGGTTTCCGGGCGCCGGGATTTTCCCTGGCCTGCCAGTAGCTGGACAGCTTATGCGTCATGCCGGGATGCGCGCAGGCGACCACCAGCGCGTCGATAGCGTGGTGGCGATGGTCGTCGCGCGTCTTCTCTCCGTCTTCGGCGAGAATGTTGTTGAGGCGCCACCATCGGCGCAACTGCCCCGTAACGCGGCCGGATACGGCCTGCACTGTAACAGGCGCTTCCGGCCCACGGTCCGGCCATAACTGCTTCAAAAAGGCGACGGCCTCCCGCGCGGCGTATCCCGTGTCGTTGAGCTGACGATCGGCGAAGCCTTCAGGAATCCGCCGCGCCAGAAAGCGCTTGATCTTGCCCGGCGACATGCCGATTCCGCCTCTGGTGGCCTTCATGTCTTCCAGACGCTTCTCGAGCTTCGCCCACTCTTCCTCATCTCCTGAGAGATATTCAAACGGGATGCGATTGCCTTTTTCGAGATTCACGTCCCGGCGGCAAAGGGTCTTGTTCCTGAAAGCGTTGTCAAAGGATTTGGAGCGCGGCCAGATATGCTCGACCTGAAAATCATTGCTGTGAAACAGAGCGGCGAAGCCGATTGGGTCTCCCGTATAAGGGCAGAAATGCCCGCATTCCTCCCAGAGCATCCACTTTTCGACGTCATCGCGCGAAGGATTGGCGATGTCGCGCTTTTCGAGCTCTTCCTTTGCTTTTTTCCGACGTCTTGCCTGTCGGGCGATCCCTTGCCGCCTTTCCTCGCGCTGGCGCTTCGACATGCCGACGTCGCGCGCCAGTTCGACGCGAATCAGGTCCGGCTTGCCGAACACTCGGATGAGGTTGTTGGCGACCTTGCGGAGCTCGTTGCGCGCTCGCGCGACCGTGGGGTTGCGCAGTTTGGCGACGCGCTTCCTCTCTTCCGGATCCGTCGGACTCGGCAAGAGATCACGGGCCTCGCCCGTCGGTCGCTCCATTCCCGGAAAAGTTTCCTGCCGCCAAGCTTCCCACTCGGGGCCGTTCACGAGGGCGCCGAACCGCTCGCCGGCTTCGAGATGGGGCAGAAACGCCTGCAGAGCCTCGAACGAATAGGGCTCCCACCCCGCGGATAGTTTGAGGCCCTTCAGCTTCTCGGCCTGCTCTTCGGTTATGCCGAAATCATCAATGAAGCTTCCCGCGACCCTCTCCCGATTCGCCTTGCGTTTTTTCGCCGACAGGATAACCACGCGCTGCGCGTCGGTTCCTCCGTGATCCGTCCGCCGCTTGCCGACTTCCCCATAGTCCGCCCGCCAAAGACGCTCGGCAACGGCGTCCCGTATCTCCTGCCTGTGGGGGTGCTTTACCCATTCGCGGCCGAAAATCTCCGTCAGTTTCGCTTCGAGCGGGTTGCCGATGAGCTTTTTCTCGCCCCCTACCTCCAGATTGAACTTCAGGCGCCTCTCCGCTCCCAACCTGCCGCGATCCCGGTATAGAGGCTTGAGCGCGCCGCGAACTCCGCCCCAGGTCATGGAAGACTGGGCTTGCAGTCGATCAAGAATCGCCCGACGCTCCTCCTTATCGAGAAGCCCCCTTTTTCCGCGGACGAACTCAAGGTTGTTGAGTTTCTCCAACATGCGCCTCTGCTGCGAAAGCCATGACCCTTTGGGGCATAGCGGCGCATCGGGAGCGAAGCGGCATTCTCCGAGCGTATTCTTGCGCCAGAACGTGGGCCGCTGGGAGAAAATCGCCTCGTGGATAGATTTCCTCAAACTTTCAGTCCGAAGCGCGGCAAGATGCTCTTTCTGTCCACTCCAAATCTTGTTGAACTCATCCTCGACGTGCTTGCGCGTCGCGTGCGCGCCCCGTTTCCGCTCGCGAGGCCCGCGTTTCGAGAGCCACGCCCCAAGCGAAATATCTTCGTTCTCCAGTATCTCTATCGTTGACTCCCGGTCGGTCTTGGCTTTCTTCTCATCGGCAATCATTTCCTTATCTTTTCCGTCGGCCGTTTCAGCGTCGTCCGAAACTTCGTCGATATCACGTCCCTTGAAATGCCGACGCTTGGCTAGATGGTAGATCGCCCTCCCGAACTCATGCGGCGAGAGAGCTTCGCCCTTGAAAGCCCGTTTTCTGAACTTGTAGGGGTCGCATTTCATCACCTCATGCCATTCGGTCGATCCATAGGATGGAAGCAAGCCGGCTTCAGACAGCAACTCACCGATCGAACGCCGTCGTTCGCGGCGGCGGCGCAACTGGCGACGGCGAAGACGCGCATTTCGCCGATCCTGATTGAGCGGCGCGCCGCTTTGCGGATCGCGCGCCTCCGGGAAGATGCGGACGCCCAGACGTTTGATTTCGCCCGTCGCCTCATCCGGATCGTGGTCGATCACGGCGAATCCTACCGAGGTCGTGCCGATGTCGAAACCGAAAATAAGCGCCAACGATAATTCTCCATTGCATTCACGAACGTGAAGTAGTAGCATGGGGAGAATAGCAAGTCGAGAAGTGGTCGATTGCTTATCACAGGCAAATTGACTTCTTCGTCCGGGCTCGGCATCCCAAGGTCATCGCCGTGCAAAAGCCCTCGTCACAGGACGAGGGCTTTTGCATTGGAAGAGAACAAAATGGTTAAGAACACTGCCTCATCCGGCCCAAAGTCCTCCCCCGTCAATACCCGAGCTTCGAGAATCCCTCGAAGAAGCGCGCCAGGAACTTCTCGGCGCGGAGAACGCCCGCCACCCGCGCGTATTCGTTCGCCGCGTGCTTCCGCGCGGCGTGGCAGGGGAGGCCGCCGATCCAGGGAACGCCCAGCTCCTCCGTCCACAGCGCCACCGGCATCCCCGCCGGGTGGACGGGCCAGACCTCCGGCGACGCGCCCATGGCGGCGTGCGCCTCGAGGACGCATTCGACCAGGGGGTGATCCGGCGGGGTTCCGCCGCCCGCGTAGCGGTTGTTCACGACGAACTCCACGTCGCCGTAGCCGCCCTCGGCCAGGATGGCGCGGACGTTCGCGATCCGCTCGTCGGGATCCTCCCCCGGCTGAAAGCGCATGTTCACCACCGCCTGCGCCTCGTGGGGAATGCTCACCTTGACGGATTTTCCCTCGCCGACGAACCCCGCCTGAAGCCCGGTGAGGGTGAACTCCGGCTTGAACAGGTGCGCGCGGACGGCGGCGCGGAAATCCTCCTGGCGAAACCGTTCGACCCCGAGGCCGCGCCTCATCGCTTCGGGGTCCATGCGCTCTGCGAGCGCGCGGCAGAGCGCCTCCTGCGCGTCCGTCGGCGTCCACCCCTCGCCGCCTTCGTAAATCTCCCAGAGCCTCTTCTGCAGATGGGCGACCGCCTCGACGAGGCGCTCGGCGGGGTTGCCTATCCAGTTGCTGTTGAGCGCGTGAATCTCGTTTCC
Source organism: bacterium (assembly GCA_965242545.1). Lineage (GTDB taxonomy): Bacteria > UBA8248 > UBA8248 > UBA8248 > UBA8248 > Bin107. Next base: position 2,659,563 of record OZ251456.1, read on the forward strand.
CATGGGCCCGCCCCACTCCCCGGAGCGGCAGAACAGCCTGCCCATGAGGTTCCCCTTGAGACCCAGCGGGACGATGGGCGTCCCGTCGGCGTGCGCCATCGGGCAGAGCCACAAGGCCGCGTTCGCCCTTCGCATCCGCTCCCTGTAGCGCGGGAAGAAATCCTTGATGCCGCCGCTTCCCAGCTCCGACGCCTCGTGGACGAACAGGAGGTTGATCGGCAGTCTCTCGCCGGCGGCGCGCGCGGCGAACACCGCGTTCATCAGGCAGGCGATGCCGGTCTTCATGTCCTCCGCCCCCCGGCCCACGACGCAGCGCCCCAGGCCCTCCAGCTCCCGGATTCGGGGGTCGAAGGGGGGATTCATCCAGTTCGGCTCCTCCGCCGGCGTCACGTCGTAGAGCCCGTGGCAGAGAAGCGTCCGCTCCGCGCCCTCGTCGATGAGGCCGAACACGACGGGAAACTCCGCCGTCTCCACCACCTCCGCCCGGCCGCCGGCTTCGACGATCTCCCCGGCCAGCATCCGCGCCATCTCCTCGTTGCCGAGGTTCAGGGCGGAGACGCTCGGCTGGCGGATGTATTTCAGAAGGCGCTCGAGGTGGGAGGACTCGAAATCCTCCTCGATTCGCGCGACGACCCGCTCCACGTCCATCGGCAAGCCTCCTCCTCCCCCGGCGCGCGGCTCCCGGGGCTTCAGGGAATCATGAGATCGATCAGAGGGCCATGCTGCTGCGCTCCGTAGACGTCTCGATCCCCGGGCGCGCCCGAGGTCGGCCCCTTTCTCGGCAGGGTGATCTTGATGGCGTTGGCGGCGTCGAAATGGACGATTCTCACGTCCTCGACCGCCAGTTCGTAAAGGTCGGCGACGACCCCCGGCGTGAGCGCCTCGCTGTCGGCAACCCGCCGGTAGGTCGCCTCGTCGGCGAACAGCAGATCCAGAGTGATGCTCAGGGGGCCCGCGTTCTTGCTTCGCAGCACTTCGGCGATATCGTAGAGCCGCTCCATCCTCAGCCCACCTGCGCGTATTCGACCTCGAACGGCGCGCCGGCGTCCTCGAGCTCCACGAGGTGGTAGACGTGAAACTCGTAGACCGGCCCGCCCTCGAAGTCGGACGGCGAGAAGGGGAAGGCGAGGTTTCCCGCGGTGGCCTTCCGGCCCTCGAACCCGCAGTGCAGAAAGGTGCTTCTCGCCAGGGAGAGCGCGGCGTTCGCCGACTGCTGATCCTCCGCGATGGCCTCCATGACGACGCCGACCTCCCGGGGGAGTCCCGTCCCGTCCGCCGCGGGCGGGGCGGCGCCCGGGAGCGCGCCGCCGCGCCCGTAGAAGATGAAGCGCAGCTCGTGGCCCCCGAGCGCGCCCCGCGTCATCTCGGCGACCGTGTCCCGGACGCTCGCCTCCACCTCGTCGAGGCGCGCGATGAGGCGCGGGTCGGTCATGCCGGCCACGGCGATCGCGCGGTATCCCCGAAGGCGCGCGCCTTCCAGCTTGATGGTGGGCTTCGGCGCGGGCGTGAAGCGGCTGCCGCTCACCCGCACGCGGCGCTCGCCGATCCGCTCGAACGCCGAATCCCTGAGGTCGATCATCCCCTCGGGCTCGTGGAACAGATAAGGATCGGGCTGCTCATACATCATGTGCGCCGCCACGGAGCCCGGCGTCACCCGCATCCCCTCGTTCATCGGCTCGAGCTCGAAGTGATCCTCGCGCAGCGTGCCCAGAATGCAGTCGTTCGCGCCGATGGGCAGGGCGCATTGCGCGCCGCATTCGATGATTTTCGCCATGTGGAAGGCGAGCCCCAGATCGAAGCCCCGCATCGCGGCGCAGGCGGCGTATATGGCCGTGTCGCAGGAGCGTCCGGCGAGGACGACCTCCGCGCCCCCCTCCAGCGCCCGGATGAAGGGGTCCAGCCCCATCTGTCCGACGACGCGGACGCTCTCGTCCACCATCTCCTCCGTGAGTTCGGGAAGTTTCCCCAAAGGGCGGGTTCTGCCCTCCCGGACGGCGCGCTTGAGGAACGCCTTGTCCATCTCGGAGCGAATCACCGCGAGCCGGAAGCGGTGGCCGTCGCGCCTCGCCAGCTCGCGCATCGCGTCCAGCACGCTGTCCACGTGGGGGTCGCCGCCGGCCGTCCCGGCCGAGCCGATGACGTAGGGTATCTTCTTCCTTCTGGCGGCGGCGAGCGAAAAGCCCAGGTCGCGCAGTATCTGCTCGCGCTTCGTGAGCTGATCGCCGCTGCCAAGATAGTAGGGGCCCGCGTCCGTGGAGCCGTTGTCCGCTCCCATGAAATGCGGGTCGCGCGCGACCCCGTTCTCAAGAGAGGCTTCGGGAAACCCGTAGCCCAGGTTGCCGCACACGGATAATACCCTGAGTTCATCCATTCGGGGGCTCCGGGATTTTGGGGTGAGCGATGAGGAGAATCTATACGATCCCGCGCGGGGGGTAAATCTCGCCGCCGGGGGGCCGGGGCGTCATGGGTTCGGACAGGGCCGCCGCGTTCACGCTCGAAGCCGCGTTTTCTTGCCCCCGTGCACGCTCGGCTCGGCGCACCACTGGCGGCGGACGAGGTCGAAATCGTCCATCAGCTCCGCCGGAACCCCGAGCAGCTCCACGAGCAAAGCCTCGTCGAGAGCCTTTCTGCCGGCGTCATGGTAGCTCTCGTTGGCGGGCAGGAACTCGACGTCCCGGAACCGCTCGAACAGGGCGTCGGCCTTGCGCAAGGCTCGCTCGTCGAACTCCCAGGGATCGATGGAGAGCAGCGAGGGAATAGCAGTGATTTGCACTCGCGTCCGCCCAAGTTGCTGCCTCGTTCCCTCCCACCAATAGATCATCAAGCCAAGCGTCGAATTCAGCCAGAGCATGACAGCGCTTTCGTGAGCTTCGTTCCCCAAGATGAAGTTCGGCCAAGCCGTGCCGCCCAAGGTATTTTCCGGCGTCAGACAGGCCGCCAGACTTTGCGAGTTGAGCCGGAAGTTCATCGTCAGATGAAGACGGGAGGCGAAGCGTTGCCAGACACCGGCCGCCTGCTCTTCGCTCCCCTCCCTGCTCCGCAATTCGCAGTCCGCTTCCACCATGAAGGAGCGCTCCCGGCGCGCGTCATGGGCCCAGAGCGCGGGATAGGCCGGCAACTGCCCCGGCAACAACGAAATCTTCTCGAACGGCCCCCTCGGCGGCGCTCCGGTGAGGTCTCGGCTGAGCAGCCCCCGCTCGCCCAGATTTTTCAGTCTCGTTAAGGGTATGCCCGCCGCCCTGTTTCGTCTGATCGCCAGCAATTCGCCTTCCGCGAGCGAAAGCATGAAGCGGGCGAGATGATGATGCGTCAGACCCACGCAGCCGCAGTGGAATCGTCCGGCGTTGATGTAGCTGCCCCCGCTCGCAATCTCTCCGCTTCGGCCTCCGCTCCCGAAGGTGATGTTACCAACGCCCGGTCGGCGGTTCCTCGCCGCCATGAATCTCGCCAGCTCGGCGGCCTCGACGTGATGCGCCGGACGGCGATGAAGGTTGACGAACTGGAAGGTCGATTCGCCGCCCCCGTCCTCTTCGCCCCGCCGGGTGGCGACGACGAGCACTTCCGCCATTCCGGTATCGGCGGAAAACGCCCGGTCGGTCGGCCCGTCAGTCGCGATTGTGACAACGGTTACGTCCCTGTAGCACTCGGCCAGCAGATTCCGCGCGCCGTCCCACGATTCGCCCTGGGCGAAGGTCGCCGGCAGCACCAGCGCGAGGACGCCGCCCGGCTTGAGCTTGGCGTGCGCCAGGTCGATGAAGTTCGACGCCAGCCCGGCGTTTCCGTGGCCCGCGGGACGCGAGAGGCGCCCGCGCATCAGCCTCAGCCGGGAGCTCATCGCCTTCTGCTCCTCGTCCGAAGTGCTGAAGCCCGCGAAGGAGGGAACCGGAACCTCCGCCGTCTCGTGGTTGGTCGGGCGCGTGAAGGGCGGATTCATGATCACGACGTCCATCGACTCGTGCGGAACCCCGACTTCCCTGCTCGCGTCCTCCGTCTCCTCGCCCCTGCGGCCGGCGACCCGCTCCCCGCCCAGGCTCAGGAGGGACGTCGCCTGCTCGTGGACGATGAGCTCCAGCGAGCCGATGTGCGGGTGCCTGTTCTCGTCGTAGCCGTAGGGCATCGTGACGATGCGGGTGGTTCCGAAGGTGACGGCGGGATGGGCGTTCGAGAGGGTGGAGGCCGCCAGATGCGTGGCGGCGGGCATGATGTCGAAGGCGTAGAGGGACTCCTCCATCATGGCGGAATGAATCTCGGCGTCGTCGCTTCCCGCCCGGCGGCGGCGGGCGAGAATGGCGTGATAAAGCGCGCCGATGAGGGTTCCCGTTCCGCAGGCGAGATCGGCGACCTTCAGGCGCTTCACGGCGTCCGCGCTTCCCCAGTCCGTCCGCAGTCTGGCGGCGGCGAGCTCCGCCAGCAGGGTGGCGGACACCGGCAGGGTGTAGAAGGTAGCGAGAAACTTTCGGTCGGCGATGAGCTTCTGGAACATCCGCCCCGAGAGATCGTTCAGGCTCGCCGCGCCCATGTCCGCCAGTTTGCCCGCCATGCCGTAAAGACGGTCCAGCATCCGGTTCGCCTGAATCGTCGGCACCTTCGCCAGCAGGTCCGACGCGATTCTGAAAATCGGCCAGTAGTTGACGTTCTCCATGATCCACCGCCAGCAGTCGAGGGCTCCTATCTTGTAGAACCCGATCGGGCCCTTCAGTTCATCCAGCAGGGGGACGCCCTCCCGCCCCTCGATGCGCGTATGGAACACGGCGGCGTTGGCCATGATGGCGACCGCCATGCGGTTGGTCTGCTCGCCCGGCGACTGGTTGAGATGGGCGGCGATATTTCGATGGATGTGATCCTCCGCCGTCTTCAGAATGTTGGCGGCGTGGGTGACGCCCTCCTCGAGCACGTCCGTCGTCCGGGAGATGAGGGACTCGGAGAGGGCGACCGACTCCAGGCAGTTCGCCACGTCGTTGACGCCGCCGTGGAGCCAGCCTCTTTCGGGCCACCGCTGGCAGTCCCCGGTTTTCGTCTCGGAAAGAACGCAGTAGGCGAAAACCGCCCGCTCGATGGCATCCTCGATTGCGTTCTGGCCGACGGTTCGCAGCTCCGAAGGGACGCGGAGGGCGATGGCGTTCTCTATCCTTCCGCCGTCGCCCTCCAGGCTCTCGCCCAGGCGGGAGGCGGCGTCGGCCTCCACCGCGGCGGCGGGGTCGAACTCCGCTTCAAGCGCCACCGGCGAACTCCCCGGAGGCGAGAGAAGGATGTCCGGCTGCCTGCCCGGCGCGCCCAGCAGGACGCCGGTGCGCTCGACGCCGATGGCGTCCTTCCACAGCGGATGCTTTCCGCGCAGCGCGCGCCCGAACGCGGCGTTGAAGACCGGCTCGGTCGTGGACGCCCTCGCCATGGGGTCGAATCTCCAGCGTTCGGGGCGGATTTCGGGGCGATATTACGCCGGGCGGATTCAAGGGGTTAAACCGGACTCCCCGCCGCGCGGCCCCCGACAGAACGCGCGGCTTTGGCTCGAGAGACCCGCGCGGCCTCCCCCGACGTCCGGCGGCCTACGGGGCGGCGCGCAGCCGTTCGGGCTCGATGATGGCCTCCACCTCTATCTCTATCAGGGCGTCGGGAGGGCCGAGCCGGGAGATTTCGATGAGGGTGCTCGCCGGACGAACGTTCTTGAAGTATTTGAAGCGCTCGTCGGAATGCTTGTAATACTCCATGATGTCGGTCACATACGTCGTGGAGCGGACGATGTCGTCGAACGTCGCCCCCGCGTGCGCCAGCCCCTTGCCGATGTTCTCGCAGGTGACCCGTATCTGGGTCCTCATGTCGCCCACGCCCTCCACCTCGCCGCTCGGCTTGCGGGGCACCTGGCCGGAAAGATAGACGTGGGCGTGATCCGCGCCGTGAATCGTCACCACGGGCACGTAGAGCAACTCGCCGTTCTCCACGCGGGACCACATGTCGCCGGGCTGCATGAACTGTCTTTTGATCATGTTCGGCGCTCTCCTCTGGCTGTCGTTCAATCCGTCACCCACGCGGGGCGGCCGTCGGACTGCCCCGTCAGCCGCGCCAGCGTTTCGGCCACCTTCCGCTCGCAGGCGAGAAACTCCACCGAAAGCGCGTCGCGCGGACGCGGCAGGTCGATTCTGATCTCCTCCGCCACCCGGCCGGGACGCGGCGACATCAGAAGCACCCGGTCGGAGAGATACGCCGCCTCCCGGACGCTGTGGGTCACGAAGAGGACGGTTTTATGGGTTTCCATCCACACCTGGACGAGAAGCTGCTGGAGGCTCGAGCGGGTTTGGGCGTCGAGGGCGCCGAAGGGCTCGTCCATGAGCATGACCTCCGGATCAAAGGCCAGCGCGCGCGCGATGCCCACCCGCTGCTTCATGCCCCCCGAGAGCCGGTAGGGATAGACGTTCTTGAAGCCCTCGAGCTCCACGAGCCTCAAGAGCCGCTCGACGACGGGGTCGCGCTCCTTTTTCGGAATCCCCTTCATGCGCATCCCGAAGCGGACGTTTCCGGCGACCGTCAGCCAGGGGAAGACGGCGAACTCCTGGAACACGACGCCGCGATCGAAGCCCGTGCCCTCGATGCGGCGGCCGTCGAGAACGAGATCGCCCGAGGTTTTCTCATACAGCCCCGCCACGATCATCAGGAGCGTGCTCTTGCCGCATCCGCTCGGCCCGATCAGGGAGATGAACTCCCCGCCCCGGACCTCGAAGTCCACCCCCTCGAGGGCGGTGACGTCCGTGCTCCTCCCCCACCCCTCGTCAATGGTGAAGACCTTGCCCAGATCGCGGACCTGAAGCTTCGCGGCGCCCTGATTCGACAAAACGCGCTCCTCTCGACGACGCGCTATTCGCGCAGCGTTCCCCAGCGCTGGACCGTGGCCAGCTCGATGCTCCGCAGGCAGACGCGCTCGACGATCACCCCCAGGATGCCGACGACCACCACCCCGCCGTACATCATGTCCGCCGCGAGGAAGTCCCGGGCGGAGAAAATCCTGAAGCCCAGGCCGGCCTCGAGGGCGACGATCATCTCGCCGGTCACGACGATGCGCCAGGCGCGGCTGAAGGCGATGCGGTAGCCGGCGATGAGGCTCGGCAGCGCGCCCGGAACCATCACCTGAAAGAAAAGGGTCATGCCCCGGGCGCCCATGGCGCGGCCGGCGCGGATGAGGGAGGCGTCCACGGTCTTCACGCCCGTCCAAGCGTTCACCATGACGGTGATCATGCCCTCGAACCACAGCACGGAGATCAGCGTGAAGTCGCTCAGCCCGAACCACAGGATGACGATGGGGAACAGCGCGAGGCCCGGCACGGCCAGAAAGAAATACATCGGCGGCGCGAGAACCCGCTCCACCGTCCGGCTCATGCCCATCCACAGCCCGACGAGGGTTCCCGAAACGATGGCGAGCGCCGCGCCGATCAGGAGCCGGTAGAGCGAAACGTAGATGTCCAGCCAGAGGATGCCGGAGCGCGCCTGCTTCACCATCGTGAGCCAGATCGTCTCCAGGGGAGGGAAGAGGACGGGATGCAACGTTCCCGAATGCGCGAGCAGCTCCCACAGGATGAGCAGCCCGACGAGGGGCGCGGACATCTGGAAGATCGCCTTGCCGGAGTTTCGCAGGACGACGCTCCAGTTCGGCGGCCCGAGCCTTTTCCCGGCGCCCGCCCCGCTTTCGGGATGAGCTTGCGGCTGATCGATCGAAGCCACGAGAAACTCCCCCTGCCCGGCCTAGCCGCGAAGAAGTTCGATCTGCCCCGGCTCCGGCAGATTCGCGTGCGGATCCTCGGGAATGACGGACGGGTCCCGATCCCGCGAGCAGATATCCAGCGCCGCCAGGGCGTAGACCCTCGTCGCGTTCACCAGCGTGCGGACGTTGATGTGCTCGCCCATGTCGGCGTTCCAGCCGTAGCTCGTCGTCGTCGTATGGCCCGCCGGCCCATACGTGATGGTCTGAATCCCGTAGCGGTTCATGTGGGCGCCGTCGAGATAGGAAGTCTTGACGATGACGTTGGGCTTCTCGCCCATGACCTCCTCGTGCGCCCGAATCATGGCTTCGGAGGGCAGGGAATCGACGGGGATGCCGGAGGGCGGATGCGAGCAGAACACCTCGACCCTGGCCCCGACGTCGGGATGCTCCCGGTTGACCCCCTCGATGACGCCCTTGAACTCCGCCTGCACGTCCTGGATCTTCTGGCCCGGCACCAGGCGAACGTCCACGTAGAGGCGGCATTCCACGGGCGAGCGCGCGCAGCGGTAGGGCCATCCCCCTTCGATGGCGGCCACGTTGACGTGGGGACGCTCCCCCAGGAATTCGTTGCGCGACCTGTATTCGGGAATCCATCTCCGGATGGCCGCCTGCACCCGCTCCATGCGCTCGATGGCGCTGGCCGTGTAGTCGCCGTAGCAGGTATGGCCCATCAGTCCCCGCGTCGTGATCTTGAACCACGCGGTGCCCCCGTGCCAGGGGGCGACCTGCATCCCGGTCGGCTCGCCCAGGATGCAGAAATCCGTCAGATAGCCGTGCGAGATGAGGTGCCGGGTACCGACGCCGTAGCCGTCGTAGAGCGCGTCCTGATACTGATCGATCCGGTTCTTCTCGATCTCCCCCACGACGGAGGCCAGAACGACGTCGCCCTTGAGGCTCGCGCCCGCGTCCGCGAGCGCCTTGACCGCGCCGAGGTAGGAGACGTCGGCGCTCTTCATGTTGAACGCGCCGTTTCCGATGATCCATTCCCCGTCGAGAATCGCCTTGTTCTTGTAGCCCGGCTGGGTGAGCTCCGGCTCCTCGCCGGAATAGGAGGTATCCAGGTGGCCGTTGAACATCAGGGAATAGCCGCCGCCCGTCCCCGGCGAGACGCCGACCGCGTTGTAGCGGCCGTCCGCCACCTTTTGCAGATGCGCCTCAAGGCCCGCCTCCTCGTATTTCGCGCTCATGTAGCGGGCCGCCGCCTCCTCGGAGCCGGTGGGGCTGGGGATGTCCACGAGCTCCATCGTCGTCCTCACGAGGAAATCCTCGTCCACCGCCTCGACCACCTTTTTCTGAAGCTCGTCCATCTTTTCCGATGCTCCTCCGCTCGCCCGACGCACGCGCGTCCTTCCGCCCCCGGGAGGGCCGAGCCGCCTCCCCGGGGGCGTCGATGACACGACGAAAAACCTGCTCGGAAATCGCCCGCCCCGCCCTACTTCATCAGCGCGAAGTAGGCGTTCTCCACCAGCATGGTGTCGATGTGCTTCGTGACGTCGATGCGCTTGGGCAGCTTGCCCTTCTTCACGCTCACCTCAACGCCGTCCTGCACCTCCTTGATGTCGCGGTGCGTGATCATCGCGCGATCCCAGCGCATGAACCGATACAGGTTGTTCTTCACCTTCTCCACGCTGAAGTCGAAGCCCTGGCTGTTCCAGAACTCCCGCATCAGCTTCGCGGACTCGTCCCGGCGGCGGTTCAGAAAGCGCATCGCGCGGACGTGGGCGTTCATGAAGCGCTGCGCGCCGTCGGGGTTCTTCTTCCTGATGTAGGACCACGAGCTCGTGAGGAACACCGGCGAGGTGTAGCCCAGCATGTCGTCGTAGTCCTTGGGGCCCATCACCATCCGGCCGAGCCCCTTGTCAACGATGATCGAACCCCACGGCTCCCACGTCAGCCCCGCGTCCAGCGCGCCCCGCTCGAAGGCGGCGGGCAGCGAGCCGGTCTTCGTGTTGCGAATCTTGAAGTCCTTGTCCGAGAGGCCGATGCGCGAGAGATACGTCATCCAGGTGGCCCAGGTGCCCGTGCCCATCTGCGCGCCCACGGTCTTGCCCTTGAGGTCTTTCACCGACTTGGTGGTCTTGTCCTTCACGGGCACCAGCACCATGTTCTGGTTTCCGTAGCGGTTCAGGGCGATGCCCACCACGTCCAGCCCGCGCGCCGCGATTTGACCCACGCGCGACCCCCGCGTGCTGATGATGTCGGCGGTGCCGCCGATCAGGGCGTCGATCAGGGCGCGGGGGCTCGTGACCCGGCGCTTCACCTCGACGCCCTCCGCCTTGTAGAAGCCCTTCTTCTCCGCGATGTAGGGGATGGCCGCGTGCGAGGTGTTGTCGTGAATCAGGCGAACGACGCCCTTCGCGGCCAGCGCGCTCGAGACCACGCCGAGGACTGCGACTGCCGTGATCAGAACCAGGCTGAGCTTTTTCATTTTATCCTCCTTCACGATTGAGGCACCATGCCTCCACGCCAAACCGGATAAAACAACCGAGCCGGCGAAAGACCCGCCTACTCTCTCGCCGGGTGAAATATCGCCAGCAGTCTGACGTCCTTCTCGCCCCCCGTCATGCTCCGGTGCCTCGTCTTCCGGGGGAGAAAAACGCAGTCTCCCGCCCGAAACGCGATGCTCCGATCCTCCAGTTCGTATCGGCCCTCGCCCTCGACGACGTAGATGAGCTCGTCCTCTTCGTGATCGTGCCATTCGTGCGTCTCGCCCGGCCGAAAGACCGTCAGCCACGCATCGACGTTCCAGCCGTGATCCTCCCTCGAGGTCACCCGCCATGCGTGAGCGCCGCCGTCGAGCGTCTTGCGCTTGAGGGCGCCGGGGGGTCTGATGAGGCAAGCCTCGCGTTCGCTCAATCGCCCGCCTCCCGAGCCGCCGACACTCCATGCGCGGCAAAAGCCGCCCATGGGTATTTTCCGGTGATATGCGGATACCCTATCACCCTTCCCGAAAATGTCAATCGGGCGAAACGGAGGCGGGGAGAGCGGGACGCGCGCGGACGCGGCTCCCCTCTCGTCAGGTCTTCGCCGCGCGCCTGCGGCGGAATACGCCGTCGTAGAGCGTGAACAGGGAGACGCAGAGCAGCAGGGTTCCGACGGGGCTGGAGAGGAAATGCCAGAGCGGCTTGTTCTCGAAGGTGATGAGGGCGCGGCGCAGGTTCTCGTCCGCCAGGGAGCCCAGGATGACGGCCAGAACCATGGGCGCCAGCGGAAGGCCGAGACTCCTCAGAACGTAGCCGACGAACCCCGAGGCCAGCATGACGTAGACGTCGAACATGCTCAGACGCACCGCGTACGCCCCCAGGACGCAGATGGGGATGATGACGGGCATCAGCAGGGTGCGGGGCAGGCTGTAGAGCTTCACCGCAGGCTTCACCAGCAGAAGGCCGAACGCGTACATCAGGAAGTTGGCCACGATGAGCGCGCCGTAGATGAAATAGACCAGGCCGGGATTTTCGATGTTGATGGTGGGGCCCATCACCACGTGCTTGAGCTCCAGGGCGGCCATGAAGGCGGCGGCGGGCGGGCTGCCCGGAATCCCCAGGGTCAGCGTGGGCAGAATGGTGCCGCCGATGCAGGCGTTGTTGGCCACCTCGCCGCAGACGATGCCCTCGTAGCTCCCCTTGCCGAACTTCTCGCGCTCCTCGGGCTTCGCCCGGCGCTTTCCCACGTCGTAGGCGACGAAGGCGGCGATGTTTCCGCCCGCCCCGGGAATGGCCCCGATCACCGTGCCGATGACGCCCGATCGCACGGAGGAGCGGACGTATCGCCACAGCATGGAGAAGGGAGGCACCACCCGGCCCACCTTCTCCGGCATCACGGGCGGCTCCTTCTGGGGAAGCACCCAGAGCACCTCGGTGAGGCCGAAAAAGCCGATGATCACCGGAATGTAGCTGACGCCGTCCTCCAGCAGCACGCTCCCGAAGGTGAACCGCGGAACGCCGTAGATGTTGTCGAGTCCGACGTAGGCGACGAGAAGCCCCAGCCAGCCCGATATCCAGCCCTTGATGGGCGACTCTCCCGAGGTGAGCGTTCCGCAGATGGCGATGCCCCACAGCGCGAGGAGAAACATCTCCCAGGAGCGGAACTGGAGGGCGATCAGGAGAACGAGGGGAATGAACGCCACCAGCAGCAGGATGCCCACCCAGTTTCCGAGAAAGGACGCCGCCAGCGCCGTGCCGAGCGCCAGCCCGCCCTCCCCTCTTCGGGCCAGGGGGTGGCCCTCGATCATGGTGGGAACGGCGGCGGGCGTGCCCGGGATGTTCATCAGCACCGCGGTGATCGAGCCGCCGAAGACGCTCGCCGTATAGACGCCCAGCAGAAACATGATCGCCACGTCCTGGCTCATCTGGGTGGAGAGGCCGATGAGGAGCACCATGGACATGGTCGTCGAGATTCCCGGCATCGAGCCCCAGAGCAGCCCCAGCATGGTGCCCAGGATGCAGACGAACACCAGATACGGGTTCAGGGCGTGGATGACCTGCTCCAGGAAGAACACGGCTATCCCGACCCCGGCAGGGGAATTCCGAAGCCGTAGCGAAACGCGGCGGCCAGAATCATCGTCGAGACCAGCGAAACGACGAAGCACCGCAGAAAGGGCTTCGGCCAGAAAATCCGGAGCACGACCGCCAGCGCGGGAATGGTAACCGCCTCGAAGCTGCTGAAGCCGACCCGCCAGCCCGCGATTCCCAGCGGAACGGCGACCTCGAAGGTGACCCAGTCGATGAGGAGCGCGTAGAGGAGCACCACCCCCATCAGGATGATCGCCCACTGGTTCTCATAATCGGCGAAATAGCGGCGAACCCGCGCGCCGGGAGCCAAGCGCGCCCCTTTCCAGGCGCCTCTTCTGAGGGCGCCCGCCCCGAGGCCGATGGTCATGACGAGCAGGCTGAGGCCGGTCAGAAAAGGCATGAAGCCCGGCGCGGTGAAGAAGCTCTCCCCGGGATTCGGCATGAGGAGCGCCAGCAGGATGGCGAAAACCGCGAGGACGCCGACGCAGGCGGCCGCCGCCAGGTCCTTCCCCGGGGAGGCGTTTCCGGGCGACTCCTCGGAGAGAAAGGCCGACGCGCCCGCCTCCTCCGGCTCATCGGCGGCCCCGCGAGCCTCTCGTTCGTCGTCGTTCAGGGAAACCATGCGGCTCTCCCGGCGCGTCGCGGGACGGAGAAAACGGCCTCCCCGGACGAGCCGCCTCGTCCGTCGGGCGGTTCGTCCGGGGGGCGGCGCTGGAAGCCCGCTAGCTCATGCGGGGCTTGTATCCCTTGGGCGGCCACCAAGCGTCGAAATTCTTCGGGTCGGGAAGGCCGAGCTCCTTGGGCCCGCGCACCTTCTTGCCGATGTGCTTCTGGAGCCGCAGCAGTGTCTTGGCGCTCAGGCACTCCAGCAGGGCGGCGCGGCGATCCGCGTCCGCGCCCACGCGGATGTCGCTCTGGAAATACTTGCGCTTCGCGATCTTCCCGAAGGCCTCGGATTTCGCCGCGGCGATCCACGCCGGCTTGATCTTCTCGAGGACCTCGGCGGGCGTCGCCCGCTCGACGCCGATGCTGTAGGTTCCGCCCATGGGCAGCAGGCCCTTGAGCGCGGGCAGGAAGTTGCCCACGCTGAGCGCCTTTCCGTAGCCCGGAATGTCCAGATCCTTCGGACCCGTGTGCATGAGGTTGCGAAGCTTGCCCGCCCGCAGAAACTCAACGTGCTCATGGACGCCGCCGCCGGCGATGTCCACCTCGCCCTGAAGCCCCGCGACGGTGGCGGGCTTTCCGCCCTTGTAGGGGACGAACCGCAGCTCGACGCCCGCGGCGTCCGCGACGATGGCGCCCACCTCGTGCCAGATGCTGCCCACCCCCGAAGTGGAGATGGTGAGCTTGCCGGAGCGCTTTTTGGCCGCGGCGACCGCGTCGCCGAAGGTCTTGAAGGGCGAGTCGGGCCGGACCGACCAGCTCGCCAGCGAGGTGGCCGCGCCGAAGTGCTGCCAGTCCTCCCACGCCGCGGAATCCACGTAGCCCATCGGACGGACGAACTTGTTGTAGTTCGCCGCGCCCAGCCACGTGTAGCCGTCCGCCGCCTTGTTGAGCACGTAGCGGGTCGCCACCCCGCCGGAGGAGCCGGGGCGGTTGATGACGTTGACGCGCCAGCCGGTCGTCCGGGCCATCTCCCCCACCAGGGTGCGGATGACGGTGTCGGTGCCGCCGCCCGCCGCGTACATGACGACCGTGGTGATGGGGCGCGCGGGCCAGCTCGCCGCGTCCGCCTCGCGCGCCGCGAACGCCGCAGGCGCCGCCGCCGCCGCGCCGAGAGCCTGGATGAAGCTCCTGCGCGTGAGGCCGGATGATTCGGGAACGATGATGCCGGGATGCTCCTGAGGCTTCTTCCTGGACATGGCGCTCTCCTCTCCTGTTAATGAAACGAAGCGACCGCCCGGGGCAAAGCGGCGGCCGACCACAGCCCCTCCTGACGCGCGATCCATCCGGCGCCTCTTCCATTCCGTTGTCCGACTTGGGCCTGATTCTAGCACGAAAGGCGCGCGACATGCCAAGCGCCGGCGGGAGGGGGGGATGAGGGCCTGAAAACGAAAGAACGGGAAGGTCTTGAGCCAGCGGATGCCGCAAAAAAACTGGACGCATGGGGGAGCGGCGGCGTATAATGAACGTCCTTCAGGCGGCAATGCTTCCCATGACCTTGGAAAGCGAGGCGGGCGCGAAATGGGATGGTGTTACTATCGCAGTTCCACGAAAACAGCGAACGAGAAGCGTCAGGTGGAATCATGCGAGGGAGAAGAATACCCCATCAAAATAAGAGGAAGGAGAAGAGCGTATTATCTCAACCTCGTCAAAGCGAAAAATGACAGAAGGCCGCTTACCCCCGATATGGGAACTGTTATACGCAGCACATTGGGAGTGAGATCCTGGAAGAACTACAGAAAAACACGATGGAAAACGAAGTGACAAAAATCGGTCGATAGCGGATTCAGGCATATCATTCCCGATATATCCCCGGGCGGAGCCAGAGAGGATCTGATGACCATCTTCCGAATCGCTGGCGATAAAATCGCTCCAATAGAAACAACGACCTTTCGAGAAGCGGAGGTAAGGGAACGACGGGATCTCCAAAGAATGCTGAAAACCGATATTAGCGTCATCTCGGGAGGCTCTCCCGATAACATCTCAGGAGACTCTCCCGATAACGAGATTCTCGTGGTCGCCGAGGAGTTCAGCCACTGGGAGGACAGCGACCTCCGCATTGACCTGCTGGGCATAGACAAAAAAGCCAATCTCGTCGTCATCGAGCTCAAGCGCACCGAAGACGGCGGGCACATGGACCTTCAGGCGATCCGATACGCCGCGATGATCTCCGAGCTGACCTTTGATGATCTGGTGACAGCCCATTCAAAATATCTTGCCAAAAGCGAGTCTGATAAAGACGCCAAAAACGAATTGCTGAAATTTCTGGAGAAAGAACCTTCTGAAGATCGTTTCGGGCAGGAAGTGAAAATCATCCTCGTCTCCGCCGGTTTTTCCAAGGAACTCACGACCTCCGTCCTGTGGCTGAACGATTCCGGCCTGGACATTCGGTGCGTTCGCATACAGCCCTATGACCACGGCGACGAAATACTCTTGGACATTCAGACGATTATACCGCTACCGGAAACCGCCGAGTACAAGGTGAAAAAAAAGAAGAAAGAACAAGAAGAACGGAAATCAAGAAGCAGCGCCAAGGATTACACGAAATACAACGTGAGCGTGGCGGACATTGTTCGTGAAACAGGACTAAACAAGCGGAAGGCGATGTTCCATCTCGTATCCGGCGTGTTAGAAAGCGGCGGGACGCCGGAGCGCATAGAAGAGATAACAAGAAAAAGATTATTTCAAACCTTCGATGGAGAGCTTGATACACAACAGATTCAGGTAAAGGCGCAGTTGAAAGAATTTTCTGACGATCTTTACTTCATGGACAAGATTTTCCACAGCGAAGGAAAAACATACCTTTTGAGCAATAACTGGCGGGGGAATGAGCCGGAAGACGCCGCTGACGCTATCAAGAACGAATTTCCAAATCTCGAAATCAAATTCGAGCGCGCCGACTGACTCCCGATCCTTCCCTGGAAAGCAGATAGGCATCCATATTCTCCCCCGCCTCATCCTTTTTCAGCGCGCGCCCTCTCCCCCCGGCTGTGATATGATGCCGGGATGCCGAAGATGAACCACCACCAACCCATCGAGAGGGAGCGCGAGCCATGAAGCTGGGGGTATTGACCGGGGGCGGCGACTGCCCCGGCCTGAACGCGGTCATCCGCGCGGTGACGGCCTCGAATTTCCATCGCGGCAGCACGACGCTGGGCGTGCGCCGGGGGTGGCGCGGCCTGGTGAACGCGGATTTCGTCGAGATCACGGGCCCGATGATCTCCGGCATCCTCGACCAGGGCGGCACCATCCTGGGCTCCTCCCGGACGAACCCGATGAAGGACCCGGCCATGCTCGACAAGCTCCGGGAGAACTGGCGCGCCTCGCGCATCGACGGCCTCGTCGCCATCGGAGGGGACGACACGCTGAGCGTCGCCGCCTTCCTGAACGGGGAGGGCTTCAACGTCATCAGCGTGCCCAAAACCATCGACAACGACATCGGCATGACGGACTACTCCTTCGGCTTCCACACCGCCGTCGGCGTCATCACCGACGCCATTGACAGGCTGCGCACCACGGCCGAGGCGCACGATCGCGTCATCATCCTGGAGGTCATGGGGCGCCAGTCGGGCTGGCTCGCCACCTACGCGGGAATCGCCGGCGGCGCCGACCTCATTCTCGTGCCCGAGCGCCCCTTCGACCTTGACGAGGTGATCGACGTCCTCAAGGCGCGCTTCGCGCGCGGGCGCAACTTCGCCAACGTCGTCGTGGCCGAGGGCGCGAAGCCCAAGGGCATGGAAGACTACGTCACGCGCAGCCAGGCGCAGGACGAGTTCGGACACGCGCAGCTCGGCGGCATCGGCGAATACCTCGCCAAGGAAGTCGGGGACAAAATGAGCGTGGACACGCGCGCCGTCATCCTGGGACACATCCAGCGCGGCGGCTCGCCCGTTCCCTACGACAGGGTGCTGGCGACCCGCCTGGGCGTGCGGGCGAGCGAATTCGCTCACGAGGGAACCTGGGGCGTCATGACCGCGCTTCAGGGGCGCGACATCAACCCGGTTCCGCTGGACGAGGTTTTCGGGAAAGTGAACGAGCTGCGCGAGGACTTCTTCGACGCCGCCGAGCTCTTTTTCGGATGATTTCCCTCGCGCGATTCGCGGGAAAGCGGCCGCGGACGGCCGAGGATTCGCTGGCGGAGAGGGAGGGATTCGAACCCTCGAGGCGCCTTGTGAGCGCCTATACGATTTCCAGTCGTACTCCTTCGGCCTCTCGGACACCTCTCCAGGGCGCGCGGCCGCTCCGGCGCGTGAGAACCTCCCCGGCCGCGCGGGAATTCGTATATCACGGACGGCGCGGAGCCGCCAGACGTTCTCTCCCGTTTCCCCTTGACTTTTCCTCCCGCTTCCTTCATGATGCGAGGCACGTCGGAAAGGAGGTGATCCCAATATGAAAACAGACTGTAGGGACGAGGTGGCCGGCGCCTAGGGGAGAGAGCCGCGGGGAGATTCCCGGGTTCATCTTCGCCCAGGCGAATCCCCACCAGGTCACCGAAAAGCGAAAACCCCGGTCCGCAAGGGCCGGGGTTTTTCGCGCCTCCCGACGCGGGAAGCCGCCCTTTTCGCGGCATTCGGATGGACGCCTTTTCAAGAACAGGAGCGCGCCATGTCTCGGACAACCTGGACGGTCTACCTCTCGGGCGAAGTGCACACGGACTGGCGCGAGAGAATCACGGAAGGGGCGGAAAAGGCGGGCCTCCCGATCATCTTCCTCGCCCCCGTCACGGATCATGACGCCAGCGACGAGTGCGGCGCGTCCATTCTGGGGGAGGAGCCGAATCCCTTCTGGAAAGACCGCAAGGGCGCGGGCGTCAACGCCGTCAGAACGCGCACCCTCATCGAAAAGGCGGACGTCGTGGTCGTGCGCTTCGGGGAGAAATACAGGCAGTGGAACGCCGCTTTCGACGCGGGCTACGCGGCGGCGCGGGGAAAAGCCCTCATCATCCTGCACGGGCCGGGACACGCCCACGCGCTCAAGGAGGTGGACGCGGCCGCCATGGCCGTGGCGGAAGAACCCGAGCAGGTGGTGAGAATCCTGAACTACGCCGTCAACGGGGTTTTATGAGGGGAGCGGGAAAGCGCGACCGTCCTTCCGGCTTTCCGCTTTCGTCCGCCGAGCGTTTCGGAGAGCGCGGAGAATTCCAATCTCTTAATGGTGGGCGTGCGTCATCGCCACCATGATCGCGCGCTCGATTTCCAGAATCGCGTTATAGACCTCGCGTCCGATGAGATCCAGCTTGCGGACCTGATCGACGCGGGGGCGGAGCCGGCCGCTCTCCTTGCCGGAAAACAGTTCGCGCAGAATGCCGCAGGCGTCGGCGAGGCAGATGATCGCCACGTCTCTCGGATCCGGCACTTCATCCGAGAGCAGCACGCCGGTGATGCGCAGCTTCACCTCGCGCTCGGCGCGCCCGTCGATCGTCGGGTATCTCCGCGCCCGGAAGACCCACAGGAACTTCTCCTCGTGGGATTCCAAGATGCCGTGCTCAACCAGGCCGGAGAGCGACTGGCGGCGGATTTCGGCGGCGTCCTGGGAGATCGTCTCGATCCAGGCCTTCGCGTCCCCGGCTTCGGCGGAGTCCGCGATCTGCACCAGAATCCGGTCGTGCGCCGGGTGGCCGATCGGATTCCTGTCCAGAACCATGAGCCGCTCGGGGTCGGTGTCGATGCGGTCCGCGAACGCCAGGTCCATCAGGACGGCACCCGCCAGCGCGTATCCCACCGTGCTTTCCCGAACGGGCAGGAACGTGCCTTTTTCGTCATCAAGCATCAGCAGGAGGATTTCATCGACGAATGTCAGCATGGGACGCTCCTTCAGAAAGCCGCCGCGAGCGCCGCTTCGCGCGTGTCGTGGCAATCAATGATGGTGTGGAAGCCGCCGGTTTCTATCACCAGTCTGCAATCGGGCTGAAGCGCGCAGATCATCAGTTTGCCGTCGCTCTGCTGGCATTTCCTGGCGCTCAGGAGAAACGCGCGTAGCCCGGCGCTGCTGATGTATTTCATCTTCCCGCAGTCAAGCAGCACCCGCGCCTCGCCGCGCTCGACGATCTCCGAAACCCGCTTTTCCAGCTCCGGGGCGGTGAGGCCATCGACGTTTCCCTCAATCGAGACGACGACGACGGAACCCGCTTTTTCCTCTCCGATATTCATCATATCGCTATGCTCTCCCGAATGATCGGCGCCATGCAACTCTCCCTTCCAATGTAGTCCAACACCCGGGCCGATTGCAACTCCCCTCTCGCTCCCGCCGGGAGCCTCTGGCCAGCCCGCGCGGCGCCGCGCCCTGCAATCCCTCATCTCCCGCGCCGTCTCCCTTCTTCGGGGAATTCAATCCCCCCGCTCCCCGACCTCGCAAGCTTCCGGGTTGATGAGCGTGGACGGCTTTTTCCCCTGAAAGAAATCCAGAACGCACCGCGCCGCGTGGCGCAGGGTGTTGCGAATGGCGTCCTCGCCGCGCCCGCCCAGATGCGGCGTCAGCACGACGTTGTCGAGCGCGAAAACCGGATGGGCGCAATCGGGCGGCTCCTCGGGAAACACGTCGACGCCCGCCCCCCGGATGACGCCTCCCTCTAGCGCCTCGGCGAGCGCGTCGAGGTCGAAAACGGGGCCCCGGGAAGTGTTGAACACGAAGGCGTCCGGCTTCATCATGCTCAGAATCTCGCGGTTGATGATGTGCCTCGTCTCCGGCGTCAGGGGAACGTGGCAGGTGAGGTAGTCCGACTCCCTGGCCAGCTCCTCGAGCCCCACGAACCGCGCGCCCAGCCCGGCCGCCGCCTTCTCGTCCCGCTCGATGTCGTGGGCGATGACCTTCATCCCGAAAGCGACCGCCCTTTTCGCCACCTGCTTCCCGACGTTTCCGAACCCGAGTATTCCCAGCGTCATTCCGTTCAGGGGACGCATCGGGGGCTGAATCTCCCGCCAGAGGCCCTTGCGAATCCCGGCGTCCAGCCAGCCGATGCGCCGGCACGCGCCGAGCATCAGGCCGAAGAGATGCTCCGCCACCGATTCGGAATTCCGCCCCGCCGCGTTCGCGACGAGAATCCCCCTTTCCGTGGCCGCCGGAACGTCGATGTTGTTCACGCCCACGCCCGCGCGCGCGATGATGCGCACGTCCGGCGCGCTCTCCATGACCTTTCGGGTGTAAGGCTCGGCGCCGGCGATCACCGCGCCGACGCCCGGCAGGCTGGCGATCACGTCCTCCTCGGGCATGTGGCCGCGGCACTCGTCCAGACGCACCTCCAGCCCCTCGTCCGTCAGAGGCCGGAACATTTCCATGGGATCCTCGAAATTCAGTATGAACGGGGTTCCCACCCAGACCACGCGCTTCGCCGTCATCCGCTCCTCTCCCGCGACTCTTCGCCCGGCGTTCCGGCCCGCTCATTGCGACCGGCCATCGAGTTTCCCGTCGATAAAGGCCCGGGCGCCATCGCAGCGCCGGTTGGCGTTTCCCGTCGCAGGAAACCGCCGGACGCCGCAGCCCGGCGCGTCGGGCTGCTCTTTTGAATGATGCCAAACAATTCGGGGACCTCCGACGCCCTCCGACAATTCGCAAAACGGCTTCACGCAATCCTCCCCGCCGAAGAACTTGACGGGTTCCGCGCTTCCGGCCGGCAGCTTCCGAAAATCGCTCCACCGATCTTCCCGGACGCCCGCGCTATTCGCCGCGCCATTCGGGCTTTCTCTTCTCCCGGAAGGCCCGGACGCCCTCTCTGGAGTCCGCCGTGTGGAGGATGCGGTTCGCAACGTCGCGCGACATATGCACCCTGTCCCGATAGCCCAGGCTCTCCCCCCGCCGCGCCGCCTCCTTGATGGCGCGAACCGCCAGGGGCGCCGACTCCAGAATCTCGGCGGCGCAGCGCTCCGCCGTCGGCAGCAGATCCTCATGCGCCACCACCTCATTGGCGATTCCCAGACGAAGGCACTCTTCGGCGGGAATGAACTTGCCGCGCATGAGATAGCTCATCGCCTGCGGCCAGGGAATCGAATGCGCGCACATGGCGGGCCCGCTGACGGAGGAGATGCCCCGCTTCACCTGGGGCCAGCCGAGGGAGGCGCGCTCCGAGAAAATCAGGATGTCCGAGTTCAGCGCGAAGCCCGCGCCCTGGGCGAGGCAGGGGCCGTTGATCGCGCAGATGATCGGCTTGTAGAGATGGCGGAGATACAGGTAGAGCTCGTCGTTCGACATCACGCGCCCGTCGTCTTCGGGCGCCTTCTCCAGAATGTCCTTGCCCGAGCAGAAAACGTCGCCCGCCGCGGTGATGATGGCCGCCCAGACGTCCGGATTGCGCTTGATGTCCGCGTAGGCGTCCTGCACTTCCTTGCGCATGGCGTAGTTGATGGCGTTTTTCTTCTCCGGCCGGTTCAGGGTGAGGTAGGCGACGCGGCCCCTCACCTCGTACACGGTCGCCTCCCGGTTCGTCATTGGCGGGCTCCCTCCTCTGGCGGGACGGGACGCGGCGCCCCGTGAATTCCGCGAAAGATCGACGGGACGCATTGTAGCGAAAACCGACGGGCCGCGCCTCTCCGGGGGCGCGAATTTCCCCGGCGCCCGAAACTATGAGAAACTCGGCCATTGAAGCTCGCCGACGGAGGGAGAAGCAGCGTGCGCGTGGTTGACCTGATCGCCGGAATCCTCAAGCGCGAAGGCGTAAAATACCTCAACTGCTATCCCACCACCGTCCTGATTGAGGCGGCCGCGAGCATCGGGATTCGGCCCATCGTCTGCCGCCAGGAGCGGGTGGGGGTGGGAATCGCCGACGGCTACGCCCGCGTCACCAACGGCGCCGCGCCCTCCGTTTTCGCCATGCAATACGGGCCGGGAGCGGAAAACGCCTTCCCGGGCGTCTCCACTGCCTTTTCCGACTCCACGCCCGTTCTGCTGCTCCCCCTCGGCCACGCCAGATCGCGCGACCGCGTATTCCCGATGTTCAGCTCCGTTCGCGCCTACGCCTCCGTCACCAAATCGACGGAGCAGATCAACGTGCCGGAGCGCGCGGCGGACGCCATGCGCCGCGCCTTCAGCGCGCTCAGGAACGGACGCCCGGGGCCCGCGCTCGTCGAGCTGCCCGCGGACGTAGCGAACGCGGACGTGAGCGAGGACCTGCTCCGCGACTACGCGCCGGTGCGGCGAACGCGCGCCCAGGCGGACCCGCGGGAGGTCGAGCGCGCCGCCCGCGCGCTGCTGGAGGCGAAGCGCCCGGTGATTCTGGCGGGCGCGGGCGTTCTCTACGCACGGGCCACGGACGAACTGCGGGCGCTGGCGGAGCTTCTTCAGATTCCCGTGATGACCACCATGGAAGGCAAAAGCGCGATCTCCGAGAAAAATCACCCCTTGGCGCTCGGCGTCGGTTCGAGCGTCATGGCCGGCCCCGCCTACCATTTTCTCAAGGACGCGGACGTTCTCTTCGCCGTCGGTTCAAGCCTCACCAGTCACGGACTCGCCGCCCCCGTCCCCGCCGGAAAGAAGATACTCCAGGCGACGAACGACCCGGTCGATCTCCACAAGAATCACCCCGTGGAGCATCCCCTGCTCGGGGACGCGAAGCTCGTCCTGCGCCAGTTCATCGACTGCTGCGCCGAACGCATCAGGGGAGCGGACAGATCGGAGCGCGAGGGGGTGAAAGCGCGGGTGGAGCGGGCGCGAAAGGCCTGGCTCGACGAATGGGCGCCGAAACTCGCCTCCGGCGAGACGCCCATCAACCCCTACCGCGTGATTCGGGAGCTGATGCGAAGCGTGCCCGCGTCCGAGGCCATCGTCACCCACGACTCGGGAAATCCGCGATACGAGGTTCTGCCCTTCTATCAGTCGGACGGGCCGAGATCCTACCTGGGCTGGGGAAAATCCCATCAGCTCGGCACCGGACTCGGCCTCGCCATGGGCGCGAAGCTGGCGGCGCCCGACAAGTTCTGCGTCAACTTCATGGGCGACGCGGCGTTCGGCATGACGGGACTGGACTTTGAGACGGCCGTAAGAGAAAACCTGCCCATCTGCACGGCGGTGCTCAAAAACTCCACAATGGCGGTGGAGAAGATCCACATGGCGATCTCCCACGAAAAATACGGCACGCGCGACATGGGCGGCGAATACGCCGAAATCGCCAGGGCGCTGGGCGGATGGGCGAAGCGCGTGGAGGATCCGGAAGAGGTCGGCGCCGCTTTCCTGGAGGCGAGGCGCAAGACGCGGGAGGGCCGGCCTGCCCTGCTCGAATTCATCACGAGCGAAGAGATGGGATACTCCCACCCCAATCCGTTCGGCTGATCCCGCCGCGCCTCGGGCTAAACTTCGAGGACGATTTTTCCCCTCTGCCGGTTCGATTCCATATACCGATGCGCGTCCGCGACCTCATCGAGCGGGAACGTCCTGTCGATGACGGGATTGAAGACGCCGGACTCCAGCCCGTCGCGGATGAACTTCTTCGCCCGCTCTCTTTTCTCCGCGTCCTTCGTGATCTCCATCAGCGTGTAGCCCCTGAACGTCAGTCCCTTCGGCAGGGCCGGGAACAGGGGGAAAACGGCGTCCGCGGCCGCCAGGGCGCCGTAGAGGAAAATCATGGCGCGGGGAGCCGCCGCGTCGGCCAGCTTCGCCAGAGACGGCCCGACGACGGGGTCGAAAACGACGTTCGCCCCCGCGCCCTCCGTCATCTCCATCACCGAATCCGCCAGTTCCTCCTCGTCGGTGACGACGACGAAATCCGCCCCCGCCTCTAGGAGAAACTCCTTCTTGTCCGCCCCCCGCGTCGTGGCGATCACCCGGGCGCCCGACGCCCTGGCGATCTGAATCGCCGCCAGCCCGACGCTACTGCTCGCCGCGGTGATGAGCGCCGCGTCCGTCTCCTTCACCTCGCCGTATTCGACAAGCGCGCCGTAGGCGGTCACGTAAGGCATCCAGATGGCGGCGGCTTGGACGGGCGTCAGGCGCGCGGGGTATCGCGCGGCGGCGTGGGCCGGCACAACCGCGAACTCGCCATACACCCCGTGCGCTCCCATCAAGAACGCGGGAATCGTGCTCACGCGCTCGCCGACGGCGAACCCCTCGACGCCCGCGCCCACGGCGTCAATCGTCCCGGACGCCTCGTAGCCGATGCGGGAGGGAAACACGGGCTTCTCGGGATATTCGCCCTCCCGGAACATCACCTCCGCCCGGTTCAGCCCGATGGCCGCCACCCTGACGCGCACCTCGCCCTCGCCCGGTTCGGCGAGTGGAATTTCCTCCAGGCGGAGCGCGTCCGCGCCTCCCGTCTCATGGAAAAGAACCGCTTTCGGCATGTGCTCACCCTCCTTCGCTCCCGTTCACGCGAACCCGAATGGCCCCAACCCCGTGAATCCACAAGCCCGAATACAGCACTCTATTTCAGCTTTTCGTCAAAGAACGCCAGCGTCTTCGCCCATGCGTCCTCGCTCTGCTCCGCCCGAAAGCGCTCCGGGTTGTCCTCCCACTGAAAGGCGTGGCCCGCCCCGTCGTAGCGGTGAAACACGTATTCGACGCCCGCGGCCTTGAGCGCCTCCTCGTAGTCGTCCACGTCCGCGGGCGAGGGATTCTGATCCTCGCAGCCGAAAATCCCGATGACGGGACACGAAATGTCGGCGCTGCGATCGATGGCGGGCGGGCCGCCCTCGCCGCGCGTCTCCTTCACTCCGCCCCCGTAGAACACCGCGCACGCCCGATAGCGCGAATCCGCGCACGCGCCCAGCCAGCTCACGCGCCCACCCCAGCAATGCCCGACGATGCCGATTCTTCCCGCGTCCACGCTTTCGAGCGCCGCCAGCGCGTCGAACCCCGCCCCGAGATCGAGAATCGTCCGGTCGTCCCTGAATTCATCGCGCTTGACTCGCATGTCGGCTTCCTTCGACCACCAGTGATACAGGAACGGAACCGACACGGCGTAGCCGCTCTCCGCGTAGCGCGCCGCCGTTTTCAGCGTGAAGGGGTCTTTCTCGATTCCCCGGTGCCCCGGGATGTGCTGGCAAAGAACGAGCCCCGGATGCGGCCCCGATCCTTCGGGCTCGAACAGGAAAACCTCCATCTCGCTGCCTTCCACCTCGGTCGTCTTGATGCGATGCGCCATCGTTCTCCCCTCTCGCTTCCATAAAGGACGAATCCCGCGTGACGCTTTCCGTCGGTCTCGGCATATTATCCCCGTGTCCGCTCACCGCAAAACCGCTCCTCCGACTCCTCACGCGGGCGAAGATTCCCGTCTTCCGCGCGTTCCGCGCCGCCGCAGCCCTTGACCGCTCCGGGCGCGCACTGCTACCGTGAGGCAAACGAGGACAAGACAAGATGATCGCCAAATCAAAAAACGGGCCGCGCGCGCGAATCCGTTCGCCTCGCGGGGATTCAGGAGGGTCGCCGTGAGCCGCGGCGCGGTCGCCGGCGGCGAGAATCCGAGCGCTTACGGCTCATTCCGGGACAGCCTGCGCGCCCCAGTTCACCGCTGGTTCACCTACCCGGCCGGCTATTCCCACAAGCTGGTCGAAAGCAAGATCCGGCAATACGGACTGAAGCGGGGAGACTGGATCGCCGACCCGTTTCTGGGAACGGGCACGACCTCGCTGTCCGCCAGGACGGAAGGCGTCAACTCCATCGGGGTGGAAGCGCATTCTTTCGTGTTCTGGATAGCGAAAGCCAAGCTCCATTCCGAATACGACGCCAACGCTCTCGCGCGGGACGCCGAGCGGGCGCTGCGAAGCGCCGAAGCTCTCTACGAGAGGGGCGTCGAGTGCGACGACGTCTGGCCCGATCTGATCTACAAGTGCTTCAGCGAGAAACGCTGAAGCAACTCTACGCGCTTCGGACGGCCATCCGGGAGCATGACGCGGACGCGCATCGGCGGGATTTTCTGAAGGTTGCGCTCACGGCGATTCTGCGCGTCGTAACCTCGGCCGGCGCGGGCTGGCCCTATATCGCCCCCGGCAAATACGCCGGGCGGCTGGCACGGCGGGACGCTTTCGAGGAGTTCGGGAAGCGGTGCGCCCTGATGCTGGACGACATCGCCGCCGTCAGGTTCCTGAATCCGCCGTTCTCCGAGCACCGACTCATCAACGGCGACGCCCGCAGCCTCGCCGATTACGCCCCGGCGGACAGCGTTGACTTGCTGCTGACTTCGCCGCCGTATCTGAACAACTACGACTACGCCGACCGGACGCGGCTTGAAACCTACTTCTGGGGAATATACGAGACCTGGGCCGACATCACCCGCGAGGTGCGGGATCGCCTCATCATCGCCGCGACGACCCAGATAAGACGCGCCGCCATGGATGACGCGCGCGGGTGTCCCGGCGTCAAGGCGGCGAGTCCGCGAACGCACTCCGAGCTGACGGGCATCGTTCAACGGCTGTCGGAACTGCGGATGGAGAAAGGCGGCAAGAAAGCCTATGACCTGATGGTGGCCGGCTATTTCGAGGACATGCTGAAGGTGATAAAGGGGGCGGCCGCGATTCTCAAAAAGGGACGGCGATTCGTCCTGGTTCTGGGGGACTCGGCGCCTTACGGCGTTCACGTCCGCACGGATGAAATCGTCGGCGAGCTGGCGGTGGCCGTCGGGTTTTCCGACTACGAAGTCGAAGTCATCCGGCCCCGGGGCGACAAATGGGCCGGAAATTCCCAGCGGCATAAAATCCCTTTGCGCGAAAGCATCGTAACCATTACCAAGTAAGGGGCATCAAGTGGCATCCGGTCCCATGGAAGTATCCAACCCGGCGAGTGCTTTGGGCGAGGCGGTTGGCAAACTGTTTGAATCCGCCGTGATTCAATCTCTCGAAAAAGTGGTTGAAGCTCACAATCACACCATTCGGCCGGCCCGATTAACCAACGGTACTGGCAACGCATATCAGATTGACGCCGTAGTGTTCGACGCCGACGAAAATCCGGTCATCATTATCGACCCCAAATACATACGCTACACCAAGCACAACCGGGACAAAGCCAGTTGGCTGTGCGTAGCGCACTACAACCTCCGAAAAACCTACCCCAGGATACGAAAATCCATCGCGGTTCTGGCCGGTAGATGGTCAACGCCCTCCAAAGCGCTGGTGCGCAGCTTCGGGGTCGAGATTCTTGAAGTCCATTTCGACCACATGGCCGCCGTTCTGGATCAATACGGGGTCGTCTTTGCATGGGCGGAAAAAGACCGTGAAACGCCTCGCGAATCCTGGGCGGTCTTCAATAGCTTCGGCGACGAGACCCGCGCGCGCATCGCTTCTGAGCTCGTCAAGGGCATCGCCACCAGCCTTCAGGACGCCGTTCATCAGGTATTGAGCGCCGATATAGCGACTTTGCCCACTCGCATATCCGGGGTTGAGGTATTGCTGAAAACCGACCGGGACGAATTGGTGCTGCTCACGTTCGCTTCGGTTGCCGATTCACTGAAAGCATTGTCCGGTCTGGTATCCGACCGCCCGGATATTACGGATATTTTGCCCGGCTCGTAGGCCGGACGCTCGGGGACGGCGACCGGGCCACGGAACTTGTAAATCGCCGCCGGTCTCTTCCGCTTCCCCAGAGGATTCGTTCAATCGCCATGAAGCCCGACCTCTCCCCCGAAGAAGCCGGGATGGTGCGCCGGGCGCGCGAGATCGCCCGGGAGGACATCCTGCCCATCGCCGCCGCGCGGGACAGAAACTGCGCCCCCGGCGAAGCGTATCCCTGGGAGATCGCCGAGAAAATCGACGCGGCGGGCCTCAGAACGCTCACCGTTCCCCGAAAATTCGGCGGCTTCGGGGCGCGCCACCTCGTGCAGGCCATGGTGGCGGAGGAGCTCGCCTACGGCGACCTGGGCGTGGCCGTCTCGATGGATCAAACCTACAAATTCACGCAGCTGCTCGCGAACGAGACCACGCCGGCGCAGCGCGACCTCTATCTGAAGGATTTTCTGAACGACCCGAGGGCCCTGCTCGCCCTCGCCACCACGGAGCCGCAAAGCGGCACCGACACCTTTCTCATGCGGGACGAGCCGCGCGCCGGCCCGCGCATGACGGCGAAAAAAGAGGGCGACTTCTACGTCCTGAACGGCGTGAAGCACTACATCTCGAACGGGGGGCTGGCGAAATACTACTTCATCTTCGCGCGAACCGCGCCCGAGAAGAAGATGAGCGAGGGTCTCACCTGCTTCCTCGTGCCGCGCGGCGCGGAGGGCTTCCGAATCGGGGAGGCCCACTCCAAGCTGGGAAGGCGTCTCCTGCAGAACGGCGAGCTCGTCCTCCGGGACTGCCGGGTGCCCGCGCGCAGCCTTTTCGGCGCGTGGAACGGCGGCCTCTCCATCCTGAGCCGGATGGTGAGCGGCGCGCTCGTTCCCGTGATGGGCCCGGCGCGCCTCGCGTATGATCTCGCCCGCCAGGCGGCGCGGGAGAACGGCGCGGCGGGCGAGCAGTGGGCGCAGATGGCGCTCGCGGAGATGTACATGCTGATTGAAGCGTCGAGAACCTACCTGTATTCTGCCGCGTGGCACGCGGAGGAGCCCACGGACGACTCGAAGCGCCGCCTGATGTCCAAGGTGTTCGCCTCCGAGGCGGGGGTCAAGGTCTGCCGCATGGCGATGGAGATTTGGGGTAAGGCGGGCGCCGTCCACCGAGACGACAGGCCCACGCCCGAGAAGTGCTGGCGCGACGCGCTGAGCTACCTCCACGGCTTCGGCACCAACGAGGCGGTCAAGCTCAAGGCGGCGCCGCTTCTGGCGCCCGCCGGAGAGGATGAATGGTGAACCGAACGCGAGAACGTCCCTCGTCCGCAATCAAGGAAGGAGATTTCGATGTCCCCCTATAAGAAATCAGACGCGCGCGCCTATTGCCGGGAGAACATGAAGGGAATCTGGGCCGCCATCCCCTATCCGTTCGATGAGAACGACGGCATCGACGAGGCGGGATTTCGCGCCGACGTCCGGCACTACGTCGACAATCTGGACATCAAGGGCTTCTTCGTGGGCGGGATGATCGGCGAATTCTGGTGCCTCACGAAGGAGGAGCGCCTGCGCGGGCAGGAGATCGCCTGCGACGAGGCGGGAGACGTTCCCGTCATCGCGCACACGGGCCACACCTCGGCCAAGGAGGCGATCGAGCTGACCCACGCGGCGATGGAGGCGGGCGCGGCCTACGCGATTCTGGCGAATCCCTACCTGGGCGCGCAGGGGATTCCCGAGCGCGTTCGGGCGTATTTCAGGGAATTCTGCGCGAACGTGGAGATCGGCGTGTCCCTGTTCAACGCGGCGGCGACCGGCTATTCGCTTTCGCCGACGCTGATTCGGCAGATCGTCGATGACAACGAGAACGTCTGCTGCGTCAAGAACGCGCAGCCCAAATACCACTGCGACGAAGTGCGCGAGGCCGTGGGAGAGGACATCGTGGTGAGCGACCCGATGGAGAGCCAGTGGTTCTTCAACCGGGCGTATCACGGGCAGCAGACCTTCATGAGCGGGCCCGACCCGTTTCTCCTCCAGCGGACGGGCAATCTGGGGATGCGGAAATACACCGACCTGATCGACGAGGGAAGCCTCGAGGAAGCCTGGACGGCGCGCGAGTCCATGAATCCGATGCGGCGCGTGGCGGAGAAGTGGATCTGGGAGCCCTGGTCGAGGGGAGCGTTTCCCATCGCCGCCCTCAAGGACTGGATGAGCCTGATGGGGATGCGCGGCGGCCCCTCGCGCGCGCCGATGATTCCCCTGAGCGCGGACGAAAAGACGGAACTGGCCTCGGACCTCAAGGGCGTGGGCCTCATCGACTGAGCCGGGCCGACGCTTCGGCTCATAAGGGTTTCGGCGCATGGATTTCGACCCGGGAGAGGCGCGTCTCGCCCTCCGGCAGCTGGCCGGCGACTTCGCGCGGCGGGAGATTCTGCCGCGCGCGGACGCCATCGACCGCGAGAAAAAGCCGGAAAACCGCTTTCCCTCGGAAATTCTCGACAAAGGCGACCAGCTGGGCTTCCGCGCCCTCGCGCTTCCGGAAGACTGCGGCGGCGGGGGCGCCGACCTGCTGAGCCTCTGCTTCGTGGGGGAGGAGCTCGGCTGGGGAGACCTGGGCGTCGGCGTCATTTACGCGCAGGACTGGGCGATAGCGGACGCCGTGTCCCGCCTGCGGGACGCGGCGGGGTTCAGGGCCTTCGCCGAAGATTTCACGCGAGACCGCTCGCGCCATCTCGTCCACGCGAAAATCGCCGAAACGCCCTCCCCGGAAGACGGAAAGCCCCCCGAGCCCGACGGCGGCGGCGCGTCTCTCCGAAAAGAGGGGGACGGCTGGCGGCTCGACGGCGCGGCGCCGCGCGTCCTGAACGGGGCGGCGGCCGGCTTTCTTCTCCTGGAGTCCGGGCCGGACGAGAGCGGCGGGCGGACTTTTCTGGTGAAAAACGAGCGCGGGCGGGGAATCGAGGTCGCCCGCCATCACGATTCCATGGGGATGCGCTCCTGCCAGAACGTCGATCTGCGCTTTCGGGGCGCGCGCCTCGAAAGCGGCGAGGGGGTCGATTGCGCGGAGGAGGCGTGGCGGGACGCGACGCGCGCCCTGCGCGTCCTCCCGGCCGCCGCCGCCGTCGGCGCGGCGAGAAAATCGCACGAATACGCCCTCGGCCACGCGCACGAGCGCGTCCAGGGAGGAAAGCCCATCATCGGGCACCAGACGGTGGGCTTCATGCTCTGCGACAGCCTGATGGAGCTCGACGCCGCCCGAAGAAGCCTCCAGGCCGCCGCCTGGGCCGCCGATTACGCCGAACATTCCGACCCCTGGCAAAGCTTTCTCGCCAAGGCCTTCGCCGCGGAATCCTGCGAGCGCGCCGCGCGCCGCTCGATGGAGATCTGGGGAGGGGCGGGCTACATGACGGAGGCGCCCATGGAAAGACTGCTGCGCGACCTGGCGGCCTTCTCCCATTCGTTCGGCATGGGCCACGCCACGCGCGCCGCCGCCATGCGCCTGCTCTGAGGCGCGCGGGCGCCTTCCATTCCCGCAGGGGCGGTTCGGGAGCATCGCGTCGGAAAGAGACGGGCGGGAAGTCCTCCGGAGCGACCGGCGAACGGCGCCGCGCCGGCCTCTACTCCAAAAGCCGGAGAGCCGCCTTGTTTGAACCGTGAACCGAAGGCTCGCCGCACCAGAGCAGCCGCAGGTCGCCGAGCGTGGAAGCCGCGCTTTCCGGCAGTCCCAGAAGGCGAACCGCCGCCTCGTCGATGGCTATCCGCAACTCGTCCGCGTGGGCCTGGCAGGCGGGAAGCAGGTCGCCCCGCCCGGCCAGTTCCTCAAAATCCGCCGCCGCCCGATCCAGCGCGGCGTCGCCCAGATCATCCAGCCGGGGGCACGGGATTTTCTTCAGCGCGCCTATCTGCGTCCTAGACCGTCCGGCGTGGGTTCGCTGCCCCCGCGTCCAGTGAACCGCCATGCCGAGCGTGGAGTTGGCCCAAAGCGTGAACGCCCGGCGCACCCGCGCGTCCTCGTGGCCGAGCGTCGTCCAGCCGCTCCCGCCCAGCGCGGGACGCTCCGTCGTCCCGGCGAGGAGCGCCTGCGAGGTCCAGCGCATGTTCCGGGCGTAGTGCAGGTCGCTTTGATGCCGGCGCATGACCCCCCGCCGATTCTTCGAGCCGACGCCCGCCGGGGCGACGCCCTTGTGCGTCGGCGACACGATCAGCCGCCGCTGCGTCTTGCCGTTCGCCTCCCACAGCGCGCGATCCCCGCCGATGGCGTCCCTGGCGTTCCGCACCGGGTGAAACTCGAAAGCGCCTATCGGTTCCTTGCCGCGCAGATGGCCGATCAGGTGATGCGTCGGCCCCACCGCGAACACGTCCGCGATGGCGGCCATTTCCACCGGGAACGAGGCGCGCGCGCCTCCGAAGTCGAACCGCCCCTCGGCGAGCGCGTCCGCCGCGAGCGCCAGATCCGCATGGGTCACCCCGAGAGACCCCCACGGAGCGCCCTCGCCTCCCGCGTCGAACGCCAGCGCCTGCCCCAGCTCCTCCTCGCCCGCCTTGACGACGAGACCGCCATCGCCGACGCGATCAAGAGCCGCCGTTATCGCGCGGGCGATTTCCCCCGCCTCCCCGACCCGCGTCGGCGGGCGCAGCAGCGTGACGCAATGAACGGGCGACGGGTCTCCCTCTCCCTTCGCGGCGAACCTCCATTCCTCGCGCCGCGTCGCCGCCAGCAGCATCTCCTCCATGTGCGTGTCGGCGGAAATCGCATCCCTCCCCAGCGCCTGCCCGCCGGCGACCGCCACGACGACGATGTCCTCGAACTCCCGCTCGATCATCCGCCGGGTGACGCGCCAGGAGTCCGCGAACGCCGCCGTCAAGGGCAGCACGAAGCCGATTCGCCCGCCGCGCTTCACCTTCTTTTCGCGCCAGCGCGAGGAACGACGCCGCCATGCCGGCCTTGTTGTTGACGGGTTCTCCGCGCGTCAGGAGCTTCCACTTCGCCTGGCAGTCTTTCCGCTCCTTCTCGGTCAGGCCCGCGACGTCGAAGGCGCTTTGCCCGCCGCGCGTTCTCGAATAGGGCGGATTCATCAAAATCCAGTCGAAGCCGTCGTCGAAGACCGCGACGGAATGCCGCCCCGCCTCCCTCCCCTGCTCTCCCGTCGAGCGTCCCGCGACCTCCGCGAAGAGGTTCGCGACCTGGGTGTCGGCCAGATACTCCAGGGACCCGGCCGCCGCGACCTCCCCGCCCACGTCCACCCATCCGATATCGGTGTCTCCGTAAGGCTCCCCCGCGCCGACGGCCGCGAGGGAGGACGCCGTCAGATGCGCGGCGATGGGGCTGATGTCCGTTCCGACCAGACCGGCCTCCATCGCGCTCCGATGCAGCAGGGCGGCGCTCTCGACCGTCCCCCCGGCCGCCCGCTCGTGCAGGGCGGAAACGCGGGCGTATCCGGCCCGCAGCAGCGTCCCCGTCCCGCACGCCAGATCCGCCAGCCGCCGCTTTCGGAATATCTCCGCCGACGCCCATTCGTCCGCCTTCAGCGCGTCGGGGCGGATGACCAGGCCGGCGAGCAGCTCGGCCGTGGCCGGCTGGGTGTAGAACGCCGCCGCCGTCTTTCTGTCGTCGCTCAGCTTCGGGAACAGCTCGGCGCCGACGTTGATGCGCGGCCCCAGCCTCGCCAGCTCGATTTTCTCCACCGCCTGAACGAGCAGGGCCAGCGCCTGACCCGTCGCGTGGGGATTCACGTCGCCGGACTTCTCCAGGACGCGAACCGCCGGCTCGAAGATCGAACGCCAGTTCTCCTTCAGAATGGCGCGCCAAATCGCCGCCTGCCGCGAAGGCGCGGGCAGCTCCGCGCCGCTGAATTCCAAAGGCGGAAGGCTCTTCACCCCCTGGCCGCTCAGCCGCTGCTGCGTCGCGAGCGCGTTGAGCCACAGCACCATCGTCGTCCGCAGGCCCTTGAGCGGGGTGCGCTGATGAACCTGCTCGGCGATTTCCAGCTGCTGCGCCTCGGACAGCGCCCATTCGAGCCTGCCCGCCGCGGAGTCCACCAGTTCGGCGACTTCGCGGGCGACTTCCTCCACCTCCTCCCTCGGCAGGGCAGCCGCCGGAAGCATCGCCGCCAAGTCGTGAACGGAACCCGCCAGAAAGCCCTTTGAGGGCCAGCGCCGCTTCGCGGCGTCTCCATCCCCGTCGGCGATTTTCTGATGCAGCGCGTAGTGAATAAACTCGCCGCCGGACAGCGCCTCCTGAATTTCCGCTTGAGAGCGCAGGCGGTTCGCGGGCGGAATGCGCGCGGCGACCGCCGCCTTGATTTCGAGACGTCCCTGCGCCGTGCTGCGTCCCAGGCGCGCCCGCGCGTCGGCGTCGGCGTCGGCGCCGTCGAAGGAACACTCGATGACCACCGGCGGAGACGCCCTCTCGATAACCAGAATATCCGGCCGCTTGCCGCTCTGGCCCCTGCCGGCCAGCGTCCGCGTCTCCTCCACCTGGACGGTATCGGGAGCGGCCCGCCAGCGCGCCGCCGCTTCGCGCAGCGCCGCGCCCAGCGCCTGGTTGAACGTCTCCTCGATGGTTTTGCCTTTTTTCAGCAACGCCGCCTCTCCGCTTTTCCCATGAGAGGGAGATTGTATCCTCTTTCTCCGCTCATCCCCAGTTCTCGACCGCCCCGGATGATGCGCGCCCGCGCGATTGGTGATAGGATGCCTCGAATCGAGGAGAATTCACCCATGAGCGAGAGAATCGCCTGCGTCAAGGGCCGCTTCGTCCCGGAATCCGAAGCGAGCGTCTCCATTCTGGACCGCGGCTTTCTGTATGGCGACAGCGTGTACGACGCGGCGCGCACCTTCAACGGCCGGCCCTGGCGGCTCAGGGCGCACATCGACAGGCTCTACCTCTCCTGCCGATACGCGAGGCTCGACCCCGGCGTGAGCGCGGACGAAATGGAAGCCCTCACCATGGAGCTCATCGAGCGGAACCGCCCCGCGTACGAGGACGGGGAGGAGTTCAGGATCAACCACTGGGTGACCCGGGGCGGGGGCGTCAGCTCCTCCGCCGCCCACACGCGCGGGGCGCACACCGTGGTCATCTTCACCCTGCCGATGGACTATTCGCGCTACGCCCGCGGCTACCGGGAGGGGGTGCCCTCGATCGTCGCCGGCGTCCGCCGCATCCCGCCGGAGTGCGTCGAGCCGCGCGCCAAGGTCGGCAACAAGATGAACCACGTGCAGGCGGAGTTTCAGGCGCAGGAGGCGGGCGCGTGGGCCATCATGCTTGACGTGAGCGGCTTCGTGGCCGAGGGGCCGAGCTACAACTGCTTCTTCGTGAGGGACGGGGAGCTTCTCACGCCCACGGAGAGAAACTGCCTGGCCGGCGTCACGCGCGGCCACGTCATCGACATGGCGAAGGAGCTCGGCGTTCCCGTCCGGGAGACGAGCCTCACGCGCTACGATCTGCTGGTCGCCGACGAGGCCTTTCACACCGGAAACAGCATCTGCATCCTTCCGGTATCCTCCATCGACGGAGCGCCGATGGCGGGCGGCGCGCCCGGCCCCGTCACCCGAAAGTTGATGGACCTGTGGGCCAGCCAGGTGGGCTGCGACTGGGCCGCGAAATCCCTCGCCGCCCTGGAGGGGGAATGAGGCGTCAGGGGCGGCGCGTTCATCCGGGGCGCCGCCGATGGCGCTCCGCGAGCGCGGAGAGAATCGGCCCCTGGCCACGGAAGCCCGCCGGCTGGAGGAAGCCGGGAAAGTCCGCGAACGCCCGGAGGCGGGAAGCGCCGCCGGCCGCGCGGCGATTGTGACGGACTGAAGGCGCGCGATGGATTTCACCCTCACCGAATCCCAGCTCGAACTGCAGAAGCGCGCGCGCGGCTACGCGAAAGACGAACTGCGGCCGCGCGTCCGGGAGCGCGAGCGCATCGCCGATCCGCGCGAAAGATTCCCCTGGGACATGCTGGAGGCGGGAAGCAGGCTCGGCCTGAGAACGCTCTCCGTCCCCAAGGAGCGGGGCGGCGGCGGAGCCGACATCCTGACCCTGTGCGTCGTCGGAGAGGAGATCGGCTGGGGAGACCTGGGCGTGGCCGTCACCTTCGATCAGACCTGGAAGGTGATTCACTTTCTCGACACCGTCTGGAGCGAGGCGCAGCGCGAGAGATTCCTGCCCGGGTTTCTGGCCGACCACCGCTTCCACCTCGCCGTCGGGATGACGGAGCCGGAAGCGGGTTCGGAGAATTTCATCCCCGAGGAGGGCCCCGACCTCGGCGTCCGGACGAGCGCCGTCCGGGACGGCGAGGACTGGATCATCAACGGGGTGAAGCGCTACATCAGCAACGCGGGCGTCGCCCGGCTCTACGTGATCGTCTGCCGCACGGATCGGAGCGTCGGCGCCTCGGAGGGTGTCACGTATTTCATGGCGACGCCGGACATGGCGGGGTTCTCCATCGGGCGGATTCACGAGAAGATGGGCCAGCGCCTCTCGCAAAACGCCGAGCTCCTCTTCAGGGACTGCCGCGTGCCGGACGCCTGCCGCGTCACGCCGGTGGGCGGGGGCGCGGCGGCGCGCTCGGGACCCTTCTCGCGCGGCTCCGTCATCGAATCCGCCGCCACGGCCCTGGGGCCCGCCCGCGCCGCTTATGAAGACGCGCTGGCGTTCGCCAGAACCAGGATTCAGGGCGGGAGGCCCATCATCGAGCATCAGGGGGTGGGCTTCATGCTGGCGGACTGCTTCATCGAGCATCAGGCCGCGCGGCGAACCCTGCACTACGCCGCCTGGCGCGCCATGCGGGAGGGCTACGACCCCAAGCTCGGCTACATGGCCAAGACCTTCGCCTCCGAGGCGGGCCTTCGCATCGCCACGCGGGCTCTCGAGGTCTGGGGGGGAGCGGGCTACATGACGGACGCGCCGATGGAGAAATACCTGCGCGACGTCATCAGCTTCCTCCATTCCGCCGGCACCAACCAGGTCCAGCGCGTCCGCGCCATGGCGCGTCTGTAGGACGCGAAGAGGCTCGCGCCGACGGAGGCGGAGAAGTCGAGCGCGAGCGGATGAGCGGAGGGAGACGCATCCATTTCTTCTTCGGGCGGGAAGCCCTGAAAGGCGAGGCGAGCGCATGAACGGAAAAATCGCCGTCCTGGGCGCGGGCGCCATCGGCGGCAGCGCGGCGGCCGATCTGACCGACGCCGGTCTGGACGTCACCATCATCGACCAGTGGCCCCGGCACGTGGAGGCGATGCGCGAGAAGGGGCTTCACGTCCGGATGCCGGACCTGGAGCTGCGCGTCCCCGTCCGCGCGCATCATCTTTGCGAGCTGGCTTCGCTCAGGATGGAATTCGACGTCGTTCTGCTGATCGTCAAGTCCTTCGACACCCGCTGGATGTGCGAACTCATCAAGCCCTACTTCAAGGACGACGGCGTGTTCGTGGGGGTGCAGAACAGCATGAACAACGAGACCATCGCCTCCATCATCGGACGGGAGCGCGTGGTGGGCTGCTGCGTGGAGCTCTCGGCGGAAATCTTCACGCCCGGCTTCATACAGCGCAACACCGCCCGCAAGGGCACCTGGTTCGCCGTGGGGGAGCTGGACGGCGCCGCCACGCCGCGCGCGGAGGAAATCCGCGCCCTCATCGCCAACGTCGGCGTCACGGAGCTCACCTCCAACATCGAGGGCGTCAAGTGGACGAAGCTGATCGCCAACTGCATGACGATGGGGCCCTTCGGCCTGCTCGGCCTCAGGAACGCGGAAGCCAGGGAGCTGCCGGGAATCATCGACGTTTCGGTGAGGCTCGGAAAAGAGGCGATGGCGGTGGGCGACGCCCTGGGCTACGGGGTGGAGCCCGTGTTCGGCCTGACGGCGGACGACTTCGCGGGCTCCGACGATCAGGCGCTGCTCACGGCCATGAAGACGCTGCTGGGACACGTGGGGACGCGCTCGCGCACCGCTCCGATTCAGGATCACATCAAGGGACGAAAGAGCGAGATGGCCTACATCAACGGCCTCGTGTCGCGCAGGGCGAAGGAACTCGGCGTCCCCACCCCCTGCAACGACGCGGTGACCGAGATCGCCCGAATGATCGACGACGGCGAGATCGAGATGGGCCGCGCGAACTACGATCTGCTCCGCTCGAAAATCGCCGAATCAGGCCAGGGCTGAACGCTTCGCGCCCGCGGGAGACGACCCGGAAAATCGCGCCGCCTCGGGGGAAGTTTCATGTTCGGTGAAGCCAACGGCCTGCGCGATTCCGAATTCGTCTCCGGTCTCGCGCTTCCTCGAACGCCCTTCGGGAGGAAACCGCCATGATCGATCCCTTCCGCATGTGCGCCGTGCCGCGCGTGCGCTTCGGCCGGGGAGAAGCCGCGAGCGTCGGCGCGGAGGCGAAGAAGCTGGACATGAAGCGCCCCATGCTGCTCGCCGACCCCGGGCTTTCGGGCGCCGGCGCGCTCGCGCCGATCGCGAAGAGCCTCGAGAAGGCGGGCGTCGGATGCCGCGCGTATGAAGTGGTCGAGCCGAACCCCTCCGATGAGAGCGTCGCGCGCGCCCGGGCGTTTTACGAGGCGAGCGAATGCCGCGGGATAGTCGCCGCGGGCGGCGGAAGCGCCATCGACACCGCCAAGGCGATGGGGACGCTGATCGGGAACGGCGGGAAAATCAGCGACTACTACGGCGTCGGCAAGGTGGAGAAGCCCATCCCGCCCTTCATCACCGCGCCGACCACCGCGGGAACGGGCAGCGAGGTGACGCGCGCCGCCATCATCACCGACCTGGAGCGGAGAACCAAATCGAGCATTCACAGCGACGCGCTCTACGCCGACGCGGCGGTGGTGGATTCGGCCCTGCTGGCGACGCTGCCGAAGTTCTTCGCCGCGGGCGCGCTGATGGACGCCCTCACCCACGCGGTGGAGTCCCTCGGCTCCCCGCGCGCGAACCCCTGGACGGAGGCGCTCTGCCTCCGGGCCATCGGCCTCATCGGTGAAAACGCGCGGCGCTTCGTGGCGGATCCCGCGGACCCGGACGCCGCCGACCCCCTCGCGCTCGCGGCGTGTCTGGCGGGCGCCTCCTTCACCAACACCGGGCTGGGAATCGTGCACGGACTGACGCATCCGGTCTTCAACCTCTTCGGCGGCCACCACGGAACCACCAACGGGACGCTCCTCGCCCCCGTCATGCGGTTCAACCTGCCCGCCATGCGGGAGAAATACGCCCGGCTGGCGCCGCTTCTGGCCGGCCCGGAGGAGGCGGGCGACGAAACCCGGGACGCGGAACTCGCCATCGCCCGCGTTCGCGCCCTGGCGGACGACATCGGGATTCCGGCCTCGCTCGCGGCGCTCGGCGCGAAAAAGGAGCATCTCGACGGCATGGCGCGCGAGGCGGCCGCCAGCCCCACCGTGGCGACGAACCCCGTCCGCGCAGACGCGGAGGACATGAAAAGGATTTACGCGGAACTGCTGTAAAACGTTCATCGTTAATGAGAAAAAAGCTTGAATACGTTGAAATAATGAAGAGCCTCCGCGTGGGGAAGGCGCCCGACCGCTTCGATCTTTCCGCGGGATTCTCTCGTCGGCCCCCTAGCCCTCCACCCACCGGCGGGCTTCTTCCCGGACGCGGCGCGCCTCCCCGGTTCCCTCGATTACCAGATTCCCGCCCGGCGGGCGGCCGCTGAATTTCTCGTTGCGCCAGCAGTGGTAGCGAAGCGCCCTGGGGTAGGGCGCGAGGTCCATCGCCTCGAAATACGAAGCCGGAACCTCGCCCGGCTTGTGGGGGTCCATCCGGTCTTTTTCGTAGATCATCGCGCGGCTGGCGATGCGCCACCGCCCGTCCCTTCGCTCGTGCAAGTCCACCACGCTGCTCCAGGTCGAGAAGTCGAAGTCGTAGCCGTCCAGCGTCCGCCTTTGATGGAGGACGACGTAATACTCGCAGACGCCGCGCTCCCCGCTCACCCGGGCGCGCGCGTTTCCCGCGACGTGCTTCTGGGAATCCCCCGCGTGATGGCCGCTCATCATCCGGCGCGACTCCTCGATGAACTCGCGCGCGCCGCCCGAGAACCACGAGGTGGCGATCTTCGCGTCCGGGTGAAAGCAGTCCAGCAGATTCTCCCAGTCGCCCGCGTCCCGGCAGACGTGAGAGAACATGGACGTCTCCATCATCTCCAGCTTGTCCGCCGCGGCCCGCAGCCGCGCCTCGTCGCTCATCCCGCGCTCCCTTCCGCAAGCCTCGGCCCGCCCCCGATGAGGGGCGCATTTCCAGAAACGCTTCTCCGGCCCGGGCAACGCTCCGCCCTATGAAAGGAGATGAAACCCCTCGTATCCCGCCTCTGCGATTTCCGCGCACTTTTTCGCGTATACGTCGAAGCCGGCGATGTAGGGCATGAACATTCGCGGCTTGCCCGGAATGTTCGCTCCGAGATACCAGGAGGCGCAGCGGTAGCGAAGCGTTCTGGCGGCCTCCTCGTTGTTGCGCGCCACCCAGGCCTCCTCCGCCTCCAGGGACGCCTCGATGCCCGCCAGACCGCGCGCGCGCAAAAACACGAGACACGCGCCGATCCACTCGACATGATGGTCGATGGAGGTCTGCATGTTGGTCAGCACGGAGGGGCTTCCGGGGCCCGTGATGGTGAACAGGTTCGGGAACCCAGCCGTCATCAGG
This sequence comes from bacterium, assembly GCA_965242545.1. Taxonomy (GTDB): domain Bacteria; phylum UBA8248; class UBA8248; order UBA8248; family UBA8248; genus Bin107. The sequence continues at coordinate 2,699,505 of OZ251456.1, forward strand.
CCCAGATAGGTATGAGGACCCTCGCGCCATTTGTCCCGAAGCGTCCGCCCGCCGCGGCCCCGGATGTCCATTTTCAGCAGCGCGCCCGTCATGGCGTCGAATCCCGTCGCCAGGATGAGCAGGTCGATTTCATGCGTCCGCCCCGCCGTCATCACCCCTTGCGGCAATATCCTCTCGATGGGCGATTCGCTCACGTCGATCAGGGAAACGTTCGGGCGGTTGTAGGCTTCGTAATATCCCGTGTCCACGCAAAGGCGCCTGCATCCGAGCACCGTCTGCGGACAAAGCAGCTCCGCCGTCTGGGGATCGTTCACGATGCGGCGAATCTTGCTGCGCACGAACTCGCCCGCGGTCCGGTTCGCCTCCTCGCTGAAATGCAAATCCGTGAACGCGGCGAGGAAGGGCAGCCCCCCGTGCGCCCAGCGTTTCTCATACTCGCGCTCGCGCTCTTCCTCCCCGACTTCCAGCGCCGCCTTGTCGTTATACGCCTGGTAAAAGCCCGCGGGCAGCTGGCGGGCCTTTTCCCTTATCTCCGCGTAATTCGCCTTCACCTCCCGCCGGCGCTCCTCGTCCAGGGGGCCGTTGTGCGCGGGCACCGCGTAGTGCGGCGTCCTTTGAAAGACGAGAAGCTGCGCCGCCTCGCGCGCGATGACGGGGATGGCCTGAATCGCGGACGATCCCGTGCCGATGACGCCCACCCGCCTGCCCGAGAAGTCGACCGGCTCGCGGGGCCAGAGTCCGGTGTGATAAACGGGCCCCCGGAAGGCGTCGAGCCCCTCGAAGGCGGGCACGTTGGGAGAGGACAGGCACCCGGTGGCCATCACGCAGAAAGCGGCCGAAACCCGCTCGCCGCCGTCGGTCTCGACCAGCCAGCGGTTCGCCTCGTCGTCGAAAACCGCGGAGACGACCCGGGTGTTGAAAACGACGTCGCGCCTTAAATCGAAGCGCTCGACCACGTGGCGGATGTAGCGCAAAATCTCCGGCTGGCCCGCGTAGCGCTCGCTCCACTCCCATTCCTGCTGGAGCTCCTCGGAGAACTGATAGGAATACTGAACGCTCTCCGTGTCGCACCGGGCGCCCGGGTAGCGGTTCCAATACCAGGTGCCGCCTACGTCGCCGCCCGCCTCGTACACCCGCGCCGAGAAGCCCCGGGAGCGCAGCCGATAAAGCATGAACAGTCCGGCGATGCCGGCGCCCACGACGAGGGCGTCCAGGTCCGTCTTCGCGTCGTCTTTCAACCTCAAGCCCCTCTGTCCGCTTTCTTTCTCGTTTTGCCGCATCATCGCATACTTTCACCGGTTTTGCGAAAAACGCCGCGGGCGCATCGCTTTTCCGCCTTTCCGGAAACCCGGGGAAGAAAAGGAAGCTTCCCTGCAATTCAAAGAACGCGGCATCAAGCGGCGCGGCGAACGCGCCCGCTCGCCCCCATTGCGAAAATCGGGCATCGTCCCTAGTATTCGGAAATCGTCCGAAAGTCGGGAGCCGCCTCGCTCCACGGATCGGGGACAAGCGGAAACAACAGCGAAAGGATGCGTCATGGAGGACAGAGCCGGGGCGTTTCGTCTGGAAGAAGCGACCATCGAGGATTTGCACGAGGCGATTCGCTCCGGGCGAACGACCTGTGTCGAGGTCGCCAAGGGCTGCCTGGCGCGCGTTCGCGCCTACAACGGCGTCGCCAGCATGCTCGTGACCGAAGACGGCGCGCCGGTTCCCGAGGCCAGAGGCGCCGTTCGGGGAGGCGCGCCGCTTCGCTTTCCGAGGGAGACCATGAAAGCCTCGGACGCGCTCCCCGACCTCGACGAATACAGGGGGCCGCCTCTCGAATTCGGACGCATGGAGGACACGGCATCGGACCCGGACGTCCAGCAACAATACGGCATGATCGTCGGCATCCCGAACGCGGGCCAGGTCAACGCCCTCGCCACCCTCAACATTCGCGGCGAGCGCTCCGTCACCTGCCGGGGCGACTTCGACAGGCATCCCGCCCAGGGGCCGCTGCCGCCGGGGGCGCCCCCCGCCTGCGAGGTCTTCCGGCGCTATCCCGACGCCCTGGAGCGCGCGGCGGAACTGGACGCCGAATACGGCGCGAACCCGGACCTCGAGAAAATGCCGATGCACGGCGTGGTTTTCTCCTTCAAGGATCCCTTCGACACCAAGGACATGCGCTCGACGGGCGGGGGAGACGCCCGCTACGACATCGACTTTCCCGCGCGCGACCACATCCTCGTCGAGCAGCTGAGGAACAAGGGCGCCATCATCTTCGCCAAGGCCGTCAGCACGGAATACAACGGCCGCGCCGGCGACCCGGGCGGGCGGCACGAACCCGGGAAAGTCCTGCCCTCCGTTCTGGGCTACCAGCGCAGCTCATGGGGCGGGAACCCCTCGAACCCCTACGACACCACGCGCGCGGCCTCGCTGGGGTCCAGCTCCGGCTCGGCTCTCTCGGTGAGCGTCAACATGGTGATGGCGAGCCTGGGGGAGGAGACGAGAGCCTCCTGCCGCGGCCCCTCGAACCACAACGCCGTCGCGCTGATCCTCCCGCACAAGGCGATGCTCGGCTTCGACGGCGGCGCCATCGGGGCGGACATCTACTGCGACAGAAGCGGCGTCATGGCGAGAACGCTCCGCGACTGCGCCAGGATACTCGACGCCCTGAAGGATCCGGAAAACGGCTACTACGACCCGCGCGATCCGTTCACGACGGTGCCGCGCTCCTCCGTCCTGGAAACGCCCTATGCGGCGCACGCGAGGATGAGCGGCGAAGCGGGCGCGCTCGAGGGGGTGCGCATCGGCGTCATCCGGGAGTCCATGGTCTATCCGAGAGGCTCCAAATCGGAGGAGCCGATCGTCACGGCGGCGGCGCGCGAGATCAAGACCGTCATCGGCGGGAAGCTCGGGGCGACGCTTCTGGAATCCACCGACCCGCTCTGGTCGGGCGACCCCGAGATCGAGACGATGAAGACGGATTTCCGGCGCGCGCTCGCGAGACTCACGCCCGTGTTCATGCCCGACATCATGTTCCGGCTCACCCCCGAGGGCGAGCCGCTCTTCAGGGAGTTCGCCGAAGCCATCGTTCCCACCGAATTCGCCCCGGGGAAAATTTTCGGCTCGGGCGACGCGCGGCCCATCGACTACATGCTCGACATGGCGGAGGGAAGAATCGAGCCGCCCGTCAATCTCGACCTCGCCACCGTGCAGCAGCAGGAACTCGCCATGACGTTTCGCTACCACATTCATCAATACCTCTCGCGCCGGGCCGAGGACTGGAAAGCGCGCGGATTCACCGAGACCCTCACCGGCTTCGCCGAGTTGAACGCGCGCTCCAAATTCTGGGGCGACGACCAGCGCGCCGCCTTCAGGAACTGGGAGGAGGTGTCGGATCCGCGCAATCCGAGCGGGAGCCGGCAGGGGGTGAACGAGCGGATCATGCTGCGCGAGCTTCTGCGCCGCGTGGACATGATGGTGATCCTCGAAAACAGGCTCGACGCCCTCGTGCGCCTGCACACGCCGCTCCCGCCCGCCGTCATCGGAGGCGCGAGCCAGCCCGGCCTCCTGCTGAACTCGAGGCCCGAATCGCAAAGCGGGCCGAACGCCGGACTGACGGAGGTGCTCGTGCCGGCGGGCTACGTGCGCGCGACCTATGATCCCGTTTTCGAGCTCAGCGAGGACGGGACCCGGTTCGTCCCCGCTCCCAACGATCAGGCGACCACCATCCCCGAGCCGGGTCTGCCCTTCTCCCTGGTGTTTCGCGCTGAACCCGGCAGGGAGGACGCGCTCCTGAAGATCGCCTCGGCCTACGAGGCGGCCTCGAAGCGCCGCGTCCCCCCGCCCGATTTCGGCCCGCTCCCGGAACGGGCGCGCTGATCGCGTCGGAGCGACCGGGCGAAGGCGAGACAGCCTAGAACTTTCTGAGCGGCGCCGCTTCCTGACCGAAAAGCGCTTTTCTGGCGACGCTCCATATCTCGAAGTGCGTTTTTCTTGAAATTTCCGGCGAACCCGCCAGCCAGCGGACCAGCGCGCCCGGACCAGCCAGCGGCGCGCAGCCGCCGATCAGTCCCGCTCCCCGCGCCAGCAGCGCGTCCGCCTGCTCGGCGACGAGGCTCACCTCATCCTCTCCGCCCACGACGTAAAAGGAGCCCAGGTAGGGATAAGGCTCGAAGAGGCCGAGCCGCTCGGGGTCCGACTCCGACGGATTCACCCTCATCGCTTCATGCAAAAGGGGCGCGCCCGCGTAGTCGATGCTCAGCCTCAACTCCAGGGAGGAATAATCGAAGCGCTCGCCCGAGGCGGCCCGCCCGGGACAGAGCGATTCCCCATAGAGAAGTTTCGCGCCCTCGGCCATGCGGACTCTCGTCTCCTGCGCGTAGATGGACCCCTTGAAGGGGATGATCGGATCGGGCAGCAGCTCGAGGCCGCTCCCCGGGCGCATCTCGACCTCGGCGGTCGATGACACCGGCGCGCCCAGGCTTCGGTAGATTTTCGTCGCCCCCTGCGTCGTCCACAAAACGCGCGCGCCTTCGCCAAGCTCGATCTCGAGCGCCAGTCGATCGCCGCCCACGTGCCCGCCCGTGGGGTTGAGCAGCGTCATGTGGGCCGGCTCCCCGCCTTCGGGGTAGAGAGGGCGGATCAACTGCAAGGGCACCTTGAAAAACGAATCCTTGAGATACGTCCGGCCCCCCGCGCGCGCGAAGCGCGCCAGGGCGACGCCGTGGCGTCCAACCCCGGATGGCGCAGCCGCGCGCGGGGGGGGCATCAGGCTTCCACGAAGAGGAGGTCGCGCTCGATCCAGCCGATCACGTCATCCAGACCATGCCCGGTTTTCAGGTTCGTGAACAGGAACGGGCGCTCCCCGCGCATCTTCCGGGCGTCCCGGTCCATGACGTCGAGACTCGCGCCCACGAGCGGGGCCAAATCGATCTTGTTGATCAGCAAAAGCTCGGAGCGGGTGATTCCGGGGCCGCCCTTTCGGGGAATCTTGTCGCCCGCGGACACGTCGATGACGTAAATTGACGCATCCACGAGCTCGGGGCTGAACGTGGCGGCGAGGTTGTCGCCCCCGCTTTCCACGAAAACGATGTCCAGGGGATGGAAGACGCGGGCGAGCGCCTCGATGGCTTCCCTGTTCAGGGAGATGTCCTCCCGAATCGCCGTATGCGGACACCCGCCCGTCTCCACGCCCGATATTCTCTCCGGCGCCAGGGCGCCGCTTCGCGTGAGAAACGCCGCGTCCTCTTTCGTGTAGATGTCGTTCGTCACCACGGCGATGGCGTATCTATCGCGCATCCTCTTGCACAGCCTGTCCACCAGGGCGGTTTTCCCGGAACCGACCGGCCCGCCCACCCCTATCTTGACGGGATCCTTCTCCATCATCGCCGCTCTCCTTGCTCAGAAGCGAAACAAATCTTCACATCGCCCTCGAATCACCCGGCCGCACCGGGAACTTTCATCGGCCAACAAACCCGGATTCACGAGACGAACAGGCGCGTATGCAGCCTTTGATGCGCCATGGCCCTGATCTCGTGTCCCGGCCCCAGGGAATGCGCGTCCTCCATGGGAAGCGCCAAGGCGCGCGCCGTCGCGCTCCGAACCTCCCCTTCCAGGTTCGAGAGGACGCGCTGGCCCTCTGTCTGTCCGAGCGGAACCAGGCGCACCGCGGCGGAGACCAGACCGGACGCGACGCCGTAGCAGAACGATTCCAGCGCACCGGCGCAGCCGATCCCCAGGGAGGAGGCGACGCAGCCCAGCGCGAGCGGATAATGCGCGCAAACCCGATCCGTTCTCGCTCCCGCTTCCAGATCGTCCAGAAAAGGATCGTCGATGAAGCCGCGCGCCGTTCTCAGAAACTGGCGCCCCACGCTCCGGCTCGCCTCCCGCAGCGATTTCACGGGTCTGGCGGCGTCATAGGCGCGATCAAGCGCCATCACGCGGTCGAGGTCGCTTTCTTCTTTCGACAGGAAGGCCTCGCGCAGATAAACGCCGTCGAGCGTGGCCGCGCCGTGGCGCAAAACCGAGGAGATGAACTCCTCCAGCACCTCCGCCGATGCGACGCGCCCTTCCTGCACGTAGGCTTCAAGGCCATGGGAATGGGCGAAAGCCCCGCGTGGGAAGGCGGAATCCGATATCTGCAGGAGCCGATAGACGCTCATCTTCCTAATGGCGGTGCGAATGAAAGACGCCGAAGTCGTGGGTGAAGGCCTCCCTGGTTTTCTCGCACTTCACGCCGAGCCTCACGAAATACGCTTCGAGCGCGCCGTCATACGGGGTGAGAACGCGCCCCTCCCGGACGCAAATCGGCGCATGGCGGTTTCCGACCTGATAGCAGAGGCGACCCAGCTCGAGGGCCGATTCCGCGTAGAGCGCCAGCACGTCTTCGCAAACCGTGGAAACGACGATCACGCGCTCCTCGTCCTCAAAGAGGACGTCCCCCTCTCCCAGAGACCGCCCTGTGGGCAGAGCGACGCCGAGCTCCGTGCCCGAATCGGAGCGCACCCGCTGGCGGCTCCTGAGCCTGTCCTCCCAGCCCAGCGCCACGCGCTCGACCCGCCTCCGCTCGTCGTCGGAGAGTTTGCCCCTGATCTCCTCAACGAGGATCATCGCATTCCCTAGAAAAGAAAATACCGTTGCGCCATGGGCAGCTCGATCGCCGGCTCGCAGGCGAGCGCCTCGCCGTTCGCCTTCACCACGTAGGTTTCAGGATCCACGTCCATCTCGGGCAGGGCGTCGTTGAGCCGCATGTCCTTCTTCCCGATCTCCCGGCAATTCGAGACCGGCGCCACGATCTTGGCGAGTCCCAGCGCGTCTCCCAATCGCGCGTCCGCCGCCGCCTGGGAGACGAAGGCGCAGGCCGTCGGGCCGACGGCTTTTCCCATCGAGCCGAACATGGGCCGGTCCAGAACGGGCTGCGGGGTGGGGATGGAGGCGTTGGGGTCGCCCATCGCCGCGCGCGCGATGAAACCGCCCTTCACGACGACCTCCGGCTTCACGCCGAAGAAAGCCGGCTTCCAGAGAACCAGGTCCGCCATCTTCCCCGCCTCGACCGAGCCGACGTAATCGGAAATCCCGTGCGCGATCGCCGGGTTGATGGTGTATTTCGCCACGTAGCGCCTCGTGCGGTAATTGTCGTTCGCGCCTCTCTCCTCGGGAAGCGCGCCGCGCTGGCGCTTCATCTTGTCCGCCGTCTGCCAGGTCCGGATGATCACCTCGCCCACGCGGCCCATGGCCTGGGAGTCGGAACCCATCATGCTGAACGCGCCCATGTCGTGAAGAACGTCTTCGGCCGCGATGGTCTCCGCCCTGATTCTCGACTCGGCGAACGCCACGTCCTCGGGAATCCCGCCGTCCAGGTGGTGGCACACCATGAGCATGTCGAGATGCTCATCCACGGTGTTCACCGTGAAGGGGCGCGTGGGGTTCGTCGAGGACGGCAGCACGTTCGCCTCGCCGCACACCCGGATGATGTCGGGCGCATGGCCGCCGCCCGCCCCCTCGGTGTGGTAGGTGTGGATGGTTCTGCCCTTGAGGGCGGCGATGGAAGTCTCGACGAAGCCCGATTCGTTGAGCGTATCGGTGTGGATGCACACCTGCACGTCCATCTCGTCCGCCACGGCCAGACAGCAGTCGATGGCGGCGGGCGTGGTGCCCCAATCCTCGTGGAGCTTGAGCCCGGCGGCGCCCGCGCGAATCTGCTCCGCCAGAGGCTCCGGGCGCGAGGCGTTCCCCTTTCCCAGAAAGCCGAGGTTCATCGGATAGGCTTCCGCCGCCTGAAGCATTCTGGCGACGTTCCAGGCGCCGGGGGTGCAGGTGGTGGCGTTCGTGCCCGTGGCGGGACCGGTTCCCCCGCCGAACATGGTGGTGACGCCCGAGGAGAGCGCCTCGTCTATCTGCTGGGGGCAGATGAAGTGAACGTGGGTGTCGATGCCGCCGGCGGTGAGTATCATCCCTTCGCCCGCCAGGACTTCCGTGGCGGCGCCGATGATCATGTTCACCCCTTCCATGAGGTGCGGGTTTCCCGACTTGCCGATGGCGGCTATCTTCCCGTCCTTGACCCCGACGTCCGCCTTCACCACGCCCCAATAGTCGAGAATCAGCGCGTTGGTGATGAGCAGATCGAGCGCGTCCCCGCCGCGCGTTTCGGTGGGCGATTGTCCCATGCCGTCCCGGATGACCTTGCCGCCGCCGAATTTCGACTCATCGCCGTAGACGGTGCGATCCTCCTCGACCTCGATGAAGAGCTCGGTGTCCGCGAGCCGCACCCTGTCCCCGACCGTCGGGCCGAACATGTCGGCGTAGGCGCGCCTGTCCATCCGAAAGGCCATCAGTCCGCTCCCCCGTAGCCCTCGGCGCGGGCCTTTTCGAGAGCGTTTCGGCGAACGGCGTCCGAGTCGAGCGATCCCTCCGTCAGCGCGTTCAGCCCCATGGCGGCGCGCGCGCCGGCGAACGAGACGAGCGCGACTTCCTTCTCATCGCCGGGCTCGAAGCGCGCGGCCGTCCCCGCCGGGATATCCAGCCTCATGCCGAATGCCGCCTTTCTGTCGAAATCGAGCAGGCGGTTCGCCTCGAAAAAATGAAAGTGCGAGCCGACCTGGATGGGTCTGTCGCCCCTGTTCGCCACGATGAGCGAGGCGGTCTCTCGCCCTTCGTTCAAAACGACCTCTCCCTCCGCCAGCAGATATTCGCCGGGTATCATGCGCTCTCCCTCAGCCGCGTATCGGGTCGTGCACCGTCACGAGCTTGGTGCCGTCGGGGAACGTGCCCTCAACCTGGACTTCATGAATCATCTCCGGCACCCCTTCCATGACGTCCTCTCTCGTGAGAAGGGTCGCGCCATACCGCATCAGCTCGGCGACGGATTTCCCGTCGCGCGCCCCTTCGAGCACCTCGGCCGTGATGATGCTGACGGCTTCGGGATAATTCAGCTTGAGTCCGCGCGCGCGGCGCTTTCGCGCCAACTCCGCCGCCACGAAAACGAGGAGCTTCTCCTGCTCCCTCGGCGTCAAGCGCATCGTTTTCCTCCCGCCCGGAAAATCTCCTCGAACGGATCACGCGGTCAAGCGATCGAGAAGCGCGCCGTCGCACTCGCCCTCCGCCTTTCCGGTGGCCGTGAACTCCCCTTTCTCCATCACGTAATACTCGTCCGAGAGCCGCCAGGCGAAATCGAGATACTGCTCCACCAGAATGATGCCCACCTCGCCGCGCTCCTTGATCTTCCACAGAACTTTTTCGATGTCCAGGATGATGGAGGGCTGAATGCCCTCGGTCGGCTCATCGAGCAGCAAGAGCTTCGGTTCGCTCACCAGGGCGCGGGCGATGGCGAGCTGCTGCTGCTGACCTCCGCTCAACACCCCTCCCTTTCGCCCGAGCATCTCCTTCAAAACGGGAAAAAGATCGAAAACGCCCTCGTCGTAGCTTCTGGGGCGATCCGGATGCGCCTCGAGCCCCAACAGGAGATTTTCATGCACGCTCAGCTGCGGAAAAATCTCCCGGCCCTGGGGAACGTATGCCACCCCGAGCCTGGCGCGCGCCTCCGGCCTCGAAGAGGTGACATCCTGATTCAGAAATTCGATTTTTCCCGACTCGGGCTTGAGCAGGCCGACGATGGCTTTGAGGAGCGTGGTCTTGCCCATGCCGTTCCTGCCGATGACGCCCGCAATCTCTCCGGGTCCCACTTCGAGGTCGAGACCCCGCAGGATGCGGCTCTCCCCGTAGCAGGCGCGCAAGCGCTCCACCCTAAGCATGCTGCTCGCTTCCCCTGCCGAGGTAGAGTTCGACGACGCGCCGATCCTGGCGGACGTGATCGACGGAGCCCTCGCAGATGACCGCGCCCTCGTGAAGCACGGTGACGCGCTCGGCGATGTCCCGCACGAATTTCATGTCATGCTCGATGACGAGCACCGAGCGATGCTCGGCCACCTTCCGCAAGAGAGCCCCCGTCTTCTCCGTTTCCCTCTCGGTCATTCCGGCCACGGGCTCATCCACGAGCAGCAAATCGGGGTCCTGCGCCACCACCATGCCTATCTCCAGCCATTGCTTTTCGCCATGGGCCAGCAGGCCGGCGCGCCAGTCTCCCTTGGAGGCGAGGCCGATGATGTCGAGCGTTTCCTCGACCTTCTCCCGGGCCTCGGGCGCGGACCTGGAGAACAGGAGCGACATCACCTTTTTCTCCTGTTTTACGGACAGCTCGATATTCTCGCGCACCGTCAGGTTCTCGTAAATCGTCGGCGTCTGAAATTTTCTGCCGATGCCCGCGTTCGAGATTTCCTCCTGGCGCATCCGGGCGAGGTTCGTCTTTTCCTTGAATACCACCCGTCCGGAATCAGGCTTCACCTTGCCGGTCACGACGTCCAGAAGCGTGGTTTTTCCCGCCCCGTTCGGGCCGATGACGCAGCGCAATTCCCCTTTATCCATCCCGAAGTTCAGCGCGTTCAGCGCCTTGAAGCCGTCGAAGACGACGAACACGTCCTCCAGATAGAGAATGCTTCTCGACGTCAGCGCCATGATTCTCTCTCAGCTTCCGCTTTGCCGGGCGGCGATGTTTTCCGGACCCGCCGCCATCCGGGCCTTGCGCATCCGCCTCCGCAGCTTTCGGGGCGCCTCGCGCGCCACGCCGACGACTCCGTCCGGAAAGAACCTCACCACGAGGACGAATACGCCGCCCAGGAAATAGAGCCAGTAATCCGGATAGCTCGACGTCAGATAGCTCCGCGCCCAGTTCACCCCGACGGCGCCGACGACGGCGCCGATGAGAGACCCCCGCCCGCCGACCGCCACCCAGATGACCATCTCGATGGAGGGCAGCACGCCGATTCGCCCGGGGGTGATGATGCCTACCTGGGGCGCGTACAGCGCGCCGGCGATCCCCGCCAGCATCGCGGATACGGTGAAAACGAACACCTTGTAATTCGCGGGCGTATACCCCGAGTAGAGCGCGCGGTTTTCCGCGTCCCGAATCGCCAGGAGAATTTTCCCCGCGCGGGAGTTCACTATCCAGCGGCAAAGCAGATACGCCCCGCAAAGCGCGAGCGCGGTGAGGACGTAAAGCCCCCGCTGGGTGGAGGCCTCCGTGAGCGCGTAGCCCAGGATTTTCTTGAAGTTGGTGAGGCCGTTCGTCCCGCCGAGATTCACCTCGTTGCGATTGAAAACGAGCCAGGCGGAAAGCGCCAGCGCCTGCGTGATGATGGCGAAATAGACGCCGCGAACGCGCGTTCTGAAGGCGAGGAAGCCGAAGACGGCCGCCAGCGCGCCAGGCACGATCGCCGCCGCGAGGGACGTGAAGAAAAACGAATGAAACGGCTCCCAGAACAGGGGCAGTTCCTTCACGCGGTTCCAGACCATGAAATCCGGCAGTTTGCTCTGATAGACCCCTTCGCCGCCGATCTCGAGCGTCAAATACATGCCCATGCAATAGGCGCCGAGGCCGAAGAACACGCCGTGGCCCATGCTCAGGATGCCGGTGAAGCCCCAAATCAAGTCGAGGCCGAGCGCCAGGATGGCGTAAGCCAGAAATTTCCCGAACAGGTTGAGCGTGAAATCGGAAACGTGAAAGAAGGAGCCCGGCGTCCCGAAGGCGTTCAGGGAAGGCATGGCGACGATGAACCAGAACGCCGCGGCCGCGAGAACGACGCCGCCGATTTTCTTCTCCAGCCTGTCCGCGAGGGCTTCGCGCGGCATCGCGCTCAAGCTCCCCTCGTCCGGATGGCGAACAAACCCTCCGGCCTTCTTTGGAGGAAAAGAATGACCAGCGCCAGAATCACCACCTTGCCGAACACCGCGCCCATCGCGGGCTCGAGCATCTTGTTCATCCCGCCGATGCCGAAGGCCGCAATGATGGTTCCTAATATCTTCCCGACGCCGCCCGTCACCACCACCATGAAGGAATCCACGATGTAATTCTGCCCCAGGTCGGGCCCTACGTTCCCGATTTGGCTCAGGGCGGCGCCCGCCATGCCGGCCAGCCCGGCGCCGAACGCGAACGCGCCCGCGTCCACGCGCCTTGAGGGAACGCCCAGGCAGGCGCTCATGCCCCTGTTCTGGGTCACGGCGCGAATCCGAAGCCCCGCCCGGGTGCGGAACAGAAACCAGTAAGCGCCCGCCACGCATAAAACGGCCAGCGCGATGACGAACAGCCGGTTATAGGGAAACTGGACGCCGACCATCAAATGGTATCCCCCGCTCAGCCACTCGGGAGACCTCACGTCCACGTTTTGCGCGCCGAACGTCTGGCGAACCGCCTGCTGCAGAATCAGGCTGATCCCCCAAGTGGTCAAAAGGGTCTCCAGCGGCCGGCCATACAGGTGGCGAATGACGGAAATTTCCATCAGCCAGCCCATCAGAGCCGACGCCAGAAAAGCGGCGGGAAGCGCCAATATGAAATAGAAGCCGAAATAATTCTGCGGAAGCCAGGCGATGAAGGCACCCTGGATGAGGAAGGTGGCGTATGCGCCCAGCATCATCAACTCTCCGTGCGCCATGTTGATGACGCCCATCAGCCCGAAAACGACGGCCAGTCCCAGCGCCATCAGCAACAGGATGGAGCCCAGGCTCAGCCCCCGGAACAAGGTGCCGATGATGGCCGTCCAACCCAGATAGCGCTCAATTTCTCCGATGGCCTCGCCCGCCGCCGCGCGCACGGACGGCGCCGCGTCCCGGTTCGCCAGAAGCTTGAGTTGGGAGAGGGCGTTCAGTCCGCGAATCTCGCCGAGCGCGGCGGCGGCCAGGCGTCTTTGTTCGGGATCGGGCGATTTCAGCCGAATCAACGCTTTCGCCTCGATGAGCGCATGGCGACCAAGCCAATGGGCTTCATCCGCCAAAGCCCCGTCAAGCAGCGGCATAAGGCTTTGATCCCCCAGCCTCGCCATCCGCGTCGCCGCGGCGCGGCGCGCGTTCGGATCCCCGGAATAGAGCTGCGCCGCGCTCTGGAGCCGGCTGAGGTAGGGCTTGATGGCGCGGCGCATTCTCCGGCCGGCGCGAATCTCGGCGAGCTGCTCATCGGGAGCGAGGAGAGGCTTCCCGTCCGGGGCCGCGAGAGGTTTTTTCCCGTGAACCGAGAAAAGGGGAATGTATTCCTCGTCGTTCCGCGTTACGGCGTCTCCGCCGATGACGATCCGCGCGTCCCCCGACGCGGGCTTCCACAGATAAAGGCTGCCCTCGCGAAGCGCCAAGAGAAGGGGCAGCAGCTTTGGCTCAAGGCGCTTCGCGAGATCGAGGGCAGCGCGTCTTCTCTTTTTCCCGTTCTTCGATTCGAGTCGCGTGATTTCCGCCTGGATTTCCGAGGAAAACGTCCCGGTTCGCGCCTCGCCCCTCGATGCGAACCCAAAGCCAAGGACGAAAACCAGAACAAGGGCGCGAACCACCCAAGCGCCCGGCGGCAACCCTCCACGCGGAATCGCCGTCATTCCGGCTTGCTGCATCCCCCCTCCTTCGCCGAATGTGGCCCATCGCCGGGATTCGCAATTCCTGCATTCCTCTTGGGCCGCCCATGAAGAAGCGCCTTTCACGCCTCGGCGCTTCTTCATGGGCGGTTCTTGCAACTAGGCTTGCGTCTTCTTATACGTTCCCTGGTGATTCACCCAGTCGCAGCTCTTGTCCGGACTCGTGTATTCGCTCCAGGGCTCGGGCGCCACGAGGCCCTTCGTCTGAGAGACGATGCGGAATTGCCCGTTCTTGAGAATTTCTCCGATCAGCACCGGCTTGTGCAGGTGATGGTTCTTCTCGTCGATCTTCTTGAATCCGCCCGGCGCCTCGAAGCCCATGCCGTAAGCCGCCTTGCGGACGGCGTCCACGTTCGTCGCGCCCGCTTTCTCCACCGCCTTCTTCCAGATATGGACGCCGAGGTAGGCCGCCTCGATGGGGTCGTCCGTCACCCGGCTCGCCCCGCCCGGCAGCCCCTTTCTCTTGCAATACATCTTGAAGCTCTTCACGAATCGCCTGTTCCGGGGCGTGCTGATCGACTGATAGTAGTTCCAGGCGGCCAGATGCCCGACGAGCGACTTGGAATCCATGCCGCGCAGCTCGTCCTCCGCCACGCTGAACGCCATGATGGGCACGTCCTCCGAGCGCAGCCCCTGGTTCGCGAACTCCTTGTAGAAGGGAACGTTGCTGTCGCCGTTGATGGTGCTCAGCACGGCGGCGTCGCCGCCCGAAGCGAAGGACTTCACCTTGCCCACGATGGTTTGATAGTCCTGGTGGTGGAACGGCGTGTATTCTTCCATGATGTTCGCCGCCGGCACGCCCTTCGCCAGCAGGAAGGCCCGGAGTATCTTGTTCGCCGTGCGCGGAAAGACGTAGTCCGTGCCGAGCAGGTAGAACTTCTTGAACCCGCCCCCGTCCTCGCTCATCATGTATTCCGCCGCCGGTATCAGCTGCTGGTTCGGCGTCGCGCCCGTGTAGAAGACGTTTTTGGAGCACTCCTCCCCCTCGTATTGGACCGGATAGAAGAGGAGGCCGTTGTTCTTCTCATACACGGGAAGAACGGATTTTCGGCTCACCGACGTCCAGCAGCCGAAGGTCACGTCCACCTTGTCCCTGAGGAGAAGCTGCTTCGCCTTCTCGGCGAACAAATCCCAGTCGGAAGCCGGATCGACGACGACGGGCTTGACGGGACGCTTCATCACCCCGCCCGCGGCGTTGATTTCCTCCACGGCCATCATGACGACGTCGCGCAGCGAAACCTCGCTGATCGCCATGGTTCCGCTCAAGGAGTGCAAAATTCCGATTTTGACGGGCTCCGCCGCCCGAAGCACGTTCGGAAACGGCAGCGCGCTCGCCGCCGCCGCGCCGAGCCCCATCGCTCCCGCCCGCTTCAAGAACCTCCGGCGAGATGTCCTTTCCGCTCCAATCAGCCCGTTGTTCTTCATTTTTCCTGGTCTCCCCCTCTTTTGCGTCGTTTGTCCGCGAGGCCGCGCGGCGCGGCCCTGAAAAGCGAAAACGTGAAAATCACTCACGACGGGGAGGAAATATAGGGAAGTTTCTTTGCGAGCATCTTGCGACTCGGTTAAATTGTCATTTCGGTTTTGTTTCTTCCATGTTTCGAGGATGCGCGTTCCATGAACGTCCCGCTCGAAATCAGCCTTTCGCCGCCCGATCGGCGGTCCCCGTGGAGGAATGGGCGGCGCCCCGGCGCGAAAATCCCCGCGACGCGCTTGGGAAAGGCTTCTGAATGGCGTCCCTGAGCCGCCGGTTCGCGCGATGGGCGGCGGCGCTTCGCTACGAGGATCTGCCGCCCGAAGTCATCGACCGCGCCAAGGGCGTGACCCTGCAAGCCGTCGGATCCGCCCTTCTGGGTTCGGAAACCGGGGACGGGCGAAGGGCGGTCGCGCTCATCATCGAGGAGGAACCGGCCCTTCACGACGGCGCCGCCATCATGGTGAGCGGCGCCAGGGCGACGAAGGGGGGCGCCGCGTTCGCGAACGCCGAACTGACGCTGGCGGGCGGGAAATGGGACACCTTCCGGATGCTCACCCATCCGGGAACCAGCATCGTGCCCGCCGCCCTCGTCGCGGCGGAAGCGCGGGGCGCGTCGGGGAAGGATTTCCTCACGGGAATCGCCGCGGGCTACGAGATCATGGCGCGGCTGGCGTCCGACTTCATCCCCACGGTGATGTCGCGCGGCTTCCACGCCGGCCCCGTCTTCGGCATTTTCGGGGCCGCCATGGCGGCGGCGAAGATCATGTGCCTCAGCCAGGAACAGATGAACAGCGTGATCGCGCTTTGCGCGAGCCTCGCGGGCGGCAACCTGGAAGGGCCGCGCAGCGGCGGGCAGGCGCTCAGGGAGGGCGCGGCGGCGCGCAACGCGCTTCTCGCGGCGGCGCTGGCCGAACGGGGACACGTCGGCGGCGAAACCGTGCTGGAGGGCGAGGCCGGCTTCTACCACGCCTACGCCGGAAACAACGAGGGACGCCTCGCCTACAGCTTCACGGGCGACGCGAGGGCCCGGATCGATGACATCACCATCGGGCTGGGAGACGAGTGGCTGTTTCTCGAAACGCTCTTTCGCGTCTATTCCACCTCGGGCTACAACCTTGCGCACATTGACGCGACGGCGAGGCTCTGCGAGGAGAACGACATCCGCCCGGAGGACGTCGAGCGCGTCGAGGCGATAGTGAACTGGCTGGAGACGCAATACCCGAGTCCCGCCTTCGCGAACCGGCGCGAGGACGGCGCGCCGCGCGTGGGCGGCACGCACTACTACGCGGCGTTCGGCGTCGTGAAGCGCGGCTATCCGCTGCTGAACAAGCCGCCGGGCGAGGACGATCCGCCCGAGGCGCTCGAAGTGATGAAGCGCGTGCGCGTCATCCCTTCCCGTCGGATGGGCCTTTTCGCCCCGCGGGTGACCATCTTCACGAAAGAGGGAAAATCCTTCACTAGGCAGGCCACCGGCCGGGAATTCATCATGTCCTATGACGAACTGGCGAACCGGAACCTCGGCATCGCCCCCGGCCTCCCGATCCCGGCTTCGCAATACGAGAAAATCATCGAAGTCTGCCGCGCGCTCGACGCGGAGGAAAAGGCGGAAAAACTCATCCGGCTGACGCTGGCGAAGGGATGAGGCGCCGGACGTGATTTTCCCTGATTGAACGGCCTCAACGAGGCGGGAGCCATGGATGCGAGGCTCCGTTCTCTCGCCGGCTTTCGGACTTTCATTGGGGGCGAATTGCGACGGGAGGACGGTCGCCGGCGCCGGACGCCGCCCCGGCGGCCTGAATCGCCGCCCGGCGAAAGGCGGGCGCTTTCGTTCGCCGATTCTCGCCGCGCGCTACCAGAGCCGCTTCGAGGCGAGGGCCGCGCCCTCGGCGAGCGAGGCCATCTTCATCCACACGATGCGGCGATCCACCTGAACCCGGCCGGCGAAGGTGCCGAAGCCGCAATCGACGCCGGCGATGACGTTTTCGCGGCCGACCGCCTCGGCGTAGCGGACGATGCGATCCGCCACCAGTTCGGGATGCTCCACGAAGTTCGACGTGGAATCGATGACGCCGGGAATGACGATCCCGCCCTCCGGCAAATCGACTTCGCGCCAAATCTTCCATTCATGCGCGTGGCGAGGGTTCGCCCCGGGGAAGGAAACGGCGCAGGGGCGTCCCTTCAGCACGACGTCGATGACGTCCTTGAGCGGAACGTCCTCATGGTGCGGCCCCATGGTGCTCCCCCAGCAGACGTGCATCCGCATCCGCTCGGGCGGGATGTTCCGCACCGCGTGGTTGAGCGCCTCGACGTGCATCTCGATTTCCCTGCGAAAATCCGCGAGGCTCAAATCCCGGAACACGGTGTGGCGGCTCAAAGCGAGGTCGGGACAATCGAGCTGCAGGAGCAGGCCCGCCTCGACAATCGCCTCGTATTCACGGCGCATTACGTCCGCGAGCGCGAAGATGTATTCCTCCTCGCTCGGGTAATGGAGGTTCTTCAGATAGCGCGAAATCTGGCCCGGCGAAGGAGAGGTCATGAACGCTTCCTCCGCGTCGGCGCGGCCGAGGGCGCGCTTCGCGCGTTCGATGTCCGTCCGGGCGGCGGGCCAGTTCTTCCACGAAACGGGGCCGGAGCAGGCCGGGCGGTTTTGCAGCGGCGAGGCGAAGCGCGAGAGCATTTCGGCCAGCTCGGGGAAATTCTCGTCGCCGGCGCCGAGCGGGGGCGCGCTCGGTCCCTCGTAGCCGCTCAGTCGATCCTTGACGTGGGTGGTGTAGTCGGGGCGGCCCTGCTCGCCGTCGTTGATGACGTCGATTCCCGCCTCCGCCTGCTTTTCCACGACTTCGTCTATGGCGCTCTCCACGGCGGCGTCCAGCTCATCGGCCCGCGCTTCGCCCTCTTCCCGCGCCAGCAGCAGATCGACCACCCTCGGGGGGCGAGGCAAACTCCCCGTGTGGGTCGTGAGTATCCTGTCCAGACTGCGCTTCATGGCTCGACGTTTCCCTCCGCCGTCATCTTCCGCGCGGTATCTGGCGAGGCGCCCCGAAGAAGTCCGGCTCCTAGCGCCTTCCCCATTTTTTCTTCTCCACCGTCTGCTCCTCGATCTCGTAGAAATCCTCGAGCCCGATGAGATCCTCTATCTCCTGGCGGGCGGCCACGAACTCCTCATGCGTCATGCCCGCGTAGTCGCCGGTCTTCTTCAGCTCCCGGAGGGCTTTTTTCATGAAATGGAAACTGACGGTGAGGGACAGAATGGCGTCGATGCAGGCGGCGTAGCCCATCTCCGCCATCTGCCGGGCCGGGTAGAGCGGCCTTCCGTCCCTGTTGCCCCGGCTCTGAACATACACCAGGGGGATTCTGGATTTTTCGGGGGCGGCGACCGCCTCCTGATGGTTTCGGGGAAAAACCAGTCCCAGGTCCGCGCCCGCGTCCGCGGCCATGTTCACGCGCCTGACCGCCTCGCCGACGCCCTTGAAGCGCGCGGTGTCCGAACGCGCGATGATGACGAAATTCCTGTCCGTCTCATCGCGCTGCCGGCACGCCATCCTGATCTTGTCGACGAATTCCCTCGCGGGAATCGCGTGGGCGACGTATTTGTGGTAGTGCGCGCGCTTGGGATAGAGCTGATCCTCGATGTGAATCCCCGCCACGCCCGCCCGAATGAACTCCCGCACGGCGCGCATGGCGTGCATCGGCTCGCCGAAGCCCGCTCCGCCGTCGGCGAGCGTGGGAATGCTCACGGCGTTCGCGACGTCTCCGGCCGCGTCCACCTGCTCGCGCATCGTCACCATCGGCTCAGTGATGCAGCGCGAACCGCCCGTCGCGAAGCCGCCCGTATAGGTCGCCTTGAAGCCCAGGCTCTCCACGAGACGGCCCCCGAGAGGGTCGCAGGCGACGGGCATGAAGAGGAACTCTCCTTTTTTCATCAGGGCGCGAAGCCTGGCGGCGCCGCGGCGAACGGCCATTCGCTTCTCCCCTCCGGCGAAAGATGAACGCCCGGAAACCCGCCTTTATAGCAAGAATCGACAACGCGCTCACGCGGCTCGAGCGATGAGCCTCAAAGCGCGCTCGAAAAAGAGATCCTCCGCGAGGCGAGATCGATGGATCAGGCGGCGCCCCGCTTCCTCAGCGGGGAAGTCCGCTTGAGAAAAACGCTGACGAGGTAGAGCAGGGCCAGCGTCAGAAACATCAGACTGATCGGCTTGCGCACGAAAATGCCCGGGTCGCCATCGGAGAGGATGAGCGACATTCTGGCGTTCTTCTCGAACACGGGCCCCAGGATGATCGCCAGCAGCAGGGGCATGACGGGATAGTCGAACTTCTGCATGAAAAAGCCGAGCAGCCCGAAGCCGATCATCAGGAATACGTCGAAAAAACTGTTCTGAAGCGCGAACGCTCCGACGACGCAGAACACGGCGATGCCCGGAAAGAGCAGGCCGGGAGGCACGCGCAGCACCTGGACGAAAAGGCGTATGCCCAGCAGCGCGATAACGATGGTCAGGAACAAGGCGATGAAAAAAGACCCGAATATGGAAAACACGAAACCGCCGTGGCTCTCGAACAGGAGAGGCCCCGGCGCGAGGCCCTGGATGGTGAGCGCGCCGAGCATCACGGCGGTGACGGGGTCGCCGGGAATTCCCAGCGTGAGCATCGGGATCATCGCGCCGCCCGTCATGGCGCTGTTGGCGGCCTCGGGCGCGGATACGCCCTCGAGGTTCCCCGCGCCGAACGATTCCGGCTTCGGGGAGCGGCGCTGCGCCGTATTGTAGCTCAGCACGGCGGCGACGGCGCTTCCCGTGCCGGGCAGCAGCCCGATGGTTGTTCCGATGAAGGAGGATCGCGCGAGCGTCCTCCAAAGCCCCCGGAAGATTCCCGGCGCGGGCAGCAAGTCGCGCAGGCGCGTGGAGAAGCCCGGCAAGGAGACGGCGGAGGCGCGCGCGCCCGAGATGATCTCGGGCACCGCGAAAAGCCCGATCATCACCGGAAGAAAAGACACGCCTTGCTGAATCTGTATGACGGAAAACGTGAAGCGCGGTATCGAATCGATGGGATCCATGCCGACGGTGGAGAAGCTCAAGCCCAGCACGCCCGAGATGAGCGCCCTGCTCATCGACGTTTGGGCGAACCCGCAGATGAGGCAGAGCCCCAGCAAGACCAGCGACGCCAATTCCGGCGCGCCGAAGTTCAGAGCGAAATCCGCCAGCTGAGGAGCGATGGTCGCCAGGCAGGCGAGGCTGAACAGCCCGCCCAGAAAGCTGGAGAAAAACGCCACCCCCAGCGCGACTCCGGCCTGTCCCCTCCGGGCGAGCGGGTGTCCGTCCAGACTCGTGACGACGGCGGCGGGATTCCCCGGAATGTTGAGCAGGATGGCCGAGATGCTCCCCCCGGTCATCCCGCCGACGAAAACGCCCACCAGCAGGCTCATCGACGTCACGCTCGCCATGTGAAAGGTGAAGGGCAGCAGGAGAATGATGCCCATGCTCACCGTGAGGCCGGGAATCGCCGCGAATATGATCCCCAGAAAACTCCCGAGGAGGGCGAACAGAAAAGGCTTCAGCTCAAGCGCCTGAACGAGGCCGTCCGCCAGGAGATTCATCTCGGGAGGAGCCAGTCCTGGGGCAGGGGCACCTGAAGAACGTGATGAAAGACGTAATTCATCGACAAGGCGAATAGGACGGCGTAGGGCAGGACGATTTTCCAGTCGCGGACGCCGCTCCACCAAACGGAGACGGCGAGAAAAAGGACGGTCGCGGCGGAGAAGCCGATGCGCTGCATCGAAAGCGCGAATCCCGCCAACAGAAAAACGAGGGTCAGCGCGTCAAGAAGGCTTTCGCGCGCGATGAAAACGCCCGCCCTCTCCTCGGGCGCGGCGAAGCGGCCCGCGCCGATCTCGATCAAGACGAGAACGATGAGCAACGACGCCCAAAGCCAGGGAACGAAAGAAGGCCCCAGGGGCCCTTCCTCTCCGGGCCCCTGGGGCAACTCCAGGATAATCGAGCCATACCAGATGCAAAAAGCCGCCAGAAAGCCCGGAGCGACGAGGCGGCCAAGACGCGGCCGGCTGACTTGTCTGCTTTCTCCCGCCATGGAAACCGGGCCCCTCGCGGCTTTCCGACTTCAGCGTTCAACGCCGATTCCGGGGCTTACTTCTTCTTTTTCTTCTTGTCCAGCCCCAGAGAAACGACGATATCCCTGATCAAAGCGTTTTGTTTCGCCACGAAGGCCGGGAATTTGTCCGGCCCCAGGTAGGAAACCAGAAACCCTCTTTTTTCAGCGGTGGCCAGGACCTTCGGATCCCTGGAAGCCGCCTCGAAGGCCTTGTGAAGCTTTTGAACCGCTTCCGCCGGCGTCCCCTTGGGAACGTGGATGCCCCGGAATTGGTAAAAGCCGACATCCCACCCATGCTCGCTGAACAGCGGAACGTTGGGATACGCCGGATGACGCTTCGGGAAGGAAACGGCCAGCATCCTGACCTTGCCCGCCTTGTGAAGCGCCAGCACCTCGGGCGGATGGACGGAAATCGCATCGACCTCCCCGCCGAGGAGGCTGGGCACGCGGCGCTTGCCCAGAGGAACGTGCCGAAACTTGAAGCCCGCCTTTTTCGACAGCGCCGAGGCCGTAAGCCTCGTGAAGCTGCCCGAACCGGCGCTTCCGATTTTCAGGGTTTTCGACTTGGCCGCCTTCACGAGGTCCGGGAGCGTCCTGTAGGGAGAATCGCCCCGGACGACGATGGCGGTCGCCTCGAACACGGCGCGGGAAACGTAATCCCAGGCGCGGTAATCATAGGGCAGGCGGCCCATGTTCGTGCCGGTCAGAATCGAGGCCGAAAGCCAGCCTATCTTGTATCCGGTGGCCGGCGCGGTCTTGACGTAGGCGAAGCCGATGGTTCCCCCGGCCCCCGGGCGGTTCACGGCGACTATCGGCTGCCCGAACGTCTTCTCCGCCGCCTTCGCCACGGTGCGGCCGGAGATGTCCGCCGCGCCGCCGGCCTTGAAGGTGATGGTCATCTCCACCGGCTTCGTCGGATAGGCCGCCGAGGCGGGCGCGGCCGACGCCCCCGCGAGGGCGAAGGCGAGCGTGAAAATCAGCCAACCTTTCTTGTTCATGGTGATTCCTCCCTGAAATGCGTTCGGAAGCTTCTCGAAATTCGCGGAGTCGCGTCAGTCCCGGTTCCAGGAATGCCATCTTGAAAGTCCGATGCAGACGCTCTTGACCTGGGTGTATTCCCGCAGCGCCTCCTCGCCGTGCTCTCTGCCGATGCCGCTCTTCTTCACGCCCCCAAACGGAATTTCGGAGCCGTAGCGGTAGGTGTTGATGAACACGTTGCCGGAATCCAGCTCGGCGGCGAGGCGGTGCGCCCGGCGCAGGTCGCTCGTCCAGACGTAGCTCGCCAGCCCGAATTCCGTGGCGTTGGCGTCCCGAACCGCATCATCAAGAGACCGGTATTCGTGGACGGTGAGAACGGGGCCGAAAATCTCCTCGCGCGCCGCCTTCATCCCCTGGTCCACGCCGGCGAGAACCGTAGGCCGCATGAAATTCCCGTCCGGCAGCCCTTCGCCCGCCGCGCGGCCGCCCCCACAGGCGACGCGCGCGCCGTCCGCCAGCGCCGATTCGACGTAGCCGACGACGTCGGCGAGGTGATTCCGGGAAATGAGCGGCCCCATGTCGGTTTCCTCGCTCATGGCGTCGCCGACACGTATCCCGCCGACGCGCTCGACAATCTTCTCCAGGAATTCATCGTGGACGGCGGACGGCAGAAACAGGCGGGTTCCGGCGAAGCAGACCTCGCCCTGGCGGGCGAAGACCTGGCTCATCACGCCGTCCGCCGCCTCGTCCAGGTCCGCATCCTCGCAAACGATGACGGGGCCTTTGCCGCCCAACTCCGCCAGCACCGGGGTCACGTTCGAGGCGGCGAGTCCGAGAACCTCCAAACCGCCCTCCGTGCCGCCGGTGAATACGATTTTCCTCACGTCCGGATGCCCCACGAGTCTGGCGCCGGTCGAGCGTCCAGAGCCCGCCACGATGTTGATGACCCCCGGCGGAAACCCCGCCTCCTCAACCAGCTTTCCAAAATACAGCACCGAAGCCAGGGCGACGGCGGAGGGTTTGACGACCACCGTATTGCCGCAGACCAAGGCGGCGGCCAGCCCCCGGGACATGAGTTTGAGCGGGGTGTTCCACGGCACGATGATGGCCACGACGCCCAAGGGCTCTCTCATCGAATACACGAGGCGATCGTTCATGAGGGGCTGGGCGGCGCCCGTGACCTTTCCGGACCACCCGGCGAAATACTCGAAGTGGCGAGCGGAGGAGGCGGATTCCAGACGACTCTCCCGAATGGGAATCCCCGTGTTGATCGCTTCGAGCCGCGCGAGGGTTTCCGCGCGCTCCCGCATCAGCGCCGCGAGTTCGCCGACGAGCTTTCCGCGCTCCAGCGCGGGCATCTTTCTCCAGGACGCATCGCGAAACGCCCGCCAGCAGGAGGCGACAGCCTCATCGACTTGCGCGTCCGAGGCGGGAAACAACTGAAAAATCGTTTCGTTGTTCGAGGGATTCACGACGTCTACCGGATCGCCCCGCTCGCCCTTGAGCCACCCGCCGTCGATATACTGCTGCTCCACTTCCTGGGTGAGCGGAAATTCGGTGACGCTCACGACGCCGCCGGACATCGCAAACTCCTTTTTTGAGGAAGGGCCGGTTGTCGAACGGGCGCCCCGAGAGAGGGACTAGCTCTTCAATTTCTCCGAATCGGGGCCGGCCCATTCCTGATCGCTGAGCACGTCCCGATGAACGACGCTCTCGTCCACGGAAGCGACGACGTCCTTGGCGACCTGCTCATACCAGTCAGCCACGTCCTGCGGATAGTCCTGGTGGCTGGGGAGATCCTTGATGAGCGGCCCCTCGACGGAGGGAATATCGTTCTCTCCATCGAACTCTTGGGCGTATTCCCGTCCTTTTCTCGCGGCGAACTCCTTGTCGATCGTGGCGTCGAGCTTGAGCCACCTGCCGTTGAGATGCGCCTCTCCGAGCGAGTGCCACGGCAGTTTGCGATCTCCCCAAATCCTTGCGACTTCCTCGTTCATAAAAGGCTTGTCCGGACAATGAAGCTGCTGGAAGCCGATGCGGGAGGGGATGCCCGAGGCCCGGCAAAGGGCGGCGAACATGCTGGCCTTGCCCATGCAAAACGCCTTGCCGTTGTTCAGCACGTCGCTCGCCCGCCTTTTTCCCTCGGCGAGATAGCGGAACGAATCGAGAATGTCGTAGGGAAAGTCACGGACGAAATAGTATATCCTGCCGAGTTTTTCCTTTTCATCCGCGCAGCCCTCCGTGAGCTCCCGCGCTTTCGAGACGATGTCGGAGTTGTCCGAATCAATGAACTCCGTGGGCTTGAGGTAATCGGCCATATCCTGTTTTTCACTCATCTGAAAAATCTCCCCGCTCCATGAAAGACCGCGTCACCCCCCGTTCGCCAGACTTCTGACCAAGGGAAGAACCTCCTCTCCCGCGAGGCGAAGCGCGTCCATTCCGGCGACGTCGGGAATCGTATACAGAAAATGGCGAACGCCCGCATCCACATATTCCATCACGCGATCCGCGCACTCCCTGGGCACTCCCGCGATTATACCAGTTTCCGGAATGGCGGCAAACCGCTTTCTTTCCGCCTCGACGCGGGCGCGATCGTGGCTTGGCAGAAGAAGGCACATCAAGGAGCGTCTGAGTCCTTCGGGGTCGCGTCCCGCCTCCTCGCAGTGGGCGTCAATCTCCTCCTTGCGCTCGAGGTAGCGCTCGGGGGGCCACCAGCGCGCGTTGAAGCCGTCGGCGTATCTTGCCGCGGCCCGAAGAACCTTTTTTCCCTCTCCGCCGATCCATATCGGGGGCGAGGGCCTTTGAACCGGCGGGGGATCGCACGCCGCGCCCTTTATCGCGTAGTGCGCGCCCTCGAACGTGGGATGGGGCTCCGTCCACATCTTGCGAATCAACTGAACGGCCTCCTCCATCTGGGCAATCCGAACGGAAGCCCTCGGGAAAGGGATTCCGTAGGCCTCATATTCCTCCCGCATCCAGCCCGCGCCAAGACCCAGGTCGAGCCGCCCGCCGCTGATGTGATCCAGCGTCGCGCCCATCTTCGCGAGCACCGAGGGAATGCGGTAGGAATTGCTCAGAACGCTGGTTCCAAGACGAAGTTTTTTCGTCGTCTGGGAGAGGGCGCTGAGCGCCGTCCAGGTCTCGAGCAAAGGAATGGAGCCGGAACCGACGCCCCCGGACGCCCCCGCCGCGTCAAAGCCGGCGTCCTTCGCGTAGGAGTCCGGGTCGAGCGTCAGGAAATGATCGCACAGCCATACCGAATCGAAGCCCAGCCTCTCGGCCTCCTGCGCCACCGACTTCATGTCCTCGAAGTTTCCGACGGCGAGGCCTCGAATGGTCAGGGCCATGATCAAGCCGAATTCGACGCGCGAGTTCATCCCAAATCCTCCTCGCTTTCATCCAGAGAACCCATGAAAATCAAACGGCCAGATAGCGCGACTTCAGCTCCTCCGCCTCTTCGAGCTCCGCGACCGCGCCTCCTGTTTTCATCTCTCCCGCCTCCGCCTCCCGTCCGCGGCGCCCGCTCGGCCCGCAAGAGTCCGCCTTCCCGCCTTTACGCGGAGGAGGGCGCGGCCTTCCCCGCCGCCCGGCTTTTCATCCTCCACTCCAAGAGAAACGGCCAGGCGAAAGAGACCACCGAGAGACACAGGAAAAACAGGCACCACGGAGAAGTGAAAAAAATCGAGACGTCGCCCTTTGACGCGGCGAGGGCGACCCGCAGGTGCTCCTCGAGCTGCCGCCCCAGCACGAGCGCGAGCAGGAGCGGGACGACGGGAACGTCGAGCCACTTGAAGGAGAGCGCCACGAGACCGAAAAAGAACATGACGTAGATGTCGAAGAAGGAGTTTCTGAGCGCATACGTCCCCAGAACGCACAGGGCGACGATGATCGGGAGAAGGAGCGACCGGGGAATGGAGAGCAGCTTCACGATGGCGCGCAGCCCCAGCAGCGCGACGATCGCCGTGCTGCAAATCGCGATGAAATACGAAAAAAGCACCGAAAACGCAAAGGGCCCCTGCTCCACGAAAAGGAGCGGCCCCGGCGCCATGCCGTGCACCAGCAGGGCGCCGATGAGGATGGCGGTGATCGGATCGCCCGGAATCCCCAGCGTCATCATGGGAATGAGCGCCCCGCCGGCGATGGAGCTGTTCGCCGACTCGGGAGCGGCCACCCCCTCCACGCAGCCCTTGCCGAATTTCTCCGGCTCCTTGCTGACTTTCTGGGCGTAGTCGTAGCTCACGAAAACCGCGATCGGGCCGCCCGCTCCCGGGAGGATGCCGACGAACGTGCCCACGACGGAGCCGATGGCCACCGGAAGCCGGATTTTCTTGACGTCCTCCCAACTCGGAAACACGCGGCCGAACCGGGAGGCGACCGAGCGAATGTTTCCCTCCGCGAGGTTCGCCGCGATCTCCGGAA
The DNA here is from genome assembly GCA_965242545.1 of bacterium. GTDB lineage: Bacteria > UBA8248 > UBA8248 > UBA8248 > UBA8248 > Bin107. The sequence goes on from OZ251456.1 coordinate 2,725,908, forward strand.
TGGCGAACAGGCCCACGAGGGCGGGGATGAAGTGGATTCCCGCGAGCATGTTCGCGTCCCCGAAGGTGAAGCGCGCCGTTCCCACGAGGGGGTCCATGCCCACCGTGACGATCATGAGGCCGAGAAACGTGGACAGCAGACCCTTGACGAGCGACTTCGCCGCGAAGGCGGAGATGACGGACATGCCGAAGAAGACCAGCCCGAACAGGTCGGCCGCCTGGAACTGAAGCGCGACTTTCGTGAGCTGCGGAGCGATCAGGATCAGGCAGAAGAAGCTGACGAGACCGCCGGTGAAGCCCGAGACGATGGAAATCCCCAGCGCCCGGCCGGCCTCGCCCTTCCGGGTGAGGGGGTAGCCGTCCATCGTGGTGGCCGAAGCCGACGGCGATCCCGGGATGTTGATGAGGATGGCGGCGAAGCTCCCTCCCGTCATTCCGCCCGCGAAGACGCCGAGCAGGAGCGCCACGGCGGTGGTCGGCTCCAGAATGAACGTGACCGGAAAGAGGATGATGATGCCCGCGCTCGTCGTCAGCCCCGGCATCATCCCGCAGACGAGGCCGTGCAGGGCGCCCAGGGCCGTGGCCAGGATGCTCGTCGGCGCGAGAGCGAGATAGAACCCCTGGAGCATGTCACCGTTCATCTTGCGTCACTCCAGAAAACTCCCTCTCGGAAGGGGAAGCTGAAAAACGTCGCGGAACAGAAAGAACAGGAACAGGGGGACGACGATCGCCAGGCCGAGGAGAACCCGGGGGCGGCGCTCGCCCGTCACCCGCATGAGGGCGGCGAAAAAAACGGGCGTTGACCAGAAAAACCCGAACGCGGGCAGGGCGGCGAAATAGAGCCCCGTGAGCAGAAGGCCGGCCGCCGCGCGAGAGAGGCTGTAGTCCCGGTTCGAGACGCGGCCCTCCGGAGCCAGATCGGCGAGGCTGGAGAGACATTTGAGGCCTCTCACCCCCTGGATCAGGAGAACGCAGGAGAGGACGAATATCGAAAGCGTGATCAGATACGGAAAGAAATGGGGGCCCGGCGCGTCGGTCGCGGTTCGCTTCGGGAGCAGGCTGGCGAGCCCCCCGTAGAAGATCACGAAGCCGAGGAGCGCTATCGCGCCGACGACGTTTCTCAAGCCCATCGCGGATGACCCGCCCCCCGAGGAGTGAAGGCAATCGAAAAGCGAGGGCCGCCCCCGCGCCCCGCGATAGGGAGGCGGCCCTCGCGGTTCGCGCCGCTACTTGGACCTGTAGATGCCCGAAGCCTTCATGATGTCCGCGACGATCTTGTCGCGCGCGGCGAGCATTTTCCCGAATTCTGCCGGTCCGCTCGGGTCCACCGTGAACCCCTTGGTCTTGGCCAGCTTCCCGAAGGACTTCGAGCGCGACGCCTTCATCATGGCGTCCACGAGCTTCGCCTTCACCGCGTCGGGCGTTCCCTTGGGCACGCTCAGGCCGCGGAAATGATCGAAGGAGATGTCGTATCCGAGCTCCTTCATGGTGGGCACGCTCGGGATCGTCTTGTTGCGCTCCCCCGTCAGGTGGGTGAGGATGCGGAACTTCTTGGCCTTCCAGAGCCGCACCGCGCCCGTGAGAGGCGCGCCCATCGCGTCCACCTCGCCGCTCAGAAGGGCGGCGTTGCGCCGCTTGACGCCCAGGGGAATGAGGATGGCCTCGCACCCGGTCATCTTCGCGAAGATGACGGCGGTCAGGTGGGTGGTGCTGCCGGTGCCCGCGTGGCCGATCTTGAGCGAATTCGGCTTTTTCTTGCAGTCGGCCACGAAGTCCTTCACGGTCATCCACTTCGACTTCGCGTTCACCGCCACGACCAGCGGCTGGAAGTGCACCCGCCCGATGTGGTCGAGGGCGTGGTAGTCCCACGGAACGTTTCCGATGTTCGTGGAAGTGAGGATGGAGGTGGAGTTCCAGGCCACCGTGTAGCCGTCGGGCTTCGCGTTCTTCACGAAGGTGTAGGTGACGGCCCCGCCCGCGCCCGGCTTGTTGATGGCCACCATGGGGACGCCGAGCGTCTTCGCCATCTCCTTAGCGAGCAGGCGCCCCTCGATGTCCGCGCCGCCGCCGGCGCCGAAGGGAATGATGAACTGAATCGGTTTCTCGGGCCAGGCCGCGAAAGCGCGCTGGAGCGGGAGCGAAACGGAGAGAACGGCCGCCAGCGCGAACCACAGGATGCGATGCGTCTTCATCTGCTTGACCTCCATGCGTTGTGAAAGGACATGCTTCCCGCCTCGTGCGAATCCCGATTGGAAGCGTCCGCATTATGCCTCATTTCCGCGCCGGAATCCATACCGGTTTCGTTCGGGAGGGAAAAAGGATCGGGCGGACGGAAACGGCGCGCGCGGCGAGCCGGTCCCTTCGCCGGAATCCGCCCTGACGAGGCGGGACGGAGGCGTCCGATCGGGGCGGGGAGCGATGGCCGGGATCCGGGCTTCGGGGGCGAGGGGGGAAACCACCCCGGCGGAGGGAGTCGATCGGGGAGAGGGTGACCGCGATCGGAGCGGCAGGATGAGGGGTAGATCGTGACCGGGAGAATGTCCGTGATCGGGGCGAGAAGGCGATTCGTCCGATCCCGTCTTATTCAGAAGAAATTTCCCGTCTTTCGGCGTTTTTCGTTTTGAATCAATCGGTTATGCGTTCGCAAAAGCTGCGTGAATTCGCCTGAAAATGCCTTGAATTCGTTTTGAATTCGCTCGATTGTATTTGAATTCAAAGGTTCTCGGTTCGACGGAAAAAGACGCCCTTTTGATCGGGGATCGGGCGCGATTCAGCTCGAATGGTGCCTTTTTCGCCTCTTTTCGGGACACCGCAAATGCGGGGAAATGCGCGGGTTTTGCCGGTTCCGTAGGGACAACCCCCCGTGGTTGTCCTTCGCGGTTTCGCAATCGTCGTTTCCGGGCGTTCGATATTTTGGCGTTTCGATTGTAGGGGAGGTTCGCGAACCGCCCGTTGCGTATTTGTTCGCGTGGCCGGATCGCGTCATCAATAACCCTGAATGCGGGGCGCATGTCCGCGCCCCCTACGGGCGCAATACCCATCGGTGAAAAGGCGGGGCGGCGATAACCGGGCGTTCGTGACCCCTGCGGGTCGGGTGGTGGTTTTTTGTAGGTGACGCGCGGGAGCGCGTCCATATATGCGTCCCGTTTCGTTCGGCGACCAAAGGCGGGCGGTCCGCGACCGGGGAGGGAGCGGGCGCCGGAATCCGGAACGGACGAGAAAAACAAACGGACGGCTCCCTGACAGGGAACAGCCACAGAGGGTCGCCCTACGGGAGCTGCGGCGCGTCCCGGTCGGGTTCGTCCCCGGCGGCGCGCTCGCGCTCCCGAAGCGCGCCTCTTTGAATCTTGCCGGTGGGCGTGAGGGGCAGGCGCTCGACGAACTCCACCGCGCGGGGCTGCTTGTAGGGGGCGAGCTGCGCCTTCACGAACTCCCGGAGCTCCCGGGCGAGGGCGGCGCGCGCCTCCGGGGTCCCGGCGTCCTCCGCTTCGGCGGGAACGACGAACGCCTTGACGATCTCCCCCCGCTCGGGGTTCGGCGAGCCGACCACCGCGCACGCCCGCGCCCCGGGATGCTCCAGCAGGACAGCCTCCACCTCCAGCCCGGAGACGTTGTAGCCCCCGGTGTTGATCATGTCGTCGGAGCGCGCCTCGAAGGAGACGCGGCCCTCCTCGTCCACCCGGCAGAGGTCTCCCGTCAGGTTCCAGCCGTCGCGCACGTAGCGCCGCTGCCGCTCGAGGTCGTCGAGATAGCGGCACCCGGTGGGCCCCTTCACGATGAGCTGCCCCGTCTCGCCCGGGGGGACGTCGCGCATCGCCTCGTCCACGACGCGCACCCGGTAGCCCGGCGCCGCCCGCCCGATTTTGCCCGGGCGAACGTCCGCCCCGCTCGCCGAGACGAAGATGTGGAGCAGCTCGGAGACGCCCAGCCCGTTGATGATGTCCACCCCCGTCCGTTCGCGCCACTCCCGCAGCAGGGCGGGGGCGAGCGGCTCTCCCCCCGCGACGCAGGCGCGCAGGCTCCCCAGGTCATGCGCCTCCGGGACGTCGAGCATCTGTCTGTAGCCCGAGGGCGTGCTGAAGCACGCGGTCGCCCGATGCCGCTCGATGGCCGCCAGCAGCTCCCGGGGGGTTCCCCGCTCCAGCAGAACCATCGAGCTGCCGAACCGCAGGGCGTCCGTGACGAAGGCGCAGAACCCGTAGAGAAAGGCGATCTGCGGGCTGCCGCAAACCACGTCCTCCGGCCCCAGGCCGATCAGGCGCTTCGGGAACGTGTCCGCGGCGGCGAGCAGATCGCGGTGAAAGTGCATCGTGCCCTTGGGCGTCCCCGTGGAGCCGGAGGTGAAGCCGATGAGCGCGACGTCGTCCGCCGCCGTGTCCACGGCGCGGTATCCGGGCGGCGCCCGCGCCATGAGCGCTTCGAGGCTTCCGGGGCCGTCCTCGCCGAAGCGCAGGACGGTTTCGAGGAATTCGGAGGATTTCGCCGCGTCAAGGAGATCCGCGTCCAGCCGGGCGTCGCAAATCGCGAACCCGACCCGCGCCTTTTCGATGACGTAGGCGAGCTCGCGCGCGCGCAGGACGGGCATGGTCGGAACCAGGACGCCCCCCGCCTTCAGCGCGCCCAGGCACGCGGCCACGAGCATCGGGTGGTTCGAGGCGCGCAGCAGCACCCGGCCCCCGGGCGGGAGGCCGCATCCCTCGCTCAGCGCCCAGGCGATGCGGTCGGCGTTCTCCCGAAGCGCGCGGTAGCTCCAGAGGGTCTCGCCGAAGTGGACGGCGGGCCGCTCCCCCCGCGCGCCCTCGGCCATCGCGTCGATGAGCGCGGCGCCCGCGTTCAGGCGGGGCGGATAGGCCGCCAGCTCCGGCAGAACGCCGTAGTCCATCTCCGGCCACAGGGAGGCGGGCGGCAGGTTCTCGCGCGCGAAGGCGTCCGCGTGGCCGCTCGGCTCAGCCGACATGCCGCCGCGCCTCCGGCAGGAGCTCCTCCGCCAGCCTCGTCATGTGCGCCTCCTCCGCCTCCGCGGGCGCGGCCGCCTTGAAGACGACGTGCCGCGCGCCCGCCTCCCGGAACGCGCGCAGCGTCTCCGCGCAGCGATCCACGGAGCCGCGGAGCAGATACTTCTCCGCCGCCCCGCGCATGTCCGTCCCGTAGCGCGCCGAGAGGTTCTCCGCGCCCTCCCCGAGCGCCTCGTCCTCATTCTCGCGCAGGTTGAAGAACAGGTGAAGCGCAGGCGTCCACGGCCTTCGTGGATCGTCCGGCGTCCTCCCCCGCCCGGCGGCGAGGCGGCGAATCTCCTCCAGCCCCCGCTCGTAGCGCGCGGGCGAGAAGAGATAGGGAACCCAGCCGTCTCCCAGGAGGGCGGCGCGCCTTCGCGCGGCTCCGCTTCTGCCGCCCACCCAGACGGGCGGGCCGCCCGCGCTCGGGGGCGGGGGGCTTTGCCGCGCCCCGGAGAAGCGAAAAAACCTCCCCCGGTGGCTCGCCGGCTCCCCCGACCACAGCTTGCGCAGGACCCGGATGGCCTCGTCCGTCCGCGCGCCGCGCTCCGCCCTCGGAACGCCGCAGAGGTCGAACTCCTCCGGCGCCTCGCCGCCGACCCCGACGCCGAAAATGAAGCGCCCGCCCCCGCTCAGGTAATCGACCGTCGCCGCCGCTTTGGCGGCGATCGCCGGCCGCCGCAGGGGAAGGAGATAGACGAGGCTGCCGAGGGTGATGCGCCGGGTGCGCGCCGCGGCGGCGGCGAGCGCGCAGAGGCTCTCCAGATAGGCGCCGCGAAACGCCAGGTGATCGTCGAGCCAGAAGGAGTCGAAGCCCGCCCGCTCCGCCTTCTCGACGAAGGCGAGAAAGCGGGCGGGAGGAGGAGCGGCGCCCGGCTGCATTCCGTGCCCGTATCCGTATTTCATTTCGCCCGTCACGGCCGCCCCCCGCCGCCCCGGCCCGAAGCGCGCAGGTGAAGATGCCCGCAGGCGTCGCGCCGCGCCGTCCAGCCGGGCGGGACGAGGGTGTTCGAGCCGTATTCCTCGATGACGGCGGGACCGGGGATTTCCAGGTCGATGGGCAGGGAGTCCCGCCGATAGACGGGGCAGTCGGGAACGCTCTCCCCGAAAACGACCTCCCGCCTCTCCGCCAGCGCGTCCTCCAGGCCGCCCGCCGGCGCGTCCGCCTCCATCCACTTCAGCTTGTCCACCATGCCCGATGCGCGCGTCCGCAGGCAGACGATCTCGACCGGGTCTCCGGGGTGGGAATGCCCGTAGCGCCGATCGTATCGGGCGTGAAAATCGGCCGCGAGCGCCTCGAGCCAGCCGCCGCCCTCCCGAACCGGAATCGTCAGCGCGAACGCCTGCCCGACGTAGCGGACGTCCGCTCCGCGCTGGAGGAGAATCGCGTCCAGGCCCGCCGTGCGCAGCCGCCGCTCGCAGGGCGCCGTCAGCCTCTCGAAGGCGCGCTCGAGGGCGCGCGGGTCGGCTTCCGCCAGCGGGGCGAAATGCGTCTCGACGCTCTCCTGAACGACGTCCGCCATGAGGAGGCCCACGGCCGAGAAATTCCCCGGAAACCGCGGCGCGACGACGCGCGAGACGCCCAGCTCCTCCGCGATGAGGGCGGCGTGCAGCGGCCCCGCCCCCCCGTAGGCGATGAGCGCGTGCTCCCTTGGGTCGAACCCGCGCTCGATGGAAATCTCGCGGATGGAGCTCAGCATCTTCGTCACGGCGACCTCGATGACCCCGCGCGCCATCGAAGCGACGTCGCCGACGCCCAGCGCCTCCGCCAGCGAACCCAGGGCGCGCCGCGCCTTTTCGGGATGAAGCGCGAGTCCCCCGGCCAGGAGCGCGCGGGGGCCGATGCGGGAGAGCGCCACGTTCGCGTCCGTCACCGTCGGCGCCTCGCCCCCGAATCCGTAGCAGGCGGGGCCCGGGCGCGCCCCCGCGCTTTGGGGCCCGACGCGGAGCGCGCCGTTCTCGTCCCGCCAGGCGACGCTCCCCCCGCCCGCGCCCACGGTGTTGATCTGGAGCTGGGAGACGCTGAGGGGGTAGGAGGCGACCGCGTTGTCCCTGGCGACGAGGGGCCGGCGATCCCGCGCGAGGCACACGTCCGTGCTGGTGCCGCCCATGTCATAGGTGATGAGATGGTCGATGCCCAGCGCCCCGGCGAGGGCGACGCCGCCCACCACGCCGCCCGCCGGGCCCGACAGGATGGTCTGCGCGGGAAACCGCCCGGCGCGTCCGGCGTCGAGCATTCCGCCGTTCGAGGCCATGATGAAGAGGGGGGCGCGGCATCCCCGCTCCCGAAGCGCCGCGCCCAGGCGGCTCACGTAATTCCGCACCCTGGGGCCGAGGTAGGCGTTCAGCGCCGTCGTCGAGAAGCGCTCGAACTCCCGGTGCTCGGGCGCGACCTCGTGGGAGAGGGACAGATAGGCCTCCGGCCAGATTTTCCTCAAGCGCGCCGCCGTCCGCCTCTCGTTCTCCCCGTTCGCGTAGGCGTGCAGATAGCAGACGGCGACGGCCTCGACGCCCAGCCGCCTGAGGCGCCCGGCAAGCGCCTCGACCTCCGCCTCCTCCACGCGAACCGCTATCCGCCCGTCGGCCAGGGCGCGCTCCTCCACCTCGAAGCGCATCTCCCGGGGGACAATCGGCTTCGGGCGGACGAATTTCGCGTCGAAGAGGCTGTGGGGGACGAGGCGCTGCGTCCTCCCGATCTCCAGAACGTCGCGGAAGCCGCGCGTCGTCAGAACGGCGGCGCGCGCTCCCGCGCCCTCCAGTATCGCGTTGGTTCCGACGGTGGTGCCGTGCGTGATCCGCCCGACCGAGGCGGCGTCCAGGCGCCCGATCGCCTCGAGAAAAACCTCGTCCTCCCTTCCCCGCGCCGTGGGAACCTTGAAAACCTCCATCCGCCCCTCGTCCTCGTCATAGAAAACGAGGTCGGTGAAGGTTCCTCCGGTGTCTATTCCGACGAGACCCAATGCGCCGACCGCCCCCTGAAAATTTTTTGGGTAAAAGACGTTCCGCCTTCGGGCGGAAAACTCCCGTCAGCCGCCGCGGAGCCTTCGCGCGCGGACGGCGCCTCCCGCGAGGCGCTCACGTCCTGATCGGGGAGAGAAAGATTCCCTCGCCCTCCCGGGCGGCGAGCATGGCCATCCCGTCCGCGTCCAGCCCCGCCGCGCCGTCGGGCAGCGCCGCGTCCTCCGCCATCCACGCGCGAAGGGGCGCGCCCCGCCTTCCGCGCAGCTCGACCAGATCCCCCTCCTGAAGATTCCACCGCGCGAGCGTCGCCGGGTTCGCGCGGCACCTGCGGCGGGAATCCTCCCGGGCCTCCCCGCCGCCCTGAACGACCCGCGGCTCGAGCCTCCCCGCCCGGGCGGCGCGCCGGCGCGCGGCCGTCTCCTCCGCGTCCACGGCGCCCTCCCGGACGACGACGGCGTAGTCCTCCCGCGCCCCCTCCTCCGTCACGTAGCCCGCCGCCACGTCGGCGAGAACCGCGGCGTCCGTCCGATCGAGCGGATCCCCGAAGCCGCCTCCGCCGGAGGTCTCCATGACGAGAACGTCGCCCCTGCGAAGCGGGAAGCCCGCCGCCTTGCCGGGCGTCCCGGAGGGCATGAGTATCTCCCCGCCCCTTTCGACGAAAAACCGGTTGGGCTTTCCCGGCGCGCCGCCGAATATCCCGAACGGCGGGATGAGGTTCTTGTCCGAGGAAATCGACAAAAGCGCCTCCTCCGCCAGCACCTCCACCTCGCGCCGCAGGCCCAGCCCGCCCCGGCGGGCTCCCGCCCCGCCCGAATCCGCGCGCAGCGAGAGGCTCCTGACGCGCAGGGGCTGGCCCTGCTCGACCACCTCGACCGACTGAATCGAGGCGAAGTCCCCCTCGGTGAAATTCCGCGCCGCGCTGTTGCCGTCGCCCCCCTCGAACCCGCCCGTGCCGCCCGCCGGAAACTCGTAGAACAGGAAGGGCGCGCCGCTTCGCGGGTCGCTCCCGCCGACGCAGACGTGGTTGGAAGTCCCCTTGAGGTCGCCCGTCACCGCGCCCGGGGCGAGCGGGGCGAGGGCGCCGATCAGGGCGGAGACCACGGCGTGGCTCACCTCCATGGAGCCCGCGCAGCTCGCGGGATGGCGCGCCGAGAGCAGGGAGCCGGGCGGGACCTCGACGCGGAGCGGACGAAACGCCCCCTGGTTGACGGCGCCTCCCGGATCGAGGAGCGACTTGACGACGCTGAAGGCGGCGGAGGGCGCCATGGCCGGCCCGACGTTGTAGGCGCCCTTCGTCTGCGGGTCGGTGCCGCGAAAATCGATTTCCAGGCCGCCGCCCGACTTGGCGACCTTCACCCGGATGCGCAGCGGCGCGAGCGACAGCCCGTCGTGATCCATGAAGTGCTCGTAGGCGGACTCCCCCTCGGGCAGGGCGGCGATTCCGCGCCGCATGGACGCCTCGGCGCGCGCCAGCAGGCGATCCTTCGCGGCGAGCATCCCGGGCCAGCCATGCTTCGCCGCCATCTCCCCGAGCCGCGCGTGGGCGGTATGGCAGGTGGCCAGCATGGCGAAAAAATCCCCCCGCCGCTCCTCGGGCGCGCGCACGTTGTGGAGGAGGAGGTCGAAAGCCGCCCGGTTGATCTCCCCTTTCTCGATGATTTTCAGGATGGGGATGCGCACGCCGTCGTGGAGAATCTCGGTGTTCTTGCCCGATATGCTCCCCGGCGTCGTTCCGCCCACGTCGCCCCAGTGGGCGCGGACGACGGGGTAGATGGCCGGCTCCGCGCCGTGAAACAGGGGCGAGATCATCGCCACGTCGTTCAGGTGCGTTCCGCCCGTGTAGGGGTCGTTGTGCAGGAACACGTCGCCCGGGCGGACGTCTTCCCCGAAGCGCGCGCGCATCTGCGCCACCTCCATCGGCACGGGGAAGATGTGGACGGGGTTGTCCTCCGCCATGGCGACGAGCTGCCCCGCGCCGTCCACGAGCACGCAGGAGAAGTCGCGCCCCTCGTGGATGATGGAGGAATACGCCGCGCGCGCCATGTTCGCCCGCATCTCGCGGACGACGGCGACGAAGGACTCGTTCATCACCTCGAGGGAGACGGGATCGATCTCCGGGACGGGCCGCCGGCTCATGGGTTCCCCGTTCGAGAAAAGGCTGCGGACGATCGCCGCATTCTAGCCCGAAGCGGGGCGCCTCTTCACCCCGCGCCGGGAGGATTCGCGTTTTTGCGTCCCGCAGGGACAACCCCCGTGGTTGTCCTTCGCGGTTTTGCGATCGCCGTTTCCGGGCGTTCGATATTTTGGCGTTTCGGTTGCAGGGGCGCCCCCTCCCCGAGGACGCCCCACGGTTCGCGAACCGCCCGTTTCAGGATGGCGGCGCGCCGGATCGCGTCATCGCCAACCCTACACGCGGGGCGCATATATGCGCCCCCTACGGGCGAGGGTGGCGATATTCCATTGTAGGGGACGCATACATGCGTCCCGTTTCGCGTCTGGCCACGCGATGAAAACGGGACAACCACAGGGGGTTGTCCCTACATCCGAAAACGCAAACGGATCTGGATGCGCCACGGATCCCGTAGGGGCGGTTCGCGAGCCACCCGTTTTTATAGAAAGGATCATAAACCCCTGGATTCCGCAATCCCTCCGCCTTGTCGGGATTGATCCCGGAATGACGACGAAAACCAAACCGGCGCGCGCCCGTTGACGAAGGACAACCACAGGGGGTTGTTCCTACTGGCGAAAGATGCGCCGCGTCGTCGCCGACCCGCAATCGGGGCGCATGTCCGCGCCCCCTGCGGATGAAACATCCCATCGGTGAAAAGGCGGGGCGGCGACGACCGGGCGTTCGTGACCCCTGCGGGTCGGGTGGTGGTTTTTTGTAGGGGACGCATACATGCGTCTCGCACCGTTCTCGGCGACCAGAGGCGGGCGGTTCGGGAATTGCCGGGCGTCCCCGGGGAGGGGTCGCCCCTGCGGGAGCAAGCGCCGGCGCCCGCGGCCCGGATTGCCCGCGGCGGCGGCCTCGGCTATCATCGGCGCGCCTCGTCGAACTTCCGGGCCCCGGCCCGCGGCGGCCGCTCCCCCGGCCGGCCTCATTCAGGAGGATGAAAAAATGAAAACGCGCGGCAAGGCGGCTTCAACCGGACGGGCGCGGGCGGCCGCGTGGCTCGCCGCCCTCTTCCTCGCGATTCCGGCGTCGGCGGGCGCCGTCCCTCCCGTTTTCTCCACCCCCGCCGGAGGCGCCATCCGGGGATACGACCCGGTGGCCTATTTCACGCAAAAGCGGCCCGTCGAGGGGCGGGAAGCCTTCTCGCACGAATGGCGGGGCGCGGTCTGGCGCTTCTCGAGCGCGGAAAACCGCCGCCTGTTCCGCGCCGACCCCCAAAAATACGCCCCGCGATACGGCGGCTACTGCGCCTACGCCGTGAGCCGGGGCTACACCGCGAGCATCGACCCCGACGCCTGGAGAATCGTGGACGGAAAGCTGTATCTGAACTACAGCCGGAGCGTTCAGCGGCTCTGGGAGGAGGATATCCCCGGGAACGTCCGGCGCGCCGACGGAAACTGGCCGCGGCTCCTGAAGGAGAACTAGCCGCCCGCCCCGAAACGCCCGGGCGGATTCAGGGAGGCGGCGCGGTCAGGACGACGGCCGCCCGGGGTCGCGCCTCGGGTGCTGGCCTTCCACCATGAAGAGGACGGCCTCGGCGATGTTCGTCGCGTGGTCGGCGACTCTCTCCAGGTATTTCGAGATGAACGTCAGACGGGTTCCCCGGCTGATGTTGCGCGGGTTGTCGAGCATGTAGGTGAGCAGCTCCCGGAACAGCTCCTCGTTCATGTCGTCCACCTCGTCGTCGCTCGTGATGACCCGGCGCGCCAGCTCCACGTCCTCCTTGATGAAGCTGTCCAGGCTCTCGCGCAGCATCCGGCTCGAGGCGGCGGCCATCCGGGGGAGCTCGATGTAGGGCTTCAGGGGCGGCTCCTCGTTCAGCTCCAGGGCGCGCTCGCACACGTTGACGGCCAGGTCGCCCACCCGCTCGAGGTCGGAGGCGATTTTCAGGCCCGTCGTGATGAAGCGCAGGTCCACCGCCGTCGGCTGCCGCAGCGCCACCATCTGCACGCAAAGGTCGTTCACGTCCGCCTCGAGCCGGTTGACCCGCGCGTCCTCGTCGATGACGGAGCGGGCGAGGCGGGAGTCGCGCCGGGTGAGGCTCTCGATGCTTTTCGCCGTCATCATCTCCGCCTTGGCGCCCATCTCCAGGATGAGGCGGCGGAGCTCCTGGAGCTCGCTCTCGAACTCCGAGCTCGTGTGCGTCCTCCCGCTCGTCGGGGTCATGCCGCTCTCCTCGCCGCGCCTAGCCGAACCTGCCGGTGATGTAGTCGGAGGTGCGGACGCGCATGGGGTTCATGAAAATCTTCTTTGTCTCCCCGTATTCGATGAGCCGGCCCAGGAACATGAAGGCCGTGTTGTCCGAAACGCGGGCGGCCTGCTGCATGTTGTGCGTCACGATGACGATGGAGAAGTGTTCCTTGAGCTGGGCGATCAGATCCTCGATTCGCGCCGTGGCGATGGGGTCGAGCGCCGAGCAGGGCTCGTCCATCAGGATGATCTCGGGCTCGGAGGCGATCGCCCGGGCGATGCACAGGCGCTGCTGCTGGCCGCCGGAGAGGCCGAGCGCGTTGTCCTGGAGGCGGTCGGACACCTCGTCCCAGAGCGCGGCGTCCCTCAGGGATCGCTCGCAGGTCTCCTCCAGCAGGCGCCTGTCCCGAACGCCGTCCACCCGCAGGGGATAGACGACGTTCTCGAAGATGGACATCGGGAAGGGGTTGGGCTTCTGGAAGACCATGCCGAGGCGCTTTCTGAGTTCGATCACCTCGACGCGCGGGTCGTGAATCTCGCTCCCGTCGATGGAGATGCCGCCCTCGCGGCGAACGTCGTCGATGAGGTCGTTCATCCGGTTGAGCGCGCGCAGGAGGGTGGACTTCCCGCAGCCCGATGGGCCGATGAGGGCGGTGACGAGCTCCTTCTGGATTTTCATGGTGGCGTCGAACACGGCCTGCTTCTCGCCGTACCAGAGGCTGAAGCGCTCGATGTCGATGACGCTCCCCTTCGCGCTCTCGACGGGATGATACGCCGTGGACTCGAACTCGGCCTGCGGCTCGGCCGCTGCCGCGGCGGTGGGCATGTCGTCGGTCTCCATCAGAATTGGCCTTCCACGAACTTGCGGCGAAGGCGGTTGCGGACCATGATGGCGAAAGCGTTCATGAAGGCGATGATCGCGATGAGCAGAAGCGTGGTGACGAACACCATGGGCTTTCCGGCCTCGGAGTTCCGGGACTGGAACCCCACGTCGTAGATGTGGAAGCCCAGGTGCATGAAGCTCCGCTCCAGGTGCAGGAACGGAAAGAAGCCGTCGAAGGGAAGCTCCGGCGCCAGCTTCACCACCCCCACGAGCATGAGCGGCGCCACCTCGCCCGCCCCGCGCGCCATCGCCAGAATCATGCCGGTCATGATGCCCGGCATGGCCTGGGGCAGGACGATGTTGCGGATGGTCTGCCACTTCGAGGCGCCGCAGGCGAGGGAGCCCTCCCGCATGGAGCGGGGAACGGCGGCGAGCGCCTCCTCGGTCGCCACGATGACCACGGGAACGGTGAGGAGCGCCAGCGTCAGGGACGCCCACAGGAGGCCGCCCGTGCCGAAGGTCGGGTTGGGCAGCCGCTCGGGATAGAACAGCTGGTCGATTCTCACGCCGACGGTGTAGGCGAAGAACCCGAGCCCGAACACGCCGTAGACGATGGAGGGCACGCCCGCCAGGTTGTTCACGCAGATGCGCACGATGGAGACGAGCGTCCCCTGCCTGGCGTATTCGCGCAGATACAGCGCCGTGACCACCCCGAAGGGAGCGACGAAGACGACCATGAGCAGGGTCATCATCACGGTGCCGAATATCGCCGGCAGGACGCCGCCCTCGGTGTTCGCCTCCCGGGGGTCGTCCGTCAGGAACTCCGCCCACCGGGAGAAATAGACGCCCATCCTGCCCGTGAACGAGAGGCGGTTCGCCGGGTAGATGCGCACCACCTCGGAGAGCCGCATGGTTTTCTCGCGGCCGGCGATCTCCCGCAGGGTGATGGTGAACCGCGCGTCCTCCGCGCCGATGGAGGCGATTCTCTTCTTGAGCGCGGCGAACCCCGCGCGCAGATCCCGGGCGCGCCGCTCGAACCTCTCCTTCCCGGCGCGATACGCCTCGCTGCTCCTCCCGTGGTCCAGCGCGGCGCGCCGCAGGGCGAGGCGCTCCTTTTCGATGTAGTAGTTGATGGCGCCGATCTCGTCCGCCTCGACGGCGCGAATCGCGCTCCGGCGCGCGAGCGCCTGCGCGTGGGCGGCGGACAGCTCCTCCGCCGAGACGCTCGCGCCCTCGACGCGGCGGTCGCCGAGCCGCAGCGCCTTGACGAAGCCGATGAAGGGGCCCCACTCCCTGCGCTCCACGAAGAAGACGTCGAGCGGCGCCTCGACCCCGGCGACCTCGTGATCCGCCGCCCATTTGAAATCCTCGTTGTAGAGGTCGAAATTCCCGATTCGGTAGAGGGTGCGGCCGGCGAACCCGCCCGCCTCCCGGACGGCGCGCAGCGACGCCGCGTCGAGTCCCTTCAGCTGCTCGGGGGAGGGGCGGAAGCGCTCGGAGCGAAACGGCTCGCCGGCGAGGCGGCCGCCGCTCCTGAGCGTCACCACCTCCACCGGACCCGGATAGAACGTCACGATGCCGTTCCACAGCACGAGCGCGAGGAAGCCCGCGATCATCAGAACGCCCAGGGCGAGCGCGCCGCCCATGATCCAGATGAGCGGCTCGCCCCTCGCCTTGAAGTCCAGGCCCGTCCGAAGCCCGATTCGGGGGGAGCCCTTCGCCGCCTCCGACGTCTCTCCCCCTTCGGGAGCGGACGGGACGCCGCTCTCCGGCCCGTCCCCCGGGCGGGGCGTCTCCGCCTCCCGGGCGCGCTTCGTCTTTTTGGGCCCTTTCGGCTCTTTCGTCCTCATCGCGCCCTCACAGCTGCGCCGCGCGCTTTCGGAAGCGGAGGCGGACGACCTCCGCGATCGTGTTCACGACGAACGTCATCGAGAAGAGGACGAGCGCCGCCAGGAAAAGCACCCTGTAGAGCGTCCCGTCCTTGACGGCTTCGGGAAGCTCCACGGCGATGTTCGCCGAAAGCGCCCGCAGCCCCGAGAAGACGTTCCAGTCCAGCACCGGGGTGTTGCCCGCCGCCATGACGACGATCATGGTTTCGCCCACCGCGCGGCCCATGCCGATCATGACGGCGGCGAAAATGCCGCTGGCCGCGGTCGGCAGGATGACCCAGAGCGCCGTCTGCCAGGGCGTCGCGCCGCAGGCGAGGCTCGCCGCCCGGAGGTGGCCCGGCACGGAGGTGAGCGCGTCCTCGGCGATGGTGTAGATGAGCGGAATGACGGCGAAGCCCATCGCGAAGCCCACGACGAGGGAGTTGCGCTGGACGTAGGTGTCGATGACGCCCCCGCGCGCGTCGAAGCCCGCCGCGGCGAGGGCGGCGGCGGCGGTCCAGCTCAGCAGGGCGGCGGCGGCCAGCGTCCCCCCCCAGCGGAGGAGCTCCAGGGAGGCGGCGCGCGAGTGCGGCATCCGCCGGAGCCTCCGCCGCCACGCGAAGCCTAGGAGCCGATCGGCGCCGAAGGCGGCGACCGCGAACGAGAGCGGGAAGAAGATGATGAACAGCGCCGGCGTCGCCAGCCCGACGTTCCCGTTCGCCCACGCCTTGAAGTCGCCGTCGAAGAAGAGGCTCTCGAAGCCCGGCCCGATCTGGCGGCCGAGCAGCGCGGCGAGAGCGACCACGAGGAACACCAGCCCGATTTTCGGAAACCCCGACAGCGGCAGGGCGACCCGGGGCGGCATGAGCTGCCAGAGATAGGCCGAGAGAAGCAGAAGAAGCGGAATCAGCATGAAGGCGAGCAGCACCGCCGCGATCCAGGTTTCGACGATGGGCGCGAGAATCAGGGCGGCGACGAAGCCGAGCACCACCGAGGGCAGCGAGGCCATCATCTCCATCGCGGGCTTCACGACGGAGCGGATTTCGGGGCCGATGAACTCGGAGGTGAAAATCGCGCCCAGCACCGCGATGGGTATCGCGAAAACCAGGGAATAGACCGTCCCCTTGATGGTTCCGAATATCAGGGGAATGAGCGATATCTTCTCCTCGAAGGCGTCGTCTCCCGAGGAGGACTGCCAGGTGTATTCGGGCTTCGGGTAGCCCTCGTACCAGACTTTTCCGAACAGCGTCCGAAAGGTCGTCTCGGGGTGCTCGGCCGAGAATCTCCAGAAATTCACCGCGCCGTTCTGATCCGCCGCGACGATGGCGTCGTCGCGCGGGGAGAGGCGGATGAAGCGCCGGGCGCTCCCCGCCATGTCCTTCGTCCTGGAGCGCAGGAGCGTCGCCTCGCTCGTGGAGTGGCGCAGCCAGACCTCTCCCCCCGCGTCCATCGTGACGAACATCCGGCTCCGCTGCGAGGCGGAAAAGCCCGCGACGCCCGCGGCGTGGCCCTCGAGCTCGTGGGCGCGCGCCATCACCAGCCCGTCCGGCGTCGTCGCCCCCGGCCGCCGGACGCGGAAAAAGACGTTCAGCGAGCCCCCGGAGCCTCCCGCGACGATGGCCTCCTCGCCGATGAGGAAGTTGAACGCCGTCAGCTTCTCGCCGGGGGGCAGGAGGTCCTGCTTCTCTACGAGGGAGACGGCGTCCAGGTTTCGGGCGTCGTAGCGGAAGAGCACCCCCCTTTCGGCGCCGATGTAGACCGCGTCGGCCTTCTCCGTGAGGAGGATGCCCAGAATGCGCGTCCGGCGCGGCAGGCCGGGCAGAACCACGCTCTCCACGGAGGAGGTGGACAGGCCCGTGAGGAGGTTCACCCGGGTCTGCGTGAGGCTCAGGCGCGCCACCCCTTCGGCGTCCACCGTGGCGAAAGAGACGCTCGGACGCTCGGGCGTCCCCCCCGCCCTGTAGTCCAGCCGGACGATGGGCGTTCCCGGCGGCGCGACCCGCCGCGGCGCCTGAACCTCCGCCTCCACCCAGACCTTGCGTATCTGCTCGCCCGGAATCCTCGAGAAGACGAACCGGCCGTCGGTCATGTCCCGATCGTCGATTCGGACGAGGCCCTCCGGCGCCCGATCGGCGGGCAGCACCTTCGAGCGGAACCTGATTGTCCCGAAGCGCACCGTTCCGTCGGCGAAGCCGAAGGCGACGCGCCCGCCCCTGAGCGTCCGCGCGAAGGCGGTCGCCCGCGTCCCCCCGAAGTCGAGCCTGAGCGGCTCGAGCGGCCTTCCCGTCGACGCGTGGACGGGCGCGAGGGCGCCGTCCCCCGAAACGAGGACGGCCACGCTGTTGTAGTCGTCCACCTCGACGCTGAGCAGGGGGCTTCGGGGAGGGGGGACCCGGAAGGCGGTCGAGCCGGTCAGCGACTCGTCGGCGAACAGGGGCAGCGCCACGGCGACGAGAAACGCCATGATTCCCAGGACGGCCAGAATCACGAACAGCCCGCCGACGGTGATGACCTTGGCGGCGAGCTTGTCGATGAGGCGGACGGAGCGCCTCGTGCTCAGGTCGCGCCCGCGCCTTCCCCGGCCTCCCCCGCCCGCCTCCGAATCCCGCCGCCCGCTCATCTTTCCCGTCTCAAAAGCGAGGAAAACAAAAAAAGGAAAACGGCAAAGAAAGCGGCGGGGGGGCGAATGGTCTCGCCGTCCCCGTCGCTTCGCTTAAGACGGGAACCGCCCTAGTTGCCGCCCGGGCCGAGGCCGAGCGCCCCCAGGTCCTGCCTGGCGATGGCCTCGTTCACGGGGAAGAAGCCCGCCTTGATGACGGCCTGCTGGCCGGCCTTCGAGAAGACGTATTTCGTGAACTCGGCCCTGAGGGGATCGAGGGCGCGGTTCGGGTTCTTGTTGACGTAGACGTAGAGGAAGCGCGCGATCGGGTAGTCGCCGGCGTAGGCCGCCGCCGCTCCGGGCCGGTAGCACTTCGCGCCCGTCTTCCTGGAAATAGGGAGCGCGATGACGTCCGCGGTCTTGTAGCCGATGCCGGAGTAGCCGATGGCGAACTTGTCGGACGCCACGCCCTGCACCACCGCCGAGGAGCCGGGCTGCTCCTTCACGGAGTCCTTGTAGTCGCCCTTGAACAGCGCCACTTTCTTGAAGTAGCCGTAGGTGCCGGAAGCCGAGTTGCGGCCGTAGACGGAAATCGGCTTGCTCGCCCACATGCCCGAGAGGCCGACCTGGCCCCACGCGCCGATGTCCGTCCTCATGCCGCCCTTGCGGGTTTTCGAGAAGATGGCGTCCACCTGCGGGAGGCTCAGGCACTTGAGGGGGTTGTCCTTGTTCGTGAAGACGGCCAGGGCGTCCACGGCGACGCGGATGCGGCCGGGCTTGTAGCCGAACCGCTTCTCGAAGGCGTCCATCTCCCTGGACTTCATGGCGCGCGACATCGGCCCGAAGTTGGAGGTTCCGGCGATGAGGGCGGGCGGCGCCGTGGAGGAGCCTTTGCCCTCGATCTCGATCTTCACGTCCGGGTAGGCGCGCTTGAAGCCCTCGGCCCAAAGCGTCATCAGGTTGTTCAGCGTGTCCGAGCCGACGGACTTCACGTTGCCGGAAACGCCGCTGGTCGCCTTGTAGACGGGCAGCTTCGGGTCCACCATCAGCGCGGCGTCGCCGGGCCGCGCGGCGAGCGCGAAGCACAGCGCGAGGACGGCGGGCACCCAGGTTTTTGCAAGTTGCCTTGTCGCCGACATTCTCTTCTCTCCTTTTGAACGGGGTTGAAACTACGGGAAAAACCTGCCGGTTTTGTTGCATTTTCGTGGCAAAACAGTGAATTTACCGCGACATTGACGCTCTCCGCTCCATCATTCCACCATCCACCGCGAACCGCCGGGGAACGGCGTCGCCTTTTCGAGTCGGCCTGAAGCCGCGAGCGAAAGCGCTCTCTCCCGCGATTCGTTCCCCACGACGGGAGGAATATAGAGGGTAACGGCGCGGGAAATGTTACGGGAAGGTGGCAATCGGGTGACTTTTCGGAAAAATTCCGGCTTTCGCGGCGCGTCTTGCGAAAACGGGCGGTTCACGAATTGTGGGGCGTCCCCGAGGAGGGGACGCTCCTGCGGGATATGCGGCGCATCCCGGTGTTGGTTCGCGTTTTGGACGCGGGGACAACCCGTGTGTTCGCCCTCTCCGAAAAGCCGATGAAGGAAGCGCCCGCTCCCTTCCCGGCCGCGGACGACGCCGCTAATGACGGGTTTCGAGGCCGCATCTGTCGGACGGAAATTCCCCGCCGTCATTCCGGGAGGTTGGTTTTTCGCCCCATTCAGGGATCAATCCCGACGATGAAGAAGGGGAGCGGAAGCCGGGATTTCCGTTTTTTTCAAGGTCGCCGTCCGCGCCGAATCGTCGCCGGGGCGGAGCCCTCCCGCTCAGGGGGCGGGAACCGTGAAGCGGAAGGCGGACCCCCGGCCGGGCGCGCTCTCGACCCACACGTCTCCCCCCATCTCCTGGGAGAGGTGCTTCACGATGGCGAGTCCCAGGCCGGTGCCTCCGCTCTCCCGGGAGCGGGCCGAATCCACCCGGTAGAACCGCTCGAAGACGCGCGGAAGATGCTCGGGGGGGATTCCCTCGCCCTCGTCGGCCACCGAAACCTCGACGAAGCCGTCCTCGCGCAGACGCCCGGAGACGGCGATTCCGCCCCCCTCCGCGCTGTAGTTCACCCCGTTCTCCACCAGGTTGATCAGAATCCTCTCGAGCGCCGCAGGATCCGCCCAGACCCGGTCGGCCTCCTCGGGAATCTCCGCCTCCAGATGAACGCCCCTTTTCTCGACGATGGGCGACAGGGCGTCCGCGGCCGCCTCCATCGCGCTTCGCAGGGAGGCCTTTTCGGGCCGGACGTGCTCCTCCTTGGACTCTATCTTGCCCAGTTCGAGCAGATCCTCGACCAGCGCGGAGAGCCGCCGGGCGTGCCGGGTGATGGTGGAGGCGAACCGGCCCGTCGCCTCGGGGTCCGCGCGCGCGGCCGTCTGGAGGGTCTCGGAGGCGCACTGTATCGCCGTCAGGGGGGTGCGCAGCTCATGGGAGACGTTGGCGGTGAACTCCCGCCGGATGCCCGCGAGCCGCTTGATCTCGGTGACGTCGTGAAACACCAGGACGAGGCCGGATTCCTCCTCCGCGCTCTGCCGCTTGGCGTGCAGGGCGAGGGCGCGGGCGGGGAGGATTTCCACCTCGCGCTCCATGCGGGGGATCGCGCCCGCGAGCATCTTCCTCACCGTCTCCTGCACCTCGGGGGAGCGCACGGCCTCCAGGGGAACCGGCGCGCCGTCCTGGAAGCCCGGGAGCGAGGGGAAAAAATCCCGGAACGCGGCGTTGACGAGGAGGATGTCCCCCGCCGCGTCCGTGACCATGACGCCCTCGGTCATCCCCTCGAGAATCGCCCCGAAGCGATCCCGCTCGCGGCGCAGCTCCTCGAGGCGGCCCTCCACCTCGGAAGCGAGCCTGTCTATCGTCCGGGCGAGCTCGCCCAGCTCGTCCCTTCGCCGGGAGACGATTCGGGGGCTGAAGTCGCCCCGGGAGATATTCTCCACGGCGCCGCGGACGTCGCGGAACCGCCGCCGCGCGATCGCGCCCGCCCCGAAGCCGACCGCGGCGGCGAGCAGAAACGCGAACGCGCCGGCCGCGAGGAGAAGCCCCCGCACCCCGCGAATCGTCTCCTCGACCTCCCGAAGGCTCACCGCCAGCCGAACCACGCCGCCGGCGGCCGGGCCCGCCTCTATCGGAAGCGCCAGGTAGAGCGCGTCTGCGCCGAACGTCCGGCCGGGGCGGACGCTCACGCCCCGCCCCTTCTCCCTGGCCGCGGCGACCTCGGGCCGGGCGGCGGGACTCCCGGCGGCGCCGGGGGCGAGGTCGGAATCTCCGAGCAGACGCCCCCAGGAGGAGAGAATCGTCACCCGCGCGCCGAGGGCGCGCCCGATTTCGTCCGCGAGCCCGTCCATGCGGCGATCCCCGGAACCGGCGGGCCGGGCCGCGGCCAGCTGGACGCGGGCGAGGCGCGCGCTGCGGGCGAGGCTCTCCTCCGCCTGCCTGATCAGCCGGGCGGAGAGACCGAACTGGAGATAGACGAGCCCCGCCGCGAGCGCCGCGGCGATGACCGCCAGACAGCCCGCCGTCAGCTTCGCGTGGAACGATCTGCGCATGGACGGGCTTCTCCCGGCGTCCGGGGAGGGCTACTCCCCGGACGTTTTCCGAAACCGGTAGCCCACGCCCCGAAGCGTCTGGATGGTCTCCCCCAGCGGGCCGAGCTTCTTCCGGAGGCGGCGGACGTAGGTGTCCACGGTGCGGGGGGTGACGAACTTGTCCTCCCCCCAGATCACGTCGAGCAGCTCGTCGCGGCTCCGGGCGCGCCCGGGGCGGGCCGCCAGATGACGCAGGAGGCGGAACTCCGTCGCCGTCAGGGCGAGCGGACGCCCGTCCGCCGTCGCCTCGTGCTGCTCGGGGTCGATGACGAGCGCGCCGCGCCTGAACGCCCCGCCCGCCGTCCCGGCCGCCGCCTTCGAGCGCGCGAGCACGGCCTTCACCCGCAGGATCACCTCCCGGATGTTGAAGGGCTTGGCCACGTAGTCGTCCGCGCCCAGCTCGAAGCCGACGACGCGGTCCACCTCCTCGTCCTTGGCGGTCAGCATGATGACGGGAAGGCCGGCGAGGGAGGGATCGCGCCGGATGCGGCGGCAAACCTCCAGGCCGGAGACGTCGGGGAGCATCAAATCGAGAAGGACCAGCTGAACCGGCTCGCTCCCGAGCGCCCGGAATGCCTCCTCGCCGTCGGCCGCGCCGCGCGTCTCGAATCCCTCCGCCTCGAGGTTGTAGGTGAGAAGCTCGCGAATGTCGGACTCGTCTTCCACGATGAGAATTTTCCGGGCCAACCTCTCCCCTCCCGCCCCGCGCGGGCGCGCGCTCGCGCGGACGACGCCTTGCCGCGGTAACGTTCTAGTAATCAATTACGCGAAGAATTTCAACCCGGCGGAAGCGGGGGAGCGTCCCGACGGGGAGGAGGACTACGGAATCCGGGTTTCATGGCCGCTCCCCTTCATCGGCGAAGGACGGCCGCAAGGGGCCGTTCCCGCGAACGCGAGCCGATCGGGATCGCGCCTCCGTTCGCGGAGGCGCCGCCGCGCGCCGCGGGGAGGATGAAAAATATATCCGCGCGAAAGGGTTTGAAAACGGGAGCGGATTCGTGCATAATGCGGGGTTCAGGACAGGAAAATCCGGCTCATCGGGATGCGGCGATGGGCGTCGAGCATCCGATGGCGAGGGGAGCATCGCGTTGGCCTCCATCACGCTCAAGAGCCTGGTCAAGAAATTCGGCGAGACCGTAACCGCCGTCGCGGGCGTCGACCTCGAAGTGGTGGACGGGGAGTTCATGGTGGTGGTCGGGCCCTCGGGCTGCGGGAAGACCACCACGCTCAACATGATCTCCGGCTTCGAGGAGCCCACGGACGGCGCCATCCTCATCGGGGATCGGGTGGTGAACCACCTCGACCCCGGGGACAGGGGCCTCGGCATGGTGTTTCAGGACCTCGCCCTGTTCCCCCACATGAGCGTCTTCGAGAACATCGGCTTCGGCCTGCGGGTGGACAAGACGCCGGAGGCGGAGGTGAGGGAGCGGGTCTCGAAGGTCGCCCGGACGATGAAAATCTCCCATCTTCTCTCCAAGAAGCCCGCCCAGTGCTCCGGCGGCGAGGCGCAGCGCGTCGCCCTGGCGCGGACGATTGTGACCCAGCCGGAAGTCCTGCTCATGGACGAGCCGCTCTCCAGCCTGGACGCCAAGCTCCGCATCGAGATGCGGACGGAGCTCAAGCGGCTTCACGAGGAGCTCAAGTCCACCTTCGTCTACGTCACGCACGATCAGGCCGAGGCCATGACGATGGCGGACCGCATCATGGTCATGGACGGCGGATACGTGCAGCAGATCGACACCCCGCTCGGAATCTACCGAAAGCCCCGCAACCAGTTCGTCGCCACCTTCTTCGGCCAGCCGACGATGAATGTCGTCCCGGGGCGCGTCGAGAACGGCGGCGCGCCGAGGTTCGTGGCCGAGCGCTTCGAGACGCCGCTCGCGCCCGGCGCCGCGCCCGCCTCCGCCGCCGGCCGGACGGTCAACCTGGGCGTGCGCTCCGAAAACGTGACCATCGGAGAGGAGGGCGCCGCCGGCGAGGTGCGGCTCATCGAGCCGATGGGGGACGAGACCCTCGTCTTCTTCTCCTGCGGCGACGAGGAGTTCCTCGTGGCGAAGGTGGACGCCGAGCGCGCGTTCAGCCCCGGCGAGAGCATCCGCTTCGGCTTCCAGTCGAGCGGCGTCCACTTCTTCGACGCCGACAGCGGGCTGCGGCTCGAATGAGAGGTCCCGGGGCGGACATGAGACGGCATCCTCGGGAGGAGAGAGGAAAACGCGGCGCCGCGCGGACGCCCCGACGGCGGAAGCGACCGGACGCGGCAGCCTTTGCGTCGTTCATTCCCGGCGATTCAAGCGCAAGCGCCAGTCATCGCCTTTCCCCACACTGAAGGGAGGAGTCAAGATGAAAAGAATCCTGTTCGCAGCGCTGATGCTCATGGGCCTGGCGGGCTTCGCCGCCCAGGCGGTCGACGCCCAGATGCTGCCCGGGGCGACGCCCGAGGAGCGCGCCGTCAACGGGGCGAAGGCCTACGTCAAGAAGCACGGCCTGAAGAACCCGACCCAGACCATGCTCCTCATCTCCCTCTTCAAGAACGCGCAGCCGAAATACCTCAGGGAGTGGGAGAAGCTCACCGGCGTCAAGATCAAGACCATTCAGTACGGCTACACCGACATCCCGGCCAAGATCATGGCCGAGGCCGTGGCGAAGACGGGGCAGTACGACGTCATCAACCACTTCCCCTACGTCATCCCCGACGCCGTGGGCGCGGGCGTTCTCCAGCCGCTCGACGCCTTCATGGCGAAGGGAAAGCCCGATTTCTCGGGCATCGACCCCGGCCTGCTCGCGCAGCAGACCTACAACGGGAAGCACTACTGGTTCATCCTGGACGGCGACCACATCGCCCTGTTCCTGCGCTCGGACATCCTGAAGCTGGGCGCGGCCGACTACAAGAAGAAGTTCGGCAAGGAGCCCGGCTGCCCGGCGACGATGGCCGAATGGGAGCAGATGGCCAGGTTCTTCCACACGAAGAAGGGCGAGACGCGCTGGGGCGTGAAGTTCGACCAGCCGCTCTACGGCGCCCAGGCCTACCGGAGCATCAACTTCTCCTACCGGCACTTCCCGGCGTATCTGGGCGGGCTGCTCTTCGACAAGAACATGAACCCCACCATCAACACCCCGAACGGCGTCCGGGCGATCAAGGAATTCTCCTCGATCGTCAAATACATGCCGCCTGACGTCCAGGGCTGGGGAACGCCGCAGCTGTATCCTCACTGGGGAAGCGGCCAGGCCTTCTCCTTCATGTCCTTCCCCTCGGCGATGGGCTACGCCAACCGCAGCCCGAAGAGCAAGATCAGCGGCAAGCAGCTCGCCTGCCCGGTTCCGGCGGTGAGCGTGGGCGGCAAGATGGTGCGCCGCGCGCCCCAGGCGGCCGGCACCGGCTACATGGTGAACCGCCACGGCAAGCACCCCGAGCTCGCCTACTACTTCATCCAGTGGTTCACGGGCCCGACCAAGGGCGACGAGGCCATCGCCGACCCCAAGGGCTTCTGGGATCCGATGCGCGCCTCGAACCTGACGAACAAGGCCGTGCTCGACAAGCACACCGAGCCCTTCGTCAAGATGACGATGAAGAACGCGAAAAACGCCATCTCGCTCCTGATGATTCCGGGCAACTACGAGTACTTCAACGTGCTCGACAAGAACCTCGCCCAGGTCATGCAGGGCAACGCGAGCGCCGCGCAGGCGGCGAAGAGCATCGAGAAGGGCTGGAACCGCATCACCGAGGACATCGGCCGCAAGGAGCAGATCGCGGCCTGGAGAAAGAGCGTCGCCAGCGGCGCCTACATCGACAAGTTCGCGCCGGTGAACTAGGCGCGGGAAGCGCGGGCGTCCGCCCCGGGACGCGAAAGCCCGGGCGGGCGCGCCGCGCGATCGGAGCGAAGCGGCTTAAAAGACGGACAAAATGGCCCAAGCGACAAAAACGCGGCGAAAAAGCCTCTCCGCCTGGCTGGGACAGGAGAAGGTGTTTCGCCTGATTCCCTTCGTCATGGTGGAGGGAATCTTCCTCCTGCTGCTCGCCGTGCCCTTCATCCTCACGATTTACATCAGCCTGCTCAAATGGCGCGCCAACCGCCCCTTCGAGATGGCCTATTTCCACGGCTTCCTGAACTACGTCCGCGTCCTCACCGACGAGGATTTCTGGTGGGCGCTCGGGCGGACGTTCTACTTCGCGGGAACGGCGGTCGTCCTGGAGCTGATTCTGGGCTTCCTGCTCGCCATGCTGGCCTACAGGCAGTTCCGGGGCAGGCGGTTCTACATCACCATCTTCCTGATTCCGATGATGGTGGTTCCGGTCGTGGGGGGCTACAACTTCTCGATGATCTACATCGACTCGGGCCCGCTCAACCAGATTCTCTCTCCCCTCACGGAGGCCATGGGCGTCAACCCCCGCATCCGGTGGCTCTCCCACCCCATCGCCGCGCAGTGGGCGATCATCCTCGCCGACGTGTGGCAGTGGACGTCGCTGACGTTCCTGATTTTCCTCTCGGGCTTCACCGCGCTTCCCCAGCAGCTCACGAACGCCGCCCGCGTCCTGGGCGCGAGCCGGTGGCAGATCTTCTGGCGAATCCACCTGCCGCTGCTCAAGCCCGCCGTCATGATCGCCGTCATCATCCGCTCGATGGAGGCGCTCAAGCTGTTCGACCTCTCCGTGCTGCTCACCTTCGGCGGCCCGGGCACCTCGACGGAGACCATCGCCTTCTTCCTGTGGCGCCAGGTGTGGCAGTTCAACAAATACAGCTTCGGCGCGGCCGCCTCGGTGCTCCTGCTCTTCATGTTCGGGGGGCTCATCTTCTACGGCATTCACCTGCTCGTCCGCGAGCGAGCCATCGTCGAAGAGGAGCGGATGCGATGAGGGACGGCGCCCGCGCCGGGCGGGGGGAGATGTCCCTCGTCAAGCGCTGCAGGCTTTTCTTCTGGTTCCGCCACGCCGCGCTGCTGTGCTGGGCGGCCATGATCATGTTCCCGATCTTCTGGATGATCTCGACCTCCTTCAAGGACGCGGGCGACTGGGTCGCCTGGCCGCCCAACTGGCTGCCCACCTTCCTCGGCGGGGGTTACGAGCCCACCCTGCTGAACTACCGGCAGATTTTCACCCTGGCCGGACACGGCGAGAGCCTGAGCAGGGAAGCCACCGATCAGGCCTACACCATCTGGGGCGCGGTGCGCGACTCGATGCTCATCTCCGCCGTCAGCTCCCTGGTCGCGCTTCTGATGGGGACGTTCCTGGCCTATTCGATATCGCGCTTCAGCGTGGGCGGCAAGTATTTCCGCTACGTGATTCTCACCATCCGCATGGTGCCGCCCATCGTCATCGCGATTCCCATCGTCATGTATTACGCCATCCTGATTCCGTTCGCCACGCAGTCGGTTCTCGGGTTCCGCGTCAGCATGATCGACACCTACGTCGGGCTGGGACTCCTCTACACGGCGACCACGCTGCCCTTCGTCATCTGGATGATGCTGAACTTCATCGAGGAGGTGCCCCAGACCATCGAGCACGCCGCCCAGATCATGGGGGCGAGCCGCATCTACACGCTGCGCCGCGTGGTCGTCCCCCTGGTCGCCCCGGGCATGGTGGTGACCTTCCTGTTCATCTTCATCCTGAACTGGAGCGAGTTCCTGCTCGCGCTCACGCTCACCCAGCCGAACGTCACCACCCTCCCCGTGCTACTCAACAAGTTCCAGAGCGCGGTAGAGGGGAGGCTCTACGGCCCCCAGGCGGCCATCGGCACCGTCATCACCATCCCCGTCGTCATCCTCGGCGTCCTCATCCAGAAGCACCTCGTCACGGGCTTCAGCTTCGGCACCATCCGCAAGTAGCGCCCGCGTCAGCCTCGGCTCGCCGCTCGTTCGACCGCCCGCCGGGAAATTTGCCGTCGGCGCGGCCGTTCGCGGCGGGCGGAGACGAAGTCAACGGCATGGCCCATGCCGCGGCGACGCGCGGGCCTGAAGCGACTCCTTATCGACAGTCGGGAAGAACACGAGGAAAGACAAGCCGAATCGTTGTTTCAAAACGCTCACGGTCGAAACCCCGGCGCGCCTTGCGTCTTCATCCAAACCGGCGCCGCGGGAAATTACGGAAACGCGCCTGCGCAAACGGAACGGGGCCATAACTAACGGGAAATTCCTCCTCGCCGACGTTCGAGGCCAGACAACAGCCAATCAAGCCCGCTTTCGTAAATTCCGCGCGAGAGAAGTCGTTTGTCGAGGCGGCTTGAGCGGCTTTTATCCGCAGAGCGTGGAGGGGGAGCCAGCGCCGAAGACGTCCCGGGACAACCGGGCCGCCGCCGGGTTCGCCCATATCAACCTGGCGGAGAGGGAGGGATTCGAACCCCCGGTGCGGTCGCCCGCACAACAGATTTCGAGTCTGCCGCCTTAAACCGGACTCGGCCACCTCTCCGGAATGAACGCTCTCAGCGCGCGGCGCGCCTCGCCTCCCGGGCGAGGCGGCGGCGCTCCTCGAAAAAAGCGCGCAGCATCGCGCCGCTCTCCTCCGCCATCACGCCCGAGGTGATCAGCGCGCGGTGGTTCACGCGCGGATCCGACGGGATATCGAACAGGGAGCCGCAGGCGCCGCCCTTCGGGTCGCTGGCGCCGAACACGATCCGGGAGATTCGCGCGTTGACCGCCGCGCCCGCGCACATGGGGCACGGCTCGAGGGTCACGTACAGGGTGGCGCCGTCGAGCCGCCATATTCCGTCGGTCTCGGCCGCCTCCCGGAGCGCCAGCACCTCGGCGTGCGCCGTGGGGTCGCAGGCGGCCTCGCGCCGGTTGAACCCGCGGCCCAGCGCCCGGCCCTCGCGCACCACCAGGGCGCCGACGGGCACATCGCCCGCCTCCTCGGCCATCCCGGCCAGCGCGAGCGCCTCCTCCATCCAGCGCCTGTCTTCGCGCGCCTGCTCCATGGAAACCGCCATCCTCTCCTCCGTTCGATCTCTTCGCGGCTCCCAAAAGACCACGAAACGAGGCCTCTGGCAAGGCGGGAGGCGCCGCGCGGCGGAGATGGCCTTCCGCCTCTTGTCCGACGCGGCGAAACCTGAGAGGCTTGGACGCGCATTCAATCTCTCACTTTCGAGGACGCCCCCATGCTTTGGGAAGAGCTCAGCTGGCCGCAGCACAGGAAAATGGCGGAGGAGGGCGCCGTGGTCGTCATCCCCTTCGCGTCGATGGAGCAGCACGGGCCTCACAGCCCCGTCGTGGTGGACACCCTGCTGTGCGAGAGCGTCTGCCGCAAGGCGGCGGAGGGACTCGAGGGCGCGCTGCTCACCCGCGCCATGTGGGCGGGCGCGTCCCACCACCATTACGAGTATCCGGGCACCATCTCGCTCCGGCTGGAGACCTACGTCGCCCTCGTCAAGGACATCATCCGCTCGGTCGCGCATCACGGCTACAAGAAAATCCTCGTCGTGAACGGACACGGGGGAAACGTCCAGCCCCTTCAGGCCACGCTGAACGACGTCGGCTTCGAGCTCGAGGTCGCCATCTGGATGATCACCTATTTCCACCTGGGAGACGAAATCGCCGGCCAAATCAGAAAAAGCGAGATCGGCGGCATGGCGCACAGCGGGGAATTCGAGACCGCCATGATGCTGCACCTCCGCCCCGACCTGGTGAACATGGACGAGGCGGTGGATCAGCCCGCCGCGAACGCGCACCCCCTGATGACGAAGGACATGCACCGCCGCGGGCCGCTTTTCCGCCCCGTGGACTTCAACAGAAACCGCGCGCCCTCGGGCGTGTCGGGGACGCCGAGCGCGGCGACGGCGGAAAACGGGGAGAAATACTTCGAGGCCGTATCCGCCCGCCTGCGCGGCCTGATCGAAGACATGGCCGCGCTCTGATCATGCTTCGCGTCGCCAACGAATCCTCCCGCAAGGCCCGATACGTCAGCGTCAGCCCCTCCGGCGCGAGCGACCCCCTCATCCTGTGCTACGAGGAGGCGGGCGACGGCGCGCCGGTTCTCTGCGTTCCGGGCCTGGGGGACACGAACTGGGTGTGGCGCAGAATCATCCCCGCCCTGGCGGGCGCGCGCCGCGTCATCGCCCTCGAGCCGAGGGGGCACGGCCGCTCCTCGAGCCCCCGGGGAAGATACGCGCTCCGGGAGATGGCGGAGGACGTCGCGACGGCCGCCGCCAGGCTGGGCGCGGAGCGGCCCGCCCTCATCGGACACGGGCTGGGCGCGCGGGCGGCGCTTCTGCTGGCGATGGAGCGCCCCGGCCGGCCGGCCGCGCTCGTCCTCATCGCGGCGGGCGCGGCGCCCGCCTCCAGGAGCGTCCGCAGGGGAATCGCCGAGCGCGTCCATCTGGCCGAGGCGGGAGACATGCGCGAAGCCTACAGGAACAGAAAAAGCGAGGGGCGGGAGCCCAGGGGCATGAGCCCGCGCGAGCGCGCGGAGCATCACCGCCTTTTCCTGCGGACCGACCCCTCGGGCTACGCCTCGGCCGGATACGCGGAACTGCTCGCGCCCGACCTGACGGATCGCCTGGGCGAAGTCGCCTGTCCCGTTCTCGCGCTCGCGGGCGCGGACGACGAGGAAGGCCGCGGGGGCGTCCGCGCGCTCGCCGACGGAATCCCCGGGTGCGAATCCGTCCTGGTAGAGGGGGCGGGCCGCTACGTTCAACTGGACAAGGCGGAGACGGCGCTCGCCCTCATCCAGGATTTTTTCAGAAGGCGCCTCCCCCCGACTCCCGCGCCGACGGAGGAAGACGATGCGGCTCATTGACCTCACCGCCCCCCTGGGACACCCGGATCTCTGCCAGGTTCCGACGTTTCCTCCGGTGGAATACTGGCGGTTCCACGAACACGCCTCCCACGGCCGCCAGAACAGCGCGGTGAAAATGGCGATACACCAGGGAACGCACCTCGACGCGCCCAGGCACTTCTACGAGGACGGCGCGACGATTGACGAGATGCCGCTCGAGACGTTCTGCGGCCGCGCCGTGAAGATCGACCTGAGAGGCGCCGCGCGGGAGGCGCGCCCCGTCACCCGGGAGATGATCGAAGCCGCCCCCGGATTCGACCCCGGACGACTGGAAGGCGCCATCGCCGTCACGTGGACGGGCTGGTCGAAGGAGAAAATCTTCACCCCCGACTACTTCGGCCCCAACCCCTACCTCGACCGGGAGGCGTGCCGCTTTCTGTGCGACTGCGGGATGAAGGCGCTCTGCATGGACCACGCGATCGACCCGGGACTCCGGCCCGACGCCGTCGTCCACCGCGAGGACTCCCCCGGCCATCGGGAGGTGCTGGGCCGGGGCGTTCCGCTCATCGAGCACGTCGTCGGCCTGGAGGCGTTCGAGGAGGCCGAATTCGAGATGTTCGCCTTTCCCATGAAGCTCTACGGCATCGAAGGCGCGCCCGCCCGGGTGGTGGCGCGGCTTCCCTGAAAACGAGGAGGCGGGAGGTTGGCGTTTTACAGAATTTCGGAAATGGAGACGCGGTTCGTCGATATGGGAAAAGCCCGGATGCAGAGCGTGGCCGGGGAGCTCATGAAGGCCGGGATGATCACCTACCCCGAAGACGGCGGCCCCCCGCCGCACTTTCATCCGAACGAGGAGCAGTTTCTGCTGGTCACGTCGGGGAAGGCGAACGTGATTCTGGGCGAGGAGACCCGCGTCGTCGTCCCCGGCGACCTGGTGCACGTCCCCAGAAGCGAGCGGCACGGGCTTCGCGTCCTGGAGGCGCCGTTCTCCTTCTTCACCGTGAAGAGTCCGGCGGGCGACGGCGACCTCTACCAGGACTACAACAAGGCCGAAGACGCCGAGGAGGCGCGAAAGAAGCTGGAGTCAACCGGATAGGCCCGAAAAGGAGAATCCGCATGCCCTTCTACAGCATGGAAGATCTGCCGCAGGGGAGTTCCAGGGTCGGGCCCGCCGTCAGC
The DNA here is from genome assembly GCA_965242545.1 of bacterium. Taxonomy (GTDB): domain Bacteria; phylum UBA8248; class UBA8248; order UBA8248; family UBA8248; genus Bin107. The sequence goes on from OZ251456.1 coordinate 2,757,015, forward strand.
CACGCGACCGCCGGCGAGCTGATGAAGGCGGGCTGGGTCATCTACCCGCAAGGGGAGGGGCCGCCGGCGCACTTTCATCCCAACGAGGAGCAATACATTCTGATGCTCGAGGGGAGGATGAACATGATCTGCGGGGAGGAGACGCGCGAAATCGGCCCCGGCGACCTCGTTCACATCCCCAGAAACACGCGCCACGGCATCCACATCACCGAGGGGCCGGCGAAATTCTTCGCCGTCAAGAGCCCGGCGGGAGACGGCACGCTGGATCAGGACTACAACAGGGCGGCCGACGCGGACGAGGTGAAGCGGCGCCTGGCGGGCGCCTGAACGCGGCGAACTCCGGGCGCGGACGGCCGCGCCTCATTGCTGCTGTTGCCGCGCCTGCGCCGCCATCCTCTTCTTGCGAAACCGCACGGCCTGGATCACGTCCTGCCAGACGAGGCGTCCCAGAGGGCCCGAGCTGTAGAGCGCGACGTTCACCTTCCCGTCCGGGGAGAGCAGGAAGTTGGTGGCGTGAAGATACGGCCTCGGCTTCTCGCCCGCCTCGGGCGCGTAATACGCGCCGATCGCCGCGGAGACGCGCGCGGGATCGAGGCCGTGGCCCACCGGGAAATTCACCCCGCTCGCCTCCACGGACCGCAGGGCTTCGCTCTCCGGGTCCGTGGACGCCGCGACGACCTTGACGCCTTCCGCTTCCAGCCTTTCTCCCGCCCGGGAGAATCCCGCCAGCTGGGCGAGTCAGTAGGGTCACCAATGGCTTCGGTAGAAGAGCGCGACGCCCCACGAGCCCCGCAAATCGTCGGGAAGGGCGATTTCTCCGCCTCCGACCCTGGCGAAGCGGAGACTCGGAAAATCATCTCCGGTATCAAGAAACAGGTCGTTCGCCTTCGGCATGACGCGCCCTCCCCCTCTCATTCAAGAAGCGCCCCCCGGACCCGGCGGCCAGGGGGCGCTTCAAAAGCGTTCAGCCCCGGTTTTGCGCCGCCATCTTCTTGAAAAACTGAACCAGCGCGAGGACGTCCTGCCACACCAGCCGGCCGATGGGCCCGGTGCTGTAGACGGCCACCGCCACCGTTCCGTCCGGCTTGAGGACGTAGCCCGTGCTGTGAATAATCTGGCGCTTCTCCTCGTAGAAGCAGCCGGTGAGCTCGGAAATCCGCCTGTTGTCGAGGCCGTAGCCCACCGGGAAATCGAGTTCGCACTCCTCCACCGTGCCCCTGGCCTGCTCTTCCGTGTCCACGGAAGCGGCAACAACCTTGACGCCCTCCTCCCCGAGCTTCTTCGCCCGCGCGAAGGCCGTCAGCTGCTGCTTGCAGTAGGGTCACCAGTGGCCCCGATAGAGCAGAACCACCCCCCAGCCGCCCGCGAGATCGCCGGGCAGGGAGATTCCGCCCCCGCCCACCCGATCCGCCTCGACGCTCGGGAAGGGATCGCCCGAGTCGATCATCCTGTCCGTCATGCGTGGCATCAATGCGTCCTCCGAGAATGAATGAACGAAACCGGGTCCGGAACGACCAGCCCCCCGGCCCGGTCATTTATACCCGCGCGCCGCGGATATTTCAAACCGAATCGCGCCCCTCCCGACGAAGCGCGCCTCCCGACTGAGCGCGCCGATGATTCCGGCGGTTTTCGCCCGCGGCGGACTTGACATCGAGAGTCCCTCTTTCTAGCATGGCGCCGTCTTTTCGGGCTTTTCGGGAGACTCCGGATGAGCGACGCCATCGCCTGCGAATGCAGGCACATGAGGCTGCAGGGTGAATACGAGAAAGCGGCCGGCGCCTGCGGCCGGAAATTTCGTCTGTCCGAAGAGGACGTGGAGCGCTACCTTCCCCGGGACGACTCCCAGCAGAACCAGATCATCTCGAAAGAGTGCCGGATTCCGCCTCTCACCAGCGTCATCCGATACGGGCCGGATTATTACGTGCTCAAGAAAGGCCGGGTGATGCGGGAGGGATTCCACAGGACGCTCCCCGAATACAGGCAGTAGCGCGCCCCCGCGGGCCTCGGCCCGCCGGAGAAGGGCGCGTCCCGACCTCCTTCTCATCGCCGATCCCCTCGCGCTTCGGGCTTCCCCGAAGCCGAAAAGCCTCTCCCGCCGCCTTTCGCCCAAGCGGTTTTTCGATGCTAGAATGGGGCTTTGAATTTCGTCGCCGAAACGCTCAAGCACGGGGAGGCGAGCCATGCGCGCCAAAAAATACAACTGGGACGAGATGCCCGAGGAGGCCGTGACCGATTCCTTTTCGAGACAGATGGTGGTGGGCGAAAAGGAGATGCTCTGCCGGCTCAAGCTGAAGCCCGGCTGCGCGGTGCCGACGCACAGCCACGAGCACGAGCAGATATCCCACGTCCTCAAGGGAAGGCTCCGGTTCCTCATCGACGACGAACCCGTGGAGATCGGCCCCGGGGAGACGCTTCTCATCCCGCCGCGCGTCCCCCACTCCGCCGAAGTCGTGGGCGACGAGACGGTGATAGACTACGACATCTTCAGCCCCATCCGGGAAGACTGGCTCGACGGAAGCGACAGCTATCTGAGAGACGAATAGCGGGGATTCTCATCGGCGCGCCGGGGCGGGGAAGGCGCGGGAGCGGCGGGCCGGCTCCGCCCTTTCGTCCCTCCCCGCGCGGGACGACCGCCTTGAGCGTGACAATAGCCCCTGCGGAGTCGCCGCGTCTGCGGGAGAACGGCTGAAAAGGCGGGGTCTCCCGCGCCTCGATCAAGATATTGTATCCACAACCCACCGCGGCGCTATATGTAGCTCTCCCCTAACCGTTTGCTTTTGATGCGCCAATCCGTTTCCCCCCATCTGGATAACCTGTGCGTAAGATTCCGCTTCGACCGCTACATATTGCGCAACGACACAAAATTGCGCCATATTTTGTATGAAATTCGGGACATATCGGGAAACCCGACCCGTCCGGCGGCCCCGAAGGGCAAACGCCGGCTCCCTCGCGCGAAAAAGCCCCCCTCCGACGCGAGGGGGGCCTTCGTTTTCCGGAGCCGGAGATTATTCGGATTTTTCCTTCCGGTCCCTGTTCTTCGAGCCTTGCAGGAATTTGAGGAAGTCGCTGCTCGCGGGCAGCACGAGGGTCGTCTTGTCCTTCAGGGATCGCTCATAGACCTCCAGGCTTTTCAGGAAGGCGTAGAACTCCTCGTCCTGCCCGAACGCCCCGGCGTTGATCTCAATGCTCTTCGCGTCTCCCTCGCCCTTGATGGTCTGCTCCTTCTCGTAGGCCTCCGCCAGGAGCACGTCCCGCTCGCGATTGGTTTCCGCCCGTATCTTCTCGGCTTGCTCCTTTCCCTCGGAGCGGTATTGGCGGGCGATTCTCTGCCGCTCGGCCTGCATCCGGCCGTAAATCGCCTTCAGGTTCTCCGCCGGCAGATCGGCGCGCTTGAGGCGAACGTCCACGATTTCGATGCCGTATTCGCGGGCCTTTCCGTCGCTCGCCTTCGTGACCTTCCCCATCAGCTGCGCGCGGTCCTTCGCCACGATGTCGATGAGGTCCTTGCGGCCGAGCTCCAGGCGCAGTTCGCTGTAGATGATGTCGTCGAGCCTCGCCTGCGCCCCCGTCTCGTTCCGGACGGTGCGCAGAAACTGGAGCGGATCGATGATGCGCCAGCGCGAGAAATTGTCCACCACGAGGGTTTTCTTGTCCTGCGTGATGATTTCCGTCGGGTTCGAGTCATACTCGAGCAGGCGGCGGTCGAAAAACGAGAGCTGCTCCACGAACGGCAGCCGGTAGTGAAGCCCCGCCTCGCGCAGCACCCTCACGGGCTTGCCGAAGCGGGTGACGACCACCTGCCTGTCCTCCCGAACCGTGAAGAGGAACGAGTTGAAGGCGACGAGAACGAGGACGATCAGGATGAACAGGGCGATGGTCTTCTTCGGCAGTCTCACGGCGGATCCCTCGTCGCTCATCGTTTCGTTATCCCTTCTATTCCGTTGCCCCGAAGCGGGAGGATGGGCAGGACGCCGGACTTGCCCTGATCCAGAATCACCTTGTCCACCGTCGGCATCACCTCCTTCATCATTTCGAGATAGAGGCGCTCGCGCGTAATCGCCGGCGCCTTTCGATACTCCTCCAGCGTGGCGAGAAAGCGGTTCGCGTCGCCGCGCGCGTGGCGGATCTTGGTCTCGCGGTAGGCTTCCGACTTGCGGATGATGGCGGCCACCTTGCCCCGCGTCTCCGGTATCACCTGGTTCTGGTAGCCCTGCGCCTCATTCACGAGGCGGTTTCTGTCCTCGCGGGCGCTGGCCACGTCCTTGAAGGCGTGAATGACCTCCTTGGGCGGCGTCACGTCCTGAAGCTGCACCGCCGCCACGCGCAGGCCGGTCTCGTAGCGATCCAGTATCTTCTGCATCTCCACCAGCGTCTCCTGCTGAATCGCGCCCTTGCCCGTGGTGAGCGCCTCGTCGATGGGCTTGCTGCCCACCACCTGGCGGATGGCGGCCTCGGCCGCGTGCACGACCGTCTCCCTGGGGTTGCGGACCTTGAAGAGATACTTGTCCGCCTCCACGATGCGGTATTGGACGATCATGTCGACGTCCACCATGTTCTCGTCGCCCGTCAGCATTCTCGATTCATGGGGCTTGTCCGAATACCGCGCGGGAGGCCCGGGGTCGATGGTGCGGAAGCCGATCTCCACGCGCTTCACTTCCGTCACCTTCGGCGTGTAGGCGGTCTCCATCGGGAAGGGGAGATGGTAGTTCAGGCCCGAGGACACGACCCGGTCGATGCGCCCGAACCGGAGAACGATGCCCTGCTCGTCCGGCCCCACGCTGAAGACACCGGACGCCAGCCAGAGCAGCACCACCGCGGCGAAGATGAGCGCGGAGGGGAGCTTGAAGGCGGGCAGTCGGAACTGGGGCAGCTTGATCTGCGGCGGCATCCCCCCTCCTCCTCCGCCTCCTCCCCCCTGTCTTTTCGATTTGAACTCATCCCAGTCCATCGGCACGATCGCTTCTCCTGTCGGCGACGCGAACAATCGTATGAGGCGAGGCCCGGCTCCTCCAGCGCCTGCGAGCGTCCACCCTATGCGGGTTGCGGATTGAAGTCAACCTGCCCGAACCCGTTTCCGGCGCACCTCTTTCCGCATCCTCAGAATTCGCCGTCGCGAGGGCAGCCCCCCCTGCGCGCCGCGCCTCGTCACGGAGCACGCCCCCGCGGCGACGGCGAAGCAAACCGCCTCCCCCGCCTCCGCGCCTTCCGCGAGCCGGGCCGCCAGCGCGCCGCAAAAGGCGTCGCCCGCCCCCGTCGCGTCCACCGCCTCGATTCCGGCGGGAGGCTCGACCCAAGCGGCTTCGCCCGCGTCCAGGAAAAAAGCTCCCCTTCTCCCCGCCGTGACGACGACGCGGGGAGGCCCGAGCGCCTGCAGGGCGCGGGCGGCGCGCAGGAACTCCGCGTCGCTCGCGGGCGGCTTTTCGAGTCCGGCCAGGCGCGCCGCCTCCGTCTCGTTCGGCGCCAGCACGTCGGTCAGCCGAAGCAGCTCCCGGGGCGCGCCGCCCGCCGCCGGCGCCGGATTCAGGACGCTGCGCGCGCCGCGCCTTCTCCCCCTGCGAAACGCGGCCGCGGCCGATGAGGCCGGAACCTCGAGCTGCGCCAGAACGACCTCTCCGAAATCGAGAAGCCCCGGCTTCTTCCTCATGCGTCCGGGCGTGAGGAGCGCGTTCGCGCCCGGCGTCACGGCGATCTGGTTCTCCCCCTCCCGGTCCACCACGATCAGCGCGGCGCCCGTGGGCGACCCGCAGCGCAGGACGCCCTCGGTCGAGAGGCCGCTCTCCGCGAGACGGCGGCGGTAGGCGTCGCCCTCCGGGTCGCTCCCCAGCATGGTGAGGAAGCGCACCTCCGCGCCGGCGCGCGCGGCCGCCAGCGCCTGGTTCGCGCCTTTCCCGCCCCAGTCCTCCCGCCGCGCCCCTCCCAGAACGGTCTCGCCCGGGCGGGGCAGTTTCTCCACGCGAACCACGACGTCGACGTTCGAGCTTCCCAGCACCAGGACGGCGCCCTTACTTCTCATCGGCCTCCCATCCGCGATATTCGCGCAGACGCGACAGGAAGAGCGACAGAAAGCCCCCGGCGTCCACGTCCAGCGCCACGTCCACCGGACGCTCGACCCGCCGCCCCGCGCTTTCCCGCAAGTCCACCAGCGTCATTCCGCGCGCGAGACCTCCGCCCGCCTCCACGTCCACGCGGCAGCGCCGGGTCTCCACCAGGCCCGGCTTCATCGCGACGGCGAGCGCCAGGGGATCGTGCAGGGTGATGGCGTCCGCCCCCCTCCTCGCCCTAGCGAATCGCGCGTAGGTCCCGACGAGATCCCGAAGCGCCGCCCGAAACGATCCCCCGCCCGCCAGTTCATCGACGCGAAGGAGGGCGCGCCTCGTGACGTCAAGGCCCACCATGGTGACGGGCAGGCCCGACGAGAACACTTCGGCCGCGGCCCGCGGGTCGCAATAAATGTTGAACTCGGCCGCCGGCGTCGCGTTCCCGGGCATTCTGGCGGCGCCCCCCATGACGACGATCCGCCTCACGCGAGCGAGGTCGCCGGGCGCGCGCCGCAGCGCCAGCGCCAGATTCGTCAGCGGCCCCAGGGTGACGATGGTCAGCGCCGGGCCGAGCTCCCGCGCCCGCTCGACGATCACCTCCCAGGCGGGCGTCGAACTCCCCCGCCGCAGGGGGAGCAGGCGGCTTTTCCGCCCGAACATCGCCCCCAGGCCGTCCGCTCCGTGAATCATGCGCGATTCGCCCCGGTTCAGGCGGCGCCCGTCCAGCGCCAGCGCCGCCCCCGGATGGACGGGAACCTCCGGGCCGGGACGCTCCAGATGCGCCCGCAGGAAGGCGGCGAGCCTTCTCGCGTTCCGGTAGGCCAGGCGCGCGGAAACGTTGCCGTGCCCGGTCGTCACCGCGACGCACCGCAAACGGGAGGACGCGAAGCCCATCGCCAGCGCGAGGGCGTCGTCCACGCCGGGGTCGCAGTCCACCAGGACGCATCGCGCGGCGGATTCCCCCTTCTCGTTCGTCGGCACGGCGCGCCTCCCTCCGGCTCGGGAAAACGGACATCATATCCGCCCGGGCCCCGCTCTCCAAATCGCCGCGCTTCACCGGGCGGGGCGGCCCCATCGGGCCGCGCGGGGCGCGGCCGGGAAGCGGGCCGGGACGGAGCGAACTCATAACGATAGGCATATCAACTATTTAGCATGAAAAGCCCACGATATTTTATTATTTTTATTATATCCGCCCGATTCACAAAAAGAAATAACCCCTTGAAATTCAATGCGTTAAACCGCGCGAACCCGATCGGGAATTGACAGGGCGCGCGTTTTCATATATTTATGTCCCGCTTATAGAATTTGCGTTGCGTGGAGCCGCCCTGAATCGCGCGGCGACTCGTTCGTCTCATCTTTTCCCTCTTCAAGAGGTCTGCCCACAACTCACAAATGGCCAAATCCGCCTCATCCACCACGTCGAGAAGACGAATCGTCGCCGCCATCGACATCGGCGGCACGTTCACCGACATCGTGATTTACAGCCCCTCGAACGGAAGAACCGCCGTGGGGAAATATCTCACGACGCCGAGCGACCCTTCCATCGGCGCGCTCGCGGGCCTGCGGACGCTGCTCGACCAGGAGAAACTGCGCTTCCGCGACCTGGGCCAGGCGATTCACGCCACCACCCTCGCCGCCAACGCGATCATCGAGAAGAAGGGCGCGCCCACGGGCCTGCTCGCGACGAAGGGGTTCGCCGACATCCTCCTGATGGGCCGCGAATCGAGATACGACATCTACGACATCGTGCCCGAATTTCCGGAGCCTCTGGTGTCCGGGCCCCTCCGGCGCGAGCTGACCGAGAGGATCTCCGCGGACGGCGACATCCTCCAGCCGCTGAGCGCCCAGGAAATGAAGGTGACGATTCAGGAGCTCGTCGAGAAGGGGGCGAAGTCCATCGCGGTCTGCCTGCTGCACTCCTACGTCAACCCGGCGCACGAGGACGAGGTCGGCGAGGCGATAGCGGAGTCGTTCCCCGGGACGAGCTTCAGCCTCTCCTCCCAGGTGTGCCCGGAGATACGCGAATACGAGAGAACCTCCACCACGGTGGCCAACGCCTACATTCAGCCCATCGTCTCGAAATACCTCGAGGATCTGGAAACCAACCTCGAAAACGTCTCGCTCTACATCATGCTCTCGAACGGCGGCGTCGCCACGGCGAAGTCCGCCGCGCGGAGCCCCATCCGCATGTTCGAGTCGGGGCCCGCGGCGGGGGCGCTCGCCTCGGCCTACTTCGGAAAACTGGGCGGCTTCGAGAACCTCCTCGCCTTCGACATGGGCGGCACCACCGCCAAGTCGTGCATCATCGAAAACGGGGAGCCGCACCTCTCCGTCCAGTTCGAGATCGCCCGCGTCAAGCGCTTCACCAAGGGCAGCGGAATGCCCATCCAGGTGCCGTGCATCGACCTCATCGAGGTGGGCGCGGGCGGGGGCAGCGTCGCGCGAATCGACGACCTGGGGCTGCTGAAGGTGGGCCCCGAAAGCCAGGGGGCGTCGCCCGGGCCCGCCTGCTACGGGCTGGGCGGCGAGGAGCCCACGGTGACGGACGCCAACCTGCTTCTGGGCTACATCAACCCGGAATACTTCCTGGGCGGCGAGATGCCCGTCTTCCCGGAGGCGGCCTCCGAGGCCATCCGCGCCAAAATCGCCGAGCCGATGAAGATCGAGGAGATCGACGCGGCCTGGGGCGTTCACGAGCTGGTGAACGAGACCATGGCCGCCGCCGCGCGCATCAAGCTCTCCGAGCGCGGCAAGGACCCGCGCAACTTCACCCTCATGGCCACCGGCGGAGCCGGTCCCGTTCACGCCTTCAGGCTCGCGCGCAAGGTGGGGCTGAAGCGCATCGTCTGCCCGCCGGGGGCGGGCCTGGCCTCCAGCCTGGGGCTGCACGCCGTCCCCTTCAAGGTGGACGCCGTGGACAGCCGCGTGATGCCGCTCGAGGACGTGAACCTCCCCAGGCTGAACGAAACGCTCACCCGGCGGGAGAAGCGCATCCGGCAGATGCTCATCGACGCGGGCGTGAAGGAGCGCGAGATTCGCATCCGGCGCATGGCCGACATCAGCTTCGAGGGGCAGGGCTTCCCGCTCACCATTCCCATCCCCGGCGGACGCCTGACGAAGAGCCACTTCGGGGAGATCAGCGCCACCTACCGCGAGCACTACGCCTCCGCCCACGGGCGCGCCATCAAGGAGGTGCCGCTCCAGGTGTTCAGCTGGCGCATCTTCGGCATGGGGCCGAAGCCCAGCGTGACCTTCCGCTTCTCGAACCTGCCGGAGAAAAGCGTCAAGGCGAAGAACGCGCAGAAGGGCAGCCGGCGCATCTACATGCCGGAGAACAAGGGCTTCCGCAAGGTGAACGTCTTCGACCGCTACCTGCTCAAGCCGGGGCAGAGGCTCAGGGGGCCCGCCCTGGTAGAGGAGCGGATGACGACGACGGTCGTCGGGCCGCGCTCGAACTTCCAGGTGGACAAATTCCAGAACCTGATCATCGAACTCTAGGGGAGGCCCGGACATGGCCCGCAAGGGCATCGACTCGATCACGCTGGAGGTTCTCTGGAACCGGCTCATCGCCGTCGCCGAGGAGGCGGCCACCGAAATCGTGCGCACCGCCTTCTCCACCACGATACGCGAATCGAGAAACTTCGCCGTCCTCATCCTGAATCCGGGCGGGCAGGCCATCGCCCAAGCCCGATCCACCATGCCCAGCTTCGTGGGCGCGCTGCCCATCACGGCCAAGAAGCTCCTCCAGGTTTTCCCGCAGGAGACGCTCGCGCCCGACGACCTCATCCTCACGAACGACCCCTGGATGGGAACCGGCCACCTTCAGGACCTTGCCTCCCTCACGCCCGTGTTCCACAAGAGGCGGCTGGTCGCCCTCATCGGCATCACCACCCAGGTGACGGACATGGGCGGCAAGCTGCGCTCCCCGGAGGTGCGGGAGATCTACGAGGAGGGCCTCCAGCTCCCGCCCTGCAAATACATGTCGGCGGGGCGCGTCAACGAGGACATCCTGCGCATCATCCGGAACAACGTGCGCGTGCCGAATCAGGTGGAGGGAGACATCATCTCGCACATGTCCGCCGGGAGGCTCGCCGCCAGGCGCATCGGCGAGATGCTCGAGGAATACAGGCTCGCCGACCTCGAAGCCCCGGCCGCCACCATCTTCCAGCGCTCCGAGAACGCCATGCGCGAGGCCATCAAGAAGGTGAAGGACGGCGAATACCGCTTTCAGGTGTCCACCGACGGCTACGACGAGCCGCTGGTCATCCGCGTGGAGGTCCGCGTGCGCGGCAGCAGCATCCTGGTGGACTACACGGGCTCCTCCCCCCAGGTGGACCGGGGGCTGAACTCGGTTCTGAACTACGTCTACTCCTACTCCGCCTACTCGCTCAAGTGCCTGTTCTGCCCGCAGATTCCCAACAACGAGGGCAACTTCCGGCCCGTGACGGTCTCCGCGCCCGAGGGCAGCATCCTGAATCCGCGCTATCCCGCGCCCGTGAACGGCCGCTCCATGGTGGGGCACTTCATTCCCTCGGCCATCTTCGGCGCGTTGTGCAAGGCGGTTCCCGGCCTCGTGCAGGCGGCGAGCGGCAGCCCCACGTGGGCCATCAACGCGGCGGGCGTCACGAAGGAGAGCCGGCGCTTCGCCGGCAACTTCTTCCTGCACGGCGGACAGGGCGCGACGGACGGGCGCGACGGGCGGGTGTGCCTCGACTTTCCCTCGAACACCTCGAACACGCCCATCGAAATCCTCGAGCATCTCGTGCCCCTCCTCGTGGAGCGCAAGGCCTCCATCCGGGACAGCGGGGGGGCGGGAAAATACGCCGGCGGAAACGGCCAGCAGGTCATCGTGAAGTCGCTCTCGGACGGCCCCATTCTCCTCACCTTCATGAGCGAGCGCACCCGGCACCCCGCCTACGGGCTGTTCGGCGGGAAGAACGGGCGCGTCGGCAAGGTGACCCTGAACGGACGCCCCATCAACCCCAAGCGCCAGTGGATGATGAACCAGAGCGACCGGCTCGTCCTGGAGGTGCCGAGCGGCGGGGGCTACGGGGATCCGAAGCATCGCCCCCTGGACGCCATCGAGCACGACCTCAGGGAGGGGCTCCTTTCCGTTCAGAAGGCGAGGGCCGAATACAACTACGACGGCGACTTCATCGCCGCCGACGCCTAGACGCCCCCATGCCCCCGAAGAAGCCCTGGGTGGCCGTCACCTCGACGCCCGATTTTCCGGCGCCATGGCGCCCGTGAGAAAGGCGCTGGCGGGGGTCGCGCCCGTTCGCGCCGTGGCGCTTCCCTTCCGGCCGCTGGAAGAAGCGGAAGAGGCCGCCTTCGCGCGGGAGCTCGGGGGGGCGGCGGGAATCCTGTTGCGGCCCGGCTACGTCACCGCCTCGCTGCTCGAGCGGCTGCCGGACCTGCGCGTGGTGGCCGTCCACGGCGCGGGCGTGGATCAGGTGGACGCGGCGGCGTGCGCGGAGCGCGGCGTGATCGTCACCAACGCGCCGGGGGCGAACGCGAACGCCGTGGCCGAAATGGCCCTGGGGCTCATGCTCTCGCTGGCGCGGCGCATCCCCCAGGCGGCGGCGCGCGTGAGTGGAGAGCGCGTCTGGGGAGAGGCGCGCCACGCGGGCGCCGAGCTGAAAGCGAAGACGCTGGGGCTCGTCGGCGTCGGGCAGGTGGGCGGGCGGCTCGCGAAACTGGCGGGCGCGCTGGAGATGAAAGTCCTCGCCCATGACCCGGGCCTCCCGGGCGAGGAGATCAGGGCGCGGGGGGCGCGGCCCGCGCGGCTCGACGCCCTGCTGGCCCGCGCGGATTTTCTCTCCCTCCACGCCCCGCTCGCGCCCGGGACGCATCACCTCATCGACGCGCGCGCGATAGCGAAGATGAAGCGGGGCGCCTTCCTCGTGAACGCCGCCAGGGGCCCGCTGGTGGACGAGCGCGCCCTCGCCCGCGCGCTGCGGAGCGGCCGCCTGGGCGGCGCGGCGCTCGACGTGCTTGAGGGCGAGCCGCCCGATCCGGAGAGCGCCATCTTCGACGCGCCCAACCTCATCCTCACCCCGCACATGGCGGGCTCCACGAAGGAATGCCTGGAGGCCGTCGCCGCCCGCGCGGGGGCGGACATCGCCCGCGTCCTCAAGGGCCGCAGACCCCGGCACCCCGTGAACGAGCCGAAGAAGAAGCCCGCCTGAGCCGCCGAGAAAGCGGACGCTCCCGCTCGCCTTTCTTTACAACGGACGAAACAGGACGTATCTTTCTCCAAACGCCAAAAGCGCGGTTTTGGCGCATCCCGCATTCATCCAGTGACGGAAAAAATGAGCGCTCAGGCGATTCGTGGTGTTCCCAAGATGAATATCTCGCGCGAAGCCCGGCTCACGCCATCGCCTCATTGTTTTCGATACGAATACCCCGGCCATGAACATCTCCCGCACGTCGTGAAGTTCTCCGGAGGCCGGACGAGCGGGATGCTGCTGTTCATCCTTCTCGAAGCGGGTCTACTGAAACCGGAGCGCGGCGACGTGATCGTATTCAACAACACGTCGGCGGAGCATCCCAAAACCTATGAATTCGCCCGCCGCTGCAAGAAACTGGTCGAGAAAAAGTATGGCCTCCCCTTTTTCTGGCTGGAATACCAGACCTACGAGGACGCCCGAAACGGCGAATATACGCGCCTGCCGTCTTGCCGCCTCGTGAACGCCGAACCCCGATCGGCGGCAAACCCGGACGGCTACCACTGGCGGGGAGAGGTCTATGAAGAGCTTTTGTCATGGGCAGGCTTCGTCCCAACCCTTTTTCAGCGCACCTGCACGCAAAGCCTGAAGCTGGAGACGACCCGCGCCTTCCTCAGGGAATGGCTCGCCGACAAGCCCGGAACCGAGCGTCTGGGACATTTCGGGAAAGCGAGCCGCCTGCGGGACGATGAACTCTACGAGCGCCATCGCCGCAACGGCGGCGGCGTTCCCAAGGAGATATTTCTGGAAAAGAAGCGATTCGCCCGGGAGCGGCCATTCTGCCGACCAGCGCAGCTTTACGCCGATTTTTCCCTCCCGGCCCGCGAATTCCAAAGCCCCTACCTTGATGAGAGCGTGGTTGGGGAGAGCGTCGTTTTCGGGGGAGACGGGGTCGAGTATCTGAGCTTCGTGGGTCTCCGAGGGGACGAGCCGCACCGCGTCGCCAAGTTGCGCCGGCGCAACGGCGGCGGACCGGAATCCGCAGGCTGGCAGGGCGAGCACGCTTACATGCCTCTGTTCGACATGGGCGTCGCGAGGGACGACGTGGAAGATTTCTGGCGAAAACAGAGCTGGAACCTTGATCTGGAGGCCGCCCTTTCCAACTGCGCCTTCTGCTTTCTCAAAGGCGTCGGAGTGCTTCAAAACGCTCGCGTCGCGCTCGGGGCCGAGGCGGACGAGGAACTCCGCAACACGCCCTGCGATCTGAACTGGTGGGTGGAGCTGGAGCGAAAATACGGACGAGACCTGAAAGCCGAAGCTCGGGCGACCACGTGGGAGATCCCCGGCGATTTTATCGGGTTCTTCGGGGCGAGGAGCGAATTTTCCTACCAGCGGCTGGCGGAAGCGCCGAGGACGAAAGACGTCCTCGCCGAATTCGCGGACAGCGTATTGCCCTGCGACTGCACGGATTGAAGCCCGTCCGCGCGACGGGCGGCAAGGAGACCCGCTTCCATGAAAAAGCGAACCCGGAAGAAAGTCCGAAAAGTGAAGCGGCCCAACCCCCAACGGCCCGATCTCAAATTCGGGCCTGGGGACATAGCCGGCTTCACCGCCTCCGGCATCGCCGGATTTCACGATCTCAACCCGGCGACGGTCGTCAGGGAACTTTTGCAGAATTCGCTGGACGCGGCGCGAGATGCGGGACAAGAACCCGCCCGCATCCGCTTCGAGATCGAGGAACGAGATATCGACTCGATTCCCGGCATCGAATCTTATCAAGCAGCTTTTGCGCGAGCGAAAAAAGGCCAAGAACAGATCCGGCGTGGACAGTTGCAGGATACAGCGACGGGAATCGTGCGCGCCATGGAGGAATGTCTGAAATCAGAGAAGCACCCGACGCTTTTCGTGCTGGACAACGGCATCGGGCTGGACAAGAGCAGAATGGAAAACTTGCTCCACGATGGAGTGAGTTCCAAGAGGGACACGGCAACCGGGTCAGTCGGCAACGGGCACATGACGGTCATTCCGGCGTCCGACCTGCGCTACGTTCTCTACGGCGGACGGACAGAAAACGGAGAGATCATCGGAGCGGGGCACGCGGTTCTGGCTTCACACCAACGAGACGGTAAGCGCAAGAGCAAGGATGGCTTCTACGTCAAGGCTATCCGCGAAGATTTTTTCGAGCCTTACGTTTTTCCCCGCAACGCCGAGGTTCCCGACTACGTAAAAAGCAAGCTGGAATGGATTGCGGCGAACTGGAAACCCGGCGCAGGCACCGTGGTGGCGGTTCCGGGGTTCAACTATTTCCGCATGGAAGAAGAATCGTTGTGGGATATGGTGTCGAAGGCTGCAGCATGTAGCTTCTTCGCCGCGTTCGCAAAGGGAGAATTGCGCGTTGAGCTCCGGGAAAACGACAATGAAAAATTCCTGGACAAATCGAACATCGCTTCGACTCTGGAGCGGTTCAGCAAGGAAAAACGCGCGCGCAAGGGATTTCGCGGATTTCTAAACGGCTCAAGAGCGTTCGCCGCCTTCGAGACGATAGAACAAGGGAAAGACCTCTCGGTTGATACCGGGATTGGCCCAATCTCCATGCGTTGGCGCGAACTTTCTCAAGGCGGACCTTCAAGGGTCGATCTCTGTCGAAACGGCATGTGGATCACTGACGATTTACACAGACTCAAAAACCAGTTCGCGGATTTCAAGCCGTTCCATTGCGTAATTCTGCTGGACGCGAACGACGGCGAGATTCATCGTCTGGTGCGCGAGGCGGAACCCCGCCTGCACAATCATCTGGAAGTCAAAAATCTCCACAAGGAAGACAAAGCCGCGCTGGACAAAGCGATGAAAGCCATATCTTCCAAACTGAAAGAAGTTGTCCCGAGACACGACGCCGAGGAATTCGAGATAGAAGACGTGATGGCGATCGATTCAAGCGGGTTCGCCTCCGGCGGACGACGGCCGGGCATGGCCGGGCGCTTCGGAAAGGTCCGCAGAAGGCCGCGCTTTCCAAAAGAAACGGGCGAGGAAGAAGAAAGAGAGGGCGGTCCCGGGCCCGGCGATGCTCCCGAAAGTGAAGGGAAAGGCGGGGGCGTCAACCGCAACAAACGGGGGCGCGGGACTTTCCGCCGCTCGGGCAGCGCCATTCAGTTCGGCGCGATCGCGGCGCCCGTCGGGAAACGCTCCCTCCGCGTCGATCTTCGCCCCGGCGAGAAAGCCGTCGGAAGCGAGGCGCGCTTCGCCCTTGATGAGGGTCTGGACGAAAGCTGCGACGCTTTCGGGTCGGAAGAATTCGTGGAGCTCAAGAACGTGAAAATAGATGGCTCGCCCGCCTCCGAAGCCATGCTGACCTATGACGAAGAAGGCCGGGCGCTCGGCGTCCGGCTCGGCGCGCTCGACCCCGAAAAGATCATCCAAATCGAATTCGACTATGAACCGCCCGCAAGCTTCCATCTTTCGGACGACATGCCGGTTGTCCTGAACGCGCAGCTGATTCGCCGAAAAACGGCTTCCGGTAATCAGGAGTCATCGTAATGGCGCGGGTTGGAGAACTCGTCCGCTCTCTTCCCTATCCGACCATCGAGGACGGCAATCTCTCCTTTCCCGAGGGCGAGTATCGGGTTGAAGACACGCCGCAACGAGACGGGACTTCGGTCGCCCTCAGCCACGCAATCAAGGGAGCGGCGCTTCTCGAGCGGCTGATTTCCGAGGAGCAAGCCAGATACGCCTGCCTGGTTTCCGTTCCGGCTACTGGATACAGAAGATTGTACTTATCGGACGACGCGCGCCAGCGGGTGGAATGGGACATGGGCGTGGTGGGCGAGCCGCCCATGCTGCGCCCTCTGGTCGTCGCCGCCTCCGAGATTTCCTGCGTCCTAGGGCCGGATGACGGCGTGGCGAAGGCGTGGCAGAGACGGGACATTGTAATCCCCAAGGGCGCGCGCCTCGCCCTGCATCCTTATTTGCGGCCGACGGCCTCTCTCCAGCATCTGCTTCATGTCGTGAAAGACGAGGTTTTGCCTGACGGCTCCTTCGAGGTCAAGCCGTGCGAGGAGAACGGCTTCTATTTCAAGGTTCATGCGGCGTCCGACTTGTTTCCTTTCCTGCACAACGCGGGCGGACATCCGGATCATCGGAGCAGCGTGCTGACGCACGTGGCGAGCAGGTGCCTCGAGATACTGGCGCGGGAATACGGCGCGACCGAAGAAGGCGAGGACGGCGCGAAATGGGAGTCGTTCAGCAACCTGAGAGCCCTGGCGGATGAATTTGAAAAGAAGGGCTATCCAGTTTGGGGCGATGACGACTTCGCCGCCGACAGGGTGGCGACGCGATGGTATCCCCATCGTCCGCCCGCCCCGGAAGACGAGGAATAGGGGGCCATGTCCTACGAACAGTTTGAAGACGCCGCCTATACCGAATTGCGCAGGAATCTGCTCAGAGCGAAAGGCTCCGGGGAGCAGCGGGAATTTCTGGCCGTTTTGCGCGACAGCGGGAAATTCGCGGCGTGGATCAGGTCCCGGGTTGAGACCGAACCGGGAGACAGCCTTCCCCTCCTGGAAGATCCGCTAACGGAATCGGAATTCAAGGAACCGCCCAAAAGCGCCGAAGAATGGATGTTCGACGCCTGGAAATCCATCGCTCCGGCGGACGCCTGCCGGGTTCCGTTCTGGGGGCTTGTGACCTTGCGCCACATAGAAGAAGACCGGATTCAGTCCCACTATCTGGCCGCCAACGGCGGCGCCCTGTCCGGGGGGCGGGAAAGAATCGACCGGACGCTGAAGGAAAAAGACGAAAAAGCGGTCGATAGCATCGTTCGCGCGTCCCTGCGCCGCATGGGCGGCCTTCCGGAAGCGCGCGGCAACCGCAGCGTCTATGTGAACTGTCCGTTCGCGCGCGCCTGGTGGCGCGGGTATCTGGCGCGCGAGATTTGCGAGGAGTCCGGCGCGGAGCCGAAAATCGTCGCGAATGTTCTGACCGTCTCGCAGTCCTACTGGGAGGAGCTGATCAACCTCGTCGTATCAAAAAATTCAGTCCTGGGTGACGCGAAGGTTCGCACCGCCCTCGTCTGGGCGCTTTCGGACTTCGTCGACGACGCGGAGAAAAAGCATCTGTTTCACGCAAACAGGCTGACGCGGATTCAGCGGCTCATCGGCGTTCGCTCCGCATGGCAGGAGCTGGGGGTTTTCTCCGCGCAGGAATTGAAGGAAATGATAAGCGGCGAGTTCATCGCGTCGATCCGCCCCGAATAGCGCGCGCCTCAGGGGCCGAAGGTCATTTTTGCGCGCAGGAAGATCGAGCGGCCGAGCGAGGAGGCGAGGGTCGCGTCCGGAGAGGCGCCGCCGGAGAGCGTCGAGGGGCCGCGGTCGGCGAGGTTCAGAACGCCGCCCGCCAGCTCCAGCCCCCGGAAGCCCAGGGCGCCGCGCCAGCGCAGCGTGAGGTCGTGCCCTATCCATTTGCCGTAGCGGCCGGTTCGCGCGGCGTTCTCGTAGCCCGAGACGGCGTAGACGCTCCAGTTCGCGGCGAGGCGGCCCCGGCTCGCCCGAAGCGAGGCGTGGGCGCGGTCGTGCGGATAGGCGACGGGCGTCTCCCGCCCGGCCGTCCGGCTTTCGTATCCGGTCACGCGCAGCCAGCGGAGGGTCAGGCTCAAATCCGCCGCGGGCGTCTTCCAATCGACGCCCGCGCGCGCGTCCACGCCCCGCGCCTCGATCTCCCCGACGTTCGCCCACGAGCCATCGACCCGCTGAACGGCGCCCCCCTCGCGGACGACCCGCAGGCCGGCGGGCAGCCTCCCCCGCGCCTCGAGGTCGAGGATGGTCTGCGGGGAGAGCTTCGCCGGGGCTTCGGAAACGTCGATCCGGAACCAGTCGAGGCTCAAGGAAAAGGGCGCCAGGCGCGCCGCCGCCCCGAGGCTCAGGCTCTCCGCCTCGTCGGGGGCGAGTTCGGGGTTCCCGCCGTCCGCGTGAAGTATCCGCCGCCGCTCGCAGCCGCCCCCGGCCGCGGGGACGCAGACGGAAGCCTCGCCTCTCGATTCATGCTGGCCTGTCGCGCGCAGGTCGGGCGCCTTGCCCCCCGCGCCCCAGGAGGCGCGAAGCGCGAGCGCCTCGCCCAGCCGCCAGCGGCTCGCTATCTCCGCGGAGAACGTCCCGCCCGCGTCGTCGCGCTCGTCGCGCCGCCCGGCGAGGGAGACCTCCCAGCCCGCGAGCAGGGGGAGGGAGAGCTCCGCGAACAGCGACCAGCGATCCCGCTCGCCCTCCGCCGAGGTTCCGCCCGCCCCGCGCACGTCGCTCACGTCGTAGGCGTGGCCGAGCGCGTCCCGGTAGCGGCGGACGTATCGCCACTCCTCGAAGGCGGCCTCGCCGCCCGCCGTCCACCGCGCCGCGCCGCCGGGCAGGGCGAACGCCTCTCCGTCCAGGGAAGCCCCCGCCGCCGTCCGCTCCGTCTCCTGATCGAGCCTGAGCCTCACCTCCGTCTCCCGGACGGCGGCCAGATGAACGGGGTCGATCGAGAGCGGGCTCCCGACGTCGTAGCGCCCCTCCTCGATCGCCCGGCGAATCGCGCCGCGGCTCACGAAGGCGCCGCCGGTCACGACCTCGTCGTAGCGGTACCAGCCGACGCGCGCCTCGTAGCCGACCGCGCCCCATCGCCCCCGGACGCCCGCGCCTACGTCGCTCTCGTCGAGCTCCGTAATCCAGCTGCGGCTGCCGTGCCCGACGAAGCGATGGTGGACGGTCACGCGCTCCAGGTCCTCGCGGGCGAGGTCGGGACGCTCCGCCGCGAGGCGATCCCTGAACGCTTCCGCGGGCGCGAAGGAGATGGAATCGAACGCGGGCGAGAACCGCTCCCGGGTTTCGCGCCGCGCGGCGCGGGCCTCGAGCCAGACGCGCGCGCTTCCGCCGAGCGGATGCTCCGCGCTCAGGAACAGCCCGTCGCGCTCCATGCGCTCCCAATGCCAGTCGATATCCGAATAGGCGAAGCCGCAACCCTCGCCCGGAACGCCCGCGGGATCGCGGAGTCCCCGGACGTAGGCGCTCCCCTCGCACGCCCCCAGCGGCAGGGCGAGCGGCCCGTCCCCGCCTCCGAGAACGAGGGTGTTGCCCCGCGTCGAGACGCCACGCGCGTCGGCGAAGGCGCCGCCCGGCGTCCACGCGGCGCGGCTGTAGTCCCGGTCGGCGTCGCGCACCTCCTCGCGCCTGAACGCGTCGAGGCCGACCATCGCGCGCCCGCGCCCGATCGCGCCGCCCCACAGGAAGCCGCCGCTCTCGTAGTCGCCGCCCGGCTCTCCCGGCCGCGCCGCGCTCCCCTGAACCTCGACGCCCTCGAAGCCGCGCCGGAGCACGAGGTTGATCGCCCCGCCAATGGCGCGCCCGCCGTGAAGGGCCGCGGCGGAGCCGCCCAGCGCCTCGACGCGCTCGACGGCGGAGAGGGGAAAGGAATCGAGGTCGAAGGTCGCGTCGGGGACGCGGCGCCCGTTCACGAGAATCACCGCGCGCTCCCGCCCGAGGACGAGCGGCCGGGCGAGGCCGAAGGCGTTGAGCCTGAGTCCCCGCCGGCTCTCCAGCAGATCCCGCAGGTTTCTGAAGCCCGAGAGCGCGATCTCCTCGCGCGTGACGACGGAGAGGGGGCGAATCGCGTCCCGGGCGGCGCGGGGAACGAGGCCGGAGGAGGCGCGTGCGGCGGCGTCCTCCTCCCCGGCCCGGACAGCTCCCGCCGGAAGCGCCGCCAGGAGAAGCGCGAGAAGCCCCGCGCGGGCGCGGCGTCCGAAGATGAGGCGCATGGAGAATCCTCCCGCGTTCGGGAGACGGAAATCATGGAGGGCGCGCGAGTCGGGAGGATGATAGGGCATCCCGCCTTTCGGAGCAACGCGGGGCGCGGGGTCTGGGCTATAAGGAGCCGAAGGCGTTGCTCCTCACGATCAACTTGCCGGACGGGAGCACGCCCGAAGAGGGCGATATCCTCGCGGGCGATCCGGTCCGCAAGTGGATTCTCCCGAAGACGCCCGGAGAAATCATCCGCGTCGTCGAGTGACGATCCATCTACAGATGGCTCCTGAACCACAAACGGCTTCTGAAGAAAAAGCCTGAATGCGAATGGGCGGGCCGCGCAGCCGACTATCTGGAAGTGGTCGAGGCGCGCTTGCTCAACGAGGAAAAACTGGAGGGTACGATGACGGCTTTCAACGGCTTTCGCTTCGGAGAGGACGAACCTTACAGCGATCACAAGGTCAAGAACGTCCTGCGCCTCGCGATGGACGAGTTGCGGAAGCGGAAAGATCTGCGCGAAGAACTGGACGTCAATCCGGATCATCGGCGCGATGGCCGCCTTCCTCGTCAGCCGATAGCCGGCTCACTCCGAGAAATAGCGCGCCATCCAGGCTTCGATCTCGAAGCGCCAGAACTGGAGGCTCTCCTCCCGGAAGCCGCTCTCGAACAGGGGCGCGGTCTCGCCCGCCCTCGTCACCCGAAAGCCCCAGCGCAGAGAATGCGCCGCGTCCCCGGGCGGGTCGCTTCCGCCAGGCGCGGCGCCGCTGAAAATCACCCCGCCGACGGACGCCCCGCCGAAGAAGCGGCTCCCGTCTACCACGTCGTATTCCACGCGAATGACGTAGTCCGGCTTCCCGGCCGGCGGCCCTTCCCCGTTCACGCGGACGCAGCGGAACCGCGTGAGCCGAAGCCCCGCGCAGACGGCGGCGCGCACGCCGGCGTCCTCGACGGCCATCGACGCGGCCGCGCCGTCCCGGGAGGGAACCCGCTCGGGGCGAACCGACGCCAGGTAAATCCGCGCGGATTCGCCGGAGCGCGCCCGCGTGATTCTCTGCAAGGGGGAATCGGCGAGCGGAAGGCCCGCGCACCCGGCGAGGAGAAGCAGAACCGACGGGCGAACGGCGCGGCGCGTCATCTCTCATCCCCGCGACCGGCGGCGAGGGGGGAGGCTCCCCGGTTCTCGACGTATTCGATTCTGGGCCACAAGTCCCACGCGCGGGCGAGCAGGCGCTCCTCGCCCTGATCCAGCAGGCTCACGCGCACGCCGCGCGACTGGTTGACGAGCCTTTTGTAGAGAATGGGCGCGTCGAGGTCGCCCACCGCCTCGTCCACCTCCCGGAAGCGCTCGAGCCCCTTCTTCAGGTTGGCGAGCGCGCCCTGGTAGTGGCGCTGCTGGAGCTTCACGTAGCCCGCGGCGAGCTGGATGAGACCCTGGTAGAACTTCTTGGGCGTCGGCTCCGACTCCAGCCAGACGCCCTCCCACTCCTCGTGCGCGCACCAGTATTCCCCCTGGTTGAACAGGAAAACGCCCGCGTCGCTCCGCGCCTCCCAGTGAACGGGAAACAACCCTCGACCCTCCGCCGAAAGAAAAGCCTCCCCGAACCGGGCGCGCCCGGCGCGCGCCGGGGAAATGACGGCAACTCGCGGCGCGGGAGGGCGGCGCGCCCCAAAAACCCGCCCGCGGACGTCCGCGCGCCCGTCAAGACGAAGGAAGCCCCGCCGGGAAAGGGGGCTCCACCGACGGGGCTTCCGGCCATATTCCGGCGGCGACCCACTCTCCCACGGCAAAAACCGCAGTACCATAGGCGCTGGCGGGCTTAACTGCCGTGTTCGGGATGGGAACGGGTGTGGCCCCGCCGCCATGGCCACCGGAAATGTCTCGAAAAAACCGACAACCGAATCGCGCGACCGACGTCACGAAGCTCCCGGCGCGCCGGCCGGGAACCGACGAAAGATTCATCGAATCATTTCAATTGGTCAAGCCTCACGGCCTATTAGTACCGGTCAGCTGAACGCATTGCTGCGCTTGCACTTCCGGCCTATCAACCTCCTGGTCTCGAAGGGGCCTTCAGGGACCGAAGTCCGGGGAGATCTCATCTTGGGAGGGGCTTCCCGCTTATATGCTTTCAGCGGTTATCCCTTCCGAGCATAGCTACCGAGCGCTGCGGCTGGCGCCACAACTCGAACACCAGAGGCTCGTCCGACCCGGTCCTCTCGTACTAGGGTCAGCTTCCCTCAAATCTCCTGCGCCCACGACAGATAGGGACCGAACTGTCTCACGACGTTCTAAACCCAGCTCGCGTACCGCTTTAATTGGCGAACAGCCAAACCCTTGGGACCTGCTTCAGCCCCAGGATGCGATGAGCCGACATCGAGGTGCCAAACCTCCCCGTCGATGTGAACTCTTGGGGGAGATCAGCCTGTTATCCCCGGCGTACCTTTTATCCGTTGAGCGATGGCCCTTCCACTCGGAACCACCGGATCACTAAGCCCTGCTTTCGCACCTGCTCGACGTGTCTGTCTCGCAGTCAAGCGCCCTTTTGCCTTTACACTCGACGGCTGGTTTCCATTCAGCCTGAGGGCACCTTCGGGCGCCTCCGTTACGTTTTGGGAGGCGACCGCCCCAGTCAAACTACCCGCCTGACAATGTCTCCGGCCCGGATTCACGGACCTGGATTAGACACGCAAAATAACAAGGGTGGTATTTCAAGGACGACTCCACACGACCTGGCGGCCATGCTTCAGAGTCTCCCACCTATCCTACACATGATATTCCGGGTGTCATTGCCAGGTTGTAGTAAAGGTGCACGGGGTCTTTCCGTCTAGTCGCGGGTAAACGGCATCTTCACCGCTGCTACAGTTTCACTGAGTCACTCGCTGAGACAGTCCCCAGATCGTTACGCCATTCGTGCAGGTCGGAACTTACCCGACAAGGAATTTCGCTACCTTAGGACCGTTATAGTTACGGCCGCCGTTTACCGGGGCTTCGATTCACGGCTTCGCGCCGAAGCGCTAACCCCT
>OZ251456.1:2785000-3087465 GCA_965242545.1 bacterium
GCCCCCTCGTTCTCCGCCTCCAGCTCGTCGAGCCGGGCGAGCGCCCTCAGGAGCCGCTTCTCCTCGCGTATCTGCCCTATCTCCTCCACCCCCACGCGCTGCGCCTCCAGGCGCAGGCGCCTGTCGTCCGGCCCGCGCCTCCCGCGCCCGCAGCCGCTCCAATCCCTCGCGCCAGCCGCCGCTTTCGGGGTCGGGCCTTTCGCGCCGCTTCCCCTCGCACGCCGCGCCTATCCCCGCGCGAAGCCCGAAGACGTAGCTGTCCGCCAGCGCCGCCCCGCCCGTCCGGTTCGCTCCGTGGACGCCGCCCGCCGCCTCGCCGCCCGCGTAGAGCCCCTCGAGGCTCGCGCGTCCCCACTCGTCTATCCGGATGCCGCCCAGATAGGTGTGCGGCCCGCTCGCCACCTCGATGGGGGAATCCGCCATGTTCACGCCCTGGGTTCTGAAGACGCGGATGATGTCCGCCGTGGCGCCGTCGTTCACCTCGTCGATCACGTGGCGCGCGTCGAGGAAGACGCCGTGGTTCTCCGTGCCGCGCCCCTCGAAAATCTCCATCCCCACCCCCCGGTTCACCACGGCGCGCGTGGCGCGCTCGCCCTTTTCGGGGTCGTATCTCCACATGAAACGCTCGCCGTCCCCGTTGAGGAGATGGGCGCCCGCGTTGATGAAGCCGCTCGTGTGCGGCGGATAGCCCCTGATCTTCAAGGGCGCCGCCGCGAGCAGCTGATAGTCGATGAACTCCATGTCGATGAGGTCGGCGCCCGCCCGGAGCGCCATGGCGTAGCCGTCGCCCGAGATGTAGGGCGGCGAGTCGTTCACCTCGTGCAGCTGGGGGGCGCCGCCCGTGGCCACTATCGTCGATCGCGCGTGGACGACGACGGGGACGCCCTCGCGGTACAGAAACCCCCACGCGCCGACGACGCGCCCCCCCTCCTTCATCAGGTCCACGAGAATGGCGTGCTGAATCGTCTCGACGTCCCACGCCCGCACCTTCCCCGCCAGCGCCCGCATGAGCGGCTTGCCCATCAGCTTCCCGCAGTGGAGAAGGCGCGGAAACCGGTGGGACGCGCTCTTCTTCTGGTGGTATCCGCCGTTCTCCATCCGCACGAGGCCCAGCCCCCAGGCGTCGAGTTCGATTGTCCGCTGGATGGCCTCCTCGCTCATGATCCGCATCAGCCGGCGGTTGCACAGCCCGTAGCTCGCCTCGACGGAATCCTCGTAGAGAAACTCCGGTCTGTCGGCGGGTTCGGCGTGGCCCATCGCCGCGGTGTAGCCGCCGCGCGCCATGGAGGAGCTGCCGGAGGGAAAAGTCGCCTTCGTGACGAGGAGGGGCTTCACCCCCGAGCGAACGCAGCCCACCGCCGCCATCATGCCGGCGACGCCGCCGCCGATGATGAGCGCGTCCGTCTCGATTTTTCTGACTTCGGAAAATGGACTCAAGCGGCGCCTCCGCCGCGCGCGCGGCGCTCCCCGGGCTTCCTCTCCCGGCGCCGGGAGCCGGGGGCGTCCCCCGCGCGAAGCGGCCTCTCCCTATCGCTGCGCCAGAAACGCGGAGACGCGCGCCGTCACCGCCTCGGCGTCCTCGATCGCCATCAGGTGCCCCACGCCCGGAACCACCATCTTCTCCGCGCCCTCGATCTTCGCGGCCAGCTCGTCCGCGCAGGCGTGGAAGCCGGGCAGATCCTTCTCGCCCACCATCAGGAGCGCGGGCGCCGATATTCTGCCGGCGAGGCCGGCGAGGGACGGATCCTGCGGCGGGTTCTGGTCGAGCCAGTGCGCGCCCGTGTAGGTGAGGAGCATCTCCTCCGCCCAGTCGGCGGCGTCCTCGTTCTCCGCCAGGGAGGCGAAGATGGGCAGCTCCGCCCAGTAGTCCTTCGCCGCCCGCAGCCCCTCGGCTCTCAGGGTGGCCATGGTCTGAAGCCTCTGGTCGGCGAACTCGGGCATGAGGCGGGGGAAGTCGTAGCCCGCTCCCATCGCGATGACCGACGCCGTCCTCTCCGGGTGCGCCGCGGCGAAGGCCAGCGCGACGGCGGCTCCGCGGCTCAGCCCCGCGAGGTGGGCCTTCGGTATCCCGACGTGTTCGAGCAGGGCGGCCAGGTCGGCCACCTCCACGTCCCGCCCGTAGCCCGTGGAGGGCTTCTCCGAGCGGCCGTGTCCCCTCAGGTCGTAGGTCACGACCCGGTATTCGCCCCGGAGCGCGAGCTTCTGGCGATCCCACATCGATCGGTTCAGCCCGTGGGCGTGCAGGAACACGACGGGGGGATTCGGGGTTTTCACCCCGTTGTCGTCATAGGAAATCTGGACTCCGTTGCATACCGCTTGCGCCACAGGTTCGCCTCCGGCGGGATGTTGATCATCCGCGCCCCGCCGCCCGGCTCCTGGGAGCCGTCCCGCGCCGGCGGCCGGGTCGGGCTGGAAGAAGGCATACATACACCGATTCGCGCCGATTCGCAAAGCCCCGGACGGACGGCGCCCGCCCGGGCGGGGTTTGCTTCACCCCCAGGGACGCGCGCGAAATGTATGAAGCGGGCTGGTGCAGCCGGATAGAGGACGCCTCCCCCTGTGCGTCGCCGAGGTGATGGAGGGCGTCTTGAAGGAGGCGGCAACAGGCGCACTTCGGGGCAGGGTGATTGCGAAATAAAACAAGAGCGCGTATTTTTTCAAAAAGGACCATCCATCCTAGGAGAAGAACTATGGCGCTTTGGCTTTTTCGTGGCGGCTCTCAAGGAGAATACGAGCCCAAATTTCTGGATGAAAAGAGAGTCTTCCTCACTTGGGATAGATTGAATGATGATTTGTCGCAAATTGGAGACCAAGATTTTTTAAGACGTTTGCTTGAGCAAAGATACCCAGAAGCTTCAAGACGCACCATTGGGAGCCATTTGGGCCAAGTCTGGTCTTTCCTAAAATCCATGCAGATCCACGACTTGATCGCGATGCCCCGAAAAGGGAAATCGACCATCGTATTCGGACAAATACTCGACGAATATGAATACCATCCCGCCTCGGAAAATCCTTTTTATCATAGCCGTAGAGTTAACTGGTTCAATGAAGACGGGGTGCCCCGAGCAAAAATTGACCAAGACCTCCTATATTCGCTCGGCGCACAGCAGACAATTTGCCAAATCGTCAAGAATGACGCAGAAAACCGAATTCGCGCTATGGTTTCCGTAGACCCGGATTCTCATAGAGATCCAACCACCGCTCAACAAGAAGCGAGATCAACAGACGTTGAGGAAGAGCAAGAATCGGTGGACTTTGTAGCACTCGCCCGCGATCAAATCGCAAAGGAAATCATCAAGAAATTCAAGGGGCATGGGATGACCAGGCTGGTAGAGGCCATCTTGAAGGCTCAAGGCTATACCACCTTCAAGAGCCCAGAAGGACCGGACAAAGGCATTGATATACTAGCCGCGCCGGGACAGCTGGGATTTGCACAACCGAGGATTTGCGTTCAAGTAAAATCCTCTGACAGCCCTATTGGTCTTCAAACCTTGAATGAGCTGATTGGCGTAATGCAGAGTGTCGCTGCCGATCAAGGGCTTTTGGTTTCTTGGGGAGGATTTCGTTCATCCGTCGAAAAAGAGACGGCTCGACATTTCTTCAAAGTCCGTCTATGGGCTCAGGACGTAATTCTGGATCAGTTGTTTTCTTCCTACGATAACCTGGATGAAGATATCCGTGCGGAACTTCCTTTGAAAAGATTTTGGGTGCTGGCGGAACCACAAGAGTAAAATCACTCTCCCCAAGCTTTTCAGGGACTTTTCCCTCTGCGACCATGAATGAAGCGCGCCCGCCGGGTGGCGGGCGCGCTCACTCAGGCTCCGCTTCAACGCGAGGGGCCAAAGGCGCGGCTTTCCGGTTCAGGGAGAGAAGCCGCGCGCGCCGGGTTCCCCCTCCCTCAGCCGTTCTCGCGCGCGTATTTCGCGTCGTCCTCGTCGGGCATGAGCACGAACTCGGGGTAAGCCTCAAGGCCGAGCTCCGCCGAATCCTGACCCATCTCCTCCACGCTGGTGGAGACACGGAGGCCGATGGTGCTTTCGAGAATCTTCCACAGGCCGATCGAGACGGCGAAGACGAAGACGCCCACCGCCACGATGCCCGCGAGCTGCGCCAGGAAATTGCCCCCGCCGGCGATGCAGACCGCGAGCGTCCCCCAGACGCCGGCGAAGAGGTGGGCGGGAATCGCGCCCACCACGTCGTCGATCTTCATCTTCTCCAGGAAGCTCATGCCGAACGTGCAGACGACGCCGCCGATCGCGCCGATGACGACCGCCCAGTGATACTCGACGATGTTCGGCGCGGCCGTGATGGAGACGAGGCCGGCGATGGCGCCGTTCAGCACCGCGAGCAGGTCCACCCGCCCCAGCACGGGCCGCGCGATGAAGAGGACGGCGACGCACCCCGCCGCCGCCGCCAGGTTGGTGCTGATCAGCACGTTGCTTATCGCCAGCGCGTCAACCGAGCCCTTGAGCGCGAGCATCGAGCCGCCGTTGAATCCGAACCAGCCGAACCACAGGATGAACACGCCCAGGGTGACGAAGGGCACGTTCGAGGGCGGGGTGGACTTGACGCTGCCGTCGGGCCGGTATTTGCCCCGGCGCGGGCCCACCAGCATCACGCCCGCGAGCGCCGCCCAGCCCCCGGTCGAGTGCACGATGGTGGAGCCGGCGAAATCCGAGAAGCCGAGGGCGGTCAGCCAGCCCCCGCCCCACGTCCAGGCGCCCACCAGGGGATAGATGACGGCGGTCAGGGCGGCGGTGAAGATGAAGAACGACCAGAGCTTCACGCGCTCGGCGAGGGCGCCGGAGACGATGGAGGCGGTGGTCGCCACGAACGTCATCTGGAAGAACCAGAACGAGGCGGTCGCGTAGTCGGTCCCCAGGACGGCCTTGCCCGCCGCCTCGTTTCCGGCGAGAAGGGCGAGCTCGTCCGCCGAGGGGCTGAAGAAGGGCCTGACCGCGCCTATCCAGCTCCCGACGTCGACGAACATGAGATTGTAGCCGATGAGGTAGAACATGAGCCCCGCAATCCCGTAGAGGCCGATGTTCTTGAGGCAGATGACGGAGGCGTTCTTGGTTCGCACCGAGCCGGCCTCCAGCATCGTGAAGCCCGCGCACATCCACATGACGAGCGCGCCGCAGATCAGCAGGAAGAAGGTGCCGAAAATGTAGCCCCCGGTGGCGACCCGCGTCTCGACGGGCGCGGCCGCGGCCGCCTCCGCCGCGGCGAGGAGCAGGCCGAGGCCGGCGAGAAGCGCGCCCGACGCCATCGGCCGCGCGAGGAAAGTCCGATCGTGATTTTTCATTCGTTCGCTCCCACTCTGTCGAAATACGGTTGTCGAGAGATCATCCGACCCGACGGCGCGCCGCTCCAGGCGCTCGAACGCCGCATCGCGCCGCCCGGCCGGACTTGTCGCGAGCTGCCGCCCCCGCGGACTCGCCATGAAGCCGATAACCTATTAAAGAACGGCGAGGCGCGCAAGGCGGGATGCGGAAGTTCGCAGCCGCCCGCGCCGCCGAAAGCGAACAGGCGTCAGTTGCGATTGAAGCCCTGATCGCCGCACGTCATGAGGACGCGCTTCCAGAACTCCTCGCGCGAGAGAATCAACTCGTCAGTCGCCAGTCTGGAGAAATGCTCCAGAAGAGCGACGCGAAAACGGACAATGAACCTTGCAGTCCTGCGGGTTTTCTATCGGCCAGACGTCGCTCAGAAGAATCGCCACGACCTAAGCCTCCGGAGAGATCCGCGCGGGCGGGGGGACGCTTTCGCCGTAGATTTTCGCGGATTCCGCCTGCGTCACGGCGTTTCCCTCCGGATCGTGGAGGGGCCAGGCCTTCAGCGTGCGCATGAACACCTGGAGGCCGTAGTGGAGCGCGACCATCGAGCCGATCTCCATGATCTGCGCCTCCGAGAAATGCTTTTTCCCCTCCTCGTAGAATTCCCCGTCGAGACGCGCCGCGTCCCGATACATCCAGTAGGAATAGCGAAGCGCCCACTTCTCGGCGTCGGTGAACTGCGGGTCGTTCTCGAAGTCGCCGCAGGCGGCCTCGATGCGCGCCTCCGTCAGCCCCTCCTTCCGCGCCCGCTCCGAGCGCAGGTTGGCGAAGTAGGTGTCCCGAGCGGTTCTGGCGAGCTGGATCCGGATCATCTCCTTGAGCTTGTGATCCACCCCGCCCATGGCGTGGGAGCGGTGCATCGCGTCGTGCAGGGCGTCGGCGCAGCCGGGGGCGCGCGCCATGACGCGCGAGAAAAGGGCGTCGGGCGCCTGGGTCTCGGCGGTGCGCGCCATGACGCGCTCCCAGTTCTTCTCCCCGATCTCTCCGGGGTCGAGCGGCTCGATGATCGGCATGGCTTTCTCCTAGGCGCCGTTCGTCCGCGCGCGGTCGCCGTCCCCGTCCGACGCGCGGGCGAGCGGGCCGCTCAGGTGCGAGACGGGGCAGTCGCCGTAGATGCGGCGCGACTCCTCCTGGCTCACCAGCTGCCCGTCGGGGGAAAACATGGGGTAGAAGTCGAGCGTTCTGAAAAACGTGTGATAGCCCACGTTGAAGCCGATGAACGCGCCGAGCTCCACGATTTCCGCGTCGGAGTAATGCTCCCGGAGCCGCGCGTAGAACGCCTCGTCGATCTTCTCCGGCTCCGAATCCATGAGTTCGCCGTATTCGAGCGCCAGCTTCTCGGCGTCGGAGAATTTCTCGCTCTCGCGCCAGTTGTCGATGCCCTCGTCTATCATCTCCTCGGTGAGGCCCGCCTGCTTCGCCGAAGCAGAGCGCACGTTCCCTCAGTAGTTGCAGAAGGCGCGGCGCGAGAGCTGGACGCGGATGATCTCCTTGAGCTTGTGGTCGATGGCGCCGGCGTTGAACACCGATCCCCAAGCGAGATACATGGATTTCGCCAGGTCCTCGTTGTGGCCCTGCATGGCGTGAAAGGCGGGGTCGGGCGCGCGGTGCTTGAGCGCCTTGTTGACGAAGGGGGCCAGCTTCGTCTTCTTCAACTCCTCGACGTCGAGCATGGTGACGTTGGACATGGCGCAGTCTCCTGAAAATGGCGCATGGGATGAATCTTCGCCCTACGCGGCGCTCTCCGCCTGGAGGCGGCGCAGGGCGCCGTCAAGGGCGGACGCCACGCGATCCGCCTCCTCCTCGGTGAGGACGAGCGGCGGGCTGATGGTGACGGTGTTCGAGGGGCCGTTGGCGATTCCGGCGTTCTTGCCCAGAATGACGCCCTCCTCCCTGGCGTAGGCCAGCGCCTTCGCGGTGGCCGCCGTCGAAAGGGGCGCGCCGTCCTCCTCGATCAGCTCCACCCCCCAGATGAGGCCCACCCCGCGCACGTCGCCCACGCAGGGGATGTCCGAGAGCTTTCGCAGAAGCCCGCCCAGATAGCCGCCCACTTTCCTCGCGCGCGCGGGCAGCTCCTCCTCCGTCATGATCTCCAGGTTGCGGAGCGCCGCCGCGCAGGAGGCGGGGTGTCCGCCGTAGGTGTTGATCTGGAGGAACCCCGTCTCGCCCTCCGCGTTCAGCGCCTCGAAGATTTCGCCGGTGGCCGCCGTCGCCCCGATGGGCAGGTAGGCGCTGCTCAGCCCCTTGGCCAGCGTCATGATGTCCGGCGCGATTCCGTAGAGATCGGAGGCGAAGAGCGCGCCCGTTCGGCCGAAGCCGGTGATGACCTCATCGGCGATGAACAGGACGCCGTAGCGCCCGCACACCTCCCGCATCCGCCCGAGATAGTCCGCGGGCGGGGGGATGACCCCGCCGCCGCCGATGACGGGCTCGGCGATGAACGCCGCCACCGTCTCCGGATCCTCGTAGCGGATGACCTCGTCGAGCTCCTCCGCGCACCGTCGGGCGAGCTCCTCCTCCGACGCCGCGCCGCTGCGGTAGAAATAGGGGGCGCTCACGTGAATCACGCCCGGCAGAAGCGGCTCGAACGCGGCGCGGCGCGACGTTTGCCCGGTGAGGCTCGCCCCGCCGATGGTCGCCCCGTGGTAGCCCTGGTGGCGGGCGATGATCTTGTAGCTCCTCCCGCCGTTCAGCCGCCCGTAGGCGCGCGCCAGCTTGACGGCGGTGTCCACCGCCTCGGATCCCGAGTTCACGAACCAGACGCGGTCGAGCCCCTCCGGCAGCAGGGAGGCGAGCCGCGCGGCGAGCCGCGCCGCCGGCGGGTTCACCTGGGTGAGGGGGTAGTAGGAGAGCTCGAGCATCTGCTCGTAGGCCGCCCGGGCGACCTCCTCGCGCCCGTAGCCGACGTTCACGCACCAGAGCCCCGCCATGGCGTCGATGTATTCGCGGCCGGCGGCGTCCCGGATGGTCGAGCCGCCGGCGCTCACCACGACGTCGAGGGGACGCTCCTCCATGCCCGAGTGATTCATGAGCGGATGCCAGACGTGCGCCCTGTCCATCGCGCGCAGGGCTTCGGCTTCGGCAACGGCTGGGTTCATGGCTCTCCCCTCCGGGGAAGCGGGGGTTCGGGATTCTCTCGATCGGCGGGGGAAATCTTAATCCGCGAAGGGCCGGGGATCAAGCGGGAGAAGCGGGGCGCGGCCGACGCCGCTCCCGGAAGCCGCCCGGGAGGAGCCTCCTAGACCACGCCCTCGCGCTTCAGCGCCTCCAGCTCCGCCTCCGGCACCCCGAGCAGCCCGCCCAGGATTTCCCCGTTGTGCTGGCCCACGAGCGGGGCGGGGGCGGCGTAGCCTCCCTCCATTCCGCTGAACTTCAGGGGAAAGCCCGGCGCCTTCGCGTCGGGGAGGGTCCCGAGCGCGGGGTGCTCCAGATCGACGATCATCCCCCGCGCGCGCATGTGCGGCCAGGCGAGGATGTCGTTGATGTCGTTCACCGGCCCGCAGATGACGTCGCGCCCGCGCAGGGAGGCGACCGCCTCCTTCGTCGCGCGCTCCCTCGTCCAGGCGGTGATGATTCCGTCCACCTCCTCGCGCCGGGTGACGCGCCGGCTCATGTCCTCGTACCGCTCGTCGCCGATGAGGTCCTCGCGCTCGACGCCGCGCAGGATGTCGCGCCAGTGGGCGTTGGTGCCCGAGGCGATCACGACCCAGCCGTCCTTCGTCTCGTAGGCGTTGAAGGGGGCGAGGCGCATGATGCGGTTCCCGATTCGGGGCGGAAGCCCCAGCCGCTCGTAGCAGTCCATCGGCTCGTCGAAGATGAGCGAGAAGATGCAGTCGATCATCGAAACGTCGATGTGCTGGCCCTCGCCGGCGCGCTCGCGGTGGAAGAGCGCCGTCATCACCGCGCCGAAGGCGAACGCGCCGCCGATGCTGTCGCCCAGGGCGGAGCCCGCCTTGGTGGGCGGGCCGTCGGGGAATCCCGTGAGGTTCATCAGCCCCGACGCCGCCTGGGAGACGGCGTCGTAGCCCTTCAGCCCCGCGTCGGGGCCCGTCTGACCGTAGCCCGTGATGGAGCAGTAGACCAGCGAGGGTCTGCGCGCGCGAAGCGTCTCGTAGTCGATTTTGAGCCTTCGGGTGACGCCGACGGAGAAATTCTCCACGACGACGTCGGAGCGATCCGCGAGTTCGTAGAACAGCGCGAGCCCCCGCGGATCCTTGAGGTTGAGGGTGATCGCCTTCTTCCCCCGCGCGCGCTTGAGATAGGCGATGCCCATGTCCTCGTCCGTCTGCGGATGATAGGAGACGCCCTCGGCACCGATGTAGGGAGGGGAATCGGCCACCGGGTCGCCGGTGGCCGGATTGTCGATGCGGATGACCTCGGCGCCCAGCCCCGCCAGGAAAAGCGTGGTCTGGGGCCCCGAGAGAAACTGCGTGAGGTCCAGAACGCGGACGCCTTCGAGGGGCTTCATCGTCGAAGGGCGGCTACGCGCCGAGCAGCGCCTTCACCGCCTGCCGCGCCGCGTCGCTCGCGCGCGCGGCGATCTCCTCGTCCGAGAGGGTGCTCAGGGGATGCTCGATCACCACGGGGTCGAGGCCCTCCATCCCCAGCGCCGCCCTCTGCACGCGGGCTTCGCGCAGGAAGACCTCCGTCACCACCACGGCGGTGGGCGTCCCCTTCCGCTCCAGAGAGACCGCGTCGTGCATACAGCACGAGGTGCAGGAGCCTCAGTCGCCGATCGCCGTCAGGACGACGTCGTTCTCCTCCGCGATGCGCGCGATCAGCTCGGGCGCGGCGTTCTTGGAGAAGCTCTCCTTCTTGTAGTAGCGCACCTCCGAGAAGGGGCCCTCCGCCTCCATCAGCGCCGTGGTCTTCTCCAGGAGCCTGCGCCCGTTCCACTTGGTGTTGTCCAGGACGCCGAGCTTGAGGCCCTTGAGGCTCGGGACGCGCGGCGCGGTGGGCTGCGCCTCCGCCTCGACCACCCCCCGGGGGTCATAGACGGCCTGGCCGGTGATGACGTCGTTCATGGCTTTTCCTCCCGTGGTCGATTTTTTCTAAAGCAGACAGGCGCCGCCCACGCAGACGGGGCCGCCGTCCCGGGGCGCGGTTCCGTCAATCGCCCGCAGCACCGGGTTCGTCATGTGTCCCCAGCCGGGGATGAAGGCGGAGAAGCGGCCCGCCTCTCCCCCCGCCACGAACAGGTGGACGTTCGCCGGCGACGGCACGATGGGGATGCGCTCGTCCGCCTCGCGCCTGTACCATCTGGGGATGTTTCGGTTGTAGATTTTCCCGTAGCGGTGGCTGAACGAAATGTCGGCGAAGGTGTTCGTGGTGTGCATCCACAGATAGCTCTTCACGTCGTTTCGCGTCCAGTTCCTCGCGCTGATGGTGGCCGCGTGCTCCGGGCCGAGGACGACGGCGCACGATCCGCTGCTCACCGCGTTGTTGTGGGCGATCGTGCTCATCGCCGAGCAGACGCTGTCGAGGACGCCCTCCGGATCGTCGGAGACGTGGTTCGTCACGCTGTGGGGCGCCTCGGCCGCGATGGCGAAGACCGTCGAATCCCCCGGCGCGTAGCCCTGCTCCACGTGATAGGGCGCCCAGGGGCTCGCCTCCTCGTTCTCCGCGATGCAGTAGGCGTATTTCGTGGGGCAGCCCAGCGTGCTCTTGTCGAGGTCGCCCGGCCACGCCCCGCCCACGTTGAGGAGCATCAGCCGCACCGCGCGGCCTATCGTCGCGTTCGCGCGGTTGCCCGAGCCGAAGACGTTGCAGCCCGCGTTCATGCCGATCTCGCCCCGCACCGGCCCGTTCACGACGATGAGCGGACACGCCATGTGGGTGGTGGCCTGCACGCCGTTCAGGTTGAAGTGCGCGTCGCACAGGGCGAGCATCGCCGCGCGGACGACGGGGGCGTATTCGGCCCGGCAGCCCGCCATCACCATGTTGATCGCCAGCGCCTCTCTCGTGAGGCCGCCCCAGCGGGGAGGCACGCGGCACTCCAGGCGAGCCTTCTCTCCCCCCATCGCCGCGACGGCGGCGTCGATCTTCTCCGGCGTGGGCGGCGCCACGGGCAGCCCGTCGGAAAAGCCCCGCTCGTAATAGTATTCCACCAAGTCGACGTCTTCGCCCACCATCCGCGCCGCCTGCGACATGCCTTCGCTCCCGCTCGTCGAGTCTCTTCAGCGCCCGCATCATAAACCGGATTCAAAAAAAGAAAAAGACGGGGGCGCAAATCCGCGATCCCGCGCCCTCACGCCTCCGGCAGGCGCGTTTTTTCATCGGTGAGCGCGGCTTCGGCCTGCGCGGGCGTCAGCCCCCGCGCCTCCGAGAGATCGACGCCCCGGAGGTCGGCGCGCTCCAGGTCCGCGTCGTCCAGGAGGGCCTTCGCGAGGTTCGCGCCCCCGAGCTTCGCCCCCTGAAGCGAGGCGCCGCGCAGGTCGGCCCCGCCCAAATCCGCGTTCGTCAAATCCGCGAACTTCAGATTCGCCGACATCATGTTCGCTCCGGCCGCCCGGGCGCCCGGGAGATTCGCCCCCTCGAGGCCCGACTGGAACAGATCGGCGCCCTCCAGACGGGCGTTCGAGAGGTCCGCCCCGTTCAGGTTCGCCCACTGCGCGTTGGCGCGGGCGAGGCGCGCCCCCCGCAGGTTCGCCCGGGAGAGGTTCGCCAGGAACAGGCTGACGAGCTCGAGGCGCGCCCCCTCCAAATCGGCGCGCTCCCCCCGCGCGCCGGCGCTCTCGATCCATTTCGCGTGGGCCTCGAGTCGCGCGGCGAAAAGGGCCTCCGCCCCCGCCTGATCCGGCACCATGGGCAGACCGGGGCCTCCTCCGGGCGCCCCTCTCCCGCGCCGCGCCGCTCTTCTGGCCGCGAGCCAGTCGAGAATCCGCTTCATCACGGGAATGCCTCGCCTCCCGACCGCGCTCAATCCGCCAGGGAGGCGAGGAAATCGCGGCAGACGCGGGCGAAGGCGTCGGGGCGTTCGATGAGCGCGACGTGGCCCGTGCCCTCCATGACGACGAGCCGGGAACCCTCGATGCGGGCGCGCATCTCCCGCGCGTGATGGGGATCGACGATGAGGTCGCGATCCGAGCAGGTGATGAGGGTGGGAGCCTTGATTCGGTGAAGGCGATCCAGCGTGTCTCCCTCCAGGCAGGCGGCCAGCTGTCCCTCCCAGCCGACGTCCTCTCCCGACGCCTCCATGAGCCACTTTCTTTTTTCCTCCATGGCGTCGGCGTTCGCGTCGTAGAACTCGTGCGAGTAAAGCCCCAGGAGGCTGAGCTCGACGAGCGCCTCGCGCTCCCCGCGCGCGGCGAAGCGCATCCGGGCGCGCTGAAAGGAGGCCAGCCGCGCGCAGTTCCTCGCCCAGGTGTGATGAAGCCCCAGGCTGAGGACGCGCGCCGGATGGCGCAGGGCGAGCTCCGCGGCGATGTGGCCGCCCATCGAAAAGCCCATGACGTGGGCGCGCGCCGCGCCCGCGGCGTCGAGAACGCCCGCGGCGTCCTCCGCCATGTCCGCGAGGGAGTATCCCGGCGCGGGCGCCGCGCTCCTGCCCGCCCCCCGGTTGTCGAAGACGACGCAGCGGTAGTCCGCGCTCAGCGCGGGCAGCTGTCCCGACCAGAAGGCGTGGTCGTGGCCCGTTCCGCTCACCAGCAGAAGGGGCGCGCCCTCCCCGTGGGTCTCGTAGAAAATCTCGACGCCGGAGGACGGCTCGGCGAACGGCATGAGAGCGGCTCCTCAAGAACAAGGGCGCGGACGGGCGGCTCCCCGCCCTGAACCGCATCCGGATGAACCCCGCGTCCGGGCCGATGGATTCATCCGCTCCATCGAGCGAGACGGAACGAGACAGCGCGCCGAAAAACCCCGAAAAGCGCGCGGCCTCTCACGCGCCGGGTTCGTCCTCGGGCCCCCAGAAAAACGGATCGCGCAGCAGGCCCTCCCTGGGAACCCGCGCGACGGGCGTCAGCCCCTGCTTCCTCTTCAGACGCTGAATCGTCCGCAAATGCGCGAGCGCCTCCCAATACATCTGCCGAAGCATCCCCCCGAGGGTGAACGTGAACTTCGTCTCATCCTCCGCGTCCCGGGCGAGTCCCTCGTCGTGGAAGGCGCAGACGCGCGCCCAGAACCGATAGACCGGCTCCTCCGTGTCCCCCATCATCAGCTCCGGCCTGAACGAGCGGGTGATGGCGAGCGTCCGCAGATCCTCCCCGCTCCTCCCCTCGGCGGCGCGCTCGGCGAGCCGGAGCGCCTCGTCGAACTTGGGCAGCAAATCCTCGAGCTTCCAGTATTTTTCCTCATCCAGCCTCCGATCGTACCGATCCGGCGCCGCCTTGGAGAAATCCACCGGGTCCCCGGGCGGCGCCTCCGGCCAGAGCGTCCGGCCCCACATCTTCACCCACCAGAAGAAATAGGCGAGCGCCACGTGGCTTATCTGCCGCCGGATGCTCCAGCGCGACCACTCCTCGGAGGGATCCTCCCAGTCGAGCTGGGCGTCGGTCAGCCCGGCCGTCTCCTGATGGAACATCGCGCCAAGCGCCTGAAAATCGGGGACTCCCTCGCTCATGCCCGTCCTCCCCTCGAGTCGATGCGCCGTCGCGGGAAGCCTCCGCCCGCCGCGGGCGGGACGGAGCGAGCGGCGCGCTATGAAATCCTCAAGTCCGCGCCCGTCATCTCCGGCGGGGGCGAAATTCCCATCAGCCCCAGGAGGGTGGGCGCCACGTCGCGGAGCGCGCCCCCCGTCCTGAGCGGGCCGTCGAACCCGGGCGCGAAGAGGACGCAGGGCGTCTCGTTCAGCGTGTGCGCGGTGTGGGGGCAGTCGTTTTCCGCGTCCCACATCGTCTCGCAGTTTCCATGATCCGCCGTGATCACCGCCGCCCCGCCCGCCCGCGCCAGGGCGTCGAGCGCGCGCCCGAGGCAGGCGTCCACGAAGCCCGCCGCCCGGACGGCGGCGCGCTCCACGCCGGTGTGCCCCACCATGTCGGGGTTGGCGTAGTTGAGGACGATGGCGTCCTCCTCTCCCGCTTCGATGGCCCCGACCGCCGCCCGCGTCACCTCCTCCGCGCTCATCTCGGGCCGGAGGTCGTAGGTGGCCACTTTCGGCGAGGGAACCATGCGCCGCCTCTCGCCCGGGGAGGGCGTCTCCTCGCCGCCGTTGAAGAAATAGGTGACGTGCGGATACTTCTCCGTCTCGGCGACCCTCAGGCACGTTCTCCCCGCGTCCGCCAGCGCGTGGTGAAAAAGGCCCCGCATCCGCAGGGGGGCGAACGCGACCGGCAGCCCGAAGCGCGCGTCGTATTCCGTCATGCAGGCGTAATGAACCCGGGGCCGCTTCGGAGCCTCGAAGCCATCGAACTCCCGATCCGCGAACGCGCGGGTGATCTGCCGCGCCCTGTCCGCGCGAAAGTTCATGCAGATCACGGCGTCGCCGTCCCGAATCAGCCCCGCCGGACGCCCGCCTTCTCCCAGCGCGACCGGCTCGATGAACTCGTCCGTCACCCCCCGCGCGTAGGAGGCCTCCACCGCCTCGACGGCGCTTCGGGCGCGGCCGCCCTCCCCCGCCGTCATGGCGCGGTAGGCGCGCCCGGTTCGCCCCCAGCGCTCGTCGCGGTCCATCGCGTAGTAGCGGCCCATGAGGGTGGCGATCTCCGCCCCCGCCTCGCGCCGCAGGCTCTCCGCGTAGCGGGCGACGAAGCCCAGCCCGGAGCGGGGCGGGGCGTCCCGACCGTCCGTGAAGGCGTGGGCGAAGACGCGCTCGACGCCGACCTTCCGGCCCAGGCGCGCCAGCGCCACCCCGTGCTCCTGGAGGCTGTGCACGCCGCCGTCCGAGACCAGCCCCAGGACGTGCAGCGCCCCGCCTTCCGCCCCGGCCTTTCGCGCGCACTCGACGAACGCGGGGAGCTCGTAGAATTCGCCGCTCCGGATGGCTCGATCGACGCGGACGACGTCCTGATCGACCACCCGGCCCGCCCCGAGGTTCAAATGCCCCACCTCCGAGTTGCCCATCTGCCCGTCGGGAAGCCCCACGGCGCGCCCGGAGGCGGCGAGGCGGACGTGGGGCCGGCGGGCGAGCAGGGCGTCCATGGTCGGGGTGTCGGCCAGGGCGACGGCGTTGTGGGCGCGTTCGGGGGACAGTCCCCAGCCGTCCAGAACGATGAGCATGACGGGACGGGGAACGCTCAAGGGCTGCGCGACCTTTCCGGGAAAGCCGAAAAAAGCGGCTCCGCCTCGCTTATCCCGAATCGAAAACGCGGACGAACCGCCGCTTCTTTCCGTCCCAGCGCCAGAATTCCTCGAACGGGAACCTGGCGACCGAAGTCGATCTCTCCTCCTTTCCGCCGCGGGCGTCGGAGAATCGCTCCTCGTATTTCCTCACCCCCTTCAGGATGAGGGTGGCGGGGTTGCCCGGCCCGTTGAAGCGGAAGCGAACCTTCGCGCGGAGGTTCTCGCTTCTTTCGACGGCGCGCCCCTCCGCGCCGTCCACGTATTGCTTCGGCCAGCGCAGCTCCTCGCTCAGGCGCGCGAACCACACAAGGTCGAAGCGGCGCTGCCTGCGGATCGGCTTGATGACGCGCACGGCGTCCGCGCGGCGGCCGCTTGCGCCCTCCCGGACGTTCACGATCAACTCGTAGAGGCCGTCCGCCGTGAGGTCGGCTATCTGGTAGGTGATCTCCCGCCCGTGACTCGAGTCGCTGTAGGCGGCGAGCGGGGCGCGCCTCCTCCTGTCGTCGTCCATCAGGCAGAAGGTGATGTAGTGCGGCGTCTCCCCGCGATCCGACTGGAGGACCATCAGGGTTTCGAGGCGCGCGTCCTCGTCCATGTTGAGGGGGATGAAGTCCACCGAGAAGGCGTAGTTCTTGAGGTGATCGGAGGAGAGATACCAGGGCCATTCGTTTTCGGGCCGCTTGCACTTCCGGAGCGCCTGGAACTGCGCGGCCGGCTCCGGGGAGAAGAGCTTGCGCGCCAGGCGCCAGTCCTCGGGCCTTTCCAGCCGCTTGAGGTGGGCGACGAGACGGGAGACGCGCCTTCGCTCGATCGCCCCGGGAGAGGCCGCGAACCCCTCGAGCGTCCAAAGCGAGGCGAGAAGACACACCATCAAGGCCATTCCCACGCGGCCTCTCATCGTCCAATCCTCCACGGGCGCCGTCCCTTCGCGCGAACCCGAACCGCCGCGCCGGCGACGCGAAAAACCGGCCCGCGTCGGGCCCGCGACTTCGATTATCCCCTTTTCCCGCGCTTTTTCAAGCGCCTCGAGGGGCGCCGCCGAGGCGCGTCGGCCGCCCGCAACGAAACGGGCGCGGCGCGCGAGCTCCCCCCTGCGCGGACGGGCGGCGCGCCTTCCGCTTCCGACGGCGAAAACCACCGAAATGCTACGCCGAATCCCGCGCTTTTTCAAGGGGCGCAAAGGGCGGGCAGCGAGCGAGGCGGCCCGACGCCGGGGCCCTCCGGCGATCCTCCTTCGCCCGCGAGCGAAGCGAAAGCGCCGAAAACGGGTATGATGGAAGCCGTCGGCCCGGGCTCCGGCGAAGCCGGGCGGGGGAGAGTCCTGATCGAAAAGGAGGGAGGCGGTTGCTCCCGGGGTTCATCACGCTCGCGCTGTGCGCGTCGCTTCTGATCGGGGCGGCGGACTACGTCTACGGGCGCGCGGTCAGGAACCGGATATCTCCGGGCACGATCACGGTCTCGCAGGCGAGCTTCGTCCTGCCCGCCACCTGGGCGTGGGCGCAGGCCTGGGGCGTCTACGCCTGGACGCCCCCCGCGTTCCTGGGAGCCGCCGCCGCCCTGTTCACCTTCACCGGCTTCTGGAGTTTCATGAAAAGCGTGGAGCTGGGGGAGGCGAGCGTCAGCACGCCCATCTACCGCATGAGCTTCGTCGTCACCGCCGCCCTCGCCGTCGGGCTTCTGGGAGAAGCCCTCACCATTCCGAAAATCATCGGCTTCCTCCTCACCGGCTGCGCCATCTTCCTGTTCTCGGATTTCCGCCCGGGAGACTTCCCGACCGAGAGGCTCGCCTCCATCCTCTGGGCGATCGCGGCGATGATATCCGTCGGTCTCGTGAACGTCGTCTACAAGCTCGGGGTCTCGGGCGGCGTGGCGCCGGTCATGTTTCTCCACAGTCAGTCGGTTTTCTTCATCACCATCGCGCTCCTCTATTCGCTCCTGACGCAGGGCGGCCCCCGGTTCTCGAAAAAGGGCTGGGCGCACGCGCTGGCCACCGCGGTCTGCTTCACGTTCGGGAACGTCTCGCTGCTGGCCGCGCTCCGGGACGGAGAGGCCACCATCGTCACGCCGATCGCGCAGCTGAGCTTCATCGTCAGCGCGCTCCTGGCCGTCCGGCTCCTGTCCGAGAGGATGACGGCGCGAAAGTTCCTGGGACTGGCCGCCACGGCGGGCGCCGTCCTCGCCTTCACGCCCTGAGCGAAGAGGCCGCCGGCGCGCGCCGGCGCTAGGGAAAGGCCGGGGAGGCGGGCGGCCGCGCCCGCGCCTCCCGCCCGGCGCGAAGCGCCTCCCGGCGGAGCGCCTCCACGTCCGCGCTCGCGGCGTCCCTCAGGACGGCCGCCGCCAGGTCGAGGGCGGGATCTTCGCCCCGCTCGCCCTTTTTCCCCTTCGCCCCGTAGAGCGACGCCGTCCGGGCTTCCCCGCGCCTGCGCCTCTCCTCCCGGGAGAGGGGCGGGGAGCCCGCCTCGACGTCGGGCCGGATGCCCTTCTCGTGAATCAGGCGGCCGAGCGGGGTGTAATACTTCGCCGTCGTCAGCCGCAGGGCGGCCGCCCCGCCGGCCGGGATGATGGCCTGCACCGAGCCCTTGCCGAAGCTGGTCTCGCCGACGATCAGGGCGCGATCCGCGTCCTGGAGGGCGCCGGCCACGATTTCGGACGCGCTCGCGCTGCCCTTGTTGATCAGCACCACCAGGGGCTTGTCGAGCCAGACGCCGTTCACGCGGGAGCGGAAGTGAACCGTCTCGCCGCGCCTCCGCCCCCGGGTGAAGACGACCATGCTCCCCCCCGGCAGAAACCGCTCCGAGACCTCGACGGAGGTTTCGAGAAAGCCGCCCGGGTTGTCCCGCAAGTCGAGCGCGATTCCCCGCGCCTTTCTGCGAATCAGCTCCTCCAGCGCGTCGTCCAGATCCCGCGTCGTGCGGGCGTGAAACGCCGCGATCCTCAAATAGCCGACCCCGCCTTCCATCATCTCCATCTTCACGCTGCGAATGCGGATGACGGCGCGGCGCAGGGTGATCTTCCGGGGACGCGCCCGGCCCTCGCGCGATACGAGCAGGTCCACCGGCGCGCCCGCCGGGCCGCGCATGAGGCGCACGACCTCGGTGATGGGCATGTCCCCCGTCGGCGCGCCGTCGATCTCCAGAATCACGTCCCCGGACGCGAGGCCGGCGCGAAAGGCGGGCGTGTCCTCAATCGGCGAGATGACGGTGAGCTTCCCGCTCCTGCGCGTGATGATGACCCCGACCCCGCCGTAGCGGCCCGTGTGCTCCACCCGCATCTGCCGGTAGGACTCGGGCGAGACGAACCCGCTGAACGGATCCAGGGCGCCGAGCATGGCGGAGAGGGCGGAATACATGACGCGCAGCCCGCCCCCCTTCTTCTTCGCCGCCGCCGTGTTCTCCATCACGAACCGATAGGCGCGCTCGAAGGCGCCCAGCCCGTCCCCGGCGTCTCCCGAGAGGCGAACCCGCAGCTCGCGCTCCGGCGCCTTCAGGAGAACCCCGCTCCCCGCCTCCTTCACGAAGACGAAGCGATCGTCGCCCGCGCCCTTCCGGAGACCCTCGAGGCCGGCGAGATACATTTTCCTGAAGTCGGGGGTGCGCGCGTAGTTCTCGTCCACGATCCGCACGGCTTCGCGCAGCAGGGCGACGGCCTCCTCCCCCTCCCGGGGGAGCGAGAAGACGAGGCTCGCGGAGAGCGACGCCGCGGGGAGGAGGACGAGGGCGGCCGCGAGGCGCCGCGCGCGGGGCGGCCGCAAAAGATGAAAAAAGCGAATGCGCGGCATCGACATGGGCGGCTCCGGTCGCTAGGGTCGGTGGAGCGCTTGCGCGTCCGGAGCATCATACCACAGCCGGCGGGCGCGCCCGCCCATGAATTCCCAGAGAGAGGGACCGCGGGAGATGATCTCCATCGTCGCGCCCGTCCTGAACGAAGCGCCGCGCCTGCCCGCCCTGCTCGACATGCTCGAGGCGCAGCCCGGGGAGAAGCAGATCATCCTCGCCGACGGGGGAAGCGCGGACGGGACGCGCGACGCCGCGGAAGGGCGGGCCCTCGTCGCGCGGTCGGCGCCCGGCCGCGCGCGCCAGATGAACGCGGGCGCGGCGCGGGCGCGGGGGGAGACGATTCTGTTTCTCCACTGCGACACGCGGCTGCCCGAGGGCGCGCTCGAAGAAATCGAGGCGCTCATGCGCGCGGGGGAGGTCGCGGGCGGGGGCTTTCTCCACGCCTTCGACCGCGGCGACCGCTTCAGCCGCTTCGTCAGCTTCGGCGCCAACGCGCGGACGCGGCTCCTGAAAATTTTTCTGGGGGATCAGGCCATCTTCGTCCGGCGGGAGGTCTTCGAGCGCATGGGCGGCTACGCCGACGTGCCGGTGTTCGAGGACTGGGAGTTCAGCCGGAGGATGCGCGCGTTCGGGCGCGTCGCCGTCATCGGGAGGCGCGTGGTCACGAGCGGCCGGCGCATCGACGTCTGGGGCAAGCCCAGGTGCCTCCTCCTCTGGTGGGGGCTGAGCCTCCTCTACGCCCTGGGCGTCCCTCCCGAAAAGCTCGCCCGCCGCTACCCCCACGTGCGCGACGCGGAATAGGCGCGCCCGAAACGCGCTGCCGCCTTGCGTCCCCCCGCCTTCGGGGTGGTATATTGAAAACTCATCATCCATGCGCAGGGGGCGATCCGGAAAACCTCATCCGCGCGGGCCATGGCCGTCCGCCGCGGGTGATCGCGGGAGGCGGCGGATGCGATTCGCGGTCGATACGGGCGGGACCTTCACCGACCTCGTGCTGGAGGACGAGCGGGGCCGCCTCCGCATGTTCAAGGCGCCCACGACGCCGCGCGATCCGGTGGAGGGCATACTCGCGGCGGTGGACGCCGCCGCCGCCGCCCTCTCCATGACGCGCGCCGACCTCCTCGCCCGGGGCGAGCTCTTCATCCACGGCACCACCCGCGCGACCAACGCCATCGTGACGGGCGAGACCGCCCGGACCGCCTTCCTCACCACGAAGGGGCACCCCGACGTTCTCGTGCTGCGCGAGGGCGGGCGGATGGAGCCGTTCAACTTCCTCGTCCCGTTTCCGAAGCCCTACGTCCCGCGCGCGCTCACCTTCGAGGTGCCCGGGCGCGTCGGTGCCGACGGGAGCGTCTATGAGCCGCTGGACGAGGCGGGCGTTCTCGCCGTCATCGAGGAGCTCGGGGCGAAGGAGGCGGAGGCCGTGGCCGTCTCCCTGCTGTGGTCCACCGTGAACCCCGCGCACGAGATCGGCGTGGGGCGGCTGCTGGAAAAGCATCTGCCGGGCGTTCCCTTCACGCTCTCGCATGTCCTGAACCCGATTCTGCGCGAATACCGGCGGGCGTCCTCCACCTGCATCGACGCCTCGCTCAAGCCGCTCATGTCGCGCTACGTGGGCGGGCTTCAGGAGCGGCTGGGAGAGGCGGGCTTCGGCGGCCGCCTGCTCATGCTCACCTCCAAGGGCGGCGTCATGGACG
Source organism: bacterium (assembly GCA_965242545.1). Lineage (GTDB taxonomy): Bacteria > UBA8248 > UBA8248 > UBA8248 > UBA8248 > Bin107. The sequence continues at coordinate 2,806,025 of OZ251456.1, forward strand.
CGGAGGAGCTCGCGGCGGCGCCCATTCACTCGGTCGGCTCGGGGCCGTCGATGGCGCCCATCGCGGGCCGGCGCTTCTCCCGCCTCGACGCGAAGGCGGCGACGGCCATCGTGGCCGACACCGGCGGCACCACCTACGACGTGAGTCTCGTGCGCCGGGGCGAGATACCGATGACGCCCGAAACCTGGCTCGGCCAGCGCTACCGGGGCCACATCCTGGGCTTCCCCTCCGTGGACGTGAAGAGCATCGGCGCGGGCGGAGGGAGCATCGCCCGGGTGGACGAGGGCGGACTCCTCCACGTGGGGCCGCAGAGCGCGGGCGCGGCGCCGGGGCCCGCCTGCTACGGCCGGGGCGGAACCCGCCCCACCCTCACGGACGCCTCCCTGATTCTGGGACACATCGACCCGGACTACTTCCTGGGCGGGGCGATGACGCTCGACCTCGCCGAGGCCGAAAAGGCCATCTCCCGGGACGTCGCCGAACCCCTGGGACTCACCCTCCAGGAGGCGGCCTCGGCCATCCTGCGGCTGGCGACGGAGAACATGGTGGGCGCGATCGAGGAGATCACCATCCACCAGGGCATCGACCCCCGGGGCGCCGCGCTCATCGGCGGCGGCGGGGCGGCGGGGCTCAACTCCGTCGCCATCGCCCGGCGGCTGGGCTGCCGGAGCCTCGTGATTCCCGAGGTCGGCGCGGCGCTCTCGGCGGCGGGGGCGATGATGAGCGACCTGCGCGCCGACCGCCGCTCGATGTTCTTCACCGCGACGGACAGGTTCGACTTCAGGGGCGCGAACGCGACGCTCCGGAAGCTGGGCGAGCGGTGCCGCGCCTTCATCCGGGGGCCCGGAAAGGGGGCGGCGGAGAGCGCGGTCGATTTCTACGTCGAGGCGCGCTACAAGCACCAGATCTGGGAGATCGACCTGGCCCTGCCCTTCAGCCGCTTCAAATCGAAGAAGGACGTGGCGCGGGCGCGCGCGGCGTTCGACGCGGCGCACGAGGAGGTGTTCGCCTTCCGCGACCCCTCCTCCGAGGTGGAGTTCGTGGGCTGGCGCGCCGTGGCGAGGTGCAGGCTCAGGAAGCGGCGGTTCGGCAGGCTCAGCCGGGAGAAGGCGCGGGAGGCGAAGCTCCCGAAGCGGCGCAGGGCCTTCTTCGAGGGCAGGGGCGAGGTGAGCGCCCGCGTCCTGGCGTTCGACGCCATGAAGCCGGGCGACGCCGCGCGGGGTCCCGCCATCGTCGAGTCGCCGTTCACGACGGTGGTCATCGACCCGGGCGCCCGCGCCGCGCGAACGAGAAGCGGAAGCCTCCTCATCACGCTCAGGGAGTAAGCGGCATGGCCAGAGCAGGAGCGAAAGAGAAGCGCGCGAGGCGGCGCGGCGTCGCCGGACTCGACCCCGTCACCCTGGCGGTGCTCCACAAGCGCTTCGACGCCGTGACGACCAAGATGGCCAACACCCTGCTGCGCGCGGGGCGATCGGGCGTGCTGAACCTCGCGCGCGATTTCTCCACCTCGGTGGTGACGCGCGAGTGCGAGCTGCTGACGGGGGCGGAATCCCTGCCCATCCACCACCTGAGCGGGGCGGACCTCATGGCGCGCTCGATGATGGAGACGCACCCCGACCTGAAGCGGGGCGACGCCTACCTGCACAACTCCCCCTATCACGGCTGCTCGCACCCGGCGGATCACACCATCCTCGTCCCCGTCATCGACGCGAAGGGCGAGCATCGGTTCACCGTGTGGGTCAAGGCGCATCAGGCGGACTGCGGATGCAGCCAGCCCACCACCTACATGGGCCACGCCCGCGACGTATACGAGGAGGGCGCGCTCATCTTCCCGCCCACGAAGGTGCAGGAGAACTACGAGGACAACGAGGACTTCATCAACTTCTGCCGGATGCGGATTCGCGTGCCCGAGCAGTGGTACGGCGACTACCTGGCGATGATAGGGGCGGCGCGCATCGGCGAGCGCGAGGTCCTCGCCATGGGCGGGGAATACGGCTGGGAGACGCTCCACGCCTTCTCGAAGGAGTGGTTCGACTACAGCGAGAAGCTCATGATCGCCGCCATCCGCAAGCTGCCCTCGGGCCGCGCGACGGCGCGCAGCACGCACGACCCCGTGCCGGGGACGCCGGAGGAGGGCATCCCCATCACCGCCCGCGTCGAAATCGACGCCGGGAAGGCGCTCATCGAGGTGGACCTGCGCGACAACCCCGACGTCATGCCCTGCGGGCTGAACCTGAGCGAGGCGTGCGCGCGCACCGGGGCGATGATCGGCGTGTTCAACAGCATCGACGACCTCGTGCCCACGAACGCGGGCAGCTTCCGCCGCGTGAAGGTGCGCATCCGCGAGGGCTCCGTGGCGGGCGGGGGGAAGCACCCCACCTCCATGTCGGTCGCCACCACCAACCTCGCCGACCGGGTGACGAACCCCGTCCAGCGCGCCTTCTCGAAAATCCAGGACGGCATCGGGCTGGCGGAGTGCGGGCCCATCTTCCCCGCCTCGATGGGCGTCATCTCGGGCTTCGACCCCAGAAGCGGCGGCGAGCCGTTCGTGAACCACCTCTTTCTCATGGTGACCGGCGGGGCGGGAGCGGGCAAGACCGACGCCTGGCTCACCATCCTCCACGCGGGAAACGCCGGCATGTGCTTCGTGGACAGCGTGGAGCTGGACGAGCTCCACTTCCCCATCTACATCAGAACGAGACGCCTCGTGCCGGACACCGAGGGGGCGGGCCGGACGACGGGCGCGCCCTCCGGCTACTGCGAATACGGTCCGGTGGGCGGGGGCGACCTGGAAGTCGTCTACGTGTCGGACGGAGCCGTCAATGCCGCCAAGGGGACGCTGGGCGGCCTGAACGGGGCGGTCTGCAGGAACTATCTCATACGCGCGGACGGCTCGCTGGAGGATTTGCCCGGCTGCGCGGACGTCATCCTCAAGCCCGGCGAGAACGTGGCCTCCTACTGCACGGGCGGGGGCGGCTACGGCCCCCCGCACGAGCGGCCCGTCGAGAAGGTGCGCGAGGACGTGGAGGAGAAGTGGATCACCCAAGAGCGGGCGTATGAAATATACGGCGTCGCCCTCGACGCCGAGGGCCGGGTGGACGAGGCGCGGACGGAGCGGAGAAGGAAGAAGCTGCGGAAGGAACAGGCGGCCGGCGCGCGGTAGGGGACGCATAGATGCGTCCCGTTGCGGAACGGCCGGATTTTCGCAGGGACGGCGCGTTTCCCCGCCGTCATTCCGGCGAAGGCCGGAATTCAGGCCGGACGAATTCCTGCCCCTTCTGGATTCCCGCTTTCGCGGGAATGATGATCAAAAGTCAAAGGCGAAGGGACGCATATATGCGTCCCCTACGAACCTCTCTCGTCTCCTTCGCGATCACGCGGACAGTCGCGGGGTTGTCCCTGCATCCCGTTGTCAAACGGGCGGCTCCCTTCCCATCCCCCGCAAAGGGCGGTATCATGCCCGCCATCGACAAAACATTTTCGCTTTCGGGAAAGCGCCGGATACCGAACGGGGAGGAAACGCCCATGAAGCTTGAGGGGAAGGTCGCCATCGTCACGGGCGGCTCGCAGGGAATCGGCGAGGCCGTCTGCCGCCGCTTCGCCGAGGAGGGCGCGAAGGTCGCCATCGTGAACCGCGCGCGGGAGAAGGGCGAGGCGCTGGCGGCGGATATCGGCGGGGCGGCGCGCGCCTTTCCGTGCGACGTGTCGAGCAAGAAGGCGGTGGACGCGATGGTCGCGGAGGTGGCGGCCGCGCTGGGGCCCGTGGACGTCCTCGTGGGCAACGCCGGCATCATGATCAACAAGGAGATGGAGGAATACACCGAGCGGGAATGGGACGACATCATCGACATCAACCTCAAGGGCAACTTCCTGCTCGCCCAGGCCGTCGTGCCGGGGATGAAGGAGCGGCGCCACGGCAAAATCATCTTCGTGGCCTCCATCGCCGCCACCCACGCCTTTCCGAACGCCCTGCCCTACTGCGCGAGCAAGGGCGGCGTCTATATGATCACCCGCGCGCTGGCGGCGGAGATTTCCAAGTTCGGAATCAACGTCAACTCCATCTCGCCGGGCAACACGGCCACCCCGCTCAACCAGCACCTTCAGGACGACCCGGAGTTCGTGAAGCTCATGGCGAGCTTCACCCCCACGGGACGCGCCTACATCTCCGCGAAGGAGATGGCGGGGGCGGCGGTGTTCCTGGCCTCCGACGACGCCAGCGCGGTGCACGGCCACGACCTCATCGTGGACGACGGCTGGTGCGCGATCTAGCGGGCCGACAAGATCGCATGTCCTTCGTCTGCTGGGTGAACGGCGCGCACCTCCCCGCGGAGGAGGCGAAGGTCTCCGCCTTCGACCACGGGTTTCTCTACGGGGACGGGCTTTTCGAGTCCATGACGGTGACGAACCGCCGCATCTTCCGGCTCGGGCGGCATCTCGACCGCATGGAGGATTCGGCGCGGGCGATCAGGCTGGAGCTCCCCGAAACGCGGGAGCGCGTCGCGGAAATCATCAAGGAGTGCGCCAGACGCTCCGGCGGAGGCGACGCCTACGTCCGCCTCGTCGTATCGAGGGGGGCGGGCTACCCCCTGCTCGACCACCGGGTCGCGGCGAAGGCGACCCTCGCCGTCCTCCTGCACGCCCCCGCTCCGCCCGCCGAGACGGGCTCGAGCTACCGGGCGAAGGGCGCGGGGCTGCGCCTCAAGACCGCGGGCGTGCGCAAGGTGCCCTCCGACTCCTTCGAGGCGCGCGTCAAGTCGCTCAACTACCTCAACAACGTGCTGGCGCGCATCGAGGCGGTCGAATCGGGCTTTGACGAGGCGCTTCTGCTGGACGCGCGGGGCTTCGTGGCCGAGGCGCCGGGCGAGAACGTCTTTGTCGCGAAGGGGGGCGTCCTCAAAACGCCCCGGGCGCACAACGTCCTCGCGGGCGTCACGAGAGAGGCGGTTCTCGAAATCGCCGGGCGGCTGGGGATTCCCGCCGGGGAGGCGGACCTCACCCTCTACGATCTCTACGCGGCGGACGAGTGCTTTCTCACCTCCTCCTTCAGCCGGGTTCACGCGGTGGCCGAGGCGGACGGGCGCGCCATTCCCGCGCCTGGGCCGATCACGAAAAGGCTGCGCGCCGAGATGCTGGAGATGGAGAGAACCGAGGGCGAACCCATCGACTGAGCGCCCGGACGGGGACGCCTCCCGAAGCGCGGGCGAGCCGTTCAGACGGAAAGGAGAAAAAGAGCGTGGCGACGATGGAGGATTTCGACAAGCTGGACATTCGCGTGGGGCGCGTCGTCGAGGCGGCGGATTTCCCAGAGGCCAGAAAGCCCGCCTACAAGCTCGCCATCGACTTCGGCGCGGAGGTGGGCGTGAAGAAGTCCTCCGCCCAGCTCGCCGCGCTCTATTCCAGGGAGGAGCTCGAGGGCAGGCTCGTGCTCGGGGTGGTGAACTTCCCGCCGAGACAAATCGGCCCCTTCGTCTCCGAAGTCCTGACGCTGGGCGTCCCGAACGAGCGCGGCGAGGTGGTGCTCATCGCCCCGGACGAGAAGAGCGCCGTCATCGGCGGGCGGCTCTTCTAGGGCTTTCCGGGGGCGCGGGCCTCTCCGCGCGGGCCAAGCGGGCGCCCGATTCTCACATCAAATCGGGCCGCTCCTCGTCCTGATAGTGCGCGAGACCCCTGGGCGCGGTTCCCTTGTTCCGCAGAACGTGCATGGGCGCGGGCGTGAGCGGCTTCCACTGCGCCCGCTCGGGAGGCTCCGGCCACTCGTAGGGCAGGTGGCGGCAGGCGTTCGGCTCCCGGGCGGCTTCCAGGTGCGCGAGGGCGTCATCGCAAACCGCGCGCTGTCCCTCCCCGTCGCCCACGTCTCCCAGCAGCCGCCCGAAGGGATACTGGATGAACACCGCCCTCGGGACGCCCACCTTCTCGGAGACCTCCGGCTGGTTGCATATCGACACCGTGGCGATTCCCAGCTCCTCCAGTTTTCTCTGCAGCAGGCTCACGGACCGCATGCAGAGCGGTCAGACGGGGATGAGGAACGCCGCGTCCACCCCCTCCGACTTCATCTTCTCCGCCATCAGGGGCGCCGTCCTCTTCACCAGAGGGTGGAAGTTGGGGGTGTAGCCCATGGTGGAGTAGAGCGTGTCGGCCAGCGCGCCGATTTTTCCCTCGCGCTCGTAATCGAGAAAGATATCCACCGGAAACGCCACGTTCCTGTCGCGCTTCAGATATTCGGTGTTGACGTGCAGGTGGGAGTATTCGCAATCGTCCTGCGCCGCCGACTTCGGAATCTCCCGGTGGGTGGGGTCGCCCCAGTGCGGCTCGCGCCATTCGCGCTCGTAGTCGAAGGAGGCGTCCCCCTTCAGGAAGACGCCCGCCGTGGAAACGAGGGTGATTTTGCACTCGGAGAGCGGCCGGGGCAGCGGCGTCCAGGGCGTTCTGGCGGGGTCGGCGCGCCGCATCGCCTCAACGCGCTTTCGGCTTTCGGGATAGAAGGCGTATCCATCGACCCGGGCGATCGCCATGTTCCCGCCTGAGGAGAGAGTTTTCGGGAATCGGCGCCCGGAGCGTTCCGCCAGAACTCCCCGCCGCGCCGCTCTTCCCCCTTTATTCTAAGCGATGAGGCCTTCGGGAACAATCCACGCGGTCATGATTTTATTTTGGCGGCATATTGACTTTTCATGATGATTCTCGTATATTTCCCCTTGACCCCCCCGGTGGTTTCGACCGCCGGCTGCGAGGCCTCCTCGGAGGCCTCTGCTTTTTTGAGAGCCTGAATGCGGACGTATATCTATGTTGACGGGTTCAATCTCTACTATCGCGCCCTGAAGCGCACTCCTTTCAAATGGCTCGACCTTTCCGGCGTGTTTGTCGATTTGCTGCAATCTCACCACGATATTCTGAAGATCAAATACTTCACCGCGCGCGTCTCGGGCCGTCCGGCCAATCCGTCCAAACCACAGCGCCAGGCCGCATACCTGAAAGCATTAGAACGTCATAGCGGGGAGGTAGAAATTTATTTCGGCCATTTTGTAAATCGCAAGGTTGTCTTGCCGCTCGCCGATTCCGGCGACGGGCCGCGGCAATACGCCGAGGTGATCAAAAACAGAGGAAAAGGGGACGGACGTGAATTTCGCCGCGCATCTTCTGAATGACGGATGGCGGAACGTCTATGACTGCGCGATCGTGGTCACGAACGACAGCGATGTCGCGCAGGCCATGCGTCTGGTGAAATCGGAACGCGGAAAACGGATTGGCCTTGTAACGCCGGGGAAGGGTCATGTATCCCAGCAGCTAATGCGACACGCGGACTTCCACCGGCGCATCCGAAAAAACCTGTTGCGAAACAATCAACTCCCCTCTCCGATTCCGGGAACCAATCTCACGAAGCCCGCCGGCTGGTGAATTCGAGCCGGACGCTTCATCCTTCCCGTCGCGCCGCCGAATCCTCGAAGCGAAGCCGCCTTTCCCCGCCGCGCCTTTCAGGCCAGAACCCTCAATACGCCGTCCACAGGACGCGCAGGAGCCGGTCCGCCAGCTCCAGGTCGCCCTCGATTTCGAGGCGTCCGGCCGCCATCATGGCCTCGCGCTTCGCGCGCCCGAAGAGCAGGAGCAGGTGCGCCTCGCCGTCCGCGGCGATCGCCGCGTCGCGCGCGCCGGAGACGTCGGGGGATTCCTCCGCGCCGTCCCCGGCCACGGCGAGCGTCCAGGCGCGCTCCGGCTCCGTCGAGCGGAACAGGAAGCGGGCGTCGAACGGGGCCTTTTCCCGGACGCCGAACAGGCGGCTCTGGCTCGCGGGGAGGAAGCTCGTCATCCCCTCCACCCCCTGGGGGACGACGCGGGCGGCGGCGTCCTCGCCGAAGCGGATGTCCCAGTCGTGCGCGACCAGCTCGACGAGCCGCAGCCCGATCCAGGCGTCGAGCCGCGTCAGGCCGCGCGGGTGATAGCCGAGCTTGCCGAGGTCGCCCGCGCCCACGGCGTCGAGCGCGGCGTTCACCGCGTCGGCCGAGGCGTCGAAGGCGTCCATCATCCCCTCCCGGGGCATCGCCATGAGCTCCTCGCCCCGCGCCTTGCGAATCGAGAGAAACTCCTTGGCGTTGCTCCCGTAGGGCGGCTCGGGCGGCAGGCCCTCCAGCGCCCTGCGAATCGAGTGCGCGTAGAAATCGCCCCCTGTCGCCAGGTGGGAGACGGCGTGCCGCGCCTTCCAGCCGGGGCAGAACGTCTCGACCTCCCAGCGATCCTCCGTGAAGCCGCGCCATTCCGCCGACAGGCGCGCGGTCTCCGATTTCACCAGGGCGATGCGGGAGAGATATTCCTCGGGAGTCATGCGGGCGTCCTCCGTTTCGTTCAGCCGCCGCCGGGCGCCGCGGCGAAAGCGTCTCACGCTCGAACAGGCGAGGGGGAGCGGTCGAGAAGTATCCCGAAGCCGGGGCGCGGTGTCCAGCCCCCCGGAACTGGCGGAGGAAGGGCGCGTTCTGCTAGGTTGCTCGGGTTCAAGGCGTTCGGGACGGCGCGGGAGCCTCGCGGCCCGTCCCTCTTTCGGGGAGAATGGAAAGCCATGCGTCCTTACACGTGCGGATCATCGTTCGCGCCCGACGAGCGGAGCGCTCCCCCCATGTCTCCGCTGATGGTGGCCGCCGACCGCGACGGCCGCGTGTTCGAGCACCCGGAGCTGGAGATGGTGGGCGCGCGGGGCGCCGAGCCGGCGCTCCCGGAGCCGGAGGAGCTCTCCCCGATGCCGGAGGGCGCCAGGCTCTTCACGATTCCGGGCGGCGCGCCCGTGGGCGCCGACCCCCGGACGGGCGCGCTCCTGAGCGTGGCCGAGGCGGACTGGGACGAGGGGCCGGACGCGCTGGAGGCGGCCTGCGCGTTTCCCCCGCCCGGCTGGATGCGCACCCTGCTGCCCTGGGCGGAGCGGGACGGGCGAGCCGGCGTCCTCCCCCTCTGGGCCTACGCCGCGCTCGGCTTCGACCCGGGAAGCGGCGGGTTCGCGCTCGCCGCCCTGCGGATCGACGACTGCCCGCGCTGGGAGCCCGGGGAATACGACGACACGGGCCTGCCCGAACGAATCGCCCGGATGAGCGAAGACCACCCCGGAAACCGGCTCCTGCCCCACCTCGCGCGCTGCGCGAGCGCGTTCCACTGCTTCGCCGCCAAAAACTTCTTCGCCCGCCGCTGGGAGATGGGGCTGCCCGTCGCGCCGCTGTGCAACGCGGACTGCCGGGGGTGCATCTCGCTCCAGAGCGACGATCTGTTCCCGGCGAGCCACCAGCGCATCGGCTTCGCGCCGACGCCCGAGGAGCTGAGCGGGATAGCCGCGCCCCACCTCGAGGAGGCGGAGGCGGCCGTCGCCAGCTTCGGCCAGGGGTGCGAGGGAGAGCCGCTGCTTCAGGCGCGCGTCATCGAGCGCGCCTGCCGCCTCATCCGCGAGCGCGAGGCGCGCGGAACCCTCCACCTCAACACGAACGGCAGCCGGCCGGAGTGGATGGCGCGGCTTGCCGCGGCCGGTCTCGACAGCGTCCGCGTCAGCATGAACAGCGCGTCGCCCGAATGCTACCGCGCCTACTACCGTCCCGAAACCTACGACTTCGCCCAGGTGGAGGACTGCGTGAAGGCGGCGGCGGACGCGGGGCTTTACGCGCAGATCAACTACCTGGTCTTCCCCGGCGTCTCGGACCTGGAAGCGGAAGTGGAGGCGATGCTCGGCTTCGCGAGGCGGACGGGGCTCCACGTGATTCAGATGAAGAACCTGTGCATCGACCCCGCGCTCTACCTCGACGCCCTGCCCGACCTCGGAGGCATGGGGGAGGCGATGGGCATGGCGCGGATGCTCGACCTCTACCGGGAGGAGCTGCCCGGGGCGGCGATCCGCTATTTCAACCGCCCCAGGGAAGAATGGCATCTCGATCCGAAAGCGTCGGCGGCGGGCGCGGCGCGATGAGCGGAAGCCTCCTGCGAATCCGGCCCGTCTCCGAGATGCCCCTCGCGCGGCGCGGCGCGCCCGCGCCGGTCGATCCGGACGCGCCGACGGCGGCGCTCGTCTCCCTGGGATGCGCCAAGAACACGGTGGATTCCGAAATCATGCTCGCCGCCCTGGCGGGGGCGGGCTACCGGCTCGTGAGCGACGCGGCGGAGGCGCGGGTCGCCGTCGTCAACACGTGCGGCTTCATCGAGGACGCGAAGCGCGAATCCATCGACGCGATCCTGGAGCTGGGGCGGCTCAAGGAGACGGGCGGCCTCGACACCCTGGTGGTGGCGGGCTGCCTCGCCGAGCGCTACCGGGGGGAGCTCGCCCAGGGACTGCCGGAGGTGGACCTGTTCATCGGAACCCGCGAATACGACCGCCTGCCCGCGCTGCTGGACGGGGCGCGCGGCGGGGCGCGGGAGGCGTTCTCCGACGCCCTGATGGACTACGGCAGAAGGCTGCCCCGCATCCTCTCGGAGCCCGGCCCGAGCGCCTACCTCAAGGTCGCCGAGGGCTGCTCGCGCCCCTGCACGTTCTGCGTGATTCCGAGGTTTCGCGGCAGGTTCCGCTCGCGCCCGCTCGACATCCTGGCGGAGGAGGCGCGCGCCCTGGCCGACGCGGGCGCGCGGGAGGTGAACCTGCTGGCGCAGGAAATCACGAGCTACGGGCGGGATCTGGGGCCCGGTCATTCGCTCGCGCGCCTGCTTGAGGAGCTGAACCGCGTGGAGGGCCTCGCGTGGATTCGCGCCCTCTACAACTACCCGCGCGGCGTGACGGACGAGCTGCTCGACGCCTACCGCGACCTGCCCGGGGTGTGCGAATACATCGACATGCCCCTTCAGCACGTCGCCACGCCGGTGCTCGCCGCCATGCGGCGCGGCATCGACGAGCGCGGCACGCGCGAGCTCGTCTCGCGGATCCGGGAAAGAGTCCCCGGCTGCGCGCTGAGGACGACCATGCTCGTCGGCTTTCCGGGGGAGAGCGAGGCGGACTTCGAGCTGCTGCTCGACTTCGTGGAGGAGACCCGCTTCGCGCGGCTGGGCGGCTTCGCGTTCTCGCCCGAGGATCGCTCCATCGCGGCGCGCCTGCCCGATCAGGTGCCCGTCGAGCTCGCGCGGGAGCGTCTGGCGCGCCTGCTCGCGCTTCAGGAGCGCGTCATGGCCGAGGAGAACCGGGCGCTGATCGGCCGGAAGATGGACGTGCTCGTCGAGGGGCTGACGGGAGAGGGGCTTCTGCGCGGGCGCACGCGGCTGCAGGCGCCCGAGGTGGACGGCGAGACGTTTCTGCACGAAACCGAGGCGGCGCCCGGAGACGTCGTCCCCTGCGAGATCATCGGCGTGGACGGAACGGACCTGGTGGCGCGGGGCGCTGCGGCGGACTGACGCGGTCCCCGGCCGGCTTCCCGTCGCGCGGCGAGGCGCGAAACCATGGAGAGCGGCGCATGAGCGATGCTTCCTCCTACGACCCGGAAGCCTTCCGGGAGTTCGAGCGCGCGGGCTGGAACGGCGCGGCGGCGGAATACGCGGATCTCTTCGGCGCGGTCACCGCGCAGGCGGCCGCCCCCCTGCTCGACGCCGCCGGCGCGCGCTTCGGAACGCGCCTGCTCGACCTGGCCTGCGGGACGGGGGTCGTCGCGGCGGGGGCGCTCATGCGCGGCTGCACCGTGGTCGGAGCGGACTTCGCCGCCGACATGATAGCCGAGGCGGCGCGCAGGTGGCCGGGCGCCGAGTTCCGATGCTGCGACGCGGAGGCGCTGCCCTTCGCCGCCGGACGCTTCGACGCCGTGGTGAGCAACTTCGGGTTCATTCATTTTCCGCGTCCCGAAGTCGCGCTGGCGCAGGCCGCCCGGGCGCTCGAAGCGGGAGGGAGCCTCGCCTTCACCGCGTGGACGAGCGACGCGGGCCACCGCTCGCTCATGGCGCGCGCCATCCGCGAGGGCGGCGACCCGGACGTTCCCCTGGTCGCCGGCCCGCCCGCTCCCTTCTATGAAGACGAGGCGGAATGCGCGCGCGCGATGCGCGAGGCGGGGTTCGCCGCGCCCGAATTCTCGGACCTCACCCTCTACATGCAGGCGGAGACGCCGGAGCGCGTCCTGGAAGTCATCGAGAAATCCACCGTGCGCACGGCGGCGCTCCTGGCGGCCCAGACGCCCGAGGCGAGAGAGAGAATCAAGGAAGCCGTCATCCGGGACGTCGGCGAGTTCGGACGCGGGGGAGCGATTCGCCTGCCCATGGAGGCGAGGCTCATCAGCGCGCGCCGGCGGTAGGGGAGCGCCTACGGACTCACGTATTCGGGCGGCGTCCCGCCGTTCATCCACTCGACGATCGCGCCCACCGTCTCGCGCTCGGCGCCGATGAACCCGTGCGCGCTCAGCGCCCGGCACGGATGGCTCAGCGGCGCGTCCCCTCCGCTGACCGTGACGAAGCGCTTGCGCGGGCTTCTCCTCATGGCGCGGTACGCGGCCCGCGCGTCGATGTAGGGCGCCGCGCGGCACTCGTCATCCGCATGATGCGCCATCAGGACGGGGGCTTCGACGTCCTCCGCGTAAAATACGACCTCCGACGCGCTCGCGGTGAGGACGAACCCCCTGACGTTCGGATGCCTCATCACGGAGGCCAGATACGCGACGGAGATCGCTCCCCTGCTCGCGCCGATCAGGAAAACCTCGCGCGCCCCCTCGCCCGCCAGAAAATCGACCGCCGCCCGGACGTCCGCATGATGCGCCTCCGACGCGCGGAAATGGACGTCCATGCCGCCGCTTCTGTCCGAGGGCGCATCAAGGATCGCCGCGACGAACCCCGCCCGGGCGAAGAGCGGGGCGCTCCTCACCAGAAAATTGCGCCCGGTCCTGAGGCGCCTCCCCCGCTTTCTCGCAATCGGCGTTCCCGCGCCGCCCATGAAGAGGAGGACGGCCCTAGCCCCCGCGTTCGGCGCCCTGGCGATCAGCAGACGCTGGCGGACGCCCTTTCGCGTGGGAAGACGCGCGTCCGTCCACGCGAGCCGCGCCCCCTCCGCGAAATCGGCGTAGGTGATGACGTCAACTTTCCTTCGTTCGACCCGCGCGGCGTGGACGCCGCCGGCCAGGAGGACGCAGACGATCGCCGCCGGAATCCACCGCGCCGCGCCTCCTCCCTCGCGCCATCCCGTTTTCATCGGAGCCGCCCGCGCCGTTCCGAAAGGACGGGAAGCCGCCCGGTCGGCGAAGAGGCGGGCGCTCCTCACTTCCCGAAGGGCATGACGGGGCCCTCGCGATCCATGGGCCGCTCGAGGCGCCACAGCTGCCTCTCGAACGCCTCCTCCGAACAGGCGGCGAGCGCGAGGGAACGCGCCAGATGGCGGCTCGGCAGCCTCCGCCCGCCCCGCGTGAGCCGGGAGGGCTCGGGGCCGATGGTGAGGCACGTATGGGGATGCGCCAGCAGACCCACGCGGTAATTCGAGAAGCGCCACCTCTGCAGCGCGGAGCCGTCGCACTTCCGGAGCCTCAGTTTCGCCCCCTCGGAAACGGACTCGGCGGCGACGCAAAGCCCGTATTCGGGCATCCTGAGAATGCCCAGAAGGGCGGCGTCCAGGTCGAAGAGCTCATCGAGGTTCCAGATGCCCTCCTTGCAGGTGTGCGCCACGAGGGGGGCGGCGACATTGACGCGCGAGCGGTGTCCCGGAACGTCCACGCAGTGAAACCTCGGCTCGTCCAGGGGATAGAACGCCTTGAGGAAGACGACGTTCTCCTTCGCGGCCTCGGCGGCCAGGGAGGTCTCCGCCCCGCCCAAGGCGAGCGCGCAGAAGAGAAAAGCCGCCGCCGGACGCGCGCGCCGCCGGATGCGCCGATCCATTTTCGCTCTCCTTCTCCTTGTCCATCGCCCTGACCGCCGGGGCCGGCTCCCATGCCGACTACAGCGCCCTCAAAAAATCGCGCGCTTCATCAAAAGCCTGATGATCGAGATCCCAGACGCCGTTTTTCGCCGCCACGCCCACGGAATGATGCGGGTCGGGCCGCGTCGTCAGATAGGCGAAAGCGCGGGCTTTATCCGGCTTGTCGATGGACACGTCCGGCAAACCCTCCGCGCACTCGAAAAAATCGTCTATGCAGCGGTTCACTTTCATGCCTTCAAGGGTGCGGCAAAGAAGGGTCTCCAGCATCCCCGGCTCATCGTCCTCCGGCAGTATCAGAACGCTCACGTCCGGGTTCCCGCCCTCTCGCTCCCCGACTTTCGCCGGGACGAACAGGCCCGCCTTCCCGAGCGCGCCCTGAACGCTCTCGAACGCCGCCCGCGCAGATACCTCGGCGTCCCGCGCGATGCCTATGCTACTCACGGAAGCAAAGTCTCGCGCCTTGACGAGAACCATCAGAAAACTACGCAAACCATTCACGCTACCGTAATTCTGCACCTGTATATCCGAAAGCGAAAGATGCGTGATGAGCGCCTCGAAAAAATTTTGCTGATCTTTGCCCTCAACGAGCAACTGCTTTTTCTGTTTAATTTCATCCAGCTTCGTTTCAACCCGCCTTCGTCGCGCCATACTCAGCGGATCTCGAAATTATGCTCGACCGTCGCTTTGATTACCTCTGGCTCAAGGGTGATGCAGCGTATCGTTTCGTCGATGGCTTCAAGCCTGTGAATGAGAAGATCGTCCTCATCAAGGGAGTCATGGGCCGCTTCCAGGCACTCGTAGCTGTGCGTCGAGGCGACGACCTGCGTGTCGAATTGCCTGGCCGCCGCGCTGATCGCTCCCCAAACCTTCCCCAGCGCGGAGTGATGGAGGCCGTTCTCCACCTCGTCCACCAGAACGACGCCGCCCTGCGCTTCGGAGATCGCCAGAATCAGCCGCGCGATGCGCGTCATGCCCTTGCCCATCATCGGCAGGGGGACGAGTTCGGACAGGCCGATGTCGCCCCAGATCATGGGAACGCCGGACGCGGAATTGTCCTCGACGCTCCTAAGCCTCGGCTCGACGGTTCGCAGGGCATTTACCACGAGTTCCCCCTGCTTTCGCTGCCGCAGCCGTCCGAGGAGCTTGGCGTCCTCCTGAAGGTTTCCCGTTCGAGACGACAGAAACACGGCAGTGAAAGGTGGTCGCGGAACGGGCTGATCAATCTGAAACCCGCCACTCGTCAAGCGTATGCGACCTTTTACACTTTTCTCCGAGCCTTTCTTGAACGAAAATACGAGTGCGCTTTCGCTTGCAAATTCGGTATGCAAAGCGCGACCGGGGCTGTCGAAAGGAACGGCGATGGTATCCGGTCGATCAAGCGCGACGCTCAGGGACAACGGACCGAACGATTCGTAACGTCCCCCGATTTCGATCGTTCTGTTCATGTCGAAATTCGTAAATATGGGCTTCCATAATGTGTCCGGCACTGCTGATCCTTCCGCAATGTTACTTCCACGCACCACATTAGTGTTCAAAACCACATGAGGATTGCCCGCGCAACAGAGCAGGAAAAGGGCTTCCAGCAGGCTCGTCTTGCCGGAGTTGTTTTTGCCGGCGATCAAGTTGACGCGGCCCAGCCGCTCGACTTCCAATTCATCAAACGCGCGAAAATTCCTTATCCGCAAGTCCCTGAACATTCTCCCGACTCCTCGGTGGGGATGCTGTGAAGCGTCAGCCGCCTCGATCGGACGCCGGGCGAAGCGCGGCGCCAACACCCCAAGTCTAGCACAACCCACCCCGCCTCGGCATCATTACGAGCCGCGGTTGTTCACCTCCCCCCTCGTCCGGCCTGGCCGAAGCGGGGGGCGGCCATCCTCCCTTCCCGCGCCCCCTCACCGGCCCAGGGCGATGGCCGCCATGCCGGCCGCCGTCACGCACACGCCGAGGACGAGCCGGGGGCGCACCCGCGTCACGTCGCGCAGCATGAGCGCCGTGAAAATCACCGAGAAGATGGGCATGGAGGCGATGATCGGGCCCACGACGCTGACCTCCGCGTTGATGACGGCGAGGTTGTAGAGGATCTGGTTGCCCGAGTTCAGCACGCCCACGAGGATGATGGTCGCCACCGCCCAGGGCGGCCCCCACGCGAAGAGCCCGGGCGGGGCGGCGAACCTGAGCGCGCAGATGATGGGGAGGCTCACCATGTTCGACCACGCGACGGTAAGCGCGACGTTCGGCGTCGCGGCCAGCCCCTTTTTGCGGATGAACACGCTTACGCCCAGGGAGATCGCGCTGGCGAACGCCCACAGAATCCCCGGCTGAAGCCAGCGCCCCCGGACGGGCTCGCAGCTCACCAGGACGACGCCGGCGACCACCAGGGCCGTGCCCCCCAAGACGGACGGCCCCGGCCTCTCGCCCAGGAAGAGGACGGCCAGCGAAAGGCTGAGCAGGGGGGAGGCGCTCATGATCGTCATGAGCCTGGGCGGGCCGACGGCGTCAATCGCCTTGTAATAGACGAGGCGCCCGCAGCTGTAGGCGGTGACGCCCAGAAGCGCGAACCAGAGCGCGCCCTCCGCCGTGATCTCGCCCGGCTCGTATTCCCACCAGCCGAAGATCGCCAGGACGATCATGTTGAACACGTTGGTGAGCAGGGCGGCGGACATCAGCCCCATGCGGCGCAGGGGCCGCGCGGCGAGAACGCCCGTGAACGCCGCCATGAGCGCCGCGGCCAGCGCCCAGAGAATCCCCTCCGCGTTGTCCGTCACGGGCCGCTCCCCGTCCTTCGGGCGAAAGGCGGCGCCGGAGCGGTCACGGGTTCAGCCGTGCCGGCCGAGGCTCACCGCCGCGATGCCCGCCACCGCGATGACGACGCCCGTCACCACGCGCGCGTTCAGGCGCTCGATGTCCCGCAGAAACAGCGCGGAGAGGCACAGGGCGAATATCGGCGTGCTGCTCAGAATGGGCACCGCCAGAGAGATTTTTCCCTTGAGCGCCAGGTTGATGAGAACCTGCATCAGCCCGTTGAGCGCCATTCCGAAGAGCAGAAGCGGAAGGTAGCGCCTCGACCCCCACTCGAAATAGCGGCTGGGGAGAAAGCGGCGCAGCGCCTCGGAGGTGGGAAGGGCGACGATTGCCGACCAGGCGGTGAGCAGGGCGGGCGCCGCCATGTAGGACATGCCCTCCTTCCGCATGAAGGCGCTGGCGACCAGCATCAGCATGCTGGCGAGCGACCAGCCGACGCCCGCCCGAAACCACCTTCCGCCCGAGGGCTCGTAGCAGACCGACGCCACGCCCGCGACGACGAGCGCCGTCCCCAGCGTCACCAGCAGGCCGGGCGACTCGCCCAGAAAAACGACCGCCAGAAGCAGGCTGGGGAGCGGCGTCATGCTCGTGATGGTGATGTGGCGGGAGGGGCCGACGGCGTTCATGCCGGTGTAGAACACCCAGCGGTTGACGCTGTAGTTCATCACGCCCAGCGCGCTGAACCAGGCGAACGCCTCCCAGCGGAAGGTTCCCGGCTCGTACGCCCACAGCCCGACGGCGCCCAGCGTCAGGGCGTTGCCGACGTTGTTGAACTGGACGAGGGCGAAGGAGCCCATCTGCCGCAGGGCGGGGGCGAAGGCGACGTTCGTCGCCGCGCTGACGAAAGCCGCCGCAATGGCGATCAGAACGGTCTGGGATTCGAGGGTCACGCGCCCCCCGCCCCGGGAGGCGCCCCGACGGGCCGCGCCCTCCCTCGCCCGGAGAAAGCGCCCGGCGCGCGCGTCTTTTCCGCGCGAAAATCCGATGCGGGGCGACAATCGGGCATTTCCTCTCCAGCTTCTCCGTTCGCGCGTTTTCTCGCGGATGGAACTTTGGTATATCTAAACGGCAGAGACTTGGGCGTCGCTGCCGCCATTATATTGATCGCGTGGAGAAGGAAAAATGCGGAATCGCCTCTTTCTTTCAAAATCCGGCCCGGCGGCCTCCTCCCTCGCCGCGGCGCTGCTCGCCCTGGGGCTGCTCCTCGCGCCGGCGGGGGCGCAGTCCGCCGCGAAGGCGTCGGGGCTGCCCTCCCTGTCCGCGCTGGCCGAAAAGCTCAGCCCCGCCGTGGTGAACATCAGCGCGGAAGGGGAGTCCGTGAAAAGCCGGGGAGGCCCCTTCCCGGGGATGCCGAACGACTTGTGGAACGAATTTTTCAGGCGCTTCCACGAGGGGCCCTTCGGTCCCCGGGGCGGCCTGCGGCCCAGACACCGGCCCCAGAACCTGGGCTCGGGCTTCATCGTGAACGACGCCGGCCTCATCGTGACGAACAGCCACGTCGTCGAGAACGCCTCCCGAATCACGGTCCGCCTCAAGGACGGGAGAAAGCGCAAGGCGAAGGTGGTGGGCCGCGACCCCCAGACCGACATCGCGCTGCTCCAGGTCGAGGCGCAGCCCGGCGACGAGTTCGCCTCGGTGAAGCTCGGCGACAGCGAGAAGCTCCGGGTCGGCGACTGGGTGATGGCCATCGGCAACCCGTTCGGACTCTCCCACACGGTGACCGCCGGCATCGTGAGCGCCAAGGGGCGCGTCATCGGCTCGGGCCGGTTCGACAACTTCATCCAGACCGACGCCTCCATCAACCCGGGCAACAGCGGGGGGCCGCTGTTCGACCTGAACGGCAGCGTGGTGGGCATCAACACCGCCATCTTCAGCAGGGGCGGCGGAAACGTCGGCATCGGCTTCGCCATTCCGGTGAACATGGCGAAGAAGCTCATCCCCCAGCTTCGCAAGGGGACGGTGACCCGCGGCTTCCTGGGCGTGTCCATCCAGGCCGTCAACGAGAGCCTGGCGAAGCAGCTGGGGCTCGAGAAGGCGGGCGGCGCGCTGGTCGCCCATCTGGTGGAGGACGGGCCCGCCAAGAAGGCCGGCGTCAGGCGGGGCGACGTGATCGTCAGCGTCAACGAGAAGGCGATAGAAACCCCCCGCGAGCTCTCGCTCACGGCGGCCGATCTGACGCCGGGCGACGTCGCGAAAATCGCCGTCATCCGGGACGGCGAGAAGCGCGACATCGAGGTCAAGGTGGGGAAGCTGCCCGGCCCGAAGCAGCTGGCGAAGGCGTTCCGGCCCGAGCTCCAGAAGCGGCTGGGCCTCGAGGGGCAGAACCTCACGCCTGAAATCAGAAAGCAGATCGGCGCGAATACGAAAAAGGGCGTCGTCGTCTCCAACGTTCTGCCGGACACCCCCGCCGCCGCCGCCGGCCTGCGCCGGGGGGACGTCATCGTCGAGGCGAACCGCAAGCCGGTCGCCGACACGGACGCGCTGCGCGAGGCGCTCAGGAAAGGGGAAAGCGAAGGAAACCTGCTCGTCATCGAGCGGCGGGGCTCGACGCTCTACGTCGCGCTGGAAGGAAAGGGATAGGGGTGGCGAACGCGGCCCAGAAGCAGGCCGGACTCAGCGAGAGCATCATCGCCGCGGCGGCGCAAATCCGCGAGGAGCTGGACGCCAGGGCCGTCTTCATTCACGCCGACGCGATGAAGGATCTCGACGTCCTCTCCGGGTTCCCGCCGGAGGTGGCGCATTTCGTCACCACCTGCTCGCCCGACCTCTACGAGGAGCTGGAGAGGCGGGGCTGCCGGGTGATGCGGCTGCCCGCCCTGTCCCTGAACCGGATCGACATCATCAAGATGGGCGTCGTCATCGCGCTGAGCGAGGGCTCCATCACGCAGAACGACACGGTGATCTGCCTCTCGGGCCTGCCCGAAAACGAGGAGCTCGACACCCTGATGGTCTTTCATCTGGATCGCGAGAAGGAGATGATCCAGACCTCGGAGACGCAGGGCGCCGTCGGGGGGGTGGACCCGAAAGTGTTCGAGACCGTCCTCTCCCTCGCCCTGGAGCTCGGCGCCGAGGGCCGGGAGGGGAGGCCCCGGGGGGCGCTCTTCGTCCTGGGCGACCACCAGCTGGTGCTTCAGTATTCGCGCCAGCTCGTCATCAACCCCTTTCACGGATACCCCGAAGAGCAGAGAAACATCATGGACCCGGCCCTTCGGGAGACCATCAAGGAATTCAGCGCCATCGACGGCGCGTTCGTCATCCGGGGAGACGGAATCATCGAGGCGGCCGGCAGGCACCTGAACGCCGCGCCCGAGAACGACCTGCCCCCGGGACTGGGTTCGCGCCACGTGGCGGCGGCGGGCATCACGGAGGTGAGCGCGGCCATCTCGTTCGCCATCAGCGAATCGACGGGAAGCGTCACCGTCCTCCGGGACGGCAGGGTGTTCATGCAAATCAGCAAATCCCGGCCCGCCAGGGGGGCGAAGGCGGGAAAGGGAAAAAAGAAGTAGGTATCGTTCCGACGGCTTGGGGAGAAAGCGCACGATGGTCTACGGCAAACTCTTCGGACTCTTCGCGCTCGTCATCGGCGGGGTCCTCGGCTTGAGCACCGTCATCCTGATGCTCGACCTGATCGGCCTCTCGATTTTCTAGGATCGCTTCCGGCCTGCTTCATGCGACTCGACCCGTTCGAGCGGTTCAGGCGCAACCGCTTCCTCGCTCCCGTCTCGGCCGGTACCCTGGAGAAGGTCGGGAGCCTCGCCGGCCTCTCGGCGGACTCCTCCGTCCTTGACGCGGCGTGCGGCAAGGGGGAGGGCCTCCTCGCGCTCGCGCGGGCGTTCGGCTGCTCCGCCGTCGGGCTCGACGATCGGCCCGAGTTCGTGGAGGACGCGAGGCGGCGGGCGCTGTTCGGGGACCTGTCCCATCTGGTCGATTTCCTGGCGCATCCGGGCGGCGACCTCCCCTTCGACGACGGCTACTTCGACCTGGCGCTTCTGCGCGGCCCCGCCCATCCCTCGAACGTCATCGACAGGCTCGGGGGGCTGGCGCGCGTCGTGAGGCCCGGCGGGCGCATCGCCTTCTCCTGCCTGGCGTGGAAGCCCGAGGCGGACGGGGACGTCCCCGCCGGGCGGCTGGCGGAATGGCTCGACGCCTACCTTCCCTGCGAGCCGGCCGACCCGGAGGAGCTCTGGGCGCGCTTCGTGGAGGAGGGGTGCGCCGTCGAGCTCGCCGAGCGCGAGGCGCAGAACGCCTGGGAGGATTTTCTCGCTCCCCAGGCCCGCGTCATTCTCGAGAACCGGCGCGAGTTCGCCGACTCGCGCGAGGCGCGGGAGACGCTGGACGCCTGGCAGCGGGACCTCGAGATCTACCACGAGGGCGGCGGAAAGGAGCTTCTCGGCTACGCCACCTTCCTGCTCAGGCTCCCGTAAGGGGAGTGCGGCCGAAAAGGCCCGGGTCTCCGCCCCCGCGCGGGGCGGAAGAAGCGCGGCGACGCTCCCGACGCGATTCCCGGGGCTTTCGCGGCGCCGCGTTTGACGCGCCGATCCCTCTTGGTGTTTCCTTGGGGCGGACGCCGACCCGCTGCGCGCAGGAGCCGAGGAGCGCGAATGAACGAACTGCTTCGCCTCACCGTCGCGGAAATCGGAGAAAAGCTGCGGGCGAGGGAATTCAGCGCGGAGGAGCTCGCGGGGGCGTATCTCGAACGCATCCGCGAGACGGAAGGGCGGGTGCGCGCCTACCTGAGCGTCCTGGAAGATGAAGCCCTGCGCGCCGCGCGCGCGGCCGATGAGAGAATCCGCGCGGGGGATCATGACTCTCCCCTTCTGGGCGTCCCCGTCGCCGTGAAGGACCTCCTCTGCATGAAGGGGACGCGGACGACCTGCGCCTCGCGGTTTCTGGAGAATTTCGAGGCGCCCTACGACGCCACCGCCGTGGCGCGGCTGAAGGAGGCGGGCGCGGTCATCCTCGGCAAGCTGAACATGGACGAGTTCGCCATGGGCTCCTCCTGCGAGCAAAGCGCGTTCGGGCCCACCCGCAACCCATGGAACCTGAAAGCCATCCCCGGAGGCAGCAGCGGCGGCTCGGCGGCCGCGGTCGCGGCGCGCTCCTGCGCCGTCTCCCTGGGGTCGGACACGGGAGGCTCCATCCGCCAGCCGGCGGCGTGCTGCGGCGTGGTGGGCATGAAGCCCACCTACGGGCGCGTCTCGCGCTACGGCCTCGTCGCCTTCGCCAGCTCGCTGGATCAGATCGGCCCCCTGGCGTCCTGCGTCCGGGACGCGGCCGCGCTGCTGGGCGCCGTCAGCGGGCACGACCCGCGCGACTCCACGTCGGCGAACGAGCCCGTCCCCGACTACGCGGAAAATCTGGAGGACGGCGTGAAGGGGCTGAAAATCGGCATCCCCGGGGAATACTTCGTCGAGGGGATGCGCCCCGAGGTCGAGGCGGCGGTTCGGGAGGCGATCGCCGCGTTCGAGGATCAGGGGGCGGAAGTGATCGACGTCTCCCTCCCCCACACCGAATACGCGCTGCCCGTCTATTACATCCTCGCCCCGGCGGAGGCGAGCAGCAACCTGGCGCGCTACGACGGCGCGCGCTTCGGCGCGCGCCGGGAGGAGGACTCCCCCTACGGCGCCCTGTTCGGCATGTACGCCGCCAGCCGGGAGAGCGGCTTCGGCGAGGAGGTGAAGCGCCGCGTCATGCTCGGCGCCTACGCGCTCTCCTCCGGCTATTACGACGCCTACTACGCGAAGGCGCAGAAGGTGCGGACGCTGATTTGCCGGGACTTCAAGGCCGCGTTCGAGAAGGTGGACGTCGTGCTCTCCGCCACGGCGCCGACCCCCGCCTTCGAGATCGGCGAGCGCCTCGACGACCCGATGAGCATGTATCTCTCCGACATCCTGACCATTCCCTGCAACCTGGCGGGGCTTCCCGGCCTCAGCCAGCCCTGCGGGTTCGCCGCGTCGGGCCTGCCCATCGGGCTCCAGCTGGTGGGCCGGCCGTTCGGCGAGCGGACGATTCTCCGGGCGGCGGCGGCGTTCGAGCGCGCGACGGCGCACCACGAGGCGCGCCCGCCGCTGTGACGCGCCCCGGCCGGGAGAGCGGCCGTGAGAGAAGAGGAGCTTCGGCGAAGGGGCCCCGACGGAGGAAGAAGATGGCGTACGAGACGGTGATCGGCCTCGAAGTCCACGCCCAGCTGAGCACCAGGAGCAAAATCTTCTGCGGGTCGAGCGCCGCGTTCGGGGGGGAGCCGAACGAGCGCACCTGCGCGGTGGACATCGGGCTGCCCGGCGTCCTGCCCGTTCTGAACAGGGAGGTCGTGGAATACACGCTCCGGCTCGGGCTGGCCGTCGGGGCGGAGGTCGCGCCGGTCTGCCGCTTCGCCCGAAAGCACTACTTCTATCCCGACCTTCCCAAGGGCTATCAAATCAGCCAGTACGAGGAGCCGATCTGCGCGGGGGGGAGCGTCCGCTTCATCGCCGGCGACGGGCGGGAGACGACGGTCCGCCTCACCAGAATCCACATGGAGGAGGACGCGGGCAAGCTCATCCACGGCGAGGAGCTGGGAGACCCGGAGCGTTCCTACGCCGATCTGAACCGCGCCGGCGTCCCGCTGCTCGAAATCGTCTCCGAGCCCGAGCTCCGAAGCCCCCGGGACGCCGAAGCCTACATGAGGAAGCTCCGAACCCTGGTGCGCTATCTCGGAATCTCCGACGGCAACATGCAGGAGGGCAGCCTGCGCTGCGACGCCAACGTCTCGCTCCGGGCGCAAGGCGCGGAGACGCTCGGCGCGAAGGTGGAGATCAAGAACGTGAACTCCTTCAGAAACCTCCGGCGCGCCCTCGAACACGAGGAGGAGCGCCAGCGGGAAGTCCTCGACTCCGGCGGCGTCATCAGCCAGGAGACCAGGCTCTGGGACGAGTCCGCGGGCGTGACGCGGGCGATGCGCTCGAAGGAATACGCGCACGACTACCGCTATTTTCCCGACCCCGACCTGACGCCGGTCAAGGTGGACGCGAAGTGGCTCGACGCGGTTCGCGCGGGGATGCCGGAGCTGCCCGACGCGAAAAGCAGGCGCTTTCAGGAGGCGTTCGGCCTTCCCCGATACGACGCGGAAGTCCTCACGGCCGAGAGGGAGGTGGCCGACTATTTCGACGAGGTGGCGGAGGTGGTGAAGGCCGCCGGAAAGGAGTGCGTGAAGGCGGCGAGCAATCGGGTAATGCGCGATATTTTAGGTGAATTGAATAAACCAAATGTGACGATAGACGATATTCGCAAAAAGATACCGCCCAAACGACTGGGCGAATTGATTTTACTTCAATATAATAACTCCATAAGCATGAACACCGCAAATACAGTATTCAACTCTATGGCAACAGGTGTAAAAACATTTTCAGATAATAGTAAAACATTATTATCTATCATAAAAGATGAGAACCTCTTGCAGATCACGGACGCGGGCGCGATCGAGCGCGTCGCCGGAGAGGTCATCGCCGCGAACCCGAAGGAGGCGGAAGCCTACCGGGGCGGCAAGACGAAGCTCATGGGCTTTTTCGTCGGCCAGGCGATGAAGGCCACGGGGGGCAAGGCGAACCCGAAAGCCCTTCAGGAAATTCTCGGGAAAAAACTGGAGGGCTAGCCTCCGGCCGGGGCAACCGGGTCGCTCGCCCGGTCAAACCCGTACAGGGCGGCGGGGTTCTCCACCAGCAGCTTCCGGCGCGTCCGCTCGTCGGGGGCGAACTCCGCGAGAAGGTCCATCAAATCCCCGTCGTTGGGAACCTCGGGCTTCACGTTCGTATGCGGCCAGTCGGTGCCCCAGACCACGTGCTCGGGGGCGGCCTCGCACAGGGCGCGCGCGATCGGAACGGCGTCCCGGTAGGGCGCGCCGCGCCGCGAGACGCGATCCGCCCCGCTCAGCTTCACCCACGCGCGCCCGCCCTCGAGCAGGCCCAGCAGCGCCCTGAACCAGGGATGCGTCAGGGGCAGGTTCGCCGGAAAGAGCCCCATGTGATCGAAAACCACGTCCACCGGCAGCCTCCTGATCTCGCGCTCATGCGCGAGCAGCTGCTCCGGGCGGAGGTGAAACTGGACGTGCCAGCCGAAGTCCTTCACCCGGGCGGCGAGCTCGCCCATCCGCCCGACGCCGCTTTCGCCGCCCGAGGCGGCGTTGACGCGCGCTCCCCGAACCCCGCCCCGGGTCAGCTCCTCGAGCTCCTCCCCGGAGACGTCCGGCGCCACCACGCCCACGCCCGCGTAGCCCGGCCCCAGGACGCGAATCGCCTCGAGCGTCCTCGCGTTGTCCGCTCCGTAGGGACTCGCCTGCACCACGACGCCCCGCTCGAGGCCCAGAACGCCGGCCATCCGCAGGTAGTCGCTCTCCAGGGTCTGAACGGGGGTGTAGCGTCTCTGCTCGGCGTAGGGGTAGTCCGCCTCCGGCCCGAAGACGTGAAAATGGCAGTCCGCCGCCCCCGCGGGGGGTCTGAACTTCGGGGGCCTCGTCCGCGGGTCGGGCCCCGGAACGGCGGGCGGGGTCGTCAACGCGCGCTCCCGGACGCGGGGCGGCCGAGGGGCCTTTCGCCTATCTCTTCTTCTTCCGGTAGGGCCTGTGGCACGCTCCGCAGGTTCCCCCCAGGGCCGCGAAGGCTTCCATCGCGGCGCTCTTGTCCTTCGCCCCGGCCGCCTTCGCGACGCTTTCCGCGGCTTCGGACGAACGCGCGGCGAGGCTCTTGTAGTCGTCGAACCGGCTCCAGACTTCGGCCTTGATGCGCGTCTCGCCGAAGGCGCTCCCCCTGGGGCTCAAATACGGAATCGCCGCCGCGAGCAGCGCTATCTCCTCCGCCGCCCTGGCCGCGCGCCCGTAGTTCTCCTTGCCGACGTGAACCTTGACGCGGCGCATCGCGCGGCTGACGCTCTTCATCACGCTCACGCGCGCCGCCTGGACGCCGCGCAGCGTCCGCTCGTCCTCGGCGAAAGAGGGCGAGGCGAAAAGAAAGCCCGTCAAAACCATCGCGCAAGCCGCCGCGCGCGCCCATCCGCTCACTCGCATGTCCGCTCCTCCTCGCTGGCGCCGGAAACCTTCCCGCTTCCCGAAGTCTCATCCTAGAAGCGCCGCCCCCCCGTGTCAATCCGCCGGATCGGGGGGGATGAGCATTCTTGACTCGCGCCAAGCCGATTCATATACTGGCGTTGAATGCTCCGCCCGGGAGAAGAGACGCCCGGCGCCGTCCCGAGCCGGCCGGACCGGAGAGGGCGCATGGCGTTCGCTTCATTTTTCACCACTTCGGAACAGCGTTGAATGTCCAGTGAAAAAGCGCGGCTCGGACGATTGGCCATCAGTCTGTTTTCAGGAGCAGGCGGCATGGATATCGGCGTGGGCCAAAGCGGATTCAACACGATATGCTCCATCGAAAGCGACCCGCACTGCGTCGCCACGCTGAAAAAAAACGACCGCGGAAAAACCGTGTGGCAGGTTGACGCTCGAGCGCTGGACCCGAACCGGCTGATGGACATCCTCGGAGTAGACAGGGGTTCTCTGGCTCTCCTGCATGGAGGTCCCCCCTGTCAGCCGTTCAGTCAGATCGGAAAACAAGGCGGTCTTCGGGATCCTCGGGGAGCCTTGGTTTTTGAAATGACGCGTTTCGCCGAGGCGCTCCGTCCCGCCGCCATTATCATGGAGCAGGTCCCGAATTTCTTCCGAACGAAAGCCCCGGATGACGATTGGGTGGTCGATATTCTCAGGATGGAATTCTGCCGCTTGGGCTACGACATGTACACCAACATCATTGACGCGAGCGAGCATGGGGTTGCCCAAAGACGTCGGCGCGCGATTATCGTATGCGTCCCGAGGGGGCAAAGCTTCTGTTTTTCTCTGACGCCTCAAGTGGATTCCAGCCCCACGGTAGGCGACGCGCTCCACGGCCTGCCTCCCCCGTCGAGCCAAGGCCAAGAACCATCTTTCCCGAACCATATCGACGTCACGCCGCCGCGCGACAAAGAGCGCATCGCATACGTCCCGGAAGGACTTTGGCTGTCCAAATCCCCAAATGTTCCGGCGGACATTCTTCAGAGGCTCACCCGAAAGGACACAACCAAGTTTCGGCGTCTGGATCGCTCGCTTCCCGCGCCGACGCTCCGATGCGGCGAAGCGCCCTATCATCCTACGGACAACCGCTACATCACCCCCCGCGAAGCGGCGCGCCTGCAAGGCTTTCCCGACAATCACGTTTTCCTGGGGCCGATCCGACGGCGAACCGGCATCGTTCGAGACCTCGATCAGCACCGTCAAGTAGCCAACGCGGTTCCACCGCCCGTAGCGCGATCCGTCGCCGCGGACGTCAAGAGAAGCCTGTGTCTCTCGTAGAGGAATTGTACGGACAAACTCTTGATCCGCGCGGCATGGACCTCGCCGTCTGCAGAAGGGCCTGGTGTCCCTTCATGGGAGCTGTCTGCGATGGCGGCGGCAATCGGGACATGGCCCGCGTCCCCGCGGCGGATCCCGGCTTGGGGTTTTTCTTCGACAACGCCGTCGGACGGCAGACCGGCGGCTATATTCCATGCGGCGTTTGCTCCGTGCGTCTCCCGGCGAAGAATGACGTCTGGGCGATCTGCCCGCGACGCCTGCTGTCGTTCCAGTCTGACGGAATTGCCGACCGCCATCGCGCTCTGGCCGGCCGAATTTTCCGACTGGCCGGATTCGAGCGGGGAGAGGAAGTCTCCGCGTGGTCGGAAATTTCGCTTAAAGAAACCGGAGATGACGAGCGCGTCTTCGACTACCGGCTGGACTACGTTTTGCGCGGAAGCGCGCCCGATTCGCCGCCGGTCGTCGTCGAAACCATGACGTGCTCCACGTCGGGCGGAAATCGGGCGCATGGAACGGACATCCAGGGAGCGTTCAAGAGAGCCGTTCTCTACGCGCATACGCCCAACAAGAGCGCGGTCGAAGGGCCCGGCGTCAACACGCGCCAGGTTTGGGCGAGGATGGCATCGCAGATAATCGCCAAGTCGGAAGCCGCCAACAGCTGGGGCGGGCGAACCATCTGGGTCGTCCAGGACCTTCTCGTAGACTACATCCGAACCCGGACGGCGCTGCCGATCGATGATCTCTATTCGCCGGACTGGACTCCAGGCGAAGTGAACATGATCGTTTCCGATCTCAGACGGCCCGTCGCGCTGTATTCAGGCCCCATCAGACCATCCAACGCTGATCGAAAATGCTGGCTCGAACTTTTGGGAACCCCTCATATCCCGACGCTTGAATCCATAACGAGAAAGCTGAGCGAAGCCGAACCAATCGGAACGTTCCGCGTTCCTTGATTCCCATAGCGGCCGGGAAGCGTCCATGAATTGGGAGCCAAATGAGCAGACCGCACATGCGGAAGGTGCGAAGCAAGAACACGACGCCGGAACGGCGGCTCAGAAAGCTGATTTACGGCATGGGTTATCGCGGATACCGCGTTCACTACGACAAGCTGCCGGGGAAGCCCGACATCGTTTTCGTCGGCAGGAAACGAGCGGTGTTCATGCACGGCTGCTTTTGGCACGGGCACGACTGCAAGGCCGGCAGGAACGTTCCGAAGTCCAACCTGGCGTATTGGACGGGCAAGCTCGCCGGAAACAAGACGAGAGACGAGCGCCACATGCGCGAAATCAAAAACGCCGGGTGGAGCGTTCTCGTCATTTGGGAATGCGAGCTGAAAAAAGAGTCCGCCGTCAAGCGGAAACTCGAAAGATTTTTACGTAATTGAAAATGGCGATTCGCTGAAAACGCGCGTGCGCCCTTCGCTTCGCCGGGCGCGCCGGGAGGGAACATGCCGGACAGGATACGGCTTCTCGTCGCCGACGCGGCCTCGGGCCGCTTTCTCGCCAGGGTGCGGGCCAGCCCCGCCGCCGCGCCCTTCGAGGTACTCGCCCCCGAAGCCGAGGGGGAGGACGCCCTGCTCGCGCTCGCGCCCCGGGCGCAGGCGATTCTCTGCTACAAGGCGCGGCTCACGGCCGCCGTCATCGAGGCGGCGCCGAATCTCCGGTTCATCCAGAAGCACGGGCTGAACCGCAAGAACGTCGACCTCGAGGCGGCGAAGCGGCGGGGGATTCCCGTCGGCTCGCAGTCGCTGATGCGAAACGCCACGGTGGCCGAGCAGGCGCTCGCCCTCATGCTCTGCTGCGCGCGCAAGATGATTCCGGGCCACCGCGCGGTCGAGGCGGGCGTCTATCGGGAAATGGGGCTGACGCCCATCGAGACCAGCCAGTGGAACTTCCGCGCCAACTGGCCGGGAATCGAGGGCGTCGGGGAGCTGTTCGGCGAGAGCGTCGGCGTCGTCGGCCTGGGCGACATCGGCATGGAGATCGCCAGGCGGTGCCTCGCCTTCGGCATGGAAATCCTCTATCACCAGCGCAGGAGGCACCCGCCCGGGGTCGAGGCGGAATACCGGGCCTCGTATCTGCCCCTGGACGAGCTGCTCGGGCGCGTCTCCTGGCTCGTCCTCGTCCTGCCGCACACCGAGGAGAGCGCGGGGATGATCGACGCGGCCGCGCTCGCCCGCATGAGGAAGACGGCCGCGATCATCAACGTGGGCCGGGGCGCGCTCATCGACGAGGAGGCGCTCGCCCGGGCCCTCCGGAAGGGGGACATCGCCATGGCGGGGCTAGACGTCTACCGCCGCGAGCCCCTGCCGGCGGACAGCCCGCTCATCGGCCTGCCGGGCGTCGTGTTCGCCCCCCACGCCGGCGGCGGCTCGAACCGCCAGTGGGACGTGGACATCCCCGCCTCCCTGGGGAAAATCGCCGCGTTTTTCGGGGAATGACGCGCCGTTGCGGACAAATTTCGATTTGATGGAAAGGAAAGAGAGGTCGCTTCAGGGAGCAGCCGCGCGTCTGGTCAGCGGTTCTCGCCCGGGCGATGGAAGAAGCGGGGAGAATATCATGAAGAAAAAGGTAACCTATACGGCCGCAATCGGCCGGGATGGGGAATGGCGGCTCGGGTGGATCGAAGAGGCTCCCGGCGCGAACCGCCAGGAATCCTCCGGAGAGGAACTGCTCGATTCCCTGACCGAGACCCTGAGAGAGACGCCGGAGATCAAGTCCGCAAGCTCTCCCGGGGCGGGTTTCGAGAGAGAACTGATTTCCATACGAAGCGCCGGGAGCTTCTGAAACATCTCTCCGAGGACGGACGCGAAGAACCGAGAGAAGGCGCGAAGCATCCCTGCGGCATGACCCCGACCTCGAAAAATGCTCGGCCATTCCCCGGCGCGCCGAAACAAGCGACCATCTTCGCGGGAAAATTCGCAGGGACCCGGGCGCGGCGCCCCTCGGGTGAAAAACAAGCGCGCTTCATTTCCGCCCGGCCCGCGCCTTCCAGGCCGGCGCGCCCCCTACTTCCGCGCCCAGTCGGGAATCTCCTCGCCCTCGGGGACGTATTGCGCCAGCTCGACCGCGAGGCCGCCCGTGGTGGCGGGGTCGGCGAAGGTGATGACGGCGCCGCGCGAGCCGTAGGTGGGCGGCATCGTGAACGCGACCCCCTTCGCCTCCCACTCGGCCATCGTCGCCCGCAGGTCATCGACGGCGAGGCAGACGTGGTGCAGTCCCTCGCCGCGCTCGGCGATGAAGCGGTTGAGCGGCGCGTCGGGATTGCTCATCTCCACGAGCTCCATCACCGCGCCTTCCGCCTCGTAGAAATCGAGCCGGGCGGTGTTGCCGGGACGCTCATAGACCTTCCTCTCCAGAAACCGGAAGCCCAGCAAATCCTCCATCACCCGCTTCTTGGCGTCCAGATCGCTGACGGCGCAGCCCACGTGATCGATTTTCGGCATTTTCCAAAGCCCCTCCCGCTGAAGGATGAATCCCCCCGCCCGTTCAGCGCTTCATCCATATCTGGTTGAACACCCGCGCATAGGGGGAATCGTCGAACATCTCGCCGTGTCTTTTCTCCTCCAGCGCGAAGCCCGAGTCCCCAAGGATTCGGGCGACGCCCTCCGCCTGCTCGCGGAAGCCGTCGTTCACCTCGACGTAGACCGTTCTCAGCGCGGGATCGCGCAAGGTCCGCTCCGCGCCCTGGAGAATGAGATGCTCGATGCCGTCCACGTCGATCTTCATCATGCCCGGTGGCCCGGGAACCAGCCCGTTCCCGACGAGATAATCCAGCGAAAAACCTAAAGTCCGGTAGGAGGCCAGCTTCCGAAACCGCTCCCCTTCGTGATCGTGATCGACGCCGAACGCCGAATGCGAGTTTCCCGGGGCGACGCTTGAAAGCGAAAAATCCGCGAACCGGTTCCCGTCGCTGAGCGGATTGGACACGATGCGCACCTTGTCCGCCAAGCCGTTCCTGCTGATGTTTTTCGACAATACCGGGAGGTTGAACACGGACGGCTCGAATGCGAAAACCTCGCCGCTCTTCGTCATCCCGTGATAGACGGAATACAGCCCCACGTTGGCGCCGACGTCGAAGAAGGCGCCGTCGCCGCCGCAGCGGTCGATCCATTCCAGAATTTCCGGCTCCTTGGTGGAAAACGTCGCGGCCCTGACGGCGCAAACCCTGTTGGGGACGTAAAACTCCATCTCGACCGTCTCGCCGTTCGTCGATTGATGGGAAACCCGCCTCGTCGCGCCGTCGATTTTCTCCAGCTGAAGCTGATTGCCCAGCGCCCCCAGATTCCCGTCCAGGGCGTTCAGGAGATTCGCGTAGACGCCCTCGAGCGCGGCCGAAAGGCGCAAGGGGGCGAAGAGCGCGCTTTTCGCCAGCCGTCTCGTTTTTTCTCTCATTCCGCTTCTCCGAAAGAGCGCGCGGCCCGCCTCGCTCGTCTTCGCCGTCAGGCGCGCCGAAGTCGTGAAGCCGTCGTTCTAGCACGACGCCCCGGCCGCTTCCAGCCCGCCGGGATGACGCGCGGGGCGGGCGGCCTGTATACTCGCCTTCTTTTCCGAGCCGACGGGGATTTCCGAGAAACGCATGTCCGCCATTGCGCCGCTTCTGAACGTCGTCTTTCCGGTCATGGCCCTCGTCGGGGTCGGCTTCCTCTACGGGCGATGGAAGCGGATCGACCCCCGGGCGCTGGCCGAGATCGTCCTGTTCCTGCTCGCCCCCGCCGTCATGTTCGACGCCCTGGCGCGGCAGCGAATCCTCTGGGAGGAGCTGCTCAGGGCGGGCGCCTTCTCCTGCCTGATCCAGATCGTCCCGGGGGCGATCGCCTGGAGCGTCAAGCGCGCGGCGGGAATGACCCAGCGCGCCTTCGTCCCCAGCGTGATGATCATGAACGCCGTCTCGCTGCCCTACCCCCTGGCGCTGCTGGCCTTCGGCGAGGAGGGCCTGGCGCACGTGGTGCTGCTCTCCATCCCCAACATCTTCATCACCTTCTCGCTGGGCATCATGGCGCACGGCGGCGGGGCGAGCGTCCGGGAGCCGCTCAGGATGCCCGCCCTCTACGCCGCCGTGGCGGGCATCGCCGCGGCGCTGGCGGCGATGCCAATCCCGCGGTTCATCCTGCGCTTCACGCACCTGACGGGGAGCGGCATGTTTCCGGTGGAGCTCTTCGCGCTGGGCTACCGGCTCCGCGGCATCCGGACGTCCGACTTCCGGATCAGCCTTCTCGTCTCGGCGCTCCGGTTCGGACTCGGCTTTCTCCTCGCCTGGGCGCTCTCGGAGGCCTTCGCGCTCGAGGGCGCGTTCCGCGCGGCGCTCTTCCTCATGTCGTGCAGCCCCCCCG
Source organism: bacterium (assembly GCA_965242545.1). Classification (GTDB taxonomy): domain Bacteria; phylum UBA8248; class UBA8248; order UBA8248; family UBA8248; genus Bin107. Next base: position 2,838,332 of record OZ251456.1, read on the forward strand.
CCGTGCTCAACTACGTGTTCGCCGAGCGCTACGGGCGGGAGGGCTCCCTCGCCGCCTCCATCGTGTTCACGGGCACGGCGCTAAGCCTGATCACCACGCCCCTGCTTCTTCTGTACCTGGGCGCGGGCCAGGCGCCCGCCCTCGACCCTGCCCCGCAGCCAGCGTCTCAGCGGCTCCTGGAAATAGACCGCCGCCGCGCCGGCGACCACCGCGGCCCCCAGAAGCGCGGCCACCATGCCGTATCGCTCCTCATACATCCCCGCGCCCTGGATGCCCAGCATGATGGTGCCGGGGATTCTGCCCAGAAGGGCGACCAGCGCGAACGTGGCCGTCCGGAGCGGACTCAAGCCCAGCAGATAGCACATGTAGTCCTTGGGAAAACCCGGTATCGAGAAGAGAATGAAGGCGAAAAACGCGCCCCGGCTCTCGATGAGGAAGTCGAATTTCTCCAGAATCCCCGGCGGGATGAGCTTCTCCACGAAGGGGCGGCCCAGCTTCCGCCCGATCTGGAACGCCAGGAGGCTCCCCAGCGTGAGGCCGATGGTGCTGAGAATCGTCGCGGCGAGCGCGCCGTAGACGTAGCCGCCCAGGAACCCCGTCAGCTCCCCCGGTATCGGAGAGAAGACCACCTGGAGAACCTGCGCCCCGACGAACACCGCCGGCCCCCAGGGGCCGAACCCGTGAATCCAGCTCCTGAACCGCTCCTTGTGATGGTGGAGCCGCGCCAGGCGCGTCCAGAGGAGAAGCGCCTCGTCCCACAGGAGCCAGAGGAGCAGCCCCGCCGCCAGCAGGCAGATCGCCGACACCCAGAGAATTTTCTTCTTTCCCACCGGCCGCCGCTCCCCTCGTTTCCGGGCGATGAGACGCTCGGGCGAACCCTTACATAGCATCAAATCCCCCGCGCGGGTAACCGGAGAGCCGCATCGGGCGCGATTGTTGACATCGAACCGCCCCCCGTCCAGGATCGGCGCCTCGCAGCGCCGTCCGGCCGACCGGAGGAGACATGACGATCGCCCGCCTTCGCCCGCCGCGCGACCCCCGCGTCCCGGAGAGAGCGGGATGAGCGCGCCCCTTTCCCCGGTTTCCGCCTCCGCGCTCACGCGCGCCGCCCGGGAGCGCGCCCTGGCGCGCGGCTTCGACCTCGCCGCCCCCGCCCCTCCCGCCCTCGGCGCGGCGCACGGGCGATACCTCGAATGGCTCGAAAAGGGCTACGCGGGCGAGATGGGCTATCTCGGAAGAAACCCCCACGTCCGCGGCGACCTGCGCCGCCTCTGGCCGGAGACGCGCGCGGCGCTCGTCGTCGCCATGCGCTACAGGCCGGAGGAGGAGACGCCCCGCGCGCCCGGGCGGGGGAGAATCGCGCGCTACGCCCACGGCGGGGACTACCACAAATTCATGAAGAAAAGGCTGATTCGCGTTCTGCGCGATCTGAAGGAGCTCGACCCGGGGATCGAGGGCAGGAGCTGCGTGGACGCCGCGCCCGTGCTCGAGCGCGACCTGGCCGTCCTGGCGGGGCTGGGCTGGAAGGGGAAGAACTCGCTGCTGCTCTCGCGCCGGCTGGGGAGCTACTTCTTCCTGGGCGCGCTGCTCCTGAACAGGCCGCTGGAGACGGGCGCGCCCTTCGAGGGAGATCACTGCGGCACGTGCGTGAAGTGCATCGAGCGCTGCCCGACGAGCGCCATCGTCGCGCCGGGCGTGGTGGACGCGCGGCGCTGCGTCTCCTACCTCACCATCGAACTCCGGGGCCCGATTCCCCGGGAGCTCCGCTCCCTCATGGGCGCCCACGTCTTCGGCTGCGACGTCTGCCAGGAGGTCTGTCCCTGGAACGAGGACGCCCCCCGCGCGCGCGAGCCGAGGTTCGCCCCCCGGGAGGCGGCGCGGAACCCCGATCTGCGCGGCTTTCTGGAGATGGACGAGGCGGCGTTCCGGGAGGCGTTTCGCGGAACGCCCGTCACGCGCGCGCGCTACGCGGGGTTCCTGAGAAACGTCCTCGTCGCCCTCGGCAACACCGGCGGGCGCGAGAGCGTCGCGCCCCTGGCGCGCGCCCTCGACCGCCCGGAGCCCCTCGCGCGGGGCCACGCCGCCTGGGCGCTGGGCCGCGTCGGCAGGCGGACGCGGGACGCCCGCGCGCGCCTCGTTCTGGAGGGCAGGCTCGAAGTCGAGACGGACGCCTGGGTTCGGGAGGAAATCGAGCTGGCGCTCGGCGAATCCGCCCTGTTCTCCCTCCCCGTGCTCGAACGCCGGGAGGCGTGAGGGGGGAGCGGCGAGCGCTTCCCGCATAAGGCCCCTGAATGGAGACTCGTAAAATAACAAACGCGGAAGCGGGAGGGTGAGGAAGCCCCGGGGGAGGGGCCGCTCGTCCCCCTTCCCCCCGGCGTTCCCGCCGGGCTTCGCGGCGTGCTAGGATGGGCGCGAAGAGACCCGGAGCCGACGGACGCAACGCCGAACCGATGGGAGCGCGCGATGAACACCGTATCCGTGAACGGAATCGAGATGGCCTACGAGGAATCGGGAAGCGGCGCCCCGCTCCTGCTCCTGCACGGGTTCGCCCTGAACCGCGACATGTGGAAGTCGCAGGCCGAGGCGCTGGAGGGGAGGTATCGGGTTCTCCGCCCCGACATGCGCGGCATGGGCGGGACGACGCACGGGGGCGGCCCCATCACGATCGAGATGATGGCGGACGACATGGCGGCCTTCCTGTCCGCGCTCGACGTCGGCGCGGCGGCCGTGGCCGGCTTCTCGATGGGCGGCTACGTCCTGCTCCAGATGGCGATTCGCCACCCGCTCCGGGTGCGCGCGTGCGGCTTCATCAGCACCCGGGCGGCGGCGGACACCGAGGAGGGGAAGCGGGCGCGCCTCGCGCAGATGCGCGCCGTCATCGACGAGGGGATGGAGCCCTTCGCCGCCCGTTTCCTCCCCCAGCTGTTCTCCCCGGGCTACGCCTCCGCCCATCCGCTCGAGGTCGAGGCGACGCGAAGGGTCGTCGCCGCCCAGGTTCCCGGCCACGTCGCCGCGCTCATCGACGCCAACCGCAGGCGCGAGGACGCGACCCCGCGCCTGGGGGAGATCGCCGTCCTCTGCCTCTCGTTCGGCGGAACGGGCGACGCGCTCGTGCCGCCCGCGGAGATGGACGCCCTGTGCGGGGGGCTGGGCGATTCCGCCCGCGAGATGGTCGAGGGCGCGGGCCACATGACGCCGCTCGAATGCGCGGCGCGCGTGAGCTTCCAGCTCGATCAGCTGCTCCAGCGCGCGGGCATGTGGACTTGAGGCGCGCGCCCTAACGTTAGGTGAGTGGAAAATGGACCCAAGTAAAATCCTTGTTACTAAAAATAACTCCCATGCCGCAATGTTTTCTCCCAAGACCATACCAAAGCAAGTGGAAAAACCCGCAGGCTATAAAGGCCTTCACGGTTTCCACAAGTACTGGGGCAAAAAACCCCTAGAACCACTATCGTTTCTCATTGAGCATTTATGTCCACCAAATAGCGTTGTCGTCGATCCCTTTCTAGGAGGGGGGTTACTTACTCGGATTTGTCGCGCCACAAACCGAAGATTTGTCGGTATAGACATCAACCCTATCTCGACTGAGTTAGGGAAATTATTTCTCAACCTACCATCCGTAGATGCCTACATAAACGCCGTTGATACCCTTTCTGTTGAGGTGCGACCAATAATAGATAGTTCTTATGCTCGCTCCGACGGCTCAATAGGCACACATTTCCTGTGGAATAAATCGAAAATATCGTCTGTTTGGACGTTAGAAGGCCGTATTCGCTTGGCACATAAAGCAACCGTTCATGAACAAGAAATGTCTGAGAAATACTCAGGATATATTCCAAAGAACCTAAGAGAAATTACTACGTTTTCAAATTCCAGAATCAACGCCACTCCAGAATTATCGCTCTCAGATATTTTTAAGGCTCGTGCTCTTATGAATATCGACTTATTAGTTAGCCGTATCCTCAAATTTGACAAAGCAATTATCCGTCGCGCTTTACTGTTAACTTTAACCGCAGCTTCGGGGCAGATGTCTAATTTTGTCTTCGCGATAAGCAAGCGAGGCAAAAAAACTAACCGGGTAGACGCAAACGCAAAAACAGAAGTCGGTAGTTGGGCGATTGGGCTTTGGCGGCCAGAAAAGCACTTTGAAATAAATGTGTGGAATTGCTTTAAGAATCGCTCTCAAAAACTTCTAAAGGCACTGAAAACCACACCACACAATATAGAAGGAGTATGGGTGGAAGATATAGATCAATTCTTCAAAGAAGATGCCGCTTGCGCCTTGATCACTCAGCCAGCACAAAATGTCCTTCAGAATGCACCTGATTCCTCCATAGACCTTATACTTGCCGATCCTCCGCACAATGATCGAATACCCTATTTAGAATTATCGGAATTTTGGAATTCATTTATCCAATCTCCACCGCCAGACTTTGATAATGAGATTGTAATTTCCAACGCAAGAGAACGCTCGAAAAAAGCAGACGTGTATGCTCAGGAAATGAGTGATTTTATGCGGACATGCACACGAATCCTTAAGCCAAGCGGATTTCTCTGTTTATTGTATAATTGCGTTAAGAATAGCGGATGGGATTTTCTACGCAACCCTTTTGGGCTCTCATTTGTTGGCTGTTTCAACCTGAATTATTCGGCCAGCTCGATTGCCCAAGATAATAGAAATGGTGCTATGAAGTCCGACTTTGCACTCGTTTACCGACGAACAAAAGAAACACCTTACCCCGATATACTTGCGAGCCTTTCTGGTTGGTCTCAAGAGTTCCCACAATAGTTTTGTCATGCCCTATAATTTTCAAGCCGCAGAAAAAGCGTTCAAAGACGATAAAATATCTCGGTTGGCCGAGGACGATGACGGTTTTCGCTTCCTTAGCCTTCGTTCTCTTTCGCGTAGTGAGTATATGCGCGAACTCGCATCTTCATGCGGTCTTGATGTTAATGATACGCCTGCCAAAAAATTGCTCCAAGCCCTCTTTGAAAGCTCCTATATCAGCACCGAACAAATCGAAAACACTATCAACTTAATATACGCTCGGGAGAGAAGGACTCGAAAGCGAGTCGAACCAGAACTGTTAAGCGAACTGTATTTGTTACAGAATTTCGATTGGGGAAGTCTCCACCAGAACAGCCTAGAAAAAACTATTGTAGATAATTACATCAAACAAATTAAACACTATCATGTTCTGTGCAACAGAATCGAGGAGAAACTTTATCCGAGTGTGCGCTCTTACGTCTTGTGCTCTTGGTATAATCATTGGACCTCAATAATCATAGAAGATGTTTTCAAAGATCACGAACGTGTATTGCCCGCGATAGGACTTATCAAAAAAGTAGATTTTTTTGTCGATAGAATTCCGTTTGACTTGAAGGTAACATACCTTCCAGAAGGATTTATTAAAGAACGCAGACAACTAGCAAGTCAAAAACCAGAGCTTACGCTCCTCAAAAAATTCTGTCGGCAGCAGAATATCCCTTTCTTCAGATTGCCCAATGCGCGATTGCTTGAGGATTTATGGAGCAAGGTAGAAGACCACCCTTCGGAAGAGGCGAATAAACTCATAGCCACATTAAAAAAATTTCGTAATATTCTGGTGGATGAAATCACTTCTGATTCTACAGATTTGAAAAGATGGCTATACGAAAATCAAGGGATTCGGCGATTTGACGCATCCAACAGACTTTTTCTCATCCTCATAAAGAAATCGAATTACTTTGAATCTTGGAAACTTAAACGCGCCAGAGACCTCCTTGTAGATGTGATTCATGAAGCATTAAATGATTTTAAATGTACCGAACGCGACCGGCTACAATTCAAGTGGGAGGGCGAAACTTATACAACAACATCAAAAACAATTATCCTCGCCAGAGAGTAATATTTTTACATATCTAAGAAATGGGGATTTCGCTAGATATATCTCTTAATCTCTAAAAGCCCCTGCAATGAGTTGTTGCGTCGTTACTCCTTCTTAACCCTGCTCCCAGAAGACCCTCTCCTTCAGCCAGTCGATGCGCCCGGCGGGGGCGGCGAGGACGGGTTCGGGCGTCGCGCGCCCGTCGGCGAGCGCGGCGCAGTCCACCCGCGCGCCCGAGGCGTAGGCCAGGGCGCCGCCCGCGCGCTCGTAGACGAGGCCCGCCGCGGCGAAGTCGTAGGCGCGCAGGGGCTCCATCAGGACGCCGAAGGCCGCGCCCGCCGCCGCGAAGCACAGGTGGCAGGCGGCCGAGGCCAGCGCGAGAAAGCGCCCCGGGTAGTCGTGCGAGAGGCCCTCCGCCTCGCCGCAGGGGACGAAGAGGTAGTCGTGCGCGCCGGGGACGCCTCCGTCCACGCGCGGCAGCGGCCTTCCGTTGCGCGCCGCGCGCCCGCCGGCCGCCGCGGTGAAGGTCTCGCCCAGCGCGGGCATGTGCACCACCCCCGCCTCCGCGCCGCCGCCCCTCATGCAGGCGATGGAGACCGCCCAGAAGGGGAGTCCCTTCAGGTAGGGCCCGGTGCCGTCGATGGGGTCTATCGCCCACCAGCGGACGCCCGCGCCGACCTCCCCCGTCCCGCGCGCCCCGCTTTCCTCCGCCAGAACGGGGTCGCCCGGAAACGCGGCGCGAATCTCCGCGAGGATGATCGCCTCCGCCTCCCGGTCGGCGCGCGAGACGACGCTCCGCCCCTTGGGCTCGCTCGCCACGCGGCCCGAGAGCGCCAGCGCCAGCGCGCCGGCGGCCTTCGCCGTCTTCTCCATGAACGGGATGAGGTCGGACACCCGGACGCCCCCCCTTCGCGCGATGATTCGAGCCGCGCGGCATGATGGACGACCCCCGCCGCCGTGACAAGGGCGAGAGGCGAATCGGCCGACGGCGCGGATTGCCGCGATGACGCGGCGCGGACACCCCCGTGGTTGTCCCTGTCATATTCGCATTCCGCAGATACCCGAACCGCCCGCCTTTGGTTTCCGAACGGCGCGGGACGCATGTATGCGTCCCCTACAAAAAACCACCGCCCGACCCGCAGGGGTCACGAACGCCCGGTTATCGCCGCCCCGCCTTTTCACCGATGGGATGTTTCGTCCGTAGGGGGCGCATATATGCGCCCCGCGTGTAGATCGGCGACGATGCGGCGCGTCGTGAATTGGCCGACGATGCGGATTGCCGTAGGGACAACCCCCTGTGATTGTCCCCATCATTTTCGTATCCCGCAAATACCCGAATACCCCGCCCGTGTTCGCCAAACGGCGCGGGACGCCCCGGTTTGGTTCCGATTCACGCCGGGCGCGGGGGCGATCGACCAACCCCCGCGCCCGGTTTTTTGCGCGGACGAAAACGGGACGCATGATGCGTCCCGCATGTAGATCGGCAATGAATGCAATCTAGACGCCGCCATTTCTCGACGGGCGGTTCGGGAATCGCCCCTGCAATCGAACCGCCAAAATATCGAACGCCCGGAAACGGCGATCACGAAACCGCGAAGGACAACCACGGGGGGTTGTCCCTACGAAGGCAAAATCGCCGCTCCGCCATCGGAACGCCCCCGCCCTGTTTCCGTAGGGGGCGCATACATGCGCCCCGGTTGCGGCGTTGGCGGTGACGCGGAACCGTCGCTCTTCCGGCGGCGGGTTGAATTTCCGCCCTTCCTTTTGGCATAATCCCGTCCGTTGTTTTGAAAATCGAACCAAAACGAAGCTGGCGCTTTGAAGGGGGCGGCATTCATGGTCATTCGCAGGCTTGTCCGCGGCGTCCGGGATGGGGCATACTGGCGCCGACTCACCGACTCACCGACTCACCGACTCACCGACTCACCGACTCACCGACTCACCGACTCACCGACTCACCGACTCACCGACTCACCGACTCACCGACTCACCGACTCACCGACTCACCGACTCACCGACTCACCGACTCACCGACAAGTAACCGCCGCGGCGGGGGCCGCGTCGTGAGGGCGCGGAGAACGCCGAACGGCGCGGGACGCATATATGCGTCCCCTACGGAAGAACATCGCCGCCCGGCGGGCGCCATCCTGAAAACGGGCGGTTCACCCGCAAAGCGAAATCGCCGCCCCGTTTCCGTAGATGAAGCGCCCCGATTGCAGATCGGCAACGACGCGATCCGGACGCATCTATGGGTGGGACGCGCCCCCCGGCGTGTCACCTACGGGCGGCTGGCGGCGCTTCTCTCCGGGCTGCTGGCGGCGGCGCTGCTGCTGGCGCCGGGGGAGGCGCGGGCGCTGATAGAATGCGGGCCGTCAGGCTCGAACGTCCTCACCTGCTCGGGCGCGACGTACAACGACGGCATCTACTACCCCAATAGCGCCAAACTCGCCGGCACCAACCCCACGGTCAGCGTCCCGGGCCGCAGCGCCGGGTCGACCACGATCACGGCCGGCTCCTCGCAGGCGGTCGGCATTCACGTCGAGAGCCAAGCCACCCACGGATTCACGGTCAACGTCGGGGGCTCGACCGGCGGGACCGCCCACGTCGTGAACATCGTCCAGGGGACGAACACGAACACCGACGCCAACCGGAACAACGGCGTCTATCTGAGGCAGCTGAGCAACAATCGGAGCACAACGCTGGACGTGAGAAGCGGGGTGACCATCGGGAGTTCGACCGCCCCGATGAAGCAGAACGGCATCTACGTCGACCTGCGCCCCACTGCTTCCAGCCTGGGCGTGGGCGCCACCGCCGGCACGATCACCAGCGCGGCGACCATCCATGCCGCCCGGCAGGGCATTCGGATAGTCCGGCAGACCGGGGGCACCAACGACGCGACCACCGTCACCAACACCGGCGCCATCCACTCGGGCGTCGGCAACGCCGCCGCCACCGGCAGCTACGTCGACCGGCCGCACGGCATCTACGCGCTGCATGGGGGGACGCAGAGGACCGGCTCGCTGACCGTCACCAACTCGGGCGACATCACGGTGGGGGGCGCCTACACCGGCATCCTGATGAACTACTGGGGCGCCGGCGCCCTGAGCCTCGACAACCGCGGGGACATCGCCGCGGCGACGGGGCAGACGGCGAAGCAGGGCATCCAGTTCAACTACAAGTACTGGGACAACCAGAGCGCCCAGGCCATCACGCTCACGAACTCCGGCGACATCACGGCGTCCGAGTTCGGCATCCGGCTCACGAAGCTCTCGGGCGGCGCGGTCGAGCTCACGAACAGCGGCGCCATCACGGTGACGGGCGACGCGGCGCAACACGCGGGGCACGCCATCTATCTGGCGGAGGGCGTCACCTTCGGCGAGGGCAGAACCTACGCCGCCAACGGCGGCGCCCTCACGGTCGACAACAGCGGTGTCCTCAGCTCGAAGAACCACGCCCTCTACGTCTACCTGGCCACGGCGGACGACGACGTCGAGCTCGAGAACAGCGGCGACGTCGTCTCGGAGGAGGGGGACGGCATCCGGATCGAGCGGGTCGTCGAGGGCGACGTCGCGGTCGAGAACAGCGGGAGCGTCTCGGGGAAGGGCCACGGCATTTACGTGGGCCAGGCGGCGCGGATCGACTTCGAGCAGTCGGGGTCGGGGACGATCAGGGGCCGGACGGGGGTCACCCTCCAGGTCACGCGCGAAAACGCCATGGGCGATACGCGCAGCGTGGACGACGACGGGAACCACGTTCCCGCGATCGACGTCGCCTGGACGGGAGGAAGCATCGCGGGCGGGACGGCGGAGAGCGACGCGGGCCGCTTCCGGGCGGCGACCGCCGCGCAAGCGCTGGCCTTCGACCGGGAGGCGGCGGCCGCGAAGGCGCTCGAGGAGTCCGTCCGCTACGGCGCGCCGGCGGGGGTCGAGGCGCGCGTCCTGTCCTGGCGGGACGTGGTGACGCAGGTGGCCAAGGGCGACGACCCGGGCGCGTTCGCGAACGCCGCGGCGCAGCTGACGGCCGTGCCGACGGGCGCCACCGCCGGCGACAACGCCTACGTCGCGCAGCTCCGGGCGGCGCTGGGCAACGAGGAGCTCGCGGTGGCGGCGGCGGTTCTCACCGCCATCGACTCGTCCGCGACGAGCCTGGCCGACGTGACGGACGCGGAGATCGTGACGTATCTCCAAACGGACAACGGGGCGACCAGAACCCTGCTGCGGAACGTCCTGGCGCAGGGCCTCTCGGACGACGAGAAGGCGATCCTGCGGGCGGTGGCGACGAACGACGGCGTGGACGCCGCGCTCACCGCCGCGGGCTTCTCGGACGACACCTCGAACGACAGCGACTACTGGAGCCTGGTGAAGGCGCTGCTGGACCGCCACAACCTGGACGATATCCGCGTCAGCATGACGGCCGGCTCCATCGCCTCGCGCGGCGACGGGGTTCGCGCCTACTACGCGACGCCCCACGACGACAACGGGAGCATCGAGGTCACCGTGGCCGGGGGCGTGAGCGTGACGGGCGGGACGGCGGGCGTCCTGGTCGCCAACGCGGGGGTGGGCGATGACGGCGTCCTGAAGCAGACCGTCACCGTGAACGGCGCGGTGACGGGCGGGACGGACGCGGGCGTGCATCTGGTGGGCGGCGGCAGGCTCACCGTGGGCGAGACGGGCGAGGTGCTGGCCGGCGCCTCGGGTCGGGCGATTCTGGTGAACGATCCGGGTCCGGCGGAGATCACGATCAACGGCCTGGTGCGGGGCGGCGCGGGCGCGGAGGCGGCGGTGGACGTGACGGGCGGCGGCTCGGTGACCATCGGCGCGAGAGGGCGCCTGGAGGCGAACGGGGCGGGGATGGCGATTCGGGGCGAAGGCGCGCCCGTGACGGTCGAGGTTCACGTGTCGGGGCGGGACGACGCGGCCGCCAGAGAGGCCGGAAGCCGGGTTCAGGGCGCCATCGGCGGAACGGATCTGCCCCAGGGGAGCGTGAAATACGTCGAGGTGATGCCGAACGGAGCGCGCACCGGGTGGACGGACGACGCCCGGTTCGACGCGGACGGCGCGCTGGTGGCGCCGGAGGCTCCTCGGGAGCCCGGACAACAGCCCGGCGGCGAACCAACGCCCGGGACCGGGGAGGAGCCCGATGGAGGAGAGCCCGGTCAGCAACCCGGACAACGGCCCGGCGGCGGAGGACAGCCCGGTACCGGCGGACGTCAGCCGACGATAACGTTCACGTTCGACTGCGCCGGCGCGGACGACCGCCGGTGCGAGCTCTACGAGGCGCTTCCCTCCGTCCTGCTGGCGATGAACCGGATGCCCGCCTACGCCGAGCGCATGGCCGCCCCGCGCGGGGCGAACGGCGTCTGGGCGCGGATGGAGGCGGCGCGGGGCGAATGGACGGCCGACCGGGCGGATTCGGCGATGGAGCTCGCCTACGACTACGGCGTCTCCGGCGGGCGCGCGGGCTTCGACCTCGAGGGGACGGGCGCGCGGGTCGGCCTCTCGGTTCACGCGCTGCGGGCGAAGGCGGAGATGTCCGGCGTGGGCGAGATCGCCCTGAACGGGATGGGCTTCGGCGCCTCGGCGGCGTGGGAGTTCGGAGAGTTCTACGCGGACGTCTCCGGGCAGGCGACCTGGCTCGACGCGGAGATCGACTCGAACGCGAGCGGCAAGCTGGAGAAGGAGGCGACGGGCCTGACCGGCGCGCTGGGGGTGGAGGTCGGACGCCGGACGCGGCTCGCGGAGAACCTGGCCGTCACCCCGCGCCTCGGGCTGGTCTGGACGGAGGCGGGGCTGGGCGAGTTCTTCACGGATTCGGTGAGCGCGACGCGGGTGTCGATCGAGGACGCGCGGAGCGTGCGGGGCGCCCTTGGCGTCACCCTGGAAACCCCGATGGCGAACGGCGGCCGCCTGCTCGGAACGCTCGACTTGGCGCGGGAGCTCGCCGACGAGACGGGCGTGAAGGTCGGCGACGCGAAGCTCTCGACGGACGTCGATTCCGCCTCGGCGCGGCTGGGCCTGGCCGGGGCGTTCGCCCTCTCGGAGGACGTGGGCGTCCGCGCCTCCGCCTGGTGGATGACGAGCGGCAGCGACTCGGACGAATACGGCGGCTCGCTCGACCTCAGCGTGAGGTTCTAGACGCCGGAAGGATTCACCGGGCGCGGGGGCCGACCGATTGCCCCCCGCGCCCGTTTTTTGCGCGGACGAAAACGGGACGCATGTATGCGTCCCCTACACAAACAAAACCGTCGCCATCCTCGCCGTAGGGACGCGGACATCCGCCCCGCATTAACCCGCAGGGGCGGTTCGGGAATCGCCCGCCGTCATTCACGGCGTCAATCCCGACGGGCCGGGGGTGGCGTCATCCGATTGTAGGGGGCGCATACATGCGCCCCGCATGTGGAATCGGCGACGACGCGGCGCGGACAACCACAGGGGGTTGTCCCTACGAAGGCGGAATCGCACCCTCGCCCGTAGGTGAAGCGCCGAGGGGCGCTTCCCACGCATACATGCGCCCCGCGCGCAGGGTCGGCGACGACGCGGCGCGCGCATTTGCCCGCATTTGCGGTGTCCCGAAAAGAAGCGAAAAGGGTACCATTCGAGCCGAAACGCGCCCGATCCCCGATCAAAAGGGCGTCTTTTTCCGTCGAACGGAAAACCTTTCAATTCAAATACAATCGAGCGAATTCAAAACGAATTCAAGGCGTTTTCAGGCGAATTGACGCAGCTTTCAAGAACGCACAACCGCTTGATTCAAAACGAAAAACGCCGAAACGCGGGGAATTTCATCTGAATAAGACGGGATCGGCCGAATCGCCCTCTCGCCCCGATCTGCCCCTCCTCCCGACCCCGATCGATCAGGTCCTCCCGCCGCCCCGATCGCGGTCACTTTCTCCCCGATCGACTCCCTCCGCCGGGGTGGTTTCCGCCTCGCCCCCGAACCCCGGATCCCGGCCATCGCCTCCCCGACCGGATTGGACGCCTCATCCGCTCAGATCGGTCAGCTCCTCCCGCCGCCCCGAGTCGGTCATCTCCTCTCCCGGATCGTCTTCCCACCCGAACGGACGCTTCCCGAACCGTGGGGCGCGCCCGAGGAGGGGTCGCCCCTGCGGAGCCTCGTCCCCCTCGTCCGCCCCGATCTCCCGCGGACTCCCCTCGGAACCCGGGAGGCGCGTTGACATTCCCCCCTCTCTCTCCTAGATTCTCCACGCCGACGAGACGCGCGCCGCGGCGGACGAGCGGCGCGATGGACGAGAAGCCCGCAGGCGCAGGAGACCCCGCCATGCCGTTCGCCCGAACCCACCGCCTCACCGCCAAAGGCGCCAGGCAGATGATGGCCGCCGCCATCGCCAGGGCGGAGGAGTTCAACGTCGCCGTCACCGTCGCCATCGCCGACGCCGGCGGACACCTCGTCCTGCTCGAACGCATGGACGGCGGACGCTTTCACACGGTGCACTCCTCCACCACCAAGGCGGTCTGCGCCGCCTCGAACAAGCGCCCCACCACCACGCGGGGCGCGCAGGCGCAGCATCTCGACGCCGCCCACGCCCTGGGTCTCGCCCTCGCCGCCGGGCCCGAGCGCTGGACGGCCATGGAGGGCGGTTTCCCGATTCTCCACGCGGGCGAGTGCCTGGGCGGCATCGGCGTGAGCGGAGGCGACTGGGAGCAGGACGCGGCCATCGCGCGCGCCGCCGTCGAGGCGGTGGGCGCCGCCTTCTGACTCTCCGAAGACAAGGAGCCCCGAAAATGAGCCCGAAACCCCTCCGGGCGGCCTCGCTCGGGATGGGCTGGTGGTCGGACGTTCTGGCCGACGCGGTTCAAAGAACCGACAAGATCGAGATCGCCGCCTGCTTCACGCGCTCCGCGGACAAGCGCGCCGCCTTCGCCGAAAAATACGGCTGCGAGGCGGCGGCGAGCTACGAGGAAATCCTGGCGGACGACTCCATCGAGGCCGTCATCAACACCACGCCCAACCACGTTCACCTCGAATCCACGCGAGCGGCGGCCCGGGCGGGCAAGCACGTTTTCCTGGACAAGCCCATCGCCCATACGGTCGCCGACGGGCGCGCCCTCACCCGGGCCTGCGCGGAGGCGGGCGTGGTGCTCGCCATCGGCTACCAGAGAAGGCGGGAGAGCCATTTTCGCCGGATCAAGAGCGAGATAGAGGCGGGCAGGTTCGGCAGGCTGGTGCAGGCGGAGTGCAACATCAGCAGAGACCGGGAGGGGCGGTTCGAGCCCGGCCACTGGCGCTACCGGTCCGAGGCCATGCCGGGCGGCGTCATGCTCCAGATAGGGATTCACTACGCCGACGTTCTGACCTACCTCATGGGGCCCGTCGCCGCCGTTTCGGGAAGCGCCGCGCAGCTCGTCCTCCCCGGCGAGAACCCCGACGTCGCGAACCTGATCCTCGAGCACGAATGCGGCGCCATCTCGAACCTCGCGGCGAGCTACGCCTCGGCTTCGGAGTATTACCTCATGAACGTCTACGGGAAGACGGCCACCGCCTACTACACGCTGTTCGACGGCCTGCGCGTTCTCTACCGGGGAGAGGACGCCCCCCGGGAGGTCGCCTGCGAGAAGAACGACACCATCGCGGAGGAGCTCGAGGAGTTCGCGGACGCCGTTCGCGGAGGGGCGCGGCCCGAGATGGGCGGGGAGGAGGCGGTCTCCTCCCTCGCCGTCATTCGCGCGGGCGTGCGCGCGGCGCGCGAGGGCCGGCGCGTCGAGGTGGCCGAAATCCTGAACGACGAGAGCGAATAAGCCAAAAAGGAGGAGCCATGCCCCGCATTCAAGCCGGTGAGGTGCAGCTGAACTACGCGGAACGGGGAGAGGGGGAGGCGTTTCTGTTCATCCCCGGCCTCATGGGCCTGCTGGACGCCTGGGATTTTCAGATTCCCCATTTCTCGGATCGCTACCGCTGCATCACGTTCGATCACAGGGGCACGGGCGAGAGCGACAAGCCCGAGGACGCCTACTCCACCCGCGTCATCGCCCGGGACGCCATCGGCCTGCTCGACGCGCTGGGAGTCGAAAAGGCCCACGTGGCGGGCACCTCCACGGGCGGCTGCGTGCTGCAGAACCTAGCGCTCGACCATCCCGATCGAATCGGCCGCTGCGTCTTCACCAACACCTGGACGAAGGCGGACCCCTACATGACGCGCCTTCAGACCTCGCGAAAGCAAATCGCCGAGGCTTACGGGACGGAGGAATACATCAAGTTCAGCTCGCTGTGGACGTGCGGGTGGACGCAGTTCAGGAACATGTATGAGAACCTCCTCGAGCTCGAGGCGCGCCAGAAGGACACCATCGCGCCGGTGGAGGTGATCACCGCGCGAATCGACATGACGCTCGACCACGACCGAACCGCCGAGATTCACAAGATCGAGAAGCCCTCGCTCATCATCGCCGCCAAGGACGACGCCCTCACTCCGCCCTACTTCGCCCAGGACCTGCAAAAGGCGATAGCGGGCGCGAAACTCGTCATCCTCGAAGAGGGGGGGCACTACAGCTACCGCCGCTCCCACGTCGAATGGAACGCGGCGGTGGACGCCTTCCTGGCGGAATCCGGCTAGCTCCTGACGGCTTCTTGCTCGGGCGCGGGCGACGCCGGCGCGCCGTTTTCAGCCGCCTGACGCGGCGGCGGCGCGCGTCTCGACCCGCTTCGGCGGAGCGACGGCGCCGGGCCGCAGGAAGCCCAGAAAATCCACCCACAGGGAAAACACGACCGGAACCAGGAGCAGGGTGAAGAGCGTGGAAGTCGCCAGCCCGCCCAGAACGGCCGCGCCCAGCCCCCGATACAGCTCGCTGCCGGCGCCCGCGGAAATCACCAGGGGCAGCATCCCGAGCACGGTCGTCGTCGTGGTCATGAAAATGGGGCGCATCCTGTCGCGCGCGCTTTCCAGGATGGCCTCGCGCATGGGAAGGCCGGAGCGAAAATGGTTGAGCGCCTGGTGGACGAGCAGAATCGCGTTGTTCACCACGATGCCCGTCAGGATGATGAAGCCCAGCATGGTGAGCGTGTCCATCTTCACCGAGGGCTCCACCAGATTCATGAAGCTCACCATCAGCACGCCGCCCGTGGCAGCGAAGGGCACGCTGAACATGATGATGAGCGGGTAGCTCCACGCCTCGAACAGGGCCGCCATCAACAGATAGGTAATCAAGAGCGCGAGCAGAAGAGACCACTTGAGCGACCCCCAGGTTCTCTCCAGGTCCCTCGCCCGTCCGCTCACGTCCACCGAGTAGCCGAGCGGAAGCGTCCGGCGCATCGGGTCGATGACCTCTTTCTTCATCTTTTCGATGGCCACCTGAAGCGGCAGCTCCTCTCCGATGTTGACCGTGAGGGACACGGAGCGGTCGCGGTCGATGTGCTCGATTTTCGTGGGGCCCAGCGCCGCTCGGACCTCGGCCATATCGCCGAGCGAGGCGACCTGGCCCTCGGGCGTGTGCACCTTGATCTCGGAGATTCTCTGCGTCTTGGTGAAATCGGAAAGCGGGCCCCGCAGAACGATGTCGAGCTCCTTTCCGCGATCCCGGAAGAGTCCGGCCTTGGTTCCGTTCACGAGCGTCTCCACGACGCCGCCGATCTCGGAGACCGAGAGACCGAATTCCGCCGCTTTCTGGCGATCCACGCGCACCTGGAGCTCCGGGTTTCCCAGGTCGAAGCTCGAATTCACGAAGCGCACGCCCTCCAGCCGGCGCGCCCTGGCGTCCACGTCGGCGGCGACGCGCTGAATCTCGCTCAGACTGCTTCCGGTGATGTCCACCTGGAGGTTGATTCCGCCGATGAAGCCCGACCCCCGCCGCCTGAACAGAGACGCCTGGGTGACGAACGCGCGCACCCCGGGGATGCCCTGAACCATCCCGGACAGCCGGCCCACGAGGCGGCGCATCGAGGGAAGATCGGCGTGCTCCTTTTTGGCGAGAAGGCCGATGATGGGGTTTTGCGCGCGCACCACGGCGAAGAATCGGTCGAGCTCCTCGACGCGCGCGAACTTCGCCTCCAGCCCCTGGACGATCTTGTCCACCTCGTCGAGATTCAGGCCCGGGGGCGTGCGCAGAAACACGAACATGAGGTTGCGGTTGCCCTTGGGCAGATAATCGATGGGCGGGAAAAACTGAACCGCCAGGAGGATGGCGCCCGCCGTAATCGCCGCGGCCACGAGGATGCGCCGGATCGCCCCGCGCAACAGCCAGCCCAGGACGGCCACGTAGATTCGCCGGCTCAGCCTGCCCAGCGGGTAAATCCCCAGAACCTGCAAAAAGCGGGACAGCAGGGAAGCTTTCCGCGCGTCGCGCAAAATCCGGGAACTCAGCATCGGCACCACGGAAATCGACACCACGAGCGAGAGGGCCACCGCCGCGCTGATGGCGATGGCGATGGCGCGGAACAGCTGGCCCGACTCGTCCTGCACGAACACCACGGGAATGAAGACGGCGAGCGTGGTCAGCGTCGAGGCCAGCACCGCCCCCCAGACCTCCTGCGCGCCGTCCACGGCGGCGTTCCATCTCGTTTTTCCCATCTCCTGGTGACGATAGATGTTCTCCAGCACCACGACGGAGTTGTCCACCACCATGCCGACGGCGAACGCCATGCCCGCCAGGGAGATGATGTTGATGGATCGATCCAGCACGAAGATCACGATGAACGTGGCGACGATGGTGACCGGGATGGCGACGCCGATGACCAGCACGCTCGACAGGCTTCCCAGGAACAGGAGCAGAACGCCTATCGCCAGCGCCCCGCCCAGGAAGATGTTGTTCACCACCAGGGAGCGGGACTGGTTGATGTAGTCGGTCTCGTCGTAGACCTGCCTGATCCTGATGCCGCGCCCTTGGTAGATGTCGTTGATCTCGGCGATCGCCTTTTTCACCCCCGCCATCACCTCGATGGTGTTGGCGCCGGTTTTTCTCAGAACCCCGAAGCCCATCGTGGGCGTCCGCTTGATGCGAATCCGCCGGTTGACGTCCTCGTAATCGAAGGCGACCCCGGCGACGTCGCGCAGATAGACCGCGCCCTCCTCGTTTTGCGCGATGATGGTGTTTCGCAGCTGATCGAGCCGCGTGAAATTGCCCACCGTGCGCACCGCGTAGCGCCGCTTGCCCTCGTCGATCCGCCCCGCCTTGGTGTTTTTGTTCTCGCGCCGCAGAGCCTCTCTCAGCATGGCGACCGTGATGCCGCGCGCGCTCATGGCCGCGTAGTCGAGCGTGACGCGAACCTGCCTGTCCTGGCCGCCGAACATCCACACCTGACCCACACCCGGCACGCGCTCGAGCTTGGGACGAATCACGTCGTCCCCCTCCACGCGAACCTCGTTGATGGGACGCTTGGTATCGACGACTATCCAGGCGATGGGATTTTCCGAATCCGAATTCAGCGCGCTGATGGTGGATCTGTCCGAATCGTCGGGCAGGTTGCGAACCAGACCGAGCTTCTCGGAGACGTCGAGCCGGGCCACGTCCTTGTTGGTTCCCCAGTCGAACTCCAGGATGACGCGCGATCTGCCCTCCTGGCTGCGGGAGGTCATCTGCGTGAGGCCCTCCACCGAGGTGAGCTTCTCCTCGATGGGCTTCGACACCTCCTCCTCCACCTCCAGGGGCGCCGCGCCCTCGTATTCGGTTTGCACCGTGATGACGGGCCGATCCACCGTGGGCGTCATCTGCACCGGAATCCGGTAAAGACCGATGACGCCGAAGAGCACCGCCAGGATGACGCCCACCGTCGTGGTGACGGGATATTTGACGCACGCACGCGGCAGATTCATCCCTTCTCCCTACCCGGCGGTCTTCTCTCGAACGCTCGGACCGCAAGGTTGAAACCACCCATGAACAGCACCTCGGTTAGACTTGATACCCATCCTCCAACAGGTGACACCATACCCTATCAATACGATGATGGTCATTTAATTTCATCGCGAACGCTTGTATTATGTTGACTATCATGTCTTTTGTATCATAATCCTCATTGTGAAAAGCTGGCGATGATCATTTATTGTCCATTGAGGCTCTGCCGGCCAAGTTTGTTTTGGAAAAATATGGATGAAGGAGAGATTCTTGGAGACGACGAATTGAACCAAGCAGCTTCGCAAGCCACATCAACACCACGAATTGAATACTTGAAGGTCCAGAACTTCCGTGCGTTACGCGACGTAGAGTTCAAGAACCTCACACCAATGACGGTTTTGCTCGGTCCCAACGGCAGCGGCAAGTCCACGGTGTTCGATGCGTTCGCCTTCCTCGCAGAATGCTTCGACTCCGGTCTTCGGCGCGCTTGGGACAGACGCGGGCGGGCTAAGGAACTCAAAACCCGAGGCGTCAAAGAACCGCTGATGATAGAAATCAAGTATCGTGAACGACCGCGTGAACCGTTAATTACTTACCATCTGGCTGTTGATGAGTACGGCGACGCGCCAGTAGTCACCCACGAATGGCTGAGTTGGAAGCGAGGCCGTTACGGGGCACCATTTCGTTTTCTCGAATATCACAAGGGCCAAGGTGAGGCGATCAGCGGCCAGATGCCCGAGAAAAAGGGGAAACGAGAAAATATTCCACTTAATTCGCCCGATCTATTGGCGGTCAATGCGCTTGGGCAATTTCAGGATCATCCGCGCGTGGCGGCCTTGCGCGACTTCATCATGGGATGGCACGTGTCCTATCTCTCGGCCGACAGCGCACGCGGCCAGCCAGATGCGGGGCCACAGGAACAGTTGAGTAAAACTGGCGACAATCTCGCCAACGTCATCCAGTACTTGATCGAACAACATGAGGATCGCCTGGATCGCATCTTCGCCGCACTACGCAAGCGCATACCCCGAATCGAGAGCGTTCTCGCCAACCCCATGCCTGATGGGCGACTGTTGCTACAAATCAAAGACGCTCCTTTTGATCAACCGCTATTGGCCCGCTTCGCCTCCGACGGCACCCTGAAGATGCTGGCTTATCTGGCGTTGCTATACGATCCGCAACCACCGCCATTCATCGGCATTGAGGAGCCGGAGAATTTCCTGCACCCACGGTTATTGAACGGATTGGCCGAGGAATGTCGGGCAGCCTGTGAACACGCACAATTATTGGTCACTACGCACTCGCCGTTCTTCCTCGACGCACTACGCCCTGAAGAGGTGCGAATCTTGCGGCGCGATGAAGAAGGCTATACCCAAGCGAAACGCGCCGACGAGCTATCCCCCGTACCAGAATTTATGGCGGAAGGCGCCCTGCTCGGCGAGCTTTGGATGGAAGGATATTTTGGCGAAGAAGTTCCTATTACGCAACACGACACCCAACCCCTCATGCTTGGCCAGCGCGGAAAATGAAGGCGAAGCATATCGAGTTTTTAATTGAGGAGCAGTCAATGGCGACTTTCTTGCGAGTGTTTCTCCCGCGCCTGCTCCCCAGGAATTGTAAACACGAATTCCGTGTTTTTAGAGGTAAGCCCGATCTGTTAAAGAAATTGAAAAAACGCTTACTGGGCTATCGGCGCTGGTTGCCACCTAACTACCGCATTGTCGTGATGATCGACCGGGATAACGATGATTGCCAGAAGCTCAAGAAGCAACTTGACAGCACGGCAATCGCGTCTGGCCTGCGCATACGCTCGCAACCTGACGCCTGCTGGCAAGTAGTTAATCGAATTGTGATCGAGGAACTCGAAGCGTGGTACTTTGGGGATTGGGAAGCGGTGCGGTGCGCTTATCCGAAAGTACCAAAAAATATCCCAAACCGAGCAAACTATCGCAATCCCGATGCTATCTCCGGCGGGACCTGTGAAGCTTTCGAGCGCATCCTGAAAAACAACGGATACTTCAAAACCGGATTACGAAAAACAGTGGCGGCTGAAGCTATAGCTAAACACATGGACCCGGAACGCAACAAATCATGTAGCTTCGCTAAGTTTCGTGATGCCGTCGTGGAAGCCATCGTATGAATGGATCGCCAAGCAACACCTGAGGCGGGTTTTTCATCCTGACGCGCCCGAGGCCGTTCCGACCCGCGCCTCGGACGCGCCGCTTCATCCGCCGGCCCTGCGCCCGGGGGTCGAATCCGCAGCGGGCTTTCTCCCCTTTCGGGGACCTCGCCCGCCGCCGCGGCCCGCTCCCCGGGGCCGGGCGCCCTGCACCCGAACGGGAACGCCGGCCCTCAGATTCTCGTTTCCCTTCACCACCACCCGCATCCCGGCCCGCAGCGCGTCCCGGGGCGCCTCCACGAAAGAATCCACGCTTCTGCCCTGCTGAAACGAAACCTCGCGGACGCGCCCTTTCTCGAACACGAAAACGGAGGCGCCCCGCGCCCTGAGAATCAGGGCGTCCTTGGGCACCAGCAGAACCTTGGCCGCCTTTCCGTATTCCAGGCTCAGACGCGCGAACATTCCCGCCTTGAGATCGTAGGACGGGGTGTTCCTGATCTCCACTTCCACGGGAAAGGTGCGGCTCCTGGGATCCGCCTTGGGGATGACGCCGCGCACCCGGCCCTTGAACGTCCGCCCCCCCAGCGCGTCGATGACGACGCGCGCCTCATCCCCGACGCGCACCAGGGATATGCGCCGCTCCGCAATCGGAGCCTGCACCAGCACCCTGTCGAGTTCGATGACCTCGGCCACGCGGCCGCCCTTGGCCAGCCACTGCCCGACTTCCGCCCACTCCCGGGTGATGAAGCCGGTCAGCGGGGATCGAATCTTCGTCTTGGACAAATCATCGCGCACCCGGGCGATCCGCGCCCGAACCCGGTTCATCTCCGCCCGCGCGCGGGCCTTCTCCTCTTCTCTGGGCCCGAGCCTGGCGAGCTCCAGGTTGTGGGAGGCTTCCTCATACACCTGCCAGCTGGCCTCGAAGCGGGCCTTGGCGCGATCGTAGCTGGCGCGATCCAGCACTTTTTTCTCATACAAATCCCGCGAGCGATTCGCCTCGAGTTCATGGTTCCGCATCTGCGCTTCGCGCTCCTTCGCCTTCGCCCGAAGCATCGCTATCTCATCAGGACGCCTGCCCCGTTCGAGGCGCAGAAAGTCCTGGCGCGCCTTTTCCAGTTCGGCCCGCAGGATGCGCAGTTCGATCTCGAGGCCCGATCGCTGAATCGTGGCGAGTACGGTTTTGTTCGCGCGGACGAAATCCCCCACCTTGAGCGGGGCGGACTGCACCCGGCCCTCGAGTTCGCTGCTCACGACGGAGCGGCGATAGGGGGCCACGCTGCCCACGGCGGTGAGGCGGCTTCTCACCTCCCGCTCGGTCACTTTCGCCAGGGAGACCAGCGGCGGGGGGCGCTTGCGCGGACGCCCGGCCTCGGAGGCGGCGGAACCCAGCGCGATGGAGGCGAAAAGAAGGACGACGGGAATGGTTCGGGCGACGGGACGGTTCACGTATCTGCCTCTTTCCCATGAGGGACGCGCAAGATCGCGCGGAGCCCGCGGCGGCGAACCGGCGGCATCATCCCAAAAGCCTTGAAAAATGGCAACCGGCGAGACGGCGGCGCAGCGGGGAGCGTCCCGTCTCCCCGAAATTCACGCCCTCTGAAAAACGGACGACGCAAGGCGCGCAATCCCCCGAACTTTCCGCTTGCCCCGGGGCGGGTTAGGGTTCATAATGCGGACTTCACCGAAAGAAATGAACGCGACGCCCGTCGAATCGGAAACGGCTTTTTCGCATGCGCATCGTTCTCGCCGGCCACAACGTCGATGTGGACCTGCTTCGCCAAATGAAGAAAGAGATTCTGGAGCCTGCGGCCCACGGGTGGGAGGAGAGCCGCCTCGACGCCATGAGCGAGGCGGAACTCAGGGCGCAGGCGGCGGAACTCCAGCGCAGAGCCGCCGACTTCATCGAGCGCGACAACCTGACGCCCGAGCCCATCAGCGCGTCCTACGCGCGCATCAGCCGGGATCCCCGGCCCATTGACGAGCTTCGCGCCATCGCGCGCCTTGAGGTGGAAAAGGCGCGCAGGAGCAACCAGAACATCATCTTCGGCTACGGGCACAGCTCCGTGGCCGAGCACGCGAGCTTCAACGTCGACGTCATCGGCGTGAGCCGCTACGCGGTGGAGGAAATTCAAAAATTCAGGCTTCTGGCCTACACCGAGAAAAGCCAGCGCTACATCCTGCTCGAGGACGACTTCGTCATCCCCGAGGAAATCGAAAAAGCCGGGCTCAAGGGCCTGTTCGTCCGGACGATACGAGCCCAGAACGCCTGCTACCACGCGCTTTACGAAAAACTGAGACCCTGGGTTTTCGCCCGCAATTCCGAGCTCGCCGCCAGCAAGAAGAACCACAAGACCCTGGAGGGCTGGGCCAAGGAAGACGCGCGCTACATCGTCTCCTTCGCCACGGAATCGCAAATCGGCATGTCGCTCAGCGCGAGGAGCCTCGAGCACGTCGTCAGCCGCTGCGCCTCCCATCCTCTCGCGGAAATCCGGGAATACGGCCGCCGCCTGCATGAATCGGTCGCGGGCGTCGCGCCCTCCCTGGTGAAATACACCGACCCCACCGAATACAACATCCATACCCGGGCGCGGCTCAGGGAGACGGCGGCCGGCGTCTTCGGGGAAACCGACGAAGGGATGAGCCCCATTCCGCCCCTCTGCGCGGAAAAGGACGTTTCCCTGGTTGACGCCACGCCGGACGCGGACGCCCTCATCGCCGCGGCGCTTCTGCACTCTTCCTCCGAGGAGGCGATGTCCCGCTGTCGGGCCGCGGCCCGAAGCATGGACGAAGAGGAGCGCGCGCGGTTCATCGCCTCCACCTTCAGGCTCATGCGCGGGCACGACGCCGTCCTGCGCGAGTTCGAGAACGCGCGCTGCGTGTTCGAGGTGACGCTCTCCGCCGCCTGCTTCGGGCAGTTGAAGCGCCACCGCATGTCCACCCTGAACGCCCAGCCCTACGATATCTCCCTGGGCGTCACCATGCCGCCGGCGATCGCCGAGGCGGGCGCGGCGCCCGAGTTTCAGGCCGCCGTCGATGAAACCAACGCCGCGCATGAGAAAATCGCCGCGCAAACGCCTGCGGCCGCGCCCTACGTCCTCACGAACGCGCACAAGCGGCGCGCGCTGTTCGCCTCGAACGCGCGCGAGCTCTACCACGTCTCGAGGCTCAGGGAAGACCCCCACGCCCAGTGGGACATCAGGGACAAGGCGACGCAGATGATCAGGCTCGCGAAAAAGGCCATGCCGGCCACCATGCAGCTGGCCGTGGGAAAGCACCTCTTCGAGAAAACCCGCGCGGCGCTCTTCTCCGGGGAAGCCGAAAAAGCGAACGTCAGGTAGCGTCCCCTTTCCGCCGGGCATTGACGCGAAAGCCGCCGGGGACGCATTCGTCCGGGAGGCCGGCATGACCCTGCTTCAAACCCTCATCCGCCCCGATCGGGAAGAGAGCGCGCGGCGCGCGGAAGTCGCCAGGGCGGCCAACCTGCTTCAGGTGGGGGAGTTCCAGTTTCTCCAGCTCGCCTACAGCGCGTGGCACGGGCGGGAGATGTCCGGGGAGCTCATCGACCGCCTGTTCAGGGGCTACATGCTTCACGATCAGGTTCCCTACTGGGCGCGGCGCTACGCCCGCCACATCCTCGCTCTGGACGGCCGGGGCGAGCTGAACGAGGAAGACCCCGCCTGGCGCAGATACGACCGGGACTACGGCCGGGAGGTGTCCGGGGACGCCCTGCGCTTCATCGCCGCCGCCCTCCTCCTGGCGTCGCTCCTGGGCGGGGCGCTGTGGATCGGCCATCTGGTCGCCGGGGAGAGCGCCTCTTTTCTGCCGCCCTACTTCACGAAGAAGGAGCTGAAGGAGATGGCGGAGGAGCGCGGAGCCGGGAAACTTTCTCCCGCGCCGGAAGCGCCCCTCCACGGCCCCTGACGACGCCGCCCTTTCGGGGAAATTGTTTGTTTTCAATGGGCTGAAAGACGGAAATCGCGCGGGTTTTGTTCTTCGATTCGCCTGAATTCGCATATATTCGTCGAAAGTCGAATTCTTTGGCTCAAACGTCCGCCCCGCCGCCCGAACCTCCGAAACGTCCGACGAGTCCGGGGAGTCCGCCTCGCTGCGAATAGCGGGCAGACGCCCCCGGAAAATGGCGTGAAACGGCCGCGTAAAGGCGCGAAAGCGATAGGTTGACGACGGCTTTATGGTGTATTTTGGACGGATACGCGAGGGATTTTTCGGGCGAGGCGGAGGAAGAGCGGCATGAGCGGGAATGATCGGCGCGAAAGGATCGAGACCGTTTTTCAGGGGAGCCTTTTCACGGGCGATTTCCTGGCTTCCGGCATCGCCGATCTGGACGAATACAAAGCCCTCGATGATTCCTGGCTTCATGATCTGGAAAGCGATCTCAGGAGAATCTTCGAGCGCTTCCCGCGAGAGCTTTCGCCCAACGAGAGCCAGACGGAGGACGACCTCATCTGGCCCGTTCTCGGGCGTCTCGGGTGGACGGCCTGGCTTCGCCAGCAGAAATTCTCCATCCGCGGCCGAGAGGGCGCGCCCGACGGCTTGCTGTTCGAGGACGAGGAGAAGAAGGAGCGGGCCAACAGATTTGAGGAAGGCTCAACGCGCTACCGACTGGGGCTCGCACTGGTGGAATCCAAACGCTGGGGGCGCCCGCTGGATCGCCGCTCGGAAAGCGAGAAGAGCGCGGCCTCGCCCCAGATGTTCCTCGGCTTCTCCGAGGATTTGGGCAGAATCAACAGGAGTCCGGTCGAGGAGACCGCTCCCTCCACGCAGATACTTCGCTATCTGAGGCGCCTGGACGATACGACGTTCGGCAAGCTTCGCTGGGGGATTCTCACCAACGGGGCGCGATGGCGGCTCTACTGGTCCGGGGCGCGCTCGGTCTCCGAGCAGTTCTTCGAGGTCGATCTCGCGCGAATCCTGAACCTCCCCGGCCACGGCGAGGAGTCGGCCGCCCTCACCGAAGACGATCGCCGCCACTGCCTCAAGGCGTTCGCGCTCATGTTCCGGCGGGAAGCCTTTCTGCCGACCCGCGAGGGCGAGCGCGCGTTTCACAGACTCGCCATGGACGAGGGACGCCGCTACGAGGAGCGCGTCGCCGGCGACATCTTCGAGCAGATATTCAAGCCGATTTTCCCGGAGCTCGCCGCCGCCGTCGCCGCGGCCGCGCCCGACGCCCCTTTGGAGCAGGCGCGCGAGGCCGCCCTGATTATTCTTTATCGCCTCCTGTTCATCCTCTACGCGGAAGATCGGGGTCTGCTGCCCATCCGCGACTCGAGCTATCAGTCATACAGCCTGCGGAAGAAGGTCCGGGACAATGTAGGGCGAGACATGGACTACAAAGAGACGTTCTCGACGAGCGCCGCCGGATACTGGTCAGCGTTCAGGGAGCTCTGCGGACTGATCGACAAGGGCGACCCCTCCATCGGCCTGCCGCCTTACAACGGCGGACTGTTCGATCGGGCGCGCGCTCCCCAGGAGCGCGCGCCGCTTCTCGACAGTGTCCGACTCAATGATCAGATCATGGCGAACGTCATCGACGCGCTTTCGTTCGAGAAGAGGCCCGAGGGCCGCCGCTACATCAACTACCGCGACCTCGGCATTCAGCAGCTCGGCTCGATTTACGAGCGTCTGATCGAGC
This sequence comes from bacterium, assembly GCA_965242545.1. Classification (GTDB taxonomy): domain Bacteria; phylum UBA8248; class UBA8248; order UBA8248; family UBA8248; genus Bin107. The sequence goes on from OZ251456.1 coordinate 2,864,747, forward strand.
AGGAGATCGTTCGCGTCGGGAACGACATCGCCATCCGCCCCAACGTCTTCGCCAGGAAGGAATCGGGCAGCTACTACACGCCGGACGATCTGGTCGGCCTCGTCATCCGGGAGACGGTCGGGCCGCTCATCGAGGCGCGCTCGGAGGCCTTTCACGAGATGGTTCGCGGTTTCGAGAAGAACCATGCGGCTGATAAAGAGGAAATGGCCGAACTCCGACGACTGGATCCGGCGGAGCGCATCCTGGATCTGAAAATTTGCGACCCCGCCATGGGGTCGGGGCACTTTCTCGTCAACCTCTCGGACTATCTCGCCGACCGGGTTATTCAGGCGATGGCGGAAGCGGAAGCCGCCGTCGAAGGCTACGCCTCGCCGCTGAACAAGCGAATCGAAGAAATCCGCGCGACCATCAAGGCGAACGCGGAAGCGGGCCGCTGGCGCGTCGAGGAAGCGCAACTGGACGATCGGCGCATCATCCGCCGCATGGTTCTGAAAGCTTGCGTCTATGGGGTGGACAAGAACCCCATGGCGGTGGAGCTCGCCAAGGTCTCGCTCTGGCTGCACACCTTCACGGTGGGCGCGCCGCTCGGCTTTCTGGATCATCACCTGCGCTGCGGGGACAGCCTCTTCGGTTCATGGGTGAACGCGGGCATCGAGAGGGCGAAGGGGCGGGGAGGAGCGCTGTTCCTGCATGAACCCATAGAACGGGCGAAGGAAGCGGCCGCCCCCATGCGCGATATCGAGCGGCTCACGGACGTCGAAATCGCCGAGGCCTATGAGTCCGCGGAACGCTTCGCCGAGGTGGAGGAGGGAACGAAACCCCTGGCGGCCTTCCTCTCTTTTATCCACGCCCTCGACTGGCTGAACATAAAGGGAAGGGAAGAGGAAGACGCGCTTCGGGACTTCTTCCATGGCGCATTCGGCGATCCCGTCGGGATCGTCCTGAGCGAGGATCCAAAATCGAGACGGGGGGTGAGGCGCCTGCGCGCTCTTTTGAAGAGGGCGCGGACGCTCGTGGGAGAAGAACGCTTTTTTCACTGGCAGGCGGCGTTTCCGGGCGTGTGGTCGGATTGGGAGAGCGCGGAGCGCAAGGGCGGCTTCGACGCCGTTATCGGCAATCCGCCCTGGGAGCGGATCAAGATGCAGCGGGTGGAATGGTTCGCCGCGCGGCGGCCCGAAATCGCCCGCGCCGCCCACGCCGCCGACCGCAAGCGGATGACCGCCGACCTCGAAAAGGCGAAAGATCCGCTCGCCCGGGAGTTCGCCGGGGCGAGCGCGCGCGCGGCGAACGCCGCCCGCATGGCGCGAACCTGCGGCGACTACCCCCTGCTATCGGGGGGCGACGTGAATCTCTACTCGCTCTTCGTCGAGCGCGCCATGTCGCTGGTGAAGCCCGAGGGAATGGTCGGCCTGCTCACGCCCTCGGGCATCGCCTCGGACATGACGGCGGCCGAATTCTTCAAGGGCGTGGCGACGGAGGGCCGGTTGCGGACGTTTTATGACTTCGAGAACAAAAAAGTATTCTTCCCCGCCGTTCACGCCTCATTCAAATTCTGCGTGTTCGTCGCCGGTCCGTCTCCGGTCGAGAAGCCGGCCGACTACGCGGTTTATCTTCACGACCTCGCCGAGCTGGAGGACCGCCAGCGTTGCTTCCTGTTGCCGGCGGAAGATTTCGCCCGCGTCAATCCCAACACCGGCACCGCGCCCATCTTCCGCACCCGCCGCGACATGAAACTGACAAGGGCGATTTACGAGCGCCTGCCGGTTCTGGCGAATCGCTCATCGGGCGAGGAGGCGAAGGCGTGGCCGGTGAAATACCTGCGAATGCTGGACATGGCCAACGACTCCGATCTGTTCCGCACGCGCGAAGAACTGGAGGAAATGGAGGGCGCATGGTCGGTCGGCGGAGATCGCTACCGCAACGGCGATGGAGACTGGGCGCCGCTCTACGAGGGCAAGATGGTTCAGGCGTTCGACCACCGCGCCGCCGACATAACGGTTGTGGATGAAAACGTTTTCCGCTCCGGCCAGCAGGAATCGCTGACGGTCGAGAACAAGCGGGATTTCAACCGCCTCCCAAAACCGCGCTACTACGCACGGGAAGATTCGGAAAGGTGGAGCTGGAAAGATTCCTGGGTCGTCGCCTTCAAGGACGTCACGGCGGCGACCAACATGCGAACCATGATCGCGACCATCATTCCCAAATGCGGCGCGGGGCACACGCTCCCGCTCCTCCCGATAGACGACGCCGTGACGGACAGGGCCGCGCTGGCGAGCCTGATAGTCGCGAACCTGAACGCCTTGGCCTTCGATTTCGTCGCGCGCCAGAAAGCGCCATCAACGCACTTGACCTGGTATATCGTCGAGCAGCTCCCCGTCGTCCCGCCCGAAGCCTTCGAGACCACCCGCTTCGGGCCCAAAACGGCGGGGGAGATCGTCCGCGACGCCGTCCTGGAGCTCACCTATACCGCCCACGACATGGCGCCCTTCGCCCGGGACATGGGCCGCGTGGACGAAGCGGGCGAGGCGAAGCCCCCCTTCCCCTGGGACGAGGAGCGCCGCCTGCGCCTTCGCGCGAAGCTGGACGCCGTTTTTTTTCACCTTTACGGCGTGAACAGCCGCGAGGACGTTCGCTACGTCTACTCCACCTTCCCCATCGTCGAGCGGCAGGAAACCGAGGCTTACGGCGCCTACCGCTCGCGCGACCTGTGCCTCGCCTGGATGAACGCCCTCGCCGCCGGCAGACCGGACGAGGAGGTGGAGGGGTGACGCCCCGCGTTGACGCCGCCCCTCCTTCGTGAAAGCATTTCGGGAAATCCGGCGGGGGGCGGGAACCTGCGAAGCGGAGGGGCGCTCATGTTCGAGTTCGCGGGCGAAAACCAGCAGGCGGTGAATTTCGTCTTCCTGTTCACGACGGGGTTCATCGCCGTCAAGGCCATCCGCACGCGGAACCCGGACGGCAGCTCCGACTTCGTGCACCTGCTCTTCGGCTGCATCGCCGCGGTGTTCTTCTTTCTGGTGCTGTTTCAGGACGTGCTGGGCCTCGTCCGGTTCTGACTCCCGCGCGCCACGGCGCGGGCTTCCGATCTAGGGCTTGTGCATTCGCTGCGCCGCGTCTATTTCCGGCGCCCGGAGCAGGCGCCGCTCCGGCGGGAGCGCCAGCTGTTTTTCGAGATATATCGCGCGGTCGCGCACCGTGGCGGGCGCCGGCGTCCCGTAGATCACCCTGTCGATGATTCCCGGCCCCTTCACCGCCCCCCGGTCGATCCTGAGCGCCTGGAGGTAGTCGGCGAGCGCCTCCCGGTAGCGCCCCCGCCTGTCCAGGACGATGCCCCGGTTGGCGTGGGCCGCCGCCAGCTGGGCGATTCCCGTGGCGTCCGACGGATCCAGGCTTTTTCGGAGATAGTCGATGAGGTGGGTGAGTTCGGCGAGCGCCTCGTCGTATTTTTCCGTCTGGATGAACACCAGGGCGCGGCCCATGAGCGCGCCCCGGTGGTTCGGCCGCTCGCGCAGCGCGCGGTCGAAGCTCGCCAGCGCCTCCCGGTAGCTCCCCTCGCTCAGGCGGATGTCGCCCTGGCGGGCGGCGTAGTCCCCCGGCCGCTCCCGGCTCCACGTCTCCCAGAGCGCCCACAGGGAGAACGTAACGAAGATGAGAATCGCCATGTTCTTGATGAAGCGTCTGAGGACGCGCGGCTCCATCACGGCGTCCTGAAAAGGCGCGCCATGTAGAACCAGGAGAACACGAGGCAGAGCAGAAGCGCCGTCACGCCCGCTCGCCGCCTGAGGGCGAGGCGCGCCTCCTCCGAGATCGCCTCCCCGTCTCTCTCCGCGCGCCTGACGTAGAGCACCCATATCAGCCGGCGCACGGGCGCGAAGAGCGCGGCGGCCAGCGCGAGCGCCCAGAGCGGCATGTAGGTCGCGGAGAAAATTTCGGCCATCGGATCGCTTCAGCGTTCAGGGCGGCGGAAAACAAAGCGGGGGAGGAGCCTCGCGCCCCTCCCCCGCGTGAACGACGATCGCGCTTCGACTCCCGGGAGGCCCTTAGGACGATCCCGCCTGCTGCGGAGCCACGTCGCCGATGTCCTCCACGAGCGCCTCGATCTCCGTTTCCGGCACCGTGGACATCTCCATCTTGTAGGCGAGCAGCCACATCATGCCCACCCCGAGCGCCCAGAAGAGAATCTGCCACGCCCAGATGGAGGGCATTCCGAACGTCCAGCCGCCCGGTCCCTGATCGGGCGCGCCGAAGATCCAGTTGCCGATGACGGCGCCCGGGCCGATGCCGAAGAACATCCAGGCGAGCGTCACGCCCCACGCCACGGGAACGAGGCTCTGCTTCTCCGGCGAGAGCGCGGCGTGCTCGGCGAGGAAGTCGTGATACTTCTGCCGGTGCGCCGTTGACGCGCTGTCCTGCGTGTTCGCCGAGACGATCCAGCACACCGCCACGTTGAAGAGGATGCCCCAGCCGGCGGAGTGAATCGTCCACGGCCAGCGTCCCCAGGCGTCGATGCCGATTCCCTTGAGAATCGTCAGCCCGAAATTCTCCGTGAAGATGACGGCCAGCAGGCCCGCCGCCAGCCCCCACGTGGCGCCCTCTCTCGTAATCTTCGGATACCAGCACACCGCCACCAGCGAGGGCCACATCTGGAAGCCGAAGGCGACGGCGAGCCCTCCGAGCAGCACCAGTGCGTCGCGCGAGAACGTCGCCACGAGGAGCGCCGAGACCACGATGATGATGACGCCGATCCGTCCCGCGACCTTCTGGGTCTCATGCGAGGCCGCGGGGTTCAGATACCGCTTGTAGAGGTCGCGGGTGAGCATTCCGCCCGCCGTGGACATGTAGGCCGCTCCCGTGGACTGCATCGCCGCCAGCGCGCACACCGCGAGAAGGCCGACCAGCCAGGGCGCCGCGTCCGCGATGTAGTTGAAGTAGTGGGGCACCAGGGAGTCGGGCTTCTTGGCGATGGACGCGGCGAGCACGTCCGAGAGCGCGAGCCCCGCCTTCGTCACCGCCGGGTTGGCGCCCAGAAGGTGCGCGCCCATCCCCTGGAACGCGGTGAAGAAGAACAGGATGAACCCGATGCCCGCCGAGGACGCCCACACCTGCTGGGGGGCGAAGGGGCGCGGGTTGTTGTTCGAGAACGCCCACATGGAGAACGCCGGGGAGGACTGAATCCCCATGAGCGCGAACATGTAGGTCAGGCACATGACGCCCGTCCACAGGCCGCCCACCGGGGTCTGCTTGCCCAGGCCGGCCGTGAACTGGATGACGCCCGGGATGGCGAAGTAGGCGTTGTAGTCGCCGCCGCCGTATCCCTTGGTCGTTCCCCATTTCCCCACCGGCGAGGCGGCCAGCTTGGCGAGGCCGTCGTTCAGCGCGCCCCACCCGCCGGCGATGCTCAGCGCGATGAAGCCGGTGATGACGATGCCCAGCGCGAGCAGAACGCACTGGAGCGTGTCCACGTAGGCCACGGCGCGCAAGCCCCCCGCCGCCACGTAGACCAGCACGACGATGGAGAGCATCCACATGCCGACGTTGACGCTGAAGATGCCGTCCGTCAGCACGTTGAACAGGAAGCCCGAGGCGCCGAGCTGCACGCCCAGGTAGGGAATCGAGAACAGCAGCGCCACGATGACGGTGAGGATGCGTATCGCGTCTCCCTGGAAGTAGTCGGCGAACATTTCACCGGGCGTGACGTATCCGTAGCGCTTGCCCAGCATCCACTGGCGCTTCAGGAATATCACCCCGGTGAAGGGAATGGTGATCGTGTAGAACGACGCGTAGGCGTATTGGAACCCGTCCCGATAGACGAGCCCCGGATGCCCCATGAACGTCCATCCCGAAAAGGACGTCGCCGTCGCCGCCAGAACGAACACCCACATCGACAGCTGGCGACCCGCGATGAAGTAGTCTCCAGCCGTTCTCGCCATCCGCGCGCACTTGACCCCCCAGTAGATGCAGTAGGCCCAGTAAGCCAGCACGAAGGCGAACAGCCATACGATCTTCGCGTTCATACGAGCGTCTCCTCTGAAAAAGAAAACCGCTTCGTCACGCCGCGCGCGCCGGAAGCGGGAGCTCCATGTCCCTCCCGCGCCGCGCGCGCTTGCGCCGTCGCTGCCCCCTCGCGAATTCCCTCCCTGTCGGGCGAACCTCGCCGAACGATCTCCCGGGCGGGATTTTCACGTCGCGTCAAATCCGCAATATGTCTTTTATTGTAACCATTTCTCCAAAGATAGCAAATGAAAATAATAAAATTCCGGGGAGCGCGATTCGGCCGCCGCCGAGCTGATTCCGGCCTTGCGGCAAAGTTTGCGCGAGCGGGTGAGTCGAGCGACGTTCGAGGCGGGTTTTGGTGATCGCGGGAAGGGGCGAGAAAAAACAATGGCGAGCGTTCACGACGCAAGCAAATACATTCTTGAAAAAAGCCGGGGCGCTGGCCGGCCCCGGTTTCTCGCTTTCGCTGGCGCGCCAGGGAAGATTCGAACTCCCGACCTTCTGATCCGTAGTCAGACGCTCTATCCAGCTGAGCTACTGGCGCGCTCCTTCCTTTATAGCCCCGAAAGCGCGCCTCTTGCAAACGAGGGGAAGCCCGCCCGCGCGCCCGGTTTGAAAAATTTCTCGCCGGACGCTTGAAAACGGGCCCGCTTATCCTTTAGACTCCAGCACGCAGGCGCGCATTAGGAAACTCGGCATTCAACCTGACGGCTTCGGGAGAGAGAGGCCCGGCGCCGCCGTTCACGCGGAAAATCCCGGAGGACGCGCTTCCCATGATGAGCTGGCTGCCTGAGAACATCTCCATCGAGGGCGAGGAGATCGACTTTCTCTTTTACGTCTCCTACTACCTGACGGCGGTCGCGTTCGTCCTCGTCGCCGCCGTCATGATCTATTTCCTGATCAAATACCGCGCCAGGCCGGGCGTGAGGGCGAAATACGCGCACGGCAACAACACGCTGGAGATTCTCTGGACGGTGATTCCCGCCTTCATCCTGCTCGTCTTCATCCTGATGACGCAGACCTCCTGGGCGAAGCTCAAGCTGGCGATTCCCCAGAACCCGCACGTGCGCGTGGAGGTGACCGGCAAGCAGTTCAACTGGATCGTCCGCTATCCGGGCGACGACGGAAAATTCGGCACCAAGGACGACCTCGTGCTCGACAACCAGCTGAACGTCCCCGTCAACAAGCAGGTGTTCATCGCGCTCAAGGGGACGGACGTCATCCACAGCTTCTTCGTCCCCCATGCCCGCATGAAGCAGGACGTGGTGCCGGGCCGGACGATTCCGCTGTGGTTCACGCCGACGAAGACGGGCAAATACGAAATCCCCTGCGCCGAGCTCTGCGGCTTCGGGCACTCCGGCATGAACGGGGAGCTCATCGTCCACTCGGCGGCGGACTACGCGAAATGGCGCAAGGAGGCCTGGGCGAAAAAGGACCAGTAGCCGCCGACTTCACGTGAGCGCATGAGGGCGCGGAAGCCCTCTTTCGTCTCCATATCCTGAAACGTCCCGGAGGAGCCGTCTCCGCTTCCGGGAAACCACGAGGGACCCGCGAAGCCATGAGCGAAACCACAGCAGACGCGCACGCCGCTCACGCCCACCACGAGGGTGGGTTCTGGAGCACCTACGTCTTCTCGCTGGACCACAAGATGATCGCCAAGCAGTTCCTCTGGCTCGGCCTCGTCATGATGGTGGTCGGCGGCATCCTCGCCCTGATGTTCCGCTGGCAACTCGCCTGGCCGGAAACCTCCATCTGGGGCCTCGGCTGGATGTCGGACGAGAGCGACGGGCTGCCCGAGGGCATCATGACGCCGAGCTTCTACAACATGGCGGTCACCATGCACGCGACGATCATGGTGTTCCTCGTGGTGATGCCGATTCTGGTGGGCTGCTTCGGAAACTTCCTCATCCCCCTCATGATCGGCGCGCGCGACATGGCGTTTCCGGTGCTGAACATGCTCTCGTTCTGGGCCGCGGTTCTGGGCGCCGTCATCATGTCGGCGGGGTTTTTCGTCGAGGGAGGACACGCCGCCGCCGGCTGGACGGGCTACGCGCCCCTGTCCACCGTGGCGGAATACACCGGCGTCTTCATGGGACAGACGCTCTGGGCGATGAGCCTGTTCGTCCTGAGCCTCTCCTCCCTCATGGGGTCGATCAACTACATCACCACGCTCATCAACATGCGCACGGAGGGCATGTCCTGGTTCCGGGTGCCGCTCGTCGTCTGGTCGCTGTTCATCACCGCCATCCTCGGCCTGCTGGCGCTGCCGGTTCTCGGCTCCGCGGGCGCCATGATGATCTTCGACCGCGTGTTCGAGACCAATTTCTTCAACCCCGCGAAGGGGGGAGAACCCCTGCTGTGGCAGCACCTGTTCTGGTATTTCGGCCACCCGGAAGTCTATATTCTCATCCTTCCGGGCATGGGCATCGCCTCGGAGCTGCTGAGCGTCTTCTGCCGGAAGCCGATTTTCGGCTACCGGGCGATGGTGTATTCCATGCTCTCCATCGCCTTTCTCTCCTGGATCGTCTGGGGCCACCACATGTTCCAGTCCGGCATGAACCCGGCGCTCGGTTCCGCCTTCATGATGACGACACTCGTCATCGCGATCCCCTCGGCCATCAAGACCTTCAACTGGCTGGGCACCCTGTGGGGCGGCTCCATCCGCTTCACCGTCCCCATGCTCAACGCCCTGGCCTTCGTCATCCTGTTCGTCATCGGCGGGCTGAGCGGCATCTTCATGGCCTCGAACGTGGTGGACATCTACATTCACGACACCTACTTCATCGTGGCGCATTTCCACTACGTCATCTTCGGCGGCAGCGTGTTCGCCATCTTCGGCGGCGTGACCCACTGGTTCCCAAAAATGTTCGGGAAATCCATGGACGAGGCGCTCGGCAAGGTGCACTTCTGGCTCACGTTCGTCTTCTTCAACCTGGCGTTCTTCCCGATGCACATCCTGGGGGTGGGCGGCCACATGCGCCGCATCTACAACCCCCTCCAGTATGAATTCCTCCAGGGGATGCAGCCGCTCAACGTGCTCATCACCCTCGCGGCGCTGGCGCTCGGACTCTCGCAGATTCCCTTCGTTATCAACTTCTTCGCCACCATCTTCCGGTGGAACGCGGGGTGGTTCCGCGTCCTCGCCCGGGCGATCTCCGCCCTGGTCGTGGGTTTCATCGGCTACCAGGGGACGGCGGCGCTGATCGAGGGCCTCGTCGAGCCCGAGCCCTCCGCGAGCGCGCGCGCGCTGGGCGGCGTCGTGTTCCTCATCCTGACGATCTGGATTTACCGCTACCTGGAGAAGGGCATGGGCGAATTCGGCGCGGAGGCGCCCCAGAATCCATGGGAAGCCAGCACGCTCGAATGGGTGGCGCCCACGCCCGCGCCGCACGGAAACTTCGGCCCGACGCTGCCCGTCGTCCGCCGCGGCCCTTACGAATACAGCGTGCCCGGCGAGAGCGCGGACTGGGCGCCGCAGACGGAGCCTCTGGACCCGGCGTTCTCCCGAGGCGGCGCGCTGACTCCGCCGCGCCCCGCCTCGGGAGAACGCCATGGCGCCTGACCGTCGAGCCGGCCTCCCCTCCGGGAGGGGAGGAGGCTGGCCGTACCGCCTCGCCCTGCTTACGTGCGTCTTCACCGTCGCGCTCATCCTCGCCGGCGGCGTGGTGACGAGCACCGGGTCGGGCCTCGCGGTTCCCGACTGGCCCACCACGTTCGGCTACAACATGTTCCTGTTCCCGTGGTCGAAGATGGTGGGCGGCGTATTCATCGAGCACGCCCACCGCCTGCTCGGCTCGCTGGTCGGCGTCCTCACCATCCTCACGGCCGCCGCCATCTGGAAAACGGACGAGCGCAAATGGATGCGCCGGCTGGGCGCGTTCGCCGTCGTCCTGGTCGCGCTCCAGGGGACGCTCGGCGGCCTGCGGGTGGTGCTCGTCAATCTCGACCTGGCCATCGTCCACGCCTGCGCCGCCCAGATTTTCTTCGGCCTCATGGTGAGCGCGGCGCTATTCACCTCCCGGAGCTGGCGCGAGGACGTGCGTCGGGCGGAGGAGAGGGGCGCGGGCAAATGGGCCATCGCCGCGGCGCTCGCCCTCTACCTCCAGACCATCCTCGGCGCGCTGCTGCGCCACACCGGCAGCGGCCTCGAGGCCCATCTGATCTTCGCCGGCGTGAGCGGGGCGATCGTCATCCGCCTCGTCTACCGGGTGCTGCGGTCGCCCGAATCGGAGAGGCTCGCGAAAGAGGCCTCCTGCCTGCTGGCGCTGCTGTTCGCGCAACTCGCGCTGGGCGGCGCCTCCTGGTTCGGGAAATACGCCGCCTCGGGCGCCGCCCTCCCCGGGTGGCTGACCGTCGCGCTCACCTCCTCGCACGTCGCCGCGGGCGCGATGCTCTTCGCCTCGGCGATCGTCCTCGCCATTCGCCTGAACAAAGGCGCCTTCTCCGCCCTGGGCGCCCCGGAGGCGTCCCCCGCTGCGGGAGGCGCGCGCGCATGATGAACTTCCGCGCCGAGGCGATGGGCGTCGAGAGAGCGCGCGCGCGCAGACGGGCGTGCGATTATCTCGCGCTCGTGAAGCCGCGCATCCTGTCGATGGCGCTGGCCGTCACCGCCGCCGGCTTCTGCCTCGCCTCCCCCGACGGCCTCGAGGTCGCCCGGCTCGTCCACGCGCTCATCGGCGCCGCGCTGGCGACGGGCGGCGCGCTGGCGCTGAACCAGGCGGCCGAGGAGGACATCGACGCGCGGATGACGCGCACGAGAAAGCGGCCCCTCCCCGACGGACGCCTCCTCAAATTCGACGCGCTCGCGTTCGGCGCCGCCGCCGCCCTGCTGGGCGCGGGCTGGCTCGCCGTTTTCGTCAGCCCCTTCGCCGCCCTGCTCACCGCGGTGACGGGGGCGATCTACCTGTTCCTCTACACCCCCCTCAAGCGCGCGACCTCGCTCAACAGCGTGGTGGGCGCGGTTCCCGGCGCCATGCCCCCCGTCATCGGCTGGGCGGCGGCGACGGGCGGGCTCTCGATCGAGGCGTTCGTCCTGTTCTCCATCATGTTCCTCTGGCAGATTCCCCACGCGCTGGCGATCGCCGTAATGTACCGGGAGGACTTCGCCCGGGCGGACATCAAGCTCCTGCCCGTCGAGGACCCCGGCGGCGCGAGCGCGGGCAGGCAGGTCGTCTCCTACTGCATGGCGCTCATCCCGGCGGGCATGGCCCCGGCGCTCATCGGCATGGCGGGCCCCGTCTATTTCGCCGTCTCCGCCGTTCTGGGCGCCGCCTACCTGGGTTGCGCGGTTCACATGGCGAGGGAAAGGGGCGCGGCGTCCGCGCGGCGGCTGTTCTACTACTCGCTGACGTATCCGCCGGCGCTCCTGCTGGCCATGATTTTCGGGTAGCCGGGACGATGAGCGGCGCGCGCGTCAAAAACCGGAACCGGCGCACCGGCGCGCTCCTGGTTCTCTTCATCGCGTGCCTGGCGGGCTTCGCCTGGGCCGTGGCGCTCCTCAAGAACTGAAGCGGGAGGGCTTTCCTTGAACCCCGTCCTGGAAGCGCCGCCGAAAGAAGCCCCGGAGCGATGGGAGGGCCCGCCCCCTCCGCCGCCGGAGCCGCCCGCCAACGGGGACGGGGGAGACGACTCCGGCGATTCGCCCCCCGCCCGCAAGCCCCTGCTCGGAAACGCCCAGCTCGCCATGCTGGTGCTCATCGCGGGCGAGCTCATGTTCTTCTCCGGCCTCATCGGCGCCTTTCTGGTCTTCCGCTTCAGCGGGAAGCCCTGGCCGCCGCCGTTCCAGCCGCGCCTGCCGGTGGAGGTCACCGCCGTCAACACGGGGCTTCTGCTCCTGAGCAGCTGGTTCATGGCGCGCGCCCAGCTCGCGCTCAAAAGAGACGCGACGGACGACCTGCCGCGGCTGCTCGCCGCCGCGGGCGCGCTGGGCGTCCTCTTTCTCGCCATCCAGGGCTACGAATGGGTCCGCCTGGTCAACTTCGGACTCACCGCGTCCGGGAGCGTCTACGGCTCGATCTTCTACGCGATCATCGGAACGCACGGGCTTCACGTGTTCAGCGCGGTCGTCTGGCTACTCGCGGTGATGGCGCGCGCCCGCATGGGCAAATACTCCGCGCGAAATCCCACGGGCGTCGTCGCGTGCGCGATGTATTGGCATCTGGTGGTGGGACTCTGGCCGGCGCTGTTCTATCTGGTCTATCTGCTCTGAGGCTCCCGGGCCGACGCAAAGTTGACACCTTCCCGAAGGGGGTGGCATACTGGGCTTCAAGGAGATTCCGGTGAAGCAAGCCGCTCACACGATCATCTCAGCGGCCGCGGGGGTTGCGTTGCTCCCGCGGGAGGCGGCCTTCGCCTGCGCGGTCTGCGGGCTGGACAGCGAGCCGGGCTTCTTGTGGAGCATGGGCTTTCTAATCGCCATGCCGTTCGCGATCGGCGCGGCCGGCTGCTTCGTCTACAACGCCCGGCGCGGCAGGGAGCGCGCCGGCGAACGAGGGATTTTCTCTGAGCGGAAGGAGAGGGCGCAGTGAGTGAAGCCGCTGCCGTGGATCACGCCCACGGCGCAGAACCGGCGGAAACCCCCCTGACCCCCGAAAGCTGGGGCAAGCTGGGCATGTGGATATTCCTGGCGGGCGACGCCATGTCGTTCGGCACCCTGCTGGCGGGCTACGCCATCATACGGGGCGGCAGCGCCGACTGGCCCGTGCCCACCGAAGTCCTGGGCATCTCCCTGACGGCGTTCATGACGTTTCTGCTCATCTGCAGCAGCGTGACCATGGTGAAGGGGCTGGACGCCGTCAAGCGGGGCGATCAGGCGGGGCTGGTGAAGTTCATGTGGCTCACCGTCGGCGGCGGCGTCATCTTCCTGGGTCTCCAGGCCTACGAGTGGACCCACCTGATTCAAGTGGGTCTCGGCCTCTCCGCCAACAAGTGGGGCGACAGCCTTTTCGGCACCACCTTCTACATCATCACGGGCTTCCACGGAATGCACGTCACCGGCGGCGTCATCTACCTGGCCGTCATCGCCATTCGCGGCGCGCGCGGCGCCTATTCGGCGACGAACTGGAGCGAGGTGGAAATCGCGGGCCTCTACTGGCACTTCGTGGATCTCGTATGGATTCTCGTGTTCACGTTCATCTATCTATTGTAGCCCTCCGGGGCGGCGTCCCGGGACGCGCCCCGGGTTCGAGCAAGGGAGAGAGCACAAGTCATGGCCAGCGCAAGCCCCGCGAAGCACGATGATCATCACGTGAACTACATGGCCATCTTCTGGTGGCTGCTGGCGCTCACGATACTCGAGGTGCTGGCCGGGATGCCCCAGGCGGGCCCCGCCTACCCGCAGCTGCTCAAGGGGGCGCTCCTCGTCGTCATGGCGCTGGCCAAGGCGGCGCTCGTGGCGCTCTACTTCATGCACCTGAAATTCGAGAAGGTCGCCCTGGGCTTCATCGCGATGGTTCCGCTCGTCCTGTGCGTGTTCGTCGTGCTGATGGTGCTGCCGGACTTCTAAGCCCGCAACCCGCCGCCGGGGCGCTTCAAAAACTCATGTCGCTGCGGGATCTGCCCACGCTGAACGCCCTGCTGAACGCCCTGAGCGCGGTCCTGCTCATCCTGGGCGTCAGGCGGATTCGCGCGAAGGACGCGCGCGCCCACAAGCGCCTGATGACGGGCGCGTTCCTCGTCTCGACCCTCTTCCTCGCCTCCTATCTCTTCTATCACTTCCAGGTCGGCTCGGTCGGCTTCGCCGGCGCGGGCTGGGTCCGCCCCGTCTATTTCTTCATCCTCATCACCCATTCCGTCCTGGCCGCCTTCGTGCCGCCCATGGCGATACTCACCCTCTACCGGGCGTGGCGGGGGGACTTCGCGCAGCACCGCCGCATCGCGCGCTGGACGTATCCCGTCTGGCTCTACGTCTCCGTCACCGGCGTCATGGTCTATTGGTTCCTCTACGTCCTCTACCCGGCGCCATGAGAGAATTTCTGCGCGCCCTGGGGCGCGGGGCCAGGCTGGCGTGCCCGAGATGTCCCGAACCCCTCTTCACCGGCCTGTTCCGGATGCGCGAGAAATGCCCTTCCTGCGGCTACCTCATCGAGCGCGAGCAGGGCTATTTCGTCGGCGCCATCTACGTCAACTACGCCATCACCATCCTCATCTGCCTAGGCGGCTACTTTCTCGCCGAAGCGCTCCTCGCCCCGGGGCTGGCGGCGCACCTCATCGTCTGGGGCGGGCTTTGCGTCCTGATTCCGCTGTTCTCGTTTCGCTACTCCAGGGCGATCTGGCTGAACGCGGATTATTTCTTCAGCCGGAAACTCTCGCGCGGCGACGAGGACGCCCCGCGTTGAACCCGGACGCCGGCCCCGCCCTCGCCGTTCAGGGCCTGACCCACCGCTACGGGGAGCGCGTCGCGCTCGAGGACGCCCGCTTCGAGGCGGCGAGGGGCGAGACGTTCGCGCTCCTGGGCCCGAACGGGAGCGGCAAAACCACCCTGTTCCGCATCCTCGCCACGCTCATGCGCCCCTCCTCGGGCGACGCCTTCATTCTCGGCCATTCGGTGCGGGACGCGCCCGGTTCGGCGCGAAAGAAAATCGGCGTCGTCTTCCAGCAGCCCGGCCTGGATCCGAAGCTCACCGTCCTCGAGAACATGATTCACCACGGCAGGCTTCACGGGATGCGCGGGGAGCGCCTGCGAGGCGCCGCCTCCGAACGTCTGGCGCAATTCGGCCTGGGCGACCGCAAAAAGGAACGGGTCGAAACCCTCTCCGGCGGGCTTCAGCGCCGGGCGGAGCTCGCCAAGGCGCTGCTGCTCCGCCCCGAGGTGCTGCTGTTGGACGAACCCAGCGCGGGACTCGACCCCGGCGCCAGAATCGACTTCAGGAACGAGCTGCGAAGGCTGAGGGACGAAACGGGCACCACGGTCGTGCTTACCACCCATTTCATCGAAGAGGCGGACCGCGCGGATCGGGTGGGCGTCCTCCACAAGGGCCGCATCGTCGCCCTCGGCGCGCCCGACGCGCTCAAGAGCGAAGTGGGCGGAGAGGTGCTGACCATCGAGGCGCGGGACCCCGAGTCCCTGCGTCCGAAACTTCAGGAGAAGCTCTCCCGCGGCGTCGAAAGCGTGGAGGGCGTTCTGCGCGTCGAGACGCGCGGCGCCCACGCGGCCATCCCCGGAATCGCGGAGGCGTTTCCCGGCGAGATCAAGTCCATCACCCTGGGCAGGCCCACGCTCGAGGACGTCTTCATCCGGCGAACGGGCGAGCGCTTCATCGACGCGGACGAGGCGCCCCCCGCCCCCGGAGCGAAAAAATGACGTCCTCTTTTCTGCTCTGCGCGGCAACGATCTGGCAGCGCGAGATCGTCCGCTTTCTGCGCCAGCGCAGCCGCGTCATCGGCGCGCTCGGCCAGCCCCTCATGTTCTGGCTGCTTCTGGGCAGCGGCTTCGGGCGCAGCTTCCGCTCTCCGGGCGGCGGGGACGGATATCTGGAATACTTCTACCCGGGCATCCTCGCCATGGTGGTGCTGTTCACGGCCATTTTCTCCACCTTCGCCGTGGTGGACGACCGAAAGGCGCACTTTCTGCAAGGCGCGCTCGCGGCGCCCGTCCCGCGCGCCGCCATCGTGCTGGGACAAACGCTCGGCGGCGCCACGCTGGCGCTCCTGCAAGGGATTCTCCTGCTCGCCGCCGCCCCCCTGGCGGGCGTCCCCCTCACCCCGGCGGCGGCGCTCGCCTCCGCGCTCGTGATGGGCCTCATCGGCTTCGCGCTGACGGCGCTCGGCCTCCTGTTCGCCTGGCGCATCGAATCGACCCAGGGCTTTCACTCCATCATGAATCTCCTGTTGATTCCCCTCTGGCTGCTCTCGGGCGCGGTGTTTCCGGCCTCGGGGGCGCACCCCCTCATCGGGCTCGTCATGGGGGTCAACCCGCTCACCTACGGCGTGGCGGCGCTCAGGCGGACGCTCTACATGAGCGCGCCGGAGGCCGCGGCCGATCTTCCGGGAGGGGGGCTTTCCCTCCTCGTCATGGCCGGCTTCGGGCTGGCCGCCTTTCTGATCGCGGTGAAAACGGCGGAGAGAAGCGAGGGCTAGACGCCGGCGCGAGGCGGCCTCCGCGAACGGGCCGGAGAACGGCGAAGGCGCGGGGGACGCGCTCGCCGGCGCAAGCCTCAGGGCAGACGATTCACGTGCCGCGCCACGCTCTCCAGCGCCTCGCCCCGGAGGTGGGGCAGGGCGGGCATCTTGTTCTTTCCCCTTTTGACGATTTCCTTGATCAGGGCGACGGGAAGCGCGCGTCCCCCGAGCGGCCGCCCGAGTCCCCCCACGCCCTCGCCCCGCGCGCCGTGGCAGCGGGCGCAGAGTTGACGGTAGAGCGCCGCGCCGTCGCCCCGGGTGATGAGCGCCTCTTCCCGCGCCGGGCTTCGGAAGATGAGCAAAAAGGCGACGAGGACGCCGCCGAAGGCGAGAAAAGAAAGGGTGAGCCACCTGCCCAAGCGCGATATCGCCTCCTAGCGGGCTTCGTCGTTCACGGGAAGCGGCCGGTGGAGAAACGCGCGCGCGTCGGGCCCCTCGTAATCGGAGACCAGGTGGCCCTCTCCCGCCACCTCGTATTTATACGTCACCAGGCCCTCCAGTCCGACGGGGCCGCGCGCGTGAATCTTGTCGGTGGCGATTCCCACCTCCGCGCCGAAGCCGTAGCGGAAGCCGTCCGCCAGGCGCGTCGACGCGTTCCACATGACGCTGGCGGCGTCCACCCGCGAGAGGAACGTCCGCGCCGCCGCCTCGTCCGAGGTGACAATCGCCTCCGTATGGCGCGAGCCGTGCCGGTTGACGTGTTCTATCGCCTCGTCCAGGGACGCCACCACCCGGACGGAGAGCGTCAAATCGAGATACTCCGTCTTCCAGTCGTCCTCCGAAGCCGCCTGCGCGTCCTCGAGAATCTCCCGCGTCGCCTCGCAGCCCCGGAGGATCACCCCCTTCTCTCCCAGCGCCCCGGCGACCCGGGGGAGATAATCCCGCGCTATCTTCTCGTGCGCCAGAAGCGTCTCTATCGCGTTGCAGACCGCCGGATACTGCGTCTTGGCGTCCAGGGCGAGGCGCGCGGCCATGTCGACGTCCGCCGCCTCATCCACGTATAGATGGCAGACGCCGTCCGCGTGGCCCAGCACCGGAATGCTCGAGCGCTCCTTGACGCGGCGGACGAACTCGTTGCTCCCGCGCGGGATGAGCAGGTCGATCGCGTCGTCGCGCGAGAGCAGCGCCCGCACGTCCTCCCGCGCCTCGACGAGCTGCAGGGCGTCGGCCGGAACTTCTCCGCTTGAGGCCGCCGCGTCCCGCAGCAGCTCGGCGAGGAGGCGGTTCGTGCGCGCCGCCTCCCGGCCGCCCTTCAGGATGGCGGCGTTGCCCGACTTCAGGCAGAGCGAGGTGATTTGCGCCAGGGCGTCCGGCCGCGACTCGAACACGGCGGCGACGACGCCCAGGGGACACGTCCGGCGCGTGAGGGTGAGCCCCTCGTCCAGCAGGGTCGCCATGCGCGCGACGCCCAGCGGATCCGGCAGCCCGGCCACCGCGCGCGTCCCGGCCGCCATCTGCGCGATTTTGCGCTCGTCGAGCTCCAGACGCCTGAGCAGCGGCGCGGACATCTCCCCGCTCGCCACGAGCGGCCTCGCGGCGGCCGCGTCCTCCCCGTTCGCCTCCAGGACGCGCGGCGCGTTCGCCTCCATCGCGTCCGCCATGGCGCGCAGGGCGCGGCTTCTCGCCTCATCATCCAGAGGCGCCAGCGCGAGGGAGGCGCTTCTCGCCGCCCGGCATACGGCGTCCACGTCGCTCAACGTCGGTCTCTCCCGTCAGCCCTTCGGAACAGGCGGGGAATTATAGCCCCGCCACGAAAGGGTCGGCAAACGAATCACGCCCCGCCCTTCCTCCGCGCCGCGTAGCGCCGCTCGAGGCAGTCCACGATGAGGGGGGCCACCTTCGGGCCGCCGGCGCGCTCCACGCCCTCGAAGCCGGGGGCGGCGTTCACCTCCAGCACGAGAGGACCCCGCCCGGTCTCCAGCAGGTCCACGCCGGCGATCTCCAGGCCGCACAGCGCCGCGGCGCTTCGGGCGAGCTCCGCGCACCGCCCGTCCGGGACGGCCAGCCGAGCGGAGCCGCCGCGATGCAGGTTCGCGCGAAACTCGCCCCGGGACGCGCGCCGCCTCACGGCGGCCGCGACCTCGCCGCCGACCACGATGATTCTCAAGTCCCCCCTTCGGGCCTCCCCGACGTATTCCTGGACGATGGCGTCGCGCTGGAGGCTCCACATCACGTCGGCGACGGCCTGGGCCTCCTCCGGGACGCCGGCGCGCATCACGCCTTTGCCCTGCGCGCCCCGGGGCAGCTTGATGACGACGGGCGCGCCGCCCACGCTGCGGAGCGCGGCGCGCAGATAAGCCGGGTCCGGGGCGAACGCCGTCCTCGGCGTCGGCAGGCCGTTCGCCGCCAGCAGCTGCAGGGTGCGGAGCTTGTCCCGCGCCGTCTCGAGCGCCCGGGAGCCGTTGACGACCGGGGCGCCGGACGCCTCCAGGTGCCGGACCAGAGCGAGGGAATGCTCCGACACGTTCGCGCCCAGGCGCGGCAGATAGACGTCCGCCCCCGAAAAGGGCCTGCCCCGGAACTCGAGCGACGCCCCGTCCTCGTTCAGCTTGAGCAGAAACCGATACGGATCCAGAACGCGCGCGCGGTGCTTCCTCCTTCTGGCGGCCTCGCAGATTCTCCGCACGCCGTGCAAGGCTCCGTCCCGACACAGGACGCCGATTCTCATTCGCCCCTCCCCGCGCCATCGCCATTCATGGGCGAGGGAAACTCTACCATCCGGGCGAAGGGAGGCGGAACGGCGCGCGCTCTTCGGAAAGTGAGGATTCCCCGCCCGGCGGCCCGATGCCGGACAGCGTGGGCCGCCAGGGGGGAGGCAAGAGGGGGCGCGGCCCAATGGTTGGGTCGCGGCGGGTTTTTCCTTACGCGGCCCTGTCGAGGGACGCCGGCGGCCTCGCCGGCCCCTGAATCACCAGGAGGCGGGCGGTCGTCCTTCTCGCCAGACGAGAGGCGAGGCGCGCCAGCCCCCGTCCCCATCGCCGCCTGAACCATCCGCCCTCCTCCCCGCCGAGGAGGATGAGGTCGGCGTTCATCTTCTCCGCTTTTTCGATCACCTGGCGCAGGGGGTCGCCCGCCGCCGCGGAAATCGACGCGCGCAGCCCCCGGGCTTCGAGCTTCCGGCGCAAGGGCCGCAAATAGGCTTCGCCCGATCGCTTCCGCGCGTCGTCGATCTGATCGGCATACATCGCGTAGCCTTCCAACTGCCTCGACTGCATGGCGCCGGTTTCCACCAGCTGCAGATGAACGATCTCCGGGTTCGGCGAAAGATGAACCACCTCGTCCACGGCGGCTTCCGCCTCCTCCGAGCCGTCCAGGGGAATCAGGATTCGCTCATACATGACTTTCGCTCCGTTTCCTGAATGCGTCGCGCGGCGGCTCAGGCGGCTTTTCTCAGGTTCGCCGGCTCCGTCGCGGCGTCCGGCCGAATCGCTTCGTCGTCACGCCCGCGCGCGACGACGCTGAGGGTCATGAATCGCCAAATCGCGGCGAACGCGAGAAACGCCGGGACTGCCGTCATGGCCCAGACCTTGAGAAATTCCATTTCGCGCCTCCTTTCCCTCCACGTCGGGAGAGCCTTGAAGCAAAGTTTCATCCTTTCAGATAGCAAAATACGTGCCAACAAGGGAGTTTTGCTTGAAATCCTTGATATACAACGGCTTGAAAGATTGTCTCGACGATGAAGGGATAAGCGAAGAACCCCGGAATTAACGATATATCGTTAATTTATGATTTATCGTTTCGTTTTTCGGCATGTTCCTGATGGGGACAACGGGAACGGAGGGAAGGACGACGACGGGGGGAGATGAAAAGCCCCCGGCCGCCTTCAGGCTCCGGAAGCCGCGCTATTTTCCCTTCAGGCGGTTGAAAAAACAGCCCGCGCAAAGGCCCAGCGCGATCCAGAACGCGGCCGATGCCGCAAGCGTCGGGAGGATGAAGGCTTCCGCGAGCGACTCGGGCGCGGAGCCGCCGGAGGATTCGGGGAGCGGCGCGCCCAGGAGGTGCGGCGAAGCGATGAGGGCGACCCCCAGCGCCTTGAAGACCGCGCCCCGCTTGAAGGCCAGCAGAAGCAGTCCCGAGGACGCGCCCGCCGCGGCGAGGAGCCACCAGAGCTGCCGTTCCGGCAGGGGCGCCGCGAATGCCCCGGGCAGCTTCGGCGGCAGTCCGAGCGCGGGGGAGAGGCTGAAGGCGACGAACCCGCCAAGCCCCCAGAGAATCGCCTCCCGCCAGCCCACCCCTCCGCGCAGGGCGAAGCAGGCGGCGAGCAACACCGCGAAGCCGACGCCCGAGAGGACGTTCGAGACGAGGGTGAGCGCGGCGCGCGGGAAGCCGCCGTGCCCGCCGCCCGCGTGAGCCTCGCCGGCGCCATGGGCGGGAGCGGGCGCTTCTTCCCGGAGCTCGAATTTTTCCGCCTGACGGATCAGGGGAATGACGCCGACCGACTGAATCACGGAGGCGAAACCCCCCGCGACCGCGCCCGACAGGAGGGCCGCGAAGAAAATTCTCCGAAACATTCCGGGCGCCCCGGCCGGCCGCGCGCGGCGCCCTACTTCATCTCCATCAGTTCGATGACGACGCCGTCCGGCGCCTCCAGATAGGCGAAATAGAGCTCTTCCGCCTCGCCCTCCGCGACGACCTTTCCGCCCCGCGCGCGAACCTCGGCGAGGGCGTCGCCCAGCTTGCCCTCCACGCAAAAGGCGTAGTGATCGACGCTCCAGCGCGGCCAGCCGCCGGGCGCGGCCGCGAGCTCCTCGCCCTCCCGTCTGCCGCGCAGGATGACGCCCGCCCCGTGAACGTCGAGATAGATCTGCGGCGCGCCGCCCCGCTCGATGCGGCTGGTCTCGGTCGCTCCCAGAACGTCAACGTAGAAGCGCGCCGCCGCCTCCACGTCGGCGTGAACGCAGTGAATGTGATCGAACGCCAGTTTCATCTCTTCTCGTCTCCTCTTGGGGGTTCCGTTCAAAAAGCAAAAATTCCCGCGTTTCGCTTCGCGGTCAAGCCCCGGGCGTCATCCGGTTCAACTCCGGCGAGTCTCCATGACGGCGAGGGCCTTTGAAAAGATCGCTTTCTCCCGCGCGCCCGGGAGAGCGGGTCGGCCGGGGGCGCCGCGCCGCCCGAACCCCGCGCCCTCTTCTCCGTTGCGCGAAAGGGATATTCAGGATACATTATCCCGCACAAAGAGAAAACGCATCGTGAAAAGCCGGGGGCGCGAGCGGGGATCGACCATGAGCGGCTTCGCGTCCGCCGGGCGACCGCGGCGGCCTCCGGAGCCGGAGGTGGGAGCGAGGATGCGCAAGGCCGACCTGATAACGGGCGTCGTTTTCCTCCTGTTCAGCGCGTTCGCGTTCGCGTATCTCATTCCCAGCCAGATCGTCTCCTCCATTCCCATCGACGAATCGACGCCCGCCGTGCTTCGGCCGGAGTTCTTCCCCCAGTTCACCATGAGCCTGTTCGCCCTCACCTGCGTCCTGATGATGGCGAGCGCCCTGAAGGACAACTCCGGGGCCAGAGTGTGGAGCGAGGGCGCCAAATCCTCCCTCGCCAAGGTCTGCGCCGTCTTCTGCCTCACGCTCCTCTACGTCCAGGCGCTCAAGCTCGTGGGGTTCGCCTGGGCGTCGCCCGTTTTCATGGCCGCCGTCATCGTCCTGCTGGGAGTCAGGGACTGGCGCCTCATCGGAGCGACCGCCGTTCTGTTCCCGCTGCTCCTCTCGCAATTCTTCTGGTACAGCTTCCAGATCATCCTGCCCGAGGGAAGCCTGCTCCCATGATCGAGCAGATTCTCCAGGGCGTCTCGTCCGCGCTGACCTTCCAGGCGCTGGGCATGGTGGCGATCGGCGTTTTCGCCGGCATCACCGTGGGCGCGATTCCCGGCCTCACCGGCGTGATGGCGACGGCGATTCTCGTGCCCTTCTCCTTCTTCATGGCGCCCACGCTGGGCATTCCCTTTCTCCTGGGCGTGCACAAGGGCGCGCTTTTCGGCGGCTCGATTCCGGCGATTCTGGTCAACACCCCCGGCACCCCGCCGGCGGCGGCGACCTGCCTGGACGGATACCCTCTCGCCCAGAAGGGCGAGGCGAAAAGCGCCATTCAAATGTCGCTCTACTCCTCCACCCTGGGCGACACGTTCAGCGACATCGCCCTCATCGTCGCGGCCATTCCGCTCGCCGCACTCGCGCTGAAGTTCGGGCCCGCCGACTTCTTCGGCCTCCTCATCATGGGACTCACCGTCATCTCCAGCGTCACCGGCGCCTCCGTCTCCAAGGGCGTCCTCTCCGCCCTCATCGGCCTGATGTTCGGCATGGTGGGGCTCGACGCCATATCGGGAGCCGAGCGCTTCACCTTCGGCCTGCCCACGCTCGAGGGCGGCGTGGGCCTCGTGCCCCTGCTCATCGGCCTGTTCGCGGTGAGCGAGGTTCTCGTCCAGGCGGAGAAGAAAATATCCCTGCTCGCCGAAAAGCCCCCGACCTCCCATCTCAAAGGCGGACGCTCGCTGAAGCTGGAGGAGTTCACGGCGTCGGGCAGAACGATTTTCCGCTCCTCGATCATCGGAACCATCGTCGGCGCCATTCCCGGAACGGGCTCCTCCATCGCCACCTTCATCGGCTACGGCGCCGCCCGGCGCGCCTCGAAAAAGCCCGAGGAGTTCGGCCGCGGCAGCTACGAGGGCGTGGCCGCCGCGGAGGCGGCCAACAGCGCCGTGGCGGGGGCGGACCTCATCCCCACACTCACGCTGGGCATTCCGGGCGGGGGGACGGCGGCCATCCTGATGGGCGCGTTCATCGCCCAGGGACTGCGCCCCGGACCCTCCCTGTTCGAGGAAAACGCCGCCACGATGTACGCCATCTTCACCCTGCTGCTGCTGGGAAACCCCATCATGCTCGTTCAGGGCTGGCTGCTCACCGGCATCTTCGCCTGGGTGGTCACCATCCGGCAGTCCCTGCTGCTTCCCTGCATCATCCTGTTCTGCGTGGCGGGAGGCTACATCTTTCAAAACAACATGGGCGACGTGGAGCTCTCCCTGATGGCGGGCGCCTTCGGCTACGTTCTGCGGAAGATGAGGTATCCCCTCGCGCCCCTGGTCATCGCCTACATCATCACGCCGATGGCGGAGCGCTCCTTCAAGCAGGCGCTGCTGCTCTCGCAGGGCGATTATTCGGTGTTCTTCACGCGCCCGATCTCGCTGTTCTTCATCATCCTGGCGGGCGCCATTCTCGTCATGAGCATCTGGAAGCGGCCCTGGGAATCCTCCCAGGGCGCATAGAAGCGACCCCCAAAGGAGGGCAAGGCCATGAAAGTCCGCAACCGGTTCCCGGCGTTCGCGGCGGCGGCGCTCGCCGCCCTTTTCCTGCTGAGCGCGGCGTCGGCCCACGCCGCCAGAAAATTCCCGTGGCGGCCCATCAGGGTCATCGTCGCCCTGGGCGCGGGCGGCTCGCACGACCTGAACTCGCGGGCCGTGGCGAGCGTGGCCTACGATTACTTCGGCCAGCCGATGATCGTTCAGCTCATGCCCGGCGGCGGCGGAAAAATCGGCATGACGGCGCTCAAGCGCGCCAAGCCCGACGGCCACACCATCATGCTGGCCTCCGCCTCGCACCTCACCATCGGCCCGCACGTGCGCAACATGGGCTACGACCCGCTCAAGGACTTCACGCCCATCTTCATGATCAACAAGGCCGACTACATGATGGTGTCCCTGCCCTCGAAGCCCTGGAGCGACTTCGAGGGAATGATCGCCGCCGCCAGGAAAAATCCGGGAAAAGTGAGCTACGGATCGTCCGGCGTCTACGGGACGGGACACCTCATGATCCTCAAGATCATGGCCGACAGGGGCATCAAGCTGAACCACATACCCTTCAAGGGAGGCGGCCCCGCCTTCCGCGCCATGCTGGGCGGCCACATCGACACCGCGGGCGCCCTCCCCGCCACCGGCGGCACCCTCGGGCGCTACAGGCGCGGCCAGCTGAACGTCCTGGGCATCTGCTCGGAGAAGAGGAATCCCCTGTTCCCCAAGGTTCCGACGATGAAGGAGAACGGCGTGGATTTCGTCCTGGCGTCGAAGCGCTTCTACATCGGGCCGAAGGGAATCCCCCAGGCCCATATCGACGTTCTGGTGGAGGGCTTCAAAAAGATCATGAAGAACAAGACCTACAGGAGGCTGCTCAGCCGAATGGGCGAGACGCCCGCGCCGCTCCACGGCGACGCGCTCAAAAAGGACATCGCCGACGAGTATGACCGCTTCGGCAAGATTTTCGCCGGCATCGGCGTGAAAAAGAAGTAGGCCCTCCCGACCTCCGCCCGCCGGGGTCTCGCGCGAGGCTCCGGCGGGTTCGCCGGGACGGCGCCCCTAGGAGTCCACCGGCGGCCAGACGCGCCTGCCCGCGCTGGGCGAGCCCGGCGCGTGCACGAGACTTCCCACCATTTCGCGGGACCAGGCCTCGCTCGCCAGCTCTTTCTCGAAATAACTCTCCACCGACGCGTCCAGGGCGAACTCGTAGAGCACGGCGTGCCTGGCCCAGCCGCAGACGGAAACCATCTTCCGCATCCCCACGCAGCCCGCCAGGGTCCGCATCCGGGGAAAGCGAAGCTGCGCGTACCAGGCGCCCACGCCCTCCTCATCGCGCGGCGCGCCGACGTTGAAGCTCCCCATCTGGATTCTGGGCCCCGGCGTGACGCCCGGGGCGCGCAGCCCCGCCTCCGGGCCGTCCACGCGCCCCGCTTCGAGAAAAACGCCCTCCCGGACGCCGACCCGCATCCCCAGCATCTCGCGCTCGTCGGGCCCGCGGCTTTCGGCGAGCTGCGCCGGGCTGGGATTCAGGAACGTGTGGACGCTCTCCGCGCCGAAGAGCGTCAGATAGCCGCTGCCGGTCGGCACGGACGCATCGTCGGTATGCGTGAGGCGCGCGGCGATGCTCCTCCTGCGCTCCTCGCTCTTGTCGTTGTCCACGTGCGCCGCCCACAGATAGCCGGGCCGTTCGAGCATGGCGGGAAGGTGCGCCTCATGGAGCCACGAGGCGTATCCCTTCTCGCCCTCGGCGGGCAGGTCATACCAGGTCGCCCAGATCGCCCTGTCCATCAAAGCCCTCCTCGCGCGCGTCCTCTCCGGGGCGGCCGGCTCACGGCGCGCTTTGATTCGCCGGCCCGTGCTCCCGGCGGGATTCGATGCCCAGCTTCTTCATCCGGCTCCGAAGCGTCGTGGCCCGCATCCCCAGGATGCGGGCGGCGCCCCGCTCTCCGGAAACCAGGCCGTTCGCGTGCGCCAGCACCCGCAGGATGTAGCGCCTCTCGTATTCCTCGAGCGAGGTGAACTCGCTCTCTCTCGACGAGGGGAGCGGCTCTCCCAGCAGCTGCCTGTCGAACCGGAGAACCGGGCCGCGGCCCAGAACGAGCCCGCGCTCCACCACGTTTTCGAGCTCGCGGACGTTTCCGGGCCAGTCGTACCGCATGAGGCGCTCCAGTGCCCGCGGCTCCACGGACGCGATCTGCCGGTTCATGCGCGGGCCGTGCTTGCTCACGAAATAATCGATCATCTGCGGGATGTCTTCCTTGCGCGCCCGGAGCGGCGGCGTCTCGATGGGGATCACGTTCAGACGGAAGTAGAGGTCGTCGCGGAAGCGGCCCTCTCGAACCTCCTTTTCGAGATCGCGGTTCGTGGCGGCGATGATTCTCACGTCCGCCTTCAGCGTCTCGTTGCCGCCGACCCGCTCGAACTCCCTCTCCTGCATGACCCGAAGAATCTTCACCTGCGCCTCGGGGGAGATTTCGCCGATCTCGTCGAGAAAAATCGTCCCCCTGTCCGCAATCTCGAACCTTCCCGGCTTTCTGCTCACCGCTCCCGTGAACGCGCCCTTCTCGTGGCCGAACAACTCGCTCAGCAACAGCCCCTCATGAAGCGCCGCGCAGTTCACCTTCACCAGCGCGCGGTCCCGCCGCGAGCTCAACTGATGGATGCCGCGCGCGACCAGCTCCTTTCCGGTGCCCGTCTCGCCCAGGACGAGCACCGTGGCCTCGGTGGGCGCCACCCGCGCCACCAGCTCCCGAACGTCCTCCACGGCGCGGCTCGCGCCGATGAGCTTGTCCGGGTTGTGAATTTCCTTGATCTGATCCCGAAGATGGAGCGTCTCCCGGCGAAAATCGTCCCGGGCGGCCTTCAGTCTCGCGTAGGCCCGCGCGTTCGCCATGGCCGTGGCGATGGCCGGCGTGAGCTCGCAGAAAAACCTGGCCATCTCCTCGGTGAACTGATGGGGCATCCGGCTGGACACGGCGACCTCGCCGAAAACGTCGTCGCCGATGACGAGGGGGGCGCGAATCCCGCTTCTCATGCCGCGCCGGAAGACCGCCTCGTCCTCGGCGAAGGGGCGCTCGCTGTTCAGGTCTCCGTATATCACGTAGGGCTTTTCCCGGTTTTCGATGAGCCAGCCCAGCGCGCCGCCCTCGAGCGGGATGTCCTCCGCGGGGGGCTCGAGTATCTCGTCGCTCGACGCGAGCGCCCGGACGGTGTAGGTCTTCTCGTCCGGGTTGACGAGATAGAGGACGAAATGATCCAGCGGAAATATCGACCTCGCCTCGTGCGCCACGCGGCTCAGCACGACCTCCATGTCCAGGCTCGAGTTCAGCGCCTGGCCCACCCGCTGGATGACGCGCAGCCTCTCCTCGGTGGACAGCGTATGAACGATCAATTCCCGCGCCTCCCCGCCTGCAAAATGATCGAAAGAAAGGCTATCATACAGGAAAAGCTTCGGCGTTCATCAACCCGTCAGGAAAAGACCGCGGCATGAAGCCCCTCTCCCTTTACGCGCACGTTCCCTTCTGCATCGTCAAATGCGGGTATTGCGACTTCAACTCCTACGCCCTGGACGTCCTGCTGGAGAAGGGCCGCGCCGGCGGCGACTGGGCGCGCCGCTACGCGGACGCGCTCACGGCGGAGCTGAAGGGCCGCGCGAGGCGCCTCTCCCTGGAAGGGCGGCGGGTGGACACGATATTCTTCGGCGGGGGCACGCCGTCCCTGTTTCCGCCCGAGGAAACGGGGCGCGTCCTGAATCTCGCCGCCCGGCTGTTCGACGTGTCCCCCGACTGCGAAATCACGCTCGAGGCCAACCCCGGGGCGGCGGAGGCCGGGCGCTTCGGCGCGCTCCGGGAGGCCGGCGTCAACCGGATCAGCGTCGGCGTCCAGACGTTCGACGACGACGCGCTGAAAAGGCTGGATCGGGCCCATTCCGGAGAGGACGCCGAAAAGGCGCTTCGCGCCGCGCGCCGCGCGGGCTTCTCCAACCTCTCGCTCGACCTCATGTTCGGAATCCCGCATCAAACGATGGAGGCGGCCGCCCGGGACCTCGAACGCGCCATCGACATCGGACCCGAGCACCTCTCCGCCTACGAGCTCGCCGTCGAGCCGGGCACGGCCTTTCACGCGAAGCGGGCGCGAGGAGAGCTGAGCGGCCTCCCCGACGAGGAGACGGCGCTGCGCATGTGGGAGCTTCGGGATTCGACGCTCGCCGCCGCCGGCTACGAGCGTTACGAGATCAGCAACTTCGCGAAGCCCGGCTTCGCGTGCAGGCACAACCTGAACTACTGGCGGCGGGGAGACTATCTGGGCGTCGGCGCGGGCGCGCATTCGCTGATGGGCGGAAAGCGCTTCTGGAACCACGCCCGGCCCGACGTCTACGCCGCGAACGCGAGCGACCCCACCGCCGGCCGCGAGCCCGTGGACGAGCCGCGAAAGGCGATGGGCGAGGCGCTCATGCTCGGGCTCCGGATGAAGGAGGGCGTCTCGCTGAAGCGGATCGCGCGCGAGTGCGGCGCGAACCCCGAAGAAGCCTTCGGGGAGCAGCTTCGGGAGCTGGAAGGCGCCGGTCTGGCGGCGCGGGAGAACGGCTGCCTGCGCCTGACGGAGAAGGGAACCCTGCTGGCCAACCGGGTTCTGGCGAAATTTCTTTAAGAGGAGAACGCCCATGCCTCCCGTAGCGGTCATCGAGAAGATACGCGCGCCCGTCGAAAAGGTGTTCGACTTCATCGCGCATGTGGAAACGCATCCGCGAATCGCGGATTTCTGCCGGAGCGTCCGAATCGTATCGGAGAAAAGAAGCGGGGTGGGAACCCGGTTTCACCAGGTTTATGCGAACGGCGTCGAGCACCTCTCCGAAATCATCGCCTGGGAGCCGAACGAAAAAATCGCGTGGCGCAACTTCGAGGGCGAGGCGAAAGCGCCCGTCATGATCATCAGCTATTACTTCGAGGAGGAGGGGGGCTGCGCCCACGTTCTGCACACGGTGGAGGCGGACGAATACGAAAGCCAGGCGAAGCACCGGGAGGGAACGCTGCGAAACATCCGGGAGCTGGCGAACCTCAAGAGAATTCTGGAAGAGGGCGGCGGCCCGTGAGGGAAAGCGCCCTTCAGGCCTCCTCCCACTCGCGGCGAAGGCGCCCGCCCAGATCCGGCGCGACCAGAATCGTCTCGTGGTCGCCGAGCAGGACCTGCCCGGGACGCCCCCCCTTCGGCCTTCTCAGAGAGGAGAACGGAAGCCAGGCGACCGGCAGCTTCGAGTCTTCGCGGCCCCGGCTGAAATACGCGGCGAACGCCGCCGCCTGAACCAGAACTTCCTCGTCCGGCGCCGCCGGCGCGCCGGCGGCGCGGCGGAGGAGCACGTGGCTCCCCGGCGTCCCCCGGGCGTGGAGCCACGTGTCGCTCCTCCGGCCCACGCGCCTGAGCAGCTCCTCGTTGCCCATGGCGCTTCTGCCGACGATCACCTCCCAGCCCGAAGGCGAAAGAAACCGCCTGTAGGGCCTGGGCCGCGCGGCTTTCCGGCCCCTCGCGCCCCCCGTCTTCTTCGGTTCCGTCTTTTTTCGCCCTCCGGGGCCGCCCGCCCGGGCGAACGCCTCCTCCACGCTCGAGACGTCTTCGATTTCATCCGCCGCCTCGAGGTCGAACGTCAGCCCGTCGATGAATTCCTCCGCGCTCTCCAGCTCCCGGAGGCGCGACCTCGCGGCGGACGCCCGCCGCTTGAGCTTCTTGTAGCGGCGAAAGTATCGCTGCGCGTTTTCAGAGGGCGTGAGCTTCGGATCCAAGGCGATTTCGACCGCCGCGCCCGCGTCGAGAACGGAGAGCGCCTCCGCCTTTTCCTCCACTTCGCCCAGGCGCTCGAGCAGCAGCTCGCCCTTTCTCAAAGCGATCTCCGCCTCCCGGGCGGCGTTCAAATCCCCCCGCGCCGCGTCAATCGCCCTTCGGACGCGCTCCCGCGCGCGGCGGAGAACCTTCGAGGCGCTCCTTTTCCGCTCCTCCAGCCGGGCGTCCCGCCAGACGCTTTCATAAAAAGAATCCGCCGCCTCGTTCATGGAGGCGAAGGCGCGGCGGGAATCCGGCCTCGCCCCGTGGAGCCGAACCGCGCTCAGCCCCAGGGGGCGCCCGTCGGGCCCGAGAACCCAGGCGGGGGCGAATTCTCTCCGCCGATAGCTCCGAATCGCTCCCATCAGGGCGTCCGCCGCGCCCGCCCACCCCTCCCCGGCGCGGGAAGCGCCGGCGAGCGCCGAGGCGAGCGCCGGGCTCACCCCGCCCACCGAGCGCGTCAGCCATCGCGCGAACTCTTCCGACTCGGCGGACCGGAGGTTCGACTCCGCGATCATTTTCCGGAGCGCCTCTTTCGTCAATTCGTCCGGATTCGCCTTCTCCTGCGCGGGCGGAAGCCGATACCGCCCCCCTCTCTCCAGGGGCCGCCGGGGATTCCGGCTCTGCGGAACCAGCCTCGCGGCATCGAGAATTTCGCCCGTCGCGCCGTCCAGAAGCGCCAGGTTGCTCCATCGGCCCATCATCTCCGCCATCAGCGCGAAGGAGCCGCCCGCCCGCTCGAAGGAGAACTGAAGGACTCTCTCCCATTCTCCGGCCGCGGCGCGGGTGACGCGCGACCCGACGAGGCGCTTCCTGAGCGCCCGGCAGAACGCGGGCGCTTCCGGCAGGCCCGGAGGCGGCTCGGAGACGAGGTGGACCCGGGGACGGGCCGGGTCCGCGCTGACGAGAAGGCGGCGGCCCCGCTTTCGGGATCCGGAAAAAAAGAGGACTATCGTATGCGCGTCCGCTTGGGAAACCCTGTCGAGGCGCGCCCCCGCAAGGGCTTCGCTCAATTCCCCGGCGATCGCCTGAAGCACGAAAGCGTCCATGATGCCGCCCGAATCTCCGCGCGTCGCCGCAAGCGCGCGAACCCATAAGCCAAAAGCGGAGAATTATTGTAGACTCTTTCGACGCGACCGCAACGCATTCCCGGAGCGAACGATGACGGACAGCATGACGGGCTACGGCGCGGGGGAGAGGCGGCTGGGCGGCGCCTCCGTCAGCGTCGAGGCGCGCTCGGTGAATCACCGCTATCTGGAGGCCTCGATTCGGGCCCCCCGCTGGGCCCTTCCCCTGGAGGGCGAGGTGCGCGAGGCGGTGAAAAAGCGCTTCTCCCGCGGGCGCTTCGACGTTTTCATCCGCCTGGGCGAGGGCGCGAACGGCGCGTCGCCCATCGACGCCGACGCGGCGAAATCTCTCCTCGCGTCGCTGAAATCCCTGAAGGACGACTTGGGAATCCCCGGCGAGGTGGATCTGCCGATGCTCGCCGGCTTTCGGGACCTGCTCAAAAGCGCGGAGCCGGAACCGCGCGGGGACGAGGTTCGGGCGCCCTTGATGGCGGCGCTCGGCGACGCGCTGGACGCCCTGGGGCGGATGCGCGGAAAAGAAGGCCGCGCGCTGGCGAAAGACCTGAACGCCCACCTTCGGACGCTGAAAAAGCGATGCGGGGAAATCCGCAGGCGCCTGCCCCGGGCGCGGAAGCTGATCGCCGCGCGGACGCGCGAGCGCATTCTCGAACTCGCCGAAGGGGTCGGCGTGGACGAAGGCCGCCTGGAGCAGGAAATGGTCTACGCCGCCGAGCGCGGGGACATCAGCGAGGAGCTGAGCCGCCTCGACAGCCACGCCGCCCAGTTCCGGGAAATGATCAAAAGCGCGGGCCCCATCGGCCGCAAACTCGATTTTCTCGTCCAGGAGATGAACCGGGAGGCCAATACGATCTCGTCGAAATCCTTCGACCTGACGCTCACGCAAAGCGCGGTCGAGATGAAAAGCGCCATCGAGAAAATCCGCGAACAGGTGCAGAACGTCGAATAATGATGCGTCAGCGCGGCCGCGTCTTCGTTCTCTCCGCCCCGTCGGGGACGGGCAAGTCCACGCTGATCGCCCGCTCATGCGAGGAGATTCCGGGCGTCCGGCACTCGATAAGCGCGACGACGCGGCCGAAGCGCGATTATGAGGAAGACGGTGTTCACTATCGCTTCATGGAGAGGGCGGACTTCCGCGAGATGACGGCGAACGGCGAATTTCTCGAATGGGCGCGGGTTTTCGACGAATACTACGGAACGCCCCGAAGCGAGGTGGAGGCGCGTCTTGCCGGGGGAGAGGACGTCATCATGGACCTGGACGTGCGGGGCGCCTTGCAGGTCAGGGAGAGACGCGCGGACGCCATCCTCGTCTTTCTCATGCCGCCCTCGCTGGAGGAGCTCGGGAATCGCCTCAGACGGCGGGCGACGGAATCCGAGGCGAAGATAGAAGCCCGGCTCTCCAGGGCGGAGGAGGAGATGGCGCAAAGCCGTCATTACGACCACGTCATCGTGAACGACGATATCGAAGCCGCCTTTCAGGCGCTCAAAGAATTGATTCTCGCGCGGCGAGGGGAGGAGAACCTCCGTTGAGCGAACGCGCCCCGGCTCCCCTTTCGGGCAAAAAAGCGGTTCTCGGCGTATCGGGCGGCATCGCCTCCTACAAGTCGATCGAACTCGCACGCCTCCTCGTCCTGGACGGCGCCGAGGTGCGGACGGTTCTGACGCGAAGCGCCTCCTCGTTCGTTCAGCCCCTGCCCTTCGAGACGCTCACCGGAAGAGCGCCCATCCGGAGGATGTTTCCCGTCGAAGGGGGCGAATTCACGGGAGACATGCCGCACGTCTCTCTCTCGGATCGCGCCGACCTCATCCTCGTCGCCCCGGCCACGGCGAACGTCATCGGGAAGTTCGCCCACGGAGTGGGCGACGATTTTCTCTCCACCCTGCTTTTGTCCGCGAAGCCGCCCGTTCTCCTCGCGCCGGCCATGAATCCCAGAATGTGGGCGTCGCCCGCCGTTCGGGAGAACGTGGAAACCCTGCGCGGACGCGGCCACGTCGTCATGGAGCCGGGGGCGGGGCGCATGGCGCGCGCGGAAGAGGGCGTCGGTCGGGGGCGGATGCCCGAGCCGGGCGAAATCCTGCTGGCCGCGCGCGGCATCCTCGCGCCGAATCCCGACCTCTCGGGCATGAGCCTGCTGGTCACGGCGGGGCCGACGCGGGAGAAAT
This sequence comes from bacterium, assembly GCA_965242545.1. Taxonomy (GTDB): domain Bacteria; phylum UBA8248; class UBA8248; order UBA8248; family UBA8248; genus Bin107. The sequence goes on from OZ251456.1 coordinate 2,897,204, forward strand.
GGGACGCCGTGCGCTTCCTCTCGAACCGCTCCAGCGGAAAGATGGGCTTCGCCCTGGCGGGAGAAGCCGCCGGGCGGGGAGCGCGCGTCGCCCTCGTGAGCGGCCCCGTCGCCCTCGCCGACCCGCCGGGGGCGGAGGTGATTCGCGTGGAATCGGCCGCCGACATGCGCGAGGCCGTCAGAAGCCTGTGGACCGACGCCCACGCCCTCGTCATGGCGGCCGCCGTGGCGGACTACCGCCCGATCGCGCCGTCCGCCCGAAAGCTCAAAAAAGAAGACGGCGACCTCGCCATCCATCTCGAGCGAACGACCGACATCCTCTCCGAGCTGCGGGCGGACAAGGGGAGCAGAATCCTCGTCGGCTTCGCCGCCGAGACCGAGCGGGTGGTCGAGCGCGCGAAAGACAAGCTCGCTCGAAAGGGGCTGGACCTGATCGCGGCGAACAGGGTCTCCGGCGAAGAGGACGCGATGGGCGCCGATTCCTCCCGCGCCTGGCTCATCGGCGCCGACGGCGCGGTCGAGGCGCTTCCCCCGCTTCCGAAGCGGATTCTGGCGGGCCGCATTCTCGACAGGCTCGCGAAGATATGGCGGAGTCCCTCCGAATGAGTCCGCTTTTCCCGGAAGCCCGGCGGCGATGAGCGAGCGGGAAGAACTCCTGCGGGGGATCCTGGGGCATCTGCGAAGCCAGAAGGCCGCGGGCGTCCGCTACGCGCCCCCGGGCGCTCTCCGAAGGCCGGCGCCCGGGAGCGCTCCCGCCCCGAAAGCCGAAGCCGCGCCGGAGCCCGCCGAAAGCGCCGCGCAGACGGCCCTGCTCCCGGACGCGGGGTACGGGGTCGCCCTGGCGCCCATGTCGAAGCGCGACGGGCGAGGCCCGGAGCCGCCGCCCCTGCCCTTCGATCCGGACGCCGACATGTCCCTTGACGGGCTCCGCGCCGCCGTGGACGGCTGCCTCCGCTGCAAGCTGGGGGAGACGCGGACGAATCTCGTGTTCGGGGTGGGGAACCCGGACGCGAACCTCGTCGTCGTCGGCGAGGCCCCGGGCGCGAGCGAGGACGCCGAGGGGGTTCCCTTCGTGGGCCGGGCGGGCCAGATGCTGACGAAGATGATTGAAAACGTGATCGAAATTCCCCGCCAGGAAGTCTATATCTGCAACATCCTGAAGTGCAGGCCGCCGGGCAACCGCGACCCCGAACCCGACGAGATCGACTGCTGCGAGCCCTATCTGCGCAAGCAGCTCGCCGTCATTCGTCCCAGACTGATTCTGGCGCTGGGAAGATTCGCCGCCCAGTGGCTCCTCCGGACGAAAACGCCCATCGGCAGACTTCGGGGGAAGTTCGGCCGCTACCAGGGGATCCCCTGCCTCTCGACGTATCATCCCGCGTATCTGCTCAGGAATCCGCGCGACAAGCGGGTGGTGATGGACGATCTGCTCAAGGCGAAGGCGGTGTATCACGGAGAGGAGGAGGCCAGAATAGAGCTCTTCCGCTGAATTCGGAAAAACCCGGCAGGGCGCCTCGTTCCGCCTCGTCCGGGTAGCTGGACGCCTCTATCAGGTTTCCGCCGGGACTCCAAAAAAGAAAGAATGCGCCCCAAGGCGCCGCTCTTCCCGCGCGGGCCCTCGATAATCTCCACGCTCCGGCGCCTCACGCGCGTCATCGCCCGGTTCAGGTCCGTCTTCGCGATCAGGCGCAAGTCCCCGGCGCGCCGGAAACGGGGGACGCGGCGCCTTCCCGCTCCCGCGCCGTCCGCTTTTCAGGACGAACCCCTGCGCCTTCCCCTTCTGCCCGGCATCGCGGGATCGGCGGGGCGTCTGTCGCCCGGGCGCTCCTCATCGGGGATGCGCAGGCGCTCGGCAAGCCGTTCGTTCAGTATCTCCTCGCGCCTGGCGAGTCTTTTCCGAACCTCCGCTTCGTATCCCCGCGACGTGGGATGATAGAACCGCGTCCCCTCCAGTCCCTCCGGCATCCCCTCCATCTCCACGATCGCGTCGTCGAACCGATGCGCGTGTCGGTAGCCCTCGCCGTAGCCCAAATCCTTCATCAAGCCGGTGGGCGCGTTCCTCAGATGACGGGGGACGGGCGGCGCCTCGCGCTCGCGCGCGGCGCGCTCGGCGGCCCCGAAGCCGAGATACACCGCGTCGCTCTTGGGCGCCTGGGCGAGATAGACCACCGCCTGCGCGATGGCGAGCTTCCCCTCGGGGAGGCCGATGAAGTGAAGCGCCTCCCGCGCGGCCGTCGCCACCCCCAGCGCGCGCGGATCCGCCATGCCGACATCCTCGGAGGCGAACCGCACGAGGCGCCTCAGGATATACATGGGGTCCTCTCCCCCTTCGAGCATTCGCGCGAGCCAGTAGAGGGCGGCGTCCGGGTCGGAGGCCCGCATCGTTTTATGAAGCGCCGAGATGAGATTGTAGTGCTCCTCGCCCGACTTGTCGTAAAGAAGCGTCTTGCGCTGGGCGGCCTCCGCCGCCAGCCGGGCGTCGATGCGGCCGTTCCCGCCCGCGAGGGCGGCCGCCGCCTCCAGAACGTTGAGCGCGGCGCGCGCGTCCCCGCCGCTCATCCTCGCGATGCCGCGCAGCGCCTCCTCCTCCACGGCCAGCCCCATGCCTCCCAGACCCCGCTCGGCGTCCTCCAGGGCGCGGCGGAGCAGCGCGACGAGGTGGGGCTCCTTCAATCCCTCGAGCACGAACACGCGCGCGCGGGAGAGGAGCGGGGCGATCACCTCGAAGGAGGGGTTCTCCGTCGTCGCGCCGATCAGGATCACCGTGCCGTCTTCCACGTGCGGCAGGAGGCCGTCCTGCTGGGCCTTGTTGAAGCGGTGAATCTCGTCGATGAACAGTATCGTCCTGACGTTCCCGAGCGCGATGCGCCTCGCCTCGTCCACGGAGGCTCTCAATTCCTTCACCCCGTGAAGCACCGCGCTCAGGGTGATGAAATGCGCCTTCGTTCTTCGGGCGATGACGCGCGCCAGGGTGGTTTTTCCCACGCCGGGCGGCCCCCAGAAAATGAGCGGACGCAGGGCGTCCTCCTCCACGGCGCGCCTGAGCGCGCGGCCCTCCCCGATGAGGCGATCCTGCCCCAGAACCTCGTCGAGCGTTCGGGGCCTCATGCGCTCGGCCAGGGGCGCGCCCGGATCGACGCGGGCCTCCGGCGCGCGGCCGGCGCCGCTCCCCTCGCTCTCCGCCGGGTCGAACAACTCTCTCCCCAAGACGAACTCCTCCCTCTGGATGCGGCTTCATTGTAGCACCCGACTTTCGCATTTTTGAAGCCGCGCCCTGACCCCCGCGAAACGAGGCGCGCGAAAAAGCGGCCGCGTGCTCATCAGCTTCCGAAAAGCGAACGCGCCCGGACGCCCGACCGACCCCCGTCCCGCAAAGACGTCTTTTGAGCCGGAACGTGGCCGGCGGTTTCTAACAAGCGGCTTCTGTGGGATAGTAGGGAGGCGTCATCGCCGCTCCACCGGCCCCGGCGAAGACGCGGCGAAAAGCCTCCCCAAGCATTCCGCGCGCGAACGCGCGCCCGTATGGCGGGCCGTCTTTCAGGAAGCGGGGGCGTTCATGGAAAAGAGGGTGATTCGGACGGACAAGGCGGCCTCGGGCAAGGTGCCGCTCTCCCAGGCCATTCGGGTTGGAGAGTGGCTCCACTGCTCCGGGCAGCTGCCCATCGACCCCCGGACGGGCGAACTGGCCCCGGGCGGCGTCGGGGAGCAGACGCGCCGGATCATCGAGAATCTGAAAGCCGTGTGCGAGGCGGGGGGGACGTCCCTGAAAAACGCCGTGAAGGTCACCATCTTCATGGAGGATCTGGCGGATCTCCGGGAGATGAACGCCGTCTTCGAGGAGTATTTCGGGACGGAGGACCCGCCGGCGCGCACGACGTTCCAGGCGGCGAAAATCATCGCGGGCGCGAAACTCGAAATCGAACTGCTCGCGTTCGTTCCCCAATAAAAAGAGGAGACCCCTTTGGCCACGAGAGCGCCCCAAGTCGGGATACTGATGGGCAGCGCGTCGGACAAGCCCGTGATGGAAGAAGCCGTCAAGACGCTCGACGGATTCAGCGTTCCCTCGGAGATGAGAATTCTGTCGGCCCACCGCACGCCCGAGGCCGTTCACAAATACGTGAAGACGGCGCCCGATCGCGGCATCCGCGTGCTGATCGCGGGCGCGGGCATGTCGGCGCACCTGGCGGGCGTCGTCGGCGCCGCCACCGATCTGCCCGTGATAGGCGTCCCCATCGACAGCTCCTCGCTCGGCGGCCTCGACTCCCTGCTCTCCACCGTGCAGATGCCCCCCGGCATCCCCGTGGCGACGATGGGCATCGGGGCGGCAGGCGCCAGGAACGCGGCCCTTCACGCCGCGCGAATCCTCGCCCTGAGCGATTCAAAGCTGGCGAAGGAATACCGGCGCTTCGCGCAGCGGCAGACCGAGAAGACGCTGGCGGCGGACGACGCCCTTCAGGAGGAACTCTCCCCGCCGCCCGCCCCCCGGACGCAAAAGGACAAGCCGAAGACGCCGGCCGGAGACGCCGGAAAAAGCCCGGAACGGAAGTCGAGGCCGAGGCGAAGCCGCTCCAAGAGAACCCACCGGGAAAAACAGGGGTGAGCGAAATTCTTTCGGTGAACCCGGATTCGCCGGAAGAAGAGGCGCTTCGGCGCGCCGGGGAGGAACTGCTCTCGGGCGGCGTCATCGCCCTGCCCACGGACACGATTTACGGGCTGTGCGCCCGCGCCCTTGACGAGGAAGCGGTCGAGAAGCTCTACGAAGCGAAGGGCAGAAAAGAGGAGAAGGGCGCCCCCGTTCTCATCGGGCATCGCCGCCAGCTCGAAGCCCTCGCCGCCGGCGTCTCCGCGCGCGCGGCGGGCCTGATGGACGCCCTGTGGCCCTCGGGTCTGACGCTGGTTCTCCCCGCGCGCCCGGGGCTTTCTGCCCGGCTGTCGGAAGGCGGGCGAGGCGTCGCCGTCCGGATGCCCGCCCTCGCCCTCTGCCGCGCGCTGGCGCTGCGCGCCGGCCCGTTCGCGGCGACGAGCGCCAACCTCTCCGGCGAGCCTCCCCTCGAAAGCGCCCGGGAAATTTCGGCCCGGTTTCGGGAGGGGGTGGCGCTGGTTCTGGACGGGGGAAAAGCGGGGAGCGCCCCGCCCTCCACCGTGGTGGACGCGCGGGGGGAAAGGCCGGAACTCATCCGCGAGGGGGCGGTCGATTTCGAGTCGGTGGTTCGCGCCTGGAGCGAGGCGGGAGCGCGCGCTTCCTGAGCGCCCTACTCTGGATCCGGCATTCGCAGGACGATCCGGCCCTCTCCCTTCAGGATGCACTGGCAGGCCAGGCGATACTCGTCCGGATTCCACCCGTACGCATCCAGCGTGTCCCTCTCCTCTTCTTCCTGCGGGGAGAGATGCTCCGCTCCGGACACTACGACCACCTTGCAGGTGGAGCAGGCGCAGTTGCCGCCGCAATCGTTCACATGGTCAACGCCGTTGTTCAGATCCGCGTCAAGAATGGAATCGCCGGCCTCCGCCTCGTATTCGGCGTCCAGGTTTTCGTATCGAACGACGCTCAAAGCCGGCCTCCCGCAGACGTGGTGAAGGGAAACTCCGACGGCCCGCGAGGCGCCTCCCGCGCGGACGGGCGCATTGCGAAATTCCGTCGGCCAAGGACCGAATGTATTATCTTTCCCCGCCTTCTTCAACGGGCTCCCCGAACCCCTCCCGACGCCGCGCCCCGACAATGAAAAGGCGAGCGCGCGCGGACTCCCGGAGGCGCGGAGGAGAAGCTAGAGCGCGCCTTTCGGCGGAAGAACCACCATCGACTCCGTCCAGACCCTGCGGGACTGGGCCAGCAGGAATTCGATGGCTTCCGCCACCAGATCCGGCGGGATCATCTCGTCGAAGTCGAACTCTCCCGGAATGGACTTCCACATGTCCGTCGCACAGGCGCCGGGGCGAACGATGGTGAGGCGTATCCCCCTGGGTCTCAGCTCCTCCACCAGCGCCCGGGACAATCCCTCGAGGCCCGCCTTCGCGGCGCAATAGGCCGCGGCGCCGGGAAAGCCCGACACGGCGCTGATCGAGGACACGTTGACGACCTCGCCCTTCGCCGCTTCGAGCATGGGGCAAAGCGCCCGCGTCAGCATGAAGGGGGCGGTGAGGCACACCGAGACGGTCGCGCTGAACTCCTCCACCGAGAGGCTTTCCAGCTCCTTGAAAACGCCCGCCCCCGCGTTGTTCACCAGCGCGTCCACGCCCTCCAGCCGCTTTTCGGCCATCTCCGCGAGCGCCGCCACCTCATCGGTCTTCGTCACGTCGCAGCTGTGCGGGAAAATACGGCCCGCACGCCCTTTCGCGTCGAACGCCAGCCGCGCCAAGGCGTCCGCGTCCCTCGAAACGGCGAGCACCCTCGCGCCCGCGCCGGCGAGACGGAGCGCGCTCGCGCGGCCGATTCCCCGGGAGGCTCCGGTGAGGACGACCCGCCTCTTTCCCAGCCGCCCGGGCTCACCGAACCCCATCGGGGCGCTCTCCGTAGTAGTCCACGAAATTCCGATCGTTCTCATACAGGCGGACGCGGAACAGAAGCCCCTCGTCCAGGCGCTCGGCCAGCCGCTCCCAAATCGAAATCGCGATGTTCTCCGCCGTGGGGATTCTGTTTTTCATGAACGCCGCCGCGTCCTCGTTCAGGTTCCTGTGATCGAGCGCCTCGACGACCTCCCGCCGCAAGACGCTCTTGAGGTCGGCGAGATCATGCGCCATTCCCGTCTCGGGATTGACGGGGCCGCGCAGGGAAACCTCGAAGACGTAGTTGTGGCCGTGGTAGCGCGGGTTGGCGCATTTTCCATAGACGGCCTCGTTCCGCGCGTCGCTCCAGTCGGGCCGAAAAAGCCGGTGCGCCGCCGAGAACTCCTCCCGTCTCGTGATTTCAATCATGCGTCCCGCCCCCGCGCCGCGAGCGGATCGACGAGGGGGGCGTCCGCCTCTATCATGTCCGCGTATTTCAGGCCGGCGGCCGTGTTGAACGCCACGACGCGCTCGTCGCGCCCGACGGCGCCCCGTTCGAGCAAGGCGTCCAGCGCGGCGACGCAGGCGCCGCCCTCCGGGCAGAGGAGCATTCCCTCGGACGCGCCCGCTCTCCTCTGGGCGTCGAACATCATCTCGTCCGGGACGGCGACGGCCGTCCCGCCGCTTTCCCGAATCGCGCGCAGGCACAGAAAATCCGCCAGCACCTTCGGCGCGCGCAGGCCGGAGACGGCGGTTTCGGGGTTCTCCCACGGGGACGCGGCCTCTTCCCCGTTCTCGAACGCCCGCGCTATCGGCGCGCAGCCCTCGGCCTGAACGCAAATCATGCGGGGTCTCTCCTCGCCTATCCAGCCCAGCGCCTCGAGCTCGCCGAAGGCGCGCCACATCGCCACCAGCCCCGTTCCGCCGCCCGTGGGATAGAGGATCGCGTCGGGGACGCCGCCGAGCTGCTCCACCAGCTCGTAGGCCATCGTCTTCTTGCCCTCGGCGCGATACGGCTCCTTGAACGTGGACAACTCGAACCAGCCCTCCGCCGGCGTCCTCTCCGCCACGATCTCCGCGCAGTGGTGGAGATGGCCCCGAACGCGGGTCAGGTCGGCTCCCGCGAGCGCGCATTCCGCCCCGTGCGCGCCCGGGGCGTCTTCCGGCATGAAGACGGACGCCTCGATTCCCGCGCGCGCGGCGTAGGCCGCCGCCGCCCCGCCCGCGTTTCCCGCCGTGGGAATGGCGACCCGCCGCGCCCCGAAATGGCGCGCCATCGTGATAGCGGCGGACAGACCCCGCGACTTGAAGCTCCCCGTCGGGTTCGACCCCTCCTCCTTCACGAACAGGCGGGAGAGCCCCAGTGACTTTCCCAGCCGGGGGGCGCGGAGCAAAGGCGTCATGCCCTCGCCCAGGGTGACGACGGCGCCCGCATCGGGCGCCGGGAGCATCTCATGGTAGCGCCACATGGAATGGGGGCGGCCCGACATGCTTCCGATATCCAGCGTCCGCGCGGCGGCTTCCGCGTCGTATCGCGCCAGCAGCGGCGCCCCGCGGGGACTCAGGTTCACCAAGCCGCCGGGCGCGAGGCGCTCTCCCGTCTTCGAACATTCCAGACCGATGAACGCGGAATAGGAGGTCACCCTGATCACCTTCGCCTGCGAGTCCCCGCGGCTCGACGTTGCCGCTTCAAGGGGGCTTTGCTATCCTGCCGCCGGTTCCCGCGAACCATATCCTCATCCCCCGCGCCCCGCAAGGAGAAAACGATGCCGCGCAAGGCGAAGGCGCTTCCGGGCCCGGCGAACGTCGAGGGATTCGTTGAAGTCGCGGAGGGCGTCCACGCATTCATCGGAGGAGGGGGAGCGACGAACTTCGGCCTCGTGCTCACGGAGGAGAAGCCCGTCGTCATCGACAACGACATCCGCGCGCGGAAGGCCTTCGTCGCCGGCATGAGGAAAATCACCCGGAAATCGCCCGGCCTCGCGCTGAACACCCATCACAATTTCGACCATACCTCGGACAACGGCTACTACCACGGGCGGGGCGCCGTCTCCGTCGGCCAGGAGAGCGTCCGCCTGGAGATGGAGCGCGAAGAGAACGAGGGCGTCTGGGTGACCCAGATGGCGGGCAGGCCGCAAAAGGTGGAGCATCTGATCGGCAGACTCCGCGTCGCGCCGCCCATGGTGACGTTCGAGAAGAAAATCTCCATCCGCTACGGCGGGCGGCTGTTCGAGATGATTCACGTCGGCCACTGCCACACCAAGGGAGACGCCGTCGTGTGGATGCCGGAGGAGAAGATTCTGTTCACCGGAGACCTCCTCGACTACCGCACCCACCCGGTGGCGAGACTGGGCAGCTTCCTCAACTGGATGGAGGCGATCCCCGGGCTCAAGAAGTTTCCCGCGAAGCGGCTCATCCCCGGTCACGGGCCGATTCCCGCCCGCCCCGCCCCGGCCGCATGGGATGAATTCAGGGGCTACATGACGAAGCTGCGCTCCCGCGCCGCCGCCGCCCTGAAAGAGAACCCGACCCCGGCGAAGGCGGCCCCGAACGTTCGCATGGACGAATACCGCAACTGGTTTCGACCGAACCTCGTTCCGCAGAACGCGCTGCTGATGGCGAAGGAGCTGAGAAGGAAAACCCGGGGCCGTCAGGCCCACGCCGCGGGCGGCGCCTCTCCCCGGAAATAGCCGGCGGGAACCTCCCCCCGCGCGCGGCGGGCGATCAGGCGTCCGTCCGCCAGCGAAAAGCGGCTTTCGACTTCGGCCGATGAGGACCACGGCTCCCCGTCCCGAAAGCCGCCCTCCCGGATCTCTCCTTCCACGATCAGAACGCCGTCCTCCGCCCTGGGCGCGCTGCGCACCACCCCCGTCCGCTCATCCCAGAACCGCGCGGCGCCGTCGCCCGCGCCGAAGGCGTACACCGAGCCTCCCCGCTTCCAATCCACCGAGGCGAACGGCCCGCCCGTTTCCTCCCGCTTCATCCGCGCCTCGCTCGTGCCGACGATATACAGGTCCCGCCAGATGAGAGGAGGGGCGACGACCCAGCCCGAAGAGTTCTCGACGCGCCAGCGAAAATCGCCGCTCCCGCGATCCACCGCGAAAAAATGCCCCTTTTCCCGGTCGTTCAGGACGGCGAAGATTCCTTCGTCATCCGCGGCGTAAAGCGGCGTATGGACCCCGAGCCGCTTCAAAAGCTCATCGGGCGGAATCGCCACGAAACCCCCTCCACTCAAACGGCCATCCGCGCGGGCGCGCCGCTTCAAGGATACCCCAGGTCGAGGCCGTGGTTCACCCTCCGCCGGGCCGACGGCGCGAGAGAGTCGTCCACGGCGGCGATTTCTGATACAATGACGGGCGCGCAGCGCGAAAGCGGCTTTCCACCCTAAAGGAGATTTCGCATGGCCGTCATCACCGTCTCACGCCAATACGGAACCGGCGGAATTTTCATCGCGAGGCAGCTCGCCGAAAAACTGAACCACGACTTTCTGGGCCGCGACGAGCTCGTCGAAATTTGCAGACGGCGGGGGCTGGAGCTCGACCTGGAGAAAATCGAAGGGCGCGCGCCGACGATCCTGGAGCGCACCTTCGGCGTGCGGCGGGAAAGCCTGCGCGGCGTCCTGTCCGAGAGCATGAACGAGGCGGCGGACAAGGGGAGCGTCGTCATCGCCGGGTGGGGAGGGCAGGTGCTCCTCAAGGAAAGAGACGACGTCCTGCACCTGCGCATCGTCGGCAGCGTGGAGGCGCGCGTCCGGCACTTCATGGAATCCTCCGGCGTCACGAGAACCGCCTCGGAGGAAACCATCAAGCGATGCGACCGGGACCAGGGCCTGTTCTCCCAGCACTTCTTTCACGTCGATTTCGCCAGCCCGACGCTCTACCACGGCATCCTGAACATCGAGCAGATGCCGCCCGAGCGCATGATCGCCCTCATCGAGTCGATGATCGCCGAAACGGAAAGGGCGGCTTCATAGCCGGGCGACCGGGCGCGCGCGCCGTCCGGCGCCGGAAGAGGCCGCCGCCACCGCCGCCATCGAGAGCGCCTGAACGGCGAGCACCAGAATGAACGCCCAGTAGTAGCTTCGCCACACGTCGAAGAAATACCCCGCCAGCCATGGTCCCGCGGCCGAGGCCAGTCCCCCGCCCATCTGGCTGAAGCCCAGGATGCGGCCGAAGCTTCGGCCGGGGAAAATGTCCGCCTTGATCGACACGAAAATCGCGCCGCGCGCGCCTGCGCCGATTCCGTAGATCAGAACGTAGGCGTACGCCAGCCAGGCGTGGCGCGCGGAGAGGTTCATCAGCAGAAAGACGCCCGACATGGCGAGGAGGCTGAGCAGGTAGAAGGTTCGCGTCCGGCCGATTCTGTCTCCCGCCCAGCCGCCGAAAACGCCGCCCAGCGCCCTGACGACGGCCAGCCCCCCGATGAGGGAGGCGGCCTTGAGCGGGCTCAGCCCCACGTCCACCATGTGCGCGGCCTGATGCACGCCGACCACGCTGAAGCCGACGCCGTTGAACATCCCCGCCAGAAACAGCAGCCAGAAGGCCGAATCGCCGAGCGCCTCCTTCAGGGTCCAGTTCGGGCCGGGAGCTTCCGCCGCCTTTCCCCCCGCGGCGTCGGCGCGGGCGCGGTGCAGAAGCGCGTTCAGGGGCGCCAGCAGAACGACGACGCCGACCGCCAGCAGAAGGTAGGCCGCGCGCCACCCGAAAGCCGCGATGAGCCAGGCGGAAAGCGGAATCATGAGCACGCCGCCGCAGCTTCTCCCCGACAGCGATATCCCCATCGCCGTGGAGCGGCGCCGCGTGAACCACTGGCTGACGACCGTGCTCGTGGGGATGAACCCGAACATGGTGACGCCCAGCGCCACGACGCCTCCGTAGAAAAAATACAGGGTGGGCAGGCTGGAGACCCGCGACATCAGGGCGAGGCCGACGCCCAGAATCACGATTCCCGCGGGGATGATGACCCGCGGGCCCCAGCGGTCCACCATCGCGCCGATGAAGCCCGCGGAAACCGCGAAAGTGACCATCGAAAAGGAGAACGCCAGGGCGGTGTCCGCCCGGGACCACCCGAACTCGTCAAGGAAGGCCACGTAGAAGACGGGAAACGTTCCGACGATGGAGCCGCCGACGGCCATGGTGAGAAAGGTGAGGCCGACGATCACCCAGCCGTAGTAGCGGCCGGAGCTCTCGCTCGCCCGATCTGAAAAATAAGGGGTCATCCCGGCCGGCCCGCAACGGAAAAAACGCGGGCGCCCCCGTCAAGGAGGCGCCCCGGAAACGGCGATTCCCGAAGCGTCTGCGCTTCCTGATGAAGCCCGCCGCGCGAGCTCAAGGAGTTTCGGGCGGCGCCGGGCGGAGGCTCACACGCGCATCGGCATGACGACGTAGGTGTAGCCGGCCGATTCTTTCGGGGCGAGAACGCCGGGGCTCAGCGCGTCCTTCAGCTCCATGCTGACCTGCTCTTCGTCCAGGATGGAGAGCGCGTCGAGGCAATACCGCGAATTGAAGCCGATGGTGAGCTCGGTCTGCGCGTTCGACTCGATGACCTCCTCGGCCTCTCCCGCCTCCGGGCTGTGCGCCGTCAGCTTCAGCTGCCCCGGCGAAAACTCGAACTTCACCATCCGGGTTTCGTTCGCGAAGAGGGAGACCCTCCGGACGGCGCGCGTCAGGCTCCCCCGGTCCATCTGGATGGAATGCTCGTTGCTGTCCGGAATCACCTGCCTGTAGTTCGGAAACTCGCCGTCTATGAGCCGCGCCGACAGCTCGATGTTCCCCACCTCGAAGAGGATGTGGTTCTGGGTGAGGCCGACGGACGCCTCGCCTTCGGCGTCCCCCAGGAGCTTGACGAGCTCTCCCAGGGCTTTCTTGTGGACGATGACGCCCTCGTCGAAGGCCAGCCCCTCGCTCGCGCGCTCGATCATCGCCAGCCTGTGGCCGTCCGTGGCGACGAGGCGCAGCGTGTCGGATTCGGTCTCCATGAAAACGCCGTTGTAGGTGTAGCGCGTCTCGTCCGTGGAGATCGCGAACATCGTCTTGCGAACCATCTCGGACAGAACCGAGGCGGAAACCGCGCTCATCTTCGCTTCCTTCGCGTCGGGAAGCGCGGGAAAATCCGCGGGCGGCAGCCCCGGGAAGCGGAAGTTCGAGCGCTCGCAGCGCATCCGTATCCACTGCCCGTCCTCCTCGGTCAGGCGAACCTCGGACCCGGGAAGCTCCTGAACGATGTCGAGCAGCCGCCTCGCGTTCAGCGTAACTTTGCCCGGCTTCCCCACTTCGGCCTCGAACACTCCCCGCATCCCGATGTCGAGGTTCGTGCCCGAGAGGCGGACGCTCTTGTCGCCCTCGGTCTCGACGAGCGCGTTCTGCAGCATCGGCATCGCGCTGCTTCTGCTTTCCACGACGCCCTGCATGGTTTGAAGGGCCTTGAACAGCTCATCCCTCGCAATGGCTAGCTCCACAATGCGGACTCCTTCGTAGGGAAACGGGGATTCGGGAATCATCCATCGGCCTGGGCCGGATTTTTCAGCCTATCAAATTTTGCATTCAGGGGCTACTTTTCATATAAACCAAAGAAGGACGCGGGGCAAGGGGAGGAGTCCTCCGCTTGCGCCTTCCCGCCCGGCGAGGCGCGCGCCCGATTGAAGGGAAGGGCCGGCGCCCCCGGACCGTTCGCCCGAAGCGGCGCGGCGCCCGTCCCGACGACGCGGAGACTCCCGATCCATCACGCCAAGCCAAGCCATGAATGAGCCGAACGCCGGACGCTCCATCCTTCACGTCTACGCGCACCCGGATGACGAGTCCTTCGGGAATCCGGCCACGTTCGCGCTCTACGCGAACAGGGGGGCGCGCATGGGTCTCCTCACCCTCACGAGCGGCGAGGCGGGCCTCACGAACGGCGTATGCGGGCCCGAGGAGCTGGGCGACGTCCGGGAGGCGGAGCTCGAAGACGCCTGCCGGACGCTCGGCGTCGAAAGCGTGACGCTCTGGCGCCTCCCCGACGGGAAGCTGAGCGCCTTGCCGGAGGCGGAAATTCTGCCCCTCGTCGAGGAATTCATCCGAGCCTTCTCCCCCGACGTGGTCGTGACGTATGGGGAGGACGGCGTCACCGGACATCCGGATCACGTCGCCGTCGGCGGCTGGACCACAAAGGCTTTCCATCGGCTCCGGCGGAAAAGTCCGGCCTCCGCTCCCGGGCGCCTCTACCACCGGGCGACGCCGGAGAAAAGGCGCGCCCTCTATCGGCGTCCCGACCTCGCCTATCGGGACGACTACACGACCATCATCGACGGGCGCGGCTTTCCGCGCGCGAGGCTGGAGGCGCAGGCGCGCCACCGCTCCCAGAAACACCGACGAACTTCGCGCTGCCCGGACTCTTCGAGGCGGGACTGGTGGATTATTACCGCAGGCGCCATCCCGTCTGGCGCGGAGGCCCGCTGGAGGCCGACCTGTTCGGCGAATCCCGCCACGCCGACGAAAGCGACCTGCCCTGAACTACGCCGCCCGCCCATAGGCGAGCCGCACCCTCCCGACCGAAAGGGAACCCGCCCATTCCGGCGCGTGGGAGCTCGCGACCAGGGTGACTCCCGAGGCGGCGAGATTTTCGATCATCTCCACGATGAGCGCGCTGTTCTCCTCGTCCACCTGGGAGACGGGCTCGTCCAGCAGGAGGGTCTCCGCTCCCGCCGCCAGCGCCCGCGCGAGCGCCACGCGCTTTTTCTCTCCCCCGGAGAGCTTCGAGGCGTCCCGATCGATCAGGCGCCCGCACCGCGTCCGGAGGAGGGCCTCTTCGGCCTTCTCGTTCGCCCGCGCCGCGTCCATCCCCCGCGCCCGGGGGCCGTAGGAGACGTTCAGCAGAACGCTCCCCCGAAAAAGATAGGGCTCCTGGGCGAGGAGCGTGACCCGCCTTCTGTGGCCGAGTCCCGCCTTGCCGAAAAGGACGGGCTCCCCCCGGTAGGCGACGACGCCCGCCTCGGGCGCGAGCAGGCCCGCCATCACGCGCAGCAGCGTCGTTTTTCCGGATCCGTTCGCTCCGGTGAGCAGCGTCACCGCGCCGGAGGGCGCCTCGAGGCGGTCGATGTCCAGAACGAGATCGGCGTCGAACCGGAATTTCACGTTTTCGAGAAAAAAGGCGTTCATCTCAGCGCCTCTGCGCGAAGCGGGAAAGCAGGTTCGTCGCCAGGACGATCGCCAGAAGCACGACGCCCAGCGCGATGCCGAAGCCGAACTCCCCCTTCATGCTCTCGAGGGCGATGGCCGTGGTCAGGGTGCGGGTGTATCCCTCGATGTTTCCTCCGAGCATCATGGCGATCCCCACCTCCGAGGAGACGCGGCCAAACGCCGCCAGCACCGCCGCCGCCAGCCCGAAGCGGGCCTCGCGCAGCACCGTCCGCGCCGCGCGTCCGTTCGACGCCCCCAGGGTCAGCGCCGTCTCGCGCGCCCTTTCATCGACGGAGGCGACGGCCGTCATGGAGAAGACCGCCGCGAGCGGAATCGCCAGCGCGACCAGTCCGATGACGATGGCCGAAGGGGTGAACAGCAGATCCGCGAATCCCAGGGGCCCGCGCCGGGAGAGGAACCCGTAGGCGAGCAGCCCGATGACGACGGTCGGCATTCCGAGCGAGGTCTGAAGCATGGTGACGGCCAGCCCGCGCCCCCGAAAACGCGCCGTCGCCAGCAGGAAACCGACGGGCAGGCCGAGGAGAGAGGCCAGAATCGTGGACAGGAACCCCACCTTGATGGTGACCCACGCGGCGCGCATCACCTGGGGATCCGCCCGGAGCGCCCGCGTCAACCCGTCGGCGAACCCCTCGAGCAGATATTCCAAGGCGCCTACCCCCTCCAGAAACCCATCAGCGCGCCTCTTTCGCGGCGGGATAAAAAAGGGGCTTTCCCATCAGCCGAAAATTCCGGATGATCCGCCGGGCTTCGGCGGAGGTGAGAAAATCCATGTATTTTACCGCCAGGTCGAACCTCACGTGCGGGTGCCGCTTCGGGTTCACGGCGATCACGCTGTAGGGGTTGTGCAGGCGCTTTCCCCGGAGAGCCTGAATCCGGAGGGAAATTCTCCCCTTCGCGGCGAGCGCGATGTAGGTGCCCCTGTCCGTCAGCGCGTAGCCGCCCTTCTCGTCCGCCGCCATCAGCGTTCTGCCCATTCCCTGGCCCAGGGCGCGGCGCCAGGGGCCGAACGCGCCGACGCCGGCCTCCCGCCAGAGCTCCATCTCCTTCTTGTGCGTCCCGGAATCGTCCCCTCTGCTGAACCAGAGGCTCCCCGAATTCCCGATCCGGCGCAAAGCCTCGGCCGCGTCGGGCGCGCCCGACGCCCCGGCGGGGTCCGCGGCCGGGCCCACGATCACGAAATCGTTATACATGACGGTTCTTCTGCGCACGCCGTAGCCCCGCGCCACGAAGAGGTCTTCCGCCTTCCGGGCGTGGACGAGCACGACGTCCACGTCGCCGTTTCGACCCAGCCTCAGCGCCTTGCCCGTGCCCACGGATATCGTATGCACGGAAACGCCGCGCCTTCTCTCGAACGCCGGATGCAGGCGGTCGAGCAGGCCGGAATTTTCCGTGCTCGTCGTCGTCGCCAGCTTCAGGCGCCCCGCGGCGGAAGAGTCCGCCCAAAGCCCCAGAACCAGCAAAACCGCTGAAACCGCCGGAAAGAAAAGCGGAAAACGCTCGTATTTCATCTTTTTCACGCGCCGGTCCGGGAGCGGTCGGGCGAGAGAACGCCCCGCTAGCCGGACGCCTGTGACGGCTTCGGCTGTTCCGAAGACCCGAACGAAGGCGCGGAATCCGGCATTTCCAGACCGATCTCCCGGGCGAAAGCCTCAAGCAGCGCCCTCATCTCCGCTTCCGCGTCAACGGACGACGTGAGCCGCGCGAGCGACATAGGCTCGCCTCCCTCCCCCGTTCCGACGCGGGAGTCGAAAGTCTGGCAGTAGCCCAGGTCGTCGTAGCCTTCCAGTACAGCCTGCAAATAATTCTGCTCCCGGGTCGGGAAGCGCGCCCACCAGACGAGAGAGCCGTCGCGCGGCTCGGGGTTGGGCCTCTCATCTTCGGAGCGGGGCGTCACGCGCCCGCCCGAATCCGGCTCGCCGCCCGTCGAATGATTCCGGGCATTTCCTTCACGAACAGGGAGCGCGGCATCACCCGGTCGAACCCCGCCCGCCCCGCCGATTTGAGCAGCTCGGGCTCGGTGTGCCTGCCCCAGGCGACGGCGCGGGCGTCCCCGGCCCGCTCGTCGGCCTTCAGCTTCCTGACGAGCTCGCCCGCCTTCTCGCCGCCCAGCCGCTGGTGATGCAGATCCGCCATGAGCAGCGCCGGGCGAAATTCCTCGAGCGCCCCCCCGAACTTCTCCTCCGAGTCGATGAACTCCAGCGCGGCGCCCAGGGAAGCCGCCGCCTCCCGGATGCCGGCGGAGAACATCAAATCATCGCAAACGACGAAAATCCTCTCCGCTTCCCGCGTCGTCATCAGCCGCGCTTCCGTTCGTGCAGGAACTCGTTTTTCGGCTCGCCCATGTAGCCGGGCAGATAGTCGATGCGGCCCGAGGAGAGAACCTCGACGTATTTCGCCCCCTCGGGCCCCACGCCCGTCGCGCTGTGGAACGCGCCGCCCGGAATGGCGGCGAAGCCGCCGGGCTCCAGCCATTCCTCCTCCTCGCCGATGCGCATCCTCAGCCTGCCCTCCAGCACGACGATGAACTGATCCTCGGGGTGGCGGTGAATCGTCCGCTCATCGAACGCCGCGTCGGGCGCCATCTCGCCGCGCTGCATCGTCAGCCCGTCCAGCGCGACCGCCCGGCGCGCGGTTCCCTTGCGAAGATGCGGGGTCTCGGGAACGTCCAGCCAGCGATGAAAGCCCAATTCCTTCTCCCTTCGTCCATCCGCCCCCGGAGGATCCGGCGCGGGGCGGGGGAAAACCGTCACGCCTCCATTTTTTCGCCCAGGAGCTCGATGAGGCCGTGAACGTTCTCGAGGGTGTCGATTTTGTAGAGCATCGCCTCGATCAGGGCGATTTGATCGCTCTCGTACACCAGGCCGGCGCACTCGGTGAATTTCCCGAAAAGCTCCTCCCGATCCATCGGGCGCTGGGGAGTCCCCCGGGAAATTTCCGACATCTTCTCATGCACCGAGCCGTCCTCGAGCTCTATCGCCACCTTGCCGCGAATGAGGGCGTAGCCCCGGGCCTCGATCTCATCGTTCCTGAAGGCGCGCACCTTCTTCATCATCTCCACGACGTCGGGCCGCCGGACGACCTCGTCCCTGTATTGGGCGATGCCCGCCGCGCGCTCCAGCAGCAGGACGGCGAAGCCGAACTGAAGGGAGAATTTCGCCTCGAGCTCGTTCTGGGGCTCGGCGTAGCGCAGCGGCTCCAGCACGCGCGAGGTGGTGCCGAAGCGCAGCTCCCGCACCTGCTCGGGCTTGATGTCGTTCTCCAGGATCAGGTCCCTGGCGGCGTCCATCGCGGGGTGGGCGAGGGAGCCGCAGGGGTAGGGCTTGATCGACACCCCCGGATCGACCGCCGACCAGGCGTCGCCGAGCTTCCCGACGATGTAATCCTGATCGCAGCCGCCGCCCATGATCTGGAAGAATCCCCATTGCCCGTCGAATATCGCGGGATCCGCGGAATAGCCACCCGCCGCCAGCCGCGCCGCCACGACGCCGTTCTCCGCCGCGCGGCCGCAGTGGTAGGGCTTCGTCATGGTTCCGAAATTCGCCCGAAGCCCCGCGCTCTCCGAACAGGCGACGCCGTAGCACATGCGCAGCTGGCGCTCGTCCAGCCCCATCAGCTTCGCCGCGGCGGTCGCCGCCCCGATCGCGCCGATGGTTCCCGTGGAGTGGAAGCCCTTGACGTAATGATCCGGCCGAATCGCCTCCGCCACCTTGCACTCCACCTCGAAGCCGAGCGCGAAGGCGGTGAGCAGCTCCTCTCCGGTCGCGCCCAGCGCCTCGGCCAGGGCGAACGCCGCGGGCATCACCGGGCACGTGGGGTGCGTCAGCAGGCCATAGACGCGATCCGGATAGCTGCTCAGCTGCGTGTCGTCGTAATCCATCGCGTGGCCCGCGACGCCGTTGGCCAGGGCGGCGAGGTGCGCGGGCGCCGTCATGGCGGTTCCGAACACCCGCGCCTCCGGCTCCCCGCCGATTTCGCGGAGGTAGTTCTGGATGACGCGGCCGCTCTCCTCCGTGGAGCCCGCGACCATCAGCCCCGCGCCGTCCACGAAGCAGCGGCGCATGATGACCCTCGCGTCTTCGGGAACGTCCTCGTATTCCGTTTCGAGGACAAATTCGACGATGGCGTCCGTGATGGGAGAATCCGTCATAGTCTCACCTTTCTGAAAAATCCCCGGCGTCGATCATTTTTTTCGCCGCGCCGCCTCCCCGGATGCGGGGTTCGGCGGAGCCGTCATGGATTCCGGCAGGGGCCTGGGACAAAAATATCCGCTCAGCGTCGGAAGCATCAACGGGCGCGAACAAATCCCGTTCAGCGCAAGAATCAGCAGGGCTGACAGGGCGAGCGCGCCCAGCAACCAAACCACGCCGCGGGTCATGGCGGATTTCCCGAAATCGCCGGCTCCAGCGCGCGAAGCGGACTCGGGATGAGGAAGCCCGCGCCGGACTCCGGCGCAAACAAATAAAAACGGGTCGTCTCGCCCGGCGACCCGCGTCCGGCTGACCGGGAGACGCTCCCCGTCCACCGCCTTGTCGTTAAGCCCAAGCAACTATCCTGACTGCCAAACCTAACAAAAAGAGCGCCGATCGGCAAGAAAAAATCATGTTTTTTCCTTGATTTCCGTTTTACTTGGGCATGGAAGGCGTGAAATAATGAGGAACAGAGAGAGAGGAGGAACGAGCGCCATGTCCCGCGCCGCGCCCTGTTTTCCGGGAGCGAGAATGCCGGTTCAACCGGAATCCCTCTTTTTTGTCCTTGCTTGTGATTTTTTGCGCAAGCAGGCCGGGCGCTTCATTTTCGGAAAACGGGGAGCGCGCCCCGGCGCTCCCGCTCAACGGAGCTCGACATGATCGCGGACATTGAAGCCGGCGACATTCTTCCGGCGAAAGACGCCATCGCCCTCATGGATCAAACGGATCTCGGGCCTTCCATCGACGTTCCCGAAATCCCCGAAAACGCGCACCCCGAGAACGTCCCGCAAGAGGAGCGGGAATTCCTGCAAGGGGAGATCAGGCGCCTCAAGAAGGAGAAAAACGCGCTCGTCCTGGCGCACAACTACGTGCCCCGCGACGTTCAGGACGTGTCCGACGTCATCGGCGATTCGCTGTTTCTGGCGCGGCGGGGCGCCGCCTCCGACGCGGACCTCCTCGTCGAGCCGTCCGTGCTGTTCATGAACCAGATTCTGGCCGCCCTCAAAAAGCCGCACCAGACCGTTCTGGCGCCCAGCCTCGAGGCGCTCTGCTCGCTGGCCGCCCACGCCGACGCCGGCAAAATCCGGGAATGGAGAAAAGCGCGTCCCGACGGCATCGTCATCAGCTACGTCAACACCTATCTCGAGGTGAAGGCGGAGAGCGACTACTGCTGCGCGTCCGCCAACGCGGGCAGGGTCACCCTCCACGTCCTCGAAAACTCCCGGCCCGAACAGCCCATCCTGTTCCTGCCCGACGTGTTCCTGGGCTTCTACGCGGCCAAGCTGCTGGAGCGCGAGGGGCATTCGCTGGACCGCCTCCATCTGATGATGGGCGCGTGCCACGTCCACGAGAGGATTCGCCCGCACCACGTCCGGGAGCAGCAGCGGCTGCACCCCGGCGCCATCACCGTGGTTCACCCCGAGTGCGGCTGCACCAGCGCCTGCATGCGCCAGGTGAGCGACGGCCTCGTGCCCGAGGACATGCTCCAGTTCCGCTCCACCCAGGGCATGATCAAGCTCGTCGAGGAAGTCCCCCATTCCGAGGTCATCGTGGCCACCGAGGTGGGAAACCTCCACCCGATGTCCAGGGCGGTTCCGGACAAGACCCTGATCCCCGCGAGCCGGGAGGCGCTTTGCGCCTACATGAAGCAGAACACGCTGCGAAACCTTTACGAATGCCTGCGCGACGTGAAGCACGAAATCACCGTGGACCCGGAACTCGCCCGGCGCGCGCGCGTTCCCATCGAGCGGATGCTCGAAATCATCTAGCGCGAATCGGCCCCCTTCGACAGATGGACGTCCGCGCCAGAATCCGCGAATGGCTCATCGAGGACTTCGGCGGCGCGCCCCTCCACTACGACGCCGGAAGCGACCCCTGGTGCGCGGCCGAGCTGCGCTCGAAAAGCGACGCCGTTCTCGCGGGCGCCCCGTTCTTCCTCCCCGCGCTGGAGGAGGCGCAAAGCCTTCTGGCGCTCGGAAGGAGCCGCCCGCCCGAAATCGAGTGGCGAAAAGAAGAGGGCGCGAGGGTTTCCAAAGGCGAGCTGCTGGCGCGCGTCTCCGGCCACGCGCAGACCATCCTGAAGGCGGAGCGCACCGCGCTCAACCTCCTCTCGCACGTCTCCGAAATCGCCACGCACACGGCGCGCGCGCTGGCGCGCCTGGGCGATCTTCCCGAAACCTTCCAGGGCGTCGTCGATACGAGAAAGAACCGGCCGGGCCTGCGCTACTTCGAGAAATACGCGGTGCGCGCGGGCGGCGGGCGAAACCACCGCCTCGGCTTCTTCGACGGCGAACTGATAAAGGACAACGACATCGCGGCCGCCGGCTCCATCCCCGCCGCCATCGACAGACAATTCGGCCGCCGCTACATGACGGAGACCCAGATCGAGACGCAGAGCCTGGCGCAGCTCGAAGAGATCATCGAGGACGGGCGGGCGCACATGATCCTGCTCGACAACATGAGCCTCGAAACGCTCCGGAAAGCCGTCTCCCGCGTCCGGGAGGCCGGCGCGGCGTCAAAAACCCGAAAACCCTACGTGCTCGAGGCCTCGGGCGTCGGCGACGGCGACCTGAGAAGCGTCGCGGAGACGGGCGTGGACTACGTTTCTACCAGCGCGCTCGTCCGCGCCGCCCCTCCGCTCGATTTTCACATGAAGATCGTCGAGGTGGATTCGTGATATTGTTGGGGCGCGGCTCCGGGCCGATTCGTTCCGAAGCCCCGTTTTTCCGACTCCGGCCGCGTTCGAGGAGAAGTGATGGCGCCCGAGATTGATTCCAGAAGCGTGGACTACTACAAGGCCTCCGACGGGCGGATGATCGCCATCCACGTCAAGGGCGACTTCGACGACTACGCCAGGTTCCCTCCCTATCTGGACACCGAGGAGGCGAAGGCGCACGTCCGCGACGCATACGCCGGCCAGGACGTCGAGGTGGAGCGCGCGACCAAGGCCCACGTGACGGACGATGCGATTCCCCTTCAAATCATCGTCCTGAACAGGCCCAAAGGCGCCATCACCAAGGCGCACTACCACGTGGTGGAGGAGCGATGCGCGAACGCCATGCGGCACCAGATTCTCCTGTGTCAGCGAGGCAGCGCGCGGATCGGCGTGTTCACCAGGGAAGGGAACCATCTGGGCGACGCGATTCTGCGCCGCGACGATCTCATCCTGATGTACGAAGGGCATGAAGTGGAGTTTCTGGAGGACGACTCGAAGCTCATCGAAATCAAGGAGGGCCCCTTCCCGGAAACGGACGAAAGGGACAAGGTCGATTTGTAGGGCCGTCCCCGCCGCCCGGACTCACCCGCCCCCGGAGAGAGACCATGAAGCTTTGCGCCTTTGAAGTCCGAACGCCGGTCGGCCCCTTCGAGCGGCTGGGAGCCGTGGCGTCCCGGGGCGACGACGTCCGATACGTCGATCTGAACTTCGCCGCGGCGGCGAAATTCAGGGAGCGCGGCTCCTCGCGCGCCCAGGCCATGGCGGACGCCCTCGTTCCGTCGGACATGCTGGCGCTGGCGGCGTCGGGCCCGAGCGGCCTCGAAGCCGCCGGGGAGGCGCTCGAATACGCCCTCGAACGCGAAGACGCCGCCGGCCCTCGCGGGGAGCGGCTCATCTACGCGCCGGACGAGGCGCGGCTCCTCGCGCCGATCAGGCGACCCCCGCTCATTCGCGGCTTCGCCGGGTTCGAGCGCCATCTCAAAAAAACGTTCGCGGCGATGAACCTCGAAATTCCACGGACCTGGTATGACCGCCCCCTCGCCTTCAAGGCGAGCTGCGCCCACATGGCGGGGCCCGAAGAGGAGGTTCCCTGGCCCAGCTTCACCGAAAAAATGGACTTCGAGCTCGAGTTCTGCTGCGTGGTCGGCGTCCCGGGCAGGGACATTTCGGAAGAGGACGCGGGCGGGCATATCTTCGGCTACGCGATCCTGAACGACTGGAGCGCCCGAGACGCGCAGGGGGGCGAAATGGCCATGGGAACCGGCCCCTACAAAAGCAAGGACTGGTGCTGGAGCTTCGGCCCCTGGATAGCCACGCCCGACGAGACGGGCGATCCGAAAAACATCCCCATGGCCGCGCGGGTGAACGGAGAAACCTGGGTGGAGACCACGCCCGGCGAGATGTATTGGACCTTCGAGCAGATGATCGCCTACACCGCGCGGGACGAGAATCTCCTCACCGGCGACCTCCTCGGCTCGGGCACCGTCCCCGGGGGATGCGGCATGGAGATCGACCGCTGGATTCAGCCGGGGGACGTCGTGGAGATCGACATGGGGCCGCTCGGGGTGATGAGGAACCGGATCGGCCAGCGCCCCGCGCCCAGGCCCTACACCTACGAATAGGCTTCAAGCCTCCTCCGGGCCGCCCTCCTCCGGGCGCGCGAGGTGAACCACCCTTTGCGGGAAGGGGATCTCGACGCCCTCCTCGCCCAGCCGGCGCTCGATCTCGAACCGCAGTTCGCTCTCGACCTGAAGCCGGCCCATCACGTTCGAGGTGAAGCAGTAGAGCTTGAAATCCAGGCTGCTCGCGCCGAAATTCCGAAACGCGACCCAGGGGGCGGGACGGTCGCTCACCCGCTCGCTCTTCCGGGCGACGTCCAGCAGAATCTCCCGCACCCGCGCCGCGTCGGAGCCGTACGCCACCCCGACCTCGATTTCCGCGCGGCCGTAGTCGTCCCGATGCGTCAGGTTGACGACCGACGTCGAGAGAATCTCCGCGTTCGGAATGATGACGGAGGCGCGCCGCCAGGTTTCGAGCTCCGTCGCGCGGAACCGGATGCGCTTCACGATGCCCTCGTTGTCCCCCACGCGCACCCAGTCCCCGATCTTGATGGGCCTTTCGACCAGGAGTATCAGGCCCGAAACAAAGTTGTTCACGACGTTCTGAAGCCCGAAGCCGATCCCGACCGATAGCGCGCTGGCGACCAGGGCGAGGTTCGAGAGGTCGATGCCCGTCACCGAGACGCTCAGCAGCGCCGCGAGGATCACGCCCGCGTAGCCCAGGCCCGCGTTCAGGGAGTCGCGGATGCCCGAGGGCAGGCTCATCTGCCCCAGCAGACGCTCGGACAGCTGCCTTTGGAGAAACCTCGCGGCCGCCATGGCGAGAAAGAACACGACGACCGCCGAGGCGATATCGACGATGGAGACGCGGATGCTGCCCACCTGGAAGCCGGACAGCCCCCGGAGGGTCCATCGAACGAGGTCATCCCGCGGCACTCCCCAGACGGGCGCGATGACGAAGACGCCCAGAACGAGGACGACCGGAGCGGCGACCGCCCGCTCCCAGGAGCGAAGCGCATCCGCCGCGCCGGAAGGAACGCGCAGCTTCTCCCGGACGAACGCGGACCGCGCCGACCAAGACGCCGCCTCGCGCGTCAATTCCCGCAGCAGCGCCAGGATCGCGACCAGAAAGCCCGTCAGAACGAGATTGTCGAGAAGCCGCTTGCCCAAAACGCCGTAGCCCACGAACAGCGCCGCCACGCCGGCAGCGGCGAGGGCTCGCGCGGCGCGGCGCGTGAACCTCCAGAGCTTCCCCTCCCGCGGGGCTTCGCCCTCCGGGGCGGCCTCCGCCCGCCAGAGCTCCCCGCGCCCCAGCCTCACGAGAAGCCAGCCCTCCAGGGCGCCGACCAGCGCGCCATAGACCGACGCCCCCTCGGCGGAGCCTCCCCCGACGCCTCCGAGGCGTGAAAAAAACACGTCAATGGAGAAGACGCCGGCCAGCGCGAGAATCAGGCGATGCGCGCTTCGGGCGTTTTCCGAAGACTGTCCCGTGAGCCGCCAGGCGGGCTGATCGGGAGAGAGAAGCGCCCTCGCGAACGCGGCCGCCAGACAAAAGAGCAGCAGGGAGACGAGAAGGGACGCGAGCGCCTCGGCGAAGGGGCCGCTCACCAGGGCGCCGGGGCGGGTCGTCCACAAATAAAGCGCCGCGAGGGCGGCGCCCGGGAAAGCCCCGTCGCCCGCGCCCTGCGCGAGGGCGGCGCCGAACCGGCGCGCGTAGGTCGGCTCCGAAACCCCGGCGTCCCGGCCGAAAATGTCCAGAACGCTTCGCCGTATCCCCCACCCCAGGGACGCGCCCAGAATCAGGACCGCGACTCCGGGCAGCAGGACGGCGAGGGGGCCGGCCCCGGGCGGCAGCTTCGCGCGCCAGTCCCCCGGCGAGCGGAGAAGGCGCCCGATTCCGGCCGTCAGCTCCGGCGCGCCCTTGAGGATCACGTCCGGCGAAACGGGAATCGGGGTGCGCCGGTAGACGTCCTCCAGAAACTGCTCGCGCCTCGCGGCGGACAGGGCCTCCTCCAGCTCCCCCGCGCGGACAATCGCCAAATCGGCCTCGGCGAGGCGCGCCCGGGCGTTCGCGATCCGGCGGCGATACCGCGCTCTTTTCCCGGCGATTCCCTTCGCCTCCGGCGCGCCGTCCCCGGAGGGCGGAGGGCCGAGCGCCCCGAGCAGCTTCCCGGAGAGGCGAAGCTCCTCCCGGAATCCGGCCCTGGCGTCCTCCGCGCGCGAGCGGAGCTGCCGCACGAGGAACAAATGCCCCCGCGTGAGTCCCGGGGTCTTGTCGGCGCCCTCGAGATAGCGCGCCGCCTCCCGCAGGACGATGGCCCAGTCCCCGGCCTCCGCGGCCTCGCCGGAGGCGGCGCCCGCCGCGGGTCCCGTGGGAGAGGCGAGGAGCGCCATCGCCAGAACGAGAAGAAGGCGTCTGATTCCACGGCTCATGGGTCTCTCGCCTCCCGCGTCCTTCGCGCCGGGCGCGTTCGAGTCGAATTCCCGGACGCGACCTTTTGACGCGCGCCCCGGCGGCTTTTCATCACGCGCGGGCGGGAATCTTCCGTTTCGCCTCGCTCGCCCGTCAAGCCCTGGCTTCCGCGTGCGAGCCGATTCCCTTCCTGCGGCTCCAGACGAAAAACCAGACCAGAAGGCACGCGCCGCCCGCCAAGTGGCTCATCGTCATCGCGCCCCATACGCCGGCGGCGCCGTATCCCAGCGGCCAGGCGGCGAAATACGCGAGCGGCAGCTGGAGGCCCCATCTGGTGAAGGCCTCCACAATCATCGGGGGCTTCGTGTTGGCCGCCCCCTGAAAGGCGCCCGCCAGCATTCGCCGAGCGGCCTCGAACAGCGTCCCGACGGAGAGTATCCGGACGCAGGCGACGCCGACCCCGACCCCCTCGCCTCTCATCCCGAAGAGCAGAACAATGTCCGCCGCGTAAAAATACAGAAGAAGCGTAACGCCGCACATGATGACGAACAAGCCGGACATGGCGAGATGCACGCTTCTGCGCGCCCGCTCCGGCAGTCCGGCGCCCACGTTCTGCCCCACCATCGTCCGCACGGCCGCCTGGATTCCGAAGCCCGGCAGGCGGGAGACCGTCCCCAGCCGGTTGCCGATCGACCACGCGGCCAGGGCGAGCGGCCCGAACAGCGCGAGAAGCTTCAGCAGAATGAGGAGGGCGCCGCGTTCGAGCATGTTCTGCGCGGCCGCCGGCCAGCCCAGCGAAACGATGCGCCGCATGGTCTGCGGATGGGGCTTGAGGTGGCGCCAGCCGACGCGGAGGCGGGAGCGCCCCGACGCCAGAATCCACAAGGCGACGGAAAGCCCGACGAAGCGGCCCGCGCCGATGGCGAGCGCCGAACCCGGAAGCCCCAGCGCGGGAAGCGGCCCCAGGCCGAAGACGAAAAGCGGGATGAGCGCGACCGACGTCGCCGTCGAGGCGGCGAGCCCGACGAGGGATTTTCCGGGCTCGCCCGCCGCCCTCAGCTGATGCGACGCCGTAAAAATGCCGTCCACGAACGCGAAGGTGAGAAACGACGCCTGCAAATATCCGACGCCCACCCGCGTCACGCCGACGTCCGAGGTCAAGAGGCCGAGCAGGCGCGGCGCGAAGAGACAGCCCAGAACGCTGACGGCGGCGTAATACAGGCCCGCCAGCAGAAGCGCCTGGCCCGCCGCGTGGCTCGCCCGCCCGGCGTCTCCCGCCCCGATCCGCTGGGCCACCAGGGCGCTGCCGGCGACCCTCACCCCGAAGCCGACCGCGCGGAAAAAGAAGATGATCATGAAGCTCAGGGACACGGCGGCCAGATATTCGGGCCCCAGACGCCCCACCCAGAAAATCTCGACCAGCGTGTCGGCGTTCCAGGCTATCGGCTCCAGGCACGAGGGGACGGCGAGGCGAAGCAGCCCGAACCCGATGGAGCCTTTCGTGTAGTCATACCGCTTCGCCGAAGTCATGAGGCGCGCCTCGACGCCCGGTCCGCCACGCGAATTCCCATGCCCGCCGCCCTCACCGTCATGGGGATCGCGCCCCCCGGCGACGCCGCCCCGGGCGCGTCCGAACCCGGTCGGCCCATCCGGCGGATCTCGACGACGGCGTCGATGCTCCGGGCGATCGGCTCCGCGAAAACCGGCGGGGGCAGAATCGCCAGGCCCCGTCCGACGGGGTTCCGGGCGCAGTCACGCCGCCCGCCGGCTTTCGCTCCGGATCGAACCATGCGCGCATCCCGTCCCGATAAAAGCGAAGCGGACGCCCCGGCGCATCGGCCGGGCGGCTCTCCTCAAGCGGCTGGAAACTTTCCGCTCCGCAAGATAGGCTCGTCTCCGAACGATTGACAGACGCCCAACCCCGCCGGAGCCCGAGGCGCCCCCGTGATCGAATTCATCGAAAAAACCCTTCGGGACGCGGGCGGGCTGGCGCTCTCGTTCGCGGCGGGGGCGAAGGGCGTCCGCAAACCGGACAGGAGCCTGGTGAGCGAGGCCGACTTCGAGGTGGAAAAATTCATCACCGCCCGCCTCGGCGCGTCCTTTCCGGACGACGGCGTCATCGGAGAAGAGCTCGGGGGCGGAGGAGCGGCGGCCCGGAGGCGTCCGCGCCTCTGGGCGGTCGATCCCATTGACGGAACGAACCCGTTTCTGAGCGGCCTGCCCGTCTGGGGCGTCTCCCTCGGCGTCATGGAAAACGGGGCGCCCCTCGCCGGAGGATTCTACATGCCCGTGGTGGACGAGATGTTTCTCGCCCGCGCCGGAGAAGGCGCCACGAGAAACGGACGGGCGCTTCCGGGCCTCGAGCCGATGGAAATCACCAGCCAGACCGTGATGCTCGGCCCCTCCTCCCGAAAGCGCTTCTACAAACTGGACTACCCGGGAAAATCCGCCGCCTACGGAAGCGCCTCCGCGCACGTGGCCTACGCGGCCGCCGGGGGCGTCATCGCCGCGCTGGTGGACAGGCCCCGGATATGGGACATTCTCGGCCCCCTGGCCGTTCTGCGGGAAGTGGGGGGCGGCGCGTATCACCCGGACGGCCGCGCCCTCGACCTGGAGCGGCTCGCGAACGGGCGGAAGGCGGAAGGCCCCGTCTTTTTCGGCCTGAAGGAGAACGCGGAAAAAATCTTCCCCTGCATCGAAGTCCGCTCCGGGCCCGACGCCGGCGCCTATCCCTGAAACCCCGTTCCGAAAACGCTCTTCATCAGGCTTCCCTCCTCGAAGCGGGCGAGGCGGTAGTCGCCGATGTCGGGCTCCTCGCAGCTTCCCGTCATGATCAGCTCCGCCATCATCTCCCCCACGGCGGGCGCCAGCTTGAAGCCGTGGCCGCTCATCCCCGCGCAAACGTAGTATCCCGGCGCCTCGGGGTGGCGATCCAGGACGGGCATCCAGTCGGGGGTGACGCAGTAGAGGCAGCCCCAGCCGCGAAAGAGCTTCGCGTTCTCGAAGTCCGGCCAGCGCCTTCGCATCCTCTCCGCGACGTCGAGCACGAAGTCCATGTCCTCTTTCCTGTTGAAGTCGTCCGGATCGACGCGTTCGGGTTCTATGTTGTCGCGGCCGACGAGCAGCAGGCCGCGTCCCTCCGGGCGGTAGTAGAGGCGCGTCGGGCCGTCATAGACGACGATATCGACCCGCTCGCCGTTCGCGCCCACGGCGTCGAAAACCGTGTCCTGCTCCCTGACGGCCTCCACCGGAAACCGGTGCCCGCTCAGGGCGCCCACCTTGTTCGCCCAGGCGCCCGAGGCGTTCACGACGACCGGGGTCTCGACGACGCCCCGCGAAGTCTCCACCCGCGCCGCGCCCCGGCCGTCCAGGCGCAGCCCGACGACGGGGCAGTTCTGCCGAATCCGCGCGCCGTATTTCTTCGCGCCCTCGGCGAGCGCGGAGGTCACGGCGTGGGGATCCGCATACCCGCTCCTGGGCTCGTAAGCCGCGCCCACGACGTCGTCCAGCCTGGCCCACGGGACGAGGCGCGCGAGCTCCTCCTTCTCCATCCAGCGCGTCTCCACCCCGAGAGACCGCGCGAGATTCACGTTTTTTCTCACGCCCTCCCGGAGGGAGGCGTCCGCCAGCACCAGGTATCCGGTCTGGACGAAGCCCGCCCCCCCGCCCTCCGAATACTCCTCGAAACGCTCGAACGCCAGCAGGGAGCGCCACGCCATCCGTATGGTGCTCCTGTTGGAGTAGTGCATCCGGATGAGGGCCGAGGAGCCGCCCGTGGAGCCGGACGCGATGCCCTCGCGCTCGCAGAGAACGACCCTTCCGAAGCCGCGCCTGGCCAGCTGATACGCGATGGAGCATCCCATCACCCCGCCGCCGATTACGACGGCGTCCGCCGATTCCCGCGTCACGACCGCTCCTCGTCAGGCGTCCGCCCAGACGGGGCTCGACCAGGCCATCTCCCCGTCGTCCTGCCGCAGGCGGACGTAGTAGTAATCCGACTCCCGCTCCCTTCCGGCCGGATCGACCCACTCGAAGCGGACCGACTCCCGCCCCGGCCGCTCCGCGTGAGCCTCGCGCGCGTTCTTGATCACGACGACCTCCTCGACCGGAGCGCAGGCTTCGGCGCGAACCTCGATCCTCCTCTCGTCGGACGCCTCCAGCGCGAGCTCCGAGCCCATCGGGGCGCCGTTCAGGAAAAACTCCAGGATGACGCGCGCCCCCGTCGTTCCGTAGCAGCGCCGCTCCCAAAGCGCCCGGAATATCCCCTCCCGGTCGAAGCGCTCCGCCCACACGCAGGCCAGTCCGCCCCGCCAGCCGTTTTTCAGGCGCAGGCGATTCGAGAACCCGGGCTGGGACGCATGCGTGTCCGAGCCGGCGATGAAGCCCAGGCGATAGCCCTTCTCGAGCGCGTCCAGCGCGCTCTGTCCCTCGTAGCGCGCCGGGTTGACCAGGGGCCGCTCGCAGCCGGCGGCCTCGGAGCTGCCCCAGCAGGAATAGATTTCGACGAGGCGCTGGAACCTCGGGTCGTGCCAGCGCCAGCGCGAGCCGATGATGGCGCTCACCGAATGGTGGGGAATCGTCATGGCGCGGCCCTCGAACCCCTCCAGCCGCTTCCAGAGCTTTTCGGGATGATCGGAGTCCGGGCTGCGGGAATCGAGCTTCGGGACATCGCGATCGTCCAGAAAATAGACGTTCTTGTTCCCGTCCTGCTCGAGCGTCCCGAACCACTCATACGCGGGAAGCGCGACGTATCTCCCCGGCTCCGTGAAGCGCCGCGCCGCCTCGGTGACCTCGCCCCATTCCTCCTCGTCCATCCGCATGGCCAGGGAGGTGCAGGCGGCGAAGTCCACGCCCGCCGCGTCCCGCGCGTAGGCGTGGACGTATTCCACGATCCCGCGCGCCGTGGAGGGCTTGGGATACTCCCCCACGCACAGCCCGCTCATGCAGTGCGGGTCTCCGAAAAGAAGCCGCCGCTTCGGCGCCTCGTCCAGCGCCATCGTCGGCGGCGCGTGGACGGTCGGCAGGCCCTCCGCCGAAACCTCCAGGCGATGGACGCCCTTCGTTTCCAGCGTCACGCCCCCGCAAGCGAAAATCCCGGGCGCTTCCCGGCGAAAGGGCGTCGTCTCCCCGTCCGGCAGCCGGAGCAGCGGAACGGAGGAGCGCCCCGCCGCCACGTTGTGAAAGCAGTCCCGCGCCACCGCCCGCGCGGAAAACGCCCGACCCGCCGCGGTTTGCGCCGGCGTCGTCACCCAGAGAGCGGACGGCGCCTCGGGCAGAACTTCCAGCCCGGGCGGATCCGGAAGGAGCTCCCAATTCCCCGTCCCGCCGGCGTCCACGAGGAGGGCGAACTCCACGGGCATGGCCAGAGTCTGCGCCCGCGCGCCGGGGACGCCGGAGGGCGTCCAGCCGTAGTCGATTTCAACGGAATCGCCCTCCGCCAGGGAGGCGCCCTGAACCTCCAGGTCCAGGCTGGCGGGCAGAAAGGCGCTGCCCAGCACGGGCTCGACCGGCGAAGGCGCCAGGGACGCGGCCGGGTTCGAGCAGCGAAGCCTGCAATATCCCGGCGCCGTCATGTCCTCGAACCGGGGCGCGCTGAACCCGTTGGGCGGCGTGAAGCGAAGCCCCCCGCCGCGCCTGATTCCGCGCGGCCCGACCCGATAGACGACGCGCCACCGGCCCATCCGGCCGACCACAATCGGGTCCCGCGGCTCCATCGCCGCCCGGCCGATGCCCTCGCCGTAAAAATACTCCCGCAGCGCGCCGATGCCCCGTCGAGGAGCCTCCATGAGCCGTCTCCCGCCTCGAGTCGGGCGAAACCTGAACATTCAGCCCCGGGAAGGCGAAAGCGGTCGGGGAGCGCGCGCTTCTACTCCCATTCGAGCAGCGCGGCGAACCCGTCTCTCGGCGCTTCCGAGCGAATCGGCAGTCCCCTGATCCGCTTGAACTCCTGAATCGTGATCAGGTGAACGCGCGCCTCCCACAGGATATGGCGAAACGAGCATTCGAGCGTCTGGTGATAGAGATGCGGATCGCTCTCGTCCCTCCGAAAGCCGCTCTTGTGGGCCGGAAGGACGAGGTTTTGAAGATAGTCGATCACCCGCTCGCCGTTCGCCCATCTTCTCTCCGGGGAATACCGCCTGGGCAATTCCTTTTCCCTGAGCGTCCCGAGCGTCTCGTTCGACAAAATTTCCCGGCACAGGGCGCAGGCGTCGTCAAGGGCGGCCAGAACGTCGGACGCCCCGGGAAACCGGGCGGAGTCCAGCATCCTGTCCGCCCCGCCCGTGTCCGCCAGGGATTTGTCCCGCGGCAAGGCGTCCGGATACAGAACGGGCGGCCAGAATTCCAGGAAAAAAAGATAGGGTATCCACGCCGCGTGGCTGACCTGCTCCTTTATCGACCAGCCGCCCCAGCTCTTCCCGGGCAGCCTCCATTCCCAGAGCTCCTCCGGCAGCCCCCCGGTTTCCGCCCGAAACGAATCGGCCAGACCTTCATACTCCGGGAAGACGCGAAGCCCCGGCGTGGAGAGGTCTTCCGGCGCCTCGCTCTCCCGAAGCATCAGCCCTCCTCCGCCTTCATCGGCAGGGATTCCGCGTAGACCGCGGCCGCCCGCCGCGGCGAGAGGCTCCCGTCCATCGTCTCCGGCGCCCCCTCCGCCAGGGGCGTCGCCGCGAGATGGGAATACACCTGCGCCGCTCCCCGGTGAAACATCGGGGTGACACCGGCGGACTCGAACGTCCCGGCGATCTGCCTCATCTCGTCCACGTAGCGCCACGCCACGACGGGAAGGCGGGGCGCGCTCGCGGCCATCTGCCCCCAGGAAGCCTCCTGGCTCTCCCGAAACTCGCGGCTCGCCTCCTCGCCGAGGCCGAGCGACTCCGCCAGGGTCATGACCGCCGTCTGGAGGGCGTGGGTTCCCTTCGTGAGGGCGGCGTAGCACATCTTGAGGCCGGAGGCCCGGCCAATCTCCTCTCCGAGCAGGCGGACGACGATGCCTTCGCCCTCCAGCTCCGAGAGCGGCCCCGCCCGCTCCCCGCTGAAATAAAGCCTGGTCGCGCTCCGTCCCGCGCGCGGCGGCGGGCCCAGGATTGCGCCGTCAATGAAGTCCGCCCCGGCTTCTGAAATTCTCCGCCCGATGGCCCGCGCCGTCTCCGGCGACACGGCGTTGCAGTCCGCGTAGGGCGGGCGAAAGCCGAAGGCGGCCATGGCCTTCGCCGTCTCGTCCGCCGCCCGGACGGCCATGCCCGGGGGCACGATGGACAAAACGAGGTCGGCGCGCTCGAGCATCTCCGCCGGCGTCGGGCAGTCCCGAACGCCCCCCTCCGCGGCCAGGCGCCTCGTCCGCGCGCTCCGGTTCGCGAGGCAGGCGATCGCCTCGATTCCGCGCGCGCCCAGCGCGCGGCCCATGTCTCCGGGGCTGACGATGGCAACGGTCTCAAGCGCCATGAGCCGATCCTCCCCGTTCGACGCGCGGCGAGGCCTTGCGGAAAAGGCGCGCCGCCGGGCGGCCTTCTCCCGCCGGAAGCGCGGCCGCCGCCTTCAGGAAAGCCGCTCTCGCCAAACGCATTTCCCGTCGTCCGAAGAATACGCCGCGACGCCCGCGGGATCGCTGGCCGTCGAGTCTTTTCTCATCCGGCGGAGGCGCACGAGGAGCCTCGCGCCCCGCGCGCCCGCGCTTTCCAGCATAGCACCGCCGAGGCGGCACGCCAATTCCGCCCTTTGTCTTCTTTTCCTCGCGCTCACCTCCGCCCACGGCAGCCGAACCTCGATGGAAAGCCGGGCGGGGGTCGCCTCCGAGACGCGAACGGCGGCGCGGCTGACGTGCTTCGAGGCGCTCAGGTATCGCCCGAGCGCCTCGCCCACGCTTTTCGTGATCGCCCCCGGAGGGGCGCCCCGCCATTTCCTCGCCTCCGCCATGAGGGACGCCTTCGCGCCGGCGTCGCCGAGAAACAGCGCCTCGGAGAAAAACAGGAGGGAGACCGCCGCGAGCGCGAACGAGGCGAAGGAAAGCCAGAAAAGAAAATGCGCCCCGGATGGTCCGGCGCCTCGCATCAGGAAACCGGATAGGCGGAGGCGTAGCCGCCAAGGGGAGCCTCGGGATGGACAGGCGGGAGGCCCATGGCTTCCCGATGGAGCCTGACGGATCGCAAATGGATGAGGTCGTCCCAAAGGGCGTGGCGCAAGGCCGCCAGGGGCGTCAGCCGGAACCCGCCCGCGTGATCGGGATCGGGCGCGAATCCGTCCGGGTGGCATTTCATGCAGCGGCTCCACAAATCGACGGCGCGCTCCTCGCTCGCGCCCACGACCGACGACTCGGCGAAGACGAACAGGAGCGCCGCCTCCGCGTCCCCCGCCTCCCGGCTTTCGATTCGGGACGCCGCCGCCTCGCACGCCTCGGAAAGGCGCAGACGCAGCCATTCCGGATCCGAATACCGCGCCGCGGAGAAGCGGCGGTCGTCCTCCGGCGCGTTGATGAAGGAGGCGAACTGGCTCATGTCCACGGGCCGCCACGGCAGGCTCGCGGCGCCGTAGAGAACCATGAACCACCTCGTCGTGACGTAGGCCATGTGGCTCAGCTGCCTTCTCGGAGACCAGCGCGCCCATGTTTCCGGCCCCGTCCTGTCCAGCTGCGCCTCGGACAGGCCGGCGAGCTCGCCCCCGGCCCATTCGGGCAGACGCCGATACGCGCGGGCGATCTCCTCCGGCGCGGCGGGACGCGGAGACTCGCTCATCCCCTAGCCCCCGGCGGCGTCGAGAATCTCACAAAACCTCTCCTTCTCCTCCAGGGTGGCGAAAAGAAAATCCGGCCGCGCCTCCGCCAGCCCGTAAAGCGAATCGCCGCCGGTGGCCACGGCCATCGTCCTCGCGCCGCAGGCGCGGCCCGCCGCCAGGTCGCGCCACGTGTCGCCTATCACCCAGCGGCGAACGGCGCCGCGCGGGAGCCTCCTCCGAACGATCTCCTCGCCGCGCCGGAACCCCGCCTCCAGCAGCGCCCCCCTGTCCCCGGAATCGGAGCCGAACCCGCCGAACGAAAAAAAGCGGTTCAGCCCGCCGCGGGCGAGCTTGATTCGCGCGCCTCTCTCGACGTTTCCCGTCCCCAGTCCCATGAGGACGTCTTCGCGGCTCTCCAGACGAGCGAGCAAATCCGGGATTCCCGGCGTCAGGCGAAAGCTTTCGGAGTCCCGAACCGTCTCCGGCAGAATCTCCGCGTATTCCCGCAAAACCGCCTCCACCTCGCGCCCGCTCGCGCGGCGTCCGAGGCGGGAGCGAAACATCTCCTGGACGATGATCTCGTCCGTCTTTCCGTGCGGCTGAACGCGGCGCATCGCGTTCGACGCCCCATGGACGCGCTCGAAAGCGGCGTTCAGCGCCCCGGCGCCCGCGCCGCCGCTCAGCAGAAGCGTTCCGTCCACGTCGAACAGGAGCAGGTGAATGGCGTCCAATCGCTTCTTTCCGTCGCGTGTTCATGGAGCGCGCGGAGCGCGGGAAGATTCCCCGGCATGATACACTGGGTGAACGGGTCGATTCCAGAATCATCCCCCGAAGCGCGCCGGCGAGGCGCGCGAACGGCGGGGACGGGAGGAGGCGAGCGTTGTCCGATGAGAAAATCGCCGTCGTAACCGGCGGCAACAAAGGCGTCGGCTTCGGGATATGCCGCGCGCTGGCGAAGCGGGGCGTCCGCGTCATCCTGACGGCGCGGGACGCCCGCAGGGGCGAAGCCGCCAGGGAGCGACTGAACAAAGAGGGGCTGGAGGTCGCGTTCCACCCCCTGGACGTCGCCGATCGGAGCGCCCTGGATTCCCTGGGCGCGTTTCTGGCGGAGGAGTTCGGCCGGCTGGACATCCTGATCAACAACGCGGCCATCCGGCTGGACGCGGGAATGAACGGGGTGGACGTTCCGATGGAGATCTTCCGGGAGATGATGGAAACCAACCTCTGCGGCCCCCTCATGGCGTGCCAGACCCTCGCCCCCCTTCTCAGGAAAAGCCCGGCCGGCAGAATCGTGAACGTCTCGAGCGGCCTGGGCTCCCTCGCCGGCATGAGGGGAGGCTCGCCCGCGTATCGAATCTCCAAAGCCGCGCTGAACGCGATGACGCGGATTCTGGCGGACGAGCTCCGGGGCGCCGGCGTGCTGGTGAACTGCTGTCATCCGGGGTGGGTGAGAACCGACATGGGCGGCGCGAACGCCGCGAAATCCATCGACGAAGGGGCGGACACGCCCGTATGGCTCGCCCTGCTGCCCGACGACGGCCCCACCGGGGGCTACTTTCAGGACAGAAAGCCCATGCCCTGGTAGGCGGAGCGGACCGCCGCGGCGGGAGGGGAAATTCCGCAAACCCGGCGCTTCTTCCGCGAGGACGGTCGGCCACTCGCGGCGACGCCCCTCATGAAGCCGCCGACGTCCTCGCGTAATCCCACCCGGTATTGAACGGCCGCGCCTCGCCGGTCGCCTCCTCGTACCTGAAGCGCGGGATGCCGGCGAGGTCGCCGCCATAGACGTGGACGCCCACGACGGGCTCGGACGAAGCGCAACTGACGCGGTGCGCGTCATCCTCCGTGGAGCAGCAGACGAACACGTCGCCGGGCCCGGCCAGCCGCCTGCCCCGGGGGGTGAGCCGGACGCGGGCGCCGCTCGCGCGCGGGCCCTCGCGCAGAAAGCTCTCCTCGCTCTCCGTTCCGCGGTAGATGCCTATCACCCCCCAGGTTCCGTGGTCGTGAATCGGGGTGGTCTGGCCCACGTCCCATATCCCGGCGCCGACGGAGAAGCTCCCGTCCGGCTCGACGTGAATCCGGTTGAGCGTAAAGCCGCCCCTCTTCACCAGGAGCTGCTCATCGCTCAGCAGGCGCGGGTCGTCCAGGATCGGTTCGAGGCGCGCCGCCACCCGGGCGGTGACTTCCTCCTCGGCGCCCCCCGCCTTCACGATTTCTCGCACGCGGCCGATAAAATCATTCATGCGCTTCGACACGTTCACCTCCGGCGACGTTTCGCGGGCGGCGGCCCGCGTCATCCGTTCCCGTGATTCCTCTCGCGCGCCAGGAGCGCCGCCTTCAGCGGAAGGCCGCTGGCGAATCCGCCGAGCTCGCCCGAGCCCGCGATGACCCGATGTCAGGGGACGACGAGCGGAACGGGGTTTCCATGCAGCGCCTGGCCGACGGCGCGCGAGGCGCCCGGCCTGCCGATCCGCTTCGCCACCCAGCCGTAGGAGCGCGTCTCCCCGTAGGGAATCTCCGCCGTCCGCCCGAGAACCTCCGCCATGAAGGGCGTGAGGGAGGAGAGATCCGTCTTGAGATCGAAGCGCCTGCGCGCGCCCTCAAGGTATTCTTCTATCTGCTCCGAGGCGCGCCGAATCAACGGCGCCGCTTCTCCGCTCCCGTGCGGGGCCGCGCGGGGCTTCTCCACGCCGTTCAGCATCCGGATCTCCGAGACGCCTTTATCCGAGGCGAAAACGGAAAACTCCGCGCGCACCCGCTCCAGCCAGCGGGCGGCGAGATTTTCCGGCGCCTCTCCGGACGGATGAAACAATCCGCCCCGCCGCGGCTCCTCCGGCCTGCGCGCCATCCCGAACGCCCCCCTCTTCATCCCGCTAGAACGCCGTGGCCGCGCCGTTCACGTAGGCTCGCCCCGTTCTCAGCCGCAGGACCTGGTTCGTGCCGTCCGAGTGCAGAAACGTGCTGGCGTCCCGAAGGTATTTCTCCATGGGCGCGTCCCGCATGACGCCCGCCCCGCCGAATATCTCCATCCCCAGGCGCGCGCACTCGAAGGCGACCTCCGACGCGAAGACCTTGCACTTCCACCCCTGGGTGAAGTCATAGGGCTTCTGGTGATCCACCGCCCAGGCGGTGCGCCAGATGTAGGTGCGCGCGACGTCCAGGTTCATCGCCATGTCGGCGAGCATGGTCTCTATCGCCTGATGCCGGGCGATGGGCTTGCCGCCCTGGACGCGCTCCCGGGCGTGGGCGAGCGCCTTCTCGAACGCGGCGCGTCCGACGCCCAGGGCCGTGGCGGCCGCCTCCGGCTTCCCCATCGCCAGGAGGTTGCCCCGTATCTCGAACATGCTCCCTTCGCCCAGGATCACGTGATTTTCCGGAACCTCGACGTTCTCGTAGAAAATTTCCGAGTTCATCGAGAGGCGCTGGCCGATTTTCTCGTGCACGCGGCCGATCGAGACGCCCGGGGCGTCCCGGGGAACCAGGAAGCCGGTCAGGCTTTCGCGCAGGCTCTTGTCGAGGTCCGTCCGCGCCGCCACGACGTAGAGGGACGCCACGGGGCCGTTGCTGATGTAGCGCTTCTTCCCGTTCAAAATCCACTTGCCGCCCTTCTTCTCCGCGCGCGCGTAAAGGGCGATGGAGGGATCGTCGTAATATCCCTGATGGTCGCTTCCCGCCCCCTCCTCGGTCATGGAGATCGCCACGAGGAACCTCGGCTCCTCGCACAGGCGCCTTATCCAGGGGTCTCTGAGCGCGGGGTCCACCTTCTCCAGGATGTGGGAGAGCTTCCAGGTCTGATCCAGGTTCACCGCGAAGCCCAAATCGCCCACGGCGAGCTCCTCCCCCGCCAGACAGCACGAAAGCACGTCGGCGCCCATCCCCCCGTATTCCCCGGGGTAGGGCAGCTGCCGCAGACCCAGCGCGCTCGCCTTCTCCGTCAGATCCCACGGCATCCGCTCGCGCCAGTCCTCAATCCGATCCCGCTCGGGAGCCGCGGGCGCCAGCTCCTCGTAGGAGAATTTTCTGGCGATCCCCTGGATTCTCGATTGCTCTTCGCTCAGCGTGAATTCCATCGACGATCCTCCCGCTCATCCCCGCCCGAGGGCGAAGGGAGCCATGCGCGACCCGCGGAGAAAACCAAAAGCGCGTCACGGGGAGCGCGACAGGGCGCGGCGGGCCGCGTCCGCCGCCAGGACGCCGGGCCGGCGCTCTCGACGAAGGCGGCGTCCGCCCCCGCCATCTCGATCCGAAGAACCGCCTCGCTCAAATCCGCGTCCGGAGACAGCGACAACCCCCGCCTGGCGGGCATTCCCCTCCCGGCGATCTCGCCCGCGCTCCGGAACGTCTCCGGCGCGCGAAGGAACGCATCAAGGTCTCCCCCGTTCAGGACGCCGACCAGGCGCCCCTCGTCGAAAACCGCCGCCCAGGGCGCGTTCGCCCCGTTCATGGCCGCCCAGGCGTCTCTGGCGTCCTCTTCCGGCCCGAGAATCGCCACCGCCTGCAAGGGACCCTCCCGAACCCTCACCGCCCGATTTTCCCGGCGACCGACAGGCGCCCGAAGCGCGGCATCGCCTCGACTTTCAGGAATTCCGCCTTCATCGCCCTCAGCCGCTCCAGCGGAAGCCGGGCGATCTCCTCGCCCAGGGCGCGGGCCTCGGCCATCAAATCCTCCCCGGCCACGACGCGATTCAGCAGCCCCAGGCGACGCCCCTCCCGCGCGTCGAACCTTCTGCCGGTGAGCGTCAAATCCTTCGCGGCGGGGACGAAAATCTGCCGCGTCAGCCGCACCGTGGCGTCTCCTCCCGGAAATACCCCCAGCGCGGTCTCGGGATACCCCAGGACGGCGCCCTCCGCCGCGACGCGAACGTCGCACGAGAGCATCAGCGCCATTCCCCACCCGAAAGCGGGGCCGTTCACCGCCGCAATCGTGGGAACGGGCAGGTCCCGAAGCGCCGCGCTCCAGCCTTCGCCCAGCGCCATGAACCGCGCCGCCTGCTCCCGCGTGTGGCGCGCGCTTTCCCTGAGGTCGCGCCCCGCGGAAAAGGCCGCGCCCGCGCCCGTGACGATGAGCGCCTTCAAGTTCCGCCGGCTCTCAACCTCGGCCATCGCCGCGCGCATGGCCTCCATCAGCGGCGTGTCGAAGGCGTTGCGGGCTTCCGGCCGATGGAGGGTGAGGCGCGCGACGCCCGATTCGGTCCGCGAAAGGAGGAGATTTTCGCTCATGCTCCGCCGCCGTCGGAAAAAAGCCCGCTCCCTTCGGGAAGGGGCCCGGCGTCCCGGGCGAACCGTCCGGCGCCGCTACTCTCCCCTGAAAACGGGCTTGCGCTTCTCCCTGAAGGCCGCCAGGGCCTCGGCGAAATCCCTGGTGTGGTTGAGCGGCAGCCGCAGGGCGTTGGAGAACTCGACGGCCTGGGCGAGCGGCATGTCGAGCGTCTGGTCGATCACCTTCTTCGCGCCGCGAACCCCCAGGGGGCCGTTGTCCCTTATCTTCTCCGCCACCGCCATGGCCTCCTCCATGAGGCTCTCGAGCGGATGCGCCCTGTTCACCAGGCCGATGCGCTCGGCCTCCTTCCCGTCGATCCGCTTGCTCGTGAAAACCAGCTCCTTCGCCTGGCCGGCCGGCATGACGCGCTGAAGCCTCACCACCCCGCCGGCGCCCGGGAAAATGCCCAGGCCGCACTCCGGCAGGCAGAGGGTGGCTTCCTCCGCGGCGAGCCGGATGTCGCACGCCAGGGCGATCTCCACCCCCCAGCCGAACGCATGGCCGTTGACGGCGGCGATGGTGGGCATGGGCAGACGCTCCCACAGCGTCGTCGTCGCCATCACGTCGCGCTGATACCGGTCGGCCGTCTCCTTCGAGTGCGTCGCGCTCTCCTTCAGGTCGCGGCCCGTGCTGAAGGCGCGCCCCTCCCCGGTGAGAACGACCACGCGCGCGTCCCGCGCGTCGGCCAGCGTCTCCGCCAGCTCCACGAATTCTTCGGCCATTCGGGAGCTGATCGCGTTCAGGCTCTCCGGCCGGGCGAGCTTCACGACCGCCAGCCCGTCCTTCTCCTCGCAGGCTATCGCTTCAAATTCGCGCACGCGGCTCTCCTCGAAAACGCCTTCCCGCTTCGGACGCGCTCAGCCCTTCAGGTGGCTCGCCACCTCCTCGACGAACCGGAGCGTCGTCTCGCGCATCTCATCGGGCTGAAGGTTGCTGACCGGGTGGGGCAGCTGAACGTAGGGGTGCCCCTCCATGCCCTTGCCCCGGAACTGAAAGTCCGCCGCGTTCCTGAACGCCTCGGTGATGATGGTGGTCGAGGGAACGCCCCGCTTCTCGAACTCAACCGTGTCGTGCACACTGCACAACGTACAGGAGCCTCAGCCCCCCAGCGCGGCTATCGCCACGTCCACCTCCCCGGCCATCTTCTCGATCATTTCGTCCGTGGCGGGCTTGGAGTAGTGCTCCTTGCGCAGCGAGACGACCCTGGCCACGTCGTATCGCTCGCGGAGCGCGCTCCCCAGCGTCTCCAGAATGACGTCCGCCTGCTCCTTCGTGTTGTCGAGGAGCCCCACCACCTTGCCGGAAAGATCGGCGGGCCGCGGCGCGAGCTCGACCTTCGCGGCCGACCCGACCGCCGTCGGGTCGATGAATCCCATTTCGTTCGCCATGGCGCTCTCCAATAGAATGCGTGAACGGAAGACCGGGCGCATCATACCCCGCGAACCGCTCCCTGTCCACGCCGCGCGCCCGCCGCGGATCTCTTTTCCCAAGGCGCGGGCGAAGCCCCCCTCCCCTTCTCGGCCCCGCCGGATTCTGGCACAATCGGGGCCGATTCCACCGAGGCCCTCTTCCAAGCTGAAGGAGTGAACAGATGGTCGATTACGACATCATCGGCAAGCCCAACGTCCGCTACGACGCCATCCCGAAGGCGGACGGCTCCATGCCCTACGGAGAGGACGCGGCGCCCGCGAACGCCCTCCAGTGCGGCGTCCTGTTCACGCCCGTCCCCGTGGGCCGCCTCAAAAAGCTCGACGTCTCGAAGGCGGAGAAAATCCCCGGCGTCGCCGCCGTTCTGACCGCCGGGGACATCCCCGGCAAGAACGCGCGGTTCGGCTCCGGCTCGCCGGGCCTGCCGCATCAGCCGGTGCTGGTGGAGGACAGGATCGAATTCACGGGAGACGCCCTGGCGATCGTGGGCGCCGAGACCAGGGAGGCGCTCGACGCCGCCATCGCGGCCATCGAGGTGGAGATCGACGCGGAGGAGGGGGTGTGGACGACGCGCCACGACGAGGCGGGCGCGGAGAAGCGCCAGGCCTGCGACTTCGAGGTCGTCCGCGGGGACGTGGAGGCCGCCTTCGCCGAAGCCGACGCGGTGGTCGAGAAGACCTACACCACCCAGCTCGCCGAGCACGCCTTTCTGGAGCCCGCCTCCGGCGCCTCCTGGATGGAGGAGGACGGCGTTCTCACCATCCGCGTGGGCACGCAGCTCATCGAATACTACCGCGCCGTCGCGGCGATTCTGGGCGTCCCCCACAGCCGCGTCCGCCACCTCGGCACCTACGTGGGCGGCGGATTCGGCGCCAAGGGAATGCTGACCGTGGAGCCCTACCTCGCGCTGCTCACCTGGCGCACGCAAAGGCCCGCCGTGATGACGCTGGGGCGGGAGGAAGGCGTCCGCAACACCTCGAAAAAGCACCCCTTCCACATGAACTACAAGACGGCGGCGTCCCGGGACGGGAAGATTCTCGCCGTGCGGGCGGACATCGTGGGGGACGCGGGCGCCTATCCCTACAAGTCCAACCTGTTCCTCCTAGGCGCCATGTGCATCGCCGCGGGCCCCTACGACGTCCCCAACGCGGCGATTCGCGCCCACGGCTACCTCACCAACAACCCCATCACCAACGCCATGCGCGGGGTCGGGTCGAACCAGGTCTGCTTCGCCTACGAGAACCAGATGAACCTCGTCGCCGACGCCCTCGGCATGGACAAATACGAGCTGCGGCGAAAGAACTTCATTCAGAAGGGGCAGGCGCTGCCCACCGGCCAGAAGATTCCCTACGAGCCGAACCTGGAGGGGTGCCTGGAGGGCGCCCTCCGCGCCCTGGGCGAGCCCTCGAAGCCGCGCCCGGGCAGGCGCGTCGGGCGGGCGGCGGCGGCGAACATCACCGGCTACGGAAGGCCGAGCGACGACGCGAACGCGGCGGTTCACCTGGAGCCCGACGGGAGCGCGGTGGTGCGCGTGAGCGCGCCGGACATCGGCGCGGGACAGGGCGCGACGCTGCAAAGCATCACGGCCGAAGCCCTGGGGCTCAGGCTCGATCAGGTCTCCACCCGCCTCTCCGACTCCGCCACCACCCCGCTCTCGGGCATCACGGCGGGCTCGCGCCAGACGCTCATGGCGGGGCAGGCCGTCCGCCTCGCCGCGGAGGAGGTGAGAAAGGCGGTCGCCAGGGGCGCGGCCTCCCTGCTGGAGGCGGCGGAGGAGGACGTTCGCGTCGGGGGCGGCGAGGCGTGGGTGGCGTCCGCTCCCGAGCGGAGAGTCGGCGTGGGCGCCGCGGCGGGCGAGGCGAAGAAGATGGGCGAGGCGCTCCACTGCACGCACGGCTACAACATGCCGGGACACGACTACGAGAACCCCGAGCGCTACCTGAACGGCATGGGCGGCTGGTCGGACTACACCTTCGGCGTCCACGCGAGCGAGGTGGAGGTGGACCTCGAGACCGGCGAGGTGAGCCTCCTCAAGCACGCGGCCGCCCACGACGTGGGGCGCGCGCTCAACCCCGTGAGCGTGGAGGGGCAGTTCGAGGGCGGCGCGGTGATGGGCATCGGCTACGCCCTGCACGAGGAAATC
Source organism: bacterium (assembly GCA_965242545.1). GTDB lineage: Bacteria > UBA8248 > UBA8248 > UBA8248 > UBA8248 > Bin107. Next base: position 2,940,278 of record OZ251456.1, read on the forward strand.
ACCATGGTGGAGGGGGACTGCCGTTCCCAGAGCTTCCACGAGTATCTCATCCCCACCTCCTCCGACGTGGGCGAGTTCGAGTCCGTCGTTCTCGAATGCGGCGAGGGGGCGGGGCCCTACGGGGCGCGCGGCGTGGGCGAGCCGCCCTGCAACAACGCGCCCGCCGCCGTGGCGCTCGCGATCAACGACGCCATCGGCGCGGAGGTCTTCGACCTGCCCATCACCCCCGAGCGCGTCTGCCGGACGATGATGAAGAAGCGGAGAGAAGCGAACGGCGGGTGATTCGGGGGGGGAGCGCCCCGGCGGAGCGGAAACGCGCCTCGTTGGGCTGAGCAAGGAGGGGTATCGCGGCGCTTGTCAACTGCATGAATGGCGAGCGATTGAGATACCGGGAATTACCAGAACCTCAGGGCGGGAGCCCATGAACATTCGTCAATATATTGATGCGCTAAGTGGACAACTTGACAATCTGTTTGCCGATCTCCGTTCCGGCATCAGCGCGCGAGAAGATTCACGCGCTTTCGGCGCCATGATTGAGAAGCGCATCACGGATCATTGGAAGGACATCTGTGATTCAATCGGGGCCGAATTCATTGCGAACCCGGGACGCAGGACTATCTATGATTTCGCCGCTCGCTATAACGGAATCTTTTTCGGATTCGACGTAAAAACAAAGGACCTGGATCGAAACAGATACTCGGATGGCGACGTATGCGCTGTCGGCAATCTTCTAAAATTCCTCGCTAATGACCGCGCGGTATTTGTTGTGGTTGAATTCGGCCACAGCAGAGCGAAGGACGGTTCTGGGCTCAGAGATTTAGAATACATCAGAATCGCTCCATTCCACCTGCTTCCAGATGATGCCTATAGAATCGAAAATCTTGGAACCGGCCAAGTCAGGTTAAATTATACAATCAACCAAATATCAGAAGAAATTGAATGGGCGCGGACGATGGAGGATTTCTTCAATATCTTTGTTGACTTGGCTATCAAACACTATGAGCGGGTTGGCCGAGACGCTCAAACGCGCATGGGTGCAATGAGGAGATTCCGCGATGGCGGCTACAAATACTTCTCATTTTGAATCGGAAGGCGGCATAAAAATAGGTCGTGTTTTTACGCCTCCGGAATGGGCGGAATGGTGTCTTGAATCTTGCGGCGTCTATGACGCATGGAGAAGCGGGGCTACGATACTTGAGCCTACATGCGGTGATGGGGCGTTTTTTCTCGGTCTCGCAAATATAGCCAACCGGCGCGGCGATATAATCCACTCTGATCTTGTAAGAAATCTTTTCGGCATCGAGATCGTTTCGACCGATAAGCGGAATTTCTTAAGCGCGTTTTCCGATGTCGCCGGCGTTGATTTTCCAAGCGATAATTTTATTGTCGCCGATTTTCTTGGCTATAAAAATAGCCGAAAGTTCGATATCGCCATAGGCAACCCGCCTTGGTCGAATTTTACTGATCTTCCTTCCTCCTACAAGGAAGCGGTGAAGCCTCTTTTTGAAAAATATGGCCTCGTGAAGAACAGAAAGGAAGTTCTTCTGGGCGCAAGTCGCGTTGATATTGCGGCTTTGGTTATCCAAAAGTGCATGACCAGCCACGTAAAAACAGGGGGAAAGGGGTATTTTTTCGCGCCTCTTTCGTTGTTCTTCAATGAGGGCGCCAACGCTCATTTCAGGCCGTCGCCCAAAACCCATAATTCATTTACGACAGACAAAATCGTTGACTTCAGAGGCAACTTTGTTTTTCCGAACATCGGAACGAGAAATGGACTCGCGTGCTTGTCGAATGAAAAAAGACAAACAAATCCAATCCCCTACGAAGAATTAGGAAAGAATAGGACGACAAAACAAATTTGGTGCTTTCCGTCAGGCAATCAGGGGGCTTGGCGGGTGAGCGCTGATAAAGAGCTTCTTGATTACGAAAATAAAATCAGGGTCGCTAATTGGCAAAAACCAAGACAGGGCATAAACACGGGCGGGTTGAACAAGGTTTTCATACTGGAGACCGCTTACCGAGAAAACCGCCCCTTGAAGGATGTTGAGACTTTCAAAAATGGCTTCGGAAAAGAGGTCAAAATATCAACAAAACACCTGTTTCCCTTGGCGCACAGCGGCTTATTCGGAGGACAACTGCCAAAGAAGCAGAAATATATCCTGTGTCTTTATGACAGCGCCGGAAATCCGTTGTGCTGGGGCGATATTGAGAGCCAATATGGAATTATGGATTATTTGAGAAAATACCGAGAAGTGATGAAAGACAGAAAGGGCGTCCTCATCCAAAGCCGGATGAAAAACGGCGTATGTTGGGCCTTGCTTGGCGTTGGCGATTACACTTTCCGTAAATGGAAGGTGATGTGGCAATCAATGGGCAAAAATGAGTTCAACGCGGTTGTTGTGAAAGGATCCTGGCAAGGAAACCAAGCCATGCACTCTTATATTTCATCGGATTCGCGGATGGACGCGATGAGAATCAGGGACGAGCTCAACGATGCGCTTCCCGCCTACCTGAAAGCGTTCAATATGGAAGGAACATGTAACTGGGCGCAGCCAGGACGCATCAAGGGCTTGCTTTCAATCAAGAGCGAAAAAGACGAACGTTTCCTCCTTTCTTCCTAGCCGGATATATGGCCCGGAGCGCGTCTTGGGCAGACGCCCTATTGTCGCCCTGTTGGAAGAATATCAATACGCTCCCTTCAAGCCTCGAATTTCCTGCTCACGGCGCGGCAGGCCACGGTGACGCCGTGCATGACCATGCTCGAGGGCGAGCCCGGGCTTCCGGCGACGATGAGGTGCAGATCGTCGGGGTCGCCGACGGCGGGCACGAAAAAATCGTCGTCGTTCACGTCCACGGGAAACGGCCAGCGCGACGCCCCCTTCTCGCCCCGCCAGATGCCGCCGCGCTTGATCTCGCCCACCGTCCGGCCGCCCTTCTCCATCAGTCCGCGGTGAACGTCGGCGCGGGAGAGGCCCGCCCCGGCGCACAGGCGGGCGTGCTGCGCGCCCAGGACGACCGCCATGTCCGCCTGCCGATACATGTTGGGCCCGCCGAGGGCGGACATCGTGTCGGCGATGGTGGTCAGCAGCCGGTCGGGGTCGAGGCTCGCGTCGTCCCACACCTGGATCGGCCCCTCGAGGGGAATCATGGTCGCCACGTTGTCCTCCCGCGAAAACCCCCGCGATTCCGCGTACGACTCCCAGGGGGACTCCTCCTCGTTCTCCATGACGCAGTAAGCGCATCGCCAGGGGCCGCCGAAGCCGCCGAGGCAGGTGACGCCGGGAATCCCCCCGCCCACGTTCATCATGACGAGCCGCGCGGCGCGCCCGATGGTGAGGTTCGCGCGAAAGCCGGGGCCCATGCAGCCCGTCCCGCCGCTCAGCCCGACCTCCCGGGCGTAGGGGCCGTTGACGAGCAGGAAGGGCGCGCCCGCGCTCGTCGTGGCCTGGATGAGGTTCACGTTGAAGCGCTCGTCGAGAAGCGCCTCCAGCCCCGCCAGCAGCACCGGCATGTATTCGGGGCGGCAGCCCGCCATCACGGCGTGCGCCGCGGCGCCCCGGACGCTCAGTTCGCCCCCCGCCGGCGCGACATGGCCGAGAATCTCCTCCGGCGCCCGCCTTGTTCCGGCGAGCATCGAGGCGATTCTCGCCTCCGTGGGCGGCACGATGGGCAGGCCGTCCGACCAGGGCTTGTCGAAGAAAAACTCGAATTCATCCATGCGTCCGCCTCCCGAGGCCTTCCCGAATTTTCATCCGCCCTCCCGCGTCCGGGATTTCGCTCCCCGGCGAGGCGCAGGGCCGATAGGAAACCGAGACCGCCTCGCTGCCGTCCACCCAGCCGGGCATGACGGCCGTCACCGGCCCGGGCGTCCCCCCGGCCACGATGAGAATCAGATCGTCCGCGTCCTTGATCGCCGGCGCCATGAAGGAATCATCGCGCGGATCCGCATCCAGCGGCCACCTGGCGACCAGCTCCTCGCGCCAGTAGCCCGACCTTTTCAGCTCGCCCAGGGGCCGGCGCGCGAGTTCGATGATTCTCCGGCGCACGTCCTCCTTGTCCAGGCCCGCCTCCGCGCACATGCGCGCGTGATCCGGCCCCATGGCGACGACGACCTGGGTCTTCAGCCAGATGTTCAGCGACCCCAGGGTGGATATCCTGTCCGCCAGGCCCACGAAGAGAGACTCCGGCTCTTTTGAATGATCGTCGATACAGCCCTGGGGCGCCTCCGCCATCACCGCCGTCGCCACGTCCTCGCCGCGCCGGAACCCCCGCGTCTCGGACAGGGGCGCCCAGGGGCTTTCCGCCTCGTTCTCGGCGACGCAGAAGGCGTATCGGGCGGGCGAGCCGAAGGTGCTCATCGAGGCGGCGCCCGGAATCCCCCCGCCCAGGTTCAGCAGAACGAGGCGGATGGCGCGGCCGATGGTCGCGTTCGCCCGAAAGCCGGGGCCGAAGCAGCCCGTTCCGCCGCGCAGTCCGATCCTCCGGGCGTAGGGGCCGTTCACGATGAGCAGGGGGGCGGCGGCGTGCATCGTTCCCTGGACGCCGTTCAGGTTGAGCCGGGGGGCGAGAATCGCCCGAAGCCCCGCCACGACGACGGGCAGGAACGAGGGGGCGCAGCCCGCCATCACGGCGTGGGCCGCTATCGCCTCGACACTCGCCTCCCCCATGAGGGGCGGCACCGCGCCGACGACCTCCGCGCCTTCGAGCCCGGCGCCGGCGAGCATGGCGGCCACCCGCTCCCCGGTCGGGGGGACGACGGGCAGGCCGTCCGACCAGGGCTTGTCGAAGAAGAACTCGAACTCATCCATCGCCGCGCGCCGCCGCCCCGCTTTTCGCGGCCGACTCCGGGGTCAAGCCTCATACCTCCCGTGAACGGCGCGGCTGCCGCCGCTCCACCCGTGACAGACCGCGCTGCCCGAGCCCCAGCCGCCCGCGACGATGAGGTGCAGATCGCGCGGGTCCTTGATGACGGGGACGAAGCACGCATCGTCGTCGGGGTCGACGTCGATCGGCATGGCCAGGGCGCGCTCGCGCCGCCAGTTGCCGCCGCGCCTGAGCTCCTCCACCCTGCGGCCGGCCAGCGCGCGCAGCCGCCCGTGAACATCCGCGCGGGAGAGGCCGCCGTCCGCGCAGATTTTCGCGTGCTGGGGGTTCAGGGCGACCACCATGTCCGTCCTGGGCGCGTGCATGTTCCAGGAGCCCAGGCCCGTCATCGCGTCCGCGATTCCCCGGAGCAGGCGCTCGGGCTCCTCGCTCACGTCGTCGAAGGTGAGGCGCGGGCTTTCCACCATCGCCATGGTGATCACGTTCTCGTCCGCCCCGTATCCCCTGGACGCGGCGAGCGACTCCCAGGGGCGAGCCGCCGCGTTCTCCCCGACGCAGGCGGTGTAGCGCAGCGGCGTGCCGAAAATCGTCATCGAGGAGACGCCCGGAATCCCCCCGCCCAGGTTCATCAGAATCAGGCGAATCGCGCGGCCGATGGAGGCGTTGGCGCGAAAGCCGGGACCGAAGCAGCCATTGCCCCCGTGCACCCCGATCTCCTCCGCGTAGGGGCCGTTCACGATCATGAGGGGCGCCACGCCGTGCATCGTCCCCTGGACGCCGTTCACGTTGAACTCCTCCCGGAGCATGAGGGAGACGGCGCCGAGGACGACCGGCAGATACGCGGGCCTGCAGCCGGCCATGACCGCGTGAATCGCCACGCTGCGAACCGTGGCCTCGCCCATGGCGGGCGGGACGGCGCCCAGCGACTCGTCCGCGCTCCTCCCTGCGGCGCCCGAGAGCATCCGCTCCACGCGCTCCTCCGAGGGGGTGACGACGGGCAGGCCGTCCGACCAGGGTTTGTCGAGGAAAAACTCGAATTCGTCCAAATGATCGCTCAAAGCCGCTCTCCTCGCCGCGAGGGGACGGGCGGCGTCAGGCGCGGAAGGCGCGGGAGACGGCGCGGCTGGTCCCGTTCCAGCCGTGCATGACGGCCGTCATCGGCCCCGGAACCCCGCCCGCCACGATCAGGAACAGCCGCTCGGCGTCCTTGATCGTCGGAACGAACGCGTCGTCGTCGTCCAGATCGACCGGGAACGGAAAGCTCCTGACGCGGCTTTCCCTGAAGTGGCCGCCCGTCTTGAGTTCGCCCACCGAGCGGCCCGCGATTTCGCAAAGGCGTCGGTGAACGTCCTCCCTGGAGTATCCCCGTCCGGCGCAGACCGCCGCCTGCTGCGGACTCATCGCCACCACCAGATCGGTGCTGGCCCAGCAGTTCCACGCCCCCAGATGGGACATCGCGTCCGCGATGGAGGGAAGCATCCGCTCGGGCGCGTCGCTCGCGTCGTCCCAGACCATGCAGGGGCCCTCCACGTTCACCGCGGTCACGACGTTCTCGCCCGCGTCGAAGCCCTTCGAGGCGGCGAGGGAGGGCCAGGGGCTTTCCGCCTCGTTCTCGGCGACGCAGTAGGTGAACCGAGCGGGCTGGGAGAACGTGCTCATCGAGGTGACGCCCGGTATCCCCCCGCCCGCGTTGAGGAGCAGGAGCCGGACGGCGCGGCCGATGGTCGCGTTCGCGCGGCTGCCCGGGCCGAAGCAGCCGAGTCCGCCGCGCAGCCCGATTTCCGCCGCGCGGGGGCCGTTCACGATCAGGAGGGGCGCCGCGCAGGAGAGCGTCGCCTGCGCCCCGCCCGCGTTGAACTCCTCGGCGAGGATGGCTTCCATCGCCGCGACGAGAACGGGCATATACGCCGGCCGGCATCCGGCCATGACGGCGTGGAGGGCGATGGTCCGAACGTCCGCCCGCCCCAGCAGCGGGGGAACCTCTCCGATGATCTCGTCCGGGTCGCGGTTCGCGCCCGCCAGCATCGCCCCCAGGCGCTCCTCGGTCGGGGGGACGACGGGCAGGCCGTCCGACCAGGGCTTGTCGAAGAAAAACTCGAACGCATCCACGGGAGGCGCGGTCACGGAATCTCCAGACTTTTCGCCGAAAGCGAAAAAGGCGACCCGAAAAGCGTCGGGAGCGAAATGAGGGCGCGCCCTATTTCCCGCTCTCGTCGATTCGCTTCTTCAGATCTTCCGCCAGCGGCGAGCGCAGAAGAACCAGTTTTCGATAGTCGCGCGCCGCGGCGGCGCGGTCTCCCCGCAGCAGATGGGCGACACCCCGGTATTCGACCGCCTCGGCGTAGTCGGGCTTCACGGCCAGGGCGCCGTCGTACGCCGCGACCGCCTCCTCCAGGCGGCCCAGGTGGCGAAGGGCGTAGCCCATCAGGGTCCGCGCCCTGAAGTCCGCGGGATTCGCGGCGACCGCCCGGCGGAAATGCGAAAGCGCCCCCCGCATGTCCCCGTCGTGAAGGCGGACGCGGCCCAGCTCGTAGGCGGAGGCCGGATGTTCGGGCAGGGGCCGCTTCGAGGGATCGTAAGCCCCCGCGGAGGGGGCGGCGCCGAGAAGCAGGACAAGGGCGAGCGCTGCGATTTTCACGTCCGGATTCCTCCCGAATCGCGGCCGGGCCGGCCGCGATGAAGCCGCCGGCGCGCCGCCCGGCTAGGCGACGGCGCGCCCGACGTGCGTTGAAAGATATTTTCGCCCTTCATCGTCATTCCGGCGGAAGCCGGAAACCATCGTTTTCCCGTCGGCTCCGGATCGCTCCCGCGACGGCGCGAGCCGAATATATCATCCCGCCCGGAAATATACACGGGCGCTGGACAGATTGCGAGTCCTGAACGCTACAATGCGCCCGGGACGCCTCTCGCGTCCGCGACCGGATTTCCACGCCGTCCGCAGGAGTTTCTCTCATGCCGATTTACAGGGATTTCGCCAACCGGGAGCAGGGAAAGGCCGCCGACTACGTGTCCGCGAACGCCGCGTGGGTCGATGGCGCTCACGCCACCATCGGTTATTTCCGCATGGAGGCGCGCGCCCACTCCAGCCCGCACCATCACCACGACGAGCAGTTTCTGTATCTGCTGAAGGGGAGGCTTCGCGCCGCCGTGGAAGGCGAGATTCTGGAAGCCGGCCCCGGGGACCTGCTCCAGTTCCGGCCCGGCGAGGTGCACGAGATCATGGCGCTGGAGGAGGTGGTGGAATTCCTCCTGACGAGAAGCCCGGCGCGCCCGAATCTGGACGCGCTCGCCCTCGCGCCCGAGGGCGAAAAGGCGAAAAGCGTTCTGCGTCCGGAATGAGGAGGAGACCGATCGGGCCGGAATCTTCCGCGCCGATCGGCGCCGCGCGCGAAAGAAAAGGGGATTATCAAGATAATTTGACGCCGCTCAGTCGAGCATAGGCCTGAGCCGCTGGCGCAAGTCGGCCTCGAACTCGCCTCGCTGGACGGTGTGAGCGGCCAGCAACTTGTCCGTCGAGGCTTCCAACGTGAGCACTTCCCAGTGACCCTGCACCATCCGATGGTCGTGGATCTCGGGCACCAACCAGAGCACGTCTCCGTCGTTCGGGTCATGACTTGGACGCGGAGAAGGGCCTCCGATGGCATCGAAAAACGGACGATCCACCGCTACAGCGATCTTGGACCCCCACCGGCGCAACGTCGGCCCTTTGACCTGCAACTGCGGCATGAGACGCTTGGCGCTGGACGATCGCCAATCGGGACGGCGGAGACGCGACGGATACGGCGAATCAGGACTCTTCCGCAGCCGCTCGAACTCAACGCTCATACTCGGTCCGGAGAAGTACACCGCCTGCACCTCCAGACCGAACCACATCGCCGCGTCTTCCGTGTGGGCCAGCACGATGTCGATGCGCCCCGCCGCCTTATTCGTGATCCGGTTCATCATGAACGGGACTTCTCGGGCCACATAGGCGGTCTCATGCTGAAATCCTACGATATCCGCGAGCCAGCGCAGGAGCTGCCCGTCCTCGTCGAAGCGAGCCGGACAGACGATCACCGGTTCGCCCGCTGGTTCGCCGGACTCCTCGTACCTTTGGAGGCTGCATACTCCGCCCTGCTTGCTGCATTGCATCCCCGCGAAGGGACACGCCGGGGCGTTTCCTCGCGTCGACAGGGCAGTCGCGGCCCGGCGGCGGCGCTCGTCAGGCGAGAGCGCCAGCAGGGGCCTGCCGTACCACTCGCCGATCCCGTATCGACTCATGCGAATGTCTGTTGCCTCGTGATCACCAACTCGGGAACCTTCGCGTGGTGCCCGTTCTTCATGGCTACGATCACCGCGTGGAAGCGATGCTTCTCCAGCAACGCGATGACTTCCGGGGAACAGTCGTAGGTCATGAGAAATTCGACCTTGGTGTCCGCCATTAGCTCGAACAGCCGAACATGATCAAGGTCGTTATGGGCATACAGGCGCGCGCCCGCGCGTTTCCCGCCATCGGTCGTATACGGCGGGTCAAGAAAGAAGCAGGCATGGTCATGGTGACCCGCCGCGCTCTCCAAGTACGCCAGTCCGTCTCCCTCGAAGAACGAGATGCGGTCCTGATGGTCCCCGATGAGCCGGAGACGCTTGCAGAGCGTCTCGGGATACCACCGCGATCCTATTCCCGCCCCGTTCTCGCCGCTCCTCGTCAGAGACGCCCCAGGGGCCAGAATGCCGCCTCGCCTGGTCCGGTTGAGCACCAACGTTCGGAATCCGTGGCTCACCACGTCGTTCGGGGCTTGGCTCTCCAAGGCCCGCACGGTCTCCCGGGTCGGCTCGAAGTCCGCGATCCGGTCGATAAGCTCCTGGGTGTGCTGCAGAGCCGCGCGCCAGAACGCAGCGACGTCACGATCCATATCCACCATGAGCGCGCGCGCAACGAACTGTTCCACGACAGCGAGCAGCGACACGACGGCTCCGCCGGCGAAGGGTTCGATGATGACCTCTCGGGGTCCGAGATTCTTGAGCCAGACGCGGATGTGGGGGATCAGCCAAGTCTTGCCGCCCGGATACCGGAGCGGGCTCAGCTGGGGGACGGAAGCGACATTAACGGCGGGAATGGGGGATTCGGGAAGTATGGTTCGGAGAGGTCGCAAGAGGGCGCGGGCCATCTTCTCGGGGGTTGCGCTGTCGTAGAACCCATCGGGGAGCGTCTGCATGGCTCAGTCCTCCTGATGTGCGCCCGAAGGGAGTCCGTCATCGGCGATGAGCCCTCGGCGCATGAGGCGCTTCCCGATGAGCCCGGCTACGGCATGTCGCATGATATTCAGCGCGCCCTCCTCTCTCAGGTTGCGCTTCGCGGCGAATTGCCGGACATGCCGATCAAGATGCTTCGGGCTCGTCTTGTGGCAGGCGCCGGCATACGCCCGCTTGAGCGCGGCACGGAAGCTCTCGACGCCATTCGTGCACGCATTGCAACTCCAACCCCCGGGCGCGGGAAGCGAGCGCGGGCCTATTCGTTGATGTGCCAGACGTCCTTCATGGCGCAGCCGCTCGCGCTGAACAGGTTATAGACGGGACATCTGCGGAAATAGTCCGCCTTGAGCGCCTCGATCTGCTCGTCGCTCGCCTCGATCTCGAGCCAGATTTCGCTGCGGGCCTCGCTCGGATTCGAGCGGTATCCCTCCTGGCCCGCGATGCCCCTGGGGCTGTAGACGATGGAGGACTTCACCTTGAGGGAGCCTATCTCGAGCTTCGCCTCCTTCGCGCACCTCTCCAGAATCACCGCCGTGCAGCCCGCGAGCGACGTCACGAGATAGCCCGTGGGCGAGGGGCCCTCGTCCGAGCCGCCCAGCCGCCTGGGTTCGTCCACCACCATCGTATGCCCGCCCTTGATGGTGACGACGCTCTTTGCGTGGCCCTTGAAGTCGGCCTCCGCCCAGTTCTCGGTGGTCTCCGGCAGCTCCTTCGGTCGAATCGTCATCCCGGCTCCCTCTCCCTGACTCGCGCCCGAATCTCCCCCGGCGACCCACGCCGGCATCGTCTTTTTGTAAAAGAGGATCATATCCCAAATCACCCCGGCGTTCCCGGGAAATATCGGGTTATTTCTCCTGGTTGCTTTCCCGTGCGGTGCGGCCCTTTTCGTGAACAGGTGAACGCTCGGCGACATCCGGCGCGTCTCTTCGGTCAATGCGACGCTTGTTCAACAGCTGGGTCTGAACCACCCATTCAGAAACACGGAAACGCTTTGCTGTTTCATGCCGTTTTTCATCCGAGGAATAATCCTCAGCCATCATCTCATCCACGGAGGCAAACGGACTCAGAAGTTCCGCGGCGAACGCGCGCTGCATCTTCTGCCGATAGCTGTAGGCGCGCGTAACGGGGAAAAGCGGCTCGCCGGATTGAACGAGCTGATTCTGAAATACAAGATCGCCGATCAGGCGAGCAAGATCGAAACGCCGGCCCGTTTCCATTTTCGAGCTGAGATACACAAGCGCGCGCGCGTCCTCTCCGGCGAGGGCGAAAGATATTTTAGGCGACTGCCCGTTTTTCTCCGAAATCGCGTCTCGCATACTTCCGGCGAATTCCACAAGTTGCTTGTCGGAAATTAACTGTCCATCCAGGTTTTCCTGGTCGCGGATTCTTTTTGCGCAAAACTCTCCCACGCGCCAAGCTTCTTCTCGCCCCAGTTGCGGCATTCCCGTCACGTCGCCCAGCTTGATCGCGTCATCTGGATTGGCCTCGAAACCCTCCCGCTTGGCGATGTCCGAGATGTCGCTCGCCCGCATCATGCCGTCCAAGGCATCGGTGTCAAGCGTTGCGTCGGCGGCGAGTTCTCCCAGTGCCTTTTCTCCCAATTTCGCCGCATCGTCGAGACGACGGCGAATCGCGGCCTCGTCGGCTTCGCCCGGCTCGTAGCCGAGCTGCGCTTCCAGCCGCCGAAACCGGGCGATGTCCGGTTTGCTTCTCTCCTCTTTCAGATCGCTCCACAGGCGATGGAGATTGGTTTCCCGGACGTCCTTCGCTTCAAGCCTGCTCAGGATATCTTTCAGGAATCCGTCGAAGGCGGCCTCCGGGCTGTCCGCCGGAACCGCCTGGCGCTTTGCTCCCATGTAACGGAACAGAGCCGTTTCGGGACTCCCGGAAGGTTCGGAAGTCAAGAAGGATTGCAACCCGTCAGAGTAAATGGTGACGTTGGGCCATGCGTAGCCCTCGCCGATTGCCGACATCCGATGCGCGAAATCCCAACGACTCACGGCGTTTTCGTCGGTCGAACGGGGGCGGCCAACCTCCCAGCGAAGCCGCCACCAGTTCCAGGCGATCCATTCGGCGATGGGGTAGCCGGAAACATGCGGCCCATAGCGGAGTTCCTTCCGCTCGATATCCTCGCCCGCAGTCAGTGGGTGTCCGTTCGCCGCCACCGAGAAAAGGCCGAACGTCGCCCGCTCTTCAGCCGACCCGGAAGCGAGGCGTTCGGAGGAGAGTGAAATGGTCAGCTCGCCGGACATCTCGAACTCCACTCCTTGAGAATCATTTCTTTCATGGGATCATCATCGCCAAGTTCATATCCATGATAATCTCCTTCCCTCCCATGTATTGCCTCATATACGCGCCCATCCGGGTCCACCGCCCAGACGTGTTTGGGAAACTCCCTCGTAAGGCGGCCGCTGATCATACCTCGCCTTATGCCCTCCCGAAAGAGAGCCTTCGCTTCGGCGCGCTCCACTATCCTGCCGCCATCGCATAATGATTTGTTCGGGCGCGGATTCGCCGGCGGGTGAAAGCCATAGTCGGCGGCGTTCCGTTTGTGGAGAGAGCTGCCCGTATATTTCGCCCTGCTTGCGTATCGCTCCAGAACATCCGGGGCAACCTCGTCTTTTGGGATGATTCTGCGCTTGGGGTTGTTGCCTTGGCGCTTTCGCATTGACTGGCTTTCCTGCCAACCGATCGCCGGTTTCATGGCGTCGGCCGATAAAAGCGACTTGCAGGAGTCGTTTTGGAACCCCGCGAACACCCGCGGCGGGGCGGCGGCTAGAGCGCTTTCAGCACGTCCTTCGCGTGTCCGTCCACCTTCACGTTCCTGAAAACCTTTTCGACGACGCCCTTCTCGTCGATGATGTAGGTGGTGCGGAAGATGCCGTTGAACTTTCTGCCGAACAGCGTTTTTTCGCCATACGCCCCGTATTTCGATGAAATGACGCCGTCCGGATCCGCCAGCAGGGTGAACTCCAGGCTCAGCTTCTCCGAAAATTTCTTGTGGCTGACCTCGTTGTCGGGGCTCACGCCGATGACGGTGGCGTTTTTCCGCTCCATCTTCCGCAGCTCCCTGTTGAAGTCCTGCGCCTCGGTCGTGCATCCGGGCGTGTTGTCCTTGGGGTAGAAGTAGAGGACGACCTTCCGGCCCTTGTATCCCGAAAGGCGGCGCACCTTGCCGTTCGCGTCCCGGAGGGCGAAGGCGGGCGCCCGGGCTCCCTCTTTCAGCAACGCCATTTCGCCCCCTCCCCGAAACTCCGAAAGTCGAAAAAAATCACGCGCCCTCGGCCGCATGGCGAAGAAAAGCCGGAAAACGAAGCGTGGAGCGTCCGTCATGTTGCCACAGGCTCGCGTCCGCATCAAGGGCGGGCGGGACTACAGCCCCCAGTCCCGGGCGTAGCGGAAATCCCTGTCGATGGTTCGCTGGCTGATTTTCGCGATCAGGGGCGGGCGCCTCTTGTACTGGCTGCGCCGAACCAGCCGCCGGATGTCGTCTATCAGCCCGGGCGCGAAGCCCTCCTCCGCCAGCTCCCCGGGCGTGAAGCGGCAGTCTATCATCCGGTACAAAACGGCGTCGGCCGTCTCGTAGGCGCAGCCGAGCTCCTCCTCGTCGGTCTGCCCCGCCCACAGGTCCGCGCTCGGCGCCTTGTCCACCACCCGCGCCGGCACCCCGAGGAAGCGGGAGAGCTGGCGCACCTGCGTCTTGAACAGGTCGCCGAGGGGGTTCACGGCGCTCGCCATGTCCCCGAACAGGGTTCCGTAGCCGAGCAGAAGCTCCGTCTTGTTGCTCGTGCCGACGACCAGGGCGCCGAGCATCGCCGAGTGATCATACAGAATGGTCATGCGCTCCCGCGCCATCTTGTTGCCCCGGCGCAGGTTGTCGGCGTCGGGAAACCGCTCGAAATAGGCGTCCACCTGGGGGGAAATGTCCACCACCTCGAAGCGGACGCCGCAGGCGCCGGCGACCGCGCGCGCGTCCTTCTCGCTCTGGGGGTTCGAGAGCCGGTAGGGCATGATGACGCCCGTCACGTTCTCGGGCCCCATGGCGCGCGCCGCCAAAAAAGCGGAAAGCGCGCTGTCGATTCCGCCCGATAGCCCCAGCACCAGCTTCCGCACGCCCACCTTGGAGACCTCGTCCCGGATGAACCCGGAAAGCAGGCCGACGGCGAGGCCGGCGTCCAGCTCGAGTTCCTCCATCGCGCCGCGAACGATCCCTTCGCTCAAAAAACCCGACCTCCATGACGGGAAGCGCGCCCCTGCCTCGGTTCGCCCTCCATCATGCCCCTGGCGGACTCCGCGCGCAACGGCCGCCCGGCGATTGACCCCGCGCGGCGCCGGGGATACCTTGCCTCCATCCGCCGAATCATCGGGAGCGCGCCATGCCTTTCGTGGGGAACGTCGAAAGCCTGAAGTGGGTCTATGACGAGGAGGAGGCGCGCGAAAAAGGCTCTCCCCTCCGCATCGACGCGCCCCGCCTCGAGGTGCGGGTCATCGTCCTGCCCCCGGGCGCCTATCCCCCCTACCACGCCCACCACGAGGAGATGGACGAGGGCTACCTCATCTGGCGCGGAAGCGGGCTGATTCACAACGGCGGCGCGGCGTTCGGGGTCGGGGAGGGCGACCTCCTCCTGAACCCGCGCGGCGCCATGCACCACATGAAAAACGTCGGCGAGGGCGAGCTCGTGGAGTTCAATTTCAGAGGGGGCCGGATGCCGTCGGGCTTTTTCCTGCCGGAGGGCGACCCGCCCCCGAACCCGGACCCCGAGTCCGTCGGCAACCGGCCGGATCCGCCCTTTCCCTGCGTCAAGGGCCGCGTCGGGGAGCTCGCCGCGCCCTTCGACCCCGAGGGGGTGAAGGAGCGGGGGCTGAGGCGCGCCATCGCCACGGAATACCTCGAATGCCAGGTGGTTTCGTTTCCGCCGGGGGCGAGGCCGCACGTCCACCGCCACCAGAAAACCATGGACGAGGCGACGCTCGTGCTGGAAGGGCGCATGAACTTCATCACGGAAGGCGAGACCATCGAAGCGTCCGGGGGGGACCTGGTTCACACGCCCGGAGGCGTCTGGCACACGGTTCACAACGCGAGCGGCGCTCCGGCGACGCTGTTCAATTTCAGAGGCGGGGCGCTGCCCTCGAAAACCGAATGGCGGGACGAATAAGGCGGCCGGGCGGGAAAATACCCACCGCGCCGGCGGCCGCGGCGGGCGGCTTCGGCGCGAAGACTCACCGATCCCGCGCCCTCTGAATGCGGCCGAGCTCCCGAAGGGTGAGGCGCATGTCCTCGTCCCGCACCGTGGGGGAGGAGATTCTCGCCCTTCTCACGTTCGCCGCGTCCATCGGGGCGAGGAGCAGCCGTTCCTTCGTTCGCCCCGCGCGGGCGAGCGGCTCCCCGCCGGGCGAGAGGATTTCCGAGCCGCCCCAGAAGTTGATTCCGTCCTCGTACCCGACCCTGTTGCTGAAGATGACGTGCTGGTTGTAGACCGCGGCGTAGGTTCCCGTGAGGGCGCGCCAGACGCGCTGAATGGCGAGCCCGCCCCTGCCGCCCCGCCTGCCGACGCCCCGCGCGGGGCTCGCCGAGGGGACGATGAGCAGGTCCGCGCCGTCCAGCGAGGCGATTCCCGCCAGGCTCGGGTGCCAGGCGTCCTCGCAGATGAGGATGGCCGCCCGCCCGAACCGGGTGTCGAAGGCGCGAATCTTCTCGCCCCGGCCCAGGTAGCGGTTCTCGTCGAACAGCCCGTAGGTCGGCAGATAGACCTTGCGGTGAACGTGGAGCGTCTCGCCGCCCTCGAAATAGGCCGCCGCGTTGAAGAAGCCGTGCCCGGAGGATTCCTCCACGAAGCCGACCACGAGGGAGACGTTCCTGCTGAGGGCGGCGATCTCCTTCACGCGCGGGTCCCCGCGCGCGAGCGCCACCTCGGGCGCCATGTCCTTGAGGAAATAACCCGTCAGCGAAAGTTCGGGAAAAACCAGGAGATCGACGCCCCTTCTCTCGGCCTTCCTCACCTCCCTGACCAGCAGTTCCCGGTTCGCGTCGAGATTCCCCAGGGTCGGGCCGATCTGGGCCGCCGCCGCCAGAAATTTCATATTCTCTTCCCGTTCAGGTCCGGGAGAAGCCCGCGCGCGGCGCGGACCCCGGCCTCACTCGAAGTCCTTCGGCTTCACGTTCTCGAAATCATAGTCCGGGAAATCCGGGGCGGGCGGCGAATCGGCGTCCTCCTCCCGCACGGGAGAGCGCCTCGCGCGCGCGGCGCGAAGCCGGGAAAACAGAATCCAGGCGCCATACAGCAGGCCCGCGGCCACGACGAGGCGAAAGGCGCCCGCGAAATCCCGATGGTAGAAATAATAGGCGATTCCGAGCCAGAGGAAAAATCCGGCAAACGCGCCGAAAACCGAGCGACCGCCTTCCATCGCGATGTCCGCCTCTTCTCGGGCGTCCGGCCTCTCCGTCTCGCGCGCGCCCGGCCCTTCAGGACGCCCGCCCCGCCGGTTCGCCCTCCCGCGCGCTCTCCGCCGTCGCCTCGGGCGCCTCTTCCGCCTCCCCCGATTCGTCCGATTCGCCCGACTCCTCCGACTCGCCCATCATGCGGCAGGCGCCCTCGAACACCGCGCCGTCCTCGATGTAGATGCTCCGCGTATGGATGTCGCCCCGCACGTGGGCGCCGACCCGGACCTCGCATTTTTCCTTCGCCACGATTTTCCCCTCCACCCGGCCCATCACGATGACGACGCCGGCCGCGATGCGCGCCGTCACCCGCGCCGCCGGGCCGATGATGAAGGTGTCCTCCGTGACGACCTCCCCCTCCAGGACGCCGTCCACGCGCACGGTTCCCTCGAAAGAGATGACGCCCTTGAACTCCGTGCCCTCCCCCAGGAAGGCGCGAATGCTCTTTTCGTAGTTTTTCGCCATCCAAACGAACCCCCGCGTTGGCCCCAGGGGAGAAGCCCGGCGTCAGCAAAGCCGCTGGAGCAGCCCCTCGAGCGTCTCGGTCGAATAATACTCGATTTCAATCGCGCCCCTGTTCTCGTCGCCCAAAATCGCCACCTTCGTTCCCAGCGCGCTCCTGAGCCGATCCGCCGCCTCGCGGAGATGCAACGCCTGCGGCCCCGAGGGCCCGGCGCGGGGTTCGGCCCTCCCCGAAGCCGCCCTCTCCCGCCCCCCGCCCGCGAGCGCCTTGCGGACGCGCGTCTCGAGCTGGCGCACGGAGAGCCGCTTCCTGACGGCGGCCTCCCCGTGCCGCGCCGTCTCCTCCTCCGTCCGCAGCGCCAGGAGCGCCCTCGCGTGCCCCATGGAGAGCAGGCCGGCGGCCACGCTCTCCTGAACGGAGGCGGGCAGCCTCAGGAGCCGGACGTAGTTGGCGACGGTCGAGCGCTCCTTGCCCACGCGCGCGGCGACCTCCTCCTGCGTCAGGCCCAGACGATCCATCATGCTGGCGTAGGCGGCCGCCTCCTCCATTGGATTCAGGTCCGATCGCTGGACGTTCTCGACGATCGCCAGTTCGAGCGCCTCGTCCTCCCCGGCGTCCACCAGGATGACGGGAACCTCATCGACGGACGCCAAGCGGGCGGCGCGCCAGCGCCTCTCGCCCGCGACGATCTCGTATCCGCCGCCCGGGGCGCGCCGCGCCAGAATGGGCTGAATCACCCCGCGCCGGCCGACGGACGCGGCGAGCTCCGAGAGATCCTCCTCGTCGAAATCGACCCGGGGCTGATGAACGCCGGGCGAGAGGCTCTCCGGCGAGAGGCGCATCAGGACGCCCCCGGCGTCGGAGGCGGCGCCCGGGCGCGCGCCCGACATCGGGGGATCCCGCGGCTCTTCGGGGGACAGGAGCGCGTCCAGCCCCCTGCCGAGTCCTCTTTTTCTCGCGGTCGCCATGCTCAGCCTCTCGTCCTCTCCTTCGAGCGCGCCAGAAACTCGCTCGCCAGGGAGAGATACGCCTGGGCGCCCGGCGAGGAGATGTCATAGGTTATCACGGGTTTTCCATGGCTCGGCGCCTCCGCCAGCCGCACGCTTCTCGGAATCACGACCCGATACGTCAACTCCGGCAGGTGGGACTTCAAATCCTCCTTCACCTGGCGCGAGAGGTTCGTTCTCGAATCATACATGGTCAGCAGGATTCCGCCCACCCTCAGGGCGGGATGAAAGCTTCGGCGCACCCGCTCGACCGTCTTCATCAGCCGCGCCAGCCCCTCGAGCGCGAAGTATTCCGCCTGGATGGGTATCAGCGCCTCGTCCGCCGCCCGCAGGCCGTTCAGGGTGAGAAAGCCGAGAGAGGGGGGACAGTCGATGAAAATGTAGCGGAAGCGTCTCCGCATCGGATCGAGCGCGCGCCGCAGGCGGCTCTCCCGCTCCGGCAATTCCGCGAGCTCCACCTCCGCGCCCGCCAGGTCGATGGAGGAGGGGAGAACGCGAAGCCCTTCTATTTCCGTCTGAAGCAGGGATTCGTCCTTGACCGGCCCGCCCAGCACCAAGGCTCTGTAAAGCGCGGACGATTGCGAAAATAAAGCGAAATTACTCGTCGCGTTCGACTGCGGGTCGAGATCGACCAGCAGGGTCGGCTCGTTTGCCACGGCGAGACAGGCGGCCAGGTTCACGGCCGTCGTCGTCTTGCCGACGCCTCCCTTCTGGTTCACGACGGCCACCACCTTGCAGGCGCCTTCTCCCGCATCGGAGCGCGCGCCGCTCGCCGGGGTCGTTTCGCTAAGCGCCGTTTCCATGTCCCGCTTCCAGGGCGAGGCAAAAGAAATCGCAAAAAAACCAAGCGATCAAAGACTCTCACATCGTCGGGGGAAATTCAACAGACAAGTTCTACGCGAAACGAAATTCGCGGCGGCGATCCGCCTGACGCGCGTCAATCCCGACGGAAAACGGAGATTGCGGAATCCGGCGCTCCCGGTCGGCTCCCGATTCCGGCCTCCGCCGGAACGACGATGAAGCGAATGTTCCACGTGGAACAATCAGGGCTCCCGATCCGACTCCGCCGACCGGATCCGTTGAGACGCGGATTGTTTCACGTGGAACATCGGGGTTTTCGATCCGGTGATTCGGAAGGAGAAGCGGGCCGGGACGTTCCGGCTACCCACGATCCGGGGCCGGAAGGCGCGCCCCGCCCCCGGATTTTCCGCTTCGCTTTCGGAGGTGAATTTCCAGCACGGCGACGGCGGCGGGGGTCACGCCCGAAATGCGGCTCGCCTGCCCGAGCGTCCTCGGACGTATCTGCTCGAGCCGCTGCCGCGCCTCGGCGGTCAGGTGGCTCACGTCGGCGTAGGAGACGTCCTCGGGTATTTTCACCTTGTCCGCCATTCTCAGATGCGAGACCTGCCGATGCTCCCGCTCGAAATACTCCTTGTATTTTATTTCCGCCAGAACGTAGCGCCGCGATTCCTCCTCCAGCCCCTCCCAGATCTCCCGAAAGCGGCCCTCGCCCAGGGCGTCGATGCGCATCGCCAGCTCCGGCCCCGCCTCCGGCCTTCGGAGAATGTCGCCGAGGCTGGCCGGCTTCCTGAGCGCGCCCGAGCCCGCCGCCTCCATGACGGCGCGCGCCTCCGGCTTCGGCCGCGTCACCGCGGACTCCGCGTAGCGGACGGCCTCCCGCGCCCGCTTCGCCCGCGCCCCGAAGGCGCGCCAGGTCGCCTCGTCCAGGGAGCCGATTCGGCGACCCAGCGCCATCAGGCGGAAATCCGCGTTGTCGTGCCGGAGCCGGAGCCTGTGCTCCGCGCGGCTGGTGAACATCCGGTAGGGCTCGGTCGTTCCCTTGGTGACGAGATCGTCTATCAGGACGCCGATATACGCCTCTTCCCGACCGAGGACGACGGGCGCCTCCCCGCCCGCGCGCCGCGCGGCGTTGACGCCCGCCATGATCCCCTGCGCCGCCGCCTCCTCGTAGCCGGTCGTCCCGTTCATCTGGCCGGCGTGAAAAAGCCCGGGCGTTCTCTTCGTCATCAGGCTCGCGTCGAGCTCGGTCGGCTCCACGTAGTCGTATTCCACGGCGTAGCCGGGGCGCATCATCTCGGCGCGCTCCAGGCCCTCTATCGTCCTCAGCATCCGGCGCTGCACGTCCACCGGCAGGCTGGTGGAAAGCCCGTTCACGTAAATCTCGCGGGTCTCGCGCCCCTCCGGCTCCAGGAATATCTGGTGCTCCCGCTTGCCCTCGAACCGCATGATCTTGTCCTCGATGCTCGGGCAGTAGCGGACGCCCACGGCGTCTATCTGGCCGTTGTACATCGGGGCGCGGTCGATGTTCTCGCGGATGATCCCGTGCGTCCCCGGGTTCGTCCAGGTGATCCAGCAGGGCGTCTGCTCCCGGTTGATGGCGGGCGTCCGGTAGGAGAACGGGAGCGGGGGGTCGTCTCCGGGCTGAAGGGCGAGGCGGTCGAAATCGACCGACCTCGCGTCTATCCTGGGGGGCGTCCCCGTCTTCATCCGCCCGAGGGAGAAGCCGAGGGAGAGGAGCTGCGCGGTCAGCTCGTTCGCCGAACCCTCGCCGGCGCGCCCTCCCTCCACCTTCCGCGCCCCGTAGTGAAGAAGGCCGCGCGTGAAGGTTCCCGGCGTGAGAACGAGCGCCCCGCATTCGTGTATTTCCCCGAAATGATCCTCGAGGCCCGCTATCGCTCCGCCCTTCACGAGAAGCCTTCGCGCCACGCCCTGCTTGAGGAGGAGGTTCTCCCGGCTCTCCACCGCGTTTTTCATGTAGGCGCGGTAGCGCTGCTTGTCCGCCTGGGCGCGCAGCGCCTGAACGGCGGGGCCCTTCTTCGTGTTGAGCATCCGGAACTGGATGCCCGTGGCGTCGATGGCGCGCGCCATCTCGCCGCCGAGGGCGTCCACCTCGCGCACCAGCACGCCCTTGGCCAGCCCGCCGATGGCCGGATTGCACGACATGAGCCCCACGGTGTCGAGGTTCATGGTGAGCATCAGGGTTCGCGCGCCCAGGCGCGCGGCGGCGAGCGCCGCCTCGCAGCCGGCGTGTCCGCCGCCCACGACGATGACGTCATGACGAGAAGCCAAGCCCGAAGCCTCCCCTCCCGTTCGTCCGCTTCGCTACTTTCCGATGCAGAACGTGGAAAAAATCCTGTCGAGCAGCGCCTGCCCGTAGTCCTTCCCCAGAAGTCCGGAGAGGGCGGCCTGCGCCTCGTTCAGATGAACCGCCACCAGCTCCGGGGAGAGCGCCTCCCCGGCGCCCGCCCCGGCGCGCCTCACCGCCTCGAGGCATCTCGAGATTTCGCCGTGGTGCCGCTCGCGCGTGAGGATCGCCTCGGCGCCCGGGAGCTCCTCGTCCGTCAGGGCGCGCGCCATCGCCTCGCGCAGCGCGGGCAGCCCCTCGCCCGTCAGGGCGGAAACGAAAAGCGGGGCGGGAGCGTCCGGCGCCGCCTCGCGCAGAAAAGCGCGCGCCCTCTCTTTCTCCTCGCGGGAAATTTTATCCAACTTGTTGAATATAAACATGTTATGACATTTCAAAGCGCGCGCCTCCCGCGCGGCCCAGGCCGCCTCCCCGTCCCCTTTCGCGGCGTCCATCACCATGAGGCACAGGTCGGCCTCCCCGGCCGCGCGGCGCGCCCGTCCGGCGCCCTCGAGCTCGACCGGATCCCCGGTCGCCCTCAGCCCCGCCGTGTCGATGAGCCGCGCCGGCGCGCCTCCCAGGTCGCAAACCTCCTCCACCGTGTCCCGCGTGGTGCCCGGAATCTCGCTCGTGATGGCGCGATCTGCGCCCAGCAGCTCGTTCAGGAGGGTGGATTTTCCGGCGTTGGGCCTTCCGAGGATGACCGCCCGCGCCCCCTCCCGGAGAATTCTGCCGGAGCGGTAGCTCGCCAGAAGCCTTTCGAGCGACGCCCCGACCTCCGCGAACAGGCGCGCGAGCGCGGCGCTCCCCATGGGCGCGCCCGACGCCGAGGGGCCCGCGCCCGGCTCGAACTCCTCGGGAAAATCAATCGCCGCCTCCACGTGCGCGCCCGCCTCCACGATTTTCTCCCAGATCTCCTCCAGCAGGGAGGAAAGGCGCCCGTCCAGGTGACGGAGAGCGGCCTTCGCCGCCTTTTGCGTCTGCGCCGCCACCAGGTCGGCCACGGCCTCCGCCTGAAGCAGGTCGATCTTCCCCTCCAGGAAGGCGCGCCGGGTGAACTCGCCCGGCCGCGCGGGCCGGGCGCCCGCCTCCCGGGCGAGGCGCAGGACGGCTTCCACGATGGCCGGGCCGCCGTGGCAGTACATCTCGACCACGTCCTCGCCGGTGGTCGAGCGGGGGCCGGGGTGATAGATCGCCACGCCCTCGTCGAAGGCCTCCCCGTCCTCCACGAAGCGCCCCAGCGCGGGGCGCCGCTCCGGGAAGGCGTCCCCTTTCCTCCGGGGCGCGAAAATCCGCGTCAGAATCGGGAGCGCCCTCTCACCGCTCAAGCGGACGATGGCGATGGCCCCGCGACCGGGCGCCGTGGAGAGCGCGACGATTGTCTCCCTTCCGCCTCCGGGGCCGCCCATTCGCTCCGTCGTCCGCCCGCCGATGACCCGCGCGCGCCGAATCGGACGCGCGCGAACGAAAGAACCCTGCGCCCAAGCAAATGCCACACCCGAAGAAAATAATCTAGCACGCCGCACGGTTCGCGAACCGCCCGTCTTTTCCTTGATGGGATATGGCGCCCGTAGGGACAACCCCCTGTGGTTGTCCTTCGTTGATTAAACCCCGGATTCCGGGCCGTCGGGATTGACGCCGTGAATGACGGTGGGCGGTTCACGAATTGTGGGGCGTCCCCGGGGAGGGGATGCCCCTGCAATCGAACCGCCAAAACATCGAACGCCCGGAAACGGCGATCGCGAAACCGCAAAGGACAACCACAGGGGGTTGTCCCTACGGAACCGACGAAACCCGCATCACCCCGAACGACGCGGGACGCATATATGCGTGGGAAGCGCCTCTCGGCGCGTCACCTACGCAAAACCGCCGCCCGCCTTTTCACCGCCGGGATATTCGCCCGTAGGGTCCCCTACAACGGAATATCGCCGCCATTTTCACCCTTCCACATTCGGCGCGGCCTGTGGTATGCTTCTCCCGCAGCCAACGCCGGGAGAGGGACGGACGATGATCGGTTTCGACACGCTCAAGGCGATGGAATCGCTCCGGGAATCGGGTTTCGAGGAGACCCAGGCGCGCGCCGTCGTAGATACCTTCAAGGACGCCGTGGGCGGCAGCGTCGCCACGAAAATCGACCTGCAAGAGGCGAAAAGCGAACTCCAAGCTGAAATTCAGGAGGTCAAGGGCGAACTCCAGTCCGAAATTCAGGAGGTCAAGACCGAACTCCGGGTTGAAATTCAGGGAGTCAAATCCGAGCTCCAAGTTGAAATGCAGGCGCTAAGGGGCGACCTGGAAGCCTCCATCGCGCGGGTCGAGGCGCGGTCGCAGAAGTTCACGTTCGTCGTGGGGCTTGGCCTCGTGGGACTGAACGTCACCCTCACCTTCGGCCTCCTCAAATTCTTCTTCTCTCCCTGAAGAAAACTGACGCGAACCGCCCGCTTTTGGTCGCCGAACAAAACGGGACGCATATATGCGTCCCCTACGGGCCGGGGGCGGCGTCATCCGATTGTAGGGGGCGCATACATGCGCCCCGCACGTAGGGCTGGCGACGACGCGGCGCGTCTTTCGTTCGTCGGGACGCCCGGCGGCGCGATGGGTTTCGCAGGGGCGGTTCCTTTTCGGATCCGCCCCACGGTTCGCGAACCGCCCGTTGCGTATTTGTTCGTGCGCCGGATCGGATTATCGGCGACCCATGAACGGGACCCGTAGGGGGCGCATATATGCGCCCCGCCTACAGGTCGGCGATGACGCGGCGCGTCTTTCGTTCGTCGGGACAACACCCTGTGGCTGTCCGTTGCGGAATCGACAAAATCCGCGCATTTGCCCGCATTTGCGGTGTCCCGAAAAGAAGCGAAAAAGGTACGATTCGAGCTGAAACGCGCCCGATCCCCGATCAAAAAGGCGTCTTTTTCCGTCGAACCGAAAACCTTTCAATTCAAATACAATCGAGCGAATTCAAAACGAATTCAGGGCGTTTTCAAGCGAATTCACGCAGCTTTTGCGAACGCATAACCGATTGATTCAAAACGAAAAACGCCGAAAGACGGGGAATTTCTTCTGAATAAGGCCCCGGTCGCGCCGCTTCTATGAGGCGCCCAGATGGTCGGCGAGACCGCGGAGCAGTGTCTCGCGCGAGACGGCGCCGACCACCTCGCCCCCGTCCACCACCCGCAACGGCGACTCGCTCGCCAGGGACTTCGGCACCATGTCCTGAAGAACGGTCCGGCTCGCGACGGCGGGCCCGCCCGCCGCGCCGTCCGGCGGCGTCATGATGGCGCCCGCCGTCACCACCCGACCCCGCCTGGCGTCCCGCGCGAACACGCGCACGTAGTCGGTGGCCGGGCTGAGCAGAATCTCCTCCGGCACGCCCACCTGGTGAACCACGCCGTCCTTCAGGATGGCGATGCGGTCGCCTATCTTGAGCGCCTCGTCAAGGTCGTGCGTGATGAACACGATGGTCTTCCTGAGGTCGCGCTGGAGCACGATGAGGTGCTCCTGCATCTGCTTGCGAATCAACGGATCGAGGGCGCTGAAAGGCTCGTCCATGAGCAGGATTTGCGGGTCCGTGCAAAGGGCGCGCGCCAGCCCCACGCGCTGCTGCATCCCCCCCGAGAGCTGCGCCGGGTAGGCGTCCTCGTAGCCGGCGAGCCCGACGTCCTCTATCCAGCGCATCGCCCGGCGGGCGCGCTCCTTGAGCGGCACGCCCTGCACGTCGAGGCCGTAGCCCGTGTTCTCCAGCACCGTCAGGTGAGGGAAGAGCGCGAAGCGCTGGAACACCATGCTCGTGGTCCCGCGGCGAAACGCGATGAGCTCCTCCTGGGAGAGCTGGAGGATGTCCCTGCCCTCGACCAGCACCTGGCCGGCGGTCGGGTCGATCAGCCGGTTGACGTGGCGGATGAGGGTCGATTTCCCGGAGCCGGAAAGCCCCATGACCACGAAAATCTCCCCGCTCTCGACGGAGAGGCTGACGTCCTTGAGACCGAGCGCGCAGCCCGTCCTGGCCAGCAGGTCATCCTTGCCGGCGCCCTCCCGCGCCAGGGCGAGGGCCTCCTCCGGGGCGTCCCCGAATATCTTGTAGACGCTTCGTATCTCGATCAGCGGCATCGGCTCAGCCCTCCCCCGTCGTCCTGATGAGCCGCCTTCCGTAGGCCTGCGTCACGCGGTCCATCACGATGGCGAGCAACACGATTCCCACGCCCGCCTCGAGCGCGCGCCCGACGTTGAGCTGCTGGAGACCC
This sequence comes from bacterium, assembly GCA_965242545.1. Lineage (GTDB taxonomy): Bacteria > UBA8248 > UBA8248 > UBA8248 > UBA8248 > Bin107. Next base: position 2,965,623 of record OZ251456.1, read on the forward strand.
AGGAGCACCTCGTTTCCGAGACCGCGGGTTCCGATCATCGAGGCGATGACCACCATCGAGAGCGCCATCATCGTGGTCTGGTTGATTCCCTGCATGATGTTGGAGAGCGCCATGGGAATCTGGACGCCGAGGAGCTTCTGCCGCTTGCTGGCGCCCATGGCGTCCGACGCCTCGACGATGTCCTCGTCCACCAGGCGAATGCCGAGGTCGGTGAGGCGAATCACGGGCGGGACGGCGTAGATCACCGTGGCGAAGACGGCGGGCACCGCGCCCAGGCCGAACAGCATGATCGCCGGAATGAGATAGACGAAGCTCGGCATGGTCTGCATGAGGTCGAGCACCGGCAGGACGAAGTTCCGCATCCGATCGCTCCTCGAAATCGCGATGCCGATCGGGATGCCGATGACGATGCAGATGATGGTGGAGACCAGCATGACCGAGAGGGTCATCATCGCGTAGTCCCAGAGCTTGGGATCCACGAGTCCGATGCAGAGCAGGCAGCCGGCCACGAGCGCGGTCACGCCCCGCTTGCGGCCGCCGGAGACGTAGGTGATCGCGACCACGGCGGCGAACACGACGATCCACGGCAGATCGCGCAGGAAGTGCTCCAGGCCGACCAGCAGCGCGAGGAGGCTGTCCGATACGGTCTCGAAAACGACGCCGTATTCCGAGACCAGCCATTCCACGAAAGCGTTGGCCCACTTGTTGAGCGGCAGGTTCAGGGCCTTGGGCCACTCAACCGCCCATTCGGGAAGCAGTCCCCTCAAAAACGACATGGCGAGCGGGCCTCCTCAAAGATTGCGCGCGCCGCGCGGGCGCGTCTCAGGCGGAGGCGAGGGCCGCCTCGACCTTTTTGGCGACGTCGGCCGGCACCCATTTCTTCCAGACCTTGTTGGTCTTGAGAAAGTGGATGGCGGTCGCCTTGGCGTCGCCGCCTGCCTCCTTCTCCAGATAGGCCAGCGCCTTCGAGACGACGCTGGACGGCAGGGTGTACTTATCGAGGAAGGCGATGATCTTCGGATTCTCCGCCGCGAACTTCGCGGTGACCGACTTCGGCAGCTCCACCGACGGATAGGCGACCGCCTTCTTCGGGTCGCCCATCGCCTCCTCGCCGCCTTTCTTGAGCGCCGTGACGTGCTTCATCATCTCGTCCCAGTCGGCCTTGTTCCAGGCGGGCTCCTCGAGCTTGACGAGGTCGAGCTGGCCCAGGAGCGGCGTCGGCGCCCAGTAGTATGCCAGCACGGGCTTCTTCTTGATGTAGGCGCCCTTGATGGCCGCCGCCAGCGCGCCGCCCGAACCCGGCCGGAAGTTCGTGTAATGCTTCTCGAGTCCGTAGGCGCGGAGCTTCACCGTGTTGATGAGCTCGCAACTCCAGCCCGGGATGCAGTTCACGAACCGGCCCTTGGAGGGCTCCTCGGGATCCTTGAAGAGATGCTTGTATTTCGGGAGATCGAACACCGATTTGAGGCCCGGGTTCGCCTTCTGGATGAAGCGCGGGATATACCAGCCCTGCGCGCTGTCCGGCGTGTTGACGCTCAGACGCTTGATCTTTTTGCTTTTGAGGGCGGCGTCGTATTGATCCTTGATGTTCTCGTACCAGAGCTCCATGACCAGATCGTTCTTGCCCTTGTAGTGCGCGGCCATGATCGGCACGGTGCCGCCGTAAGTCATCCTGACACTGCAGCCGTAGCCGTGCCGCAGGATGAAGGCGGTCACCTGGTCGTGGAAGTTCGCGCTGTCCCAGTTGAAGTCGCCGATGTGAACCTTGCAGGCGGCCTTCGCCTCCCCGGGCGCGGCTAGGGGGGACGCCGCGACGAGGGCGGCGAAAGCGGAAATCGCGAGAATCCTGAACTTCATGGCTTTGAGTCTCATGGCTGGTCCCCCGTCATTGCGCGCGCGGCGCGGTGAAAAACGGACGAATCTTTTCTCCAATCACCAGCCATCATACACGGACGGGCGCGAAACGCAAACCGCCCCGCCTTCGCGCGGGCGCGTCTCAGGCGGAGGCGAGCGCCGTCTCGACCTTTTTGGCGACGTCGGCCGGCACCCATTTCTTCCAGACCTTGTTGGTCTTGAGGAAGTGGATGGCGGTCGCCTTGGCGTCCCCGCCCGCCTCCCTCTCCAGGTAGGCCAGCGCCTTCGAGACGACGCCGGACGGCAGGGTGTACTTATCGAGGAAGGCGATGATCTTCGGATTCTCCGCCGCGAACTTCGCGGCGGCCGACTTCAGCAGCTCCGCCTTCCGGTAGGCGGTGGCTTTCCGGGGGTCGCCCATGGCGCTCTCCCCGTTCTTCCTTACCGCCGCCGCGCGCTTCATGATCTCGCTCCAGTCCGCTTCATTCCAGGCGGGCTCCTCGAGCTTGACGAGGTCGATCTGTCCCTGGAGCGCCGTCGGCGCGTAGAAATAGGTGAGCGCCGGCTTCTTCTTGAGATAGACGCCCTTGATGGCCGCCGTAAGCGCGCCGAGCGAACCGGGGCGGGTGTTGGTGAAGTGCTTCTCGAGTCCGTAGGCGCGGAGCTTCACCGTGTTGATGATCTCGCAATACCAGCCCGGAATGCAGTTCACGAACCGGCCCTTGGAGGGCTCCTCGGGATCCTTGAAGAGATGCTTGTATTTCGGGAGATCGAACACCGACCTGAGGCCCGGGTTCGCCTCCTGGACGAAGCGCGGGATATACCAGCCCTGCTCGCCGTCCGGCGTGTTGACGCCCAGCATCCTGATATTGCCGCTCTTCACGGCGGCGTCGTATTCGGCCTTGATGTTGTCGTACCACACCTCCATGATCAGATCGTTCTTCCCTTCGTAGTGCGCCGTCATAATCGGCACCGAGGCGCCGTAAATCAGTCTCACCCTGCAGCCGTAGCCGTGCCGCAGGATGAAGGCGGCCATCTGGCTGTGGAAGTTGGCGCTGTCCCAGTTGAGGTCGCCGATGCGGACCTTGCAGGCGGCCTTCGCCTCCCCGGGCGCGGCGAGGGGGGACGCCAGAAGTGAAGCGAAGACAACAATCGCAAGAGCTCCGAGTCTCATGGTTGGCCTCCCGTCCTTGCGCGCTCCGCGCGAAGCGATGAAAAAACCTCAGGATGGGGAATTTTCCTACGGGCTGACGGGAAACGCAAACCGCCGCGCATCGGCTGTTCGCCATCATCTCGAAGCCGTTCGTTCGTGCTACCATCGGCCTCATCGTCCTCCCGCCCGAGCGAGCGGCGCGCCCATGCCCGAGATGAGATACGACCCGCTGCGCGGCGAATGGACGCTCATCGCGCCCGGCCGGCGCGCCCGGCCTCATCCCCCGCGTTACGCGAACGCCACGCCCCCGGAAGAGGATCCGTCCTGCCCCTTCTGTCCGGGAAGCGAGAGCGAAACGCCGCCGGAGGTCGCCGCCCTCAGGGACGAGGGGACGGAGGAGAACGCCCCCGGCTGGCGCGCCCGCTGCGTGGCGAACAAATACCCGGCCGTCGGCGAAGGGGAGCTCCTGCGGGAGGAGGGAGAAGTTTTCTCCTCTCTCCGGGGCGGGGGGCGCCACGAAGTGCTGATCGATTCGGCGCATCACGCAAAGAGCCTGGCCGACCTGGGCGACGCGCACGCGGGCGACGTCCTGCGTCTGCTCCAGGGAAGGGCGCGGGCGCTCCTGAAGGTTCCCGGCGTCCGCTCCGTCTGCGCCTTCAAGAACCACGGCGCGATGGCGGGCGCGTCCATCCTCCACTCGCACATCCAGATTCTCGCCCTTCCGGCCCCGGCGGGCGGAGCGGAAGGGGCCCGGCGACAAGAGGCGGCTTTTCACAGGGAGCGAAACGCCGCGCTTCTGGATCACGTGATCGCCGGGGAGATGGAGAAAGAAGCGAGGATGGTGGAAGGAGGAGCAGGGGGCGTCGTCGCGTTCTGCCCCTGGGGGTCGCGCTTTCCCTATCTCGTCTGCATCGCCCCCTGGCCGACCGAAGCCTCCTTCACGGACGGCGCGCCCGGGGCCGTCGCCGCGGCGGGGGGCGCTCTGGCGAGAACGCTCAGGCGCTACAAGAGGCTGCTGCGCGATCCGCCCGTCAACGCTTCTTTTTTCCTGGAGACGAAGGGCGTGGGCGAAAACCCCGCCGCGCATCGCTGGCGCATCGAACTCTTTCCCCGCCTGACGCCTCTGGCGGGCCTCGAGACGGGACTGGGGGCGCACGTCAACGAAGTCGCTCCGGAGCGCGCCGCCGAGGAGCTGAGGAGCGCGGACTGCGAGGAATGAAGCGCCGCGCTCTCACGGACTCAACGAAAGCCGCGCCGGCGGCGGGCCGCCTTCGCTTGATTCGCGCCCCCTAAAGCGCGCGCCGCCCCGGCTTCGCCGCAAACTTCCGAAACCCTAATGCACGTATTGGCCGCCGTTCACGTCGATGGTGACGCCCGTGACGTAGCCCGAGCCCGGCGTGGAGAAATACCAGATCGCGTCCGCCACGTCCTCGGGCTCGCCGCCGAAGCCCACGGGCAGGCTCGCCACGATTTCCGGCACGCGCTCCTTGTGGACCAGGCGAAAACGCCTGGTGAGCGTCGCGCCCGGCGCAACGGCGTTCACCGTGACGCCGTGAGGCGCGAGCTCCACGGCGAGCCTTCTGGTGAACCCCTGCATGGCGGACTTCGAGGCGCTGTAGGCCAGCGAGATGTTCGGCAGGGCGTCGCGCGCGGAAATGGAGGAGACGTTCACGATGCGGCCGTAGCCCCTCCTCTTCATCGGGGCCGCGGCCGCACGGCTGGCGAAATAGCAGCTCGTCAGGTTCCAGTCCATGATCTTTTCCCACTCGGCCTCGTCCAGATCCTCAATGCCCGGGTTGTCCACGAAGCCGCCCGCGCTCCCGGTCCCGGCCCATGATGGCCACCCGCGCGCCCTCTCCGGCGAGGCGGATCGCCGCCGCCAGGCCGATGCCGTCCGTGGCGCCCGTGATGATGGCGACCCGGCCCTTTATCGAGGATCTTTCATGCACGGAAGCGGCTCCTAGTGCGCGTATCTGCCGCCGTTCACGTCGAGCGTCACGCCCGTCACGTAGCGCGCTCCGGGGCGAACGAGATACCACACGGCATCGGCGACGTCGGCGGCTTCCGCCACGCGGCCCAGCGGGATCTTCGAGACGATCTCGGGCAGTCTCTCCCTGTGCAGGGCGGCCACCCGGGGGGAGAGCACGACGCCGGGCGCCACCGTGTTCACCGTGACGCCGCAGGGCGCAACCTCGACCGCCAGCCGTCTGCAAAAACCGAACAGGCCGGCCTTGGCCGCGCTGTAGGCGAGGCCCGTCTCCAGAATGCCGTCGCGGCCCGACAGGGAGGAGACGTTCACGATGCGGCCGTAGCCCGCTTTCTTCATGGCGGGCGCGGCCTCGCGCGCGCAAAGGTAGCCGCTCTTGAGATTCAGATCCACGACGCGGCGCCACTCGGCCTCGCCCAGATCCTCAATGTCCGGGTTGTCCACGAAGCCGCCCGCGCAGTTCACCAGAATGTCGAGGCGGCCCCACGCGCCGAGCGTCTCTCCGAAGGCGGCGCCGACCTGCTCCTCGGACGCGGCGTCCGTCCTGATGAAGCGAACCGCCTCGCCCATTCGCCGCGCGGCCGCCTCGCCCGCCGCCGCGTCAACGTCCAGCAAGGCGACGCGCGCCCCCTCCTGCGCGAGACGCTCGACGACGCCCGCGCCAATGCCGGCCGCGCCGGCCGTGACGACGGCCACGTGTCCCCGAATCGAAGATCTGTCTTCCATCTCGGTCCCCGCCGAACCGCCCCTATTCGGACCTGTAAATCAGCAAAAGCCCCTCATAAGCGAGCATCGGAACCACGAACGGAACCAGAATCAGCCACAAGGTATTGTTCTCCAGACCGCTGCCCGCCATCTTGGCCAGGTAGTTGTAGGCGTAGAAATTCGCCAGCGCGCCGTTGAGGAGGGTCGCCGCGCGTCGATGCCATCCGGTTTCGCGCTTCACCAGATCGAGGAGATTCTCGAGGAGGACGACGGCGAAAGCGGCGATCACGAAGGCGTCGATCCAGTCGAATATCGGTTTGGCGGCCTTGGGGTTGACGGCGAAGAAAAAATTGTTGAGCATCAGCGCGACTGCGACGATCAGAACGAAGAAACCCTTTTGCGAGAGCATGGCTCTCCTCCTCACGGTCCATGGCGAAGCGATCCGGACGCCCGTCGGGCCGCCCGGCGTCGGCTTCATCCGTTCGCGGCGCGGCGGACGACGCTCAACCCCCGAAAGCCGCTATCCCGCCCGCGCCGAGGCGAAGTAGGTGTTGCCGTCGAAATCCCACCACCGCGCGCCACGAAAGCCCGCTTTTCGCAACTCGCCCGTGAGTTCGGGCGGGCGAAACCGGGCGCGAAGGGGCGGCCCGAAGTCCATCGGCTTCCTGTGCCATTCGATCAGGACGAGCGCGCTCTTTTTTCGCGCCGCGCGGCGCAATTCTCCGAGCAGGGGCTGGGGATCGGCCATGCCGTGAACCACGAACGCGAGAAGCGCGAAGTCCGCGCTTTCGTCCGCAAAGGGAACCCGGGAGCTCCCGCATCGCTTCGCCGTCAGATGGGCGAAGCCGCGCTCCCTTGCCCGCTCCCGGACTTCCTTAACCATCACCGGCGAGACGTCGCAGGCGAGCACGCGCCCGTATTTTCCCACCACGCCGCAGGCGGGAATCGAGAAATACCCGGGGCCGCAGCCCACATCCAGGAAACTCATGCCGCGCCCGAGCCCCAAACCGCGCAGCGTCTTGGCGGGCGGCATGATTCGGCGCCTCTGGGGGGTGAGCAGCAGATGCCGCCTGCGGGCCGGAAACGTCCACTCCGTCCGCGGCGGGCGCGCGGCGATCAAGCCTCGTCCTCGAGGTAGCCGCCGAGCGCGTCGCGGATGAAGTCCTCCGGGTGCCCCTCTCTGATGAGCATGAAGCCCTCCACCAGGCACTCGAGCTTCCGCCGCTCCCGGTCGAGGCGCGTCTGCCCCCTCCGGCTCAGGAGCCTCTCCACGTCGTCCATCGGCGCGCCGTCGAGCGCCCATTTCAACCCCGTCTTGAGAAGAGGCTCCTGAATCCACTCGAGGCGCTCCTCAATCGCGCCGCTTCCCTCCCGGGCGGCGATGCCCGCGAGCTCGACGCACTGGCCGATGATGTCGACCGCCGCCTGGGCGGACGGAGAAAACCGGACGCCGGGCAGGCGCTCGTAATCCGCCTCGCCCTCCGGCAGAAAGGCGACGAGGCGCGCCCTCGCGCGCTCCTCGCTCACGCCCTCGATGATCGCCAGCGCGCCCTCGATGGCGATTTCCCTGTTCCTCTCCATCGCGCCGAGGGCGGAGTCGATTTGCCGCACGAGGATCGTCTCCGCCTCGCCGGAGGGCGTCTGATCCACCAGCATCCGCAGGCCGGTGGCGAAAATTCCGTCCGGGCTTCGCTCCAGGGCGGGCTCGAGGGAGAGCAGACCGTGCCGCTCCGCGCGCGCAGCGAGGGCGGCGACCACCGAAACCGCCTGCCCGGCCGCGCTCCCGGGAGCATGAAACGCGGCGAGCTCTTCTTCCACCGTCCGCTCCAGCGGGGGAATGGCGTCATCGGCGGGGCCGTCGAACGTGATGTCGCCGTGCTCCTTCATGGCGTAGGCGGTCTCCATCAGCAACTGACGCGCCTCGACCACCCGGTCGCCTTCGTCCGCGACGCCTCTTTTGATCTCTTCCCGAATGCGGCGGGCGTTTTTCGCCGAGACGTTTCCGAGCACCCGATCCACCACCCGCGCCTCCGCGCTCCGAAGCGCCCTGGCGAGAACCTCGAGGTCGATTCGCTCGATGACGCGGCGCAGCGCGCGGCCCGACATCTCCGCGAAGGGCGTCAGGTCGGGATTCTCGCCGGGGGAGAAAAAGCGATGCCCGGGGCCTTCCGGGCCGGCGTTCATCCAGCGGTCGCCATCAAGATTCATCCTCTCCCTCCACGGCTATCGGGAACGCGCGTTCAGCGCCGGCGGCGTCGCTTTCGCCAGGGGCGGCTTCATCATCAATTCTCCTCGGCCAGCTTCGGGGGCTGGACGGAGCGGTTCACGTAGAACTGCTGGGCGATGGAGAGCAGGTTGTTCACCAGCCAGTATATCACCAGGCCCACCGGAACGGGATAGAAGACGAACATGCCCGTGAAGATGACGGGCATGAACATCATCATCTTCGCCTGGGTGGGATCGCCCGCGGTGGGGGTCATCTTCTGCTGCAGGAACATCGACGCGCCCATGAGCACCGTATAGACGTGGTAGGGGTCCTGCGCCGAAAGGTCGGTCACCCAGCCGAAAAAGGGCGCGTCGCGCAACTCTATTGACACCAGAAGCGCCTCATACAGCCCGAAGAAGACGGGAATCTGTATCAGCATGGGCAGGCAGCCCATCATCGGGTTGACCTTGTGCTCCTTGTAGAGACCCATGGTCTGCTCGTTCAGCCTGGTCTTGTCGTCCTTGTAGATCTCCCGAAGCTGCGCGATGCGCGGCTGGAGTTTCTGCATCTCCTTCATGTTGCGCATGCTGACGTGGGTGAGGGGATAGAAGACGATCTTCACCAGGATGGTCAGCAGGATGATGGCCACGCCCCAGTTGCCCGCCACGGCGTGAAGGGCGCGCAGAATCGACATGAGCGGCTTGGCGATGAAGGCGAACATCCCGTAGTCCAGGGAATCCTCCAGGCCGACGCCGAGCGCTTCGAGATGCTCCACCGCCTTGGGCCCCACGTAGACGTCGAACGCCGCCTCGACGCTCCCTCCCCGCGAGAGCGGGACGATGGCGGCGTACTCGCTGAGGGTCTCCGTCTTGCCGAGCAGGCGAACCTCCGCGCCGCCCGCGCCGCTTCGGGGGATGAGCGCCGCGATGAAGTGCTTCGATTGCAGCGAGGTCCACTTGAGGCCCTCGCCGTGGGTGATCGCCTTCCCTTCCTCGGGATAGTCGTATTCGATCTCCTCGCCCACGAAGCTCATCGGCCCCTCGATGACGCCGCCGTAGGTGTTGCCGTCGCTCCCGCCCACGCGCGGGCCCCAGACGAGGCCGATGGTCTCTTTCCCGGAGGGGAGGGAAACCCGTATCCCGGCGCGAACGTTGAAGCTGTTGTGGCGAAAGGTGAGCGCCTTCTCCGCCGAGAGGCCGTCGGCGCCCCGGTAAAGGAAGCGGACCGTCCCCTCGGGGTTCGCCTCCGAAAGCGACAGGTCGCCGCCCTCGACCTGATAGACCGCCTCGTTCAGCCGCTGCGCCGTCTTTCCGCCCCAGAAGAAGAGCGGCCGCACGTCCGGGCGGCCTCCGGGCGCGAGCTCGACGAAGCTCTTGTCTCCCTGCCTGTATTTCAGAAGACGAGCGGACAGAAAGCCGGCGCCCCGGCTCGTCAGATCATACACCGCGTCGCCCACGTCCACGCGAACGCGCCGCTGCGGCGCGGGAGCAGAGGGCGCGGAGGCGGCGGGAAAAGCCTCGGTCGCCGGCGGGAGGGCGGAGGGCGGCGACTTCAGGGGCGCGCTCGCGGCGCTCGTTCCCCCCGCGCTTCGCGCCGCGCGCGCCTTGGCCGCCCGCTGCTTTCGCGTCTGCTCCTCCTCCATCGGCCGCACGACGAGGTATTGCCAGCCGATCAATATCGCCATCGACAGGACGGCGGCGAGAATCGCGTTTTTTTCCATCTGGGGGGCGCCTCCGCCGGATTCTGATCAGGGAACCGGATCGTTCCCTCCTGGATGAAATGGATGGCAGCGTCCTATCCGGCGGACGGTGAGCCATAAAGCCCGCATGGGCGCGTGCCGGCGAAAGGCCTCGAGCGCATAGCGGGAACAGGAGGGCGAAAAACGGCAACTGCCCGGCATCAGGGGGGACAAAACGAACTGATAGCCCCGAACCAGGATGATCGCCGCCGTGGTCGCCGCCCGGGAGACGGGACCGACCTCTTTCTTACGGCGCCGCTTTTTCACGGAAAGCGTCGCGGAACGCCCCTTCAATATCCTCTAGCCTCGCTTTCGCCATCGAACCTCTCGCAACGGCCACAAGGTCAGCGCCCGGGGGGAGATGCGCGGCGCGGCGGCGGAACGCCTCCCGCAGAAGCCGCTTGGCGCGATTCCTCGCAACGGCTCCCCCCACCCGACGCGACGCGATGACGCCAAGCCGTGCGCACCCCCCCGAGGAGACGGGCAGGACGTGGAGCGTGAAGTGCGGGAACCTGCGCCTGCGCCCCCGCCTCAGGACGGCGGCGAACTCGCGCCCCTTGCGAATCCGGCGCCCCGGCGGGAAGCCCTCGCTCATGTCCGCCTCCTCCCGGGCGAGGACGACGGGCCGCCTAGACGGAGACGCCGAGCCGCTTTCGGCCCTTGGCCCGGCGGCGCCTGATGATCGCGCGCCCCCCGGTGGTCTTCATCCGCTGACGGAAGCCGTGCGTCTTCGCCCGCTTTCTTCTGTTCGGCTGATAAGTCCGTTTCACGAAACGCTCCATGTCCCGGCGTCAAGGCCGATTCCTTCGTTTCACGAAGGCGCGCCTGTCAAGAACCGGGCGTAAGGTAGCCGCCAAAGCTCCGATTGTCAAGAACCCCCCGCCGCGCCGGAAGCCGCTCATCCTGAAAAAATCACGGCGGCGCCTTCTTTTCGCCCGCCGCCTCCGCCGAGGAGCCGGCGTTTTTGTTCGCAATCAACAAAAATTTCGGAAAACGCCTCTTTTTTCGTGAAAGGCGCTTGCCTTGAAGGTCGTTTTGTGGAAAACTCCCTTCTTTCATCAGATTCGCGTCTCGCCCTTGTGGAAAAACGATGGCCGTCGCATGGACCGAGGACGCCTCGCCACGCAATGGCCTTTGCCCATCGGTTCACGCCATGACGAGTCTCTGGCTTCGCTGCGCGGAAAAAATCCAAGAAGAGGTCTCCGCGAAAACGTTTGATCGCTGGTTCGCCGGGCTCAGGGAGACGGACGCGAACGAGTCCTCCCTAACGCTCCAGGCGCCCAATTCGTTCACGGCGGGCACCCTGCGCTCGCGGTATTGGGGCATTCTCATCGACATCCTCAAGCAGGAAGCCGGGCCGGGCGTGTCGCTCATCCTCTCCTCGAACAACGAGGAAAACGGCGCGGGCGCGCCGGACACGGCCGAAGAGGCTCCGCCGGAGAGCCGCCGCGCGCCCGGACGCCCCGACTTTCTGAATCCCAAATACCATTTCGGGAATTTCGTGGTGGGCGCGTCGAACGAGTTCGCCCACGCCTGCGCCACCCGCGTGGCGGACGGCATCGAAGCCACGTTCAACCCGCTATTCATCTACGGCGGCGTGGGGCTGGGAAAAACCCATCTCCTGCACGCCATCGCCCAGCGGATTCTCGACCGGCGCCCCGAGGCGCACGTCTTCTACACCTCGGCGGAGAACTTCATCAACGATCTCATCGCCTCGATCAGGCGAAACCGCATGGCCGCGTTCAGAAACAAATACAGAAAAGCGGACGCGCTGATGGTAGACGACGTCCAGTTCATCGCGGGCAAGGAGCGCACCCAGGAGGAGTTCTTCTTCACCTTCAACGCCCTCCACGAGGGGAGAAAGCAGATCATCATCACGAGCGACAAAATGCCGAAGGACACGCCGGGACTGGAGGAGCGCCTTCAGGCGCGCTTCGTATGGGGGATGATGGCGGACATCGGCGCGCCCGACTTCGAGACCAAGGTGGCCATCCTGCAAAAGAAAGCAGGCGAGCGGGGGTTTTTCTTGTCCCGGGAAGTCGCCCACTACATCGCCGAGAAGGTTCGCTCCAACATCAGGGAGCTCGAAGGCTGCCTCATCAAACTCATCTTTCACGCCTCCCTGTACAACATCGATATCGATCTGCCCGTCGCGCAGGAGGTTCTGCGGGGCATCATCCGGGACCCCGCACGCAACTCGACGGTGGACAACATCCAGAGAATCGTCGCCGCCCATTTTCAAATCCGCGTCGCCGACATCAAATCGAAAAACCGCTCGCGCTGCTTCGCCACCCCCCGGCAAATCGCCATGTATCTTTCGAGAAAACTCACGACCGCCTCGACCACGGACATCGGACGGCGCTTCGGCGGCAAGGATCATTCCACGGTGATTCACTCCACCAACAAGATCGAGGAACTGGTCAAGACGGACCAGGCCACCTCGGACGCCATTCAGGCGATTCGCCAGAAGATAGAACTCTCCTGAAAAGAAAAGATCAAGGGCAAAAACGGGCGGAATAAAGCAAAATCCTCTCGTCCGGGAGCGGAAAAACCGCCCAGAGGGCGCGAGAGCGCAAAAAACGCCCCAGCGACCGCCCAAACGCCGGGGCGGCCCGCGCCACACACAATGCGGCGCAAACCGGAAAATCCGGGGCGCGCGCCGAAAAACGGCGCGCAGAGAAGCCCATGGTGAGCCGTTCTCGGTCGAGAGCGACTCCCAAATCATGGAAAATCCAGGCAAACGAGCGAAGCGTTTATGAAGGGCTGTCGCAAGGGCGGGCGTTCATGAGCCGCATGATATTTTGCGCGTCCGTTGCTTTGGAGGGGGGGCATGGTAGTACTGCTTTCGCCTGAGGCAATGGCGGGAGGCCAGCCATGAGACTCAAAACCATGAAGTTCAAGATTCTCGCGATCTCCGTTTTCGCCGCCCTCGTCGCGGCGTCGCCCCTCGCCGCGCCCGCGCATTCGGAGTCTCCCGCTCCGAGAGCTGTTGACCACCAGAGGTTTCCTCCTCCTTCCCAGCGGTTTTATCCTCCTCTTCCCGGCTGGTTTGTTCCCCTCCCTGAGCAGCGCAGGCGTCGGCAGGTGGGGGCCTGCATCAAGACCTATTGCCTTTCCTCGCTCTTTTCTCCGCATGGCGGTTGTTCCCCTGCTCTTTGCGCACAGTGTTGCGAGGCTTTTTACCGATCTCCCGATTCGCCTATGGTTTCTCATTGCCGCTCTGTTCGGTGTCCTCTCCCTCTCGGCTCTTGGGCCTCTCATAATACTTACTCACTGCCAAGCGATTTTTCGCCGACCAAAAGACTCGCTCAGAGATTACGGGCTTGGTCTCAGGCGGGCATTCGAGTTGATGAAGCAGGGAGTTGCAATTGAACGAATCAACACGGGTGAAGAGGCTGTGGTGAGCAACCGTACCCGCGAGGAAGTGGAGGGAGGAACGATGAGCGAAAATCAAAAGTGGTACGGAAAGACCATCATAGAAACCATAAACGGAAGAGAATTCATCGACAGGAGGATTTTACCGGGGACCTTCGAGGATTCATACCAAGTAGTGAAAGACGTCGGGACGACACAAGAAGAAATAATCGGAAGCGTCCTGATGTCCTCGTCAGGATGGAGATACATGGCAGACGAAATAGAACGGAAATACGTGATCAAAAAACTCAGGGAATATCGCGCCGCGAAAATACCGGCCAGAAGATACCTCAACGAACTGAAACGAGAAGTCGGGCAAGGAAACATCACCCTGGAAAAAGCGGAGAAACTAGCCACAAAATACTTGGCGGATCGCGATCAGTACCCGAAAAGACTAGTCGAAAGATGCCTTGCGGAACTGGTACGAAAATCCTATATAAGGGGAGGCATCACCCTGGAAATAACAACGGAAGTGGCCAAAAAATACCATATCGACAAGACCTATGAGGAACTGTGCGCAAATTACCTTGCCAAAAACCCAGCAAATTCCCTTGTCAAAATAGAAATCCCGGAAGAAGAAATATCGTGGACGGGATGCCTTGCGATCATCGGAATAATAACTCTTTCGATCTTAGTGCAAACGTGTGGAGCATGAGCGGCGGGAGCAAAGGAATCCGCAGACTACAAATCTACGAGGATGAGGGCGCATGGCGCATCATGCATTGGAGATTTGAAACCGGAGACTGGCACCACGAGGGCCCGTTTGAAACCGTCTATCAGGCAACGGACAAGGCGGCGGAAGTGGCCGGCAAAAGCGTAGGGCGCGAACTGGCGGAACTGGCTACGATCGTAACAATCGCCATGATGGCCGCCCGGGCGCTGAATGAGGAAGGATGGAGCATCACGCGCTCCGGGCTGGGATATAGCACAACCACAAAATCAAAGCCGAAAGGCGAACCGCGAAACGGCTCCGAAAGCGCAGAAGCAAGAGCGCGATAGCGCACAGACTGGCGGTCGAAACCAAAGAGAATCCGATCATAAAGCGGCTCATCCGCAAGGGCGGAAACCCGCGAGACATCGGGAGAATCTACGGCGCGTCTCAATACGCCGTCCTGAAACGGACGGCGAGGGTAAAAAACGGGAATCAACCGTTGCGATTCTCACCTGCCTACAAAGATCGCGAAGGTTGTGGAAAGGGTTGTGAAAAAGGATGTTAGAATCCCATGGCTCCATCCCGCTCCACGTAAAAACGATCGGCGAAATGCGCTTATCCACACATGAGATCACGCCCCGTCTCTCGGGAAAGGCGCATTTTTTCAAACTTTCGGGCGGTTTTTCACAAATTCACCGACCCTGCTACTACTGCTTTTCAAATGTTGAATCAGAATTCAGAAGCAACAGCTCCTGAGAATATCCCTTGCGCCTCACCGCACTGACCCTCAGAAATTTCAGGAACTATCGGGAACTCGAATTTCGGCCGCATGAGAGTTTCAACTACATTTTCGGAAGCAACGGAGCAGGCAAGACGAATCTGCTGGAGGCGATTTACTATATCTCCCATCTTCGCTCCTTCCGTCGGATTTCAAGGGAAAAAATGGCCCTGCATGGGGGAGAGGGAGTCTACGTGTCCGGCGCGTTCCGGCGCGACGGAGATGGAGGGGAGACGAAACTGGAGGCCGCGTTCCGGGGACGCGAGAGGAAATACAAGAAAGACGGGCGCGAGGTGAGGAGTTTGATGCCTTACCTCGAGAGTTCGCACGTCGTCGTGTTCTTTCCGGAGACGACCGGCGTCATCAAGGAGGGACCGGGGCCGAGAAGACATTTTTTCGACGGGGCGATAGCGGCGGTCGAGCCCGGGCACATGGAGGATTCCAGGCGGTATGCGAAACTGCTCTCCGAGCGGAATTACTTTTTGAGGAACGGTGGCGAATCTGCTACAATTCAGGTTTGGGGAGAGCAGTTGATCAAGATCGCCGCCCGCATCATCGCCCGCAGGAAATCGTATGTAAAATCGCTGACGAACCGATTGAATCGCCTGGAGTCCCTGTTCGGGGAAACCCGAAGCTCCAGGGCGTCGGTGTCTTACGAAACGGGAGACTTTGCGGGCGAAGCCGGGGAGGCGCGGGAGGACATAGAGCAAGGCCTCTCTGAAACTGCTCAAAGATTGATGAAGGAGGAGAGGGCGAGGAAGAAGACGCTCTGGGGTCCGCAGCTGGATGATTTCAGGCTGTCCTGGGACGGGCGGCGAGCGCGGGACGTCGCCTCCCAGGGGGAGCAGCGCCTGATAACGATACTGCTGGTGGCGGCGAACGCCGAGGAGTACAGCGGCAGGAGGGGAGAGAGCCCGGTCGTGCTTCTCGATGACCTGGGCTCCGAACTGGACGCGGTCAGAAGGAAGCGGGTGCTGCTGTTCTTGAGCTCCCTGGGAGCGCAGACGTTCATTACGTCGGCCGAGGAATCCGCGTTGCGCGAGAGCGGCGTCGAGGGAAAAGATTTTCTGGTTCGAGACGGAAGAGTTGAAAGCGTAGGGTGAACATACTCCGGCCCGGAGAGGCGACAGGCTCGTAAATGGCGAAAATCACCGAGAGTTACAAGGCGAAGGACATCCGCATTCTGGAGGGCCTCGAGGCGGTCAGGAAGAGGCCCGCCATGTATATCGGCAGCACGGGCCCCAGCGGCCTGCACCACCTCGTGTATGAGGTGGTGGACAACAGCGTGGACGAGGCGATGGCCGGCCACTGCGACAGGGTGGTCGTGACGATCAACGAGGACGGGTCGGTGAGGGTTTCGGACAACGGGCGCGGCATCCCGGTGGACAGGCACCCGACCGAGAAAATCTCGGCGGCCGAGGTCGTTTTGACGAAACTGCACGCGGGCGGCAAGTTCGAGAACAGCGCATACAAGGTGTCGGGCGGCCTGCACGGGGTGGGCGTCTCCTGCGTGAACGCCCTCTCTTCCTGGCTGGCCGCCGAAATAAGAAGAGACGGATACGTTCATTCGATGGAGTTCGACAGGGGCGTCCCGAAGGCGAGGCTGAACAGGGGACAGAAGGCGAAAACCACCGGCACGACCATCACCTTCATGCCGGACGCGGAGATATTCGAGACCACCGAGTTCAGTTTCGACGTTCTCGCGGCGCGTCTGAGGGAGCTCGCCTACCTGAACAGCGGTCTGAAAATCATCCTGGAGGACAAGAGGGAGGACGAGAGTCAGGAGTATTTCTACAAGGGCGGCATCGTCTCCTTCGTGGAGCATCTCAACAGAGCGAAGACCCCGCTTCACAGAAAACCGATCCACATCAAGGGAGAGAGGGGCGGAAGCGTCGTCGAGGTGTCCATCCAGTACAACGACGCCTACAACGAGACGCTCCTCACGTTCGCCAACAACATCAACACCACGGACGGCGGAACCCACCTCGTCGGCTTCAGGAGCGCGCTGACGAGAACCATCAACCGCTACGCCTCGACGAACAATCTCCTCAAGAACAACCCCGCGCCCTCAGGCGAGGACGTGCGCGAGGGCCTCGCCGCCGTCGTCAGCGTGAAGCTGCCCGATCCGCAGTTCGAGGGGCAGACGAAGGCCAAGCTGGGCAACTCGGAGATGAAGGGCCTCGTCGAGCAGATTCTCAACGAGGGCCTCCTCAACTTCTTCGAGGAGAACCCTCCCGTCGCCAGGAGAATCGTGGACAAGGCCGTTCAGGCCTCGCAGGCGAGAGAGGCGGCGCGCAAGGCGCGCGACCTCACGAGAAGGAAAGGCGCTCTCGACAGCGGCTCCCTGCCCGGCAAGCTCGCCGACTGCTCGGAGCGGGACCCCGCCCGGTGCGAGCTCTATCTGGTGGAGGGCGAGTCGGCGGGCGGGTCGGCCAAGCAGGGGAGGGACAGAACCTTCCAGGCGATTCTGCCCCTCAAGGGAAAGATTCTGAACGTGGAGAGGGCGCGCCTCGACAAGATGCTGAGCCACGAGGAGATCAGAACCATGATCACCGCCATCGGCACGGGCATCAAGGAAGATTTCGACCTGGAGAAGCTCCGCTATCACAAGATCGTCATCATGACGGACGCCGACGTGGACGGCTCGCACATCAGGACGCTTCTGCTCACGTTCTTTTTCCGCCACATGCCGCAGCTCATCGAAAACGGACACCTCTACATCGCCCAGCCCCCGCTCTACAAGGTGAAGAAGGGCAAATCCGAGCTCTACCTGAAAGACGATCAATCCTTCGAGGACTACGTCATCACCTCCGCCGTCAGGGACGTGGAGATACGCGGCGGAAGCAACGGAGCGCCGTCGCCGGGAGAGGAGCCGCTCCCCGGCGAGACGGTGAAGCTCGCTCCGGCCAACGGGAGCTTTCCGAAGGGAGAGAGGCTGCGGAGCCTCATGCTTCTGATCTCGGAGGCGGAAGCCGCCATCCGGCGATTCGCGGGCCGCGGCATGGACCCCCGGATCATCCGCCTGCTGGCCGACGAGCCGGACCTGGAGCGAATGACGCTCCGGGAAATCGAGGGCATGGTGAAGACGTTTTTCAGAGAGGAGCACCCGGCCGACGGCGAGCCGGAGGCGACGCCCCGAAAGGAGGAGGACGGCGAAGTCGTGAGGGGCCTTCTCATCCGCTCCCGCATGGCGGACCGCGATCTGCTCACGAGGGTGGACGCGAGCCTTTTTGAATCTGCGGGCTTCAGGAAGATTCGTCAATCCTCGGAGCGGCTCGCCAGGTTCGGCCAGCCGCCCTACGTCATCAAGTCGGGAGAGGTGGCGCTCTCCGTGAACCGGGCGGGGGAGATGCTCGAGCAATTCCGCGCGTTCGGACAGAAGGGCGTCAGCGTCCAGCGCTACAAGGGGCTGGGCGAGATGAACCCCGATCAGCTCTGGGAGACGACCATGGACCCCGAGCGCAGAACCTTCCGCAAGGTCGTCGTCCCGGACGCCGTCAAGGCGGAGGACATCTTCTCCACCCTCATGGGCGACGCCGTCGAGCCGAGGCGCGATCACATCGAAAGACACGCGGCCGAGGTGCAGAACCTGGACGTGTAGCGGCCCCGCCCCCGGGCGAGCGGCGGCGCGGCCCGGAGCTTCTCCCGGGGCCCGATCTGAGGCCGCCGCCCGAGAGACATCGCAATGATGGGCGTTTTCATGGTATAGAAGGTTGGTTTCGCCCGCCCGCTTCATCTAGCCCCGTTCGGAGTTTCGAGTTTTGGGACGGCCGCCCCTTCGCGCCGTCGCCGGGAGAGTTTCGAGAGAATGGACGACCTCCGCGAAGTCAGCATTGAGCAGGAGATGAGCGCCTCTTTCATGGACTACGCGATGAGCGTCATCATCGCGCGCGCCCTGCCCGACGTTCGGGACGGGCTCAAGCCGGTGCAGCGGCGCATCCTCACCACGCTGAACGACCTGGGTCTCGCGCACAACAGGCCGTTTCGCAAGTGCGCGAAAATCGCGGGGGACGTGAGCGGAAACTATCACCCGCACGGCGAGGCGGTGGTCTATCCGGCGCTGGCGCGCATGGCGCAGGACTTCTCCCTGCGGGGCCTCCTCGTGGACGGGCAGGGCAACTTCGGCTCGGTGGACGGCGACCCGCCCGCGGCCATGCGCTACACCGAGGCGCGGATGACGCGGCTCGCCGAGAACATGCTCGCCGACATCGAGAAGGATACCGTCGATTTCATCCCCAACTACGACAACACGCGAACGGAGCCTTCCGTTCTTCCCGCCCGCGTGCCGAACCTTCTGCTGAACGGCTCCACCGGCATCGCCGTCGGCATGGCCACGAACATCCCGCCCCACAACCTGGGCGAACTTTGCGACGCGCTCGTCCGCCTGCTGGAGAAGGAGGACGCCTCGACCGAGGAGATTCTCCGGAAGATGCCGGGGCCCGACTTCCCCACCGCGGGCATCATCTACGGCCGCGCCGGAATCAGGAGCTACTACGAGACGGGGCGCGGCTCGCTTCAGATACGGGCCAAGGCGATGGTGGAGGTCAGCGCGAGGAGCGGCCGCCAGTCCATCGTGGTGACCGAGATTCCCTACGCGCTCAACAAGTCGCGGCTCATCGAGAAGATCGCGGAACTCGCGCGCGAGCAGAAGATCAGGGAGATATCGGACATCAGGGACGAGAGCGACCGGAGCGGAATGCGCATCGTCATCGACCTGAAAAGAGACGCCGTGGGCGGCGCGGTGCTGAACCAGCTCTACAAGCACACCCAGATGCAGACGAGCTTCGGCGTCATCCTCCTCGCGCTCGTGAACAACCAGCCGCGCGTGATGGGCGTGAGGGAGATGCTCTCCCACTTCCTCCGCTACCGCCGGGAGATCGTCCTCAGACGCAGCCGCTTCGACCTCGACAAGGCCGAGAAAAGGGCGCACATCCTCGAGGGCTACCGCATCGCTCTCGACGCCATCGAGGAGGTCATCCGGCTCATCCGGGGGAGCAAGACGCCCGAGGAGGCGCGCGACGGCCTCATCGGGGGCTTCGGCCTCTCCCGGCCGCAGGCCCAGGCCATCCTGGAGATGCGGCTTCAGCGCCTCACGGGCCTCGAGCGCGACAAGATAGAGGCGGAATACGAGGAGCTTCAGAAAACCATCGAACACCTCCGGAAGGTGCTCGTGGATCAGAGCCTCCAGACCGCCATCATCAAGGAGGAGCTCCTTGAGGTGAAGGAGAAATTCGCGGACGAGAGAAGAACCCGGATTGTGGACGAGGCGGTCGAGATCTCCCTGGAGGACATGATCGTCGAGGAGGACATGGCGGTCGCCATCTCGAATTCGGGATACATCAAGCGAAACGCCGTCAGCCTCTACCGCTCCCAGCGGCGCGGCGGCAAGGGCGTGATGGGCATGGGAACGAAGCAGGAGGATTTCGTCGAGCAGCTCTTCATCGCCTCCACGCACGACTACATGCTGTTCTTCACCTCGCGCGGCCGCTGCCATTGGCTGAAAGTCCACGAGATTCCGCAGGCGGGCCGCGCGGCGCGCGGCAAGGCCGTCGTGAACGTGCTCCGGCTGACGGCGGGCGAGACCGTCTCCGCCGTCATGCCCGTCCGCAGGTTCGAGCCGGATCGCTACGTCATCATGGCGACCAGGCGGGGCGTGCTCAAGAAGACGCAGCTCGCGGCGTTCAGCCATCCGAGGGCGGGCGGCATCATCGCGCTCAGCCTCGACGACGGCGACGAGCTCATCGGGGTGGGCCAGACGAACGGCGGTCTCGACGTGTTCATCGGAACGAGAAGCGGCAAGGCCATCCGCTTTTCGGAGAACAGGATTCGCGCCGTGGGTAGAAGCGCGCGGGGCGTGCGCGGCATCCACCTGGCGAAAGAGGACTACGTGGTGGGCATGGAGGTCGTCTCGCCGGGGGACGTCATTCTCACCGCCACCGAGCGCGGATACGGCAAGCGCAGCCGCGTGGACGACTACCGACTCACGAACCGGGGCGGCAAGGGGGTGATCAACATCAAGGTGACGGAGAAGAACGGGCCGGTCGTCGGCATCAGGCGCGTGACCGAGGACGACGAGTTCATGCTCATCACGAGCGGGGGGCAGCTCATCCGCTCCCGCGTTCAGGACGTCTCCGTCATCGGACGCGCCGCGCAGGGCGTCCGGCTGATCGGCGTCAAGGAGGGAGACCGCGTCGCGGCGCTGGCGCGCATCGAGGAGAACGGAAGCGGCCCTTCGTAAGAAGGGATGGACGATTGTGTCGGAGCTTCGCTTTTTCGCGGACGCGCGGAAATGGGGTATGATGTTCCCGACGCCTCGCGGACGCGCGGCGGGAAAAGCGAAACTCCCAAAAAGAGGAGAAACGCGCTCTTGAGAAAAAAAATACTTTTCCGACTGCTGCTCCTGACGCTCGCAACCGCGCTTGCGGCTTCCCTCGCCGAGGCGCAGAGCCTGGCGCCTCCTTCCCCGCCGCCCGCTCCCCCCGAAGCCCGCCCCGCGCCGCCTCTGGCGCCTCCCGGCCAGCCCGTGGTCGGCCTGCCGACGCAGCAGCGGCCTCTGGACCTCATCGCCACCATCACGCTGGCGACGGGAAAATCGGAGACCTTCGCCCGCGAAATCGACCGGCTCGAGATCATCACCGGGCCCGGCGGGGGCATCGAGTTGATTCATCTGGTTCTGGTCGCCGGCGGGGAGCGCAACACGCACGTCTGGTATAACTACGGCCAAGTCGCCAAGCTGAGCTACCGCTTCGTCACCCCGCAGGGAAGCTCGAAGGTGTACGTTCGTCTGCTGCAGGCCTCGCCGTCCACGAGAGATCTCACGGAGAGGCTCGAGCCGCTCAGCCCGCTCGAGTTTCGATGAGGCGTCCCGGCCGATGAGCGAGAAGGGCTACGCGAATCCGGGGCTCGTCCTCACGCCCGCGCGGCTGAAGGAGCGCATCGGCGATCTGAAGGGCGACGACCTCGTCCTCATCGACACCCGTCCGGCCCCCGAGTTTTGCGCGGGCCACATCGAGGGCGCCGCGCATCTCGACTTGTACGGAATCTCGCTCAACGACACCGGACCTTCCGCGCTGGCCGCCTTCACCTGGATGCTCGCGTATCTCATGGAGATCCGGGGCGTCGATTACGACAGGACGGTGGTGTTCTACCAGGAGAATTCGGGGTTTCGCGCGGCGCGCGGATTCTGGTTTCTGGAGTATCTGGGCCATGAGGACGCGCGCGTCCTGGACGGCGGCATCAACGCATGGAAAGCCGCCGGCCTGCCCGTCACGCGGGAGGCTTGGCCGATGACGGGAGGCCCCTACGAGGCGGGCGTCGAAGGAAGCAGGCGCATCCGGAGAACCTCGTTCGCGAGTCGGCTCAAGCCGCCCGTGGAGAGCCGCGTCGCCACGGCGGACTACATTCTGAATCACCTGGACGATCCGGACGTCGTTGTTCACGACACCCGCTCCGAGGGCGAGTATTTCGCCGAAAACGTCCGCGCAGCGCGCGGCGGCGCCGTTCCGGGTTCGGCGCATCTCGAGTGGTCGGAGGCGCTCGCGGATGACGGTTCGCTGAAGCCGGCCTCCGCGATCAGGGCGCTGCTCGAATCCAGAGGCCTGACGCCCGACAAGGAAATGACGCCCTTGTGCCAGGGCGGCTACCGCTCGGCGCACGCCTATCTCGTCTATCGTCTGCTCGGCTATCCGAGAATCAGAAACTACCTGGGCTCCTGGAAGGAATGGGGCGACAGGGAAGACCTGCCCATCGAGGTTCCCAGGCGAAGCGGATAGCGCCTGAATCCCCCTAGAAATTCGCGGGGCGTCCAAAGCGGGCCTCGCTCGAACCGTGGGCGGGCCGCTCCCCGCTTGACGGCGGCGAGGAAGCGGCCGCGCCCCTCGCCGAAAGCCCCGGCTTTCCGGTTTCGCGCGGCCCGGGCTCAGCCCCCGCGGAGGAGGCGCGCGACCATCTGCGAGAGCGCGCCCGCGACGGGCGGAACCCAGAAGACGGCGAGGATTCGGAACAGGAAGAACTCGGTGCCGATGATGGGAATTTCATAAACGAACGTGCGAACCGGGCCGATCAGGGCCGACGCCGTGAGCAGCGTCACCATCGGCCCGAGGCCCGCCCCTCCCTGGAGCAGCCCGGCCACAATCGGATACAGAACGAAGGGTGCGCCTACGGGGAGCAGACACCCCGCCACCCAGCCCACGAGGATGCCGCGCCAGCCCGATCGGTCGGAGAGCCAGGCTTGCAGGATTTCCCGCGGCAGGACTTCGACCATGAGCGCGCCGATGAACATGCCGATGGCGATTTTTGGAAAAATGCTTACGATCAGGCTTCCCGCGCGGCCCGCCGGCGCCCAGGGCAGCTGTCCGGTTTTCTGATGCGCCAGAAGCGCCAGTCCCGCCGCCATGGCCAGTAGGATGAGGGTGGTCTTGTCGAAAAAGGCGGACATGGCGATTCCTCACGAAGAGCGCGCGCCGGGAGTATAGCCCGAATCGGGCGAATGGATATAGCGGGCCCCCGGCGAGGGACGAAGGAGGCGGCGCCGGCTTCACGGGAGCGAGCATGGCGGGAGCGTATTTCACGGAAGGGGCGGCCGGCGTGGGCGGGCGCCTGCGCGTGCGGCACGAGGATTTTTGCGTGGAGGAAATTCCGCTCCTCCGCCCGAGCGGCGACGGGGAGCATCTGTATTTGCGGGTGGAGAAGCGGGGCGTTTCGACCATCGAGGCGTTGCGCGTCTTGCGGCGCGCGCTGAACCTGAAGGAAGAAAAAGCGGGCTGCGCGGGCCTGAAGGACGCGAACGCGGTGGTGAGACAGTGGTTTTCCTTTCAGACGAAAGCGCGGGGAGTGCCGGCCGCCGCCCTGAGAGCGGCGGAGGAGAGCGGCATAAGGGTTTTGGAGGCGACGCGCTCCCGGGTCGGTCTCAGACGAGGCGCGCTTTCGGGCAACCGGTTCGAGGTGCTCATTAGGGACGTCGCGCCGGACGCGGAGAGGAAGGCGCGGGAGATTCTGGATCGGCTCGTCTCCCGGGGGCTCCCCAACGCGTTCGGCGATCAGAGGTTCGGCGTCCACGGGCATACGGCGCGAATCGGCTTCGCGCTCGCGAGGAGAGACTGGCGGGGCGCGCTGGACGCGCTCCTGGGCGACGCGAGATTTTCATCCGCGCGGGAAGGCGCCGACGAGCGCCTCCTGGAAGCCGCCCGAAGATACGAGGCGGGCGATTTCGAGGGGGCGAAGCGGCTCTACCCGGCCTCTTGGGAGGCGGAGAGGCGCGCGCTTTCCCGCCTTGCGGAGGGCGCGCCGCGCAGGCTCGCGGCCGCCGCCGTTCCCCCGAGGGAGAGCGCCTTGTATGGCGGCGCGCTTCAGGCGGCCGTTTTTAATCTATGCCTGGCGAGGAGGCTCGAGGCGCGCGCCCATGATCGCGTCTGGGCGGGCGACGTGATTTTTCACCACCCATCGGGCAAAGTCAGAAGAGCGGGCGCGCCCGGGAAGGAGGCGGACGCGCTGGCGCGCTTCGAGGCGAGCCCGGCCGGGCCTCTTGTCGGCCGGAAACTTCTCGAAGCCCGCGGCGAACCGCGAAAACTGGAGCGGAGCGTGCTAGAATCCCTCGGCGTCGTGGAGCCGGAGATTCTCGACGGGCTGGACGGGCTGGGGCTTTACGGTTCTAGGCGACCCTATCGCGCGCGGGTGAAAGATGCGGGGCTTCGCGCCGAAAACGGGAATCTGCGCCTCTGGTTCACCCTGCCGTCGGGGGCGTATGCGAGCGAAGCGCTGCGGGAGCTGACGAAAAACGACCCTCCGGTGGGCGCGGTCGCGCGCGTCGGGGGGGATAGCTGAGCGGAATCAATCCCGTTTTCACGAGAGAGGCGAACCATGAAAGTTTTTCTGACGGGCGGAACAGGATACGTCGGCGGCGCGCTTCTTCCGATGCTGTCGCTGGCGGGCCATGAAATCAGGGCGCTCTCCCGCGACCCCGAACCCGCGAGGCAGCGCCTCGCCTCGATGAGCGGCGTCTATCCCGTGCGGGGCGACGTCACTGCCTACTCGGTCGATCAGCTCGCCGAACTGATGAAGAAGCAGGACGCCGTCATCCATCTGGTGGGCATCATCATCGAGAAGGGAACGCCCGGCTTCGAGGCCGTTCACGCGGAGGGAACGCGCCGGATGGTGGCCGCCGCCGAGCAGGCGGGGGTGAAGCGCTTCGTTCACATGAGCGCCCTGGGGACGAGGGAGAACGCCGTCGCCCGGTATCACAAGACGAAATTCGCGGCCGAGCGCTTCGTTCGGGAGAGCTCGCTGGACTGGACGATATTCAGGCCCTCCATCGTTTTCGGCGAGAACGACGAGTTTCTGAACGCCTTCGCCGGCATCGCGCGCGTCGCGCCCGCCCTTCCCGTCATCGGCTCGGGCGAGGGGAAGCTCCAGCCCATCTGGGTGGAGGACGTGTGCCGATGCTTCGCGGCCTGCCTGAACATGCCGGAGACCGTCGGACAGACTTACGACATGGGCGGAAACGCCGCGTATTCCCTGAAGGAGATTCTCGCCATGGTGGTGAGGGCGATGGGCAAAAAAAGGATGCTTCTGCGCCTGCCCGCGCCCGTCGCGCGCCTCCAGGCCAAGGCGTTCAACCTGCTGCCGATGAAGCCCCCCTTCACCGAGGATCAGATTACGATGCTGGGGGAGGACAACGTGTGCGATCCCGCGTCCCTGAAGGCGGCCTTCGGACTCGAACCCAGGACGCTCGAGGACTATCTCGAGGAGCGCTTCGGCGGGAAAGGCTGAAGGAGAGCGCCCCCAAAAGACAAGCCGCGCCCCTCATCGCCCGTCCGGTTTCTCCCGCGCGGAGTCGAGCGCGTCCTTCGCGGCGCGCCACGCGGCGCGCTGGGCGGTCGAGACGGCCAGGGCGGCGAAGTCTTCCTCCGAGGCCCAGACGACCCCTTCCCGATTCTCCTCCCGTCCTTTCGCCTCCCCGTCTAAATTTTCCGCCAGCCGAACGACGAACAGAATTTTTCTGTGCGTGAGCGTCCTCTCGACGCGGGCGAGCTCGCGCCCCGGCCGCCAGCCGCGCCCGAGCGCCTTCGCGCACTCCGCTCTCAGGCGGCGCGGGTCCGCCTTCTCGCGGCGTCCGTCCTCCATGAAGCCGGGCAGCTCCCACATGCCGCCGAAGAGTCCGCTTTTCCGTCTCCGGTTCAGGCGAACCAGTCCGTTTCGCCGCGCCCAGAACTGGAAGATGGTGGCCGGCGCGGGCGGCTTTTTCCCGGTTTTCACCGGCAGGGCGCCCTGGGTTCCGGCCTTTCGCGCCGCGCACGAATCGCGCACGGGGCACCCGGCGCAGCCGGGCTTTCGCGGAACGCAGACCCGGGCGCCCAGATCCATCAGCGCCTCGTTGAAGTCGCCGGGCCTCGACGGCGGAACGAGCGCCTGCGCCTCCTCGCGGATGACTTTCCGCGCGGGCGGGGAATCGACGGGAATCGAGAGGTTGAGAATGCGGCTCATGATTCGCAGCGCGTTCCCGTCGATGGCCGCGCAGCGCTCCCCGAAGGCGATGCTGGCGATGGCACCCGCCGTGTAGGGGCCGACGCCCGGCAGCGCCAGCAGCTCGCCGCGCGTTTCCGGCAGCGCGCCCCCGCGGCGGCTCATCACCTCCCGCGCCCCGCGGTGGAGGTTTCTCGCGCGGCCGTAGTAGCCGAGCCCCTGCCATTCGGCCAGCACGGAATCGAGAGGCGCGTCGGCTAGGGCGGCGAGGGTGGGGAACCGCCGGATGAAGGCGGGGTAGCGCGCCCGCGCGGCGTCCGCCCGCGTTTGCTGGAGCATCGTCTCGGAGACCCAGATTCGGTACGGATCCTTCTCCCCGCGCCAGGGGAGCGTCCTTTTTTCCCGATCGTACCAGCCGAGAAGACGCCTCCGGAACCGCCTCCGCCCGGATGAGTCGAGCCCGGCCGCCGCCGGCCCGCCTTTCGTTTTGTTTGACATGCGTCGAACCAGTCGTTATCTAGCGTGTGCGGGGGCGTTTCCCCCGAAGCGGCATCCTGTCGTTCGAGGTTGAACCATAGGGCATGAGCGCGCTGATCAGAAGCGTATGGCGCATGGCGCTGGCGTTCGTCTGCTGCGCCGGCGCGGCGGAGGCGGCTTCTCCGGGCAGAATCGTCGTCGGCGCGGCGCTGAACCTGTCGGGAGCGGCCAGGGCCGCGGGCGAGGAGGCGCGCAACGCGCTTTTGCTCGAACAGGCGCGAATCAACCGGAGGGGCGTCGCCGGCGGGCGGATGTTCCTCCACACCCTCGACACCGGGGGCAGCCCGAAGGCGTCGGCCGCCGCCGTCCGGGAGTTCGCCCGCTCGCGCGGGGCCGTCGCCGTGATAGGGCCCGCCGAGCATTACGCCGCCATCGCCTCGGCGCGGGCGGCGCAGAAGGAGCGGGTGCCTCTTTTTTCGCTGTCGGCGCCCGAGGAGATTCTGCTCCCGACGCTGAAGTGGGTGTTTTCCACCGCGCGCCGGGCCGCCCTGCCCGTCCAGCTAATGCTGGGCGACCTGAAAGAGAGAGGCATCCGGCGCGCGGCCATCCTGGGTTCTTCCGAGGGCCGCGGCTCGGAGGGCCGGGAGCAGATGACGGCGCTCGCGCCCGACTTCGGCGTGTCCATCCTCCTGAACGAATCGTTCAGACCGGGCGAGTATAATTTTCTGCCCTTCCTGAAGCGCGCCTCCATGCGCAATGTCGGGGGCTTCGTCCTCTGGGCGACCGGCGATTCGCGCCTGGCTCTGGCGCGCGCCCGCCTAGCGCTGGACCTCGAAACGCCGCTCTACGTTTCTCACGCGTCCCCGGAGCTGTTTGGTCCCAATACGGGGGGCAAGGCGGCCCGGGGCGTCGCGTTCCCCGCCTCGCGGCTCACGGCGGCCCATCTTCTGGACAAATCGCATCCCGCCAGAGAGGAGCTCATGGCGTTTCGCGCCGCGTATCGGAAGAAATACGGGAGCGCGCCGGGCGGGTCGGCCGCGGCCGCGGCCGACGCGCTGCGCCTTCTGGCGTGGGCGGCGCGGGGCGTGGGCGCGAACCGGGCGCGCATTCCCGCCGCCATGGAGGAGACGCGGAATTTTCCGGGACTCAGCGGCGTCTATCATTTTTCAAAGGACGACCACAACGGGCTGAGGCTCGATTCCCTGGTTCTGGTTCGCGTCGGGAAAAGCGGGTGGGAGCTGGTTCGGCGGAAGAAATAGGCGCCCGGCGGCCCCCTTTTCCGGGCGGGAGCGGCCTCGCCGTCGTTGGGAGCTATTGCCGCCGGACGCCGATTTGGCGGGTCCAGGTGGTTGACAGGAATCCGTTTGGGGCTTATATGTGCGAGTGAACGGGTCGGCGACCATTTCGGTCGCATTTGAGGAGGGAGGCGCCGCCCTCTTCGCAAGGGCCCGGCCTGACCGGCGGATCGGCGCAACCTGGGGCGGCGGGAAATGTTCTCGATAGCCAAGCGCACGGATTACGGATTGATGGCGCTCTCCTACCTGGCGGAGCGGGAGGAGGACGAGGCGATCACCTCGAAGACCATCGCGAGCCGGTTTCGCATTCCCGCCGAATTGCTGGCGAAGACGATGCAGCTTCTCGCCAGAAGCGGAATCGTGGAATCCAGAAACGGGCCCAAGGGGGGCTACGTTCTCTCCCGGCGGCCGGAGTCCATTTCGGTGGCGGAGGTCATCCGGGCGATCGAGGGGCCCATCGCCATGGCGGTCTGCCAGGTCGGCGACGCCGCGGGCTGCGAACAATTCGAGAGGTGCACCATTTTTTATCCCATGGAGAGAATCCAGAGAAAGGTGACCGACCTGCTTGAGGGCATGACCCTTCAGGACATGGTGGGTACGCCGGCGGGAGAGACGAGATGAGCTTGAAGTTCCCCATCTACATGGATTACCAGGCGACGACGCCCATGGACCCCCGGGTTCTGGACGAGATGCTCCCCTACTTCGGCGACAGGTTCGGCAACGCCGCGAGCCGCAACCACAGCTTCGGCTGGGAGGCGGAGAAGGCCGTGGACGACGCCCGGGAGAAGCTCGCCGCCCTCATCGGCGCGGACCCGCGCGAGATCATCTTCACGAGCGGCGCCACCGAGTCGGACAACATGGCGCTCAAGGGCGTCGCCGAGATGTACAAGAAAAAGGGCAGCCACGTCGTCACCTCGGCGATAGAGCACAAGGCCGTCATCGACTCGGCCAAGCGCCTCGAGACGTGGGGCTTCGACGTCGCCTATATCGAGCCTCCGGAGGACGGCATCACGACGGCGGAGATGGTCGAGGCCGCCCTGCGGGACGACACCATTCTCGTCTCCATCATGGCGGCGAACAACGAGGTCGGCGTCCTGAACCCCATCGCCGAGATCGGGGCGCTGTGCCGCGAGCGCGGCGTTCTCTTCCACACGGACGCCACGCAGGGCTACGGCAAGATTCCCATCGACGTGAACGAGATGAACATCGATCTGCTCTCGGCCACCGCGCACAAGATATACGGCCCCAAGGGCGTGGGCATGCTCTACGTGCGCAGGCGCAGGCCGCGCGTCCGGCTCTCCGCCATCATCGACGGCGGCGGCCACGAGCGGGGAATGCGCTCGGGCACGCTGAACGTCTCGGGCATCGTCGGCTTCGGCAAGGCGGCCGAGCTGTGCGCGGAGGAGATGGAGGAGGAAAACCTCCGCCTCACGAACCTGCGCGACAAATTCAGGTCCGTCATGTTCGAGAGCCTCGAGGAGGTCTACGTGAACGGCCATGAGACGAAGCGGCTCGCGGGCAACCTCAACCTGAGCTTCCCCTACGTGGAGGGCGAATCGCTCATCATGGGGCTGAGCGACGTGGCCGTGTCCTCCGGCTCCGCCTGCACCTCGGCGAGCCTGGAGCCGAGCTACGTGCTGAAGTCCATGGGCCGGGGCGACGAGCTGGCGCATTCGTCGATCCGGTTCGGGTTCGGCCGCTTCTCCACCGAGGAGGAGATGGAATACGTTGCCGAGAAGACGACGAACATCGTGAACCGGCTTCGGGAGATGAGCCCGCTTTACGAGATGGTGAAGGAGGGCGTCGATCTCTCCAAGGTGGAGTGGCAGTCTCACTAAGCGAATTTTTGCGCGCGTCCCGCGCGCGGGAGCCTTCGGCTCGCGGGAGCCAAAAAAGGAGAACGGGAAGATGGCCTACAGCGACAAGGTGGTCGATCACTACAACAACCCCCGCAACGTCGGTTCGCTCGACAAGGCGGACCCGGCGGTGGGCACGGGCATCGTCGGCGCGCCGGAGTGCGGCGACGTGATGAAGCTGCAAATCAAGGTGAGCGGGGAGGGCCTCATCGAGGACGCGAAGTTCAAGACGTTCGGCTGCGGGAGCGCCATCGCCTCGAGCTCGCTGGCCACCGAGTGGCTCAAGGGCAAGACGGTGGACGAGGCGGAGGAGATCAGGAACACGCAGATCGTCGAGGAGCTGAACCTCCCTCCCGTGAAGATTCACTGCTCCGTGCTGGCGGAGGACGCCATCAAGACCGCGCTGAACGACTTTCGGGAGAAGAACGACATTCCGGTCGTCGAGCGCAAGGGCCACCACTAGGCGCGGGCGGCCCGCCGACGGAGGACGCGAATGGAGACCGCCGCGAAAAAACCCAAGCTGGAAGTGACCGACAAGGCGGCGGCGAACGTGCGCCGCTTCGCGGAAGCGGAGGGAAAGCAGGGCCGCGTGCTTCGCGTCGGCGTGAAGGGCGGGGGTTGCTCCGGGCTTTCCTACGTGCTTCAGTTCGAGGGCGAGGAGCGCGTCAACCCGCTGATGGATGAAGTGATCGAGAAGGGCGACGTCCGCGTGGTCGTGGACAGGAAGAGTCTTCTTTTCCTGGCGGGCACCACGCTGGACTTCGAGGACGGGCTGATGGGACAGGGCTTTACGTTCAAGAACCCCAACGCGCGCCAGTCCTGCGGCTGCGGGGAAAGCTTCTCCGCCTGACGGAATCGGAACGCAGCGCGCCGCGCCCGGGTGCCCCGGGAGAGCGCCGCGTTTTTCTTTTGTTTTCATGGCGCCCGGCGTTCATCCGGGTCCCGGAATCGCGCGATGAGCGAAGCGACGAAGAGCGAAGCCTTTTCCATTTTCGGCGAAGACGGCGGGATAGAGGCCATTCCCGCTGAAATCGACCATTTCGCCCTGCTGGGGCTCGAGCGGAAATTCGGCGTTGACGCCGGAGCGCTGGAGTCCACCTTCTACCGGCTGAACCGGAATCTTCACCCCGATTTTTTCATGGACGCGCCCGCCGCGGTTCGCATCAGAAGCCTGGAGGCGACCGCCCGCGTCAACGCGGCGTATCAGACGCTCAGGGACCCGGCGGCGCGCGCGGCGTATCTGGTGGAGCTCGAAAGCGGCGCGCTCGAGGAGAACGACGCGAAGCCGCCCCCTGAATTGTTCGAGGAGATATTTGAGGCGCAGGAGACGGCGCAGGAGTTTCGGCTCCGCCCGGACGAAGAAGGGCGCGAGCGCCTGAGCGACGCCAGGGAATGCTTTCTGGCGTTTCGCCATGGCCAGCGCTCGGCGCTCGACGGCCTGGGAGCCGCCTGGGACGAGGCGGCGGACAGGGACGCGCCCGTGGCGTCCGAAATTCTGAGAAAAATGCGCGCCATTCTCGGAAACAGGAAATACGTGGAGAACACGATCAAGAGCCTGAACGACGCCCTGGAGCAGAGCGGGTGAGCGATATCATCGGAATCGACCTGGGCACCACGAACAGCCTGGTCGCCTCCGTCAGGGAGGGCGAGCCCGCGATTCTGGCCCCGGAGGGCGAGCGCGGCATCGTGCCCTCCGTGGTGAGCTTTCGCCCCGACCGCGTTCTGGTGGGCGACGAGGCGCGGGACGAGCGCGTCTCCAACAGCCGCAACACCGCCTTCTCCGTCAAGCGATTCATGGGCAGGGGCTATGAGGACGTCAAGGAGGAGATGCGCCGCCTGCCCTTCGACGCGGACCCCGGGAAGAAGGAAGTCGTTCACGTCCTGGCCCAGGGGCGCTCCTACAGCGCGCCCGAGATCAGCGCGCTCGTGCTCAGGCGCCTGAAGGCGCGGGCGGAGAAGGCGCTGGGCCGTCCCGCGCTCAGGGCCGTCCTCACCGTTCCGGCGTATTTCAACGACGCCCAGCGCCAGGCGACGAAGGACGCGGGGAGGCTCGCGGGCCTTGAAGTGCTTCGCATCATCAACGAGCCCACGGCGGCTTCCCTCGCCTACGGGCTCCATGAGCGAAACCGCGGCGTCGTCGCGGTGTATGACCTGGGCGGCGGGACGTTCGACGTCTCGATCCTGCGAATCAAGGAGGGCGTGTTCGAGGTGCTCTCGACCGGCGGGGACACCCACCTGGGCGGCGATGACTTCGACCGCGCGATTTCCCTGCGCATCCGGGATGAGGTTCTCGAGCGGCGGGGCGTGGATCTGGGCGAGACCCCCGAGGCGATGGCCGAGCTCGCTGTTCTGGCGGAGCGCGTCAAGAAGACGCTCTCGGAGAGCGATTCGGCGGAATACGAGCTCGACGATCCGGGAGGCGTCCCGCTCGGCCACGAGGGGCGTCTCGCCCGCGAGGAGC
The DNA here is from genome assembly GCA_965242545.1 of bacterium. Classification (GTDB taxonomy): domain Bacteria; phylum UBA8248; class UBA8248; order UBA8248; family UBA8248; genus Bin107. Next base: position 2,997,659 of record OZ251456.1, read on the forward strand.
TGGAGGCGCTGCTCGCGCCCATCGCCGAGCGGACGCTGGCCCCCTGCCGGCGCGCGCTTGAGGACGCGGGCCTCTCGCCCGGGGAGGTGGACGAGGTCGTTCTGGTGGGCGGCTCCACCCGAATGCCCCTCGTCCGCCGGATGGTGGCGGATCTGTTCAAGAAGCAGCCCCACGCGGACATCGACCCCGACGAGGTGGTGGCGCTGGGCGCCGCGATTCAGGCGGACATCCTGGCGGGCGGCGTGAAGGACATGCTGCTGCTTGACGTGACGCCGCTTTCCCTGGGCATCGAGACCATGGGCGGCGCCATGGGGTGGATCATTCCCCGAAACACCACCATCCCCGCGAGCGCGAAGGAGACCTACACCACGTTCAAGGACAACCAGACGGGCGTGGACATTCACGTGCTCCAGGGAGAGCGCGAACTGGTGAGGGACAACCGCTCGCTCGCTCGCTTTCGTCTGGCGATTGACCCCGCTCCGGCCGGCCTCGCGCGGGTGGAGGTGACGTTTCTGATCGACGCCAACGGCATCCTGAACGTGACGGCCCGCGACCTGCGGAGCGGCAAGGCGGCCTCGGTGGAAGTCCAGCCCTCCTACGGGCTGACGGACGAGCAGGTCGAGCGCATGCTGATGGAATCCTTCGAGCACGCGGAGCGGGACGTCCACTCCCGACAGGTTCTGGACGCGAGGAACGAGGCGGAGACCATCCTCATGGCCACGGCGCGCGCTCTCGGCGACTATGGAGAAGGCGCCGTCTCTCCCGAGGAGCGGGCGGAAATCGACGAGGCGGTGAAAGCTCTGGAGGAGGCGCGCCGGGGGGAGGAGCCGGACCTGATTCGGGAGGGCGTCGACGCGCTCAACGCCGTCACGACGCCGCTCGCCGAGCGGATGATGGACAGCGTTCTGAAATCGGCTTTGGAGAACAAGAGGGTGAGCGAGGCCCTGAAGGACTGAAACCCGCGGGAAGGCCGCGAAGCGCAGGGGAAAAAAATGGTGAAGCTTCATTTTATCGACGAGAAGCAGACTATCGACATTCAGGTGGGCGAGAACATTCTCGAAGCGGCGCTCGAAAACGGCATGGATCTGGATCACGCCTGCGGCGGCGTCTGCGCCTGCTCAACGTGCCACGTGAAGATCCGGAGCGGCGCGGACTGCTTCAACGAGTCCACCGAGGACGAGGAGGATCAGCTCGACGACGCCCGAGACGTGGACCTCGACAGCCGCCTCGCCTGCCAGGCGACGCTGGAGCGGGAGACCGGAGAGGTCATTGAGGTGCAGGTGCCGTTCTGGAACGTGAACCTGGTGCAGGAGGGGCCGGACGCGGCCAGGGAGCAGGGCTAGGGTCTCGCCTCAGGAGACGAACCCGTGGAGACGCTTGGCTGGGAAGACGCCGAGGACATCGGCATCGCGCTGCATGAGAAATTTCCGGAGACAGACCCGCTCTCCGTTCGCTTCACCGATCTGCACGACTGGGTGTGCGGCCTGAAGGGGTTCGGGGACGCTCCGATGGCCTCGACCGAGGGAAAGCTCGAGGCCATCCAGATGGCGTGGCTCGAAGAATACAGGGACGGGCGGGGGGCCTGACATTTCCGCTCATCCGAAGCGGCGGGCGCGTCGGCGGTTTCGACCGACCCGCTCCGGCCGGGCGGTTCGAGGCGATTTGACGTGAGCGAACGGCGGCGCGCGGACGGAAAAATACGCCTTTCCCGAAAGGGCGCGGTGGCGACGATCACGATTCACGCGCCCGAAAAAATGAACGCGATTGAATACGAGATGTGGGTGGAAATCGCCCGCGTCATGCCGGAGCTCGACGCGGACGCTTCGGTGCGCGCGGTCGTCTTTCGGGGGGCGGGCGAGCGCGCCTTTTCCGCGGGGGCGGACATCTCCCGCTTCAGGGAGGAGCGCTTCAGCTCCCGGCAGGCGAGACGCTACGCGGAAGGCGGATTCCTGCGCGGACTGAACGCGGTGGACGCCTTCTCGAAGCCCGTCCTGTGCCTCATTCGCGGCGCCTGCGTGGGCGGGGGCGTGGAGCTCGCCGCCGCGACCGATCTGCGCATCGCCGGCGAGAGCTCCCGGTTCGGCGTGCCGGTGGCGAAGCTGGGCCTGGTGGCGGGCTACTCGGAGCTCCGGCGCTTCGTGCAGTCCATCGGGCCGGCGCGCACGCTGGACATGCTGCTGACGGCGCGGCTCTTCACGGCGCGGGAGATGCTCGAAGCGGGCTTTCTGGCGCGCGTCGTCCCGGACGCGGAGGTCGCCGACGTAGCGCGTGAAGCGGCGGAGCGCGTCGCTTCCCTGGCGCCCCTCGTCCACCGGTGGCACAAGGGATTCGTGAAGAAAATACTGGCGGACCCGGGCCTCTCCGGCCTGACGGAGGAAGAGAAGGCGCGCGAGTTCGCCTGCTTCGACACCGAAGACTTCCAGGAGGGCGTGGACGCTTTTCTGGGCAAGCGCGCCCCCGAATTTCAGGGAAGATAAAAAGAATGGGCTGGAGGACGGGCGGCCCGCTCGAGGGCGTGCGGGTGCTGGAGGTTTGCCAGGTCATGGCCGGGCCCTTCTGCGGGTGCCTGCTGGCGGACATGGGCGCGGACGTCGTCAAGGTGGAAAACCCCGAGGGCGGCGACAGCGCGCGCCGCCTGGGCCGCTACTTCGACGGCGGAGAGGCCCACGGCTTCATGAACCTGAACCGCAACAAGCGAAGCCTCGCGGTGAACATGAAGTCGCCCGCGGGCGTCGCGCTGATGAAGGATCTCGCCAGAAAGGCCGACGCGCTGGTGGAGAACATCCGGCCCGGCGCCATGGAGAGAATGGGCCTCGGCTACGAAGACCTCTCGAAGATCAACCCGGGCCTCGTCTACGCCTCCATCTCCGGCTACGGGAACACGGGGCCCTTCGCAGGCAAGGGCGGCTTCGACCTCGTTTCGCAGGGACTCTCCAGCCTCATGAGCTTCACGGGCGAGCCCGGCGGCGCGCCCGCGAAGATTCCCGTGCCGATATGCGATCTGAACGCCGGCATGTATGCGGCGCTCTCCGTTCTCTCCGCCTACGTCCATCGGCGGCGCACCGGCGCGGGACAGCGCGTCGACGTGGCGCTCACCGACGCCGGCCTGGGCTACGCCTTCTGGCAGGCGTCCCAGTTCTTCCCCTCGGGCGAGCCGCCCGCCCCGCTCGGCTCCGCCCACGAGATGACGGCGCCCTACCAGGCCTTCCGGTGCAGGGACGGCTATCTCGCGCTGGGCGCGGCCAACCAGAAAAACTGGGAGTCGTTCTGCCGGGTCATCGGGCGCGAGGATCTTCTCCGCCGCGAGGAATACGCCACGGACGGGTCGCGCCGCGAACATTACCTGAAGCTGGCCGGGGAGCTGGAGGAGACGTTCGCGCGAAAGACGCGCGGGGAGTGGGTGGCGCTGCTCGATTCCGGCGGCGTCCCCTGCGGCCCGATACTCGACATGGCGGAGACGTTCGCGCATCCCCAGATTCAGGCGCGGGAGATGAGCGTGGAGGTGAAGCATCCCAGGGCGGGGCGCACCCGGGTTCTCGGCTTTCCGCCCAAGCTCTCCCGGACGCCGGTGGGCGTGCGGACGCCGGCGCCGCTTCTGGGGGAGCATACCGACGAGGTGCTGCGCGATTTCGGAAAGAGCGGCGATGAGATAAGAAGCCTGCGGGACGCGGGCGTCGTGGCCTGAGCGCGTGGCCGAGCCGCCGCCCCTCCCGCCCGGCGTCTATCTGGTCGCCACGCCCATCGGGAACCTGGAGGACCTCTCCGAGCGCGCCCGCAGAACGCTCGCCGAGTGCGACCTCGTGGCGTGCGAGGACACGCGCCGGACGGGCAGGCTGCTCTCCCGACTGGGGCTGAAAAAGCCGCTCCTGAGCTGTCACGAGCACAACGAGATCGAGCGCGCCGCCGCGCTGGCCAGGCGCGCGCTGAACGGGGCGCGCGTCGCCGTCGTGTCGGACGCCGGCACCCCGGGCGTCTCCGACCCCGCCTATCGGGTGGCGCGCGCCGCGATAGAGGCGGGCGTCGAGGTCGTCCCCGTTCCCGGCGCCTCCTCCGTTCTGGCCGCCCTGGTCGCCTCGGGGCTTCCCACCGACAGGTTCGTCTTCGAGGGGTTTCTTCCACCGAAAGGCCGCAAAAGGCTTGCGAGAATCGAGGCGCTCCTGGGCGAGGAGCGCACGGTCGTCCTGTTCGAGTCCCCGCGCAGAATCGGGAGGCTGGTCGCCGAAATCGCCGCCCTCTCGCCCGCCCGCCCTCTCGCGCTCGCGCGCGAGCTCACGAAGCTGCGCGAGGAGATTCTCAGAGGCGCGGCGCGCGAGCTGGACGAGAATCTGCGAGACAGGAGAATCAAGGGCGAGTGCGTTCTGCTCATCGGGCCGAAGCGCATGGAGGAGGCGGACGCCTGAGCCGTCTTTTCTCCGGCTCGCGCGCGGCGCGGGGAGGACGTCCGAAAAGGGCCCCGTGATGAGCCGCCGCCCGCCTATCTCGGCTCCAGGCCGCGCTTTCGCATGTATTCGTGCAGCCACAGGGCGAGTCCCGTCGAGATGAACATGAAGACGATGATGGTCGTGAACGGGATGAGGTAGCTTTTCGCGTAGTCGAACATGAAGCCCGCGAACGGGGGACCGACGACGCCCCCCAGCCCGTAGCAAATCTCCATGAAGCCGATGATCACCCCGTAGGTTCGCCCCCCGAAGCAGTCGCCCGCCAGCGCGGAGTAGCAGGCGCTCATGCCGCCGATGCCGACCCCGTAGACGAGCGCGAAAGCGTAGCCCGGCAGGACGCCTCCGCCGAGGCGCGGAATCAGGATGAGCAGCGCCAGGCCCGCCGCGACCACCATCGCGGAGAGCGCCACCCCGCGCCCGCGCCCGATGATGTCCCCCACCCATCCTCCGCCGACGCTGCCCAGGGTGCGGATGAACCCGACCGCGCCGAAGATGACGGCGGCGAAGGCGGTGCCGTATTCGATATCGACGAGATAGAGCTGGAGCTGGCTCATGATGGTGTTGTTGTTGAGGCCGATGGAGAACACCATCAGGATGAGGCACCAGAAGCGGACGTCGCCCTTCACGGAGAGGAAGACCTCCCGCACCCCCTTGCCCTCGCCGCCGTCGCCGATGCCCGACCTCGCCAATTCCTCCGGGGTGCGCGGCGCCTCGCCGTCCGGTCCCTGGCCCACGTCCTCGGGCGCGTCGCGCAGGAGGAGGAACCCCGTCGGCGCGACGGCGCACAGCACGATCAGCCCGTAGATCAGGTAGGTGAAGCGCCAGCCGACGGAGGCGATCAGCCGCTCGATGAGGGGCGCCAGGACGAGGATGCCGATGCCGATGCCGGAGAGGGCGATTCCCGTGGCGCGGCCTCTTTTCCTGACGAACCACCTCGGGATGATGGCGCTGTGCGTGGAGAAGCCGCTCAGGGAGAGGCCGAAGCCGCCGAAGAGGCCGATGAGGAGATAGACGTGCCAGATCGAGCCGATGAAGAAGCACGCGATGAACGTCGCGCCCAGCAGGACGGAGCCCCAAGGCATCAGGGCGCGCGGCCCTTTTTTCTCCAGCAGCGACCCCGCCAGCGGCGAGCCCAGGGCGTAGACGGCCATGGAGAGGGAGAAGGCCCCGCTCAGCAGCCCGCGGCTCCAGCCGAACTCCTCGATCAGGGGAACCTGGAAGATGCCGAAGGAGAACCGCGTGACGACGTGGAACGCCAGCGTCCCGAAAGAGAGCCAGACGATGAGCCAGCCGTAGTAGAACCGGGGCCGGCGGGCGGGGCTGCTTTCCGAAGACGTGGCCATTCGCTTCCTTGTCGCTGGGGAATCGCGGCTGTCCGGCGGGGATTATACACGCCGTCCCCGCCGCGGGCGAAGCCGCGGGCCTCACGCCTCCCAGAAGCGCAGCGCCGTCTCGAAATGGATGTCCACCGTGTCCTCGGGGTTCAGGGCGTATCCGCCCCCCAGGGCGCCCGCGACGGGCACGCCGCGCGAGAGGCACTCCCCGATGACGCATTCGTCGCGCCTCCTCAGTCCCTCCTTCGAGAGCTTGAGCGTTCCGAGCTGATCCCCGGAATAGGGGTCCGCCCCGGCCTGATAGAGCGCGAGATCGGGCCCGTGTCCGTCCAGTATTTCGGGGAGGCTCTTTTCCAGGCGGGGCAGGTATTCATCCTCCGTGGCGAGGTCGTAGAGGCCGATGTCGAGGTCGCCCTTCGTCTTTCGCGGGTAGATGTTCTCCTGGTGGATGGAGAACGTGAACACGGCCGCGTCCCGCCGGAACAGGGCGGCGGTGCCGTTTCCCTGGTGGAGGTCGCAGTCGATCACCGCGGCCCTCGAAATGGCGCCCTCTTTTTGCAGAACCCGGATGGCGACCGCCAGGTCGTTCACGTAGCAGAAGCCCTCCGCCCGATCGGCGAAGGCGTGGTGAAACCCCCCGGTGAGGTTCAGGGCGCGGCCCCTTTCGAGCGCCTCGCGCGCGGCGAGGATGGTTCCGCCCGCCGCCAGGAAGGCGGCTTCGACGATTTCCTCGCTGATGGGGAGCTCGCTCGGCGCCGTGCGCGCGGTATGCGACGCCGAGAGCAGATCCGCCACGTATGCGGGGGCGTGGACGAGGCCGATTTCCTCCTGCGTGGCCGCGCGCGGCTCGAGGAAGGCGGCCTCGGGCAGCCCGGCCTCCCGGAGTCTGTCGCGGGTCTTGCGGGACTTTTCGGCCTGCAGGACGTGATCGCCGACGTCGGCGCAGTAGTTTTCGTGAAAAATGAAGGCGCAGTGGTTCGGGGGTTTCCGCATCGGGGGCTAGATGACGCCCTTGTCTCTCAGCGCGGAGATGGCCGCCTCGTCGTATCCGATTCGTTCGAGCACCTCCCGCGTGTGCCTGCCCTTCGGGGGGCCCGCCCAGCGAATCTCGCCGGGCGATCCGTTGAGCCTGGGAATCACGTTCTGCATCCGCAAGGGGCCCAGCTCCTCGTCCTCCACGGTGATGATGGTCCCGCGCGCCCGCACGTGGGGGTCCGCCATGAGCTGGGCCACGTCGTAGATCGGCCCCAGGGCGCCCTCGCGCTCCTCGAAGTGGGCGATGGTCTCCTCGAGCGTGCGCTCGCCTATCCAGGCCTGGATGGCGTCGTCCAGCTCCTTCATGTTCGCCACCCGTCCCGCCTGGGTCCGCATCCGGGGGTCGTCGGCCAGGTCGGCGCGGCCCACGGCGCGCATGACGCGCTTGAAGATGCTCTCCGCGCTCGCGGATATCACGACGTAGCGGCCGTCCCTGCAGCGGTAGGCGTTTCGGGGCGCGGCGAAGGGTATGGCGTTTCCCGTGCGCGTCTGGACGATGCCCAGCTGATCGTATTCGAGCGGCTGGGGGCCCAGCACCGTGGTGATGGGCTCGTAGATGGCGATGTCGATCTCCTGGCCCGGCGCGCCGTGAACGTCGCGGTGGTAGAGCGCCATCATCACGGCGTAGGCGCCGCAAAGCGCGCTCATGCCGTCGGCCAGCGCGAAGGGCGGCAGCGTGGGCGGCCCGTCGGGAAAGCCCGTGATGTGCGCGAAGCCGCTCATCGCCTCCGCCAGCGTTCCGAAGCCGGGCCGCTGCGCGTAGGGGCCCTTCTGCCCGAAGCCGCTCGTTCGCGCGAGGATCAGCCTCGGGTTGAGCGCGTGGAGGCTCTCCCAGGAGAAGCCCCATTTCTCCATGGTGCCGGGGCGGAAGTTCTCCACCAGCACGTCCGCGCTCTCGCAGAGCCGGCGGACGATCTCCCGCCCCTCCGGCGCGGAGATGTCGCAGGTGATGGACTTCTTGTTCCGGCTCGCCAGCTTCCACCACAGCGAGACGCCGTTCTTCTGGGAGGCGAAGTTTCTGAGGGAGTCGCCGCGCGGATGCTCGACCTTGACGACTTCCGCCCCGAAGTCCGCCATGTAGGTGGCTATCCAGGGGCCGGCGAACAGGGTGCCGACGTCGATGACCCGCACGCCCTCGAGCGGCTTTTTTTTCGGTTCGCTCACGGACGGGGGTTCCTCGTCTTCTCGGGCCCGACGCCGAGCGCGGCGTCGGGCGGATTCATGGAATCGGCCTGGCGGATCGCCCGATGGTAGCAGAGGGCGAAGGCGGCTTCAACGATTCGGACGGCCTCCGTCGGCGCGCCCTCCGCTTCCCTTCCGCAATGGACTTGCGCCCCGCATGTTGGGATAATTCCGCTCGTTGCAGTCGCCGCTTTTCTTTTTCGGATATCGCCGCTTGCGGAGGTTCTCCATGAAGAGCTTGTTCATCGCCTGCTTGTTCGCGCTTCTCTTTCTGGCTCCGGCGCACCTGGGCGCGCCCGCGCTCGCGCCGGGCGGCCTGGCGCTGGTGATCGAGGAGGCGGAGGCGCGGCGCTTCGGCGGCTTCCGGTCCTTCGGGTTTCGCGGCTCGCACGGCTTCGGGCGGCGGAGCTTTTCGAGGCGCTCGAACTTCGGCTCGCGCTCCCGGGCGAGGTCTTTTTCGCGCAGGCCGATTCAGAGGAGCTCGTTCCTCGGAGGCGGCTTCGGCAGCGGCCTGTTCGCGGGCATCGGCGGGTTTTTGCTGGGCGGAATGCTGGGGCGCATGATGTTCGGCGGCATGGGCTACGGCGGCGGCATGGGCGCGGGGGGCGGCTTCGGGCTTCTCGAAATCCTCCTGATCGGCGGCGTCCTCTTCTTCGTCTTCCGGATGATTCGGAACCGCGCCGCCGCTTCCTGCGAGGCGCCGCGCTATTCGGGAGGCGCCGCCGCCGAGGCGGACCCTTACGGCGTGGGTGGCTACGAAGAGGAGGCGCGCGGCGGACGGGAAGGAGGGGATCGCGCGTATCGCGGCCCGGACATCGGCTCGGGCCGGGGCGCCTCGCGCGTCGCCTCGCGCCGCGATTCGCGCGCCGACGAGGAGTTGCGGAAAATGGCCGACGCCGACGCTTCCTTCTCGGAGCAGGCGTTCCTGGATCTGGCGAAGGAGAATTTTCTCCGGTTCCAGCAGGCGTGGGCGAATCGCGATATCGGCCCCGTCCGGGACCTCATGGACGACGAGATACGCGCGGAGGTGGAGCGCGACATCGAGGGCCTCAGACGCGAGCGCAAGGTGAACCGGCTGGACGGCGTGGAAATCGAGCGGGCGGAAATCGTCGAGGCCTGGAGCGAGGAGGGCTACGAGTTCATCACGGTGCGCTATGAGGCGAGCCTTTGCGACTACGTGGTGCGGGAGGGAACCGAGGAGGTGCTGGAGGGCAGCCGGACGGACCGGGCGCGCTTCAGCGAGCGCTGGACGTGGGTGAGATCGCAAGGGTCGGGCCGGTGGTTCCTCTCCGCCATCGAGCAGGCGTGATCCGTAAAGGTCATGGAGCGGAGGCTTCGTCGGGGGGCGGCGCTTTCTCCTCCTCCTCGCCGTAGCGCCTCCCGCCCTCCAGGTCCTTGAGCGACCACCAGAAGTAGATGACGCTCCCCAGGATGGCCGCCATCACGAGGGCGAAGCCCGCGAGAAAGGACGCGGAGAACGCGGCGCGGTAGGCGCTCGCCGCGCCCGAGGCCGCTTCTCCCGCTCGTTGCGCCGCCGCGCCGACGGCCGCTTTCGTCAGGGCCTGCTCGGCGCGGAACCTGTCGTAGCCCCAATAGATCGTTCCGCCCAGGATCGCGAGCGTCAAAAGGGTGCAGACGGGCCATTTGAAACCGCTTTTTTTCATCCCGCTCAATTCCGCATCTCCGGAATCACCTCTTGGGCGAGGAGCGCCATCTGATCCATCTCCTCCTCCGCCGGCCCCGCGTGCTTGAAGATGAAGTGTCTGGCGCCCGCCTTCCGGAACTCGGCGATCTGCTCCATGCAGCGCGCGGGCGGCCCGTAGAATAGATACTTCTGGGCGATGCCGTCAAAATCCATGCCGTAGCGCTTCGAGAGGTTCTCGACGCCGCGGCGCAGGGCGCGCTCCGCGTCCTCGTGCGCGTAGATGAAGGCGTGGTGCGCCGGCGTCCACTTCCCTCCCTCAACGTCGAGCGACCTGCCCGCCTCCTCCGCCCATCGCCTCATGTCCTCGAGTCCCCGGGCGAAGCGCGGGGCGGTGAACAGGTAGGAGACGTAGCCCTCGCACCGGAGCGCCGCGCGCCTGCGGGCGGCGTCGCTGCGCCCGCCCACCCAGACGGGCGGGCCGCCGGGCGTGGGCGGAGCCGGCGTCTGGCGCGCGTTCTCGAATCGCCAGAAGCGTCCTCGGTGGCTCACCGCCTCGCCGCTCCAGAGCTTCCGCGCGATTTCGATGGATTCGTCCATCCTGGCGCTCCGCTCCCCGACGGGCACGCCGCAAAGCTCGAACTCCGTCTTTCCCTCGCCCCCCACGCCGACGCCGAAGATGAAGCGGCCCCCGCCCGTGAGGTAGTCCACCGTGGCCGCCGTCTTGGCGGCGACGGCGGCCCTTCGGAGCGGCAGGAGATACACGCTCGTGCCCAGCGTTATGCGGCTGGTTCGGGCCGCGAAGGCGGCCAGGGTGGTGAGGCTTTCGGTGTAGTGGCCGTAAAAGGAGAGATGATCGCCTATCCACAGGGAATCGTAGCCGAGCGCCTCGGCGCCTTCCGCGAAGGCGAACATCTCCGCGGGCGCATAGACGCGCTCGGGGTGCATCCCGAAGCTGACGCCGAATTTCGTCCCCACCCCCCTCTCCTCTCCCGGCCGCTTCCCCGGCTGTCGGGAAAACTAAGGCGCGCCGCCGCCCGGGTCAACCCCGCGCCGCGCTCCCGGCGGCGTTTTGACAGGCGGGTTCCGCCGCCTTAATATCGCCCGCGTCGCTCCGCTTCATCCTTCGTCGAAAAAGGGGCTTCTGGTGGTCGATATCCGGGCGTTTCGCGCGCTCCGATATGCAAGCGTCGCGCCGGAGGAGATGGGCGAGGTGTCCTCCCCGCCCTATGACGTTTTTACGCCCGCGCTCAGGCGGGCCTTCCACGAGCGCCACCCCCGGAACGTCGTTCGGCTGATTCAGGGCGAAATCCTCGAGGGCGAGGAGGGGGACGCGGGCCGGGTGGCGCGCGCGGTCGCGCATCTCAGGGAGTGGCGAGAGAGCGGGGCGATGGCGCTGGACGCCGCGCCCGCCCTCTATCCCTACCGGCAGCGCTTCTCGCTCCCGGACGGAACCCGCCTGGAGCGGAACTCGTTTTTCGCCGCCGTGAGGCTGGAGCCCTACGGCCGGGGCCGGATTCACCCGCACGAGCGGACCTTCCCCAAGCCGAAGGGCTACCTGTTCGACTTGTGGGGCGGGTGCGGCGCGCACCTGGGCCCCGTCCTCGCCTTTTACGAGGACGCCCGGGGCGCGGCGATGGACGCCCTGGCGGACGCGGCGAACGGCGCGCCCCTCGCCGACTTCGAGGACGACGGCGCGCGCCACACCCTGTGGCGGTGCGAAAAAGCGGACGCCATCGAGGCCGCGCGCGAGGCGCTCCTCGACAGGGAGGCGTTCATCGCGGACGGCCACCACCGCTACGAGACCTCCCTGAACCTTCAGGAGGCGGCGCGCGCGAGGGGCGCGCCCGAGGGGGGCGAGGCGGACTACGCGCTGATGTGCCTCGCCAGCGCCTCGGATCCCGGGATGACGGTCCTGCCCACGCACAGGCTGCTCAGGAAGGCGTCCGCCTCGACGGAGGAGGCGCTCTCGGCGCTGGCGGGAAAATACGAGATTCTGGAGGAAGCGGCGCCCGGGCCCGGAGCCGGCGCGGAGGCGGCCACCCGCTTGGCGCGTCTGTCGCGGGAAAACGGGGACGCCTGCGCGTTCTGCCTTTACGACGGCGGCGCGAGCCTTCGGTATCTGATCGGCGGACGGCGCGGCGCGGGCGGCGGCTCCGTGGAGGAGGCCGTCGCCGCCCTGGACGTGAGCCGCCTTCACGAGGATGTCGTGGACGGCGCGTTTCGGGCCTCTCACGGCGAGGGGGACATCGGCTTCACGCCCGACCCGGAGCTCGCGCTGGCCTCCGCCAGGCGCGGGGAGTGCGCGGCGGCGCTTTTGCTGAACCCCACCCCCATTGACTCGGTGCGCGCCATCGCCAGGGCCGGCGGGAGGATGCCGCACAAGTCCACCTATTTCTATCCCAAACTGCGCACGGGCCTCGTCATTCACGCCTTCGCTCCCCCGGCGGATGATTCGCCCTGACGCCCCGGCATGAAGCATGAGAATCCGAAGCGCCGCGTTCATCAAGAGCGCCTCGGGGCGCACCGGCTGGCCGAGGGCCGATTTGCCGGAGATCGCCTTCGCGGGCAGGAGCAACGTCGGAAAATCCTCGCTCATCAACTTCCTCGCCAATCGAAAGAGTCTGGCGAAGACCAGCGCGACGCCCGGCAAGACGCAGCTCATCAATTTTTTCGGCGTGGACGGGAGGTTCGCGCTCGTGGACCTGCCGGGCTACGGCTACGCGCGCGCCCCGCTCGCGGAAAAGGCCCGCTGGCGGCCCATGGTGGAGACGTATCTGAAAAACCGGGAGACGCTCCTGGGCGTGGTCGTGCTGATCGATTCGCGCCGGGGGGCGGGAGAGATGGATTTGAGCCTGCTCGAATGGCTCGCGGCGGCGAACCTCCCGGCGTGCCTCGCCCTCACCAAGGCGGACAAGCTCCGGCGAAGCGAGGAGCGGGGAGCCGTGGCCGCGCTCGCGGAGGCGATGACGGCCGGCGGAGGGCTGTATGGCCGGTGGTCCGGCCCGGTTCTGTGCAGCGCGAAGAGCGGACGGGGCAAAAGAGAGGTTCTCGCGCAGATGGCCGAGTGGCTCGGCGAGCCGCCCGGGGGCGCGCCCGCCGCGTGAATCCGAAAGAAGCGGGAGACCTGGCGGCGGCCGCCTGGATGAATGAGCCGGGGCGCGCCATAATGGAAGCGTCAAGGCCCCTGGGCGAAGACCCGCGGGCCGGGAGTCCATGGGCCGGCGGGACGCGCCGCGGCCCGAATCCCGGGGGAGGCTTCGCGGCGTGCGCGCGTATCTGCTAGAGTGGGCCATCGACCGTCTGAAAGAGCGTTCCGAGAAAAAAGCGGCGCATTTGCGCAGGATAGCTTCTGGAGATGAGCGTGCCGGAGAGGGAAAGGGCGGCTCCCGGAGCCGCTCCCGGGAAGAAAATGGCGAAGCCGAAGGCGGACGTGCGCGGCTGGGCGCCGGGCGTTCCGCGGGAGAAGCCGAAGAATCGAACCTATGACGGCCCGCTGCGCGTCAACGCGAAGCCCAAAAGGGCGGACAGGCTTTTCTTCGGCACAGGCGGCGTTCCGCATTCGGCCCGCCCGCAGACGCACCCCGGCGCGGTGCGCCGGATTCGCGAGCTGGGGCTGGGCGTCTATGAGATGGAGTTCGTGCACGGCGTTCGCATCCGGCCCGAGACGAGCGAGGAAGTGAAAATCGCCCGGGCCGAAACGGGCGTCCGCGTGACGGCGCACGGTCCCTACTACGTGAACCTCTATTCCCTCGAGGCGGAGAAGGTGGCGGCGAGCCGCAAGCGCGTGCTGGACACGGCGCGCGCCCTGGCCGCGTGCGGCGGCGACGGCGCCTGCTTTCACCCCGGGTTCTACCAGAAGCGGGACCCGAAGGAGGTGTACGACTTCATCCTCCGCCAGATAGGGGAGCTGGCCGACGTTCTCGCGGAGGAGGGCTGTCCGGTTCGCCTGGACCCGGAGACGACGGGCAAGGGCAGCCAGTTCGGCTCGCTCCGGGAGATCGCCGACGTGGGCGGCGCGCTCCGGGGCAAGAACGTCGGGCTGACGATGGACTTCGCCCACGTTCACGCGCGATCGGCCGGGGCGAACAACACCTACGACGAGTTCGGGGCGCAGCTCGAGCTCCTGAAGAACAAAATGGGCGCGGACGCCCTCGAGGACATGCACATTCACCTTTCGGGCATCGCGTATTCGGACAAGGGCGAGGCGCACCACCTGGAGCTCGACGAGTCGGACATGAATTATCCGGACCTGTTCCGCGCGCTGATAGATTTCGGCGCCGAGGGCCGGGTGGTGTGCGAGAGCCCGGCGCTGGAATACGACGCGCTCATCATGCAGAAGGCGTATCGGAAACTGAACGGCGGCTAGCCGCCGCCCGCCTCCTCGGGAGACGGCGCGGCGGGGGCTTCCCGAATCGGGTTCGACGAAGGAGCGGAACATGACGATTGTGGAAGAGATTGCGGCGTTCGCCGCGGCGAGGAGCTTCGACGACCTCTCCGAGGAGGTTCGCGGGCAGATGAAGATGCTCATGCTCGACACCCTCGGCTGCGCCATCGGCTCCCTGGGCGAGGGCCCGGTGCGCTTCCTGCGCGAGCAGGCGGACGATTTCGGCGGCGCGCCCCTCTGCGCGCTCATCGGCGGCGGCAGAACCGCGCCCGACGGGGCGGCGTTCTACAACACCGCGCTGATTCGGTATCTGGACTTCAACGACGGCTACATGGGAAAGCTGGCCACCTCGCACCCGAGCGACAACGCCGGCAGCGTCATGGCGGCGGCGGAATACGCGGACGCGAGCGGGGCGGAGTTCATGACCGCCCTCGCCGTGGCGTATGAGATACAGTGCCGCCTTTGCGACGGCGCGCCCTATGAGTCGCGGGGCTTCGATCAGCCCATGGCGGGCGCCTACGCCGTGGCGGCGGGCGCCTCGCGCGCCCTGGGCCTTGACCCCGGGAGGACGGCCCACGCCGTCGCGCTGAGCGGGGTGCGCCAGAACCCCCTGCTCATCACGCGCACGGGCGAGCTCTCCCACTGGAAGGGGTTCGCCTACGCGGCCGCCGGGCACAGCGGGGTTCACTCGACCTTTCTGGCCATGCGCGGGGTGAGCGGCCCGCTCCTGCTGGTGGAGGGACCCTTGGGGGTTTTCGAGTCGGTGACGGGCGAGTTCGAGGTCGATTGGTCGGACGCGCGCCTGGGCAAAACGCTGGAGATCAGCGTCAAGCGCTACAACGCGGGCCTGCACTCCCAGACGGCCATCGAGGGCGTCATCGAGATGAAGCGCGAGCGCGGCTTCCGTCCCGAGGACGTCGAGGATATTGAAATCGGAATTTACGAGCGCGCCTACTTCATCATGGGCGAGGGCAAGGCGGGCGCGCGCGAGCGCGTGCTGAACAAGGAGACGGCGGATCACAGCCTGCCCTACGTGCTGGCCGCCGCCCTCATCGACGAGCAGGTTCTGCCGGCGCAGTATGAGGAGGAGCGAATCCGCGCCGCCGACGTGCAGGCGCTTCTCAAGAAGGTGAGAACCGTGAACTCCGGCGAGATGACGGCGCGGTATCCCGCCAGGTCGCCCGTTCAGATCGCCATCCGGCTCAAGGACGGCAGGGAGCTCAAGATGGAGAAATCCGCCTGGGAGGGGCATTTCTCCTCCCCGATGCGGTGGGAGACGGTGAGGGAGAAGTTCGAGGCGCTGGGCGAAGGGCGTGCGGACGCCTCGTTGCGCGGGGAGATAATGGACGCCGTGTCGAGGCTCGATTCGATTCGCGTCAAGGAGCTGACGGCGCTGCTCGGGCGGGTGAGCGCGCCGGGGTAGCGGAGGCTTCCGATCGGGCGGCGCGCGGAGGCGGCGGAATGAATTTGGAGCAATATGTTCAACGCGCGTCAAGGATGTTGACGCCATGAATTTTTCCTGAGAGGGGCCGATGTCGGACTTGAAAGAGGTGACGGTTTACTCGTCTTCCGCGTGAGCGCCCTGCAAGTCGGTGAGAGCGTTTCTCTCCCGTCACGGCGTGCCCTACGTGGAGAAGCTCGTGGATGAGGACCCGGAGGCGCTCGAGGAGCTCTTCCGAAGGGCGAACATGCGCGCCGCGCCCGTTGTCTTCGTGGGCGAGGAGAAGGTGGTCGGCTTCGACCGGGCGCGGCTCGAGTCCCTGCTGGGCATCACCGACTGAGCGGACGCCGGAGCCGGACCCCCTCGCGGGGGTTGGCGCGGCGCGGCGCGGGTGTTAGAATCCGCCCGGTTTCCCGAATCCGGCCGGCGGGGCTTTCCTTCGATCTTTTCTTCAAGTCTGGAGATTCGTTTTGGCGAAGCGTGATTTCGACATCATCATCATCGGGGCGGGGCCCGCCGGGCTGACGGCCGGGCTCTACGCCGCGCGCTCGAAGATGAACGTGGTCTGCTATGAGAAGCTCGCCCCCGGCGGCGAGATTCTCAACACCGAGCTGGTGGAGGACTACCCGGGCTTCGAGTCGATCGGCGGGCAGGAGCTGGCGGCCAAATTCACCGATCACGCCCTGAAGTTCGGCCTGAAAATCGAGATGGAGGACGTCTCGGAGGTGAGGAAGGAGGGTGACGACTTCCTCGTCGTCACCGACATGGGCGAGCGCCGCTGCGGCGCCGTCATCTACACGCCCGGCGGCCACCCGAAGAAGCTCGAGATTCCGGGCGAGGAGAGATACGCGGGCAAGGGAGTCAGCTACTGCGCCCTGTGCGACGGGGCGTTCTTTCAGGACGAGGTCATCACCGTCGTGGGCGGCGGGAACAGCGCCGTGGAGGAGGGCCAGTTTCTTACGAAATACGGCTCGAAGGTCTATCTCATCCACCGCCGCGACCAGTTCCGCGCCCACGCGATCCTGATGGACAGGGTGCTGGAGAACCCCAAGGTGGAGATCATCACGGATCACGTGGCGGAAGAGGTGGTCGGCGACGAGAGGGAGATGAAGAAGCTCCGCGTCAGGAGCGTGAAGACCGGCGAGACGAAGGAGCTCGACGCCACGGGCCTGTTCGTGTTCATCGGTTTCATTCCGAACACGGATTTGATAAAAGAGCCCGTCGAAAAGGATGAGAGCGGCTTCATCATCACCGATCAGAACATGGAGGCGAGCGTGCCGGGCCTGTTCGTGGCCGGCGACTGCAGAAGCCAGCTGATTCGCCAGATCACGAACGCCTCGGGCGACGCGACGACGGCGGCGGTGGCGGCCGAGAAGTATCTCGAGGCGCAGGCGGAGGCGAGGAAGGGGGCCGCCGCCGCGGCTTCCCGGGGCTGAGGACGAGGAGGAGCGCATGGAGTTCGCCAGAGGGCTCAAGAGGTTTTTTCTCTGGGACATCGCGAAGGGCATGGCCGCCACGCTGCGGCACCTGTTCAAGAAGCCCGTCACCCTGCAGTACCCGACGGAGCGCTGGGAGCCGCCCGAGCGTTTTCGCGGGTTTCTGGGCCTCACGCGCGACTTCAAGACGGGCGAGGAGCTCTGCATCGGCTGCCTCAACTGCGAGAAGGCGTGCCCGGTGGACTGCATCACCATCGTCACGGCGGGCAAGGGCCGCGAAATGTTCGCCAAGGAGTTCTACATCGACTACATGCGGTGCATGTATTGCGGGCTTTGCACCGAGGCCTGCCCCACGACGCCCAAATCCATCGTCCACACCCATCAATACGAGACGCCCGGATATTTCCGCGACGATCTCGTGTTCGAGAAAGAGCGCCTCTACGACGTCTGGGAAAAAGAGGTGAACTACGCCGGCCCCCGTCCCTGGGGCAAGCTGTTCGGCCTCCGGAACCAGGAGGCG
The DNA here is from genome assembly GCA_965242545.1 of bacterium. Lineage (GTDB taxonomy): Bacteria > UBA8248 > UBA8248 > UBA8248 > UBA8248 > Bin107. Next base: position 3,015,075 of record OZ251456.1, read on the forward strand.
GACCTGCGCCCCGAAGCCCCCGCCGGGACGGCGCCCGCCGAATAGCGGCCTCTCTCCGGTGGCGTCCTTTTGAGTTTTTTCACCGCGGATTTCGACGACATCCGCTCGGGCCGGGTGACGGACGTCTACTTCGAGCGGACCCGCAGGATTCTGGAAGCCAGGGGAATCAGAGAGCGCGTGCGCGCGGAGTTCGCCGCCAAGTCGCTCCCCGGCGGCTGGGGGGTGTTCACGGGCCTCGAGGAAATTCTCGCCCTGCTCGAAGGGCTGCCCGTCAGCGTTCGCGCCCTGCCGGAGGGGGCGGTCTTCCGCCCCTTTCAGCCCGTCCTGGAGATCGAGGGCGTCTACAACGATTTTTGCAGGCTGGAGACGCCCGTCCTGGGGCTGATGTGCCAGTCGAGCGGCATCGCCACCAAGGCGGCGAGGTGCCGGATCGCGGCCGAGGGCAGGCGGCTCGTGAGCTTCGGGGCGCGGCGGATGCACCCGGCCATCGCGCCGATGGTCGAGCGCGCGGCCTACGTCGGCGGCTGCGACGGCGTCGCCCTCGCGCGGGGCGCCGAGCTGCTGGAGATTCCGGCGGCGGGCACGATGCCCCACGCGCTCGTCCTTCTCATGGACGGCCTGGTTCCGGCGCTGAGGGCCTTCGACGAGGTGATCGAGCCCGAGGCGGACCGCGTCGCGCTGGTGGACACGTTCGGGGACGAGAAGTTCGAGGCGCTGGCCGCGGCGCGCGCGCTCACCGACCGCCTCTCGGCCGTGCGCGTCGATACGCCGGCGTCGCGGCGGGGGAGCCTGCGCCAGATTCTGGAGGAAGTCCGCTGGGAGCTCGACCGGGCGGGGTTCCCCCGCGTCAGGCTCTTCGTGAGCGGAGGGCTGGACGAGGCGAGGATTCTCGAGCTGAACCCGGTGGTGGACGGCGGCTACGGCGTGGGCACCTCGATCAGCGCGGCGGCCACGATAGATTTTTCGATGGACATCGTGGAGATAGAGGGCGCGGCCGCGGCCAAGCGCGGCAAGCGCTCGGGCGCGAAGCGTCTGCTGCGCTGCCGGGACTGCGGCGCCGAGCGCGTCATCCCGATGGAGAGGCCCTACGGCGACTGCGCCTCCTGCGGCGGCGTGATGGAGGAGCTGCTCGCCTGCGCGATGAGGGAGGGCGCGCGCGAGGGCGCGGCGCCGTCCGCGAAGGAGACGCGAGGCTTCGTCCTGCGCCAGCTCCACCGCGTGGGCCTGGAGCCCTCCCCGTGAGCGCGGAGGAGAAGGAGTCCTCCGGTCTTTTTCAGCCCCTGCGGGATTTTCTCTCGCGCCACAATCGCTTTCTTCTTCTCACCCACGCGGGGCCGGACGGCGACGGCCTCCTCGCCTGCGTCGCGCTGAGCCGCTACCTGCGGCGGATCGGAAAGGGAGCCACGGTCGTCACCGAGGACAGGACGCCCGCCTTCGCCGCCCCCTTCGACCCCGAGGGCCTCGTCCTCGAGAGGGAGGCGCTTCTGGCGGCGGAGGACTGGGCGCGGCGCTTCGACGCCTGCCTCGTCATCGACGCGGGAAAGGCCAGCCGCCTGGGCAGGCTGGAGGCGCCGGTCGCGGAGAGCGGCCTCCCCCTCGCCGTGGTCGATCACCACATCGAAGAAGAGGACAACATCGACTGCCCCTCCGTCATCGACCCCGCCGCCGCCGCGGTCGGGGAGATGATAGCCGACTACCTGGACGAGGAGGGCTATCCGTTCGACGACCCGATCGTCGCCCGCGCGCTGATGGCGGCCATCGTCTACGACACGGGTCAGTTCCGCTTCACGAACACCACGAGCCGCACCCTGGGCTGGGCGGCGCGCCTCGTGGAGCTCGGCGCGCGCCCGGGGGAGGCCTACTCGCTTTTCTGGGAGTCGAACGGGGCGGGCTCCGTGAAGCTGCTGGGCGCGCTGATGAGCCGGATGACGCTCGACTGCGGGGGGCGCCTCGCCTGGTTCGCCCTCCCCGCGAAGGAGCGCGAGCGCTACGGGGTCTCGCGCGGCGAGACGGAGGAATACGTGTCGGTTCCCCGCTCGATAGCGTCCGTCGAGGTCGTCGCCTTTTTCTCCGAGCTCGAAAGCGGGCGCGTCCGCGCGAGCCTGCGCTCGAAGGGCCGGGTGGAGGTTCACGACGTGGCGCGGGCGTTCGGCGGCGGCGGTCACGCCTTCGCCGCCGGCGCGCGCGTGAGGGCGCCGCTCGAGGAGGCGGCGCGGCGGATCGCGGCCGCGCTCGCCGAGAAGATACGCGCCGTCCTGGGACCCGACGAATGAAGGCTAGATTCCCAGCTCCCTGAACACGCGCAGCGAGGCTTCCGTCGCGCCCACGGCGTTGGGCGCGCCCGCGTAGAGGGCGCAGACCATGATGATCTCCTGAATGTCCTCCTTGCTCATGCCCACGTTCAGCGCCGCCTTGGCGTGGTGCTCGAACTCCCTGTCCCGTCCCAGGGCGCACAGGATCGAGAGAATCACCGTCTCCCGCGTCCTGGGGTTCATGCCCTTGCGCTCGTAGAGCTCGCCGTAGATGTTCTCCGTGACGAACCGGGCGAAGGCGGGGCTCGCCGCCGCGAATTCCCCGCGCCTCTCCTCGCCTTCCGCGCCGAACACCTTCGCGCGGTTTTTCAATCCCTTCTCGTAGCGTGATTCTTCGTTCATCGGGCCGATCTCCTGTGTGTGGGGCGGGCGCGGCGGCCCGTCCCGACGCGGGGCCCGCCGCTTCCTTTCGGAAGCCGGCGGGCGGCTTTGCGCGGCGCGCCCCGGAGCCTATACTGCGCGGCGCGCCTTGAAGCGCGCTTCCACGCCGCCGGGGAGGTTCGACCTTGAAGCTCGACGCCGTGAAGTTCGGTCTGGCCGCCGGAGCCGTCTACGCCGCCGCGTTCTTCCTCTACGCCCTTGCGGGCGCGCTGTTCGGCGTGGGTGGGGAGATGCTGAGGATGGTGGGCGGCTTCTACCCGGGCGTCTCCCCCACCTTCGCGGGCGCGCTCATCGGCGCCGTCTGGGGCTTCGCGGTCGGCTTTTTCTTCTTCGCGCTCCTGGGGTGGATCTACAACCGTCTCTTGCGGTAGGCCGGGGGCGCCGCCCTAGCCCATGGATTTGGCGAGCGCCTCCCCCCGGGCGCGCATCCCGGGGGTCATCGCCTCGTTGTGGGGCAGGAACGCCACCGCGACGTAGACGTTTTCCGTCCCGCCGCCCTTCGAGAGGTTGCGGTAGAGCGGCTGGGGGTAGAAGTCGCTCATGGGCTCCGCGCGGCCGACGCGCTCGTCGTTTCGCGCGAAGTGATACGCCACCACCGCCCTCGGCGGAACCCATCGCTCCCGCTCGCCGCCCTCCTCGTCGCGGTCGCGCACCACGCCGCCGAAGCCCGTCGTGAACCCGTCGCCGAACGCGAAGCGCGCGGCTTGCGCCTCCTCGCAGTCGTCCATCTCCGCGAGCTGGGCGTAGAGCGCCGCGTTCGGATCGGGGAAGCCTTCGAGGGGCAGTTCGTTTTTCCCGCAGGCGGGGCAGATGAAGGTGACGCTTCGCCTTTCGTTCTCGGACATGTCGTCGTTCCCGAGCCGGGGGCGCCGGGCGGAGCCTCCACGCCGGCGCGATGCCTCGTGGGTCGTCGAGCCGCATCCTGCCAGAGACCGCCTCCCGACGCAAGGATCGGACGCGATTCGGGCGCGAATGGTGGCCCGGGGCGGTTTGCGCTCCGTTCCGGCGCGATGCCCGGGGCGGACGCCTGCGGCGACTCATCCCCCCGACTGCGGATCGAGGGCGTCGCGCAGGCCGTCGCCCACGTAGTTGACGCTCAGGACGGTGAGCGAAATGGCGAGGCCGGGCCAGAGGACGCGCCCGGGATGCTGCCGCAGATAATCGACGGAATCGAAGAGCAGCCTCCCCCACGTCGGGAAATCCGGCGGAAAGCCGAGACCCAGAAAGGACAGGGCGGATTCCGTGATGACGGCGTTGGCGACCCCGAGCGCCGCCGAAATCATGATGGGCGAGAGGACGCCGGGCAGGACGTGCCGGGCGACGAGCCGCCGGGAGGACGCGCCGAGGGCGCGCGCGGCGGTCACGAATTCGCGCTCCCGGAGGGCGAGCGCGTCCCCGCGCACGATGCGGGCGGGCTGCATCCAGGAGGTGAGGCCGATGACGGAGGCGATGAGGATGAAGACGCCGGCCTCCGGCCCGAAGGCGGCGCGGAGGGCGTCCCGGAAGAGCGCGATGATCACGAGCAGAAGAGGCAGGAGGGGCAGCGCGAGAAACAGGTCGGTCAGCCGCATGAGCGGCCCGTCCAGCCGTCTGAAGCAGCCGGCGGCCACGCCGACCGCCGTCCCCACGGTGAGGGCGATGGCCATGGCGGCCGCCGCCACCGCGAGCGAAACCCGCCCGCCCGCAAGCATTCGCGCGAGGGTGTCCCGCCCCAGGCGGTCGGCGCCGAGCGGATGGGCGAGGCTCGGCCCCTGGTTGCGCGCGGCGATGTCGATGAACTGCGGATCGACGGGCCAGACGTGAGGCCCCAGCCCGACGGCGAGGGCGGCGAACAGCAGGAACCCCGCCCCGGCCATCGCCCCCCGGTGCGCGCGGAATCGCGCCCACGTCCCGCGCCGCGCCCTAGTCATAGCGGATGGCGGGGTCGAGAACCCCGTAGAGGAGGTCGGCCGCCAGGTTGAACGCCACGATGAGCGCGGCGAAGAGGAAGACCAGCGTCTGCGTGGTCGGCAGGTCTCCCCCCTGAATCGAGACGATGAGGAGCTGCCCCAGCCCGTTCACCTTGAAAATCTGCTCGGTGATGATCGCCCCCCCGAACACCTGCGGCGCGCCGAGGGCGACGATGGTGACGACCGGAATCATCGCGTTGCGCAGGACGTGGACGAACAGGACGCGCCGCTCCCGGAAGCCCTTGCCCCGGGCGGTGCGCGCGTAGTCGCGCCCCAGGTGGTCGAGCATGGAGGCGCGCGTGAACCGGCTGATCTGCGAGGCGTTGTAGAGGGCGAGCACGAAGACGGGCATCGCCATCTGGCGCGCCTGTCGCAGGAAGCTCTCCCAGTCCGTCACCCGGAGCGTGGTGTCGTAGATGGAGGGGAACCACCCGAGCCCCGCCGAGAAGATCACGATCATCAGCACGCCGGTGAAGAAGGTGGGAATCGAGAAGCCCACGGTGGAGATGAAGGCGCCCGCCTGGTCGAACCAGCTGTATTGCCGGTAGGCCGAGACGACGCCGACGGGCAGCGCGATGAGGACGCCGATGATGTAGGAGGCGCCGACGACCCACAGGGTCTGCGGCAGGCGCTCGAGGATGAGATCGACGACCGGAGAGCGCGTCTGCCAGCTCAGCACGCGGAGCCGCTCCGCCCCGTCCGCGCGTCCGAGCAGGGCGTCGATCAGGTTGAGCGGCTCGTTGATGAAGAACTGCCTGCACCACAGGAGGTAGCGGACGTGGACGGGCTCGCCGAGACCCAGCGACTCGCGGATTCTCTCGCGGACGTCGGGCGGAATCGTCAGCGGCAGGTTCGCCGTGGGGTCGCTCGGGGCGAAGTCGAGCAGGAGGAAGAGGACGAGGCTGATGAAGAGCAGCGCGGGAACGGCGAAGAGCAGCCGCCGCAGGGCGTAGGTCGCCATCGCCCGCAAAGCCCCCCGCTCGCCCGCGCTACGCGGCGGGCGAGCCTATTTGACGCGGCGCCAGTCGGCGGCGTTCCACAGCTGCGAGTCCCAGGTGTTCAGAAGGACGCCGCCCAGCGTTCCGGCGTGGGCCGAGACGAGCCCCCGGTGAACGAGCGGAATGATGACGTAGGCGCGCATCAATTTGTCGTTCATGGCCCTGGCGAGGCGCGCCCGCTCGCCGAGCGCGCCCGCCTTCGCCATTCTGGCGACGAGCGCGTCGTAGGCCGGGTCGCAGTAGCGCGGCGCGTTGTTGCCCTGCCACTGGGTGGCCGGCCCGGGGATTTGCCGGCACGCCCAGTTCGCCATGTAGGATTCGGGGTCGGCGCCGTCGAAGTGGTTGGCGTACATCTGCACGTCCGCGTAGAACTTCTGGTAGGTGTCCCCGCTCGCCGGGTCGCCGCCGAAGAAGACCGAGGCGTTGATGTTGCGCAGCTCCGTCTCCACCCCGATTTCGGCCCACCACTGCTTGATCAGCGCCTGAAAGTCCTGCCGAACGGCGTTGGTCGAGGTCTGGTAGAGAATCGAGAGCCGCGCGCCGTTCTTCGCGCGCACCCCGTCGGCGCCGCGCCGCCAGCCCGCCTCGTCCAGCAGCCTGTTCGCCCCGGGGATGTCCTGCTCGAGGCAGGCGTCGTTGGCGGCGGAGCGGTAGATCGCCGGCGCGGGGAGAACGTTGCACGTCGCCCGCCCGGCGGCGCCGTAGCCGATTTTGACGAGCAGCCGGCGGTTGATGGCCATGGAGAGCGCCTTGCGCACGCGGACGTCGGAGAGTATCGGATGCGGGCGCTTGCGGGTCGAGCGCTCCGCGCCGAGCGCCGGGTCGGGATTCGTGAGGTTGACGACGATGCGCTCGACCAGCGTGCCGAAGGCGGAGACCACCTTCCCCCTCCCCGCCCTGCTCATGCCCGCCAGCACGTCCGGGGCGAGCTGGAGGTTCCAGGCGTAGTCGAACTCGCCGGTTTCGAGCACCGCCCGCGCCGCCGCCGCCGCGTCCCCGCCGCCCTTGAAGGTGACCGACGCGAAGGCCGGCTTGTCCGGGTCGCGGTAGTGGGGGTTGGCGACCAGGGAGATGACGTCGTTCGGGCGAAACGAGACGACCTTGAACGGCCCGGTGCCCACCGGCCGGAAATTGGCGTCGGCGCAGCTGGGCGCCCTGGCGCCGAGGCAGTCGGCGAACTGCGCGGCCTGAAGGATGGGCGCCCGCGCGCTCACGAACGGATCGTAGGGGAAGGGCTTCGGAACCCCGAAGGTCACCTTCGCCGTCCGCGCGTCGAGCGCCTCCACGCTTTTCACGTCGTTGTATTTCTCGCTCTGGGCGCAGCCGCCCTCGGGGTGGGCGCAGTATCGCCAGGTGAAGACCACGTCCCGCGCGGTGACCGGCGTCCCGTCGGACCACCTGAGGCCGGGCTTCAGCCGCCAGGTGATGCTCCTGAGGTCCGCCGACACGCCGCCGTTCTCGAGCGTGGGGATGCGCTCGGCGAGCCAGGGGCGCATGTCGCCGTTCTGGTCGTAGCGGGCGAGGGGCTCCAGCGCGAGCGAGGCGGCCTCCCACTCCTTCGTGCCGCCCGAGAGATAGGGGTTCATGGTGGAGGGCGCCTGCCAGTAGATGATGCGGAGGCGGCCGTCCGTCCCGCGTCCGGCGTCCGCCGCCGGGGAGGCGCACAGCAGGGCGAGGGCGGCGAGGAGCGTCCATGCGGTTTTCACGCCGTCATCCTTGTCCGTCGGGGGCGATGGGGGAGCCGCGGGCCAACGCGGAGCATCCTAGGCGGCGCGCCCGGAAATTGCAACCCGGGGAGCGGGCGAACCGCCCGCGCGATTGCGCGGATAGGATATTTCCCCCGTAGGCGAAGCGCCGGGGGGCGCTTCCCGCGCGGACGCGCGCCCCGCTTCGGAAGGACAACCTCCCGGTGGTTGTCCTTCGTGGTTTCGCGATCGCCATTTCCGGGCGTCTGATATTTTGGCGTTTCGATTGCAGGGGCGGTTCGTGAAGCACCCGCTTTCAGGACGGCGGCGCGCCGGATTGGATTATCGGCGACCCATGAACGCGGCCCGTAGGGGGCGCATATATGCGCCCCGCGCTCAGATTGGCGATGATGCGGGGGTTTGCGCGTATTCGCAGGGACAGCCGCAGGGGTTGTCCCTGCGGCGCGAGCGGCCTCGTCCCCTCCGCCCCCGCGCGCATTTGCCCGCATTTCCCGTTTTCCTGAACAATCCCGAAAAAGGACGATTCAAACGCGCCCGATTCACGAACAAAGGGGCGTTTTTCGGTATTTTATCCGCCGAATCGGCGGCTATTTTCAACGAGCGGGAATTTCGGCGAATTCAAAACAAATTCAAAACAGATTCGAGCGAATTCAAGACGTTTTCAAACAAATTCACGCGCTTTCGAGAACGCATGAGTGATTGATTTACAACGAAAAACGCCGGGGAGGGCCGAATTTTATCTGAACAAGACCGGATCGGCGGCTCGCCTCGCCGCCCCGATCGACCATTCCGCCGTTGCCGGCGATCGGCCTATTTCTTCGGGGAGATGACCACGAACGCGGGCGCCGGCCGGCCCGGAATGCGAAGTTCGGAACCACCGGCGCCGACCCATAGCTGCGAGCTCGATCCGCCGTCCAGGTTCATGGCGTCCCTGACGCCGAGTCCGCCCTTCGACTCGGGCAGCGCGAGGTATTCCTGAAGCTCGCACCAGGAGACGCCTCGCGTTTCGCTCTTGCTCACCAGAGCGACGAGCCGCCCTTCGGCGTCGAGGGCAAGCGCCGTCCTCCGCGCCGGACGCAGATATTCGCGGTAGCGAGCCAGCCCCGGAACGGGCCTGCCGTCCTTCACGAGATAGGGCCCCGCCTGGAACGCCTCGGCGGCGTCCGCCTCCCGGAACCGCCCGCGGGCGACGATTTCCGGCGCGCCGCTCCGCCGCCCCACCGTGAACAGCGCGCCGAAATGCAGGGCGATGCGCCGCCCCTGATACAGCACGCGGCTGTTGAACACCTTGCCCCCCGAGCGGAAGTATCCCAGGGGCCTTCCGCTGCTGTCGTAGTAGCCGGCGTTCAGAAGGGCGGCGGCGCCCAGCTTCCTGCCGAGGCGCCCCAGATCCACAGGGGAGAACCACTCCGATTTGTCCCGCCAGTGCAGGCGGACGCGGAAATCCCGATGCCGCAGGCGCACCGCCGTCATGCGCGCGGGCGCGCCGTTTCCGAACCGGAGCCGGACGTCCCGCGTCTCCAGCGGCGGAGATGGAATCCGCTTCCAGCCGCCTCCCGCGGGACGGCCCTCGCGGGGACAGTCGGACGCGCCCGCCGCGACCTGCGCGCTCAGGAGAAGGGCGCCGACCGCGGCCAGCGCCGCCCGGCGCCTCATGGCGAAAAGCCTCGCGTCGCCGTCCGCCCCGCTTCGGGACGGGACGCCCCGGACGCCTAGAAGCCGACCGCGCATCCATCCCTCCGATGGTCGGAGCCGCCCATGAACACGCCGTCGTCGAGCCGGACGATTCCCTGCCCGCCGCCGAAGCCCTCATAGCCGCCGGCGCGGCGAACGGCGTGTCCCCGCGCTTCCAGCTCCCGAAGCGCCGCCTCGGACGCGCCGCTCTCTATCGCGACCTCGCGGCCGCCCAGCGCGCGGAATCGGGGCGCGTCAATGGCCTGCTGAACATCCATGCCGAAGTCCACCATGTTCGAGAGAACCTGCGCGTGGCCCTGCGGCTGCATGTCGCCCCCCATGACGCCGAAGCTCATCCAGGGTTCGCCGTCCCTCATCACGAAGCCGGGAATGATGGTGTGCAGGGGTCTTTTCCGCGGCGCGATTTGGTTCGGGTGGCCTTCCTCCAGCGTGAAGCCGCTGCCCCTGTTCTGAAGCACGATGCCCGTCTCGCCCCCGGTGACGCCCGAGCCGAAATGATGGAACAGGCTGTTGATGAACGAGCACATGTTGCCCCGGGCGTCCGCCGTCGCGAGGTAAATCGTATCGCCCCGGGCCCGGGGGGCTCCGGCTGCGGGCGCGCCGGCCTTCTTCTCGTCGATGAGCTTCCGCCGCTCATCCGCGTACGCCGGGGAGAGCAGCCCCCCCAGGGGCACGTCCGCCTTCTCCATGTCCGCCACGTGGCGATCCCTGTCGGCGAAGGCGAGCTTCATCGCCTCGATCATGACGTGGAGATGATCGGCCGAGCCGAAGCTCATCTCCCCCAGAGGGTATGCTTCCAGGAGATTCAGGCATATCAAAGCCGTGACGCCCTGCCCCGGGGGCGGGATTTCGCAAAGTTCATGGCCCCGGTATCTCGCGCGAATGGGCTCCATCCACGTGCGCCTCGTGTCGGCGAAGTCCTCGAGCGAGAACAAGCCGCCGATTTCTCTCGCGCGGCGCACGATCTCCCGGGCTATCGGGCCCTCGTAGAAAGCCTCGCGGCCGCCGTCCGCTATCGTCCGCAGCGACGCTCCCAGCCTCGGATTCCGGAACCTTTCCCCGATTCTCGGCGCGCGGCCGGAGGGCAGATAGGTTCGGCGCGAGTATTCGCACTCTTTCAGCTTCTCCGTCTGGTTCGCCCACGCCCGGCCGATGATGGGAGAGAGGGGAAACCCTCTCTCCGCGTATTGAATCGCCGGCCGGAGCAGCGCCGCCATGTCCTTTCGGCCGCTGCCGCATCGCTCGAGGGCGGCGAACCAGCCGTCCACCGCCCCGGGAAGGGTGCAGGAGAGAATCCCCGTCTCCGGCATGGAGGAGAACTCCCGATAGCGCGAAGGCGCGGCTTCGGCCGGGCTCCTTCCGCTGCCGTTCAGGCCCAGGAGCTTCTTCTCGCCGGCGTCCCAGTAGAGCATGAACATGTCCCCGCCCACGCCCGTGGATTGCGGTTCCACCACGTTCAGCGCCGCGGCAGCCGCAATCGCCGCGTCCGCGGCGTTTCCGCCCTCTCTCAGAACGTGGAGGCCCGCTTCGGCGGCGAGGGGCTGGCTGGTGGCCACCATGCCGCCGGCGGCGAATACCGGAGAGCGCCCGGCGGTCAGGGACGTTTTCGAGGTCGGCTCCTTCAACGCTCACTCCTTCAATGAGGCGCGAGGCTTCATCCCATCGGACGTCACAGGCTTTCGACGCCTCGCCCGCCGCGGAGAAAAACGGATTCCCGGATTTCCGCGCCCCGCGCCCGGGCGTCCGGCCCCACGATGCACCTCTCCAGAACGGAACCCTCATCGACGGCCCCGCCGGGAAAGACGACGGATTCGCGCGCCGCGGCGTTTTTCCCAAGCCTGGCGCCCCCCATGACGACGGTGAAGGGCCCCGCCCTGGCGTTTTCCTCCATCAGGACGTCGGGAGCCATCAGAACGGGCGGATCGATCCGCCCCTCTCCCCATTCCACCGGGGGGCCTTCCATCAGCAAAAACCCCTTCGGCGGCCAGATGAACGACGGCGTCCAGAGGCCCGAGAGAATATCCGCGTTCGCCTGCAAGTACCGGGACGGAGAGCCGACGTCCATCCAGTAGGCGTCGCTCGGAAACGCTCCGATCCGGGCGCCGCTCTTCATCAAGCGAGGGTAGATTTCTCCGGAAATGTCGGACGCGACTCCCCCGGGAATATGATCCAGCATCTCGGGAGACATGACGCTCAATCCGGTGAACATCGCCGGGCGCAATCCGCCCTGCGACACTCCCGGCGCGCTCGTTCCCAAGAACTTTCCCAGGCGCCCCGCCTCGTCGAACTCGAGGACGCCGTATTTCTCCGCCTCCGGCGATTCCCTGAGAATGAGCGTGGCGAGAAAGCCGCCTTCCCGATGACGCGCCAGCGCCGCTTCGAGATCCGCGCCGCACGGCGCGTCCGCGTTGAGGACGAAAAAAGGCTCGTCCCTCTCGCCCAGGAACGCCTCCGCGTTCTTCACCCCGCCCGCGGTCCCCAGAATTTCCGGCTCGTGGAAATAGCGAATATCGACGCCGCGCGCGTGATCGCCCAAGGCGGAGCGAATCTTCTCCGCGCCGTGATGCAGATTGACCGCGACCTCCTCCACGCCGATCGCCGCCAGCTTCTCCAGGGCGAAGCCGATGAGCGGCGCGCCGCCCAGGGGCAAAAGCGGCTTGGGAACCTCCTCTCCCAGTCCCCCCAGCCTTTTGCCGTAGCCCGCCGCCATCACGAACGCCCGCATCGCGCGCCCTCACCCCGTCTCGCCGCCGGACAAGCGGCTTCTTTTCGCCGGAGAAAAACGGAACCGCGGGCGTCCCGTCCCGCCCGGTTCGCTTGATTTCATCGAGCGTCAGGCGATTTTGGCGCCTTCCTTGCGAATGGCCATGGCGACGCTCTCCGGCGTGATGGGCAGTCTGGTGAAGCGGTGGCCGACGGCGTCGCGCACGGCGTTCGAGATGGCGGCCAGGGTGGGCACCAGGGCGCTTTCCCCCACGCCTTTGGCGCCGTAGGGGCCCGTCTCGTTCGCCGCCTCCACGATGATGGTGGTGAACTCCGGCGTGTCCATCGAAACGGGAATCTCGTATCGCGCCAGATCGGGCGTGAGCACGCGGCCCTCGCGCACGTCGATCTCCTCGATCAGCGCCTGCCCGATCCCCATTTCGATGCCCCCCTCTATCTGCCCGATCACTCCCTGGGGGTTGATGGCGCGCCCCACGTCATGCGCCGCGACCATGCGCTTCACCCAGACCTCTCCCGTGATCGGGTCAACCGCCACGTCCGCCACCTGAACCCCGTAGCTGTAGACCATGAACGGCCTGCCCTCTCCGGTTTCGGGGTTGAACGTCAGAGGCCCCGTCGAGAACCAGCCCTGGCCGGTGATCCGCTTGCCGACCAGAAGCGCCCGGGAGACCACCGAGCCGAAGGAGAGCGAACGCTCGGGCGCGCTTCTGATGAACGCGTTTCCGTTCCGAAAGACCACGTCTTCCATCGGGCCTTCGAGCATCTCCGCCGCCACGGGCGCCAGGATGGCGCGCACTTCCGCGATGGCCTCGCATATCGCGTTGCCGGGAATCGTGGTGGAGCGCGAACCCGCCGTGAAGCCGCTCTCGGGAACGGCGTCGGTGTCCACCTGCATGACGCGCACGTCCTCGAAGCGCACGCCCATGGCCTGCGCCGCTATCTGCGCCAGCACCGTGTGCGAACCCTGCCCGAGCTCGATGATGCCGACCCCCACCTGAACCTTGCCGTCGTCGGTGACGTGAACCTGGGCGCCGCACGAATCCGAGGGCGCCGCCGCGCCCGTGGAATACCAGAATCCCGCCACGCCGCGCCCGCGCAGAAGCCCGTCGCCGTTCGCCGCTTCCCGGGGATGCGGCCCGAGCGCCTCCTCCGCCCTGTCGAGACAATCCATGTAGCCCACGCTCTGATCCAGCACCTGGCGGGTCGCGGTGGAAGAGCCGACCCTGTAGCCGTTCAGCCGCCTCAGCGCGAAGGGATCTATTTCCAGCGAGCGCGCCAGCTCGTCCATCTGGCTTTCAATGGCGAAATGCACCTGGGGAACGCCCAGGCCGCGCATGGCGCACGTGTTGATGTTGTTGGTGAGCACGAGATAGCCGTCCGCCCAGACGTTCTCGCACTCATACGCGCCGGAGGAATGAATGATGAGCTTCTTGATGATGCCGGGCCCCACCGCCGCATACGGGCCCTTGTTCAGATAGATGTGGACGCGCGCGGCGGTGATTCGGCCGTCCTTCCTGGCGCCGATTTTGTGCCGGATCACCGCGGGCACCCGCTTCGCCTTGCCGCCGAGGGACTCTTCCCGCGTGTAGTTGTAGATGGCGGGGCGGCGCGTCCTGAGCGCGACCAGACCCGCCCGCATGGCGATTTCGATGGAAGTCTCCTCCTTTCCGCCGAAACCGCCGCCGGGCGGCGTGGAGATGAACTGAATCTCGTTTTGTCCCAGCCCCAGCACCGGAGCGATGACCCGCCTCACCATGTGCGGGCACTGGGTGGGCCCGGTGCAGGTGATGGAGCCGTCGGGGTTGGGGACCACGTAGCCCGCGTCGGGTTCGAGATAGGCGTGGTCGATGAGCTGGGTTTCGTAGGTATTCTCCAGCACCACGTCCGCCTCGGCGAAGCCCGCTTCAACGTCTCCCTTGCGGATTTTCAGGTGGGTGAGCACGTTGCCTTCGGCCATCGGGTGATCCGGCCGGACGACGGGGGCGTCGTCCTTCAAGGCGTCCAGCGCGTCAAAAACGGCGGGGAGCTCCTTGACTTTCATTTTCACCAGCCCGGCGGCGAACTCCGCCTGCTCCGGCGTTTCGGCCGCCACGACGGCCGCGACGTCCTGAAGCGAATAGATGCGCTTTTCCACCAGAGCCGGCTGATCCGGAACCATCATCCCGTAAAGCTTCTGGCCCGGAATGTCTTTCGAGGTGAGGACGCAGGCGACGCCCGGCGCCTTTTCCGCCGCCGCCGTGTCTATCCGCTCCAGCGTCCCGCACGCGACGGGCGCCGTGACGGGAACGACGTAGAGCGGGGCGACCAGCTTGTGATCCGCGGCGAACACGGGCGAGCCGTCCGCCTTGGGCGGGCCGTCCACCCGGGGGACATTGGCGCCGATGAGCTCCCCGTCATCCTCGGGCCCGCCGAACATTTCCTGATAAAAGCGCTCCGACATCACAGCCCCCCGATCATGAAAAATCCCTGCCGTTCAACGTGATGAATTCGATGTTTCCGATGGCGAAGGAGCGGACGACGGCGGGTCAGTCCGGCTCCGGCCCGCCCGATCTTCTCCGCAGCAGGCGCTCGATCTCATCGGCCACCTGGGCGCCCGGGGGCAGCGTCTCCTCCGGCTCATCGGGTTCCGCGTCAGGCGCGTCCTCGAAATCCACCCCCGGAATCTCATCGGGAACCAGGCCTTTCTGAACGTCTTCCACGTATTTGGCGATGCGGGGATCCCCGGCGACAATCCGCTCCACCTTCTCGTCGAACGCCTTGATGGCGTCGTCGAAGTCTCCCAGGGAAATTTCAAAGCCGCCCACGGCGCTCAGGCTGTCCAGAAGAGCGCGCGTCGCCTTCGGGTTGGGCAGCGACGCGATGTAGTGCGGAACGTTCGCCCACAGGCTCACGGCCGGGAAGCCCTCGTCCTGCATGAGCGCGTGGATGACGCCGACGATTCCCGTCGGCCCCTCGTAGCGCGTTGTTTCCACGCCCGAGGGCTCCAGCAGCGCGGGGTCGGTGGCGACGGCCACCAGATGACTGGGCTGGGTATGCAGTCCTCCGGCCAGCAGCGCGCCCATCGTCACCGTCATCCGCGCGCCGCAGCGGCTGCCTATTTCCAGCACGTCGCGGCTGAAGCGCTTCCACTTCAAATGGGGTTCGACCCCGATTCCGACGATCAGATCGCGGGCGGCGCCCGGCGTCCGGCAATGGAAAAACTCGTTCGCCGGCCACGCGATTCGCCGCTCCCCGGATTCGTCGAACCGCATGACGGGCCGCTGATCCGAAAACTGGAAAAAGCCGTCCGGGTGAATTTTCGCCACCCGCTTCCCCTGAAAGCGCCGAACCAGGTAGCGCGCCGCCAGCGTCGCGGCCTCCGCCGCGTCGTTCCACCCGGAAAACGCCGTCACGAGCAGGGGATCCTTCGCGTCCGCCGCTTCATGGAAAAACGTAACGCTCATGTTCCGGCGACCTCATTCTCACGGATTCGAGGCGGCTCCCGCCTGCCCGCCGCGAACCTTCACAATACCACATCCGGGAAAGCGCGGCATCATCCGCCCCGGGCGCGAAGCCGCCCCGCCTCAGCCGCTCTCGCCGGCCCGCTTGGGAAAATCTCCGGGCTCCGGCGGATAGGTGAACAGATTGCTCCTGTGCCCTTCCCAGCCGGGCGTCTCCCAGGAAGGCGTCCCCCCCTGCGGGGACATCTTCCCCTCCGCCGCGTCCTTCCGGAGCCTGCTCCATTCCGCCTTGAGGTCCTGCGTATGCCCCCTGAAGTGCGGCATCACGTGCCGCGCGAACAACTCGAGGGACGCCCTCGTCTTCTGATCGCTCGCCCACTCATGGGTCGTGAGCATGAGGCCGCCGAAGCCGCCCGTCTCCTCCCGCATTTTCTCGATCGTTTCGATGGCGTCGTCCGGCGTTCCCACGATCCAGTAGCGTTGCTCGGCGGCCGAGCGCGGCGTGATCTCGGAGCGCGGCTGATCCGGATACGCCTCGTATGCGGGCTTCAGGCCGATATCCATGAAGTAGTTCATGTCGCGCATGGCGGCTTCCTCGACCTCGGCCCAGGCCTTCTCGCGGCTTTCGGCGAGATGCAGGTGCGTGGTGATTCTCCAGTTCTCGCGCGAGACCCGCGCGCCGCGCCTTCGCGCGGATTCCTCCATATAGGGCCACTGCTCGGAGAGCGCGAGGTTGTCCTGAATTTTCCTGCCGCCGAAGGAGAGCAGAATCATCCCGTATTCGGCGGCCAGGTCAATCGCCCCGCGGCTTCCCGCCGACGCGATGGCGAGCGGCATTCGCGGGCTCTGGTAGGAGCGCACCTGGAGGCGCGCGTCCCGCAGTTTCCAGAAGCGCCCCTCGTAGTCGAACGGCTCGGGCGATTCCAGAAGCCTGACGATGATGTCCACCGACTCGCGCATCATCGGGCGCAGGTCGCCCGGAGGAACGTCGAACAGCTTGATGTCGCTCGCCAGGTTGCTCGGGCCCACGCCCAGAATGACGCGCCCCCGGGTGAGCTGATCCAGAAACGCCATCCGCTCCGCCACGTGAAACGGGTGATGAAAGGGGAGGCTGATGACCGAGGTGCCGAGGCGAATCCGCTTCGCCCGCGCCGCGGCCATGGCGAGGGCCATCTCCGGCGCCGGCATGGTCTCCCATCCCCCGGAATGGTGCTCTCCGATGTAGAACTCGTCGAAATCGAGCTCGTCGGCGTATTCGATGAGCGAGACGTCGCGCTGATAGGCGAGCGACGGATTCTCGGAAGGGTGATGAAGGGGCATCATAAAGAAGGAAAATTTCATGTCCGGTCTCCCAGGCGGGATCGCAAGCGGGAATGAGGGGTTCGCGTCCGGTCATCATATCCCATTTGCGGCCCTCCGGCATCCCGGAGCGAAGCCGGGGGCCGCCCTCCTCTTGCCTTCGCCGCCCGATTCCTCCATCATCCCCGCGCTTCGGGCGCCTCCCGAGAGGGCGCGCAACCTGACTCGAGGATGAAATGGCCGCCGCGCAGCGAACCGATCTCAGAAATATCGCCATCATCGCTCACGTCGATCACGGAAAAACCACCCTCGTGGACGCCATGCTCTGGCAAAGCGGCGTCTTCCGCGAAGGGCAGGACGTTGCCGAGCGGGCGCTCGACTCCATGGACCTCGAGCGCGAGAAGGGCATCACCATCATGGCGAAGAACTGCGCCATCGACTTTCAGGGGATTCGCTACAACATCGTGGACACGCCGGGACACGCCGACTTCGGCGGCGAGGTGGAGCGCGTTCTCTCGATGGTGGACGGCGTCTTGCTCCTGGTGGACGCCTCGGAAGGCCCCCTGCCGCAAACGCGCTTCGTGGTCGGAAAGGCGCTGGAGCGGTCTCTCCCCTTCGTCGTGGTCATCAACAAGGTAGATCGCCCGGACGCGCGGCCGAAAGAGGCGCTCGACGAGGTGTATGATCTGTTCATCGATCTGGAGGCCGGGGAGGCGCAGCTGGATTTTCCGGCGCTCTACGCGGTCGCCCGGGAGGGCAGAGCCGGCCCCGAACCCGACGCGCTCTCTCCCACTCTCGATCCTCTGTTCCGGACGCTTCGGCGCGCGATTCCCCCGCCCTCGGGCGATGAGGACAGGCCGCTTCAGATGCTCGTCTCCCGCCTCGAATACGACAACTACGCGGGCCGCCTGGCCATCGGCCGAGTCTGGCGCGGCGCGATCCAGACGAAGTCCCGAATCATCGTCCTGGGCCGGGAGGGCCGCGGGACGAAAGGGGAGATCGCCTCCCTGTTCGGCTATCGGGGATTGAGCCGCCACCCGGTGGAGGAGGCGCGCGGAGGCGACATCGTTGCCGTGGCCGGCCTCGAGGGCGTCGAAATCGGGGACACCATCGCGGACGCGGACGAGCCGCTCGCCCTTCCCGCCATCACCGTGGATGAGCCGACCATCGCCATGAATTTCGGGATCAACGACGCGCCCCTGGCCGGCCGCAGCGGGAAATACCTCACCTCGCGCCAGATCCGGGAGCGGCTCCTGCGCGAGGCGAGGGACAACGTCGCCATCAAGGTCGAGGAGACCGGCTCGGCGGACACTCTCCGCGTAGCCGGCCGCGGCTCCCTCCAGCTCGCCGTGCTGATCGAGCAGCTCAGGCGCGAGAAATACGAGATCACCGTCGGCCGCCCCGAAGTCATCACGCGCAAGGAGGGCGGCAGGACGATGGAGCCGATGGAGGACGTGGTGGTGGACGCGCCGGAGGAGTTCATCGGCGCCGTCGCGCGGAGCCTGGGCGCGCGCAAGGGGAAGATGACCAGGATGACCAACCACGGCAAAGGGCGCGCCCGGCTCGAGTTTTCCATCCCCAGCCGGGGGCTCATCGGCTGCCGCGGCGAATTCCTCACCGATACCCGGGGGACGGGCATCCTCACCCACGTGTTCGCCGGGTGGGGCGAATGGGCGGGCGACCTTCCGGGCAGACCGACCGGCGCGCTGGTGTCGGACCGCGCGGGCAGGGCCACGGCGTATGCGGCGGAGAATCTCCAGGAGCGCGGAGTCCTCTTCGTCGCGCCCGCGGAAGAGGTCTATGAGGGGATGATCGTCGGCGAAAACAGCCGGGGGCGGGACATGTTCGTGAACATCTCGAAGGAAAAGAAGCTCACCAACATAAGAGCCGCCCACGCCGACGTCTCCGCCCAGCTCGTCCCGCCCCGGAGATTCAGCCTGGAGCAGGCGCTCGAATTTCTGCGCGAGGGAGAATGCCTGGAGGTTACCCCGGAAATCTTCCGGCTTCGCAAAACGAGCCTGAAGGCGAGAAAGCGCGCCTGATCGCTAGCCGTCCAGCGCCTCGTCCCACGCGGCGATCCTCTCTTTTTGCGCCGCGAGCAGCCCGGAGGCGTCGCCCTCTATCTCGATTTTCTCGATCCCGTCGCCCTGCTCGATGGCGTCCACCACCTCCTGCCCGGAGGCGACGCGCCCGAAGACGGTATGCTTGCCGTCGAGCCAGGCGGTGGCCGCGTGGGTGATGAAAAACTGGGAGCCGTTCGTCCCCGGCCCCGCGTTCGCCATCGAGAGGACGCCCGGGCCGTCATGGGGAAGATCGGGGGAGCATTCGTCCTCGAACCGATAGCCGGGCCCGCCCGTTCCCGTGCCCGAAGGGCAGCCGCCCTGAATCATGAAATCGGAAATCACGCGATGAAAGACGAGTCCGTCGTAGAACCCCCGCCGGGCGAGGTTCACGAAGTTCGCCACCGTCACCGGCGTCTTGTCTTCATGCAAATCGAGGCGAATCTCTCCCCGGCTCGTCGTCATTACGGCGGAAAGCGCCATGAATCGCTCCTTCGGGATATTGAGAGGCGCGAAATGCGCCGTCGAACGCGCGCGAGCGGAAAGTGAATTTCACGGATGCCGGGCCAAGGTAGCAGACCGAGCCTCTCGTGTCGAAGGCGCTAAGGGCGCTTCTCCAGCCCGAACGCCTCCGCCAGGAGCTCGTAGGATTTGAGCCTCGCCTCGAAGCTGTGCGTCACGTTGACGATGACGAGCTCATCGACCTTGTGCTCGGAGGCCAGCGCCCGGAGCGTCTTTTCGACCTGCTCCGGATCTCCCGCGATGGTTCTGCCGTCGATATCCCGCGCGAAGGCGCGCTCGGCTTCCGTCCATGGATAGGAGAGCGCCTCCTCGGGCGTGGGCACGCCGTCCCCCTCGCCGCGGCGGCTCCTGAGCATCGTGAGCGGCCTGCTCGCCGCGTGATGGAGGGCCTCTTCCCCGGTCGGGGCGCAAATCACGAAAACGCCGAGGCTCCCCAAGGGTTCCTTCCATCGGGCGGAGGGGCGGAAGTCCCTGCGATACGCCTCCATCACCTGAACGCTGCCATGGGCGTTGATGAAGTGCGCGAAGGAAAACGCGCAGCCGAAATGCGCGGCCAGAATCGCGCTTTGATCCGAGGTTCCCAAAAGCCACATCTCGGGCGCCGTCTCTCCGGCGGGCATCGCGCGCACCCGGGCGAAGGGGTGGTCCTCCGGAAGCGACCCCTCGAGCCAGCCCTGAAGGTCGGAGACCTTCTGCGGGAAATCATCGTAGCGAAAGCCGCTCCGTCCGGTCGCCAGGGCGGCGGACGCGAGCCTGTCGGCCCCCGGGGCGCGGCCCAGCCCCAGGTCGATGCGGCCCGGATGAAGCGTCTCCAGCGCCCGGAAGGATTCGGCCACCTTGAGCGCGCTGTAGTGGCTGAGCATCACTCCGCCCGAGCCGACGCGAATCCTGCTCGTCGTGGCGGCGATCTGGCCGATCAGAACCTCGGGCGACGCGCCCGCGAACGCCCCGTGGCTGTGATGCTCCGCCAGCCAGTAGCGGTGATAGCCCAGGCGCTCGGCGGCCCGCGCCAGCCGCACGGTCTCGCCGATGGCCTCTGCCGCCGTCCCTCCCGAACGGATGGGGGATTGATCCAGAACGCTCAGGCGAATCATCTATTCGAGGACCGGACGAAAAGGGAGAATGTTCAGAAGCTCTATTGCCGAACGGGCTTTATCTCGATGTGCTCCTCGATGCGGAGCACGCCCCTCGTTCCGCGGATGATCTGAAGGACCAGATTCTTTTCCAGTTCCGTTCTCGCCCGCCCGATGATGTGGACCCTGTTCCGCACGGCCTGCCAGCGGTAGTTCACCGAGCGAACGCCCTCCGTCGCCAGAAACTGCGTCTTGAGCTTGGCCTCTATCCAGGCGTCGCTGGCGATTCGGCTGATTTTCACGATGTCGCGCTCCGCCGCGGGCTTCGTCTCCGCCGCCGCGCGGTTGCGCCCCACCTCGACCGCGGAACCCAGGAGAACGTAGTCGTAAAGCGCCCTGATTCTGGGGTCGCTCCGCGCGATGCGCAAAACGGCCTCCCGCTTCCATTCCGCGTCCACCACGCCCGTGAGCAGCGCCCTCCCCTCCCATACGTCCGTATTCACGTCCACCGGCAAGCCGCTATCGACCCGCAGATACTCTTTCAGCAGATGCGCGTGTATCTTGGCGTCCTCGACCTGCTGCGCCAGAGAGCGATCCTCCAGGGCGGTCGCCAAGGTCTTTTTGGCGACCATTACGCCTACGCCTACGGGCACGCATCCTCCGCCCGCAAGGGCGAGCAGCGCGGCGAGGAGGACGAGCCTGGCGAATTTGCTCACGAGCGCCTCCGGCGGGCGGATTGGACGGAACGCGCCTTTCATTGTGCCTCCTGGCTCTCGCGGAGGCAACCGTCCGCCGGCGAAGCGAAAGCGCTCCCGCGCCATTATCCGGCGCGCTTCGCTCGCCCGATTGCAATGCCCCGCGAGACGAAGCATCATGGGTTCATCCGTGAGCGAACGACCGAACCCCTGAACGCGGGCGCGAGCCGCGCTCTCCCGGGAGGAGAAAAATGACGATTTCAGACGACGCGCTGAAAGCCCGGTGCGCCGAAGTCTTCGGAGACGAGCTCGACCCGGAAAGACGCGCCGCCGTCATCGCCGCCCTGGAAAGCCTTGAGCGCGGACATCCATCCCTGCTGGAGCGTCTTTCGCCGGAGGCGGAGCCGGCCGGACACGCGGGCTTCCTGCGCTCCCTGACGAGGGGGGAATAGGGTGAGCGGCGACCCCACGAGCCTCACCGCCGCGGAAATCGCCGCGCGCGTCAAAGAAAAGAGAATCACCGCCGTCCGGGTCGCCGAGGCGCACCTGGAGCGCGCGGAGAGAATCGGGAAGGCGCTGAACTCCTGGATCACGCTCGACCCGGAGGGCGCCATGAAGGCGGCGCGGGAGGTGGACGCCGCCGTCGCCCGGGGCGACGACCCGGGGCCCCTGGCCGGCGCGCCGATTGGCCTGAAGGATTTGATCGACGCGGAGGGACTGCCCACCACGGCCGGCAGCGTCATCGAGAAGGGTCGCGTCGCGGAAGCGGACGCTCTCCTGACGAGGAAGATTCGCCGGGCGGGCGGCGTGCTTCTCGGCAAGCTGAACCTGCACGAGTTCGCCTTCGGCCCCACCGGACGCAATCCCCATTACGGGGACCAGAAAAACCCCTGGGACGCCGAGCGGATCACAGGCGGGTCGAGCGGCGGGTCGGGCAACAGCGTGGCGACCGGGCAGGTCGCCGTCGCCATCGGCTCCGACACGGGCGGCTCCATCCGGATTCCCGCGTCCCTGTGCGGCGTCGTCGGACACAAGCCCACCCACGGCCTCGTAACGAAGTCGAACTGCGCGCCGCTCTCATGGTCGCTCGATTCTTTCGGGCCGCTTGCGAGATCCGCCCGGGACTGCGCGCTGATGATGTCCGCCATCGCCGGCCATGACCCGGCCGACCCTTCGTCCATCGCCGTCGAGCCGCCCGATTTCATGGGCGCGCTCGACGGGCCCATCGAGGGGCTTCGCGTCGGCCACGCGCGAACCTACTATGAACGGCGCTCGGAACCCCCCGTGGCGGAAGCGGTGGACAGGCTCGCCCGCGCGCTTCGAGAGGCGGGCGCCAGGGTCATCGACGTCGAGATACCCGACGTCGAACGCGCGCTTCAGGCGGTCTCCGTGGTGATGGTGGCCGAAGCGGCGGCCGCGCACGAGAAGAACGTCCGGGAAAGGGCTGAAGACTTCGACCCGGGCGTCCTCGAGAGAATCAGGCCCGGCTTCTTCATTCCGGCTTTTTCCTACATTCAGGCGCTCAGATTCAGGGAGCAGTGGGCGAGGCGCGTCCGCCGGGAGGTCTATGGCCGGGCGGACCTCGTTCTCTCCGCCGCCACGCCGATTCCCGCCGCCTTGCGCTCTCGGACGTCAGGCGTCGTCCGGGGCAGGGAGATTGAAATCCGCGCGCTCATGACCTCCCTGACGAGGCTGTGGAACTTCTTCGGCGGGCCTTCCACGGCGTTTCCCGCGGGCATGAGCGAGGAGGGCCTGCCGCTCGGGGCGCAAATCATGGGCGCGCCGTTCGACGACCACCGCGCGCTGGCGCTCGCGCATCAGCTGGAAAAAGCGGGAATCGTGAAAGTGGAAAAACCGCCCCTGTAGCCCGAAGAGGCGCCCTATTCCGGCCTGGCTCCGTCCGGCCCCATCGGGAATTTCCCGCAAAGCGATCGGACGTCTTCGCGCACCGAGGCGATGCGCGCCTCGTCCTCGACGTCGGCCAGCACGTCGGCTATCCAGCCGCCCACCGTCCTCATCTCGGCCTCCCTCATGCGGCGCGAGGTCAGCGCGGGCGTCCCGATGCGAATCCCGCTCGTGAACGCCGGCTTCCTGGCGTCGTAGGGAATCGCGTTCTTGTTCACCGTGATCCCCGCCCGGCCCAGCGCGGCTTCCGCCTTCTTCCCGCTGAAGCCGGCCTCGCGCAGATCCAGGAGCAGCAGGTGATTGTCCGTCCCGCCCGAGACGAGACGGACGCCGCGCTGCAGGAGCGCGTCCGCGAGGGCTTTCGCGTTTTTCACGATCTGCGCCGCGTAGCTCCTGAACTCCGGGCCGCTCGCCTCCTTCAGAGCCACCGCCTTGGCCGCGATGACGTGCATCAGCGGCCCGCCCTGAAGCCCCGGGAAAACGGCCTTGCTCATCCGCGCCGCGTAGTCCTCATCGCAAAGAATCATGCCGCCGCGGGGGCCCCTGAGCGTCTTGTGCGTCGTGGTGGTGATGATCTGCGCGTGGCCCGCCGGGCTGGGGTGCGCGCCGCCCGCGATGAGTCCCGCGACGTGGGCGACGTCCGCCATCACCACGGCGCCCGTCTCGTCCGCGATCTCCCGAAACCGCGCGTAGTCGATGGAGCGCGGATACGCGCTCGCCCCCGCGACGATGATCCTGGGTCGATGCGCCCGGGCCTGCGCCTCCACCTCGTCGAAGTCGATGACGTGGTTTTCGGGGTCCACCCCGTAGGCCGCCACCTTGAACCAGCGGCCCGAGAAGGTGACGGGATGGCCGTGGGTGAGATGGCCCCCATGCGAGAGGTTCATTCCCAGGAGCGCGTCGCCCGGCTCCATCAGGCCGTAATACACCGCGGCGTTCGCCTGGGCGCCGCTGTGGGGCTGCACGGAGGCGTGATCGGCGCCGAAAAGAGACTTCGCCCGCTCGATGGCGAGGGATTCGGCCGCGTCCACGAACCGGCAGCCGCCGTAATAGCGCTTCCCCGGAAGTCCCTCCGCGTATTTGTTGGTCATCACGCCGCCCACCGCCTCCATCACCGCCCGGCTCACGTAGTTCTCCGAAGCGATGAGTTCGAGCTCGTCCGCCTGGCGCTTTTTTTCATCCTCCATGGCGGCGAAAACGTCGGGGTCGGCGAGCTGGAGCGCTGAGGGCATGTCGCGGGGTCTCCGGGCGGTGATGGAGGCGGGCGTGAAGCGAGTGGAAATTCTCCGGCGGCGAGAACCTAGCAAACGGGCCCCGGGGCGTCAATCCTTCGCGGGCGGCGCGGCCCGAAGCGCGCGGGCCTTTCATCGCGGCCCGGGGTATAATGACGCCCGGAAAATTTCTCTCGAAAAAGGAGCGCGTCATGCCTGATGAAGCGGACGATTTGCTCGACATCGCCTCCGGCGGAATTCCCGGGACGGCGCTTCCGCCCGAACCGGAGGAGCTCGGCGCGGCGGCGCGGCTGTGCGATGAAATTCTGGCGGGCGGGGAGAAGCGCGAACGGCGCATGGATGAACTGAAGTCCCTGGTGGAGCGGCGCCCCGACGCCCTCTCCGGCTGGGTGGCGCTGGGGCGCGCCGCGCTCGAGAACCGGGAGACGATCGTCGCGTACGCCTGCTTCCGGGTCGCCTACCATCGGGGGCTCGACAGGGCGCGCGCCTCGGGCTGGCGCGGCGACGGGCGCATCCCCTGGGAAATTCCCGCCAACCGGCCGTTCCTGCGCGCCGTTCACGGCCTGGGGCGATGCGCCGCCGCCATCGGCGAATCCGACGAAGCCGCGCGGTGCGCCGAGTTTCTCGGAGTGCTCGACCCGAACCACCCGCTTTGATTCCGCCGCTCCCCCGCAGGGGACGCGCGCGCGAAAGGCGTTGATTTCGAGGCTGGTCCATAAGACAATGAAAGAAACCAGCCGTCGTCGCCCGACGCGATGATTGAATGGAACGATGAGCCGCAAGCGCGCGCAAGGTCAATTCTACACCAGAGGCAATCCTTTCAAATTTGATCCGTTCAGGCGATGGGCGAAAACGGCCCGTCTGCCTCACGCGCGCGTTCTGGAGCCGTTCGCCGGAGCGAACCACATCATCAGCGCCCTGCGGGAGATTGGCGCGTGCGATGACTTCGCCTCTTACGATCTGACGCCGGCGCACGAGGCCGTGAAAAAACGAAACACCATTGCGAATTTCCCGAAGGGATATGACGTATGCGTTACGAATCCGCCCTGGCTCGCCCGCAACTCCGCCACGCGCAGGGGGCTGGAATTTCCGGATTCCCGGCATGACGACCTCTACAAGCATTGCCTGGAATTATGCCTGAATCATTGCGAACACGTCGCCATTCTGGTTCCGGCGAGTTTTTTGCACGCCGGATTGTTTCGCTCCCGGCTGAGGAGCTACGTTCTGCTGCACGACGCCATGTTCAGCGACACGGAAAACCCGGCGTGTCTGGCGCTGTTCGACAACCAGCGGAGCCGGGACGTAAGCGTCTATTACGACAACAGATATATGGGCGCCCTCGACGTCATGCGAAAAAGCTTGCCCGTCGAGAAAAATGACAACGCTCTGAGATTCAACGACCCCCGGGGCAGTCTGGGGTTCATCTCGTTTGACAACACGAAAGAGCCTTCCATCAGGTTTTGCGAGGCGAAGGAGATAGAAGATTATCCCGTCAAGGTATCTTCCAGGTTTATCACCCGCATCAGCGGCAATTTCCGGAACGTGCCCGCGCTGGTGGAAAAGCTGAATCACCATATAAAACTGTTTCGCCGCAGCACCGCCGACGTTTTTCTGACCCCGTTCAAGGGGATGCGAGATGACGGCTTTTACAGGCGGAGAATGAGTTTCGACCTGGCGAGGAAATTCATCAATGCCCTTGGACTATGAAAAACTGTTTCGTGAAGCGTATCGGTCGAACGTGGAAAAGGTCGCCAATGATGTAGAGCATGGGAAACTGGACGACAAGATAGATAATTTCTGCTCGCTTCACGATTTTTCGCGTGCCCATCTGATACAATAGATTAAATCCAGCCGCATCGTCGCCGCATGTTTCGCGATAAATCCGAACAAGCAAAATTTTTATGAAAAGACCGCCGCCGAATACATAAGCAACATCCCCGGGGTAGAAAAATTTGAGACGTTGCCTAATAACGCGCTAGTGGTGATGCAGGGCGCAGTTCTTGACAGAAGAAGTTTGGGAGCTCGAGGAGGCACTGCTCTCGCCAAAACCATAGACTTCAAATGGAAATATCGCGCGGCGACCTTTTACGCTTCTCACAAATACACGAAACAAGAAGGCGGATCCCAAGGGAGCCAGTATAAAGATCTGCAAATTTTTATCGAACAGGCGAGAGATTCAACATTACGAGATACTTTCTTCATAGCGATTGCCGATGGCGCATTTTATAGCGGTCAAAACGGACAGGCAGGGGTATCACGCATTGAAAGACTCAAAGCGTTAGCATCCGGCGGCAAGGTGTTCGCGCGCGGGATAGATGAAGTTGAAGCCCTGATGAAAGGGCTGCGGATCCAGGAATCCGGGAGATAGCCCCCCTTCGCTCACCCTCCCATGTATTGTCCCATGAGGAGGATGAGGTCGCCCTCCTTCATCTCCGAATCGAGCGTATGGCGGATGCCCAGGAGCGCGTCGTTGACGGCGATCTCCAGGTGCTCGGCCAGCTCGCCGGAGCCGTCGCGCCAGAGCGCCTCGTCCAGGGGGCGGAAGCGCCGGCTCATCTTTTTCAGCGCGTCGCGCAGCGTGGCGCCCCGGGGAACCTCCTCCTCGAAAATCTTGCGCTCATTCCCGTCGCCGCCCACGAACGTTGACGCCCAGGAGATGAACTCCAGCCGGACGCGAATCCTCCCGGCGTCTTCCATCCCGCTCATGGGCGCGGCCCTCCGGAGGAAAGCGCGCTAGCCGCTCGCGCTCCACAAGGCTTCGGCGACGTCCTCCAGCCCGAGCTCGCGCAGAAGGTCGGCCCTGGGACGCCCCGTTTCCCTGTCGTAGCCCACCGTCTCATACCAGATGTCGAGCATCTTCTCCCATTGATCCATGATGGAGACGCCCGCGATTGGCCCGTCCACCGGCGTGGAGCCGTAGCGCTTGGAGGGCTTCTCGAGTTCGGGGCCGATGCCGCACCGCAAGTTGAACGCGCGCATCAGGGCGTTGATGCGTCGGCCGGTTCGCAGCGCCTCGTCCTTGTCCAGATCCCAGCCGGTGGCCGCCTGAACCGAGCGGCACAGAACGTCCATCGGCGCGCGCGTGGTGAACACGCACGCCCCCAGGGAGTCCTCGAACGCGCGGCGGCCCCTGAGGCCGCCCACGTGCCTGGGCACCGCTTCGGGGTCCTGAGGCTCCACGCGCGCCGGCAGGCCGTAGTCCGTGGGAAACACCGGCGGGGCGGTGTCCAGCGTTCCGCCGGAGCCGGTGCAGGTGTCGATCATTTCCTCCCAGCGGGAGCGGTGGTCGTGCCCCCGGGGGGAGTTGCCGATTTCCGTATAAATGGCGCAGTCCCGCGCGTCTCCGCCGAGCTTCTCCGCCGCGAGCCTGACGCCCTCGGCCAGCAGGTCGCCCATGCCCTCGCGCCGGCAAATCATGTCGAGCAGCCTGTTGGCCCCGTCGATGTCGCCCCATTCGAGGCGGAAGCCCAGGTCCTCGTCCGTGACGTAGCCCTTCTGCTGGCACTCCATCACCCAGCCGCAGAGCCAGCCGAACTCGTTCACGTCCACGCAGGCGCGGTCCAGTTGGGTGTTCATCCAGGAGACCTGCTGGGGGTCGGTGGCCCCGATCGTCCAGCCCGCCCCCGACCAGCCCTCGTATTCGGGCTCGTCCACCACCTGCCCCTTGTAGGGGCCGGAGGCGATGACCTGCATGTGGCAATGATGCATCCCGCACGCGCTGCACTGATGCCCCCGGTGGTCGAAGCCCTCGCGCAGGCCGCTGGCCTCCCACTGCTTCGTTTCGACCTCCTCGGGCCACACGTTCGTCGTGTAGTTGCGAATCGGGAGCGCGCCCATGCCCTGGAGGTTTCTGACGCCGCCCAGGGTGCCGTAGAGATAAAGCCCCTTGGTGGAGGGATCGCTCCGAAGGCTGTGGGCGATGTCGTCCGCCGCCGCGAAAAGCGCCTTGGGGTGGGCGGCGGCCACCCCCTTCTTGCCGCGCTCGATCGCCACCGCCTTCACCTTCTTCCCGCCCATGACGGCGCCGCAGCCGTTCTTGCTCGCCACGTGGCCGTAGTCGCCCTGGATGGCGGCGAAGCGCACGAGGCTCTCGCCGGCGGGCCCGATGCTGTAGACGCTCAGGCCGTGGCCGCTCAGCCCGAGCTTCGCCTCGAGCGCCTCCTGCGTCTCCCAGGTGTCCATGCCCAGCAGTTCGCGGGCGTCCCGAAGCTCCGCTCCCCCGTCATGGACGTGGAGCCAGACCCAGTCGGGCGCTTCTCCCTGAAAGACGATGGCGTCATAGCCGCAATACTTGAGGTTCGCGCCGAAAAAGCCGTTCGCCTGGGTGTTGGTGGCGCCGTTGGTGAGCGCGCCCCGCGTCACCACGGTCAGCCCGCCCGTTCCCCAGACCGGCAGACCCGCCAGGGGGCCCGTCGCCATCACGAGGCGGTTCTCCGGATGATCCCAGCCCGCCTCGGGCGGCACCTCGTCCCACAGAATCCTGGCGCCCAGGCCCGCGCCGCCCACCCATTTCCTGCGATCGGCCGCTTCGTCGAACTTCTGCCCACGGATCTTCGCGTTCGAGAGATCGACCCGGAGGATTTCTCCCGCGTATGCGTAATCAGTCAAGACATCGACCCCCCTTGCTCACGAAGAGACGGCGATTTCACCCGCCGGCGTGGATGGACGCCCCAAAACAGTTTCGGGAAGCAGAGCGCCCGCGGCGCCCGAAGCCAGAAACGCGCGCTTGACGTCGAAGGGATTCTTGCGCAAATGCGCCTTCCATTCGGAGAGATCCGCCCCCGTATGGACGAGTCCCTTGAGCATCCCCACGTCGTTCGTCGCCCAGATTTCGCGGGTTTTTCCCAGGATGACGGCGCCGGTCAGCCTTCCTCCCCGGAAGAGGAGCTTCCTGTAGGCGGGGCGCTCCGGCTGCGCCGCCTCGCAGACCTCGGCGTCCGCGTCGTCCCAGCGGCCGAAGCTGGCGACTTCCAGATCGAGAACGTCCACGATGTTCATGAGCAGGCTACCCTTGTAGGCGACGTCGCGGCCCGCCATGTTCGCCGCCGCCACGCGCCCGTGCTGCATGGCGGTGGGTTCGATGGCGTGCACGGCGCGCTCGCCCGTCACGGCGTCGGGGCCTTCCGCGGCGTCTCCCGCCGCGTAGACGTTCCCGACGCTCGATCGGCAGTGATCGTCCACCACGACGCCCCGGTTGATCTCCAGACCCGCGCCCGCCGCCCACTCGACGTTGGGCTTGATGCCCGTGGCCATGATGACCATATCGACCTCCAGATCGGGGCCGTCCCTGAATTTGAGGAGCTTGGCGCCTCCCGCGTCCTCGATGGATGCCACCTCGGCGGCGGTTCTCACCTCCACGCCGCGCCGGGCGAGCCAGTCCTGGACGATTCCGGCGCCCGCGTCGTCTATCATCCGGGGGAGGACGCGCGATTCGAGCTCCACCACGGTGAGCCTCACGCCCTGCTTCACCAGGGCGTTCAAAATCGTGAAGGCGATGAATCCCGCCCCGATCATCGCCACGCGCGCGCCCTCGCCCACGCCGGAGGCCACGGCGCGCGCCTGGGGAAGCGTCCAGAAGCTGTGCACCCTCTCCCCGTCCGCGCCCGGCACGGGGGCCTTCACCGGAGAGGAGCCGGTGGCGATCAGCAGGTTGTCGTATTCGACCTCCTCGCCTCCCTTCAGGAGTAGCTTGTTGGCGGCCGCGTCGATGCGCTCGGCGCGCGCCCCGAGCCGCGCCTCCACGTTCAGCGCCGCGAGCCTGGCCGGCGGCGCGATATAGACGTGGGACTCGGCGATGTCCCTCGCCAGATAGTAGGGCAGCACCATCCGCGAATACGGCGCTTCATCCGCGACCAGGACGATCTCGGAATCGCCCCCGTCCAGCTCCCTGAGGGTCGCGATGGCGTTCCAGCCGGCGGTTCCCCCGCCCACGATGACGTGTCTGGTCATGATCAGATCACCCCCGCGAGCGGCCCGGCGGGCGACTTCGCCCGCTCCGCGGCGAAGGGCCCGACCCAGTCGGCCTTCTCGGCCTCTTCAAAAAGAATGGCGTCGGTGGGGCATACGGAGACGCAGGCGGGGTTCCCCCCGCACAGGTCGCACTTGAACGCCTTGCGGGCGTCGATGTCGTAGAACATCGTTCCGTAGGGGCAGGCGATCGCGCAGAGCTTGCAGCCCACGCAAACGTCGTCCGCCACCTCCTTCGCCCCGGCCGGCGAGACGCCGATGGCCTCGACCGGACACGCCGTCAGACACCAGGCCTCGTCGCACTGCGGACACGTGTAGGGCGCGTAGCTCGTGTGGCCCTCGAACGAGGAGACGTGAATCACCGCTTTCGAGGGCTGGAACGTCCCCGTCTGCTCGTAGGAGCACGCGAGTTCGCATCTCATGCAGCCGGTGCATTTTTCCGGAATGATTTTGAGTATCTTCATCGCGCCCCCACGATTTTCGGAAGGGCCTTCCGCCTTGACGCGGAAAGCGCATCCTTGAAGAGTGAACGTGGCCTATTCTCTCAAAGAGGGGCGCTCCGGGTCAAACGAAAACCTCCGCTTTCGGGCGGCGCGGCCGGGGCGTCACCCGCCCGACGTCACCAGGGCGGTCCCCGCCACGACGATGAGCGTGGCCGCAACGAGGCGCTTCGTGACGACTTCCAGGTCGCGCAGCAGCGCGGCCGAGAGCAGGACGATGAAAATCGGCGTCATCCGAATGAGCGGGGCGATCACCGCGAGCTGCCCGTCGCGCAGCGACGTCCAGAAGAGCGCGGCGGAGGCGATCGCCAGCAGGCCGGCCGGAGCGCACGCCGCCGCGATTCTCAAATCCGGCTGGAACTTCTCGGGCTTCGAGGCGAAGCGCGAGGAGGCCAGCAGTCCGGCGGCGGCGACGAGCGTCGAAATCAGAATGCCCAGCCAGGGCGCGTTCATGGCGGCGAGGCCCGCC
This sequence comes from bacterium, assembly GCA_965242545.1. GTDB lineage: Bacteria > UBA8248 > UBA8248 > UBA8248 > UBA8248 > Bin107. The sequence goes on from OZ251456.1 coordinate 3,046,002, forward strand.
TTTCGCAGATAGGGCGTGAAGCAGAAGGCCGCCAGCCCGATGAAGGCGAAAGCGTAGCGCCCGAGGGGATGGCCGCCCCTGCCCCGCTCGCCGGTGAGCCAGACCAGACCGACCACGATGAGCGCGATTCCCGTCCAGACCCCCGCGCCCGGGCGTTCGCCCAGAATCATCACGCCCATCAGCGCCGCCCCGATGGGAGACGCCGCCAGAACCGCGTTCGTCCGGCTCACCCCGACGGCCCCGCTCGATCGAAGCGCGCAGTAGCGCGCCACGAGATTCCCGGATGCGCCGATGAGCGCGTAGTAGAGGAGCGCGGCCGCCCAGTCGCCCTCGTAGCGATCCGAAAGAGGCGAGAAGACGGCGGCGAGCGCCGCCATCCATCCGTTGACCCAGAAGATGATGGTGAGCGCCGAGGCGCGCTCGAGCAGCCTGCGGACGAGAATCTGATTCCAGGCGAACAGGAACGCGCCCAGCAGGGCGCGAAACTCCGGCGGCGCGTCCGCGATGAAGCTCACCATGTCAGCCGCTCCTCGAAGTCGGGAAGCCCGCGCGCGGAGGGCGCGAGGGCGCTCATCCGTTCAGGAGGATCGCCACGGCGCCCGCCACGGCGAGGATTCCCCCGGCGATCACGCGCGAATTGATGCGCTCCAGCTTTTGATAAAAAATCCAGGAGAACAGCATCAAAAACAGAATCGAGAGCCTGTTCATCGGGATCACCTCCACGAGCTTTCCGTTTTTGATGGCGAGCCAGAAGGCGTATGCCGACATGACGTTGAAAATCCCCCCGGCGAGAATCGGCCACAGGCTCCTTTTGCTCCAGGCGCGGGGATCGAGTTCATGCCGCCTGACGAACGGGGCGGAGCCGACCTGGAGAAGCGCGCCCGTGAGCGCCGCGACGGCGATGCCGAGCGCCGGCGAGGAAAGCGTCTGAAACGCGATCTTCCGCAAGGGCGGGGCGAAGGAGAAGAAAAAGGCCGCCAGAACCGGCGTGAGATAATACCAGAGCGGGGCGCGCCCGCCGCCCGCTCCTCTCTCCCGAACCAGCAGGATGGCGCCGAAGACGATGGCGCAGGTGCCCAGGGCGACGGGCGGGGTGATCGTCTCGCCGAGCAGGAGCGCGGCCAGCAGCGCGCTCCAGATGGGGTGGATCTGCAGCATGATCTGCGAGCGCGCCATCCCGATGAGCGCGGCGGAGATGAAATTCAGGTTCCGCGCCAGAAAATGGGAGCAGAACCCCGCCATCGCGAACCAGAAAATCCCCGTCGCCGACCATTTTTCGAGACCCCCGCCCGCCGCGTAAATGGCCGAGGCGCAGACTGTCAGCATCAGGTTGCTCAGGAAGGCGAGCGCCTTCGGCCCCACCCACTGGAGGGCGCCCCGGTAGATCGTCTGCGCGGCGGCCAGGAGGACGCCGGAGAGAAACGACAGCAGAACCGGAGGGAGGGATTCGATCAAGGGGCATCCAGGGGAGCGGGGACGGAAGGAAGCCGACGGCGCGCATTATGGCACGGGAAGCTCCCGCCTTGAATCGGCTCGCCCGCGCGGAACCGAGCGGCCCGTGCTATATTCGGGCTCCGACGCCGTTCGAGGAGAACGCGAATGCCGCGAAGCGCTTCGAGGCCCGCCTCGGAAATGTTTCCCGAATACGCCCTCTTGCCCGGAATGTACGCCCGGGAGGTGGAGGGACTCGCCCGGGAGCAGCTCGACGCGAAGCGGCCCGGCAGGAGCTGGGGCCTGTGGTCGATACGGGAGCAGGTGAGCCACGCGGATACGTGAACTACAGATGGTTCCTCCAGGTCTGGGGGAAATCCCTGTTCGGGGAGAGCCTGCCGAGGCCGAAATCCCTGTATGACGCGGGCGGGGCGGATCGCCTCCTCGACCCCAGGCGATTCCATGAGATGGGCGATCTGCTCGCGGCTTATGAAGACGGCTGCCGGCTCGCCCTGGACATTCTGGAAAACGAAACCCCGGAATCCCTGCGGGAAAAAACGAAAGAAAGAAAAATCCCTCCGGACTACGCCTGGCCATCGGGCGACCGATACATCGACTGGATTGAAAACGTGGTTCTCAAAGCCCATCCCGACGGCTTCCGGCGGGACGAGAAGGAGAAGGGGCTTTTTCACTACACGCTGGAGTGGACCTTCCGCCACGTGCTCTGGGAGGGGTTCGCCCACCTCAAAACCATCCAGGCCCACAAGAAAGCGCAGGGACTCGAAGCGAAAGTCGCGCTGGACGAGAGCGTGGGCTACCTGGCCGCGCTCACCTGGGAGTGAGCATCCGCTCGAGCAGCGCCTTCGGCGCGTCATGCGCCGAGAACAGGCTCAGATTCTCCTCCGAGATGAAGCCCTCCTCGCGCGCGCGGCGCAAAAACCCCAGCAGAGGGTCGTAATAGCCGCGAACGTTGAGCAGGCCGACGGGCTTGTCGTGATAGCCGAGCTGGCGCCAGGTGATCATCTCCATCGTCTCCTCCAGCGTGCCGAGCCCCCCCGGCAGCGCGATGAACCCGTCGGAGAGGTCCGCCATCAGCGCTTTTCTCTCGTGCATGGTGCGGACGACGCGAAGGCGGGTGATCCCCTGGTGGGCGACCTCCATGTCCATCAGCCTGTCGGGAATCACGCCGGTGATCTCGCCTCCGCTTTCAATCACGGCGTCGGCCAGAACGCCCATGAGGCCGACCCCGCCCGCGCCGTACACCACGCCGATTCCGCGCGCTCCCAGGGCGCGCCCCAGCGTCCGCGCCGCCTCGCGATACTCGGGCCGAACCCCCGTGGACGAACCCGCGAAAACGCATATCCGCTTCAAGCGCGTCTCCTCCTCTGGGGGGCGCCCGCGTGGCTTCCTCCCGGCGGTCATCCGCCGCGGTCGTTGACGAAACCCATCTTACTACCGATACACTCGCTTTCGCCATGAAGATTCTCATCCGGAGCATCACGCGCATTCAATGGGGAAAGCCCGGCCTCCACGTCCCGACGGAGTTTCAAGGCGCCCCGCCGGGCGATCGCGCCGCCTTGCGGCTCGCGCTGAAAGACGGACCCGGGGAGCGGTGAGGACCGGGCGGCCTTTCCCGGACGAAGGAGGGAGAAAACCGTGAGCCGTCCCCTGGAAGGCGTCAGGGTGCTGGATATGACCCGCCTCGTCTCGGGCGGGCTCTACGGGATGCTCCTGGCCGACGCCGGCGCCGAGGTCGTCAAGGTCGAAGCCCCGCGGCGCGGCGACACGCTGCGCGCGTGGAATCCCTTCTGGTGGAAGACGTATGGGCGCGGCAAGCGATCCATCACGGCGGACCTCGCCAGGCCGCAGGGGCGGGACCTCATCCGGCAGCTGGCGGCGCGGGCGGACGTCCTGAGCGAGAATTTTTTCGCCGGAAAGCTCGAAGCCTGGGGGCTGGGCCCGGAGGATTTATGGAAAGCGAACCCGAAGCTCGTCGTCGTCCGGATATCCGGCTGGGGGCAGGACGGCCCGTATCGGGAGAGGCCGGGCTTCGGCACCCTGGTGGAGGCGATGTCGGGCTTCGCCGCGATGAATGGATTTCCCGGCTCCCCTCCCTTGGCGCCCCCTCAGCCCCTGGCCGACATGACGGCGGCGCTTCACGGGGTCGCCTCCACCATGTTCGCGCTCTACCACCGGGACGCCTTGGGGGGCGGCAGGGGGCAGGTCATCGACCTGGCGCTTTACGAGCCCCTGTTCACGATTCTGGGGCCCCAGGCGGCGCGCTACCTCATCGAAGGGAAAAAGCGTCCGCGCCTCGGCAACCGCTCCGAGAACGCCGCGCCCAGGAACATCTACCCCGCGAGCGACGGGAAGTGGGTGGCGATTTCCGCGTCCACCCAGCCCATGTATGAGCGCCTCGTCCGGGCGCTGGGACGCGAGGACCTCATCGCCGACGAGCGATTCGCGGACAACGAGGCGCGCGTGGCGAACCAGGACGCGCTCGACGGAATCGTGGCGGACGCGATAGGAAAGCGCCGCTGCGGCGAGAACCTGGAAAGGTTCAGGGCGGGCGGCGTCACCGCGAGTCCCGTCTACGACATTGAGGATATCCTGGCCGACCCCCATTTTCGGGAGAGGAACCTGGTGCGCCACGTGCCGGACGCGGATTTCGGCGCCGTGCCCATGCCGGGCGCCTTTCCGAGGATGTCGGAAACGCCGCTCGACATCTCCTGGACGGGGCCGGCGCTCGGGGAGCACACCGAAAGCGTCCTCGCGCGGTGGCTGGGCATGTCCTCCGCCGAAATCGCGCGGCTGCGGAGCGAGGGCGCGGTCTGAGCCGTCACCCGGCCGAGAACAGAAGAACGGACGCGGCGGCGAGGGCGACTCCCGCCCCCTTTCTCGGCGTCAGCCTCTCCTTCAGGAAGACGACGGCGAGCGCGCCGGTCAGCACGAAGCTCAGCTGCGCGATGGGCGCCACGACGACCGCCTCCCCGTAGGTGAACCCCACGGCGATGGCCACGTAGCTCGAAGAGGTGAGCATTCCGCACGCGAACGGCAGCCAGAGCGGAACGCCGCGCCTGGGCAGCGGGTCTTTCTGAATGAGGGCGAAGGGCGCGGCCATGCAGGCGACGCCCACGCTCTGCGCGGCCGTCAGCATGGCGGGCTTCGCGCCCATCCCCAGCCCCAGCTTGTAGAAAAGCCCGATGACGCCGAACATGCACATGGCGCCGATCGCCAGGCCGACGGAGCGCCTGTCCCCCACGGACGCCAGCGCGCCGCCGCCGCCCGCCAGCACGGCGAGCGCCGCCAGAACCAGGGCGAGACCCCTGGCGAGGTTGACGCTCTCGCCCAGGAAGAAAACCGTAAGCGCGGCCGTCACCGCGAAATTCAGCCGGACGATCGGCACGAGCGCCACCGCCTCGCCCCGCCGCAGGGCGAGCAGGACGAACAGGAACGCGGTGAACGCCAGGATTCCGTTGACGAACCCGAAGGCGAGGCCCGGGTTCCATATCAGCTCGCCGCGATGCCAGGCCAGGCCGAATGCGTTCGGCAGATACGCCATGTTCTGCAGGAGCATGAAGGGGCCGCCGCGCAGATCCCACCGCTGGCCCCACTTGTAGAGAAAATCGTTGACGCCGAGAAAGCACAGCGCGAGGAGCGCGAAGAGGACTTCAGGCGGCATACGCGGCTCCTCGGCGCGGACGGCCCGCTCGCCGCGCGCGGCCTGGCCGAATGGGAGAGAAAAGCGCCCTTGATTCAGAGAGTCCCATGAAAGGCGACGCGGGCTTCGCCCGGCGCCCCGCCGGCCGGAAATCCCGACGCGGACGTCGGCCGCTCCCGCTCATCGGCGAACCCTTGAAGGGCCGGGATTGAAAGCGAGGAATACTACGGCGCGCGGCATGGGGCGTCAACGAAAGAGAGGCGGGGTCCCCCCTTTTTTCGCGGCGTGTCCCGAAAGGCGCTCCTCAACAAGCGGGAGCGCCCGCGTTTTCCGCCTGCCGCCCGACCCGGCGCGGCCGACGGGGGACGAAACGTGCTATCCTGAAGCCGGGAATCCGGAAAACGGCGCCGCGGCCCGAAAAGCCCGCGCGCCTATCTCTCAATCGTTCGCCGAAGGAGCCGGGGCTTGAGCCGCGAATATCCGCTTCGTCCCGTCGTCGGCGTGGGCGCCGTCATCATTGAGGGCGAAAACGTCCTCATCGTCCGCCGGGGACAGCCCCCGAAGATGGGCGCGTGGAGCATTCCGGGCGGCGGCGTCCGCCTGGGGGAGGACCTCGAGCGCGCCTGCGAGCGGGAGGTGAGAGAGGAGACGGGGCTGGAGGTGGAGATCGTCTCCGAGGGCCGGGTTCTGAACCGCGTCACCAAGGACGAATGGGGGCGCGCGCGGTTCCATTACGTGCTCATTGATTACGTGTGCCGACCCACGGGAGGCGTCCTTCGGGCGGCGAGCGACGTCTCGGAAGCGCGGTGGGTTCCGCTGGGCGAGCTGTCCGCCCTGCGTCCGATGACGAGCGGAACGGCGGAATTCATCCTGGAGTCGGTCGCCGCCCTGGAAGCGCCCTCTCCCCGAAGCGTCCGGGAGGCCACATGAGCGGCGGCGGAGAAGAGCGAGTCCCGGACGACCGCCTCTCGACCCTGTTCCTGCGCCTCGCCACGCGCGAGCTCGAACCCCCCGCCTCGCGCCTCAGGGAAAAATTCCTCGCCCTCGCCGAGGAGTCCGACCCCTGGAAGGCGCGCGAGGAGATTCAGGATTTGTCCGAGAGCATCCACCGCCTGAGCCGCCTCATCGAGACGCTCTCGGACGCCGCCGCCGTCGCGTCGCGTCGCGTCCGCCTCGAAAGCGCCGACCTCGACCTCGCGCGTCTGTTCAGCGAGCGCATCGGCAGGCGGCTGTGGCGATTTCCGGCCTTCCGGTTTCTGCCCGAGATGCCGGCGCGGCTCGAAATGCGCGGCGACCGGGCGCGGCTCGCCTTTCTCATCGACGATTTGCTCGACGCGGCCATTCACGCCGCGCCCGAGGGCGGTATCATCCACGCGCTTCTCAGGAAGGAGGGCGACCGGATTCTCCTGTCCGCCCGCAACCGCGGCGCCGACCTCCCGGCCTCGCGCTTCGGGTCGTTCGCCGAATGGATGGCGGAGGCCGCCGAGCGTCCGGGGACGCTCCGGGGAATCGGCATCGGCCTCTACCGAAGCTACCGCACCGCCCTCATGCTGGGGGGACGGCTGGAGCTGGCGGCCCCTCCCGAGGGAGGCGCGTCGTTCACGGTCGAGTTTCCGGCCGGCGGGCCGCGTCCCCCCGCCTCGCGCGGGAGTTCGGGAGCGTGAGCGGGGCGAGGCGAATTTCGGCGGAGGCGCTCGTTCGCTTCGCGGCGAAAATCCTCACGACGCTCGGCGCCGACGAGGAGCGCGCCCGGGTGACGGCGGAGGTTCTCGCGGCGGCCGACCTGCGCGGAATATCGAGCCACGGCGTGGCGGGCGGGACGGGCCTGCGCGAGCTCGTCGAGCGCATCCGGCAGGGCGGCATCGACCCGAGGGCCGCGCCGATCGTCAAGCGGGACGAAAACCGGGCGGTCGCCGCCATGGACGCCCGGGGCGGCATCGGCCCGGCGGCGGCGATGGACGCCGCCCGCCTCGCCGGGGATCTGGCGGAAAAATACGGCGTCGGAAAAGTCTACGTCCACAACGCGAATCACTTCGGGGCGGCGTGCGTCTACGTGGAGGCGCTGATTGAGCGGGGGCTGGCCGGCCGCGCCACGTGCACCTCCGGCGCCTGGATGATCCCCTACGGGGGCGACAGGATTCGGCTGGGCACGAACCCCATCGCCTGGGGCGCGCCGGCGGGGGATCGCGCCGTCGTCATCGACGTAGCCACCACCCAGCGCGCGGTGAGCCCCGCCATCCGCGCCAGCCGGGCGGGAGAGCCGATTCCGCCCGATTATTTTCTCGACGAGAACGGAGAGGTCATGTCCGGGCGCGTGGCGTATGACGAGCTGCTCAAAGGCTCCGTCCTTCCTCTGGGGGGCGAGCGGTTCGGCTACAAGGGCTCCGGCCTCGCCGTCCTGGTGGATCTGGACGGCGTCATCGGCGGCGGCATGACGGAGCGCGTCCCGACGCTGCGCGTCAAGCCCGACGCGCGCGTCACCCAGACGATGGAGGCGTGGACTCTCGACGCGCTCTACCCCGCGGAGGAGGCGAGGAGGCGGCTGGCCGAGGCGGTGAGGGACATCAAGGCCTGCGGCGGGCCGGAGATGCTGCTTCCCGGAGAGCGCGAGGCGCGCAGGAAGGCGGACGCGGAGAAAAACGGCGTCCCCTATGAGGCCGCCCAGTGGGACGCGCTCGAAATGATAGGAGGCTGGCTGGGGGTCGAGGCGCCCGAGCCCCTCTAGGCGGATTCGTCCGGACGCGGAGAGGCCGCTTCGGGGGCGTCGCCGCGGAGCGCGTCCGCGGGCCGCCGCGCCAGGCGCACGCTTTCTATCCGCCGCTCGTTCGCCGTCTCCACGATGAGCGTCCACCCCTCCAGGGAGACGCGGTCGCCTTCTTGGGGAATGCGCTCGAACCGCTCCAGGAGATAGCCCGCCAGGGTCTCGTAGTCCCCCTCGGGGACGGGCAGCGAAAGCGCCTCCCGCGCGTCCCCGACCTCCATGCGGGCGTCGATGAGGTATTCGTCCTCGCCCGCCTTGCGGAACATGCGCCCCTCGTCGACGTCATACTCATCGGCGATGTCCCCGACGATCTCCTCGACCAGATCCTCCATGGTCACGATGCCGGCGCAGGCGCCGTATTCGTCCACCACCACGGCCATCTTGTCCTTGCGGCTCATCAACTCGTCGAGCAGATCGTCGGCGGGCTTGGCTTCCGGCACGAAATAAACGCTTCGGATGAGGCCCTCCTTCTCCAGGAGGCGTCCCGCCGCGTCGGCGCCCAGCCCGAGAATGTCCCTCGCGTGAACGACGCCTACGATGTGGTGCATGTTCTCCCGGAAGATCAGAATCCGCGAATGGCCGTCGTCCTCTATCTTCCGGATCACCTCCTCGACCGTCCCCCCCTCGTCCACGGCCGAGAGGTCCACGATGGGCACCAGCACGTTCTCCATGTCCAGTTCGCCGAACGAGAAGATGCGGCCGATCATCTTTCGCTCCATCGCCTGCACGTCTCCGTCGCTCGGCTCCTCCACCAGGGACTCCAGCTCCTGCCGGGTGACGAACGGGGCGCTCTCCCCGTCGATCCCCCTGAGGCCCACCACCGCGCCGATGAGCGCGCTGATCAGCCAGACGATCGGATACACCAGCCGTCTGGCGCCCCAGACGACGCGCGCCAGGAGCGGGGCGAGCGCGTCGGCGCGCTCCTGGCAGTATCCTTTGGGAATCACCTCGCCGAACACCACGAGCAGCGGAATCACCACCGCGACCGAGAGAGCCTCCCCGTAGGCGGGGCCGGCGAAGTTGATGGCCGCGATGGTGGCGAGGGAGACGTTCGTCACGAAGCTCGCGTTGTGGCAGGTGAGAATCGTGCCCATGAGCCACTCGGGCTTCGCCAGCAGCGCCAGGGCGAGCGACGCGCCCTTGTCCCCCGCCTCCGCCCGGGCGCGCAGGCGGGCGCGATCGGCGGAGACGATGGCGATCTCGGCGCCCGAGAACAGCGCCTCCGCCATGAGCAGGAGGAGACCGATGACGACGACGGAGGCGGCGTCCATCTCAGGCGTCCTCCCGCCTTCGCGCCCGCACCCGGAGAACGCGGGAGCCGCTCGTCTCGGTCACCGTCAGCTCCACGCTCCCCAGCCGAACGCTCTCGTTCGGCGAGGGGACGCGGCCGAGCATCGTGAAGACCGCGCCGCCCAGCGTGTTCGCCTCCTCGTAGGCGGGGAGCTCCCAGCCGCTCGCCTCGGAGAATTCCGCCAGGGGAACGCGGCCCTGGCACAGGTAGGAATCTTCCTCTTCGCGCTCGATCCAGGCCTCTTCGACCTCTCCGTGCTCGTCCTTGATCTCGCCGAATATCTCCTCGAGCAAATCCGTCATCGTCACCAGGCCGAGGGTGCCGCCGAACTCGTCCTGCACGATGGCGAGGTGGGTTCGCTCATGGCGAAACCGCCGGAAGAGGCGGTCGAGCTTCATGCCGCCCGGAACGACGAGGGGGGCGCGCAGCATCCGCTTCTCCAGCCGCTCCTCCGGGCCGAAGCGCTTTCGCCCCGCCTGGCGGAGGAAATCCTTGACGTAGAGGACGCCCACGATCCGATCCCGATCTCCCTCGAAAACCGGAATGCGCGAATGCGTCGCCGCGCGGACGCGCGCTATCGCCTCCGCGACGGGCAGGCCGATCTCCCAGCACTCCAGATCCGTGCGGGGCGCCGCCACGTCGGCCGCGGTTCTGTCGTGAAAGCCGAACACGTTGTGAATGAGCTCGCGCTCGCCCTCCTCGAGCTCGCCCTCGGCGTGGCCCGCGTCCACGAGATGGAGGAACTCGTCCTCCATCAGGATGCTCTGGGGGTCGCGCGGGGGCGCGCCCATGCAGGAGAGAACGCCGTTCGCCATCTGCAGAAAGACCCACCGCAGGGGAGAGACGACGATGGCGAAGGCGGACACGGGATACGCCAGGAGCCGCGAGAAGCGCTCCGGATGCCGGGCGGCCAGGGATTTGGGCGTGATCTCGCCGAACACCATGAGCAGCGGCGTCATGAGCGCGGGCGCGAGCCACCTTCCGCCGGGCGGCAGGTGCGCCACCACGGCCCCGGTGAACAGCGCGGAGGCGGCGATGTTCACGATTTCGTTGCCCATGAGGATGGAGGTGATGAGCCGCCGGGGCCGCTCCAGAAGGCCGGAGATTCGCGCTCCCGCGCCGCCCTGGCGGCGCATGGCGCGCGCGCGGGGTCGCGGCAGGGAGAAAAGCGCCGTCTCGCTGGCCGAGAAGCCGGCGGAGCAGAGCATGAGAAAGACGAAGGCGGCGAGCCGGAAGCCCAGATCGGCGTCCATCAGTCGGCGCCCCCCGGCCGGCTTCGAGCCGGGCGCATCCGCCCCGGAGGTTCGGGCTCCGGCGCGGGCGCTTCCGCTAGCATGAGGCCGTCAGCCTTCTGAGATACTCCCGAAACGCGGGCCCGATGTCCTCGCGCTCCAGGGCGAACTCGACCGTCGCCTCCAGGAAGCCCAGCTTGTCGCCCGCGTCGTAGCGCCGGCCCTCGTATTCGCAGGCGTAGAGCGGGGCGTCCTCGAGCAGGCGCCGCAGGCCGTCGGTGAGCTGAATTTCGCCCTTCGCGTCCGGCCGGACGCGCTCAAGCGCCGCGAAAATCTCGGGCGGCAGAACGTAGCGGCCGATGATGGCGATGTCCGAGGGCGCATCCTCCGGCGCCGGCTTCTCCACCATCCCCCGGAGCGGCGTGACGCCCGGGGCGGGCGGCGGCTCGCCGGAGGGATCGACGACGCCGTACCTGGAGATCTCGCGCTTCTCGACCCGCAGCCCCGCGATCGCGCCGCCGCCGTGGGCCTCGAACGCGCGAACCAGCTGGCCGATGGCGGGCTCCTCGCTCCGGATGATGTCGTCGCACAGGATGACGGCGAAAGGCTCGTCCCCCACGGCCGGCTTCGCGCGCAGAACCGCGTGGCCCAGCCCCAGTGGACGCTTCTGGCGGATGGAGGTGATCCGCGCCTTCCGGGAGACGTCCTCCACCACGGCCAGCAGCTCCTCCTCGCCCCTCTCGCGCAGATGGGACTCCACCTCGAACGCGACGTCGAAGTGATCCACCATGGAAACCTTCCCGCGTCCGGTGATGAAGACGATCTCCTCGATGCCGGCGTCCAGCGCCTCCTGCACCCCGATCTGAATCTGCGGAACGTCCACGATGGGCAGCATTTCCTTGGGGATGACCTTGGTGGCGGGAAGGAAGCGCGTGCCGAGACCCGCCACCGGAAAAACGGCCTTGCGAACCCGGCTCATGAGAGGGCTTCCACGGGAGAGAGAGCATGTCGAGGCGCGCGAATGCGGAACATTTGGCCCCGATCATAGAAAAAGGCGCGAGGCGCGGTCAAGGCCGCTCCCGCCGGGCGAGCATCTCCTCGAACGCGCCCTCGTCGAGGACGGGGACGCCGAGCGATTCCGCGCGCTTCATCTTGCTCCCCGGCCGCTCGCCGGCGACGAGGAAGCTCGTGGACTTGCTCACCGAGGCGCTCACCCGCCCGCCGAGGGCCTCGATGGCCGCCTTCGCCTCGCTTCTCGACCTTCCCGGCAGCGTCCCGGTGAGCGTGAAGGAGAGGCCCGAGAGCGCCCCCTCCCCGGAGTCGCCCGTCTCCGCTTCGGGGGGCGGCTCGGGCGCCACGCCCGCCGCGAGGAGGTTCTCCACCATCTTTTTCGATCTCGCGTCGGAGAAAAACCGCGCGACGCTCTCCGCCACCTTGGGGCCCACCTCATGCACCGAGGTGAGCGCCTCCTCGTCCGCCCGGGAGAGCGCCTCCAGATCGCGGAAGCTCCCGGCCAGCACTTCGGCGACGCGCTCCCCCACGTGGCGGACGCCCAGCGCGTAGATGAAGCGGGCGAGCGGCGGCCTTTTCGCCTTTTCGAGCGCCTTGACGAGATTCTCCGCCGATTTCTCCCCCATGCGCTCAAGAGAGGCGAGCCGCTCCTTCGAGAGGGCGAACAGGTCCGCCGGCTCGCTCACCAGTCCCTCGTCCACCAGCTGGTTCACGAGCTTGTCGCCCAGCCCGTCGACGTCCATCGCGCGCCTGGAGGCGAAATGCCGGAGTCTCTCGCGCACCACGGCGGGGCAGACCGGATTGGGGCAGCGGAGCACGGCCTCCCCCTCCGGACGCTCGGCGGGCGAGGCGCAGACCGGGCACGCCTCGGGCATGGGGACGACCGCGGCGTCGGGGGGGCGATCTTCCCGGATGACCCTCACCACCTCGGGAATGACGTCGCCCGCGCGCTGGATGAGCACGCGATCCCCCCGGCGCACGTCCTTGCGCCGCATCTCGTCCTCGTTGTGCAGGGTGGCGCGCGTGACCTCGACGCCGCCCACGCGCGCCGGCTCCATGAGCGCCACGGGCGTGATGGCGCCCGTGCGCCCCACCTGAAAAACGACGTCCCTCACCCGCGTGGTCTCCTGCCGGGGGGGGAACTTGTAGGCGATCGCCCAGCGGGGGGCGCGCGAGGTGGCGCCCAGCCGCTCCTGCAGCGCCATGGAGTCCACCTTCAGCACCACGCCGTCCTGCTCGTAGGGCGCCTTCTCGCGCCCCGCGAGCAGCTCTCCGTAAAACGCCGCCGCCTCGCGCGGGTTCGCGCACTTGCGCCACGCGGGACTCACGGGCAGCCCCCATTTCGGCAAGGTCTCCAGCAGGCTCGACTGGCTGGAAAACGCATGGCCCTCCACGCGCCCGACGGCGTAAAAGGCGACGGCCAGGGGGCGCGCGGCGGTGATTCTGGAGTCGAGCTGGCGCAGCGAGCCCGCCGCCGCGTTGCGCGGATTGGCGAAGGGAGGCTCTTCGCCGTCGAGGCGCTCCCGGTTCAGCCGCCCGAACCCTTCGAGGCTCATGAACACCTCCCCGCGCGCCGCCAGATAGGACGGAGGCGCGGGCCCGCCCTCGGGCGCGCGCAGGCGCAGCGGAACGCCCCGCACCGTTTTGAGGTTCCGCGTGACGTCCTCTCCGGTGACGCCGTTGCCTCTCGTTCCGCCCGAGTCGAACAGCCCGTTTCTGTAGATCACCTCCACCGCCAGTCCGTCCAGCTTCGGCTCGCAGGTCAAGTCGAACGCCTCGACCTCTTCGCCGCCGTCTTGCCGGAGGAAGCGCTTCGCCCGCTCCTCGAAGGCGAAAATCTCCTCCTCCGCGACGGCGTTCTCCAGGCTCCGCATCGGCGGGTCGTGGTGAAATTCGCCGAACGAATCGAGCGGCGGCGCGCCCACGCGCGCCGTGGGGGAGTCCGGCGAGGCGAGGGCGGGGCATTTCTCCTCCAGCGCCTGGAGCTCGCGCATCATGCGGTCGTATTCCGCGTCGGAGATCACGGGCGCGTCGTGGACGTGGTAGCGGAGGTTGTGTTCGCGGAGCCGCCGCGCCAGGTCAAGCGCGCGCGCCTGATCTTCCGGAGAGACGCCCGGCTTCTTCATTCCATGCTCGCGGCAGGGCCTTGGGGGCGCCCGCTCAGAGGGATTCGAGCCGCTCCCGGGCGGCGCTCGCGGCGCCCGAGTCCGGGTATTTGCCGATCACGCGGCCGAGCAGCTCCCGGGCGCTCGCCTGATCGCCCAGGCTCAGAAACGAGAGCGCCTCCAGCAGAAGGGCCTCCGGCGCCTTGTCCCCGTTGGCGTAATCCACCTGCACCTTGTTGAACGCCAGGATGGCGCGCTCGAAATTCTTCTCCTGGAAATAGGACTGCCCTATCCAGTATTGCGCGTCGTCCGCCAGCTCGTGCGTGGGATGCCTCTCGATGAACGCCTCCAGCAGGCCGCGCGCCCGCGCGAAGCTTCTCTCCTCGCGCAGGACGCGAACCGCCCGGGCGTAGTTCTCTTCGGGCTCCGAGCTGGGCGGGGGCGCGGGGGCGCGCCGCGGGACGACAATCTCCCGCGAAGCCGCGGGGGGCCGCGCGCCCCCGGCGGGCAGGCCCGCGCCCGGGACGTCCCGATCCTCCGGGAGGCCGACGGAGGCGATCCGCGCGTCGGCGAGAGGCGCGCCCACGGGAGCCATGCGGGAGGGCGCGCCGGCCGGGCCGGCGACCGGCTCCCCTTTCCGCGCGTCCGCCCGGGAGACGCTCGCGCGCAGCAGGCTCACCCGGCTTTCCAGTTTCCCGATTCGGGCTTCAAGCCCCGCGGCGAATTTTCCGGCTTTTTCGAGAGAGTTTCTGGCGTCCTCTCTCCCGCTCTCGATCTCCTCCCGGGTCCGGGCGAAGGCGTCGGCGAGCCGCTGAACCTCCTCGCGCGCGCCCTCGATGCGGCGCTCCTGATCCCGCATCCCGCGCCTGAGTCCCTCCAGGCTCTCCTTTATCGCCGAAAGATCGACCGGCGGCCTGGGCGGCGGCGAATCCACGCCCGTGCAGCCGGGCGAGGCGAACGCCAGCGCCGCCAGGGCGAGCCTTCCGAGTCCGGATGCCATGAAAGTCCTCATCAAGAAAAAACTCCCCGGCGGCGCTGGCCGACGGGGAGCCCTTTTTTCTTCGCGCGCAAGGTCGGGCGGCTAATTCATGCCCGCCGGAACGCCGCCGATGATGTTGAACTTCGCCCGCCGGTTCCTGGACCACGCGGCCTCGTTGGAGCGGGCGTCCGCCGGACGCTCCTCGCCGTAGCTCACCGTGTCGAGCCGGGAAGCGCTCACCCCGAGCGAGGCCAGATAGTCCTTCGCGCTCTGCGAGCGCCTGTGTCCGAGCGCGATGTTGTATTCCACCGTCCCGCGCTCGTCGCAATGGCCCTCAATCTGCACCCGAACGGTCGGGAACTCCTGGAGGAACCGCGCCTTGGCGTCCAGGATGGCGCGCATGTCGGGGCGTATCTCCGATTTGTCGAAATCGAAATACACCAGGTCGTTCTCGAACTCGGCCATCGAACGCTTGAAGGCGGCGCGGCGGCGCTCCCGCTCCGTCATGCCCACGTCGCGCTCCATTTTCTTCATCGCCTTGGGAGCGGCCTTCTTCGGCATGGGCGCCTCCGCCTTGGGCGGAGGGGGCGGCGGCGGGGCCTTCTCGGTCTCCACCCCGTGCCTCACGCAGCCCGCGGCGAAGACGAGCAGCGCGGCCATCAGCAAGGATTGATGCGATTTTCCTCGGCCCGGTAAAAACATTCAGACATCCTCCCCGGAGTCTTTCGCTTCCTCAGCGTTCATGTTCGGAGCGGGAAGCGCGATGCGGCCCGGAGCGGAAGCGCCTCCCTCCGATTCACTCGAAGCCAAACATCCGCCAAGTATAAGGGGCGAACGCGCGATGGGCAAGCCTGTTTCTCGATTTTTTTTGGGGCGTTCGGCCCGCGTTCAGGCCGTTATCTCGGCTTTGGGGACCACGCGGGCTCCTGGCCGGGCTGAAGCCTCCTGAGCTGCGTGCCGGCGGAGGTCATGACGTAGACGTATTTCCTGCCGCTCCTGTCCGAGGAAAACGCGATGTGGCGGCCGTCGGGGGACCAGGTGGGAGACTCGTTGCGGCCCTGGCTGCCCGTGAGGCGGCGCAGGTCGGAGCCGTCCGGGTTGATGGTGACGATGTCGATTTCCTTCCCCCGCTTGACGCGGCTCGTGAGCGCGATTCTGTCCCCCCGGGGGCTCCATTCGGGTTCGGTGTTGTACTTGCCCTTGTGGGTGATGCGGCGCGGGCGGGAGCCGTCCGCGTTCATGACGTAAATGTGGGGATTTCCCGAACGGCTCGACGTGAAGGCGATTTTCTTCCCGTCCGGCGAGAACGTGGGCGACACGTCGATGCCGAAGCTGCGCGTCAGCCTTCTTTTCACGCGCTCGCGCAGGTCGTAGCGGAAAAGCTCGTAGTTTCGCCCCACGCGCTCGGCGAAGGCGAAGTAGCGGGAGCGGGGCGAGAAGGCCCCGCCGATGGCCTGCGCGCGCCGGGAGCTCACCTTGCGCTCGCGCGCCCCGTTCGTGGGGAGGAGGAACACGCCCGGCGGGCTGGACTTGAAGGAGGAATAGGACATCCATTTCCCGTCCGGCGACCACGCGGGCGCGTTGTTGCCCATGCCGTTGCGCGTCACCCGCCTGAGCTCGGCGCCGTCCCAGTCCATGATGTAGATCTCCCCGCGCTCCCTGAGCGATCGCCTGGAGACGAACGCGATCTGGGTGTCGAACACCCCCTTCTCGCCCGTGAAGCGCTCGAGCGCCGCGTTGGCGAACCGGTGCGCCAGAAGACGCCACCCGCTCCTGGGGTATTGATACCGCTTGCCCAGCTCCTGGGCGGAGCGAAGCGCGTCGTAGAGATAGATTTCCGCCGTGATGGTTTTTCCCGAAAGGACGTAGCCGCCCTTGATGAGCGCCTCGACCTTTATCACCTTGCTCCATTGGGAGAACTTCTGCTCGCGCCTGCGAATCCCCGCGCGCATGGGATTTTCGAGATACCCCTTGCGGTCGGGAATGAAGAACAGTCCGGTGCGCCTCAGGTCGTCTTCGATGACCTTCGCCATCCGGAGACCCAGGGCGTCGCGCCGGCCCTTGAGCGGCCGGAACTCCGGTATCGCCAGCCGTATCTTTCTGGCCGTCGGGGAGTGGATGTCGATGAACACGCGCGCGGCGTCCGCCCCCTGGGGCCAGAGGAAAACCGCCGCGGCGAGGAGAATCGCCCGTCGCGGGGCTCCGCCCCCGCGCCGTCCCGCCCGAATTTCTTTTCGCATCAGCAGACGCCCTTCTCTCCGCAGAACCGGAAACCGAGGAAAAGCCACTTTCCCTTTATCGCGTCGGGCGGCCTGGGCGGGGCGGATTTGAAGGCCCGCTCCGCGGCGCGCAGCGCCGCCCGGTCGTAAATCCGGTTCCCGCTGCTGCGGTGTATCCGCAGGTTGCGGTAGCCCCCCTTCCGGTTCACGTCAATCGTGATTTCGGCCTTCATCCCGCCCACGTCCGAGAGGGTGAGCGGAAGCGTCCAGTAGCTCGAGATCCGCTCGCCCAGAAGCCCGTAGTATCTCTCCATCTCCGTGCGCGCGACGCCTCCGCCGCCCCCCCGGCTGCCGCCGCCCTGGCCGTCGCCCCCGCCCTCGCCGGGGTATCCCCTCGAAGGGGTCCGCCTTCGGGGCGCGAGGTTCGCCTTCGCCAGACGCTCATCGCCCGCCCGCCCGGCGCGGGGCTTCTTTCTTTTGGAGGCGGGCGCGCTTTTCCCGCTCTCCTTGAAATTCCTGCGCCACCGCTCGGCGCGCGCGCGGCGCTCCCGCATCCGCTTGAGGCGCGCCTCCCGGGCGGGGTCGCGCTTCTTCTTTTCGCGGACGACCTTTTTCTTTTTGGACGCGCTTTTTCCGACGGCGATGCGGCGCGCCTTCTTCGGAGGCGCCTTCTTCCTGACGACGCTCTTTTTCGCGGGAGGCGCTTTCTTTTTGACCTTTTTGACGACTTTCTTTTTCCCGGCCTTCTTCGGGGGCGCGGGCTTCTTTCGGGGCGCCGCTATCTTTCTGGCGCCCTCGGCGGGCCCCTCGAGGCGGGAGGGGGATGCCATATCTTCGGGCCGATCCCCGGACTTTCCGCGCGCCGAGCCGCCCGGAATCTCGTCGGCGCCCACCAGGTTGACGGCCGTCCCGCTCCCGAAGAAGCGGTATTTCGGCTGCGAGGGCGCCATGCTCACCCAGGCGAAGAGCAGGACGTGCAGAAAAACGGAGGCGGCCCACGCCAGGCGAAAGCGGCGATCGTGAATCAGCGCGCGCCTCTCCCCGCTCGCCTGCGAAGCGCCCGCGCGAACTTCATGCTCCCCGGAATTTTCGGGGAACTCCCGGTATTCGCTCATCGGGGCCGCCGGCTTCTCATCGGGCGCGCCGCCCGCCCCGGGGCGATTCCAGGGGGTCGGTCACCATGTTGAGGCGGCTGATTCCCGCGGCGCGAATGGCGGCCATGGCCTTCACCACCTCGCCGTAGGGAACCGCGCGATCCGCCCGCAGGAAAATTTCCTTGCGCCTCCTGTTCCTGAAGAGCGCCGCGAGCTTCTCCTTCAGCCCGGAGGCGGCGAGCGGGTTGTCGTTGATGTACATGGCGCGGTTCCTGTCCAGCGTGATGACGACCGCGTCCTCGGCCACGCTCGCCTTCGCCGCCCGCACCTGCGGCAGATCCACGTTCACGGCCTGATTCTGCGTCTCGAGCAGCGGCGCGGTGACCATGAAAATCACCAGCAGCACCAGCATCACGTCCACGAGCGGGGTGACGTTGATGTCCGCGATGCTCGAGCTTCGGTTCAGCTTGACGGCCAAGGCCGGCTCCCCTCCTCAGAGGCGCATGAAATGGCGGCCGACGAGGTTGAGAAAATCCGCCGTGAAGTTCTCGATCTCGTCCGCTATCGCCTTCACGCGGCCCTGGTAGTGGTTGTAGGCGATCACCGCGGGGATGGCCGCGAGCAGGCCGAGCGCGGTGGCGATGAGCGCCTCGCTGATGCCCGGCGCGACGACGGCGAGCCCGGCCGACCCCCTTGCGCCGATCTCCCGAAACGAGTTCATGATGCCCCACACCGTGCCGAAGAGTCCGATGAACGGGGTGGCGCTCGCCGTGGTGGCCAGAAAGGTCAGCATCCGCTCGAGCCTGCCCAGCTGCTCGTTCGCCGCGCGCCTCAGCGCGCGCTCGACGCTCTCCACGCCGGTCATCTCCGCGGTGAGAACGCCGGCCTCCTCCTCCCCCTCGCGGGAGCGCGTCTTGAGCAGCTGCTCCACCTCCCGATAGCCCGCGGCGAACACCTCGCCCACCGGCGAGCTCTCGCGCTCGCCGATCTCCGCGTAGAGGCGATCCAGGCGCCTGGAGCGCCAGAACGCCTCCACGAACGCCGCCGATCGGCGCTTCGCCCCCCGGAGCTCCCAGAATTTCCAGATGATGGCGGCCCACGACGAGAGCGAGAAGAACACGAGCAGAACCAGGACGTAGAGCACCATGCCGCCCGACTGGGTGGCGAGGGTCACGATGTCCATTTCCTGCGGAATCGGCGCGGGCGCCGCGGCGGGCGGAGCGGCCGCGGCCAAAAGGGGGAGCAAGGCCGTTCTCCTTCCTGCTTCCTGGGCCTTCCCTGGGCGGAGGATCAGTATCGCCCTTTTGGGGGGCGGCGTCAACGCGGGCGCGCGGCGCGAATCGTTGACATCTCCTTCCGGGGGCGGCGATAATGAATTTTCCGCCCGCCTCCCGGAGGCGCGCCCGAGCGTGGACGCTCAAGAGGCCAAGGCAGCCATCTCGAAATTCATCGACGACGAGGCGGACGCCCTGTGGGCGCTCGCCCTCGCGATTCACGCCGACCCGGAGCCCAGCCTCCGGGAGCGGCGCGCGGCGGCGCGCCTGTGCGCCTATCTCGAAAAAAACGGCTTCGCGCTCGCGCGGGGGCTGGCGAACCTGCCCACCGCGTTCCGCGCGGACGCGCCCGCGGCGGCGCGCGAGCCTTCCGTCGCGTTTCTCTGCGAATACGACGCGCTGCCCGGCCTCGGGCACGCCTGCGCGCACAACGTCATCGGAGTCGCCGGCGCGGCCGCGGGCGCCGCGCTCAAGGAGGCGCTCGGGCCCGGGCGCGGAGGCGTCGTCGTCTTCGGCGCGCCCGGAGAGGAGGAGGGGGGCGGCAAGGCGCTGATGGCGGAGGCCGGCGTCTTCCGGGGGGTGGGCGCCGCCATGATGATGCACCCCTCGAACGAGACCAGGGCGGAGGTGAACTTCCTCGCCCTCTCCGAGCTTCGCTTCCGCTTCAGGGGCCGCGCCGCGCACGCCTCCGCCGCGCCGGAGCGGGGCGTCAATGCGCTCGACGCCCTCATCGCCACGTTCGGCGCCGTCGCCCTCCTTCGCCGGCAGCTTCCCCCGGGAGACAGCGCGCACGGCGTCATCACCGAGGGCGGAGAGGCGCCCAACGTCATCCCCGAGAGGGCTTCCGCGTGGTTTTACGTGAGGAGCGCGACCCTGGAGGGACTCTCGAAGCTGATCGACCGCGTCGTCGCCTGCGCGCAGGGGGCGGCCCGGGCCACGGGCGCGGAGCTCGAGACGGAGAAAAGCCCCATCGCCTACGCCCCCATGCGGCTCAACCCGCCTCTCGCCTCTCTCTTCAGGAAAAACCTGGCGCTTCTCGGCGTCCACGAGCCGGACCCGCCGCCGCCCCTGCGGATGGGCTCCTCGGACGTCGGAAACGTCAGCCGGCAGACCCCCACCATTCACCCGCAAATCCGGATGGTTCCCCCCGGGGTTTCCGCGCACACCCGCGAATTTGCCGAAGCGGCGGCGGGCGAGGAAGGCAGGCGAACCCTGCTCGCCGGCGCCAAGGCGCTGGCGATGACGGGCGCGGACTTTCTCCTGGACGCGGAGGCGCGCCGGGAGGTCGAGGCCGAATTCGCGCGGCGCGAAGAAGGGGAGCCGGCGTGAAGCCGCGTCTTTTCGCCGTCGCCCTCCTCGCCGCTCTTCTCTCGCCGCCGTCCGCCCGGCCCGCGCCGAAGCCGCCCGGGAGCGCGGCCGCGCTCCCCGCCCTGCCTCCCGAAATCAAAAAACTCGCCGCGGCGAAACAATACGAAAAACTCCTTCCGGCGCTCCGCCGGGAGGAGGCGAACCTGGGCGGGAGGCGCTCCTTTTTGCGGGGACACACCCAGCTGCGGCTCAAGCGGTTTCCCCAGGCCGTCGAGTCGCTCCGAAAGGCGCGCCGGGAGATTCCCGCGCTCGAGAACTACGCCCTGCTGTTCCTCGCTGAAGCCGCGCTGGGAGCCGGGAACGGGGCGCTCGCCCGCCGCGCGCTCGAAAACCTGCTCGAAAAGGGGACGCGCGCCCCGCGCCCCGCCTTCGTCTATTCGAGCCTCGTCCGCGTCCACCGGGAAGAGAAGCGTCCCCTGCGGGCGGCGAAGGTCGCCGCGCGCTTTCTCCGCCTGTTTCCGAAGGAGCGCGAGGCGCCGGATTTTCTGATGCTCCGCGCCGAAGCCCTCCTTGCCGCCGGGCGACGCCGCGACGCCGCGCGCGCCTTCTGGCGGCTGTGGCGGCGGCACCCGGAGCGCCCCGACGCGGAGCGCGCCCGAAAGCGGGCGGAGAGGCTCTCCGCCGCCCTCTCCCCGCCGCTCGCAAAGCCGGGCGCCGGGGCGCACTACGATCGCGCCCGGCTCCTGCGAAAGCGCTATTACTTTGAAAAGGCGCTGAAAGGCTTTCGGGAGATGAAGCGCCTGTTTCCCGTGTCCCCCCATCACGTGGGCGTCGCGTTCCACGAGGCGCTCACGCTTTTCTTCCTCCGCCGGACGAAGCGGGCGGGCCCCGCCCTCGCGCACGCCATCCGCCATCATCGCGCCGGCTCCGCCCGCCGCGCGGAGGCGAGGTATTACCTCGCCCGCAACCACCTGCGCGCGAGAAGCCGGCCCGCCTTCGAGTCGGAGGCGCGGCGCCTGCTGAAGGAGAAGCCCAGGGGAAAGTGGGCGGCGCGGACGCGCTACCTCCTCGCGCGCGTGCATGAGGACGATCGCCGCTTCAGCCGCGCCGCGCGCTACTACGGAGAGGTGATCTCCGGGCATCCGCGCTCTCCCCTGGCGCCCAAGGCGCTTTTCCAGCTCGCCTGGATGCGCTTTCAGCAAAAGGACTATCGCGGCGCGCGGCGGGGCTTCTTCAGGATGATGGCGGCCCATCCCGGCCACTGGCTGACCGCCTCCGCCCGGTATTGGGCGGCCGCGTCGGCGGAAAAGCTGGGGGAGCGCGGGCGCGCCCTCGCCGGCTACCGCGCCTGCGTCCGGCTCCATCGCCACCGCTACTACGGACAGCAGGCGCGGCGCGCGCTTCGCCGCCTGGGGCGCGGGGACGATTCCGCCGCGCCTCCCCCTCCCGGAAAGGCCGGCTATCGGGCGTGGACGCGGCCTCCGCCCGGAAGCGCCGCCCGCCGGCGGACGGCGGATCTGCTCGCCTCCATGGGGCTGCACGCGGACGCCGCCCGCGAGTACGAGCGCCTCGGCGCGGCGCGGCATTTCCGCTATCTGGCGGCGCGCGCCTTCACGAAGGCGGGCGAAAGCCACCGCGCCATTCGTCTGATCAACGAATCCTTCCGGGACGCGGCGCGCTCGGGTGGGAGCGACCTGCCGGAGGAGTTCTGGAGAATCGTCTATCCGCTCGTCGCCAGAAAAAGAGAGCCCGGAGGGGCGGATGTTCATCTGGTGAACGCCGTCATCCGGGCGGAGAGCGCCTTCGACCCGCGCGCGATCTCCCCGGCCGGCGCCCGGGGGCTCATGCAGCTCATGCCCGCCACCGGGCGCAGGCTCGCGCGGACGCACAAGACGCGCGTCTCCTCCGCGGACGACTTTTTCGACCCGGAAATCAACGCCCGCCTCGGCGCGCGGCACCTGGGCGCGCTGGCTCGCGAGTTCGGCGGCGCGCTCGCGCCCGCGATCGCGAGCTACAACGCGGGCCGGGGCGCGGTCAGGAGATGGTGGAAGGCCGGGCGCGGGAAGCCGACCGAGACGTTCATCGAGGAAATCCCCTATCAGGAGACGAAGAACTACGTCAAAAGGGTGCTGGGCTACTACCGCGAATACAAAAGAATCTACGGGGAGGCGAACCGCCGGGGGACGTCTCCCTCATGAGCGGGGAGCGGCCCTTTCTGGCGATCGGGCTGATGTCGGGCACCTCCGCCGACGGCGTGGACGCCGCCCTGGTCCGGATTCTCCCGGGCGAGCGCGCGCGGGCCGAGACGCTGGGGTTTCACGCCGCGCCCTACCCGAGGAGCTTGAGGGAGCGGATTCTGCGGGCGGCGGGCGAGGAGGGCGCCGGGACGGAGGAGATATGCTCGTTGCATCGGGAGGTGGGCGAGGCGTTCGCCGCCGCCGCGATCGAGGTCGCCGCGAAGAGCGGAACGCCGCTCGCGCGAATCGACTTCGTGGGCAGCCACGGCCAGACGGCGCGCCACCTGCCCGAAGGCGGGGAGGGCGCGCGCGGCCCGCTGCTCCCCTCCACTCTCCAGATCGGCGACCCCGCCTTCATCGCCGCGCGCGCGGGGAGGACGTGCGTTTCCGATTTCCGCTCGCGCGACGTGGCCGCGGGCGGGCAGGGCGCGCCCCTCACCCCCTGGGCGCACCGTTTTCTGTTCAGCCGCGAAGGCGAGCCGACCGCCTTTCTGAACCTGGGCGGCGTCTCGAACGTCACCTACCTTCCCCCCTGGGGCGAGGCGGGCGCCTTCGGCTTCGACTGCGGGCCGGCGAACCTGACGCTCGACGCCCTCGCCCGCAGGCTCACGAACGGGGAGAAGGCGCTTGACGAGGACGGCGCGATGGCGGCGGCCGGCCGCGCGTGTCCCGAAACGCTGGCCGAGCTCGGGCGGCATCCCTTCCTCGGACGCGAGCCGCCCAAGAGCACCGGCCGGGAGACGTTCGGCGAGGCGTTCGTCGATGAGGCGGTCGCGCGCGCGGCGGCGCGCGGGCGCGGCGCGAGGGATGCCCTCGCCACGCTCACCGCCTTTTCCGCCTCGTGCGCCGCGGACGCGATTCGGAGTTTCCTCCCGAAGGACGCGCCGCCCGTCGAGGTGGTGGTCGGGGGCGGCGGCGTCCGCAACAGGACCCTGATGCGCCGCCTGCGGGAGGCGCTGGGCGGCCTCCCCCTCGTCGCGAGCGGGGCGCGCGGCGCTTCGCCCGACGCGGTCGAGGCCGTCTGCTTCGCGCTGCTGGCCTGGGGAGCGCTCTCCGGGCGGGCGAACAGCCTGCCCGGCGCGACGGGCGCGCGCGAGGCGGCGTGTCTCGGAAACATCACGCCGGGGAGAAACTTCGCCTCCCTGATGAGGCGCTTTCACGGCGCGGGGTGAGGCGGCGCGCATGTCCGGGACGCCCGAAATGCGTCATCATGCGCCCTTTGCCCCCGACGCCCGGGAGACGGCGATGGACGCGGACGTCGAGGCGCAGGCCGTCTCGCTCGCCATGGAGCTGATCGGGATTCCGAGCGAGAACCCCACGGGCGACGAGTCCGCCATGGCGGATCGGGTGGAGGCGTTTTTCCGGGAGATCGGCCTGGAGGCGGCGCGCGAGCGCGTCGCCGAGGGACGCGAGAACGTGATCGCCGAGATCGCGGGCGCGGGGGCGGGCCCCGCCCTCGTCTTTCTCAACCACATGGACACCGTACCGGCGGGCGAGGGCTGGTCGCGCGACCCGTTCCTCGCGGCCGAGGCGGACGGAAAAATCTGGGGCCGGGGAAGCTGCGACATGAAGGGCGGCATCGCCGCCTCCCTCGCCGCCCTCGCGCGCCTCAAAGAGCGAATCGACCGCGGCGCTCGCCCGAAGGGAACGATTCGCTGCTGCATGGTGGTGGACGAGGAGAGCGGCGCGATGACGGGGACGGCGGCGGCCATACGGAGCGGGCGCGTCCGCGCGGACGACGTCGTGATCTCCTGCGAGCCGACCGGCCTCGCCCTGGTGACGGCGCAGAAGGGCGCCATGTGGTTCGAGCTCGTCTTCCGCGGAAAGAGCGCCCACGCCGCGGCGCCCCACATGGGCGCGGACGCGATTCACGCCGCCGCCCTCGCGGTGGCGGCGCTCCGGGAGGCGGTCGCCGGGCTCCCCCACGAGGACCCCCTGCTGGGTCGATGCACCATGGTCCCCAGCGTCATCGAGGGCGGGCGCAAGACCAACGTGGTCGCCGACAGGTGCGAGGTGAAGATAGACGCCCGCTTCGTCCCGCCCCTCCGGACGGCCGACGTCCGGGAGATCATCCGCGAGAGGGCCGCCGCGGCCTGCGAACGAGCGGCCGGCGTGGAATTCTCCCTGCGCGCGACCATGGAGGACAGGCCGCCCGTCACGGCGGATTTGGGCGGCGCGGGCGCGAGGCTCATCCTGGAGACTCTGGCGGAAGTCCTGGGCGCGGCGCCCCCGCCCGCCGGCGTGAGCTACTATTCGGACGCGGGGCTCGCCGCGGCGCGGACCGGAAGCCGCAGCTGCTTTCTGCTGGGCCCGGGGAGCATCGAGCAGGCCCACGCCCCCGACGAATTCATCGAGGTCGATTCCCTGAAGAAGGCGGCGCGCGTCTATTGCGGACTGATGGAGAAGTTCGCCCTGCGCGAAGGGGCGCCGTAAAAGCCTCCGTCACCCCTCGGCGCGATCGTCGGGCTTTTCTCCCGCTCGTCATTTTTTTATCAGAAACAGGAACTCCCTGTTCGGCTCTCCGGCTTCGGATATCCATTCATTGGTCCATCTCATGCCGGCCATCACGTTCTTTCTGTAAGCGATCTCCAGCGCGTCAACCAGTTCCCCGTTTCTTCTTATCGCCTCGTTCAACTCCTCGGCGGTCGCTCTGCCGCCGGAACTGTAGGAAAGCAAAATCCATTCGCACGGCGTTTTCCTGATCAGGCGTTCAATCGCCTCCGCGACGATGAGTCTCCCGGAAGCGTTTCTGCGAAACTCCTCGAACGGCGAAGCCGCTATCCTGTCGGACGTATCTTTTCTGCGCAGCGCCTTTCCGAAAAGCGAGGGCTCGTCATTTCTGCAAATCGTCGTCCACAAATGATAGTAGGAAGCGTATCTCACTCTCGAAGGAGGCATTTTCTCGTTGTTCGAGCCATACGGCGGATCGTAGTAGGCGAGGTCGGCGTCCACGCCGGAAAGAGCCGCGAAAACATCGCCCCGCAAGACCGAGTTCTCGGTTTCGCTTCGCCACAATTTCGGAACTTTCAGCCTCAAATCCTTGAATGAGCGCGAGGACCAGGTCCTAAGATATGAGACGAAATGGCCGAGCGTGCTGTCCACTTCGTCCAATCCGCGAATCAGACTCGTCAGGGCGACGCTCCTGGAGACTTCATCAAGGTTCAGGGCGTCAATCTCTCTCCTCACGGCGTCGAGTTTTCTGGTGTTCTTTTTCTGCCAAGGCTTTTTGGTTCCGTCGTTCTGAACGGCGTTGTTTCGCCGATCTGCTTTGACGTCGCCGCCGTAATGCTCGGTGAACCAGCCGTCTTCGGGGGGGAGCGAATTCAGATGATCGATGAGCGGCTGATATTCCTGCGGATTCCTCGCATTCCTCAAATAGCACGTGCCGAAAATTCTGGACCACTCCGAAATATCGTTCGACACGACGCGGTAGCCCGTTTTGGCGAAAGCCTGGCTGACCCTCGTGGAACCCGAGAAGCCGTCGAAAACGCTTTTCGCCCCGGTCTTCTTCGTCAAACCGAGAATATGGGGGAGCAGCCTGAGTTTGGAGCCTGCGTATTTGACGCCCTCCGTCGGGGGCGCTTCGATGAAATGATCAAAAAGCGAAGCCCCGTCCCGCATCGCGCTCACCCGATATCGGAGGCCTGCTTGAGCCTGAGAATATCTTCCCTGATTTTCTCAAGAGCCTCGCCGTGGCCGGACGCGGAAGAAACCAGCGCATGGGAGAAGAGCTTCACCAGGACCTCATTGTGGGAGTAATCGATCCAGCCGCCCGTAATGCTGTCGAAATAGTCAAAACCGTTTTTCGTGTGCGTCCAAAGGCCCCGCTGGAGGGCGTTGGCGGCCGCGTCCCCATAGCGCGCCTCGCAAATATAGGCGCCATCGGCGTTGTAAAACCGGAACACGGGATGCTTCCTGCCCCTGCCCTTCTCCTCTCTTGAAATTCTGACCGTTTCGGCTTCAGCGCGCTGATAATCGAAAACCAGGATATTGCAACGGCGGGACTTCTCATCATAAATCAGGGGAAGAATGCTCCTGTTCCGAAAATCGGAAAAGGCGGGGTCGGCGAGCACCCGGCGAACGTTCCGCCTTCCGATAATTTCCCCGCCCTCCCGCTCCAGGCGCGGGAACATTTTGAAATCCTTGTCCGTCGAGAGCTGAAGGGGGCCGTCCCCGTAGGCTTTCAAACTGACCGGAAATTCATTCTTGGTTATTTCGTTGATGACCTTGATGTCTTCTTCCCGAGACTTCGCCCTGTATGAATCCTTGCCGACGTGCTCGGCCCGAAAATCATACATGTATTGATTGATGAACTCGGCCATCGCGATTTCCGCCAGATCCCCGTGCGTTTTGTTCCCGATGAGGCGCATGGTGAAAATGTTGCTCAGCGTCGTGGCGACTATCTCGGGATGCTTGCCCGCGAAGAGTTTCAGCCGCTTCGTGAAGTCTCCGTAAGGGTCGATATGGCTCATGCTTCCTTCAGCCCCCCGTTTTCCTTATCCGCTTCGCGCTCGTCGGCTCCGGCTTCCTTCGGGAGGCGCCTTTCCAGCGCGCGGACGCTTTCGAGCGCCTCCGCCGCGCCGGCCTCCCGAAAAAGGCGGCGCGCCTCGCCCAGGCGCGCGCGCGCGGCCTCCCATTCCCCCTGCTCGCAGTGCGTCCGGCCCAGGTTTCTCAGCACCCGGGCGCGGGCGAGGTCGCCTCCTCCCTCCCGGCCGAGCTCGAGAGCGGCTTCGTACGCCTCCCGCGCCTCGGAGAAGTCGCCCCGGGCGTAGTGAATGTTCCCCATCCTGCCGAGGTTCCCCGCCGCGCCCTTCGCGTTTTCGAGCTCCCGGTTGAGCCCCAGGGCGTTTTCGTAATACCGCAGCGCGCGCGTGAGCTGCTCCTGCGCCGCGTAGGCCGCGCCCATCTGATCATAGACCCGCGCCTCGCCCGCCTTGTCCCGGTTCTCCCGGCAAAGCCTCAGGGCGTCCGCCAGATTCGCCTGGGCGGGCTCGTGCTCGCCCAGCGCGGTGTGGGCGGCCGCCAGCGCGAGCCGCGCGCGGGCCTCGCCGGCGTCGTTTCCGAGCCGGCGGAACAGGAGCGCCGATTCCGAAAGGTGCGTCCTGGCCTTTTCATGCTCCCCCAGGCGGCGGAACAGCCGGCCCGCCCGCAGGCGCAGCGAGGCGATCTCCCCGGGCGTCCCCTGCCGTCCCGCGCGCGCGAGCGCCATCTCGTAGAATTCGGCCGCCCGGGCGTCGTCGCCCCGGCGCTGGTGGAAATTCCCCAGGTTCCGGGCGATCGCCGCCTGGAGCGGCGCGTCCCGCCCCGCCTCCCGGAGCGCCTCGCGGCAGTAGGATATCGCGGGGTCGGCCTTCCCGCGCAGCCAGGACGCCACGGCCAGCGCGTTGAGAACGGGCCCGAGCCGGCTCGCCCCCCGCAGCGATTCCTTGAGGTGGCGCGCCGCCTCCTCGGCGCGTCCCAGCAGCGCCTCCAGGATCGCCAGGCGCAGATACTCATCGGACGCGGGCCTCCGCCGGCCGCTCCGGCGATCGTCCAGGTCGAGGCGGACGGCGTCCGCCGCGCCCGGCGCCCAGTCGGGAAGCGTCCGCCCCACGCTTTCCGCCAGCAGCAGGTCCCCCGGACAAGCGTCCGCCACGAGCGCGTGCACCCGTTCGGAGGGCGTCTCCGGCGGCGCGCGAGAGGCGGCGGGCGCGGGCGCCGCCTCCTTCCCGACCTCCCGCTCCGCGTCGTCATCCGGCGGAAAACCGGACGGGCGGGCGAAGTCTCCGGCGTCTTCCGGCTCCTCGCTCTCCGCCCGCGGCGCGCCGCCTTCGGGGGAGGCGCCTTTCTCCCGGCGCTCGCGCCGCAGGAGGGAGAATACGTCGTCTTCCAGAGCGGACGCCGGCGCGTCGTCTTCTTCCGGCGCTTGCGCCGCCGGCGCGGCGGCCTCCTCGGGTTCCCCGTCGCCGGCTTCCGGCGGGGGGGGAGGAGAGGGCGCGTCGTCGGATTCGTCCCTCGGGGGCGCCGCCCCCTCGTCCGGGAGCGGCGCCGCGCTTCCTTCCTCCCCGAACCGGGGCGTCCCGGGCGGCGCGAGGGGGGCGTCGAGGCACGCGTCCTCGGCTCCGCGCCCGGGCTCTTCGGGGATTTCCGCCTCCCAGTCGTCGCCGAACAGGAGGGGCGCGTCCTCTTCCTCCTCGCGCGAATCGCCGAAGGCGGGAAACAGCGCGTCTTCGGGAGCGTCCTCGTCCGCTTCGGGGGGCGCGGGCGCCCGCGTCTCACCGGCCCCGAACGAAACGTCCTCCGCGTCGAAGGCGTCCCCGTCGGGAAGCCGCGGGGCGGCCGCCTCTCCGGGGAGCGGGGAGCGGGGCCCGGCGGGGGCTTCCTCTTCTATCGTCCTCTCGTTCGCGGCGACCGTCTCCGGGCCGGCTTCGTCTTTTTTCTCATCATCTTCCTTCGCGGCCTCTTCCGCGGAGTCGGAGGGCGCGTCTTCTTCCTCCTCCTCCGCGCCGGCGGGGGGCGCGTCCTCCGCCGGGCGCGCTTCCGGCTCCCCGGCGGCGTCCCTGGGCGCGGGCGGGCGCCGGCCGCCGGACGCGCTCATCAAATCGGCGTCCCACAGCATTTCGGTCGAAATCCCGCCGCGCCGCCGGGAGCGGCGGGACATCCACCAGACGACGGGGATGCCCAGCAAAGCGAGCAGGCCCAGCAGGGCGAGCGCCGTCTTCAGGGTCGCGAGGTCGAGCGGCATCGCCGCCTCCTATCCCGACGGCCGGCGCAGCGCGCGGCCGGGGCGCGCGCCGGTGTGGTCGCCCGCCTCCACGACCGCCTCGCCGTTCACGAACACCATCTCGATGCCCGAAGGATACGCGACGGGACGCTCGTAGACGCTCTCGTCCCGTATCCGCTCCGGGTCGAACAGGACGAGGTCGGCCTTCATGCCGGCCGCCAGCCGCCCCCTGTCCGGGACGCCGAGCCGCGTGCAGGGAGCGGAGGTCATCTTGCGGACGGCCTCGGCCATGGAAAACAGGCCCTCCTCCCGCGCCAGAACGCCCAGGACGAAGGGGAAGGTTCCGAAGTTCCTCGGGTGCGGCCGCCCCGCGCCCAGGGGCGGCTCGTGGGTGAGCGCGCCCGCGTCGGAGCCCACCATGACGTAGGGCTTGGCCAGGATGCGGCGCATGTTCTCCGCGCTCATCATGAAAATGAGAATCTCGACGTTCATCCTCTCCCGGGCCAGCAGGTCGAGCATGGCGTCCACGGGCGCCGCGCCCCGCTCCGCGCCCAGCCCCGCGAGGGTGAGGCCCTCGCAGGGCCGGTTCTCCTCCGTGAACGTCCGGCTGATCAGGACGTTCTCCCAGTAGGCGGGCTCGGGATGCGCCCGCGTGATTTCCTCCCGCATCCGCGCCCGCGCCTCCGGGTCGCCGAGGCGCCTCACCTTCTCGTCGAGAGACCCGTCGTTCGCCCAGTCGGGCAGCAGCGCGCTCAGATGGGTGTTCGAGGCGGTGTAGGGGTAGCGGTCGCAGCTCACGTCCCGCCCCCTCGCCCGCGCGCGCTCGATGCGGTCGAAGGCTTCATCCAGCTTGCCCCAGTTCCGCTCGCCCGCCGTCTTCAAATGGCTGATCTGGAGCGGCAGCCCCGCCTCTTCCGCCGCGCCCATCACCTCGTCCATCGCCTCGAGCAGCGCGTTCCCCTCGCTGCGCATGTGGGCGGCGAGCAGCCCCCCGCGCCGTCCCGCCACTCGGCAGAGGGCGACGAGCTCCTCCCTGTCCGCGAAGCAGGCGGGCGCGTAGACCAGTCCGGTGGAGAGTCCGAAGGCGCCCTCCCGCATCCCCCGGGCGAGCATCTCCTCCATCGCGGCGAGCTCCTCGGGGCGCGCCGGGCGCGCCTCACCCCCCATCACGCTGGCGCGAATCGTGTTGTGGCCCGCCAGATGGGCGTAGTTGATCGAGACGCCCGTCTCGTCCACGCGGCGCAGATGCCCGGCCACGCTATGAAACGGGAGCGCGAGGTCGAACTGCTCCCGATGCCACCTTCTGCGCTCCTCGCGCTCCGCGCCGCCGATCGGAGAGGCGGCGTAGCCGCAGTTGCCGCCCACGTCGGTCGTCACCCCCTGGCGGACTTTCGCGTGCGCTTCGGGGTTGATGAGGAGATAGTAGTCGGAATGGCCGTGGATGTCCACGAAGCCGGGGCTGAGCGCCAGCCCCCTGGCGTCAACGACGCGGCGGGCCGCCCCGCTCACGTCGGGGCCCACCTCCGCGATGAGGTCGCCCCGGACGGCGAGCGCGCCCTCGTAGGGCTCCGCGCCCAGCCCGTCGAATATCATGGCGGATCTGAAAATGACGTCATGCATGGCGGACTGCCCGGGGCGGATGCGGCCTGCAAGCCTGCAACGGAGGGAATTATGGGCGAATCCTCATCCGCCCGCAATCGGCGGCGCGCTTGCGGGAGAGACTCCTTGAAGCGGACGGGGGCGATGCGCTATGGTTTCGCCGTCGCGTCCGCCCCTCCTGATGTTTAGCGTTTTTTGTCGCGCGCCGCCGCCGCGCCGAAAGCGCCCTCGCCGCGCTTCGCCGGGGAGACCGGGCGAACGGGGCGGCGCGAACCGGAGGCGTCTCCGAATGAGGAACGGGCGCAACGGCGAACGGAACAAGCTGCGGGCGGAGGATCGGGCCGTCCATGAGTGGTATCGGTTCGTTCTCTCGTTTCCGCCGCATCTCGCGCGGGACTATGCCGCCCGGCTGGGCGTGGGCGCGTCCGATACGGTTCTCGATCCGTTTTGCGGGACGGGGACGACGCTGGTGGAGTGCAAGAAGCTCGGCGTCCGCAGCGTCGGCGTCGAATCGAACCCGATGGCGCATTTCGCGAGCGCGGTGAAGACGGACTGGTCGGTCGATCCCGACGCTCTCTCGCGCTTCGCCGACGCCGCCGCGTCCGCGGCGAGAGAAAGGCTTGAGCGAGAAGGCCGCGGCGAGCAGGCGGACGCCTCCCCTCCCCCCCGCGCGCTTTCGCCGGAGCAGTCGAAGCTGCTGCTCAAAAATTCGATCAGCCCGCTGCCGCTACGGAAAACGCTGACGCTGCTGGACGCCATCGACCGCGCGGGAACGGATCGGGAGCGGCGATACGGGCGGCTCGCGCTCGCCAACGCGCTCGTGCGCCGCTTCAGCAACCTGAAATTCGGCCCCGAGGTGGGAATCGGCAAAATCAGGCGGGACGCCCCGGTTCCGGATTGCTGGCTGGAGGAGATGCGCGCCATCGCGCGGGACGTCGGCGTCCATCGGAGCCGGGCCGACGTCCCGGCGCGCGTCCTGAAAGCCGACGCCAGAGACGCCGGGGAGCTTCTGGAGCCGCGGTCCATCGACGCCGTCATCACCTCGCCGCCCTATCCGAACGAGAAGGACTACACGCGAACGACGCGGCTGGAATCCGTCGTGCTCGGGTTCGTCCGCGACAAAACGGAGCTGCGCGGGCTGAAGCGGCGCCTCGTCCGCTCGAACACGCGGGGGGTGTATAAAGCCGACGCGGACGATCTCGAAGTCGCGGATCATCCCGAAATCCGGCGGATCGCCGAAGCCATCGAGGAGCGCCGGATCGCGCTGGGCAAGACCTCCGGCTTCGAGCGTCTTTACGCGCGCGTCACCCGGCTGTATTTCGGCGGCATGTTCCGGCACCTCGCGTCTCTGCGCCGGGCGCTCCGGCCGGGCGCGAGGCTCGCCTACGTGGTCGGGGATCAGGCGTCCTACCTGCGGGTGATGATTCGCACGGGGCGGCTTCTCGCCGACCTCGCCGAATCGCTGAACTACAGGGTTCTGGGCATCGATCTTTTCCGGACCAGGCCGGCGACCGTCTCCGGCGCCGAACTGCGGGAGGAGGTCGTCCTGCTGGAATGGCCCGGGAGCTGATCAGCCGGAGGGACGGCGCATTTCCTCAAATAGCCGATACGCGAAGATCATTCAGGCCGTTTTTCGGAAGAACCGCGCGCCGGGAAGCCGCGCCGTAGAATTCAGACGCGAGGACATCATCGCGGCCGCTGCTGAACTGAGCATTCCTCTTCCCAAAAACATCGGCGATCTGATCTACAGTTTTCGATACCGCGCGGCGCTTCCTCCCGACATCCTGGTGGAAGCCCCCGAGGGCGAGACCTGGGTGATACGCCCCGCCGGGAAATCCAGATACCGCTTTGATCTGGTCAATGACGCGCCGCTGACGCCGAACCGTCTCCTCGCCGTAACCAAGGTTCCCGACGCGACGCCCGGCATCATAGCGAAATATGCGTTCGGGGATGAGCAGGCCGCGCTGGCCCGCATCCGATACAATCGACTGATTGACGTATTCCTGGGAATCGCGTGCTGCTCGCTGCAAAGCCATTTGCGAACGAGCGTCAGAAGAATCGGCCAGATAGAAATTGATGAAATATATGTGGGTATGGACAGAAGAGGCTCTCACTACGTCGTTCCCGTGCAGGCCAAGGGCGGAAACGATCGCTTGAACCGGATACAGGTTGAACAGGACATGGCGTTTTGTCGGGAGAAATTTCCGTCCCTGATGTGCCGGTCGATTGGAGCGCAATCCATGCGGGGTGATTTGATCGCGCTTCTCGAGTTCGAGCAGGACGGCGACGACATCAAAATCGCCTCGGAAAAGCATTACCGGCTCGTGTCCCCGGACGCGGTGACGGCGGCGGACCTCGACAAATACCGACGGCGGTTGTCGGTGGATTATTGACAGGTTCGGAGGGGGGCGTCCTCTCCCCCGCGTGAGACGATCTCCATTATCCTGCGCGCGGCCTCATCCGCCCGCAATCGGCGGCGCGCCCGACGCCCAGACCCCGCCGATCATCACGCCCCGGAGCGCCAGGGAATCGGGGTCGAGAACGCAAAAATCCGCGCGCCTGCCCGGGGCGATGAGGCCCCATCGGGATTCGAGCCCGAGGACGCGCGCCGGGTTTCGCGTGGCCGCCGCCAGGGCGCGCGCGGGGTCGAGTCCGCTCCATTCCCGAAAGCGGGGCAGCGTCTCCGAGAGGGTCAGGCGGCTGCCGACCAGCGCGCCCCCGCGCGTCAGGGCGCCGCCCCGGGCCTCCGGGGGCGGTTCTCCCGCGCGCGGGCGCAATCCCGCATCGGACGCCAGGTCGGAGGTCAGAACCGTCCGCTCCCAGCCCCTCGCGCGAACGAAGGAAGCTATCGCGCGCGGCGCCACGTGCGCGCCGTCCGCGATCAGGCCGGCGAAGAGCCTCGCGTCGCACCGAACGAAATCCATGGGCGAGGCGCTTCGGTGGGCGGGGACGGCCGGGCTCCCGTAGCGGTTGAAGGCGTGAACCGCGAAGGCGCCGCCCGCCTCCAGAAACGCCTCCACCGAGGCGGCGTCCGCCGCCGTGTGCCCCATGGCGGGGACGACGCCGCGCTCCGAGAGCCAGCGGGCGAAGTCCGCCGCGCCGGCCGCCTCCGGGGAGAGCGTCACCATCGCCAGGCCGGGCGCGCCGCCCGCTCCCAGCCCCCCGGCGGCGCGGGCGACCTCCTCCACCTCTTCCCTGGAGGGGGCGCGGAGGAATTCGAGCGGATGCGCCCCCCTCATGCGAGGCTCCAGGTAGGGGCCCTCCAGGTGAACGCCCAGGATGCGCGCCTCGGGCGCGTCCGAGGCCTCCTGAAGCGCCCACGCCTCCCGCACCGCCCCGGCCGCGCGAACCAGCTCCTCCCGCGGAGCCGTGGCGAGGGTGGGCAGAAAGGCGAGCGTTCCGCGCCGCGCCAGCTCCCGGGCGACGCGCCCGAGGCCGGCGGCGTCCGCCGAGAGCGCCGCGTCCGCCCCCAGGCCGTTGACCTGAAGATCCACGAAGCCCGGACACGCCAGCGCGCCGCCCAGGTCCAGCGTCCGGGCGTCCGGGGGCGCGGGACGCGCCCCGCGCGGCCCCGCGTACGCGAAAACGCCCCCCTCGACGACGAGGAGGGCGTCCGCGATTCTCTCGAGCGGCGTCAGCGCCGAGACGCCCGCGAGGCGAAGCGCCATGGCGCGGGCCTACTTCTTTCTCTTGCTTTTCTTGAGCTCCGCGCGCACCTTCTGGTTCGCGTCGATGAGCGACTCGACGTTCTCCCGCGCCGCCTCATACAGGGAGGACCGCACCCGCTGGACGATCAGGCGGCCGGCCAGGGTGGTGACGCCGGGCACCCGGGGCGGCGCCTCCCGCCCGTTCGGGTCCTTCGCCATCTCCTCGAGGTCGCCGAGCACCTCCCGGTCGTCGAAGAGCTCCCCCTCGCCGTACTGATAGGTGAGCTTGACGTAGTCCCTCTCCTTTCGCTCCTGGTCGCGCGTCTCCCGGACGATGTTCTCCATGTCGGCGGAAACGGGCTTCTTCGGCGATGCGTTCCGCTTCTCGATCCGCTGGAAGTATCTGGCGTGATCGAAGGAGTCGGGCAGCTCCTCGCCCGGTATCTTCGAGCTGATCTCGAAGCGAATCGCCCTGTCCGAATCCACGAACTTCGGCGGGCCGATCTCGTAGGTGATGCCCTTGACGTTGAACCGATCCCCCTTCTTGGGCTCGTATCTCTTCTGCAGGTCCTTCGTCAGTCGGTTCAGCGAGGCGGAAGCGGTTTGCACGAAAATCTGCGCCTGAAGTGAAGACATCTTCGCATCTCCCCGGTTCAAAGGATCGTTCAGAAAACGGAACATGCCCCACCGCCGCGAGAGAGTCAAGAGCGGGGGGGGGGCGCCCGGCTCCCGGCGGCGGAAAGGAGGCGTCCGGGGAGGCGCCTGTGGTATGGTCGCGCTTTTCGGACGCGCCCTCGAAAAAGGAGCGAATTCAGATGGCCGAGCCGGTTCACATCCGCATCGGGGGCTATTCCCCGCCCGAAACCACCCACAGCCGCGCGATGGCGCTCTTCCGCGATCGGATGGCGGAGCGGCTGGGCGCGGGCGTGAGGACGGACGTCTTCTGGAATGTGATGGACTTCGGCTACCGCGCGAGCGACCTGCTCGCCCTCGTGGAGTGCGGGCTGCTCACGATGTGCTACTTCTCGACGAGCTACCTCGCCGGGAGGGCGCCCGAGCTCGAAGTCATCGACCTGCCCTTCATGTTCGAGGATTCCGCCCGCGCCCACGAGGCGCTGGACGGCGCCCTCGGCGCGCGCCTCGCCGAGCGGATAGAGGCGGGGACGGGCTACCGGAGCCTGGGCTTCTGGGACAACGGCTTCCGCCACCTCTCGAACAGCGTCCGCGACGTGAGAACGCCCGCCGATTGCCGGGGGCTGCGCGTCCGCCTCCAGCCCAACGAGGCGCACGTCCGGACGTTCGCGCTCCTGGGGGCCGAGCCCGTTCCCGTGGAGCTGAAGGAAGGAATCGCCATGATCGAGTCCGGCCGGGTGAACGCGCAGGAGAACCCGCTCTCCAACACCGCGACCTACGGCGTCGCGGAGCGGCACAAGCGCATCACGATGAGCGGCCATTTCTACGGGGCGCGCGTCGTGCTCGTCCACCGGGAGAGCTTCGACGCCTGGCCCGCCGACGCGCGGGCGGCGGCGCGCGCGAGCGTCCGCGAGGCCGTCGAGAGCCAGAGGGAGGCCGCGCGGGCGGAGGAGGGGGCGGTTCGCCGGAGCCTCGAGGCGCGGGGCGTCTCCTTCACGGACCTCTCGGAGGCGGAGCGCGCGGCGTTCGCGGAGGCGACCGCGCCCGTCCGCGCCGAGGCGAGGGAGAGGCTGGGCGCCGCGCTGTTCGACCTGGCGGCGAGCGGGCGCCGGGAGCGCGCGCCGGAGCCGGAAGCCCCTCGCCGGCGCCCCCCCGATGCGGCTACAATCGAAGGCCCGTAAGGACAGGCGCCTCAAGGCCCGCTCTTCCACGTGTGAGGCTGCGAAAAACCGTGCAAATGATCTGCATCGGCGCGTTTCTCGCCGCCGTCGTCCTCTGCGGCACGGTCGGCTACGTCCTGATCGAGGAATGGCCGCTCGCCGAGGCTTTCTACATGACGATGATCAGCCTCACGACGGTGGGCTACGGCGAGGTGCGCGAGCTGAGCGAGGTGGGGCGCATGTTCACCGTGGCGCTCCTGGTCGCGGGCGTGGGCGTCGCGTTCTACTCCACCGCGACCATCGCCGAGGCGAAGATGGAGGGCCGGATCCGTCAAATTTTCGGGAGGCGAAAACTGGTGAAAGAGCTCGGGAAACTCGAGAATCATCACGTCATCTGCGGCTACGGGCGCATCGGCTTCATCGTCGCGCGGGAATACGCCAGGGAATCCCTGCCCTTCGTCATCATCGAGAGCGACGAGGCCGCCGCCGCGCGCCTCGACCAGGAGGGGCGCCTCGTGATTCTCGGCGACGCCACGCACGACGAGACGCTCCTCGAGGCGAACATCGTGAAGGCGAAAAGCCTCGTCTGCGCCCTGCCCACCGACGCCGAGAACGTGTTCGTCACCCTGACGGCGCGGGCGCTGAACCCCGACCTCTTCATCCTGAGCCGCGCCGCGCGGGAGAGCTCCGTCGGCAAGATGGAGGCGGCGGGGGCGGATCGCGTGGTCTCGCCCTACACCATGGGCGGAATGCGCATGGCGCAGGCGGTGATGCGGCCCAAGCTCGCCGGCTTCCTCGAGGAGATCATCGGCCACGCGACGGCGGACCTGGACTTCGCGGAGGTGGTCGTGCCCGCGGAGTCGCGCCTCGTCGGGATGGCGCTCCGGGAATCGAACATCAGCCAGGAGACCGGCGTCTACCTGCTCTCCATCCGCAAGCGCGGCGGGGAGATGGTGTTCAACCCGGGGCCCGATTTCCAGATCCAGGCGGGCGACCACCTCTACGCCCTCGGCGCGCCCGCCCAGGTGAGCGCCCTGCGCGCGCGCGTCCCGGCGAGGTAGAAGCTTGAATAATTTTAATGCGATAAGCTATATTGCCCGTGAGTGATTGTTTCCTGACGAGACGGGGAGGAGATCGCCATGGCCATCAACCCGCTTTCCGCTGCCAAGCGAATGTGCGAGCGCTCCGACTGGTCGATTTCCAACCTGGAGCTGCAAAAGATACTGTATATCGCACACATGTACAACCTTGGACTGAAGGACGCGCCTCTTGTATCGGGGCGTTTCGAGGCGTGGGACTACGGCCCCGTTCAGCCGGAGATATATCATCGGGTGAAAATATACGGCGCCAGGCCCATTCGCAACATCTTTCGATCCGTCAGTCCCGCGGAAGACTGCCCCGAGAAAGAAATGCTTGACGCCGCCGTCGATCAGCTGAAAGACGCCAAGCCGGGCGCGCTGGTCGCCGCCACGCATTGGGTGGAAGGGGCATGGGCCAAGCATTACGCGCCCGGCGCCCGAAACGTCGTCATACCGAACGAAGACATTCGGCAGGAATACTTCGACCGGCAAGAAAAAATCAAAAATGAACGACAAGTCGCCTCCTGACTTCAAGGAACCCTTACCTGAACAACCAAAAGCGCCGGATCGAAAAATCGTAGAGCTGGAAAAGG
Organism: bacterium; assembly: GCA_965242545.1. GTDB lineage: Bacteria > UBA8248 > UBA8248 > UBA8248 > UBA8248 > Bin107. Next base: position 3,084,019 of record OZ251456.1, read on the forward strand.
CACTGAGCGATGAGATCAACGCCCGGAAAGAAGAGCGCTTTATCTTCGCAGTGGTCTCCATCCTTCTTTTGGATGTCGTATTTTTCTCGGTTCTGGATGGATGGGGCGGCCCAATCGCCCTTGTTGTCGTCGAGCTTCTCTTGCTTGTTCTCGTGGCTCGACGAATGGGCGTGGAAGCTGTATCCGAATTTCTGGACGGCGTTCTTGGCCGCATCATTTCCGGCGTGACGAACAGAAAATAAACCCGAGCGCGCCTGCTTATGCGGACGCCCTACCCCGGCGCGTCGAGCCTCAAGCCCCGCGCGAGGGAGAGGAGCCTCTCCGCGGCCTCCGAGCCGGGCGCGGCGCGCGGGAGGAGGTCGTCCGCGCCCGCCAGATGGGGAATCACGCCCAGAAGCGGGGCGTCCTCCCCGCAAAGCTCCCGGATGGCCGCCGGGTTCCGCGCGGCGGCGGGCGTCGCCTCCCCGTCCACGTCGGAGAGGAGGACGCCCGCGATTTCAAGCCCCTCTCTCTTCGCTTCCCGCGCCGTCAGCAGGGTGTGGTTGACGGCGCCCAGCCCCAGCGGGGCGACGATGAGCAGGGGCAGCCCCGCGCGGCGGGCCAGATCGCCCATGAAGACGCCGGCGGCCAGCGGCGCGAGGAGTCCCCCCGCGCCCTCGACGAGCAGGGGGCCGCCCTCCTTTTTGAGCGCCGCGATCGAAGCGGCGAGCTTGTCGACGTCCGGCGGCGCGCCCTCCCGCTCCGCCGCGTGGGCGGGCGCGAGAGGCGCGCGGTATCTGTACGGGCAAATCTCGGCGAGGGGCCGCGCGTCGCCCGAGGCCGTCCTGAGCGCCAGGGCGTCCCGGGGGACGAGACGTCCCGCCTCCGGCGCGCAGCCCGACTCGGCGGGCTTCATCACCCGGGGCCGCTTCCCCGAAGCCGCCCAGCGGGCCGCGATGACGCAACCCGCCACCGTCTTGCCCACGCCGGTTCCCGTTCCGGTCAGGAAAAATGCGGGTTCAGACATTTTGCGGATTCCGCGTTTGATTGCGAACCAAATCCGCTCGTCCGGGCGGGCGCGGGAAGACTCTCTTCCCCTCCGACGAAGCCCACACCGAGGCGACGGCGCCGGGCGACCTGCCCAAAGTATGGATCGATGAGAGCGAATCCGCCATCTCCCTCCCCGACAGCCTCCCGCGCCGGTACGATCTTCGCCAAACAGCGCGCCAAACAGCGCGTCAAATAACACTGATTGAATTGTGAAAAATTCAGATAATAATTGACAATGATATTTTTTTCATATATTTACAAGGTTAATTGTAGCGCGTAATTTGATGTCATACAAGGCGACAAACAAGGAGGTGGAATGGACTGGAGGAGATTCGGCTTTGAATACCGATACGACAATATGGGTCTCATAAAAGACATCGTCGCCGTAGAAGCTTCAAAAGAGGCGGTAATGAGTCACCTCATTCTGCCTCCCGACTGGCGAGAGACGCTGAACAGGCTGAACCGCGTTCGCGCGGTTCACGGCACGACGGCGATAGAGGGAAATCCCCTCTCGGAAGCCGAGGTTTCCCGGCAAATCGAGATTCAGGAGCAATCGGCCGCGGATCCGGACGCGCCGAAGCCCAGCCGGGAGCAGATTCAGATCCGGAACGCCGGCGCCGCGCAAGCCTGGGTTCAGGAGAGGTTCCGGCCCGACGGCGCGCCCTTCGCTCTCGCCGATATCCTGAGAATGCACGAAATGATCACCGGGAACGCGGACATGACCAATAACGAACCCGGAAGATGGAGAACCTTCTCCGTCACCGTTGGAAGCCCCTCTCTCGGCGGCGTCCACAGGGGTGCGCCGCATGAGCGTCTGCCGGCTCTGATGGACGAATACGTCGCGTTTCTGAAGTCCCGTCGGATGGAGGCGGAACACCCCGCCATCCGGGCGCTGCTGGCGCATTTCTTCCTGGTGACGATCCATCCGTTCGGAGACGGCAACGGCAGAACCTCCCGCCTGGTGGAGGCGGGCATCCTGTTTCAGGGAGGCTATAACGTCCACGGATTCTACGGGCTGTCGAATTATTTCTACCGCCGCGAGGAAGAATACAAGACGCTGCTTCAGAAATGCAGGGAAAAACAGCCGTTCGACCTGACGCCGTTCATCGCTTTCGGCCTGCGCGGCTTCGGGGAGGAGCTCCGGGGGATCAGCAACTTCATCAAGGCGAAGCTGAACCGGGTGATCTATCGAAACATGCTGGCGCAGGCGCGGCGGAAAAGGATATCCCCAAGGAGGCGCCTGATTAACGAGCGGGAATACAATCTTCTCGATTTTCTCGTCTCGGAGACGGAGCCCGACGATCCGTTTTCGGATCGGCCCTCGAAGAGGCTCGGCGTAGAGGGATTGCGCGAGTCTCGCTACGTTCGGGAGGCATACAGAAGCGTAACCGCGAGAACGCTTCTGCGGGAGTTGGGCCGGCTGGCGGAGCTCGGCTTCATCCGATTTTCAAACGCGGCGTCCGGCGAACCCTTTATCGAGATGGACTTCAACGCCATCGGGAAATACTAGCCCGTCCCGCCTTCCCTCGAACCGAGCGGAGCCAAATACATTATGTTATATTATTAGGTTGGCCGGTCGCCAACAGGATTTTTATGGACAACAGTTTATGGAAAATAAAGGGAGTAAAAATGGCTAGAAGAAACAGACGAAGAAAGTCAAAACAACAAGGGGTAAGTGGAATTGAAAATCGAACCGGAAAAGCCAAACCACACGACGATTTGGTTTCAGGCAAAGTTCATCTTTTTGCTGATGATCAGAATTTATTTTTTGGAATCATCAATCAGCAACATGGCAAGGACTTTCGCATAGACTTTGGTGAACTCATGCTCGTGGCGGCTCGCGACTCCGCAGGCAAGACTCGTGGGGTAGCCTCAGCCTTCATCGCTGGCGTAGTCCCCGACGATGATTCCTTTTGGGAAGTCGCCAAAAATCAAGGCTGGAAAGTAGGGCGTGGGTATTTGGGGCAAGCAAATCGGTCAAAACAGGACGATGCTCATATAATAACGGAAATGGTCTCAACACTTTATGAAGAAGAAGGGCCAGCAACCTTGGTATTGGTGGCCGGGGATGCCGATTACGCTCCGCCATTGAGAAAAGCGATTGAGAAAGGATGGAGAACTGAAGTGGCTTTCATAGATCGTGGGGTCTCCATCGCCTTAGAGGCGGTAACCCATGAAATTCGGACAATTATACCAAGCCAAATTGAGCGAATGGAATTCTGATGTCCGAGTCCCGTCAATTAGGTAAAATATAAAAACGATAATGCGCTTAAGTGCGTTGAAAACCGCAGACCGATCTTGGGAAAATCTGGATTCCAGCGAAAGCCGGAATGACGCACGTCAAGTCTCTTGTTTGGCTAAAATAACTATCTAGCGATCATAACCGCGGGCCTTCCCTCAGGGCAGCGGCTCGTCCCG